>NZ_JBCNHV010000001.1:0-1023166 GCF_050482385.1 Paenibacillus lautus
GTTTCTTGATTTTACTGAAAATACTTTTGGCATCACGAATCGCTTGATTACAAACGGCAGACGGAAGAATGGTTTCTACATCTTTTGTAGTCATTTTCGGAAATGCCCCCAGTTGTTCAGCCCGTTCGGTTAGTTGATTGACTACCCGAATGTACTCCTTTCCCAATTGACCGAGAATGGCTGGTTGATCAGGAAATATGCGTATCTTAACGGTTAAAACTTGCATGTGTTCACCCCCTTTTCTTTTGTTCTTCAACATAACGCTTTACGGTTTCACTTGATACGTTTCCAGCTGTACTAACGAAAAAAGAACGTGTCCACAGACTAGGCAAATGAGCAAGATGCTCAAACTCCTGCCTTAATATTCGAGAGGTCACTCCTTTCACTTTTGCCATAACGTCTGATGGAGAATCGGTGGGAAGACAGTTCAGGAACAGGTGGACATGATCGGGCATCACTTCCATCGCCACAATAATCCAGTTATTCTGATGGCATATTTCAGCTAATAGTTCCTTGAATCGAATTTCCACTTGTTTTACTAACACTTTTCTTCGATAACGAGGGCAGAAAACAAAATGATAGTTAATGAGAGATACTGTTGTAGCTGTACGTCTATATTCTAGTCCCATAAAACAATTGTATCAGTTAAACTACACAACTGCAACGATTGGACAAAAAGAAAAGCACACGCACACGTGCTATGTGTTTGCCCTTCCCAACCCATGAAGGGATGTTCTGGCAAAGCCGTCTTTAAAACCGTGGCTTTCAGTCGGCAATCAATGTAATCGTAATGCTGCTGGCTTGATTGCTGTCCTTGTTGCCCCAATAATGCAATATATCCCTAATAAACTCCATATTATAGTAATATCAAATCAAAGGCTTATGAATATAGAGAGGATGATCACACATCGGTCCCTATTTTGATCCGAGATATCCGGAAGTTTTCACAGCTTTCTCCATCGAACATGGGATAGCTATTTTGGTGTTTATCGCCCTTGGCTTATTATTGTACCTGTTTAGGACCGCCATCGCCTCCAAGCCTTCTCTGCAAAAGACCGTGAGATGGGGGCTGCTTGGTGCACTTTCGTTACCCGAAGCCTCCCTTCATATCTGGTATACGTCAACGGGAATATGGGACCCCGCCACTTCGCTTCCATTGGAATTGTGCAGTTTGACCCTGTTTCTCTCCATCGCCATCCTGCTTACGGATGAACGCCGTCTATATCCGTTGGTTTACTTTGCCGGAATCGGAGGGGCCTTGCAGGCTATATTAACACCCAATCTGGGTTACCCTTTCCCACATTTCCGGTTCTTTCATTTCTTCATTGTCCATATCGCGATCCTATTGACGGCATTGTACATGACATGGGTCCGAGGATACCGTCCAACCTGGAAATCCATCGCCTGGACGATGGTCTTCCTGAACGTATCCGCAGTTGTTGTCGGTCTGGTCAACCTCGCTGTCGGCTCGAATTATATGTTCCTGATGCGCAAGCCGGACACCGCTTCGCTGCTGGACCTGCTGGGACCGCATCCCATATACATCCTCTTTGAGGAGCTCATTGCACTCGCGCTGTTTATCCTTATGTATATCGCCTTTTTTGCCATTCCGGATGGCTTGAAACGCAGTCGCCGCCGTAAACAGGAACAAACGTCTTTTTCTTCAAATGGCAGTTGAAGAAGGGCTCATAAAATATAAAGCGTATGGATGATAAACGCCCTGTGTATCCGGGTGCCAAAATCCATACGCTTTTTGTGGGAAAAGTCTTACTTCTAATCCTTGAGATACAGCCTTGAGGTTGCTTCCCAAATTTCGCCTGGAGCCAAACCGAACAGACCGATATCGTCCGCAGGCAAGTCCACGTTCGGTGCATTCACCAGGTTAATCTGCGGCTCGGGACAGAAGAACTTCCGGCTCGCCTTGTTGTTCCATACCATCCACTGCTTATACGAGTTGCCGACATCGTAAACGAACGTTTTACCAAGCTTGGTATCCGTCAATTCCATGCGGTTTCTGCCGTTTTGCGGGACGGCCGTGTAATGGTTGTCCATCGAATCGAAATAAGGATTTACGCCGCTTGTCCGAAGCAGCTCTTCTTCTGGCGTCTGAGTCTGGAACTTGCCTGTCGGCAGCATCCGCTCACTCATTTCCCACCGCTCGCCCATGGTAATTCTCACAACGCAATCATCCGCTGTGCTCTCGGGTGCAAACGGAGCGTTGATTGCCGTATGGAAGGCTAGCAGGCACGGCATGCTGCTAGTACCCAGATTACGAATAAACACATGCTGGGCCAATCCATCCTGATTCAGTGTATAGCGAAGCCGGAACGTGAACTGGTGCGGAAGCATGGCATATACGGGATGATTCTCATCAATGGTGACCGACACCACCACATAGCTTTCAGCCTCGCTGCTGCCAAAATCCTCGACGCTCCAAGGGATCGTATGTAAAAAGCCATGGAGGTGATTGCCCGTCGCTTCTTCGTTGATCGGAAACTGATAGGTTTGTCCATTCCATGGAAACCGGCCGTCCTCATAACGGTTAGGCGGAAAGAGAACAGGAATGCCGTGAACGCCAGGATTGGATTTGAATGCTTCCATTTCGTCTGCTTCCGGTTCGCGAAGGAACCGGTAACCGCTTTCGTTATCCCTAAAAGCGATGAGATTGCCTCCGATTTCAGGCAATATCGCCGCTTCGTAAGGGCCGTGCTGAAGCCAAACCGCGCGCTCTCCGTGATATGATCCTTCATACGCTTTGTGGTTCATCGGGTGATCTCTCCTCTCGTGTGTGAACGTATATAGATTATCATACCAGTGCCTTTACTTCTATATTTGAGGGGGGCTCGTCATCCCGAGTCATCCCTTCCCCCCTCACTTCGTCCGTTTAAAATCACATGACAATTAAGACGAAAGTTTCGTTTTAGAAGGGTTTTGCGGAATTGGAGCCGGGGCCGATTGTTCGCTTGCTGCCGGTTGTGTGGCCGAGACCAGCTCCTCATCCAGTTCCTTCGTGTATTCGAGGGTCTGCTGCTCGCTCCAATCCAGTAAGGTAGCCATATAATCAATCACGGGCATTTTCCATTTTCTCGTCCAATCGATATGAAATAACAAGGAACCCGTGCGACGGATGAAAAAGTCGGCCGGCTTTGCTGCCATCTCATGCTGAATCGCATACATCAGCGGAACCAGCACCGATACCGGAAGCGCCGCTGCTTCCGCCTGTTCGGAGCCCTCCTTGGCCAAGCGGAACAATTCCGACACGTTGGAGCCGTACATTCGCGCCCACTGCTCGGCGAGCTTACGGTCAATTCCTTGCGTGGCGCCGATCTCCGCCTGCTTGCGGACAAAATCAGGGAATTGGCCGGAGCCGCCAACCTGACCGCCGGAAATCGGCAGATTTTTCGTTACGCAGGCACCATACGCTTTCCCGCCATTCTCTTGGATCCGTTTTGCAACCAGATCGACGACGGTGGCGGCCATTTTGCGATAGCCGGTCAGCTTCCCTCCGGCAATGGTAATCAGGCCGGACGGGGACTCCCAAATTTCATCCTTGCGTGAAATTTCGGACGGGCTTTTGCCTTCCTCCAGTATAAGGGGCCGGACTCCCGCCCATCCCGATTCAACGTCTGCCGGACTTAGCTTCACGCCAGGGAACATGTAATGAATGGCTTTCAATATATAATCCCGGTCCTCCACTGTGATCAAGGGACGTACAGGATCAGCCTTGTAGACCGTATCGGTTGTTCCCACATAGGTCTTCCCGTCACGGGGAATAGCAAACACCATTCGGCCGTCAGGTGTATCAAAGTACACCGCTTGACGCAGCGGGAACTTGGATTGATCGATGACCAGATGAACCCCTTTGGTCAGCTGAAGCATTTTCCCCTTCTTGGACTTATCCATTTCGCGCACCTGATCCACCCAGGGCCCTGCCGCATTTACGATTTTGGTTCCGGATACAGGCTTGGTCCCGCCACCCAGCATATCCCGCACGGTGATGCCGGTGATTCGTCCATCCGCATCATAATTCAACGATTCGGCCTTTGCGTAATTGAACAGAACCGCCCCTCTGGAGGCTGCCTCCTTCATGACCTCCAGCGTCAGCCTGGCATCGTCCGTCCGGTATTCCACATAATAACCGCCGCCCTTAAGGCCTTCCTCTTTCAGAAGCGGCTCCCGCTTCAGCGTCTCGGATGCAGACAGCATGGAACGCCGCTCTCCCCGCTTTACACCAGCCAGGAAATCATACACCATCAGCCCGATGGAGGTGCTGAACCTCCCAAAGGTGCCACCACGGTGTATCGGCAGGAGCATCCACTCCGGCGTGGTAACATGCGGCCCATTCTCATACACAACGGCCCGTTCTTTCCCAACCTCGGCCACCATGCCGACTTCAAACTGCTTCAGGTATCGCAGTCCGCCATGCACCAGCTTGGTTGAACGGCTGCTCGTTCCTGCGGCAAAATCCTGCATCTCGACCAATAAAACCGACATCCCGCGCGTGACCGCATCCAGCGCAATCCCCGCACCGGTTATACCGCCGCCGATTACAATCAGATCAAAGGTTGCCTCTGCAATTTCTTGAAATCGATGCCTGCGTTCCAAACTTGAAAACGACTGTGCCTGCTTCACAATGAATCCCTCCCAGTATGATTTACCCTGTTTTTATCTATCCTTACCCTTCCAATGAAAAATGGCAGCAAAAAAGAGACCACGAAACACGCAGTAACAAACCCCATATCATGAGGTATTCCGCGCCTAGTGGTCTCTCCAAGTCTCCAGACATGTATTCACTTAATGATCATTATACCATAGAAAATGCTAATGAAAAGCCATTGCCGCATAAACGGCTTTTTTCCAGCCGCTGTATAATTGTTCCCTTACGTCTTCCCCCATAGTTGGCTTGAAGCTTTGCCCCATGCTCCATTTACTGCAGATTTCCTCCTGATCCTTCCAGAAGCCGACAGCGAGCCCCGCCAGGTAGGCGGCACCGAGTGCCGTTGTCTCCGTAATGTCCGGCCGTTCCACCGGAACATTCAGAATATCGCTTTGGAATTCCATGAGAAACGTGTTGGATACAGCCCCTCCATCCACCCGCAGGGATGTGATGCTATAACCCGAATCCTCTTCCATCACGGATAGAACATCCCGTGTTTGATAGGCAAGCGACTCCAGGGTTGCACGGATGAAATGCTCTTTCGACGTGCCTCGTGTCAGGCCGAAGACAGCCCCTCGAACATCGCTGTTCCAGTATGGGCTGCCAAGTCCAACAAAAGCCGGCACCACGTACACGCCCTCCGTCGAGTTGACCCGGCGCGCATAAGGCTCGCTGTCCTTCGCTTCGCGGAACATCCGAAGCCCGTCGCGCAGCCACTGGATCGCCGAGCCGGCCACGAACACGCTGCCCTCGAGCGCATACTGTACGCGGCCATCCAGTCCCCAGGCGATCGTCGTGATCAGCCCATGCTCGGATTTTACCGGCTGGTCGCCGGTATTCATCAGCATAAAGCTGCCGGTTCCGTAGGTTGTCTTCACCATGCCTTCCGAGAAGCAGGTCTGCCCGAACAGCGCCGCCTGCTGATCGCCGGCTGCTCCGGCAATTGGAACCTCGCGACCGAAGAAATGATAGGAAACGGTATTAGAATATATCTCGGAAGAAGGCCTGACTTCGGGCAGCATGGCCATAGGGATATCTAGGAGCTGCAGGAGTTCCTCATCCCATTTCAATTCATGAATGTTATAGAGCATCGTACGCGATGCGTTGGAATAATCGGTCACGTGCGCCTGGCCTCCGGACAGCTTCCAGATCAGCCAGGTATCGATGGTCCCCAATATAATGTCTCCGCGCTCGGCCCTCTCACGCGCACCGTCTACATGATCGAGGATCCATTTGATCTTCGTTCCCGAGAAATAAGGATCAATCAACAGTCCGGTCTTCTCCCGAACCATCCCGTCATGTCCGGCGGCAATCAGCTCCTCGCAGATGTCCGCCGTCTGGCGGGATTGCCAGACAATGGCGTGGTATATCGGTTCGCCGCTATTCCGGTCCCATACTACGGCCGTCTCCCGCTGATTCGTAATTCCGATTCCGGCAATCTGATCCGCCTTCACGCCCGCTTCGGATAAGCAGGTCGCAATGACCGCAAGAATGGAGCCCCATATTTCATTGGCATTCTGCTCCACCCAGCCCGGCTTGGGAAAATACTGCGGGAACTCCTTATGAGCCGAGTGCACGATTTCTCCTTCCTTGTTGAACAGAATCGCGCGCGAGCTTGTTGTTCCTTGATCAAGCGCCAGAATGTACTGCACCAATCAACTTCTCCCCTTCCGCATATGCATTTAACCAAAGATAACGTGCAGGTGGAAACGTTGTCAAATCCATTATTCCGTTAGGGAGAAACCTAGCAAGTCCTGCAGCAGGACTGAGGCCGCACCCATTAGCTTGTCTTCCTCGCCAAGGGAGGCCAAACCGAATACCATGTCCTCCTTCAGAATCGGCAGCGCATGCCGGTCTATATAGCTGCGAACCATTTCCAGCAAATTCGGATTTCCATGCGCCATATCCCCGCCCAGGATTAGCGCTTCGGGATTAAACATATTGACCAGATTGACGATGGCTGCTCCCAGAAGCTCCGCCACTTCCTCATTCAGATCCCTTGCCAGCTTGTCCCCTCTGCGAAGAGCTTCCTTGAATACGGACGGAACGATTTTACTGTAATCTCCCCCGCTCAGCTCCTGGATTAGCGTCGGTCTCCCCGTTGCGATTGCCGTAATCATTCGCGAATACACGGCCATCCAACTGATGTAACTGTCCAAGCAGCCTACATTGCCGCATTCGCAGCGGATGCCGCTGCGGTTTACGCTCGTATGCCCAAATTCGCCAGCACCGCCATGCTTGCCCCTTAGGAGATGATCGTTAATCAAAATACCGGAACCAAGCCCGTCGCCAATGGAGATATAAATCAGGTTCGCAAATGTGTAATCTCCAAAACGGCGTTCAGCCAGTACAACGGAATTCATATCGTTCTCCACCCAGGTCCGCAGCCCATAGCGCTCTTCCATAATCCGTTTCAACGGAACATCGGTCATGCGAAGTTTCGTGTTATAGCGCACCATGCCCTGACTATCACTCACAATGCCCGGCACGGTAACGGAAATCCCGACACACCGCTCCAAGTCTTCTTGTCCTGTCATGAAATCATCCATCCGGCTCAGCAGTCGTTCGATAACGGCTTCTCCTTGGAGTCCGGTTAGAGGATGCGTTTCCTTCTGGAGCACCTTCGCCTCCAGATTCATTCGGGCCAGCATCATGACCGAATTCGTTATCGCTACAGCGAACAAATAATGATTATCCGGATTGAATTTAAGCAGAATGGGTTTTCTTCCTCCGCTGGAGGAACCCGTTCCAATCTCGGAAACGTAGCCTTCCTTGATGAGCTCCTGTACGGCTGAGGCGACCGTGGAGGGACTCAGCCTGTTTTTTTTGGCCAGATCGATTCTGGAGATGGGTCCCTCTGTGCGGATCTTGTTCAGCACCATGGACCGGTTTAATGCCTGAATCAGCTTATGGTCACCTTTTTTCATATTGTTCAAGCAAGCTCAACCTCTCTATCGTTTCTTCGCATAGTGCGACTTTCTGTATCGGAAAAATGAGGATAGAATCACTATAACATGTTCCAGAAACGAATAAAAACTTATTCCATCATCCAAAATAAGTAGTCGCTTTTGATCTCATGCGAATTCGCTCATATTGTGAAAAAAAGAATTTAAACGGTTTTGAAATCGCTATCTTGAAAAATAATGGAGGGGATTATATAATCTTTCGCAACAGAAGCTGGTTGTTCTGTCAAGAAAGATAGCATATCGACGTTAACTTTTTTCGACTTATGGAATAACTATCGCTTTTTACATCACTTACATAAAGGGGGCGCATATGGGGTCCGATTCACTTCGAACAAGCCGTACGACCAACCACGCTTGATCAAAAATCATGTGAATTCAAGGAGGGTTATCTGATGAAAAAAAGAATGTCTGTCCTGATTTCGGTATTATTCGTGTTCACCGCGTTACTGTCTGCTTGCGGAGGCGGCAATGCCTCTGGAGGAGAAAACGGCAAGAAAGTCATCAGCGTCGCTCTATGGGACGAAAATGTGCGGGACACGCTGGACAAGTCCATTAAAATTTTCAATGAGAAGCACCCGAATGTTGAAGTGAAAGTGACTTACACCCCATGGGCCGATTATTGGACCAAGCTGAAAACCAGCCTCGCCGGTAACAGCGGTCCTGACGTCTACTGGATGAACGGTCCTAACTTTCATTCCTATGCCTCCTCCGGTCTGATCAAAGACCTGTCCCCCCTAATTGAACAAAGCGGTCTAGACACCTCGGTTTATACCGAAGCGCTCGTCGATATGTACACCTATCAGGGTAAACTTCACGGACTCCCTTACTTCCAGGATTCCGTTGGACTTTTTTACAATAAAGAATTGTTTGACCAAGCAGGTCTGCCATATCCCGACAAAAGCTGGACCTGGCAAACCGTCGAGGAGAACGCAGCCAAGCTGACGGATAAATCTAACGGCATATACGGCTTCATCGCACCGATCGACAGCCAAATCGGATATTACAACTTCATTGCCCAAGCGGGCGGATACGTCATCTCGGACGATAAGAAATCATCCGGATTCGATACACCCGAAGCACTATCGGCCTTCCAGTGGGAGCAGAGCTTGATTGAAAAAGGGTATTCCCCAAGCGCCCAGCAGCAGCTTGAAACGAAGTCCCGCCAATTGTTCGGCTCCGGCAAGGCCGCTATATTCCCAGGGATTTCGGTTAACTCCCCCGAGTTGTACAAGCTTCTCGGCGACAAACTCGGTGTCGCTGAACTTCCTGCCGGCAAGGAAAAGGCATCAATCGTTCATGGACTCAGCTGGGCCATCAACGGCAAGACCAAGGTCGAGCAGGAATCCTGGGAGCTGATTCAGATTCTTTCCGGCAAGGAAGGCCAGGAATTACTCGCCGAATCAGGCTTCTCGATGCCTGCGTACAAAGGAACGGAGGGCGGCTGGCTGAAGTCCATTCCATCTATTGATCTGCAGGTGTTCGTAGACAGCCTGGAGTTCGCCGTACCTTATCCCGTATCCCAGAAAACCGCAGAGTGGCAGGACGCTGAAGTGAAGGAAATTCAGGCGGCTTTCCTCGGAAAGAAATCGTTTGAAGAAGCACTGAAAAATGCCGGCGAACAGATGAATGCGATCCTTGCGACAGAAACGAAATGATGAGCAGCCGCTCCCAATACGGAAATTAAGAAAGGACGGTGCAGCCTGTGAGCTCTCCCATCACTGTGACCACAGAACCTCCTAAAACGACAACCAAGCGAAAGGTTGGGAAACTTGCCGTACACGAAGCTGTCTGGGGGTATATTTTCATTCTTCCAGTTGTACTGGGCCTCGGTCTGTTCTACATGGCACCTTCCGCAGCATCTCTATTCCTGTCGTTTACGTCGTGGGATGGACTAACTTCACCTCAGTTCATCGGATTCGATAACTTCGCAAATTTGATGAAGGACGACAAATTCACCGGTTCCTTGCTCAACACAATGCTGTATACCGTCGGTACGGTGCCATTATCCGTTGCACTCGCAACGGTGCTAGCCGTGCTCTTGAACCAGAAGATCAAAGGTATGGTATTCTACCGCACCCTTTATTTCATTCCCGTCATCACCATGCCGATCGCGGTCGGCATGGTATGGAAATGGTTATACAACTCCGAATTCGGATTGATCAACCATGTGCTGGGCGTCATGAACCTGCCGCAGCCCAACTGGCTGTTCGATGAGCGATTCGCCTTGTTCTCCATCGTGCTTGTCAGTGTCTGGAGCAGCATCGGATACAATGCCGTCATTCTGCTGTCCGGTCTGCAGGGCATCTCCGGCAGCTATTATGAAGCGGCTTCGCTTGACGGAGCGGGGACGTTGTATAAGTTTTTCCGAATTACACTTCCTCTGCTCACGCCCAGCTTATTCTTTGTCTTGGTCATGTCCTTCATCAATTCGTTCCAGGTGTTTGACCTGATCTTCATCATGATGGATCAACAGACCACGATGCTGGAATCCACTCGAACGGTTGTATACAGCATCTGGGAAGACGGCTTCAAATACTTCAACATGGGTTATGCTTCAGCGCAGGCCTTCATTCTGTTTATCGTTATTCTGATCATCACCATGGTCCAGATGTATATTCAGAAACGCTGGGTCCACTACCAATAACAGGAGGTGTGTAGACGTGAATACTTCAACCAATACGGGAAAAGCAAGCCGTCTGGCGGCCCACATCCTGTTAGCTGTCGGGGCGCTGCTCATGATTATGCCGTTTCTGTGGATGATATCCACATCCTTCAAGTCCTTTGCGGACTCCATGTCCGTTCCGCCCAAATGGCTGCCTGTGGACTGGCACCCGGACAACTACCTGCGGGTCATCCAAACCATCGACTTCGGTACCTACTACTTGAACACCATTATCGTGACGGTGGGACGAACGGCTGGCCAACTCATTCTGTGCTCCCTTGCAGCCTATGCGTTTGCCAGCTTGAGATTCCCTTTCAAGAACGCCATCTTTCTCGCGCTCCTGGCCGTGTTGATGGTCCCTTCCCAGGTCGTTATGATTCCGAGCTTTGTCATCATGCGCGAGTTCAATTGGCTGGACACATTCTATGTACTGATCATACCCGGCATATTCAGTGCCTTCGGTACATTCTTACTGAGACAGTTCTTTATGACGCTGCCGAAGGATCTGGAAGAAGCCGCCAAAATTGACGGCTGCAGTTACTTCCGGATTTACTGGAATATTTACTTGCCTTTATCCAAGGCGGCTCTCGTCTCCCTGGCGATCTTCACCATATTAGCCTCATGGAACGATCTTCTGTGGCCGCTCATCATGACGAGCTCTGAGGAGATGCGCGTGCTTTCGATCGGGATATCCAGCTTCCAGGGACAGCATTCCACCGATTACCCGCTGCTGATGGCAGGCGCCCTAATGGCTACCCTTCCCATCATCATTCTGTTTATCTTCCTGCAGCGTTACTTCATTGAAGGCATTGCCATGAACGGGATTAAGGGATAGAACTCGGAAAGCACGAACCATGCAGAAAAAAGAGTGGACGGAAATGTTACAGGGTTAGTTATTGGAGCAGGCACCCTAGAAAGAATCCATGGTGCTGCCTATGCTTCGATCCCGGGCTTTTGCCGGCATTGCGGATATCCGATCCGGGTGGAGGAAGCGCAGCAGAGTTAGCGGACAGACATGGCGTACAGGCCTATGCTTTATTCGAAACAGCGGCACAGAAGGCGTACTCGTGGTATTTGAGGAGGTCTTCTGTGCTTTTTATCATTGCGGGTCCGTCAATCTAGGTTCAAATGAATGCTTGAATAATATGGATAGCGGGGCTATAATCACGTGTGAGTAATCGAGTTACCGGAATATGTAACCATCATCTTATACGATCAGGAGTGAGGCAACCTATGATTAAAGCAGGCGTGCTAGGAGCGGGAGGCATGGGCGCCGTCCATATCAAAAACCTTCACGGGAACGAACACGTTCAGCTGGCTGCAATATGCGATACCAATGAAGCGTTAGCGCAGCAGCAGGCCGAACTGTACGGCACAGCTTATTATACAGACGGCAGCACGATGCTGGAGCAAGAGCAGCTGGATGTGCTGTATGTATGCATTCCGCCATTTTGCCATGGTGATATCGAAGAACAGGCAGCCGCAAAGGGTATTCACCTGATGGTGGAGAAGCCGCTGGGACTGGACGCCCAGTCCGTCCGCCACAAAGCCAGGGTCATTGCTGAAAGCGGAATCATTGCAGCTTCCGGCTACTGTCTTCGGTACCTGGACACCGTTGCAATCGCCAAAGATTTTCTCAAGGACAAGAAGATCGGCATGGTTCGCGCCCACTACATAACAACGCCTGTACCGACTCCTTGGTGGCGGAAGAAGGCATTATCCGGCGGACAGCTGGTTGAGCAATCCACGCACACCATGGATCTGGTTCGCTACCTGTGCGGCGATATCACCCGCCTGTATGCCGATATGAAGCTGCTGCTGGTAGACGACATTCCGGACCTCGACATTCCGGATGTGGGCGCCATCCAATTCGTGTTGGATTCCGGAGCCGTCGGCCATATGCAAACTGGATTTATCCAGTTCGATCACCGCAGCGGAATCGAGATCATGGGCCGCGACTTCCGCGTCGTGCTGGACGGAACCACGCTCTCCATTGTAGACAAGGAGAAGGAAATCGTGTACCGCAGCAAAACGGACTTTTACAAGAACCTAACCAACGCCTTGATTGACGCCATTCGTAACAACGATCCGAGCCTAGTCCTGGCATCTTATGAAGACGGCTTCAAGACGCTGGAAGTGACGCTTGCCGCCGATGAATCCGCGGAAACTGGCAAACCCATCATCCTGCAACCATAATAAAAAAGGGGCATACTCATGGTCTGAATACCTTGAGCATGCCCCTTAATTTTGAATTGGCATGGAGTAGCGCAGTAAGATATATGCTGTCAATCCACCCGTTTCGCGTTCTTGTGCAAAGATATACTCGCCCCGCTCTTATAAACCAAGCGAAATATACTTCACCTCCAGGAACTCATCCATTCCGTAGTGCCCGCCTTCTCGGCCGAGCCCACTCTCTTTGAATCCGCCGAATGGCGCTTGCGCCGTCGAAGGTACTGGATCATTGACACCCACAATCCCGTAATCCAGCGATTCCGCTATGTGAACCGCTTCGCCTAGATTCTGTGTAAATACATAGGCGGCTAAGCCATAAGGACTGTTATTGGCACGCTGCACCGCTTCGTCTATCGTCCGGAAAGTGGTAATCGGCGCAAGGGGGCCGAAGGTTTCCTCGTTCATACACTCCATGTCATCGGTTGCGTTCATGATGACCGTCGGCTCAATATAATTGCGACCCAGCTCAGATAATGCTTGACCTCCTGCCAGTATGACTCCGCCCTTCTCTTCCGCGTCCTTGATCTGTCTTACGACTTTATCCACAGCGTCCCGGTTAATCAAAGGACCGATATCAACGCCATTCTCCAGTCCATTTCCTACCTTCAATTGTTTGACTAGCTCAGCAAACTTCGCGGCAAATTCCTGTGCAATGCCTTCCTGAACATATACACGGTTGGCACACACGCAGGTCTGTCCCCCATTGCGGAATTTAGAGGAGATTAATCCGACAGCTGCTTGGTTCAGGTCAGCCTGATCCGTCACAATAAACGGTGCATGACCGCCAAGCTCCAGCGATATTTTCTTGACGTTAGCGGCAGCTCCGGCCATCAGCTGTTTCCCCACCTCGGTTGATCCCGTAAAAGACAGTTTTCTTACGCGGCTGTCCGCCTGCCACACGCCGGAAATGTCGCTTGAAGATCCAGTTACGATGTTAATGACCCCGGCAGGAATACCGGCCTGATCGGCAAGCTCCACCAGCTTGATGGCCGTGAATGGCGTCTCACCGGATGGCTTGATCACCACAGTACAGCCGGCGGCCAGTGCAGGCGCCACCTTACGGGTAATCATGGAGGCCGGAAAGTTCCACGGCGTAATTGCTGCTACGACGCCAACGGGCTGCTTCGTTACAATGATGCGTTGGCGGCTGGATGATCCGGGTATGGTCTCACCGTAGATTCGTTTGCCTTCCTCCGCATACCAGGACACAAAGCTGTTGGCATATTGTATCTCGCCCGCAGCTTCCTTCAGCGGTTTCCCCTGCTCTGTGGTCATAATCCGCGCCAATTCATCCGTATGCTCCGCTATGAGCTGGTGCCAGCGGCGCAGCAGTTCCCCTCGCTCATTCGCCGTTCTGCGGGACCATGCCGGAAAAGCATCGGCTGCCGCATCGACGGCCAGGGCAGCTTCCTTCTTGCCGGCCTTGGACACGGTAGCTATCGCCTTGCCATCCGCCGGATTATATACATCCATCTGTTCTTTGGTCTGAATCCATTCTCCAGCAATATAGATTTGATTTCGAAACATAGTAAAGACCTCCTCATCGTCTCTTCATGGCTGCAAGTGTCTGTTGATTATCATCTTGTAAGGTTACGAATCGTCCTTCTTATTATCCGTTACCCACTTACCCTAATGCAAAAAAATAAAACACCGGAGCTCATGTGAAAGCTCCAGTGTTCCTATATTCATAACGACTTCGCTAACTTATTTAATCGCTGCGTCTACTTCCGTGATCATCTCGGATACGGACGTCAGGCCGCCACCGGAAAGATACCAGAAATCCGGATTCAAGTAAACGATGTTACCCTCTTTCGCCGCGTTTGTTGTATTCACAAGCTCGTTCTCAACGACCGCTTTAGCGCCTGAATCCCCTTCGCCTGTGGCAACCGCTGCACCACGATCGACAACAAAGAGATAATCCGGGTTCATCTCAACGATGTACTCATTCGAAATGTCTTTACCATGTGTGCTGACTTCAATGTTAGGATCTACAGCTCCGAAACCGAACACGTCGTGCAGAAGGCCAAAGCGGGAACCTGGTCCGTATGCACTGATTTTGCCTTCATTAGCCAGGATGATCAATGCCTTCTTGCCGGTTGCTGTAGCTTTTTCATTCAAAGCTTTGATGTTCTCGTCAATTGTAGCAAGCTCTTTTTCAACTTCTGCTTCTTTACCAAAGATTTGACCCAGCGTGTTCATGTTTGCTTTAAAGGATTCCATGTATTTGCTTGTATCCACACCCAGGAAGATGGTTGGGGCAATTTTGCTGAGTTCATCATACGCATCTTGCTGTCTGCCGGAAATGATGATCAGATCCGGTTTAATGCTGTTGATTTTCTCGAAGTCAGGCTCTTTCAAGCTGCCCACATTCTCATATTTCTTGTCTTCGAATTTGGACAGGTAGGCCGGGACATTTGCTTGGGGTACGCCCAGAACCTCAACGCCCAGTTTATCGACAGAGTCCAGAATACCAAAATCGAAAACAACGACGCGGGAAGGATTCTTCTTCACTGGTGTTTTGCCCAGTTGATGGGTAATCGTGATTTCATCGGTTGCAGCCGGTGTATCTCCAGCTGCATCTCCGCCGCCTGCGCCGCTTGTTTTATCGTCTTGACCACAAGCCGCGAGTACAAGCGTGAACATTGCTACCATAAATAAAGCCAACCATTTTTTCATTATTTTACACCCCATTTTTATATTTAAAAGCTTTCATAATTCAACATATATTTGAATTTGTGGTTGAATATGTAATTTAATGCGAACAGACTAAACCATGCCGTCCTGTAACCAAGGCAGCCCTGTCCTTGTATATGATTAAGGATTCCGTGCTTCTGTTCCCCCAGAATCCTTATCCCCTCTCACTACTACCATGTCCCCTAGCCATAGTAGACGCATACCCGATTGTCATTAATCTCTTCGATCTCAATGTCCATGTCATAGATTCCGCGAAGCACATTGCTTTGAATGATGTTCTCGGTCTTCCCTTCGCTTTCAATGGCTCCATCCTTCAATGCCACGATGTAATCCGAATAGAAGGAAGCGAAGTTGATGTCATGAATCACGATTACAATCGTCTTGTTCAGATCAGCGACAAGCTTTCTAAGAATCTTCATAATCTGTACGGAATGTTTCATGTCCAGATTGTTCAGAGGCTCATCCAGCAGGATATATTCTGTATTCTGGGCGATTACCATCGCAATGTAAGCACGCTGGGTCTGACCGCCGCTGAGCTGATGAAGATATTTATGCTGCATATCCCCAAGCTCCATATAAGATATCGCCTCATCTACGTATTTCTCATCTTCCGCGTTCAATCTGCCCTGAGAGTAAGGAAAACGACCGAAGGATACAAGCTCACGCACCGTCAGACGGAGGCTGATATGGTTGGATTGTTTCAGGATGGAAACCTTCTTCGCCAGATCGCCGCTCTTCCATTGGCTAACCTCTTTACCGTCCACCGTAATTTGTCCGCTGTCCTTCCCTGTTAATCTGCTAATCATGGACAGCAAGGTACTCTTGCCGGCACCATTCGGGCCGATAAAGGAAGTGATTTGACCTTTCGGGATCGTAACCGACACGTTATCAACGACTTTTTTGCCGCCATAGACTTTCGATACGTTCGTAACCTGGATCATGCTTTACTCTCCTTTAGTAGCAGGTATATGAAGTAGACACCGCCGATGAAGTTGATAATGACGCTGAGCGTGGTAGAGAACGTAAACACCCGCTCTACAACCAATTGACCGCCTACCAATGCAATAATGCTAATCAGTATGGATGCTGCAATTAAATACGAATGCCTGTATGTCTTCATAACTTCGTACGCAACATTGACAACCAGGAGCCCGAGGAATGTGATCGGCCCTACCAAAGCGGTAGCCACCGAGATTAGAACGGCAACCACAATCAGAAGCCGCTTCACAACATAATCATAATTCACACCGAGATTGATCGCCTGCTCACGGCCAAGTGCCAGCACGTTCAGGTACTTGGCAAATCGGGCAAAGTACAGCAATGTCAGCACAACGACAATGACGGAAAGGACCAGAAGCTCGGTCTTCACATTGTTAAAGCTGGCAAACATCTTGTCGGCCACAAACTGGAACTCGTTCGGGTCAATCAGTACCTCCATAAAGGAAGACATGCTGGAGAACAGGGTTCCAAAAATCATGCCGATTAGCAGCAGGAAGTAAATGTTGTTTCCTTCCCTTTTGAACAGGATCTTGTATAAGACTCCGGCAAACAGGATCATCCCGCCGACGTTGATCAGAAAGTTAACGTTGCTGCCCAGTTTATACAGTGTGAAGGATCCGAAGACGAAAATGACGGTGGTCTGGATCAGTACATATAAGGAATCTAATCCCATAACGCTTGGCGTCAGTATCCGGTTATTCGTGACCGTTTGAAACACCGTGGTAGACAGAGCAATCGCTCCGCCGGTCAGAATAATGGCAAGCACCTTCTTGATTCTTCTTGGAAGCGCGTAATCCCAATTGCCGCCAAGATCAATGAACAGAAAGACTGCCACCAGGATGATTGCCGCTGCGGCCAACAGGCCGAGTTTGGCTTTATAAGTCATAAGCCTTTCTCCTCATCAGTAAGAAAATGAATATACCGCTTCCGAGTACGCCCACGGTTAGACTAATCGGAATTTCATAGGGATAAATAATGATCCGGCCCAGGATGTCACAGAACAGTACGAACCCGGCCCCCAGCAGCGCGGTATGCGAAAGGCTTTTTTTCAAGTGGTCTCCTAAGTACAAACTGACAATATTAGGTATGATCAGACCAAGAAACGGAATCACGCCGACCGTCAGCACGACAGATGCCGTAACCAGCGCCACGATGACCAATCCCAGATTCACAACTCTCCGGTAGTGAAGACCCAGGTTAGTTGCAAACTCCTCTCCCATTCCGGCCACCGTAAACTTGTTGGCGAACAGATACGCCAGAATCAAAAGCGGGATACTAATATAGAGCATTTCATACTGGCCCTTCATGATCATGGAAAAATCACCCTGAAGCCATGCGGACATATTCTGAATAAGATCATATTTGTAAGCAAAGAAGGTGGCTATCGAACTGACGATATTACCAAACATCAGCCCTACGAGCGGGATGAAGATCGCATCCTTGAACTTAATCCGATCCAGTATCTTCATGAAGATAAAGGTTCCTGCCAGAGCGAATACAAATGCCACCAGCATTTTGGTAAGCGGACCGCTTGTCGTGAAGACGAGCATGGCTACCAAAATCCCCAATCTGGCAGAGTCCATCGTACCTGCCGTGGTCGGCGATACGAACTTATTGCGGCTGAGCTGCTGCATGATCAATCCGCAGATACTCATGCTGACACCCGCCAATATGAGACTGACAAGCCTAGGAATCCGGCTTACAAGCATAATATGCTGTTGTTGTTCTGTCATCGAGAACAGTTGCAGTGGCGAGATATCTTTAACTCCAATAAATAATGAGATTATCGAGAGTACCACAACGGCTGCAAATAAGTATCTAATCTTCATGGCTCTTCCTTCTATGCGTATGTCTCTAAATATCCGGGATCTCGCAATTTCCAACACCATTCTCATTGAGATTGATTATCAATCGCGCTCTGATATGCATTATATCATCCTCATTCTGGCTCGACAAGTGTAATTGAGAATCAAAATCAATTAATTTGTTCATACTTGTATATTTTGTTCATGAATTGTTCATAATGTGAAGTTTCGAGAAGACATAAGCTAATGTCCTCAGGCAGGAAGCACTCCTTTCGTTTAAACCTCCATATAATGAAGCTTCTCTAGAAACCAGACGGATTCAATTCATATGAAATAGTTTAGGAAAATAATATGTATTCAAAAGTCGTTGACAATTACTCTAAGTTATATTAACATACTAACATAAATATTATTCCTAACTAAACGTAAGTTAATGTGGAATGATAATTAAAAATATTGCTAATAAGCAAATTGCATATTTGCTTGAAGGAGAGGACATCTTTTTATCAGGCGTATGCAAATTCGATTACACCAGGAGGTTTTTTTTCAATGTCTAAAGATTTCTCAGCTGCACTCAAAAATCGCCGTTCTTATTACGGGATTAGCAAAGAATCCGTAATCTCGGACGAACGTATTCAGGAAATCGTAAACGAAGCGGTTAAGTATACCCCGTCTTCTTTCAACTCCCAAAGTGCACGCGTCGTTGTATTGCTTGGCGAACAGCACGATAAATTGTGGAACATCACGGAAGGCATTCTGAAGGAAGTCGTTGGCGATGAAGAAGCATTCAAATCCACTGCCGACAAAATGGGCGCATTCCGCGCTGGTTACGGTACGGTATTGTTCTTCGAGGACAACAACGTCATTGCCGGTCTGCAACAAAACTTTGCCGCTTATGCCGACAACTTCCCGGTTTGGTCCAACCAATCCAACGGCATGCTGCAATTTGTAGTATGGACATCCCTTGAAGCAGAAGGTCTGGGTGCATCCCTGCAGCACTACAACCCGCTGATCGACGAAAAAGTAAAATCCGAATGGAACATCCCGGAAAACTGGAAGCTGCTTGCTCAAATGCCTTTCGGTAAGCCGGTTGCTGAACCAGGCGAAAAAGAATTTGCACCACTTGAAGATCGCGTAAAAGTATACAACTAATTAAATAGATGAAAAAGGCCGCCTCCCTAAGTTCCAGTAACTTGGATAGGCGGTCTTTTTATAAGGGCAAAGATTGAAAAATCGATCACTAAACGATACAATTAGTCAGGTAAGAACCCTCGAACTTCTAAGATAATAGAAGCTCCGGGCAAACTTGCGATAACCAACTCAACTACATAGGATGTTGGCTGTACTAGGGGTGCCATGTGCTGAGAGACGGCGTTTTGCCGTTAACCCTTAACACCCGATCTAGGTCATACTAGCGTGGGGAAGTGTAGCATTTATGTTTATTTCTTTTCATAGGCATAACTGCACTTTCTTCATGGGGTGCGGTTTTTTTGCGTGTGGACTTATATCATAGGGAGGAAATAACAATGAATGAGCTTGTATGCGGAACCAGTCGGATCGTCGGGTGCCGGTTCTCGGTATTTCCCATGACGGACCGGTTTGTGGAGGTCATCATGGGCGCGCTACAATCCGTGGATACGGGGAAGGTGTGGGTTCAGACAGATGATGTGAGCACCTGTATTCGCGGACGTGCAGAGCATGTTTTTGATGTTACAAGGGCGATATTCGCCCATGCTGCGGCGAGTGGCGTGCACACCGTTTTTAATGGTACTTATTCCATCGGTTGCCCTGGAGATACGGACGCCGATGTATATATGACTGAGGATTCGACTCTCTTAAACAGCGACATCGGGGAACATGCCGATATTGAGACTGCCTGCCAATTCGCTCTTTACCCCATGGGTACCGATAACTACATGGATGTCATCTACGATGAAGTTCATCGTGCGAAGGCAGCTGGGACATTCGCCGGAAGCGTTCATTACGCCAGCCGATTGGACGGGGCACTGGCCCAGGTGTTTGGAGCGCTTAAAGAGGCGTTTTTACATGCGATTCAATCCGACAGCAGCCATTTGGTCATGACTGCAGTTGTGTCCGCACACAGCCCTTCGGTCAAAGCCGCATCGAATTGAGTTCTATTGAGGCAGACAAAAGCCCGGCAAGCACCGGGCTTCCTGTCACTACTGCCAAGAAGCTTGACGGTTTAAACCCAAGCACTCAAGATGATTACGAGCAGGATAAAGAGAACCAAAATAATTCCTACAGAATTGTTCCATCCACCGCCGCCATATACTCCGCTCATGAAAATCCCCTCCTGGATTTAAAGAATGAAGTGATGTAATCACACTATTAAAGTATTGCCCGCGTCGTGCTAGCGTCACGGCTAATGTACCCCTCTTTTTTATATTGGCAAGGAAATTTTATTCCTCATAACCGATGAGAAGCTTGCCTCCGTACGGACGGAGCATTTCCTCGGTGAATGCGATTAGAACTGAAGGATCATCCTGGCGATACATCGCCGCGAGCGCTGCTTCCAATCGTTCTCCCAAGATCGAGTCATAGCAGTTGAACAGGCGGAACAGTGTTTTCCCTTCACCGGTCCACTCCCGGTTCACCCTAAGTACAAAATCACAGAGAATCGCCGCTATTTTGTGCACCGTAAACCATTTTTCGCCATCCCTTCGGGGACTGTTCAAATCCAGCATGTACTCGGTTAGCATATAACGGTACTCGTCAATGTCGTTTAGCGTCAAGGGCATGGGTCCGTAATTCAAGTCGCTTCGGGCTTCCGCCCGCACCTCTTCCCCCTCAGGCAGCGCACGCAGCACCGTCCCTTCTACGACCATCCGCTGCAATGAAGGATTCGCCGCGCTCACTCCCTCGTCGAAATATTCGCGATAGGAGGATAAAGACAATATAAATATTTCCGCGATCCACCCATGTACCTCTATCGTCTTCCTCCTGAAATCATAACTATCTCGCTCAATGACCATGATGTCCAAATCGGATTGTTCATTATATTCGCCTCTGCTCGCGCTGCCGCCAAGCACAGCTAGCAAACAGTGGGGATAATCGTGTTGAATGATGCGTTCCGCTGCTTCTACCGGTTCCATCCTCATGACGTTTCCTCCATTATGATTCTGATCCTCCCGAAAAAAGGGCTCAAAATATCTAATTCAGCTAAAACCCTAAACGTACCTGAATCATATGGTAAATAAACGATTACCCTCATGTTGATGACAAGGAAGAAGGGATAGATGAGATGAACTATATTCATATGCTCTCCAAATTAGGTATGGGTAGTGCCCACCCGGGAGGATTCGAGGCAACCCTCCGAATGCTGAAGAATTATCCTATTCAACCGGGCAGCCGAATTCTGGAGGTCGGGTGTGGAACGGGCAGAACCGCATGCCATCTTTCGGAGATGGGGTATCAAGTAACGGCCATTGACCTGAACGAAAATATGATCAAAAAAGCCCGTGCAAGAGCCGAAGCGATGGAAATCGACGTGCAGTTCCAACAAGCGGATGTATGCGCATTGCCTTTCGAGGACAACCAATTCGACCTAATCATGGCCGAGTCCGTTACCGTATTTACGGATACTTCGAAATCGCTGCCCGAATATTACCGCGTTCTGGATCATGGAGGCGTCCTGCAGGATAGAGAATTGCTGCTTGATAAACCCATGCCGGAGGCAAAACTTCAGGAACTGCTCGAATTCTTCGGAATTCCTAATCTCATGATGCGGGAAGAATGGGCAGACTCCCTCTTGGCTTGCGGGTTTAAACAGGAAGAAATTCTGGAGTATAACCACTTCAATGAGCAGTTAAAGGAAGAGCAAACACGTCATCTGGATACATTTGAACAGCGCGATAAAGGACTCCTGTTCGATGTGGCGCTCTGGGAAACGCTGTTCAAGCATGACCGCATGATCCTGGATAATACCGATTATCTCGCTTCCGCCTTATTCCGAGCTGTAAAATAAAACCACTTCATATCTGTGCATCAAGTGGGGATTCGCATATTTGATGCGTCTCCCCTCTCCCTCCTCAATTTCAGTTCTTTCGACCTAATCCAACACTTTTTGTCAATTCGTTATATCTAGTTTTGCCTGTCGATGCTATAATCATGGTAAATATATCCTATGTTGTTGAGGAGGACTCATTCTTATGGCATGGTTCAACAGACTCCCTATCTCGCGAAAAATTACCGCAGCCTGTTTTCTCATTGCCGCTTTGTTTGCGGTTCCAATGCTGCTTGCATTTATTCTGATGGGTAAAGCAATCATTGGCGTGGTCATCGTCGTGGCACTAACCGGTCTTACTTTTCCTCTTTCTCGTCTTATTGAGAAAACGCTTACCAATTCCTTTGCGGAAATCTCCAGCGTTTCCGCCAAAATCGCCAAAGGCGATTTCACCTTCCAGGTAGAAGAGGTTGGGGGCATGAACGATCTCAGCCGAACGTTCAACAGCATGGTGGACAAGCTTCGAAAAATATTGCAGGAAACCTCGGATATCACCCGCCAGGTCATGTCGTCAAGCTCCAACATCTCGATTAAGAACCAGGAGCTCATTCAAGTGATGAATCAAGTCTCCATATCCTCCAATGAGCTGGCCGTCGGCGCTAACGAAATTTCGGAAGATGTAGCCGAAATGACGCATTCCATCGGTGAGATCGAAGAGAAGGTCAGCAATTATACGCATTCAACCCAGGAAATGAATACCCGTTCGATCGAAACGCTGGGACTGGTGGAGCAAGGAAGGGACTCCGTTGCCAAGCAGTCTGCAGGGATGCAGCGTAATATTGACGCAACGGCCAAGGTCTCGGAATCCATTGATGCGCTGGCTAAGAGCGCCAGGGGAATTACGCAGATCACGGAGACGATCTCGGAACTTGCCGATCAGACCAACTTGTTATCCTTAAACGCATCCATTGAAGCGGCAAGGGCAGGCGAGCATGGCGCTGGCTTTGCCGTTGTCGCACAAGAGGTGCGTAAATTGGCTGAGGAATCCACATCATCAACGCGGGAAGTATTCAATCTCGTAAGGAGCATCGAATCGGATGTCAAACATGCGACTCAGAACATAAAAATTAATGAAGAGGTCGTCAGACAGCAAACCGAAATGATCCGTGAAGCTGAGCTGGTGTTCATGGAGATTGTAAACAGTGTGCAGTATATTTCGGAACAGATCGCCGCTTTCTCCAAAGAGAGCGAATCCATGCTGGAAAGTGCGAAGAGTATTTCTTCCGCCATTCAGAACATATCGGCGATCACGCAGCAATCCGCCGCAGGAACGGAGCAGGTGTCGGCATCCATGAATGAAGGCATCTCTTCGATGCAGAAGATGGCCGAGGAAGCAGAAGCGATGAATAATGCCGTCTTCCAGCTGCAAAAAACGATCAACATTTTCAAATTTTAAGTAGGGTACGGCCTACATCATGTCTACTGCTTTCGAAGCGGCAACGAACCGAAAATGCAAAAAATGGCTGTGCAAGGATACCATCCTGAGCACAGCCATTTCTTCATTGGACACATTTTTAATCTGACGAATCGTCCGTCTGAGCAGACCCTTCATGTAGGACAGCTCCCTTATGTATCATGTAAAGTACACCTGCATTATTGCTCGCTCCATAACCGCGCGATATTCACAAGCCGCCCTTCTTCAAACTCGACTCGGTATATATCGGGCAGCGTCGTTCCTTGCCAGAAAAGATAATCGAACCGTTGATCATAATGCCGCAGCATAAGTGTCATAATGTCGCCGTGCGTGCCAATCACAACACGCTTTCCTATATGCGTATTCAAGATTTCCTCTAGCACCTGGACTGCTCGGCTTTGTGCGATTTTGCTGGATTCCCCTCCGGGGAAAGGCGTGGTTGGATCCTGAAACAGTATCTTTTTGGCCTCGAGGAAGGAATGCCCCTGAAAATCTCCGACCTTCCGTTCCCTTAAGTCCTCTTGCTCCGCAATCGGGAGTCCTAAAGCATCCGCCAATGGTTGGACCGTGTCCTTGGCTCGCTGATAGGGGCTTGCAAGGATAGCATCAATCCCTTCTCCCAGGAGCAATTCCTTGACTCGAACCGCAGCGTGGGAACCCTCCGCGGACAATCCCCGCGACCTCTCCTTCCCATCGATAAAGGGAGCTTCCGCATGTCTCACAAAATAGATAGTCGTCATCCTTCAACCTCTGCTTTTTTATGAGCCTCACCCTTTAATACGGGCTCCATCATCATCTCTACAAACGGTGTTAACGGCAACAACTCCAATGACTCCAAAGGAATCCATTTGGCTCCTAATGAGTCTTGGCCGTCACCGTCCGTTTTGATAACAGCTTGAAGATCCAACAGCTCGACATCATACATGATGCCGATGTGATGCAGCTCTTCCATCTGATTCGCTTCATACTGATATACGATCGTGTAAGATACAGCCGTCCGAATGCTCCCCTTTATTGGAGAAAGCCCGGTTTCCTCTAAAAATTCGCGCTGCAGCGTATGCTCCGGCTCTTCTCCGAACTCAATGGAGCCGCCCGGTAAATCCCACTTCCCCTTGTGCGGTCCTCTCGCTTTCTGGATCAACAGGATATGATCATACTGAATCAGTACTCCATAAACGCCGAGATGCGTATGTTTCACCACGGTCAACACACTCCTTTTCTTGCAGTGAAGGTAATCCATTGACTTCGGAAAAGTACGTCTCTCCCATCCTTCACTTCCTGAATATCCTGCTGCACCTGCCGCCTCGTTAAGATCTCCCATTCCGAATACAGCTCATCAAGGATGGAGAAGGCTCTGCCTGTGGATAGATTCAACTCGATTAAGCCTCTCTCCTCCAAGCCCGTTTCCTGATCGATTTCCTTCACCTCTGTGCTCATCAATATGCAATGTATGCCCTGCTCCACGGTTCCAGCCTGCATCTGTTTGATCTTGGATACAAAGGCTTCCTCGGAGCTCATATGCTCCAGACATGAGCATGCGATGACGTAATGATAAGTATCCTCGGCAATTTCATAGTGTTCTACGTCTGCCACAAGTGCCTCAAGATTTGAGTTTACCCCATACAATTCGGCATACTGCTGCAGCTTATCAACTGCCGATGGCAGCAGATCCACGCAGATGACCTTCCCGTTCACCGCTTGGATCCGCTCCGCAACCGGGATGCTGTTACGCCCGACGCCACAGCCTAGATCCAGTACCCGCATCTCACGAAACGACAATAATTCCAAATGATCCAGGACCGTCTGAACGGGCTTGGCTAACCAGCTCCCAGGTTGAAACAGTACGGCTTCTTCATACAATGTCTCGTGATACGATACTTCCTTTTCACGTGCGCGGTTGAAAATGTCCATGCTATATCCCCTTGTTCTGGCCGTTATAAATCACTCTATAAATTCCATACGGACAAGCCTATTTCCTTGCTCACTGCAACTCCTGCTAGGATACCTTTTTCTATCTTTTTCTAATCTTCGCTTATCGTTAGCTGCGGCCACTGATCCTTCCATTGCTTCTTCCCAACCCGCTCCAAATAATAGCGTCGCTTATGAAAGTTAGGGCTTCTGCGAACCCGAAGCGCAAATAAATCCTCCAGTCCGTAAGGACAGCAAAGTTCAAGCTCTCCTTCGGCGTTCAGCCTTGCCCCGACTGCGGTAGCCGTCTCCGTCCAATGAGCTAACGCATCATGAGTCGAGTGATAGGGCTCATCTCCATTCTTCGCATGCATTCTGGCCTGATTCTTGACCGACCATTTCGGGTTCCCCGTTGTTGTTCTTAGAAGCTCTTCCAATCGAATATCCCGCGCTTCAGAAACATCCTCCGGATCGAAGTATACAACATCGATATCCGTATGCCGGTCCGTCCCTTCTGACCCATGAAGCAAGTCCCACACATAATTTCGAATGTAGCCTGCAGCAATATAGCATTGCGGCAGCCCTAAGTCGTGAACGCTGCCCAAATCCGTCATCAATTGCTTATGCTGGCTTATGTACTCCTTTAACCGTTCCTCTAACATACCATCCACCACCAATGACTTGATGTTCTTCTCCGCTCTCTTACATTTCAACTTCCACCGGTTCTTACATTAGTTAGCTGCAACTTGAATAAGAGCGCGACTCTAAAATCTTGTATTCGTGTAAGAAAAACGTCTATCGACGTACTTTCTCAGAAGACAGACCGCATTTAGCGGAAGTTTTTCTTGCGAGATCAGGATGCTAAGCCTCGGATGTTTATACTTTCTGATCTCTTAAAAAAGCATAGACCGCTTCACGAAGAAAACGGTCTATGCACACTCATAGATATAACTATTATATTCCAGATAATCCCTGAACGGCAAGCGAAAGCAGGGATTCTGGGACGCAGCGGGTGATACCCGAGCTGCATGTTGGACAGAAATCTGAGCATGCGCCCTTACAGCTACACCTTGAGCCAGATTGACTTCAGTATGCTCCTGTGAGGAAGCTTATAAGCCGGATCTCGGACAGTCATGCACGAAATAATCCCACTGTCACAACAACCAAGGCCAGTGGTGTTAGCTACACAGCAGCGTCCACCCGCTCCTGCGAAGCGCCGTCGCAGCGCTTGCACACTTTCAGGGCAGTCCCGTCCGATTTGGTTCGGGGATACAACAATTTAGTTCGGGTACTCTTGCACACCGGACATGTACCGCGCGCGCGAGTGGGTAGGTTCCACAAGGATTTGCCTCTTTTTTGTTTTGCCATTGGTCAGATACCCCATTTCATAGATTCATTATTATCACTCTTACATATATGAAAGGGTTCGGCAGAACATGTCGGGCAGCTCCATTTAGATCTCACATAATCTGGCTCACCCCCATTACAACCTCATCAGATCCGCGATAGATGGTGGATCGCCGTCATGGACGCCGCCGTCGCACATTCGAAATGCGAGTGGGTAAAATAATAAAAGCGAGAAGGCAACGAAGACGCCCTCCCGCTTGTGCAACGAATTACATATTTATAAAAGCCAGAATCTCTTCCTTGGACGGTATGGAGGCTTGCGCGCCTGGCCGGGTCACCGTCAGTGCAGCCGCTGCAGTTGCAAACTGAAGTGCTTCTTCCGTTTCCAGTCCCTCCGTGCAAGCTGCCGCATAAGCACCGATGAAGGTATCTCCTGCTGCCGTGGTATCCACGGGTCTGACGCGGAAAGCTGGAACGGTGAAACGCTCACCTCGTGCATTCCCGTAGAAGCAGCCTTGCTCGCCAAGGGTGATGATCACGTTGGAGGTGCCTCTGCCGATTATCAACGCTGCAGCCGCATCCGCTGAAGCAGTGTCCTCCACCTTCAGGCCGCTTACCACTTCGGCTTCCGTCTCGTTCACAATCAATGTATCGATCAGCGGCAACACAACATGAGGGATCTTTCGCGCAGGTGCCGGATTCAGCCAGACGCGAACGCCTGCCTTGTTGGCCGATTGGATAACATACTGCGTCGTCTGCCACGGAATTTCATTCTGCAGCAGCACCGCATATACTCCATCCCACTTCACCTCATTCGCAACATCTTCTTCGGTCAACCGCCCATTGGCTCCTTCCGACAACACGATATAATTCTCGCCCGCCTCATTGACCGTGATGATCGCCATTCCCGAGGTGCCTGTCTTGGAGAGGACGGATGTAACGCCAACCCCGCGCTCCTCCAAGGAAGCAACCAGGGTATTCCCAAAAGGATCAAGACCAACTGCGCCGACCATGGCACAATCCGCACCTGCCAAGGCTGCTGCTACAGCCTGATTCGCCCCTTTACCCCCAGGAAAAAAAGATGTGCCCCTGCTATGAATCGTTTCTCCCGGCCGGGGAAACTGCTCTACATTACTCACAACATCCATATTAATGCTTCCAATGACAACTAGCTTGCGCAAAGATAACCTGCTCCCTTCTCTTAAACCGACTTCGGCTCTGATGTACGGACGCGAACATCCTTGATCTCATTCTCGCCATCCTCCAAGCAGCCAAAGCCGAACATGCCATGACCATAGGCGGTTTCCTTGCATTCTAGCACATTGTCTCCATTAATATGCAAGATGAACCGATCCTTTTCGGACACCAGCTTCAGGCGGTATTCTTTCCCCCATTCCCAATCGTATCTTGCCGTAATCAGACGCTTGATCCCGAAGTCCTGTTTGATAAACGATACGGAATTCGGACCGTCGAACCCGGCCAGATAATGCCGCATGACCCCTTGCGCCCTTGTAATCAGACAATGGCTGGTGCCTGATATCGGTCTAATGGTCGCTTCAATCTCCATATCTCCTGCATAGTAATTGCCGGAAAAGGATGAGGTATCTCCTTCAGATATACAATGCAATGCCCCGCCACGCAGCTCCCATTTTCCTCGATGATGAGAGAATGGAGTGACAGAAGCGAACTCTTTGGCCTGCTTGGCAAAATCGATCGTATAATCCGCCGCTCCCGTGATGCGGAATTGTCCGAAGAACAAACTGCCGATAGCGCGGTTCAAGAGCGGCGAAGGGCTCTCGAGTATCCAGCCGATCTCATCGATCATGGCGCCTTCGGTATCCGGAATGACGAATTCAACCGCGTTCCACTCTCCGCACGCTGGAGTAACCGTTGCCAAACGTACTTCCTCCTGCGTATAAGTATTGCGCACATACGGAGTCAAGGTTACCGGTTCGCCTTCCCACTGATCCACATAAATTTGGGCGGATACGGTCTGCCCGCTATAGGCCAAGGGGGCAAAGGTCGGCTTATATTTCTCATCGTTAAACTCCGCCCGGCGATAGAACGGTTTATAGTAGATTTTGCTGCTGTCGCCTTCTACCAGTCGGTCAAAGACCACTTCCAAGGATCCTCTGCCATCATACGTATTCTTGGTTGTATGGCGCAAGACAGGCGTCTTGAACGAATTGCTTGTCCGAAAGCCGTGCGTGGACCCCGGCAGATCGAAATCGAAATACACCTCGCCTTGCTTCACCCGCGACACCAAATCTTCGGGTGCCTTCTCTCCATTGAGACGATAGCCAAGTAGGGCAAGCTCTTTGGCGAATGTCGGAAAATCCACCAGATTCAAATAACCGGATACACTGGAAGCCACGATGAAGTCATTGATCGGCTTGCGATAATGATCTGGAATCCCCGCCAGACCGCCGTAAACGCCAAGGATCGTTCCCACGTTTCCTGCGTTGCAATCGGTGTCCCAGCCACACATCGATGCGATCTCAACCGTGCGCGCAAAATCCCCCCCGCCATACAGAAGGGCAAGCACACACACGCCCGCATTCGGGATAATGTGGCATACGCCAGTATACTTATCGTATCCCCAGTGATCCTCCAAATATTGACGGCAAGCGCGGAAATCCGCTGGATGCTCCCGGTGGAAGTCCATGACCGCATGGACCACGCGCGCATAGGTGGAGTCATCCGGAATCATGCGAAGTCCTTCCGCGATAATCTCATCCATGGATGAAGCATCAAAGGCCTTGGCTATGCAAGCAGCCATGAAGCGGGCGCCGTACAGCCCGTTCCCGTCGTGCGAGACACTGGCGGCTTTTTCCGCATAATCCGCCGCTTTCTCCGCCTGACCCGGGAACAGCAGGCCCCAGGAATCGATGAAGATCTGGCCGCCGATCTGCTCCGCCATCTCCGTGCCGTTGACCTCAATCGAACCGGAGCGCGGGGCAGAAATGCCTTTGCGCAGATTGACATAAGCGCGGTGCTCGGTACTAATATCCTCGCCGCCCCACCAAAACATGCCGATCCCTTCCCTTGCGTAGTTGAGCCATGCCTTGCCAACATCTTCCGGTTCAAGCTCTCGGTCCGTCGCATCGTCATACAGCGCGCGAATAAAGAATACCGGTCCGTTCGCGTCATCGTCGGCGGCAAAGGTTTTGTACGGCTTCACATAATCCCGTATATCGCCGTACACATCCTGAATGCGTTCGTAAGTCCAAGCAACCGGTTCGATGGGGGCACCGAGTCTAATGCCAATGTTCATACCGATGAATCCTGCATATACCGTCTCCAGATAATGTTCAGGTATCATTAACTCTCCCTCCTAGCCTTAAAACCATATACTTGCGCATGAAAAGCTAACGATTCATAATTTGCTTTCGGATCTCGTTGATCCGCAGATCATCCTCAATGATCTGCGCGGCAATGCCGCTGAACCTGTCCGCGATGGCACACAGGTCCAAGCGGTTCACCTTATTCAGCTGCTCGATATCTTCCTTGCGGATAACCTCACCGCCGTACATGGCGCCCAGGATTACCCCGGCCATAACGCCGATCGAGTCTGTGTCGCGCCCGGAGTTAACCCCGTCCAGAATCGAACGATAGTAATCGCCGTCGTTGAGAACGATAAACGCTAGTGCCATCGGCAGTTCTTCAATCGACCATAGACGGCTCGGCGTATAATGATTGCTTGGGATGCCAACCTTGTCGATATGACGGTTCACGTCATCGCCCATCGGCGAATACTTGAGCATGATCGCCTGAAACATCTCGATCACTTTGTCCATGTCATCCCGCTCCTGCCGCAGATCGCGCGCAGCTTGCGTCATTTCCACAATGGCAGCTTTCGTGCCGTCTTTTGCCAGGCTAATCGCAGTGTGGACAATGTCGTCCACGCTTACTCCCGGCTCAAACGCCTTCGCCACGCAAGCAGCCAGAACGCCCGCGGCTTCCAGGCCGTAGCTGCTCTGATGACCCATCGCAAACAGGATGGCCTCATCATAGGCCGCCTTGGGATTGCCCGCATTGACGATCCCGATCGGGGCGATGTACATCGCCGCCCCGCAGTTCACCATATTCCCGATGCCGCCTTCTCTCGGATCGCAATTAGCCAGCACATGACGCATGAAGATGTATTTTTCCGGATAGAACAACCGGTCAATGATCAACGTCTCCTCATTCAGCTCCGGGACAAACGTCTTGCGGAACGCAATCTCCTTCACGAATTCATTGCCCATATCATAGGCATCCAGATGCCGGCCTTCAGTAAGATACACATTCATGAGTGCAATGGTCATCAGCGTATCGTCCGTGACAATCCCGTCCCCCCTTACTCGTCCAAGCCGGACATCGGCAGGCAGATCCATCTTATGCCATCTTGTCATAAGGGATTCCACGCGTCCGTATTTGGACTTGATCTCCCCGTAAGTCAACTTCTCGATTGGAGCTCCCATTGCGTCTCCGAGCGCGGTGGAAATCACCACGCCCCTCACCCGGTCACGAAACGAAGTCATAGTTATAAGCTCCTTACTTGATGTTTTCGTTGGCGTATTTCGTAATCTCTGTACCGCCTGCAGCATTCCAGGCTTCGACGAATTGGTCGAATTGGGACAAGTCCTTCTTGCCTGTAATAAAGTCCGTCGAATATTCCTTGTACAGGTTGTTCATCGCATCCCAGTTCGCAATGAACTGCTCAGGAATGATAAAATTGTTGTCTTCCGTGTAGAATTCGGTAGCCATTTTCAGCGATTCGGTACCCGGTTCACCCAGGAGCGGCGTTTTCAAAGGCGTTTCGGATTTGATCTCGGTCGGCTCCCAGAAACGCGCATACCATTCGCTGTAATATTTCTCGTTCAGCTCGATCTCGCCGTCTACCACCTTATAATGCTCGTCTTCGAAACCGAGGCGGTCCAGCATTTGCCCCTTCGGACTTGCAAGATAATCGAACACCTTGAACGCTACGTCTTTATGCGGTGACTGCGAAGAGATCGCAAGCCCTCTGGACTCTTTCGTCACGTCGGTTGCTCCGAAGCCCTGTGCTTCACCCTTGGCCGGCGGGAGCACAATCAGATTGGCGTCATCTCCGCCCAGTTCCTGCATTCTTCCATCATACAAATCGATGATTTTGCCGGCTGTGCCCGTGATAACGGCAGCTTCCCCTTTATAGAAGGCGTCCTCCTTGGTATCCCATTGCTTTGTAATGAATTGCGGGTCCAGCAGCCCTTCCTTGTAGAGCTTATTGTAGAACGTCAGCTTTTCTTTTTCTTTCTGAGAAACCTTGGAATACTCATAAGTTCCGTCTTCCTTCTTGAGCCAAGTCGTATCCAAACCGAAAGCCGTATTGAAAATAAAATTGATCTCGGCAATATCGCCTGCTGCCGTCAGCGCGTAGCTCGGCTTGCCTTCACCCGGCTTCTTCTCCACCAGTTCCTTGAAGAAGGCATAATAATTGTCGACACTCGGGTTCTCCATCAAGGCCTTGGAGCTCTCCATGGCATTAAACCAATCCGCCCGGATGACCGGTGTTTTAGGTGCGAGCGGTTTGATCCACAGCAGATACGGATAACTTGCCATCCGGGTCTTGTTGTGCGGCTCCATCATATTTTTAATGTAGGTTGAATTTTCAATGTAAGGTGTCAGATCTTCCAACAGACCTTGATCGGCAATTTGCTGGTCACCGCCCTGGAAATAGATGATATCCGGAATGGTTCCGCCCAGCAGCAGCAGATTCAGGTTCTCGGCATAACTGCCTTGTGCCAGATCCACAAGCTCGAATTTCACGTTCAAGCCTTCGTCTTCGGCCAGGGATTTCTCCAAGGTCTCGAAGAATTTAACCGAAACGGGGTTTGCCGTTCCTTCATCCTTGTACACGATCTTCAGCGTAACCGGATCCCCGGCCCCGTCAGACTGGGCGGTTCCGGGTTCAGTTTGACCTGCTCCCGGCGTGTTTGATTTCGATGTACATGCCGACATGACCATAACCAGCATGGCAACGATAAGTAACAGGCTTAATTTTTTCATGTTCATCTTTCTCCCCTTTTTTGAATTTGAACATTCATGCCTTATAAGTTAGCTGCCTTCGCCTTCCCGATTAATCCTTCACTCCGCCCTCCAGTTCGCCTTTCGCGTAATATTTCAGAATGAACGGATATAGGAATAACAGCGGTACAATCGCCATCATGATCGTACCTGCCTGCAGGGAAGCAAAATCAAAGTTGATCGAGCTGTCGAACATGTTTTGGTTGCCGATCAAGGACGTATTATCCTTGCGGACAACAAATTGTCTGAGTACAACCTGCAGCGGCCATTTGGTCGGGTCCGAAATGTAGAGCGTGGCTCTGAAATATTCGTTCCAGTGGTATACCCCATAGAACAAACCCAATGTCGCCAGTCCCGGTTTGGACAGCGGCAGTATGATCTGACTATATAAGCGAAAATGACCTGCGCCGTCGATTCGGGAAGCCTCTAGAATCTCCTCCGGAATGTCCTGAATAAACCGCATAAGAATAAAGAGGTAATACACGTTGATCGCTTTGTACAGGATCAGTGATGTTAGCGTATTCATCAGTCCGAGATCCTTTACCAGCAGGTATTCGGGAATCATGCCCGGCTCAAACACCATAATGACGATCAGAAAGAACAACACGACTTTTTTACCGATAAACTCGGTTCTGGCCAGCACGTACGCTGCCATGGAGGTCAGCAGCAGATTTAGGAAGGTACCCGCCACGGTAATCCATACCGAATTCAGAATACTGCCCGTAATCAAGGGATTGGACAATAACAGTTGGTAATTGATCGTTGAGAATCCCTTCGGAAAAATGTCCAGTCCGCCCATCAAGTGGGCTTTGCCGGGATCGGTTAAGGACAGCGCCAGCAGATTCAGGAGAGGAACCAATACCATGAGCGTAAACACAAACAACATTAAATAAATAACGATTTTCGAAATTTCCAGCCGTCTCATCGTAAATCCCTCCTTTACCAGACGCCCTTGCCCGAGAAGCGCTTCGAGATGAAATGCGTGCCCAGGATGAGGATGATACCGATAACGCCCTTGAACAGACTCGCTGCGGTTGCGTAAGCAAACTGTCCGTTCCCGATACCGATTCGGTACACATACGTGTCCAGAATATCCACCACACTGATGATGGAATCGTTCATAAAGTTAAACACCTGATCGAAACCAGCATTCATGAAGAAGCCCAGATTCAGAATGAAGACGGTTACAACTGTGCTGTATAAATGAGGAAGCGTAATGAACCTCATCTGCTGCAGGCGGGTCGCCCCGTCAATCTTGGCTGCTTCATACAATCCTGGGCTGATCTTCATGATGGCTGCCAGATAGATGATGGAGTCCCAGCCGGCGCTTCGCCAGATTTCGGAAAATACAAGCACCCAACGAATATGCTCTTTGCTGGTCATGTAATCAACGGACGGCAGTTGAAAGAAATTCGCAATCAGATTGACTCCGCCTTCGGCAGGATTCAAGAGGCTGATCCAGATCCCGGCAATAACGACCCAGGATAGAAAATGCGGCAAATAAACTACGGATTGCACGTATTTGCGATATTTCGAGCTTCGAACTTCATTAATAAGCAGTGATAACATGATTGGAATCGGGAATACGAATACGATTTTCATTAAACTGATGATGATGGTATTCTGCAGTACGCTTGTGAAAGCGGGCGAGCTGAACAGCGTCTTAAAGTGCTTCCACCCGACCCACACATGATCCCCCAGAATCCGGTAATCCTGAAAGGCAAGCTTCATGCCGTACAGCGGAATGATGTGAAAGATAAAAAAGTAGAGCAGAGGCAGCGACAGCATTGCGTACAGTACCCAATCCTGCCTTAAGCGTCTCAACACCTTCATGGCTTACCCCTCCTCCAGATGTTCAATGGATAATTTCATGAGGGGAGCATGCTGCTGGGCTCCGTACACGTCGCGGTCGCCGACACTGCCGGACGATATATCCCGCGACATCGTGATTTTGAAACCCAGCGCCTGGTCGAAGAATACCAGGTGATGAATCTGCTCCTCCCGTATCTGATACAGCTCACATATCGTCTGTTTTGTAATGATGCCGGACTGTTTCACTTTGTCATATTGCTCTTTGGAATCAAACAACACGTCTAAAGTAATTTCGAAGGGGCCTGAGTTTTTGCTTCGCAGCACCTTCGCCAAATCGCCGAGTTGAGTCATGGTATGGTCCCTCCTTATCGATGCTCTATCCGAAAAGCATTATTGTTCATTTCCATCAGATGGTAGACGGAGAATTCATAGACAGGACCGAACTCGATATCGCTTGGCGCGAATGGAAAAGCCAGATTGCCTGCCGTTGATTTACGGCCTTCGTATCCATAATGCAGGAAGGTGGAACGCACCGTGGCGCAGATGCTGTTCGCTAACTCCTGCGTCTTGGCCACTACTTCGAACATGACGCCGACCTCGTGTCCGGCGAACGACTCCGGCTCCTTGCTTCCGAGAACACCGTTCTTGCCGTAGTTGTAAAATTGAATCTGATAATCCGATTCCGGAATTTCCCGATAATATTCCCGTGCCTGATTGCGAACATATTCCTCAACCTCTTCCAGCTTCCCGATCAGGATCGGATCCCGGATCCCCGCCACCACGAAGGTCCGATAAGCGACGCGCCTGGCGCCTTCCAGCTTAATGAAATATTTCTCTGCCGGAAGGAACCGGCTGCCGGTTACGCGAACGATGCCTTTCTCCTCTTCCTCGAAGCGGCAATTCTCCAAATCGAGCGTAAATCCGGGACCATGCAGAATATAAGGGTGTTCCTTCTCATAAAAGGTATGTGCCGCAACGCTAGTCGGGCTGCACGTCCGGTCCGGGTTAAGCGACTGAACGGTAAACGAATCGTCGCTGATCGTGCCAAGAATGCTGTCCTTGGTTGTTCCCGGTTCCGCGCACAATGCACCACATTCCAATATTTTGCCCAGATGATAGGATAGCCCCGGGTCCTTGCCGTGGTAGATCCCGATCGCGGCGAAAGGCGAAGGATCATACGCCCGGCCGCAGACGATGATGTCCACGCCCTGTTGAAGCGCTTCCACAATAGGTTCATGTCCCATCTGGGCAACGATGCTGTTGGTGGAGTCAATCAACTCGCTGGTGAGTGGCGGAATATTCGGACTTAGTGCCTTAATCCGCCCTTCTTCCTTCGCCTGATGGATTTCCTCCCGGGTGAAGTCGGCCCATATGACGGATACCTTGGCCTGAAGTCCCCGCTCATCCAAAATTTCATCAATGATGTCGAGTGTCCAATTCACATGGGTCCGTGCGCCCGAGCCGCCGGCCGAGCCGATGATGATAGGAATTTTTCGGGGCAAACCGTTCGTGAGCATAATATCCAGGTCTTTCTTAACCGCCCGCTTACTGACGATCGATACCCCGGCACCCAGCTTATGCGGTCCCCCATCCGTTGAGCCCGCATCAACGACGATGCCGTGAAGTTCAAACTCCATCCCGTTCATGAAGGATTGTTCAGGAAATCCATATCCCAGCATGCCGCAGGGGGATAGAATTCGAATGTCTGTATTCATCTGCAGTCCCTCTTTACCAAAATATTCATTCATGACCATTGGATAATTGGATTATCCAATTTGTGCTAAAAGGGGCACGTTTCTCCCCCTCTTAAACATGAATGTAGTTTTTCTGTATGTTTTCTTTAACCCGGCTGAGATGGTTCAGCAAAGCCAGCTTCGCTTTTACCGGATCGCGTTCCTTAATGGCTTGCAAAATAAGTAAATGTTCTTCGTAGACCTCGCTCTTGCGACCCGGAATCTGGGCTGTTTTGCTCAGCGTCCGCTGCAGCAAATCCATATGCAATTCAATCATATTGACGAGAACAACGTTATGTGTGGCTTTGGCAATTGACAGGTGAAACGCCTGATCCGGCTTCGAGCGATCCTCCGCATTCTGATCGATCTGCCCCCACGTTGCGAAGGCTGCCTCAATCTCGGCGATATCCTCATCGGTTGCACGCTTGGCCGCCAGCTCCACGATTCCCGTCTCAAACAATTCACGTGCCTCTAACAACTCAATGATGGTCGCGCGTTCGATATTATCCAAAATACGGCTGCGATCCTCGGCAACATCCAGTGCTTTGCTCAGGAAGCGCCCGCCGCCGGGTCTGGCTTCAATCAATCCTTCGCGCTCCAGAATGCGGAATGCTTCCCGCAATGTCCCGCGGCTAATGCCAAACGATTGGGCCAACTCCCGTTCAGTCGGAAGAACATCACCCGGAGCCAGATTTCCTTCCAGAATCAGATTCTTGATTTGTTCGATAACATCCTCGTACACCCGATGATATTTAATTTTCTTAATGGTCATATGACTACCCTCTCTATCCCTACTTGCGCAAACGATAATTGGGTGATCCAATTAACCGCATGTTTAGCATAAACGCATCGTAAAGGACTGTCAAGCATAAAAATAGCGCTTACATCATCGTATTGAAGGTATTTATTGCCTGAATGAAGACATTTACCGGGTAATTGGGTGACCCAATCACCTTCGAATCACCAACATCGACTATAGATTTCAAGGCAAATAACCCTGGCTTCGGACGGAAATCCATGACAGGGTTTATGCTCTCTCGAAAATCCAATGTTAGGATTGCGGTCTTCGTTTTGCCAACATCCATCTGACACATCCATATAAACTGCCAAGCAGAATAAAACCTCCAATTGCAGCCACGGCAAGCCATTCGCTATTCCGCTCGATCATGCCAAAAGCTACCTGAGCCTGCAGGGATTCCGCCCGTTCATATTGCCTGGTCAAATCCAGATCCCGCACATGTCTCTGTGTTAGCACCAGGCCTTGCAGCATCATAAATACAAAATAGCCTATGTATATCGCTGCAGCAAACAGCACGGATTCCATCACGATACGTTTACGCGTCATTACGATTCCTCCTCTCTCCTTCTGGCTTTCTAACCACAACCACAGTTCTTATATCCACTTCACAATCTGACTGATCACATAAGCGGCCGGAATGATCACCAGCTGTGCCAGCATGGTCCCAAAGAACCTTGAAACCATCAGCATCGTATATACTTTGCCCAGCTGGTCCCTCGCTTCCTCGTTCCGAGTCGCCTTGTCGGTAATCAAACCAAGCTGGGGATCGATAAATATCGTTAAAATAATAGTTGCAATTCCGTTAATTAGTCCGGATGCTTGGGATGCCGTGGTGCTGTACTGAGGAACGAGATGGGCTGCGTACAGGGATGACAGGACACCTACTGTGTAAAAAGCAGTGACCACAATATTCAGCATAATAAACCGTTTGGGTACTCCTAAATAACGAAACTGACTCCATTTCAAATTGGGCTTTCTTATGTAATGCCTTGTGTTCTTGAGCTGTCCAATGGTCACACTGGATACCAGCTTCGGAATCGAACCGGCGACCTCCAGCTTGCTGATGACTCTGCTGAACAGATTGACGAAGGTGGGAAACAACGCGATTGCGACAATCGTTCCGATCGAGGCCGCTAACAAAATCGCCCTGAAATAAGAGAGTACGTCAAACGAAGGATCCACTTTCGCATAATCAACAAACTTGGCCGTCAGCGGGGCTTGAACTAAGTTGGACGTTCGGGAAACCAGCACAATGATCCCCGTCAACGATAATGCAACAGCAATCTTGTTTAGCTTCACCCCAGCATATCTTGCGGAGTATGATAAGGTTTCCGCCGTATGAATAATCATCGTCAGTACAAACACAACGATCAAGCTCTGTATCATAGAGGGCTCCTCCCCACCTGATGTTCAGTTCAAACGCTGTACCCTGTATTATCTCACCCATTGAGTCTGCAAGCTCTAGCCCACTCTATATATCTATCCGATTTACGATCGGATTAGTACGTGCCCTCCCTGCTCTTCCAGCGTCAACGCCGTCCGGCTATAAATCTGATGCAGCTGCTGTCGAGTGATGAGACTGGCTTTGTGTTCAAACGTTACATGAAACCGTGAATTACGTTCTGCAAGATACCGCAAATAGGCGTAGGCATCTCCATAATTCACATCATGATCCTGTTCCGGCAGGACAGGCAGATGATGCGTGAATTGGTCCTCATCATAAAATACGTTACTGTAATGGACCAAATAAACCTGGGATGCCATCCGATCAAGAAAATGATACGGGTCAAACCCGTTAAAGGCCCTGCGGGTTATATCAAGCCTGGCCGTATCCAGCACAAACCCGATTTCAGGATAAGCGTGAAAACTATCCACAAACACATCCTCGTAGTCACCAAAAAAATCATGCTCCAGCACAATACGCTGCCCATAGCGGCGCTGCAGCTCACAGAGAAACTCAAATAACCGCTTGGAAATTTCCCGAAATTTTGTTTTGCTCAATTGGTTGTAGCTATAACGATGTGCGGGATCGGGAAGTCTGGGATACGGGGTAAAGGGCTCCTGAAAGACCGGATAGAATGGATAATGGAACAGCATATAATCTGCGCCCACACTGGAAGCTAACTGAACCTCGGCCGAGATTTGTTCAAGTGCTTCCTGAAATTCCTCGGACTTGGGAGCATTAACTAGAGGCAATCGAAATCCAGCGTCGCCGAGAATCGGGGCATGAACACCGAAAGAGATCCGCTGGCTGCAGCAAAAATCGCTGACCTGCAATAATGCCTCCCGATTCGGAAAACTGCATATTTCCATCCCGCTGACATGCTTGTCAGCAAGCTCATCCCATCGTTCTTCCGTAAAACAATCCCACATGCCTATCTGTAAACGCCTCGGAATCATGCCTTTGCTGCCTCCTTTGACTTTCCTCTTATCCATGCCGAATCATGGATCCATAATCAACGCTGACTCGGCTGTGTGTAACGGACGAAAGACGAATCGCATCCAGAACAGCTTGTACCTTGTGGCCGTCCACGAAATTCGGCATATTCAACACTGATTTGTTTGCAATTATGCTGTGGTATATCCCATCTATCATCTGATAGAAGCCGTTATAATAGTGCACTGCCGGAGCCTCCAGGTTAGCCGGAGGGTCATACGGTTCAATCGGGATAGGCTCTAACGCCCCGCCGAAGCTGCATTCGAGAGTTTGGTCATCACGCATCACCAGTGTCCCCTTGGCCCCGTAGATCTCTAACGTCCAGCCGACTCCGCGAATTCCCGGGAAAAATACATCCGCAAGGACAGAGGCTCCACCCTTAAAACGCCCCGAAAAGGTAAAGGCATCCTCAGCGTCCCTGAACTCAAGCCCTGCATCTCCGTTATAGGCCGGGATCTGGGTTCTCAGGTCACCGTACACTTCCGTAATCTCTTCGTCCATCCACCATAAGAGTGAATCTACCATATGCGAACCGATCGCAAACAGGAATCCACCGCCATCCTCGCGACGGGCTTCCCATCCCCGGTAAGAATTAGCCAGTACGGAGTATCCGGCGAAGCTCCCTGTATATTTGATATGCTGAATATCTCCCAGCTCTTTATCTTGCAGCATCTGTTTTATTCGTTGCCGAATCGGCGTCCATCTCCATTGAAAATTAACGAAAGCTTGTCGTTCCACCCGTTCCGACTCTCTCAGCATTTGTAATGTTTGCTCCGTATTCATGCCCAGAGGTTTCTCCGTCAGGACATGGCGGCCGGACTGCAAGGCGAGCATCGTCATTTCATAATGATGGACGGGTGCCGATACGATCGATACTAGATCCAACGGCTCACTCTCCAGCATGTCACGCCAATTCTTGTAATACGGAATTCCATTCCACGAGCGGTCCTCCGTACGTTGTCGATGGACACTAGCAATGGATTTCACCTCAATCCCCGGGTGCAGCTGAAGAATGGGAACATGTACGGTACCGCCAAATCCGGTCCCTATGATTCCTACTGATAACGTCTTCATCTTATGGCACCTCCTAAATAACTAAAAATCGCAAAATAACATCAAGCTACCCGGCTGATGTTATTTTAACATTATTTCCCTCCCCCGTATCCAGCGACTTGGCCAAGCCAAACTTTTCAATGATCTAATGTACTCCCGTATCGTGGATGCTTTAAGTTTAAACGGTTGTTGCTTAGATCATAATGGAACTATAGAGGCTTATGTTTAAACGACGTTAATGTTGCCTTAACAGGGGGATCAACATGTGGAAAATGGTGCTTTCCTACCTTCCGGATTGGAAAGTTTTTATGCAGGGTTTCATCGCATTTGTAATTCCGTATATGATCTCAAGGTTTTTTAAATGGATTCATAACTCAAAGGAAGACTGAGGAAATGGCGGGTATCAACAATGAAACAACATGAGAATGAAAAAACCAAAACATTGAGTTCTGCTCCAGCCTCATTAGAGCATTTTACGGGGAATTTCGCCTTGGATCTTGAATTGGTAAGAAAAGAAATCGGCCATAACTCCGATGTGCACTTTAGGGAGTTTCATATAGGAGGCACGGGCATTTGCGCAGCCATCATTTTCGTAGATGGACTGTCGAATAAAGAACTTATCGACAAACACATCATGAAATCTCTTATGGTGGGCTTCTGCGAAAAAAATAATCAGGATCCATCTTTTGTGCAAGGAACCGTTTCTAAAGAGTTTATTAAAAATCAAGTTCTTACCATTAGTGAAGTAACAGAAACACATCATGTAAAAGATTTGGTGTCCAAAATATTGACAGGTTCAACCGCACTGCTAGTGGATGGCGTGCAGAATGTACTCATTCTCGGTACAACCAAAGACAAATCACGCAATATTGAAGAACCTTCTTCGGAACCATTGGTTAGAGGCCCACGGGTAGGTTTCACAGAATCGTTAAGTGATAATACGGCCCTTTTACGACAGCATGGTGAGAACTACAACTTATCCATCATCAAGTTTCAAGTAGGACTACGTTCAAAAAAAGAACTTGTCATCGCCTATATCAAAGATATGGCTGACCCTGCTTTGGTGGAAGAGGTCCAGGAAAGAATCAAAAAAATAAAGATAGATGATGTACCGGAATCAGGCTATGTAGAGCAGCTGATCGAGGATAATTACCTCAGTCCTTTTACACAAGTACAGAATACGGAGCGTCCCGACCGCGTTTACAGTGCCTTGATGGAAGGACGAGTTGCAATCTTGTTAGATGGGACGCCTTTCGCTTTGATCGTTCCGGTTTCATTAAGTATGATGCTGCATACACCAGAGGACTATTATGATCGTTGGTTACCGAGTTTTCTCATTCGCCTATTGCGTTATTTCGCGGCCCTTATATCGCTTTTTGGACCCTCCTTGTATATTTCGTTTGTCTCGTTTCACCAGGGGATGATCCCAACCAAACTGGCCTTGTCTATCATGGGCACGAGAGAAGGCGTACCGTTTCCCGCCATAATCGAAGCACTGATCATGGAAGTAGCGATCGAGATTCTGCGGGAGGGTGGCCTGCGATTGCCGAAACCCATTGGTCCAGCCATGGGCATCGTCGGTGGATTGGTCATAGGGGAAGCAGCCGTACGAGCGGGGATTGTCAGCCCAATTATGGTGATCGTGGTGGCGTTAACTGCCATTTCTTCCTTTGCCATCCCTCAATACAGCGCTGGAATTACGTTTCGCATGCTTCGTTTTGTAGCCATGTTTTTCGCTGCTGTGTTTGGATTATATGGGGTCGTTCTGTTTTTCCTTTTCCTTTGCAGCCATTTAGTAAGGTTGAAGAGTTTTGGTGTTCCCTTTATCACTCCGATCGTTCCTTATCGAGCAAGTGATTGGAAAGACTTTATGATTCGTATGCCACTTCTGAAGATGAAACGCCTTCGGAAGGCGATACATAAGAAAGATTCCATCAGCTAAGGATAGCTCCCTATGAAAGGAAATAAACCAACATGATAGGTAGTTCAAAAGAACAAATTACGACTTCGCAAGCAGCGGTTATCCTCGTCAATTATATTCTTGCTGCCGGGATCCTCACCCTCCCCCGCACATCTGTGGAGAAGGTGAAAACACCCGATGTGTGGATCACCGTTATTTTGGGCGGGATGATCGCAATGCTCGTAGGGGTGATCATCGTGAAATTAAACAAGCGATTTCCTGAAAAAACCTTTTATCAATATAACCAAGAAATTGTAGGAAAATGGGTAGGCGGGTTCCTTAGTTTATTTGTTATCGGCTACTTTTTTACCATTTCTGCATATGAAGTTAGAACCATGGCAGAAGTAACCGGCCTTTTTTTGCTGGAAGCTACCCCCACCTGGGCCATCATCCTGCCGTTTATGTGGATAGGTCTCTATCTGATCATAGGCGGATTAAACACGATCGCCCGTTTGTTTGAAATCATATTCCCTATTACGATCATCATTTTTTTACTGGTTGCCTTTTTGAGTTTAGGCATATTTGAGCTTGATAATCTCCGTCCCGTATTAGGGTTGGGCATTGGCCCCATGCTAAAAGGAATAAAGACAACTGCTCTAGCATTTTTAGGACCCGAAATTATGCTGCTCCTTGTAGCGTTTATGAAACAGCCGGACAAAGCCGTAAAAGTTGTTCTAATCGGACTATCCATCCCTTTGCTCTTTTACGTCATCACCGTTGTCATCGTCATAGGAGCCCTTTCTATCGATGGAGTGGTCACGAGTACATGGCCTACACTCGATCTAATGCGTAGTTTTGAAATCCCCGGTCTGATCTTTGAACGGTTTGAATCTTTGCTGCTTGTGATATGGATTATGCAAATATTCACTACCTTTACCATCACCTACTATGCGGCTGCTCTAGGGCTGGCGCAGCTGTTCAAAAAGAAGATTCATCCATTTATATATGGCTTGATCCCGGTTATTTACATCATTTCCATGACTCCCAAAAATATCAATGACCTCTTTAAGCTTGGGGATTTCATCGGCAATGTCGCGTTATTATTATTTGCTGTACTGCCAATAATCTTACTTCTGGTATCGAAATTGAGAGGTGGAAAAGCTTGAAGCGAATCACGATACGGATCCTCATGAGTACGCTGTTGCTTCTTATACTCCTACCTCTTACAGGATGCTGGAGCAATAAAGAAATCGAAGATTTGGGCCTTATTGTAGGCACTTCATTGGATTTGGAAAAACAGGAGGGGGCGCAGGAAGAGTCAGCGGGACAAGCAGGCTGGCATCCTCAACGGGATCGAATTACGATAACCAATCAATTTGTCACCGCAGAGACCACAGGTAAAGAAACAAAAAGCAGTTCATCACATCAAAAAGCTTATATCAACGTTACTGAAACTGGAGACGCGATCCTGCCGACCTTACGTAATATGATATTAAGAATCGACAAGCGAGCCTTTGCTGAACATTCAAAAGTGATCATCATTGGAGGGGATCTTGCACGTACTTTGGATCTGCAAAGGATTTTGGATTTTTATAATAGGGAGCAGGAAATGAGACCAAGCGCCCTCCTTCTCATCGCTCAAAACGGTGCGAGTAAAACATTAGAATCGAAAAAACCGATGGATATTCCAGGATTTGGACTCGTTGAAATGACACACGGGCACGAAAGAAGCACCAAGATTTTGCCTCCAACTACACTTACCAAAATAGAAGGGAAGCTGCATTCAGGAGCCAGCTTTCTTTTACAAAATGTTGTCTCGCTGAATGGAGAAACAAAATTTAGTGGAGCAGCCGTCATTGAAGGAAAAACAAGAAAACTACGTGGTTTTTTGAATGAAAAAGAAATACAGGGCATAACGTTGATAACCGGAAAAGGGAAAGGCGGTTTAGTTAAAAGCTTTGATAAAAAGACAGGTGAGCCACTTATATACGAAGTTTTGTCAATGAAAAGTAAAATTGAACCTCATGTGGATGGGAACAACATCTCGTTTGATTTAAAAATCGAGTCCGAAGGAAGAATTGCCGAGCATTGGGTGGTTTCGGAGAAAACCATTGAAACTAGCTTTTTGAAAAAAGTGGAAAAAATGATTGAAGAAGATGTGGAACGTCTAGTAGAGACCGTACTCGATAAAATTCAACATGAATACCGAACGGACGTTGCCGGCTTCGGAAACAAATTGAGAATTAAGTATCCTCATGTATGGAAAGCAGTCAAAAAAGATTGGGATCAAACCTTTAGTGAGGTTCCGATCAAGTGTGAGGTGAAAATAACGGTCAAAGATTATGGGACAGCCGATGAATGAGTTCGCTTCGGTAACGGATAGATGAATAGAGTTCCAACCAAGCGAAGCATACAAAACTTCCAGTTGACGAAAATCCTCAGGCGGCTCTGAGGTATATATTACATTCTGTGCCATACAATCACCTTCCTTAGGATCGGGTTACCGGATACGCCATGACACTCATCAAGGCATTCTCGGCCTGAGTCGAATCGAGACGGCTGTATTGAACAAATACGGGTGCAGTGCTCGTAACTTCCATCGCATAGGGAATACCTGGTGGAATACCGTGCCCGTTCTCCGTTCGAAGGGAGCTGGTTCGTATGTGTTTGGTTCTTCTAGCTGGTACGATGGTTTCCATTCCCAGTAATGGGTCTCGATCCTCAAAGTAAGCATGAATCGTAACCACAACATCCTGCTCGGATAAATTCAAGACACAGACGGATTCATGACTGGTTAAGTCTCCGCTGCTTCCAGGAGGGATATACCCGTCCGGAATAATCCATTGTTTTTCACCTGTTGACATGCGTTTCACTCCTCCCAGTTCATGATTTAGGGTGCTTAAATAATAATACATTCGCTATGGACTCCGAAAGTTCCTTTAACGTTCCGCCCCTTCATGTTGGCGTAGAAATAGAGACAACCGCTGGAGTCCAAGCGCCTTCAACCGCCAACCACTATGCCGGCCAATCGGATCGCACCGCACTATTGAGTCCATGACGCCCTGCGGAAACAGAAGAAACTCCCCTGCCCTCCCCCAAACACGGTTTGGTTCCTTCAGGACCCAACTGGTTAAAATTTCGTCTAATCCATTATGGATTAGGAGCCTCCGAACGTAAAATCAAATAACCGTTCTCCTCGTTCAAATAACCGACTATATAAGCAAAGTCTCATTCATTATTCCAGGTGTTGGAATAACGGCGCTTGTATTGACAGCGTTTACAACCCGGTACATAATGTGTACACAACATTTTAGGACCAGCGCAAGGAGACGTTGCTGTGCAAAAATGGATAACGATTTATAAAAACATGAAAATCAAAAACAAGCTTTCCCTTCTTATCAGCTTAATCGTTGCCATGGCATTTACCTTCGCCGTCATCGTCCAACAGTATGCCTTCTCCATTTACGACGAGCAGTTGTACCTCAAATCATCCCAGGTCTTACACCTGTCCTCCTCTGCGATTGAGTCAGAGCTCGAGCGGATCGAACAGTTATCCTTCAACATCATTACCGATACCCAGATTCAAAATATGTTACGTTCCATTGCCGGGAGCGACTCCGATTATGACCGCCTCATCCTGCGGCAGCATCTGGTGGACCGCCTCCTGAATTATGTAGGCTCCGAGCGATGCTCTATTCGATCCACCTGATCGATTCCTACGATAAACAGCAGGACGTTGGCAGTGTCGTCCCGATTCATCCCACTAAAAAGGAGTTAATTCTACAGCTTGCCAGAGATGCGGATGGAGAAGAACGCTGGGTATACCCGGACGAAACGGATTCGGCTCTTCTACTTTCCCGGGAAATAAGATCCTACTCTGGAACCTTATTCGACCTTAACTACTTGGGAACCATCATTATTCGTATCAATATGGACAAAATCGTCCGGAAATCCGCCGGTGGGGAAGGCGACCTAATTGTGACTTCGGGTACGGATGTCATCTATCCCGCAACGCCGCACTTCGATCCGGCTGTCATTCAATCCTCCCTGTCATCCGGTAACGGGTACCTCACCCGTGAAATGGATGGCCATACCTACTTCATCGCACATAACCGATCAGGCAATACCGGATGGACGTATATGAATGTCACGCCCTTTAATCAAACCTTCAAGCAAATCATATTCATCAAAGAGCTGGTCATTATCGTGTTTACCGTTATTTTCGCGGTTGCGATCCTGCTCGGTATCCGATTCAGCCGAGGCCTGACACGTCCCATCGAGAGTCTCATCGCCCGGATGAAGCTCGCGGAAAAAGGAAACTTTGCAGAAGCCAACGTGCTGCCTCTGGACGCTGCCCCTGTCGCCATGAACGAGCTGGGACTGCTGCATCGGACATTCCGCCTCATGATCGAGAGAATCAACGCGCTGATTACCGAGAACTACTCGAACCGGCTGTTAATCAAAGAGACCGAGTTCAAAGCGCTGCAAGCGCAAATCAACCCCCACTTTCTGTATAACACGCTGGAATCCGTGAACTGGCTGGCGAAGATGAACAAGCAAACCCAAATCTCCGACATGGTGCAAGCCTTAGCCTTCCTTCTTCGGAATTCCGTCAGCTTGAAGGAGCCGATTCTGACACTGGGAGAAGAGCTGGAGATTGTCAGGAACTACGTCATTATTCAGAAATTCCGATTTGAAGACCGCCTAGATTTCACGATGGATGTGAAGGAGCAGGATTTACAGCGCAAAATTCCAAAGCTGTCCCTTCAGCCCCTGCTCGAAAATGCGATTCATTATGCGCTGGAGCCTTCTGTTAACCCTTGCCGAATTACGTTGTCCTGCAAGGAGACCCCTTCCGCGTTCTGCGTTATCGTGGAGGATGACGGTCCCGGCATGGCGCCGGACACCCTGATGCAATTGCGAAGCGGCGAAATGGTCACCAGCGGTAACGGGATCGGACTGTTAAATATCGATGAACGGATCAAGCTGGCTTTTGGCGAGCACTACGGGTTAACCATCGACAGCGGATCGGGGCTTGGGACCCGGGTGATGCTGTCATTACCTAAATAACGGAGGGATTCGGATGTATAAAGTTCTGCTTGTGGACGATGAACGAATTATTCTGGACGGCATATCACTGATGGTGGATTGGTCGGCATACCGAACCGAGCTGGCCGGTACCGCCCAGAACGGAATTCAGGCGTATGAAAAAATCGTCAGGGAGAGCCCGGATATCGTCGTATGCGATATTCGCATGCCCGGACTGGATGGGCTTGAGCTCGTAGCCAAAACCCATGCCTCCCATCCTCATATCAAATTCGTGCTGCTGTCCGGTTTCGGCGAATTTGAGTATGCAAACCGTGCCATGCAGTACGGAGTCAAGCATTACCTGCTCAAGCCGACCGACGAGGTCAAGATTGGAGGAGCGCTGAAAGAGGTCACTGACGAGCTGATCCTGAACCAAAACAAGGAATCATTTATCCAGGAGATGAAAGGCCGTCTCCGCAAGGTGCTCCCTCATGTCAAAGAACAGGTGCTCAAAGAGTTTGTCACCAACAAAACCTATGGACGCCATGACCTGGAGGAGTACCGCAGCCTGTTCGAATATAATTTCGATCAGCCCGTCCGTCTGCTGTTGTTCCAACTGGAGGGCATTGTCGAATACGAGCATCAATTCGCCGTGAAGAACATCGCCGAGGATCTGTTGGACACCACGCTGCTGAGTACGACGATCGGGCAGCATGTTCTGGTGCTAATCGAGAACCACCATGATCAGCAGCGGCTTCATCAGCAGCTCCAGGATATCCGCTGCACTTTTAAACAGTATTACAAAATGGACGTCACGATCGCGATCAGCGATCCTGGACTTGTTACCCTGGCGCGGAAGCTCTACCGGGATACGCTGCAATGTCTGAATTACCGGTTCTATCTGGATGAGAGCGGAATGATCACCACGGAAGATACGCTTCATGCTGGCGGCTTGGAAGGAACGTTTGTCCTCGATGAGGAACGTCTCTGCATGCCGGTCCGATCCGGCCACCGCAACGAAGCGGAGCTTGCCCTGGCCGAATTCATTCAGGAGTTGAAGCGTGCACAGCTGAGTATCGACATGACCAAATCCTATCTCATTCAGCAGTATGTATCTCTTATCCGTCTAACCGACCCGGATCAGATGCAAGAACGCTATGGACGGATTCCGGAGATCGCCGAGATGAGTACGCTTCAAGCCATTCAATCTTTCTTGGAAGAAACAGTACGGGAAATCACGTTGCGAAACTTCGAGCAAAACAAAGTCAAATATAATGCCATCGTTCGCAAGGTGATTAAGATTATCGAGGAGCAGCTGGACAACTCGGAGCTTACGCTCAATCTGGTGGCAAACGACATGCTGTATATGAACGCTGACTATCTTGGCAAGCTGTTCAAGAAGGAGACTGGCGAGAAATTCTCCAATTACACGATGAAGCTGCGGATGAAGCGCGCAACCGAAATGATGATGATCGATCCCGATATCAAGATTTTTGAATTGGCAGAACGGCTCGGTTTCGGCGATAATCCTCAATATTTCAGCCAGGTATTCAAAAAACAGATGGGGTGTACACCCTCCGAATATATGAAAAAGAGTGATTAACTTGTACGTACATCTCTGCTTTTTAAACAAATTGCACGGTTTTTTTCCTTACTCTTTCCCCGCGAAAACAAGATAATTGGGAATGTAAGCACTAACATTTGAAGCAATGATTTGTGGTCCATCAACAAAGGGGAGGAAATGGAATGAAAAAAGTGTTAAACGCGGTTCTGATGTTTTCCCTAATCGGAAGCTTGATCGGCTGTTCGGGTGGCGGCGCTGCCGAACCACCGGCCAGCAGCGGAACCGGAACGGAGACACCGCCAGCAGCTGCAAGCGATAGCAAGGATCCGGTCAAACTCCGCATTGCCTGGTGGGGCGGCCAGTCCCGGCATGATTATACCTTGAAGGTCATTGAATTGTACGAGTCCCAGAATCCGCATGTCACGATTGAGCCTGAGTACGCCCCATTTGATGACTACTGGAAAAAGCTCGCTCCCCAAGCAGTGGCTGGCGGACTCCCGGACATTATTCAAATGGACATCTCCTATCTGAATCAATATGCAGGCCGGAATCAGCTGGCGGATTTGAAGCCGTTCAGCGAGAGCGGCGTGCTGGATGTCGCTGACGTCAGCGAAAATGCGCTGAGCGGCGGAGAGGTCAACAGCAAGCTGGTTGCCATGAACCTCGGCGTGAACGCACTCCAAACCACATTTGACGTTGAGACGATGAAGAAGAACGGCATCGATATTCCATCCAAGGAATGGACTTGGGATGACATGGACACAATGGGCGCCCAAGCCAAAGAAAAAGGCCTGCAAATCGGAGGTTTTGCCTACCGGCATGACGTCTTCTTTCCGTACTACCTAAGAACCATCGGCCAGAAGATGTACAGCGCTGACGGTAAAACGATCGGATACAGCGACGACCAGCCCTTTATCGATTATTTCACCCGCTACCAGAAATGGTACGACAACGGATATATCCTGTCTCTGGACAAGGAAGCTCAGAAAAAAGGCGTAGCGGAAGAGGATGAAATCGTCCTTGGGAACTCCATATCGGGCACCGGCTGGTCCAACCAGTTCCTTGCTGTGGCCAATCTGGTCACCGATCGTCCATTGGAGCTTAATCCGATGCCCGGGCCTGGAACGAAGGACGGTCTCTTCTTGAAACCTTCGATGTACTTCTCGGTCACCGAAACCTCCAAGCACAAAGAGGAAGCCGCTAAATTCATCAGCTTCTTCATCAATGATATTGAAGCCAACAAGCTGATTAAGGGCGAGCGCGGCGTTCCTGTCTCTGCCAAAGTGAAGGAAGCGCTCAAGCCGCTCCTCTCGGAGAATGAAGCTAAAATTTTCGACTATGTCACTTGGGCTGAGGCCAACAGCACGCCAGGCGATCCTCCTAACCCGATTGGCGCGGTGGAGATTGAGAAGCTGCTGCGAGATCTCAGTGAACGTATTCTGTTCAAGAAAATCTCGATCGAAGATGCCGCGGCCGAGTTCCGCAAGGAAGCGAATGCCATCTTGGCCAGATCCCAGCAATAACCAGGATACGGCTAGACAAGGCATCTCCAGCACGTCTTTCCCGTGCGAGAGATGCCTTTTTACATCCGTGACCCCTGCACGGGGCGCAACCAAATTTGAATCGTAGGGGTTGAAGTCTATGAAGAGGCTCCGTGAGAACGAGCATATCACCGGTTACGTGTTTTCAGCACCGTTCGTTCTTGGTTTTCTCATCTTTACCTTATATCCAATCCTGTCGTCCCTGTATTATTCGTTCACCAATTACAATTTGATGGAGGCACCAAGATGGTTGGGCCTCGGGAATTATGAGCGGCTGTTTCTGGAGGACGACAAGATCGGCAAGTCGTTTCAGGTCACATTCACCTATGTATTCGCCAGCGTCCCTCTCCGTCTCATCTTCGCTCTCTTTGTTGCCATGATTCTGAATACCGCAACCAAGGCGGTGGGACTGTACCGCTCCGCCTTCTACCTGCCTTCTCTTATCGGCGGAAGTGTGGCCGTGGCTATCATGTGGCAGCAGATCTTCGGTGACAAGGGACTTGTGAATTCTGCCCTGTCCCTCTTCGGGATTCATTCCACGACCTCTTGGATCGGGAGTCCGAGCACGGCGCTTTGGACGTTGATCGCATTGTCCATCTGGCAGTTCGGTTCCTCGATGATTATTTTTCTGGCTGGTTTAAAAAATATCCCGAAAGATTACTATGAAGCTGCCAGCGTGGACGGCGCGAACGCGGTCCATCGCTTTTTCAAAATTACGCTGCCAATGCTCAGCCCGATTATTTTGTTCAATCTGACACTTCAGACGATTTCGGCGTTCCTAACCTTCACCCCCGCCTACATTATTTCGCGCGGCGAAGGCGGACCGCTCGATCAAACGCTGCTCTATTCGCTTTACTTGTACCGCAAGGCGTTCTCGCATTTTGAAATGGGTTACGCGTCAGCGCTTGCCTGGATCATGCTCATTATCGTTGGTGTCCTGACCTTGCTCATCTTCAGATCATCCACCCGCTGGGTTCATTACGAGTCGAAAGGAGATTGACGATTATGACCAAATCCAGACGTGTTCTCTACCATTTGCTGGTCGGATTGTTCGCACTCGGCATGACCTATCCGATTCTATGGCTGGTGGCAAGCTCGCTCAAACCCAACCATGAAATATTCACGACGGCTTACAGCCTGATTCCGAGTCGGCTGGAGTTCTCAAATTATGCTACAGGGTGGAAGGGATTCGCCGGGACTACCTTCGGTACCTTCTTTAAAAATTCTTTTATCATTGTCATCATATCCACCATCGGTGCCGTTGCTTCCTCCGCGCTTGTCGCCTTCGGTCTGGCTCGGACCAAGTTCTTCGGCCAGCAGTTCTGGTTCGCCTGCATGATGATTACGATGATGCTGCCCCATGATGTTGTGATCGTTCCGCAATATGTGATGTTCGCCAAATTTGGCTGGCTGTCTTCCTTTAAGCCGTTAATTGTTCCCCAATTCTTCGGCATTCCGTTCTTTATCTTCCTGATCATGCAATTCATCCGCACCATTCCGAAGGAACTGGACGAAGCCGCCAAAATTGACGGATGCAGCAAGTACGGGATATTCTTCCGGGTTGTTGTGCCGCTGATCGTGCCCGCTCTCATTACATGTTCGATCTTCTCCTTCTACTGGAGATGGGATGACTTTATCAATCCGCTCATTTACTTGAACAATCCGGAGAAATACCCGGTGTCACTTGCCTTGAAGCTGTTCCTTGACGGGGAATCGCTTAATAACTGGGGCGGCATGTTTGCCATGGCTACCTTATCGCTGCTTCCAGTTGTCATCGTCTTCTTTATCTTCCAGAAATACATCGTGGAAGGGATCAGCACGACGGGTTTGAAAGGGTAGTTCAAACACATTGACGCAATTGAATATGAAGGGAGTTTCTAACAATGCCTGCACTTGTATTTGATGATCAACAGATTGAGTTTGTCATAGACCGCGTGGTTGACCGTACCTTTCGCATGAATTTCAGCTGGGATTGGCCGGGCGGGGTTGCTTTTTACGGGGTATGCGAAGCCTACAAGGCCACCGGTAAGAAGGAGTATCTGGAACAGCTAAAAGCCTGGGTCGACGAAAATATGGAGGATGGACTGCCCAAGCTGTCCGTCAACGGCGTCTCCATCGGCCACTCTCTGTTAACCTTATACGAGGTCTATGAGGACGAGCGGTATATCGAAACGGCCAAGGAAATGGCCGAGTTTCTGACGCATGATGCGCTGCGTTTCGGCAGCGGCATCTTTCAGCATACGGTGAACTCCGAAACGTATAACATTTCCGGAGCAGGCGTGGGTCGATACGATGTTCATGGCAGGCTACTTCCTGCTTCGGATCGGCGTGCTGCTCGACCGGGAGGATTATTTCGAGGATGGTTTGAAGCAGTATCACGGCCATGAGGATTGCCTGCAGGATCCCGTCACGAATCTGTATTACCACGGCTGGGACAACATCGCCGGCAACCATATGTCCGGCGTGTTCTGGTGCCGGGGCAATGCCTGGGCCGCCATCACGATGGCTCGTGCCCTGGAGCTTGTGCCGGTCACGCATCCGTCCTTCATGATCATCGAAGGCTCGCTGCGCGACCAACTCAGCGCCCTGGTCCGGCTGCAGCATGAATCCGGTCTGTGGCATACGATTACGACCGATCCGCAATCTCCGCTGGAAACGTCCGGCTCAGCCGGCATCGCCGCCGCCCTTCTGACCAAAGGACGTATCTACAATAAATACACGCAGAAGTCGATTGACGGCATTTTGTCCAAGATCACCGAAGATGGAACCGTAACCGGCGTTTCCGCGGGAACGGCCGTCATGAAGGACGCCGCGGGATACAGAGGTGTGCCCGATAAGCGGATACAAGGATGGGGTCAAGGCCTGGCATTAACCTTTCTCGCAGAAGTGCTGAAGATCAAGGACAATCCTTATTGATTAAATGCATACAAAAAAAGGCAGGATTGGAGAGGATTAAGTTTGCCTCTGCATCCTGCCTATTGTTATTTGCATCTCACAAGCGAATGGTATTGAAAAATAATCGATTAGCAGCGACTGCACCCAATATACTTTCATCCAATATCATTGGTTTAATCGCTCCGACTCCCATCGCTAATCTTCACGATTCTGCGACTACACTTCTTATCTATTGTCTCCTGTCTCGTCTTGAGTGCTGTCCTTCTGCTCTTCTGTCTTCTTCGGATGCGGTGTTCCATCAAGTCCGTAGACTTCGTCATAAGCGTCGAATATCTTCCTCGCAATCGGCGCGGCGCTTTGCGAGCCGAAGCCGCCCTCCGGCACAACGACGGCAACTGCCAGCTTCGGATTATCTCGCGGAGCAAAGGCGATGAAGACGCCGTTATCAATCTTTTGCCATCTTCCATTTACCTTAGCCTCCTGCTCGGAGGTTCCCGTTTTACGGGCAAAGTCATATTTAAAATCATCGAATGCGGCCAGCCCCTGCGTATTCATCCCCCGCTTAATGGTCTGCCAGTATGTTTTAGGAAATTCGACCTCGTTCAGGACCTCGCGCCCGAATTCCTTGACCACGTTGCCATCCTGATCCGTGACTTTGCTGACTAGCTGCGGCTTGACCCGCTTGCCTTCATTCGCCAGCATGACGGTGTATTGAGCAAGCTGTAGAGGGGTGTATTTACCCTGCTGACCGAAGGAAGCGTAGGCTAACGCCGCCAGATTACTTCCCGCTGCTTTTGTATCGGTATAATTTTTCAGTCCTTTATGCTCGTTGGGCAAGCCGCTCCCCGTTACGACGCCAAGACCAAACTTCTCCATATATTCATCCCAGACCGTAACGCCCTTCTCCCCGCCATACTTGCTGACTAGCCTTTTGCCAATCATATCAATCATAAAAGCATTCGAGGATTGCTGAATCGCTAACTGCGGTTTGATGGGTCCGTTTCGATGACCGCTCGAGTTGGAAATTCTCGTTTCGCTTCCTTCCCGACCTATGGTGGCGTACCCTTGATCAGGATAAGTGTCATTAATGCCAAATAACCCCTCATTAAGCCCGATCAGCACCGTCAGCGGTTTAATAACAGAACCGAGGAAAATCATCGATTCAAACCCGTTTCCCGATCTGCCTGAACCGTATATCGTGATCGTGCCGTTTCCTGACGCATCAATGTCTAACCCTTCATTCGGGTCGTAATCCGGCATGCTGGCCATCGCCACTACATTACCGGTATCCACCTCCATGGCGACCGCATATCCAGTTAAGGCATCCTTATGCAGCTTACCCGATACCGGATGAGTATGAAGATATTGAAGCTGATCCATAATGGCCTGCTCTGTCGCAAGCTGAATGTCTTTATGGACCGTGGTATGGATATTGAGGCCTTTTTCGGGAGCAACCATCGTCGGAACGCCATCCACCATATTCTGCGGATTAATCGGAATGCTGAGATATCCGCTCTTGCCGCGCAGTTCTTCTTGATACATCCGTTCCAATCCGTCATACCCCACCGACTCTTCTTCCGTGTAGATCAAGCCGGGATTATCCTGATCCTTATTGCTTTGATCGATAACCTCATAATCCTTTACGGATTTAGAGCCTCCGAACTTCCGCAAGTATCCGATCGTCTGAACGGCAACCGTATCCGGATCATAATGCCTTACATTCTCCTCCACAATCTGGACGCCGGGGAACTTGGCGCGGTTCTCCATGAAATAAGCGATCTCTTCCTTCGTCAAATCCGTCTTGATGCGTCTGGGTTCATAACCATGCTGCTTGTTATATTCCAAATCCAGGTCATCAATCACTTTCTTCACCGTTATCGGTTCCGCCTTGGGGTCCCCATACTTGTTAAACGCCTGGACGATCCGCTTCGCCATCTCTTCGGCTTCCGGCCTGTTCGCTTTTCCCTTGTCCGTCTTCTTGCTGTAATCCTTCATGAGCGTGATATATAAAGAGTTTGAAGCCGTAGAATAAGCAAGCTTGGTGCCGGACGCATCGATGATGGATCCCCGGATCGGCTGCAGCGGGAAGTGCTTCTGTTCTCCACCGGTTTCCTGACTCGCCAGCTCAGGTCCCTCAACGAACTGCAATATGGCCATGCGAACGATGATCACGCAAAAGATAAGAAATGCAGTAAAAAAGAAAATATTAATCCGTCCATTATACCTGCGTTTCATTTCCGCTTCATCCGGTACGTCCTTATAAATTTTAAAACCCTTCACATTGTCTACGCTCCTTTGTTATATGGTTTAATCCAGCCAGGTTGGCAGATGAGGCTGTTTCTCGAACTCGAAGATTCGCTGCAGTTGTTCCTTGGTATTTCGTTCCTCAGACAGCGGAGGCAGTTCGTCCTGCGCGAAAAAACCGACCGCGGACGTCTCGGTCCCCACACCTGCAGTTCCGCCTGTAATGTCGCACTGAATGAACATTTTGTACACATGGAAGGCCGAAGGCGGATGGTTATGAAACTTCTTATCCAATACAGCCAGTAATCTCGTTGCGCGTACCTCATAACCCGCTTCTTCCTTCACTTCCTTCACAACAACCTCGGCAGGCGATAGACCGATGTCCGCCCATCCTCCCGGCAATGCCCAAGCTCCGTCGGCCTTTTCCTTCACCAGAAGTAGCTTCCCCTCTTGAAAAATAACGCCACGGACGTCCATCTTCGGCGTTTGGTATCCGGTTTCACTCGCAAAGAGCGTACGGATCTTCTCGTCGCCTGCTTCGGTATACTCCTGCATGATCTTGATGCTGAGATCCCTTAGCTGCTCAAACCGTTCCTTGTCATAGACATCCCTCGTATATTCCAGTCCGGCCTGGCTGATCGCCTGTATCTCTTTTGCCCAATCCAACCATTTTAGTGTCATAGATTCATCCCTCTTCGATTTCTTCTCATATATATAACGCCTGCTACCCACGATTGGTTTATAATGGAAGTGTTTGATTTCAAAATTATAACATATTTTCCGCCTGATTATGAGACGAGTGATATATTAAGGGGGCTTTATTACATGAAGAAAACCCGATCGGTTCTATATGTAATCCTGCTAATCGTTGTGTTCGGTACGGGCTATTATGTCGGATCGAGGTCAGAGAATTCAAAACCGATCTCAAAGGAAAATGCCCGCAAAGCCATCCAAACCCTGTGGGTAAAATCTGCCGAACCTCCGTTGCCCAAGGTGGTGATCGAGGGTACAGAAATCCCGCTTCGGCGTAGTGGTTACTCCTGGTGCAACAGAAATAACTGCGTGACAACGGATGCGGCTCCGCCCAAGCTCGAGGATATGGCGCCGGTTGCCGTCACAGGCGGTACCGACATTCAGACAACGCCACCCGAAGGAATAGATGGCTTCACCATCCTAAACCTGACGGATCCTGATATCGACGGATATACCGTACCGACAGAACCCGGCTCGTACCTGTACGAAATTCATTGTACATGGCCTCTGGAGCAGGGACGCGCCAGCTTTTATTTTGCCTTAACAGTCCAGTAGGGGAAGCAGCTCAACTAAAGTGATATCAGTGGACATAAAAAAGATGACCTCGACGAATTCGAGGCCATCTAACTTGCTGGCTATTTCCAGGACGGTTTCTATGAACTTTCCCCAAATCGGGTCCCCGTTCAAACGCAAAGCTGTTCCTTTTTTCCATGAGGAATTCTTTCAGTCCTTCTCATCCCTTTGATTCGTTCGGATTAAGGCATACGCCAATTGTCCGGCCATCCCAAGGAACAAACCCGTACCGACGACAATATAGACCATCGTGAATGTTTTACCGAGCGGTGTCTGCGGCACGAAATCCGGATGACCTACCGTGCTCAAAGTCACTACGCAGAAATACAGAGCATCCAGCACCGATAACCCTTCCTGCCTGGTATAAAACATCGTGCCCGATATCAGCATAATGACAATCAGTACAAACAGTGCTACAAAATACCGCTGCTTAAACGCTCGAAACAGACCGCTGAAGAGACGTTTTAACGTTAGTACAAAAGATATCATCCCGAAAACCGTCCTATTCTATAACTGGAGTATACGTTACATAAATCACATACAGCTATTATATCAGCGTTTATCCCCTGCGCCCATCCGCACTTAGAGGCTTAACCCTGAAGCGTCAGCAGCTCCCGGATTTCCGCCTCGGTCCAGCTTGGAAGCGACTCTTCTCCCGGCTGAACCAGTTCCTCGATCAGATCCTTCTTCTTCTGCTGCAGGGCGACCATTTTATCCTCGATGGTATCCTGAGCCACCAGCCGTATCACCTGCACAACCTTCTTCTGTCCGATGCGATGTGCCCGGTCCATCGCCTGCTGCTCCACAGCCGGATTCCACCACAGGTCATACAAGATCACCGTATCGGCCCCAGTCAGGTTCAGCCCCGTTCCGCCTGCCTTCAGCGAGATGAGGAACACTTCCCGTTCGCCCTCGTTGAAGCGTTCGCACAGCTCCACTCGCTCCGATGCCGGAGTCTGTCCATCCAAGTAGAAAAATGGGATCCCCCGATATCCAAGCTCCCCAGCAATCAGATTCAGCATCCCCGTAAACTGGGAGAAGACCAGCATCCGTCTTCCCGCTAGACGACATTCTTCAATGGTTTCCAGTAGCTGCTCAAACTTGGCCGAACTGCCCTCATAGCCTTCCACGAAAAGGGCCGGGTGACAGCAGATCTGGCGCAGACGGGTAATGCCCGCCAGGATGCGAATCCGGCTTTTCTGAAAGCCATCCTGCGCCAAATGCTTGAGCGTCTCCTGCCTTAACTTCGCAAGATAGGCGGTATACAGCTTCTTCTGTTCGATCAGTAGGCCCGATGCCTGAACCGTCTCGATCTTCTCCGGCAGCTCCTTGAGCACATCCGATTTCAGCCTGCGAAGCAGGAAAGGACGCACCCGCCTCACCACGGTTTCTTTCGGCAATTCCTGAAACGCTTTTCGATCTCCAAAGAGTGCCGGGAAAACGGCATCATATATGGACCATAGTTCCTCCAGTCGGTTCTCGACCGGGGTACCTGTCAGCGCAAATCGATAACGGGCGTGCAGCGTTTTGACAACCTGAGCCGTTTGCGTTGTGTAATTTTTGAAGAATTGGGCTTCATCCAGTATTAACGTTAAAAACGGCAGCTTCGCATAGCGCTCAACGTCCCTGCGGAGCAGCGGATAAGAAGTAATGATCACATCAGCGTTCCCCGCATTCTGTATGATTTTAGCCCGCTCGGTCTGCGTACCATCGGCAATGACGGCCTTGATCTCGGGCGCAAACTTCTGGAGCTCATTATGCCAGTTATAGAGCAGAGAGGCCGGCGCCACGATGAGCGCAGGTTCGTTACGTTCTCTGATCTCCGGAAGTACGGACAGAATGAAAGCAATGCTCTGAATCGTTTTACCGAGGCCCATATCATCGGCCAAGATGCCGCCGAAGCGGTAGTGGGCCATCGTCTTCATCCATTGGAAACCAAACTTCTGATAATCCCGGAGGACCGTTTCGAGGCTCGGCGGCACGGCAAAATCCAAATGATCCGGATTCTTCACATGCTGCAGCATTCGGCGCAAGGATCGGCCAAGCTGGACCGTTGATCCCGAATCTTCCCAATCCAGCAGCTGAAGTCCTTGGACTGCCGGCATTTTGAACGGCTTGCCCTCCCCTTCGTATAACCAAGGCCCTACCCGGTTCATTAAGGCAACCATTGCCTGGAACTCGGCGCTTTCCAGCGGAAGCAGCGCGCCGTTTCGCAACCGGTGATATTTGCGTTTTTCTTCAAGCGATTTGACGATCTCCCGGATCTCAGCTTCCCGAATCCCCTCCATATCAAACTTCAATTCAAGCCAGTCCGTCCGTTCGTCGACCTCCACCCGCACCTTAGCTCCCATCGGTTCAGTAAGTACCCGTTCCTTCACAGCCGTCGTTGCATAAACAACCAGCAGCTTCTCCAGCTGCGGGATCGTATGATACAGGAAATCGTATTCGGCATCCTCATCGTTCATGAAAAAACCGCCATCGGTCTTGGCAAAGGAGGCGTTCTCCATGAGCTCAAGAATCCGCTGCTCCTGCTCTCCGTCGCGAACGAGGATCGAGCTGCTGCTGCGTATAGCGCGATGTCCCTCCAACGGATTAATGGTGATTTCTCCGTATTGAAATTCGAGTCCGGCCAAAAGCCGGCCACGCACCCGGTCCAGATAAAGCTTCGCTTTTAAAGGCGTTTTGACAATGCGATCAGATACAGTCTGTGCCACATGGACACTTCCAAGCTTCATCAGTCCCGGAACCACCCGCTCCATAATGGATTCCATCATCTCAGGTTGAATCCGGATATGCGGTTTATTCGCATTCTCAAGCAGCTGTTTCATCTCGGAGAGTCTTCTGCAAGCATCCAATTCAAGATGAATGAGCTTACCGTCCACAATGACGAGTCCGTAACCTTCCAGAACGATCATTCGCTCCAGTCCATCGATCTTCATCAGGTAGTGATCATCCCCGGCTTCATCAAACTCGAATTGAAGGGGGATCGGACCTTGAACGAATTCCAGCTTATCCGTGAGGATCCCGTCCAAAGACAACAGGGAATGGTTCGAATGGGACAATCGTTCCCTTACTTGGGGCCAAAAATTGGGAGGAATAATCAGCATGCGGTCACCGCTTCCGAGTTTGCCATGCGGAGCATACATGTCCAGTGACTGTTTAAACATGCTCTCATGCTCGTACACACGAATCAGCTCCTGAAGAATATCATCATCCTCCTTTTTAAAGCTGTGCAGCTCCGGATCGTACGTAAAATTCTTCGTGAACATGCAGGTTTTGCCGTGTTTTACACACGCCAGAAACTCTCGAATCCGCTGTACAATGTACAATCGTTTCTTCCCTATTCGCAGTTCAACGCCGAACAAGTATTTCCGATTTCCGTAAGGATATAACTTGAAGATGAACTCCATCTCCAGAACTTCTCGGGTGTCAAACCTGGACGCTGCCGTAGCCCTCCGGCCAGCAGAATAAGAGAACAATCCGAGCAGCTGGCTGCTGAGCCGCGCATCCTGTTCCCCTTCGTCCGAGCTTCTCTCATGCTCCGGGGAGTACCGCGGCGTTAATTGCCCGTCTTCTGTATTTCCACTACCAGAAGGATGTAATAACGATGGATAGGGGCGCATTGGAGCTTCTACCGTTTGCTCAATATCACGGATGTTCAGGAGCAGAGCCGCAATATGTCTGCACCGCTTCCGGGAGAATCCATAATCGATACAGCTGCATTCGGTGAATACATCCCCGTTCGAGTCAATCTCGGCATAGGCGATACCCGACTCCTGATCCGTCACTTCCGCCTTGTATGTTCGAGTGTCCGGATCTTGTTTCAGCATCGTTACATGTCCATCTCTATATAAAACCCCGCCACGATCGTAGGAGGTCTTTCCGCATAATAGTTTGATCACCCGTTCGGTCAGCTGGTAACCCATAACCACAATCCCTTCTCTATTTACTGCTAAAAAACAGTATACCATTTTCTCATACCTTCAAAAAAAAGAACTCGCCGCTACGGCAAGTTCTTCTTCCGCTGTTTCTCATAAGACCGGGTCAAATTGTCATAACGGGTGTTTTGGCCTCTCCATGCTCCGCTAGAAATGATGAAACCGACAATCATATAGATTGGAAAATAATAATAGTATCTCGCTACAAAATGTTCCGGCGTAAACTTGTCCTGATCAAGGAGCCAGGTCGCAGCAGCCCATACAGCATATAAAAACATGCCGTGAGCCAGTCCTCGGGAAAGCACGAATTTGCCTTTTCCCTTCTCCCGAATCGCCGTCCATTTACGATAAAATCGCTCTTCTCGATCCATCCAACTCCTCCGCTTCGTGGCTCAGATACGTTTGTAATACAGCACCGTCCCGTCCAGTTCGCCGTTAGAGGATAGGGCAAAATCAGGTATGACTCCAGCTTGGATGTAACCCAGAGACTGATACAGCTTGTTGGAAGGGTCCCCCTCCCGGGTATCTAAGACCAGCAAAGTTCTAGCCTCTTGCTTGGCTTTCGGCTCCAGATGCAGCATCAACGCTCTGCCGATGCCGCCGCGACGGGACGCAGGATCCACCATTAGTTTCGCTACCTCTGCCCGGTGTCTACCATTCGCCTTCATGGCGTACTGCAGCTGAACCGTGCCGATCGTCTGCCCATCCTGCACGGCAACCCACAGGGTAACCCCTGGGCCAAGTACATCCTCCCAGTAAGCGTAAGCTTCATCGTAAGACAGCGGAGCTAAAAATCCTACCGATGCCCCATTTTCTACTACCCGAATCAATAATTCCGTTAATTGATGATGCATGTCGGTTTCTAATGAATCGACCTCTATTATGGAAAACGCAGGGTTCATTAAAGGACACTCCCTCTCTCATCTAATAAACTCATTCTATCCGTCCCGTTTCCATATGCAATCATTTTTTACGATGCGAAAACCACGAGGCGCGTCAGAATCCCCTTATCGCTTCAAGATGTCAGCCAGTGCTTTATTCAGCGTATCGTATGTAAAATGAAAACCTGCCTTGCAGAGTCTGTCCGGAATAACCCAACGGCTCTTCAGCACGAGTTCCGTTTCGGTTTGAATAAGCCGGGCGCCCAGCTCAAGCAGCCATCTAGGTGACGGCAATCCCATTCTGCGATTCAATGTAAGCCGAAGCTGCTCCATCAGTTCCTTATTCGTAACCGGATATGGAGACGCACAGTTGAAAACCCCGCTCAGCTCTGCCCTCTCTTGTAAAAACAGAATCATGCGGTACAAATCCTCCACGTGGATCCAGCTGAACTTTTGCTTGCCCGTACCTTGAACGCCACCAAGTCCGTATTTTACCAAGTTAACATAAGGAGCCATGACGCCGCCGCCCGGCCCCAGCACGATGGCAATACGCAAGGCGATTTGTCTTGTTTGAGGCAGCGAAAATGAGAAGAAAGCATGCTCCCATTCCTTGGCAACCTCGACGGAGAAGCCCGAGCCGATTTCGCCCTTCTCCTCCGTCATCGGCTTATCTTCGGCATGGCGATAAATCGTGGCCGTACTGGAATTAAACCATGTACTTGGAGGAGTATGGCATGCCTCGATGGCGCTGCCGAGTATATTCGTTGTATCTATTCTTGATTTCAGTATAAGCTCCTTATTTTTCTCACCGTAACGGCAATTGACCGATTTACCTGCTAAATTAATCAGCATATCCGCCCCCTCCAGGGCAGCAACGATAGCTTCTTGATCGTTCCATGCGATATGGCCCTGCTGTCGGGATATCATAAGTACTTGTGTTTGCTGCTCATTCGTGAATTTTTTCGTAAGATAAGTTCCGATAAAACCAGTTCCACCGGCCAAAACGATTTTTTTCATAGAATAGAATCAGCTCATTTCTCTTTTTTATCCATTGTTTCTTACAATATACCATTTCCTCAATAGAGAATAAAAAAGAAAACACCTTCCTCATAGAAGATGTTCCATTCATATAGAACTCGCGTAATCGTAGGATGATTTCAGAAAAACACCAATCTCTCTCTTCTTCCCGGTTCCTTCGGTATCTGCCAATTTCTCATATCTGTCAAACTGCGTTCCCCTAAGCAAAATCGCCTTCTCCTTCTCCGGCAAAAGGGTTTCAGGACTATTCATGATGAAATCCCCACATATGTTTACTGGTGAGCCGATCTCCATTCCTTCGAGTGCCAACTCATCCAATACCACAATACCTTTCGCGTTGAATCCGTACGAATGGAATGTCACCATATCGCCAATGGGCCGTTTCTTGCTATGCTCAACCAAATACACAGCAGAATCCAACCCCCTAATTAGAATGCCATCCTGGACACGGCTCCTCACCCGATCGGTATGATGCATGGCGTTCCCACCCTTCAACTTAACCTAGTCCAGTATTCTTGGCCAATCATTCTGGACTCGTCAGTTAACTATTCCGATTCACACATTTCTCTCATAAAAAAGATCCCCGTAGGGATCTATTGATTTAATAGAGACATGATTTGGTTTTTCATGAACTGATAACTGTGGGGATCATCCTTCTTTGCATAAAAACGGAGTCCGTCCAGCGCTTTGAACAGTTGATGGCCTAATAGCCTCTCCTCAAAATAAGGAATACTTACGCCTTGCTGCTCCAGGGCTTGCTGCAGCCTTTTGGGAAAATCCAGCATCGGATACCACATGTGAAGAACAGAAACATCTAGCATAAAGTCGCCGAACATGGCCATCTCCCAATCCACGATCCCCGTTACGTTCTCGTTCTCGCCCAGCATATTACCCAAATGGAAATCTCCATGCACAAGATATCGTTCCGGAGGCGAATAGCGAACCAGTTCGATCATCGTTTGGTAGACTTCTTCAAAAAACTCTTTTTCCAGAAAGCTGTTCTCATACAGATTGTGCCATCCATGGTAGAAGCCTTCTTGCTCCTCATCGAAAACAGAGGTCAGGAAGTCCAGCCATGAACGATAAGCAGCCTTGCCTTGTGGAGTAATCCACCCGAAGCCTTCACAGGACTCTCCGATATGTACCTGACGGATCAGCATGAACTGACGTACAATGTCGGGGATAAGCGCTCGAATTTGCGTCGGCTCAAGAGCACTGATCGGCGTACCGGATACTCTGTCCGAAATGGAGAAATGAATATTCTCCACTTTCCCTATCTTGTGGATACGGGGAATGGGCAAGGATTGCGCACCGTACATATCGTAGATTTTGAGCACTTTATGAAGGCTCTCCCCATTATCCTTAAAATGAATGACATAATCGGCATCACCCTTGCGGTAACTGAACACCTTGCTCAGTTCCCCCATCTCGATGGGGGTGACGTTCATTACCGATTCCCCTTCAATAAACTTCAAATGACTCACCGCCATATCCAACGTCATCTCTGGCTTAAATGTTTTCATAACATGATCTCCTCCTTGGTCATCATCAATAGCTAACCTGGAACTCCTTGACGAACACCGCTGTACCGGATATATAGACGTCCATGGTCTCTTTACGACGGTCCACTTGAACATATACTCTGCCGTCTCTCCCCATTTCCTGACCTTGTTCAATATGAAATTGAGCGGAGGATACCTCAGGGTTCAGGTAAGTCAAATAATAAGCCCCCATTACCCCCGATGCGGTTCCAGTTACCGGATCTTCAACGGTGCCAGAGTACGGCGATGAGAAATGCCTCGCGTGCATGAACGAAGACGCATCCATCGTTTCCAGGCAAAACGGATGCAGTGAGGCTTTGGGATTTTCTATTAAAATGTCCGGAAACACTGCATTATCAGGCACCATCCGTTCAAAATGCTCCAACCCTTTTATGGGCACCAACAATGTCCAGATCCCCGTGCTTCCATACACGATGGGCATACTTAAGTCCAAATCGTCACGTTTCAGACCTATGGATGATGCCAAGCGGTCAACATCTCCCTCATAAGATATGAATTGAGGATGATCCTGCTTCATCTTCATGGTTAACTGGTCCTCGGCATTTTGAAATTCTATGGGCAGAATACCTACTTTGGTCTCAATCCACACGGTTTCTTTTTCCGGCAGCAGTCCCTTGGTTTTCAAGGCATACATGGATGCCATAGTGGCATGGCCGCACAAATTCATTTCATGACCGGGAGTAAAATATCTCAGTCTAATATCTGCTTGCTCCGACTTTAAGATAAAGGTGGTTTCATTGAATCCAACGCTGCGGGCGATGGATTGCATCTCTTCCTCCGTCAATTCATCTGCATTCAAGACCACACCGGCAGGATTTCCCTTGTTAGGCTGCACCGAGAATGCATCATAATGAAGTACGTTTATGAATTTCATGTTTCTCTGACCCTTCTTTCTGCATCGTCTAGGAATTGCGATCGAAATTTGAGAAGATTTTACCATTGGGTATTTGTTAAATCTAGACCAAATTTACAAACAGCTTCTTTCATACGGTTCATTTCGTAAGCTGACTTGAATATATATCTGGCATATTCTTATGAATCAAAACCATACATGGGGGTAATTTCATTGACCACAATCAGCCTATGCATGATCGTAAAAAACGAGGAACTCGTCTTAAATCGCTGTTTATCCTGTGTTGCCGACATCGTGGATGAGATCATCATTGTCGATACAGGTTCTACCGATCGTACAAAAGAAATCGCTAAGTCCTTTACGGAGTTCATCTATGATTTTGAGTGGATTGACGATTTCTCGGCTGCACGAAATTTCGCTTTTAGTAAGGCTACCCAAGACTATATCCTATGGCTCGATGCTGACGACATACTGCTCGAAGAAGACCAGCTCAAGTTAAAAGCGCTAAAAGAAAATCTTACGTCCGACATCGATTCCGTTACCATGCTCTACCATTTAAGTTCGGACGAATTTGGTAATGTCACCTTCAGTCTCCGGCGCAACCGTCTTGTGAAACGAAACCGAGGCTTCCGATGGATCGGACCCGTCCATGAGTATTTAGAGGTCTACGGCAATATTATCAATAGCGATGTCGCGGTTAATCATCTCAGCTCGAAGCATGATCCCGATACCGGCCGAAACCTTAGAATCTACGAGAAGCGTGAGACCGCTGGCGAATCGTTTTCACCACGGGATTTATTCTATTATGCGAATGAATTAAAGGATCACGGCCAATTCGAGAAGGCTATTGATTATTACGAACAATTTTTACATACGGAAAAAGGTTGGATTGAGGATATCCTCACCGCCTGCAGCAGGCTATCCGACTGCCATCACGAACTCGGAAACGGGCAGGCCTCTTTTGAATCCTCTATTAGATCCCTGCATTATGCGCCACCACGGTCAGAATTCTGCTGCCGCATCGGTTACCATTTTTTCTTAAAAAACAACTACGATACAGCCATCTACTGGTATAAATTAGCAACCGAGCTTGAGCTGCCTCCGGGTTACATGGGATTTCATAATCCTTCCTTCTCCACCTGGCTACCTCACCTGCAATTAGCCGTTTGTTACGACCGGCTGGGAGCTCATGCTCTTGCTAATCATCATAATGAGAAAGCGCTTGTCTATCGTCCAGGCGATGAGACGATGCTGGCTAACCAAGAATATATCCGAAACAAGCTGCAGGAACTCGAAAGTGACCAGGTGAGGCCGAGCTTATGATAGCCAAGGAACGCAGACGTGTTCTGATTGGCAGTCCTATACGGCAGAAGCCTGAAATCCTGGAGCATTTTCTGTCTTCATTACTCCGGCTGGAACATAATCATCTGGAAGTATGCTACTTCTTTGTTGATGACAACAACGATGAGCAATCCAGCTCACAATTGAGCCGATTTATGAGGGAGACAAACCATGTTGTTATCCATAGCGCTCAAAACGACGATTACGATTATATCCGTAACGAGACAACCCATTATTGGAATGAACCGTTAATTTGGAAAGTAGCTGATTATAAGAACAAAATCATTCAATATGCGCTTGATTTACAATTTGACTATTTGTTTCTCGTCGATTCGGATCTGCTATTGGCACCCCAAACATTAAACCATCTCATCGCAACCGATAAAGAGATCATCTCGGAAATTTTCTGGACACGTTGGCAGCCAGACGCACGGCCCCAACCCCAGGTGTGGCTCAAAGATGAATATACGCAATACGAACAAAGCGCAGGTGAAACGTTGGAAGAAGCACAGAAGGAGCAACGTTACCAGCAGTTTGTCAGCCGGTTAATGGAGCCGGGAGTATATGAAGTGGGTGGGCTCGGAGCTTGCACTTTAATCAATCGTCAAGCACTCATACGTGGAGTTAACTATAAACGAATCTACAATTTATCCTTTTGGGGAGAGGATCGGCATTTCAGCATCCGGGCCGCTGCGCTAGGCTTTACCTTGTATGTAGATACTCACTATCCGGCCTATCATATTTACCGTGAAAGTGACCTTCACAATGCCAAGCTGTTTCTGCAGGCAACAGAGGAGATTACTTCCATCCCAAAGATTACGCTTAGTCAATTTGAAGAACATGCAGAGAGCTGCCTTAGCCAAGTTACTGCTGCTACTGACACTGCCCGTCCATCACTCACCCTTACGATGGTACTGCGGAATGAGGGCAACCGCTATTTGCGACAAGTGCTTGAACAGCATCGCCGCTATATTGATCAAGCCGTTATTATTGATGATGCCAGCACGGACAACACGCTCGATATATGCATGGAAGCATTGAAGGGGGTTCCGCTGCGACTGATCCGTAACGAGTCCTCCCTGTTTCACAATGAAATCGAGCTCCGTCAACTACAGTGGCGTGAAACCTTGAATGTTCATCCGGAATGGATCTTGAATCTTGATGGAGACGAATGGTTCGAATCCGCATTTGTGGGCGGGCTTCCCGCTATGCTTGAACAACAAGATTTCGATTTGTTCTGCTTCCGGCTCTATGACTTCTGGAACGAAACCCATTACCGGGAGGATGAATACTGGAGCTCGCATAAATATTATCGCCCTTTTCTTCTTCGTTACCGGCCCGACGTGAATTATTACTGGAAAGAGAGGGCTCAGCACTGTGGAAGGTTCCCGGCAAATGTATTCGAACTTCCCCATCATCTGTCCGCCATTCGTCTTAAACATTACGGTTGGGCCAAACCGGAATACAGACTTGAGAAACACAAGCGCTATCAGCAGCTTGACCCAGAAGCGAAATTCGGCTGGAAGGAACAGTATAGCTCCATCCTGGATGATTCCCCTGCACTGGTTGAATGGGTGGAATAACGAATACCGGAGGCAAGGAAGCGATGGATATGAGGATCATTCATACACTGCCATTATTCATTCGGGAGAACTCACCCGAGAACGATCTATATATGGCAAGCCTGGCGCTGGGCAGTCTTCAGCGCTCCCAAGATCATATGACGGTGTTGTTTAATCAAGGGTGCCTTACGAATGAAGAACTACACGATTGGCTGCAAACCCAAGGCATATCCGGTAGCATACGGTCTGGATCGAATCGCGGATTATTGGTCCGTGGAGTTGGAACAGGATTATTGAATCCGATGGAGCCAATGCAATGTTGAAGCTGAGGATATTCCGGGAAACGAACGATACGATGTCGTTCTGTTTACGGAAGTGCTTGAGCATATGAACTACAATCCCATACCCGTCTTCCGCAAAATACATGAAAGATTGATGCCAGGCGGAAGCCTGCTCATCTCCACGCCATGGAAACGATATTTTGCTCCTGCTCATTCCGATCCGGATCTCTTCCATATGCCTTACTATCAGACCGGTGATGGATTTATCGATGCAGAGAAGAAATATTATTCGATCGATGAATTGTATGTACTATCGGAAGCGACGGATTTTCACGTGAAATCGCTAGAATTATGTAATGGATATCTGCTTGCCTGGTTTCTTAAAAAATAGCAGCTTGGTGTTTTGTCCTCCCGCATAACTCCAAAGCTTCTCTTAAAAAGACAGCAGCCCGGCATCTAAAGAGCCGGGCTGCTGCTAATCTATTGGATTTATTTGACAGAGACGGTGATGGATACGGTCTTGGAATTGTACTGCCCTTTAATGCGGGCGGTTCCCTTCGCGATCGCTTCAATACGTCCGTTCGTTACTTTGGCAACGTTGGAGTTGCTGGTTGTCCAAACGGCGGTGTCTCCAACATTTGTTTTCGCGCCGGTATCAAATTCAGCTGTAACCGTTACAGTCTTAACGTCACCGGGCTTCAGATTCAGTTTCTTCTCGCTTGCCGTCAATTTCTTCAATTTCGGAACTACGTTTACCTTGACTGTAACCTCATTGCCTTGGTAAGAACCCGTAATCGTAGCCGTACCTTCCGCAACCGCTTTAATAGAAGATTTGGATACCGTCACAATCGCGCTGTCCGATGAGCTCCAATTCATCTTGGAGGAGAGAGAAACCGTCTTGCCATTGCTGTAGTAGCCTGTAACTTTAATCGATTTGGATTTTTTGATGTTGAGATCGATTTTCTCGGGCTCTACAACGATTTTCACAACTTCCTGTTCAACCACTACCGGAATCTTGATGTCTTTATTCAAGTAAGTTCCTTTCAGTGTCGTCGAACCTTTGGTTAATCCCTTAAGCGTACCGTCCTTAATGACAGCTGCCGAGCCTGTCAGTGACCATTCAACGGAGGAGGTCACATCGCTCTCCTTGCCATCTTCAAATACAGCATTTACTTTCGGCAGTGCAATGCTTCTGCCCATAACCAGTTGATACTCTTCTACATCCGGCAGCAGCACCAGCACTTTTTCATTGACGGTAACCGGCACCGTCGCCACTTCTCTGGATCCAATCTTACCGGTGATTGTTGCTGTACCGGCTTCAATGGCTTTGATTTTGCCGTCTTCGGTCGTTACCACTTTCTCATCGCTGGAAGTCCAGGTAACCGCGCTGCTGAAATCCTCTTTCTCGTCGTCCAGAAGCGTTCCCGTCACTTTAGGGAAGGATTTGGATTCGCCTTTGAGCACATCCACTTCCGTATCGGCTGCCTCAAACTTGGTCACGGTCGGATAAACCTTTACCGTGAATTCTTTGCTGATTCCCAAGTAGCTCACCTTGATGTTGGAGGTTCCCGAAGCTCTAGCTGTAATCACGCCTCCATTAACGGATACAGCCAGCGGGTTGGATGAGGTCCATTCCCCGGCAACGTCAATGGATTGCGAAGCCGCGTTGCGAACCTTGGCTTGTACCGTAATCGAATCATTCATAAACAGCACCGGATTCTTGACGAAATCCGTCTGATCCAGAATTAAAGCCTCATATGGATTGCGCACATACACATCCAGTTTGGCTGTAGAACCCAGATAGCTCACGCTGATCGTGGATTTACCCAACGCAACCGGTTTTAGCTTGCCATCCTCTATCGCAGCTACGGAAGAATTGGACGATTTCAGCTCTATCTTATCCGTTACATCCATACCTGCATCGGTCTCCGACTGCTTGGCGAATACTTTCAGCTCAACCGGCGCATCGCCAACTAAGAGTTCCAGATCTTCGCCCGGGACGATTGCAAGCTTTTGGTAAGGTGCAGTGACTTTGACCGTAAAGGAAGCCTTACGTGCTTTGTATTCGGCGGTCACGGTTGCGCTTCCCAAACCTACAAGGGTCAGTTCGCCTTTGCTTACCTTTACTACGCTGTCATCAGAAGTGGTCCACTTCGCTTCTGTTGTTACGTCGTTCGTTCCGTCAGCCAACGCTTTGACAGTTAGACCTTCCGTTCCAAGCTTATGTTCCACTTTATCCGGCTGATCCAGTTTAAACTCGTCAATGGCAAATTTGACATCGACATCAATCGTTTTGATCGCGCCTTTGAATTTTGCCGTAATTCGAGCCGTACCTTTCTCCAGTGGAATAATGAGTCCACCGTCAACCTTTACGATTCTTGTGTTGGACGAAGTCCACGTCGATTCATTGGTTACATCCTTCTTTGTAGAAGAGCCTTCAATGTTAGCCAATACTCGAAGTTGTTCCGTTGTTTCATTAACGGTTAAGTAAATTTTGCTCTCGTTCGTATCAAATTCAATCGACGTTACGTCCCCGGAGGCGGCGAATACGCTGGTTGGAAAAACCATCGCCAACATCATCACAACGACAAGAAACATCTTCGTTGTCTTTCTGTTTAAGCTCATTTATTTCTCTCCTTTGTACCTTCTGTCTCGCAGGCTTTTTTTCAGTCTACTCTGATATATCGACAGTCCCGGATTAAATCGTTACCTTCTGACGCCAAAATAGGCACAAAGTAGGATAAATTACCATCTCCGGATCACGAAAAAAATCCCGGCTCGATGAAATGGAAAGTTGCCCATATCAGCTCAATCCGGGGTGACGGTCATCTTACTCCATCAGTTCAATTTAATGAGTTTATAATTGTTCAACAGATAATGAGTACCCGAGTATATCGTCAAGGCTACTGCGGCAAGCATGAGACATTGGTCCACTTGAATCATAGTGATGAGCTGAAACGGATAATTATCCAGCAGTACCGCTGCAATGGCTATCACCTGAAGCACCATTTTCAATTTGCCGAGACTGTCAGCAGACAATGCGATTCCCTGCTCGGATGCGACCATTCTAAGCCCTGTGATAACAAATTCCCGCGCAATGATGACAACGGCTATCCATGTCGCAACCATCCCTGATTGAACCATCATGATTAAGGCGACCGATATGAGCAGTTTATCCGCGAGCGGGTCCAGTAATTTTCCGAGATTCGTAATTTGATTGTATTTCCTCGCGATGTAACCATCCAGCTTGTCCGTAGCCGAAGCAAGAAGGAATATACCCAGCGCGACGTAGGTTCCATAAACATGAATGAATCCGAAGAAGCTGCTATTCTCGGTCAACCATAATGGATACTCTGCAAAAAAAAGAATAAATAATGGAATCAACAGCATTCTGGCTATCGTTATACGGTTGGCAAGGTTCATCGGCTCATCTCCTCGATCTGCAATTGGAATCATCCGTTCCCCTAACTATTCGACATCGCAAAAGATCATATGCTCTTTATCCGCGCGGTAATAATCCAGCCTGTCTTTCAAGCTGCCCGTATGAAACTCGAACATATGCCCATCCGGGTCCAGGAAGTAGATCGACTTCTTGTCCTTCTCATCCCTTGACCTACCCGGCAGAATCTCCACCTGGAGCGCTTGCAGACGAAGCAGCGTTGTTTCATAATCCTCCTCTTCCAAGGTAAAGGCAATATGCGTATACGTTCTATTCGCGGTGCTTCTGTCGACATCTTCTTCATTTAAAGCAATCCACAGTCCGTTCAGATCGAAATAAGCCAGCTTTCTCCCCTTGACCAGAAGTTTGGCCTCAAACACGTCCCTGTAAAAAGCGATGGACCGTTCCAATTCCGAAACAGAAAAGCAAAGATGGTTAATGGCCTGCAGTTTCATGGTTCCGGCAGCTCCATTTCATTAAAAGATTCGATCATGTCCAGCACATGCAGCGGGTGATGAATTTTCTCATACTCACTCTCAATAAACGTATTGTACCAATAGGCGTGATATGGCGTGAGACCGGAATTGCTGGCGCCCCTCAGTTCGTCTGAGCCGCCATCCCCGATAAACAGGGAATCCTGCGGTGTTACGGATAAGCGCTCACAAGCTAATCGATAGATTTCTTCATTCGGCTTGGCTACCCCAACCTTATAAGAGAAGATGACGTCATCGAAATAAGGTGCCAATCCGCTCTGGCCAAAAGAAATCACCTCTTCTTCCGAGCAATTGCTGATTAAGCCCAGCTTCAGACCCCTTTCACGCAAAAGTTCCAGCATCCTGCAGATCTCATTCGATATCGTATGGAAAGGGATTCTCTTCTCGCTTACTCTCGATTGGTAGAGAAACTCGACGTGTTCCTCGTGATAGGGCAAACTTCGGGACTCCAGAATATCCCGGATAACAGCGTGATAACTGGGAAATTGCCCATTCATTCTTCGCTCAAACCGGATACGCCACTCCCGTTTAAACTCCGCTTCCGATAGCCCGAGACTATTCATATAATCATAGGACCTCTTAGATATCCGCTTGCCCTTTTCGAACTCCGTGATTAACGTCTCGTACAAATCGAAGAACACCGCTCTGACCACCATGAACATAGCTCCCTTCGTTAATCAACGACACCTGCCGCCTGAGGCATTTTAGCCGGATACTGCTTGATTGTTTCATCCAGAACAATCCCCGTCTTCTCATCCCATATCTCGCTTAATTCAAATGTGCCTTCTTCAAAAAACAATGGAAACCGACGCTTAAACCAATCCTGCATGGGCAGTTTCAATGCCTCTTCCAGGTCCACCCATACCAGCTCGCCTTCGGGGGGATTCTCCAGCAATTCCCCTTCAAAAGAAGTGGCCAAATAATTAAACACCATATACCGAAGACCTGTATTTGGTTCACACGATTCCTCGAGGCCCTTATAGATGATGTCCTTCACAATCAAGCCGGTTTCTTCCCGAACCTCCCGAATCGCTCCGTTCACAATGCTTTCCGGAAAATCCACTTTGCCGCCGGGCGCAATATAACCGGGAAATCCTTTGGCATCCGGTCTATTCATCAGCAGGATTCTGCTTCCGTCTTGGATCATGCACATGGTGTACAACTTCACTTCGCTCTGCAACCTAATCCCTCATTCCTAACGATTCTACTTGGTTATAGTATACAACCGGAAGCTGTTCATTGAAATTCTTCATTTATATCTTTCAGCAGGAATCCACACGAAATGGGAAATCAAGCACAAAAAAAAAACGAGCAGCTTCGCACATCTGCTCGTTCATATGATTTCATGATAGCCATTACTGAATCATTTGCTTTCTCGCTCTCTTCACACTGGATGTGAATTGCCGTGCAAGCGCAGTTAATTCATCCCAACGCTCATTTTCGATGAGTGCCGGTTTCATCAGTGATCCGCCGATTCCGGCTGCAACGGCGCCGGCCCGGATGTAATCCTCAATGTTATCCAGATCGATTCCGCCTGTCGGCATCATTTTAATATGGCCTAACGGTCCGCTAACATCTTTAATAAATTTAGGACCTAGTACGGAAGCAGGGAATATTTTGACAACATCTGCACCCCATTCCTGTGCCTGCAGCATCTCCGTTGGAGTAAAGACGCCCGGAATCGCAATTTTACCGTAGCGCTTGGCTGCCTTGATGGTCCCTTCGTTTAAGGTTGGGGCAAAAATGAATTCGGCTCCGGCCTGAATCGCCGATCCCGCTGATTCTGCGTCCAATACGGTTCCGGCCCCTATTACAGCCTGTTCCCCATATTTCTTCTTGGCATCATGTATAACTTGCAAAACATTTGGAGAGTCCATCGTCATTTCAATTCCGGTCACCCCGCCTTCTACAAGCGAGGAAATAACATTCATTACTTTACCCTCGTCCACACGCCGTACAACCGCGATTATGCCGGAATGTAAAAGCTTCTTGAGTTGATCCTGTCCCATCCTATCACTCCCTATCTCAAAATATCATGTTGGTTCATGCTGAAGCTTTCAATAGCAGCACGGTCCGGAAGCCCTTCCACATCACCTCTTACCGTTACTACCATGGCGCCAATAATGGCACCAAGCTCAACCGATTCCTTAAGAGGCTTCTGCTCAAGCAGGCCGACCAACAAGCCGGCAGCAAAACCGTCACCGGCACCGACCGGGTCCGTCACCCGTTCTACCTTGTGGCTGGGGCAAAATCCCGCTCCCTCATCCACTGAGTCGTAATAAGTGCCGGAGCTTCCATTCTTGATGACTATCTTGGATACCCCTGCCTGTAAAAAATAGTCAGCAATTTGTTTATAATCACTTGTTCCAATTAAATACTCCGCTTCATCTACACCCGGCATGAAAATATCAGCCTGTCTGGCAATATCCAGCACGATTTCCTTCGCATTCGGTACATGCTTCATTAATTTAAAGCGAAGATTCGGATCGAATGAGAGTTGAATTCCGTTCTCTTTAGCCATACGAATCGCTTCAAAAACAATATCCAGACAGCTTTCGCTCAGAAATGGAGTGATCCCCGTCAAGTGGATCATCTTTGCCTGCCTTACGTAATTCCAATCGATATCCTCTTTCTTCATGCGGCTGGCAGCAGATCCGCTGCGATAATAATAGACCTGTGTGGAGCCTTCACGAATCTTTTCTTTGATGTAAAGCCCGGTTGGAGAGTGACGATCATATCGAACGCATGAGGTATCCACGCCTTCACCTCGGATCGAAGATACCAGATATTTTCCAAGCTCGTCATCCCCTACCTGGCTTATCCATCCGGCAGATTTCCCTAATCTGGCTACTCCAATCGCTACGTTGGACTCAGCCCCTCCATGGCGCTTGTTAAACTGGGAAGTATATCTTAAAGGACCATCGACAGCTGACTCAAATACGACCATGGTTTCACCAATGGTTACAAGTTCAGGATACACAATGTAGACCTCCACTCCAGGTGATCATTTTTTCTTTTTTTTAGATTAGAGAATTTATAAGTTTTCTTGCCATGCTGAACAATTCTATCATCACAAGAAAACCTACCGTTGAATCGCGGTCGCTCATCCTAGAATAGCCTCGTTAAAGGTTTTCTTATGCTGCTTCTACCTTTTTATTTTTCTTCAGCTTGCCCCATACGAGAGGCAGAATGAGCGACAAGACGGCAACAATAATAAATCCGAGTGCAATGGGTCTTTCAAGAAAGATCCTGTAACTGCCTTCTGACATAACAAGCGAACGTCTGAATTCGCTTTCAGCCATAGGTCCCAGAATCAAGGCCAACACGATTGGCGATGCAGGAAAACCGTACTTTTTCATGAAATATCCGATAATACCCGCAACCAGCATCGTAAACACGTCAAAAATATTGTTGCTGATCGCATAAGCACCTATTGTGGAAAGAATCAAAATTAAAGGTGCCAGAATTTTCTTGGGAACCAATAGAATTTTGACAAATAACCGGATACCGCTAATCCCAAAAATCACCATAAGAATATTCGCAATAATCATTCCGGCGAACAACGTATACACCAACTCACCGCTGGTGGCAAATAACTGTGGCCCTGGCTGAATACCTTGAACTACAAGTGCTCCAAGCAGAATTGCCGCAACGGCATCCCCAGGAATCCCCAGCGTCAATAAAGGAATCATGGCACCACCAGTAACACCATTGTTAGCGGCCTCAGCTGAAACAATCCCTTTAGGATTTCCCTTACCGTAAGTCTCTTTCTCTTCTTTTTTCAAAAAACGCTTCCCTTCATTATAGGAAACAAATGCAGCGATATCGGCCCCTGCGCCAGGTATAATCCCAATAATTGTTCCAATAAATCCGGATCGAATCATCGAGAACCAAAGCCTTTTCAATTCATTCCATTTAGGAAGGACATAATTGGCAATAATCTTCTTGATCTTGTCTCCCCCGCCGATCTCACCTTCCATAATGACCAAAGCTTCGGAAACGGCAAAAAGTCCAATCATAACGGGAATAAAGGAGAATCCGTTTAACAGAGAAAGCTGGTCGTACGTGAAACGGGGATAGCTCGTCATCGGATCCATCCCAATCGTAGAAATCAGGATACCAAACACCCCTGCGATCAACCCTTTTAGAACAGAGCCTCCCGATACACTGGAAATAATGCTGAGTCCAAACAAGGCAAGTCCAAACATTTCAGGAGCACTGAAATTTAATGCTACGCCGGCCAGTTGAGGAGCTATCAGAATCAGCATGAGAACACTAATTAACCCACCCACACCTGAAGCAATGGCCGCATACCCCAGAGCCTTACCTGCTTTACCTTGCTTCGTCATTGCATGTCCATCAAGCGCGGTCGCGGCCGAAGCCGGCGTACCAGGTGTATTCAATAGAATAGCCGCAATGGAGCCCCCATAAATTGAGCCGAAGTATACTCCGATCAACAGCAGAACCCCGGTTACAGCGTCCATGCCGAATGTGACCGGAAGAAACAACGCAACCCCCATTGTGGCAGTTAATCCTGGAAGAGCACCGATGATAATTCCGATAATAACTCCACCAATTAAAAGGAGAATCACTTCCGGCTGAAAGACATTTCCCAATCCTTGAAGCAGTAAATCCATACACCAAGCCCTCCTTTAATACAAAATACCGTGCGGAATCGGAACGCTCAGCAAGAATTCAAACACGTAAGTAATTCCGGCGCTGATTAGAACGGACGCCACAATCAATGTCGTCCACTTCCGGATGCCCATCAATATCATCCAAGCAAATGTGACTAAAGCTGACGAAACAGTGAACCCCAGCCACTGCACGAACAGGACGTAAACCATCATGACGATGATTCCGGTTACAAACAATAAAACCGCAGGCTTCCCTGAAACAGCATAAACCGCTCCATCTTGTTTCTCTTTCCTGCCTATGAGCAGAATCGATAATACACCTAATACGCTGGCAGCTATTTTTGGAAAATAGTCAGGGCCAGGTCCCAGACTGTTGGAAGACGGAAACGCATTTGCTGTCAACCATGCATACACCGACAAGATCAATAATCCAAATCCAATCACGCGATTGGCCATTGTCATGGGCTGCACCTCCTCTTGTGATAGAAGAGGCTAGTCATCACTAGCCTCTTTCTATCCAATTCGTTTTTGTTGAATGTTAATTCAATTTCAATGACGGAATCAAATCTGCAAATAACTGATCTTGCTCTTCCAACAGTTTCGTGAATCCTTCTCCATTCTCGTAACGGTAACCCAGGTTCATCTTTTTGATCTGCTCTTTAAATTCGTCGCTTTGAGCTGTCTTCCCGAATGACTCCTCAAGAATTTTCACAACATCGTCCGGCGTATCCTTAGGAACAGCCAGTCCACGCCATGTGCCGATCGAAAGGTCAATTCCGCTTTCTTTTAGTGTAGGTACATCCGGTAGAGACTCGACACGTTCTTCAGCCATCACACCCAATACTTTAAGCTCACCTGCTTGTACTTGTGTAACAACTTCTGCAGGGCTTACAGAAACCGCATCCACATGTCCTCCCAGCAGGGCCGTTACTGCAGGAGCAGCTCCTTCAAATGGGATGTGATTAAATTGGGCACCCGTTTCTTTCTCAAAAGCAGCGGCGGCCAGATGCCAGATCGCACCCGTTCCAGAGTTCCCAACCTTTAATTTTTTTTCTTTTGTAGCTGCGATAAATTCTTCTAACGTATTCCATGGGGCATCTGCTTTTACTGTGATAGCCCCTGAATCTTCATTTAATAGCGCAATCGGTTTGAAATCCGTATGAGAAAATTGAGCCAAACCGGAGTGCGGTAGTGTAAGCAATTCAACGGTTACCATCGATACCTTATAACCATCTGCTTTTGCCTTGGCACCGTTCTGCATACCAACCGCTCCACCGCCGCCTTCCATATTCACAACGGCAATGGACTGGCCCAGGTCATTTTTAGCCATATCTGCAAAGGAACGAGCCACGGTATCCGTTCCTCCTCCTGCGGCATAAGGTACAATGAGTTCTACAGGTTTACTCGGAAAGTTGCTGCCTTTGCCGGTATCACCCGAGCCGGATTTTGCTGAATCATTCCCGCCGCATGCGGTTAAAACAACGAACATCGCCAGTAAAATCAAACCAAATTTGTACTTTTTCATAAGAACTCCCCTTTTATTGTTTTTATGATTTAGTTGGATTGAAACCCATTTTTCTTGAAATCGCCAGGGCTGTTTCTTTAGTCCACGGAATGTATTCACGCAGAATATCATCCGACATTCTGGTGATGGGACCCGTAATGCTGATGGCATAACGGGATTTTTGCGTGTGGTCGAAGATAGGTGCCGCAACACAGCGTATCCCTCTCTCATGCTCTTCATTATCGTACGCAAATGCGTTGGCCCGAATGGTTTGAAACTCTTGCTTTAGCTCTTCCGGTGTGGTCAAGGTATACTCGGTAAATGGCTGCATCGTAACTCCTGCAAGAAGCTGGTCCACCTCATCCTCCGGTAAATAAGCCAAAATCGCTTTACCAACCCCTGTGCAATACAATGGGCCTCTGCGACCGATTTGTGAGTAAATCCGGATAGTTGAAGCGTTTTCAACCTTATCGATGTATAACACTTCATTTCCATCAAGCATGACAAGGTGGACGATTTCGCCCGTATCTCTACTTAATTTTTCGATCAATGGTCTGGCGATATCCACAATCTTTAGATTCTCGGTAACGACCTCTGCCATTTCAATAAACTTCAATCCCAGGCTGTAGATGCTATCCTTTCCCGTCTTCTGAACATAATCCTGCTCTTCAAGCGAAGCTAACAACCGATGTGCCGTACTCTTTGCTACGTCCAGCTTTTGGGCGATTTCTGTAACACCTAAACCTCCGGGATTCAATTTTAGAAACTCCAGTATATCCAGCGCCCTAGTTACTGACTGAATCAATTCATGGCCCCCTTTTTATTTCGTTCCTTATTACGGAACACCATTCCTTAATATGATATAACTTAATTATAAAAATAATTTGAAAGCGCTGTCAACAGTTTTGATCAAAAAAACTTTGTTCTGTTATGCTACAAAAGCCTTCAACTTCGTGTATCAACCAACCGCTGCGTGTTTGATGGTCGCTATCTTTTCCAAAAAAGATGTTGCCTGAAGGTTCACAATACAGAAAAAGACCATAGCATCTTCTGCTTTGGTCTTTATGGTAAGTATATGATCAACCTGCTCGAATCTTCGCTCTACGCGGCCATTCTCATGTCGGACGAATATCCGCCGTACATCATATAACTTGCGCTCGGGGTTTGAACCTGCATCGGAACCATGCAACCGATCGCTGATGCTTCACTGCCATTCCATTGAATAAGTCTAACGACCGCTTCAACATCCCCGGATTGGTATGCCTCTGCCAATGCCCGAAGGTTCAGGGTCATCTCCTCCTCTTCCGGCATAGCCAATACAAGTTCCTCTTCCTCTCGATCCAGCGATTGCAGCACTTTGTGGGCACGATGAAGGGCCGCTTTCACCGCTCCCTCCGTCGTTTTCAGTTTAATCGCGGTTTCCGAAACCGAATATTCATACACTTCACGAAGCAGTAGCACCGTTCGCTGCAGGGGCGACAAGTGTTCCAGCAGCCATTGAAAAGCGAACTCGATGTTCAGTTTGCTGTCCTCATTCGAAACTTCTTCTCTAGGTAAGACGTGTTCCAGCTTCTCATCCAGGATTCGTCTATAGGTCTGATCCCGGCGAACCCGGTCAATCCATGTATTCTTGGCAATCCGAAGCAGCAGCGCTTCGGGATTGACATGGCTCCGCTGCTTCATATGCTCCAGTGCCTTGATCCAAGTGTCCTGCACCAGATCATCGGAATCCCATGAGGAGTTTGTAAGGGACAGACAATATCTGTGCAGGGTAGCATTCATTTCCTCCAGGCTCAGATCAGCCGGCGGGGTGAAGCTCGGTCGATATATCGTCATCGGAAGCCAACTCCTTTCCTCATCTCGGTAAGATATCTTATATGTAAACGAACGAACTCATCATTTCGTTACTTTAATTTTCGATTTTTATTTCGTGGTTTCTCCGTATCTTTTGCGGCTGCCTCTTCGTTTACTTGCTGAAACCAGAAAACCTAACGAATATGGAGGATGAAACCATGAATATTGTTCCTTATGTTGTTGAACAAACCAACCGGGGTGAACGATCTTACGATATTTATTCCAGATTGCTGAAGGATCGAATCGTGTTTGTGGGTGCAGCCATCGATGACGCCATCGCTAACAGTATTATTGCACAGCTGCTGTTTCTGGCGGCTGAGGATCCTGAGAAGGATATCCACATGTACATTAACAGTCCGGGCGGCTCTGTTTCTGCGGGCTTTGGCATTTACGATACCATGCAGATTATCAAACCTCAAGTCAACACCATCTGCACGGGCTTCGCCGCTTCTTACGGTGCGATCCTGCTGCTGGCGGGGGCCAAAGGCAAACGACTCGCGCTGCCGAACAGCGAGATCATGATCCATCAGCCGCTGGGCGGTGTACAGGGGCAGGCCACCGATATAGCCATTACGGCTAAACGCATCTTGAAAACCCGCGAGAAGCTGGCGCACATTATATCCGAGCGGACAGGTCAATCCGTCGAACGCGTCGAAAAGGATATGGAGCGGGATTATTTTATGTCGGCAGAAGAAGCGAAAGAATACGGGATCATTGACGATATCGTCACCAAACTGTGACGCTATTCGAAATTTTGCCCAACACCGCTAGCCCCGATACTTTATTTTATTCACAAGGAGTGGACCGTATATGCTGAAAAGTTTGCTGAATCAGGAAGTGAGCATTTATTTTACGGATGGAAGTTATGTGCGGAGCGGCACGCTTGAGGAAGTAGGCGAACAATTCATCCGGTACAAGGATGAATACGAGATGCTGTATGTACCGTTAACCGCAATCCGTTACGTTTCGGTGAATACCAAGGAACGAGACAAACCAAAGGTCGGATTCACGCCGACTGCCTGACCGGATAACAAGAACCGCATGGGCTAACTTAGCTCATGCGGTTCTCGTTTGTATCGCTGTTTATTTTTTCTAATATGAATGAGATCATTCGCTGTTTGCAGACATCGTTCTGCTCCCTCCGATGAAAGCCGATAAATTGCAGGGCATGAATAACGGAGTAGAAATCAATCAGCGCCCGCTGCTCTCGGTTCGCTCCCCACTGCCTGCATAACGCCTCCACGTAGGGCATTCCCTGATCTCCAATATCGGAGACCACCGCCGTCTGGGTGAGGGCGATCATGTACAGCGGATCCCCGTAGCAGACCCAGTCGAAATCAACGATGCCCTGAAGCTTGCCTTCGGCTACAATCACATTCTTGATCGTAAGATCATCAAGGAAACAGTTGGGCTCCACTTGGTCGAAATACGGCGTGTAACGCTGCTTCATGGTTTGCAATTGGACGATGGTTTCCGGAGCAACATCATCGATGATGTGATTGATATGATTGCGGATATCACGATCGATGATCTGCGTCCAGGATGAGAAGGGTCCCTGCTCCCCGATCGGAACCCATCCGAACCCGGTGCCCCTGGGAAGCTCTGACACGCTGCGTTGGTATGAAATGATCTGTTCGGCAAGTTGGGCCAGTTGTTCATGCGTCATTCCCTCAAGCTCATATCGGAGGTCCCGTCCGGGAAAGTGCTCCAGTATCATATAAGCAAAGGGAACCTGTTCCATAGATACATCCGTTCGGATTACTCTCGGTACCGGTAAGCCTAATGATGAGAGGATCGCAATATTGTCCGCTGTATGTTCCAGGACGCCGGGCTTGCGATTGGTTCTGAGAATGATTTGTTCGGCTGATAATGTCACACGATATACCTGATTGGTATGGCCAAACGACATGAGTTCGATCTTTAGCGGCGGACTGCCGTAAATCTCCGTTATAAGCTCTTCCAGGCTCATCTCCAACACCTGCCTTAACGGTTGCTTTATTTATGCATCTTCAAAATGTTCAACGACGGGGAATGGATCGTAAAAGTGGTGCAGCAATTCCTTCCATTCCTGATATTCCGCGGATCCTCTAAAACCTATCGTGTGATCCTCCAGTGTCTCCCATTTCACCATTAGAACATATTTATGTGGATCCTCCAGACACCTTTTCAACTCATGCTGAATATAACCCTCCATCTTCGAGATGATCCCTGAGGCGACTTGGAAATTTCGTTCAAAATCTGCCGTTAGTCCTGGTTTCACCTGCAGCATGGCCACTTCGAGTATCATTGCATTCCCTCCTTGGTATCACGCTAATATTCCTATCCCTTTATCCTCTATATTCAAGCTCAGCAGAAGCCTGAAACGTAAATACCCCATCTTCATCCGGCTCAAGACGATACACCTTCTGGACGGCATTCAGGTTCAGCACTCCATAAATATGCGGGTACAATTGGTTCATCTTATATAAGTCCTCATATACAATCTCCGCATCCACCTGATCTTCTTGAATACCCAGCACCAATAGATCCGTCCTGCCTGTATAGAACATATTGGCTACTCCGCTGACTTGCTCCTCTGTGGAGCAGTGGATAAATCGGTCCGTCTGTAAGCTCGGCGGCTTGTACAATCTACTCTCTCGTGCTACCCTCCAGGCTTCCTTAGAAATCATATGATAGATCATGCCCTACGTTCCCCCAGTTGCTTATTTTTCGTAGACGCTCCGTGTACGAATCGTTCCTCCCATCGCTGTCGTCCCCAAATTTCTTGGAATGGTTCTAAGCAAGATGAAATTCGGGGACAAAGGCGACCGCTCTCGCTTGTCCGGAATCGTTTCGTCCTCTCCGCTACGTTGTGCGAAAACATACGTTAGACATAATAAAAGAAACCGTTTTTGTAAAATGGCAGTATAACCACGCCAATGCAAACCGCTACCCCTTTGTAATCGTATACTGATCCGCATTAAAATTCTCGAAGATTACTTCATGGACGGATTCGCCCAGAGCATACGCCAGCTGCCCATTGATAAAAACGGCACATGCCTGCTCATCGATGCCGATCCCGCGCTTCACCTTCTTAGTTCTCATACCCTCCAGCAGATTGGACTGGTCGCTCCACTCCATGTAATGAACGCTGATCAATACATTCGAAAGTAACCCTACCCCCTGCTTAAACAGCATTACGCTTTGTTCATTATCCAGCGGCGATATGAGGCATATCTCCGGAAGAATCAAGGCACCTGCCGAATTTCCCGCAATTGGAACGCCGTTCTCGTAACAGTTGATTAGCAGCTCCTTAAAATGACCGGTCGCGTAATAGTGATGGTATTTCTCCGTGTTGCCTCCGCCAATAAATATTCCTGTAGCCTGTGTCAACACCTGTTTGGCATGTTCCATGTCCAGCTTTCCATCCTCATCAGGGACAATCACCGTCACATCCTGGGCACCCGATTCCTTCCACATCTGCTGAAAAAGAGGAACATATTCCTCCCAGCCCGGTCTGTTCATGATGCATAAAACGATTCTAGCGTTGGAACCGCCCGCTTGCTCTATAAATTGTCTGTTCGTCTCTGCTTGAAAGGAATGTCCTCCGAGCAAATATAGATATCGTTCTCTCAAAATTACGCCCCCTTATTTCTTCTTTTTCGGACCTCGTTTGTAAACATAGTACAGCAGCACGGATATAAAATAAATCGGAAGCAGGATCATGCCAATCACGGCACTCAGCAGGACGATGAAGTACTGGCCGCGGTCTGCCATATCATCGTAATTCACATACCCGTATACAATCCAAACCAGCCATACCAACGTAACGGCATATCCTATTTTATAAGGTAATTTCACAGCATAGTCACATCCTAGAAGTTGTTTGGGTGAGCATTATTCATAAACATTGCGAATACAACAATTCAACAAACTTATGTTGGTTCCGTTCCATCCATTCTTTTCTGATCCGAAGTTGCTTCAACATCAGGTGAAAATAGGAGGCGATGTTCCTTCCGGCAAAATGCTGTCCGATATAGATGCTTAATAATGAAACATAATATAACTGCATAATATAGGGAATCCACTGGATCTCTACACGGGTTAATCTCATATTTTTTCGATATTCATCTACAAACAGATGGATAGTTCCCATATCCGGATGTCCTTTGCCGCAAAATCAAAATCCAATACACCGCTCATCTCCCTGGACTGGGGATCGATCAAGAGATTAAAAACGAGGATATCATGATGGACCATTTGCTTAGGCAGTACATTCAGTTCAGCTGCATGGCTAAGCACAGATTCATAGTATCCCTGTAGTAAAGCTATCTGTTCGGCTTCAATCTCAAAAGGAGGGCATGCCAAAAACTCATCAATTTTCTTCTGATCGGATAGAGAATGAAGGTTGTAAAAATCATGGAACACCATTGCCCGACAAACCGCATCAACGGAATCCGGTTCGAATTGCTGAAGGGCATAAGAAATTTCCCCAACTGTCCACCCGTAACTAATCACATCGGAAGTTCTGGATAGATCAGGGATCTCTCCTTCGATAAACCGCGTCAGGGAGCCCAGGGAACCGTCGGACAGAACCACGTACTTCGTTTCATCCTTACTGGAGGCGAAACCTGGAACATCGAACGATAAGGAACAACGCTCCAGATAAGCTGTTAATTCAACCTCAAACCGCAATCTCTCTTCATTCTTCGTATGACGATTGTATATTCTAGCGACGTATTTCCCTTGGTTCATTACGACAATTCGGGAGTCATTCGTCATGCCGAAAGGCACGGTCTCGATCGAATGCACAGGTCCATGAAAATAATGCTGCAGCAGCTCCAGAAATAAGTGTTCCAATGTCTACACCTCATTTTTTTCCAGCACGTTCCCCTTATGGTCAATCTTATAAACCCCATCCTGACTCATGGTCTCACTCAGCAACAGCCCCTCATATTCGTGTAACTCATTCGATACATACTCACGAAGGAATGCTGTCACGTATAGACTAATGGTCCTTTGAACCCGTGATACTTCACCCTCTTTAAACAACAGGGGAACATCACTGAAGGTCATGTGATTAGCGCCCTCTACCTTTAAACAGGACTTATACCCAGACAAATAATAATACAACCCTTTATACCCATCGACAAATGGATTCAAGATCGCTTCTGAAAATTGGGGTTGGAGTTCCTTATGCGTACATTTTTCTTGCCGCATCACCAAAAACGGGGTTACGATATCAACTCTATTCTGCAGATGGAGAAGATGAAAGCTGGGATCCAGCAAAACCGCTGCCCTGAAATCCGCTTTTCTCTTCACAGCTTCAAATACAGCTGCTCCACCCAAGGAATGTCCCACCAGACCGATCCGTTCCACATCCATCAATGGAGATGAAAAACAAGACTCCAGCTCTTGCAAATGAGCGGCCGTATACAAAATATCCTCCACTCTTGCCTGTAACAGCTCGTCCCACAGAACAGTATCTGTACTTTCGATGGATGACATCTTCTCCGCTTGTCTGAAAAAGCGACCATCAGGATAAATAGAAAACATGGATTCGTCAGTCGCTCCAATCGTTGCCACGATAAATCCCTGCTTGACTAAATTTTCGATTTGAAACATGTACATATCTCTTACAATCCCAAAGGCAGGAACATAGAGAATAACCGGGCGTTTCTCTGCTGTATATATGGGCTCGACTTGATTCACAACCGGGATTCCTATCGATTTAATATGATCCTCATCCGTACCCATCTCTTTAAGGCTAGCGAGTGCTATTTCAGCACAGGGATCAAACAATCGAGCGTACGATGAGACCGCGGGACTCTCTGCATTAGTCTCTGCCGGATAAAACAGACTGATTATGATACTCCTACCCATATCGCTAGAGTCAAAATCCCCCCTTGAGGGATCATAAAACACGTGTACAAGCCTTCCTATGTTCATTCACTTCACTCCAGAATAAGTCAGTTATTAACGTTGCGAATATTATCAAGGTCAGAAGGAGCATATGATTCATCTGTGCTACTTACATAAGTGGATCTAAGGCAGACCTCAGGCAGCCTCAGGCAGCTGGCAAGGCAATGCAATAAATTGATAGAGCGTCTTGACACAACTCCTTCATCCAATGTCGGCATGCCAGCGAACGATCCTTACACACCCTGCTCTTCCCTGTAATGACTGACATCCCCATGAAGGATGATGGAAGGCACCTCATCGGTCAGTTCAATCTTGCTCAGGCATGTCGGGTGAATATAGGGCAGATCCCACAGTCGGTCCATGCTTCTCCCTTCAAAATAAGCCATTAACAGCTTGACCACCACAGTATGCGTGACCAGCAAAATGCTGGCGCCTGGATTCGAAGCGACAATATCGACAAGCTTGTTCACCGCACGTTCTCTGACCTCATGAAAAGTCTCGCTACCCGGGGCGCCGAACAGCTCCGGATGATTCCAGAAATGATCCAGCTGCTGAGGATATAATTCGCCGATCCGTTCCTGCGTCTGTCCTTCCCAGACGCCCAGATTAATTTCTTTGAATTCATCGCAAGCCGTAACCGACACATCTCGGTTCCCTCTAATAATCTCGGCTGTATGGAATGCTCTGTTACTGGTACTCGAGTAAATGAGGTCGATAGGGTCATGCTGCAAGGCTTCACCGAGCCATTCCGCCTGCTGAATGCCCAGCTTTGTCAGCGGCGAATCCAAATGTCCTTGAAATCGGTGTTGCACATTCCACTCGGTCTGTCCGTGTCTCACGAGGTAGATGGTGGTTGTTTCTTTCATCAATCGTTCCCTCCCTAAACCTAATATGAAACCTATCGTTTTAGCTAAATCGAACGATCTGCTTGACGTATGGCATAAGCCAGCTTGTACAGATCTGCAATATCCTGCCTGCCCGTCGCTTCAAATCGCTTAACGGCTTCCTCCACATCAACCGCCTCTACCGCGATGACCTGCTCGCCATCTTCGGGATTTAGCGGCTCTCCAACAATGCGTACATCCCCGTAACCGACCAATCGGACAAAATGAGGATGGGGAATATGCGGCCGATAAGGGGTCTTGCTGCTGGATTCACAACGAAACTGGCCGAAGACCCGATACGACTCGAGTTCTGCACCCAACTCCTCTCGAACTTCCCGTCTAAGTCCATCCATATAGGACTCTCCGGGTTCCAGGGTTCCTCCGGGGAGCTCCCAGCTTCCGTCCGCAACCTGAAAAACAATACAGCGATCCCCGTCAAATGGAAGAATGGTGACATTGCTGACTTTCGATTCTTCGATTTCTTCGCCAAAGGCAAACCTAGCTCGCACTTCGCCCCAATGGATGTCATCCGAGAGAGTCGGGTACAGGCTCATATCGGTGATTTTTCTCATAACATGCAATTCCTTTCGAACTTTACATATTCATACAACCTATATAGCGCTGTATTCATGAATCATAAGCACCTGCTCCATCGAGATCGTAAATCCAAACTCCTGCAGCACGTTCACCAGTTCCTGATTCGAAGTCCGAATGTTAAATGCGGATCGCTTGCAGGTATAACCGGGTTGTATCATCTCCAGCACCGCCGTCCTCATTACAGCTTCTGCATCGGGGTGTCCTGGAGCGGCCTCGCAGCGAAATAGCGTAATGGCTGCCAAACGACCTTGGGCATCGAACACCCGCTTAAACAAACCGTAACCCACCTGTTCTTCCCCTTCATATACAATAACGCATTCGCCGTCCTTGATACTGGAAGCGTCGGTCTGCCAGACTTCACCGGATCGATAAAAAGCTACGGAGGCAGCCTCCGCGGCTAGGCTTCTGACGAGCGTATACCTTAAAGACGCATCCTGTGCACGCTGTTCTTCAATGGACTGTTCATTCGTCATGATGAGAAGCCGATCGATGATTTCATACCCAACGCTTTCGTAAAGACGGATCGCTGGCGCATTCGTGCTGATCGCCTCTAAATAGGCCCGATGGACGCCTTGTTCTTCGTAGAGCTCGGCGTTTTTCTCCATCATGTTTTTGCCGATTCCTTTCCCCCGGAAATCGGGAGCTATCGCTGTCCCGCCGTTACGTGCAATCTTAACGCCATCTTCCTCCTGGAAGCTGTTCATGACGATGCCGGCCGGTACGCCATCCATGTAACAAGCGAGTGATCTCTCCATGCACAGACCATCATTTCCAATACGGGCTATGAAGCGGTCCAGCGGCATCGAGGCGTTAACCATATATCCTTCAAATGAGTGATTCCACAACTCCGATACTTCCCGAATCGGAAGCTCGCTTAACGGTTTGTATGTAATCATGCTTTAATCCTCCTAATTCATGAGCCATAAGTGAGTAAGGCATATATAGAGATGCTCTCTATTAAAAACATGCAGGAAGAACACCTAAGTAAAGTACTCAGTCGTGTTCTCCTGCATGTCTTAGCCATACTTATTTACGATTTAAAGAGCTGCATCATCCACACTGTCGAGCCAAGCTTCGATGCTGCCAATGACGGAAGTGACACAGCCATCCTCGAATGGGGAGATCAAGCCTGCCACCTTCACCAGTTCGGTGAAGGACTTGCTTCCACCTTGACGGCATAGGTTCAGATAATCTGCCCATGCAGCGGATTGATTCTCATGCATCTTCTTCCAGAACTGGAATGCACAGATTTGAGCCAGCGTATAATCGATATAATAGAACGGCGAACTAAAAATATGACCCTGCTTATGCCAGAACCCGCCTTGCTCCAGATAGGAATTGTCATCATAATTCCGGTGCGGCAGATATTTCCGCTCAATCTCACGCCATGCTTGTTTCCGTTCAGCCGGCGTAGCATCCGGATTCTCATAAACAAAGTGCTGGAATTCGTCAACCGTGACCCCGTAAGGAATGAAGATAAGTCCGCTTGCGAGATGGTCGAAGCGGTATTTATCCGCCTCATCCTCGAAGAAGCGGTCCATCCACGGCCATGTGAAGAATTCCATACTCATGGAATGGATTTCGCACGCCTCATAGGTTGGGAACCCATACTCCGGTACCTCGAAACCTCTGCTCTCATACACTTGGAACGCATGACCGGCTTCGTGCGTCAGCACATCAATATCACCTGAAGTCCCGTTAAAGTTGGAGAAAATAAACGGTGCGCCGTACTCGCTAATATAGGTACAGTATCCACCACTCTGCTTGCCTTTCTTGGCAACCAGATCCATGAGGCCGTTCTCCTGCATGAAGGTAAAGAATTCATGAGTTTCCGGTGATAATTCTTCATACATCTTCGCGCCATGGTTGACGATCCAATCCGGATCACCCTTCGGTGTTGCATTCCCCGATTTGAATGAGAAGTTCTCATCGTAGTACAGCAGTTGATCCACATCGATTCGTTTCTGCTGACGTTCTTTCAGCTTGGTTGCAACGGGAACGATGTGTTCCAGCACCTGATTACGGAAATTCGCGACCATCTCCGCGTTATAATCCGTGCGGGCCATGCGGGCATAACCAAGCTCTACATAATTGTTAAATCCTAGCTTCTTGGCAATCTTGGTTCTCACCTTAACCAGATCATCATAGATACGGTCAAAGTTCGCTTCGTTCTCAGCCATGAAACCGCTGGACGCTTCCATAGCACGTTTACGCATATTACGATCCGTCGATTGCTGGAAAGGAATCAATTGCGACAGGGTACGCTCTTCGCCTTCGAACTGAATTTTGGCGGAAGCGATCAGCTTCGTATATTCCGTTGTCAGTTTATTCTCCTGCTGCAAATCCTCGATTATCTCAGGACTGAAGGTTTTGAGGGAAAGCTCTGCCAGCTGGAACAGCTGCCGTCCCCATTTGTCCTCAAGCTGAGCTCTAAATTTCGAATCTACGAGGGCCCGATAATAATCCGTTATGTATTCCTGAATGACCGGGCCATTCTCGTCAAAGAAATCCTGCTCTGCCTTATAGAACTCGTCGTTCGTATCAATCGAGTGACGGATGTACACCAGTTGACTCAGGGTATCCATCTCACTGCGGAGTTTGTTAATGCGGGTCATCGCCTCATCCTGCTCCTCATATGTGCTGGCGGTGGTGAAGGCGTTAAGCTGTTCTTTAAACTTTTGCTCAAAAGCTTTTACGTCGGGGCGTTCATAGCGATATTCGCTGAATTTCATAAGATACACCTGTCCTTTCCCATATAAAAAATGCATCCTGGCGTCTGATCGCATGGATTCAAAACACCAAACTATATCTAAATTCTATATGCTAATCACAATATCCTTCACAGGTCTATGAAATTCTACACGCCCCGATTGATTACGTAATAATCTTAAGACCAATCGCTGAAGCCAGGATTAAAGCAATGAAGAAAACCCGACGGGCTTCCTTCGGTTCTCCAAACGCAAACATCCCCAGCAGGGTGCTGCCGGCCGTCCCCATTCCCGTCCAAATCGCATAAGCGGTTCCCATGGAAATAAAGGCCATCGCGTACGTCAGTAGCAGGAAACTCGAACCAAGCGAACAGGCTAAAAAAATGTAGGAGCCCAAGCTGCGAGTCAGGCTCACCCTTCTTAATGCGATCACACCCAACACTTCACATAACCCTGCGGCGATCAGAGCGATCCATTCCATTACGCACCACTCTCCTTCGCCTGATTATCCATATCTTTCGTGACCAGTTTTAGTCCCAACACCCCTGCAGCCAACATGCCAATTAGTAGCAGCTTGATTGGATTTGCCTGCTCGCCAAACACGAGAATCTCCACCAGCACCGTACCGGCTGTCCCGAGTCCTGTGAAGATCACATATACCGTACCGATGGGAAGTTTAGCCGCAGAGTCCAGAAAAACTTTAAAACTGAATATAATCGAAGCGATGGTAATGATCCACTGCCACCAGGTATCGGAATGCTTCAAACCGGATACCCATACAACCTCCAGTGCCCCCGCCAATAATAAGAGCCACCATGCCTTTTTCATCCTCCAACATCCTTCCACTCTATATTTGCATGAAAATATTTATGATGTCGTTGTGATTGTAATCTAAAAATGGCATACCGTATAATGATAAATAATAATGATGTCATCATTTTTAGTGATGCCTGAAGGAGAGAGAGGGAGGTTTGCATGGAGCTTACCGATCTGAAGGTTTTTCTGAAAATTGCCGATGAAGGGAATATCACCCGCGCTGCGGAGCAGCTTGGATATGTGCAGTCCAATGTTACGGCCCGGGTCAAAAAGCTCGAGAATGAACTGGGAATTCCCTTATTTAACCGACACTCCAATGGAGTGACCTTGACGGAAAAAGGGCGCATGTTCCGGGACTATGCATGTTCCATTCTCAATCTGTCGGAAGAAGCAGTACGGGCTGTACAGGAAACGCCTTATCCAAGCGGTTCTTTAACCATTGGCGTCGTGGATACGGTGCATTGCGGACATTTCATTAAATCCTTGTCAGACTATCAAACCATGTACCCGGACGTCGCGCTATCGCTCTTGACTGGCAGCTCTTCGGAGCTGATTGCCCAAGTGTTAAACTATCAGTTGGACGGGGCATTTGTGACAGGAAACATACCGCCGAAGCTGGTCGCCGATTATGTAGAAAAGGACGAGGTTAAGCTGCTGATCAAATCGAAGGAACAGCCCTTTCCCGATCTGGCGGTGACCAAATGGGCCGTTGCACCGGCGGGTTGCCCGTTTCGAAGCATTCTCGAAGGTTGGCTGTTAAGCGAAGGAATTCCGCTGACCAATATGATCGAAGTCTCATCGTTAGAGACCCAATTAGGCATCGTACGATCAGGTCTTGCAGCTACGCTGCTGCCCACCTCCGTCTTGAGCGGAGAATTTGCGGATATGGGCAGCTTCTCGATCCCGGAAGCCTTCCGGCATACCGCGACAAGCCTGATCCGGCGCAATGACCGGTTCAGGAACAAGGCATTTTCCGCTTTTGCCGAGCTGGTTAAAGTTAACTTCGATAAGACAGAGGGTTTATGAACTGTGATGTTCTCAACATCACAGTTGTCCTCCCGGAGTGGATATGATGATACTCTCTCCCGACAGTTCCATCTGTCGCTGGATATAATGGGCAACGCCATCAAGTTCATTCGAGTCGATAATATGGTCAGCCAGCTGCCGTATCCTTTCATGCGCGTTTCGCACCGCGATCCGGGTGCCTCCGGCTTCAAACAGCCCCACATCATTGATGTGGTCACCGAAGACCACCGTGCTCTCCAGATCTATACCCATATGGGTGGACCATAATTGGAGTCCGTCTCTTTTGTTTGCTTTGGCATGACTGAATTCCAGGAAAAAATGGTTATGGATGTAGTAATCCGGCATCATATGAGCATGAATCACATCACCGAATAATTCCATAATCTCGCACCGTATCGGCTCCAATTCCTCATAATGTCCAATGTATGTAAGAGCTAGCGTCCGGTAATTCGGCGGGCAGTTCAGGGTCTGCACTTCCATAAATCGCGGATCATGAGGCCGACTATGATAAAAAGCCTTCTCTCCCTCTCTCCGCAGCGTCTCATGCAAAACACGCTCACGATGATCCGCATCCAATGAAAAATAGTAAGGAGTAATACCAAACTTCCTCCCTACGTCGATAATCTCATTCGAGATGTCCCGTTCAAGCCAGGATCCATCGATTACCGTTCGATTCATCCCGTCATATATCAAAGCGCCGTTATATAGAATCAGCGGGTACTTCCAGGGGATATCCGAGACGACGCTTTGAGCGCTAATATAGCCCCGGGCAGTGGCATAAGTGACAACCACGTCCTGCTCCAGCGCATTCGCGATAACATCCCTAGTATAGGGTGAAAGTGTCTGATCTGATCGTAGAAGCGTTCCATCCAGGTCGGTAATATATGCTCTTTTCTTCATCAAGAAGCAATGCCTCCTTAGCCGTCCAGTATGTGACAAAGCCCAGGCTTAGATCAGCTCGGTCCAAGACTGGGTCATTATGATTTAGACATCTTCCATGATTATACAACTTCTGAGAAGGGAGATGGTAAAGGTATTCTATAGAGTCATTAATATGACATAACTTGTCCCTCGGTTTCCTACACACCGAGGATCAGGTATCCCAGTGTCATATATAGAAATAGAAATAATAGCAGCATGGAGTGACCTACGATGGCTGTAATACGGATTCGCGAGAGTTCACCTCGATGTTTGCTAACGAGTGCCAACAGAATCCCAACGGGCGACAACAGAAGAATCGACGCATACGACAGTCCCTGCAAGGGACTGCCTGCCTCAGGTGGAAACATGAAGCTGTAGAGTGTGATCAGGGTGATGCAGACAAATAAAGTCAGAGACACATGGGACAAATACCATCTCATCACGTAACCTCGGCCAACATGCCCGACAGAATACCGGCTCTGTGGGGAACGCAGTGTACACTGCCAATCTGTATACCCTCTGGAATTTCTTTTATAAAACTCAGCACAAGTGACGGCACCTCCGAGATTTATTTAGTGATACGCGGCTGAAGATAACCTATGACTTCTTGTATATGCTGAATCTCGGCAAACGGAAAAACACCCATGTGGTTCATTCTCGCGATATCCGCGCGATACGCGATAAATGGGATTCCGGCGCTCTCCGAGGCTTTGCCATCCACCCAGGCATCACCCACGGACAGCCACTCCTTTGGGGAAGTGTGCGAAAAATGCTGGAGTACCGCGATATATCCATCCGGTGCAGGCTTTAATAAGCCCATGGCTTCCCTGCCGATAATGAGATCGAAGTAATGAGCAATCCGGTTCTCTTCCAATGCAGTCATCGCTGCTTCTACCGCATTATTCGTCACAATGGCCAGATGCAGCTGTCCATGTAATTGCTGGACGAGCTCCTTAGCTCCATCTTCAAGTTTTGCTCCTATCATCCCTTGGATCTCATGATCCTTGGCGATATCCCACATCATGCAGCTCAGCTCTTCCGTCAGCTGCCCCGTATTCATTGCTTCAGCTATGATGGTTGAGGTGGTATGGGTGTCCATGGACAGACCTTGAGGCAAGATTCTGTGTTGGCTTAGAAAAGCGTATATGTCCCTCTTCATTGCGCCAAAATCAATGCTGGAATGCAGCAGCGTATTATCCATATCAAAGACAATGCCTTTTACTGTAAACGCGATATCCAATCAACTCCAGTCATGGAAATGCCTTGAATTGCGGCTCCAGGAGGTAAGCCTGATTTGGGTATTCGGATCAGTGATGTGACGCTTGCCTGGCCAGGGTAATCCTCCGTGCCATCATCTGCTTGTGAAGCTAAAGTGATATATAGATGATTCTTTGGATCCCCTATCTGTTTACGGGTCATCTTCACGGATGCGATCCGAAAACCTTTTGCCGACGGAAGCTGTCCTCCGCTAATCAACATATAAATTTCCTGACTCGTTTCCTTAAGCACCCACCCGCCGGGAGCCCTATTTGTGCTGTCATCATAAAGCTGTTGAATATCCGGATCAAGATGCTCAACCGAACGGGATTGCCAAGAAAATTCCGAGGCGGTTTTGGTATATAGAAGCTGCTCATACGGAACTTGAATATAGTCTGTCTCGCGGATTTCCCTTTCTTCTACCGTTACACGCTCCGCATCGTAGGAGTCGCCTACTCTCTGCTTATAACAACCCGAAATCAATATCATCATAACAATCATGGTGAACGTCAGCCGTCTGTTGATGCGTAGTCGCAAAAAATGAACACACCCCTTCATCCCTAATCATACACAACTTCCGTACCGGCGATAAAATCGTGAAGGGAACGCTTATCCTCGCGCATCGCAACCATAATGATACTCACGATGAGACCAATTCCAAACGTTAACGTATACACAATTCCCGCTACGAGGTTGCGGAGCAGCATCGTTCCTATGCCCGGCGGCTCAAGAAAATCGAATTTGCGTATGCGAATCCCGCATAAACGCTTGCCGATGGTATAACCATTCCAATACACGGGCACCAACATAGCATACAAACCGTAAATCAAATTATTGATCGGCTCATTCTCAAAATTCCCAGTGATCAAACCTGCAATGAACCATAACGGAAGGCTCACGATAATTCCATCCAGAAGATTGGCGCCTAGCCGGATCCAAAAGCCGGCCACTTGGTTTTCGCCCATCAATATACCTCCTTAAAAATCAAGATATCTTCAATTATGGACTCCTATCGGCGTTATCTGGCTGGTCAAGCTCCTCCCAGTTATGCTTGATCTTGTTCAGGTCATCCTCTAGCCATTTACGAATGATTGGAACCATGAAGCATAAGATACCAATAATCAAACTGATGATGCTGAATATCAACGGTCCTTTTCCAAATTCCGATAACAAGTCCTTAAATATCCTAGGACTGTATATCCCCGCAATCGCTGCTGTTAAATACCGGATACCGTACAAAAAAGCCGAAATACAGATGAAAATAATGCCCATCGCTTTATTGTTCATAGGGTGTCTAGCGCCTCTCGAACTACATTCATGATATGCACGAACGTTTCCTGCTCTCCATGCTTGATGAGAAAAGATTCTACATCATCCCTTAGGTTATATGAAAACTCTATGCCATGAGTCAGCTTGCTAAACACGGAATCCCTCATTAAAACCACACCTTTCCACACAACATTTTCCAATCCCTCATATCATTGTAAGCTTCGGTTCCTGATCAAACAACATTTTTTCCACAATTCCCCATTTCAACTTCATCTAGTCCAAGTTGAGAATGTAACTTTCGTAAAACATATCAGCCAAAAACAAAAAAAACAGAATGACTTCCCTACATCGTAGTTAAGCCATTCTGCTGCCTGTTATAAACTATTTTATGTATGATCGAAATATGCGGTTATCTGCCCCTCAATTTCATGATGACCCCAAGTAAACCATAGCCAATGGTAACACCTATCGTGTTCAAAATAAAATCATCCACATCCAGGCTTCCTCGCCGCGAGATCAACTGTGCCATTTCGAGCACGAATAACCCGACTAAAAAGAAACCCAGCATCTTAACGTATCGAATTCGAAATACAACAGGAATCAACAACCCAAAGGGTACAAACACAGCGATATTCCCAACGATATTGATCAATGAAGCCAAGCTGCGAATGGGAAAATAGTTTGCCATCGTCGAGAATGGAATCAGATTATAACTGAATTCCTCCTGTGTTGTCCTCCCAAATCCCCAGATCATCCAGTAAATGAGCAACATGGTATATCCGATGAGAAAGATCAAGGGGGTCATTTTATCACGCGATTTCATGAAGGTCTCCTCTCAATCTCTAGCTTTTTTCTCTATATCAAGCGTGATGTTCTTCCCTTCATATGTATTATAGTTATCAACACAGCCCTTCACATATCGGTAATAGCTTTCGGATGTTTCACGTTTCCAATCCCAGAAATGGGCCCCGTTACAAATCAAGAGCCTTTCAAACCAGCGCTCAAAGTTCATCTCAATTTCGATTGCACTATCTACAAAGAGCATTTCTGTCCAGTATAGATAATTAGAGGTTCTATCATGACACTGATTCGAGTCGATGAATAACATATCTCCGTTATCCGAACCAATAGGATACCATCCGTTAGGAATCATGCTGATATAATCATAATTAACATAGTACCGACGGATTTCGTCCAGGCTGAACAGCTCAATGCCGCCCCCATACTGGGGATGTTCGAATAATCTGGCTCCGTTATGCCTCAACAGGAACTCTTTATAGTCCCATGGCGCAAAAAGATTTAAACTACGAAAAAATTCGTTTATTTCCCCGGACTCAGCACCTCCTGCAAACGTAAAATGAGCTGTCTCACAATATCCTTGTTGCCCTTGGACTAGCATGATATTATTCTCATCCAAACGCTTTCTAAGTCCGGAAAGTGCGAGTTCTACAATATTAAAAATCTCCATTGTCTTCTCCTATTCCAAGATTGACTTCGATTAGTCACCCGTTTAATTCACACATATTTATCCAATACATAATCCTCAATCATGTCAATATTTCGACGTTCCTGCGCGTACTGTATAATGTGTTTCTTAATATTCGGATACAAAATAATGTCGTCCAGCTGCTCGAGCGGAATCCACTTCACATCGGTTTGATTCGGATCTGGCGCAGCCGGAAGTTTTGGGGACGATCCTTCATGCGGATAACATTCAAACACGATGTATAACGTATGGATGCCCGAGATGTTATCTCTAGACTGTTTATGCGGAGCATTCTCGTACACAAATGCAACGGGTCCGGTCTGTGCTTCCAGCGTGGTTTCCTCATACAATTCTCTCAAGGCACCCTCTGCGATCGACTCTCCCGGCTCTGCCCCGCCCCCTGGCAAGTTGTAATGCAATCCGTTCTCATCAACATACTCGACCAATAACACATGCTCATTCTGAAACACCAACGCTGTCGGTCTCACCCGAATATGATACGTCATAAAAACCACCTCTCCACACGGCTAATGAGTAGCTGCTGAACTTTCGTGATCTGTCTATCATACTATTTAAGGCACTCATATGGGAATATTTTGTATAATTTCAGGACAAAAAGGCTATCAGGTGATCGCATCAACCTCCCAGATAACCTCCATCCCTCAAAACATATCGTTAATTCTTATTACTTCCTGTTAGATCGCTATCCTCCAACTTCAGGGTTTCACCCGTTTCACGGGAGACATTCGCCGCCTCCAGAAAACGAATGATCTCCAGCGTCTCTGATAAAGGAACGTCCGAGACACCTGTCGTGAACATCTTCATGATCTGCTCCAGCAGACTCGCATAATAGGGTTTCGGATGCGCCATGATGTCCACAAAGCTGCTAGCCGCCGTACGATGAATCGTCATCCCAAAGCGATCATTACCTGCACGGTTGCCTCGAATCGTCCCGACTCTCCCGTCATTCCAAACCGCTGTTAATACCTCATGCAATTCGGTCGCGGCGACATGTACGCTTAGGCATCCGGGTCCGAGAACGCGGTAAAGCATCTCCGCCGCGTGGATCCCATACCAGAAAAATCCCGGCTGCGTAGGTTGAAGGGGAAGCGGTCCGGCGCAGTCCACACCCATGATATCATCGACTCCGCCGCGAGCCAGTTCCTCCTGAAGTCCTTGCGCATATCGAAGAGACGAGCTGCTCATAACGGTAACCTGAAACTGCTCCGCCAGCTCGGCGATTTCCATTGCGTCCTTACTGTTCACTGCAAATGGTTTATCGATAAATACCATATGGCAATGAGGAGCAATCGCGCGAAATAAGGGCAGATGTGATCTACCGTCGACCGCTTCGAGCATGACGGCATCGACCTGTTTGGCGACTTCTTCCGGAGAATCCAATATTTCGGTTCCCCATGCAACGAGTTCCTTCGTATACCCTTCCACCCGGCTTATGCTGAGATCGAAGTCCGGTGATCCTCCGGGAAATGCCGCCGTAACCCGTGCGCCTGGAACGTAATAGGGATGCGCTTTGTCATGCAGCATTTTCGAGAAAATAGAGACATGCGATGTATCCAAACCAATCATACCGATCTTCAAAATCATAAGTTTATTCTCCTTTTCCTACAGGATTTTAGATGATCATGCTGGCTTTTCCATTCGCTACGTTACTGAGGATATCCAACAGCCGGAACATAGGCTTTTCTTTCAACCATCATATCACCCTGAACGACTAAAGGACGTGACTTTAATTCGTCTTTTAACCTAAACCCGAACTCCATACAAAAAGACCACCTCCATCTGATTATCAGACGCTGGCAGCCTTTTTAGCGGACTTATAAATGCCTCGTGCAGTTGTATAAGGAGCAATTCCATGCACCGTTGAACTTGGTTAGAAGAGTTAAGGAAGTGTTATCCATATAGGTTGTTTTAAACCGCTGGGGTAGCAGTTTTTGCAGGGATAATCCAATGACTGCGCCATGACTCACAATGAGAACATTCCTGTTCTCATATGCTTGCATCACTTCCTCCAAAAACCGAGTTCCTCGCTCGGCGACATCCTCATAACGTTCCATAGCTAAGTCCATATCTCGCCAGGAGTGTCCCCAAGTCGCCACTCTCTCTTCCTCTGTGGTTCCTTCAATTAGTCCACAATCAATCTCGCAGATTCGTTGATCTTCCATGATATCAAGCACAGAGATTTCTTCAGCAATGATCTGCGCGGTAACTCTTGCACGGATCAGGGGACTTGAGATGATGATCTCCCAAGGCGCTTTCTTTAAGCGTTTAGCGATTCGTTGAGCCTGTTGCCTCCCCTCAGCATTAAGAGGAATATCGCTTCGACCCTGGGCCCTATTCTGAACATTCCAATCTGTTATTCCGTGTCTAATAAGGCCGATGGTAGCCGTTTCATCCACCTCCCACAAGGAATCTCCATGTAAATCTGCAATATATCTCTACGGCTGCATCCTCCATTTTATCACGATGAAGCGGTTGGCCAGTGCCACAAGAGCAAACACGATGGCAAACGTAACAAAACCAGAGGCGATCAGGCAAGCAGTCGCGGTCGCAAATATGAGAATTTCAATAAGGAGCACGACGGCAAGCGGCAGCTTGATCCTTGCTTTCGGAGAGATAGTCATGCCCCAGATGACGGCTGCAAGCAGCGGAAGCCCAATACCGAGTACGACCTGTACCATGAGTCCGGTATCATAATGGAAGCCCCAGTAACCTATCGAAAATAATAAAATCAATTCCAAGATAAATCGGATGGCGAGATTCAACACTTTGAACATGGAGGAACACCTTCCGTTTCATTTCGTACACCTATTTTTACTGCAGACATTAAAGTTCGATTTGCTCCAGGTGATGGATCAGATGATCAACATAATCGTTAAACAACCACTCCAGCGTGACCTCGGTTTTATCGGGCAGCACACATTTTTTCTGGAAATCAGAGGAGTCAGCTTTGCGCATGACACGCAGAATCATCCGGTTCAGTTGCTGCCATAGCGACAACACTTCCGATTGATCATATTGATCCTGGTAATTGTTCACCAGGACCCAATCGTTCTGCGCATACCCTTGAATGGCAATCGGATAATCGGAGAGCAAAATTTTTACAAACCGGATATGGTTATTCACCGCCGAATCGCAAAGATGGCCCAGGATCTCCTTCTTGGACCATTTATCAGGCGCAAGCTTCAGATTGAATTCCACCTCACTCGTCGCCGTTACAATCTCCGTCATTTCGGTAATCAATGATTCCAATTTCATGATCGGCTCCATCATTATCTTCCTCCTAAGAGCTTTCTCTCAGCCAATAGCTTAGAGAGCTAGATTCCATTCTATTCGTGTAATCGGCTGTCCTATGAAATCGCTATATTGCTTGGCAGCTTCCATAATCTCCTCTTCTCGACCACTCATTGGCGAGAACGAGCTAAACGTGATTTCGATGCCGCTGCGTTTGATTTCCCGCTTCCAGATACCCACCACTTCTCCTCCTGCGACCATCATGGGTTGAAATACCCCGTTGCGATGGGGAGCGATCTTGGCATCATGCTCGGACTCTATGATCGCGCTGCGGTCCTTGTAACCCAAGTAATATTCATCAAAACCCGGAAGCAGAACCACCGTATTCGTATCAGCAGAAGCGGCCGGTGTAGTAACAGAGCTCCAGTATTCCGTGCCGTTGACAAGATCTAAACGAAGATCTGATTTGACGGCATCGAAGCCTCGTTTAGCGTCTGTGAGCGTTAGTCCGACCCACCATGCAAAATCCTGAATCGTTGCAGGCCCGTGTCCTGTAAAATAGCGAAGCGCCAGCTCCGCCAGTGATTCTTCTAGCGTCAGCTCCCTTGAATTCGGGACCCACTCATCGAGCAGCACGAAACTCTGCTGTTTGCCTTCATGCGGGCCGAAACAGATCATGCCGGTCCGACCCAAATATCCGAGAATATAATAACCGCGACCATTCTTGGTGCTGATCCCTGCTTCCTCCAGCAGCTCCATCAGTCTGGGACGGGATACAGGGGTACAGTCACACAGCGCCTCGCCTATGATCCTGCTGCATCGAGCAAGAGTTTCTTCGTCAAGCTCAAGTTCTACCTGCTTCTTCTTATCATGCGTTTGAAAGCGCGATTCCGTCAGCTTCAGCATCCACTTGGCATCCTCGGCAGGCACAAAGAATATCGTCCCCCGCATCGGCCAGGTCAGCACGATGTTGCGATCGATCATGGCCCGCTCCACATCGGATATCTTGGCGGACTGCGTACGGAGACCGATTCCCCATACCGCTTGGTGGTAATCCTGTGCCTGCACAGCGCCGAGCCCTCTTACGACTTGCTCCGGACTCTCAGGCTTCGTACCTGTTATGCGCTGATTGAAGAGACGTTGATTCGCTATGGTTTGACTTAGCACACCTATCCACTCTCCTAAGGCCATGAATATCGTCGGGCGAAAAGCATTTATTTCAAGTCCGGAATGGACATCCAGGCCCGATCGTTCTGCCAGCTCACCTCGACCGGCGTCTCAAAAAACGAGGTCAAATTGTCGCTGGTCAGCATGTCCCGGGAACGCCCCTTCCCGAAGACGGTGCCCCGGCGGATCAGCAAGGAGTGCGAGAAGATCGGCAGGATTTCTTCGATATGATGCGTAACGAACAGCAGGGTCGGGGCATCGGGCTTAGAAGCCAGTGCCGTAATGCTGGACAGCAGCGCTTCCCTCGACAGAAAATCCAGCCCGTTACAGGCCTCGTCCAGAATCAACAGTCTTGGAGAAGCCATGAGAGCCCTAGCGATCAGCAGCTTCTGCTTCTCCCCCTGCGAACAAGTTTCATATGTACGACCCAGCAGATGAATACAATTAAAATCCTTCATAAGCTGCTCGGCCTGTTCCCGGTCTGCTTCATCCACCTTCTGATACAGGCCGATCGAGGCATGTTTGCCGCTAATCACGACATCCAGCGTCGATTCGCTCGGCCGGATTCTTTCCTGCAGTGAGGAGCTGACCCAGCCAATCGATTTACGCAATTCTCTTAAATCCACCCTGCCAAAACGATGCCCGAGCACCGAAACTGTGCCGCTGGTCGGCCAGATGTAACCATTAATCATATTCAAAATGGTTGTCTTCCCGGAGCCGTTCAGTCCGAGCACCGCCCAATGCTCCCCTTGCTGTACGGTCCAATCCACACCGGTAAGAACGGTCTTCTGCTCCCGTCTCCAGGTTACGTCATCCAGTTCAATCATCGTATTCATTGCTTCTCCCTCTCCTTCTTCAATCTGCTGTGTCACTACGTTTCTCTTTTCAAGGATTATACCAGCAATTACATATTCCTCAATAGTGAGATGATATCCAGCCTTGTGATCAGTCTAGGGCTTGGAATCATTCTATGTATGCAGGGCCAGACATTTCATATAGTAACGAGGGTTCTAGTCAATGAATTTTATATTGACAAATAATTATTTTTGTGTTATGATATAATATTTCACTATTTACATTCGTTTACTGATTTGATAATCTACTTCTGCTCAATCTTCTCTGGAAGTTGAATTTGGGAGAAGAAATCCCCATATAGTGGAGGTATATAACATGCTAATCGATCAAGGCATTCATATGCTGAAAATATCAGCAGCCATGATGGGACGAATCGTAACGATCCATCCGACATTCCTATGGGATCAGCAGGATATGGTTCTCATCGATACCGGCTATCCCGGTCAGTTCCCGCTGATTCAGGATCAACTATCGGACTGCGGTTTTTCCGTTCAGGACATAACCAGAATCATTATAACACACCAGGATTTGGATCATATCGGCAGTTTACCTGCCGTTATCCAGCACTGCAAACAAGAACCGGAAGTGTTCGCCAGCGAAATCGAAAAGCCTTATATCGAAGGCGATACAAGGCTTGTCAAATTATCGCCCGAGGCTATCGCGCAAGCGCTGGCATCGCTGCCGGAGACCGTGCCCCCGGAGTGGCGGAACGCGTTTAAGCATACGCTTGAGAACCCTCCCACGGCGCGAGTAGACAGCATTTTGCGCGACGGCGAGGTGCTGCCGTATGGCGGCGGTATCATGGCGATCCATACGCCTGGCCATACCCCCGGCCACACCAGCTTATATCACATACCGAGCAAAACCTTGATTGCCGCCGATGCGCTGAACGTCAGAGAGGGGCAACTGGCCGGACCGGATCCGGCAACCACTTATGACATGGCGTCAGCCCAGCTTTCCTTGCAGAAGCTCACTCACTATGACATCCATAACGTGATCTGTTATCACGGCGGATTATTTACGGACAATCCCAATCAACACATTCGTGAATTGGCTTACGATTAATCATTTGTCGGTCCACTTTCGGTCAACCAGACCTGGCTACTTCTTTGATTCATCAATCCAGCTCATCTCAAGGTACCACGTATACGTGCCGCCGGCCGGCACTTCTGCCGCTGCCTGACGATCCATGGCATACGAGAGATCATCGAGCAGTCCCGTCGCGGGTTCCAGCGCAAGATGATACTGTCCCTGATAGCCGCCGTAATTCGCCCATATCGCTAGGTAAGGCACCTGCTCCGTAGGAAACATCATGCGGAGTCCTTCCCCCGCAACCGGATCGTAGATGGAAGCCATCCCTTCCGGCAGCTCACCGGCAAAATAAAATTTCTCTGCCGTTGCCGCAAGCCTGCTCTCGGTTCGATTTAAGCGGATATTGGGGTTTTCCTCCCATGGCTGCGGCCATTTCCGAATATCGCCGAATTCTCCCAATCGACCGTTAGCCGAGTACGATACGATGATCTCACTCAACTTGTCGGGAACGATGATCTCAATGCCTTCATTGATCTGAAATAACGGATGGGCAGCCCACAAAAATGTGAACGGGAACGGGCTCGGATTATGAACAGCATAATCGATCCGCAGGGTATCTTCACGAGGGAAGGAGTAGGTTTTGCGCAGCTGATATGGAATTTGGATTCCCTGCACGCTGCAGTGAAGCTGTTCTTCCTCGCTTTGCGTTTTCCATGGAATGGACCATACCTCGCCATGATCCGGAAGCTCCGTTCCTTCCCATGGGTACGCGGGATACCGGCAGACATTGATCGTAGGAAACATTTCATCCCAGCCGCTGCCGTCCCGCTTTCCGAAGGAGGTAGCATACCCGTTCGTTTCCAGAACTCCAGCAGGCTGCACCAGCCACTCCCGACCCGTTATTCGATTGCGAAGCGAGATCACCCTACTTCCGAGTTCAGGCACCACGACCATCTCTATAGCCGCCGTCCTCCCTGTCCAAACCTCATATCCATCCGACATCCCTTTGCTCCAGATCATCATCGTAATCCTCCTCCGTTTTAGTCAACGCATCACCCAGAATGCACAAATTCTCAAGGACCGTTCATAACGGCCCTTGAGAATAAAGTGTTGATCTCTTAGATCAACGTCTTGCAAAGCTCCAAATGCAACGCAGCTCCTTGATGGTGAGACTCCAGCTGCAGCACCTCCCCGAACAGGTTCTCCGCGGACTGCCGGTCACCGAGTCCAAGTTGACCAAGCCCCATCATGTAGCGGCAATGAATTTCGTTTCTTCGGTCCAGATCTTCATCAAACACCAGAAAGTCCGGGAGCGAAACGGCAAAGTAATCGATACTCTGAGGCTCGAATATATGCTTCTCCCCGTAATCGATCAGCTTGTTAAACCGGCTGCGAGCTTCATTGTCTCGGCCCAACCTCCGCAGCGCAGCCCCTTGATAAAAAATCATGTGCGGCGGCTGATCGTTGTAATACATCGCGCTGGTGGGCTCATCCAGCCCCTCCGAAGCTTTCAGGAAGTACGCCTCCGCCTCTTCGGACCGGCCGAGCCCCTCGTATGCGCAGCCCAGGTAATAATCGATGTTATTCTCCTGTGCTCCCGTGAGCTTCCCTTCATTGATGTTGAGCGGATATTGCTTGGCGGCAAGGAGCTGCTCTACGGCATCCTCATAGCGATGATCCTGAAGCAGCTTCTTCGCAAGCTCCACCCGGGCTACTACATACTGGGCCGGAACCTTGCCCTCGCCACCTTCCCATGGGTGAAAGTTGCGTTTCAGAATCAATGCCAATGCTTCCTCATAACGATTCAGCGTATTGTGCAGCGTCATATATTCCAGATATAAATCGTCGCGCTGCTCGACCAGCTCCATGTGCTCCTTCATCGCTTTCAAGCGATCAGACGGAGCATGACCGAGCTTTTTATACAATTGGTCCAGCTCGTAGAAGACCCTGGCGTCCGCCGGATTCAGCGAGAAGGCAGTTTGCAGGAATGTCAATGCTTTGTCGTGGTCCTGCCTCTTGTTATAGTAAGCGAGCGCCAAATTCCGATGCGGCGTAGCGAAGCTGCCATCCAGAGCGACCGAAGCTTCCCAGCTGCTTATGGCTTCTTCGTAACGTTTCTTGTCGTACAGCAGATTCCCTAAGTAGTACAACGCTCTCGCATCCTGCCGCTGAACGCCGATCGCCTGCTTAAGCGTCGCGTAGTCATGCAGGGAATTCGGGAAACAGTACGACGGATCGGCTTCCGAGGCCATTCGGTAGCAAGCGGATGCCTCTTCCGCCCGGTTCAACTTCATTAGATTACTGCCCTGGTAGTAATAAACCATCGGATAGACGGCAGATGCCGTAAGGCGTTCGATGCGCTGCAGCACATCCAAAGCGTCGCCAAATTGGCCTGCATCCGCATAGTCCTGAGCCAAGGCGATATAATTGTGCGGATCATCGCGCAGGAGCTGGGCAAGCGATTCATAAGCCCGCCGGCTCTCAACCTCTTGCTTCTGTTCTTGATATACGGTTACCAGCTCGTTCATCGCGCCCGCATCCATGGGATCCAGCTTGAGCGTTTCCTCAAGCCATGATGCCGCATCCGCTAAGCGCCCCAGCTTTCTTAAGACGAAACTCTTGAGATGCCGCGCCTTATAATTACGGTACTGGGCAGCCAGGGATCGTTCGATCAGCTCGAACGCTTCCTCATATTCCCGCTTCTCGCAAGCAATCTGGGCCAAAGCCAGATAACCGGCCCCTTGCCAAGCCCCCGACCAGACCGACTTGTACAGATAAGCGTACGCTTCATCCAAACGCCCTTGCCATTTCAAGGCTTTGCCCAAATGATAGAACGGTTCGCTGTCAAATGGCCGGGCGTTGTGGCGGGTCAAGGTTTCGATGGCTTTTTTGAAATAAGCTTCACTCTCCGTGAGGCAGCCTCTGCGCAGCAGCAGCAAACCGTAAGCATTGTTCAGCCTAACGTCTCCCGCATCGCGCCGAAGACCTTCCATATAATAGGCTTCCGGTTCATAGGTCGCGTGCCGGTACTGCTCCAGATGCTGTCCCGCCAAGAACAGCGCTTCGGTATTCTTCAGGTCCTCCGGCTTACCAATCGCCGTGGCAGGGTCCGGCGTTCGCTCCAAGATACGCGGCTTGGGCTGGTAAGAGATGAGCTCTCTGCCGTCCGCAGCGAATACCGCGACCCGCACATCTTCTTCTCTGACACTGGGGTCTAGTTCGATCACGGCCTGGAAGGTATCGGCTGGCGACAGCTTGACCTTTCGATCCAAATAGGTGCGTCCCGCTCCTGTCAACAGAATGCGAGCCTCTTCCCTAACCGAGGTGGCATAAGCATGTACAACGGCCTTGCGACCGTGAACTTCGAGATTTACAGCGGCGTCAATGGACGCGTTCTTCACCAGCCCGATGTCTTTATAGGGCATGAAGTACTGCTTGAAACTTTTCTCCTCATACGGCGCCAGCCAGGTGAAGTCAGGCTGGTTATCGGTATACACGCCGGTCATCAGCTCGATGTACGGGCCGTCTTCATCGGTCAGGTTGCGATCCCAGGCTTGGCCGAATTCGCCGTGCCCCCATGTCCACTGTTTTTTCCCGGGAGATATATGTTTATTGGCGACATGCAGAATCCCCGCTTTCAAGCCATGGTCATATCCGCCCACGAAATCGTAATCCGAATGATAAGCCATATAGGATGTCGGAACGGGAATGTTGCGGTACATGGAAATATCGACGCCCGCCGAATAGTCCTGCTTATAATACGTGCCGGTTGCGATCGGAAATTTGGACACGTCCCGTTTCCCGTGGTCGAACACCGCGTGAACATCCGGCGGAAATACGGACTGGGTATGGTCGTTGACCGCTACGGCCGGATTCGCCCACCATAGAAAGGTCTGCGGCTCCGAGGTCCGATTGTACATTTGTGCCTGAATTTCAAGATACGCCTTGCCCGGATACAGCGTGAAGCCGGTAGACACCTTCGTGCCGTACATCCGGTCGATCTCGCCGACCCATACCGTCTTGCTGCCATCCGGGTGATCCGTTAAGTTCCACTCCACCTCGCCATAGGTGTTCGGACGGTGATGCTGCGGCCAGTTGAACTCGATTCCCCCGGATATCCATGGACCCGCAAGGCCAACCAAAGCCGGCTTGATCACTTGATTATGGTACACAAAATCATAGTTGTTGGTTTTATCGATGGCCCGGTAGATGCGGCCGCCAATCTGCGGCATGATCTGAATCTGCACGTACTCATTTTCAAGGAAAATGATCCGGTAGGGCTTTACTACTTTCTCATCGTAAATTTTATCGATGACCGGCAGCGGATAGACACGCCCCGAGCTCCCCTGATACACCCGTTTCTCCAAAAACATCGGGTTCAGATCCGGCTTCCCCACTTCATACGTGGGAATCACCACGGTCTCTTCCCGTACGCTCACTTGCCGTTGTTTTGTCATGAGTCGTCATCCCTCCATTAGTATCCGCGTTGGCTGCGTTATGTCTCTATCTTATAAGCCAGCCTGCCGAAGAGCCATTGACGATATCATGCTGATGATGGATTATGTTCTGATTATTGACGCTCAATCCGATTGACAACAATTCCGTTCCGATTCATAGTAAAGCTATGGATACCATACGAAAACCAGACGGATTCGAGTCCCAGAAAATCACTGTCCTCCCGGAGCATATTATGAAAGAGGCCGCCCGGCATCCGCTTGTTGAACCGCTGCACGTGACCGACATCGGATACTTTCCGCGCGCGCTGCATCACTACCGGGAACGCCCGGAGGGCAGCGGCGCGTACATCTTAATCTACTGCGTGGAAGGTGAAGGCTGGTACCGATTGAACGGCGGCAAAACCTATTCTCTCCTCAAGGGGCAGGCGGTTGTCATCCCGCCGGATACGCCGCATGAATATGCATCCTCGGAACTTCATCCCTGGAGCATTTACTGGTGGCATATGAAGGGGACGCATGCAGGTTTATTGTTCGAGGGCTTTACCGACGCAGCCGAACCCGCCATCGTTCCGGTCGACCAGTCAAGGAGCATCGTGGAGCTGTTTCAGGAAAGTTACGAGCTGCTGCAAAAAGGGTATACGCTGAACCATATCATCCATGTCTCACAGCTCGCCGGCCACTTGGCGGCCGTGATCCGCCTCGCCCGGCTCCAACCGCAGCGGGGGCTGCACCAGCACAATAAACATGATATGGAGCAGACGCTTCTGTACATGACCGAGCATCTGGAGGGCCATGTGAGCCTGAAGGAGCTGGCGGCCTACGCCAATCTGTCGATTCCGCACTTCACCTTCCGGTTCAAGGAAGCGACGGGTTACTCCCCCATCGATTACTATCTGCGCCTCAAAATCCAGCGGGCCTGCCAGCATCTGGACCTGACCGGCCAGAGCGTCAAGGAGATCAGCCACCGTCTCGGCTTCCAAGATCCCTACTACTTCTCGCGGTTGTTCAAAAAAATCATGGGAAAATCCCCTTCCAAGTACCGAGATACCCGGAAGGGGTAGGTTTCTCCTCTTTATGTGTTGTGAGACGCTCCACGTACGAATCGTTCCTACCATCGGTGTTGTCCCCAATTTCTTGAATTGGTTCTCGTCAAGGAAGAAATTCGGAGACAAAGGCGACCGCATTCGCTTCTCGGGAATCGTTTCATCCTTTCCACTGCTTCGTGCTGATGCCATAATTAAAAAAAATGTTGCAGAAAAAGAAATCATCGTTTGGAATTATGGCCTGCGACCTTTGTGGTTACAGTTAAACATAATCGAGGCTATCCCCAGTATATAAACTATCTTCTTTCCAAACAAAAAAACTACCCTGACGGTAAAAGTTCCTAGAACAATTGATTCACATGAAGTTTTCAAGTACCGTAAATCGTCCGGTAAGGATGGGGTGATAATGCAGGTAGTGTGGAGCAATCAACCTGTTCTTGAGAGTGTGCGTAGGGGCTAGAAAGAACGAGAAGAAGGCGCTCCATCACGCTGTAGTCTCCATTTTCACTGCACTTTCTAGAGCGGCCTCTATCCGGTAGTTTCGAGAAATTTCGCGCTGTAGGACGGGCTAACTGCCGTCGCCGATGCTTTCAGAGCGCCGCGATCCGCTGCCTGATACGCGGAAATAGTCCAATGGCATTCTGGTAGAATACCTTCTCATGATGCTGCTCAGGCACGAGCCTGCGAACGAATTCCGCATACAGGTCGATCGGTGCGAGCGGCCAGTCGGTTCCGAACAACATTTTCTCGTAATGATCACAGTACACCAGCGCCCGGCGAAAATGGTCCATGAACAGCGGTTCGTTCATGAACCGTTCAAAATGGGGCCGATCTCCGACGACAAGTCCGGACAAATCGGCGTAGACGTTCGGGTTCTTGGCCACCACTTCGGCGGCATCCATCACCCAGGGATCACCCAAATGGCAAATCATGAAGTTCACGCCGCGCTGCTGGTAGGCCAATTCATCTACGGTAAGCGGATGCGAATACTTCAGCAATCCGTTCATGGAGTAAGTATCGCCGGTATGAATCACCACGGGCATGCCGTACTTGGCAGCCAACTCATAAATCGGCGTGTAGATTTTGTCATAGACGTAATGATGGTAGTACCCAGCATATAGCTTTATTCCCGCCACCTCGGGAACTTGCAGACGAGCTTCAATCCTATCGAGCTCCTCTAGGGCGTGCTTGCCGGTGAGCATGTTCGGATTGATGCCGACGCATTCCATTAGGAACGGTGGAACGCTTTCTTGCAGGTCAAGACCCATCGGATTAGGTGAATTGGAATCAGGAAAGGCTCCCTTGGTCTGCTCCGTGACGCCCATTCCAATACCGAGAATGACGTCGTTCTTGTCAAACTCCGCCTTAAGTCCGGCAGTGGTGTAATCGACTTTGGACTGATCAATCGCTGTTTGATGAAAGCTGTCGATGTCCGACAGATGAATATGAATGTCAATGATCGGCATGTAAGATCTCCTTTTCGTCGGCAGGATTGGTAAAGGTCAGCTTCTGAAGGTCACGGACATCCTCCGAATTCAGATCGATTCGACCCAAGATCAGAAAAGTCGGCTGTGTCCAGGCGGTTTTCCCATTCAGAAGTGAAAGATGGTGATTCACATCGTGACTAAACACCTTGTTGTTCACATACGCTGATGAACTCTGATTGTGATAACTATTCACTATATGCAGCATGTTCTGACGAGAAACCGCGCCTATTCGCAAGAGTCCCTTGAAATGAAGCTCGGCTTCCAGCTTCCCGAGAAGGAACTTTCCTTCCCCAGGGATTTCCATCCATCCTTCGGAGAAGATTGGTGAAGGCTTGAAGAAATTATCATCCCTGAGCGAATAATGCGGCAGAACCAGGCCACTTTCGTTGGTCACCGAATGCAGCACGCAGAGAACAGGGACACCAGGCAGCATAAGGTAATGCTGGTCGATCGTGATCCCCCGATTCGCTTCCTGCTTCTCGATGACAGTGCTCATTCGGAGTCCCTTCCAGACGTTGCCGTGCACATCCATCAGCTCCGCCCATGTCGCACTTCTCGGCTCCTGCTGTCGACTGAAGCCACTCATGCCGGGAATGTCCACGCCGAGTCCGCCGTACCAGGGATTCCACCAGGAACGCGGGGCAGCTTCCGGATACGAACTGTCCAACCATTCTTCGCCTTGGTGCTTCAGGGAATGCACGACGCTGCCAAAGCCAGGGGAAGCCGCTATGGAGAGAATCCCGTTGCTCACTGTGTACACGGGACCTGCCGCTCCTTCCTCCAGCCCGCAAACGACGGCTGCTTCCGTTTGGGGAAGCCAGAGAGCCGACCGCTCCTGAACCCAATCCTCGCCGCGATAAACGGCACGGGCCTTCCAACCGGATTCGCCATTTTCCGGGTCTTGCTTTTCCCCAGGGGAGTACTCAAAGCTCGCGGAACGAAGGTCCTGCTCCTTTTGCAACTTCATGTCGGCAACCTTCCGCTCCGGTTCCTCACCGTTTTGCACATACAGTTCCAAGCTACCGGCGAGCGGAACCATCTTTCTTTCGATAAGTTCTGCATTCAGCGGCCCAGCCAAGAACGGATTTCCGCCGCCAAGCGCCAGTTCGAGATGATCGTCCAGCATCGGTACGACCGGGTTCCGCAGCTTCCGGGCGAAGCAGCGGAAATCCCACCACTTGGCGAAGGTGTTTAGAGCAAACACGGTCGTCTTCGTTCGTACGACAGCTCCGCCAGAAATTCGGCCAAGATCATGCTCCAGACCAAGCGGGTATTCTGGGCGAAGCAGCTTCAGGGAAGGGTCCCAACAGATGCCGCAACCGACGTTCTCTTCCTTGCTGAACAGCCAGTTCTCCGTGATCTGGGCGCTGTCCCAATGATCCGGATCGCTGGAGTAAGCATCGCCCATGTCCACATAATGGCCCTGGTATGGCAGGATGAGCCTGTTGCCGAAGAAACCAAAATTCGTCAGCAGATACATGTTCTCTTCCAGCCCTTTGCTGCTGGTGTTGCAGATTTCGTGATAAAACTCGGCGATGCCGCTTGCGAACAGCTTGGCCACCGACTTTATCTCCAGGCCGGGGAAGTCTTCCGACTCGTAAAGGGCTTCAAGTACCTGACTCTCCCCTTCTGAGTAAATCTTCACTTCTTTGGCCTGCTTCTTGGAGAATTCTTCTGCAAACGGCTTACCCAGCTTCGGATAGTTCCACCAGAAACTGTGGTGGGATCCTGGATAATCGATCCACATGTTATTATCATGCTTGCTCAGATGGAGGGAGAATGCACCGTTCACGGCGACCCACTGTTCACCATCTTCCCCACCGAAACGGCCGTGTGTTCCCTTCATCAGGACGGACAGCTTGCTTGTGAAGGAAACCGCCTTTTGATCAACCGGAACTGCCGTCACCCCAACCTCTCGCGAGTAGAGTCCGTAGGACCGCAAGATGAAGGATACCGGGACAGAGGCTTTTCCTTTAGCTGGAAGTGTGAAGCGTACGACACGATCGGCCCATTCCACGCATTCATCCTCTGGCCATTCAAAAGCGAACTCCGCTTCCGAGGCAAAATGGTTCTCCACGTTCAGATACAGCTCGGCCGGAATGCCCGGATAAAGCTCCTTGACTGGCAGCGCCGTCTTCATCTTGACCGGGAATTTCGGAGCGATGCCTATTCGGAACTCGGCTCGCTTGCCACCGATAACCCATTGGCTCTTGACAACGGGATGGGTCTTCTTGTCATTCAGTTCTTCCCGGACCGGGTTAAGCTCGAATTCCCCCTCCACGATGACCGTCTCTCCCGGAGCGATCGTTTGTGCAGCAGTCAGCGCAAAACGGATACTCTTGTCGTCCTGGCCATTGATCTCAATCGCCAGCTCGGAAGCCGAGCGGTTCTTGATTCGATAGCGAACCTTGTAGGCAGAACAGAACACAAGATCGTGATCGTCGATTTCGGTGGAGATTGCATAATCAGGCGTGTCGAGAGCGGTCAGCCCGCGACCGGACTTTTCGAATTCCGCTCGCACGGAGAGATCTCCCTTACCCCAGGTGTATTCAAAGAAATCGAAGCCGCGCTCCCGGCGGCCATCCGGCTCGATGACGAGCTCGCGGGTGCTGTCTGCATACCAATCCAGCTCCTCAAAATAAGGAGCGAGCGCTTCGGTTTGCAAGATGGTCGGAATGAAGTTCATCAGGTGGACGTAATCATCATTTTTTTCCCAGAAAAACCCGCATTTCTTGTACATCGGCACGGCTTTGGTGTTGCCTGCCCAGGTAAACAGATCTAGGCGTGGCCACCCCGCTTCAACTGTCTTGCGGACGGCATTCAAGATCAGATTACGGCCGACCTTGTAGCCGTGATAATCGGGCCGAACATTCAACAGCGGCACATACAGGGCCCCTTCGTCATGGCGGTAGTGGGCGAAACTACAGAAGCCGACAACCTCCTTACCATCGACGGCGAGAAACGCATGAAGATTGGACGAAATCTCCATCTCCCGGCGAACAGCGTCCTCCGTTCTCTGCCTGGTGCCGCCTCCCCAACTTTCGTTGCTGCGGTTCCACATATCAGTGAGCGCCCCAGCGTAGGAAGGGTCATATTCGATAATTCGGATTTGTTCCGCGGTGGTGTTTGTTGTCATGCTCTCATCTCCTTATCATCATCTAGAAGTATGTAGTGAATATAGCTGCACCAAATTACTTTATCTGCATTAGCTTCAAAATTTGATATTTCATTAGAATTCATTAACATATTTATTTTATCGCCACCAATATGTTCGTCATTATCAGCATTATAGAATTGTACAATCTCTACCATATACATCCCATTCTTCAATGCAATCCTATTGTTTGCACAATTTTCGTCTAAGAATCTTATTATCGCTAAATTGCGCAGCCATAGTCAGGCAATCATAATCAACAATATACAATTTGTTATCCGTTATTTCTATATATCCTTCTGTCCTTCTATAGCACTCCATATCATTTAACGTAGCTTCGAACTTTACTTCTATCGTCCATGAATGTTCTATTCCTTCCTCGGTCATTTGGAAACTAATATTTTGCCTTCCATCTCATCTGAGAAATGTTTGAATAGCAACTCAAATTCCCAATCTTCATCTACAGCTATAACTTATCATACTATAAAATGGAAGTATTTAGGCATACAACTAACCCACTACTTCAAAATAAAAACTCCTGCCTAGGGGTCGCTTTCGATACTTTCAGCATGTTTTAGATACTCATTTTGAATATTGAAATTACTACTCGTCTATGTTACCTAACACTTTTTCTTTTTATGTAAATAGTTGAGTTTAATGCTATACATTTGTTATTCTGGAAATTAGAAACTTTTTAAATTAATTGGAGGTTTTTTCTGTGTATGGTATGTATATATTGTTTATTATCTTAATTATTATTGGAGTTACCCCAACTTTTTATAGATTCAACAAACGAATAAATCTATTAGAAGAGCGCATTAGCAAACTTGAAAACAAAGATTGAATATCAGAGCGTAAAAAAAACGGCCTAACCCACAAGGAAAAGGCTGTTTGCTTTATTATCTGCAATCTTCTTTTTTGAACGTTCCAGCATCGTCTGGTCTGTACCACACTTTTTGTAATCCCCATCTCTAGGGCCACCACAGACAGCTGGCTGCGAGTACGACTGGATATGTAGTGGACTGTAACGGTGCGCTGTAGTCCTAATATATGGTGTATGCCCCTCCTCGCTCCTCCATAGGGCGAATATGGAGCCATTCGATACTGTACATTGGTTAGCATACTCAAGGCTAAACCCATAATGGTGATCCACATTTCGTTCCTCCCTTAAGTCCATGATGTAATCTAATATCAGTCATAACATTGACGTTAACGTGGAAGTCGACGGCAAAAAAACGCCGCATTGCCTATAAGACAATGCGGCGCGCTCCGTTCCAGGGGATATACGAACTATTTTTGGATCTGAATGTGATACACCAAGCTGTCGAAATCCCCGCGCAGCGGCAGCTCAATCCCGATGTTCATGAGTGCCCTGCCGCTCCATGTGCCGGTTAATCCCTCAATGGCATACGACTGATCGGCTTGCAGTCCGGTCAGCTGCAGTCTCGGCAGCGGTTCGCCCAGCATCTGGCTGTGCAGGAACGCAAACAGCACGTTGTCGCTTCCGTCTTCGCTGCCATACTGAACGGCCGTTACGCCTTTATGCTGTAGCGAGGCCAAGCGATACTGGCTGCCGAACTGAACCAGATGGCGAATGGATTTGTACTGCGCCACATATTCGGCCGATTGCTCAATCAGCTCATCGCTCCATTCGTTCAGGTTGGAGCCGATGCCGAGCGTTCCCATCATGGCGCTGTGGAACCGGTATTTCAGGGATACCTGTCTGCGATTCATCCCTGTCGGCGACTCGGTTACCCAGCAGGTCATCATCCGCGGAGCATACGTATACGAGAAGCCCTCCTGAATGCTGAGGCGGTCAAAGGCATCCGTATTATCGCTCGGCCAAGATTGGTCGGCATAACGGAAGATGCCGAGGTCGATGCGCGCCCCGCCGCCGGCGCAGGTTTCGAAAGCCACATGCGGGAATTGGCGCCGCAGCTCTGCCCAGATCTCATACAGGCTCTGTACATGGCGAATCCAGATTTCCTTCTGCCGGTGAAGCGGATGATCCTTCATGCCGGGTTCGGTCACCGTCCGGTTCATGTCCCATTTAATGAACTTGATGTCATGCTTCTCCAGCAGGTCGGTCATAAACTGCAGAATATAAGCCTTAACCTCTGGCTTCGAAATGTTCAGCAGCAGCTGATTGCGAAGCTCCGAGCGCTCCCGCGTCTCGAAATGGTACACCCAATCCGGGTGCTCCCGGTACAGGTCGCTGTCCGGATTGACGGCCTCAGGCTCCACCCAGATGCCGAAATCCATGCCCAGTTCATGCACCCGGTTAATCAGCTCGCCGAGGCCGTTCGGGAACTTCTCCCGGTTCACGAACCAATCGCCAAGCCCGGCGCGATCATGGTTGCGCCCGCCGAACCACCCGTCGTCCACGACGAACAGCTCAACGCCCATGCGCGCGGCTCTTTCGGCCAAAGACATTTGATCCTTGGCATTGACATCGAAGTACGTCGCTTCCCAGGAGTTATACAGTACCGGTCTCGTATCGCTGGTGGGCAGGACATCCGAATACTGATAGCGATGCAGCCGTCGGCTCATCCCGCCAAAGCCCCCGCTGCTGTATCCCCCGACGAAGCTTGGCGTATCGAAGGCTTCTCCCGCTCCCAGCACCCACTCGCTGTCGAAGTCGTTGATGCCTCCGGTCACCCGGACATGTTCGAACACCGTCCGCTCAGCCGTGATCTTCCAGTTCCCGCTCCAGGCCAGCGCACCGAACCATACCTGCCCCGCCGATTCCGTGGCATGTCCGTCATCCATCGCAAACCAAGGGTTGGCGTGGCTGTCCGTAAAGCCCCTGCGGGATTCCAGCACCTTCTTTCCTTCGGTGAGGAAGGTGCTGCGCAGCTGAAATTCGCCGGACCATTTCCCCGTCACGTGCGTAAGCCGGTAATCCGCCAGATAGGGGATGACCCATGCCGCGGACTGCGCATTCTCCAGCACAATATCCGCCTCGCCGCGGTTTACGATCCGGGCCGAACGTTCGATCAGGTCGCACTCGGGAATCGCCCGGTAGGACAGCTCCACCTCGAGCGGGTACGCTTCGTCCTTCATGACGATGATCAGCGTCTCCCTGCCTTCCGTCTGCAGCGTGCGGTGCCCGGCATAACGAACCGCCAAGTCGCGAACGCCATCCGGCATGCGGACCTTCAGGCTGGGCTCGCTATATTTAACTCCGCCCCAGAAGCTGTATTCCTCCACCTCCGAATGGACTTCCGCGTCAAACGAGCTGTGTGATCTCGGCCGGAGCAGCGGCGCCGCATCTTCGATCCTGAGCGGCTCCCCCCAGTAGAGATGCTGCAGATTGCCACTGTCGTTGATGCCGAACAGATAGGAGCTGTTATCGGTTTGTAACGCAAACATGCGAAACTGTTCTTGGTATTGAATGGTCACAGAATATCATCCTTCCGATTCGTGTTGATATGGTTTTGCCTGAGTAAGAAAAAACGAAGAGCCAAAAGACGAAGCATCTTTTGACTCCCCTTGGCCAGATTATTTGCCCCACAGCTCTTGACGTTTGTTGAAGTTGTCCGTATAAATCTTTTCCAGCTTGGCCAAACCAGCTGCCTCGATCTCGGCCATCATCTGGTTATAGGACTCCACCACTTGATCCTCCGACGGCGATAGGGCCATCTTCAGGAAATATTTATTGATGGTGTCGTTCACCTTCGTTTCCATAATGGCTTCCGGCGTTCCGCCAGCCGGCCCCAGGTTGTCATACGGTGCTGTATCAAACGACGTATCGGCCAGGTTCTTGATCGCCAGATCCGTGACCGGATCGGTCTGGTAACGGCCCATCAGGTCATACGGGGTTCCGTCCTCGCCGGGACCGTTCTTGATCATCCAGGTCCACTTGCGAATGCCCGTCGTACGGGAGGCTTCGTCCCAATTCTTCTTGAAGGCGTCCAGCACTTCTTGTCTTGGCACATGCTTGCCGTCCTTCATATCCCAATGCTCACCCTCTACTCCCCACATCAGCAGATACTGACCTTCCTCGCTGGCCAGGAAATCCAGCAGCTTCATCGTCCGGACCGGATCCTTGTTGGAGCGGCTGATCGCGACGCCGTCCCAGCCCAGGGAGCTCTTCGGTCCGTAAGTGGCCTCTTCCGGCTTCACGCCCGGGGCCAGCACTTTATATTGGTAAAACTGACGCTCGTCCTCGGTGGCTTTATCGGCTGCCTCGGTTTTGAGCAGCGCATTCGCATTTCCCACATTCCAGAGCGCTTCCGCCGTGGCAAACACGTTGCCGTTGCCCAGCTTCTGCTCGAACTGCTTGGTCTTCATCGTTGCCCATTCCTTGTCCAGCAGGCCTTTGCGGTACAGGGAGTTCAGAAATTTGACCATTTCGAGATAGCGCGGATCGCGGACGTCCTTCTTCAGCTCGCCGTTTGTTTCGTAATACGCCATCATGCCGTACATTCCTTTGAGGCTGCCGGTCACGCTGCCGATATTCTCGCCGTTGAGTGTCATCGGAATGCTTTCTTTCCCGTCGATCGTTGGATACTTCTCCTTGAACTTGACGAGCAGCTCCTCGAATTCCTCCGCGGTAAACGGCTCGCCGTTATTCGCCTTATCCCCGACGCCCAGCTCCTTCATGATGTCCATGCGCATCATGAATCCGAATACCGGGTACTGCTCCAAGCCGTACCAGTTGGAGAAATAATAATTTTTGCCGTCCTCGCTTCGGGTTTTGGTCAAGGTGTCGCCGTACATTTTTTTGATATTCGGTCCATGCTCTTCAATCAGATCATTCAGTGGGACGATCGCGCCGGAGGTAATATACTTGTTCATGATATCGCTTCCACGACTCAATAAAATAACATCCGGAAGATCGCCGCTGGCCAGCATCAGATTCAGCTTCTCGACCGGATTGCCCGTAGGCTGCTGGATCTCGACGGTGACGCCCGTTTTTTCCGTAATCACTTGCGCAACCGGGTTGGTAAAGGCATCCCCCGTGTTTTGGTCAAACCAGGTTAACGTGATCGGCGCGTTGCTGTCCGCATCCGTACCGCTGTCTCCACCCGATGCCGCCTTCTCGTTGCCGCCGCAAGCCGAAAGCGTTGTCATAACAAGGGCTGCTGCCAGAATCAATTTTAGTTTCTTCATTTGTTGAACCCCTTTCTAAGGTCGTCATATTCAAAAGCTCGAATATATCTATCATTGTAAAAATCAGGAGTTCAATCATCTATAACGCAATCTTACAATTCATGATGCAAAACGTCTTTCATTCAGAGCAACACTTGCCGCCTGTCCCGTTCGTTTGCTGGATGCCTATCGGAGATTACAGGTATGCGAATGGTCACCGCGGTTCCGATGCCGAGACGGCTGAAGATGCTGACGCCATATTCCTCCCCGTAGGTGAGTTTGATCCGGTCATCCACATTTTTCACGCCGTATCCCGACAGATTATCCGATTTGTTAAGCGCGTGGTCGAGCTGTTCGGGCGTCATGCCGATGCCGTCGTCGATGACCTGGAGCAAGATGTCGTCCCCCTCCTGCCCCAGCTTCACGTTAATGTTGATTCCCGCTTCGTCCCCAATGGCATGATTGATGCAGTTCTCGATGAAGGGCTGCAGAATCAGCTTTATCGTCGTGTTCCCGAACAGCTGTTCATCCAGATCGTAATGCATATGAAGCTTGTCCCGGAACCGAATCTTCTGAATCGCGACATAATTCTTCACCAGGTTGATTTCCTGCTCCAGCAGAATGATACGCTTCCCTTTATTCAGAGACACCCTGTAATACTTGGCCAAATAATTGACCATCTGGTAGACCTGCATGGCTCCTTCCTTGATCGCCAGAGACGAGATGGACGACAGGGTGTTGTACAGGAAATGGGGATTGATCTGGGCCTGGAGCGTATTCAGCTCCGACTCCTTCCTCGCGATCTCCTTCACGTACACGTCATGGATCAGGGATTGTATGGTTGAGGCCATCTTATTGAACGCAAAGGACACCTGGCCGATCTCGTCATGTCCCATCGGCTTAATCGACAGCCGGAAATCCCCGCGCTCCACCTTCCGGATCTGCTGCAGCAGCACCTCGATGCGCTTGGTCATGACCTTAGTCGTAAAGTAGAGCAGCAGGATGGCAATGCCAATCGCCAGCGCGGAGAACCAGATGACATTCTTGGTCGCCTGATTCGCATTAGCCAGCAGCTCGTCGTAGGGGACGGTGATGACCGTGGACCAGCCGTTGCTGAGCTTTTTATAAGTGAAAAAACGCTCTTGGCCGTTAATCTTAATATCGAATGAACCCGCATCTTGGGTCATCCGCTCTTGAATCGGAAACACGTCGAACAGCTGGTTCGATTGGAGGTTCTGATCCCCCGTGCTGATCACACCACCAAACTCGTCGATAATATATACGCTCTTGTTGTAGTTCTCCATTTTGATCAGGGAGTAGAATTCGTTATCATTAATGTCCATGGTCAAAATCCCGTACGGATGCTGCAAGCTGAAATAACTTAACGAACGGGCAATGGTGATATACGCATCACCGGTCCTGAAATCCTCGGAATGGAAGTACACCGTATTGCCTGCCGCGTCAAGCACCTGTTCCTCCATCGCCGGGGGCAGCTCTTCCGTATATTTGACGTATTGGCCGTCCGAATAAAGGGTATGGTTCCCCGTATAAATCGTGATGCCCAGAATATTGGCATTCAGGGTCATCAGGGACGGCAGCGTCCGGTTGATATATTGGAAGGCATCCAGGTAATAATATGCCTGCTCATAGTCGGTGGACAGATAATTGCGAAGCTGCGCATCCATGTAGAGGATGTTCGCCAGCTGATTGTAATACTCCAGCCGCTTCTCCACGTTAGTATTAATCTGTGCCAGCGATCCGCCCAGCGCCTTATAGGTATGCTCCGTAATCGTGCTGCGGGTTGAGGAATACGAGTAATAGATCAGCAGTGAGAACGGGAGGATGATCACGATCAGAAAGATGAAAAAGAACTTGTGTCGGAGACGCCAATTGGTGTATGCGCGTAGATGCGTGAACGGGAAAACCCCCGCCAGACGGCTCCACGGGCCGGGTTGACTAGATGTTTTTGCGGTATTCATTCGGCGTGACTCCTTGGTTTTTTAAGAATAGGGAAATGAAATAAGAGGTACTCTCATAGCCGACTTTTTGGGCAATGTCCTGCACTTTGAGCGAATCGTCGGCCAGCAGCTCCTTGGCTTTGTTCAGCCGGATTCTCGTCAGATAATCATGAATCGTCATCCCGGTTTTCTCCTTAAAGATGGAGCGCAGGTAGTTGGGAGACAGATACACCTGATCGGACAAGCTGTTGATCGTGATGGCCTGGTGATAGGTCTGGTCGATCGTCGTGCGAATCTGGTGGACCAGCCTTGCATTTTTGTCCATGAATCGGTGTTCCAGCGTCCGAATCGCATGCCCGGCGAAATCCATGATGATCGCTTCGATTTCAATAATGGTTCGGCACTGATAGATGGCATGGTAAAGCTCCGCCCGCTTGTGGCTCTCCGTGATCGGTTCGTGGATCCCCTCCAGCAGACGCTCCACCAGTCCGATGGCAAAGTCGCACACTTCGGTTTTTCGGATCCGCAGCATGACCAGCCCGTTGAAGTAATTCCGCAGCTTCTGCTCGGCCTGCTCGAATGCCAGCTGATGAATGTCCTCGAAATAGGCCGTCTCTTGGAAAGGAGGAATTTGCCGACTCTCCAGCTGCCGCAACACGTCCTTGGCATAAATGACTCTCCCGTTCCCGACGTAAAACATCTCCTCCAGCATCTGCCGCGTCTCCCGGTATAAATCCTGGATGCGGGGCAGCTCTTCCGGCTCCTCGTTCACGGCCGCGGTCATCGTAACACCCAGCGTATCCTGCATCTGCTTCAGCAGATCCTCCCATGTGAAGCGGCTCAGATGGCTGGCGGCATCCATGAAAACGCCCAGCTCGCCTTCCCGGCAGATGACTAGATCCGCCTCGAGCTTCTTGTCCGCAAGCCACTCCTCCATATACGTCTGCAGGCGCGCCATGCCATCCTCGAGGGACAGCCCCGGCTGTGCAGCGTGTGGAGCATCGATGCCGAGCAGCGTAAGGGTATACGTTCTCGGCTCCGTATGGCGTGACAGCTTATGATAGCCAGCGGCGAGGTTCCTGAACCGCTCCTCGTTCTGCTCGAACATCATCTCTCGTACAATATTGGATTTGGTCACGCGAATGGAGCGGTTCTTCATCCGCACTTCCTCACAGCGTCGTTTCACTTTATCGATAACGCTTACAATTTCGCTCAGATCTAGCGGTTTCAATAAATAGCCAACGGCTCCCACGTTTAAGGCCGATTTCACATAATTGAATTCATCGTGTCCGGTCAGGAAAACGAACTGAATCCAGTCGAATAACTCACTCACCCGTTTCGACATATCGAGCCCGTTCATGACGGGCATCTGGACGTCCGTCAGTACGATATCGGGCTGAATCACCTCGATCTTCTCAAGGGCATCCCTGCCGTTCAGGGCCGTTCCGGCTACATATATCCCCATCTCTTCCCAACGAATATAATCTCGGATCATCTCTAGCTCGAGCTCTTCGTCATCCACGAGAAAAATGCTATACATGCTCATACCCCCTGTGTCGGCTTTATCCCTTAATATTATAGCGGTTTCGTTATTTTAACTATGGGAACAAGCAATGTAAGTTATTTTCAAGCATCTTTCGTTACATTGTCATATCGACACTCATTTTTTCCGAGTCTTATAATTTGAGTTAACTTGAAATGCGAGGTGCCCCATATGAAACCTGCTACAACCTTACAGACGCGGAGTGACTTGAACTTAAGTCCTCATCGAAAAAGCCGCTGGGCCATGCTGAAACAGCAAAAGTATCTATTCCTGATGATGCTGCCCGGACTGATCTGGGCCATTGTGTTTGCGTATACGCCCATGGTTGGTCTATACATGTCCTTCGTCAATTACCAGCCGACGCTTGGCGGCTTCTGGTCGACCCTGTTTACGAGCGAGTTCGTCGGCCTGGAATGGTTCCGTTACTTCTTCAACAACGGCGACTTCTGGATCGTCATGCGAAATACGCTGGCTTCCACGCTGATCACGCTTCTCTTCTCCTTCCCGCTGCCGATCCTGATCGCCATCGCGATTAATGAGATCAAGAATGTGAAATTCAAAAAGACGGTGCAAACCGCCTCCTATCTTCCCTATTTCATATCCTGGGTCATCGCGGCCAACATCATCGTGACCCTGCTCTCCTCGGACGGCGCGATTAACGGCATTTTGAAATTCCTCCATATTACCGATGAAAGCGTTTTATTCCTGCAGAACGGCAAGTACTTCTGGTGGATCGTCGCGCTCGGCAATACGTGGAAGGACATGGGGTACAGCTCGATCATGTATCTGGCGGCCATCTCGTCCATCAACCAGGAGCTCTATGAAGCGGCCAAGGTCGACGGCGCCAACCGCTTTAAGCAGATCCGGTACATCACCCTGCCCCACCTGAAGCCAACGATTGTCATTCTGCTGATTCTGGCGCTTGGCGGCATCCTGAACGCGGGCTTCGACCAGCACTTCCTGCTGGGGAATGACCTGACGCGGGATTACTCCGACGTCCTGTCCACCTATTCGTTCCGCTACGGCATTCAGAACGGCATGTTCTCCTATGCGGCAGCCGTCGGCATGTTTAGCTCCGTGGTCGCGTTCATTATTGTGGTCATCGTCAACTATACGGCGAAGAAGCTGAACGGGCAGTCCCTATTCTAAACCATAAGGAGGTACATCCATGTTAAGCAAAAAAACCGTGCCCGAGCGTATCTTCGATGCCTCTTTATACCTGTTCCTGACCGGCATCTTTCTCGTGACCTTCTATCCGTTCTGGAACATCCTGGTCATCTCCTTGAATGATGCGACCGATACGATGCGGGGCAACCTGTACTTCTGGCCGCGCGTGCCAACCATCGAGAGCTACCTGACCATCTTCCGGAATCCGGAAATTTGGAGCGCCATTAAGATCACCGTGCTTCGGACCGTCGTCGGAACCGCGGCATCCATCTTCTTCATCACGCTGCTCGCCTATCCGCTCAGCAAGCGCAGCCTGCTCGGATGGAAATACTTCTCCTTCTTCTTTGTGTTCACGATGTATTTCGGCGGCGGGCTGATCCCAACGTATATGATCATCAAATCCCTGGGGCTGATCGACTCCTTCTGGGTCTACATCTTCCCCGGCTTAATCGGCGTGTTCCTGATGATTCTGGTGCGGACCTTCATGGAGCAAATCCCCGGCGAAATCGAGGAATCCTCCAAAATCGACGGAGCGAACGACCTGCAGACGTTCTTCCGCATCATCCTACCGCTGTGCGTGCCGGTGCTCGCCACAATTGGCCTGTTCCTGGCCATCGGCCATTGGAACTCCTGGTATGACTCCTATGTGTATACCTACAAACCGGAACTGAAGACCCTGCAAGCCGTCCTGGTCAAAATCCTCAACCAGTTCCAGACTGCCGGCATGATGTCCGACGCGCAGCAGCTGGCGCAGGGCTCCAAGCGGATCCCGGTTTCCAGCGAAAGCATCCGGATGGCAGTAACCATGGTCGCTACGCTGCCGATCATTATGGTGTATCCTTTTGTACAAAGGTATTTTGTGAAGGGGATTATGATGGGGGCTATAAAGAGTTAAGGGTTTGTTGGGAAATGAAGAGAGCCCTTACCAGGGAGGGGTAAGGGCTCTCTTCTTTATTATGAAAATGTAAAATATTATCTAACCTCTAATCTAGTGTCGAATCTGCTAGTCTATTGTCGAAATGATATCTTGGAAATAATATCAAAGACAGTTATTATTAAAGATATCACGAGATTTATTAATTTGTCGTATTACTATATTTTAATTTATTACAATATTCTATGAGGAATTATAATGGATAAAAGCAGAAAAAAGACCAGTATTCTAAGCGCAGAAAGATTAGTTCAACTCTCTCAATTATTCAGTAATAAATCGTGGGAAATTGAAAATGATGATCCAGATCTACCAAGTCTTTTTAATCGTTTTTGTATTCTTTTATCAGAGTTATCAGAACCTCAGCAACTACTAGTTCTAGAACTTACAGAAAGGTTCACAAGAATTACCTCAGATCAATACAAGGTACACATAAAGAAAATATTAGATCATTTGTCCAATGATCCAAAATTAAACTTGACTCAAATAAAGACTATTTACATAGCGCCATTAATTGCTCCCGAAGATATTGGTAAATCCAAGAGTTCGACATTTGTTCAATACTTGTTTACAGAACAGTTCCACTACATTTCTCATTTTGCAGATAAAAATGTTCGGTTTGTTAACGGATTAGAGGCTGATAGCTCGGAAATTAACAATGAACAGGCTCTCCTTATAGTTGTTGATGATTTTATTGGAACAGGTGATACCGCTTGTTCTGCCCTCAACTATTTATTAGAAACTAAGAAAATTTCAACTGATAAAATCATCGTTGCGTCAATTGTAGCTTTAAGTCAGGGAATACAAAAAATAATTGAGTCAGGTGTTCACGTCATAGTATCACTTACTCTCAACAAAGGTATCAGTGAACATTATCCAATAACAGATATTTCATCTAAAATTGAGATTATGGAAACAATTGAAAGTCAGATAAAAGTTCATAGGAACGAAAAATTGGGTTACGGTAAATCAGAAGCTCTCGTTAGCATGATTCGTACCCCTAATAATACGTTTCCAGTATTTTGGAAAGAAAAAAAAGGGAGAGTTGCCCCATTTCCGAGAAAAAATTTATAACTAACAACGAACACTTAGTCCTACTTCTACAATTAGTAAAGAGAAATGGAAACATTGAATCACTTCATAATCAAGGATACCAATACTCAGAAATTGCACAGTTATTGAATCTTGTAATAGATGATAAATTAGCTTACTATACAGAGGAGGGTCTAACTTTATCATCTAAGGGAGAATCGCTACTCCTTGAATTAAATAAAAACTTGCAGCGAAAAAACTCAGAAGCCATGATTAGCCCTCAAACGGAGTATTTGATAAACAAAATTAGCAGGTATGATATTTATCTTCCATTAAATTATAAAAACTTAAAGTAGTCCTATTAGACTTAGTGTGGTTTAAACCACAGGTTTGGCGAGTCGCCAAGCTAAGAAGAACATTATTTACAAGCCTTGGTGATCATAACTTTTCTCTCCGCCAGAGTCTACAATAAAAGTTATAATCACCACTCCGGCTACGCCTACGTGACACTTGCTTGAAATTAAAGTAAGAAGCTAGACTGAATGTATTTTCTAAAGGCAACTTTAATTTCAACCAAATGTGAAGATAGTAGATCTGATTGGTAATAGGACTGAAACACTAACTGTTATTCCTAAGGTGATGTCATGGAATGGAATGAGTACAAAGATAAGTTCTATCATTTTGCAAAATATCATAATAAAACAGACAACTACATTAGTGCTTGTCTCAATTATGCTGAATTTATATTCTCTAAGAATATTCCCGTAATTTATGATGCAAATCACTTTTCTCAATTAGTAGGGTATCATCAGAACTATATAATGAAAGTGAGCAATTCTCAACGTTCATTTTACAGAGAGTTTAAAATACCAAAGAAAAATAAAAATGAGTATAGATATATTCACGAACCACTTCCTAATTTGAAAGTTATTCAGAGGTGGATTCTTGATGAGATATTGAATAATTTAACACCAAGTGCATTTACAAAGGCATTTAGAACTGGTTATTCAATTAAAGACAACGCGAAGTATCATAGAAAACAAGAAAAAGTACTCACAATAGACATCAAAGATTATTTCAAATCAATAGACTATGATAAAGTTTTCTCTTATTTCAGATCTCTTGGTTATTCGAAGCAAGTTGCGGTCATCCTTTCGAAAATTTGTACTTTGGACGACGAATTACCTCAGGGAGCACCTACAAGTCCAATGCTTTCTAATCTAATCACGCTAAGGCTAGATCATAGAATCTCCAGATTTGCATCTAAACATGGTATTAGATATACACGTTATGCAGATGATTTAACACTTTCAGGGCAGTTTAATGAAGGCTTCGTAATTAATTTCCTGAGAAATGTTTTATTATCCGAGGGTTTTTTAATAAATGAAAAAAAAACTAGAGTTCGTAAGCAAAATCAACAACAGGAAGTAACTGGAATTGTTGTTAATGAAAAACTACAAGCCTCAAAAAAGTATAGAAGAGAATTAAGACAGAGTATGTATTACATTAAGCGTTATGGATTTGATAATCATGTTTCAAGAATGGATATTGAAAACAAGTTGCAATATTTATACCATCTTCTGGGCAAAACAAATTTCATTCTAAATATTAATCCTCATGACACTGAGGCTCAAGAGTCATTCATTTACTTAAAACAGTTACTTCTTCAACACAAGTTAAAAAATAGTATAAATGTAACAGACCATATTGACTAGATGCTTAATCCTAGTCAATATGGTCTGTTGCCATAACTTCGCATACATTTTTTACTCATTAACTCCAAAAATTATACATTCAAATTAAATATTATGATAGAGAATAATTTGGTGGATTGACAACAGTAAATCAGACAGCTTTTTAAGGGCCTCTTGGCGGTACTGAACAGGTGTCATGTATCCCAGTGTTCCGTGAATGCGATGCTTATTAAACCAGTTGACGCAATCGTATCGTTCGATCTCCAAATGATGAAGGCTCTGAAACTCCATCTGGTTTATGAATTTGGTTTTCATCACCTTGTAGGTGGCTTCCACTACGGCGTTGTCATAGGGACAGCCTTTCATGCTCAGAGAACGGCCGATCTCAAAGGTCTCCAGAAGCTCGTCCATCTTTTCATTTTTAAATTCACTGCCACGGTCTGTCTGAAATCACTGAATCTGATGCAGATCACACTGTGCTGTGGCGAAGGCGCGAGGAACCAGATCAGCGTCCTTGTTCGGACCTGCACTATGACCGATAATCTCTCGATTGAACGGGTCAACGAGTACGTAAATGTAGTGCCACTTGTTTTGGACCTTCACATAGGTCAGATCGCTTACGACGAAACGTTTGGCTTCTGTCTGCTGAAACTCTCGATCCAGGACATTTGCTGTAGTAGCTTCGTTGCAAGCCGTCTTATGGGGCTTATACTGGGCTACCGTATAGGCGGAAACCATCCCCTGCTCTTTCATGATTCGGCCAATTCGACGTCTGGACACGACAAAGCCTTGTTCCTGGAGCCTGACTTTGATCTTTCGTGTACCGTAAGCTTTTCGATTCTTGTGGAAAATCTCCACAATCGCTTCGGTTAGATCGTCTTCGTTCGGTTGTTCCTTCACTTTCATAGTAAAAGGTGCTTCTTGCGATTTGCAGGACGTCACACATTGCTAATACCGAGTATTTATCACAGTTGTTCTGGATGATAGCTTCTTTCGTCCCATGATCAGCGCGGCTTGCTTTAAAATATCGTTCTCCATCCTCAAGCGCTGGAGTTCTTTGCGCATAGCGATGAGTGCTCATTGTCTTCAGGTGAACGATTGTCCTTCTCTTTGAACGAACCCGTCGTTTGAGCTTGCTTGATCTATCGATTTAAAGCTGAGGCCGTGAGGTCATATTCTTCCACGATCGCTGCTCTTGATTTTTCGTAGAGTTGCACCATTTGCTTTTTAAATTCTGAGGTGAAGGTTCCCCGTTGTTGTTTTGGCATTGTAGAGATCCGCTCCTTAACATGATAGGTTTATTCTACAAGCCCTTATTTTTCTTGTCCAACTTGTGTAGCTGATCCAGAAGAGAGCCCTTACCCGGGAGGGGTAAGGGCTCTCTTTACTTGATTATAGGTCTACATACAATAGATGGGTTGTCCCTATAAAGATATTAAATAATCTTGATTCTTTGGTTGAATTATTTCCTCACATTTCATCAACAGGAAAAAATTCATTTATACATATAAACAAAAAACTCCCGCCAATACCTTAGCAGAAGTCTTTATAATAATTGATTGATTCTTATTTCCACTGTGATCTTAATTCTTTCGACTCGTTCATGAAATTCCTTTCGCTATAGGCTTTGAGTTCATCAATTCTATAGTGAGGTGTTTGACTCATAGTAATTGTCCTAAATTCAACATTGATAAGTTCATCGAGGTTTCCATAGTGTAAACTAATACATATCGGTCAGCCTCATACTGCATCAACATTAAAGCAAAAATGTAGTCCTCTTTATTCTTGTCACTCATAGCTTGTATTTGTGGTTGATGAACGAATAAACAATATCTATTATCTCCATAGCCCGACACTTGATTCATTCTATTAATTTGCCTCTGTCGTAATAGAGATCGATCAATAGCACTTGCAATTTCATCTCTACCAGCAAAATCGTAATCTAAACGTGGGAAATGTGTACCGTTCCAATACATTATTATGAGACGATTGAGACTATCATAACAAACTGCCTCTTGCATGCCTGCAAACACTCTACCACCCAATGGTCAGTTTCACAACCCTAACAACTTCAGAGTACTTCAGATTAGGTTATTTATTATTCCACGATCTTCCAAATAGTTCATTCCCGTTAGGAGAAAGTTCTAGCACCTTTGTTTCCATTAATATTTTTTGACTCTCTACTGTATATGCTTTTTTCTTATCAAATGAAATAAATATTTGCTTCTCTGATTGAAGGTACTTCTTCAATATTTTTTCTACTGCTTCATCGGCAATTTGTTTTAAGACTACAGAATCATGAATTAGTATTGGCAATACTGTTAGCTCCAGTACACTTAGATCATACACAACCATGTTCTTATAGGATGTACCTGTGCCAGTATCGTCAATAGTTTCAAACTTATACTGATTTTTATCAAATGTAATAACGGGCGGCTTCTTTTGTCCAGAATATATATAATCATTAATCTCCTGCATCTTGGTGTTAATTTCTATTTGAAGTAGATTTAATTGATCCCTTCTCATTTGATCCCTGCGGGCTTTGGTATCATCTCTAGATGTTTTAAGACTTATTGAAGTTAAATAGGCTTTGTTTTCACTTTCTAATTTTTCGCTCATTTTTTGTATCTCTGAATATTTTGTTAGTATGGCTTTTGATAAATTTGGTATCTGAATAATTTTCTTAATATTTTCTTCAATTGTATCAATTTCATTTTGTGATAAGGAAATTATTTTGTTCAACTCTTCTTTCTTTGCCTTCAATTCTGTCCTTAAAACATTCCTTATCTCATAATGAAATTTCTCAATTTCTGTAATATTTCGTATATTAGCATCAGGAAAGAATCGTAACAAATCATCAAACTGTTCAGATCTTATTGGTGAATTTTCTTTCATGTTATTCTCGATAGTTACATATTGAGAATAATATTTGCTTCTCTTTCTCTTTGCAATGGAAAGTCTTTGTTTTAATTTGATAACTTCTTCTGCTTTTTCTGAATCAATATCTAATAAATTATTATCCAGATCTTTTGAAATTTGTTCTTTTATCTCTGCTAATTGAGTAAGTTCTTTCAAGTTTTCATTATATTTTCGTTTACCAATTGAGGATACAAAGTTATACCTCTGTGCATTTCTATATGCACTTAGTTCTGTTTCTCTTTGCTTTAATAAGTCCTCCAATTCCGAAATTACTCTAAACAATCCAAACAACTTTAATAGTGCATTTATTGGCGCTCCAGCAGCTTCATTATAAACAATATCTAGCGGACGCTTTTCATTAAGGTTTTCTTTCCCATAAATTCGCGAATATCTCCCAACTATATCTCGGAAACTAATATTTGGGAGGTGTATATCGTAGCTATGCTTTAAATATTCGCAATACTGAGAGAGAGAGATTTTTGATACAACATTATATGATTCATCACATTCACTTACAGTTTCCAAATCTTCGTTATCTCTCAAAAAGTAGTATTTTTTTTCTTGAAATATGAAACAAAACTTTATAGTATGTTTGCCCACATGTCTTTGAATCTCCGCGGACTTTAAAATATAATCTTTACCACCAAACACAAAATCTATAATCATTAGAAACGTAGACTTGCCAATGGAATTACTCCCAAAGTCATCCCCTAATACAGTATTTAATGTAGGAAGGAATTCAACTCTCTTCTGTTTGAACTGATCGCAAATAATTTCAAATAACATTGTTAACTCTCCTCGAATCAAAACTGTATTCTATTTTTCCTAATGCATACAGACAATCGAGTGCATCTAGAAATTCGGTGATATTTTGAAATTTACTGATGACACTAGAATATAAATCAGAGAGGGAAAAATCCTTATCATTTTCAATTACATTCATGATAATGGGAAGTTTACTAATAATACTTTCATTATAAGTATATAGTTTATTGGGAAATTTCATGGAACACCTCACAACTCTGAACAAAATACGATATGACTGCTTCGCAGGCTTCACTTGATGAACCATTTGATTTGGATTTCAGCCATTTTACGAGTGCTTCAAATATCTCACTTTTACTAACAATTTCTTCATCACATTTTAAGAAGCTTGATCTAACTTCAGAAGCAACTAAATCAAAGTTTAATTTATTCTCTTGATCTAAGTTCTGAAATGTTTCTTTAATTAGATTGAAATAAACACAAACATATGTTTCTATTTTAGCTTTCAAAATGGCATATGTCATCTCAATCTTACTAGAAATTTTTAATGCCTTATATTCTAACTCCATTTTTTGTAGCGTTACAGGATCAATACTCATCAATGAATTGATAACTAATACTATTTCTTCTTCTATGTCTTGATGTGAGGTGGATATCTTCGCTTTAGAAGCAGCCAATAGACGTTTCTTGATCTTAACTAGTTTCAAATACTCTTCTTTAGTCTTATGATCGTCATAATATCCATGACAATCCTTACACAGAGCTATTTTATTTTCAAACTCTTCGCAGTTAGTACCTAGTCTTTCAAGCCCCTGAAGTTCTTTTACTTCATGGGGGATTGGACTATTCGGATATATATGTGCAATTTGATACTTTTTGTTCATTCGTTTACCTTTTTGTATGAGCAAGTAATTTCCACATAACGGACATATTCCATCTACCTCTAGCAAATGTGCATTATCCGTATTTTCTGTGATAGAGACTCTTGCAATGAGATAAGGATCATTTAATTCTGGCATTTCCAATATAGACCCTCCATGACTTTGAATTAATGCTTTATTTTCTCAAAATGAATCTGCCTTCTCAGCACTGCAACGCCTTTTATGTTTTTATTGCCATCCTTTTCGTATCTTTCAATTCTTCCAAAGAAGGTGATTTCTATAGGCTCAGCCTTTCTCTTCGCTTCATCTAATTGTTTCAAAAAATTGGTGAACATCGGTTTAAACAGTTTGATTTGCGGAAATGTCTGAGAAGTGGTTTTTGAGGATATGGATGTCTTCATTAATTTAATGTGAACCCACTCGTACCCATTATTATCTACATATGGTTGACCCGTTGAAGCATAAACTCCTCTTAAGCAAACCAGTTCTTTTGGTGATTTTGATTGGAATTTTCCATAAACTTTATCCCACTCTTCAAAATACATATCCATCCACCTTGCCGTAATTCCAAAAAACTTAAACTCAAGATAATTCTGAACTTTATTTTGCTCAAAATATTTAGCTATTTTTGCGAAAGCTCTTGCTGAGTTTATGTAGTCTGATAGTTCGCCCTCACTATTTGAATAATTCCCCGGTGATTTTTTAGTTTTAGGATTCTCCGATTTCTCCTTTTTAGGTATTAAGTCTTGAGATAATACATCCATTAATGATTTTTTTAATTCAACAGGGATGTTAACTCTAATAACAGTTTCTTTATCAAGGACAACACCCGCCACTTTGCTCTTACGAAGTGTCTGAGTTTTGTTGTTAGATTTATTATAAGGACATTCTCCACCGTCATATTCTAAATGGTTCTTCTTACCTTTTTTCAATCGTAAGATTGGTGCAACATACTTGTCCTGCTTTATATACGTTCCTACAAAACTTAATTCAACATGACAGAACTCACATTTAAGTGAATCGTTTAAGGTCTCATCCAATTGAATATCATCAACTGATACTCTTCCAGCAGTAGGGTGTAGCGCCCAACTCATCTTCATTTTTGAACTCATACTAACCCTCCACATTTTGGTTTTAAGTACTTAAATTTTTCATTTTGTTTAGCGGCCTGAGTCACGATTTATGTGCTATACCTACAATAATCATAGCCTATTTGAGTTTTAAACACCAGAAAATATTCCCATTTCCGACAATTGAAAGTCCACTACAAGCGGCAGTAGACTCATTTTAAATTAGTGCTATAGACCTCATTTTCAGGAAGTAAGGCTTTTTACAATTAGGTAAATTTGGGTTAAGATCAAAGGCTGCTGAGTTGGTAGGACTAGTCAAAGACGAGATGGAACGCTATTAAAAATAAATTAACAAAACAAGCTGATCCCTTTACCCAAGGGAATCAGCTTGTTTCAGTTCAGTGTGTAAATATTCAAACATAAACCTTTCATAAAAAAGATTAGCAATTTTTATACTACTCATTATATACAATAATATATTCTGCTATTTTCTCTTACACTAATGCCTAACCGTAGTTATTTCACTAGCTATACTATCAAATAGTATAATATCCAAGTCGACGGCTCTACCTTCAAATAAATTTTTCAGCTTATATTTAAGAAGTAACCGAATAACATTTTGAAACATAGCGGTTGTTCTTCTCTTTCATCGCATCGCTTTACAACTCCCTAAAACTGACCGACCACCTCATTCTACCTAAACACTTTATTTCCAGTTTTATGGCTGAAACATAGTCCCCCCTGCCTAAAGACCTACCTCCATCTCCCTCCCCTCATAAAACACCCGCACACTATTATCCTCATTCCCCTTCACCCTCGCCCCAACCAACTTCCCATCTTCCCAGCTCATATCCACCTCAATATTCCCTTTCGCCTTCAGCCCTCTCACGCTGCCAGTCCGCCATATAGCCGGCAGTGCGGGCAGGAGATGAATCTCGCCTTCGTGGCTCTGCAGCAGCATTTCCGCAATGGCGGCGGTGCCGCCGAAGTTGCCGTCGATGACAAAGATATTGGCCTCGGCTCCGGCTACGCCGGGTTTGGAGTAGGTGAGCATGTTGTCGAAGCACAGCTCCCCAATCAGGTGGGCGATATGCTGCACGGCTTGGTCTCCGTCATGCAATCGGGCGTAGAAGAGTCCGAACAGCGCTGCGGTAAATTCGATATCCTCCAGGTCGGCCCGGCTGTTCCGGTTCTCCAACGTCACTCGGGCTGCCGCTGCTAGTTCCGGCGTATGATGCGGCGTGATTTGGCTGCCGGGATACAGGGCAAACAGATGCGACAGATGGCGATGCTCCGGCTGCGCCTCCTCGTAGTCCTCCAGCCATTCCTGCAGCTGCCCCTTCTTGCCGATCATTAGCGGAGGCAATTGATCCAGCGCCGTCTGCCACTTCTGCTGAAGCTCCTCATCCGTATCCAGTGTCTGTGCAGCCTTCACGCAGAACTCCAGCAGATCCCGGACCAGGACCTGATCCATGGTCGGACCCATGGACAGCTGCTGATGGCCATCCTCTGGATGGCCGGTATAAAAGCTGTTCTCCGGCGAATTCGACGGACCTGTCACCAGCCAGCCATATTCCGGATGTGCCGTCATGTAATCCATGAAAAAGGCCGCCGCTTCCTTCAGAACGGGATAAGCCAGCTTCTCCAGAAAAGCCTGATCACGGTTGTACGCGTAGTGCTCCATCATATGCGTTGCGATCCACAGTCCACCCGTTACGTTCATCCCCCAGGAGGTCTCCCACCCCGGTGAAACAAATCCCCAAGCATTGGAGAATACATGGGCCACCCAGCCGTCGGCATCGTAATAATGGCGCGCAGCCGAGCGTCCGGCCACCGATAGCTGCTGGATGTACCGCATGAGCGGCTCATGGCTCTCGCTCAGGTTCGCGGCCTCCGTCGGAAAATAGTTCATCTGTGTGTTCACATCCAGGTGATAATCGCAGCTCCAGGCCATTTTGTTGGCTTCGCCGTCATTCCATATGCCTTGCAAATGCATGGGCAGGACGGAGTCCTTTCGCGAACCGCTTATCGTCAAGTACCGGCCGTATTGATAAAACAACGCAAATAACGCCGGGTCATCCAACTTGCCCTGCTTAAACCTGCCGATCCGCTCGTCCGTGGGCAGGCTGGAATGCTCGGTGCTCCCCAGATCCAATCGTACGCGGGCATTTAGCGGTTGATACTCCGCCAGATGCTTGGCTTTCAGCCCGTCATATCCTAGCAGCAGAGCCTGCTCCAGTTGCAACGCGCTTTTCTCACGCCAGCCCTCGCCTTCTTGACGGTAATTAGTATTCACCGCAAAATAAATCGCCGCCTCATCCGCCCCAGCTACGGTTATGGTGTCATCCGTGGAACTCACCTGCCCGCCTTCCGCCGCGACGCGCAGCAGACCTTGGCAGGACACCCCACACTCCCCATTGCTATGTACGCCTTCCAGCGCCTGTCCCTGGAATTCGATCGTGTCCTTTTCGGTTACGACAGCATGAAAAGGACCATTCTCGCCACGAATCGAAACGCGGAATGACACGCCTGACGAGCCATGGCTGCTGCGGATCCGCGAAATGATGACCTGATCGGCATGGGAAGCTAATACCTCTCGCGTCATCTCCGCTCCATCGATCTTGCAAAAAGAACGCGCCACCGCCTCCTCCAGATCCAGTTCCCGATGGAACAGCGGCTCAGCTGCTGTATCTTGTCTCCCGCCCTCGGATGGCTTCACGTTATGATCAAACTCCAGAACGACTTGGCATAGTCCGAGATTGGTGCCAAAATTCAATTTTTCCGGCTCCAGGTGCTTCTTAGCTAGTCGATCGCCTTCGCGATAATCGCCCTGGAAGAAATGCTTCCGCATCTGCTCTAAATCCGTTTTGCTGTTGCTTCGCCCTTGAGCCGGCTCCGGCTGGCCGGACCAATAAGTAGTTTCGGTGATATTCCATATCTCTCTGTCAGGAGTGGATATGACCACATTTCCCATTCGGCCATTGCCGATCGGCAGCCCTTGCGACCAGCCCTGGGCCGGTTTCGTGTACCATAGTTTCATATCTGGCATGTTGCATTCTCCTCTTCATTTGATTTTCCAGTCTTGAGATAAGCGTTACCCTTCCAGCAAAAGCAAGAAAATCGCGATTCCCGGATGAGACGGAGAACCGCGATGAACTTGCAGATGTACGTGATGAATCTATGACTACTTGTATGGATTAGGGACGATTTTATAGAGCTTGGATTCGGCTGCTTTTAGCGTCACATCCAGCGAAGAGCCAGACACCGTCCGAGATTGACCGCTCCATACATCCGTCACCGTATAGGACGCCGCCCCTTCCGAAGCGATACCGGCCCGAACGAGATCCACGGTGTGCTGCGCCGCATTTTGCGTATAGTTAAACACGGCTACATAGCGGGTTCCCTGATCGTCCAGCACGAATACGTTCGCTGCCTGCGTGCCCGTATTGCCTTCTACTGGCCGGAACGCCTTGCCCTTCATCGCTAGCCCGTTCACTTCCGGGTTGGTCAACAGCGTTTCCATGTACTGCCGTGCCGTCGCATCCGTTACGTCATCCGAATTCAGGAAGACCGTGCCGGAGATCGCGGCCGCATTGACGCGAGACTGCGCGCCTTCCATCGATCCGCCTTTGGTTAAGTGCATATAGTCCGGATCGGTATAATGATAGATCGTTCCGTTCTGCCACCAGCCGTACGTGAGATTGTTCAATTGGTATTCCGTGCTGCCGATGCTGCCGTCGATATCGCAGGAGATGCGGCGGCTGTGCGCATATTGGCTAGGGAACAGCGGCGCGATGGAAGCGCTGATGAACATGGAGCCGTCCAGCACTTCATTCACGTAAGCCATTCCTTGGTTATAGGCCTGGATGCCGGTTTGAACGTTGGCGTCATGATGCTTGCCTTCCATTGCCCCATGGCTCAGAAAATCGATTTTGATATATTCAAAGCCCTTGCTCTTGAACTTATTCATGTAATAATCGATCCGCTGCTTCACCCCGGGATGTGTCGGGTCCACGGCATAAGCGCCGTCCAGCGTCGGCAGCACGTTGCCGTCCAAATCGCGCAGCACGATATCGCCGTATTTATACTTGCCGTTCGTCCCTTCGACTTCCTGCTCCATATTGTTGCCCCAGTACACGAACGGCGAATAATAGATGCCGGCCTTCTGTCCATTGCTGTGAATGAGCTGAACCAGATCTGTCAGCTGCTGATCCGTCATGTTATCCCAATAGGAATCGAGATTGATGTAGATATTGCCTTCATTGTTGAAGGAATGGTTTTGAATATGGTCTTTAAAGTAATTCGAAACCGAAGCTGCCTTGTCATAACTCAAATCGCTGGCATAAGCTCCCCAGCTGTTCCAGCCGACTGGAACGCCTTCAGGAATGTCTTCGCCAAAGGCTAACGGAGGCTGGATCGCTGCATTCACCTGACCAAACTCCTCCAGCCCGGTCCGGTAATCCTCGAAAAAGCCGACCATGATTTTCGGCGAAGTTATCTGCTTGCCCGTTACCTTTCCATGCGGGATCGTGTCCCACGTGGAGGTGGATGACGTAAATCCGCCATATACACGCAGTTTGTTCAATTTGTCATTCGAGCCGCTCCAATAGATGCCGGTCTTCCACGTGTCATGCGTCACCGATCCGATGACGAGGCCGTTCCGGCTCGTATTGTCATAGATGGCCGTAAGCTCCGAGCTGATATACAGACCGTTGTTGAGGCCGGTATTCATCGACTTCGCTTGGTATCTGGACCAAGCATCATTATCAAAAGGAACGACGAGGACCCGGTTATCGTCATAGCTGCCGATGTCGATGCCGCCTCTCGCTTCCATCGCGATGGGCGCTATGTTTCCCGTAGATATGGCGGAATGATGAGAAGCGACTGTTTCCGTAAGCAGATACGGCCCATCTTCATAGACGTAATAGATTTGGCTGAGCGATGGCTTTCCCCCATCCTCATTCACGACCGTCACCTTGATGCCCTTACCGGTTGCATCCTGAAATGGAACCACCTGATTTTTATAAAATTTATGATGTTTATAGTCCTTGCTTGCAACCATCCGGTCGAGTTGGATCTCACTGTATAACCCCTTGGCAACCGCTTGGCCGTTCCAATTGTATTGAGACAGTCCAGTCGAGGTGTTGTACAGCAGCTCGTACGTCGGATTGGATACCTTGAAGCCGTTGGCATACTCGGTCAAGGTGATGGGGCCATAGCTCGTGGCTTTCTTTTGCTTGCCTAAATCGCCAATGCTACCATCTGGGCCTGATCCGTTTTCGCCGGCTGAATCAAAGGTCAGCTCAATCTTGTCAAAATCGGGCGAGTAGCCGCCTGCATCATCGAACAAAATCGTGTTGCTGCCCTGATTCAAATAGATTTGAATCTGATAAGTGCCGATCGTGTTCCAATCTGCTGTTTTCGGAAAACTGAAATTCTCCTTCTCCGCTCCGTTCACGGAGATCGAAGCTGCGCGGGAATCCCCGGAGATGTAGAACATGTTCATATTGTATATACCGGCCTTATCGGCTTGAATCCCGTTAAACGTCAGCGTGGAGCCGCCGTACAGATTGCCGGCTTTTTGCCCGCCCGAACAGAAGCTGCAATCGGCTGCCCCTGCATTACCGGTAAACGTGTTCTGAGGAGCTTCGGCCTCGTAGGATAGGATGCCTCCGGCCGCTGACGTACCCGGCAGCTGCGGCTCTGCCGAAGCGAGGGAGCTTCCTAGCATAGACCCCGCAAGCAGAATCGATAAGAATAGCATGTATGACCTTGGGAAGAACTTGAACCGATGGATATTCACTGAACCTCTCCTCCTTCTATTCATTGATTTCGGCTAAGCTTTAGGATTTTCGATTCGGCAGGCGCCAACTCGACCGTGAGTGTGCCGTTCGCTTGACCTGTCGTGCCTTCCCACACATCCAGAACCGTGTAGGAAGCGTGCGCCTCGAGTCCGCACCGTTCCAAAGAAACCGTCTTCTGCACGGACTCGGCCCCGTCAAAGTTAAATACGGCAACATACGTTGTTCCCGCTTCACTCGGATGGGTCAGCACAAACGTATCCGCAGCCTTTTTCCCGAGATTTCCCTCTACGGGCACAAAGGTTCTGCCCAATCTGGCAATCTCGATGATCGCCTCATTTCCCAGCCAGTTCTTGGCGCGCCATGCCGCTTCCTCATGCCGGAAGTCATCGCCCAGCAGCAGCACCGTTCCCGAGATCACGGACGCGGTCAGACGGCTTCGCCCTTCATAGCGGGTCGTCGAATCCTGATTGAAGCTTTTATAGATCACGGCATGGTCCGGATCATTAAAACGGTACAGCGTATCGTTCATCCACCACCCGTGCGTCAGCGAGTTCAGCAAATATTCCGTGTCCTGGATCGTTCCGAACACATCGCAGGAAATTCTGCGGCTGTGCGCATAGGAATAAGGGAACAGCGGCGCAATCGACAGATTGATGAAGAACGGTCTGCCGATTCGCTCCGGGGAGAGCTTCTCCGTCAGATACGACAGGCCGTAGTTGTATGCAGCGATCCCCGTCGTAATATCCGGGTTGTAATGCTTGCCTTCCAGAGCCCCGTGGGCCATGAAGTCGAGCTTGATATACTCAAATCCCTCGGAGATGAATTTATCCATGAACCAATCGATTCGCGCCAGGTTCCCGGGATGCGTAGGATCAATCGCAAGGCCGCCGGCAATATCCGGCAAAATCTCGCCTTCCTGGTCACGAAGCAGGATATCGCCATAGGTATACTTCCCATCGGTGCCCTCAACGGGGCTGCCGAACCCAGCCGGACTTCCCCAAAATGCAAACGGCGTCCAGTATGTACCCGGTTTGTGTCCGTTCTCACGGACCCTTCTCAAGGCATCCTCCATCTCGGCAGGCGTAAGCCGGTCCCAGAACGCATCGAAATTAATGTATAACGTGTCCCCGTTATGAAAGCCTTGCGGCTGAACCTCCCGCTTCAGAAAATCACTGGTTGCGGTATACAGCTCATAATCCAGTGTACTCATCGCAGCCGACCAGCTGTTCCAGCCCATCGGAACGCCGCCTTCCCAGCTTAGAGCAGGCGCTATCTTCGCATTCGCTTCCCCATATGCCTCAAGCCCCGTCCGGTAATCGTCATAATCCCCTACCATAACGAGCGGAGATTCGACGCGCGTTCCTCTTACGTAGCCATGCGGCTGAGAATCGCGGGTCATGGTGCCGGCTGCCCCAGCGTACAATTCCAGTTCATCCAACTTGCCTGCCGTTTCCCCTTTCACGCGAATGCCGGTTTTCCACACGTCATGACTGATCGAGCCCAGGATCAATCCATTGCGGCTATCCGGCTGAAACAAGGCCGTAACTTCATAACTTTCCGTCTCCAGTGGAGCCGTCTCCGCGAGATAGCGCACCCATTTGTCATTGTCATACGGCACGCGCAGCACATGCAGCGCTTCTTCCGGAACCGTCTCGCTCCCGCTCGATACGCTATCGGTTTTCACCACCGCGATGCGGTTTACCTTCAATTCCTCTTGACCGACTATGACGACCCGCGTGATGAAGTAAGAAGCTCCCTCATAGACATAAAAATGCTGTTCCAGTCCTGGGAGCAGATCGGATTCATGCTTAATCACGGCATGGATTCCGGGTCCGAACGAATCTTGAATCTCCTCCGGCTGCCCTGCCATATAGTGGCGGTCATAATGTCCCGTATGGTATTCCCGGCCCTGCCATCGAAAGCCGCTTCGTACTTCTTGCAGAGCGAATCCCCTGCTGCCTGAGTAGGCGTAATCGCCTTTTTCCAAATCCACCTCAATGGCCACCAGACCATTCGCCAAGCGAATGTGAGTTTCGGCATTCACCCCCACGTTCACCGCCGTATCGCTGCTTCCTAACATCTGTGGATTGCCTCCTTCTGCGTGCATCTGTGCTGCATTCAGGACGCTATCGCATCAAGCGCCTTTTACAGCTTGCTATCATTATAGAAGCGAGGATAAAGCGCTTACTATACAACGATCTTCCGATCCATATCGGGATATAACACATCTGGAGCAACCCATTTGTTAAAATGCAATATGGCCTCATTTCGCTATGAAATCACCTAATTAAAAAGGTTACCCGAGGACAAACGAATCGCCCGGATAACCTCTGTAAATACATAAGCTATATTGAAATAAAGCACCTATTCGCGAGCCATGATGAAACACTTGATACCATCAGGACCCGTGAAACTGGAAAATCGGCCAATCCCAGGCTTATCCTGAGTCTCAATGATGGAATGCGCACCAAGCCTCCGAGCATTGATTAAACTTCGTTCACAGTCTTGAATGGTGTAATAAACATTCCATTCAGACAAAGCTGCTCCATTATCGGAAACAACCATACTCAGGCCGCATTCATATTGGCTACGATTCTGAAACACAATCGTTGCACCCTCATTTCGATTTTCAAGTTTCCGATCGAACAGCTTCGAATAGAATTCTCCCGGTACTACTGCATTAGTTGATGTAAGTACCAGCCAGCACGGCAGCCCTTCTGTTGTCATATCCGATATCTCGTTATGGGCATCCTTAGTGATTGCATAGGGTTTGTTTAATTGTTTAAATAGCGAAAGTTGAGATGAAGTTAAATCAGGTCTGACCAACTAAAGGACTCAATGCACGGATCACTCCAGTACCCCAATAGTTTCCCATTTAAACGAAATTTCTGAACGGACACCTGCTTCATCAGCTAGATCTATCAACGCTTGTTGCAAATCCTCTTTGTTTACGTAAACATAGGGACTTTTCCAACTGGATTCCAACTGCAATGAACGAATCTGATTCGGTTTGATTTTCGGGAAATTATAGACCCATTGTTGAAGATCAGATTCAGGAATATCAGACTTCACATTTTCACCGATAATGTCCAATATGTTTCCCCATTGGGAAATCCCTTGAAAATCCCCCAATTTCTCAATGATCTGCTTGATCACTTGCTGCTGTCGATCGTTACGTGCGAAATCGGAGGACTCCCGAGTCCCTTGATTTGATTTACGATACCTGACATAGTCGAGCACTTGTTGACCATTAAGAGTCTGCAAGCCCTTTTTTAAATCGATATGCGTTCCGTCTGCGGAATCGTTATATTTCATATCCATGTCGACATCGATTTGCAGTCCGCCAAGTGCGTCCACGGTCTGCCGTAAGGCATCAAAATTCAACACGACCATATGATCAATCGGAAAACCTAGCAAATCAGAGAAAAAACGTTTTGTATTAGGAATAGCCTCTGACTTATCCTTTATATAGTAATAAGCATAATAATAATTGGATTTATGAGCAGGCAACGATTTAGGTTTTAGCAGCAAATCACGCGGCAGGGACAACAAACTAGCAGATTGGGTTTGTGGATTGAAACTGACAAGCATAAGAACATCTGTATTCATCACCCCATCAGCACCATCCCGACTATCTACACCCGCCAAAAGAAATGTCATAGGTTGAATCGATTCCTTCTTTACATTACCGATCGGATCATCAGCCAGCTTTGGAGCTGCCACACGTTGAATCGCAGCATCCGCCTTATAATATATATACCCCGCATAGATTCCAACTCCAAGTATCAGGGCGATTATGACAAGGTAAATGCTCATCATAACTTTACGAATTGCTTTTCTCTTGGGTTTAGTAGACATAATTTCCTCCACTCAATTCTAATAAATTCAATTTTTGAGTTTAGAAGCTTTTTTATAACTTTTCCAAATATTTTTCTCGATTTTTTCATAAAGATTGATGCCCGCGTTCAAACATTTATGAGCTACAGACCATCGATGAACCATTTGATAAACCATAAATGCACTAATTACACCAATGAATGCTCCCGTGATGACATCGGAAGGATAATGAACACCATTCCAAATTCGGGAGAATGAGATCAAACCTGCCAATACAAGCCAAATTACGCCATCTTTCTTACGAAACAACCATATACCTGTTGCGATTACAAAGGCTCCAATCGAATGATCGCTTGGAAATGAAGCGTTAGGGGCATGTTCAATTAATTGGTTAACCGTATGATGGACAAAAGGCCTATCCCTATAAAAAAAGTGAGAAAGTATACTCCCAACACCAAATCCAACACAAGCTGACGAAAGAGTTGTTATCACCATTTGCCTGTTCTTATGGATGCGAGTAAACCAATAAACAACAATCCCCAGGTAAAAGAGGTACTCCGCTTTTTCTGATAAAAATCGCATGAATGGATTTAATGCAGAGAATGTTACTGCCATTTGATTGATGAATTGAAATACGAGATCATCTGTTTGAGATATGCCCAATTTCTTAACCTGCTTTCTTTTTCTGTAATAACAAGGTTGGTCTTATTTCATTCTATATAGATATCGTCTTTATGAAATTTGACACTTAATACCAAGCCAATTGCAATCATATTGCTAAGTAGTGAACTGCCTCCATAACTTATGAACGGTAAGGAAATACCCGTCAAGGGTACCAAACCGATATGCATGCCTATATTAACGAAAACTTGAAAAACTAACATTCCTATAAGCCCGGTAACCAGATATGACCCTGCAAGTTCTCTACTAACCTTGACGATATGAACCATACGATACATGAGAAGGAAATATAGCAGCAACAGCACCGCAGAACCCAAAAAACCATATTCCTCGCCTATGACGACATAGATCGAATCGGAATACGCATAAGGAACAAACCCTCTACGTAAAAAAGATACGTCACTTCCAGTCAATCCTCCCAAAGCTATCGCATATTTCGCGTTATTAACATGCCATGATTTATCGGGATCGCTGGCTGGGTCAAGAAAAGTCTGAATTCTTGACATTTGATGAGGCTCTACAATCTTGGATAACAATTCGAAATTGGCATAGTATAGCCATAATATTATGCCTACCGTAATGATCATAATACTGATGAACAGAATCATATATAATGAACGGATGTTACCCACCCATAGCATACTAAGCAGTGCACCCACAAAAACTAGAGAAGTGCCTAAATCCGGCTGCTGCATGATTAAGATGATAGGAATCATGAAAATGATACAAATCGGTAATATATCTTGAACAAAACGAAGCTGGGCTCCCTCTCGCTTGCCTAATAAATGAGCAATCAGAAGCACTGTAAATAATTTAGCTAATTCAGAAGGTTGAAGCTGAAAACTTCCAATACTTAGCCAACGAACAGCACCGTTAATGTTCTCTCCGGTAAACTTGACAAGAACCAGCATCCCTATGCCAATTCCATAGAGAACGTAAGATATCTTACCTAACAGAACTCTATAATCTAACAATGCGAGAACCAGCATAGGAATGCAAAATGCACCGAATAGATATAAATAACTAATGTGAAGGCCTTCTAAATTCGTATCCACTGTAGCTCCATAAATAGCAATCGTACCAATGGCAACAAGACATAATATAATGAACAGCATAGATTTATCCAGTTTTGAAATTATGTGGGTTATAAACATGATGAGTACCTCTATTTTGTAGAATTTCTGTAGGAATACCCCTAAAAATGAACATCACAAATAATCCGATGAGCGAACATACGCCTTGTTTCATGACGTAGTGCTACGGACTATTGTGTTTTATGATTCAGGTCGGCCCCTTATTTTACCTTTCAAATCATAGGACACCTCCCTCATTTCAACTACAATCCTTGGGAAGGATTACTCAAGATCAATCTTACCGTGATACTCCTCCTTGGATAACAGCTTCAATTTATCTTCACTCAAGCCATAAATGTCCAGACCATTTCCTGCAGCCCCTAGTGACCAGCCAAGCACGAGCTCGGATCGACCGTCCTGATCGATATCTGGAAATCCAGCATACTCCAAGCCGTAACCAAAGCCCTCGACTTCCGAGACGATTCGCCACTCCTCATTATCTTGCTTAAATAGCGCCGCTTTCAACATTTTACCTGTCGCTTTATTCTCTTCATATACAACGACGGCCTCATCAATACCGTCCCCGTCCATATCTCCGAACGAGATATCATTACCGTCTTTTCCCTGCGTAGGGACTAACAATTGAACCTCGTCAGGTAGTAATTTGATAAGTTCATGGTTGATTTTGTCTCGCTCAATACTTGCTTCTGATAATGGAGGCTTAATCATATCTACTGGTGTTGCGGGAATCCCACATCCTCCGAGCAACAATAACGTAGTTGATATGAAACCTATTCTAATGAGTTTGTTGAGCATTCTGATTACCAACTCCTCGATTGTCAAGGTTATTTACTATAATATCTTTGAAAGGGAAGGAAGTGGTTATGAAAAAGTTAAATTTTATAATTTTCTTCTATCGGCAAGTAGATCTGGACTGTCGTACCCTTACCTACCTCACTAATTATGCGTAATTCTCCATGATGTAACTTAATGATCTCATCTGATATGGATAGACCCAGACCGCTGCCAGGTGCATGTGGATCTACTTTGTAGAATTTTTGCAGCACATTCTCTAGATTCTCCTCTGAGATTCCTGAGCCATTGTCCTCAACGGTAATAACAACTTGTTCTGGAGCTGTATGAGCGTGTATAAAAATTCGACCAGTGGCATCTGTAAATTTGAGTGAATTATCAATTAAATTAATTAGTACTTGCTTCAAACGATTCTCGTCTGCATTAATGTTAGGGAGATTCTCCTCTGCTTGTATTTCGAGTGATACTCCTTGCCGAGCTGCTCTTGGGGCAAGTTGTCTACCCACATGATGCAATAATTCTGATAGATGGACAGGTGCTGAGTGTATGACAATTCTTCCGTTATCCAGTTTAGAAAAATCTAATAGTTCTTCCACCATTCGACTTAACCTGTCACTTTCTGATTCAATAATAGCAAATCCTTCTTTAAGGATTTGCTCGTTGTGAATCCCACTCGATTTCAGCGTGATGGCCCAGCCTTTAATTGACGTTAATGGTGTTCGCAGTTCATGGGACACGGATGAAATGAAATCGTTTTTAAGCTGTTCGCTCTTCAAGATTCTACCAGCCATCATATTTAACGTATCAGCCAGAGAGCCCAGCTCATCCTGATAGCGTTTATGTACTCTTATGCTGAAGTCTCCTTCTGTCATCTGATCTGCTGCCTGTTTAAGATCCTTAATTGATCTCGTGATGGTCCGAGACAACAATAGTCCAAGAACGGTAACAATCGCAAGAACAAACAGACCTACACAGATCAGTACGATTGCAATACGATTAATCGTCTGTAGTGTTTCAGTCAAGGAAGTGACAAATCTGACTTCTCCCACGATGATATCATCGGCTCGTAAGGGAAAAGATACCGCTAATATCGCTTCTTGAGTGGAAGGGTCCTTTCCTCTCCAAGTGCCTGGTTGTCCTTGGAGTGCAGTTCGTACATCTAAATACGTAGTCATGTCATTGCCGCCTGGTAGTCCGGTAGAGTCCTGCAAAAGTCGGCCTGAGGAATTAATAATCTGTACTTGCGCATCCGAGTTATGTGCAAACCCCTTTAATAATCGATACGATTGTTTCTCCAGATCTTCATCGGCAAAATATTGCTGAAAAAAAGAAGCAGACAGCTCCGCTTGATTCATCAGAATCCGCTCAACATTATGAAGATAATAATATCTCACGTAAACCATGAGAAAAATCTCAAGAATGAGAACAGTGATACAGATGACCACAAAATAACTTCCTACTAATCTTTTCTGAATACCCACTTCTTAACCGTCCTTCCTGAAGCGATATCCTACTCCCCATACCGTTTCAATCCAATGTGGCTTGGAGCCATCATCTTCAATCTTTTCCCGTAACTTTCGCACATGAACATCTACTGTTTTAGGATCTCCAACATAATCCTCTCCCCATACGAGATTTAATAATTTATTCCGGGATAGTGCTGTATCGGGATGTTCTAGAAAGGTTCTAACTAGTTGAAATTCCTTCGGCGTTAATTCAATAAAGATGTCATGTTTGAACACTTTATTCGAATTCAGATCCATCCGAATTGGACCGGATTGAATCACGGATCTTTGTGGTTTTAGAGCAGTTTCTGTTCGGCGCAATATCGCATTAATTCGTGCTACAAGCTCTAACGGATTAAACGGTTTGACAATATAATCATCAGCTCCGATTTCTAAGCCTTTGATCTTGTCCAGATCTTGTCCGCGTGCAGTTAAAAAGACGATGATGACCGCAGGCTCTATCTCTCTTAACTGTCGGCAGATTTCAAATCCATCAGCATCTGGCAGCATAATGTCCAGAACAACAACATCGGGTCGATTCGTAGTGAAGAGTTGTATCGCTTCTCCTCCAAATGCAGCCTCACTCACCACAAATCCGTTATTTATTAAATTTATCGATACAAAACGTCTAATATGTGCATCATCTTCAACAATAAGTACTTGATTACGATTAGCGGTATTTATAGCTTCCACCCCCATAACTCGATTTCTAACACGTAAAAACGCAAAAAAAGCCCCCCCTGTAAAGAGACAGCCTTGTACTCAGATCCTTATTCTTACCTGTGTAATTATTACATGTGGATATTACTCTAAATTGATTAACTTGTCAAAAGCTTCTACTGACCAGGGAATCCTGTCAACTGGATTATGTGCGTGTTGCAGCAAATACAGTGACCTTTCCTTGGTAAATCAATTGGGGTATATTATTCGTTGTCATTGGGCATATTGCTCCGTAATAAACCTGTACATGTTCTTGAAATTTTATTTAGGCCATTTCCAGCGAGGAAAGAGCAAAGCCGTATCTTAGCAACGGGGATCCAATGAGAACGGCAATGGTCTTTTAAGAGAATTTATTCCCAAAGGTCATGGCTTTGCTGGTATCTCGGATGAAGTGTTAGCTGAGGCCGCTGGCTCATCAAAAACCGCCCCCGTAAATGCTTGAGGTGGAAATCTGCTCACGAAGCCTTTATGGAAGAGTTGTCGTACTCAGCTTGACAATCCGTCGCAGAAAAAAGGACTACTACAGATGAAAGTACACACCCTCAGATAACCCTATTGAAAAATTACGTCCACTATTTTGATCACTATTACACACTCGATCGCGAATATAAAAAAACAGCTTCCTAAGAATACAGATAACTTCAACTCACCCCATTGATCCTTCCAAAACCGTCTTCGAAACAAAGAAATGATGTCAGGCGTAAATGAGTATTTCACCGACTGCTTCAGATCGTCGACATCATAAAAAATTCTTCTGAATATCCACTTGAATATCGGAATGTTGAGGATAAACAAGGCCACATATATTAGTAGTTCCACGAGGCCGCGTCACCTCCTAGTTAAACGTACTTCCACCAGATCCCCGCGCACTCCGGCACCGTGGACCATTGATTCGCTATGATCTTGTCAGTTAACTCTTGACCGAAAAAGAACTCCGTGTTCCGCTGTGCCTCTTCTACTGTATCAAAAACATAATCCGTCCGAATCCACTGATGGCTAAATCCGTATCGATGCTCCAACTGAGCGTAATAACCGGTCAGGAAATCGGGAGGATTCGGTGTCTCCGTTCCGGTTCCCATCGTTTCCAGAATCAAAATCGTCCCGCCTGGTCTCAAAACTCGCTGCAGCTCTGTCATGACAAGTTCAAGATTCTCACGCCAATCGTCATGACTCGAATCGGCCAGATAACTAATGCTCCAGCCCGATACGATCAGATCCACACTCGATGAATCAATCGGCAGGCTGCGATGATCAGCGACTACGGTAGTCCAATTACGAGAATCAGAGGCTTCAGATAATTTATCATTCAAAATATCCAGCATCGGCTGCGCTATGTCAGTACATATCAAAGATCTGACGTCTCCGGCTAGCAGCATAGATAATCGTCCTGATCCTGCCCCCAAATCAAGTACATCCAGCCCCTCGTATGGTCTGATTCCATGAAGGATTTCGGATAAATCGGGCTGTCTGCTAACCATCGACTCATAGGCTTCTGCCTGTTTTCCGTATATTTCTTCAATAGCCATTTGGTATTCACTCCCCTGAATTGGTCGATCAATCTCTCTTTTCCAAGTCGCGCAACAGCTTTCCCTACTATCCACCCAGCTGTCAGGTTTATTTTTTCGCTGATGTTCCGTCACATCTTCGGTTTGCAAGTCCTTGTATCCACTTGTATATGAAGCATAATAGAAGCGAGAAGGCGATCATCATGAAGTACGTATTCCAATTAAAGAACTGATTATTCATATGTATCGATAAAATACCCGTCGTAATGGATTCGATGTGGTTCCAGTCCACTTCGCCATATCTCAATTTGAATGCATCGGCTTGGATGTCTCTATAGATTTCGAGTCTATGAAGCTGAAATACATAACCCGCTATAATATAGCCAGCCAAGGCTAAGATCAGTATGCTTAACTTGCTGAGGGACATATTAAGATCCTTGAACATACGAATCCATTGAAGAACAAGCACCAGGAAAAGAATACTCAGAGGGATTAACAACAGGATGACTGGATTTCCGTTTCCAGAACTAGTGCCGGGCTTCGGGGTCATGGCATTCCCCAGTAGAACCAATATTAGACAGACCAGAGCATTGATGAACAGACCGGTGAGATGTTTAATCTTCATTGTCATTACATTTCCCTCACGCTTCCCTGCAAAAGCCTATAATCTCTTCATGAACGAACTCCGGCATCTCATGATTGATCGCATGGCCCACGCCCGGAACGATCCGGTAACGCATCCCATTTGTCTCCAGTCTGGCAACCGCCTTCGGATAATAGCTAAGCAAATCTTGCTCGCCGATAACAAATAAGGACTTGCTGCGAATGGCCTGAATGTCGGCAGACGAATGGATGGTAATGGTGTGTTTCATCATCGATCGATTGTTAAAGTACTTCAGCAAGTAGAACCAGTGCTGCATAAGCTCCGGGTTGTTCTCGAATGCATCTGCATGGGCACCGCACAGCTTGCGAAGCAGTGCACGCACACTCCGTTCTGAAGGGAATAGTGCTTCCGGCAGAAAAGCCCTCATCATTTTGCTCATCACTTCAAGCTGACTTCCGGCAATGCCGCCAGCCAAGCATACAATCTTTCTTACTTTATTCGGTCTGACGATGGCGTAATGATAGGCCAGATAAGCTCCATAGGATACACCGGCGATATAGACAGCCTCTACATTCATAGCCTCAAGGATTTCGTCCAACCATTTTGCCTGATTGAAATCATGAGCATACTTGTCGCTTGGCTCGCTCTTCCCCGAACCTCCGATATTATCCACGGCGATGATATAGAAATTGCGGGATAACTCCGCCACGTTATAAATCCACATCATGGCGACGTTATCGCCCGTTCCATGCAATAACAGCAGCGGGGGGAGGTCCGATGAACCTGCCGTTATTACGTGAGTCATACCGTATGTGGTGGATATTTTATGCTGCTCATACGGTACCGTCCATCCCGCCATCAGGCGGTCATAGGATTCATAAACGAGCTTTTGTCCATTATCGCTTTTAAAACGCCTCAATACCTACACCTCCAATGACACTGGACTCTACCTTCATTGCTAGCTTTCATGATGTTCGTTATAAATACGAATCAATTCTTCCAGCTTATGTATGGTCCGATATGGCTTTACTACTTCGGAGTAGTCCCAACTTCCATCTCGCGTAAACCATATGGGTTTAATACCGCATTGCGCTGCTCCGATGATATCGTTATGTGGGTGGTCGCCGACGAACCACGTTTCTGATGGCAGTACATTAAGGCGCTCCAGAACCTTCATATAAATTGCAGGATCAGGTTTTTTGACGCCCGTCTCTTCAGAAATCACGATCGAATCAAAGTATTCGCGTATACCCAATCGTTGAATCTTTCCTTCTTGAACTTGAACGGTTCCGTTGGTGATGATGCCTAGCTTGAGTCCCTTGGATTTCAACTGACGCAACACGGGAAACAGCTGATCCATCGGTTGGATGCAAAGCGGAATTTCTTTTCTGAAAAATGACAAGTATTCATCAGCCGTAGGCGGATTCACCCACTGAAGCCGTTCGACCAGCATCTGATAAACTTCCTGCTTATCCCGATAGCCATAATGATCCGCTTCCTTGAATCGCTTGGCTATCATGAGCTGAGTATCTTCATCGGTATTCGGGAAGTACCTGGCAATCAATCGCTCAATGAACGAGTTAATTGCTGCCCTTCTGTCCGTTAATGTCTCATCAAGATCGAAGATTATCGCTTTTAACATCATAGGGGACCTGCTTTCTATTGTCTGTCTAGGAAAGAGAATCCATCATGTATTTCCTATCTCGGTAAGATCTCATAACTTTTGACATAACCACGGTCATCAAAATAAATATAGAGACTCTCTCTTTTGTAATCGGCCCTTCGCCGTGTTCCAAGATCATACACAGCTTTATCGTCAGCGGCATTTGCCGATTTGGCATTGTCGTTGGCACCCAGACGAACCATCACTTCCCCCTGGGTTAAACCGATCAAATCATGTTTCTGTAAGAAATCGTCCACCATCATCGATCTTTGTTCGGGATAACCTACCCAACGGTTGTAATCGAAGTGCTGCTGTGAATGGTTGTAACTTAAGGCGTAGATAGAAAAAGATAAGAGAAGCACCCCGATAATTCCCGTCGACCAATAATGCATGGATTGTAACTTGCTCCTCGATGTTTTGGATATCAGATACAGTATGAGCAGCAGCAACAGCACTGGCAAACAAACCAATATTACCGATACGAAAGACAATACAACATGATAGTGGTAAATTAACCGGATGATGACTCGCGCGTAAATCACAACGTATATGCCTACGATCAAACCAAGTAAGGCAGCATGCGGATTCCATCTTGATTCCATTCTCTCCGACATAGCGCCGCCACCTCCAAATTTCATGCATACGGTTTAGATTTCAGTCTGTCATGCACTTCAGAAATGAGCCCGCTCTCCATTGGCTTTGGTGAAAATATGTTCCGGATATTTTAAAGCCATGGGCGGCAGCTGATCCTCCGGAAAGAACACGAGTTCCGCGAACTCGTCATTCTCACGATCCAACTCACCCGAGATGACGCGGCAATCAAACACAATGGTGAGGTACTCCACTTGATGTCCGTTGCTGTACGTATATCGGCGTTCTTTTCCACCATATACCCCAATGATTCGTTCAGGCACGATATCAAGCCCGGTCTCTTCCTTCGCTTCACGGGTCATCGCCTCTGCCGGAGATTCTCCCAGCTCGATGGCACCGGCGACAAGTCCCCATAATTCTTCGTAATGCTTTCTTCCAAATAAAATAAAACCCTGATCATTGCGGATAATGCCAGCAACGGACGGCATAAAGATTAACTGGTTTCCAATCTTTCCTCTTAGATCCTTATAGTAATCTGACATTCCCATGATTTGATGGCTCCTTTGGATTCCTAATAAAATGGATAATTAGAATCTATTCTCTATTATTAATGCCCTCATCGTATGTATCGCACTGATTAATGCATCCTTATCGCGTTGTCTACCTTTTAAGGTTGTTGTCAATTCTATCATTTCAAAGGCCTGCTCCACGCTAACCCACTTGACTTCCTGCGTTTCCTCATCATACTCGGCACTCCAAACATCCGGTCTCATTAAAAAATACTTCGTCACGCATGTATCCGATTCATATTCACCAGGAATGGCCGCGATAATACTGCACTTATAACCTGTCTCCTCCAACACTTCCCGGGTTGCGGTTTCTTCCGGGGAGCTATCGCTTAATTCAGCACCGCCTTTGGCGAAGGTCCAAACATAGCCGCCCCAATGGCCGCTCGGACTTCTCATTAAGACCTCATGATTCTGATTAAACACAATGCCTCCATAAGCATACTTGGATCTCCAGCTCAATTGGGCTCACTCCTTATGTAACTTCGCGTTTTCACGGTTCAATATGGATGTAATCTGCGCGATATGATGCTGGTTGTGCCACACGAATCGCTGCAGCGCGATATCCAGTGTAATGCTGCCAAGCACTTGAGTTCTCATGGTTCTTTTGAAATCCTCGGGCTGTAGATCCTTCAGCAGGATAAGAAAACGAAAATGAAGTGTTTCCAAAAGCGTAAGCGAGTTCTCAATGGGAACCTCCGTGTAATCACTCAGTTCAGCCCATAAATCCTCCCGGTATGAGTTTGCCACCGGCTCCTCCTCGGTCAATGCACGTTTAAATCGCAGATATGCGTTCATATCGTTATCAGCCAGATGGTGCACAATTTGCTGAATACTCCACCCCTCTTCACGATAAGGCATATGCAGCTGGGAAAGGGGACATTTCATTATGATTTGCCGGAGCGTCGGTACGATTGAAGGTATCTGTTGTATAAACCTCTGCCTCTCCTCCAATGTCGGCTCCACCTTTGGCTCAAAGGAACCCAGGGGAAAACGGATGCTGACCACTTCCTTACCTCCTCGATACATCAATCGTATCCTTCACATACGAAAACATATGAACGGTGTTCCACAGCAGTAAAGAACCATCATGCTTCTCATCCTATTACTAGTCCCCATCTATGGGTTAGACCTATGTTTGTTGTTGCAGATAGATCGTATAAACAATACACCGGAGAACACGGAAAGCAGCATGTGAATTTCCGGTTTCCCGAATATCTCTATAACAAACAGCCTTCCAAGTCCAAACCACTCGAGCCAATAAATACTAGGAATGAAGATGATGACCGTAAGTATAGCAGCTGGTAATGACAGCCAGCTTAATCGAACTTGCCCCTTAATTAAACAACCCAGTGCTCTCCACTCTATTAAAACTCCGAACAGAAATCCGTATAAGCTCATCTTTAATAACGAGAATTGCTGGGGAGATAAATCTTGATACGCTCTTTGAATTTCATCATGAGTTTCTGTCATCAGGTACAGTAATATGAACATACCGATGACAACGAATCCGCCAAAAGCGATTTTTTTAGGTTGGATCATCCCTCTTTCGCTCCTTTATTCAAAAAAATAATACGAAATAATCCGCTAAGAATTATGAATATGCGATGACCCCGAAGTTAGAAGTAAAGACGGATGAAACAATGCAAGCGAGTGCTGCACGCCATTCTTGAGATTCTCAACGATCTGTCTCATGACTTCGACATCCCGGAAATTCATGCTGTCATCTGCCAAGATATCAGGCAGCATAACCCACCGGCTATCCTTAATCTCGCCAGCTCCCAATTGAAGCGAGCCTCCCACCACTTCCCCGGTAAAATGAAACATGATGACATGGTTATTCAAACTGCTGAGGAATTGATAAACCCCTGTAGTGCCTGTCAATTGGACATCATATCCTGTCTCTTCCTTCACTTCTCTTATAGCCGCCTCAAGCAAAGCTTCCCCAGGCTCGATGCGCCCGCCCGGGAAGTTCCAAGCATCCCGCACCGAAGGTTTATTTTCCTGGATGATGAACACTTGATCCCCTTGAACAAGGGTAACGCTGACCACAAGCACAATTCCATTTTCTGTCATATCCTCATTCCTTTGCACATGATCATAAACAAACAGAACCCACCTTTGGCGTTAACCACGAGGAGGGTTCTTGGATGAAATATTTGCTGATTAACATCATTCTACCGTTAACGCACATTACGCGCAATCCAACCATGTCGTTGAAACTTCAAAACGGATGAATACCCTTCTCACGCATAATGATCCAGGCTTGTCCAAAAGGATCCGAAAAATCCAGAAACCATGCGAAGCCTTCGTCCCGAATCTGCTCAACTCTCGCGCCAGCCGAAGATAAATAGGAACGCAGTTCTTCAATGTCCCGATTGGTTTTGAATATAAACGAGGCCTCTTGTCCAGATTCCGGCTCCCTTGCTTTCACGCACTCCAACAACAAATTCGGGCTGTTATACAACGTCAACATATAGAAGCCCTCTTCCTGCATTAATATGTTGAATCCTAAATTCCGGGTATACCAGTCAGCCGCTGCGTCAATGGTATCTTTTGTAAAGATCATACGGATGTCGTCCAATCCCTCCAGAACCGGAATGGGTTCCTCCACAGATTCCACCTGTGGCATTGGAGCCGGCTTATAACCACCTTCAAGATGGAGAGCTTCAATCTCGCAATCCTCAAGGATACGATGATAGATCCGCAGGTCGTCGATACGCCCCTGGAAAAAGAAATACGGTTCATCGGTTGATTTTCTGCCTATATACATCGGTTCTTCATGGTATGGTGTAAAACTGCCTGAACGCTCAGCAACGAGACGACCATTTACATACATTCGGTATCGGGATTCCTCGTAAGTCATGGTCACATGATACCAGTGTTCCTTCACGATCTTGGAGTTCATCGATAGATCCGGTTCTCTCAGGAAACCATGGAGCGTAATATACTCATCCTTCGTGCTAAGCTGCAACGCCCGGTTCTGGTGGTGGCCATCTTGCGAAACAATTGCGCTATGCCATCCTCGGAGGATCTTGTGCGTATCATAATAACACCATACGGATATTGAAAAAGCATCATTAGAAAGAATAGGCGGTTGATCGATCCGGACGTAATGATTTCTGCCATCTAACGCTAAAGCCCCGCCCTTCCGACCAAAGCGGTCGATGCCATATTTTCCGCCTTCAAGCCGTCCATGTCGTCCCTCTCCGCTGCTGTCTCGTACATCACCATCGAACAAATACTCCAGTACGAGGCCTTTCCGTAAATCGATGTTATGGACAGTCCTGCCAAAAATCTCATCAATCGTGACTCCGAATACATCTGCCAGCATCGGAATTAGTAAAATATCCGGGCAGGATTGCCCATTCTCCCATTTACTCACGGCCTGATAACTGACACCCAATCTGTTAGCCAATTGCTCCTGTGTGATGCCGAGCTGTTTTCGCAGCCTGCCGATATTGTTGCTAATTACGCTGTTCGCCTGATTCATCAATCAAGACACCACGCTTTCCATGAGATGCTTCAACTATACACAACAGCATAACGAAAAAACATAACGAAGAAGTAGAGTAAGCTAACAGATACTCAACCTCTAGTTGAGTATCTGTATTGTCCGTCTTAACGTTAGCAAACGGTCCTTAGATCGTAACTATTGCATTATCAATACACCCTTCTTTTCCGTGTAGCTCTTCAAGCCATGAGATAAGCCCCATTTTGCTGATGTAGATTTCGCTTTGCACCACAATATAAGGAAACGGCAAGCCCTCTGAAGCTCCCTGCCCTCTTAGCGCATTCTCGGATGAGATGATATTCTTCACCTGAGACTCGGTAAGGTTCAAGAATTCCGCAGTTTGTTCTAGAGTCATTAACGGACTTTCAGATTGCACCCAGTAGGCTTCATCCGTAACAGCTGGAACAGCCGAATATCCAAAACGAAAGCAAAAACCTAAAAAATTGTAAATACGCAACCAGCTAAAAATAAGATATGATATGGGCAAATCAGGAAGGGAGGACAGGTTAAACCTATTTAACATCCACTTTAGAAGGAACATCATCTTGCACATGACGAAGGAGGAGTTTTAATGAGAATTCCCAAAATCACCAGCCTGTTTATGATGCTTACAGTTCTGACGACAGCGTCGCTATCCGCTTCGAGCGAACTGGCAAGTGCGGCTGAAGCATCTTCGGGGCCTTTGCGCGTGATGAGCTTCAACCTGCGTTATGCCGCCAATGACAGTCAACCTTGGGAGAACCGTCGCCCTGTTACGAAGAACCTGATTCTGGAGCATAAACCGGACGTCATCGGCACGCAGGAAGGGCTTCACCGGCAAATTGTTGATCTGGAGAACGATCTGCCAGGATATGATCGGATTGGAGTCGGACGTGAGGGTGGGAACTTAGGTGAGTACATGGCGATTTTTTATAATACGCAGCGGCTGAAGCCCTTGGAGCAGTCTCACTTTTGGCTGTCCGATACGCCGCAGACGATTAGCTCCGCCAGCTGGGGTAACCAGATTCCGCGGATGGCAACCTGGGTTCGATTTCAGGATCTTCAGAATGGCAAAACCTTTTATATGGTCAACACGCATCTGGATCACCAATCCGAGGCTTCCCGGCAGAAGAGCGCCGCACTCATTGTCGACAAGATGAAGGCCTTTGCCTCGGATATCCCCGTGGTCGTAACCGGCGATTTCAATACCGTTCCGGGAAGCGATACGTATTCGATTTTCACAAGTAACGGCCTGTCGGATGCACATGTCACCGCCAAAAAACACACCAACGATGACCTCGGAACCTTCCATAATTACAAGGACCCTTCAGGCGGCGGCAGCGGAAACCGGATCGACTGGATTCTGCACAGCCAGGGCTGGAATGTCCTGCACAGTGAAATTATCAACTATCATGAAGACGGCCAATATCCGAGCGATCATTATCCCGTCATGATGGAAGGCACGCTGCAAAAGTCAAACAAAACCACCGAGGAAACCGTGCCCAAGCTGCCCTTGACCACGGCTCTGCACATCACTGAGGTCGTCGCTAACTCGAACGAGCAAGGGAATTACAATTATGTGGAGATCTACAATCCGAATGACCGAGAGATCGATCTGGAAGGGTATCAAATCTACTACTATTACGACCCTGCCCTTCCGTTCGACAAATCCAAGTCCAATCGCTGGACCATTACGAAGGATCGCTACAGCACCGACACCATCATCCGCCCGAATGAAACCAAGGTGATCTGGATCAAGAAGCAGCCCTGCTGTTATGACCTGAGTATGGAGCAGTTCCTTGCCAACTATAACGTCCCTGGAGATGAGCTCTCGCCTTCTCAACTGCTGGCCGTCTTCACGCCGGGCAACAATCAGGGCCTGAACGGAACCGCTACCAGCGGACGCGCATTGGGTATTTCATCGCCATCCGGGACGCATCTTATAGGTATCCAGTTCAATAATGGGCAGCTAGATGTGGGAGTCAACGAATCGATCACGTATGGAGAGTCCGAGCCGCTGACGAGCATGATGCAGAAAAAAGAAACTCACCAGGTCCCTTCTCCAGGTCAACCGTAAAATAAAAAGTCCCCCTTGATCGCTGAAGATGCCATCTAAGGGGGACTTACTTTATTAAATCGATGTGGATTTATACTGAACCGCCAAACACTGCTTCGCGATGTAAAAAATCTGACCCATATGCTCCGAATAATGCGTGGCGCATTGATGCAGTGTGTCGAGGTTGCTGCGTTCTTTACCGCGTACTGATTGAACTTGTTCAAAGTCCTCGCCAGACATGGATTTTACCGTATCGATCAGGAACTGAAACCGATTCTTCACGATCTGAATCAGATCATCCCGGCTGACAAAAACCTGCGTCAACTCTTCCTCCCGGTTCCGCGTAACATCTTGATGCAGAATCCCCTTCATGACCCGCTCTTGTATGTTGCCTTCGATGTGCCTGATCAACGTCGATATGCTCAGACTCGAATGGTTGGGCCGCCAATTGACTTGCTCATCGTTTAACTGCACCAGCACTTTTAAGGTACGGCTGCGGATGTTTTCAAATTTGTCCTCCAGCCACTTCCGGTTGAACTCATGATCCATATCGCAACACTCCTTTTTTGGTATGATAAACGATTTGATGTCACGCCTTCATCGCTTTCCAGATATATTTATGTTCATAAACCCCAAGCTGTCCGTTGATCTGATTCTCTCGTATCTTGGCTTCCAGCTCCCCCTTCATCTCCGGCAAGGTGAAGTCAGGATTCCCTGGCGTATCCGACAGATAAAATGCAAATTCGCGTGCATTCGGGAAGTAACTAATCGCTTCATTATACTCCTCAATCTCGACATTCATGTAGCCATTCTCTGACAATCGCCTTCGAACGGCAGTCACAGCATTATGTATGCCGATGATGGTGCCGCCTGAAGCTAATATCCTGGGATGTTCCAGGATCGAGGTGGGTCCTCTGCGGTCATAGATGAGATCAAACTGACCATCTTGAAAGGGCATCTCGGTCTTCGTTGTGGCATACACAAATTCCACATTCCGGGTTCCGCTACTCTCGAGTAAGGATTGGGAGATTCCGATCATCTCCGCGGAGTTGTCAAAACCAATGATATTCTCAGCATGCCTGGACATCCGGAGCGTGAACTCGCCATGCCCGCAGCCTGCGTCCAGCACCGAATGAAACTGCGGCAGCATCTCCACTAACCGCTCCTCAAACACCTCTTCCGCCGATCTCCCGACTACGGTACACACCGCTCTTCCTTTGTAGCCGCCATTCCTGCGTGCGACCATGTCATACCAATCGATTCCCATACGTTTCCTCCTCCGTGATAGGCTGCATTACATTCACCATCCAAGATAGCAGAAACCTGTTGTTACATGATCTTGTGGGAAGCCGACAGGTACCCATTCAACCGATATATATCTAATGACTTAAAATATTACCATTTTGTTCCGTAATGTCAACGGTTACATTAAAAAATTCCCCGTCGAAAATCATCCTGTATCATTCGATATCCCCAGCACTCGCCTTCTCAACCCATACGCTTCGGATTTAAGAACAATGCAAACCAACTCTCTTTCAATAGGTAAGGAGGACTAAAAAAACATTGCTTTTGTCATAATTTGTCGTCTACAATGATGGGATATAAATCCAATACATAACTACATACAGGGGGATTCAAATGTTTTTAAGAAAGTGGCGTCAATTATTATCTTTAACCCTTATTTTATCGTTTTGCATGACATCCGTGGCAAGTGCGGCGGAATCTGGTCAAGCCAAGTATGCATGGGCCAATGAGTCCATTGACTTTCTTCGATCCCATGGGGTTTTTGAGAACATGGAGTATCGGACAAAAACCTTGGGCAAGATGGTGACCAAATCCGATCTTACCCTTATGGTTCACCGGTTGTTTACCGATTTCCGGGTCGAAGCCGATAAGAATATCAACATTCCCGGCGTGCCTAAGGGACACCCCTCCTACCAGATTTTTAAGGATGTTTACGGCAGCATACCTTCAGCGCCGAACGGATTAATCGGAGCCGCAGACAGAATCAATTACGACGATGAAACCTTCAAGTATATACCGGAGAAAGTGTTAACACGCTGGGACTTGTTGATTACGCTGAATGCGCTGTTCGATGATATTGGATATTCCTTGGAGTTATCGGACGGTGAGGATATCGCGAGACTGCGGGCGATTAAAGATCTTCCCAAAAGACATTTCAATTCCTACTACCATTATGATAAATGGAAGTATGCCTATCAGCCATTAGCGCCCGAAATCGGGTTGATGCAAGACAAAAGATGGGGGCTTTCCTTAGCCTCCGATCTCGATCACGTCAAAGCCTATGCACTGCTCGGCTTTGCCGAGGCCGGCATCATGAAACCCGATACGAAAGGGTATTTTCGCCCGAATCAAAAGGTAACGTTAGCAGAAACCGCAGTTGTCCTGCATCGAATTTACGACTATTATAGTGGCAGCGACTATGTCCGGGAACCATCGCCGGATGATCTCATTCCGAATGGCACAAGAAACTTTATCTATGCGGGTTCCCCATCAGGACACGGACAAAGTCCGGTTTATGACTTTGCTTTGGTGAATCGCGATGCCTTGCCGGAATTCTATCTGGCCTTGAAGGCTACGGAGAAAATCGACTTGCAGATCAACGTGAACGGGGAGCCATCCTATTATACTTACGAGCAGTTGAGCAACCCTAAGCAGCCTGTTCGAATCTCCTTGAATGGCGCATACTATGCAGAATTCATCCCCATTATCCGAAGCAAGGGTCAAAAAGCAACCGGCGAAAATAACAACATTGAAGTTATGTATTATTACGCTGATAAGTTCCAGGACTTTACCCAAGCCATATGGTATGAACCCAAGTTCTAGTTAAGTTAGCAAAGGGAGTGCACAACTGTTACAAGCAGCAGGCACTCCCTTTTATCGTGGCACAAGACATATCAAGTTCTTAAAATACCCGCCAACCCGTTGTGCAGATCCTCAAATACTGGCCTTTGAACAGAGCTGATATCCTCTAGATCAATCTCATGCAATGGCCTTGAATTCCAACTGCAACGACTCGTTGTTCACATCGCGATGAATAAGTATTCTGCCTTGCTCCTCCGTCTTCCCTTCCAAATCCACCGTGGCGTTAAAAATAAACATAACAAACACGACCTCATTTCCGTCCGGATATCGATACTGCATTCTGGGTCCGCTATAGACCGCATAAAGTTCACTATCGTGGACGACCAGCCCCGTCTCTTCGAGCACTTCCCTTCTCATCGTCTCTTCAACGGACTCTCCGGCCTCCATGCCGCCACCGGGAAGGCCCCAGTTGCCATAGTCCGAGCGTCGCTGGAGCAATATTCGCCCTTGATGATCCCGGATGATGGCGCCGCCAATCACTATGATTTTCATATCAGCATAATCCTCTCCACATACGTATAGGCCAAGGGTTTACAGCATCAGCTTCGCTACGGATTCACCATCCGACCACGGCATGACGCCGATTTCCTCAAAACCCGCTTGGACGTAAAGCTGTCTGGCCCGTTCGTTCTTCGGATCAAAACTTATCATAAGGACATCCGTCCGGTCATGTTTGTTTCGAATTTCTTCGACAATGCATTCCAAAGCCTCTTTACCGTAACCTTTCCCTTGAAAATTCCCGTCGATCATCAAACGGTAAATCCAGTAGTTCCCGTCATCGGAGTCCAAGCCATACAACGCGAATCCGACCATCTTTTGCTCATCATAAATGACCATCGCTTCAAAATGTTCAAGAAATTGAAACTGGGCAATCGAATACAGATTGGAGGCAATAAAGCCTTCTTGCTCCGGCTTGGCTTTCAGTTTAATGCATTCGGTCCAATTATCCTTATCAATGGGCTGCAGTCTAATCATGTTAAGCTCCTTCGGATGGTTGTTGGTTTTATTCGTTGGTATAGATCATGCTCGTCAGTTCATCTCCTGGTAAGAACCCCAGCTTCGTATATAAAAGCTCAGCTCTATTCCCCGTAGTTACAAACAATCGTAGGACGTCATAATAGCGGTCTAATTTGCTTATGGCTTTTCGTAACATATACTCGGCCAATCCCTTCCCCCTATAGGCAGGAGCAACAGCAATTTCATAAATTAACGGTAGGTCCTCCCAGAGGGATACGAAACATACACCCACAATTTCATTCGATTGTTGATCGACTATAGTTGAAGAAGCATCTAATAGAATATCAATTGAATTATTCTCAAAATAATAAAGTATGTCCTGGGTAAAAGCCTCACCATCACGGTCATCGATACGATTACGATAGGCATCCATCATCAGTCGGGTTATTTGCACCAATTCACCTGGTTCTGGTTGTTCACGCCTAAATTGATCGACAAGTAAGGGGCTGTGTGTATCCGCTGTGGGTCGAATCATGCATTTTCTTGCTTGCTCGGGTTTAAAGCCTTCTGCCACGAACGCTGCCATATGTTCAGGTAGAACGTTGTACGCATGTATTCTAGTGATTCCAGTTATATTATCCAAAATATAATTCTTCAAATAAGCCGCAATCGGTTGCGAAAAACCAAAGGGAGGAATAAAAAACAGGGATCCCAGGGTATTCTCCGATATTGATATTCCTGCTATTCTTATACCGTCAGACAAGATCCAGTAGCAGTCGTCCGCATCCGCCATCATCTGCTGCACATGCTGCCAACTCGGTCTGAACCAAACGTTCTTCCGATATGTTGCAAAATACCTGGAATAGAGGACAGACTCTGCTCTAACTAATGAATATACCGGATGGATATGCTGCTGCGCCTCTCCCATTATCTATAGCTCCCTTTCTCGACTAAGACTTAACTTTCCATGACCAATCTTTTTAGTAAGTAATAATGCTGATGCCCCCTTGGGGCATCGTCGATACGTGCAATCTCTTGAAATCCATGTTTTCGGTAGAATTCCGGCGCTTGAAAGCTGAAGGTATTAAGCTTGATGAAGGTACATTTCTTTTCTCTCGCTATCCTCTCGATCTCCTGTAATAATCTCGAACCGTATCCCCGCCCCCGGAATCGGTCATCCACCCACAGAATATCGACCTCAATCCAATTCCAGCAAAACACGCTATTGATCCCGCCTACGATATCACCATTCTCATCTTTTATATGTAAGTTGATCTCCTCATAATTCTGCTGTAAATCTTCTGCGATATGCTGTGCATTAAATTTGATCAGGTTCGTCCGTACCGAATGCGCTTCTTCAGGACTGCTTTGATTGATGTTAATCTGCGACAATGAGTCACTCCCCTTTCTCCGTTCTTCTTGGTTTGATTGAACCTTCAGCTTCATAACTTCCTCATCGCCAAACCAGTTTCCCGTTTCCATAAAACCTAGATTGCTGTACAAATTTTTCGCTATCCGGTTATCCTTATGCACGGTCAGGCATATTTCTTCACATTGCGGAAATTGGCTTTGGATCCATGCAATCATCTGGAGTAAAGCTGCTTTGCCATATCCCTTACCCTGTTCTCTTGCATCTATTAAAAAGCCGTTAATCCAATACACATCGGTTGTATTCATCTCATATGCATGCATGATAAATCCAACCATTCGGTTCCCGTCGTATATCGCAAAGGGAATATATTCGACTTCATCACCATCCGGTTTGATGTAGATCTTGGCTAGAGATACAGCTACCGCTGGCACAAACCCATGCTGTTGATCCGAAACCTGCAATGCCAATGCTTCTTCCCAGTTCTTTCGATTGATCGGTTTTAACTCCATGTCCATATCATTGTCCTCCCTTCCATATCGGTATGAATCGATACCCCTATACGACTTAACTCATCCTCTAGCTGCGTCATGTTCGGGTATTGGATCGTGCTCGTCGAAATATCTAATTCAACGCCGTTCGAGAATATAATGCGACAAAGCGGCGCAGTAAAACAATCTTAATAGGCTTCGATTTTATCGATTTGCCAAGAAGGTATAGCAGGTTCATCCTCAATATTCAAAAGTGCCGATATATCGGCTCGTTCGATTGTTCTCATACTTCCCTCTTCTATTTCCCGTCCTTAACACAACTTAACCAAATAGTACCATATAGAGATGAAATATTCCTGGAATTAAACGACTTTAGTTAAACTCTTCCAAGATTTTCATAAGATTCACACTATAGTTCCCCTTTCGTCAATTTGGGTTGTAACCGACTTTGTAAAACTCCGCCTTTTGCTTTGCACACTTCACATCGGTATATCATTTAATATACTGACTCTACTATAGTAAAAGAGGTGAATTGAATGGGTCGTGTCACTGCTGTTCCTCAACCGGATTTAGTATTAATCAGCTGGTCAAAAAACCCTCTTGTTACGGGCTCCGCGCGTAGAATCGTTGCTGCCCGTGTCATTGGCAATGCTTCTCCCTGCCGAGCTGATTTGACGCCGAATGCACTGTTAAGAACCGCCTTAGCCTGCTTACTGGATCATGATGTAGGTTTCAAAATCGTATTCCGCCAAAGAACATCCAACATTAGCGGATACCTATTATTGCAGCGTAATTAATAGATTTGGGAAGGAGCAGCGATCATGCTGCTTCTTTTTTTAGCTCTTTTCATTAATATTGTTGCAAACAAGATATTAGAAGCTTGCAAGTATGTCAATTTCACAACAACAGTAAAGCTGCGGGCATAAGAAAACCAGTTGTTGAGAGCAACTGGTTCAGTAAAGTTCTTATCTTGGATAGTTCTTTAACCACTTGAATGCTTGTTCATAATTATCAAAAAATTTAACGGATTCTTTTGTGTTGGATTGCTGTAAGTAATTCATGATCTCCCCTTCTTCAAGAAGAAACGCAATTGCCTTGCTATGATTCAGAATGGTTTCATTGAAGAACTTATCTTTCCATGCTTTTTGAACGGAGAAGTGGTTTGGGGTATATCCTTTTCTATCTACCAATAATTTGTATTTCAGACCTTCACCAATAAACTGCTGACATGACTTTTCAAAACCATTAAACCATTCAATAACGTCATCAGTGTTTATCTTCCATATCAGACGAGTAACAATCAAATCTCCTGCAACTGTAGTGCTAATATTCTTATCAATCAAAGTGGAATCATCTCCCTTAGTATCTATTATGCGTAAACTTGCTATAAAATCAATGTAAACAAAAACTGCTCTGCCACTGAAGCAACACTATTTACGAAATGAGTCTATTTTATTTACGAGTTCCGATACAAGTTATCAGTCTCATACCATCCATATATTTACAGAACGGAAATCATCTAACCATTTCACAACGTACCATGTATTACCAGATTAGATTGCCCAGGAAATATCACAGCACAGGTTGCTTCTAAAAATGAAAAAGCTCGCAGGATATTTCTATCACCTGCAAGCTTCCTCGTAACCGCTATTCGCCTTTTTCATATCTAAGCCATATCTCTATCGCTTTTGTCTCTATACTTATTTTAATAGGGCAACACTTACAGCAACCTTCTCCAGCTGTGCTTTGCTTAAGGAATGATCCGGTGAGCTGATCGTCACGAAGCGGTCATTGATCTGAAATCCCAGCATGTCCGTATCATCCGGTGTATACCATTTCGCTTTAACCCCATTGGACAAAGTAACCGGTTTGCTGTCATATCCGTGAGCGTAGTCTCTTGGGGAAATGTATACCGTCATATGTTTGAAGACCATGTTGACTCCATCTCCCGAAGCACCCGTCTTTTGATACACATCGCCTTTTACCATCTGACTTGGTGCATACGGTGCTTGGAAACCATCAAATTTAGAGAATGCATTTTTGATTTCTTTTAATTGAGCATCGCTATATTTCACTGTGGTTAACTCGATCGTCTGACCGTTTCCAGGATTACTTCCGATCAGCACCTGATGATTCTTCGCGTCGTATTGCACGGGTACATCCAGTACATCCGCAATCGCGCGAACCGGCAAGTACGTCGTGTTCTGATACGTGATCGGAGTCAATTTCTTGCCCGTATTATACACGGCACCGTCCACTTTGAAGCCGATGCTGTGATTCAGGTAAGCCGAGATTTTCTCCAGATTGGCTCCCGCATAGACACCTGCCGCTCCCGTTAACGTCATTCCCAGCACGGCAATTGCCACGATTGATTTTTTTAATGATTTCATTTTATCCATTCCTCTCGTTATCTCACCAACATCACTAAGTCGATGAGTAATATGATGAAGCTCGATATAACCCTATTTAAAATCCATCACATACGTCGCAATTAAAGCTTCTTTATCATCAATCGTAATCCCCAGTCTTTTTCCAGTTGGACTCCAAGTCAGAGGATAGACAGGATGGGCGGCAGGATGCACCGCAGAATAATAGGGCGCCATCCAGCTTACCTTCCCCGATGAGGTATCAAACACGTACACTCCGTTCATCCCGCTCTCATTCTCCGAATACACATCGAAGGCTAATCTGGCGGAATCCGGCGACCAGGACAAGTACGAGATCAGATTGCCTTTTCCGATAAGAGAACCTTGCAAACTGCCGGCAGCGTCATAGATCAGCAATTTGCTGCTCTCGTCCCCTCCTGTGTTGGTCGCTGTCGCAACGGCAATGTATTCGCTGTCCGGGGAAATCGCAAAGTTCCATACATTTTCAATGAGATGTATCGGCTTCGACTGTCCGGGTTCAACGACCTTAAGCACCTGATTCACATCGGTATAATAGATCCGGCCCTTACTCGCTCCGAATTGGTTGTAAAGTTCAACATCCTCATCCTCAATGGCTATGGTGGTATAAGTGCCGTCCGTGGAAATGAGTCGAATATCGCCTTTGCCACTCATGGAGCCTGCTGCGAGAACATAGGTGTCGGAATCCAGCCACCCCCCAATCTCCATGTAATTGTCACCCTTAACCGGAATGCTCTTGCCTGTACTCAAATCCTTCAGGAAATTGTCAGCCGTGTACTTATCCCTCCATTTCTGAATAAAGCTATATTTACCGTCTGGCGAGATCTCTTCTTTGACAAGCTGTTCGCCTGGATGCGACTCTTCATGATTCGTGAGCTCACGCCGCTCACCTGTGCTTACGTTCACTGCTTCGGTGGTATACGCATATTGCGGTTCTTCCGTTTCGGTCGCTTCCTTGATCAGCTGGGTTGTTAGCACCTTGACCTCATTCTCCGACAGCCATGCCTCAATGTTGGACGAGGCGATCCGGTGAGTCTGATTCACGACCACTTCCTGACTGGATTGCCCACTCGCCCCTTCCACAACCGTGAGTTTGCGCTCCCCAGATGCCGTCTCTCCAGCATTCGATACAGGGGGCTGGCCGGTTTGACTGCTGCCTGGCTCCACAATCGTCAACCGATCCTGGGACTGGCAGGCCGTGAGGGCTGCAGCAACAGCAACAACAAACAGCAACTTGAATCCATGCTTATCTAGTCTGTTTTTCATAACAGGTTCCTCCCATGCATATCCCCCAAGGAGTTAATGGCAGCTGCAGTTTTCGTCTTAGCATACCTCATGTTTCCCTGTTGAACTCAGTATAGAATACGAATATCTCGATACGATATCGAGCTTGTAACGAACTTGTAAACAAATAGATCACCTTGAAAAAAGAAAGCCCAGACCTTATTTCAAGTCTGAACTTTCTTCTGTCGAAATAACCTCTGTCGATTGTGGCCGATTCATCGGCAGGACAATCACAAACGTAGAACCGCCGGGACCCGATTCCGCAAGCTGAACGGAACCATGCTGTTTCTCCGCCAGATTGCGTACTAGAGATAACCCTAAGCCAGTTCCTCCGTGAACCCTGGAGCGGTCGTTGCTCACCGTATAAAACGGATCGAAGATCCGTTCTCTGGCATCGTCCGGGATTCCGATTCCAGTATCGCTTACCTTAATGATCATCCGAACATGGCCATGCTCGTCCTGTTTCACTTCGTTCGAGAGCGTGACGGTCCCTCCGGGCCGATTATATTTAATTCCGTTATCCAGCAGGTTTAGAACCATGTGCATCAGATTCTCCGGATCGGCCCATACCTTGCCATCCGTTAGGGAGGACTGAATCGTAATGTTAGACTGCTCTGCCTTGGCTTCCAGCCGGGCTGCCGCTTCTTGCAGAATCGGCAGAAGCTCTACGTGTTCCGCACGGGTTTCGAATTCGTAAATATCCATGGACGATAACTGAAGCGCCTTCTCCACCAATCGATATAGACGCTGTGCTTCCTGGCTGATCTGTCCTCTGGCTTCCTCAAGCAGGGCAGGATCATCGCGATACATTTCAAGCAAATCCGCATAGGCCAGTATGGAAGTCAGCGGCGTTTTCAACTCATGGCTGATATTCCCGATAAACTGCTTCTGCTGCTGTTCCAGCTCCTGCAACCGTTCGATGGCATCCAGCAGCTTCAGCTTCTCCTCCGTGAGCTGGCTCACCGAGGAGGAAATTCGCCCGCTCATCTCATATATGCCTTGCGCCAGTTCGCCGAGCTCATCGTTTCGCTTAACCGTCGGCTCGCTAAGATAGACTCCTTCACCAATCCTCTGCGCAGCCTGGTTCAGTCTGCTGATGACATGAACCTGCCGCCAGACGTATAGAAAACCGATTAAGAAACCCGCGGCCAATACGGCAAGACCCGTCACGATAAACAGGTTCTGGATCCGATCATAGAAAGCATGCTGCTCGGCTAGCGATGCGTGGAATTGAATCGTTCCGATCGGCTTATCCATATTCCGAAGCGGGGCAAGATAGAGCAGCTGGTCCCCCTCGGTAATATAGGCGGAACGCCCTTGCGCTGTGTGTGCAAGTGCGTCTTGTACATCCATTTTCGGCTGAAACGGAAGGGAGGTCCCTGTGAATGTACCATCCAGCTTATACAGGGTCACCGGCATGCCGCTCTGGGTTCCAAGATCGACCGCTAACCGTTGACCGACACTTTCCATAAATTCATCCGGCTGGGTTTGAGGATTCGTCAAAAATTCCTGATGAACCCTGAGATTGGCCGCTTCGGCTTCATGGGCGAAGGATTGCTCCAGGCGAACCCGCTGATCCTCCCGTATCCCAGCAAGAACCATTGTGCTTAGAACAACAACAACGGCAATCAGCAGCAAGGCGAGAAGAAGTGCGACTTTCCATTTTAAGCCGAAACGCACCTTTCTTTTGCTCATGATGGAATCTCCGTGCTTTTATATCCGATACCATAAACGGTTTGGATCACTTCGTGCTGGTTCCCCAGCTTCTTGCGCAATCTCTGGACATGAATATCTACCGTACGCGTGCCGCCGGCAAAATCCATATCCCATACCTGTTCAAGCAAGGCTTCGCGCGAATACACCCGCTCCGGATTCCGGGCCAAGAGAGCCATGAGATCAAACTCCTTCGGCGTGAGCTCAAGGGGCTTGCCCTGGGCGTGAACGGTGCGATTTAACAGATTAATGGTAAGCTCGGATATCCGGATCACATGCTGGTCCGGGACTTGCTGCCCGGCTGCTTCAGGTGTGCGGCTTCTTCGGGACAACGCCTTTACCCTGGCGATCATCTCCCGCATATCGAAGGGCTTCGTCATATAATCATCCGCACCAAGCTCGAGGCCGAGCACCTTATCCACAATATCGTTCTTCACCGTCAATAACAGAATGGCTGGGCGCTGCCGGTTCTCGAGCTTGCGACAGACATCGTACCCGCTAAGCTTCGGCATCATAACATCGAGCACCATCACGTCAGGATCAAACGATTCTACACGCTCCAGCGCTTCCTGCCCATCCCCTGCCGTCTCCACCGTATGTCCTTCTCTTCGCAGCGCATAAGCGACTGCGCTTGAGATACTAATCTCATCATCCACTACAAGTACCTTGGTCATTGCAGATACGACTCCTTTACTGGCCGATTACAACATTTACTAGTGCAATGATGGTACCGTATCCGGCATCATAATTCAACCTGGATGGGCTGCAGTACACTTCAACAGAAAAAGAGAACCTATGGCTCTCTTTCATTTACCCGCTTATTTTTCAAAAATATACATGGCACCATTCCTGGGTTTTACAAGTCCCTTTCCTCGGTAACCTCTTCTGGACAATTCCTGAGTCAGCACTTTCATGAATGCGCCGTGACTAACCACTAATACGTTGCGATTACGGTAACGTTCTTCGATCCAATCGACGATATGCCCAGCTCGATCCAGTGTTTCGCTTCTCCGTTCCGCTTGGGAGCCATGAGAGAAATACCAAGCCAAACGCCCCATCAGCAACCATATATGGTAATGAAGCTTTAGATTTCCCAAAGGATGAATCGATTGAACCTCAATCTCTCGTAACCGATTCGTTGCGATGATCGAGCCTGGATATATCGTTTCTGCCGTCTGAATGGCTCGGGATAAATCACTGGAAATGCAGATGTTCCACTCCGAAAAACCGTAGTCCAGGTCTGGTTGTTCAATTTCAGCGTTGTTGTAAGCTTCCACCCAAGCATTGAACTGTTCGGACGTCATCCAATTCCTATCGGGTTTATGTATAACTTTAAAATGTCTTACCAATCCAATTTTCATAGGGCTCCTTAGGTAAGTTTATTCTCTACTAACCGTGCCAAAAGAAATCTTCATATTCGGCGCGTAAGTTAACCACGAATCGCTATCAAACTCCTGAAACAACTTAAGTTCGGCGGCATATTGGGCTTGTGCTTCTTCTATTGTTAAACCTCTCTGCACCAACTGCTCCACTACCTTAACCGGATCTTCTTGTTCCTGCCCAATACCTTCTTCCTTCAGGGACTGAAAAAGCCGATCCTTCTCTACAGCGTCCATGTTCTGGTTCAAAAAATTCACTTTGTCACTGACTCGGCATTCCACATTCCCTAATCCCAGCTGACTTAGCATTATCGGCAGCTTCATGCCGATGTTCCCATCTTTACCGCTATCTTTGGCACTCGCTTCATACAATTTCTGTAATATGCCTAGACGGACAACTTCTGAATGCTGGATTTCATCGAAGCCATAATTTGCCGTATTCGCAATCCAATGGGGCTCAAAACAAATGACTCGGCCGCCGTCCAGTACACTATCAATCATTTTTTGAAGAATCATCCGAGGGTTTGCCATATGTAATAAAAATGCATGACAGATCGCAACGTCATACTGACGTTGCACAAACATGTCCTCAATATCTCCTTGAATGAATTCAGCGGAATAGGGCAGCTTGTCAAACACTTCTCTTGCTTCCTTGATCAAATCTTCACCTTTGTCTATACCTGTATAGGTTGACCCTTCGGGTAATAGCGGGAGAAGCTTCAGTCCAAGATATCCATATCCACAACCATAATCCACAATGTTAACGGAGTCATTCAATTTCCAGACGTTCTTCACTAGAAACTCCAGATAATCATCGTTGTAATATAACCATCTGGTATTTCTCAAATATTCGATTTTAGAATCCCAGTAATATTCGGACATCATCTTTACTTCCTTCCAGCATCAAGATTATTGAGTAAATCTGTATCCAGCTTTGCCTTATGGATCACTTCACGAATGAAATCAGCCTTGCCGTTGGTATAGGCTACGCGGTCATGTTTATATTGATTTTCGAGAACTTTTTTTAAGGTATAATACTGATCCCTTGTATCCGGATGTTTCATTAAATACTCCCTGAATAAAATCTGCTCGTTCCACTGTAAGCCTTGATACTTGTAAATATGAAGATGATGCGTCCCCGCTCGCCATTGCCCTCTTCTAAAGAAGAGCCGCTCCGGAAACTCCGGTTTAAACACATATTCATAGTCGATCCCATCCAAATGCTTTATGTAATGTTCGTCTACTTGCGCTAAACTTTGGACACCAGCCATCATATCGATGGTCGGTTTCGATCCTAAACCCATCACCGATGTGCTCCCGATATGTTCGATGTGAATTTCAAGTCCCTTCAGTGCTGACTCAATTTTAGCTTTTTCCCGTTCGAACTCGTCTTTCCAGTCCGGATTGTATGGTGTTACAATAACTTCTTCCATGCGAAAGTTCCTTTCGATATATGATAGACCAATACGAAGTCCTTATATATTCCGTCTCAGCTTAATTTCAAACTCCGGTTTCGTAATATATTCCATATAGACGATGGCCTGGTTAAAATCCAAATAAGCCTGGAAACGCGTACGAATGGCCGGGGCTGTAATCAATTGAAGCACTTCCTCCTTCGCGACCCAACGACTGTCCGTCGTTTCTTCCGATGTCCTCAGCTCTCCACCTGTGGGCTTGCACACATAATCCATCATCACTTTCGTTGGAACCTGTGTGACCCCGCTGTGGCCCGGATAGGTTGAAGTATTGGAATAGACGCCGATCAGATGCGAAACGATGGTCTCGATCCCGCTTTCCTCCATGATCTCCCTGATCAGTGCATCCATGAGATTCTCTCCGGCTTCCACCTGCCCACCTGGAAAAACCCAGCCGTTACGGTCCTTCACCAACAATATTTCACCGCATTCATTCTCAACCACGCCGCCTACAGCGACGATATGTGCTGGCATCTTCATGAGAACAGCCCCCGATAGATAAGATATCCTTCAACTTTCACAAGACTAGCCCTTAGACTTCGTTATAATTGACAATGCTTCCGGGTTCAAAATCCTTGTCGATGATATGTAACAGATGCGCCCCGATTTCCTCTGTAGATAGCAGCTGTCCTGACTCATGCGCATGGGCGAAGGCTTTGGCCATTTCAAACTCCTGCTCATTCTTCCCTCTGGCCATTCTTTGCATATCCGTGTCCACCATTCCAGGATTGACCGCGATAATCTCCACCGGGTTCTGCCGGTTCCTTTGCTCGGTCCCAACACTCTCCGAAAACATGTTGATCCCGGCCTTCGCCGTGCAGTACACACTCATCGTAGGTGCTGGATATGTTCCAGAGCCAGAAGAAATGTTGATGATTTTCTTTCGAATGGATAGCCCCTCCGTTTTCTTGATGAAGCAGGACGTTAAGATCATTGGCGCAATCAGACTGATTTGCACATTCATATGAATATCTGTCGCATCACATCGTTCAATGGCCTTCAGTGGTTCAAGCATGGACGCATTATTGATAAGGCAGATCATATCCGCGTGATCGGGATCGATCTCCTCAAATATGTTATCCATAAGCTCCTCCAGCCCCAACGCATCGCTCAGATTATATACACGGTGCCTGTATTTTGGATAGCTGCTCAATCTGTCGGACGTTCCTCTCGCGATCCCATATACGACATTCCCCTTCTCAAGAAGCATATAGGCCAGTTCCTCGCCGATTCCTTTTGAAGTTCCCGTGATGATGAAATGACCTCCACTCATTGTTTTAACCCTCCGTTATTCTAAAAAGATAACTTCATAATATATTCTTCCACTTCTTCACCACGAGCATGGGCATAACCCTTATCTTCCCCCCAGATGATGAAGCCGTTTTTTCCCAGAATCCGAATCGAGGCGATATGATCTTTAACTGCACGTGCATACAATGGACGGGTTTTGATATCTCTGAGAAATAAAGCAAGTGCTCTTGTCGCTATGCCTTTTCCCCAAAATTCGCGCCCTATCCAGTAGCTGACTTCGGGCTGACCCATATGTTCGAAAAATGAAATCTGCCCGGCTACTTGTCCCTCATATACAACGGTTTTTTTGATGATGGTCTCATCGCCTAAAATTTTGGCCCAATGCGCTTCAAAAGCTGCCTTATCCGAAGGATCTTTCGCTGTAAAAGCCGCCATGTAGTTTGCCTCCGGGTCTAGTTGTTGCTCAAAAAATATGGCAAGATCATCTTCGAACACATCTCGCAATAGCACCTCAATCATACTAGTCACCCCAGTCGCCTATTGTTTTCTTCCATCGTCTATACCTAATGGATTTCACATGGGACATCCGTTATCCTGCAACCATCGCACAATTTCCTAACTGCATTGTTATGCGAACCCGTAAGTGGCAGGAATAAATCGCAATCGGTAAGAAATCATGGTAAGAAGGATATGATACGATTGCATTACATAACTATTACCTGTATTGAAGGAGTTGGGATTATGAAGAATAGAGTCCAAAAGATTACGCCAAACTTGTGGTTTGATCACCAAGCCGAGGAAGCAGCCGAGCATTACCTCTCTATTTTTGAAAATTCGCAGATCGAGCGTATCACGCGCCGCGGTGCAGAGAAGAATGACAATCATGAGTTTGCCGAAGGAGCGATCATGACTGTGGAATTCCTGCTGGAAGGCCAACATTTTGTTGCCTTAAATGGCGGTCCGCATTTCAAATTCAACGAAGCCATTTCATTTATTGTTCATTGCGAGACACAAGAAGAACTGGACTATTATTGGGAGAAGCTAGCTGAAGGTGGTGACGAGAGAGCACAAGTATGTGGTTGGTTGAAAGATAAGTTTGGCGTATCGTGGCAGATCGTCCCGGCTAACTTAAGCGAAATGATAACCGACCCCGATCCGGCAAAATCGGAACGAGTCATGAATGCTTTGCTCCAGACGAAATCAAAAATCGACATGCATGCATTACAGCAAGCCTACGAGGGGTAAGAAAGGCTGCCTTTAGGGTAGCCTTTCTTACTTCCCAGTTCTCTATAGGTTCGAGGCGGGGCATCAGCGACCATTATAACTCAGGTTCATGAGTGACTAGCTCATCATCCTTCTTTTCTTTAAAACCCAACTTCTCATAAAATTTAGCTGCCTTGGGATTGTCCGTTTTCAAGACGATTTTAGTATAATGGCTGCTCGCCATATGAATTACCGCATCAACCAACCTTCTCCCAGCTCCATGACGCCGAAATTCCTTTAACACATACAGTCTGCGGATCCTGCCGATGCTTCCGTCAGCATACGGATCACGATTTAACCCGCAAATGCCGATGACTCTATGACCAACTCGACATTCAAACAAGGCTTCATCTTCACGCTGAAACGTATTGATACCCTCTTTATATTCATTCACTAGCCTATGGATATTCCTGAATCCTTCTTCCTTGCTTTCAGTTAAGAGCTCAGTAATGTCTACTGCACCCAGGTCGGCAATTTTGTGAATGATCATATTTTTCATGGTATGTCATTATCCTCTGTTTCCCTGCGATTTTTGTTATTTTTGTGGAGTCTAGTATGTAACTGCTAAAATGATGAGAACCAGTACCAACACTGCAACCATGCTTCTAATGAATTTCTTCATACCCCTTATCGTTTCTGCCCAATATACAATAAATGAGATGAGACCCCCAAAATGCTTGGGTTCTCCGCTTCCTGGTAGATTAGGTTCATGACTTCTTGGAATTCCTCTTCCCCACGGGACCGCCAATAATCGAACTGCTCTGCCTTGAAGGAGCCTGCTATACTTGACGAACCTATCAATTTAATCGTCTCGAAGCCATGTGATTCCATGAACGGCTTAATGTCCTCCAAGTTGTAATAATATGCACCGGTAAATCTTCCTTCATCGCTATGATTAAATATCCCGGTCCTAACAAATTCCTTAATGCTGCTAATATTATCATTCGGTTTCCATTGTTCCGGAAATGATAATGACGTCATCAAATGCCGAATTCGAGTCATGAATGCCACAAATACGTAACCGCCTGCTCGGGTAACACGATTCAATTCTCGAACAGCCGTAGACCGATCCGATTCTGTCTGTAAATGGTATAACGGTCCCATCATAAGTGCACTGTCAAACAACTCATCTTGAAATAGACTAAGATCATTGGCATTGGCACGGTGGAACCCTTTGAACTGGCCTGTTAACTTGAGTTCCTCGGCTTTAGCAGCCGCAATCTCGACTAATCTTGGCGTAAGATCTGTTAAGGTCACATCGTAACCGTTCTTCGCCAATTCCATCGAATACTTCCCTGGTCCCGCACCGTTATCCAGCACATGACCTTTCTCAGGCAACATACTCAAGATATGATGCAGATTGACGATAAATTCAATGGGCTCCCTATCCAAGCGCCCCCATTCATCGAAGGCATTATAATAATTTATCACATTGTTCAACTGGGTCACCCCTTCACTTAGTCGCCTGCTTGTAGAGCTAAACAACAACCATAATACTCCCTGCTTAGCCCTTATTCGTCGCTTCAATCCATCGAACGATGACTTCTTTTAATTGTTCTTTCTTCTCCTTCAGATCGTTTACATTAAATATTTTCACAATTGCCCGATCATTAGAGGCCCATTCCAATAGAGTATCCTCAGACAGGGCTCCCTTGATATCATGAGTTTGAACTTTTGGCCCACAATGAAAAATGATGCGAAAGAAGCCTTTCCCTTGTAAATTCAAAGTGATCCGGTCTTCGCCCTGAACGCAGAAGCTGGGGGCATTCCATTTGATCTGCTCGGTTATCTGATCATCGACGCTTAATATGAAACTTCTTACTTCCTCAATTTCAGCCTTTAATGGATGCTCAAGATGGTGAAGATACTCCACGACTTGTTCGTGATCTGTTAATTTTGCCATCCATGACTCCTCCTCAAATACTATGGAAATTGAAGGAACTCATTTTACCCAGGTGGAATCCATTCATCATTTCCTTGCCGTCAAGATCGGCTGATAGAAACCCGATTCCGAAGGCATATGCCACCTGATATCGGTGAATCTCGCTTCTTCCAATATTGCACTTAATTCCGTTCTCAATAAGGCTCTATAGGATGTGCTGTTGACTTCAGTCTTCCATGACCCGTTAATCTCTTGCATAATAAATTGATTGGTTATATAGTGATTGCCAGCTTCAGCCCAATCCCACACTTGAAAAACGATCCGTTTTCCTTCATCCATAACTCGGGGCAACGTGGCACGCTGTCGATTCTGCAGGATCTCGTCATAGTCCCGAATGGACAATACAAGCAAACCATTGCTTCGAAGTTTGGCATAGAGATTGCGGCATGCCACTCTTAAATCTTCATCAGACAGTAAATGGGGGATCGCATTGTCAGCTGACAGAACAACATCAAATTGCCCAGGGATATCTTGCTCCAGTGAGCGGAAATCCGCGACTCCAAAATGAACATGAACCCCCAACTTATCTGCTTCCTTTTTGGCTCGTTCAATGGATTTGGGACTAAGATCTGTAGCCGTTACGGTAAAATCACGCTGCGCTAATCCCAGTGCCTGTGTTCCTATTCCGCAAGATGCATCCAGAAGGTGAATCGGACCCACATGTTCTTCAGCATATAACGAACGAATAAATCGATTGAAGAAGTCACCCTGCCATTGAACCGCCTCATACCAATCCTTAAATATCAAATGATATGTGTCCGCAAGACCTTCGTAAAATTCCAAGCTGGTGTCCTTCAACACTCATCCCCTCCTATGAACAATGCATGTTTTTAAACGAGTATTAATAACTCAATTCTAGATAGAAAAATTTTCCTTCCCCCTATAATAGACGATTTGTGCCCCGGAAGGAACCAAAAAAAACCTCCAATAGGAGGTTCACTACCCATTATGCTGATCAATCTCCTACTAAGGATTTCAGGACCCATAACCAAGCTTCGTCTGACTTACGGGCCCTTAATGATGTGTTCTACACGATGAATGAAGTCCCCTGCAAGCTCCACTTGTGAATAAGAGAAATCCATATCGCCACGACCTGAAACGGCGTAATCGAAGTTCCCTAATGTAGACATCAATATGCGTGCGGTCAGCGCAAATCCAAAAGCTTCCCGGTCAGCCACAATGTTAGGACGGTTGAGCATAAACTGGAGCGTTGGCTCCTGCTCTCCTCTGAATAAAGCCAGGTTTGCCACAAATGAAGCCAGATCCCAGTAACGAGGCATGAAGGATACATCTTCAAAATCCGTCCAAAGCCAGCCCCTGGGGCTCGGCATTAAATTACGGGCATGCGCATCACCGTGGCTGGGAAATAGCTGCAGGGATTCTGAACGCATCACTCGATCGATTTCATAAAATTTGTGGATTAATCGCTGCATCCGGTCATCCGGATGATCGCTTAATCGCGTAACCGATTGTTGGATCCTATCCCATACACCCAGAATAGGGAGTTCTCCGGTATATTGCCCCATGGCAAGAGTCAAGGTATTTACAATGTTGACCGCTTCGCTCGGTGAAGGGAAAGGAAGTGCTGTTTGCGGGACGTACTCCCAGAACGTCATCCAGTGCCCATCCAGCTCAAATGGTCCTTCTTGCGAGAGATGTACAGGCAGCAGTACTGGAACTCCCTCCTCGAGAAGATGAGAAGCTACGCGTAACTCTTGTTCAAGCTTCTTGCCTATATGGGGATCTTGGTCGGGGGTAAAAGCAGCAACTCGGGCAACGATCGGATAAGGGGCCAAGTGAATGATGATATTTCCCCCACGGCTTAATACCTTCGGCACAACTTCAGTGAAGCCAAAATTCGCTGCAGCAGATTGCAATTGGGCACAAAGCCGGTCCATAGCTGTCAAGGCAGCATCTCCTTTAATCGTCTACTTGATTCTACTGGATTATCTTTCAAGAAATCCGTTCAACACCTTCAGGATTTCTATTTCGCACTTCACACGAGCTTCCAGAGCTCTCCCTAATGAAAACAAGACCCGGCCTAAGATATTTCCTATCTATGTCGGGTCTTGTGGTGTTTGAGTATTTTTTTCCCTAAATTGCAACTCCCTCTCCCCGATATTGATTCAACCACGTCTCCCTCATCGCTTCATCCGTTTCAATCGAGTCACTGATCTGAAGTGGTGTTTGTTCGACCAGCTTACCGTCCTTATATGTACATCGATGATCATAGCAATTCGGATCATGTAAAATGAGTTCGAGCGAACCCGGTATATTAGCTGCAATTCCAACATTGGCATCGTCCGTTATCCATTTGACGGGTTTCCAATCCAATATTCCTTCATCTGTCGTGATCGGAGTATGGTAGGTGTAATCCTCAGGGACCTCTGCTAGATATAAATACATACCACCCGTAATCGAACCGTCGATGGACCAAGTCACTACGCCTTTAAAAGTTAGACTGAAGTCTTGTAGATGTGTCTCTTCCTCTAGTTCGCGTAGCATCGATTCTCGCGGGGTTTCGTTCGCCTCCAGCTTGCCTCCCACGCCATTCCAGCACCCCATCCAGGGCGGGAATTTACGATTCAACAATAAAACCTCATCACCGCGCCGAACAAAACAAATATTGTATTTGATCATCTGAAATGGATCCCCCTTCCGCATCGGTTGTACATATGTTAAGCTCCTGATCTTCTCTTCGATTGGCATCTGCTCATCTTCGTGTCAGCTTGCTTTGGCAAAGCTCCATTTCCTGTTCGAGTAAGTTAACCAGACTTTATATTCTGTAATTTCATCTCTAAATTCATATACCTTATCCATATCCAAGTAATGCCCTACGGTAGTAACAGGTACGCTTATACTCGCTCTGCTCTTAACTATTTTCGAAAAATCAATGAATAAGCCTTCCTTCGTAGATTCCAGCAGTAAAGCCGCAATGTCATCTGGAATGTTCTCCATTATTCGCCGTGTTAATCTATGTAGTTTGGATACGATAACCCTAGATAACAGGATCTTATAATCTTCAAGGTCAGATACATACAGCTTGTTGAACCATCCATCATCATGCGCATAGTAAGCAAACCTAGCTTTCGGTATCTCATGCAAGGGCTCGGAAAGATGAGCAAAGGTTAACAATTCCGCAATTTGTAATTTGGTTAATTTATCAAGCGTATCTCCTGTCTCAAAATCAACCCAGCAAAAGTCTCCATAGTCATAGACATAATCTGCTATCAAATGATCTACTTCCTCAGATGTTACATAGTCCAATCTCGATTGATTATTCCACTGTGTACCCTCGAACTTGTGTTTAAGGAGCACCAAATTCTCCGGCCGGTTATGAACACATGACATGAATTCATAAAATTCAATACCATAAGAATAAAAGCACTGGTTATGCTGTTCCTTCCCGTTCACATAGATCAGATCCCTGAGATTTTGTTTAGACATAACGACCTCTCTTATAAAAGTATATGGCTACTACTCCCTCGAATACAGGAGTGCTCCGCCAGAACCCAGAATAACGAAATGTTGACCAGACGGCGAAAAACCACATTTTATTTTCCCATCCAGCCGGTTCAAATCGATCATCGCGGCATGTCTGAGATATTCATAGTTAGGGACAAACACCTGATCCAAGACTACGGAGGCCCTTGGCCACCAGGGGTAAATGACATCCAGCATCCAGCCATCGTTCGTGATGTGAATCCCGTCTCCAGACTCAAATCCGAATATAGAAATGTCCTGTCCGCTTGAAGGAATACGAAAACTCAAGTAGTTATTGCTAATATGATCATCCGTTACATTAGGATCCTGGTCTCTGTGCAGTCGGTTCCCGGACCTGGCCTGTGTAGTGCTGTAACCGGAGCTGCTAATCAGAACAAGGTTCTCATCGGCATCCCATCCGCACGCAATGCACCCCGCAGCTGGAATGATAACCTCAGCCGTCCAAGGATACGGAGGTTTCTTAGGTTCTTTGGCCTGAGCCTGGTGAAGCATATCGATCTCAAATTTCGTTCTGATTTCTTTTTTTGAATGTTTAAAAGGGTTCATATCATACTCCCACATTGATCTGAATGAAAGCGAATACGCTCTAAGATTCCTTCTCTGCTGTTTAGCAAGATTATCCTCACTCTGAGAAAAACAATATCACGGTTTAGGATGATGATTCATCTCTTGTATTCTTGTATTAAGCTCATCCAATGATCGCTGCATGCGCTCCATCCTTCTCAGAGCAGAATACTGATTGCTAATAATTCCGGCCAAGCCAACTATCATAACGATAATAATCAAACCGATCATATGTAGAATCATCCTTTCCGTTCCTAGATTGATCTCTAATAATATTTGTTATCAGGTAACATCGATGCGTGAACCCATTCTTCAAAACTAGTAAACATCAAGGTCTTGGGCCATTCCGCTGACTCTTCATGTTTCCAGGTTAAATGAACCTGCGCATACGTCCCCGGCTCATCTAATAAATGGTCGGGTCAAACGTCATTTTATTAGTTTATTTCGTTGCATAGATCGATAACCACTGCGGGAGTGCTGCAAGCGGGTTCAATTCCCAGTTACAGAAATCTTCGAGCTCTTGATCTGACAAACGGCTATCCTCACTTTTCGATTCATCCACCCAGAACGTACCGTCCACGGCGAACATTTCTTCCAGATGTTTGACGTTCAAACCGGATGACATCATGGCATTCAATATATCTTGAATTCGCCACTTATACGTTGGGATTTCTCCAAAAGGCCCCGTAGAATCATATGGATTCACCACCTTGATTCGATCTGTAGAATGGGTTCCAAATGGGCGCATAAATGGGTGAATATCATACATGATATACGTCCCATTCGGTTTGAGAATTCGATGGATATTCGAATACATCGAGTTTAGATCATGAATCCATACATGAACACCATTTGAAGTATATACGAAGTCATATACACCACTTCCGATGCTGCCTAATTTCATCGTATCATCGCAGATGAATTCGATATCCCATCCGTATCGCTTCGCGATATCTGAACTATTCTCCAGTTGTCGTTCCGAAATGTCGCATGAAGTGACGTGAGCCCCCATGAGATGAAAAGCAAACACGGCATGATTATCTCCGCTTGAAGGAACACATATCCGTTTGCCCCGAAGGTCTGGGAATGCCTTCATGATCATCGAGAATGTAGTAGGGTGAAACGCGGATTCTGGTTGTTTGATGATGTTGGCTATGACCTCTTCGGTCCGATATCCTACATACCACGAGTCTGACCATTCATCCCAAGATCTTTTAATGATATCCATTGGTTCCTTCATCTTGCAACCTCCCTGCCTGCCAAACGCAAGCGTATTCATAATTAAACATTTATATCGGCTATTATGCACTACCCCAACCCGATGGGATAGGTAGAATTCAAATGGAATTGAATTCTACCAACTAAAAAAAGCACATGATATGCTCCTTACATCTTAGCAGCAATTCCTGATACTAAGAGGGAATCCGAAACCTTTTGACCACGACCTCTTCTTTAAAATAAATATCATGTAAATTCCTCATATGTCCATCATGGGAAGGTTGAATCTCTTGCATTCATTCCGCAATAAAGGCATATCAAATTCATAGCCTGCATGTGTCACCAATACACTGTCCTTGATAAACTCGATAAAACCGCTATAAACCTCGTTAAATCTCGGAGCACGCTCTACATAGGCATTATAAATTCCAGTTAATCGCTCAATGGCTTCCGGAATGGGCTTTACAGGTCGTACATACGATGTGAAGGTTGACGTTTCCAGAATCCTTCCGTTCTCTATGATAACAGCACCTATTTGGATGATATGTTCCGTATCATGGTTAATGCCCGTCGCTTCGAAATCAAATACGCAGTACCTTTGTTTCAAAATATCGCTCACTGCCAACCCAGATACGCCATATTCTAAATCAGATAGAAAGCGAAGCTCCACCACTTTTCCCCTCCAATTATTGTGCAGCAATCGAAATGCCGCCTAAATCCATGCAGACTCCAGTTACCCTACTTCTCTATTTCTATTTCTCTATAAATGCTCAGTGCCTTCTTCATTTTCTCTGTGTACTCCATGGATTGGCTCGAATTTAATAGCTTAACATCCTGACTTCCGCTGGAGCTGAGCAGATCCTTGTCACTTAATACCTGAATGAGTCTGTTCACGGTTCCTTTACTGCCATCTATAATGCGAATGTGATCCGGAAGCAGATCCGATAAGATTCTTTTGTAAAAAGGATAGTGGGTACAGCCCAATACGATGGTTCCGTACTCATTCATATCGAAGGATTCGAATTGCTTGGTAAAGTAAGCATTCATGACCTTTTGATCGAAATTCAAAGCTTCACAGTGCTCTACCAGCTCCGGCAGAGGCAGGGAGTCCACGATATGCATGCTATCGACTCGTCGAACCAGATCCCTGTACTTCGATTCCTTTAAGGTCAGCGGCGTAGCAAGCACCAGGATTCGCTTCCCGCTGGAACGATTGATTTCGACGGCCGGTTTTACGGCCGGCTCCATCCCGATAACCGGGATCGGATAAGCCTTCCTCAGATCGGAAATCGCCATGCTTGTAGCCGTGTTGCATGCAATGACAATGGCTTTGACTTCTTCCTTCATGATCGTTTCCATCGCATGATGGATGTAAGATTTCACATCTTCCTTGGCTTTAGTACCGTATGGCACATGGAGGGTGTCCGCATAAAACAAAAAGTCTTCATGCGGCAGCTCCTTCATAGCCTCCGATAACACCGTTAAACCGCCTAAACCTGAATCAAAAAAAGCTATTCTCATGTTTTTCACCTATCGCTGTATGTTTTTCTGTCTGCATCATTACGTTAATATCCTTATACATTATACTCCACTACTGAAATCCTCGCAGGGCCATCTGTACGAGTTGAATCGTAAGTGGAACAGGTTCAACATACAGAACGACCCAGCCTTATTGTAATCTCAGAGGCCGGGTCGCGTGCGTCGTTCCTATGGAATTCTGAGAAGAATACGTAAATTTCTTCGCGAATATTAAGAAATGCGTGTTTTACTCAAAACATTTTAACAGTGCCAAAGCCTCTTCATGATCGGGTTCCAGAACGAGCGCCTCACGCGTATATTCCAGAGCCTCCTCATCAAGACCAAGCTCGTAGCAGCAGATCGCTAAGCAATATAAAACCGTTGGCACCGGCTCTTCTTCATCCGTTTCCACGGATTCCTCCAGGAAGAACCTCGCATCCTCGTACATATCCATCTCGAACAGCACCAGCCCAGCGTCCAATGCCAGATCATAACGCTGCTCCATCACATAGTACGATGACCACATTTTGTAGATGCCTGTTCGAATATCCAGCATTTCTTCGTCATTGGCATCCGGCAGCAGATTCGAGATGCGTTTCGCGCTCTGAATGAAAAACTCGGCGTCATACCCGCCCAATCGCCAAAAAGACAAAATTTGCTGCATGCCCATGCTTTCAATATTCCGGTCGATCCATTCCTTCATACTGAAAAATTCATCAGGTCCGAAGCGTTCGATAAATTGGCGGTATGCGATCCGAGTATTGGCATAACTCGTCGGTGCTTCCAGCATGAGGATACAGCCGACGTTAATATTCTTGTAATGCTGCGTGGGGAAAATCGCCTCTGCGCCTCTTTGCTCAAACACATGCTGCAGCGCATGATAGTTGGCTGTTAAAGAGAAGCTGCCATGGAAAATTAATTGCGGCGGTTCAGCGAACTTCCAATTATCGATACGATGATCTCCTTTATCCGCTGTGAGAAGCATGAAACCCGACGTTGATAACTGATTCAGACGCTCCATGCAGGTCAAACCCGCCTCTGGAAACAGGATATGGGAGTCCTCCAGCTCTTGCTGGTAGTAGGCAATGACATCACGGTACGGGTAGGTGTCCTCCTCGTATCTGGGTGCACGGCGGTGCTCGTATGCCAGTTTCATTCGTTCCAGTGCTTCAGCCGGCTTGAGCTTGTTGTACTGCTCCGGAAATTCGATGACAACATCGGTCTCGTAAATCTTGCCTTCCCCCACATAGATCAGTTCTTGCGGAATGCCGTCAAAAAAATAGTTTGCGATAATAAGCAGCGGCTGCTTCAAATCTCCAGGACGTATCGTGGTCTTCGATACTACCAGGTTCAATTCCGTGTCATGCACGGCATCGAACCTCGCGAAGTCCAGCAGTCCCTGTTCAATATAGGACTGCATGGCAGGATGTTGATTCCATGCCGTCACATTTTTAATCGGCAGATCGGTCATGACATAGCGGAAAGGGGGAAGCGCTATACCCGCAAAATCTCTCAGCTCACACAGCTTGTGCAGCACATGATAACCAAGGCGCCCGGCTCCGGCTCCCAATTCCAGTATTGTCACAGGTTCGGTCAGATCGCCTTGATCGGCGCGGTCTCGAAGGAATCCGAATATGATTTCGGCGTAAGCTGTAGCAATCATAGGGTTGCTCGTAATATACTGCGGAACCTGGTCATTATTCCAGGCTTTCATCCCCAGTTCTTCATAATAAGTCCGCTGTAATTCCCAGATGGGTGCTTCACTGTAACGGAAGCGTTGTTGAATATTGTCTGTCATTCTATATAACCCTGCTCTCTCTGTATCATTAAAGTCCAATCTGATGAGGTGCATGCCCATATGCACCGGTCGACCAAGAACGTCTATTGAATCGTACCATATAACTTGGTTCTACCCAAACCTTCTGATGATAAAATCCCGTGTATAAGCTTGAGCTTGATGGCGGATTCGCCATTCTTAGGCGTATAGGCACCTTTCCTTCCACACCCTAATATAGTGTAGGAGAACAGAAGGGCGGGATGTGCATGGGTACGAGCATAGAACGAGAACAATGGGCCATTTTTTTGGCAGCGATCTGCGGACAGACCTATACACAATTCACCAATACGGACGGCTCATTTGTCCTTCCGCTAAATTATTCGCTTTATGACACCATTGAGGCGAACTCCTTAATCAGCGTGTCCGAGCGCTTTGGGTTTATTCTAGAGTCACCGGATGAAATTATTATCGCCTTTCGGGGCACCAGTTCAACGACAAACTGGATCTCAGATGCCATCGCCTCCCAAAAAAACTTCAAATATATTAAGGACTCTTCTCTCACACACCGCGGTTTCACTAACATCTACGCCTCTGCTCGCGGCCAGATTATGTCGGCACTTAACCAACTTCCTACCCACAAGACACTGTTCATTACCGGCCACAGTCTTGGAGGAGCGCTCGCAGCCTTATGCGCAGTCGATGCAGCCGCCAACACGGACCACCAATCCCCTTATGTGTTTACCTATGGGTCCCCTCGTGTGGGAGATCCCGATTTTGCCAATGCCTTTGCTAAATATGTTCGAAACAGCTGCCGTATTGCCAACCTGTTCGACGTCGTAACGCACGCCCCGCCTCATATCTACAAGATGCCAAAACGAGAGAAGAAATACTATTACAGCCATGTGCATACCCAATGGCCTTTGACTTTCCAAAATGGGTCGGTGAGCGGTAATCATGTGATCGGAAGTTATTATACGGAGCTTGCCAAGCTCCAGCCGCAATTTGCCGAACGCTTAAGTTCAACGAATCCCGAGTTCTGTCCGGTTGTAGAATCACCATTGGAGAAGGTGTAAGCCTATTTTTCAAGATCATAAAAAAGCGGATTTCTCCTGAAAAGGGAATCCGCTCTTTTATTTCTTTTCTAATCAAGAATAGATTACACATGAGTACCCGTTAACATCGGGAACAAAATCTTCATTTCAGCTTCATTCGGTCTTCTGCCATAATCCGCGATTTCGAAAGGCTCTGCATATTGTACGCTGGCTGCATGATCTTGGCCATATTGCTTCGCAAGCGAGGGCAGCATTTCGTCCGAGACGCTCAGGAACCGATCCCAATACTTTAGAATAAAGTCCCGCTTCTCTTCCCAGGTATCCGGTACCGCATCCAGGAAACCGCCCTGCCAAGGTGCAAACTCATAAAATTGGGAAGCGTGGGCATCACAGGCCAGCAATTTCTTCTCGATCACGCCTCCTGCATCGAAGACAATATCCGATTGATACGTCGCCCGTGCCGCATAATCCGGCATCAGCAGAAATATCGGCGATTTCTTCAATGACGGCACTTCAGGAACGGCATTTGGTACGTTCGCAACAAAATCTGCCGCATCCCGCACCACCTTCCCGACATTGCGGTTATCCACATGACCGGGGCCGTCCGGATGGAACGTAATGACGATGTCCGCCTCCCAGCCACGAATTTGACGGATCACTTCCTTGCGTACTTCGGGCGTTGGCATCAATTCGCCATCGGGAATGGGCAGGACGACGTATTCCAGTACCCCAAGACGTTTTGCTGCCTCATGAGCTTCTTGAATCCGACGGTCGACCAGCTGCTGCCCGCTCATTTCATAATGACCACAGCATCCATCGGTTAACGTTACGAACTTCACCCGATGACCCATCTCTGCGTAAGCTGCCGAGATCGCGCCAGCATAGATTTCAGGTTCATCCGGATGCGCTGCAATGACAATCACATTGAGAATTTTAGACATCTGCTGCTTCCTCCTTGTAGTTTCTTGAATATACGATCGATATGATACCGATTACTTCGTCCGTTTCATCAATGGATGATCTTCCTTCAACTCCAGCAAATCCCACAGGTTCCCGTATAAATCCTTGAATACCGCCACCATGCCGTAATCCGCTTCTTTGGGCTCTCTTACAAACTCAATCCCTCGCGATATCATTTCACGATAATCTCTCCAGAAATCGTCCGTATTCAAGAATAGGAACACTCTGCCGCCCGACTGGTTGCCTATAAATGGCTCTTGCTCCGGCTTGGACGCCTTGGCAAGCAATATCGTCGTGCCAACCGAGCCGGGAGGTGCTACGACCACCCAACGCTTATCTTGTTCAGGCTGGTATGTATCTTCAATCAAGGTGAAATTCAGCTTATCGGTATAAAATGCGATAGCCTCATCATAGTCCTTCACGACTAACGCGATATGGACAATGGATTGTATCATGTTCTCTCCCCCTCCGATATGATGGTTCAATTCTTGTACGATCATCATGAAGTTCCCGTCCTGGAGCTCAACTAGTCTTTCCTACAACTGTCTTACCTTCAAAGAACTCTTTCTCCAGAATGGAGTAATAGAACTGATCCGTCCACTCTCCCTTCCAAAAAAGCTCTTCTTTAAAAACAGCTTCTTGGGTCATACCGATATGCTCCATAAGAGCTGCAGATCGAGCATTTTGCGAATTGCACATACCAACCACTTTATGCGCGTGCAGTTGTTCAAAAGCAAATTTCAAAAGGAGATTAGCAGCCTCACTTCCGTATCCCTGTCCGCCATGTTGAGGAAGGATCGCAAATCCCAATTCCCAACTCTTCCTGTAGTCGATATAACTCCACACTTGAGCAAGTCCGATTGGAGTTCTATTCCGATCATTCACTAAACGAACGATAAAATCATAGCTTGTTGTTTCGCTTCCCTCATTGATTTTGTCCAGATAGTTGCTTCGAACAACTTGTTCCTCGGACGGTACGGATTCTTCAAACTGCCATAAATCCCGATCGCATTCAATCCTGCATATAAAATCTAAGTCATCGTTTGTGATTCTAGATAAGATTACGTGTTCTCCATAGATCTCCATAAGGATCCTTTCTTATTGCTATCATAGTATGGATTCATACGCATAAATACGATTTTTCCTACTCAACCTTCCAAGCATGTGCTAATTTTATGAGTTCTTCTTTTGCTTCTATTTCACTATCGCCTATAACTTCTCCTTCAATATATCGACAGCGAAAGAGCGATGTTACAAGATGAGAACTTTCTTGCATACAACTCGTCATCTACGTTTCATCAGAATTTTCTAAGCTTTGATACATATTTTATTTTATGGTATTATATGTGTAATAAAGACCAAGTGCGGCGAACACTTGGTCAGTACAATTGGCTTGGATGGTTTGTTCCCTTCTAAGTCATTCAGGAACGAAAAACCCACCTTCGGCGCTTAACCTTTGGGTGGGTTTTTACTTTTTCTTGTTGTTATTATTAATGTATGTTAAAAGAGCAAGAATGAACGATCCAAACAGAAACATAATCGTTAATGCACCCTTTACCTCCACGGCTTCACCCCCTTTCGAAGGGAAACCATGCCCACCCAAGATTCAATTGTAGTATGGCTGTCATTGTTATTCCTACCTCACGCTCTGACTACATCACCTCATATGACTGTACTAAGTCCTGACCTATTGTTGACGTTTCCGTGCCGGTACCCTTTTCTGCTATCGATACATATAACTCCAATTCCTTAACATATTTTGGTGTGTTATTTTGTTTTTCTTTGAATAATGACATGGTGTACTGACTGCCATCCCATGTTTTACAGTCCAATGTAACGCCAATTGTAATTCCAATATCGAGGGTTGGAGTCAGCTTCACAGCTGCAAAGCCCTCCTCTGTTTCGATCAATTCCCCAACGTAATAGGCATGTCTTTTATATTCGGCCAGGAGTATCTTTTTATCATCTCTTAAATTGAATTGAATAAAAGTTCCTGTTATTGTCTCGGTTTCGGTACGACGATGACAAGTATGCGAATGATCATGATAACGTGCCCTTTAATTCTCTAAGTCTTAACAAAATTTGAGCTGCGTGCCCTTTCATACATACGCTGATAAATAACCCTTCGTTAAATCGATCCCCGCGAATATAACTGGTCATTAATTTTCTAAGGGTTTCTAGATCGGCGTTCATGATGCTGCTATCCATATTGTTATCTAAGTTCCTATAGATCTCGTTCTCCATTAACCAGTCGCTCCAGTTAAATACCATTAAGAAGCCGACATCATCTAACACTTTACGAAAATTTCCGATTTCCTCACTTTCGCACATGTACCCATTTACTTCATGGTAAAAAACGGACCCAGGATCCTGGAAATATTCGAGGTATTGGAGTAATCGATCCACATCTGCGGAGGTTAAGTCTGCGTCATACGGCATTCAATCACCTCACTGATTCTAATTAATCCCTGCACAGGGTTACCACGCACCTATGGATTCCCCCCCTGAGGGCACTAGTTCTACTAGCGCCCTATCGGAGCTTTCCTAGCCTCGAATGTAATCATCTGATCCGCTTTAACTGGTTTATTCAACCATGCATAGTCAGCCGATTTCGTGATCTCTTCGTACCCCTGCTTCTCCAGCATGAGTTCAAATTCGTGATATCCATACCAACTTAGAGGAAACCGTTGCAGTTCGGTCTGAATCAGATTTCCTTCCTTCCACTTTTCATATTTCATAATCGACACAGTTTTCTGCTCCAGCAGATTCATTTCCGTGATTCTTTCTTCTAATATGATCACTTCATGATCAGAAGTTTCCCAACTTCTAGTAGAGGCATGATTCGCTTCGATATCAGTAGGAATAAACAAATCCATAATTAATCTGCCACCAGGTTTCAAATGAGAATAAAAATGATGCAGTGCCGCGACTGCCTGCTCCCGCCCCTCCACTAATTGGAAAGATCCGGCAGGAATGATAATGGCCTCATACGAATCGGTCAACGCAAAGTTATGCATTTCGTCTTCATACAGTTTAGTTGCTAGGCCCAACTCACCGACTCGTCTCCTGCAAGAATCCAGCATAGCTGCTGAATTATCCACACCTTCTATATCAATCCCCGCTTGAAGCAGCGGAATTAACACCCTGCCTGATCCACAGCCGACTTCGAGCACCTTCCCTTTTACGTCCTTCAGACGCTCTAAATAATACTCCACGTCGCCAAACGAGAAACCTAATGGTTTACTCAGATCATACACTTCCGTACACAGCTCTCCATACAAACTATACATAGGATAAAGCCCTCCATTCTATATGTATGTTTCGATGTAATGCACTCTAAAGCAGCATCATTACACTTCTCTTTTCTCATCCGGTCGATAGAGGATTCTTTGGTAATCCCAATCTTTAGTATCCATATCGCCTAGGTACATTCTCTCATGCTCGGGTACTCGTTCATATTTCTCTCTAAGTTTTTCTCTGTAAAACTCGATGGGATTTTCTAAATATAAATAGTAAGCATCCCTGCATTCTTCTAACGCTGTTTTCTCTCCATTCAGTTTCTTGTGAAGATCCATGAATTCCTTATGTTTCTCCTCAATCTCTGCCGCGTACAGCGGTTCAGATAATGTAACTTCGCCAAGTCCTACCATGCGAACAGGCAATTCGCTATCAAATGTAGTAAACAAAGTCCCGTTCTGAAACCAAGCGCTTGCTTCGTCAAGATGGCACTGGACGTCTTGGGGCAGGTTGTAGATCATGACTTGACCGTCCTGGTATACATTCAGATGAACTAAATAATTCGCGCCTTCGTATTTCATGAAAATGTTAAACCCGTCACCCTCCACCGTCTGGTAGAACAGTTCGCTTTTTACATAAAAATCAGTGGGACGGGGAGAATCGGCCACTCTTCTGGCTTCCCGTTGCTGCTGCTCCCGCTCTGAAACTTCATATACATTCACGAATTCCGGATTCAAGAGCCGAATGGTCTGCTCAATGTGCTCATAATAGCTTTCTTGATTAAATCTCCAGCTCGCTTCATTAACTTGGAACTCACCCAGCCCATGAATAGACAGATTTTGGCCAATCGGTACGACAGGCGTCAGCCAGTTGGAATCGATTTTGTTTTTTAAGCCTTTAAGGTCAACAAGCTCCCAGCAATTCGTCATGCCATCATCATAGATATCTACATCAATATAAAAGTACTGCCCTCCGTTGCAAATCACCCCCGGTATGGTTGTACCTTCAACGATTTTGGATCTTCTAATTTTTTTCATAGCAATCACCTTTTCGATTATAGTTAATGATGCTTCCGTTCTATTGCGGGCATGGTGACTAAACAGGATCGTAAAGTTTGAACCTGTAATCCCCATGTTAGGTGAAGCGAGTGAATCGTTCCTATTAGAATCTATTTCTTTAGAGGCATTCCTTACATCATATAAGAGATTCACAGGAAGAACTATACCATTTATATTTATAAATAATCTCTACTTAAAACGATTCCCAAGACACATTCAAGACCCTAATAGTGAAATCCAACCCTAATGATTTAACTGCCCGAGCACTCGTCCCATAAGGTTAACCCTTTAATCTCAATTTCGATCCAGTCCACGAATTCCTGCATGAGCCGGATTAATTGATCCATATTCTCTTCCAGGGCCTCGATAAAATCCGTTTCAGACGAAGTAAATATGAAGCCAATATGGTCCTTCAACTCCTCCGCTTGGGGATGGCCTCTCCAAAAAAACAGCGTTTCTTCAAGCCTGTTCACGATCCGCCTCCATCTTTCTGCTTCCAATTCATTAAAGCATAGTGGTCGTATGGTTCGTATTCTTTTTCAACGGCGCTATCCAGGTAACCGAAAGTCTCTTCATCCATATAGATCGAATCCTCGTTCCAGCACCGATTACGGTATGGCCCCGGCAGTACTTTTATGTAACATGAACCTTCCAGCTCATTCAGCCTGTATATTTTCATAACACCATCCTTCTTTTCCCCTAGCATCCACATTTTATTTCACATCCTAATTTCCGTTTGGTAAAAATAGCAAAAGACTCCCTCGGCTCATGAAGATCATGGCAACAGGAAGTCCCTATGTGTGGTGAGTTAAAACTATGCCCTTAAAAAGGCAATGTAATCCGTTATGATCCCCTTATGTCCCAAATGCCGGAGCATTGTCGTGATATTGCCCCTATGGTAGGTTCCATGATTTACGACCTGCTGGAGAATCTCCGAAATCGAATTTTGAAATGCTTCCCCCGCAGTGTTGTGATAAGTCACAACCTTCCCCATATCGTGAGCCGACGTTAAATATTCGCGGTGCCGTGTTTGGAGCTGGCTCATGTATTGACGAGCTGCTTCCAAATTCGCAAATTGTCTCGCAGCAAGCGACGGAGGACTCTCCTCCTTGATTCGGGCAAACCAAACTTCCTCCGCAGCTGCAAGGTGACCGAAGACTTCCGCGATGGAGTTGAAGCCCAGGTTCACTTCCTGGAGAAACACGCCTTCCGGCAAGGATTGTAAATGATTCCATACTCTTTCGTTCGCCCACATGTGATAGTCGTACAATTGAAGAAACGCTTCCTTCATTCTGCTCTCTCCTCTCTTGATCGCTTTATCGGTCGATCGGAATGCACGATATCCTAATACAACGATCCCGTCGAAAAAGCCCCCGGATTCTACACCCGAGATGAGCACAGCAATTGGCTTTATATAAGGGTATTCTCCATTGGATTCGGCTATCCTTTTTTCAACGCGTTCAGCACTCGACCGCCCCCACCATCTTTCACCGGGTTGGTATGCTTTCGGCTTGTCATCCGACGCAACCAAAGCGATCCGGTGGGAGGAGCTGGGCTAGAAGCTATTTGCCCCCCTTCGAGCGTACGATCTTTAACCTTCCACCATCAAGCTTGCGATCTCTCCTCTCGTCGAGTCGGGGCCGACCTGAATGCGGAACTCGCCGGGTTCCACCACCGATTTCAGGTCAAGGCCGATTAATTCCAGCTGCTCGCTGCCGATGGTGAACGTCACCTCCTTCGTCTCCCCGGCCTTCAGGAACACCTTGCGGAAGCCTTTCAGCTCCTTCTCCGGACGGGTCACGGAGGCGGCCAAATCGGAGACGTACAGCTGAACGACTTCCGCGCCGTCCCGTGATCCCGCGTTGGTCACGTCAATCCGGACCGTGGTTTCGCCGCCTATGGGGACAAAGGCCGGCTCGACCGTCAGACGGCCGTATCGGAATTCCGTATAGCTTAAGCCGAAGCCGAACGGATACCGCGGCGCAAGATCCGTCTCCAGGTAACGCTTGCCCCGGGTCCGTCTGGCATTATAAGGAACCGGCAGCTGACCGACCTCCTTCGGAATGGACAGCGGCAACCGACCAGACGGATTGACGTCGCCGAACAGTACGTCCGCGATCGCGTTCCCTCCCTCCTGACCGGGATACCAAGCTTCTACGATCGCCGGAATAAACTCGTCGATCCACGGCTCCGTAATCGGCCGTCCGTTGATATAGACGACGACCACCGGCTTGCCGAGCTTATGGAGCTCCTGCAGCAGCTCCAGCTGCACGCCCATCAGCGTTAGGGTCGAGCGGTCAATCCCTTCCCCGCATTCCATCTCGCTCTCGGCATGTCCGGTTACGACAGAGGCACCCGTTCTAAGATCGATGGTAGCGTCTCCGAAATCTCTTGCGCTAGAACCCCCAAGCACCATCACGATGACGTCGGCTTGCTCGGCGCACGCCAGCGCGTGAGGGAACCCTTCCCTTGAATCGCCTTGAATGCGGCAGCCCGGGGCATATAGAACACGGCTGTCTCCCAGCCGTCGGCGGATGCCGTCCAGCACCGTTACGACCTGCCCCGGCGGCTGGGGAGAGGTATAATCGCCAAGCTGATGGTACGGCGCATGGGCGTTGGGGCCAATGACGGCAATGGTTCCGCTGCTCGAATCCAGGGGCAGCAGGTTCCCCTCGTTCTTCAGGAGCACGATGCCTTCAGCCGCAGCCTGGTAGGCCAGTGCGATATGCTCTTTACTGCCTATGACCTGCTCTGCCCAGGCTGGATCCACATAAGGCCGATCAAAGAGACCCAGACGAAACTTCATTTCCAACACGCGGCCGGCTGCCTTATTCAGATCGTCTTCAGTGATCAGCCCTTGCTCCAGCGCTTGGTGAAGATGTGCCCGGAACATGGTCCCGGACATCTCCATATCGACACCAGCCTTCAGCGACAGGGCCGCCGCCTCCACGCCCGATCCGGCCGTATTGTGACCGCATGCCAACATATGGATAGCGCCGCAATCCGTAATGACGAAGCCGTCGAAGCCCCACGCCTCGCGAAGAACGTCTTGCAGCAGGTACCGGCTGGACGTGCAAGGTACTCCGTCGATTTCGTTATAGGCGGTCATGACCGACAAGGCACCCGCTTCAACAGCCTTGCGGAACGGCAGCAGATCGACTTCGTGAAGCTCCCGAAGGCCCATGTGAACGGGGGCTCCGTTGCGTCCCCCTTCGGAAGCGCCGTAGCCCGCGAAATGCTTCAGCGTAGCCAGAAGGCTGGTATGCGAATCAAGGCGATCGCCTTGCAGTCCCCGTACGGCGGCAACCGCAAATTCGGCCACCAAATGGGAGTCCTCGCCGAAGGTTTCTTCGGTCCGGCCCCAGCGAGGATCCCGTACCACATCCAACACCGGCGAATAGGTGGCCGCTCCCCCCTGAGCTCTTGTCTCGGCGGCAACGGCGCGGCTTATGCTGCGGAACAGCTCCGTGTTCCAGGTGCTTCCGATCGTGAGCGGTACGGGAAACACCGTCGCCCCGATCGCCATATGTCCGTGGGAGCATTCTTCCCCGAACAGAATCGGAATCCCCAGCCGCGAGTGCTCCATCGCGTAACGCTGAATCGCATTAACCGCTTCCGCACCTTCCCGCGGGGACAGTCCGTTTGCCAGCGTCACCCCGGTCCAGGGATCGGCCCGCAGCGTACCGTACAAGGAACCGATTCCTCCCTCCGCAAGCTGCGACTTGAATTCCTCGGTAAGTTTGATCGTACCGTCGTCGTTCCTTATGTAAGCTTTCCAGCCGAACGGCTGGATCAGCTGCCCGATTTTCTCCTCCGCTGTCATCCGCTCCAGCAAGTCCTCGACCCGCCGCGAAACCGGCCATGCAGCATCCTTGTAGTCCATAGCGCGCACACCCTTTCTTTTTCCTGTTAAAAGCGTTCAAAATGATGACATGCAACCGTTCGTTGAATGTTCCCGCATCCTATGGGGTTCGGGTTTAGGCTCTTCCCCATCGGATTTAACCCCACACCGCCTAAGCAGCAGCCCTTCCGAAATTTTCGATGGAAGAAAAAGGCTCTCCGGCACGATCCGATCGGCTGGAGAACCTCCCTCTATGTGTATCGTGCAGAAGACGGCGCCGCGCCGTAACGATCCCGGTCAACAGCAAGACCCCCTCTTCCAACCGTTTAAGGGGCGAGTACGCCTCAAGATGGTTGGCTCTGCCGGATCCGTACCTCCTCCGGCCGATATACGGTCCGCACTTGTCCCCTGGCATCGGTCGTAAACATCACGGTCCGCTCCCGTTCCAATTCGAAGACGTAGACTGTCCCGGATGCCGGGTCCTTTACCTCAACATCTGCGCTTGCCCCATGCTCGGAGACGAAGACGTACAAGCTTCCTTGCCCGAACGCCAGCTTGCGGCCATAGATCCCGGGCAGCTCGCCTCCCTTCAGCCATTCCAGCTCAGGTGAAACGGCTGCGGAGCGGATAGCTTCCGCGTACAGCGCCTGGATCGGCTCCCAGCGCTCGTTCATTTCGACCGGAAGCGGGCACCAGATGAACCTTCCCGAACCCAAGGTCACCGTGACGGGTTCTAGCTTCCCATCCAACCGGCCCGCCGGACGATCCACCGCGAGCGCGTTAATCTTCCGTTCGCCGAACGACACGGCGAAAGGCTCTCCCGCCAGCTCCAGCGTTTCTTCCCGAAGAACGTTAGCATGGACGGTTTCGCCGATCTCCTGCTGCAGGCGATGCGTGGCCGGCCCCCAATACGCATCGGTGCGAAGCGGGCCTGTCCACAGGACCGTGCTCCCTTCCCTTGCCAGGTCGAGGAGCTGGGCAAACGCGGCATCGTCGAAATTGTGCGCGCTCGGCACGATGATCAGCTTGGCCGGATAGCGCTTTAAGTCCCCCAGCTGGTATTCGCCGATGCCTCGCGGATGGACGTTCATGCCGAACGTCAACGCGCGCATGGCCCTCGTCGTCGCTTCATAGGCCAGCTTCCGGCTGGAAAAATCATTCGAATACGGGTAAACGACAGCGATGTCCTCAAGCTGCCGTTCATCGTCGAACAGGCCAGCTGCTTCCTTCATGAAGCGGCCGAAGTCATAGGAGACATCGGCTTCGGGCTTCTGAGTTCCGTCCGCCCGAAGTGCACCGATGTTGGATTCGTTGGCATTATCCATGAAGTAGTTAATATTCCAAATCCACTGCACGGCACCCGCGCCCCCGGTCGAAAACGAATACGCATACTTCCGCTCCAGGATGTTGCGAAGCTCTTCCTCCGTCCGCTTGGCGATGCCGTCCGGACGCTGCACGTGCATGATGCCGGTCTCCTGGATCAGATTCGGCTTGTCCGGCGTTTTCGTAAATATGCCGTCCCAAGCCAGGTGATCGTTCTGCCACCAGGAGTGGACCGTCGTGTAATCAACGGCGGGCCCGTAGAACGAAGGCGACGGACGCTGGGAGCAGATGCCCTCATCCTGCCCGACCGTAACCAGTTGTCGGGGATCGGAGCGGCGAATGGTGCCGATAAGCTCGGACGCCCACCGATTATGCATATCCATGGTGAACAGCGTGAAATCGATCCACGGTCCCCACTTCTTAGGCTGCAGCACGCTGTTGAACAGCTTGTCGTCCGGACTCGGCGCAGGCGCCGACTCGAATGAAGGCAGCTCGCCCGGCGTCATGTTCCAGCGCTCCTGAAGCAGCGCCAGATCATCCCCGTGGCGCTGCCGCAGCCACTCGGACCAGGCCTGCCGCTCGAACCGGTCCCCTACTGATACCGGCCCCTCGAAGACTCGCTTCGGATCAAACAGCGAAGGCTCGTTGATCAGGTCCCAATGCACGTTGGTCGTGCCCCTATGACGTCCCACGATGGAGGCGATGAAGCGCTTTTGCGCCTCCACCGATCGCGGATCCAGATAGGGGTTCACGCCTTCCCAGGCTTCGGGCGCAAACGAGAAGAACGTGAACGTCACTTCCAGCTCATGCCGCTTGGCCGTCAGGATAAAGGCATCGATCGCCCGCATGACGTCCTCGGCCGCATGGCCGTCGGCAAACATGATCATCCGGTATCCCGTCCATATGCCCGTCCGGATCAGGTTAATCCCTGCCCGCTTCATCTCCGCCATATCCGCATCCCAACGCTGCACGTTCGGCAGATGGAGAAATTTGCGCGCGACGTCGGAGGTCATGTACGTCATGCCAACGATCGGAACCGTCCGCCCGCCGCGGCGGAAGTAATCGCGCCCGCATTCCAGCCGCTCTCCCGCCTGCAGCAGCGGACGGTCGACGCCCCATACCGCCTGGGTCAGGTTGCGTCGCTCCCCGGACTCGGACTCGGCTTCGCAAACGATCCGATACAAGCCCGCATCCAGCCGTACCGGTACGGACAAGCGAAGCTGCTGCAGATCCCGCTGTTCCATGCCAGCTTCCGACTTCTCGTGTCCGGTCCAGACGATCTCGCCGTCGTCTTCCTTGATAAGACTCACCGCAAAATGCCATGTCTGCGCCGGGGCGGACGTCCGGGATAGCGTCTGCAACTGGATCGTCAACCGCATCTGCTCGCCCAGCTCGTAGGAGGCATAGTTCGGCTTCAGCCACAGCTCCGTCACGCCCGTACCCGCGTATTCGGCCAGATCCTTCAGGACGTCCATCCCTTTCGTCTCCCAGAACGATGCCCTCAGCTGCTGGTTGATCAGAATCCACCGGCCCCCGGCGTAATCGCCCTTATGCTGCTCCAGCATGACGACCGGAGCGGACCGCTCTCGTCGATCACGGTCCACGCCAATCAGCAGCGGCGAGATGACGGCGTCCATCGGACCGCACGCCCCCATCTCGGCCGGGATGTCGCTCGCTTTGGTCGGGTGCAGCGTCAAGCCCCAGGTCGGCTCCATGCCGTACAGCTGCTCGCGCCCCTGCAGGATCGGGAATTCGGCGGAGGCTTTCAGCTCCCGGACGCGCGACACGTCGACCGCCAGCGCATCATGGATATCCATTCGCTGGTGATAAGCCAGCTGCTCGCGTTCGGCATGCCAGCTTCCATTCAGCTCTCGAACCGGCCTGCGGAAAGGCACGCCCCCGGCATGAACAAGACCGCCGCCCGCCTTCAGGTGGCCTTCGATGGCCGCCCAAGCCGCTTTCGAAAAGTACGGCCCGTGCAGATGAATCAGCGCGTCCCAGCCGCCTTCCGTCAGCCGATCAGCCACGTCCGCAGCACCCGCGACCACCGCCCATTCCCCCAATCGCTCCAGTGCCTCGGCAGACGGACGTTCGCCTTCGTAAGGAAAATGCTCGTCGTAAAATACCAGCGTTCTCATCGCTTACTCCTTTCTCGTCCACGGCTGGCCGTCGACGTATACGGATGTTCCGCGCGTTCGGGCCCAGTCGGCGATCCGGGAAGGGTCGCCGGTCCAGAGGCGGTTCACTCCCCATTGATTGGTCTGCGGCCGCTCCTCGCATTCGATGCGGATGACCGGGAACAGCTCGGTCGGACGTTCCCGCGGCAGCCCTTCGATCCACAGCACGTCGCCCTCCTGTCGGAACGACAGCTCCTGTCCCGTTGTCAGCAGCGTCACCCGTGATACCGGCGTCACCAGATCGGCCAGCCTCAGCACCGGCCTCCCATCCCAGAAGCGGATGATGAGATACAGCTTGTTGTCTTTCATCGTCTGCCGCCCGTAGGTGATGAACTCTGTGAGGTTCCCGCCGTCGGAGCCGTAGATGGCCTCGCCGTGAACGTCCAGCCACTCCCCGATCTTCAGCGCCCGCTCCACAAAGGCCGGCGGAAGCTGCCCGTCGGGCTGCGGTCCGACGTTAAGCAGCAGATTGCCGCCCACGGTGCCCCCTTTTTCCGCGCACTCGCACAGCATGTCGAGCAGGACGTCGGCCGGACGCCATCGTTCGCCGTTCGTGTACCCCCACAGCCTCCACGTGGTGACCTGGCTGGATTCCCACAGCCGCTTCTGATCCGGGACGATGACATGCTCCGGCGAGCCGAAGTCGCCCAGCACCTCGGAATCGCCCGAGCCGCCGCCGCCGTCCGCATGCAGCTTCTCCTCCTCAGACAGCCCAAGACGGTTGTTGACCAGGATGTCCGGCTGAATCGACTTCATCCGTTCCACCAGCTTGATGCTGTCCAGGTCCTCCGCGGTTCGCGGCCAGACCCCGTCAAAAAAGAAATGATCAATGCGCCCGTAATTCGTGACCAGCTCTTCCACCTGGGCATGCAAATACTGCTTCATCGTCTCCCAGCCCTCGGGATCCTTTTCCGGTCCGTCGAAATAAGCCGGGATCCGCCAATCGATCCATGAATAATATAAGCCTACCCGAAGCCCCTGGGCCCGGAACGCGTCGGTAAATTCGCGCACCAGATCCCGGCCGGGCGCCTGCTTTGTGCTGGAATAATCCGTCGTGGCCGTATCCCACAAGCAATATCCGTCATGATGCCGAGTCGTTAAGCAGGCATATCTCATCCCCGCCTTACGTGCGGTGTACGCCCAAAGCTCGGCGTCAAAGAACGTCGGATTCCACTCGCAGGCTTTCCGCGCGTATTCGGCTTGGTCCAAATGCTCCCGGAACAGAACCTGCTCGCCGCGCCCGTATTGGGCATATGGCCCGAAATGAATAAACATGCCGTACCGGCTTTCCGTGAACCATTGCCAGCCTTCCCGGATGGCTTGTGTTTGCTTGGTCATGAACTACGTCCTCCTTATTCTGCACGGCTCTTGCCGTGCAGTCAGCCTTGATCGATACTTTCGCTTCTTGCTCTTTGAGCAGCATTAAGGCTTCTTATGACCTTTACTCTAGCCCGGGAATCCCTGTCTTGAACACTTTACTTTTGAGAGAAAACTTTGATTTTGCTCAATATCGGGGAATTGAAGCCCGCCCACAGCGGTAACGCTGATCCCTTTCGGATCCCCTCGGAATCGCCTCGCTGCTCTTCACGGAACGCTTCATGGTGATGCACGAAAAAAAAGCAACCCTCCCCGACAATGAAGCCGGGTATAGGATTGCCCTGTTCCATGATGTTTCTTGGCCGTTACTGCGCCTGAACTTACGACTGACCGGCTCTCCACTCATCGAATTGCCGTTGGTATTCCTCAACGACCTCATCGAGACCAGCGGACTTCATTGCGGCCAGCATTTTGTCGTAGGCGTCCTCGTATTTCACGACCCCGTGCATGACCGGATAAACGCTGGTCTTCAGCTCGGCGATGCAATTAGCGTACTGCGATGCTACGTTGGTCGGATCGAAGGTGAAGCCGATCGTGATGCTGTTCACGGCATCGTCCGATACCGTCGTGCGGCGCTCCAGACGCGCTGGATCCGTACTCGTAGGATAACGGTTCATCTCCACGTGGCCGAGCAGCCAGTACGGAAGCTCATAAGCCGGAGAACCGTTCTCGTTCTTGGCCAGATAGTCCTTGGTATTCTTGCCGGTATCCTTCCAATGCACATCCTTCACGCCGCTTTGAACGAGATCCATGTTCTCCTGGCTGCTGTACACCCAGTTCAAAAATTGAATGCCGGCCTCCGGGTGCGGAGACGTGGCCGAGATCCCGTTGGAATTGCGGATCGCGTAGGATCTAAATTTCGGCTGGTCGGCCAAATAATAAATATCCAGCTTCGCATCCGGGAACGTCTGAAGAATGGCGTCGCTCAAGCCGACGTCGCCCGGACGGTACAGATAACGACCGGCCAGCTCTTCCTGGTTAATGACCTCCGTCGGCGTCGTAAGCAGATCGCTCATGATCAGCCCGCGCTTGTAAGCCTCGTTCATGAACAACACGTCTTTTTTGAATTCCTCGGTTTCAAACCATGACTTCACGTTCCCCTGTTGGTCGATGTAAATCATGTTGTCGGCCACGGTAAACGGATAGGTGTCGTAGGTCGTATGCAGGAAGTAGGCAGGCTCCTCCAGCATCTTGATATATACGTTTTTGTTGTCCTGCGGCCAGTTCTTCTGCAGCGTCTCGGCTGCATCGAGCAGCTCTTCCGGCGATGTCGGTGGCTTCAGACCGTTTTTCTCGAGCAGATCGGTGCGGATCGTGAACATGCCATCGTTATAAGCGGTATCCGCCCAGAAATTCGGCACGTACGTGATCTTACCGTTGATTTTCGACGACTCCCAGATCCAGTCCGGCATGGAAGCTTTCAGCTCGCTGCCATACTGATCCAGCAGATCGTCGATCGGAATGATTCCGCCGCTCCCGGCAAGCACCGTCGGTCCTTTGGTATCGTGCATGATGGCAATCAGCTCGAACTCCTCGCCCGTCGACATCATGAGGTTGGTCTTCTGATCCCATACGTCCCACGCGATGTAAGTCGGTTCATACGTGAGGTTCAGACCATCGGCCTCCAGCTTCTCATTGATCGCTTTAACCGCCGTTTCCAAATCCTGCGGTGCGGTTCCCGGAAGCAGATACCGGACCGGCAGCTTGTCCCCTCCGCCGTTCTCGCCGCTCGCTGATCCATTCTCGCCGCCGGCATCGCCCCCGCCGGAGCAGCCTGCGATCACGGATACCATAAATATCGCGGCTAACCATAGTGCTAGCGCTTTCCTTTTTTTCATCTGTGTCTCCCCCTGTCTTCATTTGGTTTAGTCATGCGGTACGATTCCTATCTTAAGGAGACATTAGGGATGACGTATACTTCAAAATGATGGTTTTCGCCATTTTAAAACGCTTTAAGAGGTTGTTCAGAAAGTCAACTTTTGATCACGAAGCAGGTCAGGAAGCGGTCTCGACGTCGAATCTTGAATTCAGCCGGGCCTTCCGTTGCTCACGTAGTTTGCCTACGCTCCGCTACTCAGTCCCTAGCTTCATCCAACCTTCTCGGTGCTGAAAGGTCGAATTTCTGAACCCTCACTTTAACCGCCCGTCACTGCGCTTTTTTCGTCTCGATCGCATGCTGGCTTCGGAACTGGGCCGGCGAGATCTGGTAGTGCTTTTTAAACAGCGTGTAGAAATAGGTCGTATTCAGAATGCCCACCTGCTCGCTGATCGATTGAACCGACTCATCGGTGCTTGCGAGGAGCTCCCGGGCCTTTTCCAGTCGAACGGCATTCAGGTAATCGTTAAACGACAGCTCGCAATGCGCCTTGAAGAGCTTGCCGACATAGCTGCGGGACAGCTTCACCTCACCCGCGACCTGCTCGAGCGACATATCCGGCCTTGCATAATGCTTGCGTACGTACATCTGGATAAAATCAACCACCTCCGCATGCCGGACCGCTCCCGATTCCTCGGACAGGTTGCAGAGTCTAAGGGCAAGATCCTTCAGGGCATCCGCGGTTTCCTGCAGCGTCTGAAAGCGGGTAATCCGCCGCGTAAAGTCAAGGAAGAGATCCGCGCTTTCCCGATTTTTCACCGTATGGACATTGAGCTGCTTGTACAGGCCGCCGATGAACTGGTTGATGAAAAACATGACTTCATGATAGTTGTAATCGCGAATTTCCTTGATCCACTGATCGATTTCCTTCTCCAATTTATCCCGCTGCTGCAGCTTGATGGCCTCGATGATGCGCTTCTCCCGCTTGTCCGGATACTGCGCCTCGGTATGCTCCGACTCCGCGGCGATGACCGGATCGCCATGGAACATCCTGCCCTTGCCTGCGAAGAAGCGCTGCTGGAAGCAGGACTGCGCGCAATCGAACGATTCGCGCAGCTCCTCGTACGTCTGCGCGGCCGTTCCGATGCCGACAGTGACGGACACGCGGAGCGTGCGGAGCATCTCGCCCTGCAGCTCCTCCAGCATGCCCAATACATGGAGCGGAAGCCGGCTCTGCTTCATGGGGAGAATGATCGCAATGGTCCCATCCCCCACCGTTGCCACGCTCGCTCCCTCCGGTTCCAGCATCTGCTGAGCCGCCTGGGCGACGGCTGCGCAGGTATAGGACTGCTGCTCCTCGTCCTCGCCCCCGGGCGAGCCGTCTAAGCTGTCGAGCAAAAGGACAGCCGCCAAGAAAGAAGGCCCCTTGCCTTCCCGGGCCAAACGGCGGAATGCCGTCTCGTCGCCGCCTTTAAGCAGCTGCAGCACGTGGGCCTGTCTGGCGACGGAAGCCTCGGACTCCATCGACTTCATTTTCTCCGTCATTTCGGCGTAAGTTGTATCCAAAATGGCAAATTCGTTGATTTGCCGCCGGTTTTCCTTCATTTTCGGTATGGCGCTCATTTTCTCCAGCAGGTGGCGGATCGGGTTGTACGCATGATGCGTCAGCCAGATCGACAAGAACATGCTGACGACGAAGCAGGCCAAAGCGAGAACCAGCGCCGACGTTCGGAGGGCCTGCATGTTGAACAACAGATTTTGATATTGGCTTACGCTGATAAACGTCCAGTTCATATCCTTGGATTTCACGTAGGTAACGAGGCTCTTGCGGCCGTCGATGGAGCGGGTGAAGTAACCGCTTTCCGCGTCCGTTCCCAGGATGGACTGGACATAGGATTCCTGCGATATATCCTCCATGAACCGGGACGGATCCGAATGGGTGATAATGGTTCCCTTATCATCAATGACGTACAGCGAATCCACCGCTTCGTTGCGGTAGCCTCCGATCAGATCCTGGATGGTGCCGGTGCTCATATTGATCACGATCGCGCCCTTGGAGCTTAACGGCGAATAATAGCTCGGAAGGAGAACGAACGTAAGGACGTCTTCGCTCCGGTTCGTCGAAGTGGCGGAAGAAATCTTGCGCGGGAACAGGTGAAAATATGATGTATTCTTGTTGTTGATCTCCTCCAGCAGCGCTTTCTCCTGCTCCTTGGTAATCCCCTTCGTATTCAGATACGTGTTATTCGAGCCGTTATAGATCCCGATCGAATGGATGAAGGGATAGGTGGACTGGACTCGGTTAAGGGTGCCGAACACGCCATACTGTTTCACCGGATCGGCCTCTTTGTCCAAAAGGGCGTTCACGATCTCCTTGTCGCTGAGCAAAAGGTTGCCCACGTTATACACTTGGTCACGGATGACGCTGGATACGGCGCTGTTCTGCTTCAGCATCGACTCGGATATTTTCCCTACCTCCTTCGCGGTGCTCCAGGAGAACATCATGTACAGGACGACGGTTACGAGGGCAATCATAGCTGCCGTGAGCAAAACAAAGCTGAGAAACATATTTCGGTACACTGCATAACGGAATAATCGCTGCCGGATCATATTCTCCCTCCTTATCATTCGATCTGTATAGTAAACTGAGATCTTCATCATTCATAAATATCACTAACATTATATGTAATATACATGTTAGTTTAATGGAGTTGCCTAGCAATCCGCTCCCTTGGAACGGATCGATATTTTACTCTCATCTTACATTTGCTCAGGGCATACATCAACATGAAAACGCATTCTTTATTTTCCTCCCCAAGCTTCCCTCCATAGACTTCATCGGCTAAACCCCTTATAAAACCAAGCTTTTCCGGTCATTATTCAATCCTGACGACGCTGTGCGAAATACTTAAATTCGAAGTTTTTGCCGTTTTTTAAAGCAGGGGTCCCCCCCTTCAATCCGCTCAAACTCCATTTTCATAGTTTACTGCACGCGGCAACTCTCTTTACACTCGAATCAGAACTGCTACGCTTGCAGCCCCCATCACTTACGAAAGGACGTGCCTACTTATGAAAAAAAGCCGCTTCGGCTTCCTGCGCGAAATCCGCTCGAACGGATCCGCCTACCTGCTCGTCGTACCGGCTGCCATCTATACGCTGGTCTTCGGTTATTTCACGCTTCCGTACATGCTCATTGCGTTTCAGAAATTCAACTTCAAAACGGGACTCTTCAATTCCGCCTGGGTCGGCTTTGACAATTTCAAGTTCTTCTTCTCGTCGCCCCGGGCTTGGGAGGTCACCTTCAACACCTTGAAGCTCAATTTTCTCTTTATCATCGTTGGCACGCTCGCAGCCATGGCGCTGGCCATTCTGTTCAACGAGCTCCGGAGCCGCTGGTTCTCGAGGGTGACTCAATCCACGATTTTGTTCCCGCATTTCTTGTCCTGGGTCATCGTCAGCTACATCATCTACAGCTTGCTGTCGACCGACTACGGTATCCTGAACCGGATCCTGGCGTTCTTCCATATCGACCCCGTCAACTGGTACGCCTCCCCGCAATACTGGACGTGGATTCTTACGACCGCGGCGGTCTGGAAGGACCTCGGGATGAACCTCGTCATTTATCTGGCGGCTATAACGGGAATTGATGACAGTTATTACGAAGCCGGCCGGATCGACGGCGCTACCCGCTGGCAGCTCATCCGCCATATCACCATTCCGCTCATGCTGCCGACCATATCCATCTTAACCCTGCTGGCCTTGGGCAAAATCATGTACGGCAGCTTCGACATGATCTATGCCATCGTGAAGGACAACGGGCTGCTGTATCCGACGGTTGACGTCATCGACACGTATGTGTTCCGTTCCCTCCGCACCATCGGGAATCCGGCACAGGCCATGGCCGTCGGACTGTATCAATCCGTGGTCGGCTTTATTCTCGTATGGGGCAGCAACAAAATCGTGAAGAAGGTGAATCCGGACCATGCCTTGTTCTAAAGAAAGCCGGAATCATTCGGAAGGGAGCGAAACCTAGATGACGTCCAGACCTAAATTTTTCGACGGCGTGAATGCCGCGCTGATCGGCATCATCTCCATTCTCTGCATCCTGCCGATGCTGCTTGTGCTCATGGTGTCCTTTACCGACGAAGCCAGCATTAAGCAATTCGGCTACCAGCTGTTCCCGAGCGAGCTGTCGCTGGATGCCTACAAGCTGCTCCTGTTCGGCAGTACGTCGCTGTACCGGAGTTACATGATCTCGATCTTCGTGACGGTCATCGGCACGATCCTTGCGGTCACCATTACGTCCATGGCCGGATATACGCTGGCCGCCAAGCATATCCGTTACCGCAACGGCCTCGGATTGTTCTTTTTCATTACGATGGTGTTTAACACGGGCCTGGTCCCCTGGTATCTGATCAACCTGAAGCTCGGCATGAACAACACCATCTGGGCTTTGATCATTCCATCCCTAGTGTTCAACCCGTTCAACCTGTTTCTCGTGCGCAACTACATGTCCCAAATCCCGCCTTCCCTGACGGAAGCGGCCAAGATCGACGGCGCAAGCGACTTCTATATCGCGTTCCGGATCTACTTTCCGCTATGCATGCCCGTTCTGGCCACGATCACGCTGTTCTACGGCATTGCCTATTGGAACAACTGGTTCAACGCCATCATGCTGGTGGACAACGAGAAGCTGTATCCCCTGCAATACCTGCTGTTTAAGCTGAACTCCGAGATCAGCATGATCCAGCAGATGCAGAGCAGCGGAGCCATCCTCGGCACCCAGACGCTTCCTCAGGAATCGGTGAAGATGGCCACCGCCATTCTGACGATTGGCCCGGTGGTGCTGTTCTATCCTTTCCTGCAGCGGTATTTCATAAAAGGGCTGTTGATTGGCTCTTTGAAGGAGTAAGAGGTTTCTCCACATGCCATGGTCTCAGGGTATGAGCCGGGGATCAGGTTTTACCGATATCAAAGAGGCTAACCGCTCTCACGGTTAGCCTCTTTTTTATGTGATGGAGGTCTTTATGGATGCAGCGTCAGCCGCTTGGGATGGAACATCGTCAACGGGATTCGTTAGCGTAAACCTGATGTTGTGCATGGGGTCAGTAATGGTAATCATTTCTTTGAAGAACAGGATGAATGCTAAAACGCCCGGCTTTTGACTTCTCCTTGATAAGCCAATGCATCCTGGGCCCTTAACCGCTGAACTTCGCTTAGCTCCGACCACTCGGCCCATTTATACTCCGAATGCTCCGAACTAAGGATAATTTCCTCATGAAGAGTGATCGAACAGCGGAATATGCCGACCTGCGCGTTGATATGACTGTGATAATAAAATCCGGTCAAAACCGCATCTTGAAGTGTAAGGCCCAGTTCTTCGCGGCATTCGCGAAAAATGGCTTCATGAATCGTTTCACCAGGGTCCACCCCGCCTCCGGGCAAACTCCATCCCTTGTTCCCATAGGTCCGTTTTAATAAGAGCAGCTTGCCGTCGGCGTTCGATATGATGGCATGCACACCAAATCTGTATGTATCCTGAAAGCCCAAATTTCATCCTCCCATCCTGACATTAAAATGCTTTATCCGCTAACGCAATCGATCCTTCATTTCCTCCAGCACAATTCCCCACCATGAAGAGGAACGGACGGCAGCAAGATCCATGTCTTTCAGCTCCCGCTTCATTTGTTCGAAGGCGCTCTTCCACTCGCGCTGAGTCTGCGAGGCGTCCGGTCGGGTTCTCGGCTTGATCTCCCCTCTCCTGAACTTCTCAAGTTTCAAACGAGATTCTTCTGCCGTCAAGATCATGGGAGGGGGATCGGGCTGCAAGCGCTCCGTTTGCTGTTTGAATCGAAGCACACGGTCCATAAAGGCGAGCAGGCTATCGATGGAGGCGTTCATGTAGGTCGGTTTCTGTGTACGGCCCTCCGTTACTGCCCATACCGCCCCTGTATCCCGTTTGATCGCGACATGAAGCCCTTCGCTCCAGATCTCCCTTCCGATCGCGATATAGTCGCCATGAACATCCTGTAGCGGTAACGCTTCGTGAAACAGAAGACCCAAAGGAGGCTCCTGCAGCTCAAAGTCCGGCAATCCCCAATGCACGAGCATTTCCGCCGTCTTCTCGGGCATTCCCAGGCGATCCAAGCTTTCCCTCGTATAAGACAGCACTCCGTGATCATACAACGTGTGAAATTGCTGCTCCACTCTAACCCTCCCCTAAAATCCTAAACTGGTACGCAGTCTTTAGCATATGGTGATGAAGCGGTCTACAGATATTCGCCAAAATAGAACTGCAGCGCTTCCTGGGAATACCCGTCGCTTCCTTGCCACTCCGACATCGAGAAGAAATCGTCGTTTCTCCTCGGACGCGTGCGAGGCGTATCCTGCGGAACCAGCACGCCTGCATATCCCCAAACTTCCATGAGCACGTCTCGTTCATGCTTGCTTGAAGGCAGAACATCCTTCCAGCGCTTCTCGAGATGACGGGGGCTTTCTTGTTCGGTACAGTCTTCAACGGCTTCCACCAGGCCCCGCAGGATGGCGATATCTTCATCATCCACCGTTAGGCTCTCCTCATGGCTCAACAGCTCCAGATCAAGCCAGCAGTAGAGCAGATGATTCAAGCGGATGCCTCCCCATTTGACCCGTTCGAAATTAAGCACATTCAGGTCGACATTCATATAATCCCGGTCGGACTGCAGCCCGGCGTGATTGCAATCCCCACAGCTGCTGTAATTCGGCACGGCTGAGCGCCGCTCTTCGAACGCATGAAGAGGCAGGCGCGAGGTCAGCGCCCAGCTGGAGAGCGCGCTTCGCAAATGGACCTGTTTCGTGGACAAGCTGTGCAGAAAAGCAGCCGCAACCTTTTCTTTTGTAACCGTCTGATGCAGGTTGTGCAGCCATTGGATCAGCTCATCATGCCCGATGGTGAGGGGATCGAACATCAGCCCCATGCTTTTCGCGTATTCAAAATCCTCCCCAACGAACGGCAAAGGACTGCTTTTCCAGCCGCTGGATGACCAGAACGTTTGGAGTAAAGTCTTTTTCGCTTTTTTATCCACAACTTCTCACTTCCCATTTTTTTCTTGCTCCTATCATATCAAAATAAGCAAAAGATTTATTTAAATCCTTCGATAATTTCATTTATTTGTTTAATATGTCTTTGTTCATGCAAGTACAGTGATCTAACCCATTCTATTAATAACATCTCTTTAAATACGGGGTGGGTGAAATGTCTTCTGCTTAGCACGGACGGGTCTTCTAATGAATGGAGCAGTTCCGTTAGCTTCTCTCTTGAATGATGCAGTTTCTCGACAATTTCTTGATATTCTATAATTTCATCGGTTGGTTTAGCAATGTCAGGAGCTTCTAACTTTCTACTTCTGTCCAGCAGAAATTCCAAAGGTTTATTCTCAATAATTGAATCTTCCTTGCCCTTCAATCCTCTTTTAATAGCAACTACATACAATTCTTCTGTCTTATATAGGTGTTGACATACCTGACTGATACTCCAACTGTTTGAGTCGTGCCGCCTGTTCAGCTGATCTCCATTCAATCCATTGAGGATTCCAAGCAATTCCTCTCTTGTTTCTTTTAATTTTTGATTGATTTCTTGAAGTTCCAGGGTAAACACTCCCTTCCATTGGTTTTTAAGGTGCCCTTGCTTTTCCGGATTGTTGACGATCTTCATTTCTAAAATAATCAATAAAAAATGCCCCGGCCCTAGATAGCAGTTATCTTAGGCTGGGGCATGATCTGTCTGCTTCTTCCATGATTATACATCTGATCGCCGAGGCGCGTAAGCCCCGCGTGCAAATATGGTTGCAAAAAAAGTGTTTCTTCCCGCTGCAATCCATTATGGGAGGTACATCAGTTTTACAAATATAACGGTTGGACGGGCATTTGGGAACAACGAATCAAGCACGGAAAGCCTGCGGCACATTACGCTGCGCCAGGCTGGCTTCCGATTTACGAAGGAACATATTTTATTTTGAGCAAAATCGAAGCCAGGGCAAGGATGGCAAACGCGATTCCGCTCCAGATTAACTGATGGATACCAGCAACGGCTATCAACCAGCCCCCTACCGTGGTGCCCAGTGTAATGCCCAGGTTGGAAAACGATACAAACAAGCTGTTGCCAAACTCCGGTGCATCATCAGTCACCGTTGTCAGCCATGTTTGGCTGACGATTAATCCTCCGGAATGGACCATCCCCCATAAAACCACAACGATCATAGCCGGAATCCCGTATGGCCCCAGACTATACAGCAGTATGTAAACCGCAATATACAGCATAGGGAATAGCATCACGGTCACCCGTATGTTTCTTTGCAGCATGGCACCAAAAACGAAATTGCCGAAAATCATGATGATTCCAAAACCCATCAGCATCACACTGATCACCGATCCGTTCATAAGTGTGACCTGGCCGAGGTATTCCGCAAAATAACTGTACACCGAAAACATCGCCGCAAAAATAAAAATGACCGAGGTTATATTTAACCACAATGCGGGTTTCCGCAATATCCCCAGCTGTTTGCCGAATGACATTTTGTTCTTAACCGGCATGGACGGCAGCCAGGCCAATATACCTGCAAAGGCAATCGCGCTAATAGCCGCTCCAAACAAAAATGCGGTTTCTAGCGAAACCTTTTCCGCCAGGTAAGAAGTCAAAGGCACACCAAATGCAAATCCGACCGTAATCCCGGCAAATACCTTCGTGACCGCTTTACTGCTCTTCTCAGGTGGAACCAGCTGGGCCGCAGTGACCAAAGCCACGGAAAAAAAGACCGGATGAAAGAAGGCCGGAATGATCCGGAACGCCAGCATCACTTCGAATTTCGATGTCATGGCGTACACGATATTGGACACCGCAAACATGAATACTGCGATAAGAAGAATCACTTTCCGATTGATACCCGATGCCAATAATGTCAGAAAGGGTCCCGAGATGGCGACCACAAGGGCAAACACACTGACGAGCGTACCCGCCTGCGATGCCGTAATATTAAATTTCCGGGCCACTTGGGGCAGAACGCCAACGATACCCATTTCCGTCGTAATAATACCAAAAACACCTAAAGCCAACATGATAATAAGTAAAGGGTTCACTTGTTTCTGTCTCAAAGAAATGATGCTCCTATTCTGTCATTTGTATTTTCATATCTGTATATGTAGATATGATAGTCCGCAGTTTCACCATCTATATTCAATTATATATCTATATATCTAGATGGATTTGAACAAAAAAAACACCTCCTTATAGTTTGTTTTGAATATACTCGGAAAATTCCTTGATAGTCTGTTCATCCCGGCGATAATAGGTCCACTTTCCGATACGCTCGGACTCAAGCAGTCCTGCTCTTTGAAGTGTCAGCAGATAATTGGAAATGACGGATTGCGCCAGCCCGCTCTTCTTTTGAATATCGGCTACACAAATTCCGGTCCGGAAGCTGATGCCGTAATCCATATATTTTTTCTCTTCAAAATGATGCTCCGGGTTTTTCAGCCAATCCATGATTTGACAACGGGTCTCATTGGATAACGCTTTGTAAATTAAAATAGGTTCCATACAGATCATTATATCTATTTATATAGATTTGTAAATCATTTTTGAATACTGGTCATCAAATAAATCTACTGACTTTACATATATACAGAACAAAAGCAGACACGCTGAATAGTGTGTCTGCTTTTTCTTCTTCGGATAAATTCATTTTAAAACGAAGGTTTGATGTTGGAAATAGGCTGTGTGACTCAGCTAAAATCAATGATTATATTATTGATTTGATTTTTTGATGATGATGATGTGTGTTGTCATAATTGGTGAGAAAAATCAACGGAAAAATGTTGATGCATCAAGGCGTATTTTCATATTTAATGAGAAGAGTTCCCTTAGTAAACACCGGATAAGAGACCCATTTCAGTATTAGTGAGAATTACCGCAAACCTGGACTTGCATATTTATTCACCTACATACATCGATTATGGACCAAGTCACTTCGGGCGCTATTTCGCAAATATGGAAGCCCTCGCGTTGTTTTGGCATCGGAAGAAATCAGTGGTTTGGTTTCAGGTCGACAGTAGTCCGCTCCCTGTTGAATCCCAGGCTAAGGAGGATCCTAAAGAAAAAATTACGGTGTCCACAGAACAAACTTCCCCACTCTTTCTTGTTCCAAAATAATCCCATTCGTAACAGAATCTATATTCTGTTACGAAAGAAGTATCTAAGAAAAAACCTTCATTCTCTCTCAGCAAGAGTTTGAAGGTTTTTACGCGGCTGTAATCTTATTTGAACTAACGTTCCCCGTTAGCTTAATAGATCCCATTTGTAGCCTCAATGCCAACTACCACTTATTCTATTAATCTCCCTTTACTTTTGTTTCTTCCTCGCTCGGAGCGCGGTTACTGGAAGCGTGAATAAACTGCTCATGAAAATTCGTCCAGTTGGCTACTTCCATGAGCAGATTCGTTAGCTTGATTCGTGGTAGCAGCTCATAAAGGGAAAGACTGAAATTCCGGGATCTGAATTTTCAGACACAAAATAATCTCAAAGTTTATGCAACGCTAATGCTTAAGTATATCTCCTTAAAAAATTAAACATTAGTGGAACAGCATCCACAAAAAAGGCTTCATCACCGTGTCCAGCCTTATCCAGGACGTGAAGTTCTACTTTATCCTTTCCTGCTTTTTCTTCTATTAATTGAGCAAGTTCAATTGACTGCTGGGGAGGAACAGTATCGTCTTGTGCTCCATGAACTATAAGAAATTGTGGAATATCTGAATTAACATGTGTTATTGGTGAAAGCGCTTGAGCCTTTTCAGGAACATCACTTGCCAGTGCACCAAAAACTAATGATTCTACCGAATCAGGATTACCATACGACAACGACGGTGAGACACCAGTTTTTAATATATGCTCACTCATTTGTTCCTTCATGGCAAGAATATTTGTTGGACCACAGAAATCTATAACTCCCTGAACATCGCTTGAATAGTCGGAGTTTCCATAGGATAATCCCTCCAACTCTTTTACACCTGAGGAAGTTCCCAATAAAGATGCTAGAGTACCTCCAGCAGAAATACCAATTGCAACAATTTTCTCCGGATTAAGCCCATATTGTTCTGCATTAGCACGTAGATACCTAATTGATGCTTTTGTATCATATACAAGTCGTGGGTACTCTCCTTCGCTGCTTAAAGTGTAATTAACACTTACTACAGCAAATCCTAATTCTCTGGCTAAAAGAGGTATCTCTAATTGAGTTCCCCTTTTGTCTCCAAACAGAAATCCGCCTCCGAAAAAGAAAACCAACACAGGAAATGGCTTTTCACCTTGGTCTGGCAGATAAATATCCAGAGTTTTTGAATCTGGTAAATCACAAAATGGTAAGTCAAGGTATTTTGTTTTAATATCTGATATATTAGCATTTACATCTTCCAAAAATTCAGGAGGAAAATTTGCAAGTATCTCCTTAACCATTTCAGATTTCGCCTTACCGCAGATAAAAATTTCTTGTTTCATATCTACATTATCCTTTCACATTGTATTGTGGTTGCCTAGCATGTCCAGGGTCCGGCGATTCTAAATCGACGTTCCTGTGCAGATGAGGCCGGTGACACTGTCGCCCGAGGACAAGATCGCGATGAGCAAATCCTGTATTGTTATAGCACAACCATAACCTTCAGACTTTTATGTTCATTTCGTAGTCCGACACATTCATATTGCGACTTTTTACTTGTACGAAAAGTCCAAAAATGATACACCAAACCATTATTGTATATACAGACATTCTTTCAAAAACCGCAGCATACATATTATTATTTATCCCAATAAATAATGCGAAACTTATGATTCCTATAATGCAAAAAATGACACTCAACGTTGAAACCCATTTTTGTGGAAACATTCGATGAGACATCAAGCCACCGCATAATATAGATAAGTTACCTCCTACTATAGCTAACATAGCTCCAATACCATGAAACGGTTCGCCCCACCAATCATACCCTGGAAACATACCAACCATGGTTATGCCAATTGCATAAATTGCAGTAAGTGCTAGACCTATGATTTTTCTTTTTGATGGCAGTGTGTTCATTATCATGAAATACGCTATAGCGAATAAAATTCCATTAGCAAAAAAGCCAAAGTTCATGACAAAATATAAAGGAGAATTAATCATACGCCCCATGAACTGTGTTACCACTGGTATACCCAAATCACTAATATAGTTTATGGCATATTGATACGATGGGTTGCTCCAAGCATATGCTGATATAGCTTCGCACAAAAGATAAACAACCCCTGCTAAAATAAAGAGAATAGAACCTACTTGTAGTATTTTTTGACTGATATTTTTCATTAGTTATTTCTCCTGTCGTCTTTGTTCAATTTTTGCTGGTTAGAGTAAAGAACACTCCTTCAAGGGATGGTTTATGAATGTTAGTCTCATTCAAATTTTTTTCTGCAATTTTAGAAGAAGTCAAACCATCCCCTACTTATTCAAACAACTCATTTATCGTAGTATCAATAATAAAATCTACGGCTTCTTTGGTACCACTAACAGTAAAATCAAATTGGAACATTGAAGATAATAAACAATCTACAACTTGTGTTGCCATATCCAAACTTTTCTTTGGGATAAGTTCATATTCCGAGATTAAATTTTCCATTCTTATTTTATCGTTATTGAAATCCTGCTCCATATAATCGGGTGGTAGCTTTTGGATAATCAATGCCCACTCATCCCACATTGATGTTAACCATGACATAGTAGACAATTCTATTGCCAAAGCTTTGAGCCCCTCTGCAAGGCCATGTTTACTTGAATCTATTTTCATTTTATCGTATAAAATTTGATCTAGTTCTTTTTGATATTCATCAGCGGTTTTCACAAACAGTAATTCTTTGCTTGAGAAAAATTGATAGAACGCTCCGGTAGAAATGTTTGCTCTCTGTACAATATCTCGGATACCAGTTTTTGAGTAACCATACTGCTTCCAGCATTCCTTACAAGCATTGATTAGATTTTGTTTGATTATTTGTCGTTCATGTTCTATAAAGCTCTTAGACATACTATTGCACCTCCCATATTATAAACGTATGAACATTTATATAATATTGTTCATACGTTTAATTTAGATAACATATTTCGAATTGTCAAGTACATATCAAGAAATGTTACCATACCTCTTGTATTTGAGCCTTTACCCGATGAGGGAAAAACGAATGTCCTGAAGCTAGCGATAATATTTTCCGCAGGGCTGATGGAGGCAGAGGCTGGGGAGCTGTATACGGGTGACGATAGCGTAATAAATAGCGGCAGTCTTGGACTTTCATCCGTGACTGTCGTTTTCATTTTTAGAGTAAGAAAAAACGCTAAACCGGATGCAATTCAGGGCTTAGCGTATATTTTCGTTAAAATGTTGGCGGGACCCCTAATACAACGTAGTCTGATGTTTTTATTGTCTTGATGGTTAACTGGATATTGGACTCAAGCAGTGCCGCTGCCTATGCTCAAAAAGTTAGAATTAAATTACAGACAGGAGAAGTAATCGAAGGTAAGGCCCAATTATCAGGGGATCCGAATCGGACAAAAGTGCGCACTGATGATGGTCCATTGTGGATCCCCTATGAGGAAATTGAATTTGTTGAACGCTTAATAAAGCTGAATTGATTAAGGAAGGCCGCCTAACGGCGGGTTTTTGATAATCTTCGCACGCAAGTTTTCGTATATTTATTCATTTTCTCATTAATTGCGAAAATATTTCTCGTCAATTATGAAAAAACCATCAACAAATATGACACCACACACCGATGATGATTAATCTAAAAATCGGCATATTTGTACATTACCTCATCGCTTTGGCAAGCTCCGTGAAAATAACCCCGAGCGCGTAAGCACCCGCATCCGGGTATCCGATGCTGCGTTCGCCTACCGTGCCCGCTCTTCCCATTCGGGCAACGATGTCTGCCGTCTTCTGTGCTCCGAGAACCGCTGCTTCGGCTGCCTTGATCGCCGCCGGCTTTATGTCCACGCCCTGCGCAGCACTCTCCGTCCAGGAATCCGCGAACGGGACGAGTGCATCGATCAATGTCTTGTCGCCGACGACAGCTCCTCTTCCGAACGATCTTTCGCCCGTATCCTGGATTCCTTTCACAACGGCCTGCATCATATCTGCGACCTCTTGAACGGACAATTCCTGCTTCTGACCGGCAGATTTACTCGCTGCACGGAATGCGGATCCCCAGATCGGTCCGGAGGCCCCGCCGCAATGCTCCATGATGATCATCGAGCAAGCGTCGAGGAAATCGCCGATATCGCTAAGATGGTGGGTCAGAATATCGTCCCACTCCGCCTTGAGCTGCTTGAAGCCCTTGGCGACACTCATGCCGAAATCGCCGTCTCCAGCATGGGCGTCGAGCTCGCAGAACGGCACCTCGTTCTCGATGATGACCTCGCTCATTTGATCGATCAGATATACGATATTTTGCAAGGATAACCGGTTGTTCTTAATCACCGCAGCGTCAGCATCCGTATTGTTTTTATACGAAACCACGCGCTCTGACTGCTCTTCTTGAATAACCTCGGTATAGTTGACGGGCTCAAAAGATCCCTTAACCGACAGTGCCGGCGTATCGCATGGTGCAGACAGCCACTTCTTGAGCGTCTCGTCCAGCTTCATGATCGTCACCGATGCACCTGCCATATCGATGCTAGTCATATAGTTGCCTACGAATACTTTGAATACCCGCTTGTTTCGGGACGTCAATTCGCGCATCACGGAATTGTTCAGCAAGTACAGCTCCTGCAGTGGCGTGCCGCCAAACCCATTGATTAATACGGCAACTTCATGCTCCGCAGAATCATTTATTTGCAAGTTTTCCAGCAAAGACACGACCATCCGCTGGGCCAGCTCATCTGCAGGAACAACTTTCTCCCTGCGGATTCCCGGTTCGCCGTGAATGCCGACGCCGTATTCCATCTCGTTCTCTTCGATATGAAACGTCGGAGTTCCCTTGGCGGGCACGGTGCAGGAGGTAAACGCGAAGCCGATGCTGCGAACATGGTTAATCGCATGCTGCGCCGCTTCCTTTACTTCCGGCAGGGACAGTCCCGCTTCTGCGGCTGCTCCGGCTACCTTATGAACGAGCACCGTTCCGGCAACCCCTCTTCTCCCTACCGTATAGAGACTGTCTTCAACGGCGATGTCATCGTCGACCTTCACATAATCCACTTGGATACCATCCTCGCTCGCGAGGTGGGCCGCATTTTTGAAGTTCATGATGTCGCCGCTGTAATTTTTGATAATAAGCAGCGTTCCCTGATTGCTCGCGGAGCTGCGGATCGCTTGATACACCTGGATTTGGGATGGGGAAGCAAACACATCGCCGCACACGGCCGCATCCAGCATGCCGCTTCCAACGAATCCGGCATGAGCCGGTTCGTGCCCGCTTCCGCCGCCGCTGATTAGCGTAACTTTATCTTGGTTGATCTCTTTTTTGGAAATCACTTTGAATTTAGGGTTGAACGCCAGCTCAGGATGCGCCAGCACAAGCCCATTGCACATTTCCCGAACCAAGGTTTCCGGCTTATTCATGATTTTCTTCATCTTATATCTCCTTACTAAATTTGTATTGACGACCCAACTGATCAGCGGCCATAATCGCGGATGCTACCGCTTCCTCCGAAATCGGGAATGGCATCGAATGGATGGATTCCTCGGCAATACATGCCTTCTTGGCCACTTCAAGCAGTTCCTCGTAGGTCACTTGCTCGACGCCGATATCCTCCAGGCATACAGGAAGACCGATCGACAGACAGAAGTCCAGCACTTCCTTCATTTCTTCCCGGTCGGCATTCTCAAGCACCAATTGAGCAATCGTACTGAAGGCTACCTTCTCGCCGTGATAATAATGATGCGTTCCTTCGAGAGCCGTCAAGCCATTGTGAATCGCGTGAATCGCTGCCAAACCACCGCTCTCGAAGCCTAATCCCGATAACAGAATATTCGTCTCGATAATATTTTCCAAGGCTGGCGTCACAATATTTTGATCACAGGCCAGTTTCGCTCTGTACCCGTTCTCAAGCAGTGTTTCATAACATAACTTAGCAAGTCCCAGCGCTGTAATCGTCCCTTTGGCGTCACCGCATACACACTCGCGAACACCGCACGGCAAACCGGCATTGACATTGGAGTACGATTGAGCTGTCGCTCTTGCTTCGAAATAAGTAGAGAGCGCATCCCCCATTCCGGCAACAAGGAATCTAGTCGGCGCTTTGGCAATAACCGTCGTATCAATCATGACGACACTAGGACTTTGTTTGAAATAAGCATAATCATCGAATTCGCCTTCCGGGGTATAAAGGACCGCCGAATGGCTTGTCGGTGCATCGGTTGCTGCAATCGTTGGGACCACAATCAGGGCCTCACCTTCAGCTACGCATTTTGCCGTATCAATCGCTTTGCCTCCGCCGAGGCCAATCGTGCAGGCACATTGATGCTCCTTCGCCAAAGCTTGCAATCTGGCAACCTCCTGCCGGGAGCATTCTCCACGGAAGCCGCTTTCAACTAGCGTTATATTAAATTTCAGTTTCGTTGACTCCAGCTTGTCTTTTACCCGTGCAACATCATCGGGATGGGCAATCAGCAGAGCGGAATCTCCGAATGTCTTTACAAAATAACCTAAATTCAACAGTTCGTTCTCACCTTGCACATATTTTGTCGGACTGATAAACGCTCTTCTCATGTTCATTCCTCCTAAGTAAACTATACTTATTATTATAGGTTGTACTTATTCGGGAAGCATGAAACAATGAGATCGGAATAAAGCGTTTTCTTATCGTGTTTTTTTGTCATCTCTATGGAAAATTGTATTATCTTGTTCTTCAGTAGAAGCATTCGCTATAATATTCAGTAGAGTTTCTATAACTTTTCATAGGAGAATGTTGTCATGTCCAAATCCCGATATGATTTAGAAGAAATCATTGATTTGGAGAAATGGGAGAAGCTGCAGGATTCCTTATCGCTCGTGACCCAAATGGCGATCCTTACGGTCGATTACAAGGGCGTTCCCGTCACCAAGCACAGCTACTGTCAGCCTTTCTGCCAAGGCGTGCGCCAGGATTCCCATCTCTCTCCATATTGTCAAAAATGCGACGCGCGTGCCGGCATTGAAGCGGTTCGCCAAAACAAGCCATACATCTATTTATGCCATTTCAACATTATCGATATCGCCATCCCGATCATTATTGATAACCAATATCTTGGTGCGATCATGGCGGGGCAGCTCAAGCTCCGAGAATCTGACGCTCCGATGCTGGAGCAGATCGTATCTCGGCCGCCCAATGTGGAGTCAAATCGAAAGTTTAAGGAACTCGAAGGGGATTATGATGCACTGCCCGTCTTATCCTATGATGAGGTGACGAAGTGCGTGGAGCTGCTGCTGCAATTAAGCACCTATATCGTGGAGGAAGCGATTCAGAAGCATACCACGATCGATTTATACAAAAAAGTGCTTACTTCCAACATGGAAGCTTATAACGAATCGGATCGTGCGGTCCGCAGCATCCAATCGATGCAGCAGGAGCTCTCAGGAGCACTGATCGATACCAAATTGAAAAATGGCGCTGGGCGGTTCGTCTCATCGAATGCCGTGCTTCAGCCTGCGTTTGACTACATTTTTGCGCACAAGCATGAGAATTTCACCCTGAAGGAGATGGCCAAGCTTTGCCATATTAGTCCCAGCTATTTCAGCCGCATATTTACGAAAGAAACGGGAGAGAATTTCTCCGTCTTCATCGCCCGGCTCAAAATTGAATGGGCCAAGCAGCTGCTGGAGTCCACCGATTCACCGATCCATCAAGTGAGTGATGATTTGGGCTTCTGCGATACGGGCTATTTCATCAAAACATTTAAAAAGTTCGAGCACCTCACTCCGGCCGTGTACCGAAACATGTATGCCGGGCCATCGGCTAAGTGATCGGTTTGCCTACCGATCATTTCAAATAAAACCCCTTCGTTCATGAACGAAAGGGTTTTTGCACATCATCAATTATAATCATCAGAGCCGTAATGAAATATATCCTGTTCGTCTTCGGTCCTCAGTTTTCTTAACATCGTTCTGTCTGTTTCTATCGTAGGGAGATCCGAAAAGATATCTTCGATCCGCATATCATTCACCCTCCAAAGCTTTCACAATATCCTGTAACAAAGTTTCGGATATCGTGTCACGGTTGAATTCGTTCAAGCTGATGATCCTTACTTCCTTCCTATATTTTATTTTATCTATTTCAGGGTGACTCTCTAGGGGGATCGTCCCAAGAACAATTCGATGATCACCAATAATCTCTTGTACTATTTTTTTAAAAGATGCAGATAACATTTGCATCAAACCAATTTCATCGATGACAATGATTTTCTTAGAGGACAAAGCGTCCTCTAGTATTTTCACAGCAAAATCTTCGAATGCTTCTACATCCACTCCATATCTTCCAATACGAGTGCTGCTAGGGTTTTCTACATGTGCAATCTCGACGCTATCCCCACGAACGGACACGCATTTGAAACCTATTCGCTCACTCGAATTCGTTATTTCCTCCGTATAGAATCCACCGCAAAAATCCGTGCCAATGGCATGGATAAGTTGTTTGATCATCGTCGTTTTACCTATCCGAGGCTCCCCCGTGAGTAAAAATGCATGCTTGGCTTCCAAGCGTCCCCCGTCCATTCTTGACAGCAACTTACAGCGAGGCGGGTTCAAATCCCATGTCTCATACGGGACTGAGCGATCTGCATTCATTGCATCAAGCGTGCGTGATTTGACCTGGGGCCTTTTTATGTATTCATCCATATTCGTATCGTCCAGATTTAAAAATTTGGCCTCCAGAATTTCTTCCGGTTGAATGGTTATCTCTCCGCTAACATATTCCGCATGAAAAACGACAGACAAGACATGAAGCCTCTCGTTGTAATACACGCCTGATATGCCTAAAGGTCGTATAACCACTCCTGTTTCCTCCAGAAACTCACGGCACACCGCCACATCTAACGCCTCGCCAGCATCAACAAAACCTCCGGGCATTTCCCACGTATCCGAACGATAATGAGTACGAACCATCAAAACATGTCCTTCCTCATTCTTAACAAGTGCTGACACAGCAACGAAATGTTTGGACTGTTCATGCATCGTATAACACCATCCGTTTCATGTTTGATCCAGTATTATAGATTTAACTAATGAAAAGAAGAACCTCAACGGAGAAGCGGAATTATTCTGGAGAAGCGGTAGCGGTCGCCTTTGCACCCGGATTTCACCCCTTGTTAATGGATTGATAGAAATCTGGGGGCAACAGCGATCGGAAGAATAATCCGTATTCGTAGTGATGCTCGGGCTGAGAATCTTTAGTTCAACTTATAATAAACTATTGATCAAATTATTCCATAATGATACATCCGATTCACCAAGGGCGATAGTCCTGCGGCTTGAATTGATATTAATTTATATTCCGATTTCCTGCATTTTCACCATAACTTTCTTGACCCTGCCATCCATATCCGTTCCCGCAAACTTTGGAAGCTTGAGTTCGCCGACAATCTTCCCATCGCGCATAAACATAATGCGCTCCGTCCGTGCCGCAACTTGTGCATCGTGAGTGACAAGCATGACCGCAGTACCGTCTGCATTGATTTCAGAGAATATGTCCATCACTTCCTGAGCGGATATGGAGTTGAGTGCGCCCGTAGGCTCGTCGCCGAAGATAATGCTCGGGCTGTTCATCAGCGCCCGGCATATTCCCGCACGCTGAAGCTGACCACCCGAAACCTGGGTGATGCTGCGTTTTTCTAGCTCTGTGATGCCTACCCTTTTCATAAGCTCTCTTGCTTTCACCGAAATGTTCGCGGCGTTTTTTCGGTTATCCCGCATGGATGGAAGAATGATGTTGTCGAGGATATTCAAATTTTTCAGCATCGTCGGCTGTTGGAACACAAAGCCCATTTTGGTTCTGCGCATATCTGCAAGCTCATTCTCCCCCAGCGTCGATAAATCCTTACCCTCAAAAACGACTTTTCCGCCATTCACGCCATCCGTCCCGCTCAGTGCAAACATTAGCGTTGATTTTCCCGAGCCTGATGGTCCCATAACAGCTACGAACTCGCCCTCGTGAATATAGGCGGACACCCCGTCAAGAACATTGCGCTGTTTGCCACCTTCACCGAAAGATTTTACGATATCATCACCGATAATCATCTTTTTCATCTGCCTACTCCTTTATATTTTCGGATATTGTTATTTGTCCTGCGCCCGATGTGCCGATCATGGTTGCGATAAGTACCGAGGCTATCATCATAAGCGGGCTATACAGATACGCCGAAAGCGGATTGACCGCAAAATGATACGCCGACGCACCAAACGAAGAGATAACCGCACCCGCAAGCATTTCTCCGAGCGTATTCGCCAGAAGAGTTCCAAGAACAATGCCGACAATCAGAACAAATATGGAACGCGAAACATATTGCACCCTTATGTCCGAATTCGTAAAACCGAGGGCTTTCATAACGGCAATGGAATATCGGTCCTTAGCAACTAGCATTTTCATAAACAACAGGGTAATCAGTACCGATATGATCAGCGCAACAGCCATTGAGGCGTGCGAGGCCTTCTTGACGGAATGTATCGTTGAGCCGAATGTCTGTGCAACAAATTCATCAATATCTGAAATCTTAGCAAAATCAAACCTGTCCGCGTAGTCCGAAGTCCTGGCGCCGATAAGAGATTTATCCGAAAGTTCAGCGCAGATGATGCTCCACATCATATCCGCCGAATTGTCGGTGAATACCGCCTTTGCGGTCTTGCCGCCGTTGGTAATATCGGAGTATATTCCGCTTACCGTTAGTTTCTTCTCCTGTCCCTCCAACACCAGCGTAAGGACATCACCGACCTTCTTGCTCAGCTCATCAGCATTCATAGCTGACAGTGCAATTTCATCCTCTGCGGCGGGTGCTCTGCCTATGGAATAGGCAATTGGGAAGATGGAATGGTCACCGAGTTCGATTTTTATGTTTTCCTCAGAACCGTCTTCTGTTTTGATTTTAAATGCTTTTGTTGTAAGGACCGCAACCTTGGATATGGCACGGTCGCTGCTCATCGCATTTCGAAGTTCAGCCGTTTTTTCTGAAATGTTATCGGTCTGCTGTATGTCAGCACGTATATCATAGTTTCCGATCCCCATATACTGGATGAAGCTTGTAGAGGAGATGGTGTTGTGCAAATTCTGTGGAACAATCATGATAAATGCTGAAATCACCAGTACCGTCAGGCTTGTAGCATATAGCCTTTTCCTTGCGAAAACGTCTTTGATACCGAGGAAAACATTCGTATTCAACAGCCTGTTTCCACTTAGATTAAAACGTTTGGCGCCTGTGTTTTTCTCCTGCGAAGTGCCAAAGCGTATGGCTTCTGCAGCGGATATCTTCCGAAAACGTTTCAACACTGTGTTAACATAGGCAATCATGGCAAGGAATACAAGCAATATGCCGATGATTCCGAACAACAAAGCATAAGCGGAATTATCACTTTCTCCCATATAAAGCCGTATATTTTCAAGAAGCATGCCTTTGAACATAAACGACAGCGCAAAACCGAGCATACTGCCCGCCGCCGCAATCGCTGCGTATTTCGCAAGATACATCTTCTTTATGTCGGAAACACGCAGCCCAATTGCCTTCATCACGCCAATCTCGCGGTAGTCGTCTTCGATTTTCGCCAGGAGCGTAAATCGTATGCACATCCATGCGATAGCCACGACAAGCGCGCTCACAAAAAGTATAACTGCGATCATCAACCCATCGGAAAGTGCGTTCATCATTTTGAAAAGCTTATATGTAACGGTTGGTCCGTTTGCTTCAAGTCCTGCGGAGGCATAAGCCGTTTCAAATGAACCGAGCTCGGATAGATCCTTTAATCTAAATTCAATCAGATACTCTGTGCTACCCAGGCTCTTGATTTCCGCGTAATCATGTTCATGTACAAGAAATCTCTTGGAAGAAGAGAGCGTGGAATTCATCTGCGAATCGCGGAGGAATCCCGCAACGATAAACTCCTTCCCGCTAATGTCCGCCTGATCACCGACCTTGGTGGTGCCATCCTTCATATAGCTTACTGGAACATACAGTTCGCCGATGGCAGGTTTAATGATGTTACCGTCGAGATCAAGAAGATAATCGAATTTTTGGCTCTGCATGCTAAATCCGTTATCCTGGACACTATTCGCAAGTGAATGCTCACCTAATCGTATCCGCGAACCGTCCATATTGAGAAATTCCATCACTTGAGCATCATCCACATTGTTATGCTGCTCCGCAAAAGCCGAAAGCCGCGCAGTATCTATTTCACCCGAATGCATCTGCATAAAATGCGGGCTTTTGGCTTGTGTCATCAATGTGTTCAGCGCACCCGAGAGATTGACGATGAGAATCGCCGCGAGCGAAACAAGCATAGCCGCAGCAGCGACAAATACCATGGTTGTTAGCGTAGTGGCCTTGCTTTTTAAAAGATCATTGCGGATTATTCTGGAGTACATAAGACACCTCTGTTTTCAAGCATTTTAACCGACTTTAGCTTATACAAAATGACTGAAGTTACACATAACAGCATCCCGGCGATGATAATGAGAAATCCCATCCCTCTGCCGAGTCCCGTACCGATTATTTTTCCTACACTGTCAGCAAGCACGCCACCTTCAACTAATAAAGGGGTGAACACATAATCCGCCAAAACACCCGAAAGTGCATAAGCCGCTACAAATCCTAGCTGGGAAAGGATTCCGATCAGTGCCCAAGCTCTGCCTTGTACGGAATTATCCATGTTGGTACGAACCAGAAAGTCCAGGCTTGTGTTGGCAAACGGAAGCATTGCAAAAAAAAGAAATCCCGAAACACAGATCAAGACAATATGTTCTCGAAATCCGAACGCCGCCATAAACACGCCTACACCAAACAAAGAAACCGACAGAATTTTCACATAACCCTTTTGAATGGGGAGAAATCCTATAATGACACTGGATACGAGCATTCCGGAAGCGATAATGGTTTCTATCATCCCTACGGCGGAGCTATTTGTAAATGTCAGCAGCATGGGAATGGAGAGTGTTTCAATAACTCCAAGGTAAAATGTCAGCACCGATGTCATAATCACAAGGACAACTACACCTCTGTTAGTAGAGACCGCCTTCCAACCGGCTTTGATATCGTGGATGAACGATTGTGTTTGTTTGTATGTATTGGAGGCAAGGCCGCTGCGTACGGCAAGCGTAGTTCCAACGGTGACAAAAAAAGTGCAAATGTCGATGACAATCAGCAGCTTTATATCCGTAACGGTGAGCAAAAATCCCGCAAGGATCGGCGAAATCAGAAATTTTGCCGATCCTGCCACCTGAACAAGACCGCTTGCCCTTGTGTACTGCTCCTCGGTCAGCAAATCCGTAACCGTAGCCTTGTAGGCGGGGTCAAGCAGCGATGAAAACACCGAGCTTATGGTAACTCCCACACAAATTTGCCATAGCTGGGCTTCTCCGCGAAGCATGCATATGAGGATGAATACAAGTCCGATTGCAGAAAGACTGTCGCCTAGCACCATTAACAGTCTGCGGTCATAGCGGTCCGCAAGCACTCCGGCAAATGCGCTTAAGAGTAACGACGGCATGAACGCAAGCAAGGTTACAAGCGCCATGGCCGAAGCCTTTCCCGTCTGCTGGAAAACATAAATCCCAAGCCCGAACGATGTAAGCCCGTTTCCTATGGTTGAAATTAGCTGTCCCGACCACAGTAGGAGAAATTTCCTGAAAGATTTCCCTGCTTTATTCATGGCTGCTTTCGTCTCCTCCACCAAACATCTGTATGACGTCCATCAGACTTCCGCTTGCTGCACCGAGCAGCCTTTCTACGTTGCAAACAAAGGCCAGCATTCGTGAACCGCGCTCCTCATCCGTCAAGGTAATCATATCGTCATCAAACACAGTATTCGCATAGATCACAACCATTTCCATGCATTCATACGGAAACGGTGTGCTGAACATTCCCTGCTCAATGCCTTCGAGGATGATTGCTGTCAGGATCGGCGGAAGGCCGTTGATGATGACCTTTTGTATTTTCTGATGCATAAGCGCGTTCTGCGGCTTGTGAATATGCTCCATAATTTCCTTGCTGCTTCCACCGCTTAAGTTCAGTGCCATCACAACGCGGATAATGCGTTCGACTATGGGGATCGTCTTGTCTACGGCAATGACCTGCGCCGCATCCAGAAGACCGTCACTATACCGATCAATCAACGCATCCATAATATCCTCCTTCGACTTGAAGTGATGATACAAGGTTCCCCGCGCAATCCCAACCTTTTCGAGAATATCGCTTGTACTTGTGCCGTCAAAGCCCTTCTGACCAAAGAGCTCATCCGCGGCGTCAAGGATTTCGTTTCTGCGTTCTTCCGCTTTTTTTACAACTCTCATTGTTATACCTCCTCATTACCGACCGACTGCCTGTCGGTTATAGAATAACAGGTTTCCTGTTATTGTCAAGATGTTGTTAATTAAATCGAGGGGGGGGAGCCCCCCCTCACATATCCTCTGAAATATATTCATCTCTTAAAAGGCCATAATACACAAGATCTTCATATTGCCCCCATTTTCTAACATGCTGTCTTAATCGCCCTTCATATTTCATTCCTAACTTTTCCATGACTTTACCCGAGGCAGGGTTCTTCCCCAGATAACGGGCAAATATACGGTTTAATTTCATTTCGTCAAATGCATACCTTACGATACCTTTTGCCGCTTCCGTACAATATCCATTGTTCTTATACTGTCTCCCGATCCAATATGCAAGTTCACCATGATCAAACTTCCTGCTATATCCAATACATATTGCGCCTATTACATGTTGTTCTTTTTTATGTACGATAGCTAGTTCCAGTGATTGGTCTACATTAAAGTTATGAGCATGTGTTTCTATCCATTGTTCTGCCATCCCATCCTCATACGGATGCGGGATATATAACGTTGTTTCCGCAATATATGGATCCCCTGCTAATTGTTGAACGACTTTGGCATCATCTAGACGGAAAGGCCGTAATGTCAATCTTTCTAACTGAATTGTCGGCAGTTTCTTCAAATGGTTCTCCCCCTTCGTTTTTCGGCAATCGAATCGTGAACGAAGTTCCTTGTGAAGGTTCACTTTCTACATGGATTGTACCGCCATGAGCCTGAACCAGCTTGTAGACAATGGCCATTCCGAGTCCCGTCCCCTCAGAAGAAGAGTCCGTAGTGGTGCCCCGGTAATATTGCTGGAATAGGTGCTCCAGCATATGAGCCGGCATGCCTACGCCATTGTCTTTGATGCGGATTACAGCATGTTCTCCTATGTTCGAAATCTGTACATATATATCCGTATGTTCAGGATTGTGAAGGATGGAATTCATCATCATATTTTGCAGGATACGCTGCATGAATTTCGAATCAAAATCAACATAAATGGCAGGCAGATCCGCTAGAAAATGCAAATGATAGCTGCTCGCTTGCGGATTATTGCTGATATCGGCAACTACCCGTTTTGTAAATTCGACGATATCTTGATTCGTCTTCTGTAATGGCAACGCGCCGTCGGCGCGATTGAGCTGTGTGACGAGGCTTAAATCTTGAATCAATTCCTCCATATGCTTTCCCTTGTCGTCCATTTCCCGGATGAAAGAAATCGCCTCTTCCTTCGACCACTCGTACTGCTCATTCAATAAAAGCGCTGAGTAGCCTTTGATATAGGTTAACGGTGTTTTCAAATCATGGGAAATCCCCGCAATCCATTCCTGCTTGGCTTCTTCTATTCGGCTTCTCTCGATTTCGTTTGCTTGCAGTTTGACTCGCAAGGATTGAAGATGCTCAAGCACCTCCTGATACAGGCGGAACCGCATGCGAAGCTTTCCTTTTCGCGTATATATTTTGGACAAATCGGCAGGTGGCTCGTAGTTGTCTTGCGAGAGTCGATGAATCCAGGCCATGATGAATCCGATCGGGCCGCCAAAATACCATCCAAACAGAACGATGCACAGCAGCGTACTGATACCGAAGACCCATCCTATAACAAGTCCCTCATCATCTATAGTGACATCGGTAACGAACAAGGGAAGAATGCCTTCAATTATAAAAACACCGAGCAAACCCGTCCCAAGCAACCATAAGATAAGCCCTAATGCCAAATGAATCGTAAATCGAGTTTTTATTCGCATGACAGCGCCTCAGTCGGGGGGATGAATTTATAACCGATTCCCCGTAAATTGACGATGATTTTGGGTTTGCGGGTGTCATCGCCGAGTTTTTTTCGCAGCTTGGAGATATGGATCGTGACCGTTTTTTCTTCCCCGTACACATCATTTCCCCATACCAATTCGTAAAGCTGCGCCGTCGTGAAGATATGATTCGGATGTTTACAAAAGAAATGCAGCAGCTCAAGCTCCTTCGCCGTGCATTCTATAGGTTGACGCTTCACGGTTAACGTTGCCGATTCCGGATGAAAAGAGAAGTACCCGTAATCGTACGCCGAGTTTTGTTGGTGTGCATTCTCCAAGAGCCTTTGCCGGCGAAGGATCGCCTTGATTCGGGCAACGACCTCCATTGGATTAAACGGCTTGGTAATATAATCGTCTCCGCCGATTCCTAAACCCGTTAATTTATCGAAGTCGGTGGAGCGCGCGCTAATAAAAATAATCGGTGCATTTGTTTGTTTCCGGATCTCCGCACATAGTTCAAAACCGCTTAGATCCGGGAGCATAATATCGAGCAAAATCATATCATATGCCTTTTCTTTGATGCGCTGCAGCGCGCCTTTGCCCGATGATGCGGTGTCGATATGCGTAAAATTCTCTTTGCGAAGCGTGATCTCCAATAACTTCAAAATACCCATTTCATCATCGACAGCTAGTATGGATGCAGATTCCATTGCGATTTTCCCCTCACTTCAAGCTTTATCCTGTATATTCACTTTTCTATCTTACTCTATTTACAATATCCCTAGTTTACTCTAGTTAAAATGTTACGCTTTTTTTCCGCTGCGTTTACTTTATTTTTACTTTCATTCCCTAAGCTTAGTGTACTTCTTGAATCCGATGATCGGATTATTTGAAGACTCGGTGCATATTCGTGACATGACGGCTACCCTGCCAACAACGTTGATCCATGCATTTATGATCGCTGGAATCAGCCTGATTCCTTTATCTTTTGGCATGAGAAAAAAATCGACCGCCTCCACGATTACCTCGGCTGTCGTCATTGGATTCGTGGTTAATACAACGGTGTCTGACGGGGGAAGCCCGACCAGTCTGTTTCATTTCATCGCCATCCCGATTGCTCTCTGTCTGCTTGGCCTTATCCTTGGCTATCTTTCTTTTCATAAAGTAGATCGAACCGATGTAGCTTAAAAATTTCACCGTATATGAATGGAGGACTAAAGCATGAAAAAAATCATAACCACTTCGCTTGTTTTGCTTACCGTTGGCGGGCTAGTGATGGGCTGCCAAGGCGTAGGGAAATCAACAAGTTATAACCATGAATCCTCCTATGAGGCTAACCGAATTGAAGAAATTGAAGTCAACAACGAATCTTGGGGCATTGAATTCAAACGTTCCGATTCCCCGAACATCACCATCGCTTGCGAAGGCAAGCGGCAGAACAATAAGAGCGACCCTGTAACGATTAACCATGACGGAAATAAAATTGTCGTTACCCAGGAAGACCAGGGTAGTGCCATGGCAGGGTTCACTTTTGGCAAAAAAGGGACGATCTATATCTCGATTCCCGACCGTGAAGTCGATACGATTACATTGAACAATAATGCAGGTGACATCAAGATGAAGAATGTAGCGGCGCAAAACATTGTCATTGCCAACCATTCGGGGTCTGAGAACATCGAAGGCATTTCAGCAGACAAGGGTGTGTTTACTTCCAAAGACGGGGATATCAAATTGAAAGACAGCTCGCTAAACGAATTAACGGTAACCTCAGGCAGCGGCGCCAGCTATATGACAGACGTGACCAGCCCCGTGATGAACATCGCTTCAAACAATGGGGAAGTATCCGTCAAAGAGGTCGAAGGAGGAAAGTTGCTGCGAGTAGAAACACAATCCGGAGATATCGCCGTATCTTATAAAACACCCCCTGCTTCGCTAAAGCTTACCGCAAGCAGCGACTCATCGGATATAAGCGTTGGTTTAGATGGCTTCAAGGTAAAACAGAGCACGGAAAAATCAATGGAAGGCACGATTGGGGATGCATCCAATACAATGGAGCTTATCAGTCGCTCCGGAACGATTGCTGTAAAATAGCTCCATCCATACGACTAGCAACATATTTTAGAAGTCAACCCTTAATAACGTAGAAATCCCCCACGCTACCTCCGGTTGCAAGGTCAACTGAGTATATCCATAGCTTTATCATATTGTTGTGTCAGAGCCCTCTATGCTACACTATCGTTAAAAAACTGGCTGTGCAAACATTCGGTCTGTATTAGAAGAGAATCATGACCAGAATTTCGACTTTTATTGCCATGGCTTCAAGTAAAGGAGAACAATCGGCATGATTACTGTGCAGCTTATTTATTTCGGACTCATGTTTTGGTTCGGCTTATATATTGTTAGCCGAGATGCAAGAAACGTTCGGCTATTGCTGGCTGGTCTTGGCGTAATTGTTTGCTCGTTCGGTGTTGGGGCCGCCATATTGATGCCTTACAGCCTAGAGCCTCAGCGCATCGCACTACCACTTAGAAAGATACAAGATATCTCCTCCTATCTGCCTGTGGTTTTGTGGCAAGGTGCCGTTCTATCCACTGTCGCCGGAAAAGAAGATAAACGGAACGCATTATGGACTTTATGGAAGTATGGATTAATAGGGCTGGCGCTGGGCAGCGTGATTTGGTTGGCCTTCGCTGTGAATCCTGACGAATACGTCGTCTCCTACAAAGCCGCGTTATGTACATTTTTCATCCTGTTTATGATGCTTTCCCTATGGGGGACATTGTCCGATAAGATAAAGCGGCCCCTTCCCTTCTATGTCTTCCGTTATGTTCCGCTTCTTATATTTGCATGCATGACGGCTTTGACCTTCTTTTATCCGAACGACACATGGAACAAGGGAATCATAATGGCACAAGGTACGGGAATGCTGGTGTTTAGCGCGTATACGATGATCAAAGAAATCAGGGAGCAAGGGGAATCCTGGCTGCCCGATTTGTTTCGGTCCCTCGATTACTCTGTCTTTTTTACGCTCATTTTTTCCGGTCAGGTTGCGCTTGTTATTTGGCTTGGAACGGGGATGGGTTTCGATTTTATTACACTGTTGTTATTGATGATCAGCATGATGGTTTCCATTGCATTCCAAGTGTTTGTGTATCCGATTCGGGCTTTGCTTGACAACTTCGCTTTAATGATGTTCCCGAAGCTGCGCCTGGAACGCTCCAAACTGCGTTTGGTCGAAAGCGTCCAGGCTCGTATTGATGAGGATGCGAAACCGGAGGAGATGGACGATGAGGAGCTCTACCGTCATATCCGGCGCGCGACTAGCAACTTGGGCAACCTGGAGCGTTTGGCGTCAAGCCCGCTCACGCAGTTGAAACTGATTGACGAAAGGTTACGGAAGCGTGGAGCGGTTGATGGTGTAATGGAACGAGCTAACGAGCTTAAATCTCTGCTTATCGAAAGTATACTGCAAATAAAGCCGCGCCAGGATGAACCGTTTGGCACGACGGACGAATGGAAGTTTTACAATGCTTTGTACTTCCCTTACGTTGTCGGAATTAAGCCATATAGCGTACGTTATTCGGGTAATCAGCTGGATGCCCCTTCCCAAGATGCTTTGGCGTGGTTCCGATCCTGCGTACCCGAGCGCACCTGCTACAATTGGCAGAATGCTGGCGCGCGTCTTATAGCAACAAGTCTGAAGGAGAAAAACGCACTAATCAAAGCGCAATAACGATGACTTAGATGGCGGTTGTTTTCTTGGGTATGTCCACCCAAAAAAACAACCGCTTTTTATTGCTGGCCGAAAAATAAGCCCTATTGGCACCAAATGGCAGTGAAAAGTATGGTTTTGGCAGTGGTTTGTGGGCTAATCTCGGGTTGTTAGAGCATAACCAAACCATTAGGAGGAATGAACAATGTCCCAAGCAAGCATTCAAACCGCAAAAACGGTGCATCAATTGGTGATCGGATCCATTCAAGCGATTCCGGAAGAAATCTACGATATTACTCCAGCAGGATTTAAGAACACGATTCGTTGGAACACCGGTCATATTGTGACTATGCTGAATTGGTTTCTCTCCGCAGGACCGGCATTAAATACGAAGCTGCCGGATTACTATTCCAACTTATTCATGACCGGAACGAAACCGTCGGACTGGACCGTCACGCCTCCATCGAAGGAGGAACTGATTCAATATTTATCCGCGCAGTACGACGATCTGTCCAAGGTAGACTCCGAGTCGTTGATAATGCCTTTGAATCCACCGTTTGAAATGGGGCCGCTGAGGTTCGAAACGGCAGGCGAGCTGTTTAACTTCGCATTCATCCACGAAGCAATGCACTTGGGGATCATTTCTTCGCTTGTGAAAACTGTACAAGTGGACAATTAAGCGTGATCAAATGAAAGGAGATAAATATGAAACCAAATGGAGCTATAACGCCTACAGGAGAAACTTTCATCCGCAAAGTTCTGATGATAAATTCCGTTTCGTCCGGTGCATGCGGGTTGCTGTTGTTATTATTTCCCGGGTATGTTGCTGAATGGACTGGATTAGACAGTAGAACCGGCTTGATCTCAACTGGTGTTTTCCTACTAGTATTCGTCGCATTTCTTGTATGGACCGCATCCAGGAGCATTGTTTCTCCAGCGGCCGTGCTTGTTATTACAGTCCTCGACTTCCTCTGGGTTGTCGGCAGTGCGCTTCTGCTAGCGGATAAAGGAACTACAGTGACGATGACCGTTTTCGGCATTTGGGCGGTTATTCTGGTCGCCGCAGTCGTCGGCGTATTCGGGATTTTTGAGGCAATATATTGCTGGCGCAACCGTGCTTTTGGAAGAGATCAAACGATCCGGTAAAACCCGAATCTCAGAGAAAAAGGAGAGAAAAAACACTGCTATAAAGGAACAATGGCTGAATAATTAACAAGGGCAAGCAAGAGAAGCAAGGTGAATACCCTGCCGAAGCCAATCCTGCTTGCTCTTGCTGTTGCTCTCAAACAGGAGGCTCGACATGTATATTTACGTTAAAACATACTAGTTGGCATGTCATTGGCTAGGCAGCTTGTTCTCTGCAGCTTGAAGTAGACTACGAATATCCCTCTCCCAATCCAATGTTTTCTTCTGTATAGCATGAATCTGGTTAGCATCATCAACGATCCGTTTCAATTCTGCAGCAGCCTTTACAGCATCCCCCTCCTTGACAGCTGCTTTATAACGTTTATTCACTTCATTTTTATTTTTATTGAAGTCTGTTATTTTTTTGTTCTCGGCTGTGATTTGTTTCTTTAGCGGTTGCACAGGCAATAAAGCATCTTTTACGATTTTGGCTTTTGCGGCAGCCTGCTTCTTCGCAGCTGTTAGAGCATCCTTTTTCAATTTGATCTCCTGTCGCGCCGCATTAGCAGAAGCCTTTATACGGTTTCGCTTGAGATCATACAGAAGAACAGACTTTCGATCTTTGCGTTTCCTTGCTTCTGTCACTTTCTTGCCGAGATCAGTATATTCCGCAAGCAAAGGAGCGTATTTTTTCTGAGTCTGGTCTGCTTCCGTCTTTAACTTGTCGAGCTTTACCTTGTCAATGAGCTGTACTTTCGAATTAATTTCTTTAAGTTTGTCATTGTTTTGCTTGCGCAGCACCTGTATTTGCTGCTTATCCTGTTTATTAGCTAACTCCAATGCGGTAAAGTTGTCATACAACTCGTCAATGCTAGTTAACGCAGCATCCCACCCAGTATTTGAAGCCTCTGCATAAAGCGGTCTGGCCACAAACAGGAAACACATGATTAGAACGACTAGTCCGCTTATATATCGGTTTTTTCTTCTTCGTTGCAGCAAAACAATCATCTCCTTTATCCATATCATCCTTAAAAGAAGCAAAAAGCACCCCACAAGAAAGGCTTCATAGCCTGTCCTGCGAGGTGCTTCTCCCGCACTTCTTTCGATTTGATAATAGTATATATTTGATCGAATGATATGTCAATCATTTCCTGGAACATTTGTTCTCGTTCCGAAAGTTAGCGTATATACAGCGCAACAGTTTATCCTGGACGATGCGGGTACCCGCTGCTCCTTCCAGAGCGAGATCAGCCTGATCCAGGGAACAAATGATAGCCATGCCGCCCTTTTCTGCAAAACCTATGGCTGATTCCATCTTAGGTCCCATACTTCCGACACTAAACTGGCCCTCATCCGCATATCGCTTGGCTTCTTCCAGAGATATCGTTTCCAGTGATTTTTGATTCGGCTTTCCGTAGTTCACATATACATTCTGAACATCGGTCAGAATCATAAAGATATCCGCCTGCACATCCTGAGCCAGCTGATATCCGCTGCGATCTTTATCGATGACGGCTTCAACACCGACAAGGGTGCCGTCTGTCTGCCGGGATACAGGAATACCTCCTCCACCTGCTGCAATGACAATGGCTCCCTGACTAGCCAAGGACTTGATTACATCAGCGCCAACAATGGATTGAGGCATGGGAGATGGAACAACGCGACGCCACCCTCTGCCTGCATCTTCTTTGACAACCCAGCCTTTGTCTTCAGCAAGACGTTTGGCCTCTTCTTCGCTGTAGAAAACACCAATAGGTTTAGTTGGGTTTAAAAATGCAGGATCTTTCAACGATACTTCCGTTTGTGTCAGGATGCTTGTAACAGCCTGATTTAGTCCCAGTTTTTGCAGTTCATTTTTCAAGCATTGGTCCATCATGTACCCGATAAAGCCTTGGGATTCCGCACTGCACACATGCAGCGGAAACGGCGGAACCACTTCTTTGGCTTCGTCCTGCTGACGCAATATATTCCCTACTTGAGGACCGTTCCCATGCGTAATAATGACTTCATAACCTTGCCTCACAATGCGGGCGATCACTTCACAGCTTTTCTGGATATTTGCTATTTGATTCTCATAGGTTGCCTGTTGTTTAGGTTGTAGAATAGCATTGCCGCCAAGAGCAATCACAACTTTTTGTGCCAATTTGCATTCCTCCTTATGATCAACATACCGATCAGTATGCCGAATGCTGTATCCAGACCTGAGCTGTGCCCTACACGCAGCAATTCCCTGGTCCGCTTAATCAAGCTGTCTGCATCTTGTTGCAGAAGAGCATTCATGACCTCTGTCACTGTTGAACTGAAGTTTCGCTTCAGCGCATACTTTAGGTATTCCCGGCTGATGTCGGTAGTTAGTGCTTCTTTCTCCACCAGTTCAGATAAATGTAAGCGGAACGTATCCGTGAATATCCCTGCTGTTGCATCGACCGCGAGCATTCCCGCCAGCATGTCATCTCCGGCAGGGGTTAGGCCTTTTCCACGTCCAATCCAATATCTGAGGATTTCATCTATCTGTGACAAGTTCCGGGCTCGTGCCGTATTCATTAACTGCATCATTTTTTGTTCGCTATCCGAACAAGATTCATGAACTTCCTTTATGAAACATTCGATAAAATGATCTATCCAAATGCCTGTACCTGTCGGTTGATTATGAATTAGCAGCTCGCTTGCAAACGCATTCAGAAGAGGAAGCAGCGACTCCGGTTGCTCCGTTCTCGGTCCTATCCCAGTTTGATAAGTTGCCTGAGGATCTAATTTAATACAGAAGGAAGAAAAGAGAAGAGACGATGTATCGTTGTCATAATGAATCACCTGATCTTCTTCATCTTGCTGGAGCATAGAAATGAGCTTTGGCACTTGTTTCTCTTCCAGATGGATGCCGAAAGGAAGCTGCCCGTTCTTTGTGGTCCCTATAAAAACAAGCCCATCTCCCATTCGGATATTCCATCCGTTGTGAAATATACTATGCACACATCCTGGCTTACCGCCATGAAGGAGAGGGAGAACAGCTGCGCTGTATACTCCATCTACTTGGATTAAATATTTCATGCGACGGCCACTCTCCTCTGTTCCTCCGTGTTGTTTAAATTAGACCCAGTTTTTGGGCGTACGCTTCAAGCGCTTTTTCAAAGCAAGCTAGAGGTGCGCGTACTGTACCTGCCCCGATTTGACCTACTCCAGCCTCTTTGTGGGCTATCCCGGTATTAATGACCGGTGTGATGCCTGTTTCAACGACCTTTCTTGCATCAATACCGAGACAGATTCCCTGAAAGTTCCACGTTGGAATCGTAAAGTTAGGGTTATGCCCAATGCAAATTTCAGCCATTTCATTGCTGGTTGCCAGTGCATCGTCAAAACCGCCCGCACCTACGAAGCGGGTCACACCCGGAGCAGCCACCATGGCCATGCCTCCTATACCGAATGCTTCCGTAATGGCGCTATCACCGATATCAGGATTCGCCATGTCTTGGGAATAACCGGTGAAGAATAAACCTTGCGGCGTATTAACTGGAGCGGTAAACCATTCGTCTCCCATGCCGCTGATTCGGATTCCGAAGTTTTGGCCATTTCTCGACATCGCCGTTACGACAGTACCGTGCTCAATCATTCTTGCAGCATCCAGTACCGCTTTAGAGGTTGCCATGGCAACATTCAGGAAGAACTGATCGGTATCAGCCAGAAACTTCACTACGGCCAATTTGTCTGTTTCGGTTGCATCGGTTTGTAAAATATATGGACTTATTTCTTTTAGAAATACGAGAGAAGCTGCGATATTCCGCTGATGGAATTCGTCACCCATTGTGATTGCCTTCGCGATCATCACATTAATATTCAGACCTTGCTCAGTCTGGCGTAGAGCTTTAGAAAGGGTAGGGCCCAGTACATCTCTCATCCATTGCAGACGCTGAATGACCTCTTCGGAATAGGCTCCGAAGCGCAGCACTTTCCCGATCCCTTCATTCATGGTGCAGAAGGCGCGGTTACCATCCGTCTGATTCTCTACCACGAGAAGCGGCATGTTAGCGGAAGTGATTCCGCCCATAGGCCCCACAGCTTTGACATGATGACACGGAATGAAGGTAACTTCTCCTTGCTCCAGCATGGTCATCGCTTGTTCTTCGTTGGCTGCCCACCCTTCGAACAAGACCGCCCCGATACAAGCGCCCTGCATGGGGCCTGTCATGTCTGCGAATGAAATGGGTGGACCGGCATGCAGAAGCACCTGTCCATTTAACTGGTCCACTACTGATTTGGCAGGAACGACATCCACCAAGAAAGGGGCACCGGCTACAATTTTTTGAATCACTGCCTGATTGGCTTCATCGATCGTTTGATAAGGTCCATACATGCTGCATTTCTCCTTATTGTCTATTTAAGAGATTGTGAACTCGAACTTAATTTATTTGAGCAGGCTCAGAATTTTCCGCATCTTCTCATTGCCTCCAGCTATCGGGCGCCAGTCAAAGTGAACGGCATTTCCTCCGTGGCTGGTTACTGCATTTACAAATTTTTTGAGCCCCACATTCACAACTTCCGGCTTTCCGCTCAGCAGTTTAACCATGGATTCAGATACGTTGATGTTTCCTTGTTCGGTCTGCACTGCAGGAATGAATGATTTATCCTTATCCTGAAGCTGGATGCCCATCATCGCTAGAGCGGTCCGCACAGCCTGATTGTTACTGTCTTTAACAATAACGCCTGCTCGTTCAAGTTTGGCCTTTTGCTCTTGATAATTCTGCGGGTCTTGTTCGGTGCCACACACCGTTGCTATGAAATACAAGCTTTTGCCCTGAGCTGCAGCTTCACTCTGTGTTTGCTCAATGACAGGCAACAGTGCGCCAGCCATATCTTCATGAGAACCGTACCCTAGAACGACATCCAGCATAATAATCGCTGTGGATTTATCCCGGGCTGCCTGCTCGATGTAATGGATTCTCGTTTCCGGATCAATCATCGGGTGTGGTTTCCCTTGTGTATATTTGTCATCTCCCAGATCAATCACTTCATGACCTTTAGCTTTTAACATGTATCCATCTTCATGAATCAACTGTCCCAGTCCCAAACCTTTGGACATAAGAACCGCAGCTTCGTAAGCGAGTGTACCACCGGAATATAGACCTTTAATTGTTGTCTGCTCCGGTGTCAGCTTCGTCTGTGGAGCCGTAACGTTCCGTTTATTGTAGTTCGCCCTAACTTCTCTGCCTTTAGACAAATCTACGGCTATCATGGCCGTCTCTTCCAGCGTATAGGCAAAATGTACCGTGCCTTCATGTGTTTCTGGCTCTTCACCGACGAAGATAGCGACTACCGGTTTGGATATACGGTGTAAAAGCCGAACGACCTGATTCCGTACTTCGATGGCCGGTGGTTTGGAAATAACGACGATCACTTCAGTAGCTTTGTGATGCTCTAGCCCTTGAATCGCATCCAGCATCGTAGTCGCTCCGATCGGTTCAGACAGATCGCGTCCGCCTGTCCCGATTGCCTGGCTCACGCCGCTGCCCAGCCGGTCAATGAGGGTGGTAACTTCTTGAATGCCTGTGCCTGAAGCACCGATAACGCCGATGTTGCCTTGTTGTACTACGTTGGCAAAGGCTATCGGAACACCGGATACAATACCGGTTCCGCAGTCTGGACCCATGACCAGCAAGCCTTTATCATGCGCTTTTTGTTTTAGACGCAGTTCGTCCTGGGCGTCAACGTTATCGCTAAAGATAAAAACGTGCAACCCACGGTCAAGTGCTTGTTCCGCTTCTTCCGCTGCGTATTGGCCAGGGACAGAAATAAGAGCAAGATTGGCATTAGGGAGCGCTTGCAGTGCTTTGTCCCAAGTCCGCACGGATTGGAATTCCTGCTTGCTGCTGCCTACCGCCTGATTCTTCAGTTCCGATTCAATGGTAGCTAACACCTCGGATACGTGTTCTTTACTATTCGTCTTGATTACGATACACATATCGTTAGGACCTGCTTTGTCGAGTTCATCCGTGTACATGTCGGTATTATGGAAAATATCTTTATTCGCAGGCGTGCCCATCATAATAGAGGCCTGCTCTACTCCATCCAGCGTGGAAATTTTATTCGTTAAGAGCATGAGGTTAACAGAATCTTGATAGGAATTTTCTTTAATGATGGAATATAACATAAGTACAAGCTCCTCTTCGATCAGAATAGACCATTGGTGAAGTTACTTGGCAAATGGATCTTTGTTGTCATACTGATTTCTATGAACGACGTCGGATACCAGGTATTCATAAATATCGTCTACCATTTCAATACCGTTTTTCTCGTATTGTTCTTGAATCAGATCATTATTTTGTCCGGGGAACAGCACTTGCTCAAAGCCAGGCGCCGGTTTGATATGATTCAAATCGTCCATGGTATTCGAAATATGCTGTTTAAACATGTCAGGGTCCGTAAAAAATGCAGGGTTAATTACAAGATGAAACTGACCAAGATTTCGATATTCGGTTAGATCATGGTACATCGATGAAACTTTATTCCCAAATGGCAGGCCGAGCAGAATGCCTGAGAGCACATCCACCATCATCATCAGACCATATCCTTTTGGACCGGCAATTGGGAGTAAGGCATTCACCTTAAAAGGATCTGTTGTCGAATGGCCTTCTTTATCGACTGCCCATGAATCCGGGATCGACTCATGTCTTGATCTGGCATGAAGAATTTTGCCCCAAGCTTGTATCGTCGTCGCCATGTCCAGCGTCATGATCCGTCCATCATGGCTAGGAGCGGCAAATGCAATCGGATTCGTCCCGTAATAAGGTTCTGAGCCGCCGAAAGGCACGACCATCGGATCGGATTGACACATCGAAATACCGATCATTCCGGATTTGGCTGCTTGCCGTACAAAATAAGAGAGGGCTCCGCTGTGTCCGATTCTTCTGACGCCAACAGCTGCTATCCCGTGTTCTCTTGCCATCTCGACGGCCTCATCCATAGCTAGTTTGGCAGCGACATGACCTACTCCATTGTCCCCATCAAATATCGCTGTGCTGGGGCCCGTTTTGTTAAATTTAAACTCGGGATTTGTATTTAATCCGCCTTTAGCGATTCGTTCCGCATAGTATTCCACTCGCATAGCGCCGTGAGAATGAATGCCCCTTATGTCGGCATGGACCAGAACATCTGCTACACCGGCGGCATGTTCTTCTGTTAAACCCGCCATGTGCAGCTTTGTTGTGATTAACTCGTGTAACTGTTGTCTGAATATTTTCAATGCTAACACCTCTGTTCATTCGATTTGCTACATGGCACGAGCTTAGAGATCCGCATCCCGATTGCAATCTTTAGAGTAAACATAAGCTAGTTTCTCGCGACCAACGGCATAGCAAGCTTGCTGCACATATGGACCCATGAAGATATAGTCGCCTTGTTTTACCGGAATCCACTTGTTATCCAGATTGTACAGACCTTCACCAGACAGCAGGTAAGCTCCATGCTCCTGTACATGCGTTTCGATGAATGGATGACATGCGCCCGGATCGAAGGTTAATATGTGAAAATTCATATCGAAAGCGAGATCTTTAGGAAGTAAATCCTGAATTCTCATATTTGTCATTCCGTCATAATCTTCTTCAGGAATGTTGCCTGAGTGGCCAGAGACGACCCATGGTTTCAAGTCTTTTAACGGTTTATGCTTTTGTTTATACAAGAACAGTTTGCTGTCGCCGTCTACCAAATTGTTCAGATACATCTTCGTTCCTGGCGGACAGTACAGATATCCACCGCTTGTCAGCCTATACGACTTGTCAGCAGCAGATGCCTCGACTTCACCTTCCAGCACATAAACGAACGTTTCGATCTGTTCTTGTCCGCCAAAACCATCTGTATTTGCGCCGCCTTTGTGCATGGTAACCATATAATCGACAAAGCTTGCCCCAAGTTTTGGGGTTGCCAGAATCGATATCGTGCAGTTGTCAAAGCCCGGTACTACGTTATTAACCAGGCCTTCCGGAGTGATTAAAGCATATTTGCCATGTTTAATGATAGAACGGCTGGACAGCAGATCAGTTGGATAACCCATTTTCGTGTATCTCCTTTTTCTCTTAAGTTTGTGTGTGAAATAAATGCTATTGTTCTTTTACAGCGCAGGGCGCTTCCTTAAATTTGCGAAGAACAGGAATACAGTACCTACAATAATGATGCCGATAGCTAGGTAAAAGCCCAAAACCTTGCTGCCTGTAGCATCTGAAATCAAGCCAGTTACGAACGGAGCGATGACCGAGGACATCATTCCGAAGAAGTTAAATACGCCGAATGTTGTACTATACCCTTGCTTAGGCGCAATATCTGCTACGTAGGAGATCATGATCGGGTCAACAGCCAGTTTACCGAAGAAACCGTACATAATCAGAAACAACATCAGCAGTTCGTTGCTCTGAATAGCCACGGTTAGATACAAGGTAACTGCGGCAATCACTTGCAAAATAATGACAACCATAATCTTCTTGTTCTTGAACTTGTCGGATAACCGACTGAACAACAGCGCACCTGGCACAGATGCAAAGGCAACCAGAGCTGAGGCAAAACCGATAGCAGCACCTTGGAATCCGCGCTCCATTTGCAGGTAACTTGGCAGCCAAGTCACAATCATGTAATACCCGTAACATATTGCAAAGTAAATCACGTAAGCCGAGATCATTCGGATATCGCCAAAGAGCGTCTTCATCGTTGCTTTATCATCTGCATCTTTTTCCTTGTTAGCTGCAACGTTATTCGAAACCGGTTTTTCCTTAATGACTTTGGCAAAGGCGATTGCCATAATAATAATCAGAACAGTTGTGACAACGAGCAGCGGTCTCCAGTCCCAGCCTAGCCCTTTCACCAAGTAAGAGGAACCGATATACCCGATAGCCATTCCGAGCGCTGAACCGCTGTTGATAATGGCGGTAGAGAAACCCCGCTTCTCAGCCGGGATTGTGGACGATGAGATCGAATAAGCAGGTCCGTAGTACGTTCCTTGTCCAAGTCCTGCCAGGAAGCTGCCTACCAGGAGGAAAATCAGAGACGGTGCGATTCCGACGGTAAAGACTCCGAAAGCAAAGAGAAGGAAACCCGGAATCAACATTATTTTTCTTCCGAATTTATCAGCCATGAAGCCGGATGGAATCTGCATTGAAGTGTATGCTAGAAAAAACAAACTAGAGATCAGACCCATGCTGGCATCCGATTCAACGCCAAGTTGTATTTTGATTTCCGGTAAAATCGGATTCAGTATGGTTCTGTATATCCAGATGACAGTCCAACCAAGGCAAAATAAAATGACGACCTTTTTCCAATATTCAAGTCCACCTTGTTTAGGTGTAGTAGGTGTTTGTACCTTCATCTCTTTCTGCTCCTTATGATAAGGTTGTGGGCAAGTTATTTGCCAAGACGTCGTTTATTCCTTGTAGGCCAGATTATACAGAGTTCCGATCAGAACCTTCACACCTTCGGCTAAATCATAAGGCTCGGTATATTCAGCCGGATTGTGGCTAATTCCTTGCCTGCTTGGTACAAAGATCATGGCCGATGGTACAAAAGGAGCCAGAATCTGGGCATCGTGCCCTGCCCCACTATGCATCAGCTTATAATTCAAGCCTTGTTCCCGACACTCGCGTTCAATGACTTCTACGACATGTTTATCCATAGGAACCGGATCTGCATCCATCCACATATCGATTTTCAGTTCTACTTTCCGTTCTTCTGCAATGTTCTTAAGGGAATTCGTAATTTCTTCCGTAAACTGAACAAGTGCGTCTTTCTCGGTATGACGAATGTCCATCGTGAATAAGGCATATCCTGGAACGACGTTAACTACATTTGGCTTCACTTCGATTTTGCCGATCGTTGCCACTAACGGATCTCCGTGTTTGTCCGCTCGGCTTATGACGTCAAAGATCATAGCGCTTGCAGCTTGAACAGCATCTTTGCGGTAACTCATCGGAGTTGTACCTGCATGGTTAGCTTCGCCTATCACTTCTACGGTAAATCTGCGCTGACCTACAATGCTGTGGACTACACCAACGGGTTTTTGCTCTGTTTCCAGAACACTGCCTTGCTCGATATGGATTTCTACAAACGCTTTCAAGTCTTTGCGAAGTTCTCTAGATTCCTCGCGGAAATTAAAGTTGCATTCTCTCATCGCATCCACGAAAGCTACACCATCAAAATCAACAATACTCTCTACTTCGTTACGTTCTGCTGTGCCTACGATGTTTTTGGACCCCCAGAATGTATATGGGAAACGGCTGCCTTCTTCTTCAGCCATCGATACAACCTGAAGATTGCGCAACGGTTGACCATAGGTTTCTTGTAAATATTTAACCGCAAGCAGACCTGCGACAATACCGTATTGTCCATCGTATAAACCGCCATTGCTTACTGTATCCACGTGAGAACCGGTCAAAATCGTTTCATCCGGATACTTCGTTCCTTGCAGACCTCCAAACAGGTTGCCCACCTCATCAAAGTGAGCACGGAAGCCTTCTTTGTTCATCCAATCTTCTAGAGCTTTCTGAGCGTTGAGCCATTCTTTGGAATAGAGAAGTCTGGTAATACCTCCTTCAGGGTCATTTCCGAAATATCCGAGCCATTCTAACATCTGCGTGATATCTTTACTTAGTTCTCCCATACTTACCGTTCCTTTCTACGATGATAAAAGTGCTTCAAAAGTGCTGATTAACTTTCTTACATCTTAATTGTAAGCGCTTTCCGATGTGGGCGTCATTAACAGAGGTGGATAAAAGATTAACAGCTTCTTTATCCACCTTGGCTAAAAACAGGGTCTATTTAGTTAGAATTTTTAGTGTTCTTCTTCGTTATTTATTAAATTCAGAATTTTTAGACCAACCCGGGTTTCCAGCATCTCTTCAGAATTATCGAAATCCATGTCGCAAATTTCTTTGATCCGTTCCAGTCGGTACATGACCGTTTTGTAATGGACAAACAAATCCTGAGCTGCTTTTGCAGCATTTTGGTTATGCTGCAAAAAGACTTCAAGCGTATGCAGCAAATCTTTTTTGATGGCGCTTTTGCTTTGAACGAGCCTGTTTAAAGAAGCGGGAATAAACGAGTTCAATACGGCAGGATCTGGATACTGACAGAGCAGGCGGAATAAACCAAGCTCGGCGAAGGCGGTAATCGATTCGCTACCGTAGAGTGTACCGCCGAGGTTCAGGGCTTCTTGCGCCTCTTGATGGCTTCTCGAAATATCCAAGACAGTTGCTGCCACATTGCCGATGCCGACCTGTACTACAATATCTTTCGTTTTCGTGCGGATGTTGTCTTGAATCCCGCGGATTTTGTCTTTAACTGCTGGCAACCAGATTTTCTCTTTCCCTTCCTGCGAATCAACAGGCAGCAGCAGAATGATGGTATCGCTTCGGCTGCGCATAATAGCATCTGCAAATTGAGCATCAATTGCTTCGTGTAAGTAAGTAAACGTTTTACTCTGCAGTCTGCGCAAGTTTTTAGGTTTAAACATCTCTTGTTGATTGAACGAAATGAACTCTTCTTTCACATGAAACAAAAGCACAGCATAGGATCGATCTAAATCCCAGCCGATCAGGTTAGCTCGTTGATACACCGTCTCCAACATCTGACCTTTACCCGCAAGCAGATCATCAATGATGTCATTTTTATATTTCCGCTCGACTTCGGCCACCGCAAATTGCTTGACCAGTTCTAGAGACAGAGCAGTAGCCGCATTCTCTATTGCAATGAAATCTAATTCTTCTAATGGTTTATGGATCTCGGTGATAACGAGATGCACCTTAATACGGTTTACTGTACGAATAGGCACGACTACATGGTAAAGCGATTTCATCTCCGGTTCGGTAAATTGCGTAGTTATCCAATAATAAGGAAATTTGGTTTCGAATATTTTCTCGCGTTCTACAATGTGCTCCTGTTGGTGTGTGGGAAGCATGTACAAGGAAGAATGAGTCATACAGACAAAATTTCGGTCATAGATGGCAACAGGGTTTCCGATTAATTGTTCCAATGTAGTGATTATTGGTTCCATACCGCTATCTGTTAAGGAGAGTGTAGTGAAGCGATCATGCACCTCTTTAAAATATTTGAGCTTCATTACCTGGTTATTAAACAGTTCTTCCATAACCGGATAGAGCACATCTACATAAGGGATGTCCTGTGGGATTTGGATAATTGGCAGCCCCGTCTGTTCGCCTATTTCTATGATTGCCTCGGGAATCTTCTTGACAAAACGGTGGTTTTTGATCAATATGGCGCTGACGCTTTTGTCAGCCAAGCGGAACATAAATTCGCGCTGCTCTGCTTCTGTATAATTGAGGATCGGATATAGACTGGTCAGCAGCATCTCCCCGCCTTTCAGCCAATCTGCAATGTCAGGAGCCTCCATAATTGTGATGCCTTTTATTATATTCGTAAGCCCTTTGCTGCCCCCTAGCACTTTTGCATGTTGCAGTCGAGCCATCTTCAATACATGTTCTACTCTGAATTCCATGTCTTTAACTCCTTATGATTGCAAGTCTGATTTCTTCTTCATTGTATTGCGTCGGAGTAAGGGTGGAGTATAGCATAATGGTGTATTCGTAATGGTGTATCCGCTTTCACTCATGCCGGGTGGGTTACCTTTGAAGTTGACGCACGCGGATCAGCTCCTTTATATGTATGTATAAAGGATAAACAATGTAGAAATTGAAGTCAAAATTAGGGGGAATAACGATGAGAACGATTTGTTATAAAACAGTTGAAGGCATTGAGTTGCTTGGAGACTTTTACAGCACTAGTCAGACTAGTTCCGCCGTGATTGTCTATATTCATGGGGGCGGACTAATATGGGGTTCCAGAAAAGATATTTTGCAAGAACAAGTGAAGCAGTATAATCAGGCTGGTTTGCATGTCCTATCCATTGATTATCGACTAGCCCCTGAAACGCGGCTCCCAGCGATTATTGAAGATATTCAGGATGCTCTTCGCTGGCTACGAGAACAAGCATTCACCGAGCTTGGCTTTCAGCCATCCGCTATAGCCGTTGTAGGCAGTTCGGCAGGCGGATACCTTGCTCTTCTTGCCGGATCCAGAGAGCCGTCTTTGCAAGCGGTCGTGTCCTTTTATGGCTATGGGGATATTCAAGCCAGCTGGTCTTCGAGTCCTAGCCCGTTCTATCTGCAAAAACCTACGGTGCCTGAAGAACTGGCAGATCAGTTGATCACAAGGCGGACGCTTGCTGAAAGCTCCATTCAGCAAAGATTCGGTCTCTATTTATATTATCGTCAACAGGGAATCTGGTCTCGGGAGATTACGGGGTTAGACCTTGTTCAGGATAAGGAGGAGCTGGACTTGCTTTGTCCGGCACAAGTTGTGGACGACTCTTTTCCGCCTACTATGCTGCTCCATGGGGAGGATGATCAAGATGTGCCTTGTGAGCAATCTATCGGTATGGCGCGGCGGTTGCAACGTGCGGGAGTTGAGCATACGCTTCTGACCCTTCCTGATGAGGATCACTTGTTTGACATGCAGTTGGACAAAGAAAATGTTCGGCAGGCATTTGCGCAGGTTCTGGAGTTTTTGCGGCGTCATTTAGTTTAATAATAAACAGTCTGAGATCATAAAAAAACCCACCTTTTTTCAAGATGGGCTCAAACGAGAGGAGTAGATAGAAACCTGCATACGCAAAAATAATATTCTGAAAAAAAACGCTATTATGACTCCTGGAGTTCTTCCTTCGGTTCCGCAGCCATCTTCTTAGCCAAAAACAAGGCTACAATAACCGCCGTAATTCCGCCGACCAGCTTCCCGACAATCATTGGGAAAATCATTTCCTTCGCGACCCCTGCCGTAAAACCAAGATGATCGCCGAATACAAACGCGGCCGACACGGCAAAGGCGACATTGATGACCTTGCCCCGCGCATCCATGTCTTTCATCATGCCAAACATCGGAATGACGTTGGCAAGCGTAGCAACCAGACCGGCTGCCGCAATCTCATTCATGCCGAGCAGCTTGCCCAGCTTCATCAGCGGTTTATTAAACACTTTCGTAATCACAAATACCATTGCAAATGCGCCGGCGAGTACAATGGCAATATCGCCAACGATCTTGATTCCGTCTTCAACCGGAGCAAGCCCTGGAATGATGGTAATCCCTGTCAGTTGCTGCGTGATGCCCGCTGCGAGTCCCAATGTCGCTACAATGACGATGAATTGCCCAAAAACCGTGAACCCTTTGATCATACCCTGCGGAAATTTCCACAATCCCAGCACGATAAGTACAGCAAACAAAATAATTGGTACCAGGTTGGACAAAATCATGGTGATCGAGTAACCGGCAACCAATCCGCCAATCAAACAACCGAGCGGGATGGTTACGATACCGGCCAGCACGCCGGTAGCCAAAAACTTCTGGTCTTCTTTTTTAATAATGCCTAGCGCAACCGGAATGATGAATACAATCGTAGGGCCAAGCATAGCCCCCAGAATCGTTCCTGCGAATAATCCCGCTTCCGGACTCTGCGCGAGTTCCTGTGCCAGCGAGAAGCCGCCCATGTCGTTCGCCAGCAATGTAGTCGCAAACATGGCGGGGTCTGCTCCCAATGCGCCGTATACCGGAACGACGACCGGACCTAGAACTTTCGCCAGGACCGGAGACAGGCAGATGATCCCCACCATGGCGAGCGTAAGCGAACCCATGGCCATAATCCCTTCATCGAATTGATGTCCCAATCCGAACTTGTACCCAATGCACTTATCGATGGCACCGAGAATCATGAAAATAACCATGCCGTATATGATAATTTCATTAATCTCCACGTACATGCTCCCCCATTCTATCGCTATATGATCCAAAGCAAATGGTTTTCATTGACCATCGTGCCCTGAAAACTCCCTACCGGAAGTGTTGTATGATTTCCTCGGACGGGGAACGAAGCACCGTATGATGAATGATCCGCTTTGGATCCATGGAGGATACAAACACCTTCATCCCCTGCTCCACATCGCTGACACTTCCTGTGAACACGGCGAGAAATTTGCCCCCAATCGCCATGCCAAGATTCATTTTTTTTACATGAATGTCGCATTGCTTCAAAGCTTCATTTAATGCAAAAATGCCGGGAGACACCGTAGCCGTCTCCACAATTCCAAGAGCATTCACAGGCAGGGAGGAAGGACGGCGTTTCAATCCATCGATGATATCGGGATGTACGCCAAACAGTTCAAAGTCGCTGATCCGAAATTCGCCGGCTTCCACCTTGGCTGTCTCCATCGCTGCCTGTACGTCTGCAGTATCCCCGCTCATGACGATCAGAAACTTGCCCGGACAGATCGGCTTCATATGATGCACTTCAACAGGCGAAGTCTTCAACATTTGGTCCGCTGTTTCGTAACCTTTACTAATGCTGCGCATCTCAACGACACCTATTGCACTAGTCATGTGTCACCTCAATCGAATCGACGATCCCTACGATGACCGCATCAACGGGTACGTCTGAATTGGCAAACGATATTCGGGCTGCACTTCCGGTCGTTACCAACACCGTGTCCCCGATGCCCGCCCCGGCATTATCCGCAGCGACAAAATATTCACGTGTGACGGGTTCTTTGGCGTATGTTAACGGTTTGACCACGAGGAAGGCCATCCCGTTCAGCTTATTATCCTTGCGGGTAGCCCACAGACTTCCCATAACTTGTCCCATGATCATAAGTTCACCTCGCCCGTTATCTTCTACGTACCTGCATCTGCTGCATGCGTAAGTAATCCTGAGCAAGCGGCGTAATGATACTATGCCGGTCTATCACGATCTCTGTCCGGTTCTGCAGACGGTGCTTTTTCACTTCCGCTTCGGTTATGACTTTGCGGTTCAATACTTCCGCATCATGCGGTGCATAAACGGATTCGGTATGAGCCTCAACCAGAATCCTATCCTTAAGCCGCTCTTCCTCCATACAAGCTGCAAGCATTTCCGTTTCTTTGACCATCCGGATTCCGTAATCGCTCAGCTTGTCTGTAAATTCATCGTACATTTTGTACAGCAAAACTGGGGCCGTTGACTTGTATTTGCGGTAAAGCATTCCTTCCTCGAACGCAATCACCTTTCGTCCCTTCAGCAGCATCGTGAGCACGAACCGTTCACGCGGGCCTGCGCTTATGCCGTTCGCAAGGTGGGATAACAGCTGAATACATATTGTAGGAATAATCAGCACATCACAATCTCTGAGCGCCTCATCGTAATAACGCACCTTATAATATGGCTTCAGCTTATTCTCCAGTTCCGGCAGCGGTTCCACAGACAGAAGAACCGCTTGCTTTTTGGATACATCCGGCTTTTCCGTCTGTGCCCGTTCCAGCCGTTTCATCACCTCAGCCGTTACAGCTTCGATAATCGCAGCCCGATCCAGAGCTTCTATGTTCATTTTTTCACGCTCCTAAACCTGGATGCCCTACTTCAAAATTTTCCCCTTCGTACCTTTCGTAAAACCGCATGCATTTGCTTCGTCATAGTCAATATGCATGTAGGTCTCAAAGTTCGGGCTCACTCGAACCAGCACATCGTCAAAAATAAGCGGACGTTTACCATACACTTTTACCTGTACGATTTCGCCGTTTTTTACGTTGTATTTCTCCGCATCCTCCGCTTTCACGTGGATATGGCGTTGCGCTGCGATTAATCCTCGATCGAGCCGAATCATATTGCTGCCCGAAGCGATGACGATTCCCGGGGTTCCTTCCAACTTACCGCTTTCTTTTACCGGAGCGGATATTCCGAGCACGACCGAATCTGTGAGCGATACCTCTACTTGCGATTCTTTACGTTCCGGACCAAGCACGACGACATTATGCAAAGAGCCCTTGGGCCCGATCAGCGTCACGCGTTCTTTGCAAGCATATTGCCCCGGCTGGGAAAGATCCTTGGCTTTCGTCAGCTGATATCCCTTGCCGAACAAGGCATCGATCGTTTCCCGATTCAAATGCACATGCTTGCCGGATGCTTCGATTTCGAAACAGGTTTCATCCTGCACCCGCTTGACCACTTCGTTTATGATGCTCTCTACCAGTTGGTTATCCACCTTACTCACCTCATCAGTTGTACTCTCCAACACGAATGCGGAACATGATAATCCAGAACAAGGAAGACAGCCTGTTCAGTGATCGAATGATATCTTCACGCTCTACATCCCCGTGTTCCTTCTTGAAGGCTTGAAAAGCCAGCAGTTCCGTCTCCCTCGTCAATGTGCGTAACGCATTTATGACAACAACCGCTTCGCCCATATCATAGCTGGGTTGAAAATGTTCCAGTCCAAAGTATTTCTTGGGAAAATGGGATTGCTCCCGCAATTCCTTGGGGCTCAGCCCAAGCAAATGAAATTCTTCAATGCTTTCGCTAAGCACTTCGCACCGTACGATCCGCCTAACGAATTGCAAAATCTCTTCCAAATCGTTGACCAGCTTGGGTCTATTCAGCTTGAAGCAGCTGATTTGCGCTTCCAATATTTTTGTTTCCAATGAGTCCAGCTTGCCGCGGAATAATATCCGTGGATGATCCTTAAAAACGAGCATATTTCCATACAAATGGGTCATATGCTCAGGCTTCGTTTCCAAAAATCCGCCGTACAGCGTCCGAAATCGCTTTTTCCCGCCGGTTGCTGGTTCAGCATCAAGGTTGGTCGTCAGTTGAAGCTTAACTTCCTTTTGCGGCGTCGATTCTTGCGCTGGTGCTGGTGCCGGTCCCGGTTCCTTTACCGTATCCTTATCCGTCTCAGAAGCTGTCACATACCGCAGTTCAATCTGATGATCACTCAAAAAGCTTTTGGCCGATGGCGTCAGTATCGTTCCCGCAGCCGTCTCATAAACGGCAACGTCCTTCAAACTCCGATTTCGAAAATACTTGCGCAGCTCGCTTTCCGTAATCACAGCCATGTTTTCACATCCTTCTAAGGCGAATGCGTGTTCATATTTCCTTACACGATCGTCCGAACCGTTGCAATCAGGGTTAAGTCGCCATAGTAAGAAGCGGAATGCGGGCACTCACCCGCATTCTGCTGTCTTTCTCATCTGGTTGTCAGTGCAGTTTTATTCTGCTTTTGTTTTAGGCAGGATTGCGTCCACTTCAGCATGTGGTCTTGGAATAACGTGTACCGAAAGCAATTCGCCAACACGTTCTGCCGCAGCTGCGCCTGCGTCGGTAGCTGCCTTAACAGCGCCCACATCACCGCGAACCATAACCGTTACGAGACCTGCTCCGATTTGTTCTTTGCCGATCAGTGTAACATTCGCTGCTTTTACCATTGCGTCTGCTGCCTCGATCGCGCCTACCAAACCTTTAGTTTCTACCATTCCCAATGCGTTTGCGTTTGCCATGATAAAATTCCTCCTAATAATTTGTATTTATAATGAATTTTAGGGTTACCTAGAATGGGTTGTTCGTCTTGCCAATGAACTCTACGAAAACTTACATTTTTTCAAGAATACGAGCCACAATCATGTCGATAAGTTGTTCTTTGTCTTCCGGAAGGCTGCATGCGGCTTTCGGCTCTTCCTTTCGGTCCGCCAAGTCTTCCATTTCTATTAGTCCATAGGCGATTCTGCGAATGTTAAGCAGATTTAGCGGATTGATATTGTCGGATGTGGAGCTTCCGCCAACCGCACCACAACCAAGCGTAAGCGCTGGTGCAAGTGCTGTCGTTGCGCCGATGCCGCCAAGCGTACCCGGCGTATTGACTAACAAACGGGATACCGGCTTTTTCAAAGCGAACTGGCGTACAATCTCTTCATTTTCAGAGTGAATGCACATCGTATGGCCTGCGCCTTCTCCATTCAGAATTTCGATGCAGCGTTCACATGCTGCTTCCCAGCTGTCCTCTGTGTAAAAAGCCAGAATTGGAGCCAATTTCTCTCGTGAATATGGAACATTGCGTCCCACGCGGGTTTCTTCGGCAATCAGCACGCGCGCTTCTGCAGGAATGTTCAGGTTCGCCAGTTTTGCGATATGATCCACGCTGCGTCCAACGATTTGCGGGTTCATGGTGCCATTGGCCCGCATAATGAACTTGCCAAGCTGATCGGCTTCCTCTGCGGAAAGGAAATAAGCACCTTGCTTTTTGAATTCAGCCACAACCGCTTCCTTGCTGCATGCTTCAACGATGACGGATTGCTCCGAAGCGCAAATCGTACCGTTATCGAAAGTTTTGGAGTCCATGATGCGTTTGACTGCAAGCGAAATATTCGCACTCTTCTCGATAAAAGCAGGGCCGTTGCCTGGACCAACGCCGATTGCCGGCGTACCGGATGAATATGCGGCTTTGACCATCGCCGTTCCGCCAGTTGCTAAAATCAAGGCGACATCGTTATGCTTCATCAATTGATCTGTTCCTTGAATTGTCGGAACCGTCATGACGCCAATGGCATCTTCCGGGCACCCTGCTTGCACAGCTGCCTCGTTAATGACCTTCACCGTTTCCAGAATACTCTTAAGCGCATTCGGATGCGGGGAGAACACGATACTGTTTCCTGCTTTAAGCGCAATGAGCGTTTTGTAGATAACCGTCGAAGTCGGGTTGGTGGATGGAATTAGACCGGCAATGACACCGACTGGGACAGCTACCTCCATCAACTTATTCTCTTGGTCATCTTTCAAGATGCCAACGGTTTTCATGTCCTTGATGGACTCGTAGACATGCTGCGAAGCAAAAGCATTCTTGATGACCTTGTCCTGCCAACGGCCGAAGCCAGTTTCCTCATTGGCCATCTTCGCCAGCTTCTCACGATGGTTGTATCCGGCATCGGCAACCGCTTTGACGATCGCGTCGATTTGCTCTTGCGTCATGGCGGCGAGCTTAACTTGCGCTTCCTTGGCTTTGTTGATCAGATCACGGACTTCTTGAATGGATCTCAGGTCTTTATCCAATGTTTCCATCAATATTCCTTCTCTCCACTGCGTTTTATGTTTCCCTTATGAACTTGCTTTTTTTGACTTCTTGCCGGATTTAGCAGCCGATTTTTGCTTCGGTTGCTCACGGGGCTTACCGTCATTTAACTTACTCTTTGGCGCATCGGCCTGCTTCTTATCCGGTGTTGCTGCCTTATCATCGGCATCCTTCTGCTCAGGGACAAGCTTTACTGCGGCTTTTGCATCTTCTGTTTCCTTGACGTCGGATGTGGATTTCTCCTCTGCTTGGGTTTGAATGTTCTTGATCGGTGAAGGTTTCCACTCCGGCTGGTGACCAGCGGCATTCGCTTCATTTGTCTTTAGTGCCTGCGGCCAAGTCGTATCTGCTGCTTTGAGGTCTTTTGAACCTGCCCCTTCTTCCGCCAAATCTTTAGAAGCGGCAGTTTCTTTGATGGCAAGGTGTATGGCTTCATCAGCAGCGTCGTTTGGTGCAGCGATTTGTTCAGCACCGTCTTCAGCTGCTTCTGCCGTTTGTTTTCGCTCCTGTTCATCCATGGTTGCGACTGCCTGAAGCGGACTTTCGCCAGTATCATCCTGTTCTTCTACCAAAACTGCCGTTTCTTCATGCATTCTGGCAATCACATGGCGGGTCAGCAGCACATTTAATTGCTTCGCCATCTCCGCTCCCGCTTCTACGGCAGCTTGCACCGCTCCGACATCTCCATCTAGCTTGACGGTCACCAATCCACCCCCGATGATCTCCATGCCGATGCAGGTAATGCTTGCCGCCTTTAATGCGGCATCCGCTGCCGCGACTGCACCCAGATACCCTTTGACTTCAATTAGCCCTAACGCGCTATATCCCATGATCCGCTACCTTAATAACTCGTCGGGTTATCTGCAACGAATTGGACAGCGTCCGCGAAAGCGTCGCATGCTGCCTTGCAGGCCGATTGACTGCCTGTCAGCAGTGCGCCAGCGAAGTTGGTCTCGGACGGTGGGCCAAAGAAGGTTGCAATTGTAACATCGGCGGCTTTCAGTGCTGCATCGAGCGCATACATCGCTTCCAGCGGCGGAGCGATCAAATACGCGAGCGCCTCACCTTCTGGGATCCCCGCAGTCTCGGATAAATAGGAGCCGGTTCGGGATACGCAATGGGCGAAATAGGTGATGCTGTCATCCTCATTGGCGCTAACGAAATGAGCGCCGCTTTCGATGAAATCAACAACGGCGTTCATGCCGCTTCGTACTTCCTCGGGATTTGGCCCAGCCAGAATCCCAATGACTTCACCTGCCAGCTTCGTTGAAGCATTAGCCGATCCGGCATACATGCTTCTTGCATACACAACATCCACAGCGGCTGCTTTCGTTGCTTCATCCAGTGCTGCGTAAGTTACGTCATCAATGTCAGCAGTAATGATACCCAAACTTTTATGGTGCGGCTTCAGCTCCAGCTTGTTTGCCATATCCAGGCTTACGTTGGAAATGAGCTTCATGCCGAGCACTTGTGCATGAATCGGTTCGTTTCTCATACGTGCCTCCAGCCTTTCCTATAGTTTCAAATCAATACCTGATGCTTTGCGATCAATCATTGTTTTAATCAATTCGGCAATATGAGCCCCTGCTTCTACCGCAGGGGTACCGCCGGAATGAATGTTGGAAATAACGGTACGTCTTGCTTCAGGCATGCCCACCGTTGGTTTATAAGCAATGTAGGCACTCATGGATTCTGCCGTCACAAGCCCCGGACGTTCGCCGACCAGCAGGCAAACCACATCTGCTTCCGTTACATCACCAATGACGTCCATGGAAGGAACACGGCAATGCTTGACGAACAGGATACTGCCTGCGTCGATGCCATACATCTTAAGACCTTGCGTAATGGATGGAATGATATCCCGCAAGTTGGCTTCGATCGCTGCCGAACTTAAGCCGTCTCCTACCATGATCTGCACTTTGGCCTGCTTGGTCGTGTGCTGCTTGATGTACTCGATGGTTTCATCCGAGAATTGACGTCCCAAGTCCGGACGTGTAATATATTCATCCTTGTCCTGGCACTTGGTCGCGATCGGCACAAGGTGCATCTCCTTGACGAAATCTTCGGATACATAGGAGAACACGGCGTCTTGAGCAGCGGCATGGTCAGCGCGGAAACGCAGCGATGTAATCGTCTTGTACCGGGGACCTGCGCGCCAAACGCCCAGACGAGCCGGTGTCTTTGCCTTCATTCTCATGTATCCTTCTCGATCCGCCGGATCAGGCACGAGCAGCAGATTGCGAAGGTTAATTTCCGTGATATCATCCAAGCATTCGCCGTCGTCCTCTTGTTCTTCCTCAGGTACAGTTTTCTGTACAAGTCCACCTTCGTTCGGCTCCGCGTTATGCGCAATCGGTGCCGCAACTGTCGCTGTTTCAACGGGTTTCGATGCTTCTTGCTCTACCTTGTTTCCTACCATCTCGTTCAACATCGATTCAATCATCGATTTCAGATCTTTTTCGTTCATGTGAGCTTCCTCCTTTCCTTACTTGAGAAATACCGACGCATCCCCGGCTTTTTTGGTCAGTTTGCCGTTCTCGATAAAGCCCATTTTCTCCATCCACTGTTCGAACTCCCGAATTGGACGCAAACCGAGCAATTCACGCAGCGTTGCCGTTTCATGATATCCGGTCGTCTGGTAGTTGAGCATGACATCGTCGCCGTGCGGGATACCCATGAAGAAGTTACAGCCTGCTGTAGACAGGAGAACCGCCAGGTTTTCCAAGTCGTTCTGATCCGCCTTCATATGGTTCGTATAACAAGCGTCGCAACCCATCGAAATGCCTGTCAACTTGCCCATGAAGTGATCTTCCAGGCCGGCACGGATAACCTGCTTCGCGTCGTACAAATATTCGGGTCCGATGAATCCGACGACAGTATTGACAAGGAATGGGTTATACCGCTTCGCGAAACCGTAGCAGCGTGCTTCCATCGTCACCTGGTCGATGCCGTGATGAGCTTCGGAAGAAAGTTCGGAGCCTTGCCCCGTCTCGAAATACATTACGTTTGGCCCAACCACCTGGCCTTGACGCAGCACAAGCTGCTGCGCTTCCTCAATCGTGGCCGCATTGAAGCCGAACGCCTCATTCCCTTTCTGCGAACCTGCGATCGATTGGAAAATAAGTCCTGTCGGCGCGCCGCGCTTTACAGCTTCCATCTGGGTCGTAACGTGAGCGAGCACGCAGGTTTGCGTAGGAATTTCCCACTTCTGCCGGAACTCCTCGAACCGTTTCAGGACACGCGTCACGCTTTCTACGGAATCGTCGACCGGATTGAGGCCAAGCACCGCATCCCCGATTCCGAAAGTCAGGCCTTCCATCAGGGAAGCCATGATACCGTCGGGATCATCTGTCGGGTGATTCGGCTGCAGCCGTGCCGACAACGTGCCCGGACGCCCGATCGTCGTGTTGGCATGCGCCGTAACCCGGATTTTCTTGGCCCCGTAAATCAGGTCAAGGTTCGTCATGATTTTCGCAACCGCAGCGATCATTTCCGCTGTCAGTCCACGGGAGATGCGCTTGATGTCGCCTTCCGTTGTGTTTTCATTCAAAATCCACTCTCGCAGCTCTTCTACGGTCCAGTTTTGAATTTCACTGTAAATACGCTCATTTACCGCATCCTGAATGATACGTGTTACTTCGTCCTCTTCGTAAGGAACCGCCGGATTATTGCGTAGGTCCAACAATTTGATCTGGGAAAGAACTACCTTGGCGGCTACGCGTTCTTCTGCCGAAGTAGCTCCCAATCCGGCCAGCGTATCCCCCGACTTTTCTTCATTGGCTTTTGCCATGACTTCCATGAGCGTCTTGAATTGATAGACTCGCCCAAACAATTTCGTTTTTAAAATCACGAAAGCTCCTCCTTCCAATTGCAGCTCGAATAGATAAACCTCGAATCGTTAATGTGCGACTCTTAGTGAAAAACAAGCGTTTTAATAACGACGGGCAGTACCTTGCCCCCCGCAATCGGCTTGCCGATGTCGATATAGTCGCCATTGTCTACCTGTACGCTGTCGATGCAGATGACATCTTTTTTGTAATCCAGCAGCGCGTACAGTGTTTGCCCCAGCACCTTTGCCAGATCGTGATGAACAATCACGACGAGCGGATGCTCCCGCTCCAGCAGTTCAGACATCCCTTTGTACAAACCTTGGGCATATTTCTGAACCTCTTGAAAGCTTGCATTTTTCTTTCCTTCAATCGCAATGGCCACCCGCTGCAAATCATTGTTCAGTTTGAACCAATCCAGCTTATCGGTGATGGCCTTTGCCAACTGCTCACTGCTTCCGGACTCGTCGACCACAGAAAGCTTCAAGATCGGTATATTCTTGATTGGGAAACTTTCATCCGTATAGGTAATCGTGCTCCCACTGATCTCCGTCGTATGGGATCCTGCTCCGACAACGGTAGCCCGGAGGGTCTCGGCTGAACGGGCAACGGTCAGCTGCTGCGTTAGCGGAGAAGCTGCGATTGCTCTTCCAAGCAATATACCGATGTCTCCGAACTCGAATACGTCTCCTGTGGATTCATGATAAATGTAGTCTGCAACCCCTCCGGAGAAGGAAATACACGGAATCGCAAGGTCCAGCTTCAACCCTTTGTTGGTGACGATGGTGTCATAGAAGTCTCCCGGTGGCCTGAGGCCGACGCTTTCTTCGAGCAGCTTGACCATTTCCCCGATAATCGGCTGAAGCTCATCCGGAGTGACCCGCTGGCCTATAGCAAGACGGAATCCCCTTCGCTCGGAAAGCTGCTTGATTTTAGGCGCGATATACGTGATTTCATGCGAACTTTGATCAACCTTGATCAGGCGCCCCCCAATATCGAGGCAGCCCGTATCCAACAGTTCGCCATCGGCGAATAATGCCAAATTGCTTGTGCCGCCGCCAATATCGATGTTGGCGATGCAGGTAGAATGCTCTTTGGAATACGAATGTGCACCCGCGCCTTTGGCGGCAATAATGCTCTCCAAATCCGGTCCTGCGGTTGCGACTACGAAATCGCCGGCAAAGCCGCTTAACGAGAGCACGACTTCATTGGCATTCTCTTTGCGTGCCGTCTCACCCGTGATGATGACCGCTCCTGTCTGAATCTCGTCCTTGCGGATGCCTGCCTTCTCGTATTGCTCCTGCACGAAGGACTGAATCTTCAACATATCGATCCGGTTATCTTCCAACATGGGTGTAAAACAAATGTCGCTTCGATAGACCACTTCTTTGTCCGTAATAACCAAGCGGGGCACCGAAAACGAAGAAGCCATGTTTTGAATATGGAGCTTAGACAGCACCAGCTGGGTCGTAGAAGTTCCCATATCGATGCCAACGCTGAGCAATTGTTCTTCCACTTTGTTCACCCCCTGGCTTGATTTCTTATCACCCGGACTACCACTTGAAGAATGCAAAAGGCTTAAAGTGATAACCTTCCGGATATACCCGAATGGTTTACTTTAAGCCTCATTGCTTCGAAGACTACGCCCTTGTAGTCCGATGATATTATTTTTTGAACGTAAAAGTCACTGTTGTGCCCGTATCGCCGGATACGATCGAAAGCTTGCCTTTCAGCTTGTCTTTAACATAGCTGCGGACAATCGTCAGCCCTAAGCTTTTATGCGAAGTTTCCCCGACAACGAACCCGGCACCGTCGTCTGCCACGACGACCGTCACCAGCCCGCCTTCTACTTTTGTCTTGACAGAAATTTTTCCCTCCGAACAATCTCCGAACGCATGTTCATAACTATTATGCAGCAGTTCGCTTACAATCAGCGCGACGGTTACGGTCCGATCACTGTCCAAACAAATGTTTTGCTCTGAAACAATCTCCACCTTGACGGCGCGGCAATCAACAAAGCAGCGTTCGATATTGGATGCAATCAATCGTATAACATCCATAAGATCCACTTCGGCTTCGATCTCCGTCGACAGCAATTCATGGGTTGCGGCGATCGCGAGCACGCGACTGACACTGTCATCAAGGCATTTCTTGGCCTCAGGGCTTTTGCACTGCCGCCCCTGAATGCGCAGCAGAGACGCTACCATCTGCAAATTGTTTTTTACCCGGTGATGAATTTCGCGGATGGCAACCGATTTCGAAACGATCTCAGCTTCCTTGTTTTTAATCTCGGTTATATCATGCAAAATAACACCTACGCATAAATCCTTTTCCTCAATGAACAAACGTTTCACCTGATAGTAACGTCCAGCGGCTTTCACTTCCACCGTAAGCGGACAACATAGCGAGGATGAATGCTGGCTCATGACCTCGGAGAACATCGTCTGATCAAGCGACAAATTATCATAATGCAATCCTTGGATATCTTCCAAATAACCAAGCTGTCTGTAATATACGTCCGCCTGTTCATTTTTCAGCTTCAAAAACCCATATTTATCGAACACCAAAACGGCTTCTTCCAATTGATTGATAATCGAATCCTTGAACTGCAGCATAGCCCCCAGCATCGAGGACATTTCCCCATCCTCGCATGACGTTCGCTGCCTGTTGAAGTGGGCTTGTATATTGTCGCTGATATCTTTTTCATAGATCAGAACGGCAATGACGCCACTTTGATTTTTAATAGGATATACCGTTTGCCGAACCAGATGATTCTCCTGCGTCCTGGCGACAAGTCCCTGCGACATAATGCCTGTTTCCAGCGTCCGCAGGACCCCAGGTTCATTCTCGCGCAGCGCCTTCTCCCCCGTAACCGGAAAATAATACACCGATTTGCCTCTGCATGGACGACGATGATAGACCACAATGGCTTCGCTTGCCACGCTCGACAATACGTCGATGAACACATCATCCTCTACCTCGGTCATTTCAAAAGACTCCGCTATTTCGCAGATCCGGGCTATATCCTCATTCGACAATCCGGTGTGAAGGCTGCACAGCTGACTGATCCGTTCTTTGAAATCAATCATAGGAAATGACGATGGTACTAGCAATTTCAATCAGAGGACATCGCCGATCCATGCTGAGTTTGCGCAAGATTTGATAGGCTTCCTCTTCCGTGTAACCATTTTCTCTCATCAAAATGCCTTTCGCTTTCTCGACCGCTTTGCGTTCTTCCATCTTCTGCGTCAGCTTTGAGAGATCTTGTTCCAGCTTTCGGAATTCCTTGCCTTTGGCAATCGTGACTTCCACCATAGGAATGAACGACTTTTCATCAAGCGGCTTTACCAAGTAACCAAGCGCACCGACAGAAGATGCTTTTTCAATCGTCTGTTTGTCGCTGTAGGCGGTCAAAAGGATGATCCCGCCCGCCAGCTGTTCTGAAAGAATTCTCTTACTCGCCTTGAGCCCATCCAAAATGGGCATTTGAACATCCATGATGACGAGGTCAGGCAGATGCTTCTTGCATAATTCGATAGCTTCAAAGCCATCCGAAGCTTCGCCTACTACATTGTAGTTAGCCTCTTCTAGCATCTCACGAATATCCATTCTTGTAATAGGTTCGTCATCGACTATTACAATTTTTCCATTCATGCGTCATGCACCTCATTGTCTGTCGTTATTTGCTTGTCGCTTGTCTATCGATAAGCCCCGCTTGCATTTGAACTAGAATCCAAGTCGTTTACGCCCTCAAATAATCCCGAAGAGCATCTACTCCCACATTCTCGATCGTCGAGACTTCAAAAATCCGCTCCACGCCGGCCGCCATTAAATGCGCTCTGGCCTGCGCGATTTCTTCTTGCGACTTGGCCAGTTCCACCTTCGTTACCACTCCGATAACCGGCTTGGCGAATACCGTTGCAAAGGCCGGCGGGAAATAGCTGTCTTCTTTCGTACAATCCTGAACCAGCCCAATGACATCGGCATCGACACTGGATACTAACAGCATTTTGTATAAATACCGGTTCTCGATGCATTCGCCCGGCGTATCGATCGCCTGATCGAAATTTTCAACGGCTTGCGTTTTTTTATAGGCAATCTCCTCACCGTGCAGCCATTGGCACAGCGTGGTTTTGCCCGATCCTGTACTTCCGGCAAAAATAATTTTCTTCATCATAAGCTTCTCCTACGTTCTCGTAATGTTCGTCGTATTAGCCGAGAAGCCCAATATATTCTGCAATCCATGCAGCACTGCGCTGATCGCAGATTCTACTGATGATACATCGCCCGTAATGACGAGTGAACCGCTGAAACGGTCAACAAAACCGATTTGTACGCCTGCCGCCTTTGTAGCGATATCCGCTGCAATGATGGAGGCTTCACTTGGCGTGATCGTCATAACGCCGATGGACTGATGCGCTTCGTTTCCGAGTCCCAGCTTCTTGTAAATGTCCGGGTTCGGGTTTGCGATAATGTGAGCGAGCGTGACCTGTTTGCCAGGCACATACTCCTGAATCATACGTTGTTTCTCGGCTACTTGTTCCATACTCCTCATCTCACTCTCGTATCGAAAACACTAAAATTCACTACAGAAAACAATAAAAGCCCCTTAAAAGTCCATGCGGAATTTTTAAGAAGCCACTTTGCTTTGATTTGTATGCAACACGCCATTGTGTTACTTTCACTATATTTGAATATTGCAAGCGATGTCAATACGAAATCCGTCAAATTTCGACTCGATCTTAGAATTGAAACATTTTGTTCAAAATTTGAAGCACATCCTCTGCCGTAGGAACGCGTGGATTTGTTGCCGTACATCCGTCTTTCAGCGCGCCTTCGGCGATCGACACTCTCATCTCTCCAAACAGCGATTGATCCACGCCGCATTCGCGCAGCGTTTGTGGCATATTTAATTGCTTTTGCAGCTGTTTGATTGCCTGTACGAGACTACGGACGCCGCTCTTGGCATTTGGTGCGGATAATCCCAAGCTTTTGGATATTTCGGCATACCGCACCGCCGCTCTATTGCTTTCTTCCTTGCCGTAACCCGGCTTGTAATCGGCATTAAATTCGATGACATGCGGAAGAAGAATCGCATTCATACGTCCGTGGGCAATTTTGAATTTGGCTCCCGCCACATGCGCGATCCCATGATTCAATCCCAGAGACGCAATATTAAACGCCATCCCCGCGATGCAGGATGCTATATGCATTTTTTCGCGTGCCTCAAGATCATTTCCGTCCTTATAAGCTCGCGGCAAATAAGCAAAGACCAGCTTCATCGCCTTCTCCGCCAGCGCATCGGAGATATCATTGGATTTGGTGGATACATACGCTTCAATGGCATGCGTCAAAACATCCAGCCCGGTATCGGCCGTAATGAAGTTCGGCACGCTTTTGACGAGCTCTGGATCGAGAATCGCTTCTTGCGGCAGCATGTCATCGGATACAAGCGGATATTTGATGTTTTTTTCTTTGTTGCTGATCACGGAAAACGACGTAACTTCCGAACCCGTCCCGCTTGTCGTCGGGATTGCAATGAACGGGATATCTCGCTTGTCAAGCAGCTTTTGCGCAAACAGCTTCATCGCTTTAGCGGCATCAATGGCAGAACCGCCGCCAATGGCAATGATCAGATCGGTGTTGAACGAGCAAAGCGCCTCAACACCTTCCGTGACGACTTCAATCGGCGGATCAGGGACAATATTGCTGAAAACATATTGCTCGTTACTGCTGTGCAGGCGATCAAACACCATGTTAATCATTCCCGACTTCACCATAAATGGATCCGTGACGATGAACATACGTTTGTTTTGCCACTCTGTTAGACGATCCATCGCGCCTTGCCCCATGTAGAGGTCGGCTTTAATCGAAAGTTTATCCATGTAAAGCACCTCCAAGAAATAATTACAACAAAAAAAGAGGTCTTTCAAAGGAAAAATCCCTTCAAAAGCCTCTTTGCTTGTTATCATGTGTGCACGCCATTGTGCAGCTTCTTATCATTTAGTTTTGCATATATACTGTACACCGTCATTCTGATTTTCGTCAACCGCTTCCGGAACTTGTCCTTAGATCAGACACATTAACGGAACAACCTCTATAAATAAAAAAAAGGGATATGCACCCCATAGTGCACGTGCTTCTTCGTCCTTGAAGAATCTCCCCGTTTGCGAGCTATACCTCATTGTATATATTCGGCGGCGAACACCCGGCTGTGGCCGACAACATCGTCGGCAGCCTCTGCTGCAATTAAAAAAAGCCTAGCGAGGCGGGAAACGTCACTAGACTCGTAAACCAGCCATTTTCGCCTCGAAATGACTGGTCCTCCAAAGTTATTAGACAAAAGACCTGACTTAAGACCGATCATTCGGTCTATCACAGTGGCGGGACCGTGTTGGATTTGCACCAAACTTCCATTGCCTATAACTTTTTCTATTGTACATGACGCGAATGGTTGCCCATTCGACATCATTATAGCACAAACGACACGTTTGGCGATATAAACCTAAAAAAAATGATTGGACCGAAATGAAACCCAAGATTCAATTGTAGTTATAGATAATATCCTTTTATTCATTGTCCATGGCCCTCCTTAGCTCAGAGTACCACTTTCTAAGCTGATTAATATGGGCTTGATGATAACGATTATGATCAGCCATATGCCATAATCCCCACCGTATGGTGGCTTGCTTTTCATTTTCGTGACCAAATGTGACAATGCTATCCAGATCAGCATCCGTTAATTTCGTACATGTTTCTTTTAACATATTTAATACAACTTCATATTTAGATATAAGCGTGTCCAGAGGCATCCCTTTGACCATCGGCAGCCTGTTATGTTCATCGATCATGGGGCCGTATTCATCTATGAATGACTGGGGAAGCGTCTCCCCTTTCATCCTATAAACCCAGTTCAGGTCGACATACGTAATATGTTTTATTAACTGAGCGGCACTATTGAAATTGCCACAAGGTCCCTTGTAGTCAATTTCCTCTTGCGACATGCCCTCTGATATGGACTTTAGCCGTTGGCTGTTCTCTCTGACAGCGCTATATAACATTCCCACGATCATTGACATATTCTCTTCGCCTTGCAAATCGTACAACATCCTAGCACAACCTTCCTTGTAAAAATAGCATCCCAGCCTCACTATTTGGACTTTTGGATTCTTTGTTTCAGTCGTATCGATTTATTCAAGTGTAGAAAAATATGCCTTGTCGCCGGCATGAGCACTAGTCCCGCAATCGTTTTGTTTCCCCAGTATTCAAGCAACCACGATGCGTCTTCCTTAACCGCATGCTGCACTTTAAGTTCATGAATTCTTGCCGCTTCAACTTTTTGCTTAAAGTCGCCTGGCAATAAACGGGATATGACTTCACGAGTGTTTCGCCCAACTTCACTCCGATAAGCTAATAATGAATCAATATCAAGAGTCGAACTCAAGTTAGCAATTTCAGCTTCCGTCATTTCATTTCCGGAATGAACATCATCAATGTGGAGTTTCTTGTTCCATTGGCCTGAATGCAATACTTGAACATCGTTATTTACGAGTACGCTCATCGTCATGTCTTCAATGCGGGTGATATGCCACATATGCCATATTATCGAGTTCTTTGTATCAGGAGACTTAACTGGATATTGGCGGAATGATTCCTCTTGTAGATCTTTCACTAATTCATCCTCAAGGGTCGCAATCGGTGACTGGCTCATTCTTGATGAATGTAACAAGCGATGCTGCTGCAAGAATAGGTCAACCGCACTCTGATGCTTAGCCGGATCCAGAATCATCTGGGTTAGCTTTTTGTGATTTTCATTCCACTGTTTTCTTTCACTCAAATCCATGGAGAACCCTCCTTTTCTAGCGGCTCCCTAATATCCATGTAACGGCTTCATTAAAGTCTGTCGCGATAAAATCAGGATACGCTTCTTTCCATATGCCGAAGTACTCGTTGTTGTTATATTTTTCCAATTCCTTGGCGCCAGCTCCCGTCTTCACTAGCACTTTCTTGCAACCGGCTTCTTTGGCGGCAACCATATCCGTCCATCTATCCCCTATGACAAAACACTCCCCTAAGTCCAGATTATTTTCTTCAGCGGCTCTCAACAGCATCCCTGCGGATGGCTTTCTACATGGACAACCCGCTCCATGCTCATGAGCACAAAGATAAATCTTGTCAAAACCAAACGCTAATAATTCCGATTCGAATTCGTCCTTTGTTACTTCGCCACGCGCAATTCCAGGTTGATTCGTAAATGAACAAACAAGCTTGCCTGCGGCTCTGAGTGAATGAATCGAATTCTGTACTTGTGGAAAAAGCTCAAATTCACCGGGCAAAACAACCCGATCGGTTCCTCCGAGAGTCGGACGATTTAAACATCACTGATTGCCCGATTCATATCGCTTTCTCACTCAATTTCGTCGGTTTCGCTCCAAATGGCATATGCGCCGTAGCCTAAATACTCGCGCACCTCAAGAACCTTACTGCCTCGTATCAGAATTTCCATACCATTTTCGGAGTCCCACGCTGTACCTCCACCCAAGATTGCTCCCAATGTATTATCGTTTCGATCATAAGGATTTCGATAAAGGTCAACTTCCCCTACGGACATAAACTTCAAAATATCCTCTCCATGCACTTCATCTAAGCCGGGAGGATAATCAGCCGTATCGCTAGACATTTTGAGATTTTTCCACGTGCATGCTTTCTTGCATATTTCATTTATGGTTTCTTCCGGCAGCTGATTCAACAGATCTTGTATGTAGATTTTCGCTTCTTCCACACTCATGTCTTCCGTGCTAAAACGATATTCAACTTCACATTCGAACAACGTAAGATACCCAAACCCAGATATGCCGGTTTCCTCTGAAGGATCTTCTATTCCTACGTGTTTTAACTCAAATCTTTCGCTCACGCTATCTTCCTCCCGAATAATCCGTCTATTCTTGATTTAAACTTCAATTGCTATATTCTTCTATTCTCGACTGCACGGCAAAAAACCTTTTGCCACTGGCGCTTCGCATGTACCGGGACACTCCCTGATCCCCCCCCAGGCTAGGCACTGCTAAAGGAAGTTGACTTTTATCCATAACCATACTACGATGTGTAGTATGAGGTGAGATAGAAATGAAGATTAAGAAAATGAATATCGATAGTGAAGGCCTGAATCGATTTTTTGGACCACTGGAGTCTCGAATTATGGATATACTCTGGTCTTCGGAAGCACTCAGTATCAAGGAAGTGCAGTCGATCCTAAATCAGGAGAGCCCAATCTCGATCAATACGGTAATGACCGTCATGAATCGTCTTCTGGATAAAGGCCTGCTGACAAAGGCCTTGACGGGAACCGGCCGGACACGGGCAGCCAAGTTCAGCCCGCTGCAGTCGAGGGAGCAATTTCTCTCTGCACAGACGAAGGAAGTGTCACAGGGACTCATTCAAGAGTATGGGAGCTTAGTCGTGAACCACATGATCGATGCGCTGGATGATGTCGATCCTGAGGTGATCGCAAGGCTGGAGCGTAAATTAAACGATATCAAACGCGGGAAAAAGCAATGAATCCGACCACACGGCTAAGATGTACCTATGCGCTGGTGATCGTATTCGTGGCTGTTGTCATCGTACATATGGGAATGTTCATAACCTACCAGGTCCGAAGCGGAATATTTCAAGGTCCCGTTCTGAATTACGTCTTAATCGACATTGTCATTGCGTATACACTTGGTCAGATCATTTGGCGAAGTACCCGACAATTGGCTTTATCGCATAAATGGTTAAAGCACTTCCGTGCCAACAGACACGATAAATTAACCAAACGCCTCAATTACAAATACTGCGACTGGGGCACGGAAATCATCGTTGTACAGGACAATGCCTTTGTGGCTCTGACGATTGGTCTTCTGCGACCGAAAATTGTCGTGTCCACTACGGTTTTAGAGATGTTTAATGACAAGGAAGTAAAGGCGATTTTACTGCATGAACGATATCATTGCCGCAATTATGATGGTTTAAAAACGTTCTTTTCGACCCTGCTGGCAGATGCCTTTGGATATTTGCCAATTGTTAAACCGATTCTTCGCTACTATCAGACGTGGCAAGAGCTGTTTGCTGATCGATTCGCCATCCGGCAAATGGGCACGGAGCTGTACTTAGGCAGCGTCTTATTGCAATTAGCGAAGCTCGGAAAGCTTCAGCGGTATGAGGCGGCCGTTCATTTTACGGATACGACATTGCAATACCGCGTCATGCAGGTTCTTGAGCCTGATCGAGGGGTGAATGTCCCGTTAACTCTGTTGAAGCCTTTTCTGAGATCCTGTTCCATTTTGCTGCTATTTATGTTGGGCGGGGATTCGTAATCCCTTTTTTTTGGACTTTCATACTACAATATGTAGTTTGATGGCATTGCGTATAAACGGAAGATTTTATCCGAAAATCGATGATGGAGGTAACATATGCACAATGAACTCATTCGTATCGGACCTGTGACCATTTACGGATACGGATTGATGATCGCGATCGGAATCCTTATCGCTTACAAGGTCGTTGTTGATAGAACCACATATAGGCAACTAGAACTTTCTCACGTTTCCTCTCTAACCTTCTGGAGCTTATTAGGCGGATTGATCGGAGCTAAGCTTTTGTTTTGGATAACCCAAATGAACAATATCATCCATGATCCTTCACTGGTTCTGAATTTTTCGGAAGGATTTGTGGTATACGGTGGAATTATCGGGGGGATTGGGGTTGGTTATGTCTATTGTAAGAAGAAAAAGATAAACTTTCTAAAGTACCTTGACCTTTTTGTACCCTCCCTTGCATTAGCGCAAGGCTTTGGAAGAATTGGCTGCCTTCTCGCTGGCTGCTGTTATGGTGAAGAAACGGATGGTTGGTTTGGAATTACGTTTCACGAATCCGAGCTTGCCCCAAATGATGTCAAACTCATCCCTACGCAAATATTAGAAAGCGTCTTTAGCTTTTCCATTTTTTTCATACTGATCTATATGGCAAGAAGAAAAAGACCTAACGGCCTAATAGCAGGTCTATATCTCATTTTTTATAGTTCAGGGAGGTTTATTATCGAATTTTTCAGAGGCGATATCATCCGAGGCCAGTTGGGTGCTCTCGCTACTTCGCAGTGGATCGCATTAGCTGTTGTTTTGGTCACTTGCATCGTATTCTTGACTAAGGCCCCAAAGAAGATGACAACATAAGATACGGACACTCTTGAGTCCTTTACTACATCGTGTTTTCCTCCCTAGAGTAAAAGAGTTAGATACATGGCGAGGCTCAGCATTCATCAAATGAAAAAACTGAGCCCTGATAGCATATCCTGTTTGCTTGTAGCAACTGATTTTGATCGTTACTGTCACGTATTCTTAATCCAATATCTTTTAATTACGTTTCCATCTTCCTCTATGTAATCTGTATCCGGCCTCCCACCGTTCTTGATAATGGTTCTTTCCGATCCCACATTACCGGCATCACAGACAACTAATACATCCTTTATCCCCAATTTCTTGGCTTCAATCAAGGATAATTCCAATAGCTTAGTCGCATAGCCTTTCAATCTTTCCAACGGGCGGATACCATAGCCAATATGCCCGCCAGCATGGTATAAATGTTCGGTTAATTGATGTCTAATATTAGCCGCACCTAATACTCTATGATGATTATCGACCAGCCAAAAGGTTGAATCGGAGACCCAGCCTTCCTTTATACCAATACCCTCCTCTTGATTAGAGAGTTCCTTCAACATTCCTCGAAAATCACTTGGATCCTTACCTATGACCCAAGGAATCATATTCTCACCGGATTCTTTCCATTCTTGATAAAATGATACATATTCTTCCTCAAACTCTAGCTGAGGCTTAACTAATCTTACATGGTTCATATGTTACACCGTCCTTTCATGGCCTTTACGTCCTTCAAATGGGAATATAGTACAAATAGGCTGCCCTTGAAGGCAGCCTATTCTAGTTACTGTTTACTTGCTGGCGGAGAGAAGGAACTTCTCAAGTGCCCCTGTATCGGTAATACTGTGATTACATGCTTGGCTGTCCAAACATACGTATTGGCCAATGAAAGAAAGATTATCCGGTGAAGCAACGGCTGGCTTGGTCTTGACCGAGAACAAGGCAAGTTCTTGATGCCGGTTGCAGAACAGACAGTACCCTTTCTTGTTGGTCGGGGTAATCCTTCCCTCGATCCCGATGAATCTTCCTTCGAACGGATATACGATAAATAACTTGTTAGTGGCAATATCCACCCAGCCCAAATACGTTACATATCGAAAGTCGATCGATTGCAGATCCGGAACTTTCAGTTTCTTATTTTTAGGAAATAGCTTCTGAATCTGTTTCAGCGTAATCGTCGGATAAGGCTCCAGATAGGGTTCTAATGCGTTAAGATATTTCTGAAAATCCTCGGCCTTCTCGATGGTTGACATTTCGCCCAGCATCCGCTTCTGTTCCTCTGTCAAAGACGGAAAGGCTTCCATAGCGTTCGTTACGGCACGATATCTAACCGTTTCCAGAACCTTTCGATCCGCGATCGTTCGCAATGTTTTCAGAAGGAACTCCGATTGTTTTTTAATCACATTAAACTGGTGGTTTCTAATAAATGTTGTACTCATAGCTTTCAGCCCCTTATTTTTATTAAAAATGAAGGTGCAAAGCCTGTTATTAGAAACGATAAAATTAAGGTTGGGCGATCGAATTCATCCTATCGCACCCCACGCAAAGTATCGCCCCAGATCAGGCTTTGCATGAGTACTTCCTAGCTAATGAGCAATTCGGTATTGCCATCAGTATAACCCCCAATCACATATCATACGCAAAATTATAACAGCAAGTGCCAGATGGCGCAATTTATTCCGTTGGAATGAAACACAGTCTATCTCAAACTAAAAATCTATTTAATGGTGTCATACAAGTCTGCTTCAATATGATTTACTTCCCCATGTCCCCATTCATCCGTAATCTCCAAATGCCAGGATCTCAGCAATCGTTCATGGTTATTTTCTAGTATCCAGTGATGTAGCTTTTCATATGTATTCCTAATTTCATAATTAGGTCCCTGATGTCGTTTTCGTTGAATTGTTTACTTTTACAGGTGAATGCGTGAAGCTGTTGTTAAATGCAATATGTATTTCTTGAATTACCTTCACGCTTCTTCTTTCTAGAACTCATACCAGCTGTTTTACTCACATAACATGTTTTCCATTGGTTCTTTGCAAAGCTGGTATCCATTCTTTTTGTAAAAATGAACACCTTCATCACTGGGCCATACTATAATAAATTCATATTTGTTTTGTTTTGCCCATTCGTTGATTTATTGATATTAATTTACTTCCTATTCCTTTACCTCGATGATCAGGTTTTGTATATACATTCGTCATATATGCAAATGGATGTGTGATTCTGCCTGGTCTCGGTACCTTGTGAATGAGTTCTATATAGATGTTGGATACGACCATGCCGTCTTCTTCAGCAACCCATATTTTCCAAATATCACTTTGAAAAGCATTCAATAAAAATTCATAACACTCCTCGTAGAAGTCACTATAGATTTCATTTTGTAATTTTCCATCTAGATCGTCCTCAAGGGTAAAATCCCATCTCATTCGAATAAGTTGATCCATACTTCTTTGTACTGAATTCTTGAATGTATTTCTTTGAATCTTCCCTGTATCTCTCCGTGTAATTATTCTTGGAAAATTCACTGATTACTTTTCTCCAAAAAGATATGGCAGATATATTACTCTCCATCTGAGTTACTTTCCAATTTGCGTTGAATAACCCAAATGCCTGTTTAGCTGCGGTGCGACCGATTCCATTTCTTCTATATTTCTTCAAAATCATAAAATCATAAATTACATGCGTTGGGTCTGGATCCGTATCTAAGTTTTCAAAAAGCACAACCAAGAACCCTACAATTACTCCTGACGATACTATGAAATACGGGTTCCATCTAGGGTCACCTTCCCAATAAAAATCAATATTCCCCTCGTATCTTCCATCCTGATTTAAATCTTGATTCGTATATTGACTAAAATCATAATGATAAAATTGATACATGTTCGATAATGTTTCTTTCTCTTGAACTGTGACAGGGATAAGTTCGATATCCATAACGTCTCCTTTCAATCGGGCTTTTGCCTTCAGCATATTTTTGGTTTAAATACTTTTGGTGGTGGTTTGGTTTCGTGGTACGTTCGGCATTCACCTTCCCTCAATGGTTCTACTGCATACTTTGAGGGGGCGGTTAATAATCATTGTTGTTCATATTCCCTTCCAATCTATGTAATAACATATAATCGGGGTTTGCTTCCCAAGCTTCAAAGGGCACAAAACATGCTGCATTCATCGCATCTAATAATCTAGATCTTTGCTGCGGTCTCGTTATGTATTCCTCGATGTTAGATTGATCAATTTTTATGTATCTAGCTTCGAGTATCTCGTCTTCTTGTATTTTAATTTCTCCACTTATGTATTGAGCTCTAAAACATATAGACAAAACTTGTTTTGTTGTGTTCATATAAACACCGGTTATACCAATTGGCTTAATAACGATGCCCGTCTCCTCGAGAAACTCTCTGCAAATTGCTTTATCAAGGGGTTCCCCCAATTCAACATTTCCACCTGGCATTTCCCATGTATCTGAACGCCAATGTGTTCTAAGCAACAATACCTCCCCACGATCATTAGTGACTAGAGCTGAAACCGAAATACATTGTTTAGGTGCTTGATATTCCAATCCAATCACTTCCTCAAAATTAACTTTATATACTTTCATCAACTGAGATGTTTCTCTAAAATGCCATTATGATAAACCATACCATGATATTTGGTAGTCAAAATCAAGGGACATTCCAACTTTCTGTGCAAGTCGAATAGACCCTGTATTATCCGGAGTACAGTCCCAGTATGGATGAATCCCTTTTTGTACGCATTCCTGCACAAATGCCCGGGCTACTGAAGCACCATAATTTCTTCTTTTATGCTCTTCAAGAGTTTCTATATCAATTGCATGCGTTTTATCCACAATAAATGCTGAGAAACATAAACTCACCACGTTGTTATTATCCTCAACAAAGTATCCGAAGCCTTGCTCTAAGAAAGAGTCTGTAGAATCCCAAAACCGTAATATTTTGTTTTCTAAAAACGAATGGTTTTCCAATCGTCTTGACTTCAATAACTCACGACTTATCCGTTGAATATTCACCTCTTGATCTTGAAATTTAATCGGTTGAGGTTTCCCGCTTAATGTGAACACATGTTGAGTATCACTCGAAATATCGCGCTTTTTAAAAATGTTTTGTATCGTTTTATTCCAAGGATCAGGATCTAGGCCAATCTCGACCCAATTAATATTTTGCTTCTGTAGTTTGGGTTCTATATGATTTCTCATGTATTCTTCTAATCCTGTTAAAAATGGTTTACTCTGAGCATCTCCAATAATTTGAAAACCTTTTTGTCCTTCAATCCAAATTAATGCTGCTGTGGGTTCTGTTGGATGATCTACATAGACCCCACCCGGGTTATTCCCGTTAACTACAGCCCTAACCTCGATATTTTCATACTTATCCGTAATGTGTTTTATCTTATAAAATTCTGATTTATTCAGTTCTGTTATCACTGTTACATCCCCGATTCTATGATTTATTGATTATATTGCATTAAGTAGCTTATAGGTTTTCTTATATTACGAACCAGAGAGATTTTTGATCCATATCGTCAATTCCGTTTTCTTTTTATTACAAATGCTTTTTCTGCACGTTCAAATCCGATCCTCTCATAGAATCCTACGGCTTTCGGTGCTGAAGTGAGCACATATTGAATTTCGTCTTCTCCTAATTTGTCCTTCAAAATTCTTATTAGTTCTTTGCCAATTCCTAATCCTTGATAGTCCGTATCCACTGCAATATCTGAAATATAGCAGCAATATGAATAATCTGTAATTGCCCTCAAAAATCCCACCAGTTTACTTCCTTCTCTTACCGTTATAATCTCATCTGCATTATCTATCATCCTCTGAATTCGATCTGAATCGCCTACCGGTCTCCTGATCCCTGATCGAATAAACACTTCTTCAACCTCACTGACAATACAGTCATCATTGATTTTATATTCCAGATTCATAGTCAAACCCTCATTTATTTTTCACTTACTAACCATGTCTTGGCATCTTCAGGGTCAGAATAATAAGAAATTTTAAGGGTAATCCCTGCTTTTTTGATACTTCTTTTTAACCTCCATTCGTTTATTCCAGATAACCCGACAAACGATAGTCTCTCAATATAGTTATCTAAATTCTTTAGATTATTTATTAATTCTTGAAGAACCTTACTTGTCACCGATGTTGTATACATATCCACCCATATTTTTAATTTCTTGTTTGTTTTGATTATGAAATCCTCTTCTTGTTTCATCAATTCAAAAAGCTTTTCTTCATCTTTATATTTGTTCCCATACTTTAGACAATGAATTTCACCGCCCTTATAATAATAAGGAAATATTGAACCGCCTGGAGATTTCACTTCATTTCACTTCCTTCTCTCTAAATTGTATGTTTACAATGATTCTAAATGGAGTCGTCATTTCTTTTGACACTTACAAGTTGCTCTTTAAATTCTTAACTAAATAAATTAATAGGTCATCATCAACTTTAAATGATTCTCCTGGTACTCCAGATACCCAATAATAAAATAATTGTTTTTTTCATACTCCCTGAACGGGAACTCATAACTACAAGATTTCACATACCGTTCTGTATATTAATGAAACGCCCCAGCTTAGATAGTACTTATCTTAGGCTGAGGCGTGATGTCGAGCTTATGCGTAGACTTCAATATATTCAGGGCTAGTTGCCATTGATGTCAATATCCCCGACACATTTACAACTCTTTACTCTGTGGATTGAATCTTCATGTAACCGCATGCGTGAGGTTTCAGTCTTATTCACACTTAATGGACTTACGCCACTTAGTTATAAAACAAAAAAATCTGCTTAAGCCGCTTGGATACTTTCTACTTATAGATCGCTTACTCCTCTTCAAGCTGACTTAATGACTGCGCCGCAAAATGGTAAAACGCCATGGCATCCTCCCCGGTGGCAAAACCGGCCTGGGCTATCTTGTCGTTGCCTCCGCCTTTACCGCGATAATCAGCCAGGTGCTGCTTGAAGAACGCACCGCAAGCGAGTCCGCTCGCTCCTCCTTGAGCGAGGACTACCTTATGGTCCGCGTTGGATACGAAGAGCACGATAATGTCAGCTTCTCCGGTGATCTTGGCCGCCAGGTTCTGCATATCCTTAAGTGCCTTGTCCCCAAATGCGTGTCTGATCAGGTTGCCCTGACGGTCTGCCAATAGCTTTCCTACCAGGTAAGCATCATTCTCGGCCTTCAGAGTATTCAATTCAGCCTGGAGTTGTTTCTGTTCTTGATCCCATTTTGCAATCCGATCTAAAATCTCTTCCTTTGCGGTATTAAACCTAGCCGATAGGCTGCCGAGAATCTCCATTCCGGCATTAAACTCTCTCAACGCTCGATATCCGCATTTAAAATAGATGCGCATATGCCCCTTCTGCTTCTCGGCTCTCAGCAGTTTGATCATTCCGATCTCACCTGTTGCGGAGATATGTGTACCTCCACAGGCGTTATATTCGATACCATCGATTTCTACGATCCGAATATCGTCGCTTACCTTCGGCTGCTTCACCAGCGGCAGGGCAGCAGCCTGCTCCCGGCTCACAAAATAATTCGTCACTTTTCGATTAAGGTAAATCTGATCGTTAACTTCCAATTCCAGCATCATCAGTTGGGCCTGAGACAGGTCAGATCGGGCGATATCAATCGTAGCGTAATCTTGACCCAGGTGGAAACTGAGTGTTTCCGCCTGGCATACTTCCAGACACATGGCCGACAGGAGATGCTGGCCGCTATGATGCTGCATATGATCGAACCTTCTATTCCAATCCAAACGGCAGCTAACCTCTTCCTTCTCAGGCAAACGCTCGACTCTATGCAGAATTTCTCCTTCTTCCTGAACGACATCAAGAACGGGAATGTTATCGATCCACCCCAGGTCACAGGGCTGCCCTCCACCGTGCGGATAAAAGGCCGTTTCCTCCATTACCAGATAGGTCCCGTCCTCCCGCTCCAGTTTGCGTGTGATTTGTGTCTCCCACTCCCGAATATAAGCGGATTCGTAATATAGCTTCTTCGTCATCTTCATGTCCCCACAGTTCTCAGGTTAATTTACTTCAGGCTCAGCTAACTACTTAATAATAGAACAACAAAAAACATATACACAGTATTTGGATCCCCACAGATGAAACTTCATCTGCTATATATCCCGAGATAGTTATATTTACTCCTGATACGGAACAAGAAACAACCTATGGAAATCAGAACAAATTGGTTAGGACACAGTTCTCTTACTTCTTGCCATTTTATTCGTTCTACCTCCTACAACTTCGTTCTAATTCTTCTTTCTATCATAATTTTATCATACTAAGAGTCGAGCATTCTCAATGTGTTTCGTTTATTCTTCATACTAAATTCCCTACTGTGAATCGCATTCATCATCTTATCTACGATATCGCCATCTTCAGATACTTATTTAGTTCATTCAGCCATCTCTCTTCTTCTTTCCATACCTGCAGGAACCATGACATATAACGTAATCCCATATATCGTGATGCTACAGTAAAACGTCTCGTAAAAATATCCTCTGATAAATTCAGCCCCCGAGAATTTATCAATTGCCTATAATTTTCCGCTTGTGAAGCTTCTCTAAATCTAAGTGAAATATCTAAGTACAATGATCCATATCTCGCTTCTTCCCAATCAATAAAATATACTTCTTTATTGTTATAAATTAATGTATTTCCAGGATGTAAATCATTATGTATGAGGGTATGGGAACTTTGGTCCAAAAGAACTTCCTCGATGTCTTTAACAATATATTCTGCTGATTGTTCAACTTCAGAAATATAATGACCAAATGTACTTATAAAATCTGCATCCAGCTTTGCCTCGTCCCAACTTGGTCTCCACTTTTCGTTTAATGCATATTCAATATGATTGGAGTTTGCAAAAGGGAGCCAATTCAATTCATCCGACTTTTGATAATTGACTGCATGAATATGAGATAATGCCAATAGTTCATTCGATTGAAGCAAATGATAATTCAAATTGCTGTAATCTGTCTCATAGTCAACATCTTGCATGCAAAGATACGCTCTATTGCTACTTATTAAATCGAGTGTAAAACTAAAAGGTACATTTGCTGATTGTTCTAAAAGATGAGAGAGCACTCGCCTTTCAATCAGAGTTGCTTGCTTTGAAATAAGATTAATAGTTCTTTCATCATTATTATCTCTCAATCGTATTTCATGTCTCTTTAGGGCAACGGCTGATAAACCGTAGGCTAACTCAAGATCATTAATACTTAAAATTTCAGCGGTTGGCGATATGTATCGTTCAATGGTACTTTGAATTGTTTGTCTGAGATCAGTATTCATTTCTCCTCCTTGAAACTCGTTACAATGATTGCATATAACAATTTTTGTATCTACGAGTCCGTAGTACGATGCCCTCCAATCATATTGAATTGATTGCTTTCGGTTACTTCATTAAAGAAACCTTTAATCTCGATATGAGGAGCTTCTAAGTCAATATTATGGTTCCCTTCATACATTTCCTTCGGAGCAAATACGGTAAGAAGTATTTCTTCTCCTGGATCAATATTGAGTTTATTATTTCTAGCTTCGATCTTAAAATCATTCCCTTTAGAACCGTTTTCAATTTTTATGGGAAAACTTAAATATACATTATTTTGTACTATAATATGACCAGACTTGTTATGTAATTTTAATGTGAATATTTTTCCATTTAATTCTTCTTTTTGTTCAACTAATTCTAAACTTATATTGTCAATGTCGTCAGTAGTAACTTCATTGTTATTACTACAACTTACGCTAATTAGTAAGCACAAGATGACGGAAATGATAAATACTGGTTTTCTATACACTTTCTGAATCCCTCCCAAATATAGATTCGCCCGGTTACTGTCGAAATTATTTCACTTTGTAAAAGTACGGCCCACACATATCTTCATGGGTATTCACATACGTCCAAGTAAAGTTTTTATCAAAAATATATATATCTTGTTGAGAATCAAAATCCTCCGCGACTACTGCATTTGCTTTACTGTATAGAAATACATCGGGAGAGTTTTGGTACATTACATATAATTCATCTTTTATTTCAGTATTAAAAGCATTTCTTGCTTCATGTGCTTTCAAACAATCTTGTACTTCATAACTAAAAATATGCCACCTATATTGATTGTAATAAATGCTTTCTTTTATATCGTCGCTAATGTTCAATGTAAATGTTTTGTCCCATTTATTAATAATTTCTGTTGCTCCATCAAATACATCTGAGATGATTACGGCTTTTTCAATTAGTTTTTCCCTGTATAAATAGTTCTCTTGAAATAATTTTATTGACCAATATATTTTTTGCAATTCTCTTTCCGGTAAGCTATCTAAAATCAATTGAATCTCTTTTCTGATCAAGTTCTTTCCCCTCTCCCATCATGGATTCGACTTTTTCTATCCATTTATGCTCTTTATCTGCTAATAGCGTTTTCCATCCAAGTTCGATAACCGGGTTTAGGTTCTTTTCTTGATCATCAATATAAACAACCGTTTGGCCTGATTCAAATTGTTTGCCGACATGTTGATAAATTCGTATATCAGGTTTTCTTAACCCTACTTGATTTGAAATCGTTATGCTCCTTGTATAAGGTTCTACTCTTTCTAAAATCGGTTCCAACCATTCCCTACAATGATTACTTAATATATGAATATCTGCGATTTCACTCCACTCAGCCAAGTAATTTAATCCAGGGAGCGGTTCCAGTGATTGCATCAACAACGTTCTGCCTTGCTCTTTGTTGATCTGCTTCATTCGCAGGCTCATCCATTCCCAAAATTCATCTTCTTTGATCTTTCCAGTCCATAAATCCTTTCGAACCTCATCAAATTGTTCTCGAATGTCGTGAAATGAAATTTCTGAACCCTCAGATAATTGGAGCCAAACCGCAGATGAAAAATTACTGATTAATACACCGGCTAAATCCAATACCAGTTGGGGCCTTGCAGTCATCGAAACGTCTCCTTATCTTTTACATAGTTATTCTGAATTTTGTAATTTAACGGCATCTAAGGTTATTAGCCCCCTTAAACTAAAAACTAAATTACGGATCATTGTCCCTTAAATCGATTGTTAATATTACTATTTTCAGGTGTTTCACATAAGATTCAGATAACCTTTCTTCCATCATTATACATATGACAATCAAGGGCTGGTAGTCCAATAGTTTGAATACTGTGTTATCTGATTTCAATCCATCCACTAACCAACTATCATTCCTCGATATTCAATCATTCAGCAAATATACACTCTAACATCTTCTTTCATCTAAATTATCTACATAAAGGATTTTCACTACAATGTGGAGATGACAGTCTCCTTTTTTTTAATATCATATAAAATACTTGTTAATATTCATATGGTTAACAACCGATAATAACCATAAGGAAATATTCACCATTTCGTTATAAGGGACGTGTTTAAATGCCTCAAATTTCAAACGTATCAAGCAGACCACAGTCTACGCCGCCTGTAAAGTCCAGAACAAATATTATGTCTCCTATTGACCGGGAGATTGAGCAACTAATCAATCAAAAAGGAATTATTAATGAAAAAATCGCGAGTATTAAATCAGACGAAAAGCTGGACTCTAAACAAAAAGATGAAAGAATTAAACTTTTAACCACGGATATGCAATTACTTGAATCTCAAATTATGCAGAAGAGAATGGAGAAGACTGAGGAGAATAAAAATAACAATAGTGCTTCTTCTCAAAAGGAGAATTTGAGTAATAAAATCGAAATGGATACAAGTAAGCAAGATGTATCAGGCATATCAGTGGAAAAGTTTTTACAAGCTAGTAATCTACATGACCAATTGACCAAAATGGCAAGTGTACGTAGATCACTGAAAGTGGAAACTGACACTCTTAGGCATGAAGTAAGAAAGGGAAGAGCTCTTCTTGGAGGTGAGAATGAACCCGGCGACCCAGGCAAATCGGAAATGAGAAAGAATCTAGAATTGACAGTTAATAAATCGAAAACCGATGAAGCGCTAAACATCGAGAAGAAAATTACTGAATTGGATCGTAAGATGAGTGAAAAGATCGAAGCCACTAAAGAAGAGATTCAAAGCGATAACAAGAAGATCGTCACCAGAGAGGATGTTGATAAGGAGGGTGTATCCGTATCTGCTCAAACTGTAAACGCTGCGGATACGCTAAGGCAGAATCAGGATACCGACAAGAAAAAGGATAATAATCTACATACACAAAGGAGTATTGGTATTGACATTCGCGTTTAGAAGAGAACTACGCTTCAAAATCTACATATACTTATCATAACGTTAGAACCCGTCGGGTCAAGGATTGACATGAATATGAATAGCACCGTGTGAACAGTTATTGACTGTTTGTAACGGTGCTATTGTTATCTGCTCTTGATCCTGTCGGTCTCGTGTTTTTTTCCAGTACACAATCTTTATTGACTTTTAAATTCAAAAATCTCATCAACAGCTTGATGGTACCCACCCGATTGTCGAAAAGATTTCCCAATATTAATAGCAGCTTTCTTATAAGTTGAGTCGCTTAACACATGATCTGCAGCTTCACGTAGTTGATTTGCAGTCAATCCTTGCATTTGTAATGTAATGCCTGCTCCGATATGGGCGACTTGCCCCGCAATGATCGGCTGATCCGCGCTTTGTGGAATTACAATGAGCGGAACCCCGTAATAAAGACCTTCATGGGTACTGTTCATTCCACCATGTGTAATAAATAATTTAACGTATTGCAGTATATCGGTTTGTGGAACATAATTTTTCACGATGAAGTTTGGAGGAATTTCACCTAAATCAGAAATTTGGACTTTACTCCCAATCGACATGACAATCGTGTGATCCGTTTTCCCAAATGCCTCAAAACAAAGCTTATAAAAATCCATCGCATGATTAAACACGGTACCCAGTGATATGTAAATGGGGTTTTCTCCCTCGATTGCAGTAAAGTCGAAGTTTTCTTGCGTTACTCGTGTAGAGATGGATGGACCTACAAATTTATACGATGGGTCGAATGCTTCTTCATCAGGCTGAAACTCCCTTGTTGTATAAACAATCGTCAGCGGGGCAGGATTGCAAATCACTTCATAAGGCGAATCGATTTCCACATCATATTTTTCCTTCACCATTGTCGCCAGGCTTTGGAATTTATCGTTTATAGGTTTAACGATGTCAGCAGGGGCATTTAAATAAAATGGTTCCAGCATTTTATCGAATAATTCTTTTGTCTGCGCAAAAGTAGTACAAGAGTTGATTGCAGGAAGCTTAAGAATTTGAGCAAGTAAACGACCGCAACCGAACATGGAATCATGGATGATATAATCAAAATGCTCTCCTTTAATCTGTTCAAGAACGCTTGGTATGACGATATCAGCCGTAAGTAAAAGACCGTTGACTCTTTCGAGCATATAATCTCTCCCACCTGAGATAAAGGCGCTAATAAATTTTTGATCATCAAACGTTCGAACGGTTGCCCCCGTCTTCTCGATACGCTCCCGAAAAGCTTCTATACAAAAGTACACGACCTCTTCTCCACGCGAAATAAGCTCTTGCACCACGCCAATCGTTGGATTGATATGTCCCTCAGATCCACCATTAATAAATAACACACGCGCCATATCTACCACTCCTTAAAGGGGATTGTCCCATACCATCGTTCGAATCAAACGGAATCAAGTTTATCATAGTACAATAATCGAAAATCTCAAAACTTGGATCACCCATACTTTCCGATTGAGCAATGTCGTTACAGAGCGGGTTTGCTTCATGGACAGTTCTGGACCCGAAGTACTAAAAATTCAATATCGTTCTGCATACATGTTTCAAACTAATGCTAACTGGGTAATTGTATTAAACATATTAATGCATTTGGCAGTCATACAGTCCTACTCGAAAGGGGCTCGTTGCCTGCTTACGCATTTTGCATATATCCATTTGGGCCGAGGGAAGCAGTGGCACCATGACATAGCTGCTTGATTCTCGCAGGTATAACAGGGATTCATGTATGAGAACGCATATTTTCCCGAATACGAACAGGGGCATACAGGCTTGGAATACTTCTTCGGATGGATGTAACAAGGGATTGCACAGTTTTGGAAAGCTACAATGCTTATAAAGGTGGAATTTTGGGTATGTAAGTCAATGCCATAACGAAGTTTTTTAACTTATATTGTTAGTACCTTCAGGGCTTCCTCTTAGATCTTCTCCACCCCTTCATCATGCGCTTAATCCTTTTCCATTTTGATTTCTTTTAATGCTAACTTGCTTAGCGTCATTGTCCATTTCTACATAACAAGGCTGACGCCTTCCCTTATCTCTGGCACCACACTTCTCCCTCAACAGTTTTTTGGGCCCCGATGGATGATATGCCAAATGCTCCGCATAATATGGATACTGCTTGCAAAGGGGCGATTGAATGATAGTACTGGAGCATGTGAACAAGGTTTATGATAATGGCTTTCACGCGCTGAAAGACATTAATCTCGAATTCAAAAAAGGGGAAATCACCGTCCTCATCGGTCCGAGCGGTTGTGGCAAATCAACAACCATGAAGCTGATCAACGCGCTCAATACGCCATCATCGGGCAAAGTTCTGATTGACGGTAAGGATATCTCGAGATTGAATCCGGTTGAACTGCGGCGCAATATCGGCTATGTCATTCAAAGCGTTGGTTTATTTCCGCATATGAATATCTCCAAGAACGCGGGCGTGGTTCCGCGTTTAAAGAAGTGGGATAAAGACAAAACAGATCAAAAAGTAAATGAATTGTTGGACATGGTCGGACTGGACCACACCATTTATGGTACGCGCTATCCATCCGAGCTTAGTGGCGGACAACAGCAGCGTGTAGGCGTCGTGCGAGCGCTGGCAGCTGAACCCGATATCATCCTGATGGACGAGCCGTTCTCCGCACTGGATCCCATTAGTCGCGAGCAGCTTCAAGATGAGCTGATCCGGCTCCAGCAGGAGCTCAATAAAACCATTATCTTTGTTACGCATGATATGGATGAAGCTATTAAAATTGCGGACACCATCGTTCTGATGAAAGATGGAGAAGTGATTCAAACGGGTAGACCGGACACCATTTTACGGCATCCCGCAAACGAATTTGTACGTGACTTTATCGGTTCCAAACGTCTGCAAAATGAAAATGAAAGCGCCTATGAAATTCCGCTTGTAGATGAAGTGATGATTACGAATCCGGTCACGGCATTCCCGAGCCGGGGATTAGCTGAAGCCATCAAAATGATGGAAATGAAGCGGGTCGATTCACTGCTGATTGTGGACCGTAACCGTCAGCTTCAAGGAGCGGTTTCAATCTACCGGGTACTCGACCAATACGGCGAGGAAGGAAAAACCGTGGCGGACGTTATGCACCCGGTCCGTTTTTCCGTGGCTTCGGGAAGCACGCTTCCACAGGCTATCGAGATCATGGACAGCCATCAGCTCAGCAATCTCCCTGTCATAGACAGTAATAACCGGTTCCTCGGATTAATCACAAGAGGCAGTGTGGTTAAACATTTGGCCGAAGTCTATCCAACGATGGTTCCTCCGGTGCTGAACGGAGAGGGTGAGTGATATGAACGCATTCTGGAGTTTTATCACAGATCGTTATCCGGATATTCTAAATGCATTGCAGGAGCATCTGGTCCTCTCATTCTCTGCCGTGCTTTTAGGGACTGTTGTTGCCGTACCGATCGGAATCCTGTTGGTATACAACCGGATAGGCTGGATGAACAGCATCGTATTTTTCATTACGAACCTGTTTCAGACGGTTCCAAGCCTGGCGCTTCTGGCTATTCTGATTCCGCTGCTTGGCATCGGCATGAAGCCGGCCATATTGGCGCTGTTTCTGTACTCCCTCATGCCCATCCTGCGGAATACCTATGACGGTTTTCACTCCGTGGATAAAGGGGTGCTCAATTCGGCCAGGGGGATGGGATACAGCACCGCCCAAACGATTTTGAGGATTCAGCTTCCCTTATCGCTTCCTTATATCATGTCCGGTATCCGCATTACGACCGTGTACATCATCAGTTGGGCAACACTGGCTTCCCTGATTGGTGCTGGCGGCTTAGGCCAGCTTATTGTATCTGGACTTGGTGTCAACAAGCCCGAGATGATCTTCATCGGTGGCATTGGTGCCATTCTCCTGGCACTTGTAGCTGACGGTTTGCTTGGGATGCTTGAGGGCTGGCTAAGCAAACACTACCATCAGACTCAGACCCGGGACGCTGCGATATGAGTCACATCTACCGTAGACAGCGAGCCGGACGGAACAAGGAAGGCGTGATGAAACTGAAAAAGCTTAAATGGGCTCCGATGTTAATCTGCATGATGGCTCTTGCCGCTTTAACCTCCGCATGCGGAATTCAAAGCGAGATTACGATCGGGACTCAAACCTATACCGAAACCAAGATTATGGCTGAAATGTATAAAGCGCTGATTGAAGACCAAACCGATCTGAAGGTGGATATAATCCCCGATCTGGCATCGAGTTCATTGGTCATCAATGCGATGAAAAGAAACGACGTTCAAATGGCGACATTATATACCGGTGAGATTTTCAACAACCATTTCCCGATCAGCGGTACCAAAGATCGTGCCAAAGTTTTGAAGGAAGCGCAAGATGGATTCCAGGAACACTTCGGGTTCACCTGGATGAACCCTCTGGGTTTTGAGAACACCTATGCGTTCACGGTAAGAAAGGATCTCGCCGAAGCCAACGGGTATACCAAAATTTCCGATGTCAAAAAAGACATGGACCGTATGAAGCTTGGGGTAGATACGACGTGGCTGGAGAGAAGCACGGATGGATATCCGGCGTTTTCCAAAGCATATGGCATTAAATTCGGTCAGGTGTTCCCCATGGAAATCAGTCTGGTATACAGCGCAGTAGCCAATGAGCAGGTGGATATCGTGTTGGCCTATTCTACGGATTCCCGGCTGAAAGCCTACCAATTGCAGACGCTTCAGGATGATAAGCAATTCTTCCCTCCCTATGATGCAAGTCCGGTATTGCGTTCGGACCTTTTGAAGGAGCATCCCGAAATTCAGGATACGATAGCGCCATTAATCGGTCATTTGGATGCAGATACGATGATATCGCTTAATTATCAGGTGGACATTGAGAAGAAAAGCGAGCGGGAGGTCGCGATCGCGTACTTAAAAGAGCAGGGCCTCTTGAAAAGCTAAAGGAGGGTAATCATGGAGAGTGAACAATTAACATTTGCCGACTTTTTGTCGTATATATCACGAAATCAGGGGTTGCTCTGGGAGTATTTCATCCAGCATATTACGATGGTGATTATCGGTCTGGGGCTGGCATTCATCGTCGGCGTGCCGCTTGGTATCCTCTGCTCGAAAAGCAAATGGGCTGCCAAGATCATTTTGTTTATCACCAACATCCTTCAGGTGGTACCGAGCTTGGCCATGCTGGTTGTTCTCATGTTATGGATGGGACTCGGAACGACAACGGTCATGGTGGGACTCTTCCTGTATTCACTGAATCCAATCGCACGGAATACGTACGTGGGATTAAAACAGGTGGATCCCAGCTATCTTGAATCTGGAAAAGGAATTGGGATGAGCCCCTTCCAAATGCTCGTGAAAGTGCGTTTTCCGCTGGCGCTGACGTATATCATGTCAGGTCTGCGCATTGCCGCCGTCATCGCCATTGGCGTGGTCACGATCGCTCCCCTAGTGGGAGGTGGCGGGCTTGGACGGGAAATCTACGCTGGACTGAACAGCAATAACTCCCTCCGGATCTTTGCAGGCGCCATTCCTGCCGCGGTGCTGGCAATCGTTGCGGATATCGTGCTCGGTATGCTGCAACGTAAGATGGATCTGGCCAAGCGGAAGTCAGCCGGTGCGGCTCCATCGCCTGTGAAGATACAAAATATCAACTGACGCATGTAAAGCGTATTTTTGACTCAAAAGGGGCATCCCAACAGATCTTAGATCTTGTGGGATGCCCCTTTTTCTTAATATGGAGTTAGACGAAGTCACCTTGTTATACCTACTGATTACTTACTTAGAAAATCCATATATATCCTTACAAGTTTACTTAGAATCTCAATACTTTCCTCAACATTATTGGTCTCTAAACCATGATTTGCATTAGGAATTTCAATGACCTTTCTGACTTTGTCTATGTTAATTTGGTTTGCAAGTTCATTATTAAACACTTCATCCTTTGTACCATAAACCACAAGTCCATTAAATTTGTTGATATAGTGAATGGTGTCTTTAATTGGTGTCAAAAATAAATGCTTTACCGGAATATCAAGTTTTTCATGAACTTCTCCAGCAATTATTGTTCCTAAGCTCTTACTAATAAAAACAACTTGATTATACTTGCCAATGATTCGTTGAACCGATTCTTGGCTATCTTCTATTACTCTTTGCAGATCATTAATATCCAAATTCGTTCTTGCAGCTTGATATCCATATTCAAGTACCAATAAGTCAAAACCACTTTGAATTGCAGAAGTTCCAGCAAAATGTAGACTTGGTTTATCACAAGGATAGTTTTTCCCGGGAAACAGAACAACTAACTTACTATTTTCCTCATAAAGTTGAACATATTTTTGTTTCATTTCCGTTTTCCAAAACGAGGGAACATTTAAAACCTCTAATTTCATTGTCTCCCATCCTTTCCTGCTTCAAATAATTCCGTCTAACGTTCTTGTATTCACGAACCCGAGAACCTTAAAGTCCAAACTTAATAATTCCATTATTGTTTATAGTCATGATCATACTTATCTAAATAGATTTTCAGCGATTTCATCTAACATTCCAGTATTTAGGGAATGCCAAGTGTGTTCGGGCTGTCTCTGCTTTCCCGAAGCCCTTCTGCCGAACCGAGGGCGTATGCCCGAAGCGTGAATATCATGTTATGAGATGCCATTGGCTTCTTCGAGTTAACCCCAAAACACTCCGTTAGGGTCTTCATCTACGATCTTTAACTGGGTTTCAAAATCTTCTCTCGGTTTGATCTCCTCTATGAAATGCCACTTCTCTTTACTGTCTCTCCAATAGATCTTCCATTCTTTCTTGTCTAATCGGAACTGAGCGATTGGCATCTGTACCCATTGATCGCTTTGAAAAGCTTGCCTTTCTTCAATTAATGTCACATGGTTTCCTCTGATCTTATAACTGCATCTAATCTGGTTTTTCACATGTTCAGGTATTGCATGTTGAACGTATTCATCCATAATTTTTATGATCCGTTTCTTCGTAAAATCATCCATGAATTCCATCCCTCCATCCCTCCCCAATGATTTGAAATCTCCCCTTCTGTAAAAGGGCCATTCTTTAATATGGTCGATTCAGTTTTATATTCGCCAGTGCTTGATCTTAATAATGGCAACCCTTTCCTGATTTTATATGATTCCGGAAAAAACAACCATCCTTTATGCTGAATATGTCAAAAGCACATCAAATATGGAGGAGGAACTACGGTTTATGCAGATGAGCAGGAAAATCATCAATAAGCTTATACCTGTTATAACATGTCTGGGACTGGCTGCCACAGCGATGGCCGGCTGCAGCAGTGAGAAGATGCCAAAGGGGAGTACGGAATCCACAGAGTCAACTGAACCTTTGAGCAACTTATCGTATTGGAAACAGATGCATCCCGACGCAGCCGCTATTATGAAAAGCTATGGTGAGATTACCGCTATTCAAGAAATCGAAAATAAAACCGGTGTCAAAATCGATTACCAACACCCGGCCCAAGGCCAAGCTGGCGAACAATTCAACTTGATGATGGCCTCGAAATCGCTGCCCGATGTCGTTGAATATTCGTGGAATAATTATCCTGGAGGCGCTCAAAAAGCGATTAAGGATGGAAAGATCATTCCATTAAATGACTATTTGGACCAAGCGCCTAACTTCAAAAAGCTGCTGGACGAAAACCCGGAATGGAGAAGACAGGCGTCAACGGACGATGGCGATCTTATCGGTTTTCCGTTCATCCGCCCCGTGAGAAAACTGCAAACCCACTCCGGCCCGGTTATACGTAAAGATTGGTTGGACAAGTTGGATTTGCCTATTCCCAGAACCATCGACGAATGGTATACCGTTTTGAAAGCGTTTAAGGAACAAGATCCCAACGGCAACGGAAAGGCGGATGAAATTCCGATCATGATGGGAGCAGGCGAACTTGCCTTTACTGGCGCTTTTGGCATCCCGAACGGCTTCTATCACGAAGGAAATACGGTTAAATATGGCCCCGTTCAACCCGAATATAAGCAATACCTTACAACTATGAACCGTTGGTACAATGAAGGCTTGCTGGACAAAGACTTTGCAGCCAATGACAGCAAAATGTACGATGCCAAAATAACCGGCAATCAGGTCGGTGCGGCTGTTATGGCTGTAGGCGGAGGCATGGGCAGGTTTATGGATTTAATGGAGTCCAAGGAACCGCAATTCAAGCTTATTGCCACACCCTATCCGACGTCACAATCTGGCGGTAAACCGATATTCGGTCAAATGGACAATCAGATTGTCGGCATATTCACTGCTATAACTGAAAGCAACAAGCACATCGCTGAAACCGTAAAATTTTTCGATTATTTCTATAGTGAAGAAGGACGAATGATCATGAACTTCGGTAAAGAAGGCACATCCTATACGATGGTTGACGGTTATCCGAAATATATGGATTCCGTCATGAACAATCCGGAAGGATTGCCGCTTGCCCAATCCCTGAAACAGCATGTCTTGTCCGCTGATGCGGGTCCTTTCTTGCAGGATGTACGCTATATGGAGCAATATGCGGCCAGACCGGAGCAGCAAGAAGCTTTGACGGTCTGGGCAGAACCTTCGAATGAAAAAAGAATGCCTCCGATCACCATCGCCCGGGAAAATAATAGCCGATATGCCTCGATCATGAACGATATCGATACGTATAAAAATGAAATGATCGTTAAATTCATTATGGGCGCAGAATCGCTGGATAAGTTCGATGAGTATGTCGCTACCATGAAAAGCATGGGTATCGACGAGGCAATTCAAATGCAGCAATCCGGATTGGAACGCTATAACAACCGATAACATGCCTACTACACTGGAGACGGAAAGCTTGCGGCTTGCCGTTCTCCGGTATTCAAAGAAGGAGTAAACCATGCCTACTAATGTACAGAGAAACATTGTGAAGACGGCAACGGGGAACCGGGCAGAGAAGAAATGGAGCATGATAAAAAAGGACATTATTCGGAACCGCTACATTTATCTTATCCTGCTGCCCGTCGTTGCCTACTACATCGTTTTTCATTACGGACCCATGTATGGTCTGCAAATCGCTTTTAAAGATTACGGACTTGCAGACGGAATTTGGGGAAGTCCATGGATGGGTTTCGATCATTTTGAAAGTTTTTTTGGAAACTACTACTTTTGGAGACTGATTCGGAACACCTTGCTGATCAACATCTATGAATTGCTGTTTGCGTTCCCCGCTTCGATCATACTTGCCTTATTGCTTAATGAGATTCGCAGGAGCTTTTTTAAACGGATCGTACAGACGATAAGCTATCTCCCGCACTTTATCTCCATTGTCGTTGTGGTCGGGATGATGATCGATTTCTTTGCCCGCGACGGTTTGGTCAATCAACTTCTTGGCATGATCGGACTTGAACCGATTGCATTCATGCAGGAGCCGGGGTGGTTTCGGTTCATGTACGTATCTTCCGGCGTCTGGCAGGGAATCGGATGGGGCTCTATTATCTATCTCGCCGCCATAGCCAACATTGATCCGACTCTCTATGATGCGGCCCGGATTGACGGAGCGGGACGATGGAAACAGACCTTGCATATTACCCTGCCCGGGATCATGCCGACCATTGTGATATTGCTCATTCTCAACATGGGATCCATGCTTTCCGTCGGGAGCGAGAAAATTATTTTGATGTACAATCCGATGACCTATGAGACGGCCGATGTCATCTCTACCTATGTATTCAGGAAAGGTATCCTGGGAGCCGATTTCGGTTATACCGCTGCCGTTGGACTATTCAATTCGGTCATCAGCTTCATTCTGATCGTACTCGCCAATTCCATTAGCAAACGAGTGAGTGAACATAAATTGTGGTAAGGGAGGAACGGTATGTTTCACAAACGCAGCCTTGGTGAATCGATATTTTCTGTCGTCAATACATGCTTCATGCTCCTGCTTTGCTTCGTCACGCTTTATCCGTTCCTTTACGTATTATTCGCATCTTTAAGCGATCCTGCAGAAATCGCCCGATTTCGCGGCATGCTGTTTTTTCCTACCGGATTTAATCTGGATGCGTATAAAGCCGTCATGGATAATCCCATGATTCTGACCGGTTACCGGAACACCCTCTTCTATGTCGCTGGCGGCACAATCATCAACCTATTCATGACAACGCTCGGTGCCTATGCCCTTTCTCGCCGCAACGTCTATTTCAACAATTTCATCATGTTCATCATCGTGATCACGATGGTGTTCAATGGGGGGCTCATTCCAACCTTTCTGCTGGTGAACAGTCTCGGCATGCTGGATACGCCTTGGGCTCTTCTCTTGCCGGGGGCTATCAGTTCATTTAACTTGATCATTATGCGAACCGCCTTTCAAGCGGTACCCGTTAGTTTGGAGGAATCCGCGCGGATCGACGGGGCCAATGATTGGATCATTATGAGCAGAATCATTGTTCCTCTTTCGATGCCCGTTATTGCCGTCATGGTTTTGTGGTATGCAGTGGGACATTGGAATTCATACTTTAGCGCATTGATTTATTTGCGTGATCGGGAATTATTTCCTCTACAGCTAGTGCTCCGTGAAATTCTGATCTCGAACAGTACGGACAGTATGACGACCGATGCAGCAGCCACAGATCGGTTGGACATCGGGATCACGATCAAATATGCGACGATTATCATATCTACACTTCCAATATTATGCCTGTACCCGTTTCTGCAAAAGTATTTTGTGCACGGTGTCCTGATTGGTGCGTTAAAAGAATGATCATCACACGAATCGGTCATCCAACGAAGGGAGTAAGCTTGCTCTTCCCGAATTATAGGGATTGAGCAAGCTTTTCTATACTAGGAGGATCGCCATGTTTTCAATCATTCGAAGAAAGAATGCCGGAAGCAAAAGAAGGAGCCTATTCATCAGGATGCTCGTATCCAATTGTCTTCTGCTCCTGGTTCCCATTCTGATTTGGTTTGTGTTCTATACCAATATTGAACATATCATGAAATCCAATGCGGAAAGGTCCAATCTCGGCATGCTGGAGCAGATGCGTCTCAATATAGACAGCAATTTCAAAGAAATTGAACAATTATCCCATCAAATTATACTCAATCCGAAGCTGCGTTATTTATTGGATACGGAAAACAAAGACTTGTCAGAACGGTATCATTTGGTCCAGTTTGCAAGAGATTATTTAAAAATGCATTCGAGAATTACCAAGGATTTTGTGTACGATTTCTATATTTTTTTGGACCGAAGCGATTCTGTGATCAAACCGAATCTCGTAACCGATTCTCACAACTTTTATGATAAATATTATCGCTTTGAACATCTGACCTATGAAGAATGGCGTAAGCAGATGACTAGCTATCATAGTCAAACATACCTGCCGTCCTCCACCTTACAACGAAACGGCTACCAGAAGGATGACCCCATGCAAGTGATTACCTTTATGCAATCGTTGCCGGTCGAAGAAACATCCAATATGAAAGGGAATCTTACGGTTCTGATTGATGAAACCAAGATTCACGAAATGACACGACAAATCGAGTCCGCAAACGGGAGTTCCGTTTATATCGTGAACCAAAATCATGAACTCATCAGCAGTACCCCTGGTGCAAGTCCATTATCAAACTCGATATTGAATGAACTGAAGTCAAACTCCGGTTTACGCAATTACAATCTCAACGGTCAAGATGTGACGGTATCATTCACAACCTCGGGACAAGTCGGATGGTACTATATTGCTGTGATGCCTTTGAATGTATATCTACAGAAAGTGAAACAAATGGAGCATCTTGCGTTGTGGCTTCTCTTGCTATGTATCCTTGCGGGGAGCGCAGCGGCATATGGAATCGCGTATAGAAACTATTTTCCAATCAAAAGAATGATAGAGGCGATTCAGGCCGGAAAGTCTCATCCACGTAAACCTGCTGTGAATGAATTTGACTACATCCTGGAAATGATGAAGATCTCCTGGGACGAGGAAAGGCATATTAAAAACAAACTGACTCAACAACTGCCCATACTTCGTTCTAACTATTTACATCGTGTGCTTCAAGGCTACTTTGAGCCTCCAGAGCAAATGAAACAGTCGCTGGAATTTATGGGCATCCATTTTCCATTTCCTCATTTTGTCGTCATTCTCGTTCAAGTGGATGACATGACCCGGTTTGCACCGAACCAAAGTGAAAAACAATGGGCATTGGTGCGATTTATCATCTCCAATCTGGCTGAAGATTCAATCTACGAATGGCATACGATACATACGATCGACTTGGAGAAAGACCGGCTGGCCCTGCTCGTTAATCTAATGCCGGATCAGGTGGATCATCCGGCTTGCCGGGTTAAGGACATCGTATCCGAATTGCATCGCATGCTGGAGACTAGGTTCAAGCTGGAGATCAGCATAGCCATAAGCGGCGTTCATAAGGGCCAGCATCAGATTGGAGAAGCCTATTTGGAAGCGGCTGCCGCCTTGGAGTACAGGATGGTCAATGGGCAGCTGTCGACCTTTTACTATCATGATATTCGCCAGAAAAAGCTGCAATATTATTACCCCGTCGAAACCGAGCTGCAGTTAATCAACTGTATTCGAAGCGGCGATACAGAGCAAGTTATCCGGCTGCTTACGCAGTTGTTCGATCGAAATTTTCGCGACGAATCCATCACTCCGGAGCTTGGGAGATGCTTATTATTCAGTCTTGCCGGTACCCTGTTGCGTATCATGACATCGGATTCGGATACTTTGGCCTACCGGAGGCTTACAGAAGGTGACATCCACCCTGTGCGTTTCCTGCTTTCATGTAAAACAACCGACGAAATGTTTGAAAAAGCGAAGGACCTGTATGTATCGGCCGCCGAATCGTTCAAACTGGAACGAAGCGATCACAATGAACAGCTCCTTCTGCAAATTCAAACCTGCATTCAAGCGAATTACGCCGATCCCAATATGAGCTTGAATTTAGTGTCTGAGCATTTGCAGATCACGCCGCAATATATTTCACAATTTTTCAAAAGAGTGAGTGGACAGAACTTCAACGACTATCTGACTGTCGTACGCATGGATCACGCTAAGAAACTGATGTCGGATTCTGGGCTAACCAACGCACAAATTGCCAAGATGGTCGGTTATACAAGCGATACCGTTTTCATTCGGGTTTTTAAGAAGATCGAAGGCATTACTCCCGGTAAATATAGAGAGAGTAATATGACTTGTGCCGGATTAAATGAATAGGAAGATAAAGCTCCCTCGGGAGCTCTTCCCCAAAGGGCATGATGTTGCTGCCATGACAGAAGAGGACCTGGCCCATGCCCTATCCCTTATTAATAACCGCTAATGTCTAGGCTGGAAATCCGCTCACGATTCACAGAAATTCTGCGTTTTTCTCTTACCCTGCAGGCAGAATCTTATTTTGACTTGAGTTCAATTTCATTTTCATTGATTTTTACGGGTACAACCAAGCCAACTAAGCCAATTCCTGCGAATAGAAGGAAACCCGCTGTGTAAGAAGCCCTTTCAATGATTGCACCTGCGATCACCGAACCAAGAGATTGGCCGATCCCAAGTAATAGAAAGGAGAGACTGACGGCAACAGAAGGATTGTTGGCAAAAAGACGGGTCCCCCATACGATAAAAACACCTGTCATGAAGATATAAGCGATACCAAACAATATCCCGGAGACATAGATCATCAGAACAAAGGGTACTGTAATCATAGCGATAGACAAGACCAAGATGACAAGAGTAAACCGATAAGCCATGGCTAAACCAAACTGTTTAATGGTTCCCCCTGCAATACCGCCTAGAATTCCTGAAATCCCCATCATGATCCAAAAAGCAGCACTTTCGATATAGCTCATGTCATATTCAGCCGTCAAATAACTTCTGGAGAACGTCCAATAGATCGCAGAACTTGTACCCACCAAGAAAGAGGCGATTAATAAATCGCCGCTCCTCTTCCACTGGTTAAACAGCCTGTGCCCCGAAACGGGCTTTTCATTTTTTCGTGATTTCCCCGCCGGAGCTGTCTTCCAATTCCACAACATAACGCCTATTCCTATCAAAGCAAACAAGCTATAGGACAATCGCCAATGCTCGGTGAATAACAGCACAACAGGCCCTGAGAGAATAAGCCCAAAGCTGGTGCCTGTGTTGATCCATGTATTCCCCCGATCACGATCGGCTGGCTTCAAGGTGAGGGTTGCCACTTGGCTTAGTGCCGGTGATGCCCATCCACTGCTCAGACCTGCGACGAATACCCCCACAGCCAGTATATAGAGATTCGGTGCAATAGCGATTCCTATCATTCCTAAGACGGCACTGAGCCCGGCCATTTGCACAACGGTATGTTCTCCAGCTCTATAAATGAATACAGAAGAGGTCAATAAAGCCACACAATATGCCAAGTAAGCCAGGGAACTGACAGCTCCCAAAGCAGCTTCCATTAAGTTGAGACTTTCAGCTATATCCGGTAAAAACATGCCAAAACTAAAACGGGCCAACGCATAAGAAACGCCAATCATTGCGATTCCAGGAAAAACGATTCGTTTCATCTACAACCCTCCTATATAGAACGATCATTATATTTATTGTGAAAAAATAGATGCAAGCTCGATGAAACCCTTAACTCACATCCGTAATCGATTAAAATATACGCTGCGTAAGATAAAAAAGCTCTTTGCCCACCTTTTCCGCGTCTTCGGTTTCTGCCATTGCTGTTGTCCCTTCAAACAAAAGCGCCAGTTGCATCGCTTGTGACTCAGTCAGACCTTTCTGTTGAAAAAGCTGTAACAAGCCGCGCTTATGTTGATTGACAACTTGGACGATCGGGTGACCAGGATCGGCCCCAAACTCTTCCTTTGCCCGCAAAAACAAGCATCCTCTCGTCTCATTCTGCACAAGCCATCGTGCATGAGCCTCAGCCAGCAGCAAACATGCAGAAGACAGGTCTTGACTTCCCTGAAGCTGTAGGAGGGCAAAATACTTTTTCTCGCGGCGTTTTAATACTTCCATGATCAGTTCATCTTTAGAACTGAAATGATTATACAGCGTCATGATTGCCACATTTGCTTCCTCGATCACACGTTTTAAACCAATGGAATGAAAACCATGTTCGTAAAACAATTTTTCGGCAGATTGGAGCAGGTCTTCTTTTTTTGTACTCATTGAGACACCCTCCTCTATATAGAACGTTCATTATAGTCTGCTCCCATATTAACATTAATGCGATTTACTTTAAAGAGATTCTCCACAATCAATTTGTATTTCATTTCACAAGGTTGATGAAGCTGTATACAGGTAGTTAAAAAACTTTTCAATGTTTCCTTCAGATAGAAACAGAATGGACCTAATCAATCTAATTCGATCTACTCCATCATTTACGCATTGATTCGATACGATTTCGATGATCTCTGAAAAATGTTCCTGAAAGTCCGTCAGGAGCGAGAATATTACTCATATGTCACCTCTCCAATCATAGATATGTTTATAAAAGAATTTCCGCCGTTTCGCCTAACGTTTCCGTGAGGATGCGCGATACAGCAGTGTGACTGTAGTTTTGTGTTCATATTTCTCCGAGGATTTTTATCATTGCTCGTTTTTTTTTCCATGGGCCATTGTACACAATTATAATTCTACTCGCCGGCCCCTCGGAATAATAAACGCTTCTAATCATAAGCTTATAAAAGAAAGCCAAAAGAGGAGGGTTAAGTGAATTGACGAAAGTTAAAGTTAGTTTGCGGCCCATTGTTAGCAAGCTAAATTTACCGACGGTGTTGAAAACAACGATTCTTCCGGGCGACTCCATCGAAAGATTATTTATTGCAACTCAGGTAGGAGAGATCTTTTACATAGGAAACGGAGTTATAGAGACTTTCTTAGATATTCGCCCGCGAATCCTGAAACTAGGTGGTTCTAGCGGCGGATATGATGAACGGGGTTTGGTAGGGCTAGCATTTCATCCCCAATTTTATTATAATCGTCTGTTTTATCTCCATTATTCAGTAGCTGGAACCCAAGGTCCAGGGGCTCTTCCAGGGGCTCCTCCTGAATCTTTTAAGCCTAACCCGTGCGATGCTAGCACCTTAAACCTAAAGTGGGCAAATAGAGAACATCAATACGATCATATCGATACAGTCGAAGAATGGATTCTGCAATCGAATGGTCAACCTCAAAAAAGGCGGACATTACTTAACATCAGAAGGCCATTTTTAAACCATAACGGTGTCAATAGCTTAAACTTTTCCCCTGAAACAGGAAAACTTGTTTTGACAACCGGTGATGGCGGATCAGGTTATGATCCGTTTAATTTAAGCCAAGACGATATGGAAATCGCAGGTAAAATCATCGAAATTGATGTCGTTAAGAATACGACGTTTATCGATAATCCGCCCGTGGTTACGCGTTTTAATGAACTGCCCGTACCCATTCAGGAAACGCTTACAGTAATCGCCAAAGGCGTTCGCAATATACCCGGCATTTCATTTCAAAGGTTTTATAATCAGTATATCAAATACGTTGGAAATGTCGGACAGGATCTTGTAGAGTCGATTTTTTCATTCGTTCATTATAAACCGATACCGGTTACTCAGCTTATTCAAGCTTCTTTAGTAAGAACGGAACTGGACCAAGAAGGATTTATTAACTTCGGCTGGCGCGGGTGGGAAGGTGCTTTTCCGACTTCGATCATAACCGGCTGCTCTGCAAATCCGGCTTTGAACGAGAAAACCATTGCTTATTACGATGAAGCCGTAAAAACTTCCGTACGGCGTCTTCAGCCTCTGACAAGTTATTTTCATGAAGATTCCCGAACCGATAAGTTTAGAGCAACTGCACTTACAGGAGTACAGCCCTATATGGGATGTGAAATCCCCTCTTTATCAGGAAATGTTGTGTTTACCGATCTGGCTCGCCGGAATGAATCTCAACTTCCCGTTAGAGGGGTCTTAGCTTATACCAGGGTAAGAACGGATGGTAAGCTAAATGATTTTAATGTTATTGAAACCGATTATCCGTTTGGGTCTCAATCCGCATATTATGTTAGTCTGGGAACGAATCTGAATCAAACCAGACTCTATTTAGGGGTTTATGGCTCAACGAAAGTGGCTGATGCTAACCAAGGTACCGTTTTTGAAATTGTTCCATGATTTATAACGAACCTAAGCCGGAGGGAAAGATGGAAACCGTTATAACGTTCAAAAACGTATGGTTCCGGTACGATTCCCGTCAGGATTGGACACTTCGGGAAATCAATTTAACCCTTTGTGAAGGAGAATGGCTTACGATCGTGGGTGGTAACGGTTCCGGAAAATCAACGTTAGTTCAGTTGATTAACGGCCTGCTCCAACCTACATTGGGAGAAGTCTCCGTTTATGGAAAGAACACATGCAACCATCGGAACTTATGGAATATTCGCCGAAATGTAGGTATGGTGTTTCCCAACGCGGAAAACCAGATTGTTGGCATGACCGTTTGGGAAGATACGTCTTTTGGCTTGTATAATATCGGCTTTTCCCCGAAACAAGCAGAATTCCGGTGCCGATCTGTTTTGCAATTGCTTGGGCTCGATGAACTGAAAGATCGTCCTCCCTATTTTCTATCCGGCGGGGAAAAACAAAAGCTCGCGATTGCCGGAGTTCTGGCCATGGAGCCCAAAGTGATCATTGTTGACGAGTCCACTTCCATGCTCGATACCCAAAGCGCCCGGCATATTCATGAGATCATGTCCGAACTGCATCGTAACCGATTCACGCTTATCCAGGTGACCCATGAGGTCGAAGAGATTTTCACTGCCGATCGTCTTGTCGTGATGCAGAAAGGCAAGATCCGGTTCGATGGGACGCCCCAAGAAGCGATGGTAAATTCGTGCGTTTTTTCGGACTCTGGCCTTCTCCCTCCGTTTTCTGTTCGAATGCGTGATTTTGCCAAGCAAATAGGTCTGAATTTACCTACTACGAATGAATTCGAATTCGGGGATGAGTGATGGATATTGTTTTGGAGAACGTCAATTGCCTGCTTGCCGCCAGAACCCCTTTTAATAAAAAAGCCATTGATCGAATCTCGCTGCACGTTCCTACAGGGCAGTTCGTGGCGATTATGGGACCGACCGGGAGCGGAAAAACCACCTTGGGACAGTTGATTGGAGGGCTGATCCTGCCTCAATCAGGGGTAATACGGATCGGACCTTACCGAGTCCATAAAAAATCCGACCGCCTCCGCCTTTGGAAAACAATCGGATTCTTGTTCCAATTCCCCGAGCACCAAGTCATAGAGGATACGGTTTTCAACCATATCGGCGCCGGACTAAATCGACTAGGCACGAGGCGGGAATGGGTTGCCGAGCAAGTGAAACAAACGATGGAAGCCGTAGGGCTGTGTTTTTCGCAGTTCAAAGACCGGTCGCCTTTTCAAATCAGCAGCGGTGAATTGCGGCGGATCGCACTGGCAGGAGTGCTCGTTACGGAGCCGAAAATTCTCATTCTGGACGAACCGACAGCAGGCCTGGATAGCTGGGAACGGAGCAGAGTGTTATCGCATTTAAAGCAAATTCATGATGAGAAAAAAATGACGGTTCTCTACATGACTCATCGGCTTGAAGAAGCCCTCGAACACGCTGATCGGATTCTCGTGTTAGACCATGGGCAATTGTACGCGGATTTCCACCCTTGTAAAATTCGGGATCACTGGCGGCAGCTGGAGCGAATCGGTTTTGTGAAAACGCCCCTGCTCCGTTTTATAGATTCACTCGAAGAACGGCTCGCCAAAAAACTGCCCGAAAGTGTATATAAAGAGGCCCAATTGATGTCATTCATCACAAATCTCTCTAGGGAGGAACTGTGACGTGCAATGGTTGAAGTTGTTGTCTTTCGGGCCTTCTATGAACACGCGCTCTTTTTTGCAGGACTTGGATCCTCGTTCAAAACTTATCTTTACAGCGACATATTTATCTTTGGTTACCATTTCAAATGATCTAGCCAGCATGGTTTTCTATGCAATCGTTGGATTGTTGTTGGTTCTCGCCTCCCGATTGCCGCTAGCTTATTTTTGGAACGGCCTGCAGAGTTTGCTCCCCCTTCTGCTCACGCTGTTTTGTTTCCACATGCTGTTAGGCGATCTTAAAAATGCAATTCTCCTGCCTTGCAAGCTCATTTTTTTTATCACAACGGCTATAGTGCTCAGTGCAACGACCCCCCAGACCAAGCTGGCAGACGGTCTAGAGGCCATCCTACGCCCCCTTACTATCCTTCGATTTCCGGTTCAGAATTTCGTATTTATGATCTCGGTGGCCTTCCGGTTTATTCCTCTCTTTATTGATGAAGCCGACTCCATGTTGAAATCGCAAAAAGTGAAACACGCGCGTTATAAAGGCGAAGGCCTTCGAACCACATTACAATCTCTTCTTCAGCTTCTCGTTGCTCTGTTCGTTGCCGTGCTTCGCCGTGCGAACCAACTGGCTCTCGCGATGGACGCTCGTTGTTACTTACCGGGTAATAAAATCCGGGCACGCCGTTTACAGTTTAGTTGGCGTGATAGGGTGACGATTTTTTCTGCGCTGGCTCTGCTTCTGATCCATGTGCTGTTGAAAGGAGAAGTTTTTGAACGATGAATCCCATGAAAAATTACTGGTTAAAGCCTGTATGTGCAGAAGTTTCAGAGATTCACACCCGTTTTGGAGCGGCCCAATTTGCCACAAGAAAAATGATTACGGTCGCTTTTCTTGCCGTGCTATCCGCCATCTTTCAATCCATGGGAGGGTTATTGCCAGGGATAGGCTACTTGATTAGTCCCCTCGCCACAGCCCCCATTGTGTTATGTACGATCCTTTCCGTCGGTTCCGGTCTTGTCGCTTATTCGCTCACGATTGTACTTCTCTTTTTTATTCAACCAAGCGAACTGATCGTTTTTCCTTTCACGACAGGCTTATTGGGGCTTGGGATTGGCGGTTCGCTGTTATATTTGAAAATACGTTTGCCGGCCGTGATTACCGGGGCGTTTTCTTTGTGGGCGGGAATCCTTTTGTTGCTATACGTTTTTCGATTTCCTGTTCTGAGCCCGGCAGTTTCATCTACATTTAGCCTGAGTACGATCGTCATCATTTATGTGTTCTCGCTTTTCTACAGCTGGCTTTGGGTAGAAATAAGCAGGTATTTCATTAAGAAAATAAGTAAAGGGATTACTTGAATAAGACTAGGCAATCCATGCTATCAGCGCCCACTAACCTCTTTCTTCTACCACCCGAAAATAATGCCCATCCGAATCATAAAAGGTAAAATAGCCGAATTCATTAGTAAATACGGGTTCTTTATCAATATGGGCGTCTGCTTGTTTGATCCGTTCATGCAAAGCAAGCAAATCATTCGTTAACATTTCAACCATCGTTACATGCCTCATGCTGTTAGTGATCCAGAATGAACGAGGAAATACGAACTTCAATTGTGTGACATCTTCCGGCTTGGTTTCCATCAAAAATATGCTTGGACCGTTTCCATTTTTCAATGAGACATGTGCCTCTCCAAATGAATAATCTGCCGAATTCAATTCATAGCCCAACACGTTGCAATAAAAATCTACCGACTTTTTCAAATCCGCGACTGGAAATCTCAAGCAGCAGTAACCAATCACATCCGCATGATTCGTTTTTTTGCTCAACATGTTTACCTCTCCTTCTTTTTTGACCGCCCGCTCATGGCCTGCGACAAATATAGTAATGTCAGCTTAATTGCTTGTGAATGTGCCAAGTTCATCAAATTATCTCCATTGTCAATTTTTTTTGAACCGAGCCTTTTTCAATTTAAAAAAATAAAACGGCCATACGATTGAGCTTCGCCGTTTTACTCTCTATGCCTTTTATTAATTGGCTTGATTCAAACTAACAGGTCCTAGACTACCATAAGACCCTTGGAATTGTCCTTTGAGGACATAAGTTCCTGCGCTAAGATATCCTACTGAATACTCGACAGGACTTGTAGAGGTTGGCCCAATATTCACGGTGGTCGAGAAGACTTTATTAAGTTGACCGGAGGGACCTTTAGCATAAAGCGATAGCTCAACGGTTTCATTCGTAGTGCTCCATAGGCCAACACTTAATTTATGTTGAGCTGGTTGGCTAACTGTCAAATCATGAGATGTTGCAGTATAGGCAGCAAATGCACTAGTAGAGAAAGAGAAGCACGCTAATAATAAAATCAGTACTACTTTTTTCATTCATTCACCTCCCTTCTTTCCTTCTTGATATAGAACGTCAGTAGAGAAAATATACGTAATGGTTAGATAAAAAAGTAATATTTTAACTATTATATCAAAATAAAGATTATATGCATATATATTAAAATTATGAACAAAAAACGTTTGGCATTGGTGGTACGGTTGATATATTGCAAAAAAAGCACCAACTCCATCTGCAGTGCAGATGAACTGGTACTTCTAAATTTTAGGTGTTCGATTCTGCATTACCATAAATACCCTGTTTGCTTTTAGGTCTGAAAAGGAACCAAGGTAGCCGTGTTCGCAACTCCAATCATCGTTATGATCAATGTATTCACCATTGCACCGAGCCAAATGTTTCCTGTCAATTTGTATAGGCTTCGACTAATCATTGCCGCTGCAAATAATAAGAAAATAAAGGGAAGTAAAACCATGGGATAAAGTCTCGTCTCTTGCCAGAATGAGTTGCCCGTCATAAATAAAACAGCATACTGGATTCCATTGATCATCATGATTCCAAGCACGTTTCCGAATCCAGCGACAATCATGTTTACTTTTTCAGACTTGATATTACTGAAACTCAATTTGTTTATAAACAAGGAGTTCGTTAGATAGAAAATAAAGAAGAATGGTAGATAGTTCATCCATACCATTAACTTATCTGAATGGAATGTAAGTACCCCCAGTATCCATAATTTAAAATTAGCATTTAAGATGTATTCTGCCAAAAATACAACAGCAAAGAAAATTCCAAAGATACATAGAGCAAAAATAAAGGTCTTCATCAAGTTTTTCAGACTGATTTTTAATCCTAGATGATGAATAGAAAGCTCAGCGCTATTTCTTTTTTCCAGTCTGTATTTCCATATAAATAGCGCCAATCCAACAAGACTATTAAAGATCGCCCAAATCATAATATAGTTTGTAATCGGCTGCGGAAACCATTTTACAGACATGAAATTGGACGTGCTCTTAAAAATAAACCGATCTAGTTTTAAGGCAACAATTACTCCAACTGCAGAAAACAGCCAACTAAGCATCCAGCTCATCCAAAAAAGTCTGGTTTTCTTATTACTTTTTCCCGTTGGCATCGTACTGGTTAACGAATTCTTTTGTTCTTTTGTTAATTTTAACTGCCGAAAGTACGGAATTTCTAATAAGTAATAGGATACCGGGTAAATCAATAGAAAGATACCCAATAATCCGATAAAACTAAAAAGCTCTTTCCAGATCCATAGCTGATCGGTATTTTTTATTTTTGTCGAGAGCCCAAACGAATGATTGAAAAAATCGACCGTTTCAGCAACTGTCTTTTGGGAAAAATGTGCCCATTCATGCGTTTGCTTTGGATTGTGAACTACTCTCAACGTTTGGCTTTCTGCATCTCCATAATATTTACCTACAGCAAAGCTTGACTGCTGTTCATCTTCTGGAAAAATCGAGTTAATTGCGACTAAGCCCTCAAGGGCATTATTTGATAGATCACCGTTTCCTTGGGACAAATCATAATTCCCCTCATCAAATTGACCATAAATAATTCCTAAGTTAGCGTGAATTTGGCTAAAAACTTCTTTACTTGATAAACGGATATTTCCTATTGGCAGTCCTGCTGATACTTTATTTAAAGAATTTGCATATTCCAGTTCACGATCCGTAATTTCTTCTCCGCCTTCTGAATCCGGAGTCTTCGCTTTTTCTATTGCAGTATAATACTGTGATCCATAATACATTAACGTCATCCATGTTGACATCCCCCCCATAGAATGTCCCATAACACCGATCTGGTTGTTATCAATGTATTCTAGATTATGGTAGGCAAATTCCACTAGAGGTATCATTCCCTCCCCATTTGCAACAACTGCCTCCATTACCGGTTCACTCGCCGAGCTTGATTTTCCATGATAGTATGCATCGAATGTCATGACGGCAATTCCTCTTCGTGATAATTCAATGGCATTTACATTTTGCATATGTTTATTGTTTAGATAACCATGCTCGGTAATAACCAAAGGAACCTTGTTCTCTGCGCTCGATTGTTTAGGTTTATATATTTGTCCAGACAACCACTGTCCATTTTCAGTTGGAACCTTAAAATTAATGATTTCCGTCTTTCCAAAGGAAGTTTGCAAAAAACCAGATAAACAAACGCTTACAATAATCATAACAACAGACACAACAAATAACCTTCGTGTGCTCTTCTTCTCCATAAAACTCCTCCTCAAAATAAAAACAATATAGTTTCCTGTGTAAACTATATTGTTTTTATACTACACATTATGGATGAAAGCAATATAGAATATATCCTTTGTTGAATTTATTTTTTTTGATATAATTTTAAGAATTAAATGAACAGGAAAAGAGTGATGTCGATGTCACTGGAATGGATGGGGAAAAATAGATTATTTGTTGAAAGGCTTGTGAAATTTGGTAATGCCTATGCGCACTCATACAAAAAAGAGTATCGCTATAATACTCCTTTTTTGTTTTCGGCTGCTCAAATTCAAGTACTAGAATATATATTGGAAAATGAAGATAAAAACCACAACATGCTTGAAATTTCGAATCGGCTGGGAATATCTAAGAGCGCATTCTCGAAAAATGTTACAAAAATGGTGGAGAAAGGGTTTCTCGAAAAATACCATACCTCTGATAATAAGAAAAACATTATTATTAAGGCTACCCAAACAGGCAAAGAAGTATATGATCAATACGTACAATACGCTTATGAAAAATCCTTCAAGAAAATCTTTTCCCTGCTAGATGAAATCCCGGAGCAGTATATTCAGAAAATGGAAGCTATCTTAGATATCGCAGCTACGGCTACATCAGAAAAAACAAAGCAAAAGAAAGAGGTTAAACTCATTCGAATAGAGTAATAAGCGAAAACTTGGGATACAGCATTTTAATTAATTGAAAGACATAGAAGTCAGCCTTTATTGGCTGACTTTTTTAATGAATGCTATAGCATTCACTGTTTTTAAATTGATATAACATGTGTTCCAAGTACAAATGACCATTCCCGCCATTCTCACTGGAATGGTTTGTAACGTACTGCATATTATCGGCATCGTCTCATGGTAAATAAAAAAGAGATCCCCGCCTTCGCGGAAATCTCCAATGTTTTTGAAATGATCATTCATTATTTATTTAATGTTTCTAAACGAGTTCAACTTCCTCAAGAACACTTACTATACCCGCAATTCCCGCAAGTCTTGCATCCCTCGATGTTAATCAAGGATGCTCCACCACAGGATGGGCACAGATCCAGCGACATCGAGCTGCCGCCTGCGTGCGAGCCGTGTCCGCCATACCCAGCAGATGCAGTCGCCCCAGACTCGCCTGCATCGACAGGCGCCATCGTGGCTGCGACCGGTGCCGGATCATGGTCATGATCCGCCCCGGCGTTGTTGGCCACGTGCGTTTCGAGCGCCTTCGCCACGGCGTCGGCGATGGATTCCACGCGGTTCGCGCCGAAGCCGATCGCGCCGGTGCCGCCGATGCCTTTGAGGTGCTTGATCAGCAGCTCCACCTTGTTGCCATGGTCCCCGTAACGCAGGAACAAGGAGCAGACGCGGCCCAAGGCTTCCGCCATCGCGAATACATCGGATCCGGCCTTGCCGACGTTCAGGAAGATTTCGCTTGGAATGCCGTCCAGATCGTTGATCGTAATGTACGCCATGCCAAACGGCGTGTTCATTTTATAGGTTGCGCCGCGCAGCACTTGCGGACGCTTCTTGTATTGTTTATCCAGCCCGCTCTTGCTCGGTGAGGCTGTCACGGCCACGCTTGCAGCAGCAGGCTCCACGCTCGCCGCATCCTCTGCGGCTTGGCCTACCGCGCTTTGTTCCAGCGCTGTTTCCGCAGTAGAAGCTGTTGTCGTTTCGGCGGCCTTATCTTCTTTTTTCTCCGTCTGCAGCACCTGCACGTCGCGGCTGCCGTCGCGGTAGATCGTTACGCCTTTGCATCCGAGGTCGAATGCCAGTTCATACAGGCGCTTTGTATCTTCAACCGTGAAATCCGACGGGCAGTTGGCCGTCTTCGAGATCGAGCTGTCGACCCAGCGCTGAATCGCCGCCTGCACGCGGATGTGGTCCTCGGCGGAGAGACTCATTGCCGTGACGTAATAATCCGGAAGCTCTTCGCCCGGATGGCTGTCCAACCAATCCTGCGCAATGGGCACGAACTGCTCATCGAAGCCAAGACGGCTCTGACGGAAGTATTTGAAGGCGAAATACGGCTCGATGCCCGTCGACGTTCCGACCATGGTTCCCGTACTGCCTGTCGGCGCCTGGGTAATGACGGTAACGTTGCGCGCGCCTTTTTCACGAACCGCTTCAGCAACTTCAGGATACACTTCGGCCATATTTTTCATGAAGCCGCTTTGCAGGTACAGTTCGGCATCGAATGCTTGGAACGAACCTTTCTCCTCGGCAATATCCGCAGAAGCAAGATACGCTTCGCGAGCGATGAAGCCATACAGCTTATCCAGGAACTCCAGCGATTCCGGGCTGCCGTAACGGATGTTCAGCTTGATCATCAGCTCGGCCAGACCCATCGTTCCGAGACCCACGCGGCGCTCTTTTTTCTGGTTCAATTCGTTTTCTTCAAAATGGTACGGCGTCCGGTCAATGACATTATCCAGGAAACGCACAGAGTAACGCGTCGTTGTCGCCAGCTCATCCCAGGCAACGTCATGATTCGCTTCATCATAGAACTTCGACAGGTTCATCGCGGACAGATTACATACGCCCCAGCCTGGAAGTCCCTGCTCACCGCAAGGGTTCGTGCAGATAATTGGATTGAAATACCAGCTGTTGGACATCTGGTTATAGTATTCCATGAATACGACGCCAGGCTCTGCCGATTTCCATGCGGATTCGATAATCGTGTGCCAGACCTTGCGTGCTTTTACGGTTTTATATGGAATGATACTGTGTCCGGCTTTCTTCCATTTATCCAGATCCCCGTCCCACAGCTCATCATAATCAGGATCAGTAGTATCCGGGAACACCAACTCCCAGTCCAGATCTTCCTTCACAGCCTTCATGAAATCATTGCTGACGCATACCGACAGGTTGGCATTCGTAACTTGTCCCATCGTCTGCTTCACGGTAATGAAATCCTCCACGTCCGGATGCCAATCGTTAATCATCAGCATGAGCGCACCCCGGCGGCTTCCGCCCTGCTCGATCAATCCCGTCGTATAACTGAACAATCCGCCCCATGATACCGCACCGCTGGAAGAACCGTTCACGCCTCTTACGATCGCGCGCCGTGGACGCAGAGAAGACAAGTTAATGCCGACACCGCCACCACGCGCCATGATCTCGGTCATCTCGCTCAGGGTTTCCATGATACCGCCCCGGCTGTCCTTTGGTGAAGGAATCACGTAACAGTTGAACAGCGTCAATTCATCGCTCGCACCCGCTCCAGCTGCAATCCGTCCGCCCGGTACCAGCTTCCAATCATCCAGAATCTCGCGGAACTTTCCGCGCCACTCCTCCTGCAGTTCCGGCGTTGCCTCAACCGATGACATGGCAGCCGCGAGTCGATCCCACATTTCTTCCGGCGTTTTCTCGATAGTTAACGTCAGTTTCTCCACATCCGATTCCACAAGCTCGCCCTTCCGTGTCTTCACCGTGACCTTGCGGCCTTCGCGGTTCACGATTTCGCCAACTTCCTTGGTCGGAAATTTAGGATCATCCTTCGTCAAAACGAGCACCACATCGCCTACCTTCGCGTTGTTGGTGTCCGCATCCTTCCAAGCATACCGGTCCAAAAAGATCTTCTCGCTTAAACCTTCCAGCCGCTGATTCTGCATCGTACTCAAGAGCAACTACCTCCTATATAAGATATAAAATTAAAAAGTTCCGCAGTCATGCGCTCACCAACAACATAACCTGTTATGTAGCCGGTCAAACATTCTAAACCACTATATACACCATATATAGTGCTATCAATTCATTATACTACACTATATATAGGTTAACTATGCCGATAATGTGAAAATTAAGCCAACAGATCCAAGCTCCCACTCGCAAGCTTCCGCTTTCTTCCTCTCGCTCTCTTTTTCGCCCTTCCCTATGAAAAAAAAGATGAAAATATCCAATTCCAGCAGCCGTGCGCCCTATAGGGTATTCCACGCCTCCCGAATTCGTGCAAGGTTATGAAGACTTCTTTTTTCGTCCATACTACATATACACCGCTGGCCCGGAATCTTTCACAACAGGAGGAGATCGACATGAACCATCAGCCATCTGCCGAATCAGGCATGATTACCGACCCGCGCCTTCCCGTTCCACTGCAGATCGACCGTTCCTGGTTTGACGATCTCGCCGGTCGACTGGAGAAGGGTGGACCTTGGGGTGACTATCGTCTGGCCCAGCTTGCCGTTGAAGGCGAGAAATCCCGCTTGGTTACAAGCTTTGAAGAATTACAATGCCTCAAGCACCTTGGCGGCTTATCCCCGCTCCCCCATCAGACCGATACCGCAAGACGCGTATTGTTCGAGATGTCAGGCAGAGCAATTCTGGCCGATGAGGTGGGACTAGGAAAGACGATTGAAGCCGGCCTTATTTTAAAAGAATACATCGTGCGCGGCCTGGTATCCAAAGTGTTGATTCTCGTTCCGGCTTCCCTTGTGCTGCAATGGGTTCGCGAGCTGAACTCCAAGTTCGGCATTCCCGCGATTGCGCAGAAAAAAGCGTACTCCTGGGGCAATGATATCGTCGTTGCCTCCATGGACACGGCCAAACGCGATCCGCATCAGGAGATTCTGTTGAACGAGGAATACGACATGCTCATTATCGATGAAGCGCACAAGCTCAAGAACAAGAAAACATCCAATTATCAATTCATTCAAAAGCTGCGCAAAAAATACTGCCTCTTGCTGACGGCCACGCCGGTGCAGAACGATCTCAGCGAGCTCTTCAATCTGATCACCCTCCTGAAGCCGGGCCAGCTCGGTGGCCAGGGGCAGTTTGCCGCTAATTTTGTTGTCGATAAACGAAGACCCAAGAACCAGGATCAGCTCAAGGATGAGCTGTCCAAGGTCATGATCCGTAACCGCCGCGGCGAGGGCGAAGTGAAATTCACCAAGCGATCCGTCCGCAATGTAGGGCTTAGCCTTTCGCCCGAAGAACAGTCATTATACGACGGCGTTACGTCCTTCGTCAAAGATCAGTATCAGGCAGCAGGGGGAAATTTAAGCAGTATGCTGTCCCTCGTTACCCTCCAGCGTGAAGTGTGCAGCAGCCGCGATGCCGTCTTCGTGACTCTTGTTAATCTGTCCAAGAAGCTGCCCGAGGACTCTCCGCTGCGCGATAAAATCTGGGAGCTCGTCTATCTCATCAAGGCCATCAAAGCCAACACCAAGGCGGAAAAAACCATCGAGCTGATCAAGCAAATGAACGAGAAGGTCATTGTATTTACGGAATACCGCGCCACGCAGGAATACTTGCTCAATTATTTCCGCGACCACGGACTGATTTCCGTACCTTACCGAGGCGGAATGAACCGCGGCAAGAAGGACTGGATGATGGATCTCTTCCGCGGCAAGGCGCAGGTCATGATCGCGACCGAAGCCGGCGGCGAAGGCATCAATCTGCAATTCTGTCACCATATGATCAACTTTGATCTGCCCTGGAATCCCATGCGGGTTGAGCAGCGGATCGGACGCGTGCATCGTCTCGGCCAAACCAATGACGTGAAGATCTACAACCTATCCACTTCGGGAACCATCGAAGAGCACATCCTGAACCTGCTGCACGAGAAGATCAACATGTTCGAGATGGTCATCGGCGGACTGGATGTCATTCTGGAGCGGTTCGAGAAGAAGGAATCCATCGAGAAGAGCCTGTACAAAATCATGCTGGAGTCCGGCAACGATGATGAAATCCGCCAGCGCATCAGCACATTGGGCGACTCGATTCACCATATTAAACAGGATATCGAGCAGGGAAGCACCGTCGAAGAAAATCTAAGAGAGGAAGAAGCCTAATATGACCATGACGCCGCAGGAGGTGCAGCAGCACTTCATGGCCTATTTGGAAGCCACCGAATGCACCGTCATTGAAAAATCGCCTGAGCATGTCACCGTGAAACTGTCGCCGCAAGCCGACAAAATGCTCACCAACCGCCCGTATTACTGGGGCTTCGTGGAACGTACCGGCGCTCCCGCCGAAACGTTGTCGTTCAATTTCGTGTTTGATCCCGAAAAATACGACGAACGGCTTGCAAAGACCCAAGAAGCCGAAACCAAGGCGCAACTCGCTGCACCGGCACAGGATCCGCTTCTGGCCCGTTTTTACGGGAATGCTCCGGTTCTGCCTATCCTTGGTCCCGGCCGCATTCAGCGGGAGAACATTGGCTACGGCAGCAGCCGGCTCGCCCAAATCTGGAATGCTTCCCGAGAGGAGGGCAAATGCGTCTATCTGTTCCAGCAGCGCGATACCGAGCCGCGTCCGAGAGCCCGTTCCACTCCATATGAGCAGTGGCTGGGCGTCTGCTTCAAGGTGGAGTTCAGCTGTGATCTGAAGCGGGAGGAATTGTTTTTTCTCGGAATCTCACTATCTAGCCGTGCGATTGCCCAAGACTTCCCGGCGACCCTGAATGGACGCGAACTAACCCCCCGCTTGCCGGAGAGCGTTCACGTACGACCGGCGGCTCTGACGCTCGAGCAGGCCGTAGATGCGCTGGAGAATCATCTTATCGACAAAATAAGCAAGCTCGACTATGACTGGGCCACCAAAGCAAGAGAACGTCTTGAAGAAGAACTGTTGGTGATCGACAGCTATTACGAGGACCTGCTCAAGGAGCAGGACGAAGAGAAAAAAGCGCTCATCGAGGAGCAATATAAAAACCGCCGGTCCGAAATGCAGTGGCAGTACGAGCCGAAAGTGAGCTTGTCCGTCATAACCTGCGGTCTATTTCATCTGTGTTCGCCTGTGGGTGCGTCATCATGACGCCCCTCTACAAAAGCAGGCAAAAAAAGAACCATTCTCCCTTCTCCTACCGCGACAGCTTGCAACAGCCTTTGCAGAGCTTGTCCGATATGATGATTCCAACACATCCACGGCGCGTAGGGCCAAGGAAAGGCGGTTAATGATTTGAAAAGGTGGAACATGAAACTTCATGACCATAATGACAAGGATTGCAAGAATCCCCAGCCAAAATCACCCGATAACAACCAGACCAGCCGATATCGAATATTGTCTGTCTCTATGATCGTAACAACTATCCTGTGGTTCAACACGGTCCAGCCGCAAGCAAGCATGGCTGCCGCTAGCCAAGCCGACGTTTCCATTTCTGCGAACAGCCTTAATCTGACAGACACTCAGCTTACAGCGGATCTTCATATATTAGGCGTTTCAGGTGTTAATCAGAACAACGCCGTGGCTCAGGTGCCCGGGAGTTTGATGGACTTTGCTGAGGAGACTGTCGCTCAATTATCGGCCCATGCGCCATTTACGACCTGGGATGAAGCCAAGCTCGAATTCACCCCGCTCGGTCCGGGCACGCACGGCTGGTTGGTCACGATTTCCGCTGAAGGGCTGCCGCAAGGATACATGATTATCAGTGCAGAAGAAGACGGTGGATATATCCTGAGTGAATACGGGATCGGCTCGACTCTTCCCTACAGCCAAGCGCCGCTGAACGAGCGGCTCACTGCGGAAGGACTTGTAAAGGCCGGAGGATCATTGCCTCAAGGAAGCATCGTACGCAAGCTGTATGACGTGTCCCCCGTCTGGCAGGTCCAGCTGCCCGGCAAGAAGCCAATCTATTTTAGTGCACTGAATAGTGAAGCTCTGCCGGAGGAGCCCCAGCAGACGTATCCAACAACTAAGCCGGTATCCGTATCTCTGCCTGACGCAGCCAAAGGACTCGTGGCTTCATCCACGTCCAATCATTGGTATGCCGGAACGCCCTCCATCGCAACCGGCGACTCCATTGATCCTTACGATAATCTGCTGTGGCTAACCACTGGCAATCTAAGGGCCCGAAGCAGCGCCGATCTGCGGAATTTACTGCAGGAGCACTCCACCCTGATATTCAAGTCTAAAAAAGAAAATGCCGCTTACGGCGCACCTTTTAACTTAACCGGCTGGCATCGCTGGTCCTCGGCGAATCAGGAGAACCCGGCTGCGCTTTATGTTTCGGTTCCTTTGCGGAATACAGAGACCCTCCGTTTCCTGCCGGCATCCCGGTTAATCGGACAAGGTCAATTTTATGCTCAGCCGAATTAAAACGGGTTAGCAATCCTCCCTCATCCATGCAATAGGCCATAACTGACTAAAGGACGCGGCCCTTTAACGGGCAGCGTCCTTTATATTTTCAAAACGGTTTATAGTTGTGCACTTAGCACTCAAAAGGTCTACGCCATCGAGAAGCATAAGCCTGAAATCGTTCGTATAGGGAGCAACGCACACGATGTACAAAACGCGACTTTATAAATGAACATGCACTAGCTTTTACTTTTGCCTTTTTCTGCGTTTGGTGGTTACATCCTCTTTCCATAGCGACATCGAGAACGGTATCATGCCGAACCACCTTGTGGTCCAGGATTCCTTCACCTTCGCCTTGCGTCGAACGTCCTTGGGCGTATCTATATAATGAACCACGCGCTCGGTAATGTACTTGATCAAATCATCGCCGCTAGCCATATGAATCAACTCCTTATGGTTTATCCACATCCCAGTATCAGTTTGCTCCATTTCGATCGATTCTAGACGCACGTATTTGAACGGCATGATTTTTCCGCTATATGCACATTCTAATAAAGCAGAAATTTACGTGAAAGAAGGAATCCATCATGGTTAAGGCAGCAGGGGTGTGGATGCTTCTCTTTACGCTGGCATTCCCGGGTTCTGTCACCGAAGCCTGTCCAGTGAAGAAGCATGCCATGACGCATCCCCCAAGAACCGTTCATCAGACATCGATACAGACAGATGGTCTTACGTCCGAAACGCCGGAATCCACCCACTCCTCGGGTCAGAAAATCGACCAATCCAAGCTCCGGCACCTGCACCCTTTTGCACATGATGTCATTCTGATCGATGTGGGCCATGGCGGCATTGACGGCGGTACATCGTATGGGGACATTCTCGAAAAAGATATCAACCTGGCCATTTCACGCAGACTGTTCATGCTGCTTCGCAAGGAGGGCTATCCTGCCGTGCTGAATCGCGATGCCGATTACGCCCTTAGCGACGACAACCGATGGCATCGAAGCTCCTCCAGACATCGTCGGGATTTGTCGCAGCGTAAACAGCTCAGCAGCGAAATCCCGACCAAGCTGGTGGTCAGTGTTCATGTGAATTGGGGAAAGAATTCCACCCGACGTGGGGGAATCGTGCTCCACCAATCTGAGGGTCGCAGCACCTTGCTTGCGGAAACCATTCAAGAACAATTGAATCTGGTTTATCGAAGCAACAATGGCATCATGATAGGCAAGCCGTATTATCTGCTCAATCAAACCCAAGTACCCGCCGTCATCGTTGAAACGGGTTTCCTCAGCAACATGGAGGACCGGAACTTATTGACCAGCCGTAATGGTCAAATGCAGATAGCCGAGGCCATTGCCGACGGGATTATCAGTTATTTAACGGCCCTGTAGGTTGGGGCTGTTTTTTGTTTTCATCCTACCCGGCTCAGTAGCCAACACGATTCGGAACGGAAATCAACTGATCGAGGCCACAATGAAATCGGGCGTATTGTGGATCGACTTCGCAGCACCGTAACTTCCGCACAGCGCGTCAGCGACAACATTGGCGAGATAATTCACAGCATGCCCAGCATGCCACCAGCCGCCTCAACAAAAGTACAGCCTTCCATACAGGGATCGGAATCACCGGGTCCTTGTCTGGAAGGCTATTGATTTTTTATGACTATACAAGATGTGGACTGACGTCGGATAACCTTATACCACCAGTTACTCAGAACATGTCAAAAAATCGCCATCAGTTGCTATTCCACTAATACGCAGGCAGCGGATTCGGCCGCCAGCTTGATCGTTCCCTAACCAGATCGCTGATACCTACAAACTCCACCCTCGTCTGCAGTTTAGGAATGCTTCCTTTTAGCGCTTCTGCCGTGCGGATTCCATACGCGCCAACATGGCCTATTGCAATGCAGGAAGTTCTCTCTTCCGCATGCTGCGCTGCGGTCTGCAGCTGCTTGCTCACGTGCTGAACGGTATGAACGTTATCCAGGAAGATATCGTTGGCGATGGATGGCATCCCTTTCTCCGCTGCCAGTTTGCCAACCACGCTGTAGTAATTCGTCTTGCTGTCGATAAAGAACAGCCCTCTCTCCTTGCATACGTCGAGTACGATGGACATGACTCGTTCATCCCCGGTAACCTTGGAGCCCATATGATTATTAATCCCTACAGCATAAGGAATTGAATCAATGGCCTCTTCCAAGCGTTTACGAATTTCCTCATCGGTAAGCGAGCTTAAGATGGCACCCGGTCCAAGCCAGGAAGCTCGCCCCTGCTTAGGCTCCATGGGCATATGGATAATGACGTCATGGCCTTTCCGATGCGCGGCTTCGGCGTCCTTCACGCTTGTCGGCAAAAAAGGCATGACAGCGACCGTGATTTTGACAGGCAGACTGAGCATTTCCTGAGTTCCTTTCTGATTATTGCCAAAATCATCGATGATGACGGCTAGCTTATTCGTTTTCTTTTCCTGGCCGGGCCTGTTGCGACCGGATTCTTCGTGCACTTGGTTTGGCTCCTGACGTGACAGATCAGTCCAATCAACCATCCCTGCCCCATAGCCGATCTGTGGCCCATTCACGATCCCCCATGCCATACACAGCAGGATCACCGAATTTTTATATACCTTCCGCATCTTGACGCCCCTTTCCACTCCTATTCATACATACCTAACCGTATTGTTTGAGAAAAGTGAATCAAATATGTAAGTCAGAAAGTAAATGTTGCCGGTTTGCCGTCCAAATCTCAACACAAAAAAGCTCGTAAACTGCTAAAAAGCAAGTTTACGAGCTTCTTCATAAGGATGCGGTCGAGAGGACTCGAACCTCCACGGGGGTTAGCCCACACGGACCTGAACCGTGCGCGTCTGCCAATTCCGCCACGACCGCGTATCATGTTCATCGCTTCTAGGAGACAAACTCTTATCAGCGGCGACAAGATATATAATATCACGCCAGGTAAATCGAGTCAACACTTTTTTAGAACTTGATTAAAAACCTGTTTTTCGGTTAAAATAAGAACATAAGTTCTCATTCAATAACCATTTTCTATATAAAGGCGGTGATGTTGATGGCCATACCGGCTGTTACGACAGAAGAACGAGCATTGATCAAGAGTTACCTGCTGCTGATGTTCATCCATAAGGTGTTTGAAAGGGATTGCCGAATCATTCAGGAGAGCGGTGTCTTCAAGAGCCCACAATTGTATGTAGAAGTTGTGGGGAACGGAGCCAAGCGTGCTGCTGTGCTTCTTCGTGAGGTGAAGCAGGAATTCACCAAGCGGGCGATCAAGGTGTATGATATTGGGCAAAACCAGGATGGAATCCAGGCGCGATATGCATGCCGGGGTTACATTGGTTCGATGAACATTCTATGGCCATCCTTCCGTGAGGAGATGATGGACCGCATGCGAGCCTATCTTGGCCTAGTCTCGCCCGAGACCGAGTCCTCCGAGCAAGCCCATCCTCCTGCCGCTGTTTCCGCCCGCTAAATCGCCGCCCTTTAAACAGAGAATAACCGTCTCCCCCACTGAACAAGAATGCTCCGGTTGAGACGGTTATTGGTAACACGTGAATCAATGAAGATTATGCTGTATGCGGGTCAGTCCCTGCGAGAGAGCATGTCCTGCACTGGCGGCAGACGCCACGGCTACAGCCTCCATAATCTGAGCATCCGAGGCTCCCTTCGCACGGGCTTCCTCCATATGATAGAAGGTGCACAGCTCATTATTGGCAAACAGTCCGATCCCGAGCGCGATCAGCTGCTTCGTTCGCTCATCCAGCTCGCCATCCTGAAAGCACACGCCGGTGAACTGATGATACGCCTCTGCCATCTCCGGCATGCTCTGCTTCAAATTCAGAATTTCATTCTTATAAGCCGAGACCTTGTCATTGGACATTTCCATAACCCAAAGCACCTCTTCCACAAAAATTTGATGCGAGGTTAAGTTGTCCGACAAGTTCGAGATCTATGCCTACTCCTACTCTTCGATCGGGCTTACTCTTGGATCTTTTTTAAGCTGGTAGCTGTAGCGGCGATCCAATTTAACGACCCGCCGGTTTCTGCGGCGTATAATGACCTGCTCCGGGTCCCAGGCGACAACAAAGCCTATAATATCATTGGACTCCAAGCCATCTCGCACAACCCGAACCAATTCGCCGGAGAGCCGCAGCTCATCGAGTCTTTCATCGCTAATCATCACCATACCTCCTCCATAAACGTACTCTGCAAAAAAAGACCTAAATGAGATCATTTAGGTCTTTTGAATGCGTTGCGATATCGACAAACATCCCGACTAAGAGATGTTCTATATACCCATTAACGCTGTGCCGGCTCGATGCTGTCATTCTTCTCGTACCAAAAATCCAGAACGGTTGAAGACATGACACGCTTCTCGATATATTCTACCTGCTGAGGCGTAAACTGTTCCTTCCATTCGAAGGAAACCTCCTCACACAATCCGGCAATCGTCAGCAGTTCTGACCAGGCAACATAGCGTTTGTACCAGAAAAACTGAGGATGTTCAATCATATAGGGATATAGATCATCAAACTCCGTATGTTTACAATCCAAAGCACGTTCAAAATGTACCTTTGCTTCATTCAGCTTCTCGATCAAAAACGGCTCGGTTACAGGTTGTTTCCCCATGGTGCTGCCTCCTCTCTCTTGCCTACCTCTTTATTATAAGCGAAAATCACGGAGGCGAAAAGATTTTGTTGTGATTTTAGGCAGGAATCCAATGAACATCGACTACGAATTGCCATTTTTCCACTTCCCCAAAGCTAGGTGGAATCGTTCATGACTTAAGGCCTAATCCGTAGTTGCTCTATCGCTAACATGCCAAAGAAGATGCTAAGTTTTAGCTGAACGTAATCTTCCCGTCCTCAAGTGACGAGATGGTAACAAGCGATTCCACATGAACATTCTGTTCGCGCAGCGTTCGTGCACCGGCCTGGAAGCTCTTTTCAATCACAACGCCAAGCCCGATTAATTCCGCCCCTGCTCGTTCAATAATCTTGATCAGGCCTCTTGCAGCGTCCCCGTTCGCGATAATGTCATCAATGAAGAGTAACTTATCCTCTTCACCGATAAACTGGCGCGATACCATAATGTCCGTGACAATGCCCTTGGTAAAAGACGGAACCCGCTCACACAAGGCGTCTGGATCGGCAAGCAGCGTTTTTTTGCGCCGGGCGAATACCATTGGAACTCCCAATTCCAGCGCCGCGGCAAAAGCAACAGAAATGCCGGAGGATTCCAACGTTATAACCTTGGTCACACCGCTTTCTTTAAATCTCACCGCGAATTCCCGACCCATACCCATAATTAAAGCCGGATCTACTTGATGCGTCAGCAAAGCATCCAGCTTCAGCACCTGATCCGACAACACGACACCTTCTTTGATGATCCGCTCCTTCAACCAATCCATCCAAAAGACCTCCCACGATTCCTTTGTCGTAAAAGTAACATATTCCACCCTATACGGCAAGTACAAACGGGGACTCCGTCATTTAACTGTACGGTTTCCGTCACAATTCCTGACATGGATCTCCGTTACCTGGCACTAACCCTTGTCATGCCTACGGCAAAGGACCTGGACAGGTAGGAGTCATGTCCCAGCTGAGCCAAGCATACCTTGTACTATGCAGAACGATTAACTTTCAAGGGGGATGCGGGGCTTGCGTAAATCTATTCGTGTTTTACAGATCGCCTTTACATATATCGGAACCATCGTCGGCGCTGGCTTTGCGACCGGACGGGAAATCCTTCAATTCTTTACCCAATATGGACACTGGGCTACACTGACCATTCTGCTTACGACAGGATTATTCATTTGGCTCGGCACGAAAATCATGACAATATCCAGACGGATCGGGGCCAAATCATTTGAGGACTTGAATAAATTTCTGTTTGGAGAGAAAGCCGGCGTCTGGATCAGCCTCTTTATGTTTGTCATTCTGCTCGGGGTGAACAGCATCATGCTTGCCGGCGCTGGCTCTGTTTTTGTGGAGCATCTGAACATGAGCTATCAGACCGGGTTGTTTGTCACGATGATCGGAACCTATTTCATTCTCAGAAAAGGCATCCAGTCCATCATGACGATGAATAGTCTTGTCGTGCCCATGATGCTGACCTTATCGCTTGCGATTATTTCTCAGACGATTCAGACACCGGGTGCCACCCGATTCTTAACCTTGACTACGGACCATAGCCTGCCTGCGGTTTGGCTGGCGCCACTGCTCTACACCGCCTTTAACCTGGTCATGGCGATGCCGGTGCTGGTCCCGCTCGGCAGCCAGACCGAAAGTGCGCGCACGGTAACCTGGGGAGGCATCATTGGAGGAACAGGCGTAGGGTTTATGCTGATGGCAGCGCATTTTGCGTTGTCCGCCCACATGCCCGGCATCGCCCAATTCGAAATCCCGATGGGCAGCATCGCCAACCAACTGGGCTGGCTGGTACAGATCATCTATCTCATTCTGATCTTCCTTGAAATTTTCAGCACCTTCGTGGCCAATATTTACGGGATTACCCTGCAGGCTCAGCAGCGAACCTCGCTCTCGCCCAGAGTCATTACCCTTGGCATTATGGTGTTCTGTTATTTCTTCAGCCAGTTCGGGTTCAGTTCCCTGCTCTCTCTCCTCTACCCGATGTTTGGGGGACTGTGTCTGCTCTGGGTGCTCCGACTGACTTTGTTCGGAATCCCCGATATCAGGGGGAAATAAAGGGGCTTTCCCAAAGGTATGATAAACCTGCCCATGGGAAGCCCCTTCTTATGGCTACATCGTGATCAATTGTGCATTGGGTATGCGTTTCATGGTTTGCTCCGCTACATGTCGATGACACGTCATCATCACGACTTGTCGGTCTTGCGACAACTCCGCGAGAAGCTCGAGCGCATGTCCGAGCCGTTCCCCGTCAAAATTAACAAACAGATCATCAAGCAATAACGGCAACCCCGCCGCATGTGGCATCGATTGGATCAGACCGAGCCGCATCGCCAGATATAACTGCTCCGCCGTGCCGCGGCTTAGTCTGCTGCTCTCCACCAATTCACCAGTCGGGCGCTCTGCCAGCAGGCTCTGATCTCCCATCCGCATAACCATTCGGCTGTACATGCCGCCGGTCAGCATGGAGAAGTAGCCGGAAGCCAGCTGCAGCACCTGCGGCTGTTTCTCTTCCTCGTACATGCGGCGTGTACGTTTGATAAATTCGGAGGCCATCGAACGTACCGCATATTGGGAGACTACTTCCCGCAGGGCGGATCGCTGCTCCTCCAGCTGCTGCAGGGCGGAATCCTGGTTTCCCGCAGCTTCCAGTGACTCTCTCTCCTGAAGCAGCCGCCCCCGCCGTTCCTGAAGCTCGTCCCGCAGGTGGAGCGCGGCGGATACGTCTTCTTCCTTCTTGAAACATTGCGCTTCAAGTTCCGCAGCATCCGTCAGCTCCAGCAGCTGTTCAAGCTGCCGGCGACCCGCATCATCCCAGCCGCTGAACATGGTAATTTCGTGATGGCGGATCGTGCGAACAAGCTCCTCCCGGCGTTTCGCAGCAGCTCCCATACGAAGAAAGGTTTCTTCGTCTGCCGATTGGGACGATGCAATCAGAGCCGCTTTACGCAGCTGCAGCCCTTCCCGCTCTTCTTCTATCGCAGCCCCCTCTTTGCGAAGCTCTTGAATACGCTCTGCAAGGACCTTCTTCTGTCTCGAATCCTCTTGATAGATCTTCCATCTGGAATGGACGTTGCCGAGCTCAGCGATGGCTGGGATTCGGCTGCCGTTAGCGTCTCCTTGGGGATCCGCCGCAAAGATCTCATGGCATTGGATGATATAACCCTCCGCCTCTTTTAACAGAACATCCATTTTCAGGCCAAGCGATTTTTGCTGCCGGATCAGCTCCTGCCCCTGCTCAACTTTGACGAATACGTCCAGCATCACGTCAGGCGACAGACTCTGCGGGAGTGATCGGGACATAAGCCAAGCCTCCCACTGCCGCTCCAGCTCCAAATATCGCTTCTCTTCCTGATCGATGGCGCCCTGAACCGTTTGTAATTCAGCCTGTTGCAGCGCAGCCTTCTCCTCAGCCGCCGCACCATCGGACGTCAATCGATCGAGCCGCTGCCGCCATGCTTGCCAGCCTTCCATCACAGATCGGAGCTCGCGCATCTGGGCCTCCACCATGAAGGGGTCGCGAGCCAGTACAACGCTTTTGTCCCTTCGACTGCCCGGAATCGTGCTCACTGCTGCTGCCGCGTAAGGGGCTGAGACCAGCCTGGAATAGAGATGATCAATATGTTCCATTCCCTGCCCATCTAGATTATGGGTCTCATTTGAAACAGAACCATGAACCTCCCGACCACGTTGACCGCTCCAGAATACGTAGCCCATGCCGAGCAGCATCACGAAGCCTGAGATCACGGCAGCTTCCGTGGTTGACGTCCATAACAATACGGCTACCAACAGGAATGTCATAACAGCCATTCCCGCCAGCAGACCCCCGTACATCCGAGGTAATCGGCCCCTCCCCGATTTGCGCGTGGAAACAGGCTCTGGCTGAGTCCGGGTCAATCGCCGCTCACGCCAACGCTCGATCTCCAGCTGCAGCTGATTCCACAGTGCAGCGGTCTCCTGAGGCGCTGCCGGCTGAATCATGGCAAATGCCTCTTGTCCCCGATCCATTTCCTCGCGTTGCTGCCGCCTGGCTTCCCGCAGCGCCGATTCGGCTGCCGCCGCCGAACGCTGGGCCCCGCGCAGTTCAATGAACAGCGCCTCCATCCGGCGATCATACCCGGCAAAGGCCGCACTGATTCGCCGGACCTCCTCGCGCTCCGAAGCGGATACCGATAGAGCCAGCAGCTCTTGCCGGGTCCATGCTGGATCGATATCCCGGAGCAGCTGTTCCAGCCGGATCTCCTGAGATTTGTATTCGGCCGTCAGTTCGGCAAGCTCCCGGTTTGCGGCTTCATGCATACTTCGTTTCGCCCAAAGCTCCTCAATCCGTTCGCCATACTGTTCCATGAACGCATTCAGGGGGAGGGCTCTCAGCTTGTCCTCCACGTCATCGATTGCCCGCTCGACGCGGATGGACTGGGCGAGGAGAAGACGCTCTTCCTCCTGCATCTTTTCGTAACGGGGGATACCATCCGGAGGAAAGTTGTCACTGTCCATCAGATCCTTGAGTTCCAACCTGGCCTCACGCCATTCCAGCCAGGCCGGACGAATGTCCTGCGCTTTTCGAAGCAGCGACAAATCCTCCGCGTCCCTGGTGCGATCCTGTTCCAGTAGATTCAACCGTTCCTGTATTTCCAGAATGGATGTAACGGTCTCGTTATAGCGGGAAACGTACGTCTTGCTCTCCACAACCTGGGTTCTTAAATGCTCGATGGATTGCAGCAGCTTGGCGGTATGCTGAACCTTTCCGCGCGGCTTATACAGCTTGTCCATCTCCTGGGACAACTTACGTTCCGCTTCCAGTATATTGGCCCCGCCGCCGATTCCGGCATGAAACAGGTAACCGCTCATCTCGGCAGATTGCAGACTGCGGATTTCCTGTAGCTCGCTTAACGAGATGGCAAACAGCTGACGAAACATATCCCTGGACACGCCGCCCAATGCATATTGCTCCAGTTCCTGCTGACCAAGCTCGATCACGATCCCGTTATCCGCTAGTTTATGAATATGTACACGCTCGCCCCTGCTGGTGGCTGAATTTCCTTCTCTGGGCCGATTGTAGCGCCGGACCACCCAAGGTACTCCCTCCTTATCCAGAAAGCGCAGCTCGCCACCATGAACGCCTTCCCCCGAAGGCTCGCCGCGTTCTGCCGGCGAGCCCTTCCCCGGGAATCCGTACAGCATGGCTCGGATAAAATAAAGGACACTGCTCTTTCCCGCTTCATTCGGCCCATACAGCACGGTCACAGGTGCATCTATCGCAAGGCTCTTGTCCCGGACAGCTCCGAAGCCTTGAATGTTCATCCGCTCTAGTCTCATGTTCCGACACCTTCCCCTTGTGAACGGTCGCGCAGCAATAAGCCTAAGGTCAGTTCCTCCGCTCTGCGAACCCATTCCAGCAGTTCCTCCGGATGGATCTCGTCCAGCAAGGAACGGAGCTCCGCATGCTCCAGCAGAGGCTCCAAGCTCTTCGCAACAACCCCGTCAGGGTCTTGAACCCGTCCCTGTTCCCCTCGAACAAGACGTAGCAAGTCCCCTGCAAAGCTGTCTTCCGCAAGCAGCCTCTCGGTATCGATCGCGTCCCCAGATTGAAGGGAGAAGCTCTCGATCCAGACGCATCCCCGATAGCCGCATGACCGCCCCTTCGCGGCTTCTCTTCTCCGCAGATCGGTCAGCAGCTCATCGAGCACATATCCGCCTTCAAGCTGACGATGAACCGGACCTCGTCCCGTAATCCGAACGCGGATCATGCTAAGCCCATCCGCGTACGCTGTGGCTATTTGGGTGAGCATGGATTCCAAAGCGCGTCTCCATTCATCGACATCCTGATAAGAATCAAGTGGCGCTTCAACGATGTGCCAGCGCATGGAATCAAGCTCATGGAAGCTCAGCTTCGAATTCAAGCTCCCATCCACATCGACGATATAACATCCTTTGGGTCCCGTCTCCCGGACATGACGTCCCTGGATATTGCCCGGATACACAATATAAGGAGATTCCTGCAAGATTCGACGGGAGTGAATATGCCCAAGCGCCCAGTAATGAAATCCGGCCTGGATTAGATCCCTTTTTGTACAGGGTGCATAGGTTTCGTGCTGGGGATCCCCATCCACGTTCGCATGCAGAAGTCCGATATGGTAGAGTCCGGATGACGGAGCAGGATAACGTATCGCAATATTATCGGTGACCTTCGAGGTCGGATACGACATCCCGGTAATGACCGCCACTTCTTGATGATCCGAGCGGCGAACGGCCGTTACGCTTGCAGGCTCCGCCCCAAACACATGGACATGGGGAGGCAGCGTCATAGTAAGCTTGGTGCTGTCCAGCGGATCATGATTTCCATGGATCACGTATAGCGCAATCCCTTCCATTCCCAGACGGTTAAGGGACTCCAGGAAGCGAAGCTGCGCGCGCAGCGAGATGTTGGAGCTATCATATATGTCCCCGCTGATGACGATAAAATCAACATGCTGGTCGATGGCGAGTTGCACGAGCCGCTCCAGCGCACGGAAGGTCGATTCCTGAACGAAAGACCGCAGGTTGTCATCGAGACCGCTGATCCCGATAAACGGACTGTCCAGATGTAAATCCGCAGCATGAATAAATCGAAAAGAAGCCATAACCGATCCCTAACTCTCTATCTTAGGTTGAAATTTCAAATACATTTTTTTCAGTTCATTTACGGATCTGGACAGGGAGTATTGACTCTTCGCCTTATCCGAAGCGGTCCGGGCAAGCTCATAACGGTAGAGTGGATCACTGATGACCTTCTCGAGCGCAACGCTGAGTGCTATCGGATCCTCCGGAGGTACAAGCAAGCCGTTTACCCCATCCTCGATCTGCTCCGCGATGCCGCCGACATCGGTGCCTACCAGCGCAAGGCAACTAAGCGCCGCTTCCGCGAACACCGAGCCAAACGCCTCCGCTCTCGAAGGCAGGACAAAGATATCAAAGAACGGCATAAACTCCTCGGGATGCAGCGTATATCCGTAAAAAATCGTCTCCTGGTAGATGCCGAGCGTTTTGGCCATCTCCTCGAGCTCCTGACGGGAAGGTCCGTCGCCGATAATATGAAGGACGTAATCATAGCCTTTGCGTTTCAGTTCCGCGCAGGCTTGGAGCAGAATGTCCAATCCTTTTGCAGGCACCAGACGGCATACCGTAATCAACTGCGGCACCGCATTTTCATGAGGCACCGGTTTAAATCTTTTATCATCAAATCCGTTATGGATAACCCCGATGGATTCGGGCGTATTCACGTAGGGAGCCATGTAATCCTTGAAGGAGCTCGACACTGTCAACAGACGGTCGCTGATATACTCAAGCTCCTTATATAGAGAGACCAGGAATCTGTGCTCCAGCCCTCCCTCTTTGATTCTTCCGTTCAGGATGAGCTCGCGCTCGTAACTGGAATGCACGGTCTGGATGAGCGGAACCTCAGGGAATACGGCTTTCATCGACATGCCTGCAATCGGATGATGACTATGGATAAGATCATAAGGCTTTTGCAGACGCAGACGTGTCCACCACAGATAATCCCGGTAGGTTTGAAGGTATTTGGCTACAATCGCACTCCCTTTGAACTCTTTCCAATCAAAGGTGTGGAATATCGGATCCTCCTGGCCTTTGTTGCGGATCCGCTTGGGCAGCCAGAACATCTCCATCTCCCAACGGGATGAATGAAAACGCTCCTGCAAATAAGGAATCATGGACGAGACGCCGCCTGGCTGTTCAGGAGGGAAGAATAACGCTTGAAGAAGTTTCATGGGGGTCCCCCTTTCTCTAAATCTCTTTTCAGATTCATTCTTTTTCGATATGATATATTAGAACATATGTTTCATACAAAGGAAACCTATCCCTACTCAGGAGTGAATCGATTTGTCCTATGAATTGAGTTACTGGTCCACTTCTCCACTACCTACCATATTTGCTGTATGCGGAGCTTATATCGCGCTTATGATGCTGATCATGTGTCTCTTTATGTACAGCAAGCAACGCAAGAATGCTTACATATATATGGCGGCAGCCTTCCTCTTCATTATGACATACGAGGGTCTGAACATCCATTCGGCTTGGAGTGGAAAATCTGTTTTTTCACCGGAATCGGACGTCCTTCGTTTCATTCAGCTTTTTTCGTTTGTCCTGCTGAACGTCTCGATTGTCATGCTGTACCGTAGAGTCAAGACCATGCATTATTGGCTTCCCTTGTTGTCAGCCCTACTTCTTATGCTTCCGCTCATTCTTCCCTCATTTCTTCCTTACACCCTGGACCCGATATGGCAAAGCATATATTTTGATGGTTTTCAGCTCGTTGCGCTCTATCTGGCTTATACCAAAGTCACCCCGCGGATCGGACAACCGATCAAATATGCGATTGGACTTGCCATCTACGCCATCTCGGCTATCCTGCTATCCATACATACCTATTCTGGCAGTCTGTCGCCTGCGCTTCAGGGACTCGCACTCGCCCTGCCGGTGTTCTTCTATAGCATCGTGTTCTTCATCCTGTTCAGACGCATTGTCGAGCTGATGCAGTCCATCTACCGGTCAGCCATTACGGACGGATTGACAGGACTCTACAACCGCAGGCATTTTATGAAGTATCTGGACCATTACGCGTCTCAGGAATTGAAGATATCCGCTATCTTTTGCGACATCGACAATTTCAAGAAGCTGAATGATACCCAGGGCCATGCCAGAGCCGATGAAGTGCTGAAGCAGGTCGCCGCCATTATGGAGGAAGAGCTTGATGGTATCGGGATTACCGGGCGGTATGGTGGCGAGGAATTAGTCGCCCTGGTGGTTGACCGTAAAGTCAAACCCGCGCAGGTCGCCGAGAACATCCGAGCCAGAGTGGCAAGCGAGAGCATCGTCACCATCAGTATCGGTTACAGCGTACTGCGCAAAGGCGTTCGCGGTGATGAACTCATGAAACAGGCCGACAAAGCGATGTATCATTCCAAAACGACCGGCAAAAACAAGGTATCCGATTACCGCTCCTTAAAAACCTCATCTACCGAATCAACGGAATCCGCCGGATAACACTGGCGCAGGCTGCCCACTATATGAAGTGGGCGGTCTTTTTTTTGCTTGACATTTCTTTACTACGCCCTCGGCAACATGATAAACTAATGACCGATTCCTTAAAGCCGGAGAAGAAATGACTATATAGATTGAACTAATGAAGAGAAGAACCTCAACGGAGAAGGCGGAATTATTCTGGAGAAGCGGTAGCGGTCGCCTTTGCACCCGGATTTCAACCATTTATAATGGATTGATAGATATCTGGGGGCAACAGCGATCGGAAGAATAATCCGTATTCGTAGTGATGCTCGGGCTAAGAATCTTTAGTTCAACTTATATAACTGGGATTTTTCACCTATCCATTGAATCATGTACCCTAATCTAAAGAAGGAGCAGTATAACAAATGAGAAAGGAACTATTGCCTGTTGGCTTTGTCACCAGCATGAATGATATTCTTGGGGATGCCTCGTGCGATTTTTGGGACAGCTATGATTTCCCCCGAACCCACGGGCTGCGTCTTAACCGGCTGAAAGCGGTTCATGCCGCAGACAGCGTAAAAAAACTCATCCGGCAATTTGAGCTGACGCCAGTGCCCTGGTGTGATACCGGATACTATTATGATGAAAGACTGCGTCCAGGCAAACACCCCTATCATGCCGCTGGACTATATTATATTCAGGAGCCCTCGGCAATGTCCGCAGTCGAGCTGTTGAATCCTCAGCCGGGAGAGACCATCCTGGATCTTGCGGCAGCTCCCGGCGGCAAGACCAGCCATATTGCCTCCAAGATGATGGGCCGGGGACTGCTCGTCTCCAATGAGATCCATCCCGAACGGGCGCGGATTCTGGCCGAGAACGTGGAACGTATGGGAATCATGAATACAGTCGTTACGAGTGCGGCGCCGGATCAGCTATCCCGCCGTTTCGTTGCCTGCTTTGACCGGATCATGCTCGATGCACCATGCTCCGGTGAAGGCATGTTTCGAAAGGATGCCGCAGCAATTGAGGAATGGTCGCCTGAACATGTGGATCTATGCGTTGCCCGGCAGTGGGACATTGTCCAGGAGGCGTACCGGATGCTTAAACCGGGAGGAACTCTGGCTTATTCCACCTGTACATTCAACACGGCCGAGAATGAAGAGATGATGGAGCGCATTCTTTCGCAGTATCCCGATATGGAACTGCGTGAAATGAAGCGGTTGTGGCCCCACTTGGAACGGGGGGAGGGGCATTTTGTTGCCATCTTGGTCAAAACGGCGGCTGCCGAAGCTTTACATGAAGACCTCGATTACTCCGCGGTCAGAAGTAAATCCCCGGCAAAATCAAATCGAGGCAGCAAACAAACGCCTGCGCCATCCGCTATGGCTGAATATCAGGCTTGGGCGAAGCAGGACATCCCAGGATTTGAGCTTAACGGCGGTACTCCGATATTGTTCGGTGAGGAGCTGTACTGGCTTCCGGCCAGCGAGAGCTTGGCATGGAATGACAAGCAGCTAAAGGGATTGAAGTTGCCGCGCGCAGGTCTGCATCTGGCTCATCTGAAGAAGAATCGCGTCGAACCGGCGCATGCCCTTGCTATGTCCTTGCATCCTGGCCAAGCTGCCCGCAGCTGGGATCTGCCTTCAGATTCTGCCGAGACAGCTGCTTATTTGCGGGGAGAAGTACTCTCCATTCCTTCCAAATACCGGGGATGGACGCTTGTAACCTCGGATGGATTACCTCTGGGTTGGGGCAAAGCCAGCGGCGGACAGCTCAAGAATCACCTGCCCAAAGGCTTGCGTAATCCCAAGTAACGCCCATTTCTAAAACCCATACAGAACCGTATAGATCGAAACCATCGTTAAAACGGATAAGCTTCCGAATTCAGCAGTCTGATTAAATATGTACAAAGGGGCCATCTCTCTGCAACAACATGCAGGGAGTATAGCCCCTTTATTTATAAAACTTTATCTGGCCATCTAAATCTGATCAACTGATCAAAAATCATAGGCTGCGTCTTTGGCCTCCTGGATCGCGGGCACCACATTCAAATGCATTACCGTGTCCTCGACCAGACGCTCAATGCGAAAGAGGATATCGTCATTCACGATTTCATTGCGGTGAAAGTCCTTTTCTTCAATAAACACGTACGTTGGAACGATATGCGCCTTCATATAGGACAGAATCGGCTTTAACTGCTGCTCGATCATCAGAAAATGTCTCGCGGACCCCGCCGTTGCCAGCATACTGACGACACGCCGCGAAAGCGTTCACCGGCAATAAGTCGAAAACGTTCTTGAGCGTCGCCGGGATGGAAGCCTGGAAGGTAGGCGTACCGATGATGAGGGCATCTGCCGCCATAATTGTTTCGGCTACATAGCGGGTATCCCCCTCATATTCCCGATAATTCCGGCCATCGCCAAAAACAAGGTTGTGTTCAGCTAAATCCAGCAAGATCATCTCGGCATCCGGATATTTATCGCGAGCAGCTATCAGCGTATAATTCATCGCCGTTGGTACTCGAAATGGAAAAGGTCAGGGGATTAGCGGCCAAGGCGATACTGCTGACGGGGAACATATAGAGGCAGAGGCTGAAGATACATTTTAATTAAGTGAACCCCCTTAAGGTAGATATTGTTGGAAACCCATATGGGAAACCAATGATTCTTTAAGGGGATTTTATGAGGAAAAAGCCATTAAACCAACGCCGTGCGGACTGTGATTCCGCTATTTGTAAACAAAGGTGCTAAACATAAGGTTAAGCGGACACAGGTTCCGCAATTGCCGGTATATCACCGCAAAATCAGGGGAAAACCGAGAATAACGGATTCTGTGTCCACGAATCCTTGAATTTGGTACAGTTGTTGGCAAATAGCGGACCTCCTGTCCGCATACATCAGAGTGCACACGGCCGCCTGTATTCCAATTCCACATCCAGCGTACCCGTACCTGGTTTAAAGCCTGTTTTTTTAATCAGCAGGGTGGTTTCCCCATCCGTTGCACTCATCATCGGCATCCATGATTTCATTCCGGAAACGGTCTTTTTAACGGGAATTAAAAAATCCCAATGGCCTTTTTAGATTTAAGGCTCTCCCTTACTTCCAGCCCCATTTTTGAAAGATTTGATGAGATTCTTCCGTTCTTAAATAATCAATAAATTGCTGTGCCTCTTTTTTCTGATCGGTGATTTTCGTCAGGGAGATCGGCGTTCCACGATAGAGCTTTTCTTCTTCGGGTAGTTCGACTAGGTAGGTCACATCCTTGAGCCGGTAATGCCACGATTCATAGGTAATCCAGGCATCCAGGCTGGAATTCGATTTCCATCGTTCAATGGCTTCGGCACTCGACTTTACAGAAAGGTTAATATTTTGGGAAATGCCTTCGATCAGCCCTTTTCTGCCTGCCAGGTCTTCCCACAGGCCAAGCTGGCCAGCCCCATTCACATCGATTATTTTTACTCCCTTTTTCGTTAAATCCTCCAGGCTTTCAATCTTCTTAGGATTTCCTTTCCTCACCAATATTCCTGCAGCGCGCGGGTAAAGCTCCGTTCGTGATTTAGTGTCGATCATTTCGGGGTGGTTGAAGATGAAGTCCTGCATCATGTACTCGGAACCACCGAAAATAATATCTGCATCTTGCTTTGCCTTGCCGATCCAATTCCCCTCTGGTCCCGCTGTTACTTCCACTTTGATTCCCGTTTCAGCTGAAAAATGTTCAGCAGCTTCCTTGATCGGTCCAAGTGGTCCGCCCGGTCCGTACACCCGGATGACATGATCACTTTGGCTGGAATTTGGTGTCGCCTGGGACGCCGGCTTAGGATCCATTTCTGCATAGGCTGACAATCCCGCAGCCGTAATGACAAAGAGCAGTAGAGCTGATAGGAACACGGTCTTCTTCATGATTCTTCCTCCATTTCATACATGATATTTACCGGTATTATTAAAGGAAACGAAGGGAGGCTGTATACGGTTTGATTATAATTGCAAAACAGTTCGAAAGTTTCATAAATCTATTAAAATTAGTCTGGTGAAGAATAAATAAAGGTACATTCGCTGAATTAACAAATTATCCACAAATAGGGGTCCTGCCATTTAAACATAAATAAAGAAGAAGCTCATCACTTGCTCACGTTTATTAGACAAAATCATTATATATTTTTTTCGAACCGCTAAGACATTTCGTTCGTTAGCTGATATGAGATGTATTTTTATCCTATAGGAGGTTGTTTGATGATAATAAAAAATCGATTCATCACCGTGCTATTCAGTCTGGTTATTTGCGCAGGATTTGTTCTGCCAGTAAGCAGTGCATCCGCCGCAGAAGGGAAGTTCACAGTGAAATCCGATGTGGATACAGCCAGAGAGCTCGGTTTGCTCCAAGCAGACGGAAACAGTGACAATGCCGATTATTTAGCTAAAAAACCAACGAGACTGCAGGCTGCAATCACCTCACTCCTTCTTCAGGGCTACTTGGAGGAAGCCCTTTCTTACAAAGAAAACGGCAATTTTAAAGATGCTGCCCTTGTCGACACTGAAAACCAGGCTATCCTATCTTACCTCAAAAACCACCCGGAGCGTGGATGGGCAGGCACAACGGGAAACATGTTCGACCCATTAGCCGAAATCAGCGCCCAGCAATTTTATAAAGTACTACTGGAGGTCCTTGGATACGGGATTGGGAAAGATTTTAATTATGCGGATACTCTATCGTTTGCAGCCTCTAAAGGCCTTATGCAAATTGCCAACGCAGCCACTCTGACGAACACCGATATTGCAACGGCGCTTGTGGAAGGATTGTCAGCGACGTCAGCCAGAAACAATACGCTGTTTTCTGAGCTTCAGGAGCGTAAAGTGCTCCCAGCCGACGCTAAGCTCCCTTCGGGCGAACGGATTACGCTGCGTAGTGACGCCAAGCTGGGTACATATTTTGCCGATAAGACAGGACGCACGCTTTATTTCTTCACCAAAGACGCCGAAAACACGAATGCCTGCCAAGGTAAATGCATCGAAAACTGGCCGCTTTTCTACTCGGAGGATCTGCAGGTTCCCGCAGAGCTGAATACCGCTGACTTCTCCGTATTGACCCGTACGGACGGCACCAAACAGCTGGCATACAAAGACTGGCCCCTCTATTATTTTGCAAAAGATATGGCAGGTGGCGATGTAAAAGGAGAAGCATTTGGAGGCGTCTGGTTCGTCGCCAAGCCCGATTATACCGTTATGCTCGGGACTTCTTCCAAGCTGGGCAACTATTTGACTGACGACCATGGGCGTACACTTTATTACTTCGATAAGGACGTACCGCAAACAAGTACATGCGAAGGCAAGTGCATCGACAATTGGCCGGCTTATATGGCTACCGGAAACAGTGCGCCTACAGGAATCGCTAGCTCCGACTTCAGCACGATCACCCGTTCGGACGGACGCAAGCAATTGACGTACAAAGGGTATCCGTTATACTACTTCGCCAAGGATCAAGAGCACGGCGCAACCTCCGGACATGATTTCAACCAGCTTTGGTTCGTAATCGATCCGGCCAAATTCGACGGGACAACGGCCGCAAAAGCTTCCGGAACGCCAGCAGCACCGGGATCAAGTAATTTACAAAAAAAATTTGAACCTTCCATTAACGGGAATGGAAATTTTCTTGTTAACGCAACGATTGGCCCCATTCAGGATTGAAAACAGTGATTGGTCTCGGTAAGGCGTGCTGACAACCTGGTCAGGCACAGTGCGAAACAGTGCGCACAGCTCGAGGCTGGATCATAATTGTCTCAAATGGCAATCGTTTCCCGGTTGCCATTTTTTTTTGATAGGATAAAAATAGAGCTTTAAATGAAATCACCTGGAGGCACGGTATGCAGAATCTTTCCGATTATGAACTCATGCTTCTAATAAAATGCAGGCAACACAATGCATTATCCAACTTGTACGACCGGTATTCATCGCTCGTCTATTCCTTTGCGCAGAAAGCGATCGGGGACGAATCGGCTGCGAGGGAAATCGTTCAGGCCGTCTTCCTTCGTCTGTGGACCACCCAATCCGCTTACGATCCGGATAAAGGCCGATTTACTAGCTGGCTGTTAACCATTACGCGCAATATAACGATAGATTATCTTCGTAAGAGAAGAAGAGATGGGGCAGAAGTCGTTTTTTTCGATTTGGAAAAGTTGAAGCGGATTCCCGACGAAGTTGCGGCCTCACCGGAAGACAACGCGATTCGTGAATCGGAGAAGGAGCAACTCCTCGCCGCTTACCAGCATTTGTCGGAGCAGCAAATTCAACTGATTGAGCATTTTTACTGGCAAGGCTACAGCTTAAGCGAGTTGGCTGCAATCTATAACCAGCCGCTTGGAACAATCAAGAGCCGTCTCCATCAAACATTGAAAGTATTACGCAGGTATTTGGCCTCGGAAAGGGAGGAATGATGTATGCATGAGGAAGAACAGCCAACAACCATTTGCGGCCTGATTCTGGACTATGTTGCCGGGAGTTGTAAAAATGAGGACAAACTGGTCTTCGAGCATCATCTGCCCTACTGTGATAGCTGCCGTTCGGAAATTGCTGAACTTCGTACGGTTTGGGAGGCGCTTCCGTCCGATATGGAACGATTGGAGCCCCCAAGTGATTTAAAACAACAAGTGATGGATGCCGTATTGGCGGCAGAGCCTTCACAGAACCATGATAGCGTATCCGCCCGCAAAAGACGCATACCGATTCACCGGATTCCAGCGAGTGTTACCGCGGCTGTCTTACTGGCCATTGTCCTCACCAGCTCCGTCTGGAATTACCTTCTGTATCAAAAACGAATCACGACAAGTCCCGCTTCCCTGGAGCAGGCACTGACTGTTCCAGCTGCCAAAATCGAACGACTGATTACGCTTAATCCGCAAACCGCCGCCCCTAGTGATGCTTACGGAATCGCTGGCGTGGTCGAAAACGGGCAATCCAAGCAATTCGTCGTCTATGTTTTCAAGGCAAAGGCCACAATCGGCAACGAAGCATATCAGGTCTGGCTTATCCGGGATAACAAGCGTAAGAGCGCGGGTACGTTTCGCGTCGACGACAAGGGGGTAGGCATTCTGTCAATGCCGGTTGCTTCCGAGGAGAGCCTCGTCTTCGACGGTATTGGCATCACGCTCGAGCCTGATGACCGCGGCAATCTGCCTCGCGGCACTAAAATGTTCAGCTCAACCCTGTAACAGCAACGCCGATATTCAAGAATATAAAAGGAGCTAAACTCTTCAGCTTAGCTCCTTTTTTGCCCATACCTACGAAGGCAGCCTCCGTTTTCATTCCATATATGCCGCATAAGACTAGGAATATTCCAAAAATAATAAGGCACTAATTGCAAACCCATATATTTCCTCCATTTCAGGAGCAATATGAGTGTTTCTATATTGGTTTGCAGATACATATGAATTAACATATGCTTGAGTAATCTCTCTACCCGTACTACAATCGTAACCTAGATTAAGGGGCGTTGCCCCTCTTTCGTTTAAGTGTTTTTCTTCCAGGACAAGTGCGTAATCAGCAATAAAAAGCCCTTTACAATTATAAGGCACTTCAATCCTTAACAAAGCATTCCCCATGTATTTCTTTACCATCTCAATTCCCAAGTCACCAAAATAAACATCGCGGCACATAAACGATGCACAATATCTTGTTCGGGTTAGGGCTCAGCAGCCAGGTGCTCATAGCCTATGTTCTGCTGACTGACGGCCCTGTGTTGGCATACAAGCTTCGCGGCCGCAGATCAACCCAGTTCTCGTTGATAAAGGCCACGCATTCCTCCCGCGTGCTAAGTCCAAAAGCCTGCGTCCAGCCGTGCGGAACAGCCGCGAAACCCGGCCAGAGCGAATATTGACCCTCGTGGTTCACCAGTACAAGAAACTTGCCGTCGACTTGCTCAAAAGGATTGGTCATGGATAAGTTCCCTCCTCTCCAATGTGGTCTGCCCTCGGGGTACAGCTGCCTCCAGCTTGCTTAGAATACACTTGCCGATATAGTCCAGAGGACCCGGCTGGCATAGATCTTTATGTCGGCATTCGATATCATGCCGTTCAATTCGCCCTCCGATATAAGGGCTCCACATCTCCGGTTCGATGGGCTCGAACCAATCGGGGATGATAGTCGAGTGGAAGAATAGTATATCCCCCTCAAACTTCTTCGGAACGAACGCCTTCAACAGCTGAACCGAGTTCTCATAAGTCGCCTTCAGATTCATCATCGTTTCTTCCTCAAGGGACGCCAGCGCACTGCTCTCATTACGCAGCAATTCCAGCGCTGTGGCTATGGTTAACGGCGTGTCTCCAAGCCCCTCTTCAATGCTCACCCTGTCAAAGCCGCCAAGCGCCAGCAGCGCGGTCAAAGCTTCGTCTTCGTCGGGGTTTTCCTTGATCGGCAAATAATGACTTGGGTAAGCATCCAGTATGGCTAGCAATTCAATGTCTTCACCCGCCTCCTGCAGCTGTACCGCAATCGACTGAGCGACATTGCCGCCTAGAGACCATCCGAGCAGCCGGTATGGCCCTCTTGGTTGAAGGGAACGTATGTGGTCGATATAGTCTGTCGTCATCTCTTCCAGTGATTTCGGCAGCTCCTCTACTTGCGCTATCCCCCTCGCCTGTAAGCCGTAAATCGGATAATCCATGCCGAGATGCTTCATCAAGCCGGCATAGCACCAGCTTAGTCCTCCAGCCGGATGCACGCAGAACATCGGGATTTGACTTCCGTGCGTCCGGAGCGGAAGCACAACCTGCAGCGCACTGGTACCGCCGCCCATCTCAAGCTTGTCGACAAGGCCCGCTACCGTAGGGGACTCGAATAAAGCCGCTATGCTTAATTCTTTTCCAAGCGCTTCCCGAACCCGGCTGATAAGTCGGACGGCCAATAACGAATGGCCGCCGAGCTCGAAGAAGCTGTCATCGATACCCACCCTTTTGACTCCCAATATCTCGGCAAACAACTCGCATAACACTTCTTCCTGCGGGGTTCGTGGATGACGTCCGCCTGCATCGAACGCCATATCGGGAGCCGGCAGCGCTTTGCGATCGAGCTTTCCGTTAGGCGTAAGCGGCAGCTTGTCCATAAATACGAACGCCCCGGGAACCATGTAATCAGGAAGCATCGAGGCGGCATAACGGCGCAGCTCTGCACCTGAAGACAGCTCACAACTGGGCTTGCTCACGACATAAGCCGCAATCCGTCGATCTCCTGGCTGATCCTCGCGCACAATGACAGCCGCCTGCGCGAGTGCCTCATGGCGTATGAGGACCGATTCGATTTCACCAAGCTCGATCCGGAAACCCCGTATTTTCACCTGATGATCGGACCGTCCCAAATAATCCAGCGTGCCGTCAGCCAGCCGCTTCGCCAAATCGCCGGTTCGGTACATTCTTGTCCCAGGCGGACCATACGGATCTGCCACAAACCGGTCGGCCGTCAGGTCGGGGCGTCCCCAATACCCCCGCGCAAGTCCTGCGCCGGCGACATACATCTCTCCGGTTACGCCATACGGAACGGGCCGAAGCTTGGCATCCAGGACATATATCCTGAGATCCGGGATGGCTTCTCCGATCATGCTGCCGGTTCCCGGCAGCGCAAGGTTCCGGTTCAATTCCATATAGCTGACATGAACGGTCGTCTCCGTAATGCCGTACATGTTGATCAGACGCGGGGCATCGTCGGCATGACGCTCATACCAATCCGCAAGCCGTCCGAGCTCCAAGGCTTCTCCGCCGAACACAACGTACCGCAGCGACAGTTTCTGCCCCATCTCCGCCTGCTCCCGATCCGCCTGAATCAACGGATAGAATGCCGAAGGCGTCTGATTCAGCACCGTCACGCCTTCCCGGATCAACAAGCTCAACATGTCGTCCGGCGATCTGCTGATCGTATGCGGAACAACGACGAGCCGGCCGCCGTACAAGAGCGGTCCCCATAATTCCCATACCGAGAAATCAAAGGCATACGAGTGGAATAATGTCCATACATCGGTCTCATCAAATTGAAACCAATGTGCGGTAGAGTCAAACAACCGGATGACATTCTGATGCGGCACAAGCACGCCCTTCGGTTTGCCGGTAGACCCGGAGGTATAGATGATATAAGCAGCACTCTGCGACGTAAGCGGCCTGTGACGCTCATGGTCGCTTGGATTCTCCTTAGAATAACGCTGCAATCGCAAATCTTGCTCGGACTCATCGATCACAATGCATCTGATGTTTGCCGATCCCGGTAGCCGATCCAACACATGAGCACTCGTAATGAGACATACCGGACAAGCGTTCTCCATCATGTATGCCAGTCGTTCCTCCGGGTACTCCGGATCCAGCGGCAGGTAAGCGGCCCCTGCTTTAAGTACAGCCAATATGCCGATGACCATGTCCATCGAACGCGGCAAGGCGAGCGCTACGATCTGATCCGTACCGACGCCTGCTGCAATCAACCAGTGAGCAAGCCGATTGGCACGCTCGTTCAGCTCCTTATAACTCAGAGATAAGCCATCATGGACAAGCGCGACCGCTTGAGGCGAGAGGCTGACCTGCGCCTCAAACTGCTGAGGCAAGGTCGCCGGCTTGGCGAGAGGCAGCGGAGCGCTCCACTGTCGACGGATTTCCGCACGCTCATGAATGGTTAATATATCAAGTTGACTGATGGTTTTACTCGGTTCAATAGCTGCACTCTCCAACACGTGCACATATCGCTCCGCCATCGCTTCTACCGTTTTGCGCTCGAACAAATCTGTACTGAATTCGATCAAACCGTCCACTCCGTCAGGTTCGCCGTTCATATCCCGCCGCTCTGTCAGCTCGAAGGTTAGGTCAAATTTCGCCGTACCTACGCTTTGCAGCTGCAGCTTCGAGCTGACTCCCGGCAGCTCAAGCAAAGTTTCCGGCGTATTTTGCAGCACCAGCATCACTTGGAAGAGTGGATGTCTCGCCCGGGAACGCGGCGGGTTCAATGTCTCGACAAGCCGCTCGAACGGGACATCCTGGTGTTCGAAGGCGGCCAGGCTCCTCTCCCGTACCCGTTGCAACAGCTCGTCGAACGGCGGGTCATCCGACGTGTCGACACGAAACACAAGTGTATTGATGAAGAAACCAATCAATTGATCCAGACTGTCGTCGTTCCGGCCCGAGACCGGACTGCCGATTGGAATGTCGGTACCTGCACCCAGATTCGTAAACAGCGCCGCCATCGCAGACTGAAACACCATAAATAATGTCGCTCGATTGCTCTGCGCGAGCGTATTCAACTGCCGATGCAGTTCACGCGAAATCGGAAACGACGCGCTTCCGCCCTGATAGCTGGCGACAGCCGGCCTCGGATAATCGGTGGGAAGCTCCAATTGCTCCGGTAAATCGCAAAGCGCCTCGGTCCAATAGTCCAGCTGGCGGGCGATCAAACTGCTCTTATCGCCTGAGCTGCCAAGGAGCTTCTCCTGCCAAACGGCATAATCTGCATATTGGACCGGTAACGGAGACCATTCCGGTTCACTCCCCAGGCGCCGTGCGGTATAGGCATCCGATAGATCTCGTGTCAGGGGGGAAAGCGACCAGCCATCTCCCGCTATATGATGCAGAAGCAACAGCAGAACAAACTCTTCGTTACCCAGCTTGAACAACTCTACCCGCAGCGAGGTTTCGGTTGCAAGCTCATAAGGGTGCCTAACAGCTTCGGCCAATCGATCGGGCAGCTCCGACTCGCTGATTTCGGTCACCATCAGTTTCGGTCGTGCCTCCTCGGCATCCAGGATGCGTTGATAGGAAGTCCCATCTCGATCCGGGTAAACCGTGCGCAGCGATTCATGACGAGCCGCCACATCCCCCAGCGCCATTCGCAATGCGTCCACATCAAGCTCACCTGACAAGCGGGCCACAAGCGGAATATTATAAGTCGGGCTCGGACCCTCCAGACGATATAAAAACCATAACCGCTGCTGGGCAAAAGATAATGGCAGATGCTCGGTCCTCATTACGGGACGCACAGCCTGTCTGGCCGCTTGCGCATAATCAAGCCGCTTGACGAGACTCGCGGCCGTCGCTGCTTCAAACAGACTTCCCATGCTAAGCTCCACGCCGAAGGCCTCCCTGACACGTACCATCACCCTGCCCGCAAGCAGGGAATGGCCGCCGAGAGCAAAGAAATCATCATCAATGGTAACCCGCGGTAACCCGAGCACCTCGGCAAAAATCGTGCAGAGCATTTCCTCCTGCGGTGTCCGCGGCATGCGGCCGACTGTCAACGGAGTGTCCGGCGCAGGCAGCGACTTGCGATCCACCTTTTTGTTCGGCGTTAACGGCAGCGCGTCGAGTGCCACGATAACGGACGGCACCATGTACTCGGCCAGTTTCTCAGCGGCATAATCCCGTAATTCTGCCATATTGATGAGGTCTAAAGCAGATGGGGACGGTACAATATAAGCAACGAGGCGTCGATCACCGGCCCGATCCTCACGGATGATGACACAGGCCTGCTCCACCTCGGGATGAGTCACAAGCACGGACTCAATCTCTCCCGTCTCGATACGGAAGCCGCGCAGCTTGATCTGATGATCGGCACGCCCCAAATAATCAATCCAACCATTCTCCAGCCAGCGGGCAAGGTCGCCTGTTCGGTACATCCGGGATCCCGACGGACCAAAGGGATCCGCTACAAATCGTTCCGCCGTCAAGTCGGGTCTTCCCAGATACCCCCGGCCAAGCCCCGAACCTGCAATGTACAGCTCGCCTGTTACGCCTGGCGGAACCGGAGACAGTGACGGATCAAGCACATATAACCTTGTATTCCAGACTGGACCCCCAATGGATGGCTTGTCCCGTTCATGATCAAGCTTCGCCGCCGTCGAATAAATCGTTGTCTCCGTCGGTCCATATTGATTATTCACTTCACAGTTTAGATCTTGCAGCGCAAGCTTAAGACCGACCGGCAGCGCCTCCCCCCCGGTGATGACTTTCAGACGCTCAAACTTTTCTGGACGGCAAGCGACAATGGACTGCCATAACGTCGGGGTCGCCTGCATGATGGTCGTCTCGGTTTCCCGAATTCTGCCTATGAGCGCCGCTGCATCGAGAATGGTATCCCGCATCACGATGTCGAGCGTCGAACCGCATGCTAGCGGCAGCAGCACCTCCATGACCGAGATATCGAAAGACATCGTCGTAACCGACAGCCAGCGATCCCCCTCCCCAATCTCCAATCGCTCGCGCATATCGGACAGCAGATTGGCAAGCCCTTCGAACGTGAGCAGGACGCCCTTAGGCCGTCCCGTTGATCCGGAAGTATAGATAACGTAGGACGGGTGAAGCGGCAGCAGCGGGCGTATGCGATCCGCATCGACCGGATTATGAAACGGCTGCTGCTCCAATCGCTGGCGGGTAACCGGCTCATCCAGCACGATCACGTCCTTGTCTTTCATGACAGCTGCAAAATTTCCAGCCAGCTCCTGTGTTGTGATCAAACACGCCGGCTTCGCATCTTCAAGCATATAAGCGATCCGTTCGTCCGGATAATCCGGATCTAGCGGCAAGTAAGCAGCTCCAGCCTTATGCACGGCCAGGATCGCAACGATCATGTCCGCCGAACGGGGCAGGGAAAGAGCAACGATTCGTTCAGGACCTACTTCACGGGCCATAAGTAAGCGGGCCAGGCGGTTCGCTCGTCTGTTTAGCTCCTCGTAACGAAGGGTTAACCCTTCGCATACCACCGCCTCCGCCTGCGGGATACGTGTCACCTGCTCCTCGAATAATTCCGGTATGCTTAACTGTGGTAAGGGACGAGCCGTATCATTCCACTGAAAAAGCACCTTGTCGCGTTCTTCCGGCAAGATGAAGGCCACGCTTCCTACGGAATGGGCCGGCTCCGCTTCGGCCAGGCTGTCCAGCAAATACATATAGCGATGTAAATGGGACTCTAACTCCTCCAGGCTATAGATCAACGGATTGGCATCCATATCGACTCTCAGCCCGTTCCCCGAACTTCCATACACGTTCAAGGTCAGATCATCCACCGGACCGGAAGCCAGGTTACGGACGCTGCCGCCGAAACCTCCAAAGTTCAATTCCGGAGCAAAGGGCATCACATTCACGAGCGGTCCAAATAACCTACGGTTATCGGCGAGCAGCTTGAGATCGCGCCGGATGTCCTGATGCCTGTAGCGCTGATGCCGCTTGATCACGCGAATCTCCCGTGCGACCTGTTGCAGTAGATCGATCAGACTCATATCGGGTCTTATGTGCACCCGAAGCGGCAGCACATTCATGACCATGCCTGGAATACGAATGGAGGCCGAACCTAGGCGACACATCACCGGCAATCCAAGCACAACATCCTCAGCGCCTGTTATACGGTGTATATATAGAGCCGTTGCAGCCGCAATTACATCCGGCCAACTTGTCCCTGATGCTTGTGCGACCTCCTGTAAGCGATGGATCGAAGATTCGGGAAGCTGCACCGATCGGCGCAGGAAGCTCCGCGCCGAACGCTGTGCCTGCCCCCCTAAGCTGACAACCTCTGGCTCATCGGCAAAGCGCCGCAGCCAGAATTCGCGATCCAAGTCGAGCTGCTGCGACATGCGGTATGACGTATCTTCTTCCAAGATCGTACGAAACCTGCCGAACGCTCCTATGCCGGAAGATACTCCGCCTGTTAATTCCGTGTAGACTTGGGAAACTTTTTGCAGCAGAAGCGATACGCCGAACCCATCGATTAGGATATGATGAATGCGTTGGTACCAATAGTAGCGATCAGCAGCGATCTTGAACAGCGCCTCCGTAAACAGCTGCCCTCGGCTCAAATCGACTGCTTGGGCAAGATCATGTTCCATCCAGCTTTGAGCAGCATGATGAGGATTCTCCTCCCCGCTGACATCCAACACATGAAGGAGCCAGTTCGGAGATGGATCGATAGACTGCCAAGGGCCGTCCATATCTTCGCCGAAGCGAACATGCAAGGCTTCCGCCTCCACGACCACCTGACGTAAAGCCCTCTCGAACAGAACCGGGTCTATAGGTCCTCGTATTTCAATGCATTCCGCCGTGTTGAATATCGGATTGACCGGGTCAAGCTGCTGGGCGTACCAAATCCCAAGCTGCGCTCCGGACAGAGACCAGCGCTCCTTCTCCCGCTCAAGCATATCCATCCCTCCTTACACCGTATAATAATCATAATTAGGCAGCGACAAGCTCAGCTTATCCGACAGCAATTCCCACCAGCCCGCCAGTGTCGGCTGCTCGGCCAATTCCACAAAGCTGATATCGATGCCTTCACGCCGCAAACGCTCGGCCAAACTCATGATCCGAATCGAATCCAGCCCCCAGTACTCAATCAGATGGTCATCTTCGCCAATATTAGACGACCGCTCCTGCAGCAAATCTGCTACGTTCTCTCGCAACATTTGCAGCGTCAGCAGCGGTAGCGCGTCCGGAGAACTCTTCATATTCCCCTCTCCGCTTGGAGCTACAGAATGCTCCGAGACCGTATGCTGCTCTTGAGTTAACGAAGCAACCAAACGTTCCGTGGTCAGCGTAACAGCGCAGCGTTCGGCAGCATAAGTCAGTGCCAGACGATGCTTCTCCTCCGAGAAGTCGGCAAGGGCATCCGCGATGAAAAATGGCTGTATGTCTTTCATAAAAGCTTCGGTTGCGGTCAGCAAACAACCGATATGAGCGTAAATCCCGCAGATCATCAGCTGGTCGCGGCCTTGCTCGCGCATCATTTCATGTAAACTGGTTTTCTGGAAGGCGCTGTATCTCCATTTGGTTAACAGCAGATCCCGTTCCGTCGGCGCCACCGCATCTACGAACCTTTTCTGGTAAGGACCGTCGTTGATGCCGGCCCCCCAGAAATCCTGCAGCAGACCGCGCTGCTCCGGTGCTTGTCCGCCAGGCTGTGCCGAATAGATCACGGGAATGCCAAGCTCAGCACAACAGGAGCGAAGCTTCTGAATATGGGCGATCAGCTCCACGACAGGCGATTGATCCGGAGTGAACGCGTCGATGAAATATTGCTGCATATCGTGGATGAGCAGCACGGCACGGCTGGGATCCGCCGTCCATGCCACCTTATTCTTGGGCAGATCCGCCTCCCCAGGCATGGGATAAGGTAAAATCTTAGGAAGTGCCATCATATCTCCTCATTTCTAAATTAATTTGATAGATTCACCCGAGCGTCATGATTCTGTATCGCTAGTTCGCGCAGACTCTTTTTGCTTACTTTACCGACACCCGTGTGCGGGAAGGAATCCAGAAACTCCACTCGATCCGGGATTTTGTATGCAGCGAGCCCCCTATTTCTGAGAAAAGCTCTCAGCTCATTGCCGCTAACCGCAGCATCATGGACGATAACGAAGGCACAGGTCCGCTCGCCCAGATACTCGTCCGGCATGGCGACCACAGCTGCATCGTGCACGCTCGGATGGGCAAGCAGATGATTCTCGACCTCCTCAGCCGCGATTTTGTCGCCCCCACGGTTAATCTGATCCTTGGAACGGCCTTCGATCACCAGGTATCCTGAGGGCGTCATGCTCGCCAGATCCCCCGTTCGATAGAAGCCGTCTGTGGTAAAAGCCTTTTCGTTAAACTTGTCCGCTTTATAGTAGCCGCGAATCGTGTAAGGTCCCCTTGTCAGCAATTCCCCCACTTCACCGGGAGCCACCTCCACGTCATCCTCATCGACCAGCCGCACTTCATCATACGGGGACATCGGACGCCCCTGCGTATGCACCGTTATCTCTTCCGGATCATCCAGCCTGGTATAGTTCACCAAACCTTCCGCCATCCCGTATACTTGCTGCAGCTTACATCCCAGCACCCTTTTTACCCGCTTGGCTGCCTCTGCACTAAACTTGGCCCCGCCCACCTGCAGCACCTGTAGATGGGATAGGTCATCCGAGCGGGATTGTGCGGCCTCTAGCCAGATTAAGGCCAGAGGCGGGACGACCGCCGTTATTGTTACGCCCTCGGAGGAGATCAGCGGAAACGCTACTTCCGGACTCGCGGACCGGGCAAGGACAACTCTCCCTCCCGCATACAGCGTCCCCAGTACGCCCGGCGAGCTAAGCGGGAAGTTATGGGCAGCGGGAAGTACCGCCAAATAAACGCTATCCTTATCCAGCGAGCAGATTTCGGCGCTCATGCGCAAGCTGTAAATATAGTCGTCATGCGTGCGCGGAATGAGCTTTGGCAGTCCGGTTGTCCCGCCGGACAGCTGCAGGAACGCAACATCGCCGGGATCGGGGCCATCCTCGCCTAATTCGCTTGAAGGACTCCCCGAATCATCGAGATACAGGTCATCCAGGGATAGAAATGAACCCGAGCCCGGGACGCCTGCAACGATGACATGGCGCAGCGAAGGAACCGATGCCTGAACTTGAGCTGCCAAGTCCCGGTAATCATATCCCGAATCCTGATCCGGAATAATATAAGCGGCAGCTTCGCTGAATCCGCATAGATATACGATTTCGCTCCGGCGGTGAACGGGCAGGGCGAAGACAGGAATTGCCCCGATGCGGAACAGCGCAAATATCGTATCGAAGAATGCCGCGATATTCGGCAGCTGAACGATTACCCGTTCCTGCGCTTTAATCCCGAGCTTAAGAAATCCCGCTGCCAAGCGGTCCACCCGGTTGTCCAGCTCGGCATAGCTTGTACGCTGATCGCCGTACACGATCGCAATCCGCTCCCCATGCGCCGCCGCACGTTTTCGCAGCAGCGCTCCAAACGTTTCGCCCTGCCAGCATCCTTCCTCCCGATAACGGGCAGCAAACGCCTCCGGCCAAGCCTTACAACCTGCCAATTTCAACATCCCTCATTCCTCCTCCAAAAGCGTTGTCTGTTGTTCATTCAAGCCCATGGCTGCCAGAATGGTACGGAATTTGGCCGACGTCTCGGCCAGCTCGGCTTCCGCATTGGAGCCTGATACGATTCCGGCTCCCGCAAACACCCGCAGTAAGGTTCCTTCCGTTTCCGCGCAGCGAATCGTTACGGCCCACTCGCCGTCTCCGTTAGCATCCGACCAACCAACAGCCCCCGAATAGAAGCCTCGATCAAACGGCTCGATCGCTCGTATGGCATCCCTGGCCGTATCGGTCGGCGTACCGCAGATCGCCGGTGTCGGGTGCATCGCCAGAGCAAGATCCAACGATGTTACGGAATCATCCTTCAGGACGCCGTTGATTTCGGTAGACAGATGCCACATGGCATTCGTGTGGATGAGGGAAGGTTCGGCGGGAACCTCCAGCTTGCTGCAATAAGGCTGCAAGGCCGACGCCACAGCATCAATCACGATGGCATGCTCATATCGGTCCTTGGCGGATGACAGCAGCGCTGCCGCCCGCCGCTTATCTTCAATGGGATCAGCACTCCGCGCGGCAGAACCAGCCAAAGGATTCCCCTTGATCCGAAGCCCCTTCTTCGTTACGAGCAGCTCTGGGCTTGCGCCAAACAAAGTCCTTGTGGATGCAACGGCATCCGGACTGGAAGCGTGGGATAACTCGGGTGCCAACGGAACGGCAAATGTATAGCCATGGGAGTGATGGTAAGCTAAGTGATTCAATATATGAGGAATGGACAAGGCATGAGGAAGCGTGATATCCAGTGTTCGGGATAGCACCGCTTTATGGAGTTTCTTTTGACGAATCAGATCCAGCAGCCGGTTCACGCCTTCCTTGAACGCCGCCGGTTCGGGAACGGACAGCACGTTGTAACTGGAAATCCGGGACCTTTCCGGGGCTTCACCTGAAGAGAATAAAAGGGAATCATACCATTGAGCCGTAAGCGGAATAAACAGACTCGCCGGTTTCAATATGTCAAAAGGGATGGCGCCTACAACAACGGTGTCCGGCCGTCCCGCTTGCTTGGCGAGGTCCAGCAGTTCCCAGGCGCGTTCCGGCAGTGATCTATGTTCGTTCCCTGAGGGAATCGAAAGTCTCGAATACTCTCCATGCGTTAACAATGTCTTGCGCGGGGATGAGAAGAAGAAGGACGAACCGACCCGGTATTGTTCCATAAGTTGCGCAGCCTCGGCTGCGGTTGGAGCATCATACTGTAACATTTCAGTCTCCTCTCTGCTTATGAGCCTACCATTTATCGAAATTGTAAAAAGAGTAAAACAAGCGAATCCTCAGCAGCCCAACGTCGCACCGCCATCCACGCATACATCCTGCATGGTCATATGCCGGGCCCGATCGGATACGAGAAAAATGACCGCATCCGCAATATCGGAAGGATGCGCGATTCGACCAAGCGGTATGCCGACACGGTAAGAGTCCAGCGCCCCTTCGATGATGGGCCCTGGGCCTTGATCATCCTTCCATAGCAAGCGCTGCATCCCGGTATCCGTCGAACCGGGGGAAACTACATTGCAGCGAATGTGATGACGGGCGTATTCCAGCCCCAAACACTTCGTGAACATCGTAGACGCTGCCTTGGAAGCAGCATAAGCCGACATCTGGGCCCGCGGAACTTTGGATGCATTCGAGCTCACCGTCACGATGGCTCCGGAATTACGGCTCGCCATCCTTCGGACGACGGAGCGTGACGTGTAGAATACCCCGTTGGTGTTGACGTTGAAATGAGCCTGCCAATCCTCGTCGCGAAGCGACTCAACCCCTCCGATGCGCAGCACTCCGGCAACGTTAACGAGAATCTCGATCGGACCGAGTTCCTCCTCAATCCGCTCAATCATCGCTTCAACCTCGTCACTGCTGCTGACATCCGTCCTGTAAGCCGCAGCCTGTACACCTGAGCTGCATAGATCGGCTGTAAGGCTGATCAGCTCAGCCTCCTTCTGATCGCAAGCCGCGACGACAGCTCCTTCCCGGGCGAGGGCTCGTGCCACCGCTTCGCCTATCCCTTGGGCGGCACCGGTCACGAGGGCTACTTTCCCGCTAATACCTGTAATCTCCAAGGCGATTAACCTCCTAAGTCTTGAGGATAAAGTGCATAACGTAATGCTCTGCTGATGAGGACAGGCAGCACGGAAAGATGCCCCTCGTCCTCAAACTCTTTGAATTCGGCTGAGATGCCATACTTAGACACAGCAGCCAGACGCTCGGCGAGTTGGGATGCGCTGATGCAATTGCCGGTAACATGGGACCTCTCGTGCTCTCCTGCACCAAGCAGCAGCCGAACATGGCAAGGCTCTTCCTTGATGCGTTCGACAAAGCGCTGCTCCAGCTCATGTAAATATTCCTGATTCCAGTGAATAGATGGGCTGCCCGCGATATAACACGAGAATGCCTGCGGTTTGCTGAACATGGCATAGAGCGTGAACAGTCCGCCAAGGGAATGACCGAAGATCGTCTGACGACGGCGGTCGATGTTAAATTCGCTCTCGATCTGCGGTTTCAGTTCCTCCTCGATGAATTGTAGGAATTCACTCGCTCCCCCCTGTTCCGGGACGAAGGTGCTATCCCACTTGTTCTTGAAGTTCGTATTGGGGTAGGGCGTATAATCATAAAACCGATCCGGGGCATATAACCCCTCCGTCTCGTAACCGATACCGACTATGACCGCCGGCAATATCCCTGTTTTATCCGGCCTATGGCACTGCAGGCGCAGCGTTTCGACCATCGTATGAAATACGCTGTTGCCGTCTAACAGATAGATGACCGGATATCCTGACGGCGGAGCCTGCCCCGTCGGCTGTGCGGCAATGATTCGGTAGCGGCGCTGCCCTGCCCTCGAGCGCATCACCCAATGCTCCGCATGGGGCAGCTCCACGCTGCGCCGTATCATATCAACGGGAGGCGTATGATTACTCATGTCGTGCCTCCCTATTGACCCGTAATGGAGCGAACGACATCATCCACGATTTTCTCGTAGGCGATCAGGCCGCTTCCCAGCCAGTATTCGTTATTCGCTTCATAGACCTGCCCGTTCTTGACAGCCGGCATGCCCTTCCAAATTGGGCTTTCCGTGATTTCCTTCAAACGCTCGGTTCCCTGATCATAGGCGTTAATGACAAAAATATAGTCCGCATCCAGCTGCGGTAGTATCTCCAGCGAGATGTTAGCTGCATTCTCGTTCTCGACCAGCTTGGACTTGCCCAGTCCTAGGTCTTGATGGAGAACAAAGCCACAGAGATAATTTCCGCCCATCAAACTGACACCTCTAGGTGCAAAACGAATGATGGCAACGTTCTTGTCTCCCACCATGGAACTCAGCTTAGCCTTCGCTTCGCTTGCTTTTTGCTCGTAATCCTTCAGAGCGGCCTCGGCCACGGGCGCTTTCCCAAGCAGATCCCCCAGGGTGGTCAGCGATTTCTCAACACTACCGGAAGCATTTTTGAACACGTATGTTGGCGCGATTTTGGCGTATTTTTCATATGTACCGTCCGCGGCATAGGTTTCGGTATGGAGCACGATGAGATCTGGTTCATAGGACATCAGGGCTTCTGGTGAAGGTAAGCCTCCTGAAAAATCAATCAGGGGGATGCCGTCCAGCTCCTGCTGCAAATAGGTGTGTCCCATCTTGCCGTTGGCCCATTGTGCAACAGGCTTCACGCCTAGCTTCAGCAAAGAATCCTCCATGTTCGGTGCGAACACGTTTTTTACGTCAGCCGGAATCTTCACTTCATGCCCAAGCTCATCCGTTACCGTTCGCTCCTCCTTCGTCGATGTCCCTCCACGGTTCGTCCCTGTTTCCTCCGTTGATTCTTGACCGTCCTCCACGGTGCCGGTCGTCTCGACTGCTACGTTCTTCGCTGCCTGCTGATTGCCGCCCGCTGCTTCGGAATCCGCCTTGTCTCCACAGCCTGACAACAAGCCTATGACGATAACACAGCACACAAGTGCTGATATTTTGATCCTCCAACTTCTTTTTCCACGGTTAAAACATTCTGCCACAATATATCTCCTCCTGTGATAATGATTCTCAATTAAGTCGAGTATATATTACGTAGCAAACGATTCACCATGGCTTTTATCCAGAACTCCGTTTGGACTATCTCCTGTAAACAGCAGCAATGCTTCGTCCAGCATTCTCGTCACGGCAAGAGCGGAATATTCGAACCACGGATCGGACGAGATCATATAGACGCTGCCGCGAGCGACAGCTCGGAGTGTCTGCCAATTCGCAGAATGCTGAAGTGCAAGCCAATAGCGGCGAGATGTGGCTTCAGGGCATACCGCGATCAGGATCCGGTCCGGATTAATCCGTTGCAAATCATCCAGCGTGATCTGTTGATTACGCGTGGTATCCAGACTGCAAGCTTCCTTGAGCTGTAAATCCTGATATAGCACCTCCTCTAGCCCCCGGTTACCGTATGCATATAGGCTCTGTCCATATATTCGCAGTGCAATAACGCTCTCGCTTCCCACTACTTGTCGCATTCGTAAGCGCGCGTACTGCACTCTTCGTTCATACTGTTCTATCCAGAATTGTGCCTGCTCTTCTTTATTCAAAAACGTTGCGATACTCTCCAACTGCTTCCTCCACCCTGCATGGGATGGAACAATCAAGGTAGGGGCAATATGCTCCAGCTTGGTGACTTCCTCTGGACCGAGATGGTCCATGCCGATAATAACGTCAGGTTTGGCGCGGAACAGCTGCTCGATATTCTCCTCGAAGCGGCTGTCCGGATAAGGAGACGTCAGTTTCAAACGCGACTTGATCTCCGAGTGATAGGCATTGTAGTAATACGGGGTCCACTTCGCGTCAAGAGGCGCAGCGGCAGGGATGACATTCAATGCCACCAGCTGTCCGATAATAGAAGAAGAGCAGGCCGCAATAAGCTGCCTTGAATTTCGGGCATATTCAGACGGAGACATGCCCACCTTCTTTTTAAAGATGCGGCTGAAGTAGAACTCATCCTTATAGCCGACTCGCTGTGCGATGTCTCGAAGTCGATCGTCCGATTCGGTCAAATAACGCTTCGCGTGATTCAGACGAACATGAGTCAGGTAGTCAATCGTAGTCTGACCGAATGTCTTTTTGAACAAGTCCACAAAATACTTAGGGCAAATATTAGCCATTCTGGCCAATTGGCCAATGGATAACGCCTCTTTATAATGGCAATCGATAAACTCCTTAATCTCAACCAGACTGGTTCTCCCGCTACGATCCGAATCCGATAGGCTATCTATTTTCAGTTCTTCTTCCGTACGCATGAGTTGCCTCCTTTTTCAGAATAAAACGAGATGCAGGCTATGCAGGCATGTTTATCAGCCTTAACAATTGATAATGATTATCATTTTCATTGATAAAAATATCATGCCATTAACAACGTGTCAATCCAAATTTGGAAGAAAATGCTTATCCCCAGGCTCTGTATGAACCTGTTAACAGGTTTCAAACTACGCAAAAAACCCGTCATCAGGCACTTTTACCAAGTGTCCTGTGGCGGGTTCTCTTTTATAAAATAGTCGATTTACGACAAACAGTATTTCACCAATGCCTCGTGTACGCCGTCCTCATTATTCGAAGTTGTCACCGCATTGGCTGCAGCCTTGACCTCGACCGGAGAGTTATCCATCGCAATCCCCATCCCTGCATAGGTCAGCATCGTAATATCGTTGAAATAATTGCCGATGGCCAGCACCTCGCCCGGTTCATAACCTCTTCTTGCTGCCAGCTGCTGAAGCGCACTTCCCTTGGATGCTTCACTATGCATAAGATCGATGAAGTACTCTCCGCTTCGCAGCATGTTAAAAGGAAGGGTCCACTGGCTCCAATCTGCGTAGACGCGGTCGATATCGGCGGATTCGCCAAAGGTTGTGAATTTGACGAGCGGTTCTGACAGCTCCTCCCATGACGGCAAGTTGCTTGGCAGCATCAAATAGTTCTCGTACATCGAACGCACCGGACCGGCAAGCTCCTCCACTTGGTCCACATACATCTCAAAGGCGGTGTTCACGTCAAAATGCACCCCGTGCTCACGGCAGTATTTCATGAAAGGTTCAAGCTGAAGCGGGTCCATGCCGAACTGATGCACGATGTTATGAGTCTCCACTTCTACCGTTGCCGCACCGTTATGACTGATGACATATCCGCCAAGCCCCATGCTTTTCATAAAAGGAATCGAATTTAGCGGTCCTCTGCCTGTGCACAGTACAATTTCCACCCCTTGTTTTGCGGCTTCCATCACGGTGTTCCTCGTTTTCTCCGTGATTTCATGATGATCATTCAGCAGCGTTCCATCAACATCAAGTGCTACCAATTTGTATGCCATTCTCCATCCATCCTTTAGTCTCTATTTCTCTATCGTGATTATGCCCTTCCGATCAAAGACAATTCTTGCTTCGTCAGTTCCCGGTACGCCCCGATCTCGAGATTTTCATCCAATCGAAGTTCGCCCATGCTGACTCTTTTGAGATAAATGACTTTTTTGCCTACCGCCTCAAACATCCGCTTGACCTGATGAAATTTACCTTCATGGATCGTCAGCGAAATGCGGGACAGGTGGGCTCCGTCACCTCGTTCCTCATGGGAATGGATCACCAGCTCTCCGGGTAAGGTTACGTACCCGTCATCCAAGGTAACTCCTGCACCAAACAACCGTACATCCTCATCGTCCACCATGCCCTCTACAATCGCTTCATAGGTTTTCGGGATATGCTTCCGGGGCGACAGCAGCTCATGGGCCAATTTACCGTCATTTGTAAGCAGCAGCAGTCCTTCCGTGTCCTTATCTAATCGGCCCACCGGAAACGGCTCGAAGATGAGATATTCCTCATCCAGGAGATCCAGCACCGTACGGTCACGATGATCCTCGGTCGCCGAAATGACGCCCGGAGGTTTGTGCAGCATGAGATACACAAATTCCCGGTATTGAACGGTCTCCCCCTCAAACTCAATGATATCCGTATAAGGATCAACATGTTTACCTGAGTCCTTCATCACCGTTCCGTTGACCACGATGCTCCCTTGTTTGGCCTTTTTCTTCAATTCGGCCCGCGAGCCGAATCCCAGATTGGATAACACCTTGTCCAATCTTTGCGTTGCTCTTCCTTTAGCACTCATATCGATGTCCACCTCCACCCTGCCGGATACTCGTTCTTCAATATTCCTGCCTGCCATTTGCCCCAACCAGCTGAGTATCCGTCTATACACACTAACACATAACCCTTCGCTTCAGCACCCGATCGACAGATCACGCGCTCTTCCGGAATCGATAAGGTTTCCCCTTTCAAATACCGGACCGCTTCCCCGTCCTCGGAGGACAAGCTGACATATCTAACAGCCTCATCCGCTCGAAGAGCTGTAGCCAAGGGATGTCCAGGTATAAACCGTTCATTCTTCAACTGTCCCATATACCAGCCGGGACGAATCACTTTGAGCTGCTTCAGCCGCTCTTCTGGCAGGAGCGATACATACACATGGTTCCCGTAGATTACGGGATATCCCGTCAGCTTCATATCCAACTGCTCGCGAATAAAGGCATGGAACAGATGGATCGAAATCGAACCCGATTGAGAATCTGCAACGCTCCGGCGGGATGCCTGTTGGCGCGTTGCACCGTTACCGTATTTCCCTGGTTTACCCGATCGCTCCTCCCGAAGAGCAGTTTTACCTTTACGTTCACGGAGTTGCTCTTTCCGGGAGGATATAGCAAGCGGCTCGTTGACCAAGCCGCCTGGCTTGAATAATGGAGCATGTTCCCGTTCAGCCTCACGCATGTCCAGCTCGCCCTCCCGCTGAAGCACGGCCATGAAATGTCCTTCGCCTCTGACCCTATGCGGCCACAGTCTGGCGGTCCCGGAAAGCTGCTTCAGCACATCGTCCTTCACCTTTTCCTGTCCCGACGTCCAGGCCGTTTCCCCCGGCGAAAAAGATTCCGAATGATCCACCGGAACCACGTAAAAATCCGGATGCTCATTCAAAAATTCCGCAATCATCCCTTCGTTCTCCTCCGGAGAGAAGGTACAGGTAGAATACACCAGCCGGCCTCCCGGACGGAGCATGGCTGCTGCCGATTTCAAAATATCCCGCTGCATCTCCGCAAACTTCAGCGGAGACGACACTTCCCAGTACTTGAGCATGGATTCGTCTTTGCGGAACATCCCTTCGCCGGAGCAGGGGGCATCGATCAATATTTTGGAGAAAAATCCGGGGAAAGCACCCGCGATCCGCTCCGGATCCTCATTGAGCACCACGGCGTTCCGCACGCCGTACATCTCCAAGTTTTTGGCAAGCGCTTTGGTGCGGTCCGGATGAAGATCATTGCTGACCAACACCCCCTGCCCATTCAGCTTCGCTGCAATCTGCGTAGATTTGCCGCCGGGAGCCGCGCACAGGTCCAGCACCAGATCCCCCGGCGTTACGCCGAGCAGTTCGACCGGAGCCATCGCGCTTGGCTCCTGGATATAATATAACCCCGCATGATAGTAAGGATGCCGTCCCGGACGCTCTCCAGCCTGAGTATAATAACGAGTGGAACACCAGGGGATGGGTTCCAGTACAAAGGGGGACAACTTCATGAATTCCTCTCTGCTGATCTTCAGCGTATTCACCCGAATGCCAGCATTCGGGGTTTGTTCATAAGACTTCATAAAATTGTCATAGTTTTCGCCAAGCAGCGATTTCATCTTCGCCAGAAACGGCGAGGGCAGTCGTAATGCCACACATGGTACCTACCTGTTCTGTATCGTATCGTTTAAAGTATATTTTCACCGTGCTGAAGCAAACATTCGCATGTTCCGCTCCGACTTTTAATATTGTATAATAAACTACATTAAAAAGGACAAGTCCTTATTTATTATTAATCATTAGGGGGTGGATCCATGAACCGCAAAAAAAAGAATAAATACACCGCATTATACGCCTTCGGCGGAGTCTTCGTCTTATTGATTGCTGCACTCATTTTCTTGAACGGTCAAGGAGAAGCAAGCGAATTGTACGGGGGCAAGAAGGTCTCCAGCCTGAACCCGGCTACGCAAGAACTCCTTAATGATCCGAACTACCAGCAAATCATTTTGCCGGATCAGCTGAAGAGCAAGGTCGATAACAAAGAGAACTTCTTCGTGTACTTCTTTGCATCCGACTGTCCGCACTGCCGTGCGACGACCCCGGAACTGATGCCTTTGGCGGATGATGCTGGAATTACCATGCACCAGTACAACCTTCGCGAGTATCAGGAAGGCTGGAGAGAGTACAACATTGAGTTCACCCCGACGCTGGTCTACTTCGAGAACGGGGTAGAGAAAGAACGCATGGTCGGCGGATTGAAACCGGAAGGTTCCAGTGAAGGCTACTCCATCGATGACTTCAAGCAAATCCTGGATAAATATAAAGGGAGCGTGACGAAATGAACCGCACTCGCGCCATCCTCTTTACCTTCGTCATTTCGGGCATGCTGCTGACCGCATGCGGCGGTAAAGAATCCGCTGCCGGGCATCAGCACGGCGCCGATTCCGAACGATATGAGACAACAGCCAGCATGACGGTTATGCCGAAGTTCTTGTCGAGCTATACCGACAATACGCAAGCAACCTATGCAACGGTCGGAGAATTAGAGGACATCATAAAGGAAATCAAATGTTATTGCGGCTGCATGGACGAGGAGAACGGCTATCACGATTCCCTTCATCGCTGCTTCATTGCCGAGAACAAGGACGGCGAAGTTAAATGGACGGACCATGGCGCTCAATGCGGCATCTGCCTGACCGAGCTGCAGGATGCCAAACGGCTTCATGACGAAGGAAAATCCGTCGAGGAAATCAAACAGTTCATCGATGATAAATACAAAGGTACCGAATCCTGATTAAAATAGCCCCACAAAGTGGAGCCTATGCTTCGATGCTTTTTCCAAATACTTGGCGGGGACCCCAAAACATATAAATGCTAATACAGAATGGCTTACGCTTCGCTGAAATCTTATTCATTCTATAATCTAAAAAAGAGCTGCCCAAAAGTAGATCCCTCTACGGACGGGCAGCTCTTTTTTCACTTGTTTCTAGGGTTGCTTGGAATGTGCCCGCTCCGGCTTTCGCCGCTGCGGAATGTTCGGCATGATGCGCTCCGATGCCAACTGAACTGCCTGCTTAAGCTCAGTATCCCCAATTTCGATCGTCAAATCCCTATAGGGAAATGGACAATCGTCGTACGACGCCAGCTGCTTGGCATATTCACGTACTTCGCTTACCAGCTTCCCCATCGAGATCCCCAGTTCATCGCCGGGATAACTCCCGAGTCGGGATACAGCGCTTGTGAACATTTTATATGCTCCTCTTACGTTGTTGTTCCGGAAATGAAAAAGCCCGACAGCCACTTGCAGAAGTCCTTTATACCTTGGATCACGATCCCGCGCGAGCCACAGTTCCTCTAACACTTCATGACATTCGAAGTAGTCCCGATCACGGTTAAAGTAAACGAGGTAAGCGACATACAGCGGTTCATAACTCATGCTCGTTAACTTTCTTCTTAGCTGCGGCCAGCAGCTCCTTCACCTCGTCCAGAAGCACCTTCATCGCATCCATGTCATGATCTTGGAATATCGCGTTAAACCGGCTCTGAAAAGCAATCGCCTCATTGACCAGATGGAAAAAATACAGCTTGTGAATCGCGTTCAGCACCTGTGTCGTAATATTGGAATCGTCCTCGAACTGCCGCTGCGCCTCCAATATATCCTCCCGGATGCTCGACATTTCCGTATCCAGCGTATTCGCCGCTTCTCCAGCCTTCTTCAGCCGTGCCCGAATGTCATCCGGGAGGCTTTCCCGGTACTTGTAGCTAAGGGAATGCTCAATCGTAGCCCAGAAATTCATGGCCAGCGTGCGGATCTGAATTTCGGCAAGCACCTTCTTTTGCCCCAAAGCCGTTTGCACCGGATATTCGATAATCATATGAAAGCTCCGATAGCCGCTCTCTTTGAAATTGGTAATGTAATCCTTCTCGTATAATACAGTCAGGTCTTTCCGTGCCCGGATATATTCGGCTACCCGCCGGATATCCTCCACGAACTGACACATAATCCGAATGCCTGCGATATCCTCAATCCCGGTTTCCAACTCGTCCATCGGCACATCGAGGCGTTTCGCCTTGTCCAGTATGCTCGAGATCCGTTTGACCCGACCCGTTACGAATTCGATAGGTGCGTATTCCTCCCGTTTTTTCAGTTCGGAACGCATCGTCTTGAATTTAACCTTCAATTCCTCAACGGTCTGCTCATACGGAAGCAAAAATGTCCCCCAGTCTCTAACGTCCATCGCCTTGCCTCCTGTCTTTACCCTTTACCGATGATTAGCCCCGACGGCTTCGGAAATATGGCTGAAGCCATCCCGTGCAAGCAGCTCCCGGAGACCGGAATGAAGCTTGCGGTTCACCTCAGGCCCTTCATAGATAAGTGCTGTATAAATTTCCACCAGGCTTGCGCCCGCGCGTATTTTGTCATAAGCATCACTTGCCGTAAAAATTCCGCCAGACCCGATAATCGGTAGCGCACCGCCGGTCTGCTTGTAAATCCGGGATACGATCTCCGTTGATCGGTTACGCAGCGGTTTCCCGCTAAGGCCGCCGGTTTCTTTGGCGTTACCATGTGTCAGGCCATCCCGGGAAAGCGTCGTGTTCGTAGCGATAATGCCGGAAACGCCGCTTGCACGAATCGTATCCACCATGAATTCCAGTTCCTCATCACTCACATCCGGCGCAATCTTCACCAGGACAGCCTTCTCGCCCCCATGGATCTTCGCTTGGCGGGACATTTCGTTCTTCACGGCTTCCAGCAAGGATGACAATTCGCTCCCATGCTGAAGGCTGCGCAAGTCCGGCGTGTTCGGGGAACTGATGTTGACAACAAAAAAGTCGCCATACGGAAACAAAGCTTGAATGCAAGCTTCGTAATCACCGTTGGCTTTCTCGTTCGGAGTCGCCTTGTTCTTTCCGATGTTGACGGCAACCGGAATACGGCGTTCCTTGAGTGCGGACAGCCTTTTTGCCATCGCCTCGGCCCCTTCGTTGTTGAAGCCCATCCGGTTGATAAGTGCCTCATCCGGAGGAAGCCGGAACAATCGCGGCTGTTCGTTGCCCGGTTGTCCCTTCGGGGTCACCGTGCCTACTTCCATAAATCCGAAGCCGATGGAGGAGAAACCTTTGACGGCCTGAGCATTTTTATCTAACCCGGCGGCAAGTCCGACCGGTGTCGGGAAATGAAGCCCGAACAGGTCCACTGCCAAATCCGGTGTTTCGCTAACACCGTACATCCCTCGCATGACAGCGTCTGCGCCAACCACGCCGGAGGCACGTCCAAGGCCGCCAACCACAAGGTGGTGAGCTTTCTCGGGATCGAGTCTAAAAAATATAGGTTTGCCTATGTTGCGGTACAGCACATCCACTCTTCCTCTCATCCAGTTATTTCTCTATCCTTCAGTTTATCCGTTTCTGCCTCAAAAAGAAAGTTCTTCAGCATAAACCGGGCGATCGTCCTGACTAGAAAGCGATATGGCAATTTCGGGACAAACCCCTTACAATAAAGGAGGATTGTACCAATCATTTTCATGATCATGAGAGAAAGAGGGGAAAGACATGTCAGCCAAACGTAAGCCTCCGACCTTGCAGCAGAAAAAAGAAGAGGTTAATAAGAAGGCCATACTATGGATCAGCTCCGGCATCGCTCTTCTTATTATCCTGATTATCGTTCTAATTGTGATTGCCCAGCCTTAATCCAGCCAGTGATACACCTTGTTGGGGTTGGTCTGCCCCTGGGCAAGCTTGAGCTTAAAACGTTCTTTCGGCGTCCACAGGTCCTCGGGCAGAACCCCTTCCCTAATTTTCACGACGGTTCCCATCGGAACCAGATCAAATAGCTCCTCCACATCCTCCTTAAGCATACGGATGCAGCCCTCAGATTCATTCGCTCCGATACTGTCCACCTCTAGCGTACCGTGTATCGCGTATTGCGTATCGGATAGCTGCATTCCCCGCGTCCCATAGGGGCCCTTCGTGGTCCCGTTCGGATTAACAACCTTGTCATTAATATGAAAATCACCCAGCGGCGTTTTCACACCTCCGAGCCCGACCGCATAATTGCGCAGCATGACGGTGCCGCTGACAACGGCAAGCCGATGATGTTTCCGGTCAATGATGACCTGAAGCGGCTGCTCAAAAAAAGGATCCCCGTTCGGCGAAGTCCCCCAATATCCAATCTCCTCCGGGTCCTTCCCAGGCTGCTGCCCCGGCTGGTCCTCGTAGCCGCCAGTTCCTTGGGACTTATGTTTCATTAATGCTCCGAACATCGCCTCCATTGCTTTCGAACGGCCGGACAGCCAATTGTTCGGATACGGCTGCGCCAGTTCATTCAAGCCTTTAGGCAGGCGTCCATGCCGAGCCTTATACTGGTTGAGCGCTTCCTGCAGCACGGCCGTCTCGACTTGCAGATCCGCCCATTGCACCGCGCTCCGCTTAAGCCGCGAACTATCCGCAGGCTCGCAATCACACTCCAATGCAGCTCCTTCATATGGCTGGATCGCAATGGCGCCTTTAGCATCCCGATGCAATCCGTATAAACGTTCCATGTCCTTGCTCCATAACTGCCACTTGCCCGATTGCTTCATCCCCAGCGCAACCGACCAATTCGGCAATGCCTGCGGATGCCGCAGCAATGAGGACAGAGCTCCGGCGGAATCCTTCCCCTGACCGGAAGCAATGGCGGTGTACAGCGGTTCTTTACGCGAATCCCGCTTCTCTTTGTTAACGGCCGAGGCGGATACCGGCTCATTCGGCGGAAATACATCTGATGCAAAATCCCCCGGAACGGAGCCCGGCGCCTGGGCTGGAGGAAGGAATACCAGCAGCAATAACACCAGCGCAGCAAGCAAACGCCGGGTTCTTTTTCGCCTGCGGTCCTTGTCCCTCTCCATCTCCAATAAACGCTGTTCGTAATTTTTCCATATATCGGACGGGACCTGACTCAGCTCGAAGGCTTCATAGACCCCTTCTGCCTTGTTGTAGCAGTAATTTGCCTTGCCCTGTTCGCCGGCCTGCTCATATTCCTTCCCCAGCAGGTACCAGGCCATTTTATTATCAGGATGCGTCTCCACATACCTTTTGAGGTACAGCGAATTGTTCATTCGGGAGCCTCCTTTTATGACATTTTTACCTCTATTATCCTGTATATCGGTATAAACGCTCCAATTATGTATGAATTGTCGGGTACGAAAAAACGCCCCCTGCCTTTGTCGGGCAGAGGACGTCGGTATAAGTTCAAGATAGAATATCAGGGCTTAAAGCGGTATTGGTTATTCTGCGTTAAACGGCTCGTCTGCAATCCGAATTGAATCTGTTGGGCAGCCATCGCAGGCATCCAGCATATCATCATGCATATCTTCCGGAATTTCGGTCACCCCGCGGTTGTTGTCTCCGTCAAAAATAACTTCTGCCAGGCCTTCGTCGTCGTAATCGTAAATATCGGGTGCCGTTGCTCCGCATGCGCCACATGCGATGCAGGTATCTTTATCTACCCAAGTAAACTTCGCCATAGTCTCTCTTCCTCCTGTATATCTATAAACATCTCTATAAACATAGTATAAGCTGACGGTCTCCCGCCACCATCTACATATATTAATACAATTTTTTTAGGAATACAAATATATTTCCTAACATTTTCCGACAATAATTTGTTACTTTCAAAGGAAATGAAGGAACTTCAACTATCAAAAAAACGGCTACTCGCGGTCCGGGTCCTTTGCGGGCGGCTGAACGGCATTTTTATTATCGTTCCCCAGATCCCTTACAAAATCCATCTGTAAAGATGTACCTCTCCGCTTATGATTGCGGATTAAGGACGACGGATCATCTCCCAGCATGCCTGCGGTCAGCACCGCACTCTCGCCGAATTTATTGCGCAGCTCGTCCATGACCCGGGTCAGCGATTCCTTCTTCGGCTGTTTCTCGTAATCGAACAAATCCAGCTGAATGGCGGATTCCTCCTTCGCGATAAGCTGCTGTAGCGTAACGCCAAGCAGACGGAGCGGCTTGTCCTGCTTCCAGTGCCGGTGATACAGCTCGCACGCTTCCCGGTAGATATCCTCGGTATTTTCCGTCGGAATGGCCAGATGCCTCGACCGAGTGATGGTCTTCATATCCGGTGTACGCAGCGTGATCTGAATGCCGCTGGTCATTAGACCCTGCCTGCGAAGCCGGCGCGCTACCTGATCGCTCAGATTCAGCAGCACCCTTCGCGCCTCCTCCGCCGAAGTAACATCCTGCGGGAGCGTGGTTGTGTGTCCGATCGATTTGCTCTGTTCCCGCTCCGCAACGACAGGAGCATGGTCGATGCCGCTGGCTGCCCGTTTCATCCATGACCCCATTACGCCAAAAGTCGAGGTCAGCAGGCCTTCATCGGCAGCGGCCAGCTGTCCGATGGTCTGGATGTTCAGCTTACGCAGCTTGTCGGCCGTCTTGCTCCCGATGCCGAACAGCTCTGCACAGGGTCTGTTCCAGAGTACCTGCGGGACATCCCGTATCCGCAGCACGGATAAACCGTTTGGCTTTTTCATGTCCGAGGCCATCTTGGCCAGCAATTTATTCGGAGCAATGCCGACGGAGCAAGGCAGCGACAATTCCTCGCGAATGCGCTCCTGGATCTCCCGGGCGATATCCAGGGGGGTACCAAACTGCTTTGATCCCGTTATATCCAGGTAACATTCATCGATCGAAGTCGCTTCCAACTGCGGCGTATAGGCATAAGCTATATTCATGAATGCATTGGAATACTTGCGGTACAGATGAAAATCCGGCTGTATGATCATCAGGTCAGGGTAGATCCGCAGCGCCTGTCTCACGTTCATTCCAGTACGGATCCCCAGTGACCGCGCTGCGTAGGAGCAGGTAACGATAACGCCTTTTCGCAGCTCGATGCTGCCTGCGACAGCCGTGGGCTTGCCCCGATAGAGCTCCGGCTCCTCCGCCTCATGCACGGAACAGTAAAAAGCATTCATATCCACATGTAGAATAACGCGGCCGCTGGCCGGATAATAATCGTCGATATGTCCCACGCAGAATTCCTTCTTTCTTATGGTACGGTTCTACTTAAGTCTTATTGCTGCCCTCTTCTTGAAGTTCATTTTGAATGATTCTCACGTTTTCCTTATGGCACTTCGCCGTGAATTCGGAGACAAATCCGTGCTCCTGCCGCAGCTGGTCAAGGGCCGTATCATCGCCATCTATAACAGCCTGACGCAGTCGTTCCAGATAGCTCCGGGCTGCCTCCACTCTTCGATTCATCTCAGGTCGGCTTGTCGTATGCCGGCCATGCCCAGGGATGAGCAAAGCAACCGGATGCTCCTTCAGAATCCTTGCAGCTTGGCGAATCGTTCCTTCATAGTCCCTCGCACTTTGGAAGATAAATGGAAGCTCAAAATCGGATAAGTAGTCACCGGCTGCAAATACGCCCACAGAGTCAATTACGGTAAACAAGCCGTCGGCCGTATGTCCCGGTGCTCTATAGAACGTAAGCGTTGTGGAGCCCATTGCGAGCTGTTGTCCATCTTCCTCGATAACGATATCAAGTACCGGGAATTCTATGGGATAATCGCGAGTAATATAGTGGGAAGCATCAAAATCACGAATTGATTTCAGTTTGCGCTCTTTTTCCGGGTCATCTCTAAGTCCGGCACTCCCAATCGTCTTGGCGTCCGGGAAAGCCTTATATCCGATAATGTGGTCGTAGTCCCCATGCGTGAAGATGAGATAACATTCCCTGTTTCCCCGAACCGCGTTAACATGTTCTCGAATCTCATCGATTTCGTGTGGAAGCCAATTCGGATCGATGATAATAATACTCTCATCCAGCTGGATGACCGTTGAAGTGGTCTGAAATAACGCACTTTGAAAAATCGTCACCTGATCATTAGAATATTGAATCATGTCATAAACTCCATTCCATTATATATTCTTTAGTCAATGCAGTGTCATCATCTCATTATCCATGAGGAATCACGAAGCTGGACCAACGCCTTCAGCATAACGTTCGGGCCCGACGATGGTCAAGAATGGCCCCTTGGGGAAAAGTTTGTTTTACTCTGTTACTTTCCCGCAAAGAAATGCTATAATACAAAATTATAAACAATACGGTCCAATCCCGGACACCCAAAGGAGGACATCATGTCTAAGTCCATTTCCATCTTTGATACGACACTTCGCGACGGAACCCAAGGCGAAGGAATCAGCTTGTCGGCGGACGACAAGGTCAAAATCGCCAAGAAACTCGATGCTCTTGGTGTTCATTATATTGAAGGCGGTATCCCGGGAAGCAACAGCAAGGACATCGAATTTTTCAAAAGAGTCCAGGATCTCGGCTTAACCTCAAAAGTAACCGCGTTTGGCAGCACTCGCCGCAAAGGCTCCATCGCCGACCAGGATGCCAATCTGCTTCGGATTTTGGAATCCGGCGTTTCTGCGGCCACTTTGGTCGGGAAGTCATGGGATTTCCACGTCCATACCGCGCTTCAGACGACACTCGAAGAGAATCTGGCGATGATCTATGATTCCATCGCTTTCCTGAAGCAAAAAGGCCTCGAAGTGATTTTTGATGCCGAGCACTTTTTTGACGGCTATAAGAACAATCCCGAATATGCTGTTGCCGTATTGTCCAAAGCACGAGAGGCAGGCGCTGATTGGCTTGTCATGTGCGATACGAACGGCGGCAGTCTCCCGCACGAGATCTCGGACATTGTGACATCTTTAGCGGGTCCATTGCCCGGCGCTCCACTCGGCATTCACACCCACAACGATTGCGAGCTTGCCGTTGCCAACACCCTGAGTGCCGTACAGGCTGGTGTCCAGCATGTGCAGGGAACGATGAACGGTTATGGGGAACGTTGCGGGAATGCCAACCTGTGCTCCATCATCCCGAATCTGCAGTTGAAGCTGGGCTATGAGTGCATCGGAGACGATAACCTACGCACGCTGACAAATACCGCACGGTATATCAGTGAAATCGCCAACGTCAATATGCCGGTTAACCAGCCGTATGTGGGTAACGCTGCCTTTGCCCATAAGGGAGGCATCCATGTTTCGGCGATCCTGCGCGATTCCAGAACGTACGAGCATATCGAACCGGAGAAAGTCGGAAACAAGCAGCGCGTGCTTGTTTCCGAGCTTGCAGGACAGAGCAACATCGTATCGAAGGCGCAAGACATGGGTCTTGACTTTGATCCGGCTAGTGAACAATCCAAGCATATTATCGGAAAAATCAAGGATCTTGAACATGAAGGATATCAATTCGAAGGCGCGGACGCCTCCCTGGAGCTGCTTCTTCGGGAAGCGAACGGAGAGCTTAAGGAGCTGTTTACCTTCGAATCCTTCAAAATGCTGGTAGAGAAATCAGCCGGGCAACCGGTTGTCTCCGAAGCCTTCGTTAAAGTCAACGTTGCCGGTGAGAGCATCTACACTGCGGCAGAAGGCAACGGTCCGGTCAATGCGCTTGACAACGCGCTGCGTAAAGCGCTGGTCCAATACTTCCCGACACTCAAGGAAATGCATCTCGCTGACTATAAGGTACGGGTGCTCGATGACAAGGATGCGACGGCAGCCAAAGTACGGGTGCTGATCGAGTCCAAGAACTTTGAGAATTCCTGGAACACCGTCGGGGTCTCCAGCAACGTCATTGAGGCGAGCTGGGAAGCGCTGGTGGACAGTATGCGCTATGCGCTGCTCGGCCAAATCTCACCGGAACAGGTGCATGAGTCCGCGACTAGACAAGGGTTGGTTAATCACTAAGACTGTATCCAAATATAAAAAGCGCGTATCCGCCATGTCATGAACATGGTGGCCGCGCTTTTTTTGGTATTTCCGCCGCTTTTCGCTTCACAACTAATTCAACAGCTTGGTTACCTTTTTACGAAGATCCTTGGGATCCGGAGCGCCAAGAATGATTTCCTGGATCACGCCGTTTCGATCAATCAGCACATTCGTCGGGAAGACCTGGCCTTTATACAACTCCTCGAACACTTCTCCTTTGGGATCGAGAAGGATCGGATACCGGAGTTCAAAATCCTTAACGAATTGACGCGCTTTCTTCTCATTGTCATACTTGGACACGTTCACGCCGTAGATTTCCAGCTCATCTGCATATTCCGCTGCCAACTTATCGAGCTCCGGGGCTTCTTGCTTGCACGGTTCACACCATGATGCCCAGAAATTGACGACCATCGCTTTATCGCGAGCACCACCGCCGGCATAGGTCTTGTCGTCCATCCCCTTCAATGTGAAGGTGGGGGCAAGGAGTCCGGCCTTGGCGCCAGTCTCCGTCGGGAGCGGCTTCTCCTGCGTGAAGACGGCTTGGATATTGTCGCCGGCTTGGTTATAGATTACAGCGCCTGCCGCAACAACAAGCAGGACGAGAATGAAGATATTTCGTTTCATAGGTATAGGTTCCTTTGCTAAACTTAGTTATAGTCCCTATTGTACCCTGAAACCCTGATCTTTCAAACACGCGATCAACTTCAATTATAGCCCGGAGGGAAAAAGATGAACCCGTCTGACATGGCCCTGGAGCAGCTTCTGCTGCACGCGGCAGTACAACAGCATATATCGGACTATACGTATGATTGTCTGCCTGAGGAAGCCTGTGGCGTCCTTACCGGGCACTCTAGCGCAACAAGCCGATCGATAACCGTTACGCAATTTATCCCCGTAACCAATACAGCGGAGTTTCCGCTGCATTCTTTTCATCTCGACCCTACTCAATGGACCCGCTTGGTGTTAACTGAAAAAGGAATCGTCGGTTTGTTTCACAGTCACCCGCACACATCCCCTGAGCCGTCCGGCGAGGATCTGCTGCAGCTTCCATCCTTCGGCGGATTGCTTCAGGTATATGCCATCGGATCTCCCGCAGCTCCAAACGCTCCCGGCTTGAGACCCTTGCAGCTTCATGCCTACAAAATTATTCGGGGAAAAGGAACCTCCGAATTAGACTGCGATCTACCGTCAAATTCCTGGGTTCGTCCAGGAGCGGAGTTCTATTCCCTAGCCCCGATTCCTTGCCGGATCAAATAGGGTCATAACTATCGCTGCATCCATCATGTTCGAGGTTATCCCTCGCTTAGATAGACATACAAATCTCCCAGTGTGGTTGCATGGCCGCGCGCCTGAATTTCTTTCATATAGTCCGCCCACAGCCGGGCGGTCATGCACGCATCGGATAGAGCATGATGCCGGCCCTCCACCGGAATACCGCTGCTCCGCAGCAGCTCATCCAAACTGTAGTCCTTCTGCTCAGGATATAATCGCTGTGCGAGCATCATTGTATCGAGGAGCCGATGGGTTAATCGGACCTTCGATGTCTTCCACAAGGCTGCGTTCAGGAATCCGCGGTCATGGGCAGCGGCATGGGCAACAAGCACCCTGCCGCCTATAAAAGCCATGAAATCATGCAGCCCCTCCATTAAAGGCGGGGCTGCATCAACCATAAGCTGCGTAATTCCTGTAAGCTCCGCAATGAATGGAGGAACAGGGGCACCGCTGTTAACGATCATATGAAAAGTTTCGTTCTCGATCACTTGCTCCCCGATGACCTTGATTGCACCGAATGACAAAATTTCATCACCGTGCTGGTGGTTGAACCCCGTCGACTCCAGATCAAATACGACAACCTCCAGCTCGTCCAGCGGGGTACCCAGAACCTCCGGCCTCCGGTTATCCTTCATCTGGGATCGGATGAAGGCCAACTGCTGCGCCGTCTGCGCCCCGCGCATGGAAGCGATGGCGGAATTAAAGTTACCCAAGCGGAGTGATCTCCAGAAGCCCCCGTTTGATTGTCCCGGTTCCGTCATGGGTTCCTCCTCTCCGCAAAACGGTGCTCTCGCTGCAATGACCGGTGTATCCGTCTGACAACACCCAGCGTATCGCGAAGCTCGTACTGCATGGTTTTGTTCTTGAGCTGCTCCTGCGGGATATACCCGCTGCTCGTGATCAGCCCGTTCTCCAGCCTATGGGGCGTGTTATTTCTCAGCCGAAGCGCCGTCAAGAAAGCACGCTGCACGCTTTCCAGCAGCAAGTTGCCGCCCTCAAGCAGCATCACCTTCTCCATGCGCTTTTGCGTTGAGGTTTCGATGATGCCTCTTTGCAGCGCCAACGTGCGAATGCTGTTCACAAGCGGAATATAGACGCCATACTTTACGTCAAATTCACCGGCATGCTCACCAAACCGCTCCGTCACAATTCGCCCCATAACATTCAGCGTTGCCTTGTGCTTGACCGTGTTTCGCAGCACGGCATTGCCGATGCTCGGGTGCAGCTCGACCGAGCTTCGGAAATGGTCAACCCATGCCTCCGATAGTTTGCCATCTCCCGCAACATGACGGAGATCCGAAGCGATAATGAAATTGCGAATCGGCTCCCACTGCTGGTCTCCACACCACTCGCTAATCTGATTTTTCCAATCGCCAAGCTTTTTGCTCCATAAGGGTTCCGAACACATTACCTTTCCCGAACATTTGGGATACCCTGCTTCCTCCAGCAGATTCGCCAGCCGAAGGCCAAATTCCCGAAAAAAAGGGAGCTGATCCTCCTCCAGCTCATCACCAATGATCAGACCATTGTCCTGATCGCTCCACAGCGTAGCTTCCTGCCTTCCGCTGCTGCCAAAAGCAACAAACGCATAACGCGCAGGAGGCCGGCCCAAGCCAGCCTCCCACATGTCCTGCTCACAGATTGCCGCGGCACGCTGTCCAATCAGATCGTGCATCGTATTGACGGATGCGATCCACTCTCTCAGCTCCATGTCTTGACGCATCTCGATCAGATGGTTATGACAAGCGATCCGTTCATCTCGTAACTGCTGGGCTGTTGCTGCTGTCTGAATTTCCGAGAATACCGGAAGCAGATTGACAGATTTCAGAGGTTTCATGCCGCGGCCTCCTTATTACATATTCACTAACCATTTCGAGTCTAGTATTTATAATGCGGTGTCGCTTCCAGGTACCGCTTTGCCTCCGGAACGAAACTCAGAGGACTTCCCTTCCGCTTCCGCCAGAAGTTTCATTTGCTCCGGATATCCGTAAGTTCCGTGTTCACTAATATCAAGGCCCATCAATTCTTCTTCCTCCGTTACGCGAATACCCATCGTGACTTTCATGATATACAGAATGATGAATGAGATCACGAGAACAAATGCAAACGTTCCGACCAGACCCAGAAGCTGAACGCCAAGCTGACCGAAACCTCCGCCGTAGAACAAACCTTCTTTGCCTACGCCTGTAATTTCAACAAGTCTCGGCGCTGCGAACAAACCGGTGGATACGGCACCCCACATACCGGCAATACCATGTACGGAGAATGCATATACAGGATCATCAATGCCTTTGCGGTCAAACCACTGAGCTGTAAAGAAGGTAATCGTACCGGCTACTGCACCGATAACGACAGCCGCCCAAGGTTCCACGAATGCACAAGCCCCTGTGATGGCAACGAATGCAGCGAGAATACCGTTCAGCATGCTGGGTATATCCGCTTTGCCCAGAACCGCCCAAGAGATCAGCAACGCCGCAAGCGCGCCAGCCGCCGCTGCGATATTCGTATTTAAAGCCACAAACCCGAAGAAGCCGTCCGTGAGTGCAGAGATGGTGCTCCCCGGATTAAATCCAAACCAACCGATCCATATGATGAACACGCCAAGTACCGATAAAACTTGGTTATGACCCGGGATGCTGTTAGGCTTCCCGTCCTTATTATATTTGCCAAGCCGGGGTTTCAGAAGAACGGTGGCCACCAGCGCCGCTGTAGCACCTGTCAAGTGAACGACCGTCGATCCAGCAAAGTCCTGCATACCCAGAGCCCCGAGCCAGCCGCCTCCCCACACCCAGTGAGCAACAATCGGGTAAATCACGATGGTGAACAGCAATCCGAACACGATATAAACGCTAAGCTTCGCACGTTCGGCCATACCGCCGCAAGCGATAGCCAAGGAGACGGCTGCAAAGGATAAATGGAACAGAAACATAATGGTCGTAGGCACATCGTAAGCGGACAAGGAATCAAATGAGCCTGATGCATTGTCACCGCTTAAGAAAAAACCTTCAAATCCGAAAAAGCTGTTTCCGTTACCGAATGCCAGGCCAAATCCTAGCGCCCAGAAGGCGACGATCGAAATGCCGAAGGTCAGGAATGTTTTACCGGCAACGTGGCCTGCATTCTTCATACGAACCGATCCGGCTTCCAGCAGCGCGAACCCTGCTTGCATGAAAAATACGAGCAATGCTGCCAAGAATACGAACACGGAGTTCAAACCAGCGGTTAATTCAACGTTCGTGGCTCCCCCATCAGCGGCGAACGCGCTCGCCGGGAATGCAAGCAATGCGATTGCTCCCGCCATTAAACCTAGCCATCTTTTGTTCATGTTTTACACTCCCCTTAATGTAAACTAATCTAACATCAACTTGAATTCATATTGTCATTATAGGGGGGTGAATGAATATCCGCAACGGTTTTTTTCAAAAAAAACGAATGGGAAACACCATTTATGTAATATAATCTAACATTAAGTGCATTCAGTGCAAATCGTCTACTATCATGTAGAGTTAAAAAGGACGACTAAACATCCATATTTTTTTGTCACAACTATGACGTTTGACTGTATGGTTCATGATCATGTATCATATTTCTATTAAAATGAAAATATAAATGCATTCATTAATGTCCAATTCAATGAAAGCTTGTGAGGTGATGAATGATGGGGATCACGAGAGGAAACCTTTTCCGGATCGGTGAGCTGGCCAAGGTTGCCGGAATCAGCGAAAGAACCATTGACTATTATACGAAGCTGGGTTTAATCTCCCCTGAGAAACGGACGTTAAAAAACTACCGGTTGTACAGTTCTGAAACCTTAAGCACTCTCGAACGTATTAATCAGTTAAAGCAGGAGAAATATACTCTCGATGAGATTAAGGAGAGACTGGATCGCTGGAAGTCGGTACCCGATGATTCCGAAATGACGGAGAAGCTAACCAAGCTCGAAATACAGTTGAAGCAGTTGGAACGGGATGTGAAGGAAATCAACCCGCTTTTGAGTGAATTAAAACCAAGTCAAGCCCGGGAGGTACTTGCTAACATCCTTCCTAAAGGAGCTGCCTGTATCGAGTCGATTCAAATTTTGTTGAACCAGTTCACTTCGATGTAATGGTGAAGAACCAAAAGACAACTTTGTATGGGGGTATGATATATGTATTCTGACTGGATGTTTATTCTCATTATTATCGCTTTTATATTCTCGCTCTGGGCTCAGTTCCGAGTCAAAGGCACCTTTAACAAATGGGCCAAGGTTGAGAACAGCACCGGCATGACCGGATACGATGCAGCCCGGCATATGCTGGATGCCAACGGACTCCACGATGTGCCAATTGAACCGGTGCCAGGCACGCTCTCCGACCACTATGATCCGACCAAACGCGTTGTGCGTTTGTCAGAGCCCGTTTATTATGAACGTAGCATCTCAGCTGTCTCCGTCGCTTGTCACGAGGTCGGCCATGCGATCCAGCATGCGGAGCACTATCCGATGCTTGTCGCCCGTCACAAGATGTTCCCGGTCGTAAACTTCGCATCGGGTATCGCTCCATTTCTCTTGATTGCCGGATTCCTGTTCCAAGCCATGAACCTGGTCGGTCTCGGCATTCTCTTCTTCTCTTGCGCCGTTGCCTTCCAGCTCGTCACCTTGCCGGTCGAGTTTAACGCTAGTAACCGTGCTCGTCAGTTGATGGTTCAAGAAGGTTATATCGCCAATGACGAAGAGCGAGGAGTCGCTAAAGTATTGAACGCTGCAGCCCTGACCTATGTCGCTGCCGCCTTGATCTCTCTGCTTGAGCTGATCCGTTATATCATGATCTTTACAAGCAACCGGGAATAATTCAATCAACCGTAACAACAAAGGGCTTTCCTCTCTACCATGGTTTGGTGGAGAAGGAAAGCCCTCTTTTTATATTGGTTATTCTTGATGAATGAAGCCAGGTTAGGGAGTTGGTGCGGAGTCTGCTTTCCCTTCCTTTTTCGGCGACGGGTCAATACCAAAATATTGAAGCAGAAACGCACGGAAGGCTTGCGCAACCGGTGGCAGCTTCTCGTCCGCGCGGTGAATCAGACCGATGGAACGCGTTACCTTCGGCTCCGAGATCCGGACGCGTGCCGGCTGCAGCGGATTCGTCTGGAATAGCGCCATTTCAGGAAGCAGGCTAACCCCCATACCGGCCGCAACCAGCCCGCGGATCGTATCCGTTTCCTCGCCTTCAAAAGCAATTTTCGGCGTGAACCCGGCTTCCAGACAGGCATGCCACACAATCGGACGCAAGGAGTAACCTTTGCTGAACAGCACAAAGCGCTCCTCTTTCAACTGCTCCAGCTTGATGGACTGCTCCCCCGCAAGCGGGTGATTCGGCGGCAGGATCGCAAACAGCTCCTCTGTCAAGACGATATCTCCATCCACTTGATCATGACGATCCGGAAACGGCGACACAAATGCCAAATCCACTTCAGCCCCAACCACGTCTCGGATCAATGTCGGGAACATGCCCTGCTTGAACCGGAACTTCACGTTCGGGTATTTCTTCCGGAATTCAGCCACAATGGACGGAATCAAATGGATACCCAGGCTGTGTGGGAATCCGATGCGGATCTCCCCCTGCTCTGGGTCCAGAAATTCATGTATCTCGACGACCGCACGGTCCAAGTCCTTCATAATGCTCTCCACCCGTTTGCAAAAAAGCTGACCTACCGGGGTTAACTGCAGATTCCGTCCTTTTTGCATGAACAAATTAACACCAAGCTCTTCTTCCAACTGATGTATTTGACGGCTGACGGCTGACTGAGCCACATGAAGTTCTTCTGCCGCTTGGGTAACGTGTTCCTTTTGCGCAACCTTTACAAAGTATTGCAACTGTCGTAATTCCACGCCTTTTATCGCTCCATTCTTATTCCCTAGAAGACTTGAAGACTTTATCAAATCATCCAATTCTATTATAACAGACCCCTCTTAGGTCCGATTATGTTCGACGTTTAAACAATCGAATCATGAGACCGTAGAGGAAAAATCCGCCTACCAATCCGCCGACATGTGCCACAAGGCTGACCCCTGGGGTAAACGAGAACAGAATCCCCAAAATAAGCAGGGTGAACAGCGTCTTGCGGGACGACTCATCAATGACATGCCGCTGGAACAGGGCGATGTACAGATAAGCGCCATAAGCTCCGTAGATGGCTCCTGATGCGCCTACAAGGAATGTGTAGTGTTCCATGCGCTCATAATAAGCCAATCCGATTACATTACCGAGAACACCGCTGAGCAGATACAGGATGGCAAACTTCCAGCTCCCCATGATTCTCTCCAACGGGGGAACAAATACCAGCAGTGCGAAGCTGTTGAACAATAAATGATCAAATCCGTTATGCAGGAACATCGCCGTAAAGTATCTCCATGCCTGGTCAACGAATTGCGGCAAATCCGATAAAGCTCCATATTTCAGCAGCGTAACCGGATTTCTGGAACCGCCGTCAAAGGAAGTGATCGCGAACATCACCAGGTTGATCACGAGCAGCAGCGATGTAACGGGATAATAACGCAAATAACTTTTCCAATTTTCATAACGTACGAATATCATAGCATCCTCCTCATCCTAAATCAGGCCAGGGATGCCCCTTAGTGGACATTCCCTTTTTAAAAAGATTATAATGTACCATGAACCTGATCACCAAACTTTGATATCCAAGGAGGAGATTTCTCATGGCTCAAGAACGTTCAGGAGCTGCCACTTTCAAAGGCAATCCTATTACACTCATCGGACCACAGCTCAAGGCTGGTGATGCCGCGCCGGATTTTACAGTGAGCAAAAACCTGCTCGAAGACGTTTCTCTTAAGGATTATGCCGGTAAAATCAAGCTAATCAGTGTCGTTCCTTCCCTCGACACCGGGGTATGCGACGCACAGACGCGCCGTTTCAATGAAGAAGCCGCCGGTCTAGGCGATGATGTGGTGATCCTTACGATCAGTGCCGACCTTCCGTTCGCCCAAGCTCGCTGGTGCGGAGCTGCAGGCGTTGACCGGGTCATTACGCTGTCCGACTATAAATCGCGTTCTTTCGGTGAAGCGTATGGCGTGCTCATCAAGGAATTCCAGCTCGACATGCGTTCGATCTTCGTCGTGGATACTAACGATACCATCACCTATGTAGAATACCTTGGTGAGATGACGGAGCACCCGAATTACGAAGCCGCGATCGATGCAGTAAAATCTTTGCGGTAACACGCCAAAGGCTACATACACTGCACACTTTTAAAAAGCGGGAGAGCAGCTCTCCCGCTTTTTCTTATTCTACTAAGCATCCACTTTATACTTGCTCAGTTTCTTATCCAGAACAGCGTACAGGTTCAAGATAACCCGATAGTTCGCTCCCAGATCCCCTAGGGAACCGCGGGACGCCGAATACATATCAACGGCGCTGCGAACCGGACTGATGCCAAGCACGGATACGGTAATGTCCAGTGTACGTCCAAACGAGGTTCTTTTCTCGAGTGTGATTTCTCCCACGGATTTAACCTCATGCAGAACTTTGTAACCCGGAATTTTTTTTAGTGTCGAGGAAACCTCTTCAAAACACTTTTCTTTTGAAAGATTGTAATAACGCGTCTTCAGCTTGGGATCTTTAGCACGGTCGCTTGTGCCGTCATAGCTGCGCACGATACCAATTAGAACTCGTTTTAATGACAAAGACCGTTCCTCCTTTATAAATGACCGTTCCATCCATACTCTAGTTTAACATTGTTTATGCTTTCAGCAAACCTTTATATATAGCAAAAAGGCACCTCTTTCACTTCGAATTCGAAATGAAAGAGGTGCCCATTCATTGGTTTAACGAAACCCGCCTATGCCGTCCGGTAAACATTGTCTTCGAACCTGCATTAGCAGGTGGGTGACCGCAGAACCGCTTATGAATTCCCCTTGTCATATAGACAGGGCATTTCAGCCACGATTACGTATAGATCTCCCTAGACATCGTCATTGGTTCAAAACAACGGAAAACCGAAACGAACATCGCAGGATGTAGTCTTATTATAGGGGGTTTTGCCGGAAAAGTAAACCTCGTAATATTAAGGTTTCGATCCATTCTTTCCCTTTTGGGCAGCATCCATGCTTTCCAGAAGAGCTTGTTCGGTTTCAGACTCCTCTTCCTCGGCTTTCTTCATCTTCTCCTGCTGTTCCTGCATTTTGGTGAAGGTAGCATAGAAGTTAAAGAACGCGAACAATGCCATCAGGCAGAACAGGAAGAATACGAACAGCACTGGCATCTGGGTGCCGATATATGCCAAGACAGCGCTTCCGATCAATGTCGAAAATACCCGGAACGGGCGAATCAATGTCAGCAGCACCGCATTTTTCAACAGCTGCAACGTTTTCATCTCATAATGAACAGTCATGGAGAAGAAATTAAACAGGGAGACAAACAGCACGATAAGCAGTACGAGCATCACAATGCCGACAAGCTGGAAACCTTCAAGCTGCGTCATATAAACCGTGTAATCCACATACATAATCACGAACAACAGCGTATAAAATATGCCGCCGATCATGCTCTGCTTGTAATTTTCCTTATAACCCTTGAAGAACGTTTTGAATACGGACACGTCCGGATTGCCCATGACCCATTTACGTACAACAGTAAATAAAGCTGCCGTAGCCGGAAACAGAACAAACGGTGATAATATTCCGAGAACCCAGTTAGACAGCAACTGCTCATTATGCGCATCCGGTGTCTGAACGGCCATCAGGAATTTGGTTAGAACAATAAACAGGAAAGGCGATGTACAAATAACCCACAAGATGTTCGAAAAAGCAATACGGGTAATCCACTCGGTGAGCTTGTATAAGCCACCCATGGCTCCTTTCATTTCCAAATCCGTTTCCTCCTCACTCAAATCATGCATGTATCTATTAATATACCTTATTTTGTACATGCATTGCCAGAGCCTAATTTATATGCCCCTAGGTGTTTATCCAATCCATTGCCCCCGTTTCTCCATACGATATCACGTAATCCATTCAACAAGCTTGAATTTCCAAATTTAAAGAGGAGGGATTATGTATGTCTTGTGAAGGCGGCGGGTACGGCTACGGATCAAATGTTGGAATTGTCCTGGTTCTGTTCATTCTCCTTGTAATCATTCTCGGCACATTCTATATCTAATGACTCCTTGAATCATTCAGTGAAACAGATCAGCTGTTATTGATCTAAAACTGCAAGTTTAAAGGGGATGCACCCTGGGTGCATCCCCTTTAAACATAAACAAAAGACGAAGCGCGGCTCCACTTAGCGTGGGCAGCTGCTTCGTCTTTTGTGTTCGGTTACTTCAGTCAGATAAAGTTAACCGTCAATACTATTCGTCTCCGCTCCGGTTAGGACGACGTTCGCCGCCGCTGTAAGAACGAGGTTTACGGTCACCGCTATTGTTGCGGTCACGGTTGTAGCCACCGCCATCGCGGTTGCCATAACTGCTGCCGCCGCCATCACGGTTGTATCCGCCTTTGGAGTAGCCGCCACGGTTACCACCGCTGCCACTTCCGCTTCCACCATCACGGCGATATCCGCCGCCGCTGCTGCGGCCACCATAGCCGCCGCTTGGCTTGCGGCCATTACGGATGTCCGGCTTCCGGCGTTTTGCACGGATCGGATCTTCAGGCGTCAGATGAATATCGGATGCTTCCTTCTTGTCGCCTGTTAGGATTTTCATTGCAGCTGCCAGCAACTGTACGGAATCGTACTGCTCCAGCAATTGAATCGCGAGACCTTTGTATTCGGTCAATTCACCTTGATCAATGATTTCAAGCACACGCTCAGCGATGATACGTTGTTTGCCTTCAATCGCTTCGGCAATCGTTGGCAACGGCTTGCGTGGAATACGGTGACGAGTCACACGCTCGATGAAATACAGATGATCCATTTCACGCGGCGTCACGAAGGACCAAGCCGTACCTTCCTTACCGGCACGGCCTGTACGTCCGATACGGTGTACATAACTTTCCGGATCTTGCGGCAAGTCAAAGTTTACAACATGGGTAACGCCCGAAACGTCGAGACCGCGTGCTGCCACATCGGTTGCCACGAGGACATCGATGCTTCCGTCACGGAATTTACGCATAACGGTATCCCGTTGGTGCTGGGACAGGTCACCATGAAGGCCATCTGCCGAGTATCCGCGTTTTTGCAATGCTTCTGCCAATTCGTCAACACGGCGCTTGGTACGTCCGAAGACAATCGCAAGCTCAGGCGACTCCATATCCAGAAGGCGGCTCAGGGCTTCGAATTTTTGACGCTCAGGAACTTCGATATATGCTTGATCGATCAGAGGTGCACTAACGTGCTTAGGAATAACGGATACATGCTCAGGTTCTTTAAGGAACTGGGATGCCAGCTTCTGAATGTTAGCCGGCATAGTTGCGGAGAACAGCAAGGTTTGACGCTCTTCAGGAACAAGCTTAAGGATCGACTGGATGTCTTCCATAAAGCCCATGTCCAGCATTTCATCCGCTTCATCCAATACAACGGTTTGGACATCATCAAGTCGGATGGTTTTTCTGTTGATGTGGTCAAGTAGTCGACCTGGTGTGCCGATAATAATTTGAGGCTTCTTTTTCAAAGCGCGGATCTGACGCCCGATATCTTGTCCACCATAAATAGCCAAGGAACGGATTCCTTTAAAGCGGGACAGTTTACCGATTTCTTCAGCAACCTGGATGGCAAGTTCACGGGTCGGTGTCATAATGAGAGCGACGATACGCTCCTCTTCCTTGGCGATTTTGTGTATAAGAGGAAGACCGAATGCTGCTGTCTTACCCGTACCCGTCTGTGCTTGTCCAATCATGTCCTTGCCGGTAAGAGCAATCGGAATCGATTGGGATTGGATCGGTGTGGCTTCCTCAAAGCCAAGTTCAGTAATTGCTTGCAGCACGCGCGGCTCCAAGCCAAAATCTGCGAAATTTTTCAATAGGTTCATACTCCTTCTATCTGTGGACTTCCACTTTCTTCTCTGTATTCTTAAGTAGTGGTAACGTTTATAGGCTTTCCCGGCCAGCAGGATTTTCTGCACGAGGTGAACCGGTATATTTCTCTTATCACCAGCATGTTGACTGGTTAATGTATAATCATCCTGATAAGCTTGCAAAGTTATCAATGTAACGGACTACTCAAGAATATCCAATACATTATATCACAAAACATTTCTGGAATACCAGCAAGCTTAAAGAAGTCATAATAACCGGGAGGTGATTCCTATGTTGAAGCGTCTATGGACCTATTTCGCGATCGTGTTCGGCGGCATCATTATTGCCGCCGGATTTAATTTGTTTCTGATTCCCCATCATCTGCTTAGCGGTGGCGTTTCCGGCGTGGCTCTGATTATCGGCTATTTCACGCCGCTAAATATCAGCATCATGTATTTTGTGCTTAATATCCCGATTCTTATAACCGGTTGGTTCAAGCTCGGCAAAAGGTTTGTTGGTCTCAGCGTGCTCTCGGTTATCGTTACTACCCTGTTCCTTGAGCTCATTCCGGTTGCTCCGGTTGCAACCGATATGCTGCTCTCCTCCGTTTTCGGCGGCGTGCTTGTCGGATTCGGCACCGGCCTCTCCTTTCGGGTTGGCGGTTCCACCGGGGGCTTTGATATCATCGGCTCTCTCGTTACGAAATATCGGGACTTCCCCGTTGGAAGTGTACTCGTGACGCTGAACGCCATCGTCATTATGGCGGTTGCTTATTTGGGAGACGACTGGAACCTGGCCCTCGCCTCGATGGCTTCCATCTATGTTGCCGGAAAAATGGTGGATATGCTCCACGTCAGTCATATCAAGGTTACCGTCTTTATTGTCACGAACCAGACGGAGGCTCTGCTGGAGAAGCTGCTCAAGCGCCCCCGAGGCATAACCAAGATCAAAACCGAGGGAGCCTTCAGTCATAAAGAAAAGGATATGCTTATGACCGTCACGACGCGATATGAGCTGGCCGAGCTAAAACAAATTATTACAGAAACAGACCCCCTGGCCTTTGTTAATATCGTGGAAACCACGGCTGTCATGGGTCAATTCCGCAAGAACTAAATATTTACCATCTGTGAGGGGATGGTAAATTTGTGGTATAATATTTGTGCGCGGTTCCTACAATATTCATGAGATCTGTTTCCCGGGCATCGCTTTGGCCCAATTTTAATTGTTTTTCCGTTTTACAAAAGAACGTCCTGCCTAACCAATTTGGAAGGAAAGGGTGATTTTTATGGAAATGGAAACGGTAAAATTGTCACAAATCGTCATGAAGTGGTTCCCGGAAATGATACCGTTCTTTAGACAGAAGGAACTAAATTCCATGATCGTTCTAAGGGACGGGCTGAGTATTCTGGAGCAGGAGGACGCTCTTGAAATCATTCAGTTCAGCATTTGCGAGCATCAGAATCAAACGCTGCTTCATTAATTTTAATGCAACACGTGAATATCGCACGACAAGTGCCGTTATTCTCCGGTAAAATTCACCGGTGAGTAACGGCATTTTTTTATGGAGAAATGTAAATTCTATAAGCACGTCATTCCCCACCATGCAGATAAAGCAGCAAGTCAACGCGATCCACCTTCTTATGTTCATATTTCCGGATGCCAGTCACTCCCCATGTTTACAAGTTGTTAACAGCCAACACCGAAAAATGTCGCTATTTAGCGTTTAAAACACCCTTGACCCGTTTAATGAACTAGGTACGCTCACCCGCCGTTTCCAATTTATTGTCGATTGTAACAATCCTGTTCTTTTTGAAGGCATCCGTTCCTTTATAATCATGATGTGAATGTACACAAGGGAGAGAGTAATTATGAATATCATCTTGGCTTTATTCATCTTAGCGTCCGCGGGCTTCGGCGGTTCCAGTCCGCAAGATAACAGCCTTACCGCCAAACTTCAGGCTTCATTAAATACCGCTATGATTCAGGGCATGCACCAAAACAACAACCAAGGTCAGGGCCACAGCGGCATCAAGCCAAACACAACAGAGATTGATCCGCAGATTGAAGCGCCTAAAGTCAAAGGCATTTATGTAACGGCTTATAGCGCAGGTGGCTCCAGAATGAATCAACTCGTAGATCTTATGGACAAGACCGATCTCAATGCCATGGTCATTGACATCAAGGACGATGAAGGATACATAACGTACAAAACCGAGAATCCGAAACTGAAGGAACTCGGTAAATCTCAGCCTTTTATCAAAGACATCAAGCAATTGATGAAGCGGCTGGAGAAACACGATATTTATCCGATCGCCAGAATTGTCGTGTTCAAGGATACGATTCTTGCCAAGAAAAACCCGGAGCTTTCCTTCCGTAAAGGAGACGGCAGCGTCTGGACCAATGGCGGGGGCGACAGCTTCGTGAACCCGTACAACAAAGAGGTTTGGGATTACAACATCGAAATCGCCAAGGAAGCTGCAAAACTTGGATTCAAGGAAATCCAGTTTGATTATGTCCGTTTTCCGGAGGGCTTCGAGAAACGCGCTGATTCCCTGAAATATACCAAGACGGATCAATCGCGTGTGGACGTGGTATCCGACTTTGTACAATATGCCCGGGAAGAACTAGCGCCGCTCGGCATACGCGTATCCGTTGACATCTTCGGGTATGCTGCTTCGGTACCCGCGGCAGAAGGGATCGGCCAAGACTTCGTCAAAATTTCCAAGAACGTCGACATCATCAGTCCGATGGTATACCCTAGCCATTACACGGCAGGCTGGTTCGGCTCCCCTGTACCGGATAAGGCTCCTTACCAGACCATCAAAGGCTCCATGGAAGCTACCCACAAAAAGCTGGATGAGCTGGGAGATCAAAAACCGATCATTCGACCTTGGATTCAGGACTTTACCGCGAGTTGGCTCGGAAGCGGAAATTATGCCAAGTACGGTAAAAAGGAAATCGAGGAGCAGATTCGCGCCCTCAAAGACACAAATGTCGATGAGTATTTACTCTGGAATGCTTCCAACCGTTATACGGAAGGCGTCACTCATAAATAATTCAATTATCAGTCACAAAGGGTCGGCCAACAACAGGGCCGGCCCTTTTTGCTTTCAAACCGTTCGGTGAATTCTCTTGACAGCAGATGCTATGATGATGAATAGGGCTGCTTTCACCCCTTCATAAAAATCACAATAAGAAAGGCACAAACGCACATGCAACCGACCACAACAACACGGGGAAAGCTGAAGCAATTCGCGATCATTCTAATCCCCATTCTGATTACACAGCTCGCCTTATCGGCCATTACTTTTTTTGACACCAACATGTCCGGAAAATTCAGCTCGGCCGACTTGGCAGGCGTAGCTATCGCTACAAGCATTTGGATCCCGGTCCAAACCGGCCTTAGCGGAATTCTGATGGGGATAACGCCCATCGTTTCGCAGCTCGTTGGCGGGCGACAGGAAAATAAAGTCGCTTACCAAGTGAACCAGGCGCTCTGGCTGTCCATCTTACTCGCCATCGTCGTACTTGCGATCGGGTATGCGGTTGTACCGGGCATTCTTGGAGCCATGAGCTTGGAGCCGGAAGTTCGGCGGATTGCTTCCCAGTTTCTCGCCGCCATATCGATCGGCATCATCCCGTTGTTCGCCTACACCGTGCTTCGCAGCTTTATCGATGCCCTTGGGCAAACTAAAATTTCCATGTTGATCACGCTGATTACCCTGCCGGTGAACGTAGGCTTGAACGCTCTCTTCATTTATGGATTCTGGGGCTTTCCAAGAATGGGAGGCGTAGGTGCCGGCATCGCTTCCGCCATTACATACTGGACCGTTCTCATCATCGCGATCGTGATCATCCATAAAAATCAGCCCTTCTCTTCATTCGGCATCTTCAGGCAGCTTCAAGGTGTTTCCTTGAGCGCATGGAAAAGCCTGTTAAAAATCGGCGTGCCAATCGGGTTCTCCATCTTCCTCGAGACCGCCGTCTTCGCAGCGGTGACGCTGCTTATGAGCAGCTTTGATACGGCGACCATTGCCGCACACCAAGCGGCCCTGAATTTCGCTACGACACTGTACATGCTGCCGTTAAGCATATGCATGAGTCTGACGATCCTGGTAGGCTTCGAGGCCGGCTCTGGACGCATGAAGGATGCCTGGAAGTACGCTAAACTTGGCATCAGCACAGCCGTTATCCTATCGCTGATCACGGCGGTCGTCCTGTTTATGGCCGGCAGCCAGGTCGCCGGATTATATTCTAACGAGCCTGCGGTCGTGGCGCTGATCCAGCAGTTCCTGCTGTTCGCGATTTTCTTCCAGATCTCGGACGCTATCGCCACGCCGACTCAAGGGGCGCTGCGAGGCTATAAAGACGTGAATGTCGCTTTCATGCTCGCTTTTCTGTCGTTCTGGGTGATTGGCCTGCCTGTAGGATATGTGCTCGCCAACTACACCGATTGGCAAGCCTTCGGCTACTGGATCGGGTTAATCACAGGCCTTGCCGTCGGCGCTGCCCTGATGCTTATGCGTCTGGTCAAAGTTCAACGCAAGTACGCACGCCAGATGCAAACTCCATCCCGTTCCGCATCCTAAGTATCCTTCACAGAGGGACAGACCGCATTTAGCGTGGAGTTTTTCTTACGTGTTATGGGTGGTAAGCCTCTGAATCTTATCGTTAAAAAAAGACCGTCTCCATGCAGAAATGCGTTCTGCAATGAGAGACGGTCTTTTTGCTTTTCATCAAAAATGAGGCAGCAGCCTAATTTATTGGGACAAGCGCAATGCCAAATCGTAAAGCTCACGGTTAAATTCTTTCTTCGTGTTAACAACCTTGTCAATATCCGTGAGGACCAGCTCGCCCTTGATGATACCGCATCCTTTATCGGAATGTCCGTCAATCAGAGAGCGAACCGCAAAATCGCCAAGACGGCTGGCCAGGTTGCGGTCAAACGGAGTCGGAGCACCACCGCGCTGGATATGTCCAAGCACCGTTACCCGTGCATCGATTGAGGCATGGCACTCTTTAAGATCACATACGATGTCCTCGCCGCGTCCGACGCCTTCCGCTACGATGATGATACTGTGACGTTTGCCTTTTGCAAAATTCTCACGCAAGCGGGCTGCCACTTCATCAAGGTTATACTCTACTTCCGGCACCAGTATGGTCTCTGCGCCTGATGCAAGACCCGCATGGAGCGCAATGTCGCCGCAGTGGCGTCCCATAACCTCTACAACGGATGAGCGTGCATGGGAAGACATGGTGTCGCGCAGTTTATTAACGGCGTCTACAACGACGCTAACAGCTGTATCAAATCCGATCGTATAATCCGTATAGGAAATATCGTTATCAATCGTTCCTGGAAGGCCCATCGTTTTGATGCCGAGTTTACTGAGCTTGTTCGCCCCATGGTAAGAGCCATCTCCTCCGATAACGACCAATCCGTCGATGCCATGCTGATTCAGAATGTCGGCACCCTTCTGCTGCCCTTCCGCCGTCTTGAATTCTTCACAGCGGGCGGAACGAAGGATTGTGCCTCCGCGCTGGATGATATCCCCTACGCTGCGAAGATCCATTTTAATAATATCGTTCTCGAGAAGTCCTTGGTAACCGCGCTGAATCCCATATACTTCAAGACCATAATACATACCGCTGCGTACAACGGCGCGAAGCGCTGCGTTCATCCCTTGGGAATCACCACCACTTGTAAGAACTGCAATTTTTTTAACCTCTGCCATGTTTCGTTTCCTCCTTCAATGTCACTCATGCTTTATGCTTACGAATCCATCGGCTGTTGACGTAGAAAAAGATCCGGGTCATCGGACTCTTCTTCATCAAACGTTTGGATACGGAGCGAACCAGTTGCTGCTCGCTGACTTTTGGATCGGATAAATATAACGCCAGTAACCCCTCAATGATCATACGATGAAAAGGGGTCGAGGGAATTGTTCTGACATCCTTCCGGGCCCACTCAACTATGGAAGCTATACGGTTCAGCATCGTATCGGCATCTTCGTAATAATTACAAAAGTTCAGATCGCCACCCAGCCTGTCTTCGTCTTGATCAATAAGATAATCCAGCATAATGTGGAGACTGCATACATTCGGAAAATAAGACGCATGAATGGACGATGCATCCTCGTCATCCAGAAACGGATCGGTTGCAGCCAAGAATAGCATGAACACACCCAAGGTTGATCCCGTTGCAGCCGCAAACTCGTTCCACCGCAGATGCGGTGTCCGGTGTGCATGCTGGGACCACCATTCAAGCAATGCCGCTTCTCTCTTATCCGGATGGATGTGCTTGTGTACCTGCAAATCGGTATATAGCCCAGCCAAATCCCTTATGTAGGGCTTTGCCGCTTCATATCCTGATAATTGACCGATGCAATCCCGGCATTTCTGCACAAGACGGAGAAGGTAACCTCCATCCTCCCTTTCGGTCCGGAGAGCGTAATAATCGGCCGGCTCAGTCTCAGGCGTAACGGCATCCAGCATCGACTGATGGAGCTGTCTGAAATCTGCTGGATCCAGCGAAGTACTGCGGTCACATAAATTATCGAGATAATCGCTAATTGTCTGGTAAGCTACAATCAATGGAATGAGAATATGCTTCTCCGGCAAATTAGCTGCGGCATACACCGCACCGCCCTGGCAGTGAAATCTTTTATTATCTATACTGGCCAGTGCCTGCTTTCGTAGCTCCTCATCCGGAATTTGCTCAGCCTCCCGGCGCCACTTCTCCAATTCGATCCGCACTTCCGGAAGTATGAATTTATACACCCGGCTCATCAGCCCGACCGGACTGCGCGGAACTTTACGGCTTAGCTCTTGATTATTCAATGAACTCTGCCTCCACATGGTTGTCTTTTTATACCTATCCAAATCAAACCTATTATAATATGATCGTTCATTTTGCACAAATAACACAAATCATTGACGGCGTATGGTAATTGAGCGCGTCCTATAATCCATCTATCTCCATCCTGCGATATGTTATATACTAGTCGGAGCTAAATAACAGACCATGAACCTCACAAATAGAGTTAAATATATGGGCTCATGAAAAGAACGGAGATCCCCAGCATGAAACTTCCCGCTACGCCCAGACCGGATCAGAATTGGCTGCGCGCCTTTATGTTTACGATTTTTGGCACGACAGCCCTCGTCATTTCCTATTTCCCGCTATATTTCAAAGAAATCGGCTTCAGCAGTGCGCAGATCGGTTATCTGTATGCCATCGGCCCGCTTATATCCATGTTCTCCAATATGATTTGGAGTTACACCAGCGACAAATACCGGACTATCAAACGGATCATGAACATTCTGATTATCGGACAGCTTGTCACGATGCTTGTGTTGTGGCAGGTTTCCAGCTTCGGCGTTGTATTGTTTACGATCAGTCTGTTTTACTTTTTCTACTATCCGGTCTATCCCCTGGCAGATACGATGGCCATTCAAACGGCACAGAGGTACGGACGCAGCTTTACCGTCATTCGCGTATTCGGCTCACTTGGCTATGCGTTCTTCGCGCTTGCCATTGGATATGCCATCGGTGCTGCAGGCGCGTCGGCCACACTGGCGATCGGCATCGGAATCGGCGTGTTCACGCTGCTCTGCTCGTTTCTTCTCCGCGACGGAGTTGCTGCCAAGTCAGAGCCTGTCGAGCTGGGAGCCCTCCTCAAAATATTGCGTTCCAAAGAAATATTGTGGTTCTTCGGCTGCACGTTCTGCCTTGCCGTCGCCCACCGTATGAACGAAGCCTTTCTTACGCTTACCTTATCCGAGCTCGGTGCGGGCGAAGGACTCATTGGCTGGTCCTTAATGGTCTCAGCTGGCAGCGAGATCCCGATTTTCTTCCTGCTGAGCAAGTATGGCGACAAGATGAAGGAGCTGCCGCTGCTGACCTTTGCAAGCTTGATGTTTGCGCTCCGTTTCCTGCTCATGGCCCTGGCAGATGATCCGTTGTCTGTGCTAGCGGTTCAGTCACTTCACAGCATTACCTTCGGCGTGTTCTATGTAACCGCCGTACGTTATATTACAAGGATCATTCCTTGGCAGTACCGCGCGACCGGTATGGCTCTGTTCATTATCTTCTGGTCAAGCGTTTCAGGACTTCTCAGCGGAGCCTTCGGTGGTCTGCTGTTCGAAACGGCAGGAAGACCGGCCTTCTACCAGCTTGCAGCCCTCCTGGCCTTTATCGCTGGTCTCGGGTTTCTTTACCGGCACCTCTTTGCCAAGCCGGAGGATATGAATGTCGGCGGAATCAGCGCTTAGAGGATCCGCTTGGACTTTCCTCGCTTGCTCCAAAAAAACAACAAAGGCAAGTACGGATCAAAAATCCATCCGTACTTGCCTTTGTTGCTGATGCAATAGCTTGACCCATCAGAATACAAAAAAGCACAGTTCTCAAAACCGAGAACTGTGCTTCATGCCTTGGTAATTCTATAAGATCTCCGTATTGGGAGCTAACTTACAGTTTTGTTACGTTGGCTGCTTGAGGACCACGGTTACCTTCAGTGATGTCGAACTCAACCGCTTGACCTTCTTCCAAACTCTTGAAGCCTTCTTCTTGAATTGCGGAGAAGTGTACGAATACATCCTCGCCACCTTCAACGGAAATGAAGCCGTAACCTTTTTCTGCGTTAAACCATTTAACTGTACCTTTCAAATGAACAACCTCCTAAAAATACCGCCATCTATGGCGAATATCCATATTATATCCCATGTTTTCTGACAATGCAATCCGTCAATTCGCCCTAAGAGGCTTTTTTTGAACCACTATTTAACAGAAGATTATTTGCTTTTACGCCCGCTAGTGCGTTATCATTTACCCAAAAGCCTAAGTAGCAAACGGAGAATGCATATGATCAAAAAACATGAAATATACAAAAAAGACAAGTGGAACATGATGACGGTTGAAGTTCAGGGCCGGTACATCGTTCTACGCGAAATTTCTGACCAGTGGGGCGAAGAGACCCATACCTTTATGAGTCGGCCAGCCTTGATGCACTGGGCTCAAAACCGTTTCCCCAAAGCAGATTTTGAAGGCCGGGAAGATGAGTGGAGAGAAATGATGGCTGCTTTTAAGCAGGTGTAGCGCATGGATTATACGAATATTGTCATCTTCATTATTCTCGCGTTCAGTCTCGGTGCCGTCATGATCATGTACCGGGATAAGATACCGCCAAGACTGAGGAAGGGGATGGCCCTGATTGCCGTCGCCTTCATCTTGTTTGCCTTTTACCTTATTGTATACAGTTTCTTGAATCCGGGTTCCTCGTAAATTTATAGGATGAAATTGGCGGGTACGCGGCATACTATCGCTCGGATGCTTCAATTCGAGGAGGTATTATGCCATGAGAGGCGCCAAGGTGCTCAGCATGACAATTGCAATCTGCCTGATCGCTCTATCCACTACCCGCAACGAAGTCTTATCTGAAGGAACCCGGACTCCAACTAATACATATCATTCAAGGAGGATTTCCATGGAACAATTGTTAAAACGCGCTGATGTCCCTAAAGAGCATCAATGGAAGCTTGAAGATTTATTCGCTGACCAGAAGGCATGGGATGCGAGCTTTGCAGAGCTGAAGAATCTTCTGAAACGCACAGCTGATTATCAAGGCAAGTTAACCAACGCGGCTTCCATCAAGGAATGCTTCGAGCTCGAAGATGAAATCTCATATCACGCCGAACGTTTATACGTATATGCTCATATGCATCATGATGAGGATACAGCGAACCCTACATATCAGGCACTATCTGCCAAAGCCAAAAAATTGAATGTCGAAGCCGGAGAAGCCCTCTCCTTCATCACGCCGGAAATTCTGTCCTTGTCCGAAGCGGAGCTTGACAAACTGATTGAAGACCCTTCGCTCAAGGAATTCAAATTTACGCTGTCCGAAATGAAACGGGAGAAAGCGCATGTTCTGTCCAAGACCGAAGAAGCGCTGCTGGCTCAAGTCGGCAACCTCTCCTCTGCGCCACAGACCATTTTCGGCATGCTGAACAATGCGGATATGAAATTCCCGAAAATCAAAAACGAAGACGGCAAGGAAGTCGAGCTCACGCACGGCAACTATATTCAATTCCTGGAAAGCCCGAACCGCGAAGTTCGCGAGCGTGCTTTCAAAGCGGTGTACGAAACCTATGGCAAGCAGAAAAACACGATTGCGGCTACGCTGAATGCCAATGTAAACAAAAATATGTTCTATTCCCGCGTACGCAAGTACCCTTCCGTTCTGGAGATGGCGCTCTATGGCGATAACATTCAGAAGGAAGTCTACACCAACCTGATCGACACCATTCACGAGAGCCTGCCGCTCCTCCACCGGTACATGGAGCTCCGCAAGAAGCTGCTGGGCGTGGATGAGCTTCACATGTACGATTTGTTCGCACCGCTCGTAGAAGAGTACAAGTGGGACATCACTTACGAAGAAGCAAAGCAAATGACCAAGGAAGGCCTTACGCCGCTTGGTGAAGATTATCTCAGCAGCCTGCAAGCCGGATATGACAACGGCTGGATCGATGTATACGAGAACGAGAACAAACGGACTGGCGCATACAGCTGGGGCGCTTACGGCACCCATCCTTATGTGCTGCTGAATCATAAAGATAACCTGAACAGCATGTTTACCCTTGCTCATGAGATGGGTCATGCGCTTCACTCTTACTATTCCGACAACGCCCTGAAATACCGTGATGCCCAGTACACCATCTTCCTGGCTGAGGTGGCATCCACCACGAACGAAGCGTTGTTGATGGATTACTTGCTGAAAAACGCCAAGGATCCGAAGCAAAAAATGTACCTGCTCACCTACTATGCCGATCAATTCCGGACCACGGTATTCCGTCAAACGATGTTTGCCGAGTTCGAGAAGATTGTGCACGAACGCGCGGAGAGCGGCGAATCCCTGACTCCTCAAGATCTATCCGACATCTATTATGAGCTGAACGTGAAATATCACGGCAAAGGCATGCAGGTGGATAAGGAGATCGGCATGGAATGGGCACGGATTCCTCATTTCTACAACAGCTTCTATGTGTACAAATACGCGACTGGCTTCTCGGCTGCGACCAGCTTCTCCAAGCAAATCCTTGAAGAAGGCCAGCCTGCCGTTGACCGCTACCTCGGCTTCCTGAAGAGCGGCGGCAGCGATTACTCCATTAACATTCTCAAGAAGGCCGGCGTGGATATGTCCTCACCAGAGCCGATTCGTGAGGCGATGAGCGTGTTTGAAGACATCATCAGCCAAATGGAGCAATTGACGAAATAAACAGCCTCTATCGCAGGATGAGCGATTCTTAAATTGACCAGTGGAATAAAATCCCTTGCCCTTTACAGGCAAGGGATTTTATACTGTTTGGAGGAAGGAGGTGTTCCCCATGAAAATTCAATGGTCGCTAATCGCAGCCTTATTGTTTGCCCTGATTACGGCTGTATTCGCCGTCATCAACGTCAATCCGGTCGAAGTGAATCTGTTATTCGGCACAGTCAATGTACCGCTGATTCTGCTGATTATCGGGTGCTCACTGATCGGGGGACTGATTGTCGGCACGTTCGGCATTTACCGTCAATATCAAATGCAGAAGGAAATCCGTTCGTTAGCGGAGCAACTTATACATATCCGTGAAGTAACGGGATACACCCCTGAAGTACAAGCTGCCGAAGAGGACAGCAAGAAAGAAGAGAAGGACGCCCCCGCTCAATAGGGAGGGCTGTTTGTTTGAAACAAGGAGGCTTAACAATTCATGTCGATACAACCGAATGAAACTTATGTGCTGGACCTGCTAAAAGAACTGCTCGATACACCGAGCCCTACCGGATATACCCAAGACATTATGAAGCGGATCGAACAGGAAGCCGCTTCGCTGAATGTCTCGCTGGAATGGAATGAAAAAGGCGGTGCCATCCTGTCCGTTCCTGGACAAGACGGCAGCCGTACAGTTGGACTGAGCGCTCATGTGGACACGCTTGGCGCGATGGTTCGTGCCGTGAAATCAGAGGGCACACTCCGGCTTACCTCCGTTGGCGGATACATGATGAACAGCATTGAGAATGAATACTGTATCATCCACACTCGCAACGGTAAAAAATATACAGGCACCATCCTGTCCACGCATCCTTCCGTTCATGTGTACAGCGATGCACGTGATTTCAAGCGCCAGGAAGCCCATATGGAGGTCCGGATCGACGAGCTGGTGGAGTCGGCCGATGATGTGAAGAAACTCGGCATTGGGGTTGGAGATTTTGTATCCTTTGATGCTCGTCCGGTCATTACGCCAAGCGGGTACATCAAATCGCGCCATCTGGATGACAAAGCCAGCGTTGCCGCCCTCTTCGGCTTGCTCGAAAGTATGAAGCGGGATAACTGGAAACCTAAACACAATGTGAAGCTTCTCATCTCGAACTATGAAGAAGTGGGACATGGCGCAGCCTACATTCCTGCCGACATCAATGAAATGATTGCGGTTGATATGGGCTGCATCGGCGATGACCTAAGCTGCAAGGAAACCGATGTATCCATCTGCCCGAAGGATTCATCCGGTCCCTATGACTATGACATGACCAGCCGTTTGATCCAGCTGGCCGAAAGTGAAGGCATTGCTTATGCGGTGGATGTCTACCCTCATTACGGCTCTGACGCTTCTGCGGCGCTTTCCGCGGGCAGCAACATCAAGGCCGCGCTGATCGGTCCCGGCGTTCATGCATCCCATGCCATGGAAAGAACGCATAAACAAGCCGTTCTTAATACCGTTAAGCTGTTGGCAGCCTACGTAAGGTAAATCATTCATAAACAACATCTATTAACGTACTTTCATAGAGGACCGTCTCAGCATCGCTGAAACCTTAATCTAACAAAGGGGCGTCCCGCCAAGGCATTATGCCTGGGGACGCCCCTTTGTTATTGATATGGATCGCTTAGAATCATTACGATTTCTTGCTCTGTTCAATCTTCTCCGCGAGCTCGTTCAAATAGGTCCAACGTTCCATCAGATGCTCCAGCTCACGCTCCGTTTCCTCTTGAGCCTTCATCAGCTCCTGAAGTCTGGCTGCATCGCTGCCAGCGGTCTCCATCTCCGATTGAATGGATGCCAGCTTGCTCTCTGCTGCTTCAATGAGACCGTCAATCAACTCATACTCCCGCTGTTCTTTGTAACTGAATTTCAAGCGCTCTCGCGGTGCTTCTTTAGCTGAATCGCTATCCGTGCCATCATTGTTCCCCGAAGCAGACTTGGAACTGGATGCTTCCGCCTTACTCCCGGCAGCTTCACCACCATGGCGCTGCATCCATTCCGCATATTCGCTGTAAGAGCCGACATGGACACGAATCTCTCCGTTCCCCTCAAACGCCATAATCTTGTCCACGGTTCGATCCAGGAAAAAGCGATCATGGGATACCACGATACAGACGCCCGGAAACTCATCCAAATACTGCTCCAAGACGGACAATGTCTGAATGTCCAAATCATTCGTCGGTTCATCCAGCAGCAGCACATTCGGTGCGCTCATCAGTACCCGCAGCAGATACAACCGGCGCTTCTCGCCTCCGGACAGCTTCGCAATCGGCGTCCACTGCAGCGCGGGCGGGAACAGGAATCGCTCCAGCATCTGGGCCGCGGTAATCGCCGAGCCGTCCGCCGTGCGGACAACCTCTGCCTCATCCTTGATATACTCAATCACGCGCTGACTGCCGTCCATTTCCTGATGCTCCTGCGTGAAATAACCGAGCTTAACCGTCGGTCCCAGCACGACTTCCCCGCCATCTGGCTGAATCCGCCCGGCAATCAGATTCAGCAGCGTGGATTTGCCGCTGCCGTTGGGGCCTACGATGCCAATTCGATCTTCGGGAACAGCGATGTAGGAAAGGTCCTGAATTAACGTTTTGTCGTCGATCTTCTTCCGGAGTCCTTCGATCTCCAGAATTTTGCGTCCTAAGCGGGTGGAGGCGACTGAGACATCAAGTTCACCAGAGCTGTGCATCATTTCCTGATCCTTGAGTTTCTCGAAGCGCTCAATTCTCGCCTTCTGCTTGGTCGTACGGGCCTTGGCACCTCTGCGAATCCAGGCAAGCTCGCTCCGCAGCAAATTCTGACGCTTTTGCTCGGAAGCAGCCTCACGCTCCTCGCGTTCTGCCTTCAGCTCCAGAAAACGGCTGTAATTCGCCTCATATCGGAACAATCGTCCGTGATCCAACTCCAGCATGACATTCGCCACCCGGTCCAGAAAATACCGGTCATGCGTAATCATGAGCAGCGCACCGCGACGCTTCTGCAAATACTGCTCCAGCCAGGCGACGGATTCATTATCAATATGGTTTGTCGGCTCGTCCAAAATGAGCAAATCGGAAGGCTGAATCAAAGCGGCGGCTAATGCCACTCGCTTACGCTGGCCGCCCGACAGCGTACCCATCTTCGCTTCATAATTCCGAATCCCCAGCTTGGACAGGATGGTTTTCGCATCGCTTTCAAGCTGCCACGCCTGCAGCGTATCCAGCGTCTGATTGAGCTTCAGTAGTTTCTGCTGCAGCTCCTCATGACTCGGATGCAGCTCCAGCAGCTCCATCGTTTCGGTGTACTCCCGCACCGCCTTCATCTCCGGAAGATCGCCCTCAAACACCTGCTGCAGGACGGTTTTGTCCGGATCAAACTCCGGGTTCTGTGCCAGGTAACGCACCCGGATGCGATTGCCCATCGATATTTTACCAGAGTCGGGCGGCTCGAGCCCTGCGATGACTCGCATAAACGTGGATTTCCCCGTACCGTTTACACCGATAATGCCGACTTTATCCTGATCCTCCATTCCGAAGGACGCATCTTGAAACAGAATTTTGTCTCCATAGCTTTTTGTTACCTGTTCGACGGTCAAAATATTCATTGTTATGATCCCTACTTACATCTATAGATTTCGTTGATCGTTGTTTCATCGGTAAGATGGATACATTATAACGCAATCAGCACGGCAATCCCATAAGCCGCCGCGCCGCCTAGAAGTGAACTGACCAGATTAACCGCATCATTGGACATCCAAGCATATCCGCGCATGCGCACCGTATCTTGACTGCAGTGTTGAGATACTTCCACTGATTTGCCGCACGCACGGCAGCGGTACATCACTTGTAAAGTCGCTCCGAGGTACGAATCGGCAAAAGCTCCAACCAACCCGCCCGCAAGGGCTGCCAGGACATACGGCCATATCTCTGCATCCATGCCGCTCCATCCAGCAAGCAACCATCCTCCTGTCCCAATCAGTATGCTCCCTACCGCTGCAGCCGTGGAGCCGACCCAGGAGACGCCGCCGGATTCGCCGGCGGTCAACACCTTGCCGTTCAGCACGGAGCGCGGAGGCTTCCGACTAAGGCTGCCTAACTCCGTGGCCCAGGTATCCGCCGTTACCGTAGCCATAACACCTATAAACAGGAATACCCACAGATCGGATGGGAACCATGCGTTTAACAGACACAGCACCATACCGATGCCGCCATTGGCGAATACCTGACCTGCATCCCGCCGGCCTGTCTTGGCATAGGATTTCTCCAGGTCGGCCTTCCGCTGTTTCCCGTACCGGGAGAGCAGTGTAGACGTTATGAAAAAAAGAAGCAGGGTTCCGAACCAAAACACGTTCCCTGCTCCGTAATATATGGTACCCATCAGAATAGCGGCCGCGGCTCCGGATTCCGATAGCGATCGTTTCCTGTATGCGGCTCCAGCCACGATAAGGGCACCTGCCGCCCCGATTAGCCAATCCATCTGTGACCCCTCCCATGATAAAGCATATCAGATTACCCGATTTCGCAGGAGCCCAGACGGACATCTCCCCAGGACAACTCGAATACGTCACCGGATTCCGTCGGTCCTACGCCAGCCGGTGTACCTGTGAAGATTAAATCGCCTTGGCCAAGGCCATAGTGTTCGCCGATGTAATCGATGATACGCTGAAGGGAGAAGATCATATCCTTCACATTCCCACGCTGTACCTCTTCGCCGTTCTTCCTTACGATAAAATCAATATCCGCCAGCTTCGCGGTTCCGGGAAACGCAATGGATGGCGTAAGCGGTGCGGAAGATTTAAACGCTTTTGCCGCCGTCCAAGGATGTCCCTTCTCCTTAATGACCGACTGTACGTCACGCAGCGTGAAGTCGATGCCAAGTGCCATCGTTTTTACAAGCTCGTCAACACGTTTGCCTGGCGCATAATCCTCCGCGAGCTGTATAACAAGCTCACCTTCAAAATGAAGACTGCCGCGGTCCATCGGCAGCTTCAGCACGCTGCCGTCCAGCGGAACGACGGCATGCGAGGGTTTAAGAAAAATCATCGGCTCTTCCGGTACGGCATTGCCGAGCTCCGCCGCATGCAATTGATAATTACGACCTACACAGTAAACGTTATTCACTAGGGCACACATACATTAAAACCTCCATTTTCTTCGCCAGAATGGAACTTTGGGCGCAATTTTATGGATAAAAATCTGCCCCCATGTATCGGGGCGGTTCGTACAGATCATGATGGCAGGATTCATTCTGGCCAGCGACCTCATGCTCTTCGCATCATCCACCGTCCAGGCCATCGGCGTAATGTCATTCTTCACCAAATCCGAGGCGAAGGCCGCATCCAGATGGGAGTAGCCGATGGATAAAAAGGAGCATTTCATTTGCTTCAAGCGTGCTACCAAATTACGAGGATGCGCATCAATAATAAGTCCGGTTCTTACATCAGGTTCCAATTCCTTCGCTTTCATCAAGGCTTTCGGCTCAAAGGAAGTTAGCACCACATCCGAAAGCATCCGGTGGGCATGAATCCGTTCCAGAACGGTCTTCTCAAGGCCGGGATACATATCTCCGCTCGTTTTGAGTTCGATATTAAGTTTCAATCGGCCCTTGACAAGCTGCAGGACTTCATCGAGCGATGGAACCTGCTCCCCCCTGAATTGGCGTCCCTTCCATTCTCCGGCGTCCATCCTCCGGATTTGCTGCCAGGTCAGATCCTTCACCTTGCCCTTCCCGGTCGTCGTACGATCCACGCTGAAGTCATGTATCACTACAGGGACCCCGTCCTGAGTCAATTGCACATCAATTTCCATCCAATGCACGAAGGGCTCATCCATCGCCATCTGAATGGCTGCGCGCGTATTTTCGGGTGCTTTACCGGAAAACCCCCGGTGAGCGACACATAAATTGTTCATGGTGGGACCTCCTTGATGTAACGTTTAACGAATTATTCCACAGCCTTGCCTGCTATAACTTCACCATCCAGCGCTATTTTGACACCGCCGACAGATCGCTTCTCCACCTCTTTCAGCAAGGCTTCAGCTTCCTTGCCTTCAAGCGGGATGACCTGTCCGATCTCCGTTCGGTAAGGCGTCAGCTTCAAGTCACAGTCTCCTTGCTTGCTGCATGACGCCTGGAATACGGCTGTTTTCCACGTATCTTCATTCGATGATTTAGTAAATATAAAATTGCCGGTACTATAGGCAATCCACTTGCCTTTGTACTGCTCCAATCCCTGCAGCACATGGGGGTGTCCGCCGATAATCAAGTCAGCCCCACCGTCAATGAACGCGCGTGACAGATTGATCTGATGAACATTCGGCGTCTTATGGAGCTCCTCGCCCCAATGGGCAATCACGACCACCAGATCGGCCTTGGAACGCGCCGCCTGGATCGCTTCAACCGCCTTGGGCAGCACATGATCATACGCCCCGGCCACCCCCGGCCTGTTCTCCAGCGCATACCAGGTCGTTTCCGGGAGCACACGGCTGAATCCAAGCAATGCAACCTTCATGCCCTGAAGCTCGAAATACTGGGCCGCGAAGGCTTCTTCCTCATTCCGTCCTGCTCCCACATAACGGATGTCCTGGTCCTTCAAATGCTTCAAGGTATCCAAAAGTCCTTCTTGGCCTTGGTCCAGGATGTGATTGTTAGCCAGATTAACGGCCTCAACTCCCGCATCTCGGAGAGCCCGCAATACGTCCGGTGAGGACTTGAATACGAATTTCTTATTGGCAGCGCCAACGCCTCCGGTCGTAACCGGCGTTTCCAGATTAAGCACGGTTAGATCGTCCTCCAGGAATGCGGTGCCCAGATGCTTGTAGGGATAATCATATCCGTGCTTCTTCAGTTCAGCCTCCACCTTGCCCGAGAACAAGGTATCCCCTGCAAAATGCATAACCACCCGCTTTGCCATCGCGGAATCGGAAGGATCATCGGTTGCGCTGCCTTCTGGCTCGGTTATATCGGAACCTGGGGGTTCACCAGCCTCCGTCGTCTTCGGAGGCTTCGAATTCGCCCCCTCCCCGTCAGCTTGTTGTCCCGAGCCGGGGCTATCCGCCTGATCCCCTTCCATGCCAAAGTCCGGCATTCCAGGCGGATAAGCCGTTTGCTGAACAGGATCTTCCTTAAATTTAAAATGATAGACAAGCAAAGCAGCGATCATAAAAATCAAACCTAAGTTAAGCATGATCCAAACCCGTCCGGTTCGCTGCTTACGGGCCTTCTTCTCGGCCTTGCTTTTCTCTGATCGTGACAGATGCATAGGTCACTCCTTTATTCACTTATGAGCTCGCGTTATAAGTCGCTTCCCCCATTATACCAGCTTCCATATAAAGAATAGAACCCCCCGTCACCGGGGAGTTCCATATCTAAGCATTCTATTCGATTTTCCGGTAATAACGGATTTACAGACCTATCAAGGTGATCACGGAATCGCTGAGCGCTTCCATGTAAAGCGGGTCACTGTTCAAGGAGTCGATGCGCTCAAGCCGCATATCCATTTCCTTGGCAATGCTTTTGGCTTCAATATCCAGATCGTACAGGACCTCAAGATGATCCGAGACGAAACCGACCGGCGCAACCAGCACATCCTCGACCTGCTCTTCTTTATTCAGCGTTTGCAGCGTATCCAGAATGTCAGGACCGAGCCAAGGCTCCGCCGTCCGGCCAGCACTTTGCCATGTGAACTGCCACTTCTTGACGCCGGCCTGTTCGGCTACGGCTTTGGATGTCTCAAGCAGCTGCTCCTGATAGGGATCTCCGATGGACAGAATGCGTTCCGGGAGGCTGTGAGCACTGAACAGCACTCTCACGCTGTCACGGTCAGCCCCGGCTTCCTCGAACTGGTTCAGCTTGGCGGACACCCGGTCTGCAAAGGCCTCGATCAGCTTCGGATGCATGTGATAGCTCTCCACAAACGAGATCTCAAGTCCCAACTCATCCGCTTTGGCTTGAGCGCGCTTCACGTAGGATCCGATGCTCATCGTGGAGTAATGAGGAGCAAGCACAATGCCGACAGCTTCCTTAATGCCGTCCCGCACCATTTGCTCGACACCATCTTCAATGTACGGAGCTGCGTGCTTCAGTCCCTGATAGCATACAAACTCAAGATCGATCGCGCGAGGATCGGCATTTAATGTATCCTGCAGCGTACGTACCTGTCGGTCCGTATTCTCCCGGAGTGGAAAGACACCCCCAACAATCGCCTCATAGCGGTCAGTAAGCTCCTTGAGTTGCTCCTCCGACGGCTTATTCCCGCGGCGGATGTGGGTATAATAACTCTCGATTCCTTCCATGTTCTCCGGAGTACCGTAGGACATAACCAACACGCCAATCTTGTTCTTCATACCATCTCACCTCTGACTAATAAAATATTCAACATTTAAGAGCGTTGTGCACCTGCCTGCAGTGCCTGAGCGGAGTATTCATGAATATACGATGTCAACTCACGCAGTTTCTCTAGCGAAGCCTCCGGGAATAAACCGTGCCCTAGATTAAACACAAAGCCGGGCTCCTGAATCCCCTGATCGATAATCTCCTTCGCATACTGCTGGATGACCGGCATCGGTCCGGTCAGAACGGTCGGGTCCAGATTGCCCTGAACAGCATATTTATGCTCTAAGCGGCGGCGTCCTTCTGCAATGGACACTCGCCAGTCGAGACCGATGACATCCGTGCTGAGATCCGTAAGCGTAGGCAGCAGCTCGCCTGAGCTCACGCCTGGAAAATAAATTTTCGGAACACTCAGATCCCGAAGCTCTGCAAAAATACGCGTAATGGTTGGTAGGACAAACGTTTGGAAATCCTGTGGAGACAATGCCCCCACCCAACTGTCGAACAATTGAAACGCTTTCCCTCCGTTAGCGACGTGGGCACGCAAATAAGCGATCACCATATCCCCAAGTTTGTCCATCAGCGAGAACCATACCTTCGGCTCACTGTACATGAGCTCTTTCGTGCGAAGATAATTTTTGGATGGTCTGCCTTCGATCAGATAGCTGGCAATCGTGAACGGAGCGCCGGCAAACGTGATAAGCGGCACTTCCAGCTCCTTGTCCAGGATACGGATCGTCTCCAGGACATGTCCAAGATCCCCCTCGACATTAATCGGGCGAAGTTTCTCTACATCCGCCGCAGATCGGATCGGATTATCAATCACCGGGCCGATATTTTTCACGATATCGAAGTCTACCCCGATTGAGGCAACGGGATTCATAATATCGGAATATAAAATAGCCGCGTCTACACCAAGCTTCCGTACGGGCATCAAGGTTACCTCTGCCGCCAGCTCCGGTTGACTGCATATTTCCAGTAAGGAGTACTTTTCTTTGATCTTTCGATACTCCGGGTCGTAGCGTCCCGCTTGACGCATGTACCATACAGGAACGTGATTCACTTCCTGCTTACGGCAAGCGCGAATGAATTGATCGTTATAGGTCATGATTAGGCCCCCATCAATGTGTATAAAGTTTCCTAAATTTCATTATGCCCTTTTTAAAAGTAAGTAACAACCGTCTTGCATGGACATCCTATGAAAATCACATGACAATCTTATGACATTGTTAGCTTTTGGCACTTTTTAAATATGTTATACTGAAAGAACGGCATTTTTAGGGTAGTCCCACAATTCGCCCGGTCATTCCGGGCTCGACAGCTTAGAAAGGAAGTGAAGGGCACATTGACCAATTGGAAAATCAATCTCATTGTGCTTTGGTTCGGACAGTTTTTGGTCAACTCCGGGATGACCATGATCACCCCGTTCCTGACATTATATTTGGCGCAAGACCTGAATGTTGTTGGAGACCGGGAAATAGGACTATGGGCAGGTTTGATATTCGCCGCCAACTTCCTGACATCATTCATTTTTCAACCGATCTGGGGAAAAGTCGCAGATAAATACGGACGCAAAATCATGCTGCTGCGCTCCGGCTTCGGCATGGCGCTGGTTATTGCCTGCATGGGCTTTGCTACCCATCCATGGCATCTGCTGGTTCTGCGTTTGCTGAACGGTACCATATCGGGATTTAACCCTGCGGCGATATCGCTCGTATCGGGCACGACGCCCAAGAATCGAATGGGATTTGCGATGGGCATCATGCAGTCCGGACAAGTAGCAGGCACCATTCTCGGTCCGTTGATCGGCGGACTCTTGGCCAGTTGGGTCGGATTCCGTCCAATCTTCTATATCACCGGCGGACTGATCTTTGCCGCTTCGATGCTTGCCTTGTTCCTGGTTAAAGAAAACTTCAACCGCGAGCAGGCAGCCAAGGCGCCGCAGCCTTCGGTTATTGCCGGGCTTAAAGAGCTGAGCCACATTCCGCAGCTGCCGGCGTTATTCGCTGTCACGTTCCTGCTGCAATTCGCCATGATTAGTCCCATGGCACTGCTCCCGCTGTACGTTCAGAAGCTGCATGGAACCGCGGTGGATATTGCGATATGGGCTGGGTTCGTTGTAGCCGTAACGGGGCTGTCGAACATGATCGCCTCCCCGATTCTCGGCAAGCTCAGCGACAAGGTCGGTGCGCACCGCATCTTGACCTACGCCTTGATCGGTACGGGACTTACGCTAATCCCGCAAGCCTTCGTTCAATCGGTGTGGCAGTTGATTATTGTACGGTTCATGATGGGCGTCTTCATGGGCGGGCTGCTGCCGAGTGTCAACGCGCTGATTCGCTCTTACACGCCGGACGGCATGGAAAGCCGCTCCTTTGGTTTCAATACAAGCTCGCTTGCGCTTGGCAACATGCTGGGCGCGGTGATCGGCGGATTCTTATCCGGTTTCATCGGAATTGAAGGATTGTTTATTACTTCCGGCTGCCTGTTGATCATCAATATGATGTGGGTGAGGCGAAAGCTGTTCTCGCAAAAGCCTTCGCCCAAATATCGTTGATCCCCGGAGTCTGTCATCTAAGATGGAGCTAATCTCCCAAACCAAAGAACAAAGGGCTGTCCCGTGGTCTACATCGACCCGAGGACAGCCCTTTGTTATATTCATGTGCCCGTCAAATCACCTACATCCCTGCGGCCATGCGCCGGATTACATCAGGTGGCAAGCTACGAAATGACCCGGGTGCACTCCTTCCCATGGTTATCTTATCGTCCAGCACATCTCACTATGGATTGTTTCATCCTCTAACGCGTGCAAGGATCAGCCCGTCATAAGCCGGCAGCAGGGTGCTGACCAGCCTCTTGTCCGTCGCGATGACTTCATTAAACCGGCGTACCGCTTGAACCGAAGGACCGTTCTTCTCCGAGTTCAGCGTTCTGCCGCGCAGAAAGCAGTTATCCCCAGCTATAAGCGCACCCGGATTCGCAAGCTCCAAGGCATATTCCAAGTAGAGAGGATAGTTCTCCTTATCCGCATCAATAAAGAAAAAATCGAAGGTCCGTCCTTCCTGCTTCAACGCTGCCAAACTGTCCGCAGCCGGACCGATCCGGTACTCCACCCGATCCTTGAATCCAGCCTTCTCCAGATGTCTGCCTGCAAGCTGCGCGTATTCTTCCTTCAGCTCGAGTGAAGTGAGTTTGCCGTCCTCAGGAAGCCCTCGGCATAGACAGATGCCGCTATAGCCGCCAAGGGCGCCGATTTCGAGAATATTTCTAGCGCCGGCTGTCTGTACCAGCATAGTCAGCAGTCGGCCATATGCCGGTGCCACCGAAACCTCCGGCATCCCATACTCGCGGATGGCCTCTATGACGAACTGAAGCTCTTCATCTTCAGGGTATAATTGGTTAACATAATCATCAGGGGTCGTAAGCAATGAAGCCGCCTCCTTTGTCTGAATAAGATGCGTTGTTTCCCGTTAAACCTAACGAGAACTATCATATGATAATTGTCTTAGTCAATGCAATCGCCTATACTATATAGATTGAACCGGCGGCGACTATCGCCGTACACATGTTAAATGGAGTTGACATCGTTAATGCCTCGATTACAATTGATCGCGACAGCCCCGATGGGGCTGGAAGCCGTCGTTGCCCGCGAGTTGAAAGAGCTCGGGTACACCGACATGGAAGTAGAGAATGGTAGAGTTACCTTTTCAGGTGACCTGATTGATATTTGCCGCTGCAATCTGTGGCTCCGGACGTCGGACCGTATTCTCGTCAAGATGGGTGAGTTTAAAGCCTTTACCTTTGACGAACTCTTTGAAGGAACCAAAGCTCTCCCATGGGAAGAGTGGATTCCGGCGGATGGCGAATTTCCTGTGGAAGGGCGTTCCCATAAATCGCAGCTTAGCAGCGTTCCCGCCTGTCAGGGCATCGTGAAAAAAGCAATCGTGGAGAAGCTGAAGCTTTCGCACCGTACGGAATGGTTTCCCGAGGACGGCCCTCGTTACGTGGTCGAGGTTTCTCTCTTGAAGGATCGAGCCATACTGACCCTTGATACTACAGGGCCAGCCCTTCATAAACGCGGCTACCGCAAGCTGGTTACAGAAGCTCCACTGAAGGAAACCATGGCTTCCGCTCTGCTGCAATTAAGCCGCTGGGGCCCACATCGTCCGCTGTATGACCCGTGCTGCGGTTCAGGCACCATTCTGATCGAAGCCGCGATGATGGCCTGGAATATTGCGCCCGGCCTGCGCCGCTCGTTCCCGTCCGAGCATTGGGATATCATCGGAGACAGCCTCTGGGAAGATGCACGCGAGGAGGCTTTTGACGCTGTGAAGGACGATATTCCGCTGCATATCGCCGGAAGCGATATCGACCCGAAAGCGATTGAAGTGGCCAAAGCCGCCGCCAAAAGTGCGGGACTTGCCGGCGAAATCGACTTTAGAGTCCTCCCTGCAGCCAAGGCGATACCTGAAGGTGAATATGGTTGTATTATCACCAATCCACCCTATGGCGAGCGGTTAAGCGAGAAAGAGGAGGTTGAACGTCTCATTCGCCAGCTCGGATCCGTAACGCATTCACTTCCGACCTGGTCCTTCTTCGCACTTAGCCCGACCAAGCAATTTGAGCATTACTTCGGCCGCAAGGCGGACAAGCGCCGCAAGCTGTTCAATGGCCGGATCGAATGCCAGTATTATCAATACTTGGGCCCCTTGCCGCCGCGTAACAAATCGGCGGAATAACGAAATGAGGCTTCCTGCAATCGCCGCCCTTGGGCGGCTTTTTTGCTCGGTCATCCAGGCCAAGCTATAATAAAAGGATGTTTTTGAAAAAAAGGAGGATACCCACGTGCTCTCATCCCCATCATGGAGCGATATCCGAAGCCGGGTCTCCAAAGGGCTGCATTACCGATACACCGCATATTTATTATTCCTTATCCTTATGATGTACAAGCTGATCATGCTTGATCATCATCTCCATATTACCAACATGAAGCTGGATCAGGCAGACTATGTGATCGCTGTCGGCTCGCTCCTGCTGGTCTCCTTCTGGACCTTGTGGCTTCCGGCAAGAGGCCGGCTTGCGGCCTTAACTTTATTAAATCTCTTATGGACGGGGATTCTGTACGCCGATTTGATCTATTATCGCTACTTCGATGATTTCATTACAGTGCCGGTGCTTATGCAGGCCGGACAAGTCGGTTCCCTCGGGGATAGCATTCGTTCCCTGATTCATGCGTCCGATCTGTTCTTTTTTATCGATTGGCTTATGATTGTCCCATTTACTGCCGTGATGGTGTTCCGCAAACGGAGATCCACCTTTGCAACCTACACTCTCCCGGGTGAATACCGCCAGCAACGGCGGAACCGGGTCATTCGCCGTTTGGTAACTGGTACGCTTGTATTCATCCTCGGCATGGTCATGACTTTCATTCCGATCAAGAAAGCGTCCAATACATGGGCCGTTGGCCTCTTTGAAGGCAATTGGTGGAATATTACGCTGTATAATGTGACGGGACTGATCGGCTTTCACGGTTACGATATCTACCGTTATGGACGAGATCATCTCGTGGGGCAGCCCAAGCTGCCGGAAGAGGAAATCAATCAGATCAAAGCATGGTTTGATGCTAAACGTATGGAGCCGTCCGATACGGACGCCTTGTTCGGCAAGTATAAAGGCAGCAATGTCATTATGATCCAGACGGAGGCCTTTATGAATTTTGTCATCGGCCAGTCGATCGGGGGGCAGGAAATCACCCCTAACTTCAACCGGTTGATGAAGGACAGTATGTATTTCAGCAATTTCTATCATCAAACCGGTCAAGGGCGAACATCCGATGCGGACTTTGTCACGCACAGCTCCTTGCTTTCGCTGCCCACAGGTTCCGTATTTACGCGATATGCTGATCGCGAGTATGATACCCTTCCGGAGATTCTGAAAGAACAGGGCTATGGCGCAAACGTGTTCCATGCCTATGACAGCAGCTTCTGGAACCGTACCACGATGTACCGGGAAATGAATTATGACCGGTTTTACAGCAAGAAGGATTTTGAAATGAGCGATGTGCAGGGATGGTCATTGAGCGACAAAGCGTTCTTCGCGCAATCGCTGGATGCGATGAAAGGCATCAAGCAGCCCTTCTATTCCTTCCTGATTACGTTAACGAGCCATCATCCGTATTATGTCCCTAAGGATGTTGTTAAGCTGGATACAGGGGCTTTTGAAGGCTCAATATTCGGGAACTATTTACAGTCGATCCACTATGTTGATGAAGCTTTCGGCCAGTTCGCCGAGCAGATGAAACAGCAAGGACTGTGGGATAACACCATATTGATCATCTATGGGGATCACGACAATTCCATCAAAGAAAAAGCGGACTATGAGAAATTTCTGGGACGAGAACTGAATGCACTCGACATGGAGCAAATCATGAATCAGGTTCCCCTGCTCATCCGCCTGCCTGATGGGAAGCAAGCCGGAGTATATCCGGAAGCCGCCGGCATGATGAACGTGACACCGAGTATTCTTCATCTTCTCGGCGTGCCAAAGGAACCGTATTACTGGATCGGAGACCATCTGTTGGATGACAAGCCGCGTCTGATTCCGCTGCGCAGCGGCGCATTCTCCGATGAGAAGGTGTTCTACCTGCCAACCGAAACGGCCGGACTTGAAGGGGGAACCTGCTACGATCTTGCGACGCGTCAGCCGACCGATATTCAGGCCTGCCGCGAAGGTTATGATGAGACACAGGAGCAGCTGCGGATTTCCGATCAAGTGATCATGTATGACCTGCTGAAGCAATTTAAATCACAGGGCGAAGCGAATGCCCGATAACCGAGCCTAACTTAGCAAATTCCAAATTTTATTCAGCCTCTAATCGCTGTTGACTGAGGCTGCTTAAAACCAAACAAACCAGGCTGATCTTATCCATCAGCCTGGTTTGTTTTTTTGGACTAGGCCGTGTCCGAAGAAGCACGCCAAGCTGCATTTATGAAGGGATCATCTTTTTACTGGTAACCTTTCTTATATCAAGCCTGGCGGGTAACCGACTCAAGATGTTTTCTCCGATTGACAAGCGTTCCGTACATCAGCACAAGCCCCATCAATGACAGGCTAGCTACAATCCCCAGCGTCATATAGGCGATGTCAGGTGCAAAGAGTCGTATGGAATTCCAAGGGGAGCTTGTCAGACGCGTGAAGAGCAGAATCTCGTAACCATAACTCTTGCCATGGCTCAGAATGGCCAATAACGCACATTTCCAAATGCCCTTTAATTAAACTTGTTCTATCCATGCCAACAATTTAACAAAAAAAGCCCGTTCATTAGCTCGAAAGCTATTGAACGGACTGCACAGGATCATAAACTACTTTTTAGCTGAACGAAGCTTGGACAGACGTTCCTTCTCATCGCCTAACAACTCTTCCGCCAATTCCACCGCGTTTCGGTTTCCCTGCTCAATCACCTGGGAAACCGCTTGCTCGGTATGGGATAACGAATTCTCCGCTTGCTGAATCAGCTGTTCCGTCGGATGGGACATTGCCGAGGATACGGCACGGTGCAGCTTCTCCACGGAATCTAGCGCGCTGTTGCTGGGGCTGTTGGAGTGAAGACTGGAATCGTGACTGTTCATGACGGAATGCTCCCTTCTAAAGTTGTTGTTCCCGTTGCCCTCTTAGCATGGATGGCTGAGCCAGGAACTATACCCGTAGAATGGGAATTCCACGAAACTTCGATGCAGGTGTATCAAACAGTCTGTTGTTTATTACTTCACAAACGGCAGCGCCTTTGCCAGCACTTCATCCTCTGTAGGCGCGCTGACATAACGGCCATTGATATAAATAAAGGCTCGTTTGCCGCAAGGACCGCAGTAGGATTTACAGCCGATCTTAATGTCGGCATCCGGTACCATTTTCTTAATTTTCGGGATCATTGTCTTCAACTTCGTATGTCTGCACTTCTCGCAGACGCGAATATCATTAGCCATTGTACATTACCTTCTTTATCTGAAGTAACCTAGTGGTCGCCGTGATTGCCCTGGGACGGATTCGTAATCACAAAGCCTTCCTCAGGAAAATAAAGATAGTCGATCTTGACGCCGTCCAGGAAAGGTTGTCCCGCCTCCAAAATAACGTCGATCTCTTTATCTGTGGATACGATGACATCATTTTCCTTAGGCATGTCCAGGTCCAGGCCGTAGTGGGCATGATCGCCATGCGCATGGGTAACCAGCACGCGAAGTTTCTTATCCTTGTTCTCTTCCTTGTCCAGCTCTCGCTTTAACACCTTGGCGGCATTACGGGTAATTTTACATTTCACGTATATTCATCTCCTCACGGATGTTTCATTCAATATGTTATTGTAGACCCCTGCCGACTTTTTCGCAAGGGTCCTGTCCGTATTGTTACCGCCCGAAGCTCATTTACCGTACGCGCTTGGCGGGGCCCGGGTCCTCACCGATCAGACCTGGATATTTCCGTTCAACCCGAGATACGAACCAGTTCATCAGCAGCATCGTGACTCCGATGTCATCGATCGGCAGCAAAGGCATAAAGTCCGGCAGCACCCAGTACAGCACAGCCGGAGCTAGGAATAACAGCTTGTCCCCGAGTGCAACCCGGGAAGAGATTAAATAACCGAATATCCGCTGGAACACGTGCGACCAGCGCCGAAGCGACCATAATCTTCTCCACTTCATATTGTTCCCTCCATTCCAGGCAGCATGTCTATATCATTACCCAATTAGCAAATCTCTAAGAAATCCCGGCAACATCGTATTCCGGGGCTGCAGCAATAAAAGCGCGAAAAGAAGCCACTGCCTTGTGATCCATTAAAGCAGCGGCCGTATTCTTCTATATTTTATACGTTGAATAAATCTATTCGTTTCAAACGATCTTATTCCAAAGACATAAACGCAGCTAGAATAGAACCCACCTCGACGCACAGATCCTCGAAATCCTCAAGCGGCAGCGGATTCATCCCATAACCAATCTCCACGGTAAAGCCCGGCCTCCGGTAATGCTGAATGAACCAATCCTTGTATCCTGCATCGCTGCCCTGCAGCTTCACCGGCCTGTAACCGCCGGCCTGACCTAATCTTCGGGCCATGTCCTCACTCTCCGGAGGTTCGTAGTCCCTATAATTCCAATAGATTTCCCTGCCTTGACTGTGCAGGGAAATGGCCCGTTCCGGAGATATCGATAACGTATGCTGATAGACGGCTTCGGCTTCCGGCTCGCACAGCGGCTTAGTCCCCGCATAATCCTGAGGGGATGGACGGATTTTCCCCCTCCGCGCGACTTCCTCATGCCAATGCGCAGGGAACTGGTCACCCAAATCCACGCCGTTCATATTCGCCTTCCAGCGCCGGAAATCCTCGCGTCCGCCATTCCACTCGAGCAGACGTTCATAATATGGATGAGAAGGAGTAACGCCTTCCTGTACAAGCTCTACCCCATCCGGGTTTGCCATCGGCACAACCCATAACGTATAGTTCCTGTACCAGGCATTTGGCTCCTGAAAATAAACCGGTGACTCTTGCAATAATGCCCTGCCGTATTCCTCCATGAATCGCATCAGACAAGGGGTTGTGATCCATTCATTGGCATGCAGTGCTGCATTAATGTGAAGGTTCTTAGGGCCTTTACCGATCTTGGCCGCATATAGCGGTTTGCCGAGCACACTTCGGCCGATGACACTCCACTCGATAATAGGGTAGCGAAGCTGCATCTCTTGTATATCGCGTTCCAGATCCCCCGGCCCGTATTCGCCGGTTAATCGTACCATGTGTTTATGCGTGGTACCCGGCAGAACGATCGTTTTTCCCTGTGGCAGATGATGAGCCGATAACCCGGGATTCAGTTCTTCCAAGGCTTCCTTCCGAAACCGGAACGTACTGGCAATACTATCAAAGGTATCATGTTCCTGAATGACATACCTTCGGCGCAACGATGCAGGAAGATAGAGCATTTGCCCCTGCTGGAGATACGGCTGCTGTGCCGCCCATGGATTCGCCGTAATCAGCTGTTCATACGCCAGACTATATCTGGCAGCCACGCGTCTTAGCGTGTCGCCCTTCTGTACGACATATTGCTGCATAATGGATTCCTTTCCGCGGCAAAGCCGCTTCAATTAGCGTCCATTCCATGTATATGATTGTCCAACATGTATGATGCAAAAGATCGAAAAAGGCGCCGATATCCCTACCCTTTCGGAAACTTGGCACTGGAAATAATGAAGGCAGAACAAGGTCTTATCCCTTGTCCTGCCTGCGTTTTCATGCTCATATTCATTCCAGATCATCTCTAAGGTAAGAACGTGAATTATAGCTTCGTAATTTGCCAGACAACAGGTGTCCGCTTGATATGATCTCCGAGCCATTCGGTCGCAATGCTCTGAAAAATGACCGGATCTCCTGTACAGAAAAATTGATGCACCGGGCTCTCCATGCTGCTCGCAAGCTGACCTTTATCGTACAGAATCGTGCTGACCTCGCGAGCCGTCTCATCAGCAGAGCTGATCAGTTTCACGGACGGCCCCATGACCGTTTGGATCGTATTCATCAGGAACGGATAGTGAGTACATCCAAGGATCAGACAATCAATGGAGGTATCCTTGATGCCTCTCAAGGATTCTTGCACCACCTGCAAGGCATCCTTGGATCGGAACAATCCGTGTTCGACGAGCGGCACCAGTTCGGGACAGGCTTGACTTTCCACCTCGACGTAAGGCGAGAGCTGTTTCAGAGCCGCTGTATATGCTCCGCTGCCAATGGTTCCGACCGTACCGATCACGCCGACGTTACCGGTCTTTGTTGCGCTTATGGCGGCACGCGCCCCTGGGTGAATGACACCGATGACCGGGACAGGCACTTTGGACGAAATATAATCAAGCGCCGCCGCCGTAGCCGTATTACAGGCGATCACAATCATTTTAGGATCATACTGAATTAAATAATCTACAATTTGCTCCGTAAATAAACGGACTTCTTCCGGCGTACGGGGTCCGTAGGGTGCGCGGGCTGTATCTCCGAAGTAAATAATTTTCTCTCTCGGGAGCTGTCTCATCACTTCTTTAGCGACAGTCAGCCCGCCGACACCCGAGTCTAGTATTGCGATTGCTTGCTGCACGAACCCACCGCTTCCTTCTTTGTCAAATTCATGGTTTACAGTGATACCATATGTCATTTCGGATCGAAATGTACCTTAAATCTTACCCCAATTCCCCCCTATCTTCAACAAGGGCGCCGCTCCCAAAAGACCGTTGGTTAATTGTTCAAGTAATTGTAGGACTCTTGCGCCGGACGCTGACCGTAGGTAGTTTATACTATAGAAAGCACGCGTATAGTAAAGGAGAATTCTACGTGAAAGACAACATACATCATACCGACCTTATGGAGGCTGCGAAGCCGTTTATCGAGCTTTGTTATGCAGAATTAAACCGCACTCCGGAAGAAGCCGAAGACCGGCTGATGAACATCCGCTCACAGATCGAGCTGACAGGTACATATGAGCATACGCTTGAGGAACTGACGCACGGGGCCAAAATGGCTTGGCGAAACAGCAACCGCTGTATCGGCAGACTGTTTTGGGATCGCCTCAAGGTATTCGATGCCAGGCACTTAACGGAGACCTCTGACATTTTCTCAGCACTCCTCCACCATATCGAGAGTGCCACCAATGGCGGAAAAATCATGCCTACGATTACGATTTTCAAGGCTGCTCGTCCAGGGGAGGCCCCACTTATGATCAAAAACCACCAATTGATTCGGTATGCCGGTTACGATACGCCGGACGGGACGATTGGCGACCCGGCTTCCCTATCCTTCACGAAGGAATGCATGGAGCTGGGATGGCGGGGAGACTTGACCGATTATGATGTGCTTCCGCTGGTTGTGCAGCAGGGAAATGAGCCGCCGGAATGGCTCGCGATACCGAAATCCTACGTGCTGGAGGTCCCTTTGGAGCATCCCGAACTTCCCGCTCTTAAAGAGGAAGGAATAAAATGGTATGGGGTGCCTCTCATATCAGACATGCTGCTTGAAATCGGCGGCATTATGTATACGGCCGCACCGTTCAACGGCTGGTATATGGGAACCGAAATCGGAGCACGTAACCTTGCAGACGAAGGGCGCTACAACAAGCTTCCGCTTATTGCCAAGCTGATGGGGCAGGATACTTCCAGCGAAACTACCTTATGGAGGGACCGCGCATTGGTTGAACTCAATGCTGCCGTGCTTTATTCCTACAAAAAAGCAGGCGTCAGCATTGTGGACCATCATTCGGCAGCAGCCCAATTCGGTTTGTTTGAACAGCGCGAACAGCAAGCCGGGCGGGAGCTCACAGGGGATTGGAGTTGGTTGATTCCTCCGGTCTCGCCGGCTACAACCCATATTTTCCACACCTCTTATCATAACGACATCCGTTCGCCGAATTTCCATTACAGGAGCAAAGGGCAGTAATCAGGGCTTTAATTCGAATCGTTTATACACAACAAAGCCGGGGCTCTGTGCCGCCCCGGCCTTCATGTATTTTGGCGTGATCCTTATCCTCGTAAATGAGAACTGAAGCGGTCATCTGATCCTGGATTAATCGCTGACCTTCACTTCGGCAGCAGTGGACACATAAGCCTCTTCTTCAAAATCCTCGTCAAACGCGGAGACCTGTGCAATTTCCTCATCTGCCAGCCAGCTTTCTTGCCGGTTGCGCCAGGACTGAATGTCGGAGATCACACTCTCTGCCCGATCCGTCATAATGCCGATCAGGTTAACTCCCTGCTCTCCTACCTTCTCTGCTGCCTCCTGCACCTTGGTGCCGATGCCGCGGGCGCCGTCGGCAATGTCATTCCGAAGCTCTTTGCCGGATTTTGGAGCCAGAAGAAGTGCGGTAACAGAACCTGCAACACTGCCGATCAATACTCCCCAGAGGAGTCCTTTGCTCTTCTCTTTCATATTCCATCTCTCCTTCTATTTGGCTTGCCCTTCGCCGGACTTGGAGTTGTATTTGTTCCATGAATGCCAAAGCGTCATTCCGGCATCAACCCACCGGAACATCTCCCCGATCTGCCGTTCATTATCGAGGCGAGCACGTTCCAGATGCTCAACGGCGGTTATGGAAGCTTTTTTCCCTACAGCATGAATCGCATCGGCCGTCTTGGCTACCGCTGACGCAGCATCGGACATGGAAGCGGCAATAGCTTCGCTCGCTGCCAGCTGACGCTGAATCATCTCTAACGAGACCGATGCCTGCTCCAGCACCTGCGAGGCTTCTTGACTCAATCGGCTACTGTCTTCCTCAAGCCGGCCCAGCATGGTCTTGGCCCGCCCGATCAGCTTTTTAACCGACACCATCATGATCACCGCCGCAATCGCGATCAGAACGATGCCGATAGCAGCGGCCAGCGCACTCCATTCTGTCATCGGGAACTCCTCCTTTCGTCCGACCGGGCGAATGCCTAGTCGCTTGATGCATTATAAGCAGCATGGGCTTGTCTTGACACAACATCGGCGATTTTTTTATTCCAGCAGAGAAAAACCTCGAGTATCCCCCACAACTTCGGAACATCCTAGCCGCTTGAGATAAAGTCAACAAAAAAACAGACCGTTCAGGGATTCCCTGAACGGTCTGTTATGGATGAATTGTATGGAAGAGCCCATGGCATCATGGTATCTCTTTTTTAAAACTAACAAGCCTCAGTACATCTCGTTCTTTAAATACTCACGGACATTTCCCGCAAACTGCTCCAGTACATCAGGCAGAATCGGGGTTAAAGAATGAAGCGTATGCCTGTCCCAATCATAGTAGTCCTGCACGAGCGGTTTACGCAATCGAACCAGCTCCAGCAGCACCTTATGAACCTCTTCGGGGAACACCTTTTCCTCATGATTAATATCCATGATATCTTCATAACTGCTGGCATCCCGCATAATAAATCCGTCAATCAAGTAGCTGCCGACATCCGTTACGACTTCGATCGCCAGATGAAGCGCACGCTCCTGAACCAAGCCCAGCACCAGGCCTCCGTCCCATGATTGTGCCGCAGCACGCAACCCTTCCGCAATTTCGGGAATCGCGCTCAGACGCCGTTCAATTTGTTCTTGATTTACATAATACACCGCAAATCTCCTCCAGCCTGTTGTTGTAAAGTCTATATCATTGCCTACACTTCAAAATCAACGCTAAGCGTATGATCTTTCACCGTATTGATGTATTGGATCACTTCCTGGTGAACAGGATGAACGGCATATGCTTGTAAATCTTCAAGATTGTCTACTTCAACGATCAAAGCCAAATCATAAGAGCGCTCGGAGCGAATAACATCGGCACCTGCCTCAAGGGATCTTAGCATCGGAATCTTGCCATCCATATCACGCAGCACCTGCACCGTTTTCTCAATATTCTCGGCGGATGAATCCTTCAATTTGAAAAAAACAATATGTTTAATCATCGTCCGTTCCTCCATCTCTAGCATTTATGTAAATCTTTCGTATCTATCATACCCCGTTCATCCGGAAAAAGAAATCGCTACCACCAACATATCGGACATATCAGCTGCGCCAGATCTGGCCAAATAGGAGCACCGTCTGACTTACGCCAGAACGTGCTCCTGAAATCGACATTCTATTTAAGGGAACAACCGCTAAAATCAAGAACTTAATTGGTTCAGCATGTTCTGGGCAATCCAGACGCCGGCGGCACCTGCCTGAGCAAGCCCCCTGGTAATTCCTGCACCATCCCCGCCACAATAAAGACCCTTGATTTCCGTCTCGAAGGACTCCGACTGCTTCGGTCTTGCGGAGTAGAACTTGGCCTCCACCCCATAGAACAGCGTGTGCTCCGACGCAATCCCCGGCGTGACTTTATCCAGCGCTTCGACCATCTCGATCAGGCTTTTCATGGTGTTGTACGGGAGCACCAAGCCAAGATCTCCAGGGACTGCTTCCTTCAGCGTCGGCTCGAGAAACCCTTCGCGAATTCGGCCCTCGGTGGATCTCCGGCCGCGGAGCACGTCACCATACTTCTGTACAATGACCCCGCCGCTGGATAGATCGTTAGCTCGCTTGCATATTTCACGCGCATATTCGTTAGGCTTGTCAAACGGCTCCGTAAACTTATGGGATACGAGCAGCGCAAAGTTCGTATTGGCTGATCCCAGTGCCGGATCTTTGTAGGAATGGCCATTGGCCGCCATAACTCCGCTATGGTTCTCAACCACAACATGACCGGAAGGATTGCTGCAGAACGTACGCACCCGGGTTCCAACCGAGGTGTTAAAGATGAATTTGCCTTCATATAAATGCTCGTTGATCTCGCGCATGACCACATCCGAGGTTTCCACCCGAACGCCCACGTCCACTTGGTTATTATGCATTTTCAATCTGCGTTTTTTTAATATACCTGTCAACCAGGCAGAGCCGTCACGCCCAGGGGCAACCATCACTAAATTCGCCTCATGGACCTCCCCGCCTTTCATTGTGATACCGGTAATACGGTGGGTTCCGTCTTCTTTGACGGTGACAATGTCCTCGACTTCCGCCCGGAAAGCCATATCAATTCTTGTCTTCAAATATTCATATATCGACTTCAGAATCTCCAAATTCTGCTCAGTTCCAAGATGTCTTACCTGAGCGCGAAGCAGCTTCAGGCCAGCTGCGTATCCACGGTGTTCAATCTCCCGAATCGCATTGGTTGTCGGGTCCGTAATGGCAGATGTCGCTCCATGCTCTAGATTGATGGCATCAACATATTGGATAAGCTCCATGACTTTGGAGCCAGGCAAATAATCGGTCATCCAGCCGCCAAACTCCGTGGTGATATTGAATTTGCCGTCGCTGTATGCTCCCGCCCCACCAAACCCGGCTGTAATCGAGCAAGCCGGCAAACAACCGGCAAATTCCTTACGTCCTACGGCCGGTGGACAGAGCTTAATCTTCTCCTCCAGGATCGGACAGCTTCTTCGGTAAATATCATGTCCCTTGTCAACCAATAGCACCTTGCTTCCTGGTGACTTCAATGTCAGTTCATAACAAGCGAAAATGCCGGCCGGACCGGCACCAACAACGATAACATCATATTTGCTCATCATATCCCCCTGTGTGTTGACTGTCACTTTGCGCACACCGCTTCCGGGCACAAAAAAATCCTGCTCCGAATAGGTATGCTTGCGCATCCTATTCGTAGTCAGGAATTTAAGGTCCCTTGTAGAAACCCCTGAACCTTATTTTCAGGGATATACGAATAAGCATCTTTTTTCTTTATCAACCATAGTTAATATAAAACGAATTCACGGATGAGTCAAGATAAATAATATTAATCGTTCGTATTTACCCCCTTATATTTTGGTAACCAACGCGATACACCCGACTCAAATCACCAAAAGGCGAACAATACATTAAAATAATCATATAAATGATTAGGTCTATCGGACCATTACATCGGACTTATAAATCATGTAACAACGAAATGGAAACAATTGTTTTATGCTTGGCTATTGAAAAGTGAGTGTCGAATATTGTAGTATTGTGTTAAAAAAATCGGAGGAATTATGCCTACACAACTGCAGCAAGAAAAACACTCCATTGAGGCGTGGTCCCTGATCAATCGTAAATATTTGGGGAAAGGTGTGCGAGTCAAGCGCTTTCGCCGGCCGACCCGCTGCCAAATTCGCAACCGCGTCCTACTAGCCGTACTTATGGCCAACGATATCAAATTGTCGCAATTGGCCGAGGAACTGGGAGTATCCTCCCGTAGTGTCAGCGCCTGGGTATATGAGGGACGCGTTCCCGGAAAAAACAACCTGGAGAAGGCCTGTGACTACTTGGGTTATCCCCGCCACATACTATTCAGAGAGGAACTTCTGGACAAGTCACCTTTAATCTGTCAGCCGGCACCTTCCCGCTTCATGAAACGCACCCTGACACGCTCACCGGTGAGCAACCGGATTCTGACAGGCCTGTGCATGGTTCATGATTTGTCGGTAAGCGATGTAAGCCGCTGGATCGGCGTGCATCCTGGCACATTCCGTAAATGGCTGCACCAGGGCACCGTACCATCCCCAGCGTTCCAGGAAAAAGCGGAACAGTTCTTCCGTATCCCTAAATCTGTTCTATTCGCAGATTGCGCATTAAAGCAAAATTCCTAATCGAAGTTACCGTTGCACCATAACCATACTTATATTTCAACCCATGCTCAGCTAGTCGGATCGCTCCGGCTAAGCCGGGCTTATTTTCTGTCATGGCATATTTCGAGACGATCAGGGAATACAAGTAACATTCAGACCGCAATATTTAACTTTGAGGTGACAGACATATGACGTTACGTCATAAACAAATTGGCGCTGCACTGGGATTGCTCACCGGAACAACCATGGGAAGCGGTATTGGATTCCTGCTCGGCTGGCACTCCTTTAATTTGATCGTCCTGGTGGCCCTCTTCGGTTTATTCGGAGTTGCGGCTGGTCTTTGGCTAGGCTCCCGAATGATATTCAAAGAGCTCCCTTAATGGTCGCTCCAGGTTTTACCTCCGTCCTCGGTTTTGGCTTGACCGCTAAATCCCGTTTCAGGCGAGATGAAATGGAGAAATCCGGCATTCGGCGTGCTTCCAATCCGAATCCACGTCTCCCCGCCATCCGTGGTGCGATACAGATCGTTATTCTCCATCACGGTCCAGGCCTGCTTGCCATTGAGCGCAAAGATTTGGCGTACGGTGCCTTTCGGCTGAGCCTGGACCTCCCATTCCGTACCGCCGTTATCACTAAAAGCAATCCAGCCTTCTCCGCCAATCCAGCCCGAGCTATGATTAATGAGCCGGACCGCCGTCACATCCGCTAAATCCACATCGGGTTCAGCGGCCTGATGATCGGGCGCTACGTCTGTATCATCCTGTTCTGCAACAGTACTGCTTCCTGCGATGTCACCTCCACCTGAAGCTGAGCCGGAAGGGGGCTCTGTCTCCGGGGTATCCTTATTCGAAGAAATCACCGATTGCTCAGGTACCGGAAGCTCAGCCACATCCCCCTCATCCGTTGGTTGACATCCAACAGACAAACTCACGACAACGAGCATCAACAACAAAAAGCCAAACCCTATTCGAGGTTTCATCACAGGATCACACCCCTTGTATTCAAAATAACCAGCCCGTAACTTCCGCTAACAGGTCTTATATTATAAATCCAATTCCATTGAATTCACCTTAAAGCTGAACGGCTCCTCCTGTTTAGTATAACGCGAGTTCCGCATGAAGAGGAACGAAAAAAAAGCCGTTCTCCAAGTTGAATTTCCACTTGAAAAACAGCTTTGCTTCATAGATGCGGTCGAGAGGACTCGAACCTCCACGGGGGTTAGCCCACACGGACCTGAACCGTACGCGTGATTGGGAACCCATCGGAAATCAAGTCAAAGATGAGGTATTTAGAACCCGCGACCAGCAGGCGCCTGTTATGGCGTATGTGAATGTTTAATGTTCCATTATTTCAGATACTTAATTAGCTTGGACCAAAAGGCCGAATAGTGCTCCCAGTTCATAAACTCCAACGATCCCCAGTGCGGCGAACAATCGCTTGCAAACGCTGCCGTCTTGCCCGCTCCGTAAGTTCCAACCGTCAGAATGGCATCGCCTTCATGGCTTAGCAGTTCCTCTGCCCCCGGCTTGGTGGATAACTTATTATAACCTAGCAGCCTAGGCCATTCTCCCAAATCATTGACCAGCGGATGCGGCTGCGATACGACAGGCGAGAAACCGCTCGGCATCTCTACCCGATCATCTTTGTCCATCATGACAACCGGCAGCACATCGGCCAATATCGTATTTCTGTAATTGGCTTTTCCTTCGATCCCCATGAAGGTCAGGTAACCGCCAACCATCAGCAGGCCGCCTCCTTCAGCGACATATTGCTTGATTAGCTCAAGGGCGTCCGGAATGATTTGCATTTGATAGAAGGTTGGATTTTGGAGCAGGAATGTATTGGCCCCCACGTCACTAATCACAATCGCATCATAGGCCTTTAGCTCTTCTAGCGATTGAGGAAAGCGCACCTGTACTTCATGCGCAGGCATATAGTTGACGTCAATTCCCTCCTGACGCAGACAGGACAGCAAGTAGGTTGCTCCCTCCTCGTACTTGGTCGAGGTAAAGCTGTCATAACCTTTCGTATGGATCATATGCACAACCCAGGATTCACCAATAAATAAGATTTTCATAAGTTCAAGCACCTCCGTATTTTAGATCACCAGGCCTTACAAGCCGTCTTGATCCCGTTTTTACGCTTCCTCGATTTCACACCAGTCCACAATCGTTTTGGCAATCATCTTGACCGCCTGAATCACTTCGTCGACAGGAGTAAATTCATCGCTATGATGGGCAAGGCTTGGGTCGCCAGGTCCAAAGTTAACAGTCGGAATGCCGACGTTCACCGGCCAGCCCATATCGGTATGGAAGCCCAGTCCTTCGATCTTCCCTTCCTCTCCGATGGCCTTCAAGGATTGCACACAGGTCTGAACAAAGGGATGAGACACATCTGTTTCCGCACAATCGGCATCCACCAGCCATTCGATTTCCGGCAGATGCTCACGCAGCCAAGGATCTGATTCCGATACCTCGCGCAGAAAGTCCGTCAATTCCTTCTTTACGTTGCCGCCTACAAGCTTCTCGTCTCGCTCCGAAGGCAAGTATTGCGCGTTGAATACGATTTCCGCCTCATTCGCGAAGGAGGTCGGATATTCCCCAGCGTTTAATTGCGCGACATGCACCTGACAAGGGATCGCCAAGTAGGGATGAGTCTTGCTGACAGCCCATTGCTCATTCAAGCGGTCCAAATGCTCCAGAATATATCTCGCTTTCTTAATCGCATCCACCGCGCCGCCGTCCTGCCAATCCGCTTGCGGCATCTCAATATGGCCGCTGCGGCCTTGAATCTTGATTTTGCCCCATAAAATTCCCCGGCAAAGCGGAGCGATCGTAAGCGAGGTCGGTTCTGTTAAAATACAAGCATCCGCCCGATAGCCATGGTGGATGAAATCAAGCGCCCCCATGCCTCCCGCTTCTTCATCGACGACCGTGCCGACAACAACCGGACCTTTAAGCTTAAACCCGCTGCGAAGAATCGCTTCGACGGCCATAATCATGGCTGCAACTCCGCCCTTCATATCAACGGTGCCGCGACCGTACATCTTCCCGTCGATCACTTTGCCCTCGAACGGATCGACTGTCCATTTGGAGCCTGCCATGACGACGTCGATATGGCCAAATAAGAGCAGGGACTTGCCTTCCGTTCCTTTGCCAAACGTAGCCGCCAGATTGGGTCTGCCCGTAAAATCTCTTCCCGGATAATAGCCCGCCATGCCTTCATATTGCTTCAGTTCATCAGCGACGGGCTCCCAAATCTCGATGTCCGCACCCAGTTTCTCCAGCTTGCCGGCAATAAATTGTTGCAGGTCCTTCTCTTTCGATGGCCCTGGCTCCTCGAAGAACCAGGGGTTCACGCTCGGAATTTGAATAAGCTGTTGTAAAAAATGAATAATTTCATCTTGATGATTCTCGATCCAATCCATCACTCTTTGTTCTTGGTTCATCTCTCTCTCTCCTTTGTGGCAGCACTCTCCTGACACCGCATGAATCCGCAGCTGCCGTAAGCAAGAGTATCAGGAGCCGTGCCTGCTCCCTTATTCGAATCGAACAGTGCTTCCGTTCATAAAATCAACCCACGGATTGATCATTTCATCCCCGAATTTATCCTTTTTCTTCTCGATGCCGAACATATAACGGGCGTCGTCCGCAGCCGGGTAGGCCGGGCTATGCCAGACCCCCCGATGGATGACGATAGCTTGTCCGGGCTTGATTCGGAAGCACTTGACGGTGGAAGCATCAGGGCTTTCATCCGGATTGTCAATATCCATGCACAATGCTACAGGCTGCACAATCTCACGATCAAAGGTAAGCAGCATCTCTTCACGACTGACATGCCTCTCCATAGCCGTGACGACAAATTCACGTCGCTTGGTGATCACAAGGCCAAATCCGATGGGCTCCCAAACATCCAGCATTTGAACATAGCTCCAGCAATCCCACCCGTCGCCGGATTTGGAAGGATCAGTCGCCGGTATATCCACTACTTTGCCATAGGGCGCAAAAGCCTCCTCCGTTAAATCTTCTATCTGCACCTTATACTCCATTAAGGCCGCCTCCTAAGGGTGTTATTAGAAATCAAAGCTGTCCACATTATCGTTCGTGACTTCAAGCGTACCAATAAAGACACTTTGTCCGTCTACCTTCACAGTCCCTATCGTCGGAACATCCATGCCGTCCTTGATTTCCTTGCCTTGTGCCAGTTGATCCAGAATATAGACCGTTACGTAAGCCAGCTTGCCCGGATCCCAAATAATATCCGTTTTGATCGTGCCGTTTTTGATATAATTTTTCACGAGGCTCGGCACGGCAATGCCTGTAATGGCTACTTGGTTTTTCTCCAAAGTACCTGCCTTTACAGCTTGCTCCACTACCTCTGCAGCGGCCGGTGGTTCGCCGCCTGCAAATCCGATAATGCCTTTCAGATCAGGATAAGTTTGAAGCAGGTTTTGCGCATTGGCATACGCCTTCTGTTGATCGTCGTCGCTCGCGACAGTCGTTACGACTTCAATACCCGGATAGTTGGCTGCAAAATAAGCTTTAGCCGCATTGGATTTGGCAATCTGGTTTTGTGAGCCCAGACCGGCTACCATGAACGCTACCTGTCCTTTGCCGCCGATTTCCTCCCCGATCGTTTTGGCCAGAAGCTCCCCAATTTCTTGGTCTGTAGCTGGAGCTACATAATATTGGCGGTCTGTGTCCGGCGCGTCACTGTCCCAGGTCACAATATTGACGCCTTGCCCTGCCGCCTTCTTGAACACAGGGCCTACCGCTTTAGCATCATTGGGCGATACACCGATTCCGCTTACTTTGCGGGTCAGCATATCCTGAATCATATTAATTTGCTTGGAGGAATCCGCCTCTGTCGGCGCATTGAACAGAACCTTTACCTTCAAATCGGCTTCCGCCTTCTTCGCGCCCTTCTCAGCCGCCGCCCAATAAGCAGGACCGATGGACTTTGGATTCATAAAGTAAGTTCTGGATCCCGAAGCTCCCTGGTTCGTTTTGCCTCCGTTATCCGTTTGATTCCCGCTTGTACTTCCGCATGCTGCCAAATTCAAAGCCAATACGCCCGTCAGTAACGTCAATGCCAGCTTTTTCATAGGTTTCACTCTCCATTGAATTTTTTGTTTCCTACAGCAAGCAGAAGCAATGCCCCTAATATGACTGCCTGGTAAAGCACGGATACACCTAACAGATTCAATCCATTACGCAAAAACACGATGATTAGCAGCCCGACAAATGTGCCTGAAAGACTCCCCCTTCCTCCAAAAATATGTGTGCCCCCTATCAGAGTCGCTGTAATGACATCGAGCTCTATATTGGTACCCGATGTCGCCTCTGCGCTTGCCAGACGCGACACCAGAAATATACCCGCCAAGGCCGAAAACAATCCGCTAAGCATAAAGAGGATAAACCGGATGCGTACGACCGAGATACCTGAGTAGCGGACAACCTCTTCATTGTTGCCAATGCCGTACACATAAGTGCTGAATCTTGTTTTCTTCATGACAAAGCTGGCCAGAAGGAACATCACCACTAGGAAAATCGCATTAACCGGAATGCCGCCGACATACTGCTGGCCCATAAAGTAGAATGCATCCGGAAAGCCGCTAATGGGTCTGCCCTGATTGATTACGTAGACCAGACCCCGCAGCATCACGAGCATGCCAATGGTGACGACGATCGCCTGCATTCGGTGCCTTGCGATCAGATAGCCGTTAACCGCCCCGCACAGCAAGCCAGCCAGCAGCCCAATGATCACGCTGATCCATATATCGAGGCCCCGCTCAAAGGCAACTCCCATACTTACAGCGGAGAAAGCGAGAATTGAGCCTACCGAAAGATCCATGGCACCGGATATGATGATCATGGTCATCGGTATGGCGATCAGCCCTACTTCAACCATCTGGTTCAGCACATTCATAAAGTTGGTGACGGTCAGGAAATAGGGAGACAAGAAGCTGAACAGCACGATAATGACGAGCAACAGCAGCATTTGAACGATCAGCTTATTTCCCTTAAGCGGGAACCGGCTTGTCCATGTACTCATACCAAATCCCCCTCTTTTCCTTTGTTTTGCCGTATGCGCTGCAGCGTGTTAATAACAATTGCCAGAATAATCAGAAAACCAGTTGCGGCATCAACCCAGAACGGAGAAACCTTGGATATAATGAGCCCGTTTTTAACAATGCCCATAAAGAGCACGCCCAGCATCGTTCCGGCTATGGTGCCGACGCCCCCAAATATGCTTCCCCCGCCGATTAGAACGGCTGCCATGACTTCAAACGCTAAACCGCTGCCCGCTGTCGAGGCTTGCACACTGCCTACCTTTGCTGCAAAAATAACCGAGGCGATCCCGACCAGCAAGCCGGTTAATACATAGACCTTAAACTTCGTTCGGGCTACGCTGATTCCCGCAAGCTTGGCTGCCGGACCGTTCCCTCCAATGGAGTAGATCCTTCGGCCCACGCGGGTGAATTTCATTAAATAGATGAAGATTGCGATGAGAATGACGGCTATCAGCAGCGGAAAGGAAATACCGAGCAAATATCCTTGTCCGAAGAAGCGAAATCCTTGCGGAAAGTTCGTCATCCAGGTTCCTCCGCTGATCCCTACCGCAATGCCACGGAAGATATACATGGTCGCCAAGGTGACGATGATGTCCGGTATTTTCCTAACTGCGATGAAATAGCCATTGACCATGCCGCATAGAACCCCGATGCACATCCCCATAGCGGCTGCAATCCACGGATGAATGCCATGGCTGAGAAACAACCCGACAGAAGTAGCTGTCACCGCCAGCACGGAGCCGACTGATAAATCCATGCCCCCCAACAGAATGACCATCGTCATCCCGATCGCCACGATAAACATGGAGATGTTCTGATCCAGAATCAGCCTTATATTTTCGAATTGCAAGAAGTCCGGTGAAAGGATGGAAAACAACAGCGTAACGAGAATGGTAAATAAGATAATAGGCGCTTCATGCACATTGAGTAGGCGTTTCATATGCGGCCTCCTTCTGAGAGCGGATGTGAAGCACGCTGCAGCAATTGTTCCTGATCAGCCTCGCCATGTGCAAATTCATGCACGATCGTGCCTTTGTATAGCACCAGGATTCGATCACTGAGTCCAATCACCTCCGGCATTTCGGACGAAATCAGCAGGATGCTCAAACCTTCCTGGGCCAGTTGATGAATAATATTGTAGATCTCCGCCTTCGCTCCAACGTCAACTCCCCGAGTTGGCTCTTCCAGAATAAGAATATCCGGATTCGCTGCAAGCCATTTGCCAATCACGACCTTTTGCTGATTGCCGCCGCTAAGAAAGTCTACGCTTTGTCCGTCGCTGGGCGCTTTAATCCGAAGCTTCTCCATATACTCCCCGCTCATCTCTTTAATCCGCGCCTCGTCCAGCACTGTGTACTTTGAAAGCTGGGGCAGTATTGGGATCGACAGATTTTGCCGGATTGACATCGGTTTAATGATGCCTTGTCGGTGACGATCCGGCGGAACATAAGCAATTTTCTTCGCTTTGGCCTGGCTCGGGCTATTGATTTTCACCGCTGCGCCACGAATGGTGATTTCACCCGTTCCCCGCTTTAGACCGAATAAACGCTCGGCAATCGTATGCGTGCCCGAACCCGGAACGCCGAACAGCCCTAATATCTCTCCCTTTCGCAGCTCAAAAGATACACTGTGTTCAGAATCGAGCGACAGCTGCTCGACCTTCAGCACAACCTCTTGACCGTGCTTCTGCTCCCTAACGGGATATAGCTGGCCTACCTCTTTGCCCACCATCATTTGAATCAAACTCTGTTCGGTCACCTCATCGATCCCACGGGTGTCAATCTTGGCTCCATCCCGCAGCACCGTTACCTTATCCGCAATTTCAAATATTTCCTTCATGCGGTGGGAGACATACACGATGGCTACGCCTTGCGCTCGAAGCCGCTTCACCACATCAAACATTTTTTTCACTTCGTTTTCCGGAAGCGCCGCTGACGGTTCATCCATAATGAGCACATCCGCTTGAAAAGATAGCGCTTTCGCAATTTCGATTACTTGCTGGCTGTGGACTCCCAGATGCCGGACCTCCTGGCGGACATCAATTTCACCTCCTCCTATGGAATCAACCAAACGCTGCGCCTCGTCATACATTTTGGACCACTGTATCCGTCCGAATCTGCCCACCATTTCCGGACGGTCGATAAATATATTTTCCGCGGCCGTCAAATTAGAAAACAAATTGAATTCCTGATGGATAATGGACACACCTTGCCGCTGGGCGTCAAGCGGGTTGCCGAATGTCACTTCTTTGCCCTTCAGTCTGATCGTTCCTTGCGTCGGTGAATATACGCCGGACAAAATTTTCATCAGCGTGGATTTTCCTGCTCCGTTCTCCCCCATAAGCGCATGAACTTCGCCCGGATACAGTTCAAAGCCAACATCAGATAACGCTTTGACCCCTGGGAACTCCTTGCTGATGCCTTCCATTTTCAAAACCGGATGCCTCATCGTTCGACCTCCTATTCACCTTACTGGGCTGCTTTTGGATAACTTTAACAAGACTAAGCGTTAAATCGTCAAAGTCTGAGAATACAGGTGTCTCTTTCCAGGAAAGAAACCCCGTATATTGCCTTTTTTATAACAGTCTTATCGTCCTATTGTTTCCCGCTGTAAGAAACGATTGTACCTGATCATCTGCCGGAATCGAGCTCTGGGCGCCTGGTTCAGATACAGCCAGCGCCGATGCCGCTGTCGCGTAGCGCAGGCAATCGGGCAGCTCCGCTCCCGTTACATATTTAGCTGCGAATGCTCCGATGAAGGTATCTCCAGCAGCTGTCGTATCCACTACATCAACCGAAAATGCGGGATATGTGATTTGCCTTCCAGCTTGGTCCATATAGATAGAGCCTTTGCTTCCCAAAGTAATAATGAGATGAGGAATGCCGTCATTTAGCAGTTTCTTTCCGGCCTCCAGCGCCTGGCTGCTTCCTTCAATACGGATGCCGCTCAGCTCCTCCGCCTCGACCTCATTCAGAATGAGGAAAGTGACCTTGCTCAGTTGGCTCTGGTCAAACCCGTCAATTGGAGCTGGATTCATAAATACCGGAATACGCTGCTCTGCCGCTTTATCCAGCACCCTTTGATTGGCTGCCGATGATATTTCATTTTGCAGCAAAATGACGTCGAAACCAGAGAGGTCCAATTGATCTACCTCGTCTGCACCATACCTTCCATTAGCGCCTGAGGATAAAATAATGTTGTTCTCGCCTGCTCCATCGATTGTAATCAAAGCAAGCCCCGTCATACACGGCTTCTCGATAACATGATCAAGATCAATCCTAGCCTCCGCCAATTCCCTGCGTATGTCGATCCCAAAGGAATCCGAGCCCAGTGCACCCGCCATAGCGACCGAAGCTCCGGAGCGAGACGCGGCAACCGCCTGGTTAGCCCCCTTGCCCCCAATAAAGAAACGGGTCTCGTTGCCCTGTATTGTTTCGCCGGGAACCGGGTGACGCTCAACCTGTGTGACAATGTCCATATTCATGCTGCCCACTACCAAGATTTTCGCCATAGCTCTCCCCCCCAGTATTACTCCTTCAGTCTTTTGACTGAGCCGAATTTCTTCAATTCAACATCCAATATCATTTTTTTCAGCTTCGTCCGTTCTTTAGGCTGTCCTTTGATTTTTTGAATGAGCATTTCCGCCGCTTGAATTCCCATCTCTCTTGTCGGTCTGCTGACCACGGTCACTCTTGGCTGCACGAACTGGGCAAGCTCGTTATCATCAAAGCCAATTAAAGAAATATCCTCTCCGATTCGGAGATTCAAATCGCGTATCGCTTTAATCGCACCCGTACAGATGACGTTGTTAGCCGCAAATATAGCTGTCGGTGGTTGCTCGGATTGCATAAGCTCCGTCGTAAATCGGTAGCCGTCCTCTTCCAGCCAATTCCCCTGCTTGTGATAGGCAGGATCGGGTGTCAGGCCGCTCTCATGCATAGCTTGACGATATCCCCAATAACGGTCCTTGCCATCGTTAAAATCATGCGCCCCATCTATAATGGCAATGCGTTCATGACCATAGTCCACGAAATGCTTGGTCGCTTCGTACGCGCCGCGGAAGTTGTCGATTAAGACACCATCGTGGCCGCAATCGTTGATATAACGGTCGACAAGGATGGTAGGCTTGCGAATGTTCCGGTAAAACTCTGCATCCTTATGCGTGCCGATTAAGATGATTCCATCCACATTTTTCCCTAGGAAGCTTTCAAAAAATTCTTCCTCCTCCGCCTCATCGCTATTCGTGGCAACGACTAGAGTGGTGAAGCCCTCCTTCTTGGCTACCTCTACCATACCGCCAATGACTGCGGTGTAGAAGGGATTCTGAATCTCCGGCACTACGACGGATAGCATGTTGGTTTTTTTATTGACCATCGATGCAGCCATCGTATTTGGCACAAAGTTCATCTCTTCGACTATTTTGAGTATTTTCTTGCGAGTGGCTTCACTTACGCGATCCCGTCCATTCATCACTCGGGATACCGTAGCTACAGATACATTTGCTTGCTTGGCTACGTCCTTAATTGTAATTTCCTTGTTCGTTTTAGCCACCCCCCTTCCTTTAGTTTAAAGTCATAACGTTTTCTCAATATTTCCCTTTGATAATAAACGATATGAGTTCATTTCCCACTCTAAAAATGTAAACGTTTACGCAATTTCTGATTTTATTGTAGTTCATGATCAATCAGATTACAATAGGTTTTTTTATAAAAACCAAAAAATAAAACGTTTACATTTACGATATCTACCCTATCTATGTTAGGTCTTTGTTCGGTATTCAACTAAAATCTTAATACAACCTTGTTTATATGTCATATATTATCACATAAAATCAAGCTCTTCATTGTTACCGAGTAAGCCTCAGGAAAAATCACACGACTTTTATTAGAATCTAACTATCAGCCACTCCTCAAAAAAACTAGAAACGTTAACCCGTTGTTTCCCTTATTTAAAACCTCCTTTTTTAACCAATTCTTTGTTAAAACGTTTACGCAATTTGTTTGGAATTGCGCATTGTTAATGTAAAACAAAAAGCCTGGAGGAATCAGGAATAAAAACCTGAATGCCACCCGGCTGCTGCCTCTTACTTTAAGGATGCATGATAGTTCTCAGGAGATTGCTGTTCCCAAGAGCCATTGGCTAGATCTATTTTACAAAACCTTAGGACGGAAAGTGTAGGATGTAATTACAGTATCGAACATATTACCTGGTAGCTCACTCAAACGCTAAAAACGCCGAATTAGACACATGATCTATTGATCTAATGAACTACTGATAAATGCATTTGGTGCCGGTGAGGGGACTCGAACCTCCACGGTTTCCCTCACGATTTTGAGTCGCACTGCTATTGAGAAGATAGCAGAAGTTAAGTCCAAGAAGAGGAATTTAAAAACCGCTAAAAGCCTTGTAGAATCAAGGTTTTCAGCGGTTTTTCTGGTCTTTTCCAAGCCCCGTAAGGGTTCCCGGCATCTGGGCAAAATGAAGCCTTTTGGGGATGTTGGAGAGAACTCGGGAAGAACTCGGGAAGAACTCAGAAAGAACAACAACAGAACGGCCCGCTCCCTACCATTGACAAAATAATGAAGCATCTGCTTCAGGGAGGGTAATTGAAATGTCCAAAACGACCACTGCATACAATCTTGCTTACGCTTTATCTAGGTCGTGTCTGAAAACTAAAGAATCCTATGGTATGATATGAGAAAAACGAATGGAGAAACAAGCATGATTCCAAGACGGTACGAAATAACCGATGAACAGTGGGAACAAATAAAGGACATGTTCCCGCCCTATCAAACAGGAAGACCGTCGAAATTAAGCAATCGTACGATGTTTAACGCCTTTCTTTGGATTGCCCGAAGTGGTGAGGCATGGCGAGACTTGCCGGAAGAACGTTATGGTTCGCTGTTTTTTTGTGTTAGTTGGTCAGTCGTAGAAAAAAACTTTAGCTGAATGAAGAGGCATATCATTTGATATACCCCTTTATCCATCTTATTGCAATTAAATCAAACCGTTTCCATTCTATTTGAACTGGAACCAAGTTAAATTTGCAACTGTGGTTGAATCTGACTTAACAAAAGTAACATATACCGTATGGGTTCCTACAGCTGTCCCGGCATTAAGCGGGATATTCTTTACTGACCATGTCTGCCATCCGCCTGTGCTTTCTGCCGTCCAATAACCCAGCATAGTGCCTGTAGGACTGTCCAAGTGGAATTCTATCCTTCCGCCGGAATTAGCGGATGCAACCTTCAAATCAATACTTGTTTTAGCTGTACTACCAAAGTCTACATTTTTAAATGCTATATAGTCGCCATTACTCCCTCCACCAACATCCAGCCCACCATCAGTGCTTGCCTCATAGGATATAACACCTGAACTAAGGTTATAACCTTCCGCTTCAAATTTCAATGTGTTGAATTTGGGAGCTGCAGCATAGCTGTTAGTATCTGTTATTTTCAATTCTGCGAGTGTAGTTGCCGCAACTCCACCGACGCGAACATTGTTTAATGTAACTCCGGAGACAGTAGATGTGTCACTCCAACCCTTCATTATTGAAACTTCACCTAAAGCGCGTAAATTGATATTATTATAGACCACATTTTTTATCGGACCGCTTTTTGCAGAAAGATCAAACCACCTGGAGTGAACACCGGATCTTGGCCAGAAGCCTTCTACATCTATATTGTCAAATATGATGTTTTGTGCTGCTGGAGTCCCATAAAGATGACCTACCGCTAAAGCGCGCCAGCATCTGTATACATAAGAGTTTTTAACAACTATGCCATCCTGAAGCTGTTTCACTCCATCTCCAACCTTGAATGCTCCACATCTGCTCCAAGCCAAAGCATCATCCACAACTACATTTGACTGGTTTTCAGGACTTCCCGGCCAGTTTGCAGCTATATCCGTAGTTGCTACATCCCATGTCTTAAATGAGTATGTGTCATCCTCCGATACTGCTACCGTGTGCTTTATGAGTACATTCTGGCTCTCTTGAATGTCTATTGCATCATTTTCATAATCAAGTTCATTGTTGTTGAAGTGCTTTGTATTCTGGAATGTTACGTTATTAGATCTTGTAACGATTGTAGCCCAGCCACCGCTGTCTCTTATGGTTATGCCGTCAACTGTGAAGTTGCTGCACTGCAAGGGTACAAGAATATTGTTCAAATAATTGTTTGTATTTCTCATGTAATGGCCATTGCCGTCAATAGTCCCTCTGCCGTATATCTTAATATTGTTTGCATTGGTTTCGGTATAAATAAACCATGTTCCATCCTTATTCAGAGAATTCTTATGGAAATGGGTGGTGTAATCGCTTGGATTTCCTGAACCCCTTATAACAGAACCACCCTCCAGATAAACCGAAACATTGCTTTTTAAAACAAGGTTTCCGCTCTTGTAAACTCCGGCTGGAACGTATACGATACCGCCACCTGCTGCGTTAGCCGCATTTATGGCGTTTTGTATTGCAGTTGTAGCCATAGCGGCACCGGTACTGTCGGCACCGTATTGAGTTTTAACATTGTATATACCTGTACCGGATGAAGCCGGAACATTGGTTTCAAGAGCATCTGCCGCAATAACCAGATCTTTCAGGTTATTGATTTTAACGATAAGATAGGTTGGTGATGAAAGTGTAAATGTAAGTGTATTTCCGCTCTTTGTTGCAGTGATTCCCAAAGCTTTGGGAGAAATATTATAGGTATTGATTGGCTCGCTTGCTGTTATTGTGATTGTAGTAGTACCTGAAAAAGAGAAATTACAATAATTATAGTTTACAAATACCGCCGAAGTGTCGATTACCGGTATATTGGTAGAGTCTGCTGTTACCGTGTATTGACTGGTCGTGGTATAGATCGGCGGTAATGGATAGCTTACAATTGTAGCCGCCGCTCTTGCTGTCGAAGGAACGACAGCTAACAGACTGGCGAGCATACAAACAATTAAACTTAATAATTTTAACTTTTTTAACATAAATAAACACCCCTTTCATATTTTCAGAAAATACTCTGTCATCAGTGAATAATGATTTCACCAGTGATGCTCTATTACTCTTTTCATAAAGTCGACATATTCCTGTTCAGCTTCGGAAGTGGCAGAGTAATACTAACCTTTTCTGCATCAGCAAAGTTTCCTTTTAAAGTACAGCCCCGGTTTTGTTGCACCTTGTGCAGGATTTCTGCGTTGGTCGCTACTACTGAGCTGTATTGTTGCATTTTATGCACAATCTCCCCACGGTCGCTGCTATTGATCTAGCATTGTTACACTTCATGCACAATCTCCGCGCAAGCCGCTCCAATCATGGCACATGGCCCCACTGTTACTCCGCATTTCCGCCCTCAGCCTGCTTCCAATCTTATCTATGCTCCGGCTCCAGACAGAGCCGGAGCAGATCGTCCACATGGGCCGTTGCCAGACATTCCACCGTATCTGCAGAGCCGTAATAGATCTTGACCTCGCCGTCATCCTCCAGAATCATCCCTCCCGGAAAAATCACATGATTGCGGAAGCCCCCGCCAATCTCATAGTCTGTCTCCGGTGCCAGCAGCGGCTGCCTGCTCATGCCGATCACCTTGCGGGGGTCCTCCAGATCCAGCAGCATAATTCCGGCGGTATAACGCTTCTTCCAGGTGTCCTCCCAACCGTGCTTGCCTCTGGCCGGGTCCACATCCACCGCATGGAAGGTGGTCAGCCAGCCCTTATCCGTCCGGACCGGAGGTGCGGCCGGGCCGACCTTGTCATTGGCAAACGGCACCTGCTCAACGGCGAGCAGTAGGCTGGAGTTGCCCCAATGCTTCAGGTCCGGCGACTCGGAGATCCAGGCATCGAAGCGGTCCCGGCCGCCGCGGCTGTATACCGTGAAGGGACGCTCCAGCCGGACATACTTGCCGCCGATCAACTCGGGAAACAGTACCATATTGCGCAGGTCCGGTGTAGACAGGCTGAGCACCTCGAAGTGTTCCAGATCATCGGTAACGGCAATTCCGCCGCGGATGCCATGGTGCGTATCCACGGCAAAACACATATAACAACGGCCGCCGATCACGGTCAGGCGCGGGTCGTAGGCGCGGATAATTTCCTCGTCATGCATTTTGAACACTGGCTTCGGGCCGGCGGTCCAGCTCAGCCCGTCGTCACTGTAAGCAATGCCGAGATCCGTGGTGTGGTGCGGCTCAAGCGTCTGATCGACCAGTGAGCCGTAATCATTACGGAAGATCATCACATACTTGCCTTTAAATTTCGTTACACCGGCATTGAATACCAGTGCGGTGGGGTAAGGAACCTTCGTTGCATCCAGCACCGGATTGCCCGGATACCGCCGGATGAACGGGGCAGATTGCAGAATTGCCGGAGCGTGTTGAGTCATGGGGTGTACCTCCTTGAATGTTAAATATGGAATATGGGTTGCGCAGGGCCGGACCGCTACCCTTTGAGGGAACCGGCCGTCATCTGCATGAAGGATTTGTTGGCGAACAGATAGGCCACGAGAATCGGCAGAATGGACAAGCAGGCGCCTGCCATCATATAGTGGGTCTGAGAAGCGGCCGAAATCCCGTATTTCAGGTTCGCCAGCCCGACGGTCAGCGTCTGCAGCTCCGGCTTCGTCATCGTGAACACGAGCGGCAGCAGATATTCATTCCACGCGCCGCGGAAGGTGAACAGGGCACCTACGCCAAGTCCGGGTCCGAGCAGCGGCAGAATTATCCGCCAGAAGGTCCGGCCGGGAGAGCTGCCGTCCATCAGCGCCGCCTCGTCCAGCTCGCGGGGAATCCCCTTCATGAAGCTGGAGAGAATGAAGAAGATCGAAGCATGGGCGGAGATCAGAATCAATATAACGCCCCACAGGCTGCTGTGCAGATGAAGCTTAACCATCAGATCGAACTGCGGACGCAGCACGACCGCCCCTACAGCCACGAACATGGTGAAGGATTGCAGTCCGATATACAATTTTTTGCCGGCAAAATCCATCCGGTCCACCACATAAGCCGCCATGGATGATACCAGCAGCGTGCCGACCACAGCCGCCAGGGAGACAATCAGGCTGTTCAGGGTATACCTGGAGAAATTGGCCTGCGCCCAGGCTTCGGCATAGTTCGAGAAGTGCCAGCTCGCCGGCAGGAAGGTCGCTCCCGCAGTAAGCTCAGCATTAGTCTTGAAGGAGCCCAGGATGGTGATAACGACCGGAATCAGCGTAATAAAAGCAACAGCCAGCAAAAAAATCCACAGGATGATATTGCCCAGTATGGTTCTTAGTCTCATAATAGCCTCTCTCCTCAATCGGTCTGATTCATGCGTCTGGATGCGTAGAAATAAATGAGTGATATCATCCCTACAATGACCGCAGACACAAAGGCGACCGCACTGCCGTATCCGAACTCCTGGACCTGAACCGCCGCGCTGCCCCCGCCGACAGGGAAAAATAATTTGTACAAATACAGGAACATGACCTCCGTCTTGCCTACAGGACCGCCTTCAGTCAGTACCATGATGCTCTCGTAGCCCTTCAGGGCTGTAATGATCGCCAGCATAATAACCATCTGCATGACAGGCCCGAGCATCGGCAGGGTGACATAGCGGAACTGCTGAATTTTCCCTGCCCCATCCAGGGAAGAGGCTTCATACACATCCTCGGGAATATTCTGCAGACCGGCAAGGAAGAGCAGCATATAATTGCCGACCGCTCCCCAGGCCGCAACCAGGATGACGGTGAGCATGGCATATTTCGGCCCCAGCCAATCCACACCGGAATCGGAGAGGCCCGAGCGGATCAGGAACTGGTTGAGAATTCCGTTATACGAGTTGAAAATCGTGAAGAAGACTACGGCCATTACGGCGGTACTGATGACGGTCGGCATGAAGAAAATCCCCCGCAGCAACTGTCTGCCCCGTAGCCCCCGGTTCAATATGGCTGCCAGCAGCAGGGCCAGCGGAATGGTGATCAGCAGCTTGCCGCCTGCATATACAAACGTATTCACCACCGAATCCCAGAACTGGGTGTCCTTCAGGATGCGGCTGAAATTGGCCAGACCGGTAAACCGGGCCGTTCCGAACCCTTTGTAATCATAGAACATATAGCGGAACGCCCAGGCAATCGGGTAAATCCCGAGGACCAACGTGAGCAAGGCACTTGGAAAGATAAAGCTGTATGAAAATAAGGCATGTTTTGTTTTGTTCATCTGGTTTCTTCCGGCTCCTCTCCCTTGCGGCCAGAGCAGAGGGATGAGGAAGCTGCTCCCTCATCCCCCGCTATCCCGGCCTATATCCCTAACCTTCTGTCTATTTGGCGAACTTGCCGCCCAGAGCGGCGGGATCGAAGCCGGCATCCGGCTCGGCCTTTACGCCGTCATTCGCAATCACACTGTCCAGTGCAGCATTATAGCGTTTGTTCAGATCTGCGATAACCGCCTTCAGGTCGCCGCCGTTCAGCATATATTTGAAGAAGGCGTCATCCGATTTCATTCCTTCCGGTGCTACAGACGGATAGACCGGCCACACCCCATCGTGCTTGTTCGGCAGGAAGCCTTCAATGCCGTTCACATCCGGTGTCTTGGCTGCTGCGCTAATGGATGGAACCATGGAGATGCCGAAGCCTTTTTCCTGATAATCCGTCAGCACCTGATCGCCGTACATGAACTCCATGAACTTCCAGGCTGCTTCTTTATGCTCTGATTTCGAGCTCAGCGCCAGCCATTGGCCCCCGAGGAAGCCGGAAGCCCCCTTCACGGTGCCGTCGATGGTAGGAACCGGAGCGGCCGCCCAGTCAATCTTGGCCGGGAACTGATTCTTGTAGACGCCAGGCTCTGAGGAGTAGGACATATACATTCCGATCTTGCCTTCCGCAAACTGCGCCCGCAGCGGATCAATATCCAGCGATTCTACACCCGGCAGCATGCTGCCGTCGTCCCTGATCTGCTTAAAGGCATTGATGATCGGCTCGAAGCCGCTGAAGTCGTAGCGGGCTGTCTTGAAATCATACCCGAAGCCGCCATAGCCGCTCATCTCCGCAACCACCCGTGCCGAACGTGCGAACGCACTGCCGGGGCTCTTGAAGTTAAGGGCGAAGCCGTAAGCGCCGTCCGCTTTGCCGGCTTCTGTCAATTTCTTGGCTGTATCCACCAGCTCCTGCAGGGTAGTCGGCGGATGTTCAATGCCCGCTTTGGCGAACAGATCCTTGTTGTACACCAGACGCATGGTCGTTCCATAGTTCGGCAGACTGTAACGCTTGCCGTCGAATTCATTCAGATCCGGCATGGCCGGGAATTTCGCCTTCAGCTCATCGTTCAGGAACTCGTCAATCGGAGCGAGAAAGCCTTTTTTGTAGAAGGTCTGGACGGTATTCTCCTTCACCCGGATCACATCCGGTGCATCGGAGGTCTGGAAGGACAGATCGAGCGCGGTATCGAAGTCATCGCCCTTAACGACCAGCTCCACTTCAATCCCGTCAGTATTGGTTGAGTTGAACTCGGCTACCTTCTCCTTCACGAAATCCGCATCGTGGCGGTCGCCTGTCCAGTAGCTGATTTTAGTTTTTTCCCCTGAACCAGCTTTCGCCCCGTCTCCCGTGCCTTCAACTGCATTGCCGCCGCCACTGTTACCGTTGCCGCAGGCTGCCAAGCCAAGTGCCAGGACCAGGCTAAGAGATGTCATTAGCATACGCTTCATCATTGGTAGTGCCCCCTTATGTATCCCTGCTGTATTCGCTTACAACCTGATTATAGTTCGATAGGCGCATCCAGATAAGGCGGGTAAGCCCACATTAAGGGCAGATTTCTGCAGGAGTTGGATACAGATAAGGGAGGTAATCTCCGCCCTGCGGAAATCCCTCCCCTGCTGATTCCTATTCTTTTCCAATATAATACAATTTGAACTCGGACGGGGTCATGCCGGTATATTTCTTGAACACCTCGCTGAAATAGCGCCTGTGCTCATACCCGAGATCCTGGGCGATCTCCTGAACCTGCCGGCCGCTGATCAGCATCGCCTTCGCCTTCTCCATCTTCTCATGCATCACATACTGCTGAAACGAAATCCCCTGCACCTTCTTGAACAGATTGGAGAAATACCCCTGGCTAAGGTTAATCTGTTTCGCCATCTGCTCCAGCGACAGCCCCGTATCCAGATGACTATGGATATATTCGACGGCTTGGCGGATTATCCGCGTGGACTCCAAAGAACGGGCTTGCTCCACCAGCGCACAGGCCTCCCGACACAGCCAGGACAGCAGGTCGCGGATATCCTGCAGGGAAGGATGCACCTGGTTCTTCATGGCGGCAATTCTGAGTTCCAGCGGCTCCACCTGCCCATAAGGGAACTGCTCCAGCAGGACCCGGCAGATCCTGGAGCTCAGCTCATAGCCGACACTTTCAACATAACGCGGCTCAGGCAAAAGCCCGCTGTCCAGCAGCTCCGCGAACAGCTGGTCCAGCACCTGCAGGCTTTTGGCGGAATTGCCGGAACGCAGGGCGAACAGCAGCTCCTGCTCGGCGGCGGCGGAATAGCTGTGGAGCGAGAGAGGTTTATTCTCGATATTGCTATAATGATATACCCCGTTGCCCCCGGTATAGAAATGATACCCCAGCGCGCTAAGCGCCTGCCTGTACGCCGTGCCCAGCTCCTGAATCGCCGCTGTGCCTAGGCCCACGCCAATAGAAATGGTATGACGCGAGAAGCGGCTTACATTCATGCAGCAGGCCTCCGTAATCAGCGCGGCGGTCTCCGGGTCTGAGCCGTTCATGATACAGACGTACCGGTCTGTCGCCTCCCGGATAATAACGCCGCGGGTCCAGGCGGAAATCGTCTCTTCGAGAATATTGTGCAGGCTGAACCGCAGCAGTTCGACCTCCTGCACAGGCTGGCCGCTCAGCTTCTCCGCGAAATGATCGATCTCGGCGACAAACACGAAGAAATCATGCTGGTCCAGCGGGATATCGAGATAGGCCCAGCGGGAACGGGCATCCGCTTCTGTCGTCTGGTGGTGCAGCAGGAAGGTGAGATATTCCTGGCGGAGAATAGGCAGACTTTCCCTGATTCTCGCCTCCATTACAGCAAGTCTGGCGGTCTCCTGACGCTCCTCCCGGCACAGCTCCCTGGCCTTCAGCACTGCATTCACAATCTCCTCCAGGGAAAAGGGCTTCTTCACGAAATCAAGCGCCCCCAGCCGGATGGCTTCCTGGGCATAAGAGAACTCCGAGTAAGCGCTGAGGATAATAATCTTACAGTCCGGCAGCACCTCCAGTATCGCCCGGGTCATCTGCAGGCCATCCATTCTTGGCATTCGGATATCCGTCAGCACAATGTCCGGCCGGGTCTCGCGGATGATCTGCAGGCCCGCTTCGCCGTTAAGCGCCGTACCTGTGACCTCAATACCGTGCTCCTGCCACGGCGGCTTGCGCGAGACCATCTCCACCACACTTTTGATATCGTCGATTACACATAATTTGAACCTTTCCGGCTCCAGCTTTTGGTCCATCCTTCAACTCTCCTCCTCTGCGGGAATCCACAGATCCGTCCGCGATCCCTTACATGGTTCGCCGCCAACGTCCATACGGGCTTCGTCCCCGTAATACAGGGCCAGCCGGTGCCTGATGTTGAACAGGGCATAACCTTTCCTCGACTGCGGAGCCCTGACCATCCCCTGCTTGACCCGTTCAGCATCAAGCCCCCGTCCGTTGTCGGTAATGCAAATATGCAGGAGCCCCTGCTCCCGGCTGACCGTGATGTCTATCCTGCCTCCTATTGTCCGGTCGCTGAATCCATGCTGAATGCTGTTCTCCACCACCGGCTGCAGGATAATCTTCGGCAGCAGGCAGGACAGCAGGGCCTCGTCCTCTACCGTCACCGTGTATTCAAACAATCCTTCATAGCATTTCTGCTGAATGGCGAAATACTGCCGCATGTGGGACAGCTCATCCGCAAGGGTAATCAGATCCTTGCCGCCGCTGAGCCCGATCTGGAACATCTGCGACAAAGACAGGATCATCTCATTCACATCGTCATTCTCGCCCATTACCGATTTGCAATAAATGGTGTTCAACGTATTGTACAGAAAGTGCGGCTCCATCTGCGCCGTAAGGGCACGGATCTCTGCATGACGCTTGCCCTCCTCCTTGGTCTTCACATCCTCGATCAACGTCTTAATCTCCGACATCATCCGGTTGAACTGAAAGCCAACCTGGGCAACCTCGTCCTCATAACGGCTCTCATACACCACACTGAGCTGGTTCTCTTCGACTCTGCGCATCAGCCGCCGCAGCTTGAACAGGGGCTTCAGCAGCACAGATGTCAGCTGATTGGAGATCAGCCAGGTCGCCAGCAGGAAGACAACGATGACATAGAGGGTAATGCGCTGCACCCGCTGCAGCTTACCCAGCAACTGGTCCCGCGACTGCATCCCGGAGATAATCCAGTCGGGTGATGCTGCTGAGCTTGTATAATTTACCAGATACTCCTTGCCGCCATAGCTGTAGTTGTGAACCTGCGGATCGGCTGCTTTTCCGGCTTCAGCAAGCACCGGCTTCCAGGGGAACCTGCCCCGGAACGGCCAGCGGGACTCCACCACCGCCTCTCCTTCCCCGTTCACCAGATAATAATTTCTCCCTGCTTGTTCTCCGCCTGTATTCAACAGCTCATCTATCCGGCTCTCCCTGATATTGACCACAATAAATACATTGCTGATCGGCGTGTAAGGGTATTCATAAATTCCCCGGACTACGAAGGAGACCACCCGCTGGCTGCCTGTGAACAACCGGTCATAATGTCCTTTGGCCCAGTAGCCGCCCGGCTGCTCCTTGCTCAGATCATATAATTCCGAGCCGTAGAACGAATTGTCCTGCGCCCGGATCTGCGTAGTGGGATAGAAATCGCCAATCGGGGTAACGATCAGCACATTCTCAATGATCGGCTGATTGAACATTGCCTGCGAGAGGACATACTGCAGATCGGACAGATGTACGTAGTAATTCGACACATCATGGCTGAACACATCGAGCATCATCTTGCGGTACGCATCGCTCAGCATCAGGGACTGCACGGACAGCGCCACATCATTCAGGCGGGAATCCAGAAGCTGGGCAGTTTTGCTTACGGTCTCCCGGCTGCCGGCGTAGGCATTATCCTCGATCTCCTGCGCGGCAATCCAATACGAGAAGGTGCCCATTGCACTGATGGACAGCGTAATCAGCACGATGAACGAGAACAGAATCCTCTGTTTGATGGATATCCGGTAATACCTGCCGGCGATCTGCCGCCGGAGCTGCCGGCCATAGGCTGTGAATGTATTCATAGTTCCCCCTTCTTGAGCATGTATCTCCCTACGATTGTCAGTTCTTGTCACTTGTACCATACGGCTGCTCCGGCCCGGCGTCAAGACAGGGCATGATTATTTAGCGGATTCCGTCCCTTATTATCAATAGGCAGGGGGCCCTCCGCATAACATGGTGCGAATTCACTAATCATGGCTCAGGTTGACGGGAAGCTGCGCGATTGAGTAATTATGCTTGTGACGGTCAGTCCATTCCGTTTGATGCCTTTCTGCGGCAAATGTTGAACGATCCAACAGTAGCAGAGCTCACTGATTTTGTTGCCTCATACGTAAAAAATAATACAATTAGCCAAACTGACGGTTTCAAGGGCGATTCTATGAAGCATGAAACAGAGATGGGGGGAACGTTGAGCGAAGTCCTGCCCCAACTGAATACTGGCAGCAACATGGGAGGACTGATCGCGGTTGAAACAGTTGGTCGTTTGTTGGAGCCAGGGACTGGAGGTTGTAGACTTGGTGCTGGTAGACAGCCATCCTGTTCTTCATTCCATTGAAGATGAATTAGCAATGGAAGCGCTAGACGATCTATGGGTTGGTAGCACTAATTAACTTGCTCGTTTTTGGGGTCGGCCTTCTAGGTAAGCTTCTTTGTTTTTCAGCATGCTATAGGCTATGACCAGTAGGGTTCGTGCCATAGCAATTGGCGTTAGCATGAAAGAAGTACAAGAATGGCTGGGTCACAGTGTCTATTCCACCACAGCCAACATCTATACTCACTTGGAATTCAGTTCCAAGGTCACTTCCGCAAACCGAATGAATGAAGTAATAAAAATAAAAACAGTCCACTAGATTTTTAATCTAATGAACTGCTCTTAGTAAAGTAATACCGGCGAGAGGACTCGAACCTCCACGGTTTCCCACTCGATTTTGAGTCGTACATGTTATTGTCCAAGAAGAGGAACATAAAACCCGGAAAAGCCTTGTAAAATCAAGGTTTTTCGCGGGTTTTTTCGTTTCTTCCAGGCTACGAGGAGATAAAACATGTCAGAAGCCGGCTCAGAGCCGACTATTATTCCTGACCCTTATACCCTTCTGCTTCTGAATTACCCAGATGTCGTTACGGTGGAGCAAATGTGTGAAATGCTTGGCGGCATCAGCACCAAAAAACAGCTTACAAATTACTGAAAGTAATGAGCACTAGCCTCAATATTTTAAATAAAAAAAGTTCCTGCTCTGCCAAAAACAGCAGATCAGAAACCTATTATAATTGAAGTGGTGCGGTCGAGAGGACTCGAACCTCCACGGGGGTTAGCCCACACGGACCTGAACCGTGCGCGTCTGCCAATTCCGCCACGACCGCATATTATGTAAAGTCGGTATCGTGTTGATCACCGTAATTAAGAGTATATTACGCCCATAGTTAAAAAGCAAGCATTTTTTTAAAAAAATGGTCGAAACCATATATTCCGCGTGATTTCGACCATTCATGGCAACATCAGATCGTCCACTGATCATGAATAATTCCGGATAAGACCCATGTATTCCCTTCCTGCTGAAACACAAGACGCAGGCTTTCCCAGTCCATGCCAGCATAATCAGGATGAACCCCATCGAAGTAATACTCAACGATGACTGCCCCTTTATACTGGCTGGTCGCATTGTTCAACGTATTTCCTTCGCTTTTGGATTGGTTGTAACCCACCCAAGGCGCAGCGGCAAAATCGCTTGTATAAATAAACGTCTTATAATACTTTTCGAAATTCATGGAAATCGGTTTACCGCTGCCATCAAACTCGCCCCAACGGTATAAGGTATCATCTTTAAACCCATCGCGCAGCTGTTGTTTGCTTAACGTGATATCCTTCTGACGGTCCACATAAGCGTATGGGGAGAAGGTGACTCCTTTTGAATGAGCGAATTCTGCAAGCTTCTCAAAATCTTTGTTTTTCAATAGCGTCATCACTTGATCCGCACTCTTGGACAAGGCAGTTTCAGCCTCTTTAGGTGTGAGCACAGGAAAGATCATGGCTTGTTTTGAAGCGTTATTCCAGGTTACCTTGCCTCCGAGACCTTCAGCCGAGAACCGCAGTGGAATATAGACCCGTCCTTCCTTAAGCTTAGGCGAAGCATCCAGCGTCACCCATTTACCGTCTTGTATCGCATTGGGCTTTCCCACTGTATAACTTGTCGTATGTTTACCGTTGCTCACAACCGCGGTCTGCTTGGCTTGATTCCAGTGAACCTCCGCCCCCATCGCAGTCGAAATATCGCGAAAAGGAACCATGACTAGGCCATGCTGAATAATTGCCGGAGAATCGAGCATCAGCTTCCCTCCATTCACTCTAATCTCAATCTGTTTGTTCGAGGATGCCTCCGCTGCCACTACTCCCCCTCCATACTGTAAGTTTCCGGTTAAGGCTATAACCGCCGCAGTAATCCCTGCCAGCAGCACTCGAACCCCTTTGCGCTTCTTCATCAACAGCTGTCACCCCTTCTTATGTTCTCTGTCCATTTTCGCTGATAAATGGTCTATACCCTTAATTCCAAGCGCGAAACGTTATTTTATCTATTCTTACACTTCCATCTATTTCATGCGAAGACAGGAAAGAGGGATAGGGATGCTATAAGAAGAATACTCTTACATTAAGATTACATGCGCATAGGAGGACTGTATTTGAAACGATACATGTTGCCATTGATCATCCTGATCATGAGTCTGCTTTATATGTTCTTCATTCCATCCGAACCCTTGGCTGTCAAGCTGCTGTTCAAGCTCATTCCGATGTGGCTCATCATCCTGTTTGCCTATCGGCAATTCCCGCCCCATAGATCCAGAATTCACTATTTGCTGTTAACAGGACTGTTCTTCTGTATGATCGGTGACGGGACGCTCATCTGGTTTGTTGTCGGTCTTTCTGCCTTTCTGATCGGGCATCTGTTCTACACGTCCGGCTTCTTGGGGCAGTGGCGCTATTCAGCTCCCCGCCTTCTCAGCATCGTTCCGATTGCAGCCTATTCGGTATGGATGGGCATCCAATTGGTGTCTTCTCTCAAGTCGAACGGAGAACAGGCTTTGATTATTCCTGTCATCGCCTATATCGCAGTCATTTCGTTCATGCTCTGGACAGCCATCATGACCGGGAATCGATATGCGATGCTTGGAAGCCTCCTCTTTGTCATCTCTGACTCGATCTTGTCCTGGAACATGTTTGTTGCCGATATCCGCTATTCGGACATATGGATCATGACCACTTATTACGCGGCCCAATTCCTGATAGCCAGAAGTATCTCGGCTTTTGATAGACCTCGAGTACAGGCTCTAGGAAGCTCGTCCTTGAAAACATCTGCCGCTCCATAGAAGACAAAAAAGCTGAGCCAGGGATCCACCCGGGCTCAGCCCTGTACAGCATATTTAGTCCAATCATAGGATGTGGCCTTATAACCATTCGGGCATCAAGCAAATCCGATAAACGCTTAATCCCGCCAGTTCATGCGAACCTGCTTAATCCCCTCTACCTGCCACAATTGCTCGAACAATCCGTTAATTCCCTTGCTGTTAAAAGAATACACCCGGAATTCCATCGTCACCTTGGTCGAATCGTCTTCCGTCGTGTCATTATTCACGATCATGCCTTCCACCGTCATATTTGCCTTTTGCAGCAATTCCGTAATGGTACTTACATGAACTGGACGATCTCCAGCCTCAATGATGATCTTCAAACTGCCTGACTTTTTAATAAAGAGAAATTTTGATTCCAATTTATTCAACACCAGTGTGCTGACCAGAACGATCGCCGTCGTTATGATCGCGGGCCAGTAAAATCCGGAGCCGACACTTAAACCGATAGCCGCTGCTACCCATAGGGTTGCCGCCGTGGTAAGACCTGAAATGATATGATTGGAACGCCGCAATATTGCCCCGGCACCAAGGAAACCGATACCGCTTACAACTTGTGCCGCCAGCCGGGCAGGATCAAACCTCGCATTCGGATGATTGATCAGTGCAGAATCAAAACCGTAAATGGAAGTCAGCATAATCAGTGTTGATCCGACAGCCACCAAGAGATGGGTTTTTAAACCGGCCTGCTTGTTTCTGCGTTCCCGCTCCCAACCGATTAAACCGCCAAGCAATGCAGCCAATAGCAGCCGCATCAGCATGGTCTCCGTATCCAGTTGAAACACATCCATTCCCTAATCTCCACCCATCTTTGTCATTTACGGAGGCTCTTCGCTATACCATATGTTCATCCTGCCAGCGCCATAGCTCTTTGCTGGAGGTGGATATGCCAATTACACCGCTCTTCAAAGCTGTATCAAAATCCTCCAAATCGATCATGAGCCCTCCTGCGATGACGGGCACGTCCACCTCTGCACGAATCCGTTCCATAATCCGCTGACACACCATGCCCGGCAGCACTTCAATGGCATCCGGATTGGAGGCCTTAATCATCTTGATCCCGTTGTCCAGGGAAACAGAATCGAATACAAACAGTCGCTGAACCGTTAACAAGCCCAGTTTCTTCGCTTCAACAATCGCGGTGTTTTTTGTCGTGACAATACCATCAATGCCAACCTTTTCTGCTAAATACTTAACCCCCGTCTTGTCTTTGCCGATCCCTTCAATCAGATCAAAATGCACAAACGAGAGCTTGCCCGCCTCCCGAATCTGCTCAACAATCGATTCGATGATAAAAATATCGGTCTTAAGAATAAACACGATATTCGACTCAGTTGCTAGTACATTGGGGAGTTCATCGGCATTCATTAATGAAGTAATAATGGGCTTACGCTTCAAGCAATACGAAATTCGTTGTGCACCTTCAACACTGGTTTTCATGTCTTCACCTCGTTGCCGCAGCAGCATCTCCAATTCTCCCGTTGCCCCGGCTTATTTTTGTAAATACTCATGACTTGGCTTCGTCTGCCTGCTTCACGGCAGTACCGCTGAGATAAATATCGTAGACCGAATTCAGTACATAGGTGGGCTTCACGCTGCTGTTCATCAGATCGTCCCTGGTTGATACGCCTGTCAGCACCATTGCCGTATTCATCCCTGCCTGATTTCCCATCTTGATATCCGTCTCCAGCCGATCCCCTGACATCAGACAATCTTCAGCCTGCACTCCCAAAATATCAAGAGCCGTCAATGCCGTCAAGACGGAGGGTTTGCCCATGACGGTCGTGATTGTTATACCGGCAGTGCCTTCGATGGCACCGATCATACCGCCGCAATCCGGCACATCGCCGCCAGGCATCGGACATGTTCGATCCGGGTGGGTGGCAATCACTTCAGCGCCCCGTTTAATCGCCTGATATGCAAAATCCAGATGACGGTAGTGAAAATCCCGATCCCAAGATACAACCACAACATCGGTTTCCTCCGGCGATGAGGCGAATCGTATTCCATTGTCCAGCAGCTCATTCTTCAATATATCTTCGCCAATGACATACACGTTTGCGCCCGGATGATGTTTTTGAAGATAATGAATCGTAACGAGTGCAGGATTCAATATATGATTCATTTCCACTTGAATGCCAAGCTTCCTTAATTTCTTCAAATAGTTTTCCCTGGAATCTATCGTTTTGTTGGTCAAGAACAATAGCTTCTTACCCAGTCCCTGCAAATAATGAATGGTCTCCACCGCACCATCAATCGCCTCAGCCCCAAGATAAATCGTGCCGTCCAAATCAAAAATATACCCTGAATAATGATCCATAATTTCGTTCTCCTCTGCATGTTCAATCTGTAATTTCGCCCGTAAACGTAAATTGGACATGTTCTGGCCAGATCAGTTCTGTTATGGACCCACAGTCCCCATCCGTAAAGTATACATATGACAACGTCATGCCCTTTAGTCCTTGGACAAGCGGTTCCACGCGGATACAAAAAAATGAGAAGCACTTTGCATTGAAAAAGCCTTCATTCATGACAAATGAAAGATTCTCGTTATGCAAAGGGCTTCTCATCATCTCTGCCCAGCTCTATAACTTTATATGGTTATACTACATCCACATTTTACATTTGACAAGATGCTCCTGATAAATACGATTCCTATCGATTCATCGCCGACACGGCGGAGGAATGCTCGGCTTCTTCGTCGGAGCGCGGTCCTGTGAGGGCTTCCCGATCCGGCAGATCCGTAAACCGTTCCATCCTGCTGCCTTCCGCCACTCCCCATGCCAATTGCAATTGATCCTGCAGCAGCTCCCATTGCCTGTTGACTTCTTCATGATTCCATTCTAAATATTCACGCATGATTCTCATCACGAAAGCAAGGGTCCGCTCGGTTTTTTGCCGGTCGAATAATATCCAGCCTGTTCTTCTTAACAGAAAATCCACGGCGGTCATCGTCATCTCATATTCGATGGAATACTCGATTTCCGCGAGTAATAATCGAAGTTCGATCGAGTCTGCTTCCTGCGAAGAGGCACCGATCCGGTTCATAATTTCCACCGTATTGGAGCCGTACCTGTTCATGAGGCTCACGATGTCTTCGGGCCTGATGTCGAGGGATTCACCCTGCTTGATTAACTTGTTCTGAACCTCCTCATAGGTGAGGCCGTTCAGGTCGCCTCCGCTAATGGGAACCCGATCCGTCGTACACGGAGGATAGATAGTGCCATCGGCGTCTTGAAGCTGTCTGGCTGCAAGATTCACGACCTTTTCAGCCATTTTCCGAAATCCGGTCAGCTTTCCGCCTGCAATGGTGATCAATCCGGAATCGGATATAAACATTTCATCTTTTCTCGATATTTCCGAAGGGCCCTTTCCTTCCTCGCGGACGAGTGGCCGTAACCCCGACCATCCGGATTCGATATCCTCCGGCCTCAGCCTTGATTCCGGGAAAGCATGATTCACCGCATCGATAAGATATCGCCGATCCTCCTCGGTAATACCGGGCGTCTCAATCGCACCCTCATAAACGGTATCGGTCGTTCCGATGTAGGTCTTGCCCGCTCTTGGAATGACAAAAACCATTCTGCCACCCGGCACATCGAAGTAAGCAGCCTGCTGAATGGGAAGCTTGGTGTGATCCACCACCAGGTGAACGCCTTTCGTTAAGAGCAGCCGCTTTCCCTTGAGCGAATTATCCTTGAGCCTGACCTGATCCACCCATGGCCCGGCGGCATTGATGATTTTTTTGGCGCATACCGTATAGGTCTTACCACTTACTTGGTCTTCTACGTGAGCTCCTACTACTTTTCCTCCTCGATACATGAATTCCTGGACTTTGGCATAATTCGCGATGAGCGCTCCCTTGGCCCTTGCAGACTTCATCACTTCAACCGTTAATCGCGCATCATCGGTTCGGTATTCATAATAATAACCGGAACCTTTCAATCCCTCCTTTCGAAAGAGCGGTTCAAGGGTTAGGGTGCTCTCGCGCCGGAACATCTTCCGCCGTTCATTGCGTTTGACCCCCGCCAACCAGTCGTACAGATACAACCCGATCGCGCTGGCAAGATAACCATAAGTGCCTTTTTTATAAATAGGGAGCAGCATGGGAATCGGCTCCACCAGATGCGGAGCGCTCCGGTGAAGCAGTGCCTGTTCAGAACCCACCTCGCGTACCAAGCCGATCTCTCCTTGCTTCAAATACCGAAGACCGCCATGAATCAGCTTCGTTGATCTGCAACTCGTTCCCGAAGCAAAATCATTCATTTCCACCAATCCGACGCTCATCCCTCTACAGCTGGCGTCCCAAGCAATTCCCGCACCCGTGATACCGCCGCCAATCACCAGCACATCCAGCTTTTTGGCCGACATGTCCTGCAAATATTGGGTCCGCATCTTGGCGGATAAGCTTGTGTCCACCTGACATTCTCCTCTCTAAATATATAATGAAGAACCTATTCCATAATAAGAAAAACGTCTATCGACGTACTTTATCTGAAGACAGACCGCATTTAGCGGAAGTTCTTCTTGCGAGATAAGGATGCTAAGCCTCGGATGTTTATACTTTCTTATCTTCAAAAAAAGAACCGCTTATGCTTAGAATACATACCGAATACAGTACGCATTTAAGCAAAAGGGTTCTCCGTTATCTCCGCCACTTTATGCAATAAATATGATTATTCATTATAGGTTGCTTTTATACTTATGTCTACATGGAGCCTATTCAGAACCGTTAAAGCCCATTCTCACTTTTTCCGTAAAGCCGATGGAGCCATACTTTTATATTTTTTGAAGGTTCGGCTGAAATAATAAATATCATTAAATCCGGTTGCAGCCGCGATTTCGGATACGGTAAGCGGACTTTCACGAAGGAGATAATCCGCCCGGTTGAGCCTCGTCTCATTCACATACTCCGTCACGGTCCGGCCGCTGATCTCCTTGAACAAGCGGCTGAAATGAAAGCGGCTGAGACCAGCCATCCCGGATAGGAGCTCCACTGATAAATCCTCCCGGTAATGCTCCTCGATATACTTGAATATCGGGGCAAAGCGCTCCACATTCTTCATCCGCTCGACGTATTCATCCAGGGTAAGAACCGTCGCTACATAACCTCGTACAAGCAGCGTAAGCAGCCGATACAGCTCTGATTTAACAGCCAACTCATAACCGAATTCCCGCTGCTGCAGCTCATGAATGATGGACAACATGGAGGCTAGCGCATCATCCCCGCTAATTCGATTCTCGAAGATTAGCCGGTTCTGGGTGATGGGTGTGATGAATTTCATCTCGGTTGCATCCAGCGAATGGCTCTGAAGCAGCGAAAAGTCCGCGATTAACGCATAATAAAACAAATGATCCGATAGGCTGACGCCATAATGCAGCTCATTCCGGTTAATGACGATCATATCGCCTTCCTTGACCGTGAAGGTGGACGAGCCGCACTCCAGACTCGCTTCCCCAGATACAATATATAGAATTTCAAGATGTTCATGCCAATGATGGTTAAACAAAACCTGTCCCCGGCCATCAAACACGCAACGATGGACCTTAATCGGAAACTGAGGATCCGGCATGGTCATCGGTTCTTGAAGTGTTTTGTCCAATGTTCTGATCTCCTCCCAGTAAGACAGCACAATTGTACAAACAAACAGCACGGTTTATCATGGTGTCTTCCTCTAAAAGCATTATAATACGAAAGTGTAATGCAGTAAATTCAGAGGAGTGAACTCATGAAATCTATTAATGTTGGCGTCATTGGCACGGGATCGATCTCTGCTATGCATTTGCAATCCTATCAAAAACATGCGAACGCGAATTTGCTCGCCGTCTGCGATTTAAATGAAGAAAGAGCACAGCGTGCAGCTGAACAATACGGTGCTACCAAAGTCTACACCGATTATAACGAACTTCTGGCTGATCCGGACATTGATGCAGTAAGCATCTGTACCTGGAACAATACACATGCCGAAATCAGTATTGCGGCACTGAATGCAGGCAAACACGTTCTGGTTGAGAAACCTCTCTGCCGTACCGTTGAGGAAGCGCTTCAAGTACAGGAAGCCGTTAAATCCTCCGGCAAGCTGCTTCAGGTCGGTTTCGTAAGACGTTATGACCCTAACGCTCAAATGCTCCGCGAGTTTGCAGACAAGGGTGAATTCGGAGAAATCTATTTCGCGAAGGCTTCCTCCGTTCGTCGTCTCGGCAATCCAGGCGGCTGGTTCTCTGATATTGAGCGTTCCGGCGGCGGACCTCTCATCGATATCGGCGTGCATGTCATTGATCTGTGCTGGTACATGATGGGTCGCCCTAAACCAGTTTCTGTCAGCGCCAATACATACCGGAAGCTGGGCAATCGCTCTAACGTTCGCAACCTCTCCTTCTACAAAGCGGCTGACTATGACGCGGAGAAGAACACGGTTGAGGATATGGCGAATGCGATGATCCGTTTTGAAAACGGCGCCTCTATACTGGTGGACGTCAGCTTCACGCTGCACGCTAAGGAAAATCTGCAATCCGTTAAATTATATGGAGACAAGGGCGGCTTTGAGATTGATCCTGAAGTGGTCATCGTCACGGAGAAACACGATACCATCATCAACATTCAGCCTCAGACAGACAGTACAGGATTCGCTTTCGACGCGGCTTTCCAAAGCGAAGTCGATCATTTCATTTCCAGCATCGAGAACGGCACATCACCTCTCAGCCCAGTAGAAGACGGCGTTGAGATCATGAAGATTCTGTGCGGGATCTATGAATCCGCCGAAAAAGGAGTTGAAGTTCTCCTATGAAACTTGGAATAAGCTCGTACAGCCTGTACCAGGCCATGAACAAAGGCGAAATGACCATTACCGATGTCATCGACTACGTTGCAGAAATCGGCGGAGAGCATATCGAGATCGTTCCGCTCGGCTTTAACCTGAAGGAAACGCCGGAGTTGATCGATACGATTAAATCCCATGCCGCTTCCAAAGGGCTTGAAATCTCCAACTATGCCATCGGCGCCAATTTTGCGGAATTGGATGACGCTGCATATGAAGCGGAGATTGAACGAGTTAAAAGTGAAGTGGACATTGCGGCTGCGCTTGGCGTTAAGCTGATGCGTCATGACGTAGCCTCTTCCAAAGACTTGTCCATCAAGCATTTCCTGGAGGAACTTCCCCGTCTAGCCAATGCATGTCGGATCATTGCCGATTACGCGGCTGAACGCGGCATTACCACAAGCGTGGAGAACCATGGCTATTTCATTCAACATAGCGACCGTGTAAAAGCGCTGGTTCAGACCGTAAATCACCCTAACTTCAAAACAACCCTGGATATCGGAAACTTCCTCTGTGCAGATGAGGTATCCACTGTGGCTGTCGCGAACAACATCGGCTTGGCTTCGATGGTTCACTTCAAGGACTTCTATTATCGCCCGGCTCACCGCGCACCTGGATCCGGTTGGTTTAACACCTCCAGCGGCAACTGGCTGCGTGGCGCGATTGTCGGCCAAGGCGATATCGATATGCCGGAAGTCGTTCGCATCGTGAAGGAATCCGGTTATGACGGCTACATCTCGATTGAATTCGAGGGGCTGGAAGATTGCCGCACGGGTGCCAAGTTTGGATTGGAATATGTCCGTAAAGCCTGGAATGAAGTTTAAGTCAGACGGACGATGGATAACACAAGGATGATACAAGGGGGATATTAGGATGTCGAAACCTATCATGCCTAACAAAATTGGCGTTATTGTTGACAGCTTTCGAGTAGGAGTAAGAGATGGCCTTCTTAAAGCCCGGGAAGTCGGTGCAGACGGCGTTCAGATCTATGCCATTCATGGCGAAATGGATCCAGCCAACCTCTCTGCTTCGGCACGTAAAGAATTGAAGGATTACATCGATTCACTGGGACTTGAAATCTCCGCTCTCGTTGGTGACCTTGGCGGACACGGCTTCCAGGACCCTGCCGAAAATGCGGCTAAAATCGAGAAATCCAAACGAATCATGGAGCTCGGCTTGGAGCTGGGAACCAATATCATCACCACGCATATCGGTATCGTGCCGCAAGATCATAACAGCCGCGTATATGAAACGATGCATAAAGCTTGTCTGGAGCTTAGCACATTCGCGAAGTCGATGAACGCCTTCTTTGCCATCGAGACAGGTCCGGAGCCTTCGGCTCATTTGAAATCATTCCTGGACGGTCTCGGTTCCAACGGTGTGTCCGTTAACTTTGATCCAGCCAATATGGTCATGGTCACTGGAGACGATCCGGTACAGGGTGTGTACAATCTGAAGGATTATATCGTTCATACGCACGCGAAGGACGGAATCAAGCTTGCTGACTATATCGATCCTCGTGATGTATACGGTGATTTCGGATACGAAGCACCTGCGCTTGACCATGACAAAATTGCCGATATGGCGGAATCCGGCGAGAAGTTCCGTGAGGTACCGCTTGGTGAAGGCGGCGTTAACTGGAACGCTTACTTGCAAGCTCTCAAAGATATTGGCTATACGGGGTATCTGACAATCGAACGTGAAGTGAAAGCCAATCCGGAAGCGGATATCAAGCTCGCCGTGGACTTCTTGAAAACATTCAGAGCTTAACATTTACACACTCATTTAGAGTTTTTGCTGTAGCATGTCAATGCTTATTGCTTTGATAGATGCAGTGAACTTATGAACTTATGAACTGAACAAGGCCAATCAGGTTACTCCCTGGTTGGCCTTGTTTATATTATTCTACCTATATAAGTTGAACTAAAGATTCTCAGCCCGAGCATCACTACGAATACGGATTATTCTTCCGATCGCTGTTGCCCCCAGATTTCTATCAATCCATTAAAAATGGTTGAAATCCGGGTGCAAAGGCGACCGCTACCGCTTCTCCAGAATAATTCCGCCTTCTCCGTTGAGGTTCCTCTTTTCATTAATTCAATCTATATAGTAAGTAAATTAGGATACTACCTGTTTCCCAGATACCGTCTCCAAAGCGCCGTTCGCTCTCGCGGAACGAATCTCGGCTTCAATAATTTCCAGCGATCCGGCAGCGCTTTCTGGCGTACATACCGTTACCGGCTTTCCTTGCGCAACATGGCCAATGAAATACCGGAGTTCACGGTAATAGCCGGAATCCTCGGACAGCTCAGCCGTAAAGCCTGGAGCGTCTTCAGGGTACACCGTCAGTTCATTATTCTCGAACACCAGCGTAGCCTCTTCCAGATTCACCCGATACCCCATATAAAAACCGTGCTCGCCGTGCAATGTCCAATCCGCATGTGCGTTAATTACTTTGCCATCCGGGAAACTGTAGTGGGTGGATACGATATCGTACGAGCTTCCTTTAATAATCGTTTTAGCAAATGTCGATACCCGCTCCGGCTTGCCCATGAGATAGTGGATCATATCCACGTCATGCACGTGCATGTCCGTGATACAGCCACCGCTCTTGTCTCCTTCCAGGAACCAACCTTGCGGCGGCTCCGATCCCCGGAAGAATTCGCCTGCAACGATGCTTCCATAACGGCCGTCCTCCACACATTCTTTCAAATATTCATAGGCTGGCCAGAAACGCAGGCATTGTCCGATCATGAGCGTTTTTCCTGTGCGCTCCGCTGTTTTCACCATGCGCCAGGCTTCCTCCGAGCTGCCTGCGACAGGTTTCTCGCACATGACGTGAATGCCCTTCTCCAGCAGCATGCAGGACATGTCCGCGTGCAAATATGTCGGCAGGCATACATCCACTATATCCAGCTCTTCATTCTCCAGCATTTTGTCCACATGGTCATAAAGATGATAAGGCTCCAGGTCGTATACATCCCGCTCGGTTGCCATATTGCCGTTGGCTTTGCTGTCCTTAAGCTCATCAATACGCAGATCGCAAATCGCCACCAGCTGGATGTCCGCACCCTCTTCGGCTAGTCGAACATAATTGTCGAAATGCATGCGGCCCATAAAACCAAATCCCAATATTCCGATTTTCAGCATTCTCATTCCCTCCGTATCCCTTATTATGATTGGCCTTGATGCTGGCGTGCATCCGGCTTGCGCAAAGATGGCGTACGTCCAAGAATCGCATCCATTGCATTGGATGTATTAAATATGATCTGCTCCGAATAGTGGGTATACGCCGGGATCATCTCTGCCGTGACATAGTTGTCATAGCCAATCAAGCGCAGCGCTTCAACAACGGCCGGATAATTAACGTCCCCTGCCAACAGGTCGACAAAACCGTGCAATCCGCCTGCCTGTCTGCGGTAATCTTTGAAATGGACTTTTTTGATCCGCTCACCCAAAATCCGAATCCAGTGCTCCGGATAACCGTTATGCACAACATTACCTACGTCGAAATAGGAGCCGACATATTCGGAACCGATCTCATCAATGAAGGTCCGCAATTCCAGCGGTGACAGCAGGAATTTATTCCATACATTCTCGAGCGCGATGGCAACGCCGGCGCTTTCCGCGTAAGGAACCAGCTTACGAATGGATTCTTGAGCCCGCTCGTAGGCATATTCGTAGTCAATGACTGCTGAACCGGGAACGAAATCGACCCCGACCGCCCCTGGGATCACAAGTATGGCATCCACTCCAAATGCAGACGCGAGTTCCAGCTGCTTCTTGCAAATATCCATGGCCTTCTCACGGACAGCCGGGTCATCACTTGTCATCGGGTATTCCCAATACAAACCTGTCGCCAAACCCGCGATATCCAGGTCCGCTTCTTTCAGCTGTGCCGCTATGGCCTGTACTTCCTTGTCACCAGCCTGAAGTCCGAGCTCCCCTGTTTCGTTTAATGACAATTCGATTCCTTCAAACCCAGCTTCTTTTGCCAATTGGATGCAGTCGGAGATGGAAGCATCCCCCGGGAACGACCAGATATTAATCCCTTTCTTCATCGTGAATCCCTCCTAAAATCAATAGGTTGATGTTGTAACACTCGTTTTCTGAAACGCATCATTTGACTTTTTCCGTCAAGTTGTAAATAAACCATTCGGATGTAATAATACTTATATAATAAATAAATATTCCGCCAAATGCTTTAGATAGAAAAGTGATTATTTGGACAATTCCGTTCTATTCATCATCTCTTAATAACATTTTGGAGTGAGTTTACGATGGCCGATATGGACCTCGATTTTCCGATAAAACGCGAAGCGCCTTTTAGGGAATGGTCACCCTGCATTCACTATGCGCAGTTTCAACGCATGGCGACGGGATCACTCCCGCAGCGCAGATTATACGATTTTGAGCTGCTCTATGTATACCAAGGGGAAGCTGCTACCACGATGTACGGGAACCGCTATCACATCGAAGCGGGTCAGCTGATCTTTCTGCCGTCCGGTATTTACCACCAGAATGAGGTAGTTTCCCATCCTGACGCGCGGTTTCTGGGGATTCATTTTGATTTCTTTGATGAGCTGGACATACAGACCGAAGCGGATATGATCGTAAATGAGGCCGTGCTGGATACGGATAAATTCGCGCATGAAGCGGTGTCCTCCGCTTTTCCCCCGCTATCTTCCCGCGTCATCTACACGCCACCATTGCCTTGCGTGCAGATGATGGAACGAATCGTGGAGGAATTCACCCTGCGTCCCGCCGGCTATGAGCTTGCCTGCAAAGGGCTGATGCTGGATGCGCTGGTTCAATTGCTTCGGACGCATCCTTCCCAAGCCTTGACGGAAACGTCACCGCACGATGCCAAACTGATTGAACTGATGTCTCAAATCGAAAAAACTCCAGCCAAAGACTGGAGCAACAAAGTGATTGCGGAGCATTTGATGTTAAGCCCGGATCATACCGCCAAATTGTTCAAACGCTTTGCGGGGATGCCGCCAAGTGAATTCGTGCAATCCGTTCGTCACCGAGAAGCACGTCGGCTTCTCCGGGAATCCGACATCTCGATCGAGGCGGTTGGCGAAGGGGTCGGATACCCGGATATTCATTATTTTAGCCGAATCTTCCGCAGACTGGAGGGAATTACCGCTACCGATTACCGTAAACTCTCAAGAATTCTGTAAGGTGGGCAGACCACGGTCAGTACTTGCATGCGTTCGAAGCCAGCGCTCCATTCGATCGAGCGCTTCGCTCAATTGATCGGACGAAGCGGCATACGAGCAGCGAATAAAGCCTTCGCCCCCGGCACCGAACACATAACCGGGTACAACAGCGACTTTTGCCTCCCGAAGCAATCGTTCCGCAAACTGCTGCGAGCCCAGGCCGGTGCCGCTTATGCTGGGGAATGCATAGAAAGCACCCTGAGGATCGCGGCAGCTTAGGCCGATATCGGTCAGACCTTGCACAAACATCCTTCTGCGTTCATCATAAGCCTGCTTCATCACGTCCCGATCCCCGAGTCCATTCCTTAAACATTCGAGAGCCGCAATCTGCCCCATGATGGGTGCACAGAGCGCAGTATACTGATGAATCTTGACCATAGCGCTCACCAAGTGGGAATCGCCGCAGAGGTAACCGACCCGCCAGCCCGTCATGGCAAAGGCTTTGGAAAATCCACCGATGACGATGGTGCGCTCCCGCATCCGAGGCAGCGAAGCAATACTGGTATGCGTGCGGCCATAGGTAAGCTCGGCATACATCTCGTCTGAAATCACCACCAAATTGTGCGTAACCGCAAGGTGCGCAATCGGCAGCCAATCCTCATAGGTCATCACGGCGCCTGTCGGATTGCTTGGAAAGTTAACAACGATCGCTTTCGTCCGAGGGGTAATCGCCTTCTGCAGCGCATCCGCAGTCAATTTGAAGTTATGTTCTGCGGAAAGCTCCAGTTCGACGACAGTTCCTCCGTTCAATTGCACAAGAGGGGCATAAGCGACATATCCCGGCACGGGAATAATAATTTCATCTCCCGGCGAAATGAGCGCTCGCAGCGTAAGATCAATCGCTTCGCTGCCGCCAACCGTGACCAGTATCTCTCTGGACGGCTCGTATTGCAGCTGGAATCCGGTATCCAGATATTCCGCAATCCCTTCCCTTAGCTCCATTAGCCCTTCATTCGGCGTATACATCGTGCGGCCATGTTCCAGAGCTCGTTTACAGGCCTCAATCGCACATGAAGGCGTCACAAAATCCGGTTCCCCCACGCCGAGAGAAATGACATCATCGTCCGCTTCCGCCGCATTAAAAAATTGCCGGATGCCGGAAGGCGGCATGACTTGCACCGTTGATGTTAGAAAGCTGCTCGTTGTATTCATATCCCTCTACTCCTTGCCTTCGCTTTTTCGTTCCGATAATGAAGTTTCAATGATGGCATCCAGAAGCCCGCTGAACGAATAACCCGCCGCTTCCGCGCTTCTTGGCAGCAGACTGTTCTTGGTTAAACCCGGAAGCGTATTGACCTCCAAAATATAAGGAGTCTCTTCCTTCAGGATGATATCGATTCGGGCATACACACTGCACTTCAGCGCCTTATAGCATTGAAGCGCTGCTGCGCGCACCCGCTGCTGAAGTTCGGCAGGAAGCTCAATCACTTGCTCATCCGCCTCGCCTTCTTCGTATTTGGAGATATAATCGAAAAACTCGGCGTTCGGCTTGATGGACACAATCGGGAGCATCTCACCGTTCAAGACCGGGCAGGTAATCTCTTCTCCCTCGATCATTTGCTCGATCATCACGGAGCGGTCCCACCGCAATGCCTCTTCGACGGCAGAGGCAAGGGCTGCCGTATCACGCACGATCCGAGTGCCAACACTGGACCCGCCTGCATTCGGCTTCACCACGACAGGAAATCCGAGTCCCTCCACGTCAGCGGCGGCCAACTCCTCCGTACTGCTGACCATGATCCAATCGGCTGTAATCAATCCCTCGTACCGCAGTAGCTTCTTGCTCAGGTCTTTATCCATGCAGACGCTGCTGGAGAGAACGCCGCTGCCTGTATACGGAATGCCCAGGGAGTCGAGTGTGCCTTGCACCGTCCCGTCTTCCCCGTATTGCCCGTGCAGGGCGAGCAAAGCAATATCGATGCCTTTCGTTTTGCTGATCAGCTCGCGTTTATCGTTAATCTCGATCGGATAAACCTCGTAGCGGCTTTTATCCAGATGAGCGATCATCTCTTTGCCAGTCATTAGCGAAACTTCACGCTCGGATGATACGCCTCCCATGATGACGCCAACCTTCATGATGTAGACCTCCTAAAAGTTTTGTGACACCTCTCCGCATGCTCCGCCTTCACCGTTGCAGTCAGAGGTCCGACTTCCTTGCAAGCTGATCATCACTACGCATGCGGATTATTCTTCCGATCTCTGTTGCCCTCAGATTTCCACTGATTGAATATTCTTTTGTTGAAATCCGACGGCAAAGGAGAACGCTGCGCTTCTACAGAATCATTCCGCCTTCTCCGTTGAAGTCAAAAGTTCTTTTTCTCAGACCAACTTCCTTGCAAGCTGATCACCACTACGCATGCGGATTATTCTTCCGATCTCTGTTGCCCTCAGATTTCCGCTGATTGAATATTCATTTGTTGAAATCCGACGACAAAGGAGAACGCTGCGCTTCTACACAATAATTCCGCCTTCTCCGTTGTAGCTTTATTACACCAGCTTTCTGGCCGCCTCGCCGATGATGCGGATTCCCTTCTCGATGTTCTCGTCGGAGACGCGGGAGAATCCGAGGCGCATGGTGTGATGGCCGCCGCCATCGGTATAGAAAATGTCGCCCGGCGTGAACACCACACCCTGAGTCGAGCAGGCTTCTAGCAGTTCCCGGGTCCGGAAGTCGGGACCGAATTCAACGAACAGGTGAAGCCCGCCGTCGCCGGACAACCGCTCCATCGGAATCCACTCCTCGCAGCAGCGGATCGCCAGCTCATATTTTCGCTTGTACTCGGCCTTCGCCCTCTTTAAATATTTCTCGAAGTTGCCGTTGTACAGATATTGAAAGAGCAGGGATTGATCCAGGGTCGACGTATGAATGCTGCGGGCGCGTTTCACGCTCTCCAGATAATGAATCAGAGTCTTGTCAGCTAACACCCATCCGACTCGCAAGCCGGGAAATAGGATTTTGGAGAAGCTGCCCAAATAGATCACGCTGTTGTTCTCGCCGCCTGCACATGCAACGAGAGGCGCGATGTGCGAGCCCGAATAGCGCAGCTCTTCGTTGAAACCATCTTCGATAACGGGAATTTCGTACTCATTCAGCAGCCGGAGCGCTTCCAGCCTCTTCTGGTGAGACATTACGATTCCTGTAGGATTATGATAGGAAGGCACAAGGTACGCCATGTCGTACGTCCGCTCCGACAGCTCGCGTGCAAGCCCCGTCAGGCTAATGCCGTCTTGCTCCATCTCGACGCCGGTAATGGCGTACCCGTGCATTTTAAAATTTTTAATAGCTGTATGATGGGTAGGATTCTCGCACAGAATGCGGCCATGCCCTTTGTTCAAGGCGGATAGCACCAGACTTAATCCTTCCGTAAAACCGCTGGTGATCAGCATATCCTTACCCTGAATGTTCACGCCCTTGTTCTCCATATAACGGAGGAGGTAATCAATAAGCGGTTTATAGCCCTTGGCGTAACCGTAGTTTAGAAGTACATCACCTTCAAGCGACATCCGGTCCAGGAATGCCCGTTTAACATTTTGCAGATCGAACAGCTTCTCGTCGGGAGCGATGCTTGTAAAAGATATGGAGCCCTTCTCAGCGCGGATGCCGTGTTTCATCAGATCATTCTCTTCCGCAAGCCTGGCGTATTCGTTCAGACGAGGACCCCAGTCCAGCCGTTTACCTTCGGGCTGCATGGATGCCCCGCTGATCGAAGGGACAACAAAATGCCCTTGCCCTTTAACCGCGTAGATATAACCTTCATCCTCCAAATCCGAGTAAGCACTCAGGACCGTATTACGGCCTACCCGAAACAGCGCGCTTAGCTCGCGCGTGGAGGGGAGCTTCTGATCGGCTTGCAGCGCCCCGGTCGTCATCAAGCGCTTCATGTAATCTTTAACTTGAATGTACGCCGGACGATCATCCGCCAACTTGAAATCCAAATACATCGTTCTTACCCCCTTGCTCTTATGATGGCATAAATTCGGCGGTACCACTAGAACCACAGCAGGCCTCTTTCGCCTCGGGCGTGGTTTGCCGGTGACAGGCCGACTTTTTATATCAAACAACCTTGGCCAATTCTTTGGATTTAACAGGATTTAAGTGTCCATTAACAGAACTATACCATCTTGACACGAATGCAAAGGAGATTATGATGGTGAACCTTCCAAGAATTGTAATCAGCAATCTTAATTCCATGATAAACGACCACCTCCGATCAGGGAAACCAACAGGCTCTTGCACAAGCAAGCGTAGAATCATGGAAAGAAACCATTCGTTTCTTCAAGCGCGTATTATGTAAATAAAATAAAGGTCTCACATTCCTATAACGGGAATGCGAGACCTTCTTATACAGAGTTCTATGCCGCCAAGATTTAGTTTGTACTCACCAGCCCGCTTACTTCACAACCAAACTTTCCTTGATCTTATCGTTGATCCACTGCCGCTTCGACAGCAGCCATTCCTGCTCCCTCGGATACGTCTTAAAGGTGATTGGCTCGGCAAGCCCTTCCTCCAGCGCCTGCAGCACGGCCTCTCTGCCGATCTGCGTCTCCAGCAACTGAAGCGCTCTCAAATCTTGAAGCGCTTCCAGGAATACCTTCAGCCGAATGGATTCGATCGGACCATCTTCACCAGGGTATACCACAAAAGCATCCCCGGAAGGAAAGCCGCAATCCGCATCCGTCACCTTGAACGGATCAATGGCGCGTTTTGAGTATTGCGAATTCCAAAAATTGTATCCCCAGTGGAGAAATCCCTCGATGTTAAACTTATACAGCTGAATCCCGATGATCCGGTTTCTTGCCGAAGGCAAATTGAAGAAACGGTTGGACACTTCCTTGTACTGGGAACAGCAATAATAGGTCCACAGTGACGCTACCTGTTGATCCAGAAAAGGCTCAATGTGATTGCTGGCCGGAATCGGACGCTTCACCAGCCCCTGCTCATAGAACGAAATATCGGAGAGCGCGTCAATGATCGGGTAATCCGGCAGCAGCTCGTTCATCAACCGGCTTGCATGACCGTATGCCTCCAGATGGGACTCGGACGGCTCATCGGATACATGAAAATAGCATCGCTGTTCAAGTCCCCGGCTTTCAATCCAACCGGTCAGCGCCGGTATGAATTGTCTGATGAAGGCATGATACTCTTCTCCGGTCGCATCCGTCTCCCATCCGAACAGCTTCTCAGGCTTTCCGTTCACGTTAGCCATAATCTTCGGCGCATGCCCGGCTCCCCACTGGGTGAAAAGATGCGAGAATTCCAGATACTGAATTCCATTAGAATCACACAGGTCTGCCCAGCGGTCCAGTTTATCAAACCCAAACGCATACGCTCCAGCCTGGGTTACAGCGACATCAACCAGCTGCACCGTTGGCCGTTCTCCGCCCACTTCCGTATCCAGCGGAGGCGTAAACAATGGGGTCAGGATCATATTGATGCCATGCTGAGCGGCGGTCCGCATAAATTGACCAATCAACGTCCAATGCCGTTCACTAAATATCCCCACCTCGTAGTAGTTCGCCAGGCAATCGGCATGGAACCATTCCGTATGAATCAGCGTCTGGTCCGGCAAGGTTGTCGGAATCACTTCCAGCGTGAACACCTCTTCTCCAAGCGACTCCCCTGACTCCGCTTCAAAACGGATCCAGATTTCATATGTACCGCCCTTGATCTCACCCTCAGGCTGTACCGTAATCCATAGACTTCTCCACTGGTTCGGGCATCCGGTTATAACAGGCTCTGATGCCAGAGGCAGCAAAGGGTCCGGATACAGCCCGGGCGCAGCTCTTAAGATAAACTCGTCATGATCATGATACGTAGGCATCTCCGATGGAACCAGGCCTACAGAACGGACGGTAATCCGCTCGCTCAACTCAGATTGCAGATGAACGCGGATGTTTTTCAACAAGCGATTGGAACGGTAAGCAACTTGAAACGAGTACGTCTCATTGCCAAACGACGACCCTCTGTCATACGAGGCTTGGGATAGTTCTTCATCGGCAAATACTTTGGACAAAGAGCTCAACAGCCGGGTCTCAAATGATACGGAATGACTCATGCAGGTTACACCTCTCTACAATGAAATGGGATACTTTCACGTACATCTTACACTAATCTGGATGAAACGGAAGGTGAATTTTGCGTTTCCGAAAAAAAGGAGCCACCGCTCCTTTGCGGTGGCCGCCTTATTATGGCTCTATACAGGAATTCCGCGAAGATGCTAGAATTCTCCCATCAATCCTGCGAGCTACGGTATACTTCAAAGCCGGACAGACGCGGACACCGTCTCGATTCCAAAATGGTAAGCCTGATATATTGAGCCCGTACAGCGGGAAAGCGGCAAATGCGTTTGCGCCCGATCACCGTCCCAGATTGGATCGCATGCCAGTTCCCATTTTCCATATATTCAAGCTCGAAGCGCTCGATCCGCTGCCCGTACCGGTATTCAGCCAATACGATATGATCGAAATCAATCGCTCGCCCGAAGTCCAACTCAATCACCGCGTATTCCGTACCGTCCTCTGGGCTCCAATACGTATCCTTGCTGCCATCCACCATATTACGAGCGTCCCGCCCTGCCTTCGTCTCGGATGCCGTAACATCCGCATCAGCAGCCAGGTTGGATTCGAATGTATTTCGAATGGCGTCACCCAGTTCCTGCAGCCGCTGCAAATCAACCTCATGAACGAGTCCACGGGTATCCGGAGGAATATTGAGCAGAAATGTGGCATTGCCGCCAACCGAGCCGTAGTAAATATGCAGCAATTCCTCCAGTGATCGGACCTTATCGTCTTCAGACGCATGGTAGAACCATCCGGGACGGATCGACGTGTTGACTTCGGCCGGATACCATACTAACTCTTTCTCGCCCTGAATGACGCTTCGGCTGCCGAGATCCTCTTCGCTCGATTCATAGCGGCGTGCAAATGCCCGATCATCCGTTTGCTGCGACTTTTCCTGGATTGCTTCATTCTGGCGCAGCGAAGCGGGAACGACGCTCCACTCCGACTCCCTGCAATGCCCCGCTTCATTCCCGCACCAGCGAATATCCGGTCCGCATACCGAGATGGCGGCATTCGGCTGCAGCTCCCGAATCAGAGCATAGTACGCTTCCCAATCGTATTCCTGGCGCTTGCCGTTCGGGCCTTCGCCGCAGGCACCATCGAACCAGACGCAGAATATCTCGCCGTAGCCGGTCAGCAATTCTCTTAATTGGTTCAGGAAAAATTGATTATACCTCGGCGAGTCGCCGTACGACGGTTCATGCCGGTCCCAAGGGGATAAATAGATTCCAAACTTGATCCCCCCTCTCCTGCAGGCATCGGCAACCTCCTTCACCACATCCCCGAGTCCGTTTCGCCAAGGGCTGCTCTTCACGGAATGCTCCGTATATTGACTCGGCCATAAACAGAAACCGTCATGATGCTTGCAGGTGAGAATCAAGCCGCGCATGCCGGCGCTGACACAAGCGCTCACCCACTGATCCGCGTCCAGCTCCTCCGGATTGAACAGCGCAGGGTCTTCTTTTCCCGTACCCCATTCCATATCCGTGAACGTATTGATGGTAAAATGAAAGAAAGCGTAGAACTCCATCTCCTGGACGGCTAATTGACGTTCCGAGGGCTTAATATTGGCAGCGTATTCAATGAAATTGTGCAAGCGATAAACCTCCCATCCCTCTATCCTTGGTTGTCTAATGCTTTCTGATGAATCTCCAGATACTTATCCAACTGCAGTCCCTTAAATCCGCTGACATAGGCATCCCAGTCCTTCTCGATATCCTTGCTGCCGGTTACGAATTGGGCCAGATTCGATTTCACGTAATCCTGAATCGTCTTCTGAATCTGCGCGATGAAGGTGGCGTCTTTCGGATCGATAAATACATCCGTCGGGTACACCAACTCCGGTTTGGCAAAAGGCTCGTATTTCTTTGCAGCCAGCCACAAGCGATACTCGTAAGCTCCGTTGCCGAGCGGATCTTTCGGAGCGACAAACGATTCGCGAAGGGAGTTCACCATCAGCATGGTGCCGAGCTGCCACCAGGTTACGTCAAGCGATCCCTCCGGTACATCCCGTTTCAACGCTTCGTATTCGGCCGGTTCGCCATTATAATCAAGCGCCCCGGACTCCGCCTTCCGCCATCCATCTCCTTCAAAGCCCCAGGAGGTCATCACGGTGCCTTCTTCGGAGAATAGGTAGTCCGCCAGTTTGATCGCCGCGATCCGCTGCTCCTCCGTCGCTTTGTTCGTAATGACAAACGATCCGTCGCCTGCTCCGACGCTATAACCTGCAAGCTGTACCCCGTTCGGTCCTTTCAGCGGGGGAACGACGTCGTATTCCTTATGGCGGGGCTTAGCGTCGGTTGGTTCCAGCACGCTGCTGATCAGCGCATAACCCACGGCGCCGACCACATTGTCCGCTTTGTTCCCGAGCTGCTTGACGGCATCGCCGTTTTGGGTAAACGCTCCTTTGTCGATCAGTCCTTCACTGTACAGTTTGTTGAGATATTTTAAACCTTCCTTCCACTCGGGCTCAGCCGCGGACAATATCACCTTGCCATCCTTCACGCTTAAATAGGTCGTACCATTGTTATATATAAAAGCATTCATCAAAAAGGCGTCAACTCCTCCTCCCCACACATCGAGCGAAGTGGTCATCGGGATCTCGTCGGCCTTGCCATTGCCGTTCGGGTCCTTCTCTTTAAAGGCTTTAAGCACCTCATAGAACTCATCGGTTGTGGTTGGCATCTCTAGGCCTAACTTCTCAAGCCAAGTGGTATTGATCCACATCCGCTGGCCATACGTGCAGTGCAGGCACTGGTTCACCTTCGGAAGCGCATATATATTGCCGTCCGGTGCCGTCGTGGCGGATTTCAAATAGGAAACTTCCTCCAATGCCTTTTTAATGTTCGGTGCATGCTGTTCGATTAAATCATTCAAGGGAATAAAGGCCCCCTGCATTCCGTACTTGATCTGATCGGCCTTGGATATGCCGGCATTCATAATAAGCGCCGGGTAGTCCCCGCTGGCCAACATCAGCAGTTTCTTGTCGTTGAATACCGCGTCAGGCGTCGTATTCCACTTAAATGTTAGCCCCAGCTTCTCTTCGATATGCTTGGAGAACGGATTGACGTCGAGACTCTCGATGCCGGCGGACTGAGGAGCGAATACCGATAGCTCAACGGGTGCCCCTGACCCCGAAGGACTTGCCGCACCATCAGTTCCTGTTTCACTCGTCTTGCCGCAAGCGGATAGAGCCAGCACTGCCACGAGAACCAGACTTAAACCTAATCCAGTGAACCTTTTCAAATCAATTCCTCCCTAATATGGAATACCTGCCCGTACTTCGTAAGCGAAACCGTATGTTTGCATAAACCCCCTATATGTCCGAACATCGGAATTACCCTATTCTATAGTGTCGGCCTCACCTCCTTCACGGAATTTGATTCACCCTTTCAAGGACCCGATCATTACGCCTTTCACAAAATACTTCTGCACAAACGGGTAAATGATCAATACCGGGGCGCTTGCCACCACGATCAACGAATACTTCAGCAAATCCTTCAGCCCTTCACGGACAAGCAGTTCATTCACGTTTGTCACCATCTCGGCGCTCACGGAATTCAGGATCAGAATATCCCTCAGGAAGATCTGAAGCGGAAGCAGGCTGCTGTCCTTCAAATAAATCAGGGCGTTGAAATAGGAATTCCAATGGCCGACGGCATACATGAGCGCGAGCACGGCCAGGATCGGCTTCGATAGCGGAAGGACGATTTTAAGGAAAAAGGTAATGTCGCTGCTGCCGTCCATCTCCGCCGCTTCGGCCAGTTCCTCCGGGATCGTCGTCTGAAAAAAGGTTCTGGCGATAATGACCTGAAACACGGCTAACGCACCCGGTATGATCATGGCCCAGCGCGTGTCGAGCATGCCAAGCGACTTCACGAGCAAATAGTTCGGAATGAGCCCGCCGTCAAAAAACATCGTGAACACCAGCAGCATCATGATGATGTTGCGAACGTAAAATGTTTTGCGGGCCAGCGGATAGGCAAGCATCACGGTGAATGCGACATTCACGATCGTGCCGACCACAGCATAAAACAATGAGTTGCCAAACCCGATCAGAATGTTGGAATTCTGGAATACCGCTTTGTAGCCGATCAGCGTTACATCCACCGGCCACAGCCACACTTTGCCCGACGAGACCGCGCCCGGGGAGCTAAAGGATGCGCTTACAATATGCAGCAGCGGAAACAGAATGACGATCAGTACGACGGATAAAAACAAATACACGATACCAAGGAAAATCCGGTCTGCAGTGGACTCCCGTACGGTTGATCTGCTCATGCGATTCCTCCTACCATAGACTTGTGGATGAGACTTTTCGGGATACGTAATTGACGATGACCAACAGAATGAAATTGATAATGGAATTGAACAGGCCTATGGCGGCGGAGAAGCTGAAATTGGCTCCGAGCAGGCCGACCTTGTACACATAGGTGGAGATGACTTCGGACGTGTTCTGATTGAGCGGGTTTTGCATGAGATAAATTTTTTCAAAGCCCAGGCTCATCAGGTTGCCCAGATTCAATATGAGCAAAATGACGATGACCGGAAACAAGCTGGGGATATCGATATAGATGATTTTTTGAAGCCGGGTTGCTCCGTCCACTCTTGCCGCTTCGTACAGATCGGGATTGACTCCCGCCAAAGCCGCAATATAGATGATCGCTCCGTAACCGGTGAACTGCCACACGTCGGACCAGACATAGATTGACTTGAACAGTTCCGGCACGCCGAGAAAATCAACGGTCTCAAGCCCAAGCGCCCGAAACAGATTGCTCATCAGCCCCGTGTTGGGCGAGAGGTTCACGATTAGAATCGAAACGATGACCACCGTTGATATGAAGTACGGCGCGTATGTCACCATCTGGACGGTTTTCTTGAAGCGGCCGTTCCTGATTTCATTCAGTGCCAGCGCCAACAGAATAGGTGCAGGGAAACCGACCAGCAGGCCGTACAGGGAAATCTCGAGCGTGTTGCGGACATACTGCCAGAAGAACGGAGCGTCGAACAATTGCTTGAAATAATCGAACCCTACCCAAGGACTGCCGAATATCCCCTGTACGACGTTGTATTCCTTGAATGCAATCAAGACGCCGAACATGGGAACGTATTTGAAGAGGATGATGTAGACTAACGGGAAGAACACGAGCAGATAGAACTGCCAGTGCTTCATCAGCTTCTTCCTGGTTCGGTTCATGGACTTGTTCGGCGGTAGATTCGTTGGTGCCTGTGCATCTGCAGGTACTGTAATTGCGCTGCTCATACGAGCCAATGGGGTCACCCTCCTTCGCTTTGTGTTGATCCCAAGTCTAGTGCGGACGACTCCATCCGATCAATAAACAAGATTCTCCGAATCAACGTATTTCCTCGAGCAGAGGAAACTTCAGAGCCGGCAGGCCGTGAGGGCCGATAAACCTTTTTCCGCCGCTAAACCTATCTCCGTTCACAGCAAAAAAGCCCACGGGAAGGCATCCGCAGGACTATCTGCTTGTTTCAAGTATGCATGAAGCCGTCAGAAAGACTCTCCTACTTGATTCAGTGTGCATGAAGCAGCCAGAAGGACTCTCTACTTGTTTCAGTGTGCATGAAGCTGTCAGAAGAATCCGTTAGTTCCCGTAATTCTGCTGCTTATAAGTTGCGTGCTCACGGTAATCCCCTGGCGACATTCCCATCAGCTTTTTAAACATCCGGCCAAACGAGATGACATTGGAATACCCGACTTCGGTCGCGATATCCTGTACGGGCAGCAGGGTCTCTTCCAGCAATTTCCGGGCATGGTTCATCCGCAGCTCAATTAAATAATCCACGAATTTCTGGCCGGTCTCCTCCCGGAACAGCTTGCTCAGCGTCTTCCAGTTCATATTGAAGCGTTCGCTTAAATAATTGAGGGACAGATCCGGGTTGCTCGAGTTCTGCTCCATAAACAAGCGCACCTTCTGAATCGTGTCCGCATGATTTCGGCCCTCCTTGAGAGCGAGCATGCTGTCATACAGAGCGGACAAAGCCTCCCCGAACTCCTGTTCCAGCTGCTCCAGCGTATCGGACGATTGGAGCGCATTCCGTAAAGCAGGCTGTCCCTCTGTCATCCACAAATCCTGAAATTCTTTTGCCATGCACGACATTTCGCGTCCCAGCGAGTACATCATATAATCCGCCAGGTTCACCACGCCGTCCCGGTCCAGCATGTTTTGACCAATGTTATGGATGAGGGCATTGTATTTCACCTGCCAATCCCTGTTGACGAGCCGGAAGGATTGAGCCATTGAACGGATGAGGTTCAAGAAATCAAAGGCATGGCCCCTCTCCTCCCCGGATACTTGGGCGTAATGAATGATTCGGTTCTCGCCGAGGATCATTTTGTATTTCAATGCGGTGAGGGCCTGCTTATAGGATTCCGGGATATCCGTATATCGCTCCGCTTTCTCTCCCATTCCAACGGTTATGGTCAGCTTCAGATGCTGCTCCACCCATTGGCGGGCCTGCTCAAGCAGCGTGACCACATGCTGTGCTGCGTCCTGTTCATCTGCCATCGTCATCACTCCCAGCTTCGAAGCAGATATCCATTCCGTCCAAACACTCGTTATCTGCCCGGCTGTAATTTCTTGAACGACACTTTTGAGGGCAAATTTGATCAAATACTGGTCCTGCTGCGGGTACTGCTCGCAGAACAATGGATATTTATCGATTTCGATGACGTTGACGATCTGTGATTGGGACAAGTCCGGCAGTCCTATGGCATCGCGCTGCTCGTTCCACTGCTCCATATGGGACGGGTACTGCCCCTCCATCAGCTGTTGAAACAGATGCGCTTTGCGCAGCAGCAAATCCTCCCGATGCTGCTGTTGAAAGCTGCTCGCCTGTTCCAGCATACTCTCCAGGGCCGATTCGATAAATGCGAACTCATCCTGTTTACTGTTTTGGATCAGCGAGCTCGCTTTGGTCTGCGAATAGTTATGAATCCGGGACACGATGGCTTCAATCGGTTTATAGTTTCGGCGCGTAACCCATACGATCCAGACGATTCCGGCAACGCACATGAGAAGGCCGACCATAAACCAGACATTGTACAGCTGGCTGACGATACCAACCACTCTGCCTTGGGTAAGGCCTCCCTCATATACCCACCCGGTATATGGCGACACCACCTGAGAGACAAGCTCCCCACTCTCGGCCATTGAGGTGCCGGGGAGCATGGATCGCCCCTGTGTATCCTTCATATGAATGAAACTCACATCGGGATTAACCATGCCCTGAACCATGTTATGTATGGCGTCCACCTTGATATTAACGGCAATAAGACCTTTACCATGAGTAACGAAGGGCGCATCTCGTACCAGGGTTACCACATGCTGCATGCTGTTGAAGCTGAATTCCCGGAAATTCCGCACGGTACTCCACTTAGCCTCACTATTGACCTGGGCCAAGTAAGGCTTGAGAAAGTCATAATCCGCATAATCCTGCAAGTTCGATGAGGACGAAGTACTCAGGACGAACTCATCCTGGGTCCGCACGAGCACCATGGAATCCACCAGCGGATTGGTCACCTTGAACTGCTTCATGGCCTTCACCGCCTGCATGTTCAAATAGACATTGTCCTGATCCTCTTGATTGAAAAATCCCGACATATCGGGGTTGAACAGCAACTCCTGTACCAGCATCTGATCGATGGCCTTCAGCGAATTATCCACCGACCGCATCGCCTGCTGAATCATCGTCTCATTCGCCTGAATCGCACCCTGCCGCGACTGTTCGCCGAGCATTTGAAAAAAGACAAAAAACACAAAGGAAATTACGATAAAGAAGACCGGCATATACGACAAAAGCTGACGGTAAAACCACGCTTTTCTTCCCATAGGCATCCCCCTAAGCGAATCCTTATCTCTTCGTCGATTGAAAGTAATTTCATCATAGAAGAATGGACGGGGATTACCAACACTTTTTTGGAGCGCGGAAGAAAAACAAGTCTAAAGCATCACGACTTCCATAGTATTTACACGGCCCTTAACCTATGGTAATTATCCTTCACCTTAAGTTGCAGCAACTGGAGGGAGATCAGCCGCCGATAAGCCGGAACTACGGATTTGGAGGAGTGGGTACAGCCGGCTCTCCCTCGCGGCCAAGCCTCCGGCTTGCTGTTTCCCTGCGTCCCGTCGCGGGGACATGAGCTCCCGCTTTGGCCAAACCGAGCTTCGGCATATTGTTATACAGACATTCATACTGTCCTTCCGGAACCAGATAGGTTTCGTGGAATATCCCTACGTCCCCTCCCGTTCCAATCTTGCGGTTGAAATCCCGCCATGCCTTCAAGTGATTGGCTCCGTGACGGGCATAATGCTCCAGGTGTTCAAAGCTCCTCCAGTATTGAATGAGGGTAAGTCCCCGGCCGGAAAAATGATAGGTACCGTCCATGAAGCCGAGCTCCTCCTTGTTCCGGTACAGCTCCTGAAGCATCGGGGTCATGGCGTTCATGACAGGCAGCCACTTATGCACCGCCCACCATTTGTTAATCCGAAACCCGATCACGAATACAACAAAGGATCCTTCCATGTGTGCGGTATATCGACCTGGAATGACTTTGACCATACTTGCTCACTCCTCTTCCTTAATTTCCAACAGACCAAGATGCGTTTCGTAAAAGCGACCGATTTCGGTTGAATGATACAATTGCGCCGTCAGAAACGCGCCATAAAAAATGGTGAAACAAATCTGCACAGCTTGCTCCAAGGCAAAAGCTTTGTTCAGCCTTCCGGCGTGATCTTCTTCCTTCATGAACTGCTGGAACAAATCGTACATGTTGGGCGACTTACTTCCCGCTTCCTCGTGACCGGGAAAGAGCAGCGATACTTCCGCAGGGCTAAGCTCCGGCATGCAGGGCTGCATGTTCTGCTCCGCGAGAAAGGAGATCAAGCTCGGCATCATGCCCGGTCTCACTTGATGCTCTTTAGCCACTTGGGACAACAGATGCCGGAACGCCTGAAACCCTTTTTTCCCTTCCATATCGATCTCGATAACCCGCTCGGTCAGCCATACCCGCATAAAATAAATCAACAGATCTTCTTTGCGTTGATAGAACTTAAAAAAAGTGACCTTTGAGATTTCGGCTTGCCTGCAGATGTCCTCCACCATAACCTGGCTAAACATCCGATCGCTCATCAACGATAATGCCGCTTCATACAGCGCGATTTTGTTTTTGGCTTTTTTTAATTCCCTGAGTGGGATATCCGGATCCATTGTGACAGCCCCTTTAAAATTAACTCGTGTAAATAAATTAACACGAGTTAATTTATTTTGTCAAAGTAAAGTGTTTGAATGGATTGGAATGGTGTGTATGTGAGGTGTGTATTTGAGGTGTGTATTTGAGGTGTGTATTTGAGGTGTGTATGTGTAGGCGTCATTATATAATGCCGATATGATCCAAACGAAGACATCCGTAAATGAGCGATTTCAGGTGAGAAATGTATAGTGCACTGAGATTGACGTTAACTGCATTAGGGCGGTGGTACGGTAGATGAGATGGTGATGTAACTTCATTAGGGCGATGGTATGGTAGATGAGGTGGTGATGTAACTTCATTAGGGCGATGGTATGGTAGATGAGATGGTGATGTAACTTCATTAGGGCGATGGTATGGCAGATGAGATGGTGATGTAACTACATTAAGGCGATGGTATGGTAGATGAGATGGTACAGGGGATGTACTTCGAGATTCGCGAGAGAGTGCAGGAGCGTCCTCTTCAGCTAGATGGAGACGAGGTAAACGATGGGTTCGAGGTAACTACATTATGAGATTTGTATGGTAGATTGGGATAGTGTGGGAATATACATCGAGAATGTACGGTTGATTGAGATTGTGTCGGGGAATGTACATTTGAGTTTCGCATGCGAATATACACCCGGATGACAAATGCTCCTTCGTGTAATTCCCTTAAGGCACGCTCGATTCTGATGTGCTGGTTGCAGCTGGCGAATCTCCAGATCCAGATGCAAGCCGCTTTGTTTTCGAATCTGCTCCCATTCTACCAAGGAGACAATGCTATGGGTAATTCGCTTCTTGGGTGGGTACTACAAAAAGGCAAGCTCAGGTTACATACCTGACCTCGCCTCTATTCATGATAGTTATACAGAAAACGGTGATCCAGGATCAGACAAGTCGATTACCAACTACCTAAAAGAGCATAGGCGGCTGATCAACTCGCCTTTGTTGATCCAGACTCGGCCACGGTGACTCTGCCGCCGCATCGAAGCTGCGACGGCGGCGGGCAAGAACATCCGCCGAACGCTCAACACCGAAGCCAACGGACATCAGATACGTTATTTCCCCAATAAGAAGTCCATTTATCGTGCTAACGGACACCACATCCGTTAATTACTCCGCAAGCGACCAAAATACCACCTTTTTCAGAGAATAACGGATCTCTTGTCCGTTCGTTTCGCTCAAACCTCTATTTTCTGCGAAATAAGGTCTCCTGTGTCCGCTAAATCCCGAGCGTACGCTGGTCAGCTTCGCCTAGCATGGCAGGATGCACATTTACCGCTATTCCGCAACTCTGTCAAGCGGCATTGCCGGACTTTCGCCCCGTCATACCGCCAAGTGTGGCACCACGATCATCGCTACACCGCAATGCTAGGCATCCATTCGCTGGATCGCTGCTCCAACGTACCCAGAATCCAAATACCGCTATTCCGCAACTCTGCCAAGCGGCGTTGCCGGACTTTCGCCCCGTCATACCGCCAAGTGTGGCACCACGATCATCGCTACACCCGGAATGCCAGGCATCCACTCGCTGGATCGCTGCTCCAACGTACCCGGAACGCACATTTACCGCTATTATTCCGCAACTCTGCCAAGCGGCATTACCGGACTTTGGCCGAGCCACACGGCCAAGCACGCTGAAGGTATCGCTCCGTCACGCTGCCGGACACTCGCATACCAAGAGCTCCGTCACACTGCTGGACACTCGCATACCAAGCCCCGTCCCACCGCCACCCAACTCAACTCCAACGGCACGTTTGACTCATAATCTGTCGCTAAGGTACCACTATCACTGGCCCGCCAATACAAAGGTACTCAGCCCCTGGCTGCGGCATCTGCATAAAAGATAATCGTGTAAAATTTCGTTGTCTCGTTGCCAGGGTTCACGTATCGATGCGGCCGGTTAGCCGAGAAATGCACGGAGCTTCCGGCAGGTACGGTGTAGCTTTCGTCTTCGCGCCAGAGCTCCAGCTCCCCCTGGTGCACAAAAATATACTCCTCCACGCCATCATTATGAGCTTCAGATCCGTGATCGCAGCCCGGATCCATCATAACCATGTAGGACTCAAATTTGGTGCGCAGGTTGTAGGAGAACAAAGGGTATACCCGGTACGCGCCTTCTGCCTCGTGAAAAGGCTCCACGTCCTCCGGGGATACCACGGTTACATCGGTTTCCGCCTCTTCGATGAGCGTGGTGAATGAAATGCCGAGGCCGCTAACGATGCGCCACAATACGGAGATCGTCGGATTGGAATCCCCCCGCTCGATCTGTCCCAGCATGGCTTTGCTTACACCGGTCAACTCGGCTACGTTATCGAGGCTGAGGCCTCGTGATTTGCGGATGGCTTGCAGATTTCTCCCTACTTTTTTATGAATGGGTTCCAAGTGTAACCATATCCTCCTTCTGAAACTGAAGCCGTTAACTGATCTTGCTCTGATCCGCTTGCGGCTTCTCCATAAGCTTTGACACCATATCATTAGTCATATGGTTCAAATCATATTGTACATCAAATCCCCATTCTTCGCGTGCTGCAGTTGCATCGATGGAATCCGGCCATTCGTTCGCAATCGCCTGACGGACAGGATCCACATCATAGTCGAGGCTGAATTCCGGTATATGCAGGCGGATGCTAGCCGCGATCCCCTCAGGATCGACGCTCATCGCCGTGACATTAAAGGCATTACGATGCTTCAGCTTGGCCGGATCAGCTTCCATCAATGTAATGATGGCGGAAATCGCATCCGGCATGTACATCATGTCAAGATAAGTGCCTTTATCAATATAGGAAGTGTAGCTTCCATTGCGGATGGCCTCTACATACATCTCAACCGCATAATCCGTCGTTCCCCCGCCCGGAGGCGCGGAGTGGGAGATCAGCCCTGGAAAGCGCAATCCGCGGGTATCTACTCCGAATTTATGGTAATAGTAGTCACACAACAGCTCGCCCGAGACCTTGCTGACTCCATACATCGTTAACGGGCGCTGCACCGTGTCTTGCGGCGTTGCCCTTTTCGGGGTATCCGCACCGAATGCCGCGATGGAGCTCGGTGTAAAGAACTGGCAGGATAATGCCCGTGCCGTCTCAAGGGCACTTAACAAACCGCCCATGTTCAGGTTCCACGCAAGTGCCGGATTGGATTCTGCCTTGGCGGACAACAGGGCTGCAAGGTGGATAATCGCATCTGCCCGGTGTTCTTTAGCCGCCTCGTGGAATGCGTGGTGGTCGGTTACATCCAGTATTCTGAATGGTCCTGATTGGACCGTTTCATGATGGATTTGGCGAATGTCCGTTGCGAGAACAGCCTCTTCGCCGTAAACTTGCCGTAATTTCGCCACCAGGTCTGAGCCAATCTGACCGAGCGCACCGGTTACCATAATTCGTTTCATCATTTGTGCCCCCTTATTAGATCAGACCCAGCTCGCGTCCGATGGTTTCATATGCGGAAAGTGCGCGATCCAGCATCTCCTTGGTATGAATGGCGGTTGGCATATTCCGAACTCTTCCCGTGCCTTTTGGCACCGTCGGGAACACGATCGATTTGACATACACGCCTTCTTCGTACAATCTGGAGCTGAATTTCTGGGTGGTTGCTTCATCTCCAATAATGCACGGGGTAATCGGAGTTTCGGTACGACCGACAGAATAGCCAAGCTGCTTAAGTCCTTCCTGCAGATAACGGGTGTTCTCCCACAGCTTCATTTGCAGGTCTTTGCTGTTCTGCAGAATATCAATGGCGGTTATACAAGCGGCAACGGTGCCTGGAGGCAGCGCCGTGGAGAACAGGAACGGCCGGCTGCGGACCTTGAGCCAATCCACCAGATCCCGTGATCCAGCAACATACCCGCCGACAACGCCAACCGCCTTGGACAGCGTGCCGATCTGAATATCTACCCGCTCCGACAACCCGAAATGCTTCACCGTACCTGCACCGCCCCCAAGTACACCAGATCCATGAGCGTCATCCACATATGTGATCAGATCATAGGTTTCAGCGATTTCCACAATTTCAGGGAGCTTCGCAATATCGCCGTCCATCGAGAACACGCCATCGGTAATGACCATAATTTTGTTATATAATCCGGATTCTCTCGCTTCTTGAGCTTTCGAACGCAAATCGTCCATGTCCGAATGATTAAAACGAATAACCTTTGCCTTGGTCAATCGGCAGCCGTCAATAATGGATGCATGGTTGAGCTCATCCGACAAAATGGCATCCCCGGCACCCATCACCGCCGAGATTGCCGCCATATTGCAATTGAAACCGGACTGATACGTCAGCACCGCTTCGGTTCCCTTGAACTGGGCCAGCTTCTCCTCAAGCTCTACATGAAGTGCAAGCGTTCCGTTAATGGAGCGAACAGCGCCGCTTCCGGTTCCAAAATCGGTCGTAGCCCGGATTGCCGCTTCTTTCAATCGCTCATCATTCGCCAGTCCGAGATAGTTGTTGGAAGATAAATTCACGAATTCACGACCCTGAATGGTAATGAGCGGACCATTCGGACTTTCAAGAGGCTGGATCGTATTATAGAGTCCTTGCTCCTTGAGTTCCATTAGATTATCCTGTAAGAAAGCGCTTAACGATTGACTGGACATATAAATTCCTCCCGTGGATCCGAAGTATCTTAACGTACATATCATTTACCATTCCATTGTATGCAAAAAATCACACGCATGCAATATCCTGTACATAAATATGCTATATTAGATTTTCTAACAAAAAAATCCCCTCAGCATTCATAGGTAGGCTACCTGCCAGCCTGATGAACACTAAAGGGTGAATGAATGCTTACGAGTTCCAAATTTCGTCCGCGATCTCTTTAATGAATTTCAGCTTCTCCCACTGCTATTCTGCTCATTATGGTTTCTCTCCTAAGTCGCAATCGCTTCATGCAGCGCCTCGACATAAGCTGCCCCAAGCTTGGACAGGGTCGCATTCTTATGGCTGATCCATCCGACGTTGATCGTCTCATCGCAGGCGAGCGGAACCGGGATAATCTCGTTCCCATTCAGGTCAGCGCTCAGCACTCCGGTCGAAATGGTATAACCATTCAGACCAATCAGCAGATTGAACAGGGTCGCGCGGTCATTGACCCGGATGCTTTTTTTGTGAGACAACGTGCTGAGAATTTCCTCCGAGAAGTGGAACGAATTGTATTCCCCTTGCTCGAAGGATAAATACGGATAATTCTGAAGCTCGTCGATGGTCACGATGGACTGCTTCGCCAGCGGATTTTTGATGCTGATAAAAATATGCGGCCTCGCCGTGAACAAGCTGGTAAACTGCAGTCCTGCATCCTTCAACAGCTTGTTGATCACCTTGGCATTGAATTCATTGAGGTACAGAATGCCGATTTCGCTGCGCAGGGTTTTAACATCCTGAATAATTTCATAAGTCTTCGTCTCCCGCAGTGCCAACTCATATTCATCCTGTCCGTATTCCTGAACCAGATTCACGAAGGCATTGACCGCAAAAGCATAGTGCTGCGTGGATACCGAAAAATGCTGCGGAGAAGGCTTCGCATTCAGATAACGCCCCTCCAGTAGCTCGGCCTGCTCGACCACCTGTCGTGCATATCCTAGAAACTCCGCGCCCTCTTTGGACAAGGATATGCCTTTGTTGGTCCGCTCGAATATCGTAATGCGAAGCTCTTCTTCCAAATCCTTAATTGCGTTGGACAGACTGGGCTGGGAAATGAACAAACGTTTGGCCGCCTCATTCATCGAGCCACGATTGGCTACCTCAATGGCGTATTTCAGCTGCTGTAAGGTCAAGGAATGTCCCCCTCTTAAATTTTGAATTGAGATACCGATAAATAACTCGTATAGAATCATCTTCCATATTTAAAAATTATATATCTCTATTTGAAGGAAAACACCAGCTCCTGTCAAATACGGTAGGATATATCAAGGTTTTCATGTCATTATGTCGAAAGATAAGGAGCCCGATGAACTTTCTATGCTGAAACAAAAGAACAAGCTTATGAATTCAGTCTCACTGGCCGTCATCGTAATTGCCGGCATCGTGCATCTGCTCGCCCGGAAATTTCATGTGTTTGATCATACCATGCATGCACATGGCATGCTCACATCTTCCGAGATGGAAAGTCAGTACGGCCCCACATTGTAGATGCTGCTCGCTCTTCCTGTTGTTCTACTGGCAGTAACCTTTGCCATCTATGCAAGGCGCTCGGATCATCCGATCATTCCATACTTACATACGCTCATCCTTACGCTTGGAAGCGTTTCAATGATTGCCGGCGCAGGCGGTCAAATATCCACCTTATAACCCAGTGCCAATTCATCCCCCGGAAAACCCCGGATTCCCCAGTTATGCTGCGGTGTCTCAAATATCGTAATCTCCACATCCTGTGGTGCGATATGCAGCGTATGCTGAATCCGTTCGAATAACAATCGAATCAGATGTTTCTTGGCCTCCACAGTACGACCTTCAAATACGCTGATCTCGATCACGGTGTAGCGATCCGTTCTCCCGTCAGGGAAGCGGAAATCCTCCCTGTTCATGGGAAAAAATCGATGGAATTTCTTATCCGCCGGAAGTTCAAACGCTTCAACCACGCACGAATGGATCACTTCCGATAATGGTTCCTTCACGGGGTTCAGGCGCTCCCTGACGCCATAAATCTTGATCTGTGCCACGCTCTGCTCATCTCCTCTATTCTCATCTAAACTCAAGCTATGCTACCTCATATTTCTATTCGTTCGAGCAGTCCCAAAACCTTCTTATATCGGTGAATTTGTTGGATAAGGTATACGGATCATTCTCCCCAATCCGGTTGTTCCCCGATTTCTATTACTATCTCTAGTCCCCGGTCTGGAACTGTTTCTTGGCCCACTCCACATAGGATGGATGGCTCTGGATCAATTCCTCATGCGTCCCGCTTCCCGTAATATGACCCTTCTCCAGAACAATAATCTGGTCCGCCTCGACGACAGTCGATAAACGATGGGCAATGACCACGGTCGTACGCTCGACCATCAGATTGTTCAGCGCCTTCTGCACTTCATGCTCGGAGTCGCTGTCTAGACTGGCCGTCGCTTCATCCAGAAGCAGGATATCCGGCTTCCGCAGCAGCGCCCTTGCAATCGCCACGCGTTGACGCTGACCTCCGGATAACTGGATACCTCGCTCCCCAACCTCCGTGTCATATCCTCTCGGCAGTGCCTCGATAAATCCCTCTGCATAGGCCAGTCTCGCCGCTTCAGCAATTTCCTCGTCGGAGACCGGCTCCTCCCGTCCATAGACGATATTATCCCGAATCGTTCCGGTCATCAGCGGGCTGTCCTGGGACACATACCCGAGCTTCCGCCGCCAGGACTCCAAAGTATAATCGCGGATCGCTTCCGAGCCAAAGTAGATTTCCCCGCCGGATGGCGCGTAGAAGCGCTCAATCAAGGAGAACACCGTGGTTTTGCCGCTGCCGCTTGGCCCTACCAGAGCGGTGACCTTCTTGGCAGGAATCGAAAAAGATACCTCGGACAGAATGGTCTCGCCTTCATGATAAGCAAACGTCACCTCTTTAAATTCAACGTCCCGATGCCCTTCCGGTGCCATGCGCACCGCACGATCGTCGCTCTCCGGCTCATATTCGAGGATAAGTCGCAATCTCTCGGTTGCCGCCATCACCTTCTGGAGTTGGGAATAGAAAGTGGCAAACTGGCTGAAAGGAAACATGATCTGGAACAGCAGCAGAATAAATGAGACCAGTTCGCCTGCGCTGAGTGCCCCTGAAGAGACGCGAACGCCGCCGTATCCGATGATGACCACCAGCAGCACGACCATGACCATCGACATCAACGGAATCAGGACCGAGTTGATCTTGGCTTCCTTCATGCCAAAACGGTACAGGCTGTCCATATCCTCGTACCCGCTGTTCTCCTCCCTCCGTTCTGCATTGGAGGCTTTCACCAGGCGGATCTCGCCGATCACCTGGGTCAGCATGGCGGACAGCTGTGCCAGTTGTCCATACATACTGATGGAGATTTTGTACATCTTTCCGCCAATGGGCATTAATATGCCGAACCCTACAGGAACGGCAATCAGGATAATGAGGGTCATCCGCCAATCCAGGTAAAACAATATGGCAACGGCCCCCAAAACGGTCAACAGATTCGAGCAAAAAGCAATCAGATGATCCGTGATCAGCGTCTTCACTTCGTTCGTATCGTTGGTCACCCGGCTCATCGTCTCTGCCGAGCGATGCTTGTCAAAGAACGGAACCGGCAAGGCCAGCACCTTGGTCCAAAGCCGTTTACGAATTTTGTTCACCGTCTGGTTCCCGACATAGGCAAGCATATAATACGAAAGTCCGCTGGCCACGGCTTCCAGCAGGAACAGGACGGCCAGAAAACCGACCATGCGAATATTAAACGAATCTGCGGCAAAATTATCGATGAGCTGGCCGGTGATGAGCGGGACTACCAGTCCCGTCACCGCACCAACCAAACTGAGCACGATGGCCAGAAAGAGCACCAGCTTCGGGATACCCGAAGAACGCAGCAGCTTGATAAAATATCGAATCGTGGTTTTCGTAACCTTGCCCTTCTCATCTACGGTTTGCTCCATTCTAGATTCCCTCCCTTCGAGTTCAACCCGTCACATATATATTTCTTGGATAAAGCGGCCGGTAAACGAGGCTTCCACCGCTGCCACTTCTTCGGGCGTTCCTGTCGCCACCAGGGATCCGCCGGCTGCTCCTCCGCCAGGCCCGATATCGATGATCCAATCCGAATGCCAGATCAGGTCCAAATTGTGCTCAACCAAAATCACAGTGTTCCCCGCGTCCACCAAGCGGTTCAACAGAACGAGGAGCTGCCGGACATCTCCAGGGTGAAGCCCGGTTGAAGGTTCATCCAGCAAATACAGCGTGTGGTTTTTGGTCTTTTTGCTCAGTTCCTTGGCCAATTTAATCCGCTGCCCTTCACCGCCGGATAAGGTGCTCACCGATTGCCCCCACTTCAAATATCCAAGTCCGACATCGCAGAGCAGCTGGGTCAATTCCATTATTTTCGGTCGAACCTCCAGAATCGACAGACTTTCCTCAATCGTCATATCCAAAATGTCGGAGATGGTGTAGCCGTTATAGGTCACGCGCAGAACCTCATCCTTAAACCGCTTGCCCTTGCAATCCGGGCAACGTACTTCCAGCTCCGGAAGGAAGTGCATATGCACGGACACGACGCCAAGGCCTTGACATGTCTCGCATCGCCCGCCTTGCGTGTTAAAGGAAAAGTGCTTGGCCGTCAATTGACTCTCCTTGGCTTCCGGCAAGCTGGCGTACCAGTTTCTGATATGGGTGTAAACATCGGTATACGTAGCAATGTTGGAGCGCTGCATTCGGGATACCGGCGATTGGTCAACCGTAATCAGCTGCCCTACCGATTCCCAACCCGTGATGGCCTTGCAGCCGATTGGAGTTAATTGATCGCTTCCGGATTCCGCCAGAAGATCAAACAAAAGCGTGGATTTACCAGATCCCGATACACCTGTCACCGATATGAGACAGCCGAGCGGGAAAGAGGTCGTGATATGTTTCAGATTTCTTAAATGGGCATCCTCGATCGTCAGCAGGCTTCCATTTCCAGCCCTGCGCTGACTCGGTGCGTTAAGCATCGTGTTCTCCCTGAAGTAGGATCCGGTCACGGACGTGGGATTTCGGATCAATTCCTCCAGCGTTCCTTGACCGACGACCGTGCCGCCCATCGTTCCTGCACCTGGTCCGATATCAATGATATGGTCAGCGGCCCGCATCACTTCTTCGTCATGTTCGATGACAAGCACCGTGTTGCCCAGATCCCTCAATTGTTTCAGAACCTGAATGAGTCCCCTGGTATCTTTGGGATGCAATCCCGTTGTCGGTTCGTCCAAAATGTACAGCACCCCCGTCAGGCCTGACCCCAGAATCGATGCGAGTCGAAGCCTCTGGGCTTCTCCGCCTGACATCGTCACGACCTGCCTCTCCATGGACATGTAACCCAGCCCGACATCCATAATGCGCTTTAGTCTCACGACGGAATCATGAATGAGCGGTTCCACAATCGTTAATTGATCCTCCGTCAGCTTCTTCAGCAGCGTCTCCATCCAATTCAAGGCCTCCCCGATCGACCAGGCGTTGACTTCGTTAATGGAGACTCCATCTACCCGGACGCGGCGGCTGTCTTCCTTCAGCTTTGTTCCGTGACAATCCGGACAGACATGCTCATGAAACAGGGATGCTTCACCGGACTCGCTTCCCTTCTCCCGGTACCTTCTCCATATTCCGGTGACGACGCCCTCATACTTGCCTTGTCCTACGGACTTCGGCGGCTTTATCTCAGGAAAATGCCGGCTGAACTGCTCGCTCTCTACGCCGTAATACAGGAGATCACGCTGAACCTCGTCATAGTCCCGAAGCGGCAAGAACTCATCGAATGCGAACTCATAATACTTGGCTGCCGCTTTCAGAATGCTGGTGTTATAATCGGTAAGAGCGCTGTACCACGTTGCCACCCCGCCGTCTCTTAAGCTTAATTCCGGACGGAACACGGCATCCATGTTCAGACTCACCGTTTGACCGAGTCCGCTGCACGTTTCGCATGCGCCTTCCGGCTTGTTAAAGGAAAAATGCGACATCGTCAATTTTTCGAGACCATGGCCGCATCGCCTACAATGAACCGTCTCATGAGAATCGCTGATCTCTTCCTCATCCGCTAGCCCGTGATAGGCTTCTCCGTCCACATGAGGTATCACCGTATCGCCACAGGATGGACAAGTACGCTCACCAAGCTTGGCAAACAGAATTCGAAGCAGCGTGTAGATATCCGTCACCGTTCCGATGGTGGATCTTGGGTTTCGGTTCGTAATGTGCTGTCCCACGCTTATCGATGGGGATAGTCCTTCAATCGAATCCACCTTCGGCTTGCTGACCGAGTCCGACACCATGCCCATGGATTCCATGTACTGCCGCTGGCACTCCCGCTGCAGCGTATCCATCGCAAGCGTGGACTTGCCCGAGCCGGACGGCCCTGTCATAACAACCAATTTGTACTTCGGGATTTCAAGCGAAACATTCTTCAGGTTGTTCTCCCGGGCACCGCGAATTTTAATCGTTCCTTCCATTTTCGAACCTCCTAAAAGTTTCATGGAGCATAACTTCATTGGCTCACTTTGCAATAAAACTTGCCTCAAAAGCATACTCTTCTTTTTGTCTGGCTTAGCTTCCAAGAGAAGCTTCGCAATCAAACTCGCTTCGAAAACATACGCTTTCATTTTGGAAGCTAGCTCCCATAGTTCATTTTACAAACCCATCTTACAACATTGATGCAAGTACAAAATCCCAGACCAAAAAAGGTTAATCTATCGCCGTTTTCAAGATCAAAAGCCGTCACGGAGCTTTAAGGTTTATGTATAACGTTTGACGCCGTTTCATTTGTGTAAACACTGCATTGACTATATAATGGGCTACAAATAAGTACTTATCGTATGTTCCGAGGAGAGCGGTCCCTATGCCGAAAAAAATCGCACCCGAATTTTATTTTATTGGCAACCATCCTGTACTGGATTTCGTCAATACCAAGATCGCTGTCAACGGTGAGCCGCTGGATTTGCTTGATACATTCGACTCTTTATTGGATTGGATGGTTAAGTCTAACCTGCTGACCGAGGTAGAACGAAACTTATACCGGGCGGCTTGGAGCGGCGCCGAGGAGGAAGCCGGAATCGTGGAGGCTGCCAGATTGCTCCGCGACCACCTCTTTCATCTGATTCAGCCGGGCAGCGTGAACGAAACCTTAACGCAGGCAAGCCTGCAGTATGTCAATGGACTGCTGAAGGAGCAAATCTTTCGTACAACGCTTATAGCAAAAGACCGCGCGTACAGTCGCAAAAGCCGGATGCTGTTTCGCAAGCCACTGGATCTGTTGACCCCGGTTGCATCATCTGCCGTCGATTTTTTAACTACCTATGACCTGAAATTGGTGAAAAAATGCGAAAACCCGGCGTGCGTGCTTCGCTTTTACGACAATAGCAAAAATGGCACAAGGCGCTGGTGCAGCCCCAAAACATGCGGAAACCGCATGAAGGTCGCTGCTTATCTGGAGCGTCAGAAACAGCAGCAAATCAAGGAATCTTAGATAAACCATCTAAGATTCCTTTTTTAATACCCAAATTTGTACTTTACAGATTAAAAAACGAATTATATAATACCCTTAAATCATTTATGATGGTTAATAAAATAAAAAAAGGTGGTGTTTTATTCTTATCATGACGACCAGACAAAAGGATCTACATAACAATCGCATCATAAAAATTCGCAGGTAATTCAAGGAGGTATTTATCAGATGAATTATAAAATCCAGTATCACACGGCTCAAATCGAAGGCTTGGACATTTTTTACCGTGAAGCAGGGACCCCCGGCTCGCCTGTTGTATTACTGCTGCATGGTTTCCCGACTTCCAGTCAAATGTATCGTCAACTGATCCCGGCACTTGCCGATCAGTATCATGTGATTGCACCTGATTATCCCGGATTTGGGTACAGCAGCGCACCTAACCATGATCAATTCCAGTATAGTTTTGACCATTTCAGTCAGCTCATTGAGGAATTGCTCGCCCAATTAAATATCCAGAGGTTCTACGTCTACCTTATGGATTACGGTGCACCCGTTGGTTTCCGGATTGCAGCACGCCATCCCGAGCAGGTTCGGGGGCTGATCATCCAGAATGGAAATGCCTACGAGGAAGGGCTCGAAGAATTCTGGAATCCCATTAAAGCGTACTGGGAAGACCCCGCGAATTCGGATAAACGCGAGTCTCTGCGCTGGTTAACCAGCATCGAGGCAACGAAGTGGCAATATACGCATGGCGTCCATGATACCTCCCTCATTAGCCCGGACACCTACACGCTGGATCAAGCGCTGCTTGATCGCCCCGGTAACCAGGAAATTCAGCTGGATTTGTTCCTGGATTACGGATCAAATCCTCCCTTATATCCGGCTTGGCAGCAATATTTCCGCGATGTGCAGCCACCGACCCTTATCGTGTGGGGGCAAGGCGACCACATCTTCCCTGAGAACGGGGCCCATCCGTATCTGCTGATCTGCCCGATGCCGAGCTTCACCTCCTGAAGGATGCCGGGCATTTTGCGTTGGAATCACATGGACCGGAAATCATCGGATACATCCGCGCATTTTTGGAACGTCAATCATCATGATACGGATCCAGACGATCGTTTCGTTATTTTCCCAGCAGGCTTTTCATTGACCGTTCTACATGATACAATCCCCCAGGAAAAAGGATGCAGGCAGATCCGCATGAGGTAAGGGGGACCGCCATGAGTATCAGACCGATTGATATCGCCAAGAAACTGGGGATTACCACAAGTGCGCTCAAGCACTATGAGCAATGGGGGATTGTTCCTCCCGCGAAGCGTGCTCCGAACGGATACCGGATATATACCGAGGAGCATGCCGCTTACTTTGAATGCATCCGAGCCATGTTTCCCGGTTTCGGCGTAGACGTTACGAAGCAAGTGATGGTCAAGCTGCAGGAGAAGGAACTGGATGAAGCGCTCTGGATCGTGAATGAGGTCCAAGCCAATCTCCAGCAGGATAAAATCCTCACGGAGCGGACCATCCGCATTCTGGAAACCGAGCAGCTTGACGTTGTCGATACCCGTGGCCGAAAAAGAGAGCTGACCATCGGGGAGGTCGCCGCCGAGACCGGCGTTCCCACCTCGGCCATCCGCCACTGGGAGAAGGAAGGCGTACTGAATCTGCCTCGGGATCGGGAAAACGGCTATCGGAAGTTCGATGGCGCCCAAATCCGGCAGATCATGATCATTCGGATTCTCCGCTCAGCAAATTACCCGCTAGAGGTCATCAAGGATGTACTGCATGAACTCGAGCATCATCAAGTCGATAACGCCAGACGGGTGCTCAAGGACACGCTTGTATACCTCAACTACCGCAACCATAACCAAATACGCGGCGTGCATTATCTATATCAGCTGTGCCAAGTGCTGAAATTAATGTAAGGCCCATTCCCATCCACACTCTGGTTTAACATACAAAAAAACAATCGCGGATGATCTACATCCGTGATTGTTTTTTTTGATCCTTGATCACCATATAATAGGGAGACTCAAAGAGTTTCACCGATTATCCAAGAGGTTATCTCGTTATGGAATTTGGCATGTGCTCTTAGCTATCATGTGCCGCTTGTGGATTAACTTTGATGGAGCCAAGGGCGGTCGTCAGGGATATTTTCGCTCCGCCGCCGTTTATGTCACTCTGACCCCGGCTTGCTCCAGTAATCTGTCCAAGCTCGGTTTCGGTATCCAGCGTGTATTTCATGGACGGCGCAAACATGGCCGTGATACTGCCTGCCGATGTGTTGGCCGTCAGCGTGCTGTCCTTATCGATCTGCTCAAGTTCCAGCTTCACGCTGCCCGCTTCGGACACGATCTTGGAATTGCCCGTGATTTCCGTTTTGGCGAGCTGAATTTCCCCGGCTCCCAACTGAAGTTCAAAATCCCCCTTCAATTCGTTCACCCGAATCTTTCCAACATCATTCTTGATGCGGATATGCTGGAGGTCTTCCGGTACTTCGATCACATAATCTATCATGAATCCGGAGTCGCCAAATTGCTTCTGCGACCAATCCCATAAACTCTTGCTGGAGTCCTCCATAGGGTGCGTCCTTAATTCCAGGATGTCGTCCTTGAGCGTAAAGGAAGTAGCGGCCTGCTCCGTAACCTGGGTACGAATGTTGTCATTTTTGAAGAAGCCTTCGTTAAACCACACGGTTGTTTTCACTTTGATCTCATCACCGGGTACAGCGATGAGCTCAACATTGCCTACGGCATGGTCGATGGCCAGTCCCTCGGCTGTGCCGACTTCCTGAGCCGTCGTCAACTCGAACTCTTTCCCTTCCCGCTTTACTTGATCGCTGATAGCTAGCGCTGAATCGCCGGCCATATTGCCGACTTGTGCCAATTGATCAAGCTCCCGCTTTACTGCTTCCTCCGCATTATTAGCGGCATCGCATCCTACCAGGATAGCAAATATCAATAGCGATGAGATTTTCACTGCCATCATACTCTGTTTTCTCATAAAATCCTCCACGTCCATTCCTCTTTATGTATATGTCCATTATATCGTGAAGGAAAAAGTTAACACGCTGCCACGGACCAGTTTCTTCCTGGACCTTAGTCTGGGACGCCCCCTCCGTCTTTTGTATGACGCTGCGCGTACGAATCATTCCTCCATCGCTATCCGCAGCACGACCTTCCCCCGAACATGGCCGGACTCCACGGTGCGATGCGCTTCTGCCGCTTCGCTCAACGAAAACGTCCGGGACACATGGATCTTCAGTTTCCCTTGTTCATATAATTGAACCAGTTCGGCCAATCGATCCTTGGATCGCTGACTTCGGATCGCTCGAACCCCCAGCTCTTCTACCCGATCGAAGGCTACAATCGTCCCGATGCGGCTGCGGTCGCCGACAAGTTCCACCGAGGCGCGCAGCGCTTCTTCGCCAGCGGCATCCAGCGCGGCGCTCACCCCCTCGGGTGCGGCAGCCTTGACCCGATCTACAAGACCTGGGCCATATACAACAGGAACAGCACCCAGTGAACGAAGATAATCATGATTTCGCTCGCTTGCCGTTCCGATGACCCGGGCTCCCCAGACACGAGCGATTTGGACGGCGTAAGAACCAACGCCGCCTGCTGCCGCATGAATCAGAACGGTATCGCCTTCGCCTATTTCTAACGCCTGAAGGGCAGTATGAGCCGTTTGCCCAGATGCGGTTAAGACACCGGCTTCTTCCCAAGGCATGGAATCCGGCTTGCGTACAACTTGATCTGTGCTGACCACCACATACTCCGCGTAGCAGGCGAGTAAAGACCAGCCAATGACGTTCTCTCCAACCTCCAAGTTGGTGACCCCTTCACCTACCTGATCTATCGTTCCGGCGAACTCATTGCCTAGAATTTGCGGCATCCGCAATGTCACATTAGGCGGTGCCCAGCCGCTTCCCCTTATCCCGCAGTCGGCTGGCTGTACGCCAGCTGCCTTCACTTTAACTCTAACCTGACCGCTACCGGCCTGAGGATCTTCAAATTCCAAGACACGCAGGACATCCGGCGGTCCAATCGTCCGAAACGCGGCTGCTTTCATCTCGATCATCCTTTCATGAATTCCTTGATCTTGTTTCTGAGATCATTCTATAATCATCGATAAATAATAAAAAATACAAAAATGTCTATGTTTATATATACTGGAGTATATAAGCAAGGGGGATGAACCGTTATGGAAATGTTACAGCTGAAGTATTTTGTAACCGTAGCAAGACTTGAACATATGACCAAAGCCGCAGAGGAACTTCATATTGCTCAGCCGGCGCTCAGCAAGACCATTTCCAGACTCGAGGAGGATCTCGGCGCTCCGTTGTTTGAACGCCAAGGCCGGCAGATCCGTCTCAATCCGTATGGCAAAGCATTTTTGGCAAAAGCCAAAGCAGCCCTGCAGCTGCTGGAAGAGGGACGGCGGGAAGTCGAGGATTTGGCGGGACTGGAGCATGGACGTATTCATCTTGCCTTATCCAACATGGAGCAGCTCCGCGAGCCTTTAAGATTGTTTCTAAGCCAACATCCGAAAGTTAACTTTCATATCATTCAGTCTTCGATGGAGGATATGGTTCAGACCATTGAACATAATGAGGTTGATTTCTTTCTCACTTCCATGCCTATCCGGCACCCGGATATACGCAGCTTGCCTTTGCTCGTAGAAGAAGTGTTCTTGGCCGTTCCCCCCACCCATCGCTTAGCCGAAAAAAATCAAATTCACTTAAGCGAGGCTGCAGGAGAATCGTTTGTCGGTTATAAAGAAGGCCATCCCTATCAGAGGATGAATAATGAGTTTTGCAAACAAGCCGGTTTTCAGCCGAAGGTCGTCTGCGAGGTGGAGGACCCCGGGACCATAGCCGATCTGGTCCGTTCCGGATTTGGCATAGCTTTAATCGGTGAATGCAGAAGCAGCGAGGAATTAAAGCTGACGAAGCTAAGCATTCGAGAGCCTCAGGCTCGCCGCATATTCCAAATGGCCTGGCTGGAATCCAGGTACTTGTCCAAGGCCGCGATCTCTTTCCGCGATTTCCTCGTGGAGTATTACGCGGAATCACGGTAAGACGACCACAAGGGGCTGTCCCAAAAGGTTTTAGATCTTGCGGGAGGCTCCCTTCTTGCGTAAAAGACGCTCCGTGCAGATTGCTTACTTTTTTAGACGCAAAGAAACCGTTCTTCGGTAAAATGGAGGTGCTACCCAAACCATTTATGAAAGGAACGGTTTCTTGTGTACATTCAATATACCATGGGCCAACTCTTCTGCCAGACGAGCGAATCTTTGTGAGTGCCCGGATTTCTGCACCAACTCTTAGATGTTTACGTTATGCCCTAGTGCCAAAGCAACAGGATTGCCAATCAAATCCTATACTCGAATTCCGTCATGCCCACCTCTAATCGTCATCTTATTCAAGCCAACTTGCTACCGCATTTTAACGTCATCGCCATATTGCGCGCTGTACGCTCCATATTGACGGCGGCTTCTCTTATCGCATCGTCCAGGCTGCAGACGCCGGGCACGATCGTGAACACGATATCGATGCCATGCTCAAGCACCGCTTCATGCCCGTCCGCAAGCGAACCCGCGATGCCGATGACCGGCACTCCGTACCGCTTGGCCGTCTTGGCCACGCCCATCGGCGTTTTGCCGTAAATCGTCTGGCCGTCGATGCGGCCTTCTCCCGTAATGACGAGATCCGCATCCTTCACTTGCGAAGCCAGCCCCGTCGCTTCGATAACGATATCCACGCCCCGCTTCAACTCAGCGGCCAAAAAAGCGAGCATACCGGCGCCAAGCCCCCCGGCTGCGCCAGCGCCGGGAATCCGGGCCACGTCGCGGCCCAAGCATGACTTAATCATCGCCGCATAATGGGCGAGATTGCCGTCAAGCTGCTGTACCATGGCCGGATCGGCGCCTTTTTGGGGGCCAAATACGGCCGAGGCGCCGCGCTCTCCGGTCAGCGGGTTGTCCACATCGCACGCGGCCACGAAGGCAACCTGCTTCAGCCGCGGATCGGCTCCGCCCGTATCGATGCTGGCAATGCGATGCAACTCTCCGCCGCCATGGCCAATTTCCGAGCCATCGGCGTCAAGCAGCCGCACCCCGATCGCCTGCGCCATGCCCGCGCCGCCGTCGTTCGTGGCGCTGCCGCCCAAGCCGAGAATAATCGTGCTGACGCCTTCGTTCAGCGCCGACATAATAAGCTCGCCGGTGCCGCGCGTCGTCGTCGCAAGCGGATTGCGCTGCTCCGGCGGCACAAGCGCTAGTCCCGAGGCGGCCGCCATTTCGATAATCGCGGTCTTCCCGTCACCCAGTATGCCGTAGAACGCGGTCACGGGGGTGCCAAGCGGTCCCGTCACTTCGCGGTGGACCAATCGTCCACCTGTCGCATCCACCAAAGACTGCACCGTGCCCTCCCCGCCGTCAGCCATCGGCACATTGACGATATCCGCTTCGGGATACACGGCCCGCATTCCCTTCTCTATGGCATGACATGCCTCTAATGCGGATAAACTCTCTTTAAATGAGTCTGGAGCAATTACAACCTTCATTCTCTCCACTCCCTCTCCATCAGTCTTAACCAACTGCCTGAACAATCATTTTGCCGCAGATTACAAGAACCAGCCGAACACGCCGAACACCAATGTCGATACGACGGCCAGGACGAGACCGATTGCGGTCTCATACGGAATAAGACGCAGCCGCTCCTTCATCGCCATATTGACGCTTCCGCCCGTTGCGTGGAAGAAGCTGCCATGCGGCATATGGTCGAAGACGGTCGCCCCGGCGTGAATCATCGCCGCAGCGCCCAGGGAAGCAACGCCAAGCCCCATAATCGTCGAACCGAACACCGAGCTGGCGACCGCGGTACCTGCTGTTGTCGAAGCGGTGGCCAAGGACATGAACGCGCCGCTTATCGGCGCAAGCAAGTAAGCCGGCAAGCCGGAGGAGGCCAGACTGTCGATGATGACATCCTTCAATTGCGAATTCGATATAATGCCTGCCAACGTCCCCGTGCCGAGCAGCATGACAGCCACGCCCGACATTTTGCCCAAGCCCGATACCGCAAATTGATTGATCTGCTTGATGCGGCCCATGCACAATGCGCCAACGAGGCCGCCGACCGGCAGCGCGATAACCGGATCGATGACGATGCCGGCCAGCGGGCGCAGCGCCAACAGCACAATCGCCGTGATCGGAGCCATCATCGCCGCCAGGAAGCTCGGAAGCTGCTGATTGCCGTCGTCTACGCTTTCCTGGCCCGTAATTTTCGTTCCTTTTTTGGACAGGCGCTTCGCGATCAGATAAGTGGCAAAAAGCCCAAGGACAGCCGGTATGATTCCTGCTAGCATCATCGATGTCAGTGGAATATTGAATGCCTCTGCCGCCGAGATGGCGTTCGGATTCGGCGACATAATGTTGCCGGCCTTCCCGCCGCCGATCATGGCAAGCAATATCGCCATGCGGGACAAGTCGGCGCGCTGCGCAATCGCGATCGCAATCGGCGCCACCGTAATGACCGCGACGTCGATAAATACGCCGACCGCCGTCAGTACCATCGTCGCGAACGCCAGCGCAAACAGCGCACGCGTCTCGCCGACCTTGCGGACCAACGTTTCGGCAATTGTCTTCGCGCCGCCCGATTCAATCAGGACGCCGGCAAGCACGCCAGCTGCCAGGATGCGCAGCACGGCCGGAATCATGCCCTTCGCGCCATCCATCATCAAGTTCACCGAATCAACCATCCCGATTCCGCCGACGATTCCCCCGGCAAGTGCCCCAATCATCATGCCATAGGCCGGAGGGACTTTACGCAATATAAGCACAATCGCCACAACCAATGCCGTCAAAGCACCAAGTACAGTTACAGATACGTCCATAGTCAAGACCCCCCAATGTGTTGTCTCCATTCGTTATACTATTACTGTACCTGTAACGTGAAAGCGCTTCATCATGCATAAAAATGAAATAAAGCGCTTTATAGAGCATGTTTTTTGTTCAAATGCACAAATTATACCCGTTCCTTTCAGACGCCGTCACTCTCCGGCTTTCTCTCTTCCAGCGCGCTTAGCCAGTGGGCCGTCATCAGCGTATATAAATCGCGAAAATGCTTCGGGTCTTTGCCGGTCGCCTCGTGAATGCGCTGCAGCCGGTAGCGAAGCGTATTCCGGTGAATCGACAGCCGCTCGGCGATGCGCTGCTGCTCGCCGTTCTCATCATAATAGGCCTTCAGCGTCTGCTGCAGTTCCCCGCTCTTATCCTCCTGCGCGAACCGCCGCCATAGCCGCTGCAGCTCTTCCGCCACCCACGAGGGCGTAACGTTCCCTGCCACGGTCTCATTCGGCATATCTTCGCCGTAGTATACCGTCTGCTCCGGGAATATCGCCTGGCCCGCCCGCATCGTATCTTGCGCGGAACGGTAAGACGCGATTAAGCCGTCGATGCCGGAATACGCCTTGCCAACCGCAATGCGGAGCGGCGCAATCCGCTTCTCCTCCAGCAGCCTGCGAATGTGACGGATGCCTTCGCATATATCGGCGTTCGGCTCCCGCGGGTGGAGATGGGGTTTATACAACACGATTTGGCGCGTATTGTGAATGGCGATCAGGTCGATGGCGGGCCGACCCTCCAATATTTCAACCACCTGCTTGAGCGTAGACAATGAATTCGCGTCCTGCGCACCGATCAGCTCCATAATGCATGCAACCCGCGCTTTATCCGGATGGAAGCCAATCCGTTCCGCCTGGAGGCGCAGCATGGCGTTATCCTTGCCGTCCGCATGAATGATGGACTGAAGGAAATCCTCCTTCATCCGCTTATCCCATTGGGCTTTTTCCAGCAGATCTGCTTGCTCCAAGTACATTTCCGCCGTCATTTTCACCAGCTCGCCGTACTTGGTCACCTCGTTCGGATCGCCGGTAATACCGATGACCCCAACAACTTCGCCCTGGAAGTGAATGGCCAGATTCGTTCCGGGCAGCACCCCTTGCAGCTTGCGCGCGCTTTCCTCGTCAATCTCGAAGCGACCCTTCCTCTCAATCGCAATGAGCGCCCCTTCGTGCTTCTGATATAAGCGCGAGCGGTCACCAGAACCGATAATCCGCCCCCGTTCATCCATGACGTTCACATTATAATGAATCACTTGCATCGTCCGCGTTACAATTTCTTGCGCCAATTCCTTCGTCAATCTGCTCATCTTGTCTATCCCCTGTCTATGTCCATCACGATATGAAAAAACGCCCTCCATCCGATAAGCGCGATGAATCGCATTCTTGCCGGGATAGGGGCATTCAGCTTCGAATAACGTTATATACGCCCTCAATGTGAGTGTTAACACGAGGAAGGAAATTTCCTCACGAAGTGGCTGTTATTCGGTGAGGGACTATACTTAACGGTTATTTTGTCTGAGTATACGCTTTCGCGTTTCTTTTGTAAACTCAAACACCACCAGTATTGCCTCAAGAGAACGCAGGCAATCATGGTTCCGCCGCTTGCGGTTGAGATGGATTTCTTTCTAAGAATGTATCGCTTAAGCGAAACTTCCCGGTGAATCGTCTATTGGCTGAGCATTCATGCCACGAACCAACAAGCCGATCCTGATGGATCGGCTTGTTGCTCCCTGTCTCTCCTGAGTTTGAGGATCCCCTCTATGCTACTTCACGGTACGGTTATAATCCTGAATCTTGGTCGTAATTTCTTTCGCTGCGTCGTCCAGTGCCTGCTGCGGTGACTTTTTATTGTTCAGCACCTCTTCAATCGCCCCTTCCACAATCTGTCTTGCCTCGGGGAATACGCCCATCACGGCACCCTGGGTCGCTTTAACCAGCTTCGTCTGGTGCAGCTGATCAATGGCTGTCTGGAATTGCGGGAATTTCTTCAGATTCTCCTTCACGCTTTCTTCCTCATACGCCTTCGTGGTAATCGGGAAGTACCCGGTATTGATATGCCAGTATGCCTGCTCCGATGGAGAGGTCAGGAATTTAATGAACTCCCATGCGGCTTTTTGCTCTGCTTCAGGACGACTGTTCATCATCCACAGGCTTGCTCCGCCCACGATAACGCCGCCTTCTCCCGCTCCTTCCGGCTTCGGAAGGAAGCCTGTGCCTACTTCAAACTTGCCTTCTGAGCTATCCACAAGTCCCTTCAAAGCTGCGGTTGAGTCCAGAATCATGGCGACCTGACCGGCCGAGAATGCCTTCTTGGAATCATCGGTTTTACGTCCCAGGTTATTGGCTGCCTTGGAGTCGATCAGATCCTTCCACCAAGTCAGCACCTTGACGCCAGGCTCGGTATTGACCAGTGACTCGGTCGCCAGATCGTCCCGGCCGTTGCCGTTGTTCACATACTCCGCACCCTGATTGGCAAACAACTGCTCCATAAACCAGCCGTATATAGCAAAATTCGCTCCCACCGCCTTCCCTTTTTTCGATATCGTGTCTGCCGCGATTGTCAGTTCTTCAAACGTCTTGGGCGGACTTTCCGGATCGAGCCCTGCATCCTTGAACAGGTCTTTATTGTAATACAGTATCGGATTAGAGGAGTTGAAAGGCATGGAATACAGCCTATCCTCAAATGTATAATACCCGCTGATGTTAGGCTCTAGCTGCGACACATCCCACTGATCCGCATCAATGAACTCCTGCATGGGTGTAATTAGTTTGGAATCGATCATAAACCGGCTGCCGATCTCATACATCTGGACCACGGATGGCCCCTCGTTTGTACCCATCGACGCCTTCAGTTTACTTAACAGGTCATCATAGGTTCCCTGATACACCGCCTCTACCTGCACCTTGTCCTGTGAAGCGTTAAAGTTGGCGACTAATTGATCAACCACCTTGGTATTAGCTCCTCCCATCGCATGCCAGAACACCACTTTTTGAACACCCACATCGGTCTTTGGTACGGAATCCGTCCCCTTATCAGGCTCCTCACCCATGTTAATGTTACACGCGCTAAGCAGCAGCATGATCGCAGCTAACACGATACTTACCCACCTCGATCTTCTTTTCATCCGCGATTCCCTCCCCTTTCGTTCGTAAACTGCATCCTATGATAAACCTGCATATGACAGGCCAACCACCGCACTAACCTTTCAACGCACCAGCGGTAATTCCGCGCACCAATTGTTTGACGCCAAAAGCCAGCAGTACAAAGGAAGGGATCAGCACGATGGTCACGCCAGCCAGAATCAGATTCCATGACATCACCTCAGCATGCTGCAGCATAGCCACCCCGATTTGTACGGTTCGCATTGAGGCCTTGTTCGTGATCAATAGCGGCCACAAGAAGTGATTCCAGTGCGTGAGGAAGGTATACACCGCCAAGGTAGCAATGGAAGACCGCGACAACGGCAGCACCATGGACAGAAAACTGCGGATATGACCGCACCCGTCGATTTTGGCCGCATCAAACAGCTCACGCGGGAGCTGCAGAAAAAACTGGCGCAGCAGAAAGACGCCAAAGGCCCCTGCCATAAACGGTACGATCAATCCCTGGTAGCTGTCCATCCAGCCCCAATCCTTAATCGTTAGATAATTCGGAATAATCGTGACTTCCCAAGGAATCATCATCGTTGACAAGAAGAGTCCGAACAGCAGAGCCTTGCCCTTAAAATTCAGAAATGCAAACGCGTATGCGGCGAGACTTGATGTAATGACCTGACTAATCATGATGGCCGACGAGACAATGAAGCTGTTCAGAATAAAGCGAATAATCGGGAAGCCGGAGATGGCCTCCGTAAAATTGCCCAGATAGAAGCTCGACGGGAACAGCGGTGGTGGGAAATTAGCTACCTCCTTCTCGGTCATAAAGGCTGAGAACACCGTAAAGATGAGCGGATATAACACAATCAAAGACAGGAGGATGAGCAGCAGATAGGTAAACAGGGACGTAATTCCGCGCAGGGTCATTGATAATGCACCTTCTTTTCCAGAACTTTAAACTGCAGCAGCGTAAGGAGAAGAATAATCACAAACAGGATCAGAGCCTGTGCGCTGCCGATGCCAAACCGGAAATTGACGAAGGCATCCTGATAAATGGAGTAAACCATGACATTGGTGGAGTTGATCGGGCCTCCCTTGGTCAGAATGTGAATTTGCCCGAATGCTTGAAATGCACCGATAACCGATACAATCAAGGCAAAGAAAATCGTGGGTGACAGCAGCGGTAGTACGATTTGGATAAAGGTCCGGATCGGCCCGGAGCCGTCCATTTTGGCGCTCTCATATATTTCCTCCGGCACCCCTTGTAAACCACTCGACAGCACGATAAAAAGGAACCCCATATTCATCCAGATCGTCATGATAGAGATGGAGATCAGTGCCCAGGAAGGATCGGTTAACCATGGAATCGGACCGACATGAACCAGACTTAGAAAATAATTGAGCATCCCCGCCGTGGGATGAAACAACAGAAACCAGATGATAGACCCTGTACCGACCGAAATAACGATGGGCAGCGAGAAAACAAACTGAAATACCTTCATCCCGCGCAGCTTGTTGTGGGTAATAGCGGCCAGGAATAGCGACCAGATTAAGGAGGTAGGAACCGTAAACAGAATAAACATCAAGGTTACGCCCAGATTTTTATAAAATTGTCCTGTTGACAAAAGTCGGATAAAGTTCTCCAGCCATACAAATTCGACAACCTGCCCTCGGGGATCCGTTATCGTCATGCTGAGATAGACCGATTTCAGCATCGGGTAGAACAAGAACATAATAAACAAGATGATGGAGGGTGCCAAAAATCCATAGGCTAAAGCATGCTCACCCCAGAGCCTTTTTCTTATCGCTGCACTTTTAGGTTTCTTTCTTTGTAAAACGCTTTCATTTCTAGACAACCGACATTCCCCTTTCTTCGAAAATTTCTCTCTGCCATTCGAAAAGACGCAAGGATTCGCAAAAAAAGAGAACAAAAAAACACATAAACTGCATGCCGAAAAACAGACAAGCAATTGATGTGATTCTCCTCTTCTCCATCACATATGCAGCATGCTCTAAACAATCCTCCCTTCATTATTATCAATAACATTGAAAATTTAGAACATTCCATGCCTTGATATTTCGAGGATTGACAATACCTGGAAACGACTATATTCTTGAGTAAACACTCAGTTTGTTGGATTCGTCATTTAATCAAAAAAGGAAGCCATCTGCCTATGCCTACAAAAAACAATCGAAATGCCAAAAAGGAACGGATATTGAACGCCGCTCTGAAACTGTTCTCGCAGCAGGGATTTCATGCGACGACAACCAAAGAGATTGCCGCCGAAAGCGGCGTTGCCGAAGGGCTGATCTTCTACCACTTCGGAGATAAGCGGAAGCTGCTGCTCTACCTTGTGAACAATTTTTCCTTTGTTACGCAGCTTCAAAAGGACGCAGGTGAATTGTGGAAGCTGCCTGCGGAGGAGGCCCTGTTTCAATACGGCTTGGCATACCTCGGGTTCCTCAGGACAAACATGGATTATCTAATGCTCATTTGGTCACCAGAACTCATAAGGGATGCCGAGGTATCGAATGAGGTGTCACGGCTGATCGGAGGTTTTGGGACAGCAGGCAGCAGCATACTCAAACAGGCAGCGGGACCGAAGCATCCATCAGAACACACGGTTCAGGTTGCGATGATGATGATGACCTCCTCCATTCTGGTCTATTGCATGCTCAATTCACGCTTCAAACAGGAAGCCCTCCCCCTCGGGGATGAATCCTATATTCGCGAGCTCGTCCGGCTGCTGATGCGTGGTTTTAATGAAGAATCCTAAGTCGCCGATGTCCATCCCAGTATGGATAGAATAGAAAAGCTGATAGCAGAACAGAAGCACCCTACACTGCATCAGCTTCTTTTATCCGCTAAATTTGAGTGCTTACTCAGTTTTGGAATGTCTCTAAATATAGCATATTGAAGGGAGACATGAGAATCATGCTGTCATTCATGTCAGATTGGAATTTCGTCATGATGTTGTGGCTGCTGCCGGTTGTATTTTTCATTCACGATGGAGAAGAGATTGCTACGATGGAATGGTGGCTCAGGAAGAACAAGAATAACCCTATGCTATCCAAAATCTCGCCTGTCTCCACTCCGTGGGATAAGAATATCACCCTGCAATTTACATTTGCCGTCCTGCTGATCGGCTTCATTCTCACCAGCGTAACAGCCCTTACAGCTCTTAACTTCGAGATCGGCAGCCCATTCAACGCGCTGTTCGCGGGCTTTGTCACGGTGTTCCTGCTGGATGGCGTGAAACATGTGGGTGCTTCGATCGCCCTGTGGGCATACACCCCGGGTGTCATTACAGCCGCCATCCTTGAAATTCCTTACGGGATTTATGCGCTCTATCGCCTCTTTTATGCAGACATCATCGATATGGCTTCACTTGCCCTCGGAACCATCATTGCCCTGCCGACCACTCTGCTGCTGGTATGGACAGGTCTGTCGCTAGGAAAACGGATTGCCCCCTTCCGCCACGACATATAGAGCCTTCCTTCCATCTTTTCGTTTTGAAGTGTGAAATGTCATTGCGAAACCCACCATGGAATGGCCTCGCATTCCTCAACATATTAGCCAAGCGCTGGCTCATAAACTTAATGGATAGCAGTTTAACGGGATACGCTACGTAAAAACTATATGGAGGGAGATACAGATTGATGGAGGATCAGAGCCGGAACAGAGAAAATCATGACCGCATACCACAGCCGATACGCAGCGACGGAACAGGCGGGCCGGACTTTGGCCCGCGGGATGTGATGAGGGATATCGAGAATCCCGACATGCTTGTGCCACCGGCCACGGATGCGGGCTTGATGCCCAATCTGAAAATGTCGTTCTCCGACACGCATATGCAGCTGAATCATGGCGGCTGGTCGCGGGAGATTACCGTACGGGACCTGCCGATTGCCACCACGCTGGCGGGCGTCAATATGAGCCTCACGCCAGGCGGCGTTCGGGAGCTGCATTGGCATCAGCAGGCCGAGTGGGCCTATATGATCTGGGGCAGCGCAAGAATTACGGCCATGGATGCAAGCGGTAGAAATTTCATCGCCGATGTGGGGCCCGGCGATCTGTGGTATTTTCCTGCCGGTCTCCCCCACTCGATCCAGGGACTCGAGGAAGGCTGTGAATTCCTGCTGGTTTTTGACAACGGCCACTTCTCGGACCTGAACACCTTATCGATCTCCGACTGGTTTGCCCATACGCCAAAGGATGTGCTGTCCGCCAACTTCGGCGTTCCGGAGAACGCTTTTGACCATATCCCGAAGGAACAGGTTTATATTTTTCAGGATCAGGTGCCAGGTTCGCTCGAAAGCCAGCAGGTCCAATCACCTTACGGAACAGTGCCGCTGAGTTTCAAGCACCGGCTGTTGGCGCAAGAACCGATCATAACCCCCGGCGGAAGCGTAAGAATCGTGGATTCCAGCCATTTTCCTATCTCCAAAACCGTTGCAGCCGCGCTCGTCGAGATCAAACCGGGCGCCATGAGGGAGCTCCATTGGCATCCGAATCAAGATGAATGGCAGTATTACCTGGCCGGACAAGGACGAATGACCGTGTTTTCCGGCAATGGAGCGGCGCGGACCTTTGATTACAGAGCCGGTGATGTGGGCTATGTCCCCTTTGCCTTCGGCCACTACATACAGAACACGGGCACGGAAACCTTGTGGTTTCTGGAGATATTCAGAAGCGACCGGTTCGAGGATATATCCTTGAATCAATGGATGGCCTTGACCCCTCGGGACCTGGTCCAGGATAACCTGAGAGTCGGAAACGAAGTCACCGATGCTTTGCGCAAAGAAAAGTGGCCTGTCGTGAAATATCCGGGGTATTCGTATTACCCGAGGTAATGTTCCAGCCTCCCGGCTTGATCGAAGACATTGCCTGTTCTAATAAACGTCATGCAGACAGGCAATGAGGATTTTATTCCAAGTTCATCTGCCTTTGCCGTGATGCGGACATTTGACTTTTCTTTCCTCCTGCCATATAGTTCATTAATGAAACTATTTCATACGTGAACTGTTTGAGAGGAGAACTATCATTGAACGACAAGGCAAAGCAGTGGATCGACCGATATGTGGATGTCTACCTGCTGGTCACCCGGCGGATTAACGCCCAGATTCGGGAACATCTCGGTGAAGATCTGACCAATGACCAGTTTCAGGTTGTGCGCATCATCAACAGCATGGATCACTGTACTTCATCCCATCTGGCGGAAACGCTTGCCGTTGGCAAGAGCTCGATTACCGCTATCGTCAATCGCCTCGTGGATGCCGGCATTATTGACAGAACCCGGGATAAAGCAGATCGCAGGCTGGTTTATCTGACTTTAACGGAATACGGACATACGATTTTTGAATCTGCCCAGGAACAGATGAGGGAAATCGTTTCCCCTTACCTGGAGCATTTTGAAGAAAAAGATATCGAAATGTTTATCTCGATGTTCGAGAAACTGGGGCAATTGATGTTTGAATCAGGGGGGAGAAAGAATTGAAAGCCATACTGAAAGCAAGATGGGCCATTATCGTGCTGTGGCTGGCTGCCGCAGTTGTGCTGTTTTTGTTCGCGCCATCCATGTCGGACCTGGTGCGGGAGAAGGGGCAATTATCCGTACCGGACGGTTACACCTCTTCGCGCGCCGCTGAAATTCTGAAGGAAGCCTCCGGTGGCGAGGGCGGGGAAACCCTGCACCAGGTTGCGCTCGTCTTCAATAAACCCGATGGGTTAAGCGCATCGGATAAGGAGAGTATCCGGGAAGGCGTTCAAGCTTTAAACGACAATAAAGAAAGCCTCCATATCGATTCCATCAATGAACCGTTCACGCAAACGGAGCTGGAAGACACGCTGATTGCCAAAGACGGCAAGACCATCATGGTCGCGCTTCAGGTCAGCGGTGGCCAGGAAGCCGTGAAAGCTCTGCCTCAGAAGGTTGATCAGGTGCTGGAAGGCGTTCAAGCCGATCATTACCTGACAAGCGAAGGCCTCATCAATGAAGACACCATCGTCAGCTCGGAGGAAGGCCTGAAGAAAACGGAATATATTACGGTTGTCTTTATTCTCCTCATTCTATTCGTTGTATTCCGTTCCTTCGTCGCACCGTTCGTACCGCTGTTGACCGTAGGTCTCAGTTATATCGTGTCACAGTCCGTCGTTTCTTTTCTCGTGGACCAGTTCAATTTTCCGATATCGACCTTCACGCAAATCTTTATGGTAGCCGTCATGTTCGGGATCGGAACCGACTACTGCATCCTGCTGATCAGCCGGTTTAAGGAAGAGCTCACCACGTCCGAGGATACCAAATCGGCCATCATTGAAACCTACCGAAAAGCTGGCGGCACCGTGCTTTATTCGGGGCTTGCCGTATTTGTCGGCTTTGCAGCCATCGGGTTATCCAAATTCATTCTGTACAAATCCGCGGTTGCGGTTGCAATTGGCATCGCCGTTATGCTTCTAGCATTGGTTACAGTCGTTCCATTCTTCATGGCAGTCCTGGGCAAGATGCTCTTCTGGCCGTCACGCGGCAAGCTGGAGCATAGCGAAAATAAGCTTTGGGGAGCGGCAGGTTCCTTCTCTCTTAAGCGCCCTTGGGCGGCATTGCTTGTCGTAGCTGTGATTGTGGCCCCTTTCCTGGCTACGTACAGCGGTAAACTGTCGTTTAACAGCCTGGAGGAAATCGGGCCAAGTTACGCTTCAGTCAAGGGCTTTAACATTATTTCGGACAGCTTCGGTCCCGGACAATCGCTGCCATCCACTATCGTGATCAAGAACGATGACCGGATGGATACGGCGGAATACATGGGACTGGCGGAAAAAATCAGCCGGGAAGTGGAAAAGGTTGATGGCGTATCCAGTGTACGCGGGCTCTCCCGTCCAACCGGCGAGCAAATCAACGATTTCCTCATTCCAACTCAAGTGAAAACGTTAAATGAAGGATTGGGAGAGTCCAAAGACGGACTGACCCAGATTCAGAATGGACTATCCGAAGCAGGCAAGCAGCTCAGCGAGAATACGCCGAAGCTGAATGAAGCCGCAGCGGGAGCCAAAGAGCTGACCAAGGGAACCGCCGACCTCAAGGACGGCATTACGGAGCTTGGCCAAGGCCTCAGCGCCATTCAAAAAGGAATCCAGAGCGGAAGCGCAGGCGCAGGCGAACTCAAAACCGGACTTGCGCAAGCTGCGAAAAGCGCGAAAGAGTTAGCTGCAGCCCATGCCCAGCTTCTCCAAGGTTATAAACAGCTTGATACCGGATTAGCAGCTCTTGACGGCGGCGTTGCCGGACTTAAAGAGCAGCTGGGCGGCGTTGCGGCCGCACTGAGTGGACTTGAAGGCTCCTTCACGGGACTGGAGAGCAACCACCCGGAACTCATTCAAGATACCGACTATCAAACGATTAAAGGTACCGTTACGCAAACAGCTGCAGGCACAGCCGAGCTGGCAGCAGGGTTAGGACAGATCTCCGAGCAGCTTAAAGGTGCCTCTGCCGGCTTATCGGAAGCAAACGCCGGTTACGCTAAGGCAGCCGCCGGGCAAACGGCGCTTGCCGACGGTCTTCAGCAGCTCGTGACCGGTATCGCCGAGCTTCAATCCGGTCTTTCGCAGGCAGCTAACGGGCAAGGACAGATCGTGAGCCAAATTCCTTCCATTACAGGCGGTCTGGACCAGCTGCAGGGCGGGCAGAAGCAGCTTGCCGACGGCTTTGGCGATCTTACCGGCCAGATCGGAGAGCTGACGGAAGGACTGAACTCCAGTGCGGACGGATTGAAGCAAATTTCGGACGGACTGCATTCCGCTCAGGATTACCTGCAGCAGATTCAGGACGTTCAGGATGAAGAGCTCAGTGGGTTCCTCATTCCGCAGGAAGCCCTTGAGAATAAAGAATTCCAGACGGTATTCGATACCTATCTCAGCAAGGACCGCAAAGTGATGACGCTGGATGTGGTTCTGACAACCAATCCGTACAGCGAAGAGGCGCTCGGCAGCGTTGAACAGATTCAAGCTGCGGTAGACCGCGCAGTAAAGGACACGAAATTGGAGAACGCCGAAGCTGCCATCAGCGGCATTACCAGCACGAATAACGATTTGCAGAACATATCCAACGAAGACTACTCGCGAACCGTGATTCTCATGCTGAGCGGAATCTTCATTATCCTGGTCGTGCTGCTGCGCTCCATCGTGATGCCGATCTATCTGATTGTCTCTCTGGTCATCACGTACTTTACGGCTGTCGGTGTTACGGAGATGATCTTCGTTCACGGCTTCGGGTATTCCGGCATCACCTGGGCCACGCCGTTCTTCAGCTTTGTCATGCTGATCGCGCTTGGGGTGGATTACAGCATCTTCCTAATGGCGCGCTTCAACGAGAATAAGTCCTGGAATGTTCAGGATGCCATTCTGCATGCCATGCGCAACATGGGTACCGTGATCCTGTCCGCGGTGGTCATTCTTGGCGGTACCTTTGCGGCGATGTATCCATCCGGCGTACTGTCCATGATGCAGATCGCAACGGTTGTCCTGGTTGGACTTGTGCTCTATGCACTCCTGTTCCTGCCATTCTTCGTACCCGTGATGGTCCGTATCTTTGGCCGGGCTAACTGGTGGCCGTTCACCCCCAAGGAGCAGGACACAAAGAGCAGCCCATCCGGACATGACGTAGGAATGTAACCATTATAAAGATGACCCCATCCTAACAATATTCACAATAGCCGCCTTTTTCCTGATTGATGACAGGTAGAAGGCGGTTTTTTATACGCCATTTCATTAAAAATGAACGGCTCTCCTGTCCGTAAGTACTTGGGACTGCTACCAAAGAACTGAATGCTTTTTGCAGAGTAATAACTATACGATCGTCACATTTTCTCGTATATTAAGAAGAAGAATCTCGAATTTCACAACAAACCATACAAAACCTAGAAGGAACGTGAGCCGTGCCGACTCGATCTGCAAAAAATACATATCACATTGGAAGTAAAAAGATTGTTCAGTATATATTGGCAATCACTGTTTTTCTGTCCGTGCTTCTCAGCATTCGCTGGTATTGGATCGAGGCCTTCGTTCCTCCCCACCACCCGAAAGCCTCCCAAGGGGTGCTCGACTTACGCAGTTGGGACCTCATTCATTCCAAATCCATAACATTGGACGGGGAATGGGCGTTCTATCCTAACAAACTCGCCACAAAACAAGAACTGGAGCAAACCAATCCGCAGCATCGCTATGTGCCGGTTCCAGGAGATTGGCGGGGAGAATCCGAATCCGCCTATGGTACTGGAACCTATCGACTTCGTATTCTGGTCGATCAACCCTTAACCGCTCCCCTATCGTTCTGGATCCGGCAGATTCAGGCTTCGGCCAGCGTGGAGATAAACGGGATTAAAGTAGGGGAAATGGGCAAGACCGGAGAAGATGGCAATAACACCTATTCACCGGCCCGAAGTCCCTTCGTTGTCGATTACACTCCCGCTGAACATACGCAAGAAATCGATTTGATTGTACGCGTGGCCAACTTTGAGCATCCGCTCAAAGGCGGAATTGTAAATTCCATTAAGCTGGGATCCAGCGAAGCCATCCACGATGAACGCGGACTTTCCATCGATCTTCAGCTCATTACATTCGTCGTGCTCATCCTTCACGGTCTGTATTCCTGCATCCTGTATTTATTTAATCCACGGGAATGGACGCTTCTTGATTTTTTTCTGCTGCTTCTCGCCGCATCCTTGACGATTGTAGTTTCTGATGATGATTTGCTGCTGAAATGGCTGCCTATCAATTACACTTGGGATCTTAAAATCTCCATTTTGTCTTATTCTTGGCTGTCTTTTTTCATATTGAAAATGACCCGAAGTTTCACCTTAAAGACCCGCAATCGGTGGTTTACCGGTTATGGCATTTCCCTGCTTCTATATTCCGGATTCATTGCCATCGCGCCTGCTTCGCTTGTTTTCTGGACGGTGGAATATAAAGTTTTTAGCATTTTTTATATGTTGCCGATCATCATCTCTATCTATATATTCGGGAGAATGGTGGCTGCAAGCCAGGATGACGCGATCTTTCTGCTCCTGGCAGCCAGCGGCATTTTCTCCAGCGTGATCTGGGGGGCGCTCAACAAATATCAGGAGCTTCCAACCGTATACTACCCCGTTGATGTCATCGCGGCCATCATCGGTTTCTCGGCCTATTGGTTTAAGCGTTATTTTCGCAATGCCGATAAAATCAGCAAGCTCAACCGCCAATTGCAGAAGGCGGACAAAATGAAAGACCGGTTTCTAGCTCAAACGTCACATGAACTGCGAACGCCGCTGCACGGGATCATGAATATCGCCCAGAGTGTGACGGACAGGGAGCATCGTCATATGGACAGCCGAAGTGCAGAGGATATGAATCTCCTTATTAAGGTTGGACGTCAGATGTCGCATTTGCTGAATGATCTCCTGGACGCAGTAAGGCTGAGGGAAAAGCGAATCGTACTGCATGCCGAGCCGCTGTCACTTCCCTCTGTCGTAAATGGCGTTATCGATATCTTGAAGTATTTGGTTGAAGGAAAAGCCGTAGAGTTGAACATGAATATAGACACATCCGCAGCCCTCCCTCTCGTTATGGCCGATGAAAAAAGGCTTGTGCAAATCCTCATGAATGTACTGCATAATGCCATCAAACATACCGAGCAAGGAATCATTGCCGTAACGGCCAATGCCAGGAACGGGCAAATGATCATCGAAGTAACGGATACGGGAACAGGAATGGATAACGAAACACAGCAGCGCGTATTTCTACCATACGAACAAGGCGATCCCGGATACGGCGACACCAACGGCATCGGTTTGGGCCTTAGCATCAGCAGAGAGCTGGTAGAGCTTCATGGCGGCAGCATGACGGTTCACTCCGAAGTCGGAAAGGGTTCAACGTTTACCTTCACGCTTCCTTTGGCTGATTCGACGGATGTAGAGATTTCCCCGAGCATATTGGCCGAGCGGCTCGGAGCTTATGAAGAAATGGCAGCAAGCCGGAACGACCTCAACGGCCAGCCGCTCCTCACCGTAGAAGTGCCGTCCATGGAAGATCAGATGAATATCCTGGCCGTTGACGACAACCTTGTAAATTTAAAAGTGCTTGCAAGCATACTGATGACTGAACCTTACCACCTGCAATTAGCAACTTCGGCCGGGGAAGCGCTGGAATTGCTCGGGACGAAACCATGGGATTTGGTTATCGCAGACGTGATGATGCCGCAGATTTCAGGCTACGAGCTAACACGGATGATAAGGGAGCGTTATTCCCCTTCCGAGCTCCCTGTGCTTTTGCTGACGGCGCGCAGCGAGCCCTCCGACATGTATGCGGGATTTCGGGCAGGCGCCAACGATTATGTCACGAAACCGGTGGATCCAATGGAGCTTAAATACCGTATCCAGTCATTAATTACGTTAAAGCAATCCATAGACGAGCGTCTTCGTATGGAGGCCGCATATCTGCAAGCGCAAATCCATCCGCATTTTTTGTTCAACACCTTGAATTCCATCCACGCTTTAAGTGAAATTGATGTGGAAAGAATGCGAAAACTTAATGAGGCTTTCAGTTCATACCTGCAAATCAGTTTTCAATATCAAAACTCCGGCAAATTTGTCTCACTATCGGAAGAACTCGAACTCGTACGCGCTTACTTGTATGTTGAGAAGGAGCGACATGGCAACCGGCTTCATGTCAAATGGAACGTGGATCAGGACTTGAACCTCCTGCTTCCTCCCTTAACGATTCAGCCTCTGGTCGAGAATGCGGTACAGCACGGTATTATCCCAATAGCTAAAGGCGGCACCGTCGAAATCCATATAATCCGTCAGGAGCAGTCCACGCTAATTCAGGTCAAGGATAACGGCATGGGAATGAATAGAGAAAAAGTACAGGAGTTGCTGGATGCTCCGCGCAAAGACAAAAGAGGGATCGGTCTGTATAACACAAATCGCAGGTTGATTCAGACGTATGGGAGCGGTCTTTCCATTCAAAGCGAGGTCCGTGAGGGGACAAGCGTATCTTTTGTCATCCCTGATCCGGAGGAATAGCATCTCTTAACAGAAAAAGGAGAGGATCCCGCCAGATCTACGATCGATCTAAGATCTTTGGGACACCCTCCTTTTTTTCAAATACAGACAAATCCGATTGCTGCGGGTTCATGTTCCTTCTGCCATTAACTTGATCAGGATTGCCGCCAACGGAAAGAGGCTCCAGTCTAGCAGCTCACGATACAACTCCGATATAAAACCCGTCATACCCCTTACTTCCCACCGTTTGAATAGCTGTGCCGGAGATGGCGGGGTGGGCGGACAGCATATCCATGAATTTACGGATACCGTGCACCCGAGGGTCTGTGCTGTGATGATCGATAACTTCTCCATCCCGGATCACATTATCGCTAATAATGACAGTGCCCGGCCGTGAGAACTGTAACGCCCACTTCAAATAATTCGGATTGTTAGGTTTATCGGCATCAATGAAGATCAGATCGAACGGCTCCACCTTCTCCTTGGCCAGCTGCTCCAGTTGCATCACAGCATCCCCTACCCGGATTTCCACCCTATCCTCCAGTCCGGCCAATGCCACGTTGGATTTGGCAACCTCCGCATGATGCGGATCGAGCTCTAGTGAAATTAGCTGCCCCTCAGCCCCAATCGCCCTAGCCATCCAGATCGTACTGTACCCTCCCAGCGTGCCGATCTCCAAAATTCGTTTCGCGCCCTTGATCTGAACGATGACGTTCAGCAGCTTACCTTGAGCCTTGGATACATCAATTTCCGGCAATCCGGCATCGCGGTTTGCAGCTAACACCTTCTCCAGCACCTCATCATAAGGAATCAAATGTCCGGTGATGTAATCATCCACCTTTTCCCAAGTTGCAGCTGCAGCATCCTTCTTTTTCATGTCCGTTTCCTCCCTTATTCTCCATCTGGATCTTACAAAATCATTGTATGTGATTTATTGTTATAGATATAATATATATTTGAAGAACTTATATAACTTTAATATATGAATGGATAGGAGTACGACTCTCATGAATTTACACGCATTACGTCTCTTTCATGTCATCGCCACAACGGGCAGTGTTACCCGAGCTGCTGAATTGTTAAATATAAGCCAACCCGCCATAACAGCCCAAGTTAAAAAATTCGAGAAGGAACTCTCCCTTACGCTATTCAAACCGCAGGGAAGGGGCATCGGATTGACGGAGGCCGGAGCCGAGCTCGTCCCGCTAGCCAAAAGACTCTTCTCTGTCGAGCAGCAGATTGAACAATTCTGTCTGGATTACCGCAGCGGTTCGAGGGGACAGATCAAGATGGCGGCAACCTATCTTCCTTCCCATTTTCTCCTGCCGGCCTGGCTTGCGAAATACAAGCAGCGGTACGAAGAGGTAGAAATGAGCATAACCACCACGAATTCAAGCGATGCGCTTAAGCAGCTGTTAAATATGGACGTCGACCTTGCGATATACGGCGGCCTGCCAGAGGAATCTCCGAATACGATACAGACCGAGGAGCTGTTCCGGGATGAGTTATGGTTTGTCGTATCCCCCGATCACCGCTATGCCGATCAGCGTATCACCCTGGAAGAGATGATGAGAGAGCCTTTTGTTATGCGGGAGGAAGGCAGTTCAACGCGGGAACGGTTATTTGCCTTATGTCGTACCCATAGCGCGCCTTCCCCGCGGATCACGCTGCAATTCAATGGACTGCACGAAGCGATCACGGCCGTCATTGCCGGATACGGCGCAAACTTTGTGTCCTCTCTCGTCGTGCGGGAGTATGTGGAGCGCGGCGAGCTGAGCCGGGTCTATGTAGATGGAATCGAGCTGCAAAATATCATTGCGGTCTGCACCCGCAAGTATGAACCGTTATCCGCTGCCGCCATGAACTTCGTGGATATGATCCGGAATCAGTAAGTTACCGTTACATTTCCTCTATACATATTGCCTGCCGGGCTTCTCGTATTCTGATGTGCCGTTGCCGATGTATTGTTATAAGCCCCGATTACATACACGGAAGGATCTGTCAGGTAAAGCGTATTGTTGGAGAACTCGTTATCAATCCCCCACCCCGGCACGATCTCGTGGAGCTGAAACGCATCCACGATGATGCTGTTTCCGTTCTGATAAGCCGTATTATTTCGTATGACAGCCCCATTGCCTTTCCCATCGATAAAGCTGTCGGCATAATTCGCACCGCTAATTCCTTCGCCATAAAAGATGCAGTTCTCAACGAGCGTTCCCGTCGACCGTTCCTTGATATCGATGTGCTCTGCCGTTATATTCGGGCCAAAAACAACATTCCGAATCGTATTGTTGTGGGTGTTCTGATTGTAGCCCGCTCCCTCTGCAGAGCCTACATAGACCCCTTCCCCAAAGCCTGCTCCCGTCTTGCCGGTATTATGAATACGGGAGTTCTCAATGGAGCTGTAGGAAGTGCCGTCACGGAAATGCACGGCTTCGTAACCGATATGGTAAACCTCCACATCGGTGATGAGGGTAAAGTTGGAATTGTCCAGGATGATTCCCTTTTGCGCATTGGTAAACTTTAGATTGCGTATGATCCAGTAGTCGCCCCGAACGCGTAAACTGTAACCAGAACCTGCGGAATACCCGGAAATAATGGCTGGTTCAGCCGGGTTCTGACTCTCGATGACGATAGGCTGCAAGGCAGTTCCCTCGACATCCGTGGAGAAACTTCCCGTGTATGTCCCGGGTGCCAGGACAATCCGCTTCCCGGGAACGACATTCTTCAAGGCGCTCTGCAAGCATGATGTTGTGGAACAAGTGATTAGAGGATCCAACGGATCAGGATTCGGTGTGGCCCCGCCACCGTTTCCGGAACCGCATGGCCCTTTATCCTGCCACACGCCCCAAGGGCCAGTGGTTCCCGGCTCCTCGCCAGTCGTCCACCATTTCGCCTTCCACAGGTTCCCGAGATGCGATACTTCAGCTCCGCTCTTGTAAGCGCTGCTAATATTCCATGGCATAGTCGTGCATTCGGCAAGAGCCGTACCCTTTCTGCTTAATGTATCCTTTACACCGGGTACCACTGGCGGCTCGGCATTAGCGTACTCCGATTTAACCCATGTCGACGTCAATAACAGCAGCGTCAAAATGACTAATATCGGCTTGATTAAGCCGCGGTTCATTCCCGCATTTCTCATCCAACATGCCATCCTCCTTCAAATTGATCATGATATGCATCATTACCATATTAATGTGAAGGAGAATCAAAACATTCCATTCACGAGATTAACAATCGAACCGACAAATGAAGCAGAACAGAACAGGGGCTGTCCCTCCAGATCCAGGATCTATTGGAACAGCCCGTTTTTTTATTTACATCTCCTGAGACTTAATTCGTACATTCGCCGAACGCGTTAACCTTTAATGGAGCCAATCATGACGCCTTTCTCGAAATATTTTTGCATGAACGGATAAATGAGCAGAATCGGAAGCGTCGATACGATAATAACGCCGTACTTGATCTGATCGGCATACCGCTGGGCATATCCCCCTGCATCCCCGCCTGTTCCCGCACCGCTTGAGAACACCTGGTTCGACAGCAGAATATCCCGCAGAACGATTTGCAGCGGCTGGAGTTTCGTGTCCCGGATATAGATCAGCGCGGTGAAGAAATCATTCCAGTGTCCCACCAAATAATAGAGCCCGATTACGGAAATCAGCGCTTTGGACAGCGGCAGAGCCACCTTGAAGAAAAAGGTGAAGTGGGAGCAGCCGTCCATGACGGCCGCCTCATGCAGCTCCGGCGGCAGCGAGTTTTCAAAAAACGTCCGGGCAATGATCAAATAGAACACATTCACGGAGAAAGGAAGTATAAACACCCAGATCGTGTTGGTCAGGCCAAGCCCCTTCATCAATAAATAGGTGGGGATCAGCCCGCCGTTGAAAAACATCGTGATCACGAAAATAAACATGATGATCCGTCTGGCGCGAAATTCCTTTCTGGACAGCACATACGCTGCCGGAAGCGTGAACAGCATATTAACCAGGGTGCCGAACACCGTGTAAAACAACGTATTTCGATAACCAGTCCAGATCCGCATATCCTTGAAGATTTCCTGATAACCGAAAAAGCTTATGTTTTTGGGGATAAACATGACTTTCCCCGTAGACACCAGCGTGGAGTCGCTGAAGGAAGCAATCACAATAAAATATAGCGGGTACGCAACCAGAAGAAAAATAAAAGCACACAGAAATGCCAATGTTATTCTGAACATCAATTCCTTGCCGTTGACGCGCATTCTGGCAGTTTCATGTTCCACAACCGTTTCTCCTTCCCCGATCATTAGAATAAGCTCGTTTCCGACATTCTCTTCGATATCGTGTTCATCGCATACAAGAATACGAAATTGATGAGCGTGTTAAACAAACCGATGGCCGATGCCAAGCTGAATTGATTGGAGATAATCCCGATTTTATAGACGTAGGTGGCAATCACCTCCGAGACGGGAAGGTTCAGCGAATTCTGCATCAGGAATATCTTCTCGAAGCCGGTCCCAAGGATATTCCCCATGCTGAGAATAAACAGGATGATGATGGTTGGAATGAGGGCGGGAATGTCGACATACCGGATCGTCTGCCACCGGCTGGCCCCATCGATTTTGGCGGCATCATACAGCTGGGGGTCCACGGTGGACAAGGCTGCAAGATAGATAATGCTGTTCCAGCCGCAGTGCTGCCATATGTCGGAAAGCACATACACCGGAATAAAGGTCGAGGTGGAGGCTAACAGATTGATATGCCCCAGACCCACCGCCTTCATGAAGTGACCGACAACTCCGCTTTCAGAGGATAGCAGCACATTCAGCATGCCGACTAGCACGATGATGGATATGAAATGGGGCAGGTATACGGTAGTCTGCATCAGCTGCTTCATTCTTTTTCTGCGGATTTGGTTAAGAACGAGAGCCAATATAATCGGAGCCGGAAAGCCGAGCACGATCGTGGCCAAACTGATCAGAAACGTGTTTCGCATCAAATCCGTGAACAGGTAACTGTCGATGAATTGCTGAAAGTAGGCGAACCCTCGCCACTCGCCACCAGTCAAGCCTTTGCTGAAATCGTAATCCCGAAAAGCAAGCTGGATGCCGTACATCGGGATATAGTTAAACAACAGGATGACGATAATAGCCGGAAAAATCATAATCCACAGCTGATAATCTCGTCTGAAGGTGTTCTGTCTTTTACGGGATTCCATATCCTCCCTCCTAGTTTTGATTCATGTAGTCGTCATAATATTTTTGCATAATCTCCAAATTCTGCTTCAGGCCTGCTTTCTCGCTTTCCTTGATGTACGCGTCCCACTCGGCTTCCACGCCGCCCTTGGTCACCCACTTGGCAAAGCTGGATTCCGCCAGATTCATCACGTTGGTGTTGTTCAGGCTCATAGCGTTATTGTCCAGGGTGGAATATTTAATAAACATACCGGGAAACACGTCCTTGTCGGGATCCACTTCTAAAGCGGCCTCTAGAGGCTCCGATTGTCCCAGCACCTCCTGCATATCGGTGCCGAGCGTTAGCTTCAAGGAATCGGGGATATAAAAAGCGCCGTTGTCCGCCATCGTCGAGGTCCATTTCCATGTGCCCGGATCCATCTTGGCATCGGCCGGAGGCAGAACGGCATATGTACCGTCTCCGTTATCTTTAATATTCGGTCCGAGGGATCCGAACAGCACCTGCATGCCCACCTCGGGCGCATAGAGCTCGTTGATGAATTTCATGGCCGCTTCCTTGTTCTTGGTCTTGGCAGACATCACGATATGGTTAGGTCCATAGTTCAGGGAGTAATGATCATAGCTCCAGGACAGCTTCCCCGCATAATCTGCCGACACCTTCATCGGCGGCATGGAAGCATACTGCGGAGCCAGCTGCTCGCCGAAACGGTCGGAAGCCACCCATCCCCAGGTGAAGCCGACCTTGGCCGTGTCCCCTTCGCCGCGTGCAATGGATTGATATTTCGTATAATCATGGGTGAACACTTCCGGGTTAATCAGCCCCGCCTTGTACAGCTTGTTCAGGAATACCACCATCGTTTTGTACCGGTCATCGGTGAGGAAGTTCTTCACCTGTCCGTCCTCCACAAAATAGCCCTGCCCGCTGCCGTCTGTCAGCGTAATGCCCATGCTGCCCAAGAGTACCGCAGGGTTAAAATATCCGCCGATGCCTCCCGGCCAATCCATCGGAATCTCGTCATGGGGATCGCCGTTGCCGTTGGCATCCTTCTCTTTGAAGGCGACGAGCACTTCATACAGCTCATCCCATGTCGTCGGCATGCTCAGCCCGAGGTGATCGAGCCACTGCTGGTTAATGAATTGCCTGCTGGCGGATGCCGGCCAGAACCGCTGATATTTCGGGAGACCGTATATTTTCCCGTCCGACTGCGTTGCAATCACTTTTGTATCCGGTTTTTCATTAAACATGTTCTGTACGTTGGGTGCCTGATCGAGCATGCCGGACAGATCCTGGAAGAGCCCCTGAAACTGCGCGAAGTCGGCATCCGTAATGACGTTCGGTCCGATAAACAGATCGGGAATATCACCGCTGGCCAGCATCGTCCCTTTCTTCTGTCCCCAATCGGCGGTAATCTCCTGCCATTCGATGTCTACGCCCGCCGTCTCCTCAACCTTTTGCAGCCATTCCATTTCGGCCAGCGGCTTCGTAAGCGGGTGCTTGGTAATGATGGCGGTGAGCTTTACTTTCTTGCCTGTTTGATCTCCGGGTGTTTCGGCCGATTCGTTAGCGTCACCTCCGGCCCCGCTGCATCCTGCTAACAACAATGCAGTGATGACGATAAGCGAGATGAAAACGTTTACCCTTTTCTTCATTCCATTACCTCCTGGTTTAGTTTGTTGGTCTGGTCCATGGAAATGCGGTCATGTCTTGGACTTGCCTGGGACATATTTCACTCTATACGGAGGGGAAGAGCCTCGTAAACGAACAGTTTTTAAGCATCCTCATTTTTTGAAAGCGCTTATAATTAAAGGGTGAAAATGCATCCATTTCAGGCAGCCATAGGGAATTCAAAAATTGTATATGTTCAAAAATTGAAGCTGCTCAGCTTTAAAAAAGCGCCGGCACAAGAAGCTTTTAACGAAAAAGGTTGATAAAAGACCGCTGTAAGCTGCCTTATCCGGCATCAGCGGTCTTTGTTTTATGCTTTATACGTATTTCGATATTGTCCGGGCGTCGTACCCACCATCTTTTTGAAGGAACGGATAAAACTCGAGGTGTTGGTGTACCCGACCTGTTGGGAAATGGCTTCGAGGGTCTCCTCGCTGTCCCGCAGAAGCTGAATGGATTTCTGGATGCGAAGCTGATCGATATACTCTTTGAAATTTTGCCCCATCGTTTTCTTGAAGTGATGGCTGAAGTTGGAAACCGACATATCAAAATAATCGGCCATCATCTGCAGCGAGCAGTTTGGATCCATTCCTTTCTCCGCAATGAGGGACAGAATCTCTTCCTGCGTTGCCGTACGGGACACGGGGAGCGTTTCGCTGATCATATCGCACAGCTTGGCATAACTCTCCCTGATAATTCCGATCATCTGCTCCAGCGTATAACGGTGGTTAAATGCCGCCTCGGTTAGCCGAAGCAGGCTCTGGTCATCATGACGGAACCGCTGGAGGCCGTTGAAGATGACGGTAACCGTGTTGAGGTACAGGCTCCGGATCCTATGCGGCGGCAGGCTGTCATTGCTTAAGTAACCGATCATCCGCTCCGCCAAAGAGGCCAGCATGGCCGCATCGTTCTTGAGGATCGCCAGCTCGAGAGATTGCAGAATTTCGGCAAAGTAGGATACAGCTCCGGTTTGGGGGATCTCGAGATTGTCAAAGATCAGCACGGTCCCGGTCTTCCGGATACGCAGAAACTCCGCTGTGCGGAGCGCCTGCAGGTAGGAGAGATGGAGGTCCAGAGGCGATTGGGCAGCGCCAGGCTTGCCGATGCCAATCTCTGTCTGTTGGCCCGTACGCTCCAAGATTTCTTCCTGCAGCTGCTCCAGCCAGGATTTGATTGGAAAATCATATGTATGGGAGCACACCAGAATCAATTCCTGCTGATAGATGCTCTTGAAGAAGCAGCCTTGGGCATTATCGGGCAGCAGTCCCTCATAATCCCGGCAGCAAGCCAATATCTTGTCCAGCCCTGCTCCATCCGCTTCGCAGCATAATACGGCAACCGTGAAGTTATCATGATGAAACCGGATGCCAACCCTCCGGGCTTCTTGTTCAAAGTTCTCCCAATCTGGAATATGCCCACTCACCAGCTCAAACAGCAGGTTATCCCGCATAATCGGCAAAGATCCCCTCACATGCTCGTCCAGCTTGCTGTTAGCCTGCGAAAGCTCCTCCAACGTATACTTGATCGTGTCAATCTCATTCATCGGTTTTCGCTCCTGCGGTTCAAACACATGTACGGCAAGATCAACCAGACGGCGAATCGGCTGGTAGTTCTTCCGGATGGATACGTAGATGATGAACACTTCAAGCAGCAGAATCAGCCCGACAAGGATGGCTGTATTCAACTGAATCGTCCGAATGCCCTGCAAGGACTTTGATACCGGCAGCAAACTCACGTATTTCCAGCCATTCTTATCCGAAACGGAGAACGACACCAGATAGTCCGTTCCGCTGATTTGGTAAATGCCCGAAGAAGAAGCTGACTCCTCCCCTATGCCGTGCACAAGCTTCCTGAAATCATCGGAGGATTGGTATGACGTATCATTGGAGGATACCAATCGCCTTCCCTGGCCGTCTAACACAAAAAAATCGCCGCTATAGGTTTCCGAAACGGACTTCATCATCCGAACGATCGTATCTTCCCTTACCATGATCATGACGGCTCCGGGGGAATTCGTGCCGCCTACCGGCAGCGGCTGCACGAAGGTCAGCATTCGAACCCGGTTATTACCGGGTACAATCACGTTCTCCACAGGCCTGACGATAGGAGAATGTAGTTCATTCAGGGTCTGGATCATATCTTCGTACGCCCAGTTTTCATAATAGTAACCGACGCCCGGAATGGAAAGATCGCCCAGACTGTATGCGCTTCCAGTTTTAGAAAACAAATAACCGATGTTCTTCACATACAGCAAGGTGTTGTAAATAAAAGCATCGGTTGCATTGTATTTTTTCATCTCATTGGCAATAAGCACCCGCTGGTAGTCACTTTCCTCCGCCTTATACATCTTAAATTCCCGGTTCTGTATCAGCTCAAACGGCAGATTGTACACATACCTTGTAAACGTATCCATCGATGTCATGAACTGCTCCGTAATATGCGCATTCCAGTCCATTTCCTTCTCTTTCACCACTTCCGCCGAATAGGGATAGTAATAGCACAGGATAACGATCACGGGAAACATCAGCACAAGCAAATAGGAAATCAGCAATTTTGTCAGCAGGTTAACCTTATGGATTCGCAAGCGGCAACCACCTCCCTATCCTTCATACCCAATCTGAAAATGTTATCTATAAGAATACGTAATTTTCAAAAAAAAGAAAACTCATTTCCTGTGTTAAACCTTTGGAAATGAGTTTTTTTGATTTATGAACTATTTTTTGTGACTAGTCAAGAGGATTGCTCTACTCCCCATTTTTCGGCCCACTTCTCCATCTCTTTCAAAGAATCCAGAAAGTCCAGCCCCTTCTCGGTCAATGAATACTCCACGGATACCGGAACGGTAGGGAATACCTCGCGTCTTACGATCCCGCTGCCTTCCAAATGCCGCAGCACATCCGTTAAGGATTGCGTCTTGATGATGGCTGCATCCCGATGAAGCTGATTAAACCTTTTCGGCCCTCGGGCTAATTGCGCGATGACGAGAAACGCCCATTTGGCTCCAAGTATTTGCAGCACCGAGCAGATATGATTGAACGCTGGCTTTTCCTGAAAGTCCTCTCTAACCGGTTCCACAGCCTCACCTCATCACTAACTAATCGTAAGTTGGTCAAAATGTTTGGATAATATCCAAATACTTTGCCTTCTTACATCATATATGCGCGCTACTTATAATACAAACACAAAGAGATTTCACGTTATACCACCCCGTTTGCGGCATGTGCTAGCCATGATCGCAGAGGGTACTTGATTTGCTAACGAAGGGATGAATGGATATGAATCGATTTACGATATATTTATTGGCGCTTGGGGTTTTTCTTACTGCCACCTCGGAACTGGTCGTTTCGGGTATTCTGTATGCAATCGCAGACGATCTTCATATTTCCTTGGCCTTTGCCGGCCAGCTGATTACCGCTTATTCGCTTGCTTTTGCGATCGGGACACCGTTTCTGGTCTCGCTCACCGCTCGGTACAACCGTAAAAAAGTGCTACTTGGCTCGCTGCTGCTGTTCATTGCCGGCAGTCTCGTATCCTATTTCAGCACCGAAGTATGGATGCTCATGGGTGCCCGCGTCATTCTGGGGGTAAGCTCAGGCGTCTATCTCGTTGCCGCAATGGGGACAGCAGCCAAGCTGGTATCACCGGATACGTTAGGCCGTGCCATCGGCACCATCGTGCTAGGTTTCAGCAGCGCCATGGTGCTGGGCGTACCGATCGGAATATGGATCACGAATCTGCTGAACTGGCAATCCATCTTTCTGCTGCTGGCTCTGCTCAGTCTACCGGTCGCCTTTGTCCTGATCAGACTCCTGCCGGATGTTGAAGGGGACGCACCCGTTCCCTTTCACCAGCAATTCAAAGTGCTGGGGAGTCTCGTAATCGTGAGCGCGCTGCTGCTTACGTTCTTCCGGGAATCCGGCAACTCGGTACTATTTACGTATGTAACGGCGTTTATTCACGATATATTCCATATCGTGCCATCAGGCATCAGTATCATTATGCTCGGCTTTGGACTTTTTGGAGCGATCGGCTCCAGGCTCGGCGGATATTGGGTCGACCGATTTGGGCCAGCGAAAGTGATTACTCTCAGCACACTCATTCATATCGCGGTTTTCGCACTTCTTCCGCTGCTCGCAGGCCAATCGTTTATAGGACTCGGGCTGATGGGAATCATGGTGCTGTCCATGTTTGCGGCGGGTCCTGCCGTTCAGAGTTATTTTATACAGAAGGCACCAGGCTCCTCCAATCTGATTCTCAGCTTAAACACCTCCATTGTGCACCTCGGGTTAGCTGCAGGCGCGGGTGCTGGAGGCTTCATGGTCAATACAACATCCACGCTTCAATATCATCCATGGCTCGGCGGATTCGTGCTCGCGCTTGGACTGGCTGCCGGACTGGTCAGCTTCTCGGCCGGTCGTAAGACATGGGTTCCAAAATCGACTTGACCTCACCCGCTCCCTCCCTTGAAATATGCCCAAGCCATCCTGCCAACGGGTGGCTTGCATGCTGCTGGTACCGAAAATGGGCTCACGCATGATTGCCCATGGGAATAACGTATTTTATGGGTCAACGCCTATTACAATATGAAGGGCAGGAATCAAAAGTGGCCGTCTCTTATATGGATTTCACCTCACCGTCCGTTCGGTATACTTATGATATGAGCAATAACCCGTTTTTCAAAAAAGATAGCCGAAATTATATAAATTCTCTCTCCATAAAAGAATTAAACACGCTCGGCAACGCTTCCCTGCTGGATATATATCTCAGCACCGGAAACGTGATAGAACCGCATATCCATCAAAATGCATCCGAATTGGTGTATGTCGTTTCCGGTGCAGTTATCGTCTCTATCGTCAATCCATTTACGAAGGAGCTTCTAAACTTCACGCTAACGCCCGGTCAGGTTGTACTCGTGCCCCAAGGCTGGTGGCATTATGAAATGGCGACAGTTGACAATACCCACCTGATCGCGATCTTTGACGCACCGGTGCCGGAGTTTATTGGAGGCTCGGATCTTTTGAGATTGACGCCGGCCAGCGTGTTCGCTCACACCTACTGCCTGGATGAAGCCAAAGTCAAGGATACCCTGGCTCCGATTACCGATACGGTTATCATCGGCCCGCCCAACAACTGCTCGCAGCAAGAGCAAATGCAAGGGCAAGGGCAGATGAAACATCCTCAGCATTCGTCACATTATAATCAGCACTATTATCATCAAGAAACATCTGGTAATCGAGACTATGAGCTTCTTCAGCAGCAGCAGCAACAGCAATACCAACAACAGCAGCTGCAATTTCAGCAGCAACAGCAACCGATGTTCCAGCAGCAATTTCAAGCTCAGGATCAACCTCAGCATGGAGCATATGCTGCTGAACCGCAGCAAACACCAACTCCATCACAAGAGCAATTCCGTTCACAACAGCAGTTACAAGAACAACAGCGTCAGCAATTCATCCAACAGCAACGGCAGCTGCCATTCTTGCAGCGCCAGCTGATTGGAAATGGCTGGGACCAATTCTGATTCAACCCTTTGGTGATTATAGGCCCTCGAGCGAAATACGCAGCATCACCATTCGTCAGTGATGCTGCGTGTTTCTTTTTTATATGGAATTATATTATTTAGGAAGACCGGATGCTCCCGTTATTTTCAGCTTCCGGCACGTAATATTCTCAGACCGTGTAACCGAAATGGACCACTGAATGCCCGATGTCAAATTCACCAGGCTTAAATAATATCCGTGTCCTGCGCCTGTATCGATCCCCAGCTTGCCATCGCCATACCAGAGCTCCTCTGGCGGTACACCCAGACGAAATGTAGACGTATGCCCGAATACAATCGTTTTATCCATATAACGCGGCGATTGATGAAACGGTTCACGGATCTCCGTCAATTCTTCCGGGCTCTGGGCGTGAAGCGGAATATCGGGCCGAATGCCCGCATGCACAAACAAATATTGTTTATACTCGGTCCATAACGGCATGGCTGCTATGAATGGTTGATATTGTAACCATTGGGAAGCTGCGAAACCTGCATGTGTCGGCAATTGATGCAACCATTTGCGCTCATTATTTCCCTGAAGCGCAACGGCACCGGAATCACACAGCTCCTTCACATAGTCCAGAGTCCCGGCTGAATCGGGTCCCTTGTTTACATAATCCCCAAGCAGGAACAAGCGGTCCACCTTCGGATCATAATGCACATGCAGCAGAAGAGCTTGCAGCAGATGACCGTAACCATGAACATCCGAAACTGCGTACACCTGGCTCATGGGGCTAGCATGCTGCTGTCTGCATATATCATGGTTTGATCCGGAGACAGTCGTATCCACAATTCGCTTCCGGCATCCACCGTGCAATCATGGAATAAATGAATGGGCTGCCGATCTGACGTTTCCACAATGACTCTCCATCTTGTCCCTTCGTACACCGTCTGTACCACCGTCACCTTCAGCAGGCTTCCTGCTGCCGAAGTTTCTTCGCTGCATATCCGGATGGATTCGGGATGGATCATTATCACAGCCCTGCCGTCTCCCTTATCTCCGCCTAAGCGAAGTCCAACAATGGGATGCCCGGCAAGTATGGCTTCAGGCTGCCCATTCCGGGCCAGCTCGGCTTCTAGCCGGTTGTGATATCCCATGAGCTGCGCAACCCAAGGGCTTGCCGGCCTCTCAAACAACACCCTCGGCTCCCCGAATTGATCAATTCGTCCATCCCGCAAAATCAGAATCCGATCCGCCACCGTAAATGCCTCCATACGATCATGCGTCACATACAAGGAAGCGATGGATAACTCCCCCAGCAGTCTAGCCAGTTCACCCCGCATGTCCGTTCTAAGCTTAACGTCCAGATTAGACAACGGTTCGTCCATCAACAGCAGCTTAGGCTCTGTTGCCAGGGCCCTTGCGATGCCGACGCGTTGCTGCTGCCCGCCCGACAGCTGGGCGGGAAGGCGGTCCAATAAGCCCTCCAGCTTCAGAAGCGACTGGAGTCGATCCAATTTATCCGCCCTGTCTTTAGTGTCCAGCTTCCGGCGCTTCATCCCATACTCCATATTCTGTTTCACCGTCATATGCGGCCATAGGGCATAATCTTGAAACACCATATTGATGGGCCGGTTCTCCGGGGGAACATAGTGCTTTCCCCGTTCCACGGTGACACCAGCCATCTCCACCTCGCCTGAATCTATGCGCTGAAGTCCGGCAACCATCTGCAGCAGCGTCGATTTCCCGCAGCCCGATGGACCGAGAATGCAGATGCGTTCTCCTTCCCCCACTTCAAACGTGATCGGCTCCAATACTTGCTGCGAGCCGAATGATTTCGATACGCCCTTTACCCTTAAGATCATTCCGCTCTCCATCCCTTCCAAGTCTGATCACACTCTATCAACAACGAATTCCATCTACCGCAATTTCTTGCCATCCAGCCATCGAAATACAAGACGCCCCGCTGCTTGAAGCAGTACGATAATCAGCACCACGGTACCGCAGCTTACAACGGTAGCAGCCGTAGCATAGCCATAGCGCGAGAATTCAAAAGCTCTGTCGATAACCAGCGGCATCAACGAATAATTAGCCGGTTTCAGCATCGAGGCGAGGGCCAAATCAAACACGCTGGTTCCAAACGAAGCCAGGATTGCAATAAGCAAAGACTGACGCACCATGGGCAGTACGATATCCCGCATCCGTTCGAATACACTTGCCCCTTGGATAGCGGCTGCCTTCAGCATCGTGCCTGACAAATTGCCGAACGCTCCAAGCTGAACCCTGACCGCGTAGGGGATGGCACCGGCTATGCCCGCAATCACGAGCAGCGAAGGCTTTCCGTACAAGTGCAAACCGAGCGGTTCCAGCCATTTTTGATTCCATATAAAGATATAGCCAATTCCCAGAACAACGCCGGGCACTGCCAATGAAACGATAGAGAACAGCTGAAGCAGCGGTTTTAGCCTCGACTCCGTGAAGGTCAGCATATAGGCAACAACAAACCCGATCAGCATGCTAAACAATGCGGCCGCGGCTGCAATGGCAAGTGAATGATACATTCCTTCCAGATAACCCAGCAGCCGGTGATCCCCAGCCTGCCCTGCAAATAATTCACGATAATGATCGAGCGTAAAATTGCCCGCATTCAGGCCGCCGCCTGCCTGTTTCAGCAGAGATACCGCAGCACTCGTCCCAATCGGAATCCCGAGGCTCACAACAAGAAAAACCGTAATCAACAGATTGTAGATCCACGCAAAACGCGGCTTCACCTTCTCCAGCTTGACGGCTCTTGCATTCAGAAAGTCAAATCTGGATTTGCGAAGGGTCACCATAAGCAGGGTCATCGCCAGTGCCAGGATCAAGACCAGGTAAAAGGCCAGCACCCCCGCCATATCAAAACGTACAGGCGACTGGTAAATAGCCGAGTAAATGGAGTAGGTCAGCGTGGGAAATTTATACACCGTTGCCAATGCGGCAGGCAGCCCGAAATCGCCGATTGAATCCATAAAAACCAAGGTCCAGCCCGCTGCATATGAAGGCAGCGCCAATGGCAGCTCAACGGTTCTCCACACGGTGAACGGCTTGGCGCCGTTCAGTCTGGCCGCGTGACCGAACTGCCGGATGTTCCATTCCGATGCGGCCATAATAGCCAGATAAGCCAGCGGAAATTTACTAAGCGACATGACAAACACAAGTCCGGCCGGTTGAAAAATGAACGAGGTAACCCACGTCAGACCCAGCCACTGATGAACCAGTCCATCCGCACTGGCAAACAATACCCAACCCTGTGCAATCATGAAGGAGGGAGCGATCAGCAGCACCCAAGCCGTCATATCCAGCAATCTCGCTGCGGCAAAATTCCATCTTGCCCGTATGGTAGCCAGTACGCCTCCAATGATCGTACCGAACGTGGCCGTTCCCAGCGCTAATGTGACTGAATTCAGAAGGGATTGTTTCCACAGCGGTCGATAAAATATTTCTCCGATCAAACCCAGGCTGCTGGATTGAATCTGCCCGAAAAAGAGTCCGGGGAATATCACGTTGATCAGAACGGCGAGCAGCGGCAAAAAAATAAAAACAAACAGGAGGAGGGTTACCCCGCCTCCATAGCGAGCTTCCGAAGTATTCATGTAATCTGCCTACCTTACGTTTTGATCCGCAAACCAGGTTTTGATCTCAACTTCATGCTCGGAGGCCCACTTTGCAGAAGGCAGCATAAAGGCACCGTTTGGTTCACGTTCACTTCGTGCCGGCACACCTTCAACCAGCGGCGTGAAGAAGCTGTCCGTTGAATCCAGCGCCGTTAACATCTGCTGTGTCTCGGGTTTCAGCATATATTCAACAAACGCCTTGGCCGCAGCCGGATTCTTGGCCTGTTTGCTGATCGCTACCACTCGAAGGCTCCCGGGCGCTCCCTCCTCCGGCCAAATCACATCAATGGGCTCACCTGCAAGTTTCAGTTCATAAGCATTGTGCTCCTGAAGTGCTGCAACCTCGATCTCTCCGCTTAACAAGGCTTTGCCTACTGGGCCGTTCTTGGGATAGACATGAAGCCCCTTCTCAAAACGCTGCGCATATTTCTGCTCCGCCTCCGCTACGCCCCACTGTTCAAAAAACGCAGATACTAGCGGATAAGCAGGCGCTGCTACAGCAGGATCTGCATGACCAACTGGACCGTCATAGTCAAAAAATTGTTCCCATGTGGTCGGAGCCTTCTCTGGGGATACCCGATCCGTGTTATAAGCAATGACGCCAGCTGCATGAATGCCGACCGGGAAATAGGTGAAATCCTCCGGCACATAAGCCTTCCCGTTCTCGGACAGATTCCTCAGATTTTCAGGCTGCCAGCCTGTCATCAGAAAATCGCGGTCAGCTAAATTTCGCACCGATCCGTGACCGTCCATCATCAGCACGTCCCACTGCGGGTTCCCCTGCTCGGCCTCTATTTTGGCCAATGCTTCTCCCCCGCCATAATGCACGGCTTCGATCTTGAAGCCTGTCTCTTCCATAAACTTCGGAGCAATGAAATCCACAAAATCATTTCCGTATAAGTAGATTGTTTCCCCGGTATCCTCTGCGTCGTCGCTGGTCAAGGATACGTCCGACTGTCCGGCGGTACTTCCGCTTCCGCTGGTAATGGGTCCGGTCGTTTCCTTAGATCGAACCGTTTGCTGTCCATCCGATTGCGCGCAAGCCGACAACAACAACATCAGCGCAGTTAATGCAATGAATATCCCATGTTTAAAGCCTCTTTTTTTGTTCATGTCACCCTCCTGTTTCTGATTTCCTTCTTGGTTCCATTTCAGCATAACGCGCCAAATTCAATTAAAAATTATCGCTGCGTTAACAAAGAGTTAAATAATATCTATCAAATGATAGATAAGATTAAGATTATCAATGATGAAATGGAAAGAGAGGAAAGCAACATGAACTTACAGCAATTAAAAGTGTTTGTACTCACTGTGGAGCTGAAGAAGCTGTACCTTGTAGCTCAAGGGCTTGGCATCACCCAGCCAACCGTTACCTTCCATCTGAACAAGCTGCAGGAAGAGCTGGGCATCGCTCTGTTTCATACCAAGTCCTATCATGTCATCAAGCTTACGGAAGCCGGCCACGCCTTCTATCATTACGCATCACAGATCCATTCCCTGTCCGAGCAGGCTGAATCGACGATGGACGTATACCGTGGTACGGCCGCTGGGGTTCTCGCCATTGGCAGCACCCATACGCCAGCCACCTATCTGTTGCCGCCGCTCTTGCAGCAGCTGAAGCTCAATTATCCAGGACTGTCCATCATGCTGGATGTCCGTCCGGCAGCCTATATTCTCGAAAAAATCAAAAAATACGAGCTCGATGTCGGCATCATCTCGAACACGCAAGTGGATGAGCCGGAATTCATCGTACAGCCGCTGATCCATGATGATCTGGTGCTTATATTCGCCCCGGATCATCCCTTTGCAAGCATAAGAGATTTAATGCCGGGCGACCTGGTCGAGCATCCCTTCGTTTCACATGAACTCGGCTCCATCAGCAGACAGCTTATTGACCGCTGGGCAGATAAACATCGAATCCACCTTCAAATATCGTTGGAAATCTCGGGGACCGAAGCACTTAAAGCAGCCGTTCGGCACCGTCTGGGGTATGGCATGATCGCAGAAGCTGCCATACAAGAAGACCTGGCAGAGGGGAAACTCCAATCACGACCTATTCCGGCCTGGCTGCCCGAGCGTCAGATTTATGCCGTTCGGCACCGCAATAAACTGATCAGTCCGGCACTGCGGATGTTCTGGAGAAACCTTTTGGACAATTTTGCACTTCAACAGCCGGATTTGAATCATGGCAAGTTTCAAGATTAATCCCGCTATATTTCGTATTCTTCGAAAAACGGTTAGAATAGTAAGGTACGGCATCCATCGAATGCCAATGTATATTGAAGGAGGATCCCTATATCATGAGCGTTGATTATAATGCATATTTCGCTGAACACCGCGAAACCCATCTAAATGAGTTGAAGGAATGGTTATCCATTCCGAGCATTTCGGCCCTGTCCGAGCACAAAGGCGATGTGGCAAAGGCTGCCGAGTGGCTCGCAGGCAAGCTGACTGAAGCAGGCCTTGAACATGTGGAAGTTCATCAAACGGCAGGACACCCTATTATTACAGCAGACTATTTGCATGCCGAAGGCAAACCGACCGTGCTCGTCTACGGTCACTATGACGTACAGCCTGTAGACCCGCTTCATCTGTGGGAAACGCCGCCCTTTGAACCGGCTATCCGTAACGGCAAATTGTATGCACGCGGAGCAACGGACGATAAAGGCCAGCTTTTCCTGCATGTCAAAGCCGTTGAAGCCATTTTGAAGCAAGAGAAAGAGCTTCCGGTTAACATCAAATTCTGCATTGAAGGCGAAGAAGAGGTGTCCAGCCCGAACCTCCCGCTCTATCTTGACAACAACAAGGACAAGCTGGCCGCAGACGCCATCGTGATCTCGGACACGTCCTTGCTCGCACCTGGAAAACCGGCCATTTCCACAGGCCTTCGCGGATTGTGCTCCCTGGAGTTGTCTCTGGAAACAGCCAATACCGATCTTCATTCCGGTACATATGGCGGCGGCGTACCTAACGCCTTGCATGCCCTCGTCTCCCTGCTCTCTTCGCTTCATGACGAGCAAGGCCGTGTCGCCGTAAAAGGCTTCTATGACGGCGTACTCGAGCTGTCGCCTGAAATGCGCGAGGAATTTGCCAAGCAGGAATTTGACGAGGATAAGCTGAAGCAGGATCTTGGCCTCGATTCCCTGTACGGTGAGGAAGGGTTCTCCTTCGTTGAACGCGTGGGAGCGCGTCCGACCCTTGAGCTGAACGGCGTATACGGCGGATTCCAGGGTGAAGGCAGCAAGACGGTCATTCCGAAGGAAGCCCATGCCAAAATTACGTGCCGCTTGGTGGCGGACCAGGATCCGCAAGCGGTTCTTGACGCAATTGAAGCACACTTGCATGCCCACACTCCAGTCGGTTCGAAGATTACGTTTAAACCGAAGGAAAAGGCATTCGCCTTCAACATCGATCCGTCCCATCCCATGCTGCAAAAAGCCGCGGACGCCTTCGAGCATGTCTACGTAACGCGTGCCCTCTTTACGAAGGATGGCGGTTCCATCCCGATCGTGGAGAAGCTGTCCAGCACGCTCGACGCTCCTGCCGTCATGATGGGCTTTGGCTTGCCGGACGAGAATCTGCATGCTCCGAACGAGCATTTGAATTTGGAGAATTTCGATAAAGGCTTGCTGACGATCGTTGAATATTTGAAGCTCGTGTAATCTTTTGACGCCAACGGCCAAAGAGTAGACGTCAACACCCTAAAAGTAGACGTCAACAACCCAAAGAGTAATCGCAAAGATCCTAAAAAAGAACGCGTATGGCGGGATAACCGAATCCCTGCCAATACGCGTTCTTTTGTTTGTATGAAAAACCCCTTATTACGCCATTCATAAGCTTATCCCTGGGGCGGCTTGATGAGCGAAGAAATTGGCCATGTTGGCCTGCGGCTTCGATTAATCGAATAAATCAGCCATGGGCGTGCCCTCACAACAAACATCTGCTGTAAATATCGCGGTTTTTTGGGTCGCGGGTCCTTCCCAGGGGGGGCCCTATGCGGGCCCCAAACTTGATCCCCAAACAAACGCCTGCCATCCCAAACATACGGTTACATCCCCAATCAAACAGCTACGAACGGACCTCAGATCCGTTATTTGCCATGATTCAGGCCATTCTCATATGGTAGCGGACACCAAGTCCGCTATTTAACTTTTCGCTGCGGAAAAACGGGCTTTTTAAGTAAATAACGAACCTCATGTCCGCTAGAATCAAAGTTTAGCTCTTATCGGATCAAATAACGTCCGCTGTGTCCGGAGAATCCGAAATTACATTTGACACGCTGTCCACTCCAACCTTCTCGTTCGTTAATGTCAGCAGCTCATTATTTACTTCGTTTTGTATACCGCGATCTTGCCTCCAAATAACGATTAGCCATTCGTCATTACTCTAAGCCCCTCCATTTATGGAATCAGCAGTTATCATATCACCGTGATTTTACTACGTTTAGCATTGGCCGTTCTTCAAACAAACTATGTTTTTGCGCGTAGCAGCGCATATGCATAAATAGCGATGGGGATGTTAATAAAAGTGCATATCGGGTATTAAAAAGAGAACATATGTACATGACATGAGGAGGGAACGTATGAGAGCAGTCACATTTCAAGGTGCAAAAGACATTCAGGTCAAACATGTGCAGGATCCATCCATTCAGACCCAGGATGATATTATCGTCCGCATCACCTCCACTGCCATTTGCGGTTCCGATCTTCATATATATCTAGGGGCTCTGCCTGCGGCTAAAGATTACGTGATCGGCCATGAGCCCATGGGGATCGTAGAAGAGGTCGGAGCTAACGTAACCCGTGTAAAAAAAGGCGACCGCGTCGTTCTTCCGTTCAATGTTTCTTGCGGCCACTGCTACTATTGCAATCATGATATGGAGAGTCAATGCGACCATTCCAATGGCAACCCGGATGTCCATACCGGAGGGTTCCTGGGTTTTACCGAACGCTATGGTAACTATCCTGGCGGGCAGGCTGAATATCTTCGCGTACCGTATGGGAACTTTATGCCGTTTGTCATACCGGAGTCGTGCGAGCTGGAGGATGAGGCGCTTCTCTTCTTGTCCGATGTTTTGCCTACTGCCTTTTGGAGCGTGGAGAATGCCGGCGTGAAGCCGGGCGATACCGTCACGGTGCTCGGCTGTGGACCGGTCGGTCTGATGACCCAAAAATTCGCCTGGATAAAGGGGGCTAAACGGGTAATCGCCGTGGACCGCCTTCCCTACCGGCTGCAAAAAGCAAAACAGATGAACAACGTTGAGATCTACAATTTTGAAGACTATGATGATATGGGCGCGTACATCCGTGAGATCACAAAAGGCGGCACGGATATTGTGATCGACTGCGTTGGCATGGACGGGAAGAAGTCAACCATGGAAGCCATCGGTCAAAAGCTGAAGCTCCAGGGCGGAACGTTAAGCGCAATGGATATCGCCTTCGATGCCGTTCGCAAATTCGGCACCGTTCAGCTGACCGGCGTGTACGGTTCATTGTACAACATGTTCCCGCTGGGCCATATTTTTGAACGAAACATTACCCTTACCATGGGACAAGCCCCGGTCATCCATTATATGCCGGAGCTGTTCAGGAAGATCACCGCCGGGAAATTCGATCCAACCGAGATTGTATCTCACCGGCTTCCATTGGAACAAGCACACGATGCCTATCGGATATTTAGCGATCATGAAGAAAACTGCACCAAAGTGGTCCTGAAGCCGTAGTAGCGTACATTCACAGCGAAAAGAATAAACCAAACATTCCCTGTCGCAACTTTTGTTGGATAGGAGATGCTTGGTTTTTTGTGTCCCGGTTCATGGAATTTAGGGAGTGAGTATAAAATTTTGCTGGATGCGTGTTGGACGTTTCGACATGACCTCACATCTTGAGGATACGTGTCGTAGTAGACGAAACACATACACCGGGTCGGACGCCTATTCAGTTGCCTTTCCGGGATTCACCCGGATGATCGTCCCGCACGGATCCGATATCCAGTAGCCCCGCGAGTTCTCGTAAACCTCCACCTCATCCCTACGATCCACCTGGTGCTCTCTCAAATAGGAAGCGGCCGCCTCGGGATGATCCGTAGTGACCTCTAACCAGACATCCTGCTGAGCATAGTGGGTCATGCAATCCAGCCATAAATTGTTCGGGCCGTGTTGAAAGAGGTGTGAACCATCCTTAAAGCCCAAATAAGGCAGCTGCAAAACCTCTTTGTAAAAATGTACGGTCTCCTCGTACTTGTACTTCGGAATTTTGAGCGCAATATTGTTTCCGCCAACAAACTGAATATCCGCTGATGACATAGGTACAAACCTCCATTCGGGATTTGGTGTCATTGTATCATGCAGCCGCTTCGAAAAATTCTTCTGGATTGCTATCCTATCGACGATAGTTTAGGACGACTTCGGCATCGCTTTATACCAGTTTGGCATATGCGTCTGGAACCCCTCATACCAGTTCAGAACCTCTTGAGCTTGATTCAGCATAACCTCCACTTCCTGCTCTCCGAATGGAATCGCCCAATGAATCGAGGAAATCTGATTGCTCGCGATATAAAGTGCCATTAATCTGAAAAATGAATCCGGTACCTCGCGTCCTTGAAAATATCCGTGAATACGACCGGAAGCGAACCACGGACTAACCGCGGCATCCCACGTAATCCGGTTAAACTCCTCCCAAGGGTCACCATAGTCCGCCCGGTTGAAATCGATGATGCCCAGCTCACCTTCAGGAGTAACCACCATATTGCCGACATGATAATCCCCATGCTGAAAAGCACGGGGCCGCTCATCAAGCAAATATCGATGCTCCTCCATAAAACGAATGATGTTCTCAGCACCTGCGACCTGGATGCCACAGTTCTTATAATTTTTGATGTACCTATCCATTTTGGAATTATAATAATCCGCCCATGTGTCCAAGCCGCTTTCAGCCGGAATGCGATGCATTTCGCTCAAATATTGGCCTGCCTGAACGCCAAGCCGGTACTGCTCCTCAGAGTCCAGCAATGGAATCGCATCCCTTGCATCTTCTCCCGGAACCCATGTAAACAGGGAAAATACTTGCCTGCCGTCATGGCATACGCCAAAATCAATCGGGCGAGACGTACGCATTTCGATAGGATCAAGCTTTTTTACCGCTTCAAACTCCCACCGCTTTCGCTCATATTGAGAGATATCGGATAATCGGAGAAGCCACTCCCGGCCTTCCGTATCCTGTACATAAAATTTACGATCTGCCGACCAGCCCTTGTCAACCGCTTGAACGGTAATCCACTTATGAGCCCCCGGGATTTCGCGAATCGCGTCCTGCATGCTGTACACCCCCTATATTCGATAACCTGCACGATCTTTAAATCTCATACATTATAAATGAAGAGGGTTCATTAGACCATGCAGATCAATCTCCAGCTAAACACCGGAATAAATAAATTCGTTGCGCCCATAATCACTGACCGTAACTGTCAGGAATGCTGTTATATACTCGTTTTGCAGCACACATCCTAAACCAAAGCGAGGGTTACACATGAACATGAGCTTAGAGGATTTTACGACAGAATGGTTAAAAGAGGCACGTATTACGGAACAAGTCATGGACGCATTAACCGACGATTCGCTTAAAACCGCCATAACGGAACAGCATCGCACGCTCGGTCAGCTGGCTTGGCATTTGGTGATGTCGATTCAGTACATGACCATGCTCGGTTTGCAATTTGAGGCTCCGTCTCGCGAGCAGGAAATCCCGGGTTCCGCCGCCGAGATTCAGGACAGTTACCGCCGGATCCGGCATGCCTTTCTGGATGCGGTGCAGTCGCAGTGGAGCGAAGAGGATCTTCGCTCTACCCGTGATTTCGACGGAGAGCCTTGGGCAAATGCGGCATTCCTGCATTTTACCCTGGTTCATCAAGCCCATCACCGCGGACAGATGACAGTGCTAATGAGACAAGCCGGCCTGCGGATTCCCGAGCTCTACGGTCCGACTTACGATTCCTGGATCGACAAGGGAATGGACCCGCTCGTGTAGAAAAGATACAATCTACTTAAAAGCAAACATTCGGGATCATCCCATCTGGAAGGAGCGCATCTAGATGTCCAAAGCAGATAATATGCTGTCGATCCTGTGGATGCTCCGCTCGGGCAAGAAGATGACCGCGCAGCAAATCGCCGATGAGCTGGAAATCCATGTTCGAACGGTGTACCGCTGCATCGATTCGTTATGCGCCAGCGGCGCGCCCATCATCGCCGATTCCGGGCCGAACGGCGGCTTTCGGATCCTCGGACAGTTTGCAGAATCCCCGCTGATGTTTGATGCAGAAGAGCAGAAGGCATTGGTGCATGCCTCGATCTTTGCCAAAGAAAGCGGCTATCCGTTCACGGACGCACTGCAGCGGGCGATCGACAAGCTGAAGCTTTATACGAACGAGGAGCAGCTTCATCAGATCGAACGGCACAGCAGCGGCATCTCGGTTTTGCAACCTCCTGCCCATAAGGGACTGCGGCCGTTGCTTCAGACGCTTGAAAGTGCCGCAGCCCAAGGACAAACCCTGAAGATGACGTATTCGAAGGGCAGGGAAGGCGCCAGCGTTACCCGAAACTTCGATCCCTACGGCATCATCCACTGGAAGGGTCAATGGTATGCTGCGGGCTTCTGCCATCTGCGTCAAGAGATTCGTAATTTTCGCGTGGATCGGATGATTGAGCTGGAGCTGACAGAGCATGGATTTGAACGGCCCGCTGATTTTTCGGCCAAGGATGTACTGCTTGGCAGTCTGCTGCCCGATCAAGGCAGCCATGAACCACTGATCCAGGTCGTCATCCAAGGCCATGAGCATGTTCTGAATGAATTAAGTCAGCATTGGTTATTTGGACATACTCTTGTGAAGCGCAGTGATGGAGAAGCTCATTTCCGACTGGATACGTCTTCGCTGACGTCCTATGTCCCCTATTTTCTTCTCCCTTACGGCAAATCTTTAACCATTCTGGAGCCTGCTTCTCTCGTACTGAAACTGTCCGAGATTACAACAAGCATGGCGCTCCATTATGAACGCATGTTAAGCGGCATGACCAAAAAGGAAGGGTGAACCCGATGGAGAAATTCGCGATGTACGGAAAGCTGATTGCCCATCCCGGTAAACGGGATGAACTTGCGGAGATCCTGCTCGAAGCAGCAGCGATGCTTAGCGCTAACAAAGACTGTGAACTCTATATCGTCAACGTTTCGGACAGCGATCCGAATGCCGTATGGGTCACGGAGTTGTGGAGCAGCCAAGACGCGCATGCCGCTTCATTGCAAGGAGCCGATACGTCCGAGCTGCTGCAGCGCGGACGGCAGCTGATTGCCGGTGCGGAGCCGCTTAGGCTTAAACCGCTTGGAGGTAAAGGTTTATAGGTAAACCTGATAAGAAGAAAAGAGGCTTTCCCCTGATGGTAATTCAGGGACGGCCTCTTTTTTGCTATATATTGTTCCGGTATTCTGAGGGGCTGTAACCAACCTCTTTACGAAACGTCTTCGAGAAATAATTTGCCGATTCAAAGCCGGTTGCGTCCGCAATTTCTTTGATGCTAAGAGGGGTCGTTCTCAGCATGAGTTTGGCCTGCTCCATCCGCTTGAGGCTTAAATATTTCTGCGGCGTGATCCCAAAATGCCGTTTGAAGTACTTAATAAAATAATTCGGATGCAAATGCAGCGTCCCCGCCATCTGCTCCAGCGTAATCTCCTCATGCAGGTGATTCTTAATGTACTGCTGCACTTTGTGGAGCCTGCCCATATCTTCCATTTTGTCCGTATGAATCTGCGGGTGCTGGTGCTCGAACACGCGGGACAGGATGTCCAGCATCACCGACTTTTCCTTTAACCTCGCGGCGATGGTATCGGTACGATGCGCATCCACCAGCTGCTGGAATAATGACGGCATCTCCGCGTTGCCCGACAAATCATAGCAATAAGGAACGTTCAGCCAGGAAAACACATCGGAATCGCCTACGGTCGCCGAGAAGTGCGACCAGTATTTAAGATAGGGACGTCCGCTGATGACGGAGTAGGATTGCCTGGTCCGTGCCGGCATCAGAACCAATTGACCCGGAACGGGATACAGCTCTTCATCGCCGATCTTCACCCATCCTTCCCCATCCAGGATAAAATAGAGCTTGTTGTAAGACACTGTGTAGTCGAATTCCTTCCACTCCGGCCAGCACTGCGTTCTTTCGGCCTCCCAGATCTGAACCTGCATGTTCAGGAGCATCTGCTGAATGGCTTCATGTTCATTTCGTTCATTCTTCATCTTCGATTATCCTCTAAAGTTATTATAATACCCGTCAGAGTTAAGTAATTATCTATTCATACTAACACATTCTTGTTAAAATCAAACTCGACAATTCCAAGAATCGGAGGTTTGAATCCATGACAACGACTACCACTCCAACCAATCAAGTCATCCACGATCGAAACCAACGCGTGCAATGGTTCCAGAACGACCGTTTCGGCATGTTCATCCACTGGGGGCTCTACTCCATTCCCGCCAGAGGCGAATGGCTTCGAAGCACGGAACAGATGAGCATCGAAGACTATCAGACCTATTTCGATGAATTTGATCCCGTTGACTACAATCCTCGGGAGTGGGCCAAAGCGGCCAAGAAAGCAGGCATGAAATATGCGGTGCTGACGGCCAAGCATCATGACGGATTCTGTTTGTTCGACAGCAAGCTGACCGAATATAAATCAACGAATACCAAAGCCGGCCGGGACCTCGTGCAGGAGTTTCTGGAAGCTTTCCGTGAAGAAGGCCTTAAAGTCGGGCTCTACTTCTCGCTGATCGACTGGTACCATGAGGACTATCCGGCCTATGGAGACCGCATTCACCCCATGCGCGCGAACGAAGCCTTCAAGCGCGATCCGAAAAACTTCGACCGATACCTGGATTACATGCACGGCCAGGTTCGGGAGCTGCTTACAGGCTACGGCAAGCTCGATATCATGTGGTTTGATTTTTCCTATGATAAGATGCGCGGCGAGGTGTGGCGTGCCACCGAGTTGATGAAGATGATCCGCGAGCTTCAGCCTCATATTCTTATCGATAACCGGCTGGAGGGAAGCGGCGAGAGCGGGGGCAGCATCTATACTACCGATCCTTCCGTTTACAGCGGGGATTTCGCTTCGCCTGAACAGATCATTCCGCCGCACGGTGTCGTGGATCAGACGGGTGCCCCGATCCCATGGGAAGCCTGCATCACGCTGAATAACAACTGGGGTTATGCAGCCGCAGACCGCAATTACAAATCGGCAACGACGATCATCCGCAAGCTGGTGGAATGCGTCAGCAAGAACGGCAACATGCTGCTGAATGTTGGACCAGACGCTAGAGGCGTCATCCCGAGGGAGAGCCTCGACGTGCTGGAGGAAATCGGTGACTGGATGAGCAAGAACGGAGACAGCATCTATGGCTGCGCAGCCGCTGATTATCCGAAGCCGGATTGGGGTCGGTACACCCAAAAAGGCAATAAGCTGTATGCCCACGTCTTTGAGGAGTCCATCGGACCGATCAATCTCATCGGCATGGCCGACAAGGTGAAGAAGGCCCGTCTGCTCGCGGACGGATACGAATTGTTCCTCAGCCGCCCATGGAGCGCAGCGGAATTCATCGAGGACGCATTTGTGAATTTCGCGCGGCCTGAACACTTCACCTATCCGCTCCCCGACAAACGCAATACCGTCATTGAACTGGAGCTTCATGACGAATCCGATCGTTCCTAACGATTAAGATCGCATATTACCATGAACTAATCCCTATAAGAGCCTGACTTGATGTTTTGTTACATCGCGTCAGGCTCTTTTTTATGCCCCGACACCCTATCCTCCTGTTATCATCATGCAATTCCAAACGCAAAAAAATCGTATTGCACAATAACTGTTTATGAAATATACTAATTATCAATTAAACTGTTTACTATATATACAATAAATTAAGGGAGATGTGCTGACAATGAATAACTATGCTGTTGAGATTCGGCAACTTCGCAAAAGCTTTGGGCACCAAACCGTGCTGGACGGGATCGACCTGAGCGTGCCGCAAGGAAACGTATTTGCTCTTCTTGGTCCTAATGGGGCCGGCAAAACAACCCTGATCAACATCCTGTCCACATTGGTGACGCCCGATGCCGGCAGCGTGAGGATTAACGGATATGATCTCCGCCATCACAAGCAGGATGTGCAGCAGTCCATCAGTCTGACCGGCCAATTCGCTGCGGTCGACGAAGTATTGACCGCGGAAGAGAACCTGCGGATGATATGCAGGCTATCCGGTCTATCCGCAGTGGAAGCGCGCCTGCGAACCGCCGAACTGCTCGAACAATTCGATCTCGCTGCTGCTGCCGCCAAGCGCGTGAAGACGTATTCGGGCGGGATGAAGAGACGGCTTGATCTTGCGATCAGCCTTGTCGTGTCACGGCCCGTGCTGTTCCTGGATGAACCGACCACGGGACTGGATACACGCAGTCGCCGTACCCTGTGGGATATCATTCTACAATTGAAGAGCCAGGGCATCACCATACTGCTGACCACGCAGTATTTGGAGGAAGCGGATCAGCTCGCGGATCGGATCGCGGTCCTGGATGGCGGGCGAGTCGTTGCTGAGGGAAGTCCGGCCGAGCTGAAGACCCGGGTCGGAGGAGAAGTGCTGGAGCTCCGTAACGAACACGACGAGGTGATTCACAGGATTCCGACAAGCGGCAGCATCGGGGACGTCGCGCAGACGCTTCAAGAGTTCACTCGCCTGATACCGAATGAGACGCGCGTAAGTCTTCATAGACCGAATATGGATGATGTATTCCTGTCGCTAACCGACAAGAAATTGGAGGAAATCATATAATGAGAGCAACCGCTTCGAATACAAAAACAACGTCCTTTGCGGTCACCCAGACCGTCTTTATCGGTCGCAGCTTACGTCACAGCATCCGGAACGCAGAGGCGATGATTACGGCAATGATGCTGCCGATCATGTTGATGCTGCTGTTCACCTATGTATTTGGCGGCGCCATTGATCCCAGCGGACAGTATGTAGACTACGTGGTGCCGGGAATCATTCTGCTATGCGCAGGTTTCGGATCGTCCAGTACGGCCGTCGATGTCTCCCAAGATATGACCAATGGCATCATTGACCGCTTCCGGACCATGCCCATTCAAAGCATGAGTGTCATTACAGGACATGTGGTAGCCAGCCTTGCCCGAAACATGCTGGCGACTGGCGTCGTTATCTCTGTGGCTCTGCTCGTTGGATTCAGGCCTTCAGCCGGACTTCTGGATTGGATTCTCGCCATCGGCTTGATCGCGCTCTTTATCTTTGCTTTCACCTGGCTTTATGCCGCCATCGGCCTCGTTGCAGGCAGTCCGGCAGCAGCCAGCAGCTATGGATTTGCCCTGCTCTTCCTCCCCTACCTCTCCAGCGCCTTCGTTCCTACCGAGACGATGCCGACATGGCTGCAAGGGGTCGCAAGCAATCAACCGATCACGCCGGTGATCGAGTCCATTCGTGGGTTGCTGACGGGAGGTTCCATCCAGGGTCATATCGGCTGGGCAATTGGATGGTGTCTGTTCATCCTTGTCGGGTCCATAGTATGGAGCATGTGGACGTTTAAGAGAAAAGCCGGCCGACGCTAAATATGCATACGCTAGATAAAAGCCCGCTTTGGGCCTAATCAACCAGCAAAAAACCGATCCTCATGCGAGGATCGGTTTTTTACTCAGCTGCGGCACTCTCTTATCGACCACGGCGTGTAACTTTGACCGATAAAATTACTTGTCCGACTTTCCAGGCTGTGTCTTTGCCTGGAGATAATGATCAATGCCGTCCAAAATGCGTTCTAACCCGAAATCAATGTCGCTGCCGATAGGGTTCTCTTCCTGATTCTCTTCCGTATAGACCCCCGACATCACAACCGGATGCAGGAACGGAAACCGCTCCGGCTTCACAAGCTGTTTCAGCGCTGCCGTATAATCGATTCCGCTGAACTGTTCCGGGGTGGAGCCTGCCTGTATGGCGCGGTCCATATCCCGCTGCATCATGCCGCTTGATCTAGCATAATTGCTTAACAAGAGAATCAATGACATCCGCTCATAATCATTCAGCGGGAGATCCCTCATGAACCGCAGACCCCAATCGATAAATCGCAGATTGTTCGGCGTAATGGGAATACCCGTAATCGGAATGTCTCCAAACCAAGGGTGATCCCGGAATACCTGCATCGTCGATTTGACGTAGACTCGCATATTCTCGCGCCAGTCTGCAGAATCTTCCGGCGGAATCGGAATATCGCACACGGCATCCTGCATCAGGAGCAACAGGTCATCCTTGCTGGAAATATACCGGTACAGGGACATGGCAGTAAAACCCAAAATGGATGCGATCCGATTCATGGAGACCGCCGGCAGCCCTTCCTTATCAGCAATGTCGATGGCCGTCTGCACAATCTGCGGCAGGCTCATCTCCCGTTTCGGTCCCCGCTGCGGCGGCTTTACCAATCCCCAGCTCAGAGCCGCCCCTCCGGGCAGCTTGGATCCAATATCCGGATCCATATTCTCATCGTTTGACATAAACAGTGTATCCTTTCTGCATCCTAGCTTCTGATGTCATTTGATAATTGTTTATATTATAAACAGTATATCATATGTGTTCATCCTTATGTACAGGGTAGAATATGAGCATGCATGGGAGGATACCAGCTTGACCCACATATACTCAATCATGTGACAGATGCATCAAAATGTTGACCAGCTTCCCGAACGGATCGCGGACAAAAAAGCGTCTTACTCCCCAAGGCTCATCAACGGGTCCATATTCAATGGAAAAGTCTGCCCGCCTCATCGCATCCAGCACAGCCTCTAAATCATCCACTTCGATCGACAGATCCGGGACGGGCGTGCCGCCACCTCCCTCGGAAGCAAAGCTGATCTGTATGCTCATCCTCTCCTGCGAGCCATAAGTGGCAATCCACCCATGATCCATTAATATATCCAGACCCAGCACATCTTGATAGAACGTCTTGGCTGCGGCGACATCCTTCGTTGCGACATTTGCAACAATTCGTTTAACTCCCAACTTGTTCTCCTCCATTCAACATGCTAAGGATATCATTGCATATATGCTGTACGCGCCATCATATAACTACACGACTAAAGTATAACAAATCCTTCCAACAAAAAAAGCTGTTGAGGTTTCACTCAACAGCTTAATCGCTAGCCCCTATCCCTTCGTTCCGCCCTGCAGTCCGAAGCCCTTGGACATGAACTGCTGGGAGAGAATGTACATGATGATTGCCGGGATGGCGTACAGCACCGAAAAGGCGGCCAGGCTGCCGTAATCGACCATGCCATACTGCCCGAAGAACTGATAGAGCTTCAGGGAAGCCGGGAACTTCTCAGGCGATTGCAGCAGGATATACGGAACGAAGAAATTGCCCCAGCTGCCCGAGAAGGTAAATATCGCCACCGTACAAATACCCGGAACCATCAGCGGTGCCACCACCTTGCGCATTCCCGTAAACACCGATGCGCCGTCCACCCAGGCGGCTTCCTCCAGATCGCTCGGCACGGAATCCATGAAATTCTTCATCATCCAGATCCCGTATGGCATGGATGACGCGACATAGAACAAGATGACGCCCAAAATATTGTCATACAGCTTCAGCCCCAGGAACAGCTGGTACACAGGCACCATAACAGCCGTAATCGGGAGCGATGTCATAAACAAAATGGTCAGCATAAAGGGCTTCTTATATTTCATCTGATAACGGGATAGCGGGTAAGCCGCAAGCAGCGCCAGAAGGACAACCAATACGGCTTGGCCAAGCGACATCACCAGACCAATCAGATAAGCGCGCTGGTTCTCGCTGCTGGTAATCACCTCTACATAGTTTGCGCCGGTAACCTTGCTGGGCATCTTCAGCGATTGCATCGCATTCGGATCGACGGAAGCCACAAGCACCCAGAGCAGCGGTAGCACAAAGCAAATGCCGATCCCCGTAAGGATCGCGTACGGCAGAATTCGATAGGTTAATTTACGTTGTTTGGCATTCATATGATCTCACCTCTGGTTACTCTTTCATCGACCTGATATACAACAGGCTTAACACAATCCCGATCAACAGCAGCAGCAGCGAAATGGCGGTTCCATAGCCTAATTGATAGTTTACAAACGCCTGATTGTACATAAAAATCGGCAGGGTTGTCGTGGAGTTGCCCGGACCGCCTCCGGTCATCGCATAGATGAGCCCGAACACCCCGAGCGTCTGCAGCGTAACCAGCATCATGTTCGTTGTAATGGTGCTTTTGATGTAAGGGAGGATGATGCGCGTGAAGATTTTCCACTTGGAGGCCCCATCCACCACCGCCGCTTCTTCGATTTCGTTAGGCACATCATCCAGCGCAGCTTGAAATACCAGCATCGAGAAGGCCGTGCCGTGCCAAATGTTCGCAAGAATGATCGTCAGCATCGGGACGGTAAACAGCCAGGTCACTTCCGAAAATCCAAAAAAAGTGATAATCGCATTCAGCGTGCCTTCATCCCCGAAGAAGCTGTACAAGCAAAGGGCGCACACAATCTCGGGCGTCACCCAGCCCGCAAGCACAATTGTTCCAATCACCCGCCGAAACGTCTTGTTCCTCTGCTTCATCAGCAGCGCGATCAGAAATCCCAGCACCTGCTGCCCGATCACCGCCGAGCCGATGAGGAAAACCAACGTGTTCCATATACTGATTCGAACCGTAGGGTCCTGGAACATCCGGGCATAGTTGTCAAGACCTATAAACTTAAGCTCCCTCGCCGCTTCGCCGGTTAACGCCAGATTGGTGAAGGAATAGAAGAATGTTAACAGAATCGGATATATAAAAAACACGAGCATAATCGCGATTGAAGGAAGCAAAAAAAAGAGCCAGGTATACGTTTTTCTTCGTTTCGGGTAAACGTCCACGGACAGACTGCTCATGTGTTTTCTCCTTCCATGCAATGATCTGAAAAACCGCTTGCCCAAGCCTCCGCAATGAATGGAGCGCTTGAGCAAGCCGGTTCTGTGCGTATAGCCGATTATTTCTCTAAGATATGATCCACTCCGACAATGCGGGTGACGTCCTGCGCATATTTATTCATGGCATCTGCAGGCGATGTTCCCGTTGCCACGGACTCCACCATCGTCTGGATCTGTGTCGACACTTCCGGATACTTCTCCTGCGCCGGTCTGAATTCTGCATTCTGCAGGTATTCGGTCGCGATTTCATTGAACGGCATTTTCGTATATTCCGGATCCTTGGCAACATCAGCACGTACCGTGATATTCCCCGAGGACATGACAAGCTTCTGCGTATTTTCCTTGTTTAACGCATACTTGATAAATTCCCAAGCCTCGTCTTTGTTCTTGGAGTTGCTTGGAATCGACAGCGCCCACCCTCCGGCTAGCGTAATCGACCCAGGGTCCTGCCCTTGGCTGGTCGGCATCGGCGCGAAGCCGAGCACATCTTTGTATTCAGGCCATGGCGCCGCGCCTGATTCCATATAGTTGCCCGTGATCCAGGATCCATCCAGCGAAATCGCCAGCTTGCCCTGCGGCAGGTATTCGCGGGAAGCCGTGTTGCCTGCCTGACCGTTCAATACTTTGGAGAGCGGCGGTCCGAGCTTCTCTTTATTGACCGTCTCCACAAAGGTCAGCGCATCGAGAATACCCTGGCTTTTCGTAATCCATTTGCCGCTGGCATCGTCATACAGCCTTTCGCCCGTTCCGTAGAGCAGCATTTCATAGGTTTGCATGGAGGTTGCTTCGCCTGTAGCCTTACCCATGTTCATCCAGATCGGCACAACGTCAGGTGCCTTCTCCTTGATCGTTCGCGCAGTGCTTAAGACCTCCTCCCAATTCTTAGGCTGCCAATCCTCTGGAAGACCCGCTTGTTTAAAAATGTCCTTATTGTACCAGAGGCCCCTGGAATCCGTATTGTACGGTACGCCATACACCTTGCCATCGCTGGCGGTGACCCCCTTCTTCATCGCTTCAATGAAGGAACCGTTGCCCCAGTCTTCCCATGCTGCCAATTTATCGTCAAGCGGTTCCAGATAACCTGCGCTTGCATCAGAGTTCAGGATAAAGGTGTCCTCTGTCACGATATCCGGCGCCGTATCTTTGGACTTGAGCGCCAAGGCCACCTTGGCAAAATAATCGCCTTCCGATGCCTGAATCGGTGTCGGCTTAATCTCTACGCTTTTGTCGGGGTAGCTAGCCGATACTTCCTTGAGCCATTTATAGAACGCTCCGTTCTCGCCGATTCCGTCATCCCGAAACGTCACGGTAATGATTTTCTTGGCTGTCTCTCCATCCTTTCCCGGCTCCGGCTCGCCGGTATCGGCTGGGGTTCCCTTACCCCCGGTACAACCGAATAACAAAGAAACGCTTAATAAAGCCGTCGTTACTAGCCAAAAACCCCTCTTGCCTGACTTCATACGAATCCCTCCTTTTGGCTGCAGCAATTTGATATATTATCCAAATTTTGTATACGCTTACGAGAGCGTATATATAACTCTATTTTGAAAATAGTGGGGATATTCTGAACTTTTTTTCGTGACAAATAGGCCACTCCATTTGAAAACGACCTGCAACAGCCATTCCTTCTGCATTTTCTCATCGTATTCTTTATTTTCATAACGGGTGGAACAATGAACTAATTACCAGAAATAGAAAATATTAATATAAAGTTTCGAGTCTATTGATTGATTATAATTTCCTGCATGTTTAGGTCTTTACTTTTGATGGAAATCCAATTATATTTGTATGTACAAACAATTAAATGAATATACTGGAACTATATCAGTAATAACCTATGACATTGGAGGTATCCATCCATGAGTGACCGCTTGATTTTTTTGTTGGCTTTATTCTCGGTAACAGGATCGGGACTCATAGCCGGGCTGTTTTTCGCTTTCTCGTCTTTTATAATGACAGCGCTAGCCCGGATTCCCAATGAACAGGGGATTCATGCCATGCAGTCCATCAATGCCACCATTCTCAATCCTTTGTTCGGCACATTGTTTACAGGTACTGCATTAACCAGTATCGTGCTTGCGGTCTTATCCATCATGCGCTGGGGGGAACCCGGCTCGTTGTACTTGCTTGCCGCCAGCCTGCTTTATTTAGCGGGATTCATCGTAACGATGGCGTTCAACGTCCCGCTAAACGACGCACTGGCCGCGGTTGACCCAGGTAGCGGTGCCGGAGACGAGGTATGGATTAACTACCTGAGACGCTGGGTGCCATGGAATCATGTACGAACCATCACTTCTTTAGGAGCGATGATCCTGTTTGTTTTTGCCTTACGGCATCTCCCTTAACGTCCACCGCTTGTTTGATAAAATTGTACAATTCTCCGTCCATCCCATAGGATAATGCATCATCCGGATACTCCGCATAGTACTGCTCTGCTGAATGAATAAACTCTTCATTTATATGAACCCATGACGACATCTTTTCACTCCAAATCTTCGCCAATATCCTCACCTCGTCCTCATGTGGTGCCATGCCCTTCTCATATAACCTTCGAAATTCGGAAAGAAGCCGAGCCCCTTCAGCCTGCAATTCCTCCAGTTCGTTTTCTTTCACCAGGCTGAACCATTTCTTCATCTCTTCGGATTGCGGTGCTTTAAAATGCCGACTCTCCGTCATCCTCATCAACAGAATCGCCATCAATAAACGCTCACTAGACACGTGTTCTCCTGATAGGAACAACTTATCGATTCCCTCGATTCGACTACGCAGCTCCGTCAAAAATTCGATTTGATCGTTCAATTGAGCGAGCTGAATATCCATCATATCTCTAAGAGAATGTCCCGATTCATTCATGGTTAATTTGATATCCTCCAATGAGAATCCTAACTGCTTCAAGGTCATGATTTGATGCAGTTTAGCTACGTCGTCTTCGGTATAGAGACGGTGACCCGCTTCCGTATTTTCCGAGGGGGAAAATAGCCCGATTTGATCATAATGGTGCAGCGTTCGAACGGTTATCCCTGTGCGCTTCGCAAGTTCACCGACTTTCCAATTTCGCTTACGGATACGATCCCCTCCCAAGAATAGTTGAACGATTCGACTCAATCATAATGTAAGAAGCTTTGTTCCCTCTTGCACCTGACGCTACGTCAGGAATTATACTGCAAATAATACGATCCAACTACTTTTCAACAGTAAATACCATCAGAAAGGACTGTAGGATTCAATGCAGAATGGAAACTTCGTACTACAAACTTTAGCCTACAATCATCAAGTGCGCATTTTGTTTGTAGAGAATACTGAACTTCTTAACGATATGTGCCATCCCCCGTCGATGCACAAACTGCTCAAAACAGCATGGGGACAAACCATAACCTCCGCTTGTCTGATTATAGGAACACTAAAAGACAACCAAAGATTAAGCTTAAAAATCAAGTTTAGTAATGCGCGTCATAAAATTTTTGCTGATGTAGACAGCATGGGGAATGTACGGGGATACCTCAGTGATGAACTGGTACACATAACCCCGGATCAGCTGAATCATATACATCTTAAACAAATAGTCGGTGATAAGGGCAGCATTCATATAACGAAGGATTTAGGCATGAACAGCTTGTTCACCGGAATTACGGATATGCCTTATCGTAACATCATAGATGACTTGTCACATTACTATCAACAAAGCGAACAAACATCCACCGAGTTCTACAGTTATATCCAATTTAATGAGAACGATAAAATTGTTTTAAGTAGAGGCATCATGGTTCAACTTCTTCCCGGCTGCCCCTCGCATCGGATTCAGCAGATAAAAAAGGAGCTCAGAATGCATCAGTACATTTTGGCGGATAAATCCAACGGTCTCATGCAGATACCCGGCAAGATTTTCAAAGACATAGAGATTGTCGGGAGCATCCCGATTCAACATTTCTGTGGCTGTTCAAAAGAAGGGTTATACCCCATACTTCATTCACTAGAAAAGAAAGATTTGAAGTACGCTGTTATGAAAGCAGAACCGATTGAACTTGTCTGCCATATTTGCGGCAGCAAATACGATTTCGAGCCCCATGAAATTGCCGGACTCCTCTAGCTCTCTTCATGGGTACACCAAGATCTAAACAAACTTTCTAACAGAAAACCCATACCAAATCTACCGATTCTTCATTAGATATACTATCAATCTAGTAAAGGCGGTGAAGATATGGGGATTCTCACGATAGATAAGTGGAATCACGCATGCCAACTTGACACTTCAGCCAAGCCGCGTCGTAACATCGGATGGATTTCAAGCAATTGGAGCGGATACAGCGTCACAGGAAAAAAAGGGGCCTTCAAACGGATATCCGCCAAATGGAATGTGCCGTTTGTTCGTCCAAGCCGTTCAGCGACCTATTCCTCTGCATGGATCGGAATCGACGGGTTCCGCAACAGCAATCTGATACAGACCGGAACGGGTCATGAATTCATAGACGGCAAGGCTTACTATTATGCATGGTGGGAGATTCTCCCCGCCTCGGTTACGATCATTCCACTGCCGATTCAGCCGGGTGACCGCATGCATGCCAGCATCACCAAGCGCAGCGGTTCTAACTGGTTAATCTGCCTTCGAAACATATCCCGGAACTGGACCTTTCGAACATTACAACGCTACAACGGTCCGCAGACTTCTGCGGAGTGGATCGTTGAAGCACCACAAATCAATGGCGCACTTGCCACAATGGCACGGTTATCTCCTGTCGTCTTCTCCCGTTGTCGTGTCAATGGGAAAAGTCCAAAACTCACAGCCGATGACGGTGGCATTATGCTTCAAAATTTAAGCGTTACTTCCATACCTTCCAATCCGAACAGGGCAGGAGACCGGTTCGTTGTCAAAAGTGTTCCTCAATAGAGTCTTGACCTTCAGGCAGCGTAAAGGATGATCCTCATGATGATACGGAGCAGCTGTAAACCCCATAACCAACAACAGCCGCTGCACACCGGAAAAGTCCGGCAGGCAGCGGCTGTTTCTTTAACATGATTCGTAAACTGGCTTTCCTTTGAACAGCACGGCCCGGCGGCGTGACCGTCTGGCAACGGCTTCTGCGGAGCAGCTGGCTTCTACAATCACCGCATCCGCCGCATCCCCAACGTTAGGCCAAGCATAGCGACCGTTCTGGTCTAACGGCGTCACGCCTCCCGTAATAAACCCGAGAGCCTGTCCGAGCGAACGCTCATCGGACATATGGAAGCGTTCGGCCAGCGTGCCCGCTTTGTCCAGGTTATCCCCTTTGCCGAACGGGGACCAATGGTCCATTATGCTGTCTTGCCCAAGCGAGATATCTACGCCGCGGCGGTGCAGCTGCGGGATCGGAATGGTTCGGCCAAGCGGTACGGAAGAGGTGACCGAAATACCCAGATCCGCCAACCGTATCGCCACTTCATCCACTTCGCTTGGTGAGACGTCCGCGAAAGCTAGCGCATGGCTAAGCGTGACTCTCCCGTTCCAACCCGCTTCTTCTGTAAGATCAGCCACGCGCTTAAAGGTATTCAGCCCGACATGCGACGACTCATGCAGGTGCAGGTCAATGCCGGCGTTGGCTTCAACAGCCAGCTCCATCACGGTGTTCAGTGATTTTTCCATATTCTCATCCACCGTTGTGGGATCCAGACCACCAACAAGCGCTGCTCCGTTCCGGAGCGCATCCCTGACCAGGGATACGGACTGGCTGCGAAGCAAGCCGTGCTGAGGAAATGCTACAATCTCAACAAAAGCTTTCTCCTTGTACCCTTCAACCGCCTGTAAGGTGGCCTCCAAATTTCTCAAGCCGACAACAGGATCCACATTGCAATGGGAGCGAATATGGGTAGATCCGTAGCGCAGCAGCAGATCAAGCAGTCCCTCCGCTCTTTCCTTGGCGGTGGGAAGAAGCTCCGGAAGCAGCCTCTCTTCCTCCTCGATTCGGCTGAAGATCCCGTGAGCCGGACGGCTCGGTGCCTTCCATGGGCCTCCATAATAGGTTTTGTCCAGGTGGATATGCATATCCCTAAATGATGGGAGCATCAGATCCCCGTTCATGTCCCGTGTCGGCAATAATGTATCAGGCAAAGCATCCGCAGGGCGGATCTCGGAGAAAGCTCCATTCTCTATTTTCACATGAAAAAGCCCCGTTTCGGTTCCGATCACGACGTCATCCTCGTAGCGGTAACCCGTCTCCAGACGGACATGCAGCAGCCAATATGCAGTGCTCTGTTCATTCATAGCGTTCATCCCTTTCTCGCTTATACCTGCCTTATTTGCCTTGCTCTTCGTTTATGGCGTCCAGTAAGATGCGCTCGATCTCTTGGTATCCCCGCTCCCTGGCATGCTGCAGGGGAGTTACGCCATTCCCGTCGAGAAGCCCAGCGTCCGCCCCATGCTCCAGCAACAGCTTCACGATGCGCTGATAATTCTCACTGCCGTCACCGAGAATGACAGCCTCCAGCAGCGCGGTCCAGTTCAAGTTATTCATATGGTTCACATCGATGTCGGTCCGGGTCAGCAGCTCTTGAACAATCTCCACATGTCCGCGGTCGGAGGCCGGTATGAGAGCCGTCCCGCCATAACGGTTGGTCAATGTCACATCCGCATCGGCTTCGATCGCCAACCGTAAAATGTCCATCATTCCTTCTGCACCGGCATACAAAAATACATTATTCAGTTGCTGATCTCGAATATTGATATCAGCGCCAGCCTGGATCAAAGCCTCTACCGTTCCGACATGATTGCGGTAGGTTGCAGCCATTACCGCTGTTCTTCCCTGCTCATCCGTCGCATTGATGTTTGCGCCGGCTTGAAGAAGCTGGCGTACTTGCTCCGTATTGCCTTGCTCGGCATATTCAATGAGTTCACGATCCATATTCTGCACCTCTTCTTTCTCCGGATTAGGTTGACAGGACGACAGGAAAAGGATCAATAGAATCGCTGATAAACGCAGCACTCAATGCTCCCTCCTCTTTCTATCGTGTATATTGGTATGCTAACATGAGACAGAACCATATGAAAAATACTTAAAAAATTGAATTTACTAAGGTTTTTCATATACAAGAGGAGGGTTGTTTCAACCTATGGACATCAGACAGCTCCGGTATTTTATTGCCATCGTCGAGGAAGGTACGATCTCGCTTGCCGCCAACCGGCTTCATATATCCCAGCCGCCTCTCAGTCAGCAGCTGAAAGCGATGGAGGAAGAGCTCGGGTCCGTCTTGGTATATCGTAGAGGCAAGCGGCTCGAAATCACCGAATCAGGTAAAACACTGTATAAATATGCGCTCCAGATGACCCAGCTCATGGAAGAAGCCAAAGCCGAGGTTAAAGAGGTCGGGAACGGTGATAAGGGAACACTGAGTCTTGGCATCAATACATTATCTTCGGTAGAACTACCGTCATGGCTGCAGGAGTTCAAAGCAAGATATCCCCAAGTTTCATATAAAATTCAGCAGAACGAGTCGTATCAGCTCTGTGAGCTCGTGAGAAACCGGTCGCTCGAATTAGCGATCGTCCGCCTGCCGCTCGAATTGGATGATTTCTCGATCCTTCATCTGCAGACGGAGCCTTTTTATATGCTCACCTCTGAGCCATCCATCGAACAAGAAATAACCCTCCCTCATATTGCGCAGTATCCGCTCATTCTGCCAAGCACGGAAGGATTGGGCGTGTATTATACGATCCAGATGGCATTCTCGGAACAGAAACTCCAACCGAACATCGCAGCCGAATGCTCCGACATTTCGCTGTTGCTGCGTTTGGTCGCTTCGGGTTTTGGCGTGGCGATTGTTCCCGAAACGCTGGTCAAGCAGCATTTGCCAGCATCGGTTCATGCCTTCAAAATCAAGGACACCCCGGCTGCGGCTTCCACAGCCTTGATCTGGTTGAGGGATCATCACGTCTCCAGAACGGCTCTGAACTTCATTGACTTGTTGACATGCGCCTTATAAATACGGCTACCATAATCAGCCGCTCCATAAAAAAGAGGACAGAGCTAATGTAAGCCCCGCCCTCTGGCAAAGAATCTGACGCCGTTATCTTGTACGATACAATGAATCGGCAGCCTCATGCTCCTGCTTCTGTCCTTGGGAGTGAAGATACAGCTCCTCATAATACCCATGGGAGTCCAGCAGTTCCTGATGCGTGCCTTGCTCCACAATCCGCCCTCTGCTCATGACCAAAATCCGGTCCGCCCCCATGATGGTAGATAGGCGATGGGCAATGACAAGGGTCGTTCGCCCCTCCGCCACGAGTTGAAGGGCGTTTTGGATCAGTTGCTCCGTGTGCGAGTCCAGATTGGCCGTCGCTTCGTCAAGAATGAGAATCTTGGGCTGGAACACGATAATCCGGGCGAAGGAGATCAGCTGCCGCTCACCGGCGGACAAGCCGCTGCCCCGCTCCGACAACCGGGTATCATAGCCTTCCTTCATCCTCATGATGATCGAATCCGCACCGATAAATCGGCAAGCCTCGATCACCCGTTCCCTCGAGATGGTCTCATCGAACAACCGTACATTGTCCAGCACCGTGCCGGAGTATAGATACGGCTCCTGCTGAACAAGGCCTACCAGCCGGTGCAGATCGGGCTGTGCCAGCTCCCTAATGTCTATTCCATCAATCCGAATGCTTCCTTCGTTCACATCATAGAACCGGCACAGGAGACTGATGAGCGAGCTTTTTCCCGCTCCGGTGGTTCCGACGATCCCGATCATCTCTCCGGGGTTGATATGGAGATCCAGGTCCTGAATGACCGGCGCCCCGCCTTCGTAACCGAACGTGATCCGGTCAAAGTCAACGCGTCCCTCAACTTTTGCTTTCTCAATGGTCACCGGCTTGCGTTGGTCGGTAACCTCTGGCTGAATCGCCAGGAGACCCCATATCCGATTAATCGCCACCGTCGCCGATTGCAGCGTATTCCACTGCTGGGTGATCGTGTTGATCGGCTGGAAGAATAAACGGATATACGTTATAAAGGCATACAGCACGCCGAACTCCAGCGTCGTCCCCAGGACGGCTTGTCCGCCGAGCCACGTCACGAACGCAATCGCCAAGTTGTTCAATATTTCGTAGGAGCGGTTAAACAGCACATTCGTCCGGATCTCCCGAATGTTGGCCTTGAAATAAGAGCCGTTCCGTTCCTCGAACTGCTTCTCCTGCTCCTTCTGCTGATGGAACACTTGAATCAGATTCATCCCCGATAGATTCTCGGCTACAAAGGCCACCAGCCGGGATAACCGGGTTCTGGCCATCTGATAGGTGTGGCGCATATAACGCCGAAACGCAATGGCGATCCCCGCAATGATCGGCAGCAGGATCAAGCAGTATAAGGTCAGCGTGACATCCAGCTGAAACATCAAGACCAGAATGAAGATCAAGGTGAAGCCGTCGCGGAACAGGCTGAGCAGCACCTGGTTAAAAAACTGATTAATCGCTTCGGTATCACTGGACACATGCGTAATCAAGCTGCCGCTCGGCACTTTATCGAAATAAGACATCGACAGCTTGGAGATATGGGCAAACAGCCGTTTGCGAATGCTCGCTACAATGCTCTGCCCCGCCTTTTGCAGCAAATTATTTTGCAAATAGGTGAACACCATACTGAGCAGCGATAACAAAAAATAAATACCGCATATGACCATCAGGCTTCGAAAATCGTTCTTGCCGACCATCAGATTATCATCGATTGCGATTTTCATCAGGTACGGCTGCAGCAGCTCTGCCGATATGGCAATCAAGGTGCAGCCGATAAACCCGGCAAAGATCAGCCGATATTCCTTCATATAACCCGATAAAGCACGGAATGTGGATATATACTTGGGCTTGGACTGAGGAGCATTCAGATCCGCCTTCTGGTCCAGCTGCCAATTGTTAATGGCCTGTGCCATGATGCCTCATCCCCTCTTCCTGAATGTCATGCAGCGTCCGGTACAGTCCGTCCTTCGACAGCAGTTCTTCATGCGTACCCCGCTGAACAATCTCTCCCTGATCGAGGACGATGATCTCATCGGCATGTTTCAATGCACTGATCCGGTGGGCAATAATGATCGTGGTCTTCCCAGCGCGGATATCCCGGATCGTCTCCATGATTTCGGTCTCCGTCACCGCGTCGACAGCGCTTACGCTATCATCCAGAATGAGGATAGGTGCATCCTTGATCATTCCCCGTGCAAGGCTTGTCCGCTGCCGCTGACCTCCGGAAAGCGTAATGCCGCGCTCCCCTAGGCGGGTTTCGAACTTATCCGGAAACTCCGCGATGTTGTCATACACCCGTGCTTTTCGCGCTGCTTCCTCAACGACAGCCGACTCCGTGTCCCGTTTAAAGAAGGCAATATTCTCGCGGATGGTCGAACTGAACAGGAAGCCATCCTGGGGAACATAGGCGATCCCTTCGCGAAGGCTTTTTAATGTAAGCTTCCGAATATCCATACCCCCGATCAGCACTTTCCCCGGAGGCGGGTCATAGGTACGCAGCAGCAGCTTCATCAGCGTAGTCTTGCCGCTTCCCGTTCGGCCAATGATGCCCAGCGTCGATCCAGGCGGAACATTCAATTGAATGCCGCGCAGAACCTGTCTTGCCCCCTCCTCTTGACCATTCACATCATCGTAGGAAAAGGATAAATCACGCACTTCGATGCCTGGAATCACCTGATTCAGCTCCATGGCGCCAGGCAGTTCCTTAATGTCGGCCTGCTTGCCAAGCAGGCCGTTCAATCGGTCAAGCGAAGCTCTCGCGCGCTGAACGACATTAATGACATTGCCGATCTGCTGCAGCGGATTCATCAGCATGCGAATGTAAAGCGTCAATGCGACAAAGTTTCCGACCGTAATGCGTCCCAGAATCGTCAGATAACCTCCGAATAAGAGGGCGATAATGAGTGAGGTGGCACCCAGAAACGGAATGATCGATTGAAAGAGCGATGACACGCGAACCAGCCGCAGCTGCTTGTCCCGGATGCGGTCCACCGTCGTCCCAAAGCGCCGCTTCATCGTGTCTTCCACCGCGAACTTCTTGGTGACACGGATCCCGCCAAACTGCTCCTCTGCGGATTCTGTCATCAAACCCAGCGCTTCCTGTACCTGCAGCGATCTTCTCCTGATAATCGGCCCGAGCCAAACGACAATTACCGGAATCAGCAGCAAGGGAGCAATGCTCGCAGCCACCAGATACAGCGGTACGTTCGTTATCAGCAGCATGACGATCGTGGAGACCAGCAGGATGGAGGAGTTTGCCGTCTGATTGATCCCCATCGAGATCGCTTCCCTTACTGTCGTCACATCATTCATGAAATAACTTAGCAGCTTGCCAACACCATTCTTGGAATAAAATCGCTCACTGAGCCCCGTAAAGTGGACAAACAATCGGCGCCGGTTCATAAATTCGAAATACCGTCCCGTGTACATCACCAGAAACTGGCCGATGCCGCCGATGACGGCAAAGCCGACGCCGATTCCCAGCAGCGTCCAACTGTAGCGTACGATGCCATCGACAGACAATAAACCATCCTTCAGTTCATCCGTAAAATGGCCCAGCACCCTTGGGAAATTCACCTGAATGATGTTGGCTACCAAATGGCAGCAAATCGACAATACATAAAACGGCCACGTCTTCCTGAAAAAATCTCCGAGTATTCGATGAGAGTCCAATATCCCATATCACTTCCTGTCCCGTTATTGGATTGATTCGCCCGTTACGTTCCTCCTTCCATACGTTTGCTGTGATACTCCCATATTAATAGCTTCTAGAAATAAATCAGTCCTCCTTCCTAACCGGCATCAAATTTAGACATACTATATAAGTTGAACTAAAGATTCTCAGCCCGAGCATCACTACTATACGGATTATTCTTCCGATCGCTGTTGCCCCCAGATTTTTATCAATCCATTAAAAATGGTTGAAATGTAATTTCACTCCAATCATCTAAAGAAAAAAAGCCGCAAACATCGGTCGCGACTTTTTCAAAAAGTGTTCCTATGGATGACGCTATCCTGATTTTCGGCTCCCGCTCACACGGCCAACCAAGGTGCCGGCTCGCCCGAATAGGTCAGCGATAGCTTATGCATGGCCCGGGTACAAGCAATGTAGAGTAAGCTTCGATCCATCTCGGAGCGATAGTTTTCGGCGTCCGCAAAAGGAACGATAACCTGATCGAATTCCAGGCCCTTGGCCATATGGGCGAAGGTGATCGTTATCCCATCCTGAAAGCGGTCGCTGCTAAAATCGAGCAGATTCACGCTGCCCTGAAGCCCCCTGATGGACTCATACACCTGCCGGGCCTGCAAAGACGTTTTGCATAGGATCCCCATCGTCTGCATTCCGGAATCTAAAAAGCGGCGGCTAAGATCTTGTATGAACTCCAGTTCCTGCCGGGCGTCATGACACCGGATCACCTGCGGTTCTTCTCCATGCCGCTCCACGGGAATCATGGTGCTGCCCGGATGGATCCGCTTCGCAAGTCCCATGATCTCCAGCGTGGAGCGATAGCTTTTTAACAACTCAATCGTATCGGCATGTGGAAACACACCCTTGATATCATGCAGTGAAGTGGACGTATATACGTTGACCGACTGATTGCTGTCCCCAAGAATCGTTTTTTTGCACGAAAACCATCTGGAGAGTACGGCATACTGAATCGGTGTATAATCCTGCATTTCATCGACCAGCAGATGCTTCACCATATCGTATGACGTGCTTCCCTCCAAATACATTTTGAGATACAGCAGCGGAAAAACGTCCGCATACTCGATCGTGTTCCTTCCGTTCATGATGAACATATCCGGTTTGTTCCTATGCGAGAAGAATTCCTTGTACATGCTGAGGGCATTTTGAAATTTGAACATTTTCTTGATCGCGGTTTTGACTTTTTTGGCTTCTGCGGCTGTCAGCCTCTCTCCATCCTCCGTACGAGCCCGGCCTGACAGGATGGAGGTCGTCTTCTCCAAGCGCTGCCTGAGCGGCATGGTCATGATGCCAAGGTAAATGTCCCTGATCTCCGAAGCCACAATACATACGCCCTTCAGCTGAATATCCGCAGGCAGGAAGAACTGCTCATCGGCATATTTCATATAAGCCTCCAGCTCGTGCACAAAGTGCATGCCGGCCTTATACCGGATCCGTTCAATGACCTGCTCGTCATGGGCGCTCACGATTTCGTCCACCTGTTCGGAGAAGGTCTGAAACTGACATAATCCTCCCAGCTCTTTGGCAGCAAGCTCCTCCATCGTAACCTCCATGATTTTCTCTTCGCCAAGCTCTGGCAGAACGTTGGATATATAATCGGAGAACACTTTATGGGGGGATATAATGAGCACGTTGCTGGAAGTCAAGGTCTCCTTATGGCGGTACAACAGAAAAGCTACCCTGTGCAGAGCCACTGAGGTTTTGCCTGAGCCTGCCGCCCCCTGTATGATCAGCTCATTCGCGGTTTCGTTTCGTATGATGGCATTTTGCTCCTGCTGGATGGTAGCCACAATATTTTTCATCTTCTCGTCCGACGTGCTGCTGAGCTCCTTCTGCAGAACGTCGTCATTGATGTTCATGGAGCTCTCAATCATATATTCCATATGACCGTCTTTGATTTTGTACTGCCTTTTGACGGTAATTTCGCCTTGTATCCTGCCCATGGGCGCTTCATACGACGCAGGACCGACATGGTAATCATAAAACAAGCTTGCCACCGGCGAGCGCCAATCATAAATCAGATGCTCCTGACTCTCCGAGTTCGTGAAGGAATGGATGCCAATATAATAGGCACCTTCTTCCATTCGTTCATTCGTTCGGAAATCGACCCTGCCAAAATACGGCGAGGCGAGCAGTTTCCGAATCTTTTGCAGCCTGGCCACCGTCTTCTCTCCCGTATCAATCGACAAGGAGATATCAACCCGGTTGGCCGCCCGTTCTGCCGCATCCAATTGGGCCATGTTCACCCACAGATATTTCTTCGCTTCAATGATATCCTTGTACGAATCAGACACCTTCCCCTCTAATTCCTCCGATGCTCGATGAAGCTCCTTTAATACAAACGCTAGATATTCCCGCTCTTCGCTTTCGCTTGGATTCAGCATTCGGAAATTCCCCCTCTTTGCTAAAGAATAGCTTTAAGTATAGGGGTTTCCCGAAAAAAATATAGACTTATACTTTCCGTTGTAGTATTGTGTATTTATCGTGGGTCCAAAAATACCTATACGATTCACATCAACCATAACGACGATACATAGATGAAAAACCAGGCTGCATGCTCATGCAAACCTGTTTTTTTTTGTGCCTCTTACCGCTCGTTTTTTGTCTGATACAGATACAGCGTAAGTGGGGCGAAAATAGCGATAATCACCACACAGACCCCGATTCCGATCAAAATCACAGGCATGGTTGCCGTGCCGTTCATCAGTCCTCTGACCGTGGTTGCCGCCATGCTGATCGGGTTCAGATCGATGAGCATGCCCGTCCATTTCGGCATCGTCGACGAATCTACCAGAATGTTGCTCGCAAACAGCAGCGGGTATATCGCGATCATGCTGGACCCCGATACCGTCTCCGGCCTCCGCCGGGATAGGCACTCGCAAAGATTCGGTCTTCTAACAGCAAGAAGGGGGCCTCCCGCAAGATCTAAGATCTTTTGGGACAGCCCCCCTGCATAGAGATTATATCATGTTCGGACTGCCTCGAAACTTCTGAAACCATCGGCCGACAGCTAGCTTTTCCCTCTGCCATGCCGAGCTGTTGCGTATTACGCTTTCCATTCGACCCATTCGCCATCCTGCGGAATTTCAATTTGTGCGCGCAGACCTTCCGCTGCCAGACGACCAGATAACTCCTCTCTTGTCACAAGACAGTGGTTGATGGCTTCCATATGGACCGCAACCGCCTTCGTATAGGGAGCATGACGCAGCAGTTCGATCACATCGTCCTCATCCATGATGATCGGATCTCCTGTGAGAAACCGGGCACCGCCGGCGTTGACCACCGTCATATCAGGCTTGTGGGCATCCAAAACTTCTTTCACTTCATCACACCAGATGGTATCGCCTGCGATATACAGGGTCGGCTGTCCTTCTGCTTTCAAAATAAAACCGGATACCTGCCCCATCATCTGACCGATCTCACCCGTGCCATGATGACCGCCGGTTCGGATTATCGTAACCCCTTCATATTCCAGGGTTTCCTGAACTGCCGTTACGGACGCAAAGCCTTGCGATCCCAAGGTATCCTCATCCCCTGGTTGACACAGGATCGGTGTCGTCTTTGGCAGTGCATCCATAGCAGCTTGATCCCAGTGATCCAGGTGCAGATGCGTAACCAGCACCACGTCCGGATGAAGCTTGTCAGCCATGGAGAACGGGAGCGGTACAAGCGGATTCCGTCTATCATTCGCGGAGTTGATGACCGGCGGGTTCGCCTTGGCATCGCTAAACATCGGATCGACCAGCAGTTCAAGATTGGCATACTGTATTCTTAACGTAGCATTACGTATAAGCTGAAGTTTCACTTTCATTTCCCCTTTGTTTCATTTAATATGGTTCTGAACCTATTATAGATAATGCTAATATTCCCGCCTACAGCTTCGTGAAAGGAATTAGGGGAACTCACTTTCATCGTGAAAGGAAATGACCATGCCAAGCGCTCATGAACTCGACGAAGTCGATCTTCGCATATTACATCACCTGCTGGAGGATGCAAGTCTGTCTCACAAAGCCATCGGACAGCAGGTACATTTGACAGGTCAAGCCGTCGGGGCCCGTGTTCGGAAGCTGCAGGATCTAGGTGTCATTGAAGGCTTTACGCTGCGCTGGAATCCGGACAAAATCGGTCTGACGGTCCATGCGTTTATTACCATGTTCATGGTGTTAAACACGGCTCATTCCGCCTTTGTATCCTTTGTTCAGTCACATGACATGGTCGCCGAAACCCACCGCGTCAGTGGTGAAGGCTGTTATTGGTTAAGAGTACGAGCCAGCTCACCCAAAGAATTGAATGACTTTCTGGAAGAGCTTCTGAAATACGGCAATTATAAAGTCAGCCTATCCATTGATCAGGTGAAATAAAAAGAAGCCGCGGATCCACGAGATCGGCGGTTTCTTTTCGGTATCTATTATGAATTTTTCATATGATGGTTTTTTAATATGATTTCATTTATTTCACTGTGTTTTCTTCCGCCATCAATTCCCGCGCATATTCGTTCAAATTGATGGATTGGCCGTGATTTAGCCTCGATTTCTCCGCCGCGAATGCAATAAGGTGGCTTCGCACGGAGGCACTTGCCGACGTCAGGCTCTCCTGCCCGTTATAGCTCCGAACCTCCTTCAGGAAGCTGGCCACGATTCCGCTGTCGCCCCCGCCATGTCCGCTGGACTGCGAAGGAATCGTAATCTCCGTTTTCTGTCCGGTTAGGAAATCGTAAACCGTAATCTTGCCTTCCTCACCACGAAGCTCGCCGCGGGTGCCCATGATCTGAATCCTACGCTCCTGCTCATACGTAAATCCGGACATGCTGAACATCGCGGTGGCGCCGCCCTCAAACTCCATGTTGACGACCTGATGATCGACTACATTGTTGTCGCTCCGATATACGCAGCGGCCATAGTCCGTATTGCGAAGCCCTTGGATAATGTTCGTCTTGGTCAGCTCCTGGGTGAAATGCCCCGCCCATCCCTTGTACTGATCGCTCAAGTAAAACCGGGGTGCTGAATACGGACAGGTTGGTTCCACCTGGCAATCAAGGCAGCGGTCGGCCGAACCTTCGGGGGCCTGCTCCTCCCGGAAATGCATCAGGGAGCCAAACGAAGTAACCTGCGTACACGGCCGGTCCATCAGCCACGACAGCACATCCATGTCATGACAGGATTTGGCCAGTATCATCGGGCTGGCCTTGTCGGAGTTATTCCAATTCCCCCGCACAAAGCTGTGCGCGATATGCCAGTATCCCACATTCTCGTTCAGCTGGATCGAAGCCACCTCGCCGATGGTCCCTTCCTGAAGCACGCGTTTGATGGTACTCCAAAAAGGGGTATATCTCAGCACATGGCATATGGTCAATAGCCTGTTGTTACGTATGGCAGCCTGCTCCATCTCCAGACATTCCTTCGGTTCCGGAGACATCGGCTTCTCCAGAAGCACATGATACTGTTTCTCCAAAGCTTGCATGGTTGGGCCATAGTGCATGCGATCCTGCGTACAAATAACGGCGATATCGGCAAGCCGGGGCTCCGCCAGCAGCGGCTCCCAGGATTCATAACACCGTTCCGGCGGAATTCCAAACTTCTCGGCAAAACGGATTCGCCGCGCCGGATCGGCCTCGGCCACGGCCACGAAGGTCAACTCATGCGGATAATCCAGGGCATAGGGGGCATAGCCCCCGGCGCCGCGCGCGCCTGCCCCGATCAATATGGCTTTCAATTGTGTCATATCATGTCGCTCCTTTTAGGTTCTGGTACTCGCGCTTTTATTTGGTATATCGATCAGCCGCGGACTGGTAAATGGCCAGATAGCGCTCCGACCCCATCTTTTGCAGGTTAGCTACATACTGGTCCCAGTTATCAAAGGACTCGTTGCCAGCTATGAATTTATCCCGCATCTCATCCACATACGTGTTAATGTCGGTCTGGATACTGGTAAGCTCGGACTGCTCATCGGCCGTAAAGTTAAACGGCGGCCAGACCTTGTCTTGAGGTATGACGTACGGCTCGGCTTTTTTTGCGTTCTCTACCGACGTCGGCAGGCCTTCTGCTCCCTTGAAATACTGCTGCTTCACGAAGCCCGGATAATATCCGCCAGGCCATATCAGATACTGCCCTACCGCCTGGTCCAGATTGAGACCGTCCGGATTGTTCTTGATCTCGTCCACGTAATCTACATTGCCTTCTGCATCTTCCTTATACGTTTCGTCTTCCCAGCCCATGAAGAACATGCGGATACCTTCGTCGCTGTAGAAGTAATCCATCCAGCGAATTAGCGCAGCCGGATTCTTCGCTTTATCGGTCAGAACAAACATCCCGATGTTCCCCAGCGGAGAGCCCGTAGCGCTGAACATCTGATCGCCGTGCGGCCCCTTCAATACCGGAAGCCCCACATAACCCTCCTGGTTGTAGATGGCAACCGGGTCCACGTTATCGACTACGCCCAGTAGCCCCTCCATTCCCTTTGCATCCACCTCCGTGCTTTGAACGGACATGATATCCTGCTCCAGCAGGCCATCCTTATACAGCTTGTTCACATACTGAAGCAGTTCTTTGTAACGCGGATCAGACGGGATGAACCGAACCTTTCCGCTCTCCGGATCGGTATCCACGTTAATATTGGAGGTTCCGTTATAATTGAGACCGAACGACCCGCGCAAATAGTTCACGATACCGGCGGTCTTGACTCCACCCCAGGCATATTCATCCTTCTGGCCGTTGCCGTTCGGATCCTTCTCTTTGAACGCCTTCAACATATCGTAGAATTCATCCAGCGTCTGCGGCTCTTGAAGACCCAGCTTGGTCAGCCACTCCGACTTCACCCACGGCGTTCCGTACAGCACGGAGCGGAATTCCGGATCGTACAGCGTCGGCAGCCCGTAAATGTTGCCGTCCGGCATCGTAATCCCTTTCTCGATGACCGGATATTTCTCCATCAATGCCTTGAAATTCGGCGCATATTGATCAATCAGGTCATTCAGCGGGATAAAGACGCCCTGCTTGCCGTATTTCAGCAGATCTGGCCTCGGGAATGCGGAAGCATAGAACATTTCCGGATAATCGCCGCCGGCGAGCAGCAGATTCCGTTTTTCCGCCAAGTTGTCTTTGTGCACCGTGTCCCACTGCACCTCAATATTGGTCATTTTCTCATATTCCTGCCATAGCTTGATGTTGTTCCAGTCGGCGTTGGCAAAGAACTTTCCGGCAAAACCGGTCACCGTCATCTTGTCACTGACAATCGGAAACCCGGTCTCATTAATCGCTGATTTCTCTTCACCCGCGGAGTCCGATTCAGCCGCTCCTCCCGAACCTTTCGAACTGCAGCCCACCGCCAGCGATACCGACAACATGCAGGTCAACAGAAGACTTCCCCATTGCTTCAGCTTCATCCGTAATCCTCCCCTTTTCATGTTCCATCCATATATCCATGCAAGGAATTATCCTTTGATGGCCCCAATCATAACGCCTTTGACAAAATACCGCTGCAGGAACGGATAGAGCGCCAGCACCGGAAGATTAGCTACGACCAGCACCGCGTACTTAATTCCTTCAACTTCTCTTTGCTGCTTAATCGCCGATTCGGTCGACATTTTGACCATGTCGTTCGTTTGCCCCTGAATCAGAATTTCGCGCAGGATGAGCTGCAGCGGAAATTTATCTTTATCCGATAAATACAGAAGTGCATTGAAGAACGCATTCCAATGACCGACCGCATAGAACAAAATGGTCACCGCGATAATCGGCATGGACAGCGGAAGTATAATCCGGGTCAAAATTTTAATGTTCGAGCAGCCATCGATCGTCGCTGCCTCCTGCAGCTCACCGGGTATGGACTACTGAAAGAAGGTGCGCATAATGATGATGTTCCAGATGGATACAGCATTCGGGATAATCATGACCCAGAGCGTATTCAGCATGCCGAGGTTCTTGATCAGCAAATACGTCGGAATGAGTCCCCCGCTGAAAAACATCGTGAAGACCAGCAGCGCCATGATCGCATTTCGCCCGACAAAATCCTTCCGGGACAGCGGATAAGCCGCAAGGATAGTCATCGTGAGATTAATGAATGTGCCAAGCGACGTATACACCAGTGTGTTGGTAAAGCCGCTGATGATATCCTTGTTCTGAAAGATTTTCACATAGGAATTCAGGTTGACTCCCTTGGGCCACAGCAGCATCTCGCCCCGTAGAACCGCCTGTGGGTCGCTAAACGATGCGCTGAGTACAAAGACTAGCGGGTACATGACAATGATGGTGACCAAGATCAGAACCGTATAGTTGATGATATTGAAAATACGGTCCCCTCTGGATTCAATTTGCATGGTTCACTAAGCTCCCCTCTTTACCAAAGACTTGTTTCGCTCACACGCTTCGAAATAAAGTTCACCACAACCAGCAGGATAAAATTGATGACGGAATTAAACAATCCAATGGCTGCTGAGAAACTGTACTCGGCATTCTGAATGCCCATTCGGTAGACATAGGTGGCAATAATGTCGGAGCTCTCCATGTTCAGGTTGTTTTGCATCAGGAGCACCTTCTCGAATCCGATGCCCATAATGCTGCCCATGTTCAGGATCAAGAGGATGATGATCGTTGGCATAATGCCTGGGATGTTAATATGCCATATGCGCTGGAGCCTGGTCGCACCATCGACACGCGCAGCTTCGTGCAACTGGTTGTCAATGCCGGCAAGGGCAGCCAAATAGATAATGGAGCTCCAGCCCATGGTCTGCCATACATCCGACAGCACGTACAGGGATTTGAACCAGGAGGGCTCCGTCATGAAATTGATCGGCTGACCGCCGAACATTTCAATAAAATGATTGATGATGCCGTAACGGGGCGACAGGAAAATCATCATCATCCCGACAACGACCACGGTGGACAGAAAGTGAGGAGCATACGTGATGGTCTGCACGAATTTCTTGAAACGTTCAGCCCGAACCTCGTTCATGAGCAAAGCCAGAATAATCGGGATCGGAAAACCGACCGCAAGGCTGTATAAACCGATGCCCAGCGTATTCTTGATCAGGCGCCAGAAATAATAACTGTTAAAAAATCGATCGAAGTGCTCCATTCCGACCCACGGACTGCCCCATATCCCTTTCGTTGCTATAAAGTCCTTAAAGGCGATCTGGATGCCGTACATCGGAACATACTGGAACAGAATGTAATAGGCGATGACCGGTGAAATCAGAGCATAAAGCTGCCAATTGCGTAAGATACGATTCCACAGTAAGCGCTTACGTTTTGCTTCGGGTACCGCGTTTGCTGCGGGCTGCAGGGTCGTATTAGCCAATGAGCATCACCTCGTATGTATAGGATTGGGTTAACCTCGTTTCACTAGCAAAGCGATCTTGACATGCCAATTAAACATGGGGTATCCACTCATTCAGGGGATTCGTTCCTTCCCATGAATTGAGTGTGAAAAGTACTCGTGTATGATTTCCCTCCTTTTCTCTGCGATCCGTCATATGACTAAGCTACCACCACCTCAAGCTATCCGTTAGCCAATATGGTTTTTGGAGCGCACTATATGTTAGATATAGTAACGCAATTTTATTTTATAAATAAAACCCGAACAAGTCAGGTGTTATTTCATTTCTTGGATTCATTTTGGATGTTTATTTGGTTAATTCCGGATTTTATTTGGATAGATATTGGTATATGAAAGGCATAACGCTAACCATGCGAAAGGCCTGATTCATAAATAAGAGGAATTGTTTTATTTTCATAATCTCTTTATATCAAGGTAATGAAAGCGCAAACAAAATGGGATAGAAATATGCGAAGTATCATTCATTTCGAATTCCAAAATCGGAAAAACCATTCCAAACACATCGTTGATTTTCACTCATAATAATATAGCAATATGGCATTGTCAAACACTTTTTTGGATTTTTTTGGCGCAACAACCTCAACCTTTAGGTAAAATCCGCAAAAAAACAGCCGTTGGCCATTGCTCTTTGGGAAGCCCTCCCAATAGCTCGGACATCTTGCTGAAGCTCCGATCCACATTCCATCCGGTATTCATCAGCCACTCCTCGCGCAATTCCAGGTTGGCTTCCAGCATAGCGAATTTATATCCGACATACCGTTCTTCGCTCTCCATCTGCTTGGAATACGCTGGCCCCCCGATATAAGCGATTCGCGTGTGCCCCTGGTCAATCAGGTGGCGTACGGCTGCCCTTGCTGATAAAATCCGGTCACAGTCTACAACGGGCACGGTCAGCCGCTCGTCATTCAAACTCACGCCCATGATGGCAACCCCGGCCTGCTGTATCAGTTCAAACAGCTCCTTGTCGTACCAGCTGACGGCTACAATCCCCTGGGCTCCTGTCTCCCTAAGCATGAGGCTTATTTTGTCCGCATCGCCGATTTCCTCGCACGTACGAACGATCGCCGGGGGCTGTCCGAGTTCCTCCATTTTTTTATGGAAACCGGCAAGAACCGTTGAGAAATACGGGTGGTCGTCCATCAGGTTTTGGGGCACGACACAGACAACCCGCTTATCGGCCATGCCGTTATCATGTACGCTTTTGGATGGCTCAGGCAGTTTATATCCAAGATCAAGCGCCGCTTGCCTGATTTTCTGCTTGGTATCCTCGCTGACCGGACGGCTTGCATCATTGCTGATGGCCCGCGAAACCGTAGATATGGATACCCCGACTCGTTCGGCGATATCTTTAAGCTTAGCCAATCGCATCTCCTCCTTCGCAAAATTTGGAACCAAATTTTCCGCCATCCATTGATCATAGCATAAACTTTCTCATTTGGGGCGTCAAATTGATGTCCCTTTCATCTCTGGAGAAGGGTGATGTCTTACAGATTCTTTGGTTTTCCGACCTTGTTTGAAGATGCTGCATATCAGGCGCCGTTACAGCATAGCCGTCACCAGCGGTTACTCACATTAAGCTTCCAATGGCACGCGCTCGGTGCTCTCCCGCTTTCCTAATCGGAAAAGTACAAACGACACTCCCACGGCTATAGCAACGCCCCCGGCACCGATCCAGGTGATGGACGATAAGGACCATTGCTCCACGGCAACTCCTCCGATGCCTGCGCCAGCAGCCATGGCGAGCTGCATCACGGACTGGTTCAAGCCTAGCATAACCCCGGATGAATTCGGCTCCAGCTGGACGAGGTTATACTGCTGCGTCGGACCCGAAGACCAGGCGGATAACGACCAGATAACAAGAATCGCAAACACGAGGATGACAGATACGGATGCATGGGTAAAATTCAGAACGATTAACGCAAGAATATGCAGAAACATGCCACCGGTTAATGTGAGCGGTACTCCCCATCGATCCGTACTGAATCCACCGAACTTGGAGCCAATGAGACTGGCAATGCCGAAGGCAAACAGTGCTGCACTAATCAGACCTTCGTTCAGGCCGCTGACTTGAAGAAGGTAAGGAGACAGGTACGTATAGGCAATGGAGTACCCGCCCAGCCAGAAGAACGTGATCGCCAAACCGAGTGCGACTTTAGTCTTTTTGAGCAGCGCAAATTGCTGGAGCAGCGGCACGGGAGCATCTCCTTTTGTTTTTGGAATCGCCTTATGGAGCACAATCATGGAAATAACCCCTAGAATGGCAATGAACCCAAATACGGATTTCCATCCAAAAACAGCAGCTACGACACGACCGAGGGGGACGCCAATGATCAGGGAAGCCGTGAAGCCCATGACAACCGTAGCGATTGAACTCGCCTGTTTACCCGACGGCGCGATTTTGGCGGCAATCCCGAGTGCGGTTACAACCACCATGCCAGCGCCCATCGCCATAATAACGCGCGCAATCACAAACGGAATATATCCCGGAAGGGCAAATGACAATAGATTCGCGATCACAAAAATACCCAATGAATAAACCAACAGCTTCCGTCTCTCCACTCTAGCGGTCAGCGCCATAAGAATGGGGGTCAAGATCGCATATACCAAAGAGAAAATCGTGATTAGCTGACCAGCAGCGGTTATTGTAATTCCTAACGAATCGGCAATTTTATCCAAAACTCCCGATATAATATACTCCGACGTTCCTACTAAAAAACTAACGATAGCCAAAAAATAAATCTTCCAAGCACCCGTCATGATTCTAATTCCACTTCCTTTTTTAATATTTATATATCACGAATTGTCGATATGTTAAACCGATAAAAAGACATATCGTAATATATAGATGTATAACGCGGAGCAAGACTGAATATTCCCTATTTCTTAAGGAATCATTCAGTACCTGCGCTATATCTCCTGCTTCAAATACTCTCCGATTTCCCGGATAACCTCTTCATCCCGCGTATAATACGTGAATTTCCCAATCCGCTCCGTCTTGATCAAACCTGCCCGATGCAGAATCGATAAATATTGCGATGCGGTGGACTGCGTCATATTCAGTTTCTCGGTCACCTGGCTTACGCATACCCCGACTTTCCTCATATCAATCCCTTCATGGGGTGTAAAATGTTGTTCCGGTTCCTTGAGCCACTGCAATATTTCAAGCCTCGATTCATTGGACAATGCTTTAAAAACTTCGATTGGTTTCATACGTATCATTATATCGGGAATTATCGATATGTCAACCTTTTCCCTCAAACTAATCCAACTAATCCTCCGAACGGATGCTGTAGCGTCTCATAGCACTCGCGTAGAACCATTCATGTGCCGTGTGCAGCGCTATCTCTTCGTCGATCCAGCCAGATAGGACCCGCTCCCACAGAAACTCGGCAGCCAGCTTCTTCACAAGCAAAATCTTGCCATAACTCCATTCCATGCAGCGGGCATCGGAGACGACAATCGAACTCTTGCTTGCTGGGAGTGCCTCCAGACGGTACTGCATGCTGTCCCGGTAGGTGCTCGCCCGGAAGTTGAACCACCACATGCCGCCGACATGAACGTTCGGGAAATTCCAGGCTGCCTGTACCGCATCCAGATTGCTCAGCTCCGATGCAAGCACAAGCTCAAATTCACAACGATACAACTCAAACAAAGCAGTCAGCTTTAGAATCCGCTCTGTATCGTTGGCCGGGAACGCCGTACCGCACCACGACCTCTCTACTCCCAGAAACAGCTGTACCAGCAGGCCATTCCGCTCCGCAGCACCACATATGACGTGCAGCAGCTCCATCAGAATGTCATCACGCCCGCTTGCCGGCCCAATCTCCTTACGGATGTGCGAACTCGATTCATACCGCGGCAGCGTTGTCATGATACCCGGGAGGCCAGCTTCGCGAAATCCGCCGAACAGCAGGTCAATCTCGCCTCCCACATTCAGAAAAGTCCTGGCCGGATCATTAGACTGCACGATGCGGTCAACCCATGGACCCAGCACGCCGTCAATCCGGGGGATCAATACGGCATCATCCCGCATGCCTTGAAACGCTGCATGTTCGGGATGGTTCACGACAAACCGGCGGATATTCATCCGGTCTGCCGTTTGCTGTGCCCAGCCCTCTTCGGCGGACGCTTGCCGTACGCGAGCCATAGCTTCCCGCACCGAATGTTCATCCTTGATGACGACTCCGTATAATTCACGCATAATGGAGGTGAATACCCAGTTCATCAGCGTGCTTCTCGTTGATCGATAGGCTTTTAGAAAAGCAGCAATCCGCTCCTCCTCCGGCAATTTATCCGCTTCATCCGGGTAGCCCCCGGCTTGCAGCTCTCGGTAGAACCAGAAGTAATGGGCGATCTCCCAAAAGTCCCTTGCGCCAAGCCGGTCACCGATAAGATGGGTATGGGTATCGAAGACCGGCAGCCCCATGATTTGCTCGAAGAATACAGCTTGTTTGCCGCTCATATCATGCAAGCTCATGTGAACATCTCCTTCTTTTCATGATCGGTTATTTCCGGTTTTCCGAGACGACAACGCCCTTCCCTTCGTTGTAGCGGTTTGTGGCTTCCTTAATGATCTCAAGGCCACCCTTCTTCTTATATTCCTCAATCACTTTCGGCCAATCCGAGATCGGCTCTCTGCCATAAATCATCTTGATCATATGATCGAGAACCAGCTTCGGCCCCACGTCATCGCCTTGCGGCGAGGTATCCGGATATTTGGAATACGCGTCCAATGCCGGGGAGAAGCGGATCGACCCCAGCCCTTCCTTGAAGACCACCGCATCCATGAACTTGATCATGTCCTGCCCATCCTCGGTCAGCTCTTCCTTTGCCTTGTTGTACACCATATCGTGAACGAACCAGAACATGCTGCGGAAACCGTCTTCATCCATGGCTTCAGGTGTAGATGGAGGCGTGAACTTGATTGCGCCGTTTTCCCGGGTGTAAGTTTCACCTTCAATGCCGAACGAGAAATATGTCTCCGCCTCCGGCGTCAGCATCCAGTCAAAAAACTTGATAATGCCGATGGCCTTCTCCTCTGAAACCTTGCTGTTAATATAGTAAGACGTATTAATGCTTGAATACAGGAGATGGCCTCCGGTGTTCTCCGGACCGCGTGGCGATGCAATGATATCGACCTTGGCGTCTGGTACGGCATTTTTCAGCTTGCCGCGGAAACCTGCCAGAAGCTGGGCGTTGGCGGACCACATGCCGGATTTACCGCTTTCAATGTTTTTGCCATAGTCACTGGAGGTCAGGGTCGCAAAATCTTTGGGAATCAGACCTTCATCGTACATGGTCTTATAAGCCTCCAGTGCCTTCGTCATATTTTCCACGTCAAAGAATTTGGGAACAACCTCCCCGTTCTGCAGTTCATACTGGGATGGCAGCACATCGAACGCTCCCAGAATCGTGTCGGCATATTTAAAGTTCTCCCGCATTTGATACGGGAACTCGACGCCTTCCTTTTTCATCGCACGCATTACGTCCAGAAATTCATCCACCGTCTTTGGAGCAGGGAGCCCTGTCTTTTCCAACAGATCCGTCCGGATATACAGCCCTCTCCGGGACGGGTTGGACAGCCATGCCGGTATTCCGTAAATCTTGCCGTCATAGCTTGTCTCCTGCCAGGCTTCTTTCGGCACGCTCTTCATCAAATTCGGAGCATGCTCCTTCAGCAAGTCGTCAAGCGGCATAAAGACACCTGCTTCTACGGAACCGGACATTCCCTTGCTTGTAGCCCCTCCCACGTTCTGAACGACATCAGGAATATCATTAGAGGCAAACATTAAAGTCATTTTGCTATCGAAGTCCTTCAGTGGAAGCATCGTCAGTTCAATATCCGTATTGGTCAGCTTCTCAAGCTCCTTCACCCATCTCTCTTCATTTACATCCTTCGAACGCTCGACATGTTTATTTCCGCTGGTTGCCATGGACATCGTGAAGGACAGCTTGCCATCAGCGGCAGCGCTTGATGAACCGGAGGTTCCTCCATCCGCTTCCTTGGCACCATTACAGCCGACCGCTGTTAAGGCGATTAGCGCGCTCATCAAAACCAAACTCCATTTTCTTCTCATCCATATCGCTTCCTTCCATATTTCTTACAGATTATTTACCTTTGTCGCTGCTGCACGACGACTCGGATCTCGAGCTGCCCGTCTCCTTATGAAACCGGATATCCCTTTCTCCTTGAGAGCGTGTCACCTCATAATCTAAAGCGCTTTCATCATAACATTCAACTCACTCGCATTAACATGTACTTTCTTCTGATCGCATGTGTTTTCCTATGCTGGCCTTTCAAAGAGATCATCGTGCATATAGCTGGTTCATGTCCCTTTTACTGCCCCAACGGGTTCAAGTGCACAAAAAAACGGCATTTCTGCCGTTTTGATTTTCGAGCTTATTTTACATGATCATGAATCCAGTCCAGCAGTGGTTCTTCCGCGGGCTCCCAACCCAGTAAAGTCCGTGCGTGAACGGCACGCACGCGGCTGTTCGAGGCAATCGCGAACCTCGCCCAGTCTCCAAGCTCAGCCATCGCAACCTCAGCCAGCCATGACATCGTTTTTCCGCCGAAACCAAGAGCCTTGCTGACGGATATGGCAATATCCCCGTAGGATTCCTCGCCGTTCTCCGCAAAGAAATAGGAAGCGGACGGCGCCTTCGTAAGAGCCAGCAGGTACAGCTGTGCCAAATCCTTGATATGGACGTTGGACCAGCGGTTGACCCCCTTGCCCACATGAACACCTGCACCCATCTCACGTGGACTTCCGGATAATCTGCGGCAATTGATCGCTGTCTGTTGGCAACCCAAGCGAATCCCCATATATCATGGAAGGTACAATCACAACGCTTCGAACCCCATCATCGATCCCGGCTCTGCGCACACGATTATTAATAGCAACGCGTTCTTCCCGGATATCCATCGGCGTGAAAGGCGTCTCTTCATCGTAGATCCGTTCACTGACGGAATCCCCCCTGGCATCATCGCCGACGACGCTGGAACCGGACGTATGCAGGAATGGTTTTCCGCTACCGCGCAAAGCTTCAATGAATGTTTCCACCGCGAGACGATGATCCGAATCGGCCGTGTGAATAACCGCATCGCTCATTTGTGCGTATCGGGTTAGCTTCTCCGTATCTTCTAATGCCCCGAGCACGGGCGTAATGCCCAGCTCCTGAAGAGCGTTTATTTTATCTTGGTTGCGTACCAAGCCGTACACCGTATGGCCTGCATCAAGCAGAACTTTCGCAACGGAGCCTCCTATATAACCGGTAGCCCCTGTAACAAAGACTTTCATGTCGTGAATTCCTCCTGTATTCAGACTTTAGGTTGCCCTCTCATTCTAACGGCAGCCCAATCTATAAAACAAATCATGAAATGATGATGGATTAATAAATATTATTATATATTGCCTCGAATTGTGGAAATGGCTTTTTGAATTTGAGGCAGATGCTTATGTTTGGCTTGATAGGCAAAAAACAACTCATTGGTCACTTTGCATTCTTCGCATATGATTTGCGATTTGCCCTTGGCTACCGAATTACCTAACAGATAGGTTGCCACAACGCTTAACCCAATGCCTTGCTCAACAGCCCTCAAAATCATATGTAAATTCGGAATGATATGCGTCGGTCTTATTAAAGGCCTCTTCTTAAAGTGCTCTCGCCAAATTCTTCGTATGATGGGCAATTCCAATCCATAGCTGATCCAGCTTTGGGAGGATAGCCACCGCTCCTTCTGCTGAACCCCCGTAAACTCAGGTACGTCGTAACCCCCCGGCGCAACGATAACAAACTCTTCTTCCATAAACTTCACGTATTCGATTCCCGGTGTTTGATACTTCTTGGACGTAACGACAATATCGAGCCTGTCCTCCTTCAACAGCTCCAGCAGCTCATCTGCGGTCCCAAAATGAGTGAGCGTGCATGTGCTGAACGTCCCAAGCTGCGGCAGGATTTTCTCACTGAAAAATTCATGCGCCGCTCCGATCTTAATGACGGTTAGCGAGGGGAGCGAAGCCGATTTAAATTGCATCGTCGTTTCTTCAAGTGACTCGATCAGTGGAGCCAATTGCGAGTACAGTTCCTTGCCTCGTTCGGTGGGCACCATTTTTCGGGTCGTGCGAATAAATAGCGCTTCTCCCACCTCGGCTTCGAGGGCAGCAAGATGCTGACTCATAGCCGGCTGGGTCATGATCCGGGTCTTCGCCGCTTCGGAAACGGAATTATGCTTATAAATCGTGCAAAAACTTCTGTACCACTCAAAATCGACCATCCATGAAGCACCTCCTGTCAAATATCAATCGAAAAGTCCACGGTTGTTCTTACATTTCGATTTCTTTATATTAACATTCATTCCCGGATGCCGAGATCTTATTTCCTAATGTACTATCAAGGATAAAGGAGATAGTGCTTGAATGTTAAGCCAAAAAAGAACCGACTCGTCTAAAATGCGAGTCGGTTCTTCCCTTCATGAAGATTCGGCAAGCGCTGTTTTATTCTCCTCGCCTCTTATGCCAGGCAGCAAGGTTAGCAAGCCCGCTACAGCCAACAACGCACCAACCCATAGAGGCGATGCCAAGCCAAATCCCGCATCCATCGCCATCCCTCCGAAGGAGGAACCAACGACAACGCCAAGGCTGATAACGGACCCATGCACCGTCGTAACAAGCGATCCCGTATCGGCAACCCGGGTGACCCGGGTCGCCATGGCCGGGTTCATAGGCACACCCGCCAAACCTACGATCACAACCGCAATCATAGCGATCACCTGACTGTGCACAAATAGTCCGAACACCACTAAAGCAGCGGCTAGAGCGACCAACCCAATGGTGAGGATCTGCATCATATAATGATCCGCCAGCCTGCCGGTGACCATGTTGCCAAGCACCGTCGCCACGCCGTAAACGCCAAGCAGGATCGGAACCGCCTGAGCGCCAAAGCTGGCAAGATCGGTTAAGATCGGCGAGAAATAACTGAATGCGGCAAAGGTAGCTCCGATAATCAGCATGCTTGTGGCATATGCAGCCCATAGACGGCGATTCTTGAAGGCAACAAACTCTCCTCGAATGCCGGCCGGTTCAGGTCTGGGCAAGGATGGGATCGTAAACTGCCCCACCAAAGCCGATGCCAATACGAGGACCACAACAGCCCAGAAGCTGGCACGCCAGCCCAGCAGCTGCTCGATCCACATCGCCAGCGGAAGTCCGATCGCCGTTGCAACCATTAAACCGCCAAGGACAATCGACGCCGCCCTTCCACGCGATTCCGGACCGACGAGGGAAAAGCAAATCGCAAGCGAGACGCCAAACGCCGCTGCAGAGGAGATACCCGTAATCACTCTGGCAGCCATCATCACTTCATATGTGGACGCTGCAGCGCCCAGCGTCTGACCGACAAGGAAGACGACAGCCAAGATCATAAAAGCCTGCTTGGGTCGCACCTTCAACAGCCCTATCGTCAACAACGGTCCGCCAACGATCATCCCGACTGCATAAGCAGTAATAAGATAACCGATGGCTGCAACCGAAACGCCGAACTCTGCTGAAAGCGAAGGCATAATGCCTGCTACCATAAACTCGGAGGTTGTCATCGAGAAGATCATTAGGCCTAATACATAAATGGAAAGTGGCAATGGGAACAACTCCTATCCTAATTATTCCAAATTTCTGTAATTATCGGTACAAAAATAGGATCAATAAGTTCCGCAAGCGCTCGAATAAGACGCTGACTTCGCGTACAGCCAACTATTTTACCGATTAGTACAGAACTATGCAAAAAAAATAAAACACCTCGCCCACTCTAATTTTCAGCAGGAATGAACATGCCATTTCGCTGCAAGGGCGTATCCCTCCATCATCTTCGCATCATGATCGGCTCCTCTCCTATAGTTTCCAGCTCATTATATATATTTTGTAACGATCGGTCAATAAGTGTGTTTCTATAACCCAGCCGATACGGGCGGCCGGATACCCCACCTCTACGTTAAACGTAGACGTGAGGTATCCACCTTCCGCACCAGCATTACGTTACTGTTATTACTTGGCCTTTGGTGAACGCAACCAGCTCATGGGGAGTACAGGCAAAAACGGCTTTCGGATGTCCTGCCGCTGCCCAAACCGTCTCGTATTGAAAAAGATCTTTGTCCACAAAGGTCGTAATTTCCTGCAAATGACCAACAGGAGCTACCCCTCCAATGACAAATCCCGTTTGTTCCCGCACGAAATCCGCGTCGGCTTTCTTCAGCTTTTCGCCAACCCATGCCGAGACATGTCGTTCATTCACCCGGTTCACCCCGCTGGCAACAACAAGCAGCGCCCTGTTCGATTCGGCCAGGCGAAATATGATCGATTTCGCGATTTGCGCCACTTCGCAGCCAATGGCTTCGGCCGCCTCCTGAGCGGTTCGCGTGCTATCCGGCAGTTCCACGACTTGATTGTTGAAACCCATATCGGCCAGCATATTCTGGACCCGCTGGGCGCTTTCTTTTAAAGCTTCCATATCCGGCAGCCCCCTATCGTAATCAACCATCTAGATCCTTAAGACGGCATAAACTATCGTGCATCCACCGGCGCTTGCACCTGCACATCCTGACTGGTATCAAGCAATACCGCATTAATTCCGTTAAGAAAAGCCAACGCGCTTGCCTTGATGATATCCGTATCCATCGCGCGCCCGGAATAGATTTTGCCCTGATATTCGATTCGAATGTTTACCCGGCCGATGGCTTCTTTTCCTCTGGACAGACTGTTGATTTTGTAATCCTTTAACTGTACGTCCAAACCGACCAACGCTTTCATGGCGCTGTACAGCGCATCAATTGGGCCATCCCCCACCATGCTGTCCCTGAACGTCTCGCTGCCTTTTTTCAGCTTCACGGTTGCCGTCGGATACAGATCATTGGTCACAACCTGGAACGAATCCAGCTCATACAGATGACTGCTGACTTCTTCATGGGTACGATGCTGGGTCACCAGATAGAAAACGTCATGATCATATACTTCCTTCTTAGCATCGGCAAGCTGCAGGAATTTCTCAAACAGCGCTTCAAAATCTTCGCCCTCGCCTGTCTCGAAGCCCAGCTTCTCCACCGCATTCTTGAACGCATGTCTTCCGGACCGCGCTGTCAGGATCAGCTCCATGCTGTCAGCGCCAACTTCCTCCGGCGACATAATTTCGTAAACCTGTTTATCCTTAAGCAATCCATCCTGATGGATGCCGGAAGAGTGCGCGAAGGCATTCTCACCCGTAATCGCCTTATTCACCTGCACATCCAGGCCCGTCAAATGGGTCAGCAGCCTGGAGGTTCTAATCAGCTCCTTCAGCCGGATATGGGTGGAAGCCTTAAAGTGATTCTCTCGGACTTTGAGTCCCATGACCACTTCTTCAAGCGACGTATTGCCTGCGCGCTCCCCTAAACCATTGATCGTGCATTCTACTTTTTGGGCACCGTTTCTCACTGCGCTGAGTGTATTCGCCGTAGCAAGCCCGAGATCGTTATGACAGTGAACGCTTAGAATAACCTGATCGTTTAGATTCTTCAGGCGCTCGTTGATTTTGCGGATCAATTCGCCGAATTCATCCGGAACGGCATAACCGACCGTATCCGGCACGTTAATCATCGTTGCTCCGGCTTTCACAACAGCTTCGATCGTTGTCCACAGATATTCAAAATCGGACCTGGATGCATCCTCCGTCGAATACTGTACATGAGGCAGCAGCGTTTTGGCGTACTTCACTGCATCAACGCCCATCTGGAGCACCGCATCCTTGGAGCGGTTGAATTTCTTCTCCACATGAATGTTCGAGGTGCCAAGCACGATATGGATCAGCGGATTTTGCGCAAGCTTAATGCTTTCATATACGGCGTCGATATCGCCCTTCACCGCACGTGCAAGTGCGGTAATGGAGACGCTATCGCCTACGGTTCGGGCGATTTCCTGGACCGCTTGAAAATCCCCTGCCGAAGACGCGGGAAAACCCGCCTCGATAATATCGACGTTCAGCCGCTTCAGCTGCTGCGCAAACTCGATCTTTTGCTGTACGTTCAGTTTGGCGCCCGGAACCTGCTCTCCGTCACGCAAGGTTGTGTCCAATACGATAATGTTACGTTCCATTGATATTCCTCCTCGATCATCGATCATTCATTTTCGTTCATTTATATCAAGCGGGGTTGGTTAAACCCGGAATTTAACCAACAAAAAACCCCGCCTCTACGTATAGAGGCGGGGTTGAACCCGCGGTACCACTCTAATTCATTTTTATGCAAAATGATCTTCTTCGATGGCTATCACCATCTATCCCTATAACGGTGGAACTCCGGCTAACCCTACATGATCAGGCAGCTGTTCATAGACGAGTTCAAAGGGAACGACATTACCGTTTCACACCTGCCAACGGCTCTCTGAAAAGTCATTACGCTTTTACTATTTCTAATCAAAACATTTCGATATGAATTTTGATAACTATCTTAAGGAAAGAGAAGCGTTTTGTCAACCCTTTATCTTCCAAAAGCAAAAGAATACATTTTTTACAGCAATCCGGACTTCTTCACATTCGCCAGGAAATCATGGAATTCCGGAATATTCAGCTGCTGCGCCGCATCGGACAACGCCGTAGCCGGATCAGGATGCACCTCTACCATCACACCGTCTGCTCCTGCAGCGAGAGCCGCTCTGGCACAAGGGGCCAGGATATCCTTACGGCCTGTGGAATGAGTAACGTCTACCAGTACCGGAAGATGTGTTTCCTGTTTCAGAATCGGCACCGCCGAGATGTCCAAGGTGTTTCTCGTTGCCTTCTCGTACGTCCGAATGCCGCGTTCAATCAGCATCACCTGCGTATTGCCGCGGGACACGATGTATTCCGCAGCGTGCACGAACTCATCGATCGTAGCTGCAAGACCGCGTTTCAACAGCACCGGCGTCTGAACATCCCCCGCCGCTTTTAACAGCTCAAAGTTCTGCATGTTCCGCGCGCCGATCTGAATGACGTCAATATATTCGCAAGCAAGCTCGATATGCGCAGGATCCACGATTTCGCTGATCGTCTTCAGCCCGAACTCGGTCGCCACTTCCTTCAGAATTTTCAGGCCTTCAATGCCCAAGCCTTGAAAATCGTAAGGCGATGTTCTCGGTTTGAACGCCCCGCCGCGCATGACAGTTATGCCGGCTTCCTTAAGGGCAGCCGCAACCTGGCGTACTTGCTCATAACTCTCAACCGAGCATGGTCCTGCGATCATGACCGGCGTGCCGCCACCAATGATGGTGCTGCCCAGTTGAATCAGTGTATCCTCCTGTTTCTTCTTACGGCTCACCAGCAAATGCTTCTTGTGATCGACTTGCTGCAGCTTCAAGGATGCCTGGAAAATCTGTTTAAATAAATGACGAACCGTTTCATTATCGAAAGGACCTTGGTTATGTTCCACCAGAGTGTCCAACATTTTTTTCTCACGTACCGGATCAAAATCAGGCACTCCCTGCTTTTGCTTCTCCTGACCGATCTCCTGAGCGATTCGTGCCCGCTCCGACAACAGCTCCAGCAGCTGAAGATTAACAGCATCAAGCTCCGATCTTAATTGTTCCAAACGTCCTTGACTCATCTGAAATCTCTCCCTCACCTATTTTTCTAGTTTATAAAAACAAAAAGACCCCCCGCCCGGAAAGGGACGAGGAGTCGTGGTACCACCCTTATTAGATATGCCGAAAAAAGCAAACACATCTCACTTGAACCTCTTAACGCAAGGGTTACGGGTAAACCTACCATCCGCACAGAACATGCAGATTATCAGCATACCAGCTCCGGAATGAACTTCAGCGGAGAACCTTCGCCCGGGCGCTCTCAGTCGGTGGCAGCCCTTTCCTGTCAGGAACGTTCTTTCGCTTACTCTTTCCATCATCGCTTGTTTTAACATATCGTGTTTGTTAATTTAAGAAGCATTGTAATACATCCCGGATTGAAATTGCAAGAGTTTTATTTAAAGCTTGGGTGCTTCGATGCAGTGAAGTTTGATAAAAGCGGGCTTCATGTCAGAGACGAACATTCACCTTCTGCCCCTGTTTCACCGGATTTCCCCAATACGTAAACAGGCGCCAGATGTATTCGAATGGTCCTATCGGAACCCGCTTTAACCAGACTCTGCTGAAGATCGCTTGCAGAGCAAAAATGACGACAACCATCACCATCTGCCAGATCGGTTCGATCGTTCCGTACCACCCCAATCCGTAGCTGTAAAAGATCAATCCGCAAAGGATCGATTGAAGCAAATAGTTGGTGAAGGCCATTTTTCCGGGATAAGAAAATATATTCAGTACCTTCTGCCACGATGTATTCTGGTATAAAAGTGCAAACACGCCGATATAGCCCAAGGTCAAGAGTGGTGCCCCAACGAATAAGGCTACCGCCTCGCCCCAGGATGGAAGTCCATCCGCTAGCGACATCACGAGTTGAAGAACAAGACCCAAACTTCCGCCAATGACGACCAATTGGATGATCCCCTTCCGGTGCTTCTGGACCTCATGCAAAATACGGCGCTTGCAGAAGTAGGCACCCATCAGGAACATCCCTAATACTTGCGGGTAGAAGACCACCATATTCAAAATGGAGCCGATGTAATCATTCAGCCGCTGAGCGATGATCTGGGTCATCGTCCCCTCTCCGTATATGGCTGCATCCCGCTCCTGGAAATAGATCCCCATCTGATGCGCATCCGCCTGGCTCAACGGCTCAAAGACCTGTCCGGCCGAGGAGCTCAGCAGACTTGCCCCAGTCAGCAGGACGGGAACGAGCAGCAGCAGGGACAGTGACCAGATCAGCAGCGTTCTTGGCTTGCAGCGCTGAAACAGCATCATCAGAAAACCCATGAGTGCATAGTGGGTCAGAACGTCTCCGTACCAAATCAGGATGCCATGGATCAGACCGATCAGAAGCAAAGCCGTCAACCTGCGAGCATAGATACGGTTAAAGCTTCGGCCTTTGGCCTGACTGCTCTCCTGTAACAACACCATGCCAAAACCAAACAGGAAAGAGAAAATCAGAATAAATTTGCCGTCAATTACAATTCCGCGCAGCAGCATCAGGACTTCATTGTACCAGCCTGACCATAATTCGACCCCGAACGAAATCGTTTGTAGCGATGTTGTAAAAAACGTAATGTTAACCAAAAAGATGCCTAATAATGCAAATCCCCTCAAGCTATCGATGAGCCTTATTCTTGGCTGTGGATTCGTTGCCATCATCGTACCTCCTTATCATTGTGCCTTCAGGTTAAGGTACAATCATAAAGAAAGGATAAAGAAACGCTCAGTCAGTTGATCTTTTGATGTGCATTACTTCAACGGAGCAGGCGGAATCGTTCTGGAGAAGCGATAGCGGTCGCCTTTGACCCTTGATTTCAACAATTCTTCATTGTTAGATAGAAATCTGGGGGCAACAGCGATCGGAAGAATGATCCGCATGCGCAGTGATGCTTAAGCTACTGAATTTTAAAGATTCATTTCTTTATTCATTCTTTAGAAATGACGTGTACTCTAACCAGATAAACCCCTTATTAATAGCTATTTTTCGGAGGATGTAATAGATATGGCAAATGAAACGATCCTATTGGTGGATGATGAGGAGGAAATCCTTGCTTTTATACAAGATTCATTGGAACTGGAAGGCTATCACGTACTAACTGCTGGAAGTGGACAGGAGGCGTTGATCCAGAGCGAGCAGCAGCCGTCCCTGATCATCCTCGATGTGATGATGCCCGAGATGAACGGCATTGAGGTCTGCCAGCAGCTTAGGGAAAGGACGCAGTGTCCCATTGTGTTCTTGAGTGCTTGCCAAAGTGAAGTGGACCGGATTCGAGGGCTGGCTGCTGGCGGAGACGATTATCTGCTCAAACCCTTTAGTCTCGCCGAATTGAAAGCCAGAATCCATGCCCACCTGCGGCGAGAACAGAGAATCCACGCGCAAAAAGAACAAGGCATCCTGCGATTCCAATCCCTGATGATCGATTGCAAGGGACATGCTGTTAGCTGCAACGGGCACAACATCGCTCTTACGAATAAGGAGTATCAGATCGTAGAACTGCTGGCGATGCATCAGGGGCAGGTCTTTTCCAGAGAACAGATTTATGAGAAGTTATGGGGGTTTGACGCTGAGGGGGACGACGCTACCATTACCGAGCATATCAAGAAAATCCGGGCCAAGCTGGCTGCCCACGCGCAGGACCGCAGCTATATTCAAACCGTATGGGGCATCGGCTACAAGTGGGATCCCAAATGATGAAACAGTGTTCCATCAAAAACACATTCGCCCGCCATTTCGTCTCCATTCTGGCCTGCAGCTTGCTGGCTACGCTTGTAACCTGGGGACTGCTCGTCATGCTGCTTGGGTACTTGTTCAACCATGACATCGCGCTCCCGGCAAATCATTATGAAGCTCAGATTCCTGTTATTTCGGAGTACGCGGAAGACCGGGGTGATTCTGTCATGAGCACGCAGGGACAAGCCGAACTGGAAAAGGTGATCCCCTCGCAGGGCATGACCTACCTGGTTGTGTCCCTTACCGGCGAACCCTTATATGGTGATCTTACTCTAAAAGAATCGCTTAACCGGCAAAAGATACTAGCACGTTTGAACCAGACGCGCAGCAGCATGAATCAAGTCGTTAAATATATTCCGGTTGTCTCTAGTGACGGAGATCTTGCAGGGGCTCTTCTGCTTGGATATAAACTGAAGGTGACGGCAGCCAATCCGGCGCTGAATCCCTTGATAACCTTTGGGTCCCTGGCCTTTATTCTGACACCTTTTCTGTATATCATCTTGTTCACTCTGATATTCGGAAGGCGATTCAGCCGCAAGATCAGCACTCCGCTGCAGCAGCTTCTGCAAGGAGCCGAGCAGATTAAAGAGCGAAATTTACACTTTTCCATGACAGGGACATCGTCCATAACGGAAGTTAATCAGCTTACGAATGCTTTTGAGGACATGCGTCAGGAGCTGGAGCAATCCATCGAGCGTGAATGGAAATTGGAGCAGGATAGAAGCACCATGTTTGCGGCTCTCGCTCACGACCTTCGGACACCGCTTACGATTATTCAAGGACATGTTGAGGGCTTGGAGCAGATGAACGGGGAGTCTTATGAAGCTAAACGAACGCAATATCTGCAAGTCATCAAACGCAACACGACACGTGCTTCGAAACTCCTTCAGGATATGAACACCATCGCAGAAATTGAGAAGGTATCTTTTCGGCTCCAGCCGCTTCCCGTGGATGTTGAAGATTTCGCGTATGATAAAACCATGGAATATGCCGCTTTATGCAGCAATAAGAACATAACGTTCCATACAGAGATCCATGATAAACGAATGAACAAGAAGCCCGTCATCCTGGATCCCTATCGCATCATGCAGGTTCTGGATAATCTCGTTTCGAACAGCATTCGATATACCCCTGAAGCCGGACAAATTCTATGGCGGATCGAAATCACCGAGCAGCAGGTGATGATGGCTGTGACGGATAATGGAGCAGGCTTTGGGCAGCAGCAAGATCTGCAGCAGGTATTTAAGCAGTTTTATCAAGGGGATCATCATGCCTCCAGACAAAAAGGGCATTCCGGTCTGGGGCTGTATATCGCTAAACTTCTCATTCAGCATCATGGAGGGCATATTTCTGCCGAGAACACTCCACCTCGCGGGGCGACGGTGCGCTTTACCATACCGATCCAAGAATCATAAGCTTCCCCAAGCATCATAAAGAGGCATCCTTCACGATCCAATGGATCGGGGGATGCCTCGATCGTTATACCTTCAACCGATAAATCGCCTTATTATCGAGCCCGCGGATCATCGGTGTCCATGACTCCGTTTCAAGCGTTGTATCCAGGGCATCCTCTACCATCTGCAGCTTGGCATCCAGCAGGTCGATATGGTGCAGCGCAACGGCTTCAGCCGTTTGCGGCTGAACCGGGCTCCCCCACTCTCCCAGGTTATGGTGGGAAAGTACGAGATGCTGCAATCCAAGTACCACTTCGGATTCTAGCGCGATGTCGTTCTGAATGGCCGCTTCCACGATCCAGTTGGATGCAAGGGCGATATGTCCGATCAGTTTTCCCTGGTTGCTGTAGTCCGTAACGATGCCCATCTGGGCGATCATCTCTTCCGGCTTTGCGATATCATGAAGGATAATGCCAGCCTTGATCAAGTCCGGATTCAGAAACGGCCGCTGCTTGCAGATGAAATCGCCAATCTCCAGCATGCGGACAATATGATAGGCAAGTCCGGCAAAATACGCATGATGATAAGTTTTGGCAGCCGGATAATGCATCAGCTTCTCTTCCACCTTCGATACACAATACTGCACGATGCTTCGTACCTGCGGCTCCGTAATCTCATTCATCGTAAGTTTGATCGTATGTAACAGATCCACGGGACGGATTGGCGCAGCCCTCACAAAATCGGTCAAGGAAACGCCATCCTCATCCGTTGCTTTACGAATTCGGCTGATTTTAACTTGAAGCTGATCCCGGTAGCTCAGCACGGTTCCCTGGATTTTGACTAATTGCATCGGCAGGAACGTTTCTTTATCCTGAATGGTCACATCCCAGTACTTGGCCGAAATCTGGCCGCTCGCATCCGAGAGAATAATATCGAAATAATCTTTCGGCGGCGTGCCGTTGGTCTGTCTCATATTTAATTCTTTCAGCAAGTAAAATCCAACAAAATCATCTTGAACACTAAGTTTATTAATCGGTTTCATCTGGTTCCTCCCACGAACTTCATTCCATAAAACTACTCTATCATATTTATAACCTATTACTAAATACGATTCACAATTCGTTCATAACAGTTTTAGTCAAGTATCATAAGGAAGACTCTATGCTAAAACAGTCGGCAGCGGACAGAAAAGAAAGAAATGGCGGTGCTTAGGATGTTATCCTTGCACCGCCATTTCTTCATTTGATGGTTATTCCCTCCATGCACCCGGATGGTCGTCCTGGACCAAATCCAGCTCCACGGCTCTTGCGTTCATCTCCACCTGCTCCACGCTCTTGCAGCCTGGAATAACACAGCTGACAGCAGGATGCTTCAAACACCAGGCCAGCGCCCACTCGGCCATATTCACGCCCTCCGGCACTTCGTTCTGCTTAATCTCTTCCACAAGCTTCAGCTTGGCATTAATCACGTCCTGATCACGGTTCTTGCGCACCTTATCGCTGAAAACCGTCCCTGGCTTATACTTTCCGCTTAAGTACCCGCTCGCAAGCGGAACTCGGGCCAATACGCCAAGATCCTGCTTCATGCATGAAGGAAGAACCTCTTCCTCCGGTGCTTGTTCCAGACGGTTATACACAACCTGAATGGCTGTAGCATTAACCTCCGCAGCCTTGTCGGTTTGATAGATATTTTTGTTGCTACCAATGGAAATGCCCAGATTGCGGATGGTTCCCGCCTGAACCTGCTTATCCAGCATCGTCCACATATCGTCATTGTTGAACACTTCATCCGAGCCGGAATGGAATTGATACAGGTCGATGTAATCGGTACGAAGCGCTTTAAGTGATTCCTCCAGCTGAATTCGGATCTGCTTCGCATCCCAAGCATTCTCCCATTGCTCATGCCACCGATGACCAAACTTCGACGCAATGACCCAATCCTCGCGGCGGTCGCGCGACAGGAAATCGCCGATGAAATTCTCGGACATATGATGAGGCCCATAACATTCGGCTGTATCGAGCAGATTAATGCCGAGTTCCTTCGCATGCGTTAAGATGGCATCGACTTCCTTTTGATTGAAATCCTTCCCCCAATCACCGCCAAACTGCCAGGTTCCCACACCGACTACCGATACTTTCAGATCCGTTTTCCCGAGACGCCTGTATTTCATATACTCACCCCTACTCGTAGATTTGTGCGCCTATATCTTATTTGAATTTGCAACCGTTTGCAACTCTTGCTGCAGACTCTTTTTTTCGTCCATAGACCCTATTTTTATTCACTTGCGTATCCTGACTGTTTAATAACAAGTCGTTATGGTGAACCCTATAATACGTAAACATTTTGCTATAATAGAACGGAATCAGAAAGGAGGATTGTCGGCGTGAATACTCGGACACTGGAGCAATGGATGCCGGACATTATAGAGAGTCTGAAAGCAAAAACACCAAATGACTTTCAGCGAATGATCGATGAATTTCTGCCTTATGACCTGGCCAGAATACATAGCCATCTCAGCGATACGGACCAAACCCGCTTTCTGCAGTTTCTGAACGAGGAACAGCTGGCCGATATGATCCAGGAAATGGAGCACGACCAGCAAATCGAAGTTTTGGGCAAGCTGGGCAAAGAAAAAACAGCCATCATCCTGGACTTGATGGATAACGACGACCTCGCCATTCTGCTTGACGAGCTGTCGCCCGAGCAGAAAGACGAATTCCTCAAAGGAATGCGGGACGAGGAATCCCAATTTGTCCAGAACCTGATGAAATACCCGCCGGAAACTGCGGGCCGAATCATGACTAACCGTTATGTGTGGATTCCCCAGCATTACACCGTATCGGAGGTAGTCCAGAAGCTGAAAACCTACGTCTCCATTTCGGAAACGATCAACTATCTGTACGTCATTGACCAAGACAAAAAGCTGATGGGCGTAGTGTCCTACCGCGGACTCATTTTGGCCGAGCCGGACGAATATATGGTAGATATCATGCACAGCCGAGTTTTGTCCGTACCTGTGGATGCCGATCAGGAGGAAGTCGCGCAGATTATCCAAAAATACGATCTCGTCGCCATTCCCGTTGTTGAACAGGATAACAGGCTTGTAGGCATCATTACGGTTGACGATATTCTCGACGTCGTCATCAAGGAAGCCGATGAGGACATTCGGAAAATGAATGCCACTGGGGGCAAATCCATCGACTTCAACACCAAAGCAACCGTTGCCGCCTTTCGAAGATTGCCGTGGCTAATCTTGCTCTTATTCATCGGCCTGATCTCGGGAACGATCATTTCCAGGTTTGAAGAGACGCTGGCACAGGTTGTGGCGCTAGCCTTCTTCATGCCCATGATTGCCGGAATGACCGGCAATACCGGCACGCAGTCGCTTGCTGTTATTGTGCGAGGCTTGACCACGAAAGAAATGACCAAGTCACTGGTGTACCGGCTGTTAGCAAGAGAGCTGAAGGTCGGATTGATGATCGGGGTGACATGCGGCATCCTGATATCCTTGATCGCATACTTCTGGCAGGGCAATCTCTATCTGGGGTTTGTGGTCGGAAGCTCGTTGATTGCAACACTCATCGTAGGAACCATGGCAGGTACAATCATTCCGCTCATTCTATTCAAATTCAAAATTGATCCGGCAGTAGCCTCGGGACCGTTAATTACAACCATTAACGATATCCTGTCGCTTGTCATCTACTTTGGTATCGCTACGCTGTTTCTTTCTTACATTTAGCAGCTATTCACGAAATATATTCCTTTACGTTAAAAAGACTTCCGGCTTACTAACCGGAAGTCTTTTTGGGGCTTTGCCAGAGCAAGGATCTCGATTGGCTCAAGAACCTGCTTGTTCATTACCCGTGTTTCCACTATATCGATGAGCATGTGGAATCCTGCCATCTACTGTGGTATAGCCTTCAAAATAATGATAGTGCCCGCCGCCTGCCAAGGGAATGGCGGGGCCAGTTGTTCCTCTAATCTTGTGCTTGTGTTGGTCATTAAATGATGTTTGGGCATGATAATTATGGACGTGTGGAACGCCACTTGGAGCTGGTTCAGTTACACCCACGTAATGGTGGAAATGTCCAACATCAAACGATGTGTCTCCTTCGAAGGGATGAACATGAACGTTAACAGGTCTTCCATCCCAAGATGTAAGAAAGAGTTGATGCGAGTGTTCCGAATCGGAGTCATTGGAATGAACAATAAAACCGGTTATTGGTATTTCCATCAAACACACCTCCTTTATATTGATGCATGATTTATTCCTCGCCTACCCTCATGTCAATATATGGTGAAGGCATGTTTCAATATGCTTTCGAAAAACAAAATATCAAGATCAATTAAATTTATATAAAAAAGCCTCGCTGGCAAGTTGCCAGCAGAGGCAAGAAAATGTTCAGGCGTAATGAATGGGACAACATTCACTGTACATTCGAACTGCGTGTTTGACGAAAAGACAATCCGTTTGTTACAATCTCACCAACAAACAGGAAAAGGATGAGGACGATGGTTCGTCGTTTGATAAGGTTTAAGAATGTAGCTACTGCATTAAGCTTCTAAGTAAAAAATGATGTATTCTACTTAGAAGCGAGGGAAAAGAATTGAAAGAACATCCGTTTGAGCACTGGTCCGAAATTAAGTATTTAAAGGATATTGTCACCAACCCCATGATTAAAGTAGGAGAATACTCTTACTATTCTGGTTATTACGATCATCATGATTTTGAAGATGGATGTGTTAGATACCTATGGGGGGATGAAAAATCCAGAAGATTGTTTAACCCCATCGAAGACCATGGTTGGCATATAGATCAATTGATTATTGGAAACTACGTATGCATTGCAAGTGGTGTAGTTATTTTAATGGGTGGAAATCACAATCATCATCCTGAATGGATAACCGTATATCCGTTTGTGGAGCAGATTGAAACTTCTTACCTACCAAAAGGCGATACAATCATCGAAAGTGATGCCTGGATTGGAATGAATGCCATGATTATGCCAGGTGTGACAATAGGTGAAGGTGCCATTGTAGCGGCTGGTTCGGTAGTTGTGAAAGATGTCCCACCCTATACTATCGTAGGCGGTAATCCTGCTAAAGAGATAAAGAAACGCTTTACGGAAGAAGAAATTGAAAAGTTAAAGGAAATGCGATGGTTTGATTGGGAACGCGAGAAAATTGAACGGGTCAGTCATATCTTGTCCAGTTCTTCCGTTAATCAATTATATGACTTTTATCAAAAAGAAATAAAACCATACGTTTCATTTTAGATCTTCTCATAGAAAAAACTAATAAGTTTAAAAAGTAACAGTCCCTTCTAGGAATTCAAGAAGGGACTGTTTTTCTGAATCCAATCCTGAAAATTTTGTTTATCATTCAAAATTCTTTGGTCATACTCTTGGCATGGCTTAAACATTACCAAAAAGTTACTAGGTCACTTCAAAGTGCGTACTTCACAAGCCGAACCCTAACGTGCAAAATGACATTAATCAAGAACATGACGTTAGGAGATGAACCTATGAATACAGATCAACGTTCACATCACTTGAAAAAGGTGGCCTTGGTTGTTGGAGCCAATGGAGTGATCGGCCGCAACCTCATCGAATACCTTGCGACGCTTCCCGATTGGGATATTATTGGAGTATCGCGTCGGGGCGGCGAATCAACAAAACGTGTAAGCTATCTATCGGCCGATTTGCTTGATCGCGAGGATACGCTCGCCAAATTAAGTCACTTAACGGAAGTGACGCACATCTTCTATGCGGCATACCAAGACCGGCCAACGTGGGCCGAGCTCGTTGCACCGAATCTGGCGATGCTCGTCCATGTAGTGGAAGCTATCGAGCCGATTGCCGCCAACCTGCAGCATGTCAGCCTGATGCAGGGCTACAAGGTATACGGCGCTCATCTCGGTCCATTCAAGACGCCGGCACGAGAGACGGATGCGAACCATATGCCGCCGGAGTTCAATATCGATCAGCAGAACTTCCTCGAGGAACGGCAGCAAGGCAAAGCTTGGACCTGGTCAGCCCTGCGTCCATCCGTTGTCAGCGGCTTCGCCCTTGGAAACCCGATGAATCTGGCGATGGTCATTGCCGTCTATGCCTCGATTTCAAAAGAGCTTGGCATCCCGCTGCGTTTTCCAGGTAAGCCGGGGGCCTATCACAGTCTGCTGGAGATGACCGATGCCGATCTGCTCGCGAAGGCTACAGTATGGGCCGCAACCGATGAACGATGCGCCAATCAAGCATTTAACATCACGAATGGGGACCTGTTCCGTTGGAACGAGTTATGGCCGAAGATTGCGAAATACTTTGACATGGAAACCGCCCCTCCCCTGCAGATGAATCTCGATACGGTCATGGCGGATAAAGAGCCGGTCTGGAATCGCATGGTTGAGCAGCATGGACTTGAGGAGCACACGTATCAAGAGGTTTCTTCCTGGAAGTTCGGCGATTTTGTGTTCTCCTGGGATTATGATTTCTTTGCAGACGGTTCGAAGGCCCGCCGCTTCGGATTTCATGAGTATGTCGATACAGAGGCCATGTTCGTGAACATCTTTGACGAGCTCCGGCGGCGTAAAGTCATTCCATAAGCATAAAAAAATAGCCGACTTTATGGATTCAAAGTCGGCTCTTTCATTTATCATGCCTTTTAATGCGGATCCTCTAATTCCGGCTTCTCCAGCACCATGGCGGATTCGCCATACTTCCGTTCGATATGCGTATCTCCCCATCTGCACATCAGATGAAGAATTTCCTTTAAGCTCCAGCCATACTCGGTCAATTCATACTCCACCTTGGGCGGAACCTGATTATACGTTTTGCGTACTATAACGCCCTCCTCTTCCAGTTCCCGCAGATGCTGTGTCAGCATTTTTTGCGTGATCTTGGGAATCAGGCTTAAAAATTCACTATTGCGTCTTTTACCGAAGGTAAGATGAAAGAGAATGACCGGTTTCCACTTCCCGCCAATGACCTCCAGCGTAGCTTCGACCGCCGTGTTATACACTTTGTCTTTATGCCCCATGCAAGCCTCGCTCCTTCGTTCCACGATATGGCATTACCACAGATTCCCGACCTCCCGCTTTACTTCTTCCACTATCGCACGAACCCCTTCCTCGATCTGATTCAACCGTGCTCTGGAAATGCTGATACGGATAAACTTCTCGCGCATCCTATAGTCGGACAGATAAAACAGCTTGCCCGATACCACATGAATGTTCCGTTCTTGCAGCCGCCTGATCAATCGCTCCAGGTTAACGGTCTGCGGCAGCTTAAACAGCTTATATATTCCGCCGTCGCTAGGTACGGCTTCAATCAATCCGGTTCCCTCGAATCGCTGCACAGCAGCATTCAGGGCTTGCATTCGGACTTCATACTGGCTGTAAATCTTCTGTTTGTGCCGCTCGTACATCCCATTGCTGATATAAATTTCGAGTGCCGCTTGGGACAGCAGCGACGTATCCCCATAACTACTGTAGGCATGAAACGTTTCGAGCAACCGTTCCGGCAGAACGACGGCTCCCAGGCGCAATCCGGGGAAAATAATCTTCGAGAAGCTCTTCAAATACACGACATGCGAAGTTCGGTTGTAGGCATAGATGGGATCGTACCCCCGCTCCTCGCCTAGATCGGCCATATAATCGTCTTCCACAATGTAGACATTATATTTCGCCGCCAGGTTAGCAATGGCCTTCCTCTGCTCGGCGCTGTAGGAGGTGCCCAGCGGATTATGATATCTTGACATCGTATAGAAAAATTTAATATGTCCGGATCGGAAATACTCCTCCAGAGCCTGCAGGTCGATCCCCGCTGCCGTGCGGGTCATTCCGATAACGGGTACTCCTGCACTCTCCAACAACTGCAAATAGTTATTGTAGCTTGGCTGTTCGACCAGAATGGCGGAATTCCCGCCGGGAAACGGCATTTTTGTCAAAATCTCAAGTGCCTGCTGGGCGCCCGCCGTAATCACGATCCTCTCCGCGGTAGTGAACACTTGAGCTCCTGCCAAATGGGAGACCAGGGTATGGCGCAGTTTCTCCATCCCTTGCGGATCGCCATAGGTAAACAGTTCATATTTATAGGTATCAATCGCCTTGTTCAGGCAATGCTGAAAATCCAGATACGGGAATACATTCACATCCGGAGAGGCCGAAGAGAAATCGATCGTGGTGCTTACACTCGCGTCTTCTTCCTCTTTCGGACGGTCGACCACGTAATATCCGCTCTGGGATACGGAATAGATCGCATGACGTTTCTCAAGCTCGGCGTAGGCTCGCAGCACGGTGCTGACACTGCATCCGTACGTGAGCGCCGCACGCCGTACGGAAGGCAGCTTCTGCCCGGGACGGTATTGTCCTTCCGAGATTTTGGATTCCATATCCGAGAGGATGGACAAGTATTTTCTCATCATACACCTCCTGTCATTTCTATGCTTGATTATATCCGACCGAGCCTCCATCTAAAAAGATCTAATATTTTTAGGTGAAAAACCTAATTTTATTAGGTTTTTTGGGAGGATAGCGTCTGATAAAATAAATACAAGCGCTTACAATGGAATGATTCAAGGAGGAAACGTGATGACCAAGCCCGTACAGCCTAACGAACCGATCGTCACCCATATCTATACTGCAGACCCTTCCGCCCACGTATTCGAGGGTAAAATTTATATTTATCCATCCCATGACCTGGATCACGAGAACACGTCCAATGATAACGGCGACCAGTATGACATGGAAGACTACCATATTCTATCGATGGATGATGTGAATGCTCCATGCGTAGACCATGGCGAAGCCCTTCATGTGAAGGATGTTCCATGGGCGAAGAAGCAAATGTGGGCACCCGATGCTGCCTTCAAGAACGACACTTACTATTTATACTTCCCTGCCAGGGATCATGACGATATTTTCCGTCTTGGCGTAGCGACAAGTTCGTCCCCTTCCGGCCCCTTTAAGCCGGAGCCTCATTACATCCCGGGCAGCTACAGCATCGACCCTGCCGTATTCGTGGACGACGACAACCGTGCCTATATTTACTTCGGCGGCCTCTGGGGCGGGCAGCTGGAACAATGGCAGACGGGATCGCATACACCGGATGCGGAAGGACCTGCCGCAGATGCACCTGCCATCGGACCGCGGGTCGCTGAGCTGAGCGACGACATGCTTACTTTCAAGGAGGCGCCCCAAGAAATATCTATTGTCGATGACAAGGGAAACCCGATTGTTGCAGGGGATGAAGAGCGACGATATTTTGAAGGACCTTGGGTCCATAAATACAACGGAACCTACTATCTTTCTTATTCTACCGGTTCCACACACAAAATCGTCTACGGCACGAGCCAAACTCCGACGGGGCCTTTCGAGTTCAAAGGCACGATTCTAACCCCCGTTATCGGCTGGACGACCCATCACTCCATCGTTCAGTTCCAGGATAAGTGGTACCTCTTCTATCATGATAGCTCCCTCTCCGGAGGAGCGGACAACAAACGCAGCGTCAAATTCACCGAACTGACCTACCGTGAGGACGGCACCATTCAGACGATTGATCCGTACGGCAAATAAGACATGCCAAGCTGAATTCCACGATTATGGAGTTCAGCTTTTTTCATTCATTTTTTTACAGCTGCCTCGCTGTCGTTGTTTAGTGATATAATGAAAGTTGCTATCATTTTTTGAAGTTAGTAGCGGCGGATCCATCTATATCATAACGAAGAAGGAATGCAACCATGACAAGACAGCTTATGAAACGATATATCATCCTCATTGTAGGTCTATTCTTAATGGGACTTGGCACGGCTCTCGTGACCAAAGCCAATATCGGAACCTCCCCGATTGCCAGCGTACCGTATGTGCTGAGTCTAAAATTCCCCCTCTCCATGGGACTGATGACCATCCTGTTATGCCTGCTGTTTGTGGTGATCCAGGTCCTCATGCTTGGTAAGCAGTTTCCCAAGATGCAATATCTGCAAGTGTTTGTCGGTGTTCTGTTTGGCCTGTTTCTGGATATGGGGGCGTATATCGTAAGTTCGCTCAACTTTACAGTGTATTTCATGAAAATTTTGGCGTTACTGACGGGCTGCATGATTCTGGCGATCGGCATCTATCTTCAAATCATCGCGAATACGATCCTGAACCCGGGTGAAGGCATCGTGAAAGTCATCTCTGAAAAGCTCGGTGCCGAATTCGGGAACATTAAGATCATGTTCGACTGGACCCTGGTATCCATCGGCATCGTCATCTCGCTGTTTGCTTTCGGTTCGATTGAAGGCGTACGCGAGGGCACGGTCATTTCGGCTTTTCTGGTCGGTTATTTCATCAAGGCGCTGCGCCGGATCATGTTTCGTTTGCGCAGCAAAAGAGCCCGGGAAGCAGTGCTCGAGCAGAGCTCGTAATTTTCATGACAATCCTGTGGTTAAACGGTCACATTTTGATTATAATAAGTGGCAAGAGACGAAGAACGTCCCAGCGCATTCCTTATTTGGAGTGAGGCCGGGGCGTTCTTTTTTTATTTATATGGGGAGGTATACCGTAAGATGGATTTTGAGAAGGCTCATGGGACATTTATGCATTATCATCTAAGGAACAGAACCGGAGAAAGAAGAGGTCGTCTGGAACGAGGGCATGGTGAGGCCGAAACCTTGTTTTGCCAAAATGTCTGGTGGCCGCTGCGTGGTCATTTTCGCGATTTACATCCACAATTCGAGGTGCTGGATTGGCGCGGACGATCCTATTATTGCAGCTTCGCCCTCATCACTCCGCATCTGAGGCTGATCATCGAGGTTAAACCATTTAGCACACATACAACCAAGATGGACCGGCAGAAATATTGCAACGAGCTGAATCGGGAAACTTTTTTATCCGCCATGGGTTATCAGGTGATTTCATTTGCTTGCGATGATGTGGCTCACCGCCCGGAGCTGTGCATGACGCTTCTGCGGATGGTCATAAACCGGTATCTGGCAGAACCGCATTCAACAAGTGTATCCACGGTAACAGAACGTGAAATCATCCGATTTGCATGCATACTTGCACGGCCCCTCCGCCCGATCGATGTGAAGACACATCTGCGTCTGAATCATCGGACCGCCCTTCGCTTCCTTCATTCTCTTTGCGATAAGGGGCTGCTAATTCCGGTAACCGGGTCCCAGGGCAAACATGTCGTGAAGTATGAGCTCCATCCCTATGCGGCGCAGTGCCTATAGCTGCTATGGGGGAGGTCTCCCGAACGGATAGACTCGCGCTTTGCCGTAAAATAAACAAGCTGACCCATTCGATTCTGGAGTCAGCTTGTTGGCAGTTCGTGTAGTTTATGTGTTGAGAACCCGCCCGTTATTACACACCCTTTTTATACAAAGAGAATGAGTATATCGCTGGAGCCGTAGCAATCAGTATAATGACAGGGACAACTGCGACGGCAAGGTTCACCTTCAGAAACGCCATCAGGATCATGAAAGCTCCGCCTGCCATCCATAGATACCCTGCAAAACGATGCGTTTTATTCCAATTATCCTGGCTGTTCAGCGTCCAAGGCAGCTTGATGCCCACCGTATAATTCTGTTTGCTCTTCGGCAAATAATTGCCGGTGACCACGAGAAGCATGCCCACAAGAGCCGGTGCAATCGTCTGGATCGGCAGCTCGGCCCCCATGGCCTTGAACAGCGTGATCGGCATGAGAATGAGAGACAGCGCGGGGATGAGCCATAGACCCATCGTTCTTAAAACCGGGGCAGCATTCATTTTCTTAGGATCGTTGTTAAGCGCTACATGCATAATGACGTTAATAACTGCTGTAAACAACGGAAGCACAAACGCCGCAATCGCCTTCGACACATAATTATCCGGATTGCCCGCCGCGTCCCAGTGAACAGCCACCTGCTCAGGCAATTGGCTATACAGCGTCATTGATAAAATAATCGGCAACAAACAGATCAGCGTTGTTATAACCAGCATCGAACTATTCTTTTTCCCCATCTTGTTTCCCCCCGTTAAATTGTGAAAACCACAACATAATTTCTTCGAAAACGGACACGTTGATCTCATAGTAAATATAATTTTTATATTTCGTTTCAAATATCAGCCCGGCCTTCTTCAGCTGCGATAGATGATACGAAATAGTTGCCCCGGTCATATCGAAATGCTGGCCGATCTCTCCGGCTGACATTTTACCGCGCTTGAGCATAACGAGGATGTCCCGTCTCACCGGATCAGATAACGCCTTGAATGTTTCCGGAAACCCCAATGTGCATCACCCATATTTCTATTTAGAATTTCATCTAAATACATTATCTCTCATCCCTGCACTGAATTACAATACCTATTTTGAAAAAAATCTAAATAGAACATAAAATGGGCATCCCGACAGACCCCATCGCCATAACCAAGAAATCGTTACCTATCTTAAAACAACAAAAGTCCGCTGCGGACCAGCACACGCGCTGATCCGCAGCAGACTTACTTTTAAGGTCTGTTTATCCAAGCACCTTTTCAAATACCGGAAAGCTTGCTGTTCTGCCCGGGAAGTTGACTTCTCCCCGCAGGTCATAACCTAATCCTTGATACAGCTTGAGTGCAGCGGTATTCTTGGCATAGGTGTCCAACCGAAGACTCGTGTAACCCTCTCGCCCGGCATATTCTTCGGAGAAGGCTACCAATTTTCGCGCAATGCCCTGTCCGTGTGCTTCCGGATCGACGGCAAGCCGATGCATCATGAGATGGGGGCCCTCTACCTGCTTCCAATTAATGGTCTCGTACTGTTCATCCTGCGTTTCATCGAGGACAACGATCCCCAAGATCCGGCCTTCGCGCTCAGCTGCAAACAATGTTCCTCGCTGCAAATCCTCACCGATCACCTCTCGGTTTGGATACTGTTCATCCCATTGATCGCTGCCTCCAGCCTGCATAACCGTAACACAGCGGGCTATCAAATCCATGATTTCTTGAAGGTCCTCTATTCGTCCTGTCCGTATGTTCATATTCATCGATGCACCTACTATTGTTTTTTAGAACAGTTTACTATGATGGGACAACTGTAACAACAACTAAACATGAAACCAAAAGCATCCTAAGAAATAAATTCACTTTGGTGGAGATAGAACCTTTAAACGATCCATCACAGAGTAACCCACTTATTTAAGCAATGTAAGAGTCACCTCTATCGTATTTTTTACGAATGAGCGCTCCGGACGGGATTTCAACATGACGGTCAGCCCAATTAACGATACGATTAGCGCTTGTGATAAAGCTTTCGCGTCTGTGCCACTCGCAAGCTCGCCTGATTGGATGCCTCGTTCAATGGTTTCTTGAAATATGACCGCCAGGTACATCTGATGTTCCCTTGTCAGAATTTCAAATTTCTCATCATGTGGCGCAAGCTCGACCATCGTATTGATGCAAAAGCATCCGCGGCTGCGGCTTACGGAATATTCCTCATCAACCAAATTCTCAAAAAAAGCCCGAAACGCCTCCCTGACCGATGGCTGGTTTTGAAGCCTGGTTCGAGCCTCGGAAGCATGCGACATCGTGTATTTGCGCAGAGCGGTTTCGAATAGTTCTTTCTTGTCTCCAAAGGCTGAGTATATACTGGGCCGCTGAATGCCCATTCTGGAAGTCAAATCGCTTAATGAGGTAGCCTCATATCCCTTCTCCCAAAATAACTGCATCGCGGCATCTAATACTTTCTCCTCATCAAATTCGCGGACTCGTCCCATAGTGGTTCACCTCTCGTTACGTTTGATTTGAAAGGAATTTTATGATCGAACTGGGAAGCAAACAGGTTTTTAATTACCAATCAGTATGATTAATTTTATGATGTACGGCTTTGATTGTCAAATACCGGTTTTCTTGTATATTGCGGGTAGAGATCAATTCATTCAGTGTATCCATCATTCAAAATATACATGTTGACATGAATTGTTATTATGGGATATATTTATCGAGCAATTTAACATACCGATCGGTACATAAAATCCTCGAAAGGATTGGATGCACAAAAATGGAAAAGCTGATAGCAAAAAAAGCGGCCCATGACGAAACAACGGCGAATGCGTCACAGGGGACGGTGACCACGGCCGAACCCGGTAATCGTATGCATCTAACTCGTTACGTGACGTTATTGTTTGCCATTGCTAGCGGTATGTCTGTTGCCAATATCTACTTCGCTCAGCCGCTGCTCGATGAACTGTCGAACGAGTTCAACATGGACTATTCCATCATTGGAATTCTGATTACCGTCACACAGATCTTTTATGCATTGGGGCTGCTGCTGCTGGTGCCTCTGGGGGATTTACTGAACCAGCGTCGATTAATTATCGGTCAAATGGCGATCTCCATGGCGGCTCTCGTTATCGTTGGAACTGCTTCGTCCGGCACGATGCTCTTTGCAGGCTTGGCTTTGGTTGGATTGCTTGCCGTAGTAACGCAGACGATTGTGGCGTTCGCGGCGACCATAGCTGCTCCTGCTGAACGAGGGCGTGCCGTAGGTATGGTAACCAGCGGAATTGTGATTGGGATCCTTCTAGCGCGAACCATTTCAGGTGTTTTGAAGGATCTTGCAGGATGGCGGTCGGTTTATTTGGTTTCTGCTGCGTTGATGCTGCTCATGGTTTACGCATTATATAAGGTGCTGCCCAATGTTGAGCGTAAGGTAAAGTCTCTTCCCTATTCTCAACTGCTTAAGTCGGTGCTGATGCTGTTCCTGCAAGAACGGCTATTACGTATCCGCGCTGTTTTGGCTATGCTGATTTTTACCGCTTTCAGCATTTTGTGGACGCCATTAGTGCTGCCTCTTAGCTCGCCGCCACTATCCCTTTCGCACTCTGCCATCGGGGCGTTTGGTCTAGTGGGTGTCGTGGGTGCATTGGCTGCAGCAAAGGCCGGTAAGCTAGCCGATCGAGGTTACGGCCAAAGAACGACGGGAATTGCATTGTCCCTGCTATTGCTGTCATGGCTGCCGATCAGCTACACGGAACAGTCCCTGTTTGCCTTAGTCATTGGTATTATTCTGCTTGACTTGGCGGTACAGGCGGTGCATGTCACGAATCAAAGTATGATATTTGTATTGCGCCCACAAGCGCGCAGTCGCATGGTTGCCGGGTATATGATTTTTTATTCCATCGGAAGTGCTGCCGGTTCCATTGCTTCGACCCATATTTATGCACAGTATGGCTGGCATGGAGTTTGCGTGCTTGGGGCCTCAGTCAGCGCTGTTGCTCTTATATTCTGGGTTATGACCAAAGGTACTAAAGGCGCCTTATGACAATAAATTCAAACTTCAAAAGATCGCTTCCCTCGGAAAAGGGGGAGCGGTCTTCTCTAATATCCTTGAACAGGGCCTTCCAGCCCATACGTCAATGAAAATTGAAAACTCTCTATTTATAGTTATGGATGCTTTTCCTCAGAATAACAAAAGACACGCCGCATGGGCGTGCCTTCATCAACCTTTCCTTATGGTGTTGTTCCCAGGATCACTTCGCCTGTCGCTTTATTCCAGTACAGCGGAATTCCAAGCTTCGCAGTGATCAACTCCAATGGGAACATGCTCGTATTGGCCAGGATTGGAACGCTCACGTCTTCCCGCGTCACCTTCCCGTTCACCAGTACAACCGCGGGATTGCTGGCCTTAATGGATACGGTATTCTCGCCATAAGAGAAAGACCACACCGGAAAACGATGGTTTTCGTGTTTCGGGTCTGGAGTGGATTGTCCGTGCTTCACTTTGACCCCCAGGGCTTCAAAAACACTGGTATAGGGCACGTACAGCTTGCCTTCCAGAATGGCGGATGATCCATAGAAGCTAACCTTTTGTCCGTTTACCGACCAGGACAGAGGAGTCTGTACGAAGACTGGGTTTCCATCGTTCTCGTTAGGCGAGCCGCTGCCCTGATATTTCTCTTCTCCCCAAGCCAGCAACTTACCGTCCTTATTGGTTGCATAACCTGTATATCCATTACTTCCCCAGATTGCCTTTATACCAGTTAAACCTTTCACTTGAAAAGGCTTCGCCGCCGTGTCGTTATAATTCCACTGCCAGACCGTGCCGTCATTTTTAAGCATATATAAACGGTTGGACCCTGTTCTTATCTCCTTGATATCATTTAATCCCTTCACCGCAACCGGGGCTTGCTGCTTCGTATTTACATTCCATCTCAGCACCGTCCCGTTCTCATGGAGCAGGAACACGTCATACCAGTTGGCAGCGATTCCGGCAATGGAGGAAGTGACAAGCGGCTTAACCTCGCGAAACTCTCGTTCCAGCCGGTACCGATCATAGAAACTGTTATAAACCGTTAACATACCGACGCTGCCGTTATCATTGAGAATCAATGCCTCATGTCCGGCAATGATCATCGATTTTGCATTCTTGACCCCTTTAACAGGAAAATACTTCACAGACCTCTTCAAGGGATCATCCGGATTAGAAGCAGGATGCCATATCGTTGCGGTCCCATCCTTGTGCAAGGCAACACCGCTATACCTCACAAATGCCAGACTCACTACATCCTTAAGTCCTTCCAGCTTTATGGGGCCTCCCCGCTTTTGGTGAGGCAACGCAGGATCTCCGTTAATATAAGGAGAGTAATGCTCGCCCCAAGCCCATACGTCTCCATTCTTGTCCAAAGCAAATGAAGAATTGTCGCCTGCCGCCACCTGGACAATATCAGTTAGACCCGCGACTTGCTTTGGTACCAATTGATGCATGCTTGTCCCGTCACCTACTTGACCTGACTTGTTATAACCCCAGGCGGTCACGGAACCGTCGCCCCATGCCGCAACGCCGTGCCCGCTGCCGCCAGCCACGCTTATCGGTGTATGTGGTGAATCTCCATGCACAACTTCGGCAGCTTCCGCAGCGCCCATCGCGGTACAATTGACTGCCAGCAGTATCGTCACTAACATATAAGCTACTCTACGTTTCAATACCTTCACGTATGAGACCTCCATTCTCAATCCTTATAATGGTATATAATACCACATCAAAAAAATGATATGGAAAAAATAGTATACTCCCCGTTCTGATCGCTGCAATCAGTTACTCAAATCATTGCTTAAGTCAGGCTACGTCTGCTGGAACAAGGTTGCAGTCACCTGGCAGTCCGCGCACAGGAACATATAATAAATGCCTTCTCCATACTCCTCGATCTGTTCCCAATCCAGCTGCCCGATGAATGTCATGCTTTTGGAACAGCAGGAGCAGGAAGGGTATGCGGCGTCCTGAATCCATGCCGGGTAGCCGCCGATTTGCGAAACCGCCGGACCAAGCGTCCAACAGGCTGCATAATAGCTGTTGCGAGGATGGTCCGCAAGTCGCAAGGACTGCCCCACCGCCAAATAGCTTCTATCATTCTCCCCGGTATCAGGCTCCGGTACATAACCCTGTCTACAATTGGCTTGGCTCCATTCGGATTTTCCGTGGAAATCCACATCCATATAGATCGTATCGTAACAGCTGCAATTCACGCAGGTGCTCACCCGCAGCCTCTCTCCGGACAACCCCAAGAATTGAAGCTTCGGATGGCTGATGTCCAGATCCGCCAAGGTGGTCAGGCTGATGCCGCACCATGGACAGAGAGCGGAATTCTCTTTCAAAAATTCTGCGGGTTCCGGTTCTGCTACACATGTGCTTTCTGACAGCACTATTTTTTCTATAGCATAGCTGTCATGGTAGAATAATAGGCGCTTGCTCTCTTTCTCCGTAAGCTCCCATCCCCCCTCATGCGCATAAGCTTCAGGCGGAACGTATAGTTCCTCTGCCCAAGATGGGGGCACGGCCCGCCATTCTTGAAATTGGCGCACAACCGGATCATCTCCGATCCAGGCCAGGGCAAGCAGCAGATGGTTGCGGTTATCCCTGTCCTGTTCCACTTGTTGTAGCAGCTCGTCGCGGCTACGGGCAGATGCATCTTTAAACAGAATACCGGGGTAATAGATACCATGCTCCATCAATGTCGGAATACAGGATTCAAGCGACTTGTTCTGATAGCAGACCAGGGACACAAGAATTTCCTGGCAGGTGTCCTCATCGCCCGCTTCCAGCAGATCAAGGGCAATAGTCAGCATGCGCTCTGCCTCGCCTGGAGATAACGCCGAATATACCTCTTCTCTTTTCAGAGGATAGGGTATATATCGAATCAATGGATCCCGCCTCAGCGGGGCATGCATGAGCTTAAGAACCTCTACGGTATCTGTAATCCCTTCGTATAAGTCGATGTCTCTCCGATTTTGTTCTATGTAACGTTGCCGTTCCTTACGCTCCATTTCCTGCTTGCACGGCATGCAATAACCGCCGGTCTTAGCAGCGGTTGCCGGCAATATCGTTGCGGAACAACCTTCGCTTCGACATGGCAGCCGTTCTGTCATGATAGCCTCCTCCTTATTCTATGGTTAGTCAACTCGGTTCAGCTGGATCCTGGCTCCTATTGTATGGATAAGTAGCTTGACCCTCGCTCTTATTGTATGGTAAATCCACTCAGCTTGATCCTGGCTCCTATTCATCCTCATGGCCATGAATCTACTCTATTAACTATAGCTTTCTTTTCATTCCCATATCAACAGGGGCTATCGAATCATACCACTGGATCGGCAGGTATTTGGATTTCAGCATATTAGGGAGCATGATGATTGGGAGCCCTATAGCGTCTCCATGGAGTCGTGCGCACTGCTTCTTGTATGCACGGTGCGTGGACTGGGACATGTTCATCATGTTATCCCTTCATTTACGGTGAGCATTGTGAATAGCATACTCCTTGTATACTCTTAACGGCGGAGCCGGTTGGCGCATCGCTAAGCGCTCTCACCTCAGCGATTGCGCAAACCCTGTTCGCCACGTGGGATGTTGCGGTTGCCAGCCGTACTCCTGCCGGGCTTTGGCGTTCGAAGCGCCGCGTTCGCCGCGCTTGCTCCCCGCTTGATATACTGGTACAGGCGCGTTCAGCGCCTCGGCATACAGCGGCAGCCACACCGTACCCGCAGCAGGCTCGTCATCTACGATATTGACCGGACCCGTCGGCCAGTCCAATGCCTGCAGAGCGGCATTCGCCGCATCCTCGATATGGAGAAACGACATAATGCCATCCGTTGCCGGCAGAGCTCGAGTTCGTACCTTTTCCGCCATCACCCCGTTGGCGTCGTACCACGTACCAGGGCCATAGAACATACCGTATCTTAAAATGACGTGATTCGGCATTTGTGCAACGGCCTGTTCCAGCGAGACGATCCCATCTATCGTGGACTTGCGCGGCGCAGGCGCCTGGACATCCAAAGGGGCGTCTTCGGTGGCGGGATGATCCCCAGGCTCATAAGCCCAGGCAATGCTCTGGGCAATTATTCGTTTTGCGCCATGAATCTGCGCGGCTTCTACCAGATGTCGGGTACCCTCCATTCGAATCCTCGCATTATCCTCCAGATTCCATTGGCTTAACGAAGTGAGCTGATGGATAACGACATCCGGCCGTACTTCCCCGATCGCGGCTATCATCCCTTCCCGATCAAAGGCATCTGCTATGATCCCCCTTGCTCCCCATGATTCGATCAACCCTTTCCGCTGAGGATTGTGGGTCATGCCTGTAACCTCATGACCAGCTTGCACCAGCTTGGGAAGCAACCGCTGGCCGATGACTCCGCTGGAGCCCGCTACGAATATTTTCATAAATGATAACCTCCAGTCTGCAACATATGAAGAGGATTGGTATTCCCATCTCCCCATCAAAAATGGGATATAAGCAGTTTCATCTTAGCATGATGAATAGACCAGCTATAAGTACCACTTTTCATCAAGTACACCATGCCATTTCATCCGATTAAGAGGTTATGCTCGACAAATGGAAAGAGTACAGGGCACTCGCAGTTTGACAAGCGCGATAGAGCATACAAGTACTCGCAGTTCAACAAGCGTGATAAGCACTCGCTGTACGTGAACAAACCATTGTAATTAGACAAGTGCATAGAACACATAGTTTGACAAGCACGTCAGAGTACACAGCAATCGCATGATTTGTTCAACACAAAAACGCACCACATTAAGTGGTACGTTTTGTGGGAACAACCTTCTCCTATCATTACTCTTCGTCTATTACTTCACTTGCTGATACATGCATGCGGCTGTGCAACTGGCCTAAATTTGTGAAGATCACATGATCATATGCTTTTTAAACCAACCGGAGGAACTAATTCGCTGTCAAGCATAAAGTGTAAGCAATACCTATTGCTAAATCCGCAAAACCCGAGTTATACTAGCCATCATAAGGACGTGAAGAACACGCCGCTTCTATACAAAGTGCCCCAATAAAAGATTGGGGTTGCATTGTATGGGGCGGCTTTTTTTATCTTCTAGCAAAATTGCATTCCATCTAAATACTGAGGAGGAAAATTGACCATGTCACGGTTTGATCAACAATATGAGCTCTGGATGCACACGAATATCTTGAATGAAAGGAATCCCCGCAGGCTCGAAATCCTTCATAAAGGGTTAGGCCACGGCACTGTCGAGTTTCTTCGCTCGGTGTGGTTTCCGGCGATCGGTAATTTTAATGACTTGCATCCGGAATGGGAAGTACGCGATTTCAGTAATGGTTATCGTTACTTGGACCTTGCCTATATGCCCAGTGACGCAAGGGGTGGCATCGAAATCCAAGGATACGGCCCGCATGCCCGCGATCTGGACGTAAGGAGGTTTAAGGATTTATGCCGCCGTCACTGTTTACTGGCACTGGATGGTTGGACATTCCTCCCCATTGCCTACCCCTCCATAGTCGAAGAGCCAAAACTGTGCCAGCAACTCATCTTATCCTTCGTCGGGAGATTTGTGGCGTCAGATGTGCCTGCGTCCTTAAGTTGGCTGGAGGCAGAAGCTGTCCGATTTGCGCGGCGATTGCTGCGCCCGATAACCCCCATAGAACTCGCGAATCATCTTAGGGTGAGTGACCGGCATACCCGACGCTTATTGCATAAACTGGTCGAGCTCCAGATACTGGACATAGCAAGCGGTGAACAACGAGCCCGTACCTATAAACTTCGCTTGTGATGGCAGTACTGACGGGAGCATGCAACAGTTCTTTCAGGTATTGCAGGTATTGCAGGTATTGCAGGTAAGCAAGAGACGACTAAACAAACTAATGGACACTAGATCCGTTATTTCGAATAAAACAGCCACTTTACCCGTACTTCCGGACTCAGAATCCGCTATTTACTTTAAATACCTCGAATTATCGCCATTCTCTATGTAATAGCGGATCGGGTGTCCTCATATTGCCCAAAACCCACCAATCGAGATGTAATAGCGGAACCTCGGTCCTCTTAACGTGCGACAATAACAACGAGCCCGTACCTATGAACTCAGCAGCTTGTAATGAACTGCAAGCCCGTACTCAGCTTGTAACGGCAGAACTAACGGGAGTATGCATCAGTTCTTGCAGTTCTTGCAGTTCTTGCAGTTCTTGCAGTTCTTGCAGTTCTTACAGATATCCGAGAGACGACTAAACAAACTAATGGACACTAGATCCGTTATTTCGAAAAAAACAGCCACTTTACCCGTACTTCCGGACTCAGAATCCGCTATTTACTTTAAATACCTCGAATTATCGCCATTCTCTATGTAATAGCGGATCGGGTGTCCTCATATTGACCAAAACCCACCAACCGAGATGTAATAGCGGAACCTCGGTCCTCATAACGTCGCGACAATCAATACGGTCATGCTGCGGCCTGGTATTCCTCGGGCAACATATCTACCCCTGCGGATACAATCTGCCTATCAATTAATCCGGTGATCGATACAAACATCATAGATACAATCCATCCATCAAATTCAATCCGTTGATTCACCTTTAGATCCGATTCACCCTCGGATGCATATGACTGAATCTGTTCATCTTGCCACCTCCGCCTGATTTTGAAGCGCTGTCAGCATCTCATCCCAATAACGCCTCATGACCTCTCTCATATAAACGTCATCCAGCATCTCCTGGTGAATCGCGATAGTTGTTTTTCCCGTATTCGTGGACAACACATAGATTTGCAGCCGGGATGGGTTGTCCCACTCCTTGCGTTTCCAAGTCAGGCGCAGTTTATGGTAAGGTACGACCACCGTAATTTTGCCAGACACGCCTTCCTTTGACTCATATTCATGCCCAACCCGAAGCTCCAGGGATGGGACATCTCCGATCCATAACGACAGTCCCTCAGAAGACATGAGGAAATCCCAAACTCTCTCTTTTGCCACGGCCATCGTCTTCCTGACCCCGATCTGTACCCCGGCATCTTTGGATACGCCAACCGGCACCCGCCCCATGATCTGCTCATACATGACGGCGATCCATTCGCCCCATTCCTCGGATACCCGATACTCCTCAACGATATGGTTTCGGATCTGCTCATGGGACCAGAGCGGGCCCACTTCCTGCCCAAGGACCACGATCCATTCTTCCCAAGAACGTCCCGTTACCTTCATCACTTCTTGTTTAAAAATAGAGCCTGCCATCATGCCCTCTCCTCCCTGACGCTATCTGATGAAGTTCATTATATAATGCAAACACTGACAAAGAAGGTCAGTGTTTGTATTCACGATTGATAATATTTAAGTAGGGACTCTGCAATGTCGATCATGCCTGATTTCAGTTCCTCGGGCCCGATGATTCGAATCTTCCCGCCAAACGACAAAAGGTAGTAGGCAACTTGCGTGTATAACGTATGCTCATCCAGCCTGAACACCGCATCCTCCGCCGTACGTTCGACGAGGGCTTGACTAAGCAGCCAATGCGAACATAAATCATCCAAAGCTTGAGGGATTCCCTGGATATGCACGGAAACCAAATGAGGATTGGATTCGGTACCTTGCCCCGACAGTAAGCTCTCCAATACATACTCCCGCGGGGAAAACGACGCCGGACGATCAAACGTGTTGTCGGTATGCCGGATATCGCTCATACGGTCGACACGGAAGCAGCGAATTTCGCCGCGCAGATGGCAATAACCCACCGCATACCATTTGCTTTTCCAATGGACGAGTCCGTAGGGATCCAGGATACGTGTTTGTTTCATACCGTCATAGCCTGTAGTGTAGCTCATCTCAAGACTGGATTGCCGGTCGACCCCCGCCTCGATCTCATGCAGCATCCTGGTAAGCGAAGAAGCTGTAGGGGGATGGATGGCCTCAATACTGTTTTCGTGACGCTCCAAACGCTCCAGCTGCTCCGGATTCGTATATCGTTTGATTTTGGAAACGGCTCGATTGAGCGGCTCTTCGGACGGATAACCCGCTTCCCGTGCGAATGCGGCTGCATGAAGAAGCGCCTTTTGCTCATCGGCCTCAAAAAACAGCGGCTCCAGCTTGATATGCTCCGGGATGGAGTAGCCTCCATCGCGCCCAATCTCGGATACGACAGGCACGCCGGAAATGCAAAGCGCGTCAATGCACCGGTAAACCGTCCGGATATGTACGCCCAGCTCCTCCGACAGTTGTTTAGCGGTCATTCTTCTTCGCGATTTCAGCAGCCATAGCATCGCCAGCATATTATCGGCTTTAGACATCGTGTGCAGCAGCCCTTCCCTTGGAATTCATTTCATTCATGTGATCACATTATATATCACTTCCTAATAGAAGGCTCAGAGATTTCTTCCTGCTCTAATTCCGATGATAATCACCGATTCCCCTCATTCCGATGAGAAAAGCCGATCCTCTGCAGGATCGGCTAGTAAATGAGTACCTCGTGTGGCACTGCTACTTGTGTCCGCACGGTGAGTGGTCAGGGGCATGCTTGAATGTCTGTCTATATCCGTGGATGGCTGTCTAGATCCTTAAATGATGCCTTGCTTCATCTGCTGTCATAATCATGCCCCGCCGTGAATGATGACTTTTCCTCAATGATCATGCCCCACCGTGATGACAACGCTGCCCCTCTTGCGTCCTTCATCCACGTACCGGTGCGCCTCAGCCATTTGCTCCAATGCATACCTTCTGTCGATGACCGGCTTGATCTTCCCTTTTCCCAGCAGCTCCGCAAGCAATCTCAGATCCTCCATCAGCACCTTGGCTACCCCTTGCCCTTCAACGGTTACATAGCTCCCGCCCGGGGTGAGCAAATGCTTGCATCTGGATTTCGGCAGTTTACCGACCGCATCCAGGATGATGTCGTATCGCACTCCGCATGTGGTAAAATCCTCTCTTGTATAATCAATGACCTGATCGGCTCCGAGCGACCTCACCAGCCCCACATTCACGGTACTGCAAACGCCGGTAACAACTGCTCCATAGTGCTGCTTAGCAAGCTGTACGGCTAACGTCCCCACCGCACCGGACGCTCCATAAATCAGAACCTTGTGCCCCTGCCGGATGCTCCCTTTTCTAAGAAAATGCAGGGCCGTTGTTCCTCCAAAAGATACGGCGGCGGCATCGTCATAAGTCACATGATCGGGCTTCAGCAGCAAGAACGCGTCTTCGCGCATGCAGATATACTGGGCATACGTGCCGAATCGCATTCCCCTGAATGCTAAGACCTGATCGCCTACCTTGAATCGCGTAACATCCTTGCCTATCGCTTCTACTTCCCCCGCCAGCTCCACCCCGAGTATCGGTCGTCTTGGCTTTCTCAGACCCAGCACCAATCGCATGGGAATCTTATACAAAAGAGGACTGCGAAATCCCCGTACTCGGCAATCCCCCGAATTGACGGTGGTGGCGTAAATTTTGATCCGAATTTCGCGCTCCCTTGGGATAGGCTTCTCTACCTCTCGCAGCTTTAACACATCCGGTGATCCATAAGCGGTGCATACCATTGCTTTCATGGGCTTCCTCCAAACCTGCATTTGCAATCAGTATATCTGCCGTCGGGTACCGGAACATAGATACTTAAGTATGGTTTTCTCATGAACAGCAGTATGGTTTTCTCATGATCAGACATATTTGAAGGATTACAGTTATGGATGCAATCTCTATTCTGCGAACGTCGCCTACAATATACCCAACTCTCGTGCGCGCGCTACAGCTTCGGTACGGCGCGTGGCCTGAAGTTTATCGAAAATCGTCCGGTTATGCCCTTTCACAGTGCTGAGCGCAACAAAAAGCCGCTCGCTAATCTGACGATTCGATAGTCCATCGGCAATAAGACGCAGAACCTCCAATTCCCGCCGGCTTAGCGGCTCAACCAGAGAATCCGCGGGCTGAACAACTCCCGGAACGATTACTGATGGGACTCCACGTTCCAGCCCTTCAGCTTCAAACGCATCCAGCAATCGCTCCAGATAGTCGTGCATGGGATTGTCTACAGCTTCTCCAATTATCACCGGCTTCGGTTTGTTTACATCTTCCCTTACCAGCTCCTGCTTCGGTTTGTCTGTCGCTCCTCTAAAGAACCTCTGCTTCGGTTTGTCTATATTCTGCCTACGTTTGTTCAAAGCTGCTGCGTGGATCAGCTCCCGCATCGGCTGCCCTTCATCGATAAACAACCGGATGAAACCGCCCGGCTCGCTCATCCCCAGCACATCCACAATAATCTGTGCGGCTTTCAGCTTCTCATCTTGGGCTTGAAGGGACAAAGCCTGCAGCACCTTCACTTTGAGCTGTTCGTCCGCCCATCCCTTAACTTCCATATCTGCTCGTAAATGTTCAAGTATTACCAATGCTGATGCCGTATCCCCCTGTGCGAGCAGCACTCTGGCTTGGCTGAGCTTGAGGTCAAACTTCTGCGCAAGCTGTGACGCTGAACGGACATTTCCTTGCTGCAGCATGGCAAGCACCTGTCCCTCGGCAATATGGGGCAGCTGATTCGCGAAATGATGCTGACGGGCGAAGTGATCCGCCTTGGTTAACATAGCAACCGCTTCGGTCACTGCTCCCCGTGAAAGCTTCAGCCTCGCGAGAAACACCTCGCAGGCCACGACCCTGTCTGTATGCTCGAACTGCCCGGCTAAGTAGAGGGCCTGCTGCCCATGCTGTTCAGCACCATTCAGGTCATTCCACTCACGGCATATTCGGGCCAGGCCCAGATGCGCTTCGCATGCTGCCGGCAGTGGAGGATCACCTGCCAAATCCAGAACGCGCCGATACGTCTCGGCCGCAACATATAACTGATTCTCCGCTTCCTGAATGATTCCGAGTCCGAGCGTCGCCATCATGTTGATCATGATGTGCCCAATCTTCTGACTGACGGTTACGGCGTCCTGATACGCCTTGCCAGCCGCGGCCCGATCTCCCTGCAGCTGGTAGGCGTATCCCAGCGTCCATATCGTGGCAGTGCGGACAGGCAGATTATGCGGATTCAAGAATTCCAAAGCCTGGCGCGATTGGGCCATGATGGTTTCAGGCTGATGTTTGCTAACAGCAAGGGTGGCACGTATAGAGGCGATATGCCCTATAAGATCCCGGGTATAATCGTCCTCCGCAGCATGCAGGTGGGTCTCGGCGGCTTGAAGTTTAGGTTCGATACCGGTCATTTGGCCAACCATTAACATCGCAGAAGCATGCATGACGTTTAATGCGGGCCTTGCATCCAATTCCTCTTTAGGCAAGGAATCCAGCCAATGGAGCACAGGGCTTATCGCTCCACGGAAAACCAGGGGCATCCCCTCCCCTTCAATCAGACGTGCGGCCCGATCCACATCCTTCGCGGCAATCGCATGGTGAAAAGCTTCCAGTAGAAGTTCATGACGTTCATGCCATTCACTTGCACGACGATGCAATTCGGATACATCCCTCTCTCCTCCAACCGCAGAAGTGCCCTTTCGAGATAGACGCTGCCGCAGCGCATCCGTGAACAGGTGGTGATATCGGTACCAGCGCCTCTCCTTGTCGAGTGGAACAATGAACAGGTTAACGCGCTCCAGGTACTCCAGGGTCTCTTGCCCGGAGATGGCGTTCAACGGAGAATCACGCCCTTCGCTCCGAAGAACGTATTCGCACAATGAACCGCACAGCCGGTCAAGAATGGAGGTGTACAGCAAAAAATCCTGAATGCCATCAGGCTGCTGCTGCAGCACTTCTTCAACCAGATAGTCCAGTACATCACGGTGCTTGCCGCCGAAGGATCGGATGAAGGTGGCCGCGTCTTGATGGCCCTGCAAGGACAGCGCCGCTAACTGCAGGCCGGCAATCCAGCCCTCCGTACGGGATTCGAGGAGCGCTGCATCCTCCGCTGACAAATCCAGTCCCATGACGTGGCGCATGAACTCAGCGGTTTCAGTGAATGTGAAGCGCAAGTCCGATGTCCGCACTTCCGTTAACTGGTCCCGGGCACGCATCCGGGCCAAGGGCAGATCGGGATCCTGGCGGCTGGCGATAACCATATGCATCTGCGGCGGCATCCGCTCAATGAGAAAGCCCAGAGTGCTGTCGATCGGTTTGGAATCCATCACATGGTAATCATCAAGAACCAGAATGAAACGGTCCGGTAGGACCGCAATGTGATTAAGGATGGCCGTGACGATAGCTTCGACCGGCAGAGGGAGAGGGGACGGAGTTTGAAGTTTGCTCATGACGCCCTCTCCGATATCAACCCCGATGGTTTGCAGGGCAGCCGCAAGATAAGCCAGGAATCTTGCCGGCTCACGGTCTCCCTCCTCCAATGACAACCAGGCGGCGGGCAGCGGGGAGCCTTCGATCCATTGGCTGAGCAGCGTGGTTTTACCGCAGCCTGCAGAGGCGGAAATCATAGTCAGCTTACGATGCAGCTGCAGCCCCTCGTTTAAACGCTCGATCAAGCGGGGACGAAGAACAGCCTTTGATCGGGGAGAAGGTATATACAGTTTTGTAGACAAAATAGGCGTGGTCATCATAACCCCCGTTATGCCGTCATTGCAGCATTTTTCAACATATATATTATGATAAAGTGTTCGACGGCTTCCCGGAATTCCCTCTTGTACGTTAAATCCATTCGCTTAGGGTTGAATATCAAGAAAGCATGATTTGAAGGGTTAGGCATACGATGTATCCGAAATGCTTGAGGCCCTGTAATTGATCCTACCATCCCTATCATTCATGCAAAAGGAGGTTTCAGATGAAAATTCACCATTCGATTCCCTGGCGTGACAATCTGTATCTGTTCAACTATCGAAGCGTACATACTGAGCCGGTGGAATATTTTCATTATCATGAAGGGTTGGAGATCCTGTACATTCATGAAGGTGCCGGAAGATATATCGTCAATAATCAAACGTACACGCTGAAGCCCGGCACCTTGGTGTTGATTAAGCCTTTTCAAATTCACCAAATTCAAGTCATCGTACCGCCGAATTACATTCGCAGCCTGCTGAAAATCAAAGCTTCCGTCATCGAGCGTTTCCTCACCGCACTCCCGCAGCTGACAACCGCTGTTTCACAATTGTTGGAGCATCCGTGGTCCAATCAGGCATTTCATCTGGCGTCCAAGGATGCTTTATATTTGGAAAATCAATTTCTGCAATTGCATGAGATGCTGGCCAGCGTTCCGCGAAAGGTTCAGAAGGAAGTTGTTGCCTTGTTTTTATTTCATTTCTTTACCTACTTCAATAGCCATATTTATCCTCCGGATCGTAACGGGGGCTTCAAGTATCATACAGCCGCTGATTCGATCGGGCCTGTCGGCTCCATGGTAGAATGGATTGGCAAGCACTATTATCTATCCTTCACGATTAACGAAATGGCTGCGGACCTTCATTTCTCCCCCAGTTATTTGTCCAAGCTGTTCAAAGAGCAGATGGGCATGACCATCATCGAATATACGAACAACAAGCGTTTGGATGAAGCCAGAACGCTTCTTGGCCTGCCTTCTCTGACAATAGAAGAGGTCAGTAAACAGACCGGATTCAACTACCCCTCGTATTTTATCACCATGTTCAAAAAAAAGTACGGCTTGACGCCTCATCAGTATCGAATGCAGACGAAATTATGATATTTTCAATCAGCAATGTGGTTTTCGGATTGGATTATAATTAGAGCGCTTAAACAATGATTCTGATCCCTGTTAAGTGAGGTGATGTGTTTCGTACAGAAAGAACATAAGGCAACAAATGCGACTACACGATGAATAGTGTCCAAAATAGCGAGGAGGTTTCCTGATGATCAAGCCATCATTCAAGTTTGGCATGGTATTCTTATTTTGCTTCATGCTTGTATTTGCATTCTACCCTGGCCATATTGTAAAGGCGGCAACCAAAACGGTCCCGGCCGGTGACGTCGCGACGCTGCGGAGCTACTTAGCCAGCGCGAATCCCGGTGACATTATCGAAGTATCCGGAACCTACTCGGTGTCGGATGGAACCATTGCAACCTCCAGGGACGGATCGTCAGGCAATTACATCACAATTCGCGGCACGGGCAGCGGAGCCACATTCCATTTCACCGCATCGGCAGGCAATACGGCTTTTCATATCAAGAACAGCTATTATAAGCTGGAGAATGTGACGATTAACTCCAATTCCAAATCAAACAAAGGCCTGCTGATTGAGGCCTCTCACGGCTACGTTACCAACGTAACGGTTAAAAATACGACGGCAGAAGCGTTCAAGATTCGCAAAAACAGCCAGTACTGGCTTGTCTCGAACAGTACCGCACAAAGCGCGGGGCAAGGCGGGAAATTCGGCGAGGGTTTCTATGTAGGAGATGCCGATCAGAACTGGACCACACTGCCGAGTCCGGATCGAAGCGGTTATATTACGTTCCTGAATTGCAGCGCCATACAGACCAAAAACGACGGCTTTGATTTTAAAGAGGGCACGCATCATGTCAAAGTGATCGGCAGCACGGTTGATTTTCAAAATACGGTACCGGAATCGACCGTAGGCAACAACGGAATATTCATGCGGGCCAATGACGTACAGATCATCAACACCACGGTCAAAAACAATGCGGCCACGGGCCAGGCGTTCAGAACAAGCAAAACCACGGCCTCGGACGGGGTGTCCTACGGAAGCAATCTGGAGCTTAAGAACGTAACCGCATCCAATATTTCGGGAGCGATGATTTACACGAACTATACGTCGAACAAATTATATACCGACTACACAATGACCGGCGTTGCAGGAGGACTATACGCTTCCGGCTCCAAAACAGCGACTTCTTCCAATCCGTCCTCCTTTGTGGAGATGACGTGGAGCGGCGAAGGCGGAGATACGTACGGCTTCTAGCAAAATAATTGCAGGCCACCTCAAGGTTTTTCCTTAGGCAGCCTGCTGCTTCATGTTTTCCTAAGCGCATTGCGTAATCCGCTCACATCTCTAATGATCGGATTCACGAAGAAATGGGCAGATCAACAGCGCTTCCCGGATCGTCTCGGCAACAATATCCGCTGCCGTTTGGCCCGAAGTCAGCCCTCTTGTGCCTTGACCCGCCCACATTGACATATACTCCGGATTGTTTTGGAGATTGGCGGCGTTTCGTATGTCACGAGTTACCGTATTCTGCGTAGGAAAAGGCAGCGGCTCTATGCCGCTCTCGTCCCATTGCCTGATGAATGTATTGCGGATTCCCCTTGCAGGCCGTCCCGAGAACGCTTTGGTGATCACCGTGCTCTCTTCCGTACTCCGAAGCAGCGCTTGCTTGTAAACCTCATGCGCACCCGATTCAACCGCCGTCAGAAATCGCGTCCCCATCTGAACGCCTTGGGCTCCAAGAACAAGCGAAGCGGCGAGGCCGCGTCCATCCATCACGCCGCCGGCGGCAATCACGGGGATCTTGACGCGATCCACGATTTGCGGTACCAAAGCAAACGTTCCGATTTGGGCACCCATCGGGTGCTCCGAAATATCAAACGTTCCTCGGTGTCCGCCCGCTTCGCTGCCTTGAGCAACGACGGCATCACACCCTGCCTGCTCAGCCAGCATGGCTTCGCGGACTGTGGTTGCCATCGCAACAACCAGAAGTTTAGCCGCTTTCGCTTGCTGCATATGAGGCTCATCCAGAATCCCGAATGCCGTACTGATCAGGGGCACCTTCTCTTCGATCAGAACCGCGAATTGCTGCTCGAACCAATCCGGGGTTGTTACGTGATCTTTGCCCGCATGGGGGATGCCAAGGTCATCCCGCATCCGATTTAATTGCTGTTGAACTTCTCCGATTCGCTCTTGGCGATCCGGGGCACTGGGCGCAAACAGGTTGACGGCAAAAGGCTGATCCGTCCGCTTGCGGATCTCCTGAATGCTGTGACGAATGGCAGCCGGCTCCATATAAGCCGCACCCAGCGTGCCGAGTCCGCCTGCGTTGGATACGGCGGCGACCAGCTCAACTGTCGTCGGTCCCCCGGCCATTCCTGCCAGAAAGAGCGGATAGCGGATTTGGAATCGCTCGCATAGCTCGGTCTTCAGTTGAATGTTCATGGTATCATCTACCTCCTTTAACACTACAGATATTATCCTATTAAAAGAGAGAAACTTCCAAATAAAAAAACGCTAATCGACGTGTTTTCTCTGAAGACAGACCGCATATAGCAAATGTTTTCTAGCGAGATCAGGAGGGTAAGCCTCCGAAATTATTCTTTCTCATCTATAGTAAAAAGGCCAACCAGAAGAATCTGGCTACCCTCATAATGTGAAAGCCGCTAAGCACATGAAACGTGTTTAGCGGCTTTTATCAGGTGGTCTGTCCCGGGAGACCCTTCTCCCTGATGGTTACACCGTCTTCTAGGACATTTTCACCAAGCTGTAGTTTTTCTTGCCTTTGCGGATGATGATGAACCGGCCGCCAATCGCTTGATCGGCTGTCACTTCGTGACCGACGTCGCTGATACGCTCGCCGTTCATCGAGATGGCGCCTTTGGTAATATCCTCACGAGCTTGCCGCTTGGAAGGCTCGATGCCCAGATCCACAAGCCAGTCCACGATATTCTTCGTTTCCGGCGTTGCTTCGAATGTCGGCATCTCCTTGAAGCCCTGCTCGATCTCATCGGCCGTGAGGGATTTAATATCGCCGCTGAACAGAGCGGCCGTAATGCGCTTGGCCTGCTCCAGCATCTCTTCGCCGTGCACGAATCTCGTCATTTCCTCAGCCAGCATTTTTTGCGCTTCGCGTTTATGCGGCTCGCTCTGCACCTTTTCGGCCAACTCGTCAATTTGCTCTTTGGTCAAGAACGTGAAGTACTTCAAGTATTTCACAACGTCGCGGTCGTCGGTGTTCGCCCAGAACTGGTAGAACTCGAATGGCGTTGTTTTGTTCGGGTCGAGCCAGATCGCACCGCCGGCCGTTTTGCCGAATTTCGTGCCGTCGGCCTTCAGCATGAGCGGAATAGTCAAGCCGAATGCTTTTGCCTCGGGTCCTTCCTTCTTCCGGATCAGATCCAGGCCGCTGGTAATGTTGCCCCATTGGTCCGATCCACCGATTTGCAGCTGCACGTCCTCATGCTGGTACAGGTGCAAGTAGTCAACCGACTGCAGGATTTGGTAAGAGAATTCCGTGAACGAAATCCCGCTGTCAAGCCGGCTCGCAACCACGTCCTTCGCCAGCATCGAGTTAATGCTGAAGTTTTTCCCGTAATCGCGCAAGAATTCGATAATGTTGATCTTATGCGTCCAGTCGTAGTTGTTAACCATGCGGATCTGATTGTCGCCCTCCGTCACGAAGAGCTTTTTCATTTGTCCGGTCAACGCGTCAACGTTAGCCTGAACCTGCTCCAGCGTCTGCAGCGAGCGCTCGGTTTGGCGTCCGCTTGGATCGCCGATGGTGCCGGTCGCGCCCCCGATCAGAATGACCGGACGATGGCCGGCAAGCTGAAAGCGTTTGAGCATGATGAAGGGAATCAGGTGACCGATATGCATGCTGTCGCCCGTTGGATCCACGCCGCAGTACAGCGAGATGGATTTTTCATTCGTAAGCTCCCGAAGGCCTTCGGCATCCGTCTGTTGGTTGATCGCATCGCGCCATTCCAGTTCGTCGATAATATTCACAGTGTTAACACTCCTTCAATTCAATAATGTCCTTATAACGAAACGTCCCACTCGTTGAAAAACAAAAAATCGCCCCTTGTCTGTTATAGACATAGGGACGATTATTAACCGTGTTACCACCCAGATTGCACGAATGCTCTGCGCGCTTGCCGCGCGTCATTCATGCCGCTCATTAGACGAGATATCGTTCGCCGCTTCCGCTCGGCATTACCCGAGATACTCCAGAGTGTAATTCGCCGCCTTGGTGTGTACCGGGTTCCATCATCCCCCGGCTTTCTAGAACAGGGACCAAGCTGCTACTGGGCTCTTTCAACGTATGTCGCTTATAAGATTACAGACAGTATAGTGAATTAGCAATTCGATGTCAACTGCGTTTCGGATGGATGACCAACTTCGCCCGGACATAAGTGGACATGTTGGCCGTACCTTCTAGGTATCAGGTGCGGCGCATGTACGCACGAACCGTAATGGGAGCAAAGATCGCCACGATGACCGCGGCGCCGACCAAGGATATCGTGAGATCCCAGCCCACGGTGCCAGAGTTGGTGAGATCCCGAACGGCTGTCACAAGATGCGAGATCGGATTCATATTAACGAACCACTGCAGCCAGCCCGGCATCGTATCCACCGGCACAAACGCGTTGGATAGAAACGTAAGCGGAAACAGCACGATCATCGAAATCCCCTGCACGCCGGAGGCGGATCTTGCAATCACGCCGCAGAAAGCAAAGATCCAGCTGATGGCCCATGAGCACAAAATGACGACCAATCCGGCAAGAGCAACGTAACCCAAGCCGCCCTCGGGCCGATATCCCATAATATATCCCATCGTAAAGGTAAGCACGGTTGCAATCGTATAACGAATCGTATCTGCCAGCAGGGCACCCGCCAGCGGTGCGATGCGCGCAATTGGCAGCGATTTGAATCGGTCGAATACGCCTTTATCCATATCCTCGCGCAGCTGAACGCCTGTGACGACGGAGGTCGTAATCACGGTCTGGACGAGGATGCCGGGAATGATAACGGGCAAATAACTCGCCACGTCGCCGGAGATGGCGCCCCCAAAAATATAGGTGAACATCAGCGTAAAAATAATGGGCTGAAACGTGACGTCAAACAACTGCTCGGGCGTGCGCCGGAGCTTCAGCAGCCCGCGGTAGGCCATCGTCAACGAGTTCCGGATCGTCTGACCGAAACTCGTGCGGTTCTTAAGCTGACGTTCCGTACCAGGCTTAATCATAGTGCTGCTCATACCCGTGTCACCTCTCTCTCAGTGGATTCATAAGACCCTTGGGCAGCGTCTTCCTTCACGCCGTGACCGGTGATCGTCAGGAACACCTCATCCAGAGTCGGCTTCTGCACGCTCATCTCGGACAAGCCGATTCCTGCCGCGCGCAGCTCGATCAACAGATCTGTAACAAGACCCGCATTAGCCATCGGCGCCGTTATCTTTCCGGCTTCCGGCGATACATTAGCATGGACTTTGAGCACTTGTTCCACGGTATGGCGGGCGCGATCCATGTCCTGTAAATTCTGGACGGTCAAATGCAGCGAGGAAGTGCCTACCGACATCTTCAGTTCATCGGCCGTCCCCTCGGCCACAACCCGGCCGTAATCGATAACGGCGATCCGGTCAGCCAGTTGGTCCGCCTCTTCCAGATACTGCGTGGTCAGCAATACCGTTGAACCGGTATTCACCAATCGGCGGATCGTATCCCACATCTGGGAACGCGTACGCGGGTCAAGCCCCGTCGTCGGTTCATCCAGGAAGATGAGCGGCGGCTGGGCGATCAGGCTTGCCGCCAGATCCAGTCTTCTCCGCATCCCGCCGGAGAAATTTTTTAGCGGCCGCTTCGCGGCTTCCGACAAACCGAATTCCTCAAGCAGCTCACCCGCCTTGCGCCGTGCCTCCGTACGCCCCAGACCTAGCAAACGGGAGAAGATAATCAGATTCTCCGTAGCGCTGAGCGATTCGTCCACCGACGCATATTGACCGGTTACCCCGATCAACTGACGGACGACCTGCGATTCCGTCTGCACGTCGTGTCCGAAGATTCGGGCCGTACCGGCATCCGGCCTTAGCAAGGTCGCCAGCATCCGGATGGTGGTCGTCTTGCCTGCCCCATTCGGACCAAGCACACCATAGATCGTTCCGGTACGCACATTCAGATCCACGCCATCCACGGCACGGTTATCGCCGAATGTTTTGACCAACCCGTAAGCCTCAACGGCCAAGTCGCCAGGGTTAGGCTCTATTTTCTTTCTGTATACATGCTCCATTATGATTTCCTCCTCTTTGCTAATGGATGATGCTTGAATCGTAGCACCCCTATTTAAACGGAATGTAAACCGGGAAAAGAATGGGCTCTTCTTATGGAAATGATCCTCAATCGATAAGGAGTCGCGATTTACTCCGACTACTTCTGACGGTAAACAAAAAAAGTGACAGCACAGAAAAACCTTCTGCACTGCCACTTTTTCCTTTATAAAAAAACGGGAAACCTCTCCGCCAACAAGCTGCCGCTGGACTTGCCTATTCTTCGGCAGCAGCTAAGCCTTCGGCCACTTATACAAAGCATGATTAAAGGTCTTCCCCATCCTGATCCATCGTATATTTTACCTGCATGATGATATTCTGTTCGTGATCTCCAAACTGGCGGCCGAACAGATTCAGCCCTCCTTGATTGACGGCATCGGGCTTGATGCCGATACGCAACCGCAATTTGGGACTCTCGGAAAGATTCAGCTCAGCCAATGTAACGCCCGATACTTTCTCCATATCCAGCGTCGTCTTCTCATGATCGACCCGCCAAGTCTTGAGAAACCCGTACTGCGTGGCCCAATCGTACCACCAATTCGGGTTCAGCTTGCCGCGCCGATCCCCGAAATCGCCGGGGCTTGTCCACATGCCGATCTCCACGCCATTGACCCACACGGAAATGTTCGAAGGCCAGTTTTGGTCATAATTCGGGGCCTCCGAACACATCTCCATGGACAGTTCGAGCGATTCGATGCGAGCTCCGGCCGGAATATCCATCGGCATTAAATATTCCAAATATCCTTTGCGCAGCCAGATGATCTGAGCATTGACATGCTTGGGATGGTAAAAGCTGGCCGGCTCGTCTTCCTTAATGATGTATCCGTCCGCATTTGCCATTCCGCATGTGGGCGATACTTCGCAATCGCTGTAATGGCCGATGGGCATATCGACTTCATAGACATGCGTAATTCCCTTAGGTACTGAATTTTTCAAATTCAATGCAAAATGAACATCATCATAATTACGGCTGCACACCTTCATTGCTCCTCGCGAAGCCGGAAGCAATTCCGTATTAATTAACTCGGCCGCTTCCAACACTTTGATATTGCTCGCAACCGTCGAAACAGGAAGTTTGAGTTTCTCGGCGATTTCAATGACATTCAAGTTCTTGGAGTTCAAGAGCCTCAGAATATCCACCCTAGAGCGCGTTGACAAGGCATGAGCTACAGTGACCAGTCTTTCCGGGTCGTTAAAACCAAGTTCCAGCACAAATTCGCTCTCCTTTAAACATATTCATTACAATAATTTTACTTCTTAATGAAATGAAAAACAATCACACTGGAAAGGCTTACATCCAGCCATTTTCCTGCCTCTTGCCATAGGGCATCGTATAGCCGGACGTAGAAAACCATGACTTTCATAGCCAGAAATGGCCTCCGGGAGAACCGGAAGCCATCCATGATCAAGCTAACAACTCTTTATTTATCGGCCCGCTATGCCATCCGCTGTGTCCTAATTCGCCGGCTTCATGTCGAAAAAGTCGATTTCTCCGTACCCCTCGCCTTTTGAAAAACGTATCGTATTCACACCGGCCTTCAACTGAACCCTCGCCGTGGACAGCCCCCAGTTCTCCCATCCTTTATTCGTGATGTGAAACTTGTTTGCCGTACCGGCATTTACGCTGAGCATGAGATGGGACCAATTCCCCCCGGCTGTTCCGTTCGCCGTGCGGGCGAGCAGAATGTATTCGCCTGCGGACGCGGCATGTACCTTGAATTCCACATAGCTCTCCGGCGTATCGATATGCCCGGCCTTCATGCCACCCGAGCCGTTAGGGCTTTGAGATGCATAGGCGATACCGCCGAATGTTCCTTCCTCACCTTCGTAACGGATGTGTGCCGCTTCCCCGGAAGGCAAGGTTATCGGAACATTCGGTTTCACCGGGACGCCGAGATTGGGCGTGTTGTCGGCATGCCACGTGAATTTCTGCATTCGAACCTCGCGGTTCCATCCGGCATTATTGTATTTGGCGACATGATAAAGCATCCAGTCCTCCGTACCGTCGGGTGACTTGGTAAACGAATGATGACCCGGTCCGTACAGACCGTTACCGGACTTGAATATAGGCTGGCTGCGTTTGCTCCATGATGCCGGATTCAGCAGATCGCTGGTTGTGCTGGCTGTTATGAGACCCAGGCAATAGTCATTGGTCCAGCTTCCGCTTGCCGAGTACACCAGGCTGATGACGCCGTTTCGCACAATCACCTGGGGACCTTCGTTTACATGCGGGGAATGATTCGTTTCCCAACTATACGTAGGCCTAGCGATTTCGACGCGGTTCGAATCGATCGTCCAAGGATTGCTCATGCGGGCGATGTACAGATTCTGCCGCACATTGGTGTTCCCTTCCCAGCCGGACCAGATAAAATACAGCTGACCGCCCGTTTGCAGCACCGTGCCGTCAATCGCCCATTTGTTGGTGGGGTCCGTAATCTGTCCCCTATACTGCCAGGTTCCCTGCATCGGATCCGCCGATGTGTTCTCCATGACATACATGCGGTGATTGACGTTATCTCCATCGTCCTTGGCGTAGTAGATATACCAAGCCCCGTTGATATAATGCAATTCGGGAGCCCAGATCCCGCAGCAGCCCGTTTCCACGACCGTCGTCGGAGCTGCATCGATCGTGGTAAGCTGTGCGGACTTCCATATCGTCACGTTTCCGCCGGTCGTTTTCGTGAAGTAGTAAAAGCCGTCGGTGTGTTTATACACCCATGGATCCGCTCCCTCCTGCATGACCACGTTGTAGAAGTTGTTTTGAAGCGTAGCCGCATGTGTCGCCTGGCCCATAGGAAGAATAAGAAATGCGCATATCGTGAGCAATAATTTGTTCCGGTAGTTCACCTTCATCCTTTCGTCACGTTCCTTTCGGATAATATGCATTCATACACCAAACATGTAACAAGCCTACTTCAAGACACCGGTCTTAGCGGGCACTTAATCCTCGATCGCGGCTTTACGGGCGTTAATGCGGCGAATCGCTTCGGGATCGAATTTCGAACGTCTGTCATAGGTGTACAGGCCGTTCACTTCCTGTTCCACATCGTACAGCTGGGTATAACAGAACCCGAACATCATGGGATGATCCAGCAGCACGTTCGTTAAGTCCGCATAACGCTCAAGAAACGCTTCTTCGGACGTCGGCCTGTCGCCGTAACCCCAAGACTTCTCGTCTTTCTGGTCCGGATTCCACCAAATGCCGCCATATTCGCTGATGAAATAAGGCTGGCCTTCATACTGCTGCCGATCCGGGAAGCTATTGTACACCTCTCCACCGTTCTTCATCGGCTCATATCGTTCCTTGAACGTCTCCGGGTTCTGGTCATAATCATGGATATCGAAAATATCCGTCACGACATGGAAGTTACCGCTCGTATCAATCACGGGACGCGTCGGGTCCATCTTTTTCGATACCTCGTACACAATGCGCAGCACTTCGTTATTTTGCTTGGTGCCGTCGCGGTCCCATGTCTCGTTGAAAGGACACCAGCCGATGAGGGCAGGATGATTGAAATCGCGTTCCATGCCTTCGAGCCATTCCGGCAGAAAATGTGACAGCCCCTCCGCCGTGGTAATGTCCAATCCCCAATTCGCATGCTCTCCCCACACCAGATACCCTAACCGATCCGCCCAATACAGAAAGCGCGGTTCAAACATCTTCTCGTGAAGCCTTGCGCCGTTAAAGCCGAGTCCCATCGAAATTTCGATGTCTTTGCGAAGATCCTCATCGCTTGGCGCGGTGTAGACCCCATCCGGATAGAAACCTTGATCCAGCACAAGGCGCTGAAACACGGATTTGCCGTTGATGCGGAAGGCCATTCCGTCCAGCATGACGGTTCTGAGCCCGAAATAGGATTGGACGATGTCGCTCACCTGATCCCGTCCTTGCAGGGTTAATTCCAGATCGTACAGCCTGGCCTGACCCACCTCCCACAAGTGAACCTCAGATAATGGAATGGTAAGTTTGACGGACGGCCCGGATACGACGGCACTGGCGTTCCCTACAGGTTTTCCCTCATACAGAGCGGAGGCGCTCAGTTGATGTCCCGCAGCATTTCCGCTGATCTTTACTTCCAGGTGCGCGCAGGCATTATCGGGATCACCCACTATTTTCATGTCGGATAAATAGGCCTCCGGCACTCGCTCCAGCCATACCGTCTGCCAAATCCCCGTCGTACGTGTGTAATCGCAGCCATGCGAGTGGAAGCGGCCGCTTTGTTTCCCGCGCGGCTGGCGTCCGGAACGAACGTCATCCTCCGCACAGACGGTAATCACGTTGTCGCCTGGTATCACATGCGACGTAATATCAAAGCTAAAAGGCGTATATCCCCCGCGATGCGATCCTACGGATACACCGTTTACCCATACTTCCGTCTCGTAATCCACAGCCCCGAAGTGAAGCAGGATGCTGCCTTTCCATTCTTCGGGCACGGTAAACTCCCTTTTATACCATACGGCTGCCATGAAATCCTTATATACAACGCCGGACAGCTTGCTTTCGGGGCAGAAAGGAACGGTAATCGTTCCGGACAGATCATGTCCCGGCTCATAGAATCCGCGCTCCTTCCCGCTTTTCCCATGATCGATTTCGAATTGCCAGGAACCGTTCAGATTAATCCATTCGGGTCTTACCCATTGTGGGCGGGGGTACTCCGGACGCGGCAGTGTTAATTCTGTCATGTTTAACTCCTTTTTTATGATTCATTGTCTGTATTTATCTTTTACCCGGCTGTCACCTGTGGCTTTAGCCTCGGCTTTCCTTCACGTACAGTCTGCTCGTCTCTTCCCAGATTTCACTTGGCTCAAGACTGAAACACCCGATTTCTTCGGCATCCATGTCCATATTGGGCGCATTGACCAGATTGATCTGCGGTTCAGGGCAAAAGAAACCCTCGGTCGCTTCGTTGTTCCAGATCATCCATTGCTTGTAAGAGGTGCCTACGTCATAAACCAGCGTCAGCTTCTGCGCCCCATCGGTAAGCTCCATCCGGTTTCTTCCGTTTTGGGCTGCGGCGGTGTAATGATTGTCCATACTTTCGAAGAAGGGATAAACGCCTGCTCCTTGCATGGCCTGCTCGTTAGCGGACAGCTCCTGATAGGATCCGGTGGGCAGCATTCGCCCATCCAGCTCCCATCGCTTCCCGAAGGTCAGCTTTACACGGTAATCCCGGGCATCGCCTCCCTCGGTAAATGGCGCGTTAACAGATGTATGGAACGCCAGCAAACACGGCATGACTTCTTGGCCTGTATTAGTGATCGTTACCCGCTGGGATAACCCCTGCTGGCTTAAACCATACCGAAGCTGAATATGGAACCGGAACGGGAAGCTTTGGAATACCGGATGCTGTTCATCCACACGGACAGACACGGTCACATAAGCTTCCTGACCAGAATGCCCGTAATCATCAATCTCCCATGGAATGTTGTACAGAAATCCATGCAGATGATGACCGGTTGCCTCTTCATTGACCGGCAGATGATGGATTTTGCCATTCCACCGGAAGTTACCGTCCTTATACCGGTTAGGTGGAAACAACACCGGAATGCCGTGAATCATCGGCCTTGCTTTGAATCCCGGCATTTCTTCCGGCGTCGGCTCATGCAGAAACCGGTAGCCCTTATCAAGGTCCCGGAACGATATCAAATTCCCACCGATATCCGGAAGCATGATGGCCTCATAACCCCCGGCTCTCAGATAAACTGCTCGCTCGTTATGGTATACACCTTCGTAGGCATTCGTCCCTTTCATATCTCCACCTCCTATTTACCCATCATGATGTTGCGAATGGTTTCAAGCGGCGCCTTCGGCTTACGGTCATACGTCAGCAAACCATTGATTTCCTGCTCAACATCCGTCAGCTGCGTATAGCAATATCCCTGGATCACCGGGGATGAAAACATCGGGTCCACTACGGCCTTGAGCCGGATCAGAAAATCCTCCTCGTTCTCGGCGCCGGAATACCCCCAGCCTTCCCAATCGCTCTGCTTAAAGGCAATCCCGCCAAACTCCGATACCAGAAGGGGTTGGCCTTCATAGGAAGCACCGCCGACGAATATTCTCCGGTTCGCCGGCATGGCCTCCACGGCGGACGCGGCTGTCGCATAACGCTCCTCCAGCACTTCCTGGCGGCTCTCGTAGTCATGAATAGTAACCAGGTCCGTGGTCATATGCTCCCAACCATCGTTATAAACAACCGGTCGGCTATCGTCCAAAGACTTCGTTAAATGATACATCGCAAGCCCATGCTGCTGCTGACGCTTATCCATCTGGACATTGGGAACGCCCCAGCTCTCATTAAGCGGAACCCAGGTGATTATGCAGGGATGGTTATAGTCCCGCTCGATGATCTCCTGCCATTCCGCCGTGAAGCGGCGAACATACGACTCGGAATATTCATAGGCGTTGGCCGCCTCGCTCCATAACAGCAAGCCGAGCTGGTCGCACCAGTACAGGAACCTTGGGTCCTCCGTCTTCTGATGCTTTCTCACGCCATTGAATCCCATTTCCTTCGCCAGCTCCACATCGCGCTTCAAAGCCTCGTCTGACGGAGCCGTCAGAATGCCCTCAGGGAAATACCCCTGATCCAGCACCAGCCTTTGGAAATACGGGCGGTTATTCAGGCACAGCTTGCCGTTCTCGACCGATACCTTCCGCATCCCGAAATAGCTGGATACTTGATCGACAATCTCCTCGCCCTGAATGAGACGGAACTCGATGGTATACAAGTTCGGGAACTCGGGACTCCACAGCCGGCCAAGACCATGATCCGTAAAATCGCTCAGACCGATGGTCCGCTGCTGCTCCGCATTTCGGATCGTATATTGATCCTCGGCAACCAATTCCCCCTTATACACTATGGTGATCTGCAGCTTAAGATCCTCTGTAGATTTATAGCCGTCAAGGAATGTCCGGATACGAATTTCGTTGCGGTCAATGTCGGGCGTCATCATCGTTTTGCTCAGATGTACCGGGGACACCGGCTCTATCCACACACTCTGCCAGATGCCGGTCGTACGAGTATAGAAAATGCTTGCCGAATGCTCAAGCCAGTACTGCTTGCCCCGCGGCAAGGTGACGTCGCGGCTGAAATCCTCCGCCCGCAGCACAACCGTGTTGCTTCCTTCCGTGAGCACGGCCGTAATGTCCGCTTGAAACGGCGTATGCCCTCCTTCATGCATGACCACCAAGTGCCCGTTCACCCACACTTTGGCCATATAATCCACGGCACCGAAATGAAGCACGATCCGTTTCCCGTTCCAGTTCTGCGGGATTTCAAACGTTCTGCGATACCAAATCACATCATGAAAAGAAGGATCTTCAATGCCGCTCAGCTTGCTTTGGAACGTAAAGGGAACGTTGATCTTCCGTGTAAAGGAAGCCGTCGCTTCCGCCCGATACCACCCTTCATCCTCGCCGATGGTTTCATCATCAAAACTGAAATCCCATTCGCCATTGAGGGTTAACCACTCTTTGCGCTGAAACTGGGGTCTCGGATATTCGCCCCGAACCGTTTGTGTCTTGCTTACTTCTGTCAACATGATTCAACTCACTCCTAATTATTCAATCTCTCTATCTGCTCGTTTGAACGTCTAGCCTTTGATCGAACCCACATAAACACCTTTCACGAAATACTTTTGCAGGAAAGGATACACCAGCAATATAGGCACGGTCGAAACCACGATTGCACAATATTTAACCAGCTCCCGGAACGCGGTCGAGCTCTGGGCGCTGTTGATGACAACCCCGCCCGCGCTGCCGATCGTGGTGGCTGTCGAATCATTGGCGACCAGGATTTCCTTCATTAACAGCTGTAACGGGAACAATTCCCTATCCTTCAGCAGGACCATCGCGTTAAACCAGGAGTTCCAATTGCCTACCAGATAGTACAGGAAAATAACGGCCAGCGTGGCTTTCGACAGCGGCAGGATCACCGTGATCAGAATATTGGCCTGGCTTGCTCCGTCAATCAATGCCGCTTCTTCCAGCTCTCTCGGAATCGATTGGAATCCGGTTCTTAATATGATAATGTTCCATGTGCTTAAAGCGGTCGGCAGAATCATCGCCCACAGATTGTTGTACAAGCCGATGTCCTTCATTAACAGGAACCAGGGAATCAACCCTCCGCCAAAGAACATCGTGATTGTAATCAGAATCATGATGAAATTTTTAAAATATAAATCCCGTCTGGACAATACGTATGCACCCAATATCGTCATGACCATATTGACCAAGGTACCCAGTCCCACATAAATGATCGTATTCATGTACCCCTTCAGCAGGCTGTTGTCTTTAAACACCAGCTTGTAACCGTCGAGCGTGAATCCCAGCGGCTTTAACAATACCCCTTTATGAGCCATCAAGGCGCTGGGATCGCTGACGGAAGCAAAGAAGATATGCAAGATGGGATAAAAACAAACCAAGGTCAATGCCGTCAAAAGCGTGTAGTTGGTAAAGTCGAAAACGCGGTCTCCTATGCTTTTATGCTTCCTTCTTCGTTTCACTTTGAGTTGCTTGATATCCTCCATAGCCTTCCCTCTCTCTTACCATAAGCTGGATTCAGATCTGCGCTTCACGATGGTATTTGTCATCCATAACAGCCCGAAGTTCACGATGGAGCTTATTAATCCGACGGCTGTGGAATAACTCAGGCTCGCTTCCCTCAAGCCCCTGCGGTAAACATAGGAAGCGATCACATCAGCCGTATCGTAGATCAAAGGATTATAGAGCAGGATAATTTTTTCGTAGCCGGAAGCCATCAATCCGCCGATCGCAAAGATAAACAGGATGATGATGACCGGACTGATCTGAGGCAGCGTAATGTACCACATTTTTTTCACCCTGCCGACCCCGTCGATATCGGCCGCTTCATATAAGGAAGGATCGATGGAGCTCATCGCAGCCAGGTAAATGATGCTGTCCCATCCGATGCTCTGCCAGATTCCGGAAAAGGTATAAATCGGTCGAAACAAATTGGAATAACCGAGAAGGGATGAGTAATCTTTTCCCGTTATGAACGAAAGCAGCTGTGTAACGACCCCCTCATTGGCCGTGAAGATGTGAATGATCCCGCACACAACCACCAGTGATATAAAATGCGGCATATACGTAATGGTTTGAACGGTCCGCTTAAACTTGGAAGAGCGAACTTCGTTCAGCAGCAATGCCAAGATGATCGGTGCCGTAAATCCAAACACGATGCCCCACACATTCAGCAGGAGCGTATTCTTGACCACTCTCCAAAAATAGGGTCCGGAGAAAAAATCGATAAAATGCTTGAAACCCACCCAATCGCTATCCGCGAAGCCCAGCAAAGGCTTGAAATCCTTGAATGCGATCATGACGCCCCACATCGGACCGTAGCAGAAGATAATGAACCACGCCACGACGGGAAGGGCCATCAGATAGACGAACCAATTCTTTTTCAGATCCTTTTGAATCAACCGCTTGGTATTCTTGGGCTCCGAGGGCGTCCGAACATGGTCTATTTCCCTGTTTTTCCGTAATATCTCCATGAATCAACCACCTGTTCTTATTATGAAAACTATCGTTGGTTATACCGATCCAAGGCTGCCTGATGGAGACTCAAGAATTCGTCCAGCCCCATGCTTTGCGCTTCCTTCAAAAATTTATCGTAAGCATCGACCGGCAATTCGCCCATGATGATCTTCGCAAAATATTCTCCGCGCAGCGTGGACAACTGGTTTCCAAGCTCGGCTTCGCGCGAGGCTTCTTCTTTCGTAAACGTGATCGGCGGCATCGCCATGCTGGTATCCATGTTTTCCGTCCAGTACTTGCGGATATCTCCGGAATAGCTTCCTTTCGCCGAGATCAACGGGTTGGCATGGTGCTCGTCGCGGATATTCGGCCAGCTATGCCAGCGATATTTCCAAAGCGTGACGTCTACAGGCTGACCGTCCGGATCATTGTACATATAACTGTTTTCAGGATAATAAGGCATTCCTTGCTCATCCACCAAGTGCACGGTGCCGTACTCCCCGAAGTTGATGATCTCCCAGCCTTTTTTGGAATAGTTGAAATCCAGCCACGCCATTGCGGCTTCCACATTTTTGCTCTGGGTAGTGATGGCTGCACTGGTACCCGATCTTTTGAAGTTTTTATAGGTGGTCGCGGATTTGTCCCCTTTATTGAGTACAGGATTCAGTGCTCCGACGAAATCAATGTCGTTCTGCACTTTCCAATAGCTCCACATCGTATCCGGGGAGTCCATCATCACGGCCGTATCTTCGGAAATCGCGCTGGCCATCCGTTGATTGAAATCGGCGGTAGCCCAGTCTCGATTCAGCAGGCCTTCCTTGTTCCACTGCTGCATGGTCGCCAGATATTCCTTGGCTTTCGGCTGCGCAGGACCCCATGCGACCTTGCCGTTCTCATCCAGGAAGGTCCAGTCCCAGACGCCATATGCACCATTAATAATGCCGGTAAAAATTTGACCGTATGTCGAGCCGTAATTCAGCGGCGCTTTATATCCGACTTCCTTGCTTTTTTTCAAGAATTCGTACCATTCGTCTATCGTCGTCGGGACTGGAAGTCCCGTCTTATCCAGCGCTTCCTGCTTGATCAGGGTGCCGAACCAGGTCCATTCGGAATACGGGGCGATGCCGTAGAAGCCCAGCAGCCTGCCATCGTCGGTCACGGTCGTTTTTCTTTTCATTTCGTCCGAGTTGCGCCATGCCGAATAATTCGGAGCGTGCTTTTCCATCAGGTCGGTCAGATCGAGGTAAGCGCCATCGTTGACCCCTGCTTCGAAGCCTCCCGGATAACGGCCCGGGTCAATAATGATGTCCGGCAGCTCACCGGAAGAGATCATCAGGGTGAAAGCATCCGCTTCCTGCCCGACCGGCGGCGTAATGAAGTTCACTTTGATGCCGGTGAGCTTCTCCACCTGTTTCTGAACCAAGTGATTATTCATATCCGGGATGTTGGAGTTGGCAGGCATCCATACATCCAGCACCACATCGCCTTTGACGGGATAAGCAGAATAATCGCTAGGAATGACTTCTTCGAAAACGTCTCCAAGGTATGTATCATTCAGCGTGCCGTTGACCTCGTCGATTTGTTCCTGCGTTGGTGCTTTGTTGCCGCGTATGTCCCCGCTAATATCTTCAAAGGTCACCTCATTCTTCTCTTTGGAGACGCCCTCCTCCTGGGTTACGGTGCTATCGGGCTCATTCTTTGCTTTACCGCTGCAAGCGGTTACCGTCGATATGATCAATATGGATATGAATAACAGAGTGAAAAAACGCTTCATCGTTCTGTTCATGCTTAACCTCCCATGATATGAATAATTGCGGACAGCCCCAGCATTAGCGCCCCAGAGGATCTATATTCCGTAGTTTTTTTCTGGGACGCCAGTTTAAGGCTTGCTATCTATCCTTCTGTAATCTTCGTGGTGTCTAAGCACCCCCTGTCTGAAATACTGCTCTTTCTCTTGGCCATTCCAATGGATCCCCTTTCACATGATAATTGACGGCATTTCCAACCCCTACACATCATTTAATACAATTATCCTGTATCTTTAACCGAAGTATAAGCATATACATTTATTCTGTCAACGCTTTCATACACGAATTTTGTAACTAAAATGAGTTGTTTTTGAAAATCCGTGCTTATGATTTAGGATATCGGAAACACTCAATAAAACTCATAGCCCTTACGACAAAAGGAATACGCGTTTAAAAACACGATTTCCGCTATGGATTTACGGTTCCTTCACGTTTCACCCTCATTCGTAATAAACCCCCATTCATTACAGAAAATCTGTAATGAATGGGGGTTTATATAAAATCCTATAAATGTTCACTTCATCAGTGCGGCATTTGCCACTCCTTTGCCGTCATCATCCTTCCTCTCGGAATACCTACTTGATGATGTGTTATGAATCCGCATACATTATTCTCCGGACGGTATCGGTATGGCCTGCGAATCACTGGCAGGGACACCGAAGTCCGGGGTTCCATCCGGCTTCCAGTCGAACTTCTGGATGCGGGTCGATCGCAAGGCCGTATCTGCTCCAGGCGCTGGAAGCGCATGATAGACGATCCAGTCCTCCTTGCCATCCGGTGATTGCGTGAAACTGTTATGGCCGGTGGCGTACACCCCGTTTTCCACGCTTTTGCAAAATACAGGCTCCATGGATTTAGTCCAGGAAAGCGGGTCCATCGGATCTGCGGTTTCATCCATCGTGAGCATTCCCAGCGCATAATCCTCAGACCAGGTGGTGCTAGCCGAGTACACCAGGAAGATGCGGCCGTTTCGCTGAAGGACAACGGGACCTTCGTTAATGGCCATTCCGCCTTGTTTTTCCCAGGACAGAGTCGGGGCGGTAAGTAATACATGATCTCCCGTCAATGTCCAAGGGTTTGTCATGCGCATGATGTATAGAGCGGACCCATAATCCGGGAAATGACCATATCCGGCATACAGGAAATAATGTTGATTCCCTAAGGTCATGACCGTGCCATCCAAGCCGGGGACAGGAGTCGGCAGCGCGCCCTTCCATGTCCACTCGCCTTCCATCGGATCAAGCTCCCCGTTCTCCAGCACGCATATTTGGCGCGTCTCATCGCCTCCCCCATCATTTGCCGTGAAATAAATGTACCATTTGTTGTCCAGGTGATGAATTTCCGGCGCCCACAGGTTATAACTATAGCGTCCGCCGGCTTCCGGAGTCCAGATCGTTTTCTTCCGGCCCTCCGCAAGGCCTGTCAAGGTCGCGGATTGGGTCAGCTCCAGATATCCACGTCTCGTCGACATAAAATAGTAATAGCCGTCCGTATGCTTCCATACCCAAGGATCGGCTGCTTGCTCCACAATCGGATTATTGAATGTTGGTCCATGTGGCATTTTTCTTATCCCCCTCATCCCTTGAATTTCCTGGTTTTTGATCAACATTACGGCAATCCAAACCTTGACTCCCTTTAGCTCCCCACACCTCCCCCGAAAAGTTAAACCCAATCTTACTGATGTCTTCCAGCCTTGTCTATACGCAATTTAGATATATTTACCGCGTTAGTTTATGTGACATATCTAGTTATAAAGTGAAGTATTGATGGCCTAGCATCTATTACCTTCTGAAGAAAATTGACGGCGTTTCGATGCGTTTATTGGAAATTCGTTAGGTGCTGCACGATCAAAAAAAAGCTGATCCCGAAGGATCAGCATTATCGTAAAATGGATCTGGCCAGACGAAACCCGAGATCCTCAATCCGAAACGTCGGGTGACTTCGGCGGCGGCATGTCGCCCCGCACCCCCTAGCCTCTTCTGCCCAGCTTCCGCCGCGGAATACTCTGTATGAGCCGTATACGTCCGGATCGTATATATCCCAGCACCATTCCCACACATTTCCGAGCATATCGTAAAGCCCCCAGGCATTCGGCCGCTTTTTGCCTACCTCATGCAGGGCGCCGCCGGAATTCCCTTCATACCAAGCGATGTCATCAAGCTCGCCGTAACGATAGCCATCACTCCCGGCCCTACACGCGTATTGCCATTCCGCTTCCGTCGGCAGGCGGTAGCCATCCGCCTCCCAGTTGCACACCACTCGCTCACCATCTTCCGTGGCAGAATAACACTCGTCGAGACCTGAGTGCCGAGATAGCATATTACAGAAGTGAATCGCATCATTCCATGATACATCGACGACCGGGGCTTGCATGACGTCAGTGAATCCTGCCGACTGTGACATAAGTGAGAAATATAACGCCTTCGTAACAGGAATCGGTGCAAGCTGAAAAGCATTCACTTCAACCGCCCACGAAGATTTGATACGGTCGTCCCTTAATTGAATTTCGCCTGCTGGAATGGCTACCATCGGATATTCTTTTGGATTAAACCCAGGCACTGACTACCATCTTCCTCCCGCTTTCGTCTCTTAGTTCAACCTGCTTAAACGTTCAATTCCTTGTTGTTCACTCGGCAAGAAAAAGAAGTCGTTCCCCTTATTGCATTCATATATGAAATCTTGCAGGCTTTGGCTTGGATACACAGAAAAATTTCCGATAATCGCAACCTTTACGTGATAATTGATATATTTCTGAAGAATTTCGCCTGCAAGGCGCGTCTTCAAATCGAAGAAGGCTTCACTGAATACCGACTGATTCATTACGATACGATGGCTGCCCGTTTCATATTGCACGGTTGCCATAAGATCCAATGCGGACTGAACATCCTCTATTAATATTTCATTGCTGCTTACAACCGCTATCGTTCCTCCATCTGTTTCAACCTTCTCGATATTCATAGTTCCCTCCTGTTTTGGTAAGTCTTCTTACATAATCCTCACATATGTACCGGTTGTCGCCGCCGTTGGCCGGCGGAACGTTAGCAACTCGAAAAAAACTCAGACCTATAACCATCGCCATCAGCCCATAGGCAGCGCTGTGAGAATCCTCAACGGACATCTGTCCCGTCCGATTACCGTAATCCATGATCTTGGTGATGCCTTGGAGATCAGCCTCGTAACTCTTCGATACCACTTCCTGCAGATTGCGATCCAGCATGGCTTTTGAGAAAAACTGCACAAAGAGCTTGCCTTGATCTGCATGCGGGATATACATCTTCTCGACCCCATCCAGCTGCGACACATTAATCGTTTGATCCTTGTCATCGGTGAGCGGGGGAAGCATAAACTTCAGGGCAAGATCCATCATTTCCCCCGATGTCATGGTATGTTCAATGCCTGATTCGATCTTCAGTCCATAGTACGCCAAGAACGACTTGAAAGCTTCGATCGTCAATTGATCCTTATTCTTAAAATAATAAGTGACAACTCCCTTCGAGCAGTTCGCATGATCAGCCACCTTATCCAGGGTCATGCCGTCAATCCCATACATGCTGATGCAGGTTAACGTAGCATTAATGACGTCTGCCCTGCGTTTTTGTTCCATTCCTAATTTGGGCATGATTTCTTCACCTGTATCTTTTATTTTTATTTATACTGAACAGTCGGAATAAAAAGAGTGTACACAAGAATGGAACTTATTGTCAATGAAGGTTTATTGATCGAGATGGCATCCAATGCCAAAACCCCCCGGTCTTGTCCAAGACTGGGGGGTTGCTTCTTTTCAAAGTGTCATAATCCCTTTCAGACGTTCTTCTTTCACGGACTGTATGTCGATCCTCAGTTTGTTTCCATCCTTATTTAGATACGCATTTATTTCCCCGCCAGAAACTCATCCAACTGACGCTGGATCTCAGCGACATAGTCATCAATGCCCGCGGCCTTCAGCTTCTCGATGGCTTTGGGATACTCTGTCTCAAAATCGATGAAACCGGAACGTATAGCGGCTAAATCCTTGCCCGCAATTTCTTTCAGAGCCGTCTCGATTAACTTGACCTTCTCATTGTTAAATCGGAAGCCCAACGAGTCGGATCGTATAGCCTGTTCATCCCAGCTCTTATACTTATCGATGGACTCTTGGGCCACATTCGGCCCGAACAATTGATAATTTTGGTTTCTAAACATCCACTCATAGAAGAATTCGCTAGCGGTGAGCTTATTGATTCTTCCATCCACGATCTCGTAATCCTTGCCTTCGACGCCATAGAGAGCAAACAGATAATTTTCCTGGGATTTATAAATCCAGTTCACGAATTTCATGGCTCCTTCTGGATTAGGAGCATTCACAGGTATACCCAGCACCTCTCCGCCTGCGGCAGTCACATAACGCGGTTTATCCTCGGCTAACAGGTACGTTTTAACCTCGGCATCCGGTGCATTGGCTTTGATGGTATCGGCAATTTCCATTTCCTTGCCTAAAGATCCTTCAACCCATAAATATAAGCCTGTCTGCATACGGGAGTCTCTCTCGTTGTATTTAATGGTCAAATCCTCAGTATATAACCCGGCATCATACATGCTGCGGTTAAACTTCGCTACTTTCTGGAACGCTTCCGTTTCATAGTAGCTGTATGCTTTTTTGCTGTCTTCCCCGAATACGACCAAATCCTCTACGGCGATCCAGTTATATTGTTCATCGCTAAAATATCGGGTCAACGGTTTAAAGACAATATCGGCGGGCCCCTTCATTTCAGGGAATTTCTCTTTCGCCCTGGTTGCGAATTCCTTTAAATCGTCAGCTGTCTTCAAGTCCGTCATCCCCACCGCTTCGAGGATATCCTGGCGAACGGCCACCAGCTGGTACATGGCGGAGGACGGTGCATATGCGGATGGAATGCCATGAATCTTCCCATCGATCGTTGCACCCTGAAGCTGTTCCATCGGCAGGACTTTTAACATATCCTGACCATATTTCTCGATTAAATCATCCAATACCATGGCTTGTTTCTTGTTGACGATGGTAGAAAGATCCGGGAGACCGTCCCAATATAAATCGATCGGTTCGTTGGCGGCCAGCATAATATCTTTTTGTTCCCAGTACTGCGCCCATGGCACAAACACAACTTCGACCTTCAAACCCAGATCGGCGGCCATTTTCTCGGCAAACTCATTGTTCAGAAATTCGCTCATGCGATCGCTTCGCTCTCCCGGATACAAAATCGTGACGGTTTCGAGCTTGGCTGCCCCCTCTTTTTTGTCGCTGCATCCTGCCATAACCGAAACGGACGCCATCAATAAGACCAACAAGATCAGCATTGTCCTTGCTTTCATGAAAGACCCTCCCTAATAAAATGGTTAATCTATGTTAAAAGCCGGTATCGGCCAGTAACCACGCAGGTGTCTATTCTTTGACGGCACCAGCCATAATCCCGTGCACGAAGTATTTTTGTATGTAAGGGTAGAGGAAAATGATCGGGCCAATCGTAATGACCGTAATGGCCATCTTCACGGTCTCCGCAGGCAGTGTGATGTTACCTGATGCCCCTGATGGAATTCGTCCGGAGCTTATCGCGTTGACGTTTGACAGGATGTTGTAGAGGAAATATTGGAGCGGAAATAAATCGCGATCATTAATAAAAATCAGAGCATGCCACCAATCATTCCAATATTGAAGCGCATACATTAAACCAACCGTCAACAGCGCAGTCTTGCTTAACGGAAGGGCTATTTTCACATAGATCGTAAAATAATTGGCGCCGTCCATCTCGGCGGCTTCATATAAAGATGGAGCGATGCTTGCAAAATACGTGCGCATCAGAAACATATTCCATACGCTGAATATAGAAGGCAGGATCAGGGCCAGAATGCTGTTCTTCAGTCCATAAAAGTTGACGCTGACCATATACCACGGAATCAGACCGGCCGAGAAGATAATCGTAAAATTGCTGATAAAGGCGAGTACGTTGCGGTATTTCAGCTTTTTGATGGATAGGGAGAATGCAATCATGCTGGTAATCAGCAGGGCCCCTATCGTCCCCACGGTGGTTACAAACAGGGTCACACCGTAGGATTTCAGTATTTTCATCCCACTATTAACAAAGATATATTTATAGGTATCCAGGCTTGGGCTCAAGGGAAAGATCGAATAGCCGTTTCTCGCAACCGCCTGTTCCGAAGAAAAGGATACACTTAAGGTTAGAACAAGGGGATACAGACACACGAGTGCAAATAAGCCAATGAATCCATAGGCACAGGCTATCACCAATTGATCGCCAAGCAATCTATTCTTTTGTCTCATCAAAATAGACCCTCTCCGTCATTTATTTTCTTAGCCGATTGGTTTGCAGCCGTAATCAGGATCAACCCCATCAAGGACTGAAATAACCCAATTGCCGTAGAGTAGGAAAAGCCCAGCGTACGCATCGACTGATAAACATAAGTATCGATGACCGTTACCTCTTCAGCCAAGACCGGGTTGTTGCCCACAATACCGTAAATCATGCCAAAGTCCCCGTAGAAGATCCTGCCGACGCTCAGCAAGCTCAAGACAATGATTGTTGGTTTCAGCATGGGCACGGTCAAGTAAAAAATCCGCTGCAATTTGTTGGCGCCATCCACCTTAGCCGCTTCGTATAAACTTCCATCAAAATTGGACATCGCCGCCATATAGATAATGGAACTGTACCCGCTCCATTTCCAGACGCTTGACAGAATGATAATCCATTTCCAATACTTCGGCTCCGAGTACCACCTTATCGGCTCTGCTCCGAAGAACTCCAGAATATGATTGGCAACCCCAACATCTGTAGAGAAGATCCCATACAGAATCGCCCCCACGACGACCCACGAGATGAAATAGGGAAAAAACATCATGCTCTGAGCGACTTTTTTGTAGGTTTTATGCCGGATTTCGTTGATCAGAATGGCAATGCTGACAGGAATGATAATGCCTAAGATGAGACCAAAAAAGTTGATGTACAGCGTGTTATAGGTAACCTTCCATCCCATGCTGTTTTCCGAGAAAAAGTATTTGAAATTGTCCAAACCCACAAATTTACTGCCGAAGATACCATCAACCACATTAAAATCGGTAAAGGCCATCCATATTCCTGCAAAAGGGATGTAGGAGAACATCATCAGCACAATCAGAGCAGGCACGCACATCAGATACAGTATTCTGTTTTTCTTTATTTCCTCTAGAAACCCCTTAACCACTGAACCCATTCCATCACGACCTTTGCATTGTGATTAAACGATTAAACTAACATGCTCTGCTGCAGCCTCTCCTTAAGTTGATCCAGATCAATCACGGTTCCGGTCATTCTGGCCTCTTCTGCTGCATACGCCATAATATGACTTTCGACGGACATGTCGATGGAGGATCTGCTGCTGAAGTCAGCGTTCTCCACATTATCCAAGAAGTCGATCATAAGACCTGTGTCGCCGCCATTATGTCCGCCGCTCATGGCTGCCGGCCGAATGACCGTTTGCTGACTGGCTTCAGCCATATTGGAGTTAAACCTTGTGACTTCAATGACATTCAAGCTGTCATCCCCGCGGATTTCCCCATGCTCGCACATGATTTTGAGCGTGCGGTACATTTTATTTGTAAATCCGCTCAAGTTAAACGTTGCCGTAACCCCGTTCTTAAACTCGATAATGGTCACCTGATGATCACACACATCATTGTCCATCCGATAAACGCAGCGTCCATAAGGACTTGTTTCCAATGCCTTCATAAGTCCCGCTTCGGATTGATCCACCGAAATGGCTGTAGCCGGCCATTGTCCTCTAACGGGCATATAGGCCTTTCTTGCATCGAATCGGCAATCCTCAGCTGCCTTGCAGTCCAAGCATCGTTCAGCGCTTCCAGCCGGTGCATTCTCCTCTTTAAAATAAGTCAGGTTGCCATAGGAAGAGATCCGCTTCGCTTGACTGTCCACCAGCCAGGCTAGAATATCCATGTCATGGCAGGACTTCTGCATGATGATCGGACTGGCCAAGTCGCTTCTTCTCCAATTGCCTCTTACAAAGGAGTGTGCCATATGGAAATTGCCGACATTCTCGTTATGCTGAATGGTGATCACTTTACCGAGCTCATGACTATCAATAATTTTCTTAATCTCTGCAAAAAAATGGGTGTAGCGGAGCACATGACACACAATCACTTTCCGGCCTGTTTCATTGGCTTTTCGTTGTATTCTCAAACTTTCTTCAGGACTTGGCGAAATGGGCTTTTCCAACAAAATATCATAGCCCAGATCAAGTGCCTCCATGGTTTGGTTATAATGGTCCCGGTCCATTGAAGAAACAATGACGGCATCGCAAATTTTACCGAGTCGATAAAATTCATCTACGGATTTAAATTGTTTCTCCAGAGGAATCTGAAACTCATCCGCTGCCGCCTTTCTTCTGCTGTCATTCGGTTCAACGACCGCAACAATTTCCTCGCTTTGGTATGCATGCCTTGCGTAGATCATGCCTCTTTGTCCTGCGCCGATTAATGCTAACTTCAAATCCATAACCTCCAGCAAACTCGTATTTGTCCTAAACGATCTACTCCTGTTCTGGAACCACAGGATCTTCCAAGGGATAATATCCTTCCGGATAATAAGTGTCCCAAATATCCTTCAGCGGGTCCTCATCGGATATTTCGACTTGTATTGTGCCTGCCTCATAATACCCATCCTGTTGCGGATTCTGTATATGTAGGGGAATATACGACCGGTCTTCGAAATAGAGTGCTATACTCAGCGTATATGTTCCCGGTAACATATCCTTCAAGGGGATCATCTCGTTATGGACAAGATCCCCGGTTAACCAGGAATGCGTGGCGGCGTGCAGGGGATATTCATAGGAAACCTCCGCCTGATTTAACTGCACCCGTAACTGAAATTCCCGATAAATTCTTGAACTGCCCGCGTTGACAAACCAGAATCGCAGCGGTAAGCTCCCACGGCTATATACCGTTTCCGGATAAGTCAGTCCGCGTAAAGTTAGATGATATCCAAGCCCTATATTCAGATTGGAGAGGCCGGCGTGCCAGCGATATGCCTCGCGTCTGGTATGAGGACCGCAAACGTCATCGGTCACATGAAGGACCACCTGGTAGCGCTTCCAAACGTTCTGCAGCTTGTGTTTGGCAAAAGCCTCACAGCATTCGATCCAATTCGCCTCACTGCACTTCACCAGCAGGCCAAATCCACGACTGTGTTCTCTTAAATGTTGAATCAATCTATCATTCTGTAGATCAGCTAGCAGCGTCTGCGTCTCAAACGATTCTATATAAGCGTTCCATTCTTCCTTACTATCAGCTAAGGTTGATATCAAAACGGCTGTTAAGCGCCTGGCAGAGTCGATATAGCTCCCGACTTTTCGGATCAAAGCGGCAAAACAATCAGGTGCGTAATCCTGAACCCAGATCGGCAATTCCGGTATCAGGACAAGAATGGGGTTTTGAGCCGTACGCAGTGCTTCATGGATCGCTTCAAGCCTGTATTCTCCTCGATGCGGCTCAAGCGCTCTCCAGGAAAAGGAGACGTATTCGAATGGTCCCTGGCTTGCATCATGCTCGCTATTCGCTAAGGGTTGCGGTCGGATTTTTACGGTTTTATACTTCTCGTAGTTTTCGAGCGAGTATTTCCCCATCCTCTTCTCTCCTTTGCAAATGGCTGTCAACGGTTTTATGGAATTGCTCGATATCTGCATCGGTTATATACGGCCGGCTGCCAATCTTATCGATATCTTCCCTCAATACAATCATGCTTAATGTGTTAAAGCGGGCTCCCGTTTTCATATACGCCGCTGCTGCTTTTTGCAGTGAGGTTGTATATTCGCCCGGGCTTCGGACCGGATCTGCCTTCCAGTCCCCAAAGGCTTCAAAACGCAGCATGCCGTCCCCTTCCATGGTCGGATAATTATAGAATTGTCGTTGAACGAGGACGATATTGCTTTTTTCAGCGTCCAGGATAAGCGACAGCCTTGTATCATACAGCCAGCTTGAGCTCCAAAAGCCTTTGATGGATAGCTCAGGAAAATATCGGTCATAGAATGCAGCAGCCATCTCCATGGAACTCTTCAACCTGTCCGGTGTGTACCCGGGGCCGGATGGAATGTGAAGGGCTAACAGCGTATCCCCTTTTTGAAGTACCGGTTCCCATTCCTTCTTAAGGATGGGCGTCGTTTCTCTTTCAACGAATCCCATGGGATTTATCCGATTAGCGATGACAAACTCGGCATTCTCGTGCCATTCTGAGGTGAAGTTTCCTTGAAGATCATACACATCATTGATGCCGTTCCGTTGCCCATCACCGCGAAATTCTTCGCCTGCGTGCCGAAGGGCAATCACCTCCTGCGTGTTCACGTGACGGAACATGGTGAAAGGATCCTCAAATCGATAGGGTATAAAATAAAACCGGTCTAACAGAAAGATGGAGCAGGTATAAAAATTCATCACCCATGGAAAATCATGTACCTTGGCATCGCCGCTCTGTACCAATTTTTCCAATTGAAGCTTCAGGGGCTGTTGAGGGATCTGCTCGTAGTAGGCTTTAGGTACAGAACGCGCCTCCAGCATGTTCATGGAAGGAACAACGCAGGCCAGCAGCAAAAGAAAGGAGTATAATTCTCCGTATTGCTCCATGCATCCCGGTGTCATATTCGTATAATGAGTCTCATCACAGCGATTGCGCAAAGTGCACATATCCTGCACTAAAAATTGGGTAAAGTGAAATAATACGGCGTCCTTTTCTATCGCCTCAACCCCATGAACCAGCCATTGGCGGGTAGGTTCAGGAATTTGATACTGCTCAAAGATTCCAGATAAGAACTCCCGCGGGATAAGATGGGGCTTACTGTCCGGTTTATGGCGATTATATTTAGCTTCCAATCCTTCTGGCAGGTAATCAAAGTTGCAGATTGCGATACACTCTTTAAAATTCAACAGACTCTCCATTTCCTTTTCTCCCCCGTTCAACGATTAGCTTGCCCATCGGGTAATAGCCGTCCTTGTTCCCTTCGATCGCCAGCTGGATATTCCCGATTTCCTTAACCCCGGTTTCGATGCCAATCTCCAAGCGATATTCACCTTCGGACATATTACCGGGTAAACCGAAACTTTCTTCCCAAATCATATCTTCGTCCGGCAGCCACTCCCTAATATCCTCCTTGCTCCGCAGCGTATAGGTTTGATCATGGCCGGTAAGCCTCACGACCAGCGGATAGTGATTATAGATCGGGGCCACTCCTACATTAGCCCACAACGCATTGATTGTTAGCTGACCACCCGCATTTACCATCGAATCGTACGTGAATTTCCTCAATTCAAAACGGTATCCCATCTTGTTCAGCCAAGCCTTAATCTTCTCTTTCCACGGTTCAGGGACTACCGTTCCTTTGTTGTTAAAGGAAGAAATATGCCACTTCAGCGTTTCTTGAATGATATAATCGATATCCCAGCCCTGAAGATACCAATCATTCATGTGCCAGCATGCTTCAAATAGAATCGGAGCCTTCTCCCAAGCATCGCCCATGTTGAAATTCTGAATATTCTGGGGATAGAAATCCGTCATATGAGACCACTGTTTTCCATGAAAGCCGCCCATATCACCCAAGCAATCGACGCGAAAGCCCACTTTGGCTTTGCGCTCCTTCATGATGCTGATCGACAGGGGATCATGCAGCAGAGCTTGGAGAGGGGTTATTTTAAACCCATCCAGGTAAGCATCTGTAATGCGCTTGATGGTCTCCGGCTTTAAAAACTCCGTTCCGCCGCCTTCTCCCCAGGCCCCTACAATCGTCAAATCAACCGAGCTTATGACCGGGTGTCCGTCAAACCGTGCGGCAAACGCCTTGATAAAGTCAGACCAATACAACACATAGGGTGTGGTCTCAGGGTCTACTCTCCAGAACGGAAAGTCGGGTTCCTCCGGATGTTCCGCACGATACCAAGCGGGTATATCATCTTCTTCGCTTAACGCGTATGGGGAACAGCGAACCACGGCCGTACAGCCTAGCGATTTGGCGTAGTCCAGCTTTTCCTCAAGAACTTCCCACCTGTACTCCCCCTGGGTAACTTCCAAGTCCCGCCAGCGCGCGCTGCAGAAATACACTTTACTGTCGGGATGATTGTACGTTCTGCTGTCTTCCGTGAACTTATATTTCTTGTGCGCTTCCCCTCGGTTGTCGCAGATCCGATCCGGCTCCCCCATTAACCCCGGTGCTGCTATAAAACCAATGCCCGGGTTGTTTAGGATATCTTCTAAAATCATGGGGTAAACCGTTACTGCTTTGTTCATGTTCTAATCAGCCCCCCGCCGCCTGCTCAAACGTCGCTGTTTCGTTACGTTAATGTTACGTAACAAAACAACGTAAAACCTTGTAACATTTCGTGACTTCATGTTATATCATCCATGCATATCCTTGCAATAATAATTTTAAATTTTTAAAAAAATTCTAGTAACATAGCACGATAGAAACATGTTATGATTGATTTTAATCATGAATGCTTGTAAACTAAAAACGTAACGGAATCACGCAACAAAGTAACGCAACAAAACAACAAACAGGTCCATCATTGTTTACCATATAACATTCCTATAAACTCTAAATGGTGACTATTCGTAACTAAAAAGGAGAATGTGTTTATTTATGAGTACCATTCGGGATGTTGCTAAATTAGCAAATGTATCTACTGCCACCGTATCCAGAGTGTTAAACAATGATACGAAATATAAAATTACGGACGAAACCCGGGAACGAGTTTGGCAGGCGGTTACGCAGCTGAACTATAAAATCACTTCAAGTCCCAAGCGAAAAGTTTCAACCAAGGATCATTCCGATAGCAAGTCGCATATCAAGATCGGTTGTGTACTAAGCGTAACAAAAGATAAATACAACGATCCTTATTTCATGTCGATCTTATCCGGTGTGGAAGAGCGACTGCTGAGTGCGGGATATAACATTTCCTTTATCCGGACTGGAATCGAGCTGAATGATAGCAAGATCTTATTCAATACATTCAGCGAACCGATTACGGGTCTGATTCTTATGGAATCGTTGAACAGTGAAACCTATGAGTATATACGCAAGCAGGTCCCTTATATCGTGGGGATTGATACCGAGCGTGGGGATATCGATAATGTGGGCTATGATCATTACAATGTGGCTTCGATGGCCGTCAACCATCTCATTGAAAAAGGCCACACCCAGATTGGTTACATCGGGGGAAGCGGATTAACGAATAACCTGAAAGACAGCCGCCGTTACCGAGGCTACTATGCCACCATGCATGCTGCCGGAATGTCGGTGAATCCCGATTGGGTTATTGATTGCATGTGGGATGAAGCGGTCTGCATTGAACAAATAAATCATTTATGTAAAACCAAAAATTGCCCGACCGCCTTCTTTGCAGGCAGCGATCTAATGGCCATGGCTGCCCTCAACGGCTTGTATAACAACGGCATTTCCGTTCCTGCTGAAGTGGCTGTCATGGGTCTATCCAATATCGAGGTGTCCAAGTATTCCAATCCACCTCTATCAACGATCGATGTACCGACAAAAGAAATCGGCATGGTTGCCGTCGACAACCTGATTGACAGAATGAACGGAAATCAACTACTGCCCAAAAAGGTGATTTTGCCTACTCGTTTGGTCGTACGCAGTTCCACTTAAGAGGGACAAGAACGTTGAAATGAATATATTCATCAACGCATTTACACATGAAGGCACCTGACACGGTGCTCTTTTTTTCATGGTGGATGTGGGAAGTTAGGAAGTTACATGGGAAAGGAGGTGAGAGCTTCAGATTCGGTAGAGTGAATCCATTGTTAAAAAGACGTTTGGACTTGCAGCTCTATGACACCAATCATTCTGTGAGGAGGTTTGACATGAAAGCATGGGGTATTCAATTGAAAATGAGGTTCGCTATTTTTACGATGACGGCCATTCTTCTTCTTACCTTGTTCCCTTATCCCCCCTTTATTTCGGCTGCAGAAGCGGCTTCTATCGTTGTGGATGGTGATCCGAGTGAATGGGAAGGGCTTCCGGCTCTTTCCAAGAATTCGGGAACCGCTAGCATCTTAAAGGCTTCCCACGACGACAGGAATCTTTATCTGCTTGTGGAAGGCTCAGGCCTTAGCACTACCATGGGAAGCTTCTGGCTGAATACGGACAAGAATGCTGCGACCGGATATCAAGCTTTCGGATGGGGGGCGTCCGGAATTGAATGGCTCCTCGAGAATCAATCGTTATACCGGTACGCAGGAAATGGCAGCAGCTGGAATTGGGATTGGTCTTCCGCCCTTCCTTCTTCTCAATACGTGCGTACCTCATCTACTATTGAAGTTGCACTCCCTCTCGCTACACTTGGACTTGCTGCAGGCAGCAGCGTGAGCATTGGTTATCTGGACAACAATTCGGACATCCATCGCCTGCCAGCGCAGAACCAGCCGCTTCCCGTTTATACACTTAATGAAGGGAATCCCGGAAAAGAAATGATCGAATTTTACCCAAGCGAGCTGGATAATCCGCTCAATAACCCGTTTAAGGGTTGGGCTCCTTCAGCGAAATCGACCAATTACCCGCAGGACCACCGTCTCGTATATGCCGGTGTTACCTGGAAGGAGTTAGAGCCAACCAAAGGCAACTATGATTTCAGTGCGTTTGAAGCGTCCAATCATCTCGACTATTGGAAGAGCCGCGGAGTCAAGGTGGTGCTGCGTTTCATTCTGGACAGTCCTTCGGGTGTGCCTCACCGGGATATTCCTGACTGGCTGTACAACGACATAGCCAGTTTGGGACAATCTCCAGGCAAGGCCTACCAAGATGAAACCGGTGGCATGGGAGCCGGCAACAACACGGGCTTCTCCCCGAATTACAGTTCCGAGTATTTGATCGCCAGACACAAGCTTGCCATTGAGGCGATTGCCGAGCATTACAACACGGCTGACAGCCCGATCGCTTTTGTGCAAATCGGTTCGCTGGGCCATTGGGCGGAATTCCACACCTGGCCTTACATCGGACCGAACGGGGAAAGCAACTATACAGGCGCGTTTCCTCCGAACCAAATATCCAACCAGTACATTCAGCACTATATTGATGCTTTCGCCGATCAGGAGGATCATACGCAGCTATTGATCAGACGGAGCGTGGAATTGGCCAAGAATAATAACAAGGGCCTGATTCTGGGAATGTATAATGATGTATTCGGAGATCAGCCGAGCTTCGATTCCGAATGGGGATGGTATACCGGCACACAGAACGGTTATTGGGATGATATCGGCCAGAAACAGCCAAACCATGCCAACTTCTGGGACACTCGCGTCTCTGGCGGCGAATTTTATGGGGGTGCCTATGGTATGAATGCTGCGCTCACGACAGGCAGCGGCTTTAATGAGACGCTGCGGCAAACCGAGCTTAGCAAACCGAGCTGGCTTGGACCGAATGCTCCAGCTTCCTTGGCACTGGGCAATCCGTTGCAGGGCAATATGAATACACTGAAGAAACGAATGGGCTATCACTTTGTATTGAAGAAAGTTGCATATCCGCAAGAAAATAGCGGAAGTGCGTTAAATGTATCCGTCACTGTGGAAAATAAGGGGGTTCAACACTTCCCGTTCAACTGGCCTGTTGAAGTGCAGCTGCGCAGCGGAGGCCATGTCGTGGCACGTCAATCCACATCCGCGGACTTAAGAACCTGGAGGACTGGTTTGCATACAGTCTCAGGCTCTATCTCCACAAACACGCTGCCAAACGGTACCTATGAGCTGACCATAGCTATTCTTAATCCGTCCACGAACCAACCCGGGGTTGATTTTGCTAATACGGAGCGCCTTTCGGACGGAGCTTATAAGATCGGTATATGGACTAAATAATAAAAGCCGCAGGCTGATCCGAACACTATGAACAACAGCTATCGGGAATATCCCGATAGCTGTTGTTCATTCCGGCCCATGCTATAATGGACTCACCATTTAAAGCATACGGAACAGGGGCGACTTTTTAATGAATTCTCCTAAAACAGTACTGATCATTGAAGATGAACAGGATATCTCGCGCATTGTGAATGACTATTTGCGTGTTCAGGGATTCAGCACGTTCATCACGGAAAATGCCGGCGACGGGTTGCAGGCGGTCCGCCACCGGCAGCCGGATTTTATCATTCTCGATCTGACCTTGCCTGATGCTGACGGGATTGAAGTGTGCCGCAAGCTCCGTACATTGACGGCTGCGCCCATTCTAATTTTAAGCGCCCGCAGCAGCGACACGGACAAAGTGCTTGCCCTGGGTTTTGGCGCCGATGATTACATGACCAAGCCCTTCTCGCTCAGTGAACTGGTCGCTCGCGTTCAGGCACATTTGCGCAGAATGGCGGACCCGAAACTCCCGGTATCCCCGCAGCGCTTGCAATTCGGCGCCCTGTCGATTGATAAGAACGCCCGCAGGGTCATGGTCGGACAGCTGGAAATTTCTTTATCCGCCAAAGAATTTGATTTGCTATACTTTTTGGCCTCCAACCCTAATCAAGTGTTTACCAAATCGCAGCTGCTGGATCATGTGTGGGGGTATTCTGCTTATGTCGAGGATAATACGATCACGGTCTACATTCGGCGGCTCCGTGAGAAATTGGAACGAACCGAAATCAGGTCCTCCTATATTAAAACCGTGTGGGGCGTCGGATATAAATTCAACCCCGATGAAACGGAGTAGCCTTTATGTACTGGAAAACTTGGTATGCTAGACGACTCTGGGCAGCTGGTCTATCCATCCTTACAGTGATACTATCTGTCGTTTGGCTTACTCTTATTGGACCTTCAAACCAGCTGACTCCGTCCACTATTGTGAAGGAAATTCGCGTACTGACGAATCCGATCGTCCATGCCTTGGAAAATGAGCATGCGGAATTACTGCTCACCGACGCTCCGATCCAGCGGCAATTAACCGACTGGAGTCAGGAGACGCAGGGCGGCCTCAAGGTTGTGCTTCCTGATGGAACGTTGATCTATGATAGCGAAAATTCATCGAAGCGCCCAATCAATCCGCACTTTGAACTAGACTATACACTGCGCATCTCTAACAGCGAACCACCCCACTATCATCTCGCTTTTCCGCTGCGGGATGCCGACACCAAAGCCTTTGTAGGTTACGCTCAATTTGCGGTCCCGGATACTGCCTTGGCCGCAGTAATGCCCTCCTCTAACTCCTTTATTTATGTGCCATGGATCATGCTTTCTCTGGCACTTTTAACGCTGCTTTATGTATTCTTCTCCATCGGACGCGGGGTGCAGCATAACCTGGTGCAGCCAGTTGCCGGACTCAAGCCTTATGCGGAAGCTATATTGAGAGGTGACTATGAGCAGCGTCCCGAATGGACAAGCGATAACGAGGTCGGGGAGCTCTATGCCGTATTTGATCTCATGCGTGGAGAGATTCGTAATTTACATATCCAGCAAGCTGCGCACAGCCAGTCGCATAAAGAACTCATATCCAATCTGTCTCATGACTTGAAAACTCCGCTGGCGACAATCAAAGCGTATATTGAAGCCATTCGCGAAGGGATTTGCCCTGATCTGCCAAGTGCGATGACTTATCTTGAAGTCGTGCACGCAAATACGAGTAAGATGGCCGTGCTCGTAGACGATTTGCTGCTGCACGCACTGCGTGATCTGGAACAGATTGCCGTACATCCGATTGAACAGTACAGCGCTCCAACGCTGGAGCCTATCTTCAACGCGATGGGCCATTATATCCGAACAATGGGCGTACGCTGCAAAGTGCCTGCTGTGATTCCTAACGTGCTTGTCCGCATCGATGCTGTACGGATCGAGCAAGTCATTGCCAATCTCGTCACAAACGCACTGAAGCATACTGAACCCGGGGATTCGATTCGCCTCGCTGTTGAAGAACATTCGGAAACATCCTGCCTGCAGATCATCGTCTCCGATACAGGCAGCGGGATTTCCCCGCGTGATATGCCTTTTATTTTTGAACGGTACTACCAGGGTAACGTTTTACAACGAACTGCCGGCCAACTCGCCGAGCGGCACGGGGTCGGACTGGGTTTGTCGATTTGTAAATATATTATGGAAGCGCATGGCGGTACGATCTCTTTTCACAGTCAACAGCAGCAGGGAACAACCTTCTGCTTAACTCTGCCCCTTTAGCTGACTCCTGTCATACTTTATTTATAATTTGATAACAAATGTGCAAGATTCGTCCTCTATACTTTGGTGGCAGTGGGAGATAAAGAGAGGAGATCACAATATGCCTTCAAGCAACACCGTCATGCTGCAAGCTAGTCATTTATGCAAAACATACACCACCGGCAAGGAGCAATACCATGCCATCCGCAATGTCGATCTGTCCATTTATGAAGGAGACTTTACCGTCGTCATGGGCGATTCGGGGTCGGGTAAGTCCACCTTGCTGTACTTGCTCAGCGGACTTGATGAAGTGACAGCCGGAGAAGTCTGTCTGCAGGGACAGCGTCTTGATCAATTTTCAGCCAAGGAGCTTGCACGCTTTCGGGCGAATCGGATCGGCTTTATCTATCAAAACAGCAACCTTGTACCGGATCTGTCGCTATTTGATAACATTGCCCTCCCTGGATATATCGCTAATCAGGACAAGGAGCAAGTACGACAACGGGCACATGACTTGATGGTTAATCTGTCCCTCGATAACCAGAGCAACCGGCTGCCTTCCCAAGTATCCGGAGGACAGCAGCAGCGGGCGGCAATTGCCAGGGCACTCATCAATAACCCGGACATCATCTTCGCCGATGAGCCCACCGGCAGCCTGAACTACGAGCAAGGCGTTACGGTGCTTGATATATTGAGTCGGATGCATGCGGAAGGTCAATCGATTGTCATGGTCACCCACGACATGAAGGCAGCCTGCCGCGGCAATCGCCTCATCTATATTCGAGATGGCAAGATCGGTGGCACGCTGGATATGGGGCCCTACAGTCCAGAGCAAGCCTCCGAGCGGGAAGCGATGATCTTTGCTTATGTCACCGGGAGGAGGTAGTCTGGGATGCGAGCCATATTAACACTCTGCTGGGGCAACCTGCGCAAAAGAAAAATGCAAAACACGCTGATCGCATTGCTTATTGCCCTATCTGCTCTACTAGTCAGCACCGCATTCACGGTCTTGATGAATACGGAAAATGTATTCAACGATCGCCATACGGCTGCTCAGGGTGCCCATGAAGTCATCAATATGACCCGCGGGCTGCATGACAAACAAATGGTAGCCGATTGGTGGTCAAGCCAAGACGGAGTAACCGCCTCCATCTTAGTCCCTTATAAGCCATGGGCGGGACTGGTCTATAACGGAGAAGATTTACCCAATCTTTATCTGTATATGCTCAATACGCCACCGATGCCGCATGGGGTCAACAATCCTCTCCCCGGTGCGGGACCGGAGCATCTGACGGTGCCGGAAGCCGGCGAGATCTGGATACCCACCTCGCTCGCCTACAAATACAACATGAACATCGGCGATAAGCTGATGTTCACCTCAGGGACTGAACCTGTACAATTCACGATCGGCGCCATTGTCATCGACATATCCCACGGTGGTCCTTTCTCGACCACCGCCCGCATCTGGATGAACGAAGCCGACTATCGGTCTACCATGGGGCGCTTGGACACGCCGGAGCAGTACATGTTGTCGCTTCGCTATGCACATCCGGAACAGAGCGAGGAATACTGGCAGCGCTTTGAGCAGGCGCTCGGATCGCCGTTTTTGGAGGAACGCGTTTCGTTTGCCGAACTGTCGGCCTTTTACTTTATCATGAATAAAATTATTGGCTTTGTGATGAGTTTCCTCGGGCTGGTCATGATCCTCGTCGCCTTGCTTACGATCGGATTTACGATCACGGACACGATCCTTGCCAATTACCGCACCATCGGCATTCTCAAATCGATCGGCATGACTTCCGAACGCATCATCGCCACCTACTTGCTGCAATACGGTTTAATGGCGATTGTCGCCTTGGTCCCAGCACTGATTGCAAGTCGCCTCCTCTCAGATGTCATCATCCAGAATTCCCTGTCTTTTCTCAAATCCGATACAGCACCTGTTCCCGTTCAAGCCGCAGACGTTGCGATCTGGACTGGCTGCGGCCTGCTGCTCATCATCCTTTTATGCGTTCTTCTGTATGCGGCCAAGACACGCCATATCAAGCCAATTCAAGCGATCCGTTACGGCATGTCGGAGTCTTCGCATAGTCGTACCCATCGGCATGGTGCCCGCATAAGACTACTGGATCGATGGTCCGTACCCACGGTCATCGGCTGGAAGCATGTGAGCGGCAACAAAAAAAGCGCAGCGCTGATCTTTCTGCTAATGAGCATCACGGTGGCTGTGCTCGTCTTTGGCGCCGTGCTGGTAACCAGTATCTATCGCATTAGTGAAACGTCGGCCCAGTGGGGCTATGACGATGCGGATATCGCCATTATGGTTATCCATGCGGAAGGTATGGATCGGGCGGAAATGCAATCTTATGTCCAAAGCGACCCTCGGGTTCTCAGTCTGAACTGGTCCGGGGCAGCCACCGGGGTCATTGCCATGGCCGAAGGGGACGGCAATCCTCAACAGACATTCAGCCTCCCTTTGACGGTCGTGGAAGGCAGCATGGACGAGATGGGATTTGCTTCGATTGCAGGCCGTAATCCTGCACTACCAAATGAAATCTCTATTGGAATCAATATTGCCCGTAAATTGCAAAAGGATATCGGCGACATACTCACGATCTATATTGAAGGAAAACCGCATCAATTGCTGATCACCGGCACCTTTCAGTCCGTTTCCAATATGTCGAACGTCGCTAGGGTCACATCGGATCTTGTCGAGCAGTTGAATCCGGACGCCGGGTTTATTCAACTAAAGGACAATACGGACAGCGATGCGCTTGTGCAGCAGTTGAACGAACGTTACGGCCCTTCCATCCAAGCGCTGAAGCAGGAAGTGCTGCTCGATTCCGTATTCAAAGAAGCTGCGGCGGTTTTGCTCATTCCGATGAGCATGCTGGCCCTCCTGTTCATGGCTGTCACTTGTCTTATTGTTTATACGACTTGCCGTCTGCATATTCGTAAGGAAACGAAAACATATGGCATCTATGCCTCGCTCGGCCTGACAGCAACCGATATCCGTCGTGCCTTGACAAGTGGCATCGCCGGACTGGCCGCGCTTGGTGCACTTGTTGGCATCGCTTGCGGTGTCTACGCATTGCCAGCCGTGCTGCGCGGTCTGCTCTCTACCTACGGTATTGTCAAGCTGCCACTCATCATGGAATGGCCGCTGGCCATTGGGCTGGCTCTGACCGCGCTTGCTATTGCCGTCAGCGGCTGCTGGCTGGCTTCACGAATCCTCCGCCGCACCTCCCTTCGGGTGTTGGTAATGGATTCATGAGAACAGTCCACGAGCAGAAGATGACCTCCGAGATCTCGGAGGTCATCTTTTTACTTCTTGCCTTAATAAATCTTTTGTTTCACCGCCCAAGTAGATACCTTCTATGGTCATTGACCAAAATTTGAGGTTGCGGTAGAATCACTTTTTGCGCCAAGCGGGTTGATAGACTGACTTCGGGGGAGGAAACTGGTGAATCCAGTTAATGATCCGGGTTGACACCCACTGGCATACAACCGCAAGGATAATAATTTTCCAATCGATCACATAGGCCGTGAAAGCGAATATGATTCCATTCATCCAGAACAAGGAAGTACCGGGGTTGATTCTTTTATATTTGTAAATGGCCAAGGCAACATACCCGATTCCCCCATTCGATACCCTCTGCCTTATGAGGATGGCGACACCTGTTCCGAGAATAACCGAGCCGAATAGCAGATCAATCCATACGTTGCCGAACGGGGGTTCTAAGTAAACCTCAAAGAAATTAACGGAAACGGAAGTTACTGTTATAACAAATATGGTCCCGAAGGCACTGACACCGTCAAGATAAGGAACTGTAAAGGCGAGGAATATAAAATTGGCTAACCACAGTCCAAGACTCATTGGGATCTCGAACACATGGTTCAGAAGCACCGCGATCCCAGCACCTCCCCCCGAAGGAATGGCGTGAGGAAACAAGAACATTGCCATGGCAAAACCTTGAATGATGGAGCCTGCGGTAATGAAGAAGAGTTTTTTAGAAATAAGACGAAAGAAAAAAGGAGGCTTTCGCCCAAGTATGATCTGTAAGTTCACACGGAATCATCCTTCATAGATTAGAGTAACAAGCCAGTCCTGCTTGTTTAGTGTATGCTTGTTCCCTGAAGGGGATACCGGGATAAATCTCATTCACGAAATTATGTATAGGCTGACTCTGGAGATATCCATAGGCAGCCTTCTAGTATTTATCGTTCTTTTGTGGTTTGGTCTATGTTTAAATCACGTAACAAAATCCATCCGTATGTTTCTCTCTCACCCCGAGTTCAAACGTATCTTGACGAAGTCCCCGGCGCATCGTTTCAAGGGAAAGCACTTCGGTGGGTTGGATATTCCCCAAATGCACATTAGATCCAAATTAGCGGAGAAGCATCGCTTGCTGCTGCTTCAGAGGTGCCTCCCAAATCAGCTTTCTTGCATCCGATACGTAGTCGATGATAGTATTTATCATTTCTTCCTGGCACTCGCCTTGCTTATCGAAAATACCTACACCTAGTCCTGACTCGCGCGCTTCAACGATGATAAATTCGGCGCCTACGTCCAAATCCGCTTCCATCGTATACGCGAGCATTTCGGCTTCGATGCGGGAACCGGATTGCTTTTTACCATATTCCGTAAACACCCGAAGTCCGCGTTGTTTACCTTCCCGGATGAGCTCCGTTCGTTTTTTTCGCGACATCTCAATCGTGCCGTCAGATACTTCTATAGCGTTAAATCCAAGACGGCATACGGTATTAAAAAATGCGGGGACGGCATCTTGCTGCACGGCTGTCTCAAGCAAGGTCCCTCCGGGCATGACCGTGATTCCATGTTGTTTGGCTAGATTGATCTTATATAGCAGCATTTCCATTTTATAAAGCGGAGCCGTCCCAAAACCGAATTTGACGCAATCGATGTAATCCGAAGCTGTCTCGATCACATCTGTAAACATGTTTCTACCCAGGCCTTTATCAATAACCATCGTCATCCCGCGTTCCATGACCCCGTAGGTGTCGTGGTCTTTTTTGCCGTGTTCGGGATTTTCGCGCAGCCCGCTCGGATCACATATCTCCATGGGCCAAACTGTTCGCAGGGAACTGTTCATTTTAGGATCTCCTCAATTCTTTTTGATGTAGTCGTTTAATCCAATGACATTGGCATAATATGCTCATGCCCATTGACAGGTGCCCATCTTTTTGCAATAAGCGATTTGTCCGTCATCCGATCTGCCGAGGCGGCTTAATCAAAAAGAACACCAAACCTAAAGCAACCAAAGATAGTGAAGACACGGTTATAAAAACAACATGATTCGATTTATCCATCATCCACCCGAATAAAGGGGGACCTGCTGCAACCCCCAAAAATCGCAAGCTATTATAAAGGGACGTAATCATTCCTCGCTCACTTTTCTCAACAGCGCCGGTGATCATTGTATTTAAGCAAGGAAGAAGCATTCCGGTTCCGATGCAGCTGACTGTCAGCAAGCCGATAAACACGTAAATGTTGTTAAGAAAGAAAAGTGTAGCCGCCAGAGAAAGGGTCATGACAATCAGCCCGATATTCATCAGCCAACGAATCAGCACACCATTTTTCTTGATCAAGCTTCCAGTCGTATAGGAAGTGATCACCATCCCGAGTAATGGAATGGCCAATATCAAGCCCTTCTTGACCCCGTCAATGTGGTAAGGCTTTTCTTCAAGAATGTTGGATAAATAAAATAGTACGCCAAACAAAATGAATAGCCCTAGCGAACCGGCAAAAAAAGAAGTGATAAGCCAGCGGCCTTTTTCTTTGAAGATATCTTTGATTTTTCCAAGGTATTTCCCTAGTTCTTGCCTTGAATGCTGTTTCGATTCTTTGATCATAAAAATGACGGCCAACAACGATAACGCGCAGAACACGGGAAACGCGAAGAAGGAAGCATACCACACGATCAGCATAAGCAGAGAGCCGATGATCGGACTGAGTACCTTCCCTGCGCCATTGGAGGCTTCGATTAGGCCTAGTGCCTTGCTTTCGGTCCCGCCGTCGTATAAATCGCCGACAAGCGCCATGGCAATTGGTGCTGTTCCGGCGGCTGCAAGCCCCTGAATCGCCCTCGCAGAGATAATCACCGCAAATGAGTTCCAAATGGCTCCGAATCCTGCCAAAATACCGGCGGCTCCATATATGATCAAGGCGGGTATAATAATAATTTTGCGTCCATATCGATCTGACAAATAACCAATAATCGGAATAAACAAGCCTGCTGCCAAGGAGAAAATTGTGATGATCAAGCTGCTTTGGAATTTACTGATACCCAGTTCCCTTTGCATCTGAGGAAGCCCTGGGACTAGCATGGAATTGCCGAAAACGAGCACGATCGGGATTGTCGCCAGTGCGATAAATTCCCACACTTGACCCTTGGAGCTGTTAGAAGATTTTGATTTTTCGGAAGATTCGCTGTCTTTTGTCTCCGCGGAGTCGGTCTGCGGGTCGATATCGCTAGTAAAGCTGATGTTCAGTTTTCGCTTCTTGGTCTTCTCCATGGTATCACTCCTCGGACTTGAAGTTCGTTTATAATTGGCCCTTTTCTTTATTAGTACATGCTTCCTAATTATCACCACATCCGAATTTAATATTCCTTCATTGCTGCCGAATCCTTGGAGGATTTGAGCACTCCTTGGATTTGGGCAAATATACTGTTACTAAAATAGCCCAAGTATGCCGGGTGAAAGGGGTTTGCTGCATGCCGATACAGATTATCCAAGGACATCATCCTACATTGGAAGCATCACACATCAATGTCGTAATTGATGTTATAAGGGCTTTTACCGTAGCGCACTATGCCTTTATCAATGGGGTTCAGGGTATCATTCTGGCAGGAACTCTAGACGACGCCTTGCGTCTAAAGAAAATCTATCCTGACTTTTTATTGGCGGGAGAGATACAGGGTCTGCCGATTCCGGGGTTTGAACTGGACAATTCGCCTGTACGTTTACACAACTTGGATCTTCGGGAGAAATTTCTAATCCAGAAGACAACCAACGGGGTTACAGCAACCCTAAACGCATTGAGTACCGAGCACCTATTCGTTACCGGATTCACCAATGCAAGAACAACAGCAGAGTTTATAAAGAGAAGTTTATTAAAAGAAGACAACATGATGATTAATTTAATTGCTTCGCATCCGTCAGGGGATGATGATCTGGCCTGCGCACAATATATATCGGAGATTCTCCAAGACACTAACCGTATATCTGCCGAGGAAACCATTGAACGGATTCGAAAGTCAGAGGCGGCCGAGAAATTTTACGATAATGAAAAACCGGAATTTTTACAGGAGGATATTTCGTTTTGCATTCAAGAGCTCCCATCCGATTTTGTAATGAAAGTAAATCTTAATAAAAACAATCCGTTGATTGAAAGGTTCCAGGTGGGGTCTTTAATCCCTCATCATGATGGGTACCGCTTGTGACCATCATCATAAGGGTATAATTTACATTGATAAAAGAACGAATGTTCGCATATAATACAAACAAACGTTCCCGTCAATGAGGTGGTTAATGATGTTGAGTATTGGGTTGAAACCAGATGAAACCCAACTGGTGAAGGATTATATTTTATTGCCCCTTTTACTTGATGTGTTAGAGCATGACCGTTCGATCCTATGTAGAGCGGATTTAAAGACCTTGGAGCTAACGAATGCAATCATCGACCATTTGCAGGCAGCCGCATTGTCCGATTTAGCTCAGGCTCGGAGAAAAATGCGTGAATACGCCATTAAGGTTTACGAGGATCGAAAAACAAAGCTTGGCATTGAGGTTGAATTCATCTGCAGAGGGTATCATCACAAGCTGTCTATATTGTGGGGGCTGATTGAGGCAGAGATCGAGCAGAGATCGTACACCTACCTGGGGCTACAAATTGCAGATAAGGGGAGTTCGTTGTGAAATCATCTAACCGAGTCATCATGTTAGGGGATTGCCAGTCCTTTTATGCATCTGTTGAGAAAGCAGACCACCCGGAGTATAAAGATCGCCCTTTGGTTGTTGCCGGGGATCCGGAAAGACGTTCAGGCATCGTGTTGGCTGCTTGTCCGCGTGCTAAAGAAAAAGGAATAACGACGGCCGAGAGATTAGGGGAAGCACTGTCAAAGTGTCCGGATCTTGTCGTCATTAAACCCAGGATGCAGAAGTATATTGACGTTTCGATGCAAATCACGGAGATATATAAGAGCTATACCGATTTAGTTGAGCCTTATAGCATCGATGAGCAATTTTTAGACGTTACCGGTTCACTGCACCTGTTCGGCACACCCGATGAGTTAGCCACAACCATTCAGCGTCATGTCCTGGATGCTACGGGTGTTAACGCTCGTTTCGGCATCGGTGAAACCAAAATCCTTGCTAAAACCGCCTGTGATAACTACGCCAAGAAAAATCCGTCCGGCATCTACACGTTGTCGAAGGACTCGCTTGCGGATACCCTTTGGAAACTGCCCGTTAGCTGTATGTTTATGGCCGGCAGCAAGATGACCCGCCACTTTAACGTTATGGGCCTGCCCACAATCGGCAGCGTGGCTCAGACGCCTCTTGCCAAATTGAAGCAGATGATGCGCCGTAAATTCGGTAAAAATTCCGATATCTCAGCCGAGATGTACTGGCGAATTGCCAACGGAATCGATGATAGCCCGGTAAGGCCAGGCACTCACCAGGTTGACCCTAAATCGGTTGGACACATGATGACCCTCCCTCGGGATTATACCAAGCTGGAAGAAATCAAGGTTGTGCTGCTTGAGCTGACCGAGTTGGTTTGCCAGCGATGCCGTGGCCTTGGTTTTATGGGGCATGTTGTGTCGGTCGGTTGTATGGGGGCAGACTTTGACCGCCCTACGGGATTTAGCCGACAGATGAAGATGGAGGATCCATCGAATATTACGAATCAGGTTTACCGCTGGGCATGCCGACTGCTTGAAACGTATTGGGACGGCCTGCCGATTCGGCGGGTCGGTATTAGCTTGTCACAGTTTTCTCCGGATACGGAATACCAATTGTCATTGTTTGATACAGGACGGGAGCGGTCGATGGCACTTGAACGGGTGACCGATGCCCTAAAAAGTAAATACGGGAATTCGGTTGTGATCCGAGCCGTATCCAAAACAGACGCAGGCCAAGCGCTGGATCGATCAGCCAAGATAGGAGGACACTATAAATGACAACACGAAAAAAGCTTGAGGGTAACGGGCTGTGGGAATCCAGTCGGATGATGCTGCCGGAACACAAAGAAACCATCATTCGCAGGCAACTGGAAGAGGGCAGGAAAGACCGACCAACGCTGGATCCACAAGAAATGGATTTAATCGAGAGTGCGCTCGCCGAGTCATTTCATGAACACCGCATGATTACCGTGAGGCTGTTCGATGAATATGAGGACACGGAATTGACAGGAATTGTCGTGCTGATCCACACGTTTAGACGGGAGATCAAACTGTCCATGGCCGAAGAGGAATCGCGTTGGATTAAAATTGATGAGATCCTTTCGGCAGGATCATGATTTATAAAACTAAACCCAGTGTGAGATGAACACACATTAAATACCTCTGATCTCGATCAGAGGTATTTATGTTACTGCAAATGGGTTTAAACTCGATGCTTGCTCTCCTAAATAAAAATCAAATCGAGAAAAGAATCGACAAGATGGGTTGGATGATCCAGTCCCTTTTCAGATTCCGTATGCTGGGCTGAATTCAATTCAACCAAGCCATGAATGAACGCATACATGATGGCGGTTGATTCGGTTGGGGATTTCCGAAGATTTTCTGCCTCTTCTAAACACTTTTCTACAAGCTTAAATATCTCAAAAGCAGAATGATAAAGATCAGGGTATAACTCCTTATCCCATTGCTTTCGGAACATCAAGCGGTAATGCTCCTGATTGTTGATGCCAAATTCAAAATACGTACACAAAATAGCATATATAAGTTTTCGCGAATCGTTTATGCTTTCCATTGTTTTTCGAATAGTGCTGGTCAGCATATCAAAATTTTCAACCGCAACAGCCGCCAGCAAGTCTTCCTTACTTTTGAAATGTCTGTACATGGCACTGCGGGACAAGTTCATTTCTTTACCAAGCTCGCGCATGCTGACAGCATCAATGCCTTGTTGATCAATCATTTGTCTGGTGATATGAATCAGCTTTCGTTTGGTATCGTTCATAGTATCCTCTTAAGATATGGATTGTAATTTCATGTCCTAAATTTTACACCAATGCTGTTGACAGTGTCAACTTTACAGGTATATAATCACCGTATGTTGACACTGTCAACGTATGAAATACCAAAATAGGAGCGTGGTTGGGAATGAGTCCACAGAAACAAACGGTGATCATAACAGGCGGGAACTCTGGTTTAGGATATGAATGCGCTAAGATAATAGCTAGGCATGACAAAAGTTATCATGTGGTGATTGCCTGCCGCGATGCTGCTAAAGCCAATCAAGCAGTAGATGCGTTAATTCAAGAAAGCAATAATAAAAACATATCCTTCTTGGAGCTCGATCTTTCATCTTTGGCATCCATAAGAGGTTTTATAAGCAAGTTTGCACAAATGGATTACCCGCCTTTATATGCACTTGTATGCAATGCAGGCGTACAGTTTATCGATAAAACGCATTATACGAAAGATGGGTTTGAAGCTACCTTTGGCGTAAATCATCTTGGACATTTTCTCCTGGCTAATATGCTGCTTGGACAAATAACGCAGTCCGGCAGAATCGTGTTAGTCAGCAGCGGAACCCATGATCCATTGAAAAAGACAGGAATGCCTGCACCTGATTTTGTAGATCCCCAAATATTAGCCTATCCTGACCAGGCGAGCTCGAGCGAAGCTATATCTCTCATTGGCAGACGGCGCTACACGACTTCAAAGTTATGTAATTTATATTTCGCCTACGAGTTGGCCAATCGAATAAAGCAGCAAACCCAAAAGAATATTACCGTAAATGCTTTCGATCCGGGAATGATGCCAGGCACGGGCCTTGCTCAAAGCTATACGCCGGTTATGAGATTTGTTTGGAACTATCTAATGCCTGTTTTAACGCTATTTTACCCTAACGTGAATACGGTGCGTCAGTCCGGGAAAGCTTTGGCTGCTCTAGTAACCGATAGCAAGTTTAACCAAACGACAGGGAAATATTTTGAAGGTACGAAACAAATAAAATCCTCCGAGCTTTCTTATAACAATGAAAATAGGAAACAGTTATGGGAGGCTAGTGTAGCGTTAACCAATTTGAATCAAACGGAGACGATTTTAGAAACAGGGTTTTAAGCCTTATAGAAGGTCTAACTGAATGGAATTGAAACCAAGGAAAAACCTCCTGATTATCGGCTCAGAGGTTTTTTCGTTCTGAATCCAGTTTGATCACCAACCTGGAATCAATGGAATTCGTAACCATGTTCTGTCAATCCTCTGTCAATCCTCTGTCAATCGAATCCTCCGAATCTAACGTTTGTTGACTATAGTATCAAGTTTGTTATCTGGAAGCATCGAATCCTCCTCTTATACAATAAAACTAACAAGTGCACCGACAAGCGAGATTACACCGTAAGGAGTGACAAACATGAGCTCGAAAGCCGAACCCAGAAAACGAAAGCGCTTACGAATACGCTGGCACAAGCAGGATACGGAACTAACCCTCTTGGCGCTGCCGACCACGATTTGGTACATCCTGTTTAGTTTCTTACCGATGTTCGGGATCATTATCGCCTTCAAAAATTTTAAGATTAGTGGCGGCTTCTTGAGCAATGTGTTTAACAGTCCATGGGTCGGCCTCAAAAACTTCGAATTTTTGTTCAAATCAAATGACGCTTGGATCATTATTCGAAATACCATTGGCTACAACATTGTGTTTATCGTGCTAGGAATCGTTCTGCCCGTTCTATTCGCGATTATGATCGGACTCCTCCACAGCCGCAAAGCGAGCAAGGTCTATCAGACGATGATGTTCCTCCCCTATTTCCTATCCTGGGTAGTCGTATCTGCGGTAGGCTGGGCATTCTTAAGCTTCGATAAAGGGATTGTCAATCAAATGCTCGTCAATATGGGCAGCGATCCGATTAACTGGTATATGGAGCCGAAATATTGGCCATTGTTCTTGATTCTCTTGAATGTCTGGAAGGGCCTGGGCTATGGCATGGTCATTTATTTAGCAACCATCACGAGCATTGACAGCACCTATTATGAAGCAGCTGTTATTGATGGCGCTTCGATTTGGCAGCAGACGAGATTTATTACACTGCCCATGCTCAAGCTGGTGATCGTCATGATGTTCATCCTGGCCGTCGGGCGGATATTTTACACTGATTTCGGCTTGTTCTATCAGGTCACGCGAGATTCCAATTCGCTGTTCAACGTGGCAACCACCATCGATGTCATGGTGTATAAACAGCTGAAAACCGCCACCGTAGGGATGGCATCCGCAGCCGCATTCGTACAGTCTGTTCTGGGATGCGCAACGATTCTAATTGCTAACTGGATTGTTCGCAGAATCGATCCGGACAGCGCGATGATGTAAGGAGGCAAGACGATGACACCGAAAACTACTTACGAGACAGGCCTTGAGAAGTTTAACCGTACAAACAAAGCCGTCAACCTGTTCTTCAACTTGATATTTATCATCTTGGCCCTGCTCTGCGTCATACCCGTAGTTGTTGTTCTGTCCATTTCCTTCTCCAGTGAGGAGTCCATCCGTGAGACCGGATATCACCTGCTCCCGGTTGCTCTGTCGGCTGAGGCATACGTCTATATCGTTAAGCAGGGAACGATGATTCTGCGAGCGCTCGGGGTATCCGCCCTCGTTACCGTGGTCGGTACCGTGCTCGGCGTATTGCTTACCGCCTCCATGGGTTATGTGCTCTCTCGCCCAAACTACAAGCTGAGGGGCTTTCTGACCTGGGTGGTATTCATCCCCATGGTGTTCAATGGCGGCTTGGTGTCCAGCTACTTCATTAATACCAATTTATTAGGACTTAAAGATAGCATCTGGGCACTTATTCTACCGCTGGCTGTTTCATCGTTCAACGTGATTATATGTAAAACCTTCTTCAAGAGCACGATTCCCGATGGGCTAATCGAATCTGCTGAAATCGATGGCGCAAGCCAGCTGCGAATCTTCTTCTCTATCATCCTGCCGATCTCGCTGCCGGTCATCGCAACCATCGGACTGTTTCTCTGCTTTGCTTACTGGAATGACTGGTTCCAATCCATGCTGTATATCGACAACCAGAACCTGTATTCCCTGCAAGCACTGCTCAACAGCTTAATGAGTAATGTAGACGCACTCGCGAAGAATGCAGCAAGTATGGGCGTCAGCTACGCCATGCTCGTTGCCACGATGCCGAAGGAATCAGCCCGTATGGCTGTCGCCATTCTCATCGTGCTGCCCGTAGCATTTGCCTACCCTTTCTTCCAGAAGTATTTTATTTCCGGATTGACGGTCGGCGCCGTGAAAGGCTAATGACGAAATAAGCCAAGAAAAAACTTGGTTTATGATAGATCACACTGTACAACTCTTAAGCGATTTAACTTCAATAAGGGGGAATTTGGAATGAAGAGAGCATTTAAGTTCATCTCTACACTGTGCGTACTGGCACTCATGTTAACCGCTTTAGCAGCCTGCGGCGGCTCGAAATCTCCAGCTGCGACGGATGGATCCAAGGCGGCAACAGACACACCGAAGGAGAACACCGAAACAAGCAAGGATATTCCGACGTTGACCTGGTGGACCATCGGGGGCCAAGTGCCGAACAATTTCAGCAAAGCGGTTGATGCCATGAATGCCTACACGGCCGATAAGATTGGCGTGAAGGTTGACATCAAGGTAGCCAGCTGGGGAGAATGGGATACCAAAATGAACACCATCGTGAATACCGGCGAGCCCTTCGACATCATGTTCACGAACAGCGGTAAATACAGCAAGCAAGTAGCTATGGGCGCATTTGCCGATATTACGGATCTGGTTCAGAGCGAAACGCCCGACTTGTACAAACTGATTCCCGAGAAGGTATGGGAAGGCACAAAAATCGGCGGCAAGTATTATTCCGTTCCGACGTACAAGGATTCAGCGCTAACGCAGTACTGGGTATTCGATGATAAGTATGTGCAAAAGTACGGCATCGACATGAATAATATCAAAACGCTGCAGGATCTGGATAAACCTCTCCATGACATGAAGGCTGGCGAAGGCAAAAGCTTCTATCCGCTGCCAATGACGCAAGGCGAAGGCTTGAACGGTTTCTTTAACGAATATGACGATTTAACGCTAGGCTTCCCTCCTATCGGCGTAAAAGCGGACGATGCAGCACGCACGGTGGTCTCTGTTCTCGAGCAGCCGGATGTCATGGCCAATCTGAAGCTCCTGCACCAGTGGTATCTAGATGGCATCATCAACCCGGATGCTCCGACGAAAACGGAGAACGATAAAGGCAGACCGTTCTTTGCAGCCCAGGCATTCCCGGGAGCCGAGGTCAGCTGGCAAATCAATGACGCCGTTGAAAAGTATAATATGGTTCAGCATTATGGTCCTATCTATACCACCAGTACGATCCAAGGCTCGCTCAATGCGATTTCGGCAAATTCGAAATATCAGAAGGAAGCCTTGAAATATCTTGAATTAGTGAACACGGATCCTAAACTTCGCAATATGCTGGCATTCGGCGAGATAGGCGTAGACTACAACAATGTCGATGGCGAAAAGGTGATTGAGCGCACATCCGATACTTGGCCGCTGGCTGCTTACACACAAGGCACATTCTTTAATTTGGCGGTGACCAAAGGCGCTCCTGAAGATCAATGGGAACAGGTTAAAAAGCTGAACGATGCAGCGACCTCCTCTACGATCCTAGGCTTTGCGCTGGACATCACCGAGCTTCAGACCGAAGTAGCGAATTGCCAAGCGGTATGGGATAAATACAAATATGAGCTGATCACGGGCGCATCCGATCCGGAGAAAATGGTGCCGAAGATTACGGCTGAATTAAAATCAGCCGGCATGGACACGATTATGCAAGCTGCCCAAGAGCAAATCAACAATTACTTCAAGTAAGTTTTACATTCAACGCATCCCTTAATGAGGCTCTCTTAAGGGGTGCTTTTTCCTTACGATCTATGAAGCTAGGCGTTAATCGTGTTAAATTGAGATATAGCAACTTGTTTCAACGACCTGCTGCAATCGAGGTGTCATATGGGCTCTTTTTTGCAAATCAAAATTTATCGTCACAAGTTTATTGCCTATGTCATCTTCGTCGTGGCCATTGGGATCACGCTTGGTACGCTGACCTGTGCCCTGCTGCTGAATCAATGGGTTGGTAACTCCCGGATCGAGGCGGCTAATGCCTTCTCGCGTATAGAGAATGAGCTGCAGTATGATGCTGACCGCATTGAGGCTTACATGCAGCGTATTTACTCCAATACAGGTCTGATGGATGATGCGCGCAGCTTTTTAAGCAGCAGTGCTGAGGGATACTTAACCCGCAGGCTGCAGAACAGCCAATTCTCACAGCCGCTGGTTTCTTTTCCGGAGGATGTTAAGACTTATCTGTACAGCTGGGCGCAGGGTGAAATCACGCAGATAAGCACGCATACCGACAAGTATGGCAATGTCGTCCGTTTTAATGATAACGGAATTGAAAGTTTTACCTTCGGGCTTCCGAATACGGATGAAACTTTTCGCGACACCCTGATGAAGGGATTCGTATATCGCAAGAAACTGTCGGATCCCACGTCAGGTCCCCAGGAATTCGGTGAGCTGCGCTTCCTGGTCAGCAGTGAGCAAATCTTTAAATCCGTTCAAAACTTCCGATTGGGTAATGCGGCTGCAGTTAGTCCTTCCGGTGAAATATATCTGATCGGTAACGGACAGGACCAGGACCTGGAAGAACTATCCCGACTAGCAGCGTCGAATGGACGCGGTCACGGCATTATTTCTAAAGGTATTTTGAAGCATATCTTTTTTGTCTCCTTTCCATCCACCAAGTTTAATTTCAAATTCGTCAGCATCATCGATTTATCCATGCTCATCCGTCAGCATGCCGGGATGCTGATCACCATCTTTCTGATCGTATTGACGGCCATGATTAGTGTGCTTCTGCTCATTGCCTACAATATGCGGGATGATGCCCTCTTCCTGCGCCGCATCATTCAATCGATTGGACGCGTGAAGATGGCCAATTTTACACCGAACCGCCCTGCCCGCTACCGTCGGAATGAATACGGCATGATCGCCCGGGAATTGGACGATATGATTCAGCAGCTGGATAAGCATATCCGTAATGAATATCTGTTAAAGATCAAACAGCAGGAAACTGAAATGAAAGCGCTTCAACATCAAATTAACCCGCATTTTTTATACAATACGTTAGAGGTTATCCGCTCCACGGCTCTTGTTAATCAGGACCGGGACACCGCTGACGCCATTGCAACGCTGGGGACACTCTATCGTGAAATCGTCAAAAAAGAAAATATCATTTCGATTGCCAGCGAGCTGGAATTGCTGCAGAAGTACTTGGAGATTATGGAGTTTAAGTACCCCGAGCGCTTTTATTATCAAGTCAATGTAGAGCCGGCGCTGCTCCTCATCCCTACCGTAAAATTCTGGATGCAGCCTTTGGCTGAGAACTTTTTCATCCATGGCTTTAACGCAAATCATGAGTTTAATTTGTATGTCGTTAATGGCTTTGAAGCCGAAGACTGCTATGTACTGGAATTCGTGGACAACGGACGCGGGATTCCTCCGGAGCATTTACGGACCGTTCAAAGCACACTGTCTAATCATGATGAACCTTCTTCCAATAGTATCGGACTGCGCAACGTATATACGCGCCTTCACTTTTTCTACGGGAGCGGCTTTTCGATCGAGATTGCGAATAATGAGGAAGCTGGAGTCAACATTTCCGTGCGGATTTCTAAAGAGGTGATTGAACATGTATAAACTGATGATTGTGGATGACGAACCTCAGATTTTGGAGGGAATGAAGCGAATCCTGGATTGGAAGCAATACGGATTTGGCCGGATCGAAACCTGTGAATCCACGGAGGAGGCCATGTCCAAAGTGGTTGACCTGCTGCCGGATGTCGCCATATTCGATGTTTGCATTGGCAAGGAGCTTGGATATGAAGCGATCCGCAGGCTGAACGATTTTCAAATCCCTACGAAATATATCATCATGAGCGGCTATAGTGAATTTACCTATGCTCAGGAAGCCATTCGCTGTGGCGTCAAAGATTATCTGCTCAAGCCCATAGAACGCACCAAGCTGCAGCAAGTGATTGAGAAGATCATCGTCGAAGATCTGGGCGGTTCGATAGGCAACAGGAATAGCGAAAGCCTGAACACGGACCCGGTATTAGGTGTAAGCTATGACAGCTTATCCAAGCTGGTCAACCGTATTCTGCTGATGATCAGGACAGAGTATGCTCAGAATATCACCTTGAAATCCGTAGCGGAGCGTTTTCAGATGAACAGCACCTACCTTGGTCAATTGTTTCTTAAAGAAACCGCCATGAAGTTTTCCGAATACCTTATGGCTTACCGAATGCTCCTTGCACAAGAGCGAATTCAATCGACAGATGAGAAGATTTCCTACATCGCATTTTCCGTCGGCTACAACAATCTCAACTACTTCTATACGCACTTTCACAGCTTTTTCCGAAAATCTCCTTCTGAACTGCGGGGAAAAGGGTAACAGCGAACGCGGAGAAAAAGGGGGATACCGATGATGTTTAAGCACCCAAGAAGGCCCAAACGCATCTTCATGATCATCAGTCTCATATTGATGCTCACATCCTATACAACCGGCTGCTTCCGGCAGCCTGGATACAACAACGAAACATATGATGGGGACACGGTAAACCTGATCTATTATACCATCGGAGAGCCTGACAAGGATCTGCAGCTCGTCAATGATAAAATCAATGAAATCATGGCTCGTAAAATCGGTGTAACGATCACCTATGTCAAGGTGAGCTGGCAGGAGTATGAGGATCGGCTGAACACGCTGATATCCGCCGGAAGTCCATTTGACATTGCGTTTGCACCCAATTATGCAACCACCGCGATGCGCGGCGCCTGGCTGAAGCTGGATGACTACCTTGCCGGCCTGGGCAAGGAAATGTACGACGCGATTGACCCTACCTTTTGGCAAGGGGTACGTATGAACGATGGCAGCATTTACGGTGTGCCGACCAATAAAGAGTTAGCCGTGCTTGATCAGTGGATGTATCCCGCTTCCATCGTGAGTAAGTACAATATCGATATTACCAAGTACAATACACTGGAATCGCTTGAACCGCTGCTTCGGATGATTCATCGGGAAGAGCCGGCCTACATCCCCATGGAGCTGGATCGGGATTCCCACAATTTCTTCGCTCTCCATGGATACGAATATATTATGAACCATAAATTGCCCTTAATGATCAAATCATTGGACCCTAGTGCTCAGGTGGTGAATATCTTCGAAACCACGGAAGCGCGGCAGGTACTGGATACGTTAAGGCGTTATTACAAGGAGGGTTTCATTAATGAGGATGCGGCCCTGCGAGAGCCGGGAGGACTTAAACGAGGGGCCAAAGTGTTCTGGAAGTCCTCAGGCGGCGGTCCGCTCTCGGAGACAACTTGGAGTAAGGATCGCGGCTACAAGATTGTAGCGAATCCTGTAACCCCAAGCACCGTCACAACGGAATCCGTCCGCGGCGGCATCATGACCGTGAATGCCAATACCAAGCATCCGGTAGAATGCATTCAATTTCTGAATTTGCTCAATACGGACCCGGAAATCCGAAACTTATTTAACTATGGGATTGAAGGCGTGCACTACACACTGGATGAACAAGGGCAAGTCGTTCTAAATACAGGCAAGGACAGCAATGGCGACCCGATTCCGGATGCGCCTGCAAGCCGCTATTCAGGAGTACAGTACACGCAGGGGAATTGGTTTATCCTGAAAACCATGGGCGGCGAAAACCCGGATCCCCTCGACAAATGGGATCAATTTCGCAAGTATAACGCTGGCGTCGTCAAGTCCAATGTACTCGGCTTTACACCTGATCTATCCAAGCTGACCGTCCAAACCGATAACATCGAGATGGTCTGGCATAAATATTATCCTAGCCTCATGACAGGCTCCGTCGATGTGGATACGATCCTCCCCAAGTTTAACGAGGAGCTGAAGCAAGCCGGCTTGGATGACGTACGACAGGAAGTGCAGAAGCAGCTGGATGCTTGGCGGGGTGAAATGAAGTGAGTATGGACCCTATTCAAAAGAGACCCTGAAGCGGATAACTTCAAGGTCTTTTTCGCCGTTTGTTATCTTGGTCCCCTGAATGGTAACTGGGAAGAAGCACATTTGAGGTAATTAGCTACTCCCATTTATCGTAGGCTGCATGCAAATTGACTTCGGACAGGAGTCCTTTTTGCAGCTGTGGATTCGGAACCATTCGATTGTATTTTATAATCTTTTGATTGATGGCCTCGAACTCTGTCTCCGGAATCGCATTCGACTCCGGGCGCTCCAAGAGCCGCTTGATGTCGGCGGCGATTTCTTTTCTCAGCTCCACCCATGCCGGCTGATAATTCGCGTTCTTCATGATCCCGGTTAGAACATCCCCGTCTTCGATCTTAATCGGCTTTCCCTTTAATGGTGAGTCGTCAAAGCCGCCTTCTCTGGCAAATTTGTCGATGGCCGATTCCAGAAGCCCGCTGCTGGTCGACATGGTGCGTCGTTCCTTTTCTTCACTTTGATCTTCTTCGGGAGCAAGAGCTGATTCTTTTGGGTCATCGTTCAAATCCATTCAGTCACCTCCATTTTTACAACTCATATGAAACTCGTAGTCATTCTTTCGGCAAAAGAAAGGCTATTCCTTCTTTGTATTCACACTTTCATCATGCATCCCGCGGGGACTCTTACAAGTCTTTTCTAGTAAACAGGCTTATCGTTAAGAAATAGGAAGCGATGAATACAACTACGATACCCATTAGAATAAGAAGCAATGTTTGATCGGTAATGAGACCTTTCTCGCTCACCATATTCATTAGCACCGCTGCAGGTTGTGCCAGAATAATTAAGGAGACCATGAACACTGCATTGATAATTCCGGCTCCTTTTTTACTAAGTGCGTAAAAAAGAGGCATATAGATAGAAATTAGAACAAGCAGCATTCCTACTGAAACCAATATGGACAATACCGTATAGTCTGGCTTTTCAAGCTGTGGGAATGAAAGCTTAATGAGCCAGTGAATCCCGTAAGAAGCAATGACTCCAAACAATGTATAGATGATGGCTGTTATGTATTTGGCTTGCACAATATGTTTGCGACTAATCGGCAGCGTGACCAGAAATTTATGGTTATTGTTTTTGATATCGATCATCGTAGCTAGAATAATGGAGCCGAATGCCGTATAGATTCCTACAAAATAAATAGACATTTCACTTTTGGGGATAAAAGCGAAACTGAATACAGCGAGATAAAGAAGAATCGTCCACAGCGAGCTTTTTAAAGCGATGAAGTCTTTACGAAGCAAATTAAGCATGAACTCGTCCTCCCTTGGCAGTGAAATACATGATGTCTTCTAAGGATGGTTTTTCTAAAATAGCATTATTGCCAAACAGCTGCGCGGCCTTGCGTCTATTATCTACTAAGCCCTCAAAACCAAGCGCCGTCTCACGAATCCCGATAAATTCCTTTCGAATATCCGAATCAATCAGTTGTAAGTCGCCCTTCACGATCGCGTATCTCTCAAGCACATCATCTTTCGCTTCATTGAATACGAGTTTTCCGCCATTGACGAAAGTAATATAGTCAGCAATGCGGTCCAAATCCGTCGTAATATGTGTCGAGAAAATAATCGTGTTTTTTTCGTCCTGCATCATATCCGCAAGCAGATCGAGCATTTCCCTTCTGAACACAGGATCGAGTCCAGAAGTCGGCTCATCCATGACCAGGAGTTCAGCCTCATGGGATAAGGCAATGGCAAGGGAGAGTTTGATCTTCATTCCCTTAGATAAATCTTCAACCTTCTTCTTAGGAGACAATTCGAATTGTTCGAGGTAGCGGTTAAATTTCTTTTCATTCCAATCGCTGTAAAAAGGTGCAATCATTCTCTTCGTATCACGAATCGTAAGATGCTCATAATAGAAGCAATCATCTGAGACGATGCCGATGCGCTGTTTAATGTCGACTTCATGTTTAGGCATATCCAGGCCGAGTATTTTTACACTGCCGGAATCGGGACGAATCATGCCGAGCATCATCTTGATTAAGGTGCTTTTACCAACACCATTCGGACCAATGAGTCCAGTAATGTAGCCTTGTTTCACATCCAGAGATACATGATCGACTTTGAAAAGAGGGTATGTTTTTGTTAAATTTCGTAATTCGATTGCATTCATGGCGTTTGTTCCTCCTCGAACAGTAAAATCAGATGATCGATTACATCTTGTTGGCTCATGTTTAATTCCTTGCTTTCTCGAATGATATTCATCATTTTCTCTTCTAATCGCTTCATGCGCTGCTCCCTGATGAAATCTTTATTTGCCCCTGATACGAAACACCCCTTGCCTACGACCGAATCGATTAGTTTTTCGTTCTCCAATTCTTCATAGGCACGCTTAGTCGTAATAACACTAACCTGCAAATCCTTAGCAAGCTGCCTTATAGAAGGGAGACTGTCGCCTGCGCGCAATTCTCCGCTCAAGATACTCTGTCTAATCTGGCTCATAATCTGTATGTAAATCGGATCGCTCGATGCGTTGGATAATATGATTTTTATGCCGTTCACCTCACTGCTGTTAATTAAGTGCATAGTGTATATATATAATATATACACTGTTCTTTCTTGTGTCAATTCATCCATCTGGGCAGTTATTGTTGTCAACGCTCGCTTACCGGATTTGATCGCTTTAAATGAACTAAAGCAACCACCCCTTTTGTCAGGAGCGGTTGCTTTAAGTTTAAACACCGTAATGTTACTGGAGTGCCGATGCATCCCGAATCAAATAGGCTGCTGCTTCCGTTGAAATATGCTTCCCCGTTTGGGCGCGGACTTGATTTATAAAGGCTGTGATATTCCCTTTTGCGGCCTTCGTAGCAAGGCTGTTCGCAATACCATGGTTGTCAATCCATCCCTGTTCAGCAAATCGATATACAAGCTCTTCCAGACTGTTGAAACTAGTGACGATTTTGAAATTCACCTCTTGAACGGATTCGTTACCAGCCAAGTCGGCTGCCCGTATTGTCAGCGTATGCTCGCCAAGAGGTAGACCGAATAATAGAAGAGCGGAATTATGATTTACTTGCTCACCGTCCAGAGTTACCGCAATACGATCGGAATCTGTGCCTGACCATTCGTCCTGAACTTCAAAGGCTAGCTCCAAATCATGCGCACTGCTGATTTCTTCGGGAATATCCGATTTCCAATGGATTACGGGTCCCTCTTGATCCACATGCAACTGGATCGTTCGCGGGAGTTCTTCATTGCCGGCTTTGTCGACGGATCGATAAGTAAACACGTGACGACCGTTATCAAGCACTTGCAATGGCGAACCATCGTAGTTGATCCAGCTTACACTTTCATCCCAGGAATATTGCGTGGATTCAAGGCCGGATCCTTCATCGCGGGCCGATAATGCAACTTCCAACGGGTTCACGTACCAACCGTTTTTTCCGTCCGGTTGATCTGGCGTGACTGCGATATCCGTCACTGGCGGCTCGGCATCTTCTTCTCCGACATTGGAGACGGGAATCATGTACATTCGGGTTTCTTGCGCATAATAGATGTTTTCGTCATCCCCCAAGGTAAAGAGTGCAGATTGGATTCCCAGTTCTTTATGCTCCATCGTATCGGGATTCAATATTGTCAATTGACCGTAGAGGTCGGTATAGAGCAGGCCATCGTTCCCCCATCTGAGGTGGATCGGCCTCCATATCCCATAGTCGGTGACACCTGGATAAATGACCTTGCTTTTAACGACCTCCTGCGTCCCAGGGTCCACCGCAAACAGAATGCCGTCTGCTGCTGCCCAGAGGAGTCCGTCTTTATCGAAGGTCAGCCCGCTAATCATGATCGGGGATTTCATGGCGCCCGGAATATCAGGCGTGAATTCGCTAAGCTTTTCTCCACTAACGGCATCCCACACAAACATTTTCGCTTCCGACTCGGTTGGATCGATTCCGAGGCCACCTTTGATGCTGGTCGAGCCGTAAATCTTGCCGTCCCGATAAACCAAGCCCACAATGCTCTGGTTCCGCACAACATGGCGATGAACATCAAACGTATTCGAGGCCGGGTCGTACGCAACGAGCGCTCCGCCCAATTCTCCGTAATACGGGATAGTCCCGAAGTAGATTTTGCCTCCGCCGGTAGTCTGAACATAAGGACGATCCTGGTCTTCCTCCATGTAGAATAAGGATTCCGGATTGAGGTTCGGTTTGTTCGGATCCGTTTGAACGGGAAGCGTCGTATCCAGTTTGCGAATCTCCGCTTTGGGATAAATGCCAAAGTATACGTCATTCCCGAGCGAGCCGATGCTTTCAGCTTGGCCCATCGGATACGTCGAATGAATACGCGTAACGGGGTCGAAGACTCCTCCCAATGCGGAGGTCATGCCGCTTGTATAGATTTTGCCGTCCGGTCCCTTCTCCAAAGCCTGTATAAGCGTAGGTTGTCCTTCGGCAACCGCAGGCAGGGTCTTATGAATGCCGGACTCGAAGTTGAACAGTGCCGCCTTCCCTCCGAATTGGATCGTCACTAAGGTCTCGCCGGGAAGCTCCGGATCATCCGGAAAACGAACCCAGCCGGCAGAGCGGAAACCAGTTCCATAGGCAATACCCGTATCCGTGACCTGCTGCGTCGTCATGTCAAAGGCTTGAACTTTCCGATTTTGGACGAAATACACCTTTCCTTCGCGTTCGGGCGACACATCCAGGCCGCCGTATCCGCTGTATACCTCATCCAGCCAGACGCCCCTCGCCATATCGTATATAATCAATGCGGTTGTTCCATTGCCGTTTAAGTAAGTGAAGAGGTAATTCCCCCTGGCATCCAGGCCATACACAAACGGGAGACTGCTTACGCCCGGTACGTCCCGAATCGGCAGCTCCGCCTTATCCCCGGTAACCGGATCGAGCTTGACGATATGGCCTATCGTTCCGATACCTGCATACACAATACCATCCGCATATGCAATGGAACGAACATACCCTTGCCCTTCTACCATGGTTCCGTAATCCGTGAACAAGTTCGACTTAGAATCGAATTTAAACACTTTGGCGTTTGGATAGGTTCCACCGTATACATTGCCTTGCTCATCCGTGATCAGTCCCCAAATGGAGGTCTCGCCAGGAATCGCGGGCCCCAAATCATCAAGCTCTTTGGTCTGGGGCGAATATCGGTACACCTTGGATTGACCTGCTATATATAGCGTTCCATCTGGAGCAATGGTTTTAGCCCATGAGCTGTCTGCGTCTGGAAGAGGGATCGTCCGGAGCAGTTTATTGTCCACGAGGTCAATGACGTTTAACATGGCCGGCTTTCCGTTCACCGTGGTATACATGACGTCACGACCATCCTCTTGACCATAAGCGCTTTCAAAAATGGCAACCTGCTGAATTGGCGCCCCCACGGAAACAGGATTTCCGAATTGTTTGTTCATTGACGATTGAGCTTCCACAGGCGCCGGTTGCAGCGAGGACAAACCTAATAGCGTTATCGTAAGTATGATCAACTGGGTTTTGAAAGGCGCGATACGTAATTTCATCAAACTTCCCCTTTCGAATATGGTTTAACCTATGCGTTTGGTAAAAACGATCGCCCCTCCTCTCAATGAACTTACAGGACGAAACGAGTATGGACCTATGTTCGTACTTGCTGATCATTGTAAAAATACGCAAGGGTTCCGTAAATGTCTCATTTTCAGTGAATTTGATTTTCTTCCGGGTTAGACTTGTGGAATCCATAAACATCCCTCCAGCATGGAGGATTCAGAGCGGTGGAAAATACAAATGAAGTGGAGAAATCAAAAAAACGCAGAAACCCTTAAATAAGGATTTCGAAGAGCTGGAACGGACGGATTAGGGAATTTCGTCGATTGACAATCGCCCCAGTTAGAATTACATTAAATATAGTTAAGCACTTAACTATATGAAAGGCGTGATCACTTTGAATGACCTGCAACAATACGTGCTCGATTTGCCGCTGCCTACCCTGGCTTTCTTCACACTGGTGGAAACAACGGCAAAACTGGTCGACGTATCCGAAAGCTACTGGAAAGCGCAAGGGCTGAACGGAGCCAGAATACGAATTTTAGTTGAGCTTATGAAAGAGGGAGGGACCATGCTTCCTTCCAAGCTGGCACAAAAAATCGGTGTAACCAAACCCAATATCAGTCTTCTGCTTACCCCCTTGGAACATGAAGGCTTGATTCGCCGGGAACCCCATCCCCGGGATGGTCGAAAGTCGGTCATCACCATTACAAGCGAAGGTCAGCGTCTATTGATCCACAACCTGCCCGCGAACAGGCAGCGGATTTCCGACAAAATGAACGTGCTGACTGAACCTGAATTAAAGCAGCTTCTGTGCCTTCTCCAAAAATTAAAAGAAGCATAAACGGTGTTTTACGCCCATTTAGTTAAGGACTTAACCAAATACGGAAAGGATGACATTCGATGTCTATCGTAATTACAGGAGCCAATGGTCGGCTCGGCCGTTTCATTATCAAAGAGCTTCTTCACCATGTTCAGCCTGATCAAATCATTGCTTGCGTTCGCCATATGGAGTCTGCAACATCATTGGAGGAGCAGGGAATTGCGGTCCGTTTCTGCGACTACGACGAACCTGCCTCCTTGAAGGAGGCATTCGCCGGCGCCTCACGGCTGTTGTTCATTTCTAGCCCCCATCCCGATGATACCCTTCGTTTGCGGCAGCATGCCCATGTGGTTGAAGCTGCAAAAAAAGCGAACGTTGGCCATTTTTTATACACCGGTTTCGCCTTTCCTGAACATAGCGACATTTCAATGACCCATTTGCATTTGGCTACCGAGCATGCCATTCGCACAACCGGAATTCCTTATACTTTTCTTCGCAGTGGTTTGTACATGGACTTTATTGAAGCGCTGGATTTGAATACAGTCATGTCAACAGAGAATCTTTGCATCCCTCCAGGGTCGTGGAAATTCAACGCTGTTACGCGCTACGATCTGGCGGCCGCCATAGCGGGAGTAATATCCGGTGAGGACCATTGGAATAAGACTTATGAGCTTGTTGCGCCAGCCGCTTGGAGTTTCAACGATTTGGTCTCCACTCTTTCAGAGCTAACGGGCAAACCGATATCCCTATGTCCCACCTACGAGGTGCAACATTGGATATTTAGCTTTTTAAGAAAAATCGATACGGCTTCAACTTCTGGCGACCTGGAAAATTTATTGGGCCGTCCGGTAACAACGCTGAAAGAAAGCCTCAAATCTTATATCGGGACAGAGGTCAGATCTGACCGATGATAAAATCGAGACGAAAGATGATTCGATCGATCAGAACATCGTTATAACCAATGGACCCACGAGATTTTCTGGTTATACGCCAGAGATCCCCCCTGAGAAATAATGACCTTTAGCCGGGCTATCAAGATTCTTTGGAGTGAGTTTATTCCACTGCTCCAGTCGCGCCGATCCGAAGGTTGACCTCTACTTGAAAATGAGCTCGGGAGAGTTCTTCGCCCCAGTTATCCTGAGCCGCCTTGTATAAAGGATAGTGATATGCTCTTGCATACAGACCGAATCCTACCGGGTCAATTTGGTGATGCTGAAATTTATGGATGAGCTTCTCAATGTTTTTCTTCATTTCCTTGCTTAATTTATAAGCCATTTCCTCGGAATTTTCCAAAAGTTCACTCCCAGTTACAAACTCCGAAAAGGAATTTTATACGCTGGATCTCCATTTCATTAACTATTATCCCTTCACTATGGACCGATAACAGCATTAGTCACATTTGTCAGAGCAAATTAATATTCTGAATTAGTTCATTTCCAGAAGGAGTGCGTAAATGGAGAAAAAATTAACCTATGATTACATTGTGGTAGGCACAGGCCCGGCAGGAGCCGTTATCGCAAAGTCACTCACTGATGACATGCGAACTTCCGTGCTTGTATTAGAATCCGGTGGAAATCATGACAAAGACAAACCGATCAAGGATTCGACCTTTGCGCTTGAGCTTGAAGAAAGTTTCTTTCCAAATTACTTTTGGCAGGGAGAAGGCAGCCCCCAAGAAGGACTTGATGGACGCGCATTCGAATGGACGACGGGGCGGCTCTCGGGCGGTGGCTCTTCAATAAACGGAGAGCAATATGTACGACCGACAGCTGCCGTGCTCCAAAAGTGGGAACGACTGCTCGGACCTCTATGGTCACCTGATAAAGCCACCCGACGATTCAAAGCTTTGGAAAATTATAACGGTGATACTACAAATTTCGAAGCTCGGGGGTATCGAGGAAGAATCAACATTAGGCAAGCTCCTGAAACTCCAACACCGATGGCAAACAAGCTGACATCTGCGATCGAGCGAGCATCGGGTTTTCCCATCATTCTTGACTATAATGATCCGGATACTCCTCTGGGACCGTTCACCCGTTGGCAATTATATCAACAACCTGATGGTCGTAGGGAGAGCTCTTCCACTGCCTTCCTGTCACCGGATATTATGACGCCAGCAGGTCGTGGTGTTAATAACCGAAAATTAACTGTAAGGTTTCGGACAACGGCTCTCCGTATTCTCTTCTCCGGTAAACGTGCCGTTGGCGTTGAGTATTTGAAGGATGGCAAATGCATCCGTGCGTATTCCCGTAAAAAAGTTATTATATCTGCAGGGATAAATAGCCCTCAGTTGTTAATGTTGTCTGGAATTGGATCCGCTAAAATATTGAAAAAGGCTGGAATCCCTGTCATCTTCGATAACCCAAACGTAGGGCAAAGGTTAAAAAACCATACGCTAAATTCCGCTGTATTTGCTACCAATTCAGAAGATCGCCCTCTCCCTTCCCTAGATCCAAATGCACTTTATACGGGAGGAGCCTTCTTGCCAGATCCATCTGGTATCAACCCGGATGAACGGGCGGTTCAACTCGTTGGTATCGGATCCGAAGAAGAATTGACAATAGCGATTTTGTACTTGCAACCAAAGAGCAAAGGGACGATCCGCTTACAGAGCAAAGATCCGCTAAATATCGTATTGGCAGACGAAGGATTTCTCTCCAATCCAGACGACATGGAGGCTGTAAAAAGAATTTATCGAACGTATATCAGAGACATTGCCCTAGAGTTGGAAAAGATTGATTCTTCGTATCAGCTACTATCCCCAACATTCGATGTGATTGATGATGATGACAGGCTTGAAGAATTTATTAAGGAAAATTTCGATCATAATCACCATCAGCAAGGCTTTCTGCGTATGGCTCCTTTATCGAAAGGAGGAGTCGTTGACCGTAGAGGAAATGTGCATGGGGTTCAAGATTTGGTCGTTGCAGATGCGTCCATAGTTCCATTTACAGTCGATGGAAACACCTCTTCTGCTGCATATCTTATCGGCTATACCATAGCGAAGCAATTAGGTAAACGCAAAAAAAAACAACGTGCTTATAAGGAAGTGGAGGATGAATAAAAGCAAGCTCTTTCGCAACCAACTTCACCCATGAGTGCCTCTCCTTTTCAACGTTATGATTCAAATTATTCAAAATTTTATAAAGTTGACACGGCGAATTGTTATTTAGACACGCCGGAAACAAGGTGTTGGTAACACAATACAAAGAACCCTGCAGAATAATACTGCAGGGGTTCTTTGCACATACCCAATCAGAACCATGTGAAAGTGAAGAATGTGCCACTATGTTGGAAGGTTTACATTCTTCACTTTCAGTGTATATGTCTTACCTATGTTTTAGAACTAATACTACTCCCTTGTGGGACAAACTGGACTATTTCAACTTCAAAATCATGCAAATCCAGTTAGGTATCAGACCTAAAACGAATGACAGCATAAATTAAACTGCAGCCGATATAAATGATCATTCCGATAACGGTCTGTATTATTTCAGATTCTGCATGATGAGTATAATGATTAACAAAAAACATTATGAATATTAGGACTAGCGCATCGATTATCAATCGGCGACATTTTATCCTCTTCATCATAGGGATCATAGCAAGTAAATTACAGCATACTGCAATGAACTCCAAAGTGAGGATACCCACTGCTGCCCCGATGTAATTTAGCCCGGGTTTTGCAACAAGAAAGTAATGAACGATTAATGAAATACTTATTCCACTAATTAGACCAATTAACGGTACTTTTTTATACTCTTGGACCCAAAGTATGCTTGTGCTTACTTCACGTAAACCCACAAGCAATGGAACGATAAATAAAAATTGAATGGGTCCTGCCGCCTCAATTGTGCCAAATAAAACAAGTGAAATTTCCTTATTATAGACATAAAGAAACAGACTCGATATCCAGCCCCATATCCAGGATACCTTCAGTGCTAATCTAGTACGAAGATGAAAGCGTTCATAGTTTCTTGCCTGCCAATCTGCTACCATTCTCATGGTTAATGTATGTGAAAGCGCGGCAGTGACCAGGGTGGGCATATAGGCTACAAGTGCAGCCATACCTGTAAGAACTCCAAACATTGCTGTTGCTTCTGCAGATGAATAACCCGCAACTTGAAGTCTGTTAGGGATTATAATAGCGTCCAAAACATCAGAAAGCGGAATTAGCAATCGGGTAATGGATATAATGAAAGAACTGTGTATAAACCATTTTAATCTCTTTTGGAATTTAATATCTGAATAACGGATTGGTGCTTGATTACCTTGTCGATTCACATATAGGTAATATGAAATTAATACTAAAAAGGCAGAAATCGCACCAAGTGATGTACTCAACATGCTGTTACCGGTTGCAAATGCAGGACCTTGAGGGAGGAAAAGAAAAACGATAGCTAGCATGAACAACACTCGAACTGCTTGTTCAATGATTTCGGAGACAGCAATTACATTGTATAATTCGATGCCTTGTAAATAACCACGAAGTAGACTTAATAAGGGAACTGTAAAAAAGGCCGGGGCCAGAAAGTGAATGAAATAATGAAGCTGCTCGTTGCCAAGAAACCTTGCTACCGTAGCTGAATAATAAAAAGTAAGAGTAGCTGCGCATCCCCCTATAATGATTAAATAAATAGAAAAAATCTTGAACCATATCCAGCCTTGTGAGGGATGCTTCGCAGTATACAAGGCTAATGCAGTTGGTAATCCGCCGGTTAGCAGCATTAATCCTAATCCAAAATAAGAGTAAGCAATCTGAAAAAGCCCAATCCCCTCCGCACCAATAAGTCTTGTTAGTGAGACTCTGCCGATTAAGCCGATTGCTTTTACCATCAAAATTGCACATATTCGGAATACCGTTTGTTTGATGAAAGAAGAGCTCATCATTTTCCTCCACTGCATAAGACTTGTCCGTATCATCCTATGACCATGGAGAATGCGATATGAATGGTGCAAAATTTTTATCTAGAATGCCAGTACATGTACTAATCGTTGATGTGAATTAAAATATATTTGGTATGTTTATCCCAGCCCAAATCAAAAGGCGCTCGATAACGATCCGCAGTATGCGAATTAACCAGAGGATAGCCGTTGGCGTCAAATCCGGTTACTACTGAAAAATGGTCTACGTCATTGTCTACAACATGAGCAATTAAATCACCCGGTAACAGTTTTGCAAAAGCGGTATCCGGATGTTTGCTTGTTGGTTTTATAAGTTCAGAGAAATATCCGGTTGCAATGACTTTTCCATAACCGGAGTGCAAAATAAAGTTCTTAAAGGCATCCGTCTGAACCCAAGTTCGGCTCCCGCCTCCAGCATAGCGATAACGCCAAGGTCCCATCATCTTGAGACCTCCACCCTCCTCCTGATCACCAACCACCTGAGAGGCAAAATTCGTGCAGTCTCCACCTTTAACGTTATAATTCAAATATTTTGGATTGTACCGCCCATTATTGCCTGCCCCCCAAGCAGTACCTGCATATTTATTAGCATATTCAACGGCTTTCTTTCTTTTGTATTTTTTTCCATCCTTTATAATTTCATTGTGAAGAGGAAAATTCACAGTGCCTCCTGAAGTCCCTCCAATTAATTTGGGGTTTTCTTCTAGAGGATCAAGATACCACTCTTTAAACACAATCCAATTTCCATTCTTTTTTTTCAAAGTAATAGCATGCCAAGTACCAATACCAAAAGATTGGGTAGGCAAGATTTTATCTACATATATGTAGCTTAATTTTTGGGAATGAGCTAATGACACTTTCGCTGTATCCCCTTCCATTTGAATTCGGGTAACACGAATATCACTTTGAGAATCTGTAAAATGAATTCCTCTATAAACTCCCCATGTATTTAGATAGGTCTTTCTTTTTTCTTCTACTCGATATGCATTACGGCTTGAACTATAAGCTTGATCATAGTAACTCATCATATTCGCCTTTTTATTCACTAAAAAATTTGAACGAACAGCAAATAACTCATGTAAATACCTTTTTATCTCATCTTCTGAATGATTAGTGTTGGTGATGTGTGAACTTCCGAAGAGCAATACTATTGCTGTGTATATACTGAAATAAACAGTTTTTGTCATTTTCTCTCCCGATTTCCCTTCGTAGTATTATTATTTTAACAACCGCGTATAAACGACTAGCCTCTTCTCATGCTCGCCCTTTACTCGGTTGTACTTTCCTGTACAAGTAATTAAATTTAACTGCTCCATATCAGTATCGCCGAATATTTTTTCGATAGGTGCCTCAGCTGTAGGGTAAGATTCTACGGCCACGACCTTGAAGACGAGGTAATTTCCTTCATTGTCTGATAACACCACAGGTTCCCCAGGTTTTATCTTTTTAAGTGGGTAAAAAACAGCGGGACCCGTGTAATTGTCAACATGCCCTGCCAAAATAGCATTTCCCTTTTGTCCAGGCAAAATGCCATCTACAAACACGCCAGCAACCTTGCTTGATACGGGAGCTTCCATCTGCCCGTTTTCTAACAGTCCTACGGGTTGAACAGGGGCCTTTATACCAACCGATGGAACCCACACTTGGTTTGGTTTTATAAATACAGATTCTTCATCTTCATTTATTATGTTCTCTTCGTCTTGCTGCTTTGAATTTTTCACGGGGACACTTGGTTCTGCTTTCCCCTCGGAAATTTCCCTGGAATAAGGCGACTCGGTTTGACGCAAGGGGGGCTGTGCTGTATTCTTCATTTCAGAAGACTTCGACGCATGATCTTGACAACCTGAGAATAACAAAACAGGAAGAGTCATAAATACTATGAGTGTTAATTTGCGTTTATCATTCATTAGTATCATCCTTCGTTAAAAGAAAAGAGGAAAACCTAATTTTCCTCTTTTCGATCTTGATCTTATTCGCTCACGCCGCCATAACCTGTTTTCGGTAGTGCTTTTGGTCTAATGCTCTTGGTGTGCACTTTATGTGCTTTGCTTTTAGCTCGCATTTTGTGTTCTTTCGCTTTCGTTTTGTGTTCTTTCGCATGCAGTTTGTGTTCTTTAGCTTCGTGTTCTTTAACATGCACTTTGTGCTGATGACTTTCCACTGGTGCTGCAGATGCAGTCATTGCCGAAGCTGAAAGGAACAAACAAGTTGACAAGGCAAAAATCGCTGCTTTTTTCATGTAAAATCCCTCCTTTTTGTTTTCCCCAAGTTTAGTTATCTGCACAGTCGATTCAAGTTATAGATGGTAATTTCGACCTGTTGAGTAATTCCGTCAAAATGAGGTGCTTTTATGTCATTAGACATGAGCATGATCATCGATCGATTGAGGATGGATAAAAAGAATCCCCTTAAAGCAGCGTTAGTGCGCTACTTCAAGGGGATTCTTTTTCGAAACTTTAGATCCTTTTATCATTTCAACCACACGCTGGATGGTAAAATCACGATTCTCTGGAGGAATGAAGAGAAGGATCAACATTGGCATTGCCTTGATGCACAACCCAAAATTGCTAGTTTTGGATGAACCAACTGTAGGGATTGATCCCCAGTCAAGAAATCACATTCTAGAGACCGTCAAAAACTTGAGCAGATATCAAGGGAAAACTGTAATTTATACCAGCCATTACATGGAAGAAGTTGAATTTCTATGCGACCGGGTAGCCATTATAGATTATGGCGAACTCATTACCTACAGCACTCTGAAAGACCTTAAGCAAAATTCAGGAGCTTTGGATACGCTTAAAATTGTTTATCAACCTACAAAAAATGATGAGTGGGATAAGGTAAGTCGTTTTGCTGGAGTCAAAAAAATCGCGGTACAAAACAAAGAATTGACCTTATGGATCGATCCCAATGAAGGAAACGCTATCCACATTTTAGACAGCCTTCGAAATCTTGGTATACACCTCTCCTCCTTTCAATATGAGGAAGTAAACCTGGAGCATGTATTTTTACATTTGACAGGCAAATCTTTAAGAGATTAGAGGAGGAATTTCTGTGCACCAATGGTTTCGATTCATGATGCTGGATACCAAGCTTTTGTCCAGATCAAAAGTTTTCTATTTCAAGCTCATATTACTTCCGATGGCCTTAATTTTTATCTTGGGTAATTTGTTCGGACAATCATCAGTCAATACAACCTCTACAGAGAAGGCTTTGGATAACCAATTTCCGGTATAGTCGGATAAAAGGAGCTCATCATGAATTTTATGCATTTGGTTGGCGTCATCGAGATTATTTCCGGGATACTAATCAATATATTTATTGGACAGTTAGCTAAATTTATTTTTAGGAAGGATGGTACCGGTCCGCGCATACAATCAAATTATTCAAAGCCTCAACACATTCAAAAAACACAACAGGCATACCTTAGGAGGTTGCCTGTTGTGTCCTTGGGATAGTGATAACCCAGCTACAGAAATAACAGATTAAAAGCATGCGGTAACAATAGGTAACATGTATTACTCCACAGAAACTTGTATATACTGTTATTTTGTATAAATTTCGACAATCCTGCCGTTGTTGTCCAATTTGAAATAAATCTTGCCCCCAAATTGCGCTGCTGATTACATATTTAATGCTCTAGTCCATCGAGTAGATTTTGCTTTAAGGACTCGAGGCAGCTCTGAGGAATGCAACATCCCTTTAACAAATACTGTTCAATACTACCATACTGTTTCATAATCTCATTTAGTACTTCTTCCAAATAGTCACGGCGCACTTCCAACATAGGCTTAATGCGTTCTGTTGGAATTTTGTACAGGCTCATTAATCGAATGAATTTCTCTATTTTTTTCATTTTAGGACCCATTCGTTCGTTGGAATACAAGTAATCCATCATTACGGACTCATAATGTACCCCCAGAAATAATTGAATTATAGCCGTGACAAAACCTGTACGGTCCTTCCCTCCAGTACAATGGATCAAGGCTGGGACATTCCCCGCATCGGACAGCAGGCAAAAGATCTCCTTAATTTTATCCTTGCTACTGAAAGCCATATGATAATACATATCTTTCATCATTTGTTCAAAGTTCAACTTCTCAGAGTTGCTAACAAGAAGTTTCATGAGTTCAAAATGGGTGAACTCCTGGCTCTTATCCTGAATGGATAGAGATTTAACCTCAATCCCCCGATTAAGCATTCGACTCTTTTTAGACTCTTGTTCTCTTACTGTTCTCAAATCACATATTAACTTCAGACGCAATTCATTCACGAGTTCGATATCACGTGTGGTCATACGTGATAACTCATCGGAACGAAATAGGATTCCAGTTTTTATTCGTTTTCCATCCATTGTTTGATGCCCTCCGATGTCCCGAAAATTAGTTAGGGCATCGAAAGATATGATGTTATTAGTTACTTCCACGTTTTTGGTTTTCCTTCCGCATTCGTTTTATTGTGATGTTATTATCAGACCGTGCTGCAATGAAACGTTTTGGTTGACAGCGATCTACTTCACTTTATTAGTGTAATATGACTATGTAGTTTTGTAAAGAACCGTATATTCAATACAGCTTTTAGTGTTGATCTTTTTGCATCCAAAAGCTCATAATGTCTCTTCTATTATTTATACTTAATGTAAACTTTGGGTCTTTCATTTTCAAACCGGTCATATAGTTCAACATGCTGCACAGCCCATCGTTTAAGCTTAAGGTTTACGGCGATGCGCATGCTGTTGGGAATCTGTTTCTAGAACATTTTTACGTAACGAAACAACCATTACGGTAGACGGCAAACCTCTGAATCCGGGTGAAAGTGAGCCCGATGCATTCAAACGAAGTATCGGATATACGATGGGCACCGGTCCTGACGAGGATTCAATGATTTTAACATTTGCGAATAACAATACTGTGGATCATGGCGTGGCACTGCCCAACGAATTCATGTTGTCTTTGACAATGCAAATTGCAGGGATTCATAAACCGTTCCAGATCGATGTTCCTGTCAAAAAAGATACAAGCCATACTACCGTATACACTCCTGGATTGACGAAAGTGCATGATCACCTTGCACTTACCGTTAACAAAGTTACCGTATCTCCGGCAACTACACTCATTCAAATCACTGCTCAGAATGAAGGCTCGATTCCGGATGCTTACCTTAACGACCAGGATACACCGGTATTGGAGTATGAATTTTATGATGACAAAGGGAATGAACTGGAATTTGTAAGTGCCCTTGGCTGGGTTGATAATAACCCATCACCAAACCATTACAAAAAAGTTCAAGATTATCTGAATGGACCGATTTCTGAGAGTGCAAAGTATCTGGTCGTAAAAACGTTGAAGTACAAAGTGGATGCCAACGGCAACAGTGTAGTGGATGATCAAGGGAATTTTGTTAAAGAGAATATCCCGGAGTTGGAATTTAAGATACCTTTGCAGAAAATCCCCACGTAAAAACCACGTTTGGATGCAGCATAAGATCGCATACTGGCTTGTTTTATTCGAGTTTGTGACCGATACCCCAAACCGTTCTGATATATTCCGGATGTTTTGGGATCATTCTCAATCTTCTCACGCAGCTTGCGGATATGCACCGTGACGTGGGCGATCAGCTCTAGTGCGCGGCATCAGAACATCTAAAATGATCTGATCCACCTTTTGAACCCTAATAATTTCTAGAGCCTCTTGGCCGCTATGAGCGTAGAGAAGCGTAAAGCCTTCATTTTTCACATAGATTTCCATCAGTTTATTGATCGCGATTTCATCGTCCACCATAAGGATGGTTACTTCCGACATGGTTCCTCCTTAAAAAAGTGTTCCTAAACGTTAAAGATTAAACGCCGGTCCCTTCACCTATCGAGAAGGAATCGGCGCTTTCTTGATATTATTAGTTGAAATGAAGCCTATTCGCGTGACCGGGAAGCAGCTGCTTTCTTCACACCGCTGATGTGTCCGCCATGCTGAACGACAAGCACGTCTTGGCCAATGAGGGTCGGCAATGAAACGCCTTTGTAATGAACGGAGGCCAGCGTTCGTCCGGTGTCCGTATCCAGTGTTAACAGATTGCCATTCTCCAGCCTTATATAGGCGATGCCATTCTCCCCGAGGGACCATTCGGACACCCCCGCTTCAAACACGTAGGTTTTGTCCGGCTCGGACTTGGATCGGCTATCCATCGGAAAGCGGGAAACAACAGCTTTCTTTTGATTCTCATCATACTTTTCAATCACATAGAAGTAGTTTCCATCTGAAACGACATCGGATGCACTCTGAGCTTCCACGAAATCCACGGGTATGTAGGAATGGGTAGCCATTATTTTTCCGTTGTTCAGATTAATTTCATCGATATTGGCTGCATATCCGGCATCGATGCCTTCGGTTACATCACGCGTATAGAACGACTTGCCATTCGAGAAGAGAATGTCCCGATGGTCTCCATCGGTCAGTTTCCATTTTACTTTGCCTGTCTTGGCGTCGATTCCTTGTAACCCACTAGTGGTCAAAGCGCCATTGATGGTGGTGGATGCGACAAGGATATTTCCCGTTTGGAGTAGATTGTACCCATGGTTGCTGCCCTTCAATTTCCACTTCACCTTACCGCTTGATGCGTTGTAAGCCGTCAGCCCATATTCATCCCCAACATAGATAACCCCGTCGGCTTCATGCAAGCTGAGGCTCACGTAGCTTTCTTTCTTTCCTGGCTGGGATTGTGTTTTAACTTTCCACTGCAGCTTACCGGTAGCGGCATTCAGCTTAATTAGCCGGCCTGTCGCATCTGTAAACCATACCGACTTATCATCCTTTACGGTCTGTGAGACGGCTTCGGCGGGATACGTCCAACGGGTTTTGCCTGCCAACGCGTCAAAGGCAACATATTTCTTACCCACTGTAAAGTATAAATTATTCTTAATTAATGTTGCTTGGGTGTTGAGCCGACTTGGTTCTCCCAACGTCTTCGTCCAAATCGGTTTCAGGTTCAAGGTGGACTTGCCCACAACAGGCGCAGCGGCAGCGACATGCTCGGGCCCCGACAGAATGGAAGAGACTGGCGATGCGAGAAGAGCCACTGCCATACTTGTTGCTACGAGACGAGAGGCGGTTTTCTTTTGAATAATATACATTGATGTATCCCTCCTATGTCTAAATATACATATAAGACGATTAAACAAGGTTAAAGTTGCATTAAAATGATAAAAAACCCAAAAAATATATGATTAACTCAAAATGGTTATTCGTTTATTTCTTCTATTACTTCAAAATCAAGTGACTAACTCGAACAATTCAACTATAAGTATCGTATCGTCGTTCAAGTCATGAATGCCGTGCCAATCAGACTTATGATTTTCCTGAAATTGCTTAACGTTCTCTCCATTACCTTCGCCTCGTACCAGTCTTAAGTCCGGGTTCCCAAAAGTGGTTTCAAAAACTTCTATCACCTTAACCTTACATCGGGCATTCCCTTCTTTATCATAGACTGTCAATGTTTTCTTGACGGATTCGTACGTTTCATTTAGCTCCTCTGAAGAATATTCATCTTTTGGAGCGCAGGTCGCTGTTTTTTCGCCTCGTAATATTTGCTGAATCAACGTTTCTCCTAGGCCATTATCATCTTCCCAGCCAAAAATCATCTTATATTCCCTAGAATCAGACATTGTTAACTCTCCTTAAAACTTGTAATTTAAAACTCAATTGAAATGTGATAGTTATATTTTAATTTGACTTATAAGTTTTTTCAAGAACTATTAAGTGTAGAGGGGTAATCTCCCATTGTTCTGCAGCATTTCAGCATTGAATAAATATGATATAAAAACAAATAGAAACCCGCCAGTCAACAAGGACAGGCGGGTTTCTAAAGAAATAGCATTCATTTACTTACCGGATAAATAGAGGCCGAGCTCTGATAACAGTGCACTTCCAACGTACGTTCCCGTGAACACGAAAACCGCAACGATCGCGACACGCCACGATGTTTTGCGAAGATCAACCAGCCTGTCGGCAACGGAAATACCGGCAAACGCCAAAATCGGTGTCGTAATGGACAAGAAGTTAACGTTGGCGATGGCATCCACGAACACATCCGAAATCAGGCAGCAGATAAGCGAAACGATCGATACCCAGCCGAGAACCGGAAAGTCCTGCAGGAATTTCACCGGAACCTTTTTCATGAGCATCGAGATCAGAACGCCAATGAAGGAAAAAAGCCACAGCACGGCCAAGCCGGCTATCGTCCCTAACGTAATGTGGCCTTCGCCGCTTTTGATGAACTTCATTTGCTCCGTAAATAAAATAAGACCGACACTAAGCAGCAGGACGAGGGCGTATTTTGCGTATTTATTCAAACCGGTGCTCATTTCTTCTCACCTCTGACCATTAATTTGTACATAAACCGCTGCAGCGGCACCGCCAAAAATACCATCGTATACGTTCCAAGGAAGCTGGTAAGCAGCTGGCTCGCAGCAGCGTATCCGTTAATGGTCTCCGTCATCTCAGGAGAATGCGCAATTAACGCGGAAGAAGAGCCTGTCATCATACTGGCAGAGCCGACGCCGGAGGACATGGCCAACGCTTCGATCGAGAAGCCAGCGGCAACCATGACCGGCGCAAGAACGCTGAAGAACAGCGTACCGAAGAGGGTACCTATAATATAGAGGGAGAGCACCCCGCGGCCTTCGTCGGAGTCGAGCGTATATTTCTCGGATATGTAAGCGAGTTCCCCTTCCCTCCCAAGACCAAGCGTAGCGCCGATGGCCTCCCTTCTCAGACCGAGCAAAATAGCGATCGGAAGTCCGAGCAAAATCGTACCCAGGTTGCCGATTTCCTGAATGATGAACACCCAGCCTACTTTTAAGATTTCTTCTAATCTAGGTGCCACGTCGGCGCCGTATCTCGCCATAAGCGGCAGCATAATAAAGATTAAATACTTACTGGAGAAACCGACATTCTCCTTGCTGTAAATCTTCCTCATAAAGCCTTTCCGGAATATCGACAAGCCGAGCACCATCGTGATCACAATGGCGAATACAAGTGGGAGCAGGCTAATTTTTACGGAGCCAATATGGATCGACTGAATCCCGATAAATTCCGCTACCGCTATTACAACGAGCACGAAAGCAAGCAAATAGAGATACTGTAGTTTTAACTTCATGCCATGATGTCCTCTTTTCTGTTCTTAGTTGGAACTAACTATCGATGCAAGAAGCTGCTCGTATTCGGCAAATGTACGACGGTACAGCTTCGATTGTTCGATTCGTCCGCTCATTCGCTCCAGCACCTGGGTTAAAAATCTTGGGAACACTTCATAAATAAACTCTGGATCGATATCTTTAAAATCGTCGCCGTGGATCGTTCCTGTAAAACCGCTGTAGCCGATTTGAATGCAAGGCATCATGAAAGCCAGATCGCCAATATCTCCTGCCGCACTGATGGCGTTATTGTTCCAGATACGGGATATCTCTTCGTTGTCCTGGAACGCCTCTAGCACGAATTCGGACAAATACCGGTCCTGAACGAACGGCAAATATCCCATCTGCGTCTTAATCTCGACCTCGCCTTGAAGTGCCAGCGCGCTGCCTCTGGCCGCATCATCCATCTTGGAGGCCGCTTCCTTCATGTAGTCGACCGACTGGGTGCGCAGATCGCTGCCCACCGTAATCCGGTTCGGAATGACGTTTGTCGACATGTCGGATTCCAGAACGATCGGATTCATGCGAACCTTCTCACTGTCCTTCATTTGCTGCCTGCTAAGCCCTAACGCCACATTGAACAAGGTCGACATGCTGTAAGCATTCTTGGCGGAGAAAGGATCGAAGCCCGCATGGGTTGCTTTTCCGGTAAACGTATAATGCTTGTATAGGAATCCAGCCAGGTCGCAGTTGATTTCTATCGTGCGCTCTGCAAACTCTCCACCCATGGCGTGTACGCATAGCCCAATGTCGATATCGTCGAACACACCGAGTTTCATCGCTTCGGGTTTCCCTCCGTAATAGGAGATCTTACCGTTAGCGAGCAGCTCGTCCCTATAAGCGAGATCCAAATACTCCTCAGCAGGAATGAAAATAAACGTTATTCTATAATCTAGAGCTTCGTACGCCTTAGATTCAAAATAATGTTTGTATAAAGCCAGGGCGATCGCCACCTGCGTATAATGACCGCAATTGTGTGCCGCTCCCGTCCCCTTGTCCGATCTCCAATGAGTTGGAGCGTATACGGCGTCCAACTCCGCAATAAAAGCGATGTTCAACGGCTTGCCAGTGCCGAGGGTTGTCCGAAGCCCGGTTGTGCTGAATGATTGCAGCTCGATATCCGGATTAACCTTCTTCAGAAAATCGGTCACTGTTTGATTGGTCTTAAATTCCTTGTAGCCAAGTTCGGGGTTATCGAATATGGTCCGTGCTACACCTGCAATTTCTTCGTACTGTTCTTTAAAGTTCATAGCTGCCTCCCTCTTGATGAAAATAATCCTTATGTTATTTTAGTTTTCTTAGTTATGTCAATAAAAATCACTTTATATTATTTTCCTATAGAAGTGATCATGATTTGATATAACTCTATCTTCCGCTTCATCTTCAATTCAACGGGTTGTTGACTCTTACTGCCAAAGCAAAAACACCTCCAAGGTTGTCTCCATATCTCATGACATGGTTGCAATCTCTTGAAGGTGTTTAATTTGTCTCACCTTATGGGGTCAGTCCCAAGGAACCCTGCAGGCTTTTTTTGTTGTATATTTCATTCGCTGTATATCATCGGTCCATGGTACACACATGAGAGAATTGTTGAAGGATTTCAGTATTACAGGTACTGCACGGCGATGAAGAAGAACATACCGTCCGAATTGAAGTTACCTATAATAGTAGGGGCTCCTTTTTTCTCAAAAACAACGCGGTCAGATGGAAAAGCATCCTTCGTTGCTTTGTATCCGGTCAGATCAAGACCAAGCCAAGCTTCAGCCTGCTCTGTTGCATGTGCCAACAGCTGCTTTTCGGTGAGCGCTTTGATGCTTTCTTCATATTTATCAATAACATCCTGATCCTTGCCATACAGATCATCTGCCAGGGCTCTAGCGTTTACACTCAGTACATCAAGCGTGCTTTTGTCGATCCCTATCCACGTTCCGAAATCACCGTCCACGAACATGAACTCATACACTTGTTTAGTCCCTTTTTTAATAAGAGAGACATTGGCCAGCTCCCCCTGCTCCACACCTTCCAGCTTGTCGAAAACAGCCTCCGCAGCTTGTTGTACAGAAGAGTCTATCGCATCCAGTTGGATTGACTCGGAGGTATGACTGAGCTTGTCCTCGTTGATGTGGTAGGTCAGATTGTCAGTACTGATGCTAGCGATACTGATCTTCCCTTTTTTATCCAATACAACTTGGCTATTAGGGGAATTTTTAACGGAATAGGACCATTCCTTCGTCCCGAAGGACTCACCTTTGTTAAGTTTATAGGCAGTGCCTGTTATTTTCTTTAATGTTTGCTCGGCTTTTTTGACTGCCGCAGCAGGTGCAGTTGTTGCAGCTTTTTCAGTTGCAGTAACCGTTGTTCCGACACTGGCTGCACTTGCCTGTGTTTGATAATATACCATAGAAGTGGCACCCATGATTCCTGCCAGCGCTACGGTGCTGAGTACTTTGTAAACCTTTTTCATAATGGTTCCTCCATATATTGTGTGATTTGTTTTACACCTATATAACAATCAAGAACCTGCCGATTGTGACACGGATATTTTTGTCCCAAAAAGCATGCTTTTGGGGAAAGCTGGAGTCCTTTCAGAGCCGTGCAACCATCGGTGCCCCGCTATTCATAGATATCAGCGGGGCACCCTCTTTTTTAGGCAATAAAGTTTCAGTATAGAATTACTTTACAGGAACTGTCATTTCCAGTTCTTCAATATAATTTTTGACGATCTCGCCTTCGCTGTCTAGCTTGAATTCGCCGTGTGTTGCATTTGGCTCTTTAAATTCTGGTGTGAATGACTTGATTGTAATCGACTTCGCGTCTTTATCCAGAGCATCAAGAATGAAGTCGTAATAATAATCGCTGTTGGTATTATTCTCGTCGGTACCTTTTCCAGAAATCAGGTCAAGCTTGTTGCCTTGATCATCAACAAAATCATGGAGGATCGTTGAATTTTTTTCTTGTCCTTTCAGTATCAGTTGAAGTCTTGTGGAAGTAGACGTTGCATGAACTTGGTTTAGAGTCATGCTCAAGTTACCTGATTTTTTGGTCAAGTTAGGCTTCAGGACAACCGGATTGACCGCATTCTTTTGAATCGGAATCTCCAGGGTATATGGCTTTTCTACACCTTCCAGGCTGATTTTGGCCGTGACCTTAAACTTGTCCGGGAAAGCCTCAAGGTTGCCGCCAAGCTGGGAAGCATCTGAGATGATCATAGACACTGAATCTGCGTTGGCACCCGGTTTCGTGCCTAAGCTTGGTCTTTTAGCCAATCCTCCACCACCATATTCATAAATGGATTTACCGTCGATGAAGACCTCCATTTTATTGATGGCGCCTTTTTCCTGGACATACTCTTTGATCTTTTCATCCCATTTCCCGCCGGTAATACTGCCGGCAAGTTCTTTTCCGCTTCGTTGTAGCGTAATGCTGACATAGTTCCCGTCATATACTGCCTTTGATATTTCGAGCGTAATGCCGGATTGGGTCACACTGGCTGATGTAAATACTTTTTGTGCGGGACTGCTCGATGCTGTGTTCTTTGCCGCTTCCTTTGCGTTGGCCGCTTCAGCGTTACCCCAGGCAGCACCGCCTAGCAGTATGGCTGCTAGTGCCGCAGAAGACATCACTTTATATATTTTTTTCATAGGGTTCTCCTTGGATATTTCTTTTTATGGTTAGTTATGGTGAATGTCATACAGCTTTTCCAAGCTTGCGCTTTCTACAGGAATGGTGATCTCCAGATCCTTAAGGTATTTCTTTACAATTTCTCCATTACTGTCGACTGCAAATAATCCAGAATTGGCCGTTGGGTCTTGAAATACAGGCAGAAACGGCTTGAGTATGATGTTATCCGGTGTTTCCTCAAATCGGTCAAACATCATTTCCATCTGATATTGTCCATCCTTGTTGTAGACACCCATGCCAGCTACCAATCCCAGCACCCTCCCACGATCATCCCATACCTCGTACAACAAATTTTGAGGGTCTATTTCTTTCGATTGGCTGCTTTGTTCAATATTAACGATAAGGTCCGTCGTTATGGGAGTGAGTTTAAGCTGCTCGAGAGTCAATTTAAGACCACCCCACTCCCTTGTCTCTCCAGACGGTACAACGATATGGTCTGTACTTTTACGAACAGGGAGATCGATAATAAATGGCTCTTCAATTCCTTCAAGCGTGATTTTGGCTGTTAAAAGAAATTGATCCGGCATGGTTAGAGCCCCTTCGCCCTGATAGGAGTAGTCGGTTAATTGGTATAGGAACGCATTAGGATCCGAGGTTGGGTTCCCCATCAAACCGGGTCTTTTACCACCGCTATAGTCATAAAGTGAGGTTCCGTCTACAAACATCTCAATATCCGTTATGGCGCCTCTTTGATATATCTGCTTGATATTTTCGCCTTCTTGTACGACCTCATAGTCTGATATGCCACCAATAAGCCCACTGCCCTCCCGCTTAACCGCCAGAGACAAACGGGATCCGTCATACACAACCTGAGGTATTCGGATGGTCACCCCTTCATGGGTAACGCTGGCGTTCGGTTCTGTAACCAGCCCGCGTTCTTCCGCTGTCCGGAGTCCCAGATCACTCGCAAGCTTGAAGATGCTGCCAACAAGTGGAATATTCTTTAATGACTCTGCCATAATCGGGGAGACAAATGCGCTGCTCATCACGCCGATGATTGCTGCGGCCGCTGTTGCTCCCATAAATTTACGTGCTTTTTTGAAACGGTGTTTCTGTTTCGTTCTCGTCTGCATCGGAAGTTCGGCCAAGGCAGCATAGACCTCATCCTGACGACGTCGAATGATAACCGGAACCTCACGCCGCAGCTCCTTCCCGGTCTCCCGAAGTACTTTATCCAAGTCAATAGGATTCATAGGCCAGCTTCCCCTTCCGATTTTGTTTTACTTGTTCAGACAGTATTCCCCGAGCTCTATGAAGACGTGCCCTTACAGCTCCATCGGAAATATCCAGCACACGTGATATTTCCTTAATAGGTAAGTCTTGAAAATAAAATAAATGGATGACGATTCGAAGCGATTCATCTAATTGTTCAACCGCTTCAAGAAGATCGAGCTTGTGGCTGTCTTCGTAATAATTGGATGCTCGTGCGTGCTCCGGCACTTCAGCCATAACAACGGTACGTTCTCTGCTCCGAAGCAGTTGATTGCATTCATTGATCAGAATCCGAATCACCCAAGTTTTAAAATACTTCGGTTTTTGTAATGTAGATAAAGATTTATATGCTTTAAGTGTTGTTTCCTGAAAAGCATCCGCACAATCTTCATCGCGTTTCAGAATGGACTTCGCCAAGCCGTACAGTTCGGGTTCCAGCCTCCGGAAGAGCCGGATAAACGCTTCACGATCTCCTCGCTGTGCTGCCTTGACTTCATGTTCCAATTCCCGCACGATATTCATCTCCTTTTGAGGGCCCTCTATAAGATTAGATGGACGAGTATACTGAAATGTTATATTTCTCGATAAAAAACTTGATGAATACCCGTTTGACACAAAATACGTTCATCGTTACTATTATAAATGACTTATTGGTTTTAATAAAAACCATAAAGTTTAATAGGCGGAATATCGAGGCAAATCTACGATATGGGAAAGAGCATTATTCCGCTCCGCAAATCTTTTTGCAAAATTTTAAAGAAAGTAGGTTCACCATCATGTCAGATCCATCAACTATTATCCGTAACACCTCAGAAGAAAGACCGTTTACGATCAAAGACATTATTGCTCCATTACTTGCCGTCATCATCGGTACCTTCATGGTTCTATTGGACAGCACGGTCGTTAATGTCGCCGTACCTACGCTAGTTCAATATTTTGATAGCCCCTTACACACCATTCAATGGTCGATAGCCGCCTATACGCTTGCTTTGTCAGCGGTTATCCCTCTCGCCGGGTGGATGTCCGACAAATTCCAACCCAAGCGGGTGTTTCTCATATCGATCGGATTGTTTACGATCGGATCCGTGTTATGTGCTTTTGCCCAGACAGCCGAGCAATTAATCACCTTCCGGGTTATTCAGGGAATAGGTGGCGGGATGGTCTCGCCGATTGGTATGGCGATGGTGTATCGCCTAGCACCTCCGGATAAAAGAGGTTCTATTATAGGGATGTTTGGAATTCCTTTACTGCTCGCGCCAGCGCTTGGCCCCGTCATTTCCGGATGGTTGATTGAGTTTGTCAGCTGGCAGTGGATATTTCTGATCAATCTCCCCATTGGAGTAATCGGGTTATTCGTGGGGTTAAAACATCTGCCACTCTTTCCAGGAAAGGAAGCTCCGTCTCTGGACATTGTCGGCATGATTCTTGGACCATTAGCCTTTGCGATGATCACCTTTGGGGTCAGTGAAGGAGGGGTAAACTGGACTTCTGCCAAGACTTTATCCGGCCTTATCATTGGTGGGATAGCGCTTGTTCTTTTTATATGGTCTTGCTTGAGACAAAAACAGCCTCTGCTTGAGTTGCGTGCATTCAAATCCGTTGATTTTACGCGAGGTATTATCATTTCCTGGATCATGCAAACCGCCATGTACGGCTCGGCACTTCTCTTCCCGCTGCTTCTTCAACAGATTAGAGACTTTACACCGCTAACGACAGGACTTATCCTGCTTCCTCAGGCCGTCGGTTCCATGATCTTTATGCCTATGGCAGGCAAGTTGTTTGACAGAGTTGGAGCGCGTCCCCCACTTCTGGCTGGGATGACATTAATGACGATAGCCTTGTTTACGATGTCCTTTGTTCGAACCGACACTTCGTTAGCACTCATTATGGGCGTGTTATTTTTAATGGGTTCCGGTATGGGGTTATCGATGATGTCTTTGAACACGCATGTATTAAATGCAACACCAAAGAACCTTGTAAGTAGAGTTACTCCACTCACAAGCGCTTCACAGCAGGTAATCGCTTCATTTGCAGTAGCTGGCTTTACGGGTTACTTGTCCTCTCAGATGACATCAAACCTGCCGAGTAACCCTGTTGGAACCAACGCTCTGGAATCCCATGCAGCATCCTTTGCGGACACCTTTTTCCTGGCTGCTTGCATTGCATGTATAGGTCTGGTTCTTAGTTTTTTTCTTAGAAAACCAAAACAAACAACTAACAACTAATGCATCAATAAAAGGAGGTACTGAATTGAAACTCTATCTTCATCCTAAAATGCTGCTGTCAGTCACTGTCCTCTCGGTCCTTGCCTCATGTATTGTTAGTTTTTATTGTTCTCCAGAGATTCCGATCCATTTTAGCGGAGGACACGCGGACCAGTTTGTGAACAAATATATTGGACTATTTATTTTACCGGCAATCATGCTCATTACGCTTTTCATCCACAGGATTTATAACCAGGCTGCCTGGCTGATCTACTTTTTGGCCTGCCTGCATCTATTTATGTTGTACAGCGCTTTGGTTTATTAGAGTTACCTTGAGCAGCTAGCAGATTTCAAACAATTAAACCATAACGATCGTAGCCGTTAAATATAGGGGGAACTTTCTTGAGATTCGGAGAAATGGTTATCATTCTATTCATTATCGTATTAGCATTAACCACCATTTGGGGACAAAAGACGAAAAAAAGCTGGCTGATTTACTCGTTAATCGCGCTATATGCGGTCACGCTTGCACAGATTATATTGGAAGATTGCCGTTGGCAAATGATTCCTTGTTATGCAGCCTCGGTTATACTTACTTGTTGTATCCTTTTTAGAAAAAACGAAAGAAAACAACGCCCTGGAAACAGGAGATATTTCGCAGCTTGGTTGTGGACCTCGATGTTGATCCTGTATACGTCAGTCATGGTCGCACTCCCTGTCTTACTGCCTGTGTTTAGCTTCAATCAACCCCAGGGACCCTATTCTGTAGGAACAACAGTATACCACTTTATTGACAAAGAACGGCCTGATGAATACTCAGCCAATCCAACGGACAACCGGGAGCTGATGGTACAGCTCTGGTATCCTGCCGAACATGGAGCAACGGAAAAAACTGCAGCTTACATTCGCGATGTATCAGCTATTACGCAAGGTCTCGAACATGCCTTGTCATTCCCGGCTTGGACGCTAAACCATCTGGGTCTCGTGAAAACTCATGCTTATAACAATATCCAGCTGTCTTCAGCCGAGCAGAAATACCCCGTCTTGATTTTCTCGCATGGTATGACGGGTTTCCGTAATCAGAATACCTTCCAGGTTGAAGAGCTGGCCAGCCATGGTTATATCGTCGTAGGGATTGACCATCCCTATGATGCGGCTGCAACGGTATATCCAGACGGCCGAGAGATTTTGATACAAATGAATAATCTTTCAGGTTTTGAAGGGCTTGACGCGCACATGCCATTATGGACCGAGGATGTATCCTTTATTTTGGATCGACTTGAACAATTGAATAAACAGGATGAACAGAACCTTTTTACCGGACGTCTTGATTTAGACCGAATCGGCATGTTCGGACATTCTTACGGCGGAGCCACCGCTGTCCAGATGCTAATGAAGGATGCCCGGATCAAAGCTGCGATCAATATGGATGGAACCTTATATGGAGACCCTATCCCCGGAACTGGACTAACGAAGCCATATTTACAGATGAATGGTGAAAAGAGCATCGATAAGTCCGTATTCGACAATAAACTGGATCAAGCAATAGCCCAGAGCGGTAAAACTAAAGAGGATTACGAAGAATTTTGGGAAGAGACAGTAAGACGGCGCACCAATGCTCTGCAAGGAGGCGGATATACGATGACGATACTGCATACTTCCCATATGAGTTATACGGATTTCCATCTATTTTCTCCGTTATTGCCTAACCCGGGAGAAGATCCAAGATGGGTTCATCGCATCATTAATGAGGTAAGCGTTACTTTTTTTGATCAGTATCTCAAAGGTGCCCCGAATAGCGATATGGATCAACTCGCGGAGAAATATCCTGATATTGAATTGGTACATGATTAAGTACTTGTTCAAAGTGTCTGGATTAGTTCCTCTAATAACGATATGATCAATATATATTGTCGAAAGAATATGATCGCCAAGGAAATCGGTAAGTGCTTTCTGGCATGGGTGTGTATAATATCCATGTATCCATAAATATGACCTGACTCTGTTTGAATCCGGCTTATGTGTATGTTAAGGGGGCTGCTCTATGAGCTTGTTAAAGGAAAAAATATTGCAATCGGCCATTCGTTTTTTTGCTGAAAAAGGATACCAAGCTACGTCAATTCAAGATATCGCCGATGATTGCAGCATCGCAAAAGGCTCCATCTATAAATACTATGGATCCAAAGAAGAACTGTATATCAGTATTCTGCATAAACGCCAGCAAGATATGATTGATGCTGTAGAGAGAATCCGCAAAAAAGAATTGCCCAAACGGGAAACATTTCTTGAGGAGATCGCCTATCAGTTCGATTTTTTCATCGAGCATGGTTATTATATTTCGCGTGATCATAACGAGCTTCCACCAACGAATAGTGATAAAATAGGCTCTGTCATCCATCAGCTCCAAATGAATATGTTTCGGTATTACCAAGATATTTTGCTCCGTCATTATGGGAATGCGATATCCGAATGGAAATGGGATGTCACAGCCATATTCAATGGATTGATCCGTGAGTATACCTTTCATGTATTATTTGGGTTCAAACCACTAGTTCAAAAGGAGTTAGCTGCTTTTATTGCTGAACGAATGGATGATCTCGTGCAGGGACTAGCACAACGTTCTCCCCGTCCCTTGCTCACCGATGAACTCATGAAGGAATATTCCTTGATTAATTTAGAAGCACTCACTTATACACAAGAGATCCGACGAACTGCGTTGATGGATATGATCGAGTCCATAATCCCGGATCTGTCAATTACGAACTCCAGAAAAAAAGATTTATCTGAGGTAGCGGCAATGCTGCGGGAAGAATTCATCAAAGAACACCCAAGGAACTTCCTAATCCAAGCGCTGCTGCGGGATCTATCCTCAGAGATTGAGCTTGGCTTTTACACCAGTCAACTGCAGCAATTAATTCGGGACAACAAAATTGATTAGTGTTTAACCAATTGAAATTATCCCCTCAAAGTAGAAACTCGAAGAAAGTCTCATGAGAAGCGTGCGAACTTGGAGGGGATATTTTTATGGCTAAAAAGGTTTTCCAAGCGCTGATCCGAATGGAGCCCGGCTTCTGAGACGTCTCTTTTTCGTGTCCACGGCTCGGCCGTGTCGACGTTCGAATGGGGGCCGAACACGGATATGCGCACCGTCGACCTTCGAATGGAGAACCGAACACGATTATGCGCAACGTCGACCTTCGAATGGAGAACCGAACACGATTATGCGCAACGTCGATCTTCGAATCGAGAACCGAACACGAATATGCGCAACGTCGACCTTCGAATGGAGAACCGAACACGATTATGCGTACCGTCGACCTTCGAATGGAGAACCGATCACGAATATGCGCAACGTCGACCTTCGAATGGTGAACCGAACACGATTATGCGCAACGTCGACCTTCGAATGGGGGCCGAACACGTATATGCGCATCATCGACCTTCGAATGGAGAACCGAACACGATTATGCGCACCGTCGACCTTCGAGTGGAGAACCGAACACGATTTTGCGGACCGTCGACCTTCGAGTGGAGAAACGAACACGAATATGCGCACCGTCGACCTTCGAATGGAGAACCGATCACGAATATTCGCACCGTCGATCTCGAATGGAGAACCGAACACGATTATGCGCACCGTCGACGTCGGCATCGGTTATAATCATGATTTTGTGGTAACTAGGCCTTGGACAGATCGAGCGTTCGTCTACCTGATTCACAGCCCCCCGATGTTGTTCACAAAAGATCGGGACTTTGAATCGATCCGATGTACTCGTATCGATATATCTTGCCAGCAGTACCTGTCGGGATTGCGCGGAACTTGCCTTGTTCCACCAATTTACGGCAATACTTGATGACCGTTTGCTTGTGAATCTCCAGTTCTTTTGCAGCTTGCGGAGGGCAAATGATACGATTATGCCGAATGGCCAGACGCATCAGTTGACGCTCGATTTTTCCGAATCTTCGATAGACTGTTCCCCTCCCGTCTTGGATTGCCGCAAGATAAGGGGCTAAAATGCTCCGTACCATGGCCAGCACGAACGATGGATTTTCTTTCATCTCATCCAATGAAATGGAGATTACGTAACATTCTTGCGATTGCAGAAACAACCCTCGATTTAAATCCAATCGATATTTCGAACGATCTTTGCCATGCGAACCATAATCCATGATTTCAAATACGAACCGGAGCCCACCCAAGATCCAGATAAAGTCCACAAAATATGACCGTCCTCTCCAGTCCTTCACCTCATATTCTGGATGCAAACCCGTAAAATGTCCCATTAACGTCCACCATATTTTTTCTGCAAACATCTGATTACCGTACCCATGCCCCCTTCTCAGCGCATCTTTCCGTTCCCCGTGGCGGTTCGACAAATGTTTCTTTATCCATTTTTCATGTTCGATTTCAAAACTCAATTCCATGCCCCTCTCTAATGCAAAACAAAAACGCCCCGACTTCGCTTCCGCTCTGGAAGAAAGTACGGGGCGTGCTTCGCCGCGCTGATTATAAGTATGTATATCTTAACTAAATCGCTCCCAGGTTGCAAGGAAATGAGCCAAACAAACCAACATTGAATTTCGGACGATTTTTCGTTCAAATTTCTTTCTAGTATCGCTCCACACTCGTTTTTGAACGATTTTTCGCTCAAAATTCCTTCTGGGATCACTCCACGCTCGTTTTTGAACGGTTTTTCGTTCAAAATCCCCTTCTGGTATCACTCCACACTCGTTTTTGAACGATTTTTCGTACAAATTTCCTTCTAGTATCGCTCCACACTCGTTTTTGGACGTTTTTTCGTTCAAAATCCCCTTTCAGGATCGCTCCATCGATGTGGCCCTCATCATTGCCACGGACAAAGAACCAATAGATATAGCCTATGAGACGCTTCCGCTGTATAACGAAGAGATGCTAGCGGTGTTCCGTGACGATAAACCGTTTGCCGATCAGGCGGTATTGCCTGTGCAGATGCTGGACCAGCATCCGATGATCATATGCAAAGGTGGGTACGAAGTACCGATTGTCGATCTGTTCAAACGTGCAGGAGCTGAGCTGCAATTCGGGTTTGTTGTGCATAATGTCAACACATGCCTCAGCATGATCGAGCAGGGACTTGGTACAGCCTTATTACCCGCGATCTCCTTGTCCTGGCTGCCTCCCGGTGTAAAAGCAGTCCCTACCAACCCGAAGGCCTATCGCAACATCGAGATTGCCGTCCCTTCCCTGATGGAAGCTTCCCCGGCAGCCCGTTTGTTTATCGAAACGGCCCAGCAATTGTTTGGACATCGCAGCTCTGATTAGAAGATTTATGTTAGCAGTCTTCAGCCCTCCAGCTCTCTGAGCGCCTTAATATCGCAGTCAAAAATTCTGTAGTTATCGTCAGTACGGCTAAAGGTGTATCCGGCAGCCTCCCAGTTTACAAAGTAACCAAAGCATGGACAGGTCAAAAAGGCTTTTACTACAGCAAAAAACCCTTGATGATATACCATCAAGGGTTTTCTTATTATGGAGCCTAGGGGGATCGAACCCCTGACCTCATCGCTGCCAGCGATAGTAACGTATTGCGATACAATATGCTGATTTGTGATAAATCCCTACTTTATAAGGAGTTTCTCTATTGCAAATACGATTACGTTGGCTGATTTATAAAGTGGTATGACGATTTCCGTCCCCAAATCGTCCCCAAAAGTAGTTCAATTGTTCCAACCATTTTCTGTAATTAAGTCAATTGCTTCTAAATATCAGTATCGTACAGAAGTTTTTGCACGGATGGATCCATCTAATAAGTCTGACAATAATAATCTTCTGCTCAAATATCCTACGACAAGAATGTAATTGTTTTTGCATTTAACTTCACGGCCGAAAAACCAAACCAAAAATGGGTAACGGATGTAACCCACATTTCCTTAATATCAAAATCAGTTAGCAACATATGCTCTATACCTCTTTCGATATAACAATTGTCAATCCCATCAATTCTCGAGTTATTTTTGAGGGGTCTGTTGTCAATTGAGTTATCCCAGGCATAATATTTTTTTAACGTAAGTAACTGTTTCCATTTTCTCATACTCTACAATGGTTTGTAGCACTATGGAAAAGAAATCATATCATCAATAAACAAGATGCCGAATCAATTCTAATTTGAAACAATTCTTTTTGTTTGTTATTAAAAAGTGGTGGTTCAAGCATTCTTACTGGTAAGTTAATCGGGGGACAATACTCTACACATAGATCAAATGTTACTTCTACAAAATCACGGTCAGTATAAAGTTCCATAATGCTACTGCTATGACTATCAACATTAGTTGGGTCAATTCCTAGTATAGTTGCACTTTGATTTGAGACAGAGGCTGTCCCTCGCTCCTGATTAGCTGCTTGAGCAGTCTGTGCCGCATTTTATCCTTCCCCGTTTTAGCTGTCTAACGACGGTAGATGGGTGTCGCTTTAATTCAAGACCGATCTTTCGCACGGTCCACTCTAAACGATGCAGGGCCTCTAGTTGTCCACGTTCGATTATGCTAAGATGAGAGTAGTTCATGTTGGGTACTCCTTGAAAAATGGTGTTGTGGTGACTCCATTTTACACGAATCCATACATGGGCTCTTTCTTTTTATTAGCTGTCGCACTTATCACATTGCAAGTTTAAAGTAAAAATTGTTATTAGAGTGACTTCAATATTTTTGGCAGGATCTCTGATTCCCCGCGGGACATTTTCCCAAGGTTTTCTGCGATCCTATTCAATATATTCTTGTCTTTTGTAATATTATATTTTAAAGTTAGGTTTACAACAATTGCAGATATTTTCTCAATGTTTATATACTGTGTTATATAGTTCTCATCATCATTCAATATTCCGATTTCCGAGAGATATAGCAGTCGCTTGATCATCATTGATTTATGATTTTTCTGGACATAAAAAGGGCGAACGTCTAAATAGTTTTCTGTTGTTTTAACATTATTTAGATAAGTGACTATATGATCATAACATCTTAAGCCATATATCCAATCTTTTTTTAACGGCTGGTTTAATAAGTTGTTTTTTTGTGAAGAATTAACGGAGCACAAGTAATCTGATAACAACTCTTTTAGTACTTCAATATTGATTTCGAATTTTCCATACTTATTAAATGAAAGTAAATAGACCAATTCTTGCCCCAAGTCAGTAGTTTTAGATAAATCTATATACGAATTGTTCAAATCAGTAAAAGAACAACTCCCCTTTGTATATTTCCCATTTTGGAAGTTATCTGAAATTAAAAATATTTCAGTGGTATCATCAAAACCGTAAATAAACAACTCGTGATTACGGTGTTTTTTATTAAATGCACTCGAAGCAGGGATATAGAATTGATCAACCATTAAACTAACATAATAGCCTTGTAAAAGTGCATCACGAACGAATTGAGAGATATCGTTCGCCCATTTTAAATAAATTATATCTTTTCTAATTCTTTGTAGTAATATCCACGGACAAATGCTAATAAAATATGGACTTCCCATATAAAAGTCCATCCGGGTTGATTGTTCCAGGTCATTGGGGAGTTCTAATTGAATAAAATTGCTTATTATCCAAGGTTTAGACTCTTCATGATTTTGTAGAATGGAGAGAAAAGAACCGTAATTGGGGTAACAGTCGACAATTGGATCTGAGACAGGATGCATAATATTGATGCAAATCATTCCCCTCTTAATTCTATACTATTTTGCAGTTTATTTCTGGCATTTCGTTTCTGCCATGTTTTTTTTCGCTATTGCCGGTGTTTATACCTGCTTCTTAACGAGCACTACCAATGGATCAAACAACAGCATCTTCTACGACTCCTAACTCGTAAACAATTGTGATGATTGTAGATAGTTAACAACATAATAATAGGATGCTGTTTTTTTATTCAAGGGACTAACGACGGTAGGCTGGTGGCGATCGATTAAAAAGGGTACACTAACCACGATAAAAACGAACAAAATCAATATTCTCTTCAATTCCATATTCCCCCATTGATTTTCATGTTAATATTATCCACTTAGGTATATAGAATGGTCAATAAGTCGTATAGATGGAGCAATTCATATCGATTAATTGTCGAAGCTGGGTACAATACTGATGGTAAAAGAGTAAAACGCACCAAAACAATCAAAGTTTCTGGTAGGAGAGAAGCTGAGAAAGAACTAGCAAAATTCCAAGTGGAAGTTGAAGCTGGTGAGTACATCGCTCCGGAAAAAATGACTTTCTACAATTTTGTTGATGAATGGCATCAAAAATATGCCATTAAACATCTAGAAGCAAAAACACTTGAAAGTTATTCGTATATGCTAAAAAATCATATTGAACCTACTTTTAGTAGTAAGCGTTTAGATGAAATAAAATCATTACATATCGTCAGTTTTCTTAAGGCTCTAGAGCAAGATGGCTCTCGTAAGGATGACAAATCAGGTGGACTTTCCTCAACATCTATCCGCTTTATTCATAGAATTTTGAAGGATATTTTTGAGAGGGCTGTGGAGTGGAAAATTATCAAGAGTAATCCAGTGTCCTCGGTTAAAAGACCTAAAGTATCTTCGTCGAGGGTTGAAGTATACACTGAGGCAGAAGTTTCCGATTTATTAAAAGCACTTCAGAATGAACCCCAGCATTGGAGAATTATGATATCTCTTGCCCTAACAACGGGTTTAAGACGTGGAGAGCTGCTTGCTTTAGAGTGGGATCACATTAATCTTGATGAAGGAATCATTGAGGTCAATCAATCTTTAAGTTACGTTAATGGAGAAAACATCATAAAACCTCCAAAAACTAAGAGCTCAGTTCGAAAGGTTTCCATACCGGAAGCCTTAATTAGCGACTTGAAAGAGTATCAAGAACAAACAATTTCCTCAAAGCAAAATCTAGCAGATAAATGGGAAGGACATCCCGACCATTTCTTTGTCTTCTCATCATGGAATGGAAAACCCTATTATCATACAGTACCTGGTACATGGTTCCGTCGCTTTCTGAAACGAAACCATTTGAAACCTATACGATTTCATGATTTGAGGCATACATCAGCAACTTTACTTATTAATCAAGGAGTTCATGCCAAAACGATTGCGAGTCGTCTTGGGCATGCAGATATCCGAACAACCATGAATATCTATGGTCATGCTTTGCAATCTGCTGATAAAATTGCGGCGGATACCTTAAATGCGCTATTATCACCTAAAGTTGATACATCTTGAAAAAACGTAGTAGTCGTGAAAACTTGAATTCAAAAAATTCAAGTTTAACCGCAAAATCAGGATTTTGTATATGTGTGCTGTTCAAATAAAAACCGCCCTATTGGCCTTTAGACAGACAACAGCCCCCACCACCCAACCATCAATTATTGAGTCAATAGGAGCAGCACTACTTCCCATGATAATGGCCTTCTTATATGTGAACGTCATAAAATCGGCTAAAATGCCTTCTGTTTCCATCTAGCGCTAAAATATCTCCGCTGAATTCACCGTATCTATGAATAAGCATCATTGAAATACCTCTCGTGGTTTCGGTATTACCCCTGCTGATACTCCGTTTAAATGCTGTTGTTCATAACAGCCCGTAGAATCAATAATGAGGTCTTGTTCTTCTAAAATCTTTATTTATATCTGAGGACCATAGCAATTCACCAATAGCTGAACCAGCGCTCCAGCAGCCTATCAAAATGCACTATCCTGATGAATTTTTTTATCTAAACTCCTACGGTGAAGAATCGTTTCCTTACTCCAGTTCTCAGTACGAATATATTTTAATTCATTTCTGGTTTTAGCGCATTCAATCGATCTTGATGAAAATAATAGTTACGTGCTTTTCTAAATCCTTTAATCCTTTTGACTTTCCTAGTCAACTTCGCAACTTCATTACTGATACAATGAATATCTGATCTTATTTCCAACGATTTGGGGAATTTGAGAGCCAATCATAATAGAATTACGATTATGCTCACGGAATGTTGTAACTTTACCCATAGGTTTGCCGTTTTTGTTCACCTTTACTTATAATTCCATAATTTCTGAAAAACAAGGGAATCCCCCGTTAAGTTCGGCTTCTATTTCACTTTTTGTCCTATTATAATTGAAATCTTTGAATTGCTGATATCAAGCATATTGCTCACATAGTGCAACAAAGCGATGATGATGTACAATTCGCCTTTTAGTCTCCACTAATACCAAGAAGGTAAATGGATTTTAATATCGTAACGTGTCACATATATTACGATTAACCTATGTTTCATTTAATATCTTAAAAACTTAATTATTTAGTTGAACATAATTAATATACTTTGTTATAGTTAGAATAAGTTTCCATAATTTTCATGACAATGGTTGGTCACATTCTTGTAACGGAGGGACATAGGTGAATAACGATCAGAAAATATTAAAAATAGCTGAACCTGCAATTAACGGTTATCCAAAGCATGCAATTCAATTGGCCGTATTGTGTCAACATGATTCTTCGCTTTCTTGGATATTGAGTAACTACATACAATTAAGATGTCCCAAATCAATTAACGACCGCCAATACAGCTCCTGGTTAGATTTTTATTTTATAGATCCTAAGTACACAGACTCCTTGTTATACACTGAACTCCTATCAAGAAAAACAATATTAGCTTTTCATAAGGATAATTTTATTGATTTTTTAATCAGTTGTATTAATCTTGATCACTATATATACACTAGTGTTAATGAGTTTTATATTCCTCATACAACTGCGTTTCAAAAATACTATTTTCCTCATTCTATTCTTATATTCGGATACGATCTTAAAAAGGAAACCTTTAATGTGGGGGGATTTGTAAATAAAAGCATTGGAAATAAGTTTACGAGGTTTGATGTTAGTTTTAAGGACATAGAAAAGGCTTATATGACCCTTGAAGTTACGGACGATGATAATTATTTGAATCGCTTTTATCTGATGAAAATTAATCACTCTAAAAAATACTCATTTGATCCAGTAATAGTAAAAGAGCTACTACAGGACTATCTAGATTCAAAAAATACTAGTGAACGGCTTAGAGGCTTTTATAATCCTAATAATGATTTCTACTATGGAATGAAGATATACGACAATCTTAAATTAAATTATAATATGGAAAATATAGATTGTTCTGATGTTAGACCTCTATATATACTATGGGAACATAAAGCTTGTATGCTGACTCGAATAAAATACTTGTCAGATAATAACTATATTAAGAAAGAATCTTTCTACTACAAAGATTACAATGAAGTCGAAAGAAAATCTCTTATTTGTAAAAATCTATATCTTAAATATCAAGTAACCCGTGATAAAAAAATTGTTTATAGATTACTTTCTTTCTTAGAATCTATAATTGAAGAAGAAAAAATAATCCTGCATAATTTATTAGAAGATATTTACTCAATCTAGCATATGCTAAGAAATACGTGTTATCGTGTTATTCTTAGCTTAATTATTATCTATTGCTATCCCGCTGTCACAAAATGAACACCCACAATTGGCTATTGCTAAAGTAAAGAATGCTTTGTGGGAGTCTGCCTAATCTTGATAATCTTGCTCTAAACCGTAGAAATCTTTCACCACTCATATCGCACGCTTCAAACATCCGATAGGTTCTTCCATTAAGCCGCAACGCTGATTCGATATGGTAACAAGGTCTTACTGAAGCTAGTGAAGACTTCACCGAACGTTATATCTAGAAACCAAGTTCAAATAAAGAAAATATACAAGTTATCAATACTTGTCTTGCTTCTGTACAAATTACGGTACTCGTTTTTTGAGCTATAGACAAAATATTCGATGCACTCAAAAAATCTATAAAATTATGTTGAAAGAGGTTACATATGAAATCAATAGAATTGCCAGTTTATACAGATACAATATGTAATGTCTATCCGAGACATATTAATCTCTGTTCTATTTTGCAGAATTATGATGAGACTATTCCTTGGATTCTTTTTAACACCCTGCAACTTGTCCTTTTTAATTTTGATGATGGTTTTGATACAATCGCTTTTTGCGGATTTGAGACTCAATTAGAACTCGATACATCCTGCCCCTATATCATAAATCGAATTCAGGATAGAGAAGTAATTGTAAGTAAATGGGGTGGAATCAAGAATTTTATATTTGAACGATTGAACTCTAATTATTATATTTATATGAATGTTAATACGAAGTATATTAAGGCCTATAACAGAAGAAATAATTTTATGCACGATATATTTATAAGCGGTTGCGATTTTGACAATGAGGAGTTCATTTGTTATGACTTTTTTGATAAGCATTATTCGAAAAAGAAAATTCCCTTCAAAGAAATCGAGGACTCTTGGAATTATCAATATGAATGTAAAGAAGATGATTATTTACAAGGTGTACACTGTTGGAAAATTAAGTTAACTCCCAACAACATTATGAAAACGAATGCAAATCAAATATCAAAAAAAGAAATATTAATGTTACTTGAACAAATCGAAAATCCTGAACTCCCTATTTATAGCTATTATAAAAGAAATACAAATGTAAAGTTCGGATTCGAGTGCTATGAATATCTTATTGATACAATTCATAAATTCCCAAGGAAGTTTGATCATTGGCGTTTAAAATCAATTTATTCTTTGGCGAATCATATTGATATTTTAGTCTTTACTATTAGGTACTATAACCTGCATCCTAACAACAATTTAATTAAAAACCTCGCTAAAGAAACCGAAATAATGAAAAATTTAGCTCTAAAGTGGTTTATAGTAGATTCAGGAATTAAGACAAATGATAAAAGTATAAAAAATCGAATGCGAGATAGAATAATCAAAATATTCTTACTCGAAAAAGAAATTATAGAAAGTATAATACATCAAAACAAGTAAATTATTATTCTTTAATATTGCAAATAGTGTCGGCGGTAAGATAGAAAATAAATTTCTGGTGAGTGATGGGGAATGCCAATATATGGAAACTAAATTCAGTACAGCTAATATTAATTTATAATGGCTCTTTTCCAGTCTGCCTTCGCAAAAAAAAGATTTCCTAATTATTCCCATTTTAACATTCATTTTATTTTAGAAGCAGATTTCTTGGTCTTTCTTAATGATATTTTCCTTCATCAAATAATAGGGCTCTTCGCTCTATTGGTTGGGTGAAAACATGGACATTGATTCTTTCGAGCAATACATTCGTCATCTTGCTGTGAAACCAGCAGAGGGTGCCTCTTTCTTGTTGCTTAATCGTCTTGTCCAAGCTTCTACCATGGGCGCAAGCCGGGTAGCGATCATCCGCATGACGAGGGCAAAGGCCGGCTTATGCTCGACACCAACTATCAGTATGAAGCGATTGTGAACAACCTGGGATGGGAGCCGATAGATTTATGGTGGTTCACTATCAGCGCTGCTGTATGGAAAATTACATCAAGGAAACTAAGAACAGCTTTTCCATCGACTGCATTGCGACAGACAACTTCATGGTCAACGAACTAGAATTGTTAATCAAGCTACTCGCTTACATTTTGTTTGAACGCCAGATTATACGGTTTGCCCGGTTCCGTTCAACGTCGTACTGAAGCTAATGAAGGAGTTCGCCTTCCATGTGTCTGGAAACAACATCAAAATTTCACTTAGAAAATTGTAACAGCCTCTTTCAGTGCTTTTCCTTCTTCGATACTATAGAATTAGCCGGAAAAAGAATTGAATAATCGCTAGTGACATGCAGGTTTGGAATTGAAAAAAGGGGAGCTTCAAGAAGGTTCGTTACGTTCAGGAAGCTGCCCTTATATTATCTGGTTTGCTGTTCCTTGATGTCCAGTTTCCTGTTCATCAGATTAGACATATAGTTCATCAGCGGTTCTCGAAGATCAGCGTGCTGCAGACTCATTTCTAAAATCGCATAAACGTACCCCAGCTTGTCGCCGATATCGAAGCGTCGAGCTATCAAGTCCAATGCAAGAACTCCCTCACGTCCGCAGACCTGACGGAGTGCATCCGTTAACTGATACTCACCACCGGCTCCTTTCTCAAGGGTCTCTAGCGTCGAGAAAATGGAGGGCTTTAGGATATAGCGGCCCATGACCGCAACGTTAGTAGGTGCTTCATGAGGAGCTGGTTTTTCTACTAGATCCGTGACTTCGTAAAGGCCGTTTTCGTAACCCTTGTAAGAGATGATTCCGTACTTGCCGGTGTCTATGCGGGCAACGCGCTGTACGCCAACGATCTGCCTTTCAAACTTTTCGTATACATGAATCATCTGTTTCAGCGCGGGAGGGTCAGATATCATAATGTCGTCCCCGAGTAGCACAGCAAAGGGCTCGTTATCGATAAACTGCTGTGCACAGAGGATGGCATGACCAAGTCCAAGGGGTTCCTTTTGCCGGATGTAATGGATGTTCGCCATTTCACTGATTCGGCTTACCTCTTTTAGCAGGCTCCATTTTCTCATGACTTCCAGTTGTTGCTCAAGTTCAACAGAGCGATCAAAATGGTCTTCAATCGATTTTTTATTACGCCCCGTAACGATGATGATGCTCTCGATTCCTGCCGCTACTGCCTCCTCTACTATATACTGAATGGCCGGCTTATCTACGATGGGTAACATTTCCTTTGGCTGTGCTTTCGTAGCAGGCAGAAACCGTGTCCCTAGACCCGCTGCCGGTATTACTGCTTTTCTGATTTTCATAGTCCTGCTCATCTCCTAACTTTTTTGATTTCTCTGTTCGACAGACCACTTTACTGACATATTTATAGCCAGCAGTTAATTTCGTTATAAACTAGTCCACAAAGAGCCAATCGCCATTAGAAAGATTGGGATATTCACTGATAACTGTAGTCTTAAATCATGTCACATTTTAGGAAAGTTTAAACACTATAATATTGGATAGGAGCAAACCTCGTATTTCGATAGGTTGCGGCACATATCCTCCGTAAGAAGCAGAAATCTCATTAGCACTTTATTTCATGGTTTGAGGCCGTATCTTTAACCGTACATTTTGTTCAACGCCTATCTAAGACTCATTGTTTATTAATTGCAATTGAGAATTGATTTTAATAAGTCCTTAGATTTGATTCTATCCACCTTTCCGTTTGGGGTTAAAGGTATATCTTTTACCATTAACAATTGGCGCGGTATTTTGTATGTTGATAGATGATTTGCAAGGATACTGCTAATAAATCTTTCTTGTAATTGCATTCCTCGTTTTGGTTTTATTAAAGCAGCTGGAACTTCACCTAAAACTTTATCAGGCACACCTACTACAACCGCAAGATCAACTGTGATAATACCATTTAAAATATCCTCTATTTCTTCGGGATAAACATTCATTCCGCCCACCAAAATAATATTTTTTTTCCTCCCAACGATTCGAAGGTTTCCCCACATATCGAACTTTCCTATATCCTCCGTCATTAACCAATTATTCTGTATAATTGTTGCAGTCAATCGTGGGTTTTTATAATATCCGAGCATAACATTTGGGCCTTTTACATAGATATCCCCAACCATATTAGTTGGAAGTGGGTTACTTGCTGAATCTCTAATTACTACTTCAACATCTTTTACCACTTTACCACACGAAAGTTCATCATCACCTCTGTCCATTATGGAAATCCGGGGCGAAGCCTCTGTCATACCGTATGTTTGTAGAATGTCGGCGTTTGGCAATAAATTTTTGGCTTCTTGAAATAAATCGTTACTGAGAGGTGCCCCACTAACTACACATGTATGTATGTTAGATAAAACTATTTTTTTTGATCTAGATATATCCAACAAAAAATTCAATGTTGTCGGAACCATTGAAATACAATTAATTCGGTTTTGCTCTATGATGTTGAAAATTGATCGGGGAATTAGAGGAAGCGGTTCTAAAACTATTGCTGTTTCACTAAGAATACATACAAGAATTTGAGTAGTTATAGTCGAAATGAAATTTATTGGCATTGTAACCATAAATACATCGGCTGGTGAGAAGTTTACACTGTTCTGATGAGCAATGGCACTAGAAATAATATTCTTGTGTGAAAGCATAACAATTTTTGGTGCAGAGGTACTTCCTGAAGTCGTTAGTAATAACGCCAGAGAATTCTCCAGATCAGATTTAGTATCATGGTCATATCCTACTTCTGAAGGTTCATATGACTCAATATCACCCCATGAGATCACAGGTCTTTTTATACTCTTGGGTGGCTCTAAAGCTATAATGCTATGAATGTCACAATTTTCTGCAATTGTTTCGATTTCCACTTGTTTAGAAAAGATAGGTATGGGTACAACCACCATTTTTGAAATCAATATACCAAAAAATGAAAATATAAACTCAGTGGTATTATTGAAATAGAGACCAATATGGGACCCAATTGGAATGTTTCTTTTGCGTAATAATTCAGAAATTTTCATAGCATTTTTATAGATATCTTCATAAGTAAATTTTCTGTTTCTTGTTATTAATGCTAGTTTGTTAGGAGATTTTTGATAGGTTTCTAGTAAAATTTCATGAACCAACAATACAACTCACCTCAATTAGTAAATTATCTCCCAACAGTCAAAATATTAGAAGATAACACATATATACACTTCATAGTGTTAAACTCAATTTAATGAAATGACATCATTTACATTATCGGTCCGCTTTTGAGTACCTTGGATTGGATATCAACCAAGAATGTAATGGTCAAATTCATGATAATTGACTGTTAATTACTCTTCTGACCCAATATTATTTATTGTCACCAATTCTGCACCTTTAAGCCCAACTGTTACTGTCTCATGCTCGATTTTATTCACTTCTGATATATATTTATAGTTCTTGTTAATCCTTCTCGATAGAACACCTTAACCACCAGTTACATCTACAATTACTTGATCAATTTCCGGTATCTTTCATATATGAAATCCGTTAGTATTTCACACCTTCTATGATCACCATGGTACTTTATAAGTCTTCTTCCCATTACTTCCCCCCGTTTAATAGTTACTTTATTCTCAAGCATCCACCCCTCCATTTCAGCACTTGGTTTAATTGGTGTTTTTTTGAATTTTAAGGGTGAAAATACTTTTTGATTCGAGATTTTCATCATATGTAAAAATATAGGAACAATTTGGAATCCCCAATACATCATTAGCGGATTCTATAAAGTACTTTTCAATAAGAGTCCTATCTTCCTTATTCCCTTTTATATTAACCATAAACACACGATAATCTGTTTGCATTACACTTATGGAGTTGAATTTTGTGATACCATAATATTGAATTAAATTAACAACAACAGATCGAAAATATTGGTTACCGTACATTTGTGTCCCCGCTATTAAATGCCTTCCTGGTGTAACGCAGATTCTCCTACTTTTATTCCCGCAAGAACATTCCCCGCTAAGATAATAAGCTAAATCACCAATTTTATACCGGATAAATGGCATACTCCTTAACTTCAAGGAAGTTAAGACAACATAACCTACTTCGTTAGGATTAGTGATTTCGCGGCCGTGTTCGTCAACCAATTCAAACAATATCGCTTTATCATTGATATGCAGGTAACCATGAGGACAGTCATAAGCTATTGCCCATATTTCTCTACAACCATAATTATTGGCAATCCTGCAACCGAATATTTCCTCGTAATTTTTCTTTTCTTGATCAGAAATATACGAACCATTTGTTTCAATGACCTTTAAATTATTAAATTCAATGCCCAGTCTGGTTGAATAATCTGCATAAGTTTGAAGCAACTTAGGGTACAAATGCCACCACGTGTAGCTGCTTGTACTGAGAAACTTTAATTCTCGAGTTAATTTATCACTATCTATTTCCTCCTCGGAAAAAGGAAATGGATATTCTCCATTTGTATGAATCAGCATGAAAAACTCTCTAGAATTCAGAGAATGGAAATTGCGCCGCAACTCCCATAGATTTCTCCCTAGAATTAACCTTTCCTTAGGTGTTTTTAAAGCGATAAACGGAGAACCTGTAGTGCCACTAGTGTACTCGGCGATGATCTTATAGTCAGGAAACTCGAAGGCATATTCTTTCCTAAAATTTTTATTAGTATCAAAAATATCACTCAAGTCATATTTAGTTAGCTCTGCATCTAGAAAATCTAGATAATTGGCCTTGATTATCTGTTTATCTACAATGGGTAAGGACCTGAATATAATTCCTATATCTTTATTATTTGAAATTCTGTCTATTTCGGTGGGAATTTTCTCCTTATAAAACTCAATATTATTTTTGGAATATTTTAATAGCTTCAGCAAATCGATTGAATTATTCACTTTTATACCCCCTCATATAACATCCTATGAACTATTTCATTTGCTCACTGATAACAAACTAAAAAATAGTGTTACAGACTCCCATTGTTTATTCTATGCATTATAAATCACTTTCACTTAATAGAATTACACACATTCAAGTAAGAAATGAAGTTATTAAAAAATTATTCTGGTGGGCCTTAGTTTTATAATGGTGGGTGTTAGAATTTATCCAAGTGTGAAACTCCCTAAATAAGTATTGGCGAGTTCACTCCAAAACTACTCGAAGTCGAAGCCAATACTTTATTTAAACTAATGGATTGAAATCTTCTTGTGGGTAAATCACGTGTTTTAAACATTTAGATATCAAAATTAATTATGAAGCAGCTGACCTTAGTTGTACCAAATTATATATGCCACGTATTGTCAAAAAATTATCAATCAATAAATCCTCATCTTTAAAGCTAAAACCTAACCCCTCCTCAAGTGTAACAATAAGTTGAATAACTTGAATTGAATCTAAACCTAACTCAATAAGATTTGTATCGGCATCTGGATAAATTCCAAGATCCATTGCCTTGGTTACAATTGATTTAATATTGTCTAAGCAGATATTTGTATTCATGGATAATCCCCTCATTTTAATAATGATTAATTGTTATTTGATAAACCATTTCTAACATTATTCTACGTTTGTTTCAAGTTTATATGTAATATTCGACATTTTTATTTTTCTTTAATATTCACATAGTTTTCTTTGTAATTGGATTGCAATCGTCTAGGCAATTTGTTCCGGAAGAGGGCTCTCTGTATGGTTGAATTTCCATCAACGTATATCACCTTAATTCTCATATTATTAGCACAATAAGTGATGATAATATTTTTACAAATTTCACTATATTAATAAATATTACCTAATACAATTATTAATATAATGATCGAACTTTTCGACACAAGAGGTAGTTTCCACACTCAGTAATTGATTCGCAATTGGGTAACGATTTCTTTCCAAAAAGCTTGTATAATAACTCCAAATGCAGTATATTACGCTTGACAGTTATTCGGTGCAGTCATCGAATCCATCTAGAATGTGCTTCTTCGATGACAGTCGGCTTCGTCAAAAACTACTCTTCTACTGCTACATTACCTTGAAGTACTTTAAGAGCACTGCTGTGTTAAGTTGCTTATTTTAAAATGAAAGCATGCAACAGATACCTTTAGCCCTTTGTTTTTGGACTTGCAAACTCATTGATTGCTGTAGAATGATCCATTTCGCGAAAGTGGTAATTCAACTTTGCTGTTCCTTTTTAGGCAAACTAGTGTGCACCCCACACAGTGATTAAACACGTAGTACTGATTAAAAGCTTCAATTATTAGAACAACTCGTGAATCACATTTGCTCTTCTCTAGCAGCATGAGGTTAATTCCTTTTAACCTAGCCTGCTATGCATCATATCTCCGGATTTGTAGTTTAGTGATTCAGCGAACCCGAAGCCAAGAGTTGTAAAATAAAGATCACTCTGGCTTTCAGCTTTTTCCTTCCTATTGTGCGAAACACTCACATCATAAATACGCGATTAGAGAACAGTCAGTATAAATTTTTCTTTAGAAAAATTTATTACGGATCATGTAAAAACTATTTCAGGAGGTTTTTTATGATAGTAAGGACATGCAACCATAATGATTACAAAGCTATTTATGAATTATGGATTATGAACCTTGGACAACAATGGCCTATTGAATATGTTATATTTGATAAAATAATACGTGATAATGACAGTGGCACTTCGCATTTCGTTGCTGAGATAAATGGCAATGTAGTAGGTTTTATTGCCACAGGAACTAGTTATGGATTACAAACAGACCTTCACGGCTCAATTTTATTAGTTGTAGTCGAGAAACAAAATCAAGGTAAAGGAATTGGCAAGCAATTGGTAACCCATGCCGAGCAATACCTATTTTCAAAAGGTGTACGTGATATTCATGTCGGCTCTGGTGCAAGACCTTATTTTTGGCCAGGTGTCCCAGCCAATCTTCCAGATGCAATTGTGTTTTTCGAGAAGTGTGGATGGATTTTCACTGAGCAGAGTTTTGATATGATTCAAGATCTAAAAATGTTTCCCTCCTTTAAACATGTCCCGTTACAACATGATACAATTATAGAGGTAGCGAATACCCAGGATATTGAGAAATTATTGGTATTCCAACAAGAAAATTTCCCTCATTGGTATATTTATTATAACCACTACTCAAATCAAAAGAATTTCGATAATATCCTACTGGCTAAAACAAAAGTCGGAGAAATAATTGGTTCTGTCTTACTTACTGGACCATTCGATTTGTATGCTAATCAATTTTTAAAGTGGAAAAACTTACTCCCACCACAAGTCGGAGGATTTGTTGCTTTAGGTGTTAAAGAAGAAATGAGAGGAAAGGGGATTGGCCTATTCCTCGCTTTTAAAGCAACTGAGGTAATAAAAAGTAGAGGCGTGGAGAGCAGCTACTTAGGGTGGACTTGGTTAATTGATTGGTACAGCAAAATCGGCTATCAAGTTTGGCGCTGCTACAGAATGAGTCGGAAAGTAATCGACTGATTACATAAAACATTACGATCAGATTTGTTCTCCGAACTTTTTAGGTGCTCCATATCTTTTAAAGAGCACCTGAAGAGTCAGATGTAATTTAGTTAGCAATTGAGCTTAAGGCAGTATAACTTAAAAACCAAATATTTATCTTTCTTAAGATCTTAAAATATGGAAAATTAAATTTTGTCTGAATGAACGTTTTTTAAATTATACAAGATATAATTTACGCACATTGTCAGAAATCAGGAATATCTTTCAATTAGAGACCTACACAAATATTCTGTTTGATGTTAAAGCTATTAAATACTATTCTTTCGAGTTCCCCCTGAAAAAAAACCTAGTCTTTGCGATAGATATCCCTGGTGTATACCTTTTCAGCGACGTCTTCGATCTCGTTAGACATCCTATTCGCTACTATAACATCCGAAATTCTTTTAAATTCTTTAATGTCATAAATCACTTTTAAATTGTAAAATTGCTCAGAATGTATAGTCGGTTCAAAAACAACCAATTCTACGTCTTTGGTCATAATCCGTTTTATTACCCCAAGAATTGAAGATTGCCTGGAGTTATCAGAATCAAGCTTCATGTTTAGTCGAAAAATCCCAACAACTTTTGGTTTTTTAGCCAGAATCATTTCTGTGATGTGGTCTTTCCTAGTTCGGTTCGCATCTACAATTGCTGCCATAATATTATTAGGAACATTTTTATAGTTAGCTAATAATTGTTTTGTATCCTTTGGCAAGCAGTAACCACCGTATCCAAAAGAAGGATTATTATAATGGCTGCCTATTCTTGGATCTAGCCCAATACCATCAATAATTTGTTTGCTATCAAGTCCACTGATTTCACTATAAGTATCTAGTTCATTAAAGAAGGCCACTCTCATTGCGAGATACGAATTCGCAAACAGTTTGATTGCTTCTGCTTCTGTGGGATTGGTAAGCAATACTGCAATATCTTTTCTAATTGCGCCTTGCACTAATAGATCCGCAAACTCTTGTGCCCTTTCTGATTGCTCTCCTACAACAATCCGTGAAGGATACAAATTATCATATAATGCTTTTCCTTCTCGTAAAAATTCAGGAGAAAAGATAATGTTGTCCGTTGAAAATTTACTTCTAATATTTTCTGTGTATCCCAATGGGATTGTTGATTTAATTACGATTATCGCATCTTTATTTAGAAGAATTACTTTCTTTATAACTGCTTCAACCGTGCTAGTATCAAAACAATTTTGTACAGGATCATAATTAGTTGGCGTTGCAATAATAACAAATCTTGCATTCTGAAATGCCTCGGTAACATCAGTTGTTGCTGTTAATTGGAGTTCCCTAAAGGCAAAAAACTCTTCGATTTCTTTATCAAAAATTGGGGATATTCGATTGTTAATCATTTGTACTTTATCTGGCATAATATCCAATGCTATGACTTCGTTATACTGGGATAATAATACTGCATTAGACAGACCTACGTAGCCGGTGCCAACAACTGCGATTTTCACTTAGTAGATTCACCACCTGGTTAGAAAGAGCAACTACTATCAATGGTGCTCAATCACTAATATAATTTACTGAAGTATTCTAATGGATGCTGTAAAACCTTTCAGAAAGTCAAAGAGTAACACTCAACTACTCACGACTAAGTTTTTCGTGGTAATCTCTTGTTTAGCAGATCCCATCAAAAATATTTTTTCATCTTCATATCCGTCTAAAAAATTCCTTGTATCTACTATTAATTTAGAGTTCTTAACTAATAGTTCTCGTTGATACACTGTATGTGGAGTCAGTATAATAACACAGTCAAACTTATGTAACTCATTGTAATTTAGCTCGAAATTTTCAATAGCATTGCCCAAGTTATCAAAAAGTAAATTCGAATGTGGTTCATTTACACTAACTCTCGCTCCCATTTTTCTTAATGTTCCATAGATCTCAAGTGAAGGGGATTCCCGATAATCACCAATATTGGCCTTATAAGCCATCCCTAGAAGTAAAAGTTTTGAACCATTTACACTTTTCTTTCTAGCATTCAAAGCAACTACTATTTTGTTTAAAACATAACTTGGCATATTCCTGTTAATTTGATAAGAGGTTTCTATAAAATTACTAGGAGCATTTAGTTGCTTAGCTTTCCATGAGAGATATATAGGATCGAGAGGAATACAATGACCGCCTACTCCGGGACCAGGAAAAAAAGTCATAAATCCGTACGGCTTTGTTGATGCAGCCGATATTACTTCCCATACATTTACTCCAACTTTTTCACACAGTATGGAAAATTCATTAATAAATCCAATATTTATATTTCTAAAGGTGTTTTCTAGAAGTTTCGTCATTTCAGCCGTTTTAGTAGAGGAAACGGGATATACTGTATGAAAGATAGAATTATAAAGCATTTTTCCATACGTAAGACATTCATGAGTAACACCGCTTACTATTTTAGGAATATCCCTTATGTTTGAAACTTTATTTCCAGGGTCTATTCGTTCAGGTGAGTAGCATAAAAAAACGTCCTTGCCCACTTCAAAACCGTATTCTTGAATTTTTCCGTAAAGAAGTTCGTCAGTTGTTCCGGGATAAGTAGTTGATTCAAGAATTATTAAAGAGTTTTTTAGCAAATTAGCACCGATATTATCTAGAGCATTCAAAATATAAGAAAGGTCGGGCTCATGGTTTTCATTAAGAGGTGTTGGCACACAAATAATTACCACATTGCATTGGTGTATTTTGGAAAAGTCACTTGTAATACAAAATTCGAAATCACTATAACATTCTTTAAGTTTTTGATCGGTTTCCTTATCGATGTTACTTTCGCCGCGAACCAACATTTCAATCTTTTGAACGTTATTATCAATTCCAAGGACCTTATAGCCACCAGACGAAAATTCAATAGCTAAAGGAAGACCAACATAACCTAAACCAATCACACCAATGGTAACCGTTTTATCTTTTATGTGATTTAACAACCCCACATTCTTTCCTCCTTTGAATTTCATTCAGTTATAAGAAAATCTATGCAGGGCAACATACTAGCTACAAGCAACTTTAGGACCTCAACCATTAATAATTTGCAGCTTGCAATACTTTTTGATCTTCATATAACTTTGCATATATGCCATTGTGAGCTAACAGTTCATCGTGATTTCCAATTTCAAGAATCTCCCCTTGATTGAAAACGACAATCCTATCAAAATTCTTTATTGTCGAAAGCCTATGAGCGGATACGATAATCGTCCGTCCAACGGAAAAGTCGTCCAACATTTTTTGAATTTCCTGTTCATTTTGGCCATCAAGAGATGCTGTCGCTTCATCAAGTAATAAAATTGGTGCATTTCGAATAAACGCTCTCGCTAGTGCTATCCTCTGACGTTGACCACCAGAAATTTTTGTTCCCAATTCCCCTACTTGCTCATTATATGCATTGGGCAGTGAGGATATAAATTCATTTGCATTTGCAAGTTTAGCTGCTTCTATAATTTGGTCATTCGTAGCACCCCTCTTACCCATGGATATATTTTCTCTGATTGAACAGTCAAATAATGGGCTTTCCTGAGCCACATAGGCGAACTGTCTTCTAATACTTTGAACATTCCATTCTCTATATGATTTTCCATATAGTCTTATTTCCCCAGTCTGTGCCTCATAAAGACCCAGAAGAATCTTGAACAGAGTGCTCTTACCACTGCCACTCTCACCTACTAATGCGATATGTTCACCTTTTTTTATAGTTAATGACACTTGTTTAAGTGCAGGTTTTAGATCCTCTCGATAAGAAAAGAACAAGTTATCCAGTTGTAAAATAACTCCTTCGTTGTAATCGTTAGAATCAATGTTGGGTTTATCAACTCGCTTGTCTTCTGCTTTTGAATCAAATAGTTCAAACACCCTTTGCGAACTCGAAGAAACATTCTGGAATTGAGTAAAAAAGTTTCCTAATTGTATGATACTCGATACTGCAGATGTCGAAAATTGAAAAACCAACAATACATTTGGAAGATTAATTTGATTTATACTTACAAGATAAATCCCTAGGATAATCACTATCATGGAAGATAAAATCCCAATGGCGCTACCAAATGAAGAGTGCCAAGCAGACAACACCATATTTTTTAAAGTCAAATTTTTAACCTTGTCTATTGTCTCTTCAAACCTAGAGGTTAACGGAATTTCAAGCCCCATCATCCGTACTGTTTGGACGTTAGTAATTCCATCCATCATGAGCTGTACAGTTCTTGACTCTAAGTCCTTTATCTTATCCGTATTTTTTCGTAATGGTAAAGAAAATTTGTTTGTTACGTATAAGAAGAATAGACCTAATAACAATGTAATAATGCCAATTTGCCAACTTATGAACAAAGTAATAACCCCACAAAGTAGAACATTTACAACAGGATATATAATACTGAAAAAATCCCATGTCAAGGCATTAGCCACCTGCTGACCATCATTAACCAACCTTGACATGGAATCTCCTGAATGGTCATCTGCTTCTTTAGAAAGTGGTCTATTTAACAAATGAAAAAACAATTCAGATCCAATGTTATACTCGGCTAGCATTTTCGTGCTGCATAGATAAACGTGGCAGAATAACCAACTTACAGCTGATACGGATACCAGTATAAGGACATAGTATATTACCCCAGCTAAAATAGTATTTGTACTGTTTTCAATGGCACCAATGCTCAAGTATTTTAACAACAAACCTGTACCCAGACTTTGCAAAGTACCGCATGATGCGTAAATTATCATAATTAGTGTAAATATTACTTTATTCCTTGGCACAAAATGAAGTATGCGTTTCCATATATAAATCGCATCGATTAAGATATTAAATTTTTTATCTGTGTTCATCCTTCACCTCATCCAGTTGACTTTGGTAAAGATCGAAATACACGCCTCTTTTACCCATCAATTCTACGTGAGTGCCTTCCTCTTCAATTCTCCCTTTAACCATCACTAATATCCTGTCTGCATTTTTTATCGAGGATAACCTATGAGCAACAGTAACAACAGTTTTTCCTTTTATAATCGCCTCTAATTTTTCTTGTACCTCAACTTCAGTTGTAGCGTCTAGTGCCGAGGTTGCTTCATCTAGGAATAACATTTCAGCGTTACGAACAAGTGCTCTAGCAATAGCAATCCTTTGCCTCTGCCCCCCTGATAATTGCGTCCCTCCCTCCCCTGCCATAGTCTCAAGTCCATCAGGCAGTGTTGTTATAAATTCTAAAATTCCGGCATCTTCACAAGACTTTTTTACTTCTTCCACTGTGACATTTTCACCGGCCCAGGCTATATTATCAAAAAGCGAGACACTAAAAATATCACTATTTTGAGACACGAATGACATATTTTTGCGCATCTCAGCGGGGTTCCATGACCTCAATGAATTGCCTAAAACGTAAATATTGCCTGAATATCCTTCATAAAGGCCTGCCAATAAGCGAATAATTGTGCTCTTACCACAACCACTTTCGCCAACTAATGCAACATGCTCACCTTTGAGTACATGCAAGCTAATATTATCCAATACCAAGTTCTTTTGATTGTAAGAGAAAGATACATTTTCGAATACTATAGCCTTGTCAGTAACAGCAGGTTGGACATACGGTTGCGTTCTGTCCTCCTGTGGGGCATTCCAAATCTCTAATAACCTATTAGCTCCTGCAACGTCCCCACGTACTTCAGCCATATTTCTTCCAAACATTTGGAGCGGAGAGTTTAGATTAAACATAACTAACATGAATGATAAAAACGAAGCAAATTCTAGCATTTCATTACTTAATAAATAAATCGCCCCGAGCCCAACTGCTACAGTAGGTAAGACAGCAAAAACTTCACCAATAAAACAAGTTATACTTTTTGTCCATGTGAACTTGTTAAAATAGGTTTGTAATTTCCGCCCTCTTTTTTTGAATTCCTCCCACATAGTCACTTCCAACTCGTAACTTTTAACCGTGCTATGGTTTCTTAAGGAGTCAACAGAAACATTGTTTAATTCTGCACTCGCTTTAAATCGTCTATTCAATGAATCACTAATCGGTCGGCTAAATGCATTTTGCATATAAAATACCAGCGGATATAAGAGAAAGTATAGAATCGTTAGTTTCCAGTTGTTGGTTAATAGATATGCTAGCATTAAACCAATAGATATGAATGTAAATAGTAAATTAGGAATCGATTTAGTTACCAAGTTAACTGAATAATTTAAAGATTCCCCTGTTCTGTTTATAATATCCCCGGTTCTTTGGTCTTGACTCCATGAATGTTCTGTTTTTAGTATGTTTCCAAATGTAATACTAGACATCTGGTAATGAGCAAATGTACCAAATCTACCTTTTAAGAGTTCCAAACAAAAACCAACGATTAACATAACAAACGCTACAATGACGAAGGGAAGAATAAGCTCTGTGAAATTAAAGGCACCCATCGATACTTTTTCCATGGTTTCCCCAATAAGTACCGAAAAATAGATAGTATTTATGGTGTGGAGGACTTGTAAAAAAATCATTATCAACAGTTGGAACTTGGAGTACTGCAATCGAGAAACCAGTTTGTAAAACACAGCAAAAATATTTTCCTTTCGACTTTCCTCCATCCAGATTATCTCATTCCTCTTCTATTTATTTATATGTTACTTAGAAGATCAATCATAAGTAGTCTATTTTTTTTAGGATTAGCATGAATATTCAATATTTTCTTTCATAAAGTAATCAATCGTTCTCTTTAGCCCATCTTCGAGATTAATTGCCGGACTCCAATCCAGCTCTCTTAAGGCTAAGGATATATCTGGCCTTCTTTGCTTCGGATCATCCTCACGTGGTTCCGTAAATACAATTTTTGAAGTGGATTGCGTCATATCAATAATCCGTTCCGCAAGTTCTAGTATGGATATTTCGGACGGATTACCGATGTTTACAGGCGTCATAATTGGTTGCTCTCGCTGCATTAGTTTAATAATCCCAGATATTGTATCGTCAACATAACACAAACTACGGGTTTGGAGACCATTCCCATGTATTGTAATGTTTTTATTCAAAAGTGCCTGGTTTATAAAGTGAGAAACCACTCTCCCATCGTTAATTTGCATGTTCGGTCCATATGTATTAAATATGCGAACGACCCGAACATCTAAACTATACTCTCGTACATAATCATATATAAGAGATTCCGCACACCTCTTCCCTTCATCGTAACAAGCCCTTACACCGGTTGGATTCACATTTCCCCAATACAATTCATTTTGCGGGTTCTGTATTGCATCACCATAAACTTCTGAGGTTGATGCCTGAAACAATCTTGCATTTTTAATTTTGGCAATCTCAAGTAAATTTATAATACCCAAAACATTGGTTTTAGTTGTTTGAATGGGGTGCTTGAGATAATACACCGGGGATGCTGGGGAAGCAAAATTATATATATCGTCAATATGAATTTCTGAATAGATATACTCTGGTATTTTCAAACTGATATCGCATTCATAATGTTTTATTCTACCGCTTTTAATAAATTCACTGATGTTTTTAAAACTCCCTGTAGAATCATTATCCAGAATAATTACATGGTTGTCAGTTTCATTCATAATTTTTCGAACAAAATTTGAACCAAGAAATCCAGTACCTCCAGTTACAAGAAAAGTCTTCAATCAAACATACCTCCATTGGGATTTAGATTGTGTTATATAGTCTTATAAATTCATTCGCTCTTATATCATAATTATGATTTGATAAAATAAAATTCTGCGCTTCCTTGATTTGTTTGCTTATTACTCGGCTACTCATATCTTCATAAATCTCCTGCAGCTCACTCTTGCTCGACACAAAATATATGTATTGACCAAATTCGCTATTCTGCAAACCCTGGAATACTTCGGAAACCGCAAGACAACCGCTTCCAAGTACTTCGAAAACACGGTTATTAAACATTAATCGCTCTTGTTGCTTCTTCTCCGTTAACAATAGCGATATCTTTGCAGACTTATATAACTTTCCAAGATCGCCAATCGGCAAGACTCCTTTGTAATAATTAGAATATGGAGAATCATCCCACCCGCTTCCCCAGAGGCTTAATGAACCGATTTCGCAACTTGGTTTAAAGAGGGCGTCCATTTGATTCATGGATTTGTGGGGGTAATTACCGACATAAACAAAATCAGTATTATATTCCGCAATTCTTCGTTCTTTTGCGATATCTGGATCTACAGCAAGATCAATTCTTTGTGAACATTTTCCCTTTGATTGCAAATACTTATAATCATCTGAATTTGTGGCAATAGCATTAAAACCACTATTACATAAGGTATCGGCATCATAAAATAAATCACTTAACCACCAAAATATCTTTTTATCGGTGCTATCCCAAATCCCCTTCGGCACTTGCCACTCTGGAACACCTTCACAAATAATCAGGTCTGTTTTTTGAGATAATAATGATGGATAGTCATTGTGTTGTGTAACAGATATTCTCCAAACATCGTGTCCCATTTTTAATAATGCTTTTTGTAAATAATATGTCGTTATGACCGAACCCCATATTTCATTCTCATTTCCATGATGTAATAACCCGATTCTCAATTTTTTCATATATCTCCTCTAAAATCATCGTATTTTTTCGTATTTAACACGATATTCCCATCTATCTCTCTATAATTTAGTAACCGAATCTCACAATCATCAAATAGCGTCTTAATGTCTTTCAACATTCTGTCGATTGTTTCCTCCGGTAACTCATTTATAGAGTACACTACCTTTCTTTCGTTATTCACGATACACATTCTCCATTTCGATAATTCCTATATTCCCATTGATATCCAATTTTAGATCAGGATGCCCTTCAAGAAATTGAGCTACTCCCCTCTTTACCTTCTCCCCCCAATCTCCATCCATATCATGTAAAAGAATAACTCCATTATTCGAAATATATCTATACGCTCTCAGAAGATCAGAGAAAACACTGCTTGAATTATGATCACCATCTATAAAAATTAGGTCGAATGGTGCTCGGCTTTTCAGAATCTCTTCATCTATTACTTGTACTTCAAGTATTTTTGAATTATATAAACTATGGAAGTTCAAAGTACTCTCCGCAGGAAAACATGAGAAATAATTATCGTACCTCTCCACCCTTTCTCTCAATCGGTAGTAATCCACCAACTCCTCATAAAAATCTCTAGAGTTGTCTTTAACCTCACTATTGTGTTTTATTACATCTCCAAGCACTGAAAAATTTGGATCAATGGCTACCACCTTTGCCCACGGTGCTTTCATCGCCAATAAGCAGGTGCTTACACCTACATAGCTTCCGACTTCCAAAATACAATGTGGCTTTGTCCTGTTTATTATATTGTTAATGACAACGCTATCTTCCTCAGTTATACAAATTCTCTCCAGAGCTTCTCGCGGGAACCTTTTTTTTGCGATAATATCGAACATTTCATTTCGTAGCACAGCTATTTCCAACTTAGATAACATCGACTTCCTCCCCCTTATGCAGTATAACTGTAGTACCAACAGTGTTGATTTCAACATTCTGCAACCCCTTGCTCCTCGACTCTTCTAAAAAATTGTAATCAAGGAGGGAGGGAACATCTGCTGACTGGCAGCTCATCCATTTTGGCTTTTCAACCTGTTGAATATCAAACCGCTTCCCAACCGATCCAAGGCAATGATGGCATGAAGGCAATGGTTCTGAAGAGTCAATATATTCGACCAACTGTTCATGGAGATTAGAATTCTCCAAAATGCGAATGCCATTTGCGTTGTAATCGCCACAGGAAAGTTTCCTTGATAATGCAAAAGCTTGAGGACACTTGAAAAAATAACCCTCGAACACATTAAAACATTGCCATTCTCTCGCAAACAAACAGTTATTATATATATCCTTTACCAACTGTATATCGCTATTTTTGATTTCAGAAAACGGTTCTCGAAAGGATTCAAAATTGTAAATCGAAATGCGTATGTTATTATTTGCAGTGATTTTCTTGCAATCATCAATTAGTTTCTCGATAAACCCCTTGGAGTATTTATAGTTTGAGATTTCCACTTCATCCAACAACCCCCAAATTTTCGGGTCCGCTTTAGATAGCAAGGTTCCATTTGTAGTAAGAGAGACTTTATCTGCTATTCCTACTGACTTCACTTTGTACACAACGTCAAGTATGTTTTTGTTTAAAAGTGGTTCACCTCCCAATATTCTAATAGTATCAGTTCTAAGATACTTTTTGAGTTCGGTTAGCGTGTCAATTATTTCATCAATATCAATGAATCCTGGGGTTTCCAGTGGTGATAAATGCATACAACCTCGACATTTCAAATTGCAATGGTACGACGCATGCAGCTCAAGGCTCTTAACAAAAATATTATCCATTATTATTTCTCCTTTTGTACGGCTTTCTTTTGGCTTTGCATAATATCCTTGCATTTCAAAGACATTTCGAAACCGAAATTATCATTTAGAATATAGGCGGCATAAAAATCTCTTAGAGCGAGATAGACCTGATTCTCCTTAAAGTATTGTTCCCCCCTGGCAATATGGCTTTCCGGGGGTAAGGAGTAGCAATATACAAAATGATTGGACCGGACATCGTCCAAAGACGGGATTTTTAAATATGACAAATCGAAATAGAACGATGCTAAATGTCCCATGAATGTATGTTGCAACGATTCCAAGTTGCTTATGGATATATATTCCTTTTTATTATTCGTTCTAATTAAACAATCAACAAACATTTCAATTTCATCTATTGATAGTTTAGGGATCACTTGCTCAAAATGGCTTACCGCTCTTTCAAATTCTCCTAAAACATAATTATATTTGGCTAATTCGATGTCGCTTGATAAAAGACTTTGTATACCTGAATATACAGTAGAATTGTTTTCAATTACCCTTGGCTTACATTTAAAATATTCATTAACTATAATTCTTTTGTTAATGTCAGAGTCTTTAAGAAAGCTAGTAATTTCAGTAGTATTTAATTTTGAAAGTAACACATTGTAATTTCGATTTGCCTCGTCCAACTTCGATGCAGAACGATCAACATGAGTAATATGTACACTGTGGGAAGACGGACAGGGTATTATTCTGTAACCTTTATACAATACTTTCGCTGTAAAATAGCTATCCTCCCATCCCCAACCGCAAAAATCTTCGTCAAATCCACCGACATCAAAAAAAACAGACTTGCTTACACTAAATAGAAACCCGTAAACCATTCGAAAAAGTTGCCAACAATCATCCATACTTGTATGTTCATCGCTAACCCAAATATTTTGATCTCCCTTTCGATTTCGAAGATGAGTTGTTTCAAGCATCATATTTGTTCCCCAACTCTTATTGAAATCGTAGGTAAACCGATTGTCCTTCCAAAATGCTGGAGTTCGGCTGTTAATCCAAGATGAAAGGTCTTCGATGTCAATGTTTTGCTTGTCTTCATCTTCTCTAAAGCCGAAAAAAATTGCTTCATTCATAAACAGTTGTTGACGTTTAACCAATTCTTCTAAAGCAAACGGAAATAGAATGATATCGGAATCGCAAAATATTATAACTTCGCCACTACAATTCATAGCCGCTGTATTGATTGCTTGCGCTCTTCCGAGATGAACTTGTTTTATATACTGCATATTCATCTGAAGATTCGCTGTCAATAATAAAGGTAGTAAATCTTCTTTCGTACCGTCGTCTATAATCACAACTTCTAAACAATTATAAAACTTTAAATTGAAACTACTATTTTCGATTGATCTTAATGTAATCAACAAAGTATCGTTCGAATTCCATGTGGGAATAATTACGCTTACTTTTTCTTTACATTCTTGCATCGGAAATGCCGATATGGATGTATATGGGGCCCTATTTATTTGATCTCCAGTTGTAGCTAAATACTTATCTTCAATATGAGAATAATTGTTTACAAATCTGCTCAAGCACTCCTTAATATTCACATTCTTCCTCCGTATATCATTTCTTCTTGGGATGCTTTACTTATTAGATTTTCATGCTGATGAATCCATTCTTTTATTGCCATTTCTAACCTTTCTTCCAGAACTTTATAAACTGAAATATGCTCTGAACAAACGTAAAAACAGTGTCCCCAAGGCACTAAAATATTATTATTTAACAAAGACAACTCGAGATATCTTCTTGCAGTAATCTGGTTTGCAATTCCATCGCAGAACCTAAACTCAAGAATGCCTCCTTCCATCATCGCTTCAACCCATAAAAGATGTCCTATATTATATTTATCCAGCACTTTATTGATTACACGTGATACTTCGACACCTATTGATTTAATTGAATTATAATAATCATACTTATGCATAATTTCTTTTGTAATTAGCGCACTTATAATGCCGATATTATCACGAGCATAAGTCCCACCAATCTTCAAATCATAATAGTTGATATCGAACGTATCTTTGCCAATCAATACACTTGTTGCGGCACCATTACCAATGGCTTTCCCTAGAATAGTGAAGTCGAAATCAAACATTCTCTCATAATATCCGTAGGGGGAGATTCTTCCACTAGTTTTAGTCTCGTCCATCACAACAAGAATATTGTTTTTCCTACACAAATCAATCGCAGCTGTTGTCTTTTCGAAACCTAAATGAATCGACTGATAAGCATCAAACATTAAACAAGAAATTTCTCTATTATTCGCAATAATGTACTGGAGTGTTTCGAGTGATCCATCTCCCCAGTTAATTGCATCATAGTCATCATTATTATGATAAGTTAATTCTGTTGACACTTTTTTTCGTAAATCAGAGTTTAGTGGTTCATGCCAATGAAGCCCCCCATTAATTAAGTTATCATGCCAACCTAAATATCCAAGTCTGACAAATTTCTTTTTTCCCGTGATATGACGGCAAATTCTTAATGCAGCCTGACCGCTCTCAGAACTAGTGGAAAAAAAACCAATGGTTTTACTAGTTTTATAAAATGAGTTAATATCTTCGGAATATTCTTGATGATAGACTGAATAAGATGGAAAGCAAAACCCAGCAGATATTTTTTCACGCATATTATTCAAATATTCACTGTTATTGTGTCCTAAGATAACGGGACCGTATGCTAATATAAAATCAATATAATCATTCCCGTCTACATCGGTTACAAAGCATTTGTTTCCACTTCGGAAATATATTTCTTTATCATTGTTACCCAGAACCCGTCTAGCTATCATATATAATTGATTTTCCATCAACTTCTCCTTTAGGAATTATGATTTCAACACCAGGTAAGATTTTAATAGTATTTATTAAACGCTCAACAAATTCAAAGCCTTCCGTTCCCATTGTTCTGTGATGTGAGAGGATTCCAATACATAGCCTAGAATTTTCTTTTGTTAATCCTTCCTGCAACTCAGACACAAGTTGTGACAGAGCATAATTTTCTCCAGCAAATTTGTCCGAAATACTCCAATCTATGATGTCAACTTGCGTATTAATTTCATAAAAGTTATTGTCATTCCTACCATTCGGACCCCAACTAGAGATATAATGAAATCTGCATTTATATATCTCCTGCTCAAGTTTCGGGCTCATCTCGTGCCATGGTGGAACAAAAACATTAAGATATTTTGGACCGAAAAGATCTTGAAGCTTTTTTTTTCCCTGATTAATATTATTGATCATGATACTCAACTCGCAAGCATCATCGTCGAACTCGGTTTTCACTCCTGCTTTAAGGGAGTTATTTCTATGATTCCAACCATGCTGTGCAACAAATGCAGTTTTACTGCTCCTCACTATATCAATCGTTTCATTGACCAACAAACTTGGAATAGCCGAATATACAATTGGAACTTCTACCTTATCAAAAAGGTTCACCATTTTCTTTACTTCAGGTATATAAAAACCCAAGTCATCATCTCTGAACCAAATCTTGATTGGTTTTTGCATCCTATACAACATTTCGATATATTTTTCCAATTCTCTCCACATTATGTCCCTCACTATGAAAGATTCCGGATCTCGAGACCATCGTAATTCCATCTATATCGACCAACTGCCTGATTACTTACTTCATTAAAAGATTCATTTATCGACATAATCCGCAAATTGCTTTCTTCCAATAAAAGATGGATACTGTCTATAAACTTCAAAATTTCATTTTGATCAGAATCTTGGGATATCTTAATCACAAAATCAGGTGCATATTTTCTACGATTTGCTATTACGTTCTGCAATATATGAAGCGTCCTTTCGCTCGTAGTGAAAGGTATTTCTGTAACTTCTATGGAAATTATCCCCAATGACTCAAGATCATATATTGCTTCGTACTGTTGCTTTCTCAAAAAGCTCAGATCACTGTCATTATAAAAGATGATCTTTCTCCCCATAAATTCAGTAATAGAATGAATGGATTGCTGTAAACTATTTACTACAACTACAGGTTCTGCTCCTGTATCCTGTAGATTCAGACCACTAACACTCTGATCCTTTTGGACAAAACTAACTCGAGCCAATCGGGGATAACGCTGAACATATTGTTTTATCGAATTTTTCTCCTTATAATCAATTAAATTAAAAGCTAATAAAAAATTATTATTACCAATTACACGGAGTTTCATTCTCCTAATAATCTTCTCAGCTACCTCACATGCATTATTTCTAACTTTTTCCCTCTTAGGTTTAGGGGCAATTAAAGACTTTAATAATACTTTTTGAAGTTTTTTAATATCTTCAATAGGAATGAAATCTACCATGAATTCATTATGCAAATAATCGCACCATTCCTTTTGGTCTTCCATATACGATATTCCAGGTAATAGAATCAGTTGACCTTCGCCTTGAAGCGCTTCCATGGTTGTATTATATCCAGGCCTTAAAACGCACACATCAGCTATATTTAATAGCGCTGATAAATTCCCCTCGTATCCAACCATTGTTATTTGGTAGTTAACTAACTCGACTTCATCGTACTTACTGATGAGGTGTTCGGAGTAGGGGCCTGTGACAATAATAAATTGCACTTTCTGGTTGTAGTTTTTTATGTTCTTTGCGAATTCAATCACACTATCAAATATTAGTTCGCAAACGTTCTCACCAAGGTGCCATCCACCCGCACCGCCATTCACAACTACAGTTTTATCAAACTGATCCACTTTATATTTATGGTTCATTCGTTGTTTCATACTCTCTTCAGGTTGGAAGAATATATCTCCACAAAAATCAAACAGATCGGAATTATCCAACACTGACTTGACTAGCGGACTTTTCAACTTATCAATGCAAAGTTCTTTAGACTCCATTACATAAATCATATCGTATTGTCCGAATTTACCACTATAAAAGAACTCCTCAATGGCATCTCCAGATACACGTCTTAATATAAGAATTCTTGGCGTTGTCGCTAGCGCTGGGATATTTAGATAGTAGTCATCGGAGTATGTATCCTCGATTACAAGACTTGGATTAAGATGCTCAATGATAAAATTGATTACCGAATTAAAAGCAAGTGCAGCGTTATTACTTTTAAGGGAGTGAAGTAATGGAACGTTAATGACTTTAAACTTATACTCATCAAATATACGAGTCGATTTCGCCTGAGAAAGAAAAATAATCTCTAGTCCCTTTTTCTCTAACTCGCTGGCTAGTACTAGAGCTCTTCTAAAGTGACCGAACCCTATCCCATTTTTCAATAAAAATATGACCCTCTGCTTTGTATTCAGACTTTTTCCCATAGTATAGTCCCCTCAACGCTGCCATCAAAAACATTGGAATATCCCCCAAGATAGTACTTTACGGTTACAGCCTCATTAGTTAAAACTTTGATGTTCATGTCTTGAAGCATAAACATTAACTTATCATCTTCCGCTAAATTATTATCCCAGTCTTCAATACTGAACTCATCAGATATGTTAACCGAGCTAAGAATAGATCTTTTAATCAACCACACGTTCGTATCAATAATTATACCCAGTCGGTCCCTAAAAATGTTACTTCCTGGAGTCAACACTCCCATGTCAACCAATTCACGATATCTTTCCTTCTGATTGATCCTAGCCCAAGGGCACCTCTGTTCAAGATACTCCCTACCGTCGCGATATAACATTTCATGGTATGAATGGACTGCGTTGCAATTGTTTTCCATAGCAAAATCATAAAGTTTCTCAAGATGTTCAGGATAGAACTCGTTATCATCATCTAAAAAACTAAACCAATTCGAAGTTACGGAATGTATGGCACTTGTTCTTAATCTGGCCAACAACGAAGGCCCGCTCTTATCGCTTTCTAATCGGCTATAAAATTTCCAGGCGACTCTCTCGTTACCCGAATAGTTTTTTTCAAGAAATCTTAGGGTATCGAGACAATCATCGATTAAAATATAATGTTGAGTTGGACCCTGATACGTCTGGGATAAGACCGATTTTATTGCCCGATCTAGCAATTGAGCCCTCCCTCTCGTAACAGTCAGCACGCTAATGCTTTTTTCTTCTCCTGTAGTAAACTTCATAGTAACCCCCATAATCGTTAATAGATTGAAAGTATAAACTCATCTTTTCTAAATCCCCGAAAAGCATCGGAATCTGAGATGAATATTTAGAGAAGGATTCAACTTTTTCTTGCATACACTCAAGGGAAAATGAAATTTTCTCTTTTTCATAACTTGGATCCATCTCAACTTCACCTTCATAGTAGAAATCATCGTAATAGTGTATCTTATATCCCCGGGATGACAAAGCTTCCCCGCACTTTTTTAATATTAAGTGGTCGACATGATTACCTCGACCAATCGGAAAATAAAGTTCGTCGTTGAGGGAATAATCATTAGTGATATGAAGTGCTATTCTTTCAATTAACTCTTCATCTTCTTTTACGATATTCGTAAATATATCCCCATCGTTTGGATACAAATGCCTGCCTGCTACTGTCCTGTATATCGCCTCTTGGAAATCATAATCTACCGGTAAAACATCAAGTACTTCGCACGCCGTAGCATTTTCTATTTTTCTCTCCTCCACAACATTCCTTAAACCCCACATTTGGTGGAGTTCAATAGCGAAAGGAGATAATGGTTTATCATATTTGCCCCCAAATACTGTTACCGCCTTGACTGCTTCTCCGTTACGTCTAAGCAATGCAATTCTCCCCGCACAGGAGCCAATCACATCATCATAATGTGCCCCAATAAATACGAACATACTAGAAGCTTCTCTCCTCTCTTAATTCCTCGACGCAGTAGCCGTTTAATTTGAAAATTTCAGAAAAAACCCTAATCAACCATACAGCCTCTTTGTAGGCCCAAAATGATCGATCGTTGTTCATTTCTAGTGCTTTTCTAATAAATTTTCCACTTTCTTGTTCATTACCGTTGAACAAATGAAATATCGCAAGACAAAAATAATTTTCTATATCATTAGGATTATCGTCAGTTATTTTACCCAACCTATTGACAGCACTCTCTAGTAACTGCTTATATCTCTTTCCAAAGTAACGAAGATAAATGGTTTGAAGGAATGTTACGTAATAATGATCGGATTTGGATTTAATAAAGAGTTCTTCCCATTGTTTAAAATAAAATTCGGCTCGTTCTCTCTCACCAGTTACAATTGAAATTTCCGCTAATTTCCACACTGACCATGCATCATTCTTATTTAGCTTCACAGCTTCTTCCAATATGGGAATTGCCTCCACATATTCATGTTCAAATGCCATTTTATACGCTTCTTGAGGTTTCTTCCACGACTCAAGAAAGAACTGTTGTCCTCGATCCGGCGGAAGGTTTAGCCCCGCTCCAAAAATCAGTAATTTTTCTGGCACACATATCCACCCAGAATGTTCTGCGCATTTCATTATGAATTCGCAATCCTGTACAACGTTCTTTTCCATAGAGGCATATGGGAATTCAATGCTTTTCGCAATTTGTCTGCGAACCAAAAAGGCGCTATTATCGCAACGTCCAACTGAAGGATAACCATCAATGTTTTGTGCATAACGAAAATCCTCTGCGGCACATAAGGCAATTCCTTTGTCGGGGTTAGCCTCTAGAGCATTAACCATTGTTTCAAGATAGTTATCTTTGTAAATGTTGTCATCGTCTAAAAAGCATACATAGTCTCCCAAATCTATATTCTTTAATGCCCATCTAAGCATTGGATTCGGCGTCCCATTAGGCATATTTGCTCCCGGTTCCGTAATACCCATTATTTTAGAGAAACCCAATGTACTTCTCTGTTTTGAGTCAAAATTCACCGGTAAAACTCCGTCCCCAAGAACATAATGGTGCCAGTTCGGGTAAGTTTGACGATCGACGCTTGCGCAAGCATCTTTTAAGGATTCCCTGTTAATAGTCACTGAGATTATTGATACTGATGGAAGTGTCATTTCTTCTACCTTCTCCTTATCTTAATATAAATAGATTTACACCAACTGGTTTACGGTAGTTCTCCCTAATGCTACAAACAACTGATAATATTGAGTTGCAACTCGGTCTAAACTATATTTCTCGATCACCATGTCGGTATCGTGAACAACCTCGTCTTGTCCCTCACCAGCTAGTATTAATTTTGTAATCGAGTGATAATCTCCCACTGGAACAACGAGATGCCCTCTTCCCGGGGGAACGACTTCCGTTAATGCACCGACGCCGTAACTGATTGTAGGAGTGCCGCATGAGATGGAATTTATCAGTACAAAACCAAAAGTTTCGGGTAACTTTGATAAAAATAAGCTATACTCACCCATTGAGTAGTAATAAGGCAAGTCACTATAATCGATCCAGTTATGAAAAACTACATTTTCCTCAAGACCTTTAACAGCTATGATTTGCTTTAAACCTTGAATGAAGTCATTTTCCGAGAAAACATCCGCATTTCTCGAATTAGGTGGCATTGGGATCAGTAGACAATATTTCGAATCGTAACGTATTAATTCTTCAAGAATAAGTATTGCCTCTAAATGGCCCTTTTCTGCTTCAGGTCTGTGTGGATACAAGATGTATTTCTTATCAAATTCAAACTCAAAATACCTACTCATCCTACTGCTACATCTCATCTTTTCCTGTTTGCGAAAATCATCATCCACAAAGTATGGAATTACCGTTGCGTCCTCTCTCTTTGTAGTGCAATTAATGAGCTGATTTTTTAGATACTCGGAGTTAAACACCACTCTGTCCCATTCACTTTCGAAAAAAGCTTTTAATTCTCTTTCGTAACAGAATGTATTCATACTGAGCAACTTTGGTTTAGCTGTCCGAACAGGGAATCTGCGATCTACCAACCAGATTACATCGGAATCGTCAGCCATTTGCTCTAATATTAATAAATCATTATATAAGTCGATCGGATTTAGACCGTTTTGTTCTAGATCGTGAAGAATTGGATGAAGCGGTATATTCTCGGGGAAGTTATGCAAATCTGAATGGGGGCAAACAATACTAAGCTTAATATCGGGGTACTTGGTTAATAATTTATCAACGAGTTTACGAACAGAGACTTGTACTCCACCCGCCAAGTGTTTATCGTAGAATGGATAATATAAATACAGCAGCACCCTCACGTAACTCCAACTCCCTCCTAATATATTGTTTTTACAACATCCAAGAAGTCTTGATTGTTTTTAAATCTTTCGAACGATTTAAACCATGCCATAATAACAACATCTGTCCCCTTTCGATTAATCCTTTCAAAAACGTATCTATAAAAGCCTAGATCGTTAACAAACTGTTCTATCTTTTCTGATTGCTCTGCACTGCACATCAAAACTAAATTCCCACATTCTTTTAATGAACTACTTAAATTGCCTATCGATTTAATTACTTCCCCCGTTGCATTTGGCGAAAAAGGGACCTCTGTTACAATCGAATCAAATAATTCCTTTTCGAATTCAATCACACTTGAGTTTGCTACATAATGCTTGGAGCCGTAAGACTGAAGACCAGGGGCTAAAATAGGATCAACGTCTACACTATAGACCTCCATAGATTCTTTTATAAATTTGGCCTGGAAAACGACCCCTCCGCCTCCAGCAAAAGGATCCAACAATATATTAGAAGTGTAAGGCTCTGCTAAATTCACCAAACACCTTGCATCCTCTACTGGTAATGCTCTTCGACCGGTCTCTGTACCATCACCGCGATACCCATTTACTACTTTTACTTCATTATTATGATTTAAAATTTTAAACTGTCGATTATTTGGGGAATGTTGCTCGTATAAAGTTAATTCTTGAAAAAAGAAATTATTGATGGAAAAACGCTTACGTTTCCAGATTAATTCATTGATACTAACTAGATCTGAGTTGTTTTCCGAACTTTCGCAACGAAAATCTAGCAGATAAAACTGGTTGCAATATCCAATTCCCGATAAAACGGATGGAAGTTCATTCAGGTACTTTATAGGTACAAAAAAAGAAAAAATACCTTTCACGTCTCCAAGCGGCCCGTTGGGAATAAAAAGTCCTCCCACCGACGAAAGAGCAAAATAAGCTTCAATAATCCCCAGTTGTTTTGCCTTGATCCGAGATTTCCTCAATCTGAAGACAATTACAACATTGTCTGCGAGATATTCATCGATGTTACTTTTATTAAAAGTTATGTACCTCATCATTTTAATCAATCACATCCTCAATTCTTAATATTTGAGGTATTTCTGCTCCTCCTGGCAAATACAATAAGTGATTTGTTAAACATTTTAGATTTCATACCTCTCGGAAACCGTAGTTATTACCAATAATGCAATTGAAAATCCTGAAAAATCACTTCTTTTCTAATTAAGAGATAAATGTGGATTCAATAACTACTTTAAGTTACTGATTCTGGAATTCGTGAATATTGGAGAGCCTGTTATACCGCTCGTATTCTATACAGTTAACTTATCTTTTGAAAATAGATATACATTTTTTTACAAGTTATGTTCTGATAAAAAAGAATCAACACATTATTTATTAGGGCCAAATCTTTGAAATTGGCATAGGATCCTTTCTATGGTGTCAGGATTAGATCTTCAAAAATTTTAATTAAACTATACTTTTTAAACAACTACCAGATTGCATCTACAATCTACATCGTAGAATCAAGATCCATGATTTTGTTAAGATTTGAGCAATAATGTCTGCTAAACTTCATTTCTACGATTGTTCTCTTCGCTATATATTTACAAATTTAACCAAGATTCTTCATCAACTAATTATTAGCATTACCACCCAAATTTTTCAACACAATATGTAACTTTGGATATTAACATCTTTATTTCTCGTTATAATGATCGAACCACTTCTTTCTTGCTAGTAACAAATTATTTAGTATAATATACCTATTGATGCATGCGCTTTCATAAAAACCCTCTACCTTCTGAGGGGGCCTGTCTGGTGGTATATATTTGATTTAGTATGACCCCCTTCTTTACTGCAAATGCTTAGTGAGGTGAAATTGACGTTGTACTCATATGAGAATTGATGTATACCAGCACTATCTGCCTCTTGATTGTTCAAAAATGTCTTTTGCTTTCTGGGATTTATCATGGCTACTGAACCACCTTACGAACCTATTGCTTGCTGACGAATCTTAGCGAAAAACGTCCAGATAATAGACAAAATCATGATTGAGAAGTTTGAGCACTTGGTAATAGATTTGATCTCGAAATGAATGAAGAAGCTCCCATTTGGTTTAAAATTCCTTCAAAAGCTTGCTTTTCTCTAGCTGTGCGGGCGGCTCTACTTTTGATTAGATATGCATGCGAGGGATTGCACCGTGCCATTGAACATGAACTCTAAGTTGCTTCCTGCAACGTTGCTGAGTACACTTGATGTGAAAGGTACTCCAAGCACGTCTGCGTGCATGGAGTAATAAATGGAAGATAGCTGCCTTTCTGCAACTTTGGGAGATCATATCGAGTGTGTACGCATGGGTATGCGATACCCGATCTTGGTATAACGTTTCGCTATGTGATGCGCTCTTGGCTGTGTTTGGGAAGATACTCCTCCATTAGTGAATGAGCTAGCGACACTATTAAGTCCTTCTTAAAAAATCCACAAAAAATGTCAAATCTAAACAAAAGGATCATAAAGTGACAAGCAACTGTTTGATACACCTTCTCTAAATTAGAGTCGTGTCACTATAAGTGAAATTTATACCAAAGCTAACTTTGTAAAGATAACCTTGGCAATTTTCACCACTACTCGGGACTATACCCCTAGGAGGAATTCTTATGAACTTATACATTCAATTCATAAATTCTATCTTTACTCAAACATGGCTTGATACAAATAATTATTTCCGTTTTTCGAATGAAAATAAAAGAACTATTCTTGTTATTGAATGTCTCTCTAGTTTGGTGTTTCAAAACGAAAGAACAAGAGTAAGGGCAAATAGAAATCAGTTTATAATATGCGATGAATCTACCTATATTGGCGCAATAGATGAGCCTGCTGTCTTCCGAGGTATTTCTTTAAGAACAACCGAACCTATCTCACTACCAATTCTCATGCTAAAGGGGTCGACAGAAAGAACTGCCCAAGTTTTTTTAAGTAAAATTCAAAATAGTCATCAGGAGAATACTAATAAGAATATCAATACAAATTTTCGGAAGGAGTTATCGGAAATTTACTCAATTATTTCTGAAAACTGTCTAGATATACATAAGAAACACCAGCAAAGTAAAAGAGTCGCATATATAGATTCTCGATTAATATTTATTCATAGATACCTTCGAAAACACTTTTCAAAACCACTTACTCTACAAATGCTAGCCGACCTTATACAGTGTAACCCAGTATATTTGTGTAATACTTACAAAAAAGTATTTCAGATTCCGCCAATAAAACATCTCCAAAAATACCGAATGGATGAAGCAAAAAAATTACTAATAGAAACAAATATGAGTATAAGTGAAATATCTCAATCGCTTAGTTACGTATCCAGCTCACATTTTACTAATTATTTCAAAAGACATTTTAGTATTACCCCATTGGAGTACCGAAAAAGGGAATTACATCATACAAAGCAACAACGAACAAGAATAAATTGAACTGAAAATGAACATAAAGTTATATAAATCACCGTATATCGTCAGTCTCCGGGATCAGCTAATCATATAGAAGCATCTTCCAGGGCATGCCAAGAACGATGATCGTATTGCCGACGATTATAAACAACGAGTTTTCGCTGTTTATAATCAGCGCCAGCCAAGAGCATAAGGTACCTATGAAGATGCAGCAAGTTACTGAATAATTATGATCTAGTAGAAGAGGTATCAATATTCACCTCTTTTCTGGAGACTAGGGGCTATGCCCCATTACAGAAAGTCTTATTCCCAAGAAAAATAAGGCTGTATGAAGACGAGGAAGATGTTCTGCAGCCATATTAAATTTACAAGTGCTCGAAACACTTCAAGAACCCGCTTGAAGAAAGAAGCCCATTCTAAAATACTAACGAGGGGGCATATGTCCTCTTTAGAATGGATTAATAAAAGAGAACAAACTGCTTGCAAAATCAATCACTATCATACCCTCGGTGCAACGAAATCATAATTTTATTAGCCATTTGCATATATATATGCTATAGAGAAGGCACGTTCTCAAACTATTACCAGTTTGAAAATGTGCCTTCTCTGCATCGTAACCACAGTGTGGTATTAAAATTGAAATACAGAAATAGACCTACACTTTTAACTGAAGATGAAGATATTTTCAGCGAAAATGAATGATTTCGGAGAGGCCTTATCTAAAGATCTTCTTTTAATTGTTCATCACAGTTCAAATCTTTCTGATAAATGAAGTTCCTAAATCTATTTGTGAATTAACAGGCATTAGATAGTCAGACATCGTTGATGCACCTATCTAATAATACATATCAAATTGATAAAAATGGAGGATAATGTTAAAGTTAAGCCGTAACAAACAAAAATCATTCGTTTTATTTAGTTAAAACCGTACCTTATGATACGAGGTATGGTAAATACTTTTTTCGATATAGGGGGAATATATGATGGAAAGCAATATTAAATTTGATATTATTACATCAATTGTAAGTGAAATTATGAATATAAAAACTATCCCGAATTCTGATTCCAATCTGATAGAATTAGGGTTGGATTCCATTATGACAATTCAACTTATTGTGAGACTAGAGATGGATTTGGGTGTGGTATTCAAGGATGAGGATTTACTGATAGAAAACTTTACATCTATTAGGAATATATATAATTTGATTAAATTAAGGGGATCATTAACAACAATAGAAGAGGAAAGTATAGGAGAAGGATAAGCGCTTAAAAGAAATTATTCGCCAGAAAAACAACCACAGAGAGGCAATAAAGAATAGGATGTCGATATCAAAAATGATAACAAGGTAGCGTACATGGTCATGATGGTTGATTTAAACGCTATGTGGGTTGGTGAGAACGAGTCCCCAAGTTTTTGGCTCAGTGCGCTGAATGAACTCAGCGAATCTTGGTATACAAATACTCTCTCTGAGTTCTCCCAGGAATTGCAGCATACTACCCGCAAATTGAAATTCGCAGTTCCACTCGATACGTTTTTACAAATTACATAAACGGACAATTTACGAAGAATCAGCCCTGCGGGGAGGTAAATATTCATTTTTCATTCGTTCTTGATGGAGTAATTTGCACGACTCTTCCATCTTCTTCAAGTAATCGTCAGTGGTCCGTAAGCTCTTTAACCATGTATATGATTGAAAGCTATCATTACCAACTTCGTAAGGTGATGGAAAGCATTTTTTCCATGTATAAGGCCATCTTCACTAGAGAGAAGAATTTTTTTAGCTGGCACATTTTGCGATATTTTGAATTGTGGATTCACTCAGTTTAATTAAATTACTAATTCCTGGGGTGGTGGAGATTTGAGACTTGTTTTAATTTCAGGTGGAGCAGGAAAAAGATTATGGCCCCTTTCAAGCGAAGATAGACCTAAACAGTTTATTCCTTTGTTCTCAAATAACGAAGGAACGATGATATCTATGACTCAACGAGTTTGGGAACAAATAAATGAATGTGGTTTGTTTAGCCATGTCTATGTTTCTACAATTGCTGAACATGAATCATACATAAAAAAACAACTGGGTAAAGATGTTTCATTAATATTAGAGCCCTGCTGTAAAGATACATATGCTGCTATATCGTTAGTTGTTTCTTATCTCAAATGTGTTGAGAATATAGGGCCAAACGAAATAATAGCCATCGTACCTATCGACTGTTACGTAGAGGTTGATTTTTTTCAATATATTCATAGGTTACAAAATGTAATAAGAGAAAAGGAGCCTCAGATTGCATTACTTGGAGTAAAGCCCTCCTATCCGGCCGAATCGTATGGCTACATAAAGACTAGTGATCAAAATAATCCTCAATTAAATGCTTCTATGTCAGTAGAACAGTTTGTAGAGAAGCCACGGGAACAACTAGCCAAAAGGCTAATTGCAGAACAAGCATTATGGAACTGTGGAGTAGTTGCTTTTAGGTTGGGTGAGATTTCTTCCCTTTATGAAGCAAATGGTGTCGAATTGTCTTATGATAAATTGCTGTATTCATACGACACCTTACCTTCAACTAGCTTTGATTATGGCATCACTGAGAAAGCAAGACATATAGAGGTATTGCCCTACAATGGTCCATGGAAGGATATCGGTACCTGGGATGCACTATCTGAGGAACTTCCACAATCAGTAATTGGTAATGGGAAAATATGTGAAAATTCTGTGAATACACATTTATTGAATGAATTGGAAATACCTATACTAGTATTAGGATTAAAAGATGTGATTGTTACTGCAGGCAAACATGGTATTCTTGTCGCAGCTAAAAGTCACAGTAGCACACTTAAAAACATGCTCTGAATATTGATTCAAAAAAACTGCGTGGGTCAAATTGTGGGGCTCGTTCTGAAGCGCCAATGTTCATTACGAAATCGAAGTTTAACAGACTGAAGCTTGAATACTATATAACATTCTAGCGGATCACCAACAACTTGCCGTTTCACCGCTTAACTCATTCCAACTTCTCAGATCTATTACCCGCTAATGATAGAACTTCGTTTTTCGGAAGAAAAGCACGGGTTGTTGATTTTTCATGAGATATGAGGATGATCGTAGCCTGTAATTAAATCAACTTGTAAGATTCGCAACCATTGGCTTGTCATCAGCGCTGGTGTATGTTAGTTCAACCGTAATCAAACAGTCACACGCACTTGTCTCCTTCTACGATTGAATATCTTAGCAACATTGATATGGGAACGCCCAAACGCTTCACAGTTGTATACTACACTTCAAAGCTAATTAGGTACTAAAAACTTTTTTTATTTTGGAGCAACTTGGATCATTTTTTAACCCAGTAATCTTTCTCGAGAAGTCTGAATGGCTTTTGCATTTTCAAAACGTGTATCTATAATAATACCTTATGTCACCCACTTTCCCGCTCCGATCTATTGCCATGTCTATCATACTTAAACATTACGTACGGGTAAACCAGGATCATTCTTATAAAAAGCTTTGAACCTCTTAGAGGTCTCGATGTTTTTAAATCATGAAATAACTCACTAAAATTTTCTTTACTTTCTACACTCCTTCACTGATATTATCAATAAAATTCAATGTAAATTTATGGATTTAAATACGGAAAAAATATGAATAATCAAACAAATTGTAATATAATAAATAATAATTTATCAATAGAAAGAATAAAGTGAATTTTGGAGCTTTTTGTAAAAAAAACGGGAGGGATTATTATTTTCAACAAAAAGTTACCTTTAGCCCAACCTCCAATCAGGGGATATCAATTTCTTGCTTATCAATTATCAGTTATCTGTATTTCCCAGAATCATCAACCTTGGTTACATAGTCATTTTATCCAACTATATGGTAATCCAAATGATCCGTTAATATCATTTTATGAGCCATATATCTGGTATGATTCTAATCCATGGTTTGAATTCGATAAACTTTCTACTGAAACAATAAAACAATCTAATATTGAATTAGATGAACTTATTATGAGTTATATTGACAGGGATTATTATATTATGTCAATTGTAGACGAGTTTCATTTACCAAACAGGCGGTCATATCAAAAATTCAATTACATTCACGATTTGTTAATTTATGGATATTCCCGGGATGAAAATAAATATACCACAATAGGTTTTGATGAACATGGTACTTTTAAAACACAAAATGTTGACTATAGCACTTTTAAAGAATCTATTTTTAATACGAGTGGAAACTTTATTCTTCCATTTAAATTAAAGCAAGATTATAAACCTGAGTTCAGGATAACTGCTGTAGTCGATCTATTGAATGATTATTTGCACTCAATAAATACATCTGAACGTATAAAGCCAATCGATGATAGGCAGTATCACCCAGATCATGTATTCGGAATAAAAACATATGAATTGTTAAAAAATTATTTTGAATTATTAATTGAAAATAAGGTTGAATTTGATATTCGGTCCTTACACTTCTTATGTGAACATAAAGAATCTATGATTGCTCGGATAAATTTTTTAATAGAGAATGGTTTTTTGTTACAAGAACCGAATGATAAACTTATAAGTGAGTATCAAAATTTAAAAGATAATTGCATCATTGCCAGAAATCTGCAGCTTAAATATCTTCTAAATAATAATAAAAATGAGATTCTTAAAGTCATTGAAAAAATTGACGAAATTTCCAAAATGGAGGAAATTCTTTTAACAAAATTATTGAACCAAATAAAAACAGAAAAAATATGTGCCTTGTGAAACCTTTAAATCGTTACTTGTATGTCGATATTTTGTACGTAAAGGGGAAACATCCCAATATATCCTGTGGTACACACCATACATAATATCTGGCGTGTTCTTTTAGCTTGCACACCTTTGTCTTAGGAGTTTCGGTTTATGCCCCACACAGACTTGAAACATTGGTGTAACGAAAAAAGTAGTTGGGGGAACTCCTCCTAATTGCTATTTATCTACCAGCGATTCGACATTGTATCAAGGAGAATGATTATTCCTTGCAATAAACTACCGCTTCTTGATACCTTATTTATTATGCATGGATAACAATCGTTCGTACCTTAATAAGTGTTAACTTGGTTCGAACTTTCCTATTTAAGATATGCGAAAAGGTCGAACAAGTTAGATATCCAAATTTCCAGGATCATTGAGGGCTCAACCTTCCAGGTTGATATCGGAGACTTAAGATAAATTAGCTTTAATGATTAATGAAGCGGTAGGAAATGACCTACCGCTACTAACTATTGCGGTTTAAGTAAAATAGTCTTGTCAGCTGCCTTTATAAAGAAATTAATTACCGATGTCTTCGTGTTTTTTCAAAAGTAGTTTCTAGGGCTATGATAAATACCGACAGTCCGTTTTAGATCAAGTAAATCAATAGATTTTCCTTTGAATATCCTAATTCAAGTCAAATTTTAAATGAAATATGATTTGTATAATTTATATCTGGGAAGAGAATAAAGAAGTCTACCATTCGCATGTGTTTGATCGACGTCATATCTCAGATAACCAGGCTCAAGTAGTATTAGTTCTTTAATTAATAGCCATATTTCCTCAATATAACTTGGTGATTGACTGCAATAAGTTTAGAATCAACTGCTTCCGTTCTTCTCCGATGAGGCAAACTATTTTCCTCCTCCAAAAGCGATTAATCAGTAGCCATGAAACAACTCTGATCACAAATAAATCTTGTTAGTCTAAGAAACAGAATCGCCAAATCATCCTGCCTCATGCTGTATCTCCTTTTTGGCCAGCCACATTAAGCATGCGACATTGGTTTTCATTCTGTTTGTCTTCACTCTACGTTTAGATGATTACAGTAAAACGGGTGTGAAATACAAGTAGAGTTTGTGTTTCTAGTTGCGTTTTATTGTTTACTAAATCTTCAAACTTCGATTTAGCGTACTTTCTAAATCAAGTAACTGAGAACCTCGGGGGCTTACCCATATAAAATTATAAAACTAACGCCTTTATTCGCTCGCTAGGATTTTCTTAAAATATCAGCATCTGATTCGGTTTATGCGATCACATGCACTTGCAATATCAATAGAGTTTTTCAATCTTCCTCTTAACTCCATAATATCAAATGCCTCTGTCACTTACAGATCAAATAGAGCTCCACAATTAATATCAGGGTTTCTGGCGCGCTGTTTCGGCAAGCAGGCGTCTGTTATTCATCCCAATTGCTTAAACGCCAATTCCATAATAGAAGCGCCAGCCGATTAAACTGGTAACTGACATTACAAACATTAGTGTGTGGTAGAGTGTTTTGTATTTCTCTCCGTAAACCACGATTAAACAATAACAAACTTTGAATAGCTGTCAGCCATTCTTAACGTGGAAACTTCTTTGACAATACTTTTGTTCTTTTCACATCAAAAAATATATAACCAGTCTACAATCGATCTCAGATTTGAAACAAGGTGTCAAGAATTTGTTTCGTTTTGCAACCACTCAGAAAACGACCGTTGCCCGATGGGAATATCCTCCATAAGCCAAAGTGATCTAATAAATCATTTTACATTCAGCAGGTATGCCTTAAATCCCTGATAATTAACGGCGCGTTGTCTGAGCGATGGATCCGCGTATCTTGCAGCTTCAATCATTACACCGCGCGCAAAGAATGATCGTATTGAACAATAACCAATTTCCTCATGACAGATCATGTTATTAGTATAAGTAACTGCGTACTGTTCATATGCATCGCTGAATCCACATCTTGGATTATTCATCCGCCTAACCCAATAATTAACAGTCTGGTTAGCAACCAACCGGTTTGCTTCAGACTCGGTTAGACTGACGAATTTGTGGGAGTGCCCTGGTGTTCTCCATGATTAATGCTGCGGTTACATTCCAAGTGCTGTTTATTGTCGATACGGTGTTACTGATTGCTACTGAACAGCGCACATGCGCTGCCGTACTGAAACGATAGGCCCGTCAGGGGTCGCTCCACCTGTCGTAGGATCAATAATCGTACAATGTACAACAACGTAAAGCCGCAACTTTTGTTGCTTTCTATGTCTATGTGCTTGTCGACCGAAAATTGGTCAACGCTAAATCATAGCATTTGAGTTACACACCACAGAACATTCAGTTAGAATTGAACTGGCAAGGATCAAGAAGATGCGAATGTGGTATTTCTGGCACGGAAACGCATTAGGTACAGTCCTAAGTTACCTTGTTGTATCGGTTTGATAAGCCAGTTTCTGGGCAATTGACGGTTTCTTTTTCCGACGTTCCGTATCAGACTCTTTATCTTGAATTCACACCTAGTCAAATCTTACCCCCAGTAATCGTATAATCGCCCAATCGTTGCACATCGCATGACTGTACTCGCACATAAACTGGTCTTATGCAAAGTAATAATTTATTTCGTCCCCAATCCGTCCCCAAATCAGTGATCAGATATCAACCTAGTTTCCTAAAAAAAGCAAAAAACCCTTGATAACCAAGGGTTTTCTTTGTATGGAGCCTAGGGGGATCGAACCCCTGACCTCATCGCTGCCAGCGATGCGCTCTCCCAGCTGAGCTAAGGCCCCGTAAGCGACTTCTATATCATATAAAAAATCAGCAGGCATGTCAACATGTTTTTCACATTTTTTGATGACGTGCTGTATCCCTTTTACTTCTCTATATAATGTCACTTATCGATGATGAGATTGGGTGCTATGAGAGCACCAGAAGAGCACCTGGATCCTGCAGAACCCTGGCGCTCTTACAGCTCCGGACCGTCTGTACCCTTGGACAGCAGGCTTTTCAGTTCCTTCATAAACATATTGATATCCTTGAATTGGCGATACACGGACGCAAACCGGACGTAAGCTACCTCGTCGACCGGATACAGCCGTTCCATTAGAAGCTCCCCGATCTGTCGACTCTCCACCTCAGCTGCTGCCGTATTGCGGAGTGCCTTCTCTACATCCGATACGATCATATCCAGCTGGTCCACGGATACCGGACGCTTCTCGCATGCCCGGATCAAACCGCGAAGCACTTTCTCCCGGCTGAATTCTTCGCGGCTTCCGTCCTTTTTCACGACGATCAGCGGCGTTTCCTCCACCATCTCAAAAGTTGTGAATCTCTTGCTGCACTGCTCGCATTCCCTGCGGCGGCGGATGGATTTATTCTCGTTAGCCGGCCTGGAATCCAGCACTTTCGTTCCGGCATAACTGCAATATGGACACTTCATAAAGTCATCTTCACTTCCTTCGTTTCAGTGTATTTCGCCTTGAATGGCGTTAGAGAAAAATTTACCAGCAAAACTTTGTTCTTTTATGTTATGAAAATGCGAAACCGGAGACATAATACTTTTACCAACCCAAGGAGGTGAACTTAACATGGCACAAAGCAACAACAACTCCAACAACCTGGTTGTTCCTCGCGCAAACGCTGCTCTTGAGCAATTGAAGTACGAGGTAGCTCAAGAACTTGGTATCTCCATTCCACAAGACGGATACCAAGGTAACATGACTTCCTACGAGAACGGTTCGATCGGGGGATACATCACAAAGCGTCTTGTAACCCTGGCCGAGCAACAATTGGCTGGTCAATTCTCCGGTCAATAATTGATTCTTCTTAAAAAAGGAGTGTTGGACAGCTCGATGTAAGAGCCTGTCCAGCGCTCTTTTTTCGTTAAAAGCCGTCCTTATACACATCTGTATACTGATTATAATAATAAATCACGCGCTGTACATAGTGACGGGTTTCCCCGATAGGAATACTCTTCACATTCTCGTAGGTTCCATCCCACATACCCTTGTTGATCCAATTCTTGACGTTCCCCGGGCCTGCATTATAGGCGGCGATAGCGGCAATCGGATTGCCGTCCATTTCCTTGTGCAGATTCTGAATATACCAAGTACCCAGCTGGATATTCGCATCCACTTCATTCTTCACGTTCAGCAGGTTCACCGATGGCAGCTTGGCCATTTCCATCGCCCAATTCGCCGTATCCGGCATCAGCTGCATAATGCCCAGCGCGCCTTTCTTGGATTCCTTGCCTGGCTTGAAGTTCGTCTCCACTCGAATGATGGAAGCCACCAGGAAGGGATCGACCTCATAGTAAGCGGCATGCTTTCGGATTTCATCCTTATAATAAATCGGATAGAGCAAGGTCATCCAGTTCGAGCTCAGAAACAGCAGCGCTACAAAAGAGACAAACAGCAGAAGCAGCACTCTTTTTTTACGGAGCCACCTCATAACCGAACCAGCCTGCTCCACAGGTTGTCCACCTGCTGCTCTGTTTCGGCCAATGTTCCGCTGTTATCGATAAGGATATCCGCCAGACGCTTCTTCTCCTCGATATCCATCTGGCTGTTTAAACGCGCTTCCGCCGCTTCCCTGTTAAGATCATCGCGCACCATCAGACGCTCTAGCTGCAGCTCTCGCGGCACATAGACGACAGCGATCTGGTCAAGATAAGAATAATGCTCCTTAGCCTCAAGCAGCAGCGGTATATCCGCTACCACGAGCCGGTCCGGATACTGCCGCTCATACGCTTCCGTCCGTTCCCGAATTTCCTGCCGGATCGCCGGATGCGTGATCTCATTCAACACCGTTCTCTGCTCGGGATGATGGAAGATCATCTCCCCGAGTTTTTTTCGATTCAACGTACCGTCCTCAAACAGGATCGCTTGTCCAAAATGTTCGGTCACTTTACCCAGCACCGGATGACCCGGGAGCATCACTTCCCGGGCGATGAGATCCGCATCGACGAGAAGTGCTCCCTTCATGGTCAACATGGAGGACACGGTGCTCTTGCCTGTTGCAATTCCTCCGGTTAAACCGATATTCATGACTTCACCTCATAACAGCTTCATTATACCCATGACGATTAACAAAAAAGCAGGCAAATAAGAGATAAAACGCATGCCGCCTTTGGACGCAAAGCGTAAACCAACCCTCATGCCCAGCACCAGGAATATCCCGCTAAACAAGGAAACAACCGTTGCGGTACCTAGCGGTGAGAAGCTTAGCATGGCTGCGCCAAGCCCTGCTCCGAACGCATCGAGCGATAGCGCGATCCCGAGCCACATCGCCTCCCACGGAGAGATGCTGCCGGAGTCGTCCAGATCCGCCTTCGAGGGACTGCGGAGAATTTGAATGACAACGCCGATCTTCGGAATCTCAAGAGAGAATACCGCCCGCTGAAGATGCTCTTGACCTGCCGTGTTAACCTCACGTCGTAATTTCACTTGATGCTCAGCATCCTGCGTTTCCCTACGAGACTTTGAAATATCCCTATTAGAAACCGGCTGCACATCAGACTCGTTTTTTCTGCGAACTTGCTGGTATAGAGACCATAAGCCCAGCAAAATCAAAATGGCGGCTCCGATCACGGACGCCACAGATGGGGATAAGAACCGCTGTAACAGCGCGCCTGCCTGCATGGAGGCGCCAAGCACCAAGCCGGAACATAGCGAGATGATCAATACAGATAGCAGCGGTATCCTGGTTTTGCGCAGACCGTATGTAACCCCCGCCCCAAATCCGTCCAGGCTTAATGCCATAGCCAGCAGCACAGACGAGAAAATATGACTGAGCACCCTTTTCCCTCCTCGTAAGCTCCACATCAAGCGGCTCATTCATGAAGAAGAGCAGCTCCATGTGCTCCACATATGTTCCACATTATATGTGTGAGGAAAGGAATGGGTGCACGCCTATTGGATTACTTCCTTAACGGCTGACACTTCGGGCAGAAGTGGGTCCCCCGTCCGCCAACCACGATTTTATGAATCATTCCTCCGCATGTATTACACGGCTCGTCCTTCCGTCCGTAAATCTGATGACTGTGCTGGAACATCCCCATTTCACCCTGTCCATTGACATAGGATTTAATGGAAGAACCACCCGCGTCTACGGCTTCGGTTAGTGTATCCACAATCGCATGATACAATCGTTTGAGCTCGGCATCCTTCAGACTGTTAGCATTGCGCTCCGGATGAATCTTGGCTCGAAACAATGCCTCATCGACATATATATTGCCGATGCCGACCACATATGCCTGATTCAGCAGCACCGCCTTGATCTTCGTTTTCTTACTGCCGATGATTTCCTTAAATGTTCCGAACGTAAACGTCTCATCCAGCGGCTCATAACCCAGCTTGGCAAGAGGAGCATGCTGGAACTCTTCCCCCGTTGCAAAAAGATGCATCGTTCCGAATTGGCGTACATCCTTATAGCGCAGCTCCGTGCCATCCGAGAAATGAAAGATGACATGGGTATGCTTCTCCACCGGCTCCTCGGCAGGGTACACCCCGTAGCGCCCTTCCATCCGAAGATGCGAGACGAGCACTAGCCCGTCCAGCAATATCCGTAAAAATTTCCCGCGGCGCTCTACACCTTCCACGGTATGATCCTTCAGCATAAAGGCAAATGCCTCAATATCGTCAGGACGCTGAATGATCCGCGGCAGATGCACGGATACATGATCTATATGCTTACCTTTAATCAATTGGTTAAGTGTTCGTTTCACGGTTTCTACTTCCGGCAATTCCGGCATAATGACTTCACCTCATTTCCCATTATACCGGAAGTTAGGACAGAGCGGGACCATGGTTTTGTGGAAAGGTATGGTGCTTATCGCGCCCCTCTTCACGCCATGATCCCTATATAAGATCTTCTATCGGTTGACACGATGTGCAGCTTTACTTCGCTTCGTACCAGTTCTCGCCATAGCTGACTTCCGACTTCAGCGGTACCGACAGCTTCAGTGCCTGACTCATCACTTCCGGCACCAATTCCTTCATGGTCTCCAGTTCATCCTCCGGCACCTCAAACACCAATTCATCATGCACCTGAAGCAGCATGCGGCTCTTCAATTGACGATCATGCAATGCCTTGTCCATATGGACCATAGCCAGCTTGATAATGTCGGCGGCCGTTCCCTGAATCGGCGTATTCATTGCCGTCCGCTCCGCAAAGGACCGCAGATTAAAGTTGCTGGCGTTAATCTCCGGCAGATACCGTCTGCGTTCAAGCAACGTTTTCACATAGCCATCTTGCTTCGCCTGCTTGACGATCACGTCCATATAACGTCGCACGCCCTGGAACACCTCGAAATACTGGTCAATGAATGCCGCGGCTTCCTTCCGGGTAATGTTCAGGTTCTGGGACAAGCCATAGTCGCTGATTCCATACACGATGCCAAAGTTAACCGCCTTGGCGGACCGGCGCATATTGGAGTCCACCTCATCCACGCCGACTCCAAACACGTCCATCGCGGTCTTGGTGTGGATGTCCATATCGTGGACGAAAGCTTCCTTCAGCCGTTCATCATCCGAGATATGCGCAAGCACGCGCAGCTCGATCTGAGAGTAATCCGCTGCCAAAATACTCCACCCTGGCTCGGACGGAACGAAGACCTTGCGCAGCTTACGGCCTTCCTCCAGACGGATCGGAATGTTCTGCAAATTCGGGAATTGGCTGCTTAGACGCCCCGTCGCGGCAATCGTCTGACGATAGTACGTGTGCACTTTGCCAGTCTGCGACGAAATCTCCTTCAGAAGACCTTCCACATAAGTAGATTGCAGCTTGGCCAAGGTACGATACTTCAGGATCAGGCGGACGATATCATGATAAGGCGCCAGCTTCTCCAGCACCTCGGCATCGGTAGAATACCCGGTTTTGGTCTTCTTGATGACCGGAAGCTCCAGTTTCACAAACAGAATCTCGCCCAGCTGTTTAGGCGAATTGAGATTAAATTCCGTTCCAGCGATCTCATAAATTTCATGAACAAGCTTCGCGATCTGTCCTTCAAACTCGCGACCCAGCTCCTTCAAATCCTCCGCATTCACGGCAATTCCCTGTTTCTCCATATCGGCCAAAATGCGGGACAGCGGCATCTCCAGCTCATGGAAAAGCGGCAGCATTTCATTAGCAGCCAGCTCCTTCTCCTGAACGGGAACCAGTTCGGATACGGCCAGGCATTTTCTGGCCATGTGCTCGCTGAGCTTCTCCACATCGGGAACCTTGTATTTGGCCCCTTTACCGAACACATCCTCATCGGCTTGAAGATACGCTAGCCCGTATTTGGAAGCCAGCCCGCTAAGGCTTTGATTCGCTTCCGTCGGGTCCAGCAGATATGCAGCCAGATGCACGTCGAATGCTGCGCCGGCAAAAGCGATGCCCTGCCAGTGGAGAGCCAGATCAATGCGGTGCAGATCATACCCGCGTTTCGGGATCCCGCTATCGGCAAGCCAAGTACGGACAGGCTCGGCCTCTTCCGATTTCAGAACCTCAAACGGAATGAAGTACTGTCGTTCCTCTGTAGCGAGTGCGAGCCCGATCACCTCGGCATGATGAGGGTTTTCCCCATGCGTCTCAACATGGAGCACGGTCACCTGGGCCAGATTATCCGCAACCTCCGCAAGTTCCTTCGTGTCCACAAGGGTCACTTCAATCTTCGCTTCGGGCTTCGACTCAGCCGCATCTCCGCCCATTCCGCTTGTGCTCAGGTTTAACCGTTCAATCAGCGATTTAAACTCCAGCTTCGCCAGTGCAGGTCCTGCCGTCTCTTCATTCAGCCCTGTAAAGGCCATGTCATCCAGCGACGACTCCAGCGGAACTTCACGGAAGATCGTGGCCAGCTTCTTGCTGAGTATGGCGGAATCGGCATGCTCTTCGATTTTCTCTTTCATCTTGCCCTTCAGCTCATCTGTACGTGACACCACGGCCTCTACGGATCCAAATTCATGAAGCAGTTTCAGAGCCGTCTTCTCACCCACTCCTGGAACACCGGGAATGTTATCGGAAGCATCGCCCATCAGTCCCTTAAGATCGATAATCTGATCAGGCGTCAGGTTATATCGCTCCTTAATCTGTTCCGGTCCGTAATACTCGATATCGGTAACGCCCTTGCGAACCATCGCGATCGTGGTATGTTCCGAAGCCAGCTGCAGCATATCCTTATCCCCGGATACAACCATCACCTTGCGGCCAGCTTCGTCAGCCTGACGGGTAATGGTGCCGATAATGTCATCGGCCTCATAACCGCCAATTTCAAACTGGGAGACGCCAAGACCCTTCAGCAGCTCTTTGAGCAGCGGGAATTGTCCGGATAGCTCGGGAGGAGTCTTCTGACGGCCACCCTTATAATCCTGATAATCCGCGTGCCGGAACGTTTCCTTACCGGCATCGAATGCCACCATCATATGAGTCGGTTTATGCTCCTCAATCAAGCGAAGCAGCATGGTCGTAAAGCCGTAAACTGCATTCGTCTGCTGACCGCTGGCATTGGTCAGCGGCGGCATCGCGAAGAATGCACGGTAAATGATATTATTTCCATCAATCAAAATCAGCTTGTCCATAGAACACCTCGCACCAATATTACTTCCTTTCCACATGATAACATAGGTTACCGCCAATTCCGAACAATCCGTTCGATTAACGATGAATTCTTGATGAAACGCAAAATAACCCCACAAAGTGGAGCCTGTGCTTCGATGCTTATTCCAAATACTTTGCGGGGGGCCCAAATTTATAAATGCGATTAAAGAATTGCTTCCGCTTCGCTGGAGTTTTCTAAATTCTCGAAAAAAACGCCAGCTTTCGCCAGCGTTAGACTGTCATGATGCTATTGATTGAGGTCGGGACGGTGACCCGTTACGAGGTACACGGTGCTCTCGCCAATGTTCGTGGCATGGTCGGCGATCCGTTCAATGTAACGGCCCACCATGATCAGCAGCATCGCTTGATTGGCCGAATCCGGATCGGAAGTCAGATGCGAATACAGATCCTGCAGAATGACGCTGTACAAATGATCGACCTGATCGTCATCCTGGGCCATTTTATAAGCCAAATCCGTGTTTTCCATCAGATAGGATTCGATGGATTCCGAGACCATCGCACGCACCAAATCCGACATCCGTGGAAGATCCACTAAGGGCTTGATCAGCTTCTGGCCTTGCAGACGGATCGTGACTTTAGCGACATCACGAGCCAAGTCGCCCATCCGCTCCAGATCGCTGGCAATTCGGAAAGCAACCAATATCCGGCGCAAATCCTTCGCCACAGGCTGCTGGGTTACGATCAAGCGGGAGCCGATCTCCATGATCTGCTCTTCCATTGTGTTTAACTGCACATCGTTCTTGATAACCGCCTGCGCTTTCTCCGCATTCAAGGTCTGGAGAGACTCTACACTGCTCGCCAGTGCCTCCTCCATATGCTTGCCCATATCCTGCAGCAAGGTTTTCAGCTCATTAAGCTGCTGATCAAACTCAATTCTCCGGATCATGTGTGATGCTCCTCCTATCTACTTTTAAGAAAGATCATATTAGTGATTATGGGTTAACCAAATCGGCCCGAGATGTAGTCCTCGGTACGTGCATCCGACGGCGTCGAGAACAGCGTATCGGTGCTTGCGGATTCAACCACTTCGCCATTCAGGAAAAATACCGTCTGCCCGGATACGCGGGCGGCCTGATGCATATTGTGCGTTACCATAACGATGGTGTATTTGCTCTTCAGCTCTTGTACCAGCTCTTCGATTTTCAGGGTCGAAATCGGGTCCAGCGCGGAAGTAGCTTCGTCCATAAGCAGGATATCCGGCTGTACGGCAAGTGCCCGGGCAATGCACAGACGCTGCTGTTGGCCCCCGGACAAGCTCAGCGCGGACCGCTTGAGATAATCCTTGACTTCATCCCACAGCACGGCCTGCTTCAAGCTCTGTTCCACAATTTGGTCAAGCTCTGCTTTATTGCGGATACCGTGGAGTCGCGGCCCGTAGGCGATGTTATCATAAATCGATTTAGGAAACGGATTCGGCTGCTGGAACACCATCCCTACCTGCTTGCGCAGGGCTTCAACGTGGACTTCCTCGCTGTAGATTTCCGTCCCGCCGATTTGCACGCTGCCTTCAATCCGGGTGGAAGGAATCATATCATTCATCCGATTCAGCGTACGCAGCAGCGTGGATTTACCGCAGCCCGACGGTCCAATGAACGCCGTCACCGTTTTCTCCGGAATGTCCAGATCCACGTTTTTAAGCGCATGGTACGTATCATAGTAAAGGTTTAATTTCTTAATCTGTATGATGGATTCCATATCTTATTCATGTCTCCTTTTTCACGATTAGATCTGCTTAAGGGTCTCTTAGATGTTCTTCGAATACTTGTTCCGGATCCACACGGCGATAATGTTCATGATGAACAGCATGATGAGCAACAGAATAATACCCGAAGCCGCCAGCTCGTGGAAAGCCTCACTTGGTCTTGATATCCAGTTAAAGATCTGGATCGGCATGACAGTAAACGAATCGAGCAGATTTTCCGGCAAGAAGGCCACGTACGTTAAGGCACCGATCATGATCAGCGGTGCGGTTTCGCCAATCGCACGAGACAAGGCCAGGATAACCCCGGTCATAATTCCTGGAATCGCTGAAGGCAGTACAGCGCTGGATACCGTTTGCCATTTTGTTGCGCCCAGCGCATAAGAAGCATCGCGCCGGTTCTTAGGCACGGCGCGAAGCGCCTCCTGAGCGGCAACGATAATAATTGGCAGTACCAGCAGCGTCATCGTTAATACCCCGGAGAGCAGACTGCGGCCCAGATTCATCCCACGTACGAAAATAGCGAGCCCCAGGATACCATATATAATAGAAGGAACCCCTGCAAGCGTACTGATATTCAGCTGAATCAGCCGAACCCAGCGGCTGCGGCCCGCATACTCTTCAAGAAAGATCGCTGCGCCAACGCCTAATATGAAGGACAGCGGAGCCATGAGCAGGAGCAAGTAAATCGTGCCGACAATCGGCGATTTCAGTCCTGCTTTATCCGCGATACGTGACGGATAGTTGGTGAACAGATCAGGCGATAGTCTGAAAATGCCATCCGTCACAATCGTAACAATCAAAGCCATCAAGGCAAGAATACCGATACTGGTACAAGCCAGGAATATAATGTGCAGCGTCTGGTCACTACGGCGTCTCCGGTTGATTCCTTTGCTATCTCCCAGATTCAATTGTTCCATCTAGTATTCCTCCCTGAAGCGGCGAGCGACCCACTGCGCCAATATATTAAGCAAGAAGGTGATGACAAACAAGGTCAGACCTACCGCAAAAATCGTGCCGTATTCAATCGTTCCGCGCGGAACATCACCCATACTTACCTGAACGATATAAGAAGTCATGGTCTGGATGCTTTCCAGCGGATTCAGCGTCAGCTGCGGCGTAGCACCAGCAGCCACCGTTACGATCATCGTCTCACCAATCGCACGCGAGAATGCCAATACGAAGGATGACACGACCCCCGACAGAGCGGCAGGCAGCACAATTTTCAGTGCAACCTCAAATCGGGTAGCACCGAGCGCGTAGGCACCGTGACGAAGACTCTTGGGTACCGCACGCATCGCGTCTTCACTTAAAGATGAAATCATCGGCAGGACCATGATCCCTACCACGATACCCGCGCTAAGCGCATTGAATATACCCATGTTGGGAAAAATCTTTTGAAGGAATGGCGTTACCGTTTCAAGTGCAAAATATCCATAAACAATCGTTGGTACACCAGCCAATACTTCAAGCACTGGCTTTACAACCCCCCGAACCCGGGCAGGAGCGTATTCATTGAGATAAATAGCGCATGCCAAGCCGATAGGCACTGCGAATAGAATCGCAATGCCTGTAATCAGCAATGTGCCGCCCAGCAGGGGCAGCACGCCGAATTCTTTTGGAGGGAGAATCGGACTCCATGTCGTTCCAGTCAGAAAGGACCATACCGGTACTTCCTTGAAGAAGATCACGGATTCCTGCAGAAGCGTATATACAATACCGATGGTAGTAAACACCGAAAGCAAGGCACACAAGCCGAGTAAGATTGGAATGATTTTGTCTGAGATGCGTGTTTTGCTTCGACGGAATGTCATGCTTTTTGTGTTTACCGCCACGGGTGAAGTTTTGTTCATTCTCCTCTTCCCTTTCTATGGGTCACCCGGAGGATTCCCTCCGGGCATCTAGTCTTTAATTATTTTGCCAACTTGTCTTTTTCTGCTTTGTACTGATCATCTTGAAGCGGTACGAATCCGACTTCGCCAGCAAGACTAGCGGCATTCTCAAGGTAGAAGTTCATGAATGCACTCACTTCTGGACGCTCAAGCTCTTTATCGTTAACATAGAGCAGCAGCGGACGGGACAATGGAGCGTAGCTGTTATCCTTGATCGTTTCCATGCTTGGAGCTACTGTAGCCGTACCGTTATCAATCGGAACCAGCTTCAACTTATCTTGGTTCTCTTCATAGAAGGAGAATCCGAAGTATCCGATGGAGTTCTTGTCACCAGCTACCCCTTGTACGACTGCGTTTGTATCAGCACTGAACGTAATTTGGCTATCGTTTCTGCTTGCTTGTGCTTCACCGTTAATTGCTTCTGTGAAGTAATCAAATGTACCGTGGTCAGTACCTGGCGAGTAAATCTTGATTTCCTCTGCCGGCCATCCTTCACGAACGTCAGCCCATGTTTTTACGGTGCTGTTTGGCTCGTAAATTTTCTTGAGCTCATCCACGGTCAATTTATCTACGAATTCATTGCTTGGATTAACAACGACGGACAGTCCGTCATAAGCTACCAGAACCTCATGATAGGTAATGCCATTGGCATTTGCTTCCTCAGCTTCACTGTCTTTAATTGGACGGGAAGCATTGGATACTGCGATCTCGCTGTTGTTAAAACGTTTGAAGCCAGCGCCTGTTCCGCCTGTTCCGATTGGAATACGGACATCAGGGTTAGCTGCACCAAACTCTTCAGCAACCGCTTCGGTTAATGGATGCAGTGTACTTGAACCATCAATTTCAATTGTTCCTGTCAAAGCTGTTGAGGTATTTTCCTCTGTTTGCTGTGCTGAACCATTCTCTTTGTTTTCTCCTGAAGCACCGCCGGAAGTTCCTCCTCCGCATGCTGCCAAAAGTGTGCTCAGCATTAACACCAATACGAGAATACCTGCTGGTTTACGACCCCTTCTTCTAAACAAACGAATCCACTCCTTCAAAATGGTTGTTGTCTCTACTTCCTGCTTACAATATTGATAATAATCCCGGAATGTAATAGCAGTTTCTTAGAAATGTAAACGCAGTGTAAAATATTTTAATAAAAGTAGAGTTACAGATTCGATCTTTCTTCCTTGATCGAAGATTCGCCGGTGTTCATTCCAGCAAGCTCATCCTTAACCCGCTCCACACGCCTAACGGTTTCCTCGGCCAGTTGATAAACCTGGCTCCCGGATTTCTCCACCTCTTGAACGGCGTTGTCCATTTCATTAAACATCTGGGCACCTTCCGTTACATACCCCTCGCAGGATTGAATTTCCTTCAGCGATGATACGGCCCCCTTGGCTGTATCTGCTGCCAGCCGCTGGATTTGCTCCAGCAGCTGCGATATATCCCCTGAGAGCTTGCGTGTTTGTTTAGCCAGCGATTGTACCTCTGCCGCAACCACTTGAAATCCCCGCCCATGCTCGCCGGCATGTGCGGCTTCAATCGAGGCATTCATTGCCAGCAGACTGCTTTGGTTCGCAAGCTCGGTAATCATGCCGGTTATGGAAAAAATGCGGCTGGCATCCGCCGCGAGCTCGGAGGCCTGGCCTTCACGCTTCGTCATATCCTCCACAAGGCCAAGGTACGAGGTTCGGACAAGATCCAGTTTCTCCTTCCCGGTTTGAGACCACTCCCTCATCCGTATACATTCCGAGTTCGTTCTCGCTGCTGCCGTTCGGACGTCGGTTAATGAGGATTGAATGTTCCGGGTATGCCGGTAGCTTTCCTGCAGGATCAGTTCCCGCTTCTCTTCCGCCTCCGCTTGGAGCCCGCTGGACAGACTCATCAGATCCCGGACGGTAAGCACACCTTGCAGTTGGTTTGAATCCGTGATCAGGACACAATCATAAAATTTTGAATCCGGGCGCTGTAGGGACAATTCCAGCAGCGTTCCGACCTTCTCGGATATATCGACACGCATCGGTTGATGGTCCGCAAACTGGAAGGCGGGCTTGGAATAATACAGGTCAACGGCAAACCTGCCCATCATTCGCTGGTAAAACACATCCCGCATGATCAGTCCTGCTGGTGTGTCTGCCTCATCGCAATAAATAACACACGGAATACGCGGGTCCTTCGCAAAAACATTCAACACATCAAGGCAGGATTCAGTCTTTCCTATAACAGGGACCCTTCTTATGTATTGCCGATATAATGCGCCTGCTTCAGGCTCGTTAGCTACTTGTCCATCAAGTTCCGGCTCTACCTCCATCTTCATTCTCTCTGTCTGATTTGGTTTGGTTTGAAGCAGTGTCATGCGCCTTCACCCCTTCTTCATCTGGTCCTTTAGACGCATCTTACCGAACAAGTATTATGGGAATATACTCGAATGATTAAGGGAGCGTAAACTACGGAAGGATAATCGCGGGGATATGAGACATTAGACACGTCAGGATCTGACCAAAGACCCAAAAAAAAGACTCCTCATCATTTCAAACGGAATGATGGGAGCCTTTTTTCGGATTTACTACAAGTTTATAACCAACCCCGCGAATGGAGTCAATGTGTACAGATTCAGGATCAAGCTCAAGCTTCTTGCGCAGGGAACTCACATGAACGTCCACGGTTCGCTGCCCGCCGATATAATCGAAGCCCCAGACCACGTTCATCAGATCATCCCTTGTTAACACAACGCCCGGTTTTTTGGCCAGGTAGAGCAGCACTTCAAATTCTTTCGGCCTAAGATTAATGCTCTGGCCGCCAAGACGAACCTCGTATTTCTCAGGATAGATTTCCAGTTGTCCAAGTGAGATGACATTTCCTTGATTATCTGTCGTCTTCACTTCATCGGCGTGACCGGAAACCCGTCGCATAACGGCCGATACGCGGGCCAGCAGCTCAGATACGCCAAATGGCTTGGTAATATAGTCATCCGCCCCCATCTTCAAACCTTGAACAACTTCTTCCTCGGCGTTCTTCGCGGTCAGAATGATGATCGGCGTGGTAATTCCGTTACTGCGAAGCTTCTCTAAAATCTGAAAGCCGTTCATGCCAGGCAGCATGACATCCAGCAGGATCAGATCATATTCATGATGCGACGCTTTCTCGTAACCTGCGGTACCGTGTTCCTCTACCTCGACTTGAAAACCTTCCTGCGTCAGATTGTAAGACAACAGCCGCGAAAGTGTCGGCTCATCTTCGATAACCAGCATGCGTTGCGTCAATGTTACCCCCGCCCTTATCTTGATAATTGGACTGCTTATGCAAGTATATCAACAGAATGTTAACGGAGTGTTAACTCCCTGTCTCCTGGGTTTCCTGCAATATCGGAAGCTCAATGATGAAGGAGCTGCCGATTCCGAGCTCGCTCTCCACCTTGATGGTTCCGTGATGAAGATCCACCAGATGCTTCACGATTGATAGTCCAAGCCCCGTTCCGCCTGATCCGCGCGAACGCGCTTTATCCACCCGATAGAATCGTTCAAATATACGGGGAAGATCTTTCTTCGGAATGCCAATCCCGGAATCCTTAACGATGAATTCCACAATATCCTCGGCGTTCCCATGACTATGCTTTTCAAGAGCCGTTAATTTTACTCGTCCGCCTTCTTGCGTGTAACTAATCGCGTTCGAGAGCAGATTCATAAATATCTGGCGGAGCTTGTCCTCGTCTCCCTCCATAAACAGCTCTTCCGGAATGTCGAGCTCCAGGCTGATCCGCTTCTTCTCTGCGACCGTGCGCATCATTTCGGATATCGTATCAAAGAACGCCGACAGATGAATCGGCGAATAATCCATCTGAATCCGCTTGGATTCGATCTTGGACAGCTCTAGAATGTCACCGATCAGCCGGTTCAGCCGCTCGGACTCGTCATAAATAATCTGGAGGAAGGAACGCGATGTCTTCTCATCGGTAACCCCGCCACCAAGCAGCGTTTCGGCAAACCCTTTAACCGCAGCGAGCGGAGTCTTCAGCTCGTGAGACACGTTGGCTACAAATTCGCTCCGCATGCGTTCCAGTCTGCGGATATCACTTACATCCTGCAGGAGGAACAGCATGCCTCTATATGACTCCTGCTCTTCCTCCTGCATCATCGCAACCCCATCCAGGCGGATGATCGATTCCACCGGATAATAAATGTTGCGCTCTTCATGGAAGCCTTCCTTGCTCTCCAAGCCTTGCTCCATCAGTTTGGTCAATTCATAATGCTGCTTGAGCTCACGGTACGATTTGCCTGTTATCACTTCGGCATTAATGCCGAGCATTCGCTCGGCAGCCCGGTTCACAAGAATAATCTGACCTGCTCCGTTCACCATGACGATACCGCCTGTCATATTGTTTAGAACGCTTTGCAGCAAATCCTCATTATCCCGTATCGTCCGCAGTTGGGTCTGCAGGCTGTCGGCCATTCCGTTAATCGCTTGCGCCAATTGACCGATCTCGTCCTTACGGTGAATCTTCACCCTCGCATCATATTCAAGGCTCGATATCCGTCTGGCAACGCGCGTGATTTTCTCTAGCGGTGACGTCAAGCCTTTAGCGACACGATAACTCACCAGGGCAGCAATCAGGAACAGCACCAGCAGGCCAATCCCCATGACGGCCCAGCCTTGCCTGACTCCCTGGTCCACTGCTTTCAGGCTAACCGACAATCTGACGAATCCGTCGAAATTCTCTCCGGCCTTGACCGGAAGAGCAACGTAGAGCATGTCCTGCTCAAGCGTATCGCTCCGGCGAATGGTACTCCCGCGGCCTTCTTTAACCGCCTGAAGCATCTCTTCGCGATAAGCGTGGTTATCCATAGTTAACGGATCACTTTCCGAATCCCCGATGACCTTGCCATCCTTCAATATAAACGTCACTCTCGACTCGGACAGCTCCTCAAGCTGCATGGATCTGTTGGTATAATACGTGATAGCATCCGCGCTGTCCGCATCCGGAAACTCCATCATCGTCTGCAGAAGCCGAATCTCCCGGACCATATTGTCCTCCAGCAGCTGAACATGGGACTGCTTGAATACCGTCACCATAGCCAGTCCTGCCGCGAGCATAGATAACCCAATTAAAGTAAGCATAATCAGAGTCAAACGATTGCGATACTGCCTCATGGTCTCTCCTCTTTCTGCCGCGTGATCATTTTGGATAACTTACCGCCCGTGTGCGTCTTCGGTGGAATAACGCATGAATGATGGTCGCCGCCGGCTGCTGGAACATAATGCCCAGCACCACCGGGATGGAAGCCTGGGGTGAGAAATACGTTGTAGCTAGCACCATCCCGAGTGATATATTACGCATTCCGGACGCGTATGTAAATGTAATTTGCATTTCCCGTGTCGGTCCCGGCATCGCATACGAGCCAAAATAACCAAGCAAATAACAGATCACAATCAACGTGAAAACAACTGGGATAACCACCAGCATCTCCTCCTTCATGCCTGCTGCATGGGGAGCGATGGCAGCTGCATTCAGCATAACCACGAGCATAAAAAACACCTTCGAGATCGGCTGGGCTACGGGAGCCGACCAGTCCTTAATCCGTCCTTTGGAGCCTTCATACAGCATCACCCCGATCACAGTGGGCAATACCACCATGGTCAGCAAATCGAGAATCAGCTCAGACGCATTCCAGGTAACCAAAGCATCCCCGATAAACATATCCATCAAGGCCGGTACGACTAGTGGACTGAGTATGGTATCCAGCACGACCACCGCTAAGATGAACGGAACGCTGCCGCCGGAGCTCCCGACCCACATCACCGAGGATATCCCCAGCGGAATGATCGCGAACAGCAGCAAGCCGATCGTATAATCCGAGTGCGCACCAAACACAGCCGAGCCCAGTCCATAAGCAAGCACCGGTGCGGCCGCATGGGCAAGAAACAGCGTCAACATAACGGCAAAGGGGCGTTTTAGAACCCCTTGCAGATGACGGATCCCACAGCCAAGCGCCATAACCAGTGTAATATAACCGAATAGATAAGGAATCCAGTGAACAAAGCCCAGCAAGACATCCGAGAGCAGCCAGCCTAGCACCAGCGAGCCGGGAATCAAGAGAAAGGTGTACTTTTCAAACCAAGATGCAAAGGCTAGTCCAAAACTTCTCACCTGTTTCCTCCCATGTCTGAATTGACGTATTTGACTTTCATCATAAACCGGAGTGTGCGAAAACCGCAACGAAAATTCGAAATAAGGGCCCACCTCCCCTGCTCAACAAAAAAACATCGACCGGCACAATGGCCAATCGATGCTTCTTCAGATGCTCTGGATTAGGAGAACACCGGCTCTTTAAACATGGCCAGCTTCTCTGCCGAATCCTTGCTCACATCGGCATGCAGGCTATTTCCGTGTGAATCCATCGTGACGATAGCGGCAAAGCCATCAACCTCCAAATGCCACATCGCTTCCGGAATGCCAAACTCCATGAAATCCACGCCGTTTACTTTTTTGATGCATCTTGCGTAATACTGAGCGGCCCCGCCGATTGCATTCAAATACACGCCGCCATGCTCCTGCAGGGCTTGCAGCGTCTTCGAACCCATGCCGCCTTTTCCGATGACCGCGCGAATGCCGAATTTTTTCAAAATATCGCCCTGGTACGGCTCCTCGCGAATGCTGGTTGTCGGGCCTGCAGCCTTGACATGCCATCCCTCTTCATCCTGCATCATAACCGGACCGCAGTGATAAATCACGGATCCGTTCAGATCGATAGGAGCATCGTGATCCATCAGATATTTATGAAGCGCATCCCGTCCGGTATGCATCTCGCCTCGGATAACCACCACGTCCCCAACGCGCAGAGAACGAATTTGCTCCTCGCTGATCGGGGTCTGCAGCACCACTTCGCGGCCCTTGGAATCACTTGGACCGGCGTCTTCGGCTTGGGACACAGCCGTTTCGGAATTTGCGTTCATCTGCACCTCGCTGCCCGCTTCATACAGCCAGTCCGTGATCTCCCCGGTTTCCGGCTCAATCAATACGCCCTGACGGCGGAATGCCCAGCAGTTATAAGCAACCGATACAAAAAAGCTTGCCGGCAAACGGTTCATCGCACCGATCTTGCAGCCGAGCAGCGTGACTTCTCCGCCAAAGCCCATTGTCCCGATCCCCAGCTTATTTGCATTTTCCAATATGTAATCTTCGAGCTTCGCCAAATCTTGATTCGGGTTCACATCTTCCACATGACGGAACAGCTGATGCTTCGCAAGCTCATAACCGATCGTCCGGTCGCCTCCGATGCCTACGCCGATAAATCCAGCACTGCAGCCCTGACCTTGTGCTTGATACACGGCATGCATGATGCATTTGCGGATCCCGTCCAGATCACGACCCGCTTTCCCCAATCCTTCAAGGTCTGCAGGAAGACTGTACTGGATATTTTTGTTCTCGCAGCCGCCCCCTTTCAGGATGAGACGGACGTCCACCTGATCCTGCTCCCATTGCTCGAAATGGATGACAGGCGTGCCAGGACCGAGATTATCACCGCTGTTAGCGCCAGTCAACGAATCCACCGAGTTAGGACGCAGCTTGCCATCCTTCGTGGCGCGAATCACTGCAGAGTAGATCGCCTTCTTCATCTCGATTTGGTTCGCACCCACCGGTGTATGTACGATGAATGTTGGCATGCCGGTATCCTGGCAGATCGGCGATACTTCCTGCTCGGCCATCTCAATATTTTGAGCGATTGTTGCCAGTGCCAGCCCCGCTCGCGTTGCGGCATCCTCAGACGCTCGCCCACGGTTGACTGCTCTTCGCACATCTCCAGGCAAATTCGTGGAGGTTTCTACAATCAGTCGATACATGCTCTCTTCAAATGACTTCATAACGTTAGTAAACTCCTCTCTCTCATAACCCAAACATGATGGTAAAAAAGAATCATTATAAACTGCCAATATTGTTATCATATCATATCATTTCGCACATGAAAGGGTTTACTTCAAAAAATGAAAGAGTAGAGAAAATGTGTTGATTTTCCCCGTCGCATCAACCATACCAATCTATGAATCTCACATATATTGGTTAAGGAAAGGAGGTGATAGTTATGACGAAAGCCTCAATCTCCCAAGTTGTCTTTCCAAGACTTGCCCTGTTTAGAAACGAGTTTTACAGAGGACGCCGATTTGTGGTACGTGGAAATGTAGGTATCCGCAATCTCGAGAGAACTTTCGGTGACATTGAAAGCTTGAGATTCTTCTCCACCAATCCCAATGCAACTCTGGTCCTGTTCTCGGAAACGAATTTCAGGGGCAGATTCAGAGTATTCCGCGGCAACACCAACATCGCCGATCTTGATGATATTATTCGTGGCGAAGAGCCGGAATCCATTATCAGCTCCAACCGTCGTTTGACGCTGGCTCAAATCCGGGCGATCCGCAATACCGGTACACTTCCAAACGGTTTTAGAACCATCTGATTCTCCGTAAGCTCCGTAATCTCTCCTAATTCACCTATGATAAAATAGCGGACATCCGGGCTGGAGCCCCGGATGTCCGCTCTATTTACACCTTAACCGTTAATCACTTCGCCGCCATTCACGTGAATGACTTGACCGCTCACGTAGGAGGAGTCCGTCGAGGCCAGATATACATAGGCAGGAGCTAGCTCTTCCGGTTGACCTGGACGTTTCATCGGCTGGGTCGCCCCAAACTCGGCTACCTGATCCGGCGGGAACGTCGAAGGAATCAGCGGCGTCCAGATCGGTCCCGGCGCAACGGCGTTCACCCGGATCCCTTGCCCGACTACGTTCATCGATAACGAGCGCGTAAAGGCAACGATGGCCCCCTTGGTTGATGCGTAATCCAGTAGCTGCGGACTTCCCCGGTAAGCCGTGATGGAGGTTGTATTAATAATCGAGCTTCCTTTCGACAGATGCGGCATTGCCGCCTGCGTCAGATAGAACATACCGAAAATATTCGTACGGAACGTCCGCTCCAATTGTTCTTTGGTAATATCCTCAATCTTCTTCTGCGGATGCTGTTCGGCTGCATTGTTAACGAGAATATCGAGCTTTCCGAGCTTCTCCACGGTTTCGCTAACCGCATCGCGGCAAAACGCATCGTCGCCGACGTCACCGGCGATCAGCAAGCATTTACGGCCTTCCTGCTCCACCTGACGCTTGGTCTCTTCCGCATCCTTATGCTCATTCAGGTACACAATAGATACGTCCGCGCCTTCCTTGGCATAGTGGACCGCTACCGCCCGGCCAATACCGCTGTCACCTCCGGTAATCAGCGCAACCTTTCCCTTCAACTTACCGGCTGCTTTGTAAGCACTGCTCTCAAACTCCGGCTTCGGACTCATCTCCGATTCCGTTCCGGGTCTGTGATCCTGATGCTGGGGCGGCAAGGTTTGTTTCTGTTGATCTTGTGGCATATGAACATTTCTCCTTTCGGGTCAGTATCTCAAACTACCACTCATAGGATGCGTACGACACGCCTCTTTATACTCATAAAAAGCCCTTCGCTATTGTTTTTACCCAGATTGAACGGGATCAAACGTAAGTAAAGCCCTTCTCTCCCAATAAATTCCCCCCACAAAGTGGGGCATTGCTCCGAAGTCCATTCAGATCCTTTGCGGGGGACGCCAAAAAAGCCGCCCGATAAACGGACGGCTTCTCTTTCGTATGTAGCTGTTCTTAGATGATATGGTTGAATACCATGAAGAAGATCATAACCAGGAGCAGCAAGGAGAGGAGTGCGCTAAGCGTACCCAACTTGCTTGTTTCTTCCTTCACTTCACGCTTCTCGCGGATTCCTGCAAGCGCATTCTTCAATGGCTTGCTCATGATACCTCCAATAGCAAACATCGCCAGCAGCAATACTGTTACAATGATCATCCAAGGAACCGAATACTCGCCTTGGGACATCATGTATCCGCCAGTCAACAACTGAATAACCAAGCCGTACTGAGCAAACCGGTTCGCTACACGAATCGTATTAACGGCTCCTTCTTGTGCGCCGAGGGACAGCTTCTGAATACCGCCAACAACAAACGGCAGAATCAAGTAAAATCCTAGCGCCGCCGTACCGACCATATGCAGAAAAAATGTTACGTTCCACATAAACAATTCCTCCAAAGTCGTTAGTGTGATTTTTGTTACATCAAGTTCATCGTCTCTTATTATACTGGAGAGATCCTCCAAAGAAAAGCAATCCCGCCCCGAATCACGGGACGGGATTGCATTATTAGACGATTTTGTGAATCCTGATTCAATTACAGGGTCACGACCGCGGTTACATTACGTACGGATTCCGCAGACTTATCGAGAGCAGCTTTCTCTTCGGCCGTCAGCTCAAGCTCGAAAATTCGCTCGATGCCGTCTCCGCCGAGAATTGCCGGTACGCCCATGAACAGATTGTCATAGCCATACTCGCCCTCCAGCAGAGCAATAATCGGAATGATCCGTTTCTTGTCCTTCAGAATCGCTTCCGTCATTTGTACCAGGGACGCAGCCGGCGCATAGTATGCACTACCGTTACCCAGCAGGTTCACAATTTCGCCGCCGCCAACCCGGGTACGCTGCACAATGGCTTCAATGCGCTCAGCCGGAATCAGCGTGTCGATCGGAATGCCGCCAACACTGGAGTAGCGAACGAGCGGAACCATGTCATCACCATGGCCGCCAAGTACGAATCCGCGGACATCCTCAACCGATACGTTCAGCTCTTGCGCGATGAAAGTGCAATAGCGAGCCGTATCCAGTACGCCAGATTGGCCGATTACGCGGTTCTTGGGAAATCCGAGCGTGTTATATGCCACGTAAGTCATGGCATCGACCGGGTTGCTCAAGATGATCACCGTGGCGTTCGGTGCGTGACTCTTCACGTTCTCACATACGGATTTCACGATCCCTGCATTGGTATTAACGAGGTCATCGCGGCTCATGCCCGGCTTGCGGGCTACACCTGCTGTAATGATTACGATATCGGAATTAGCTGCATCCTCATAGTTGGATGTACCAACTATGTTGCTGTCAAATCCTTGAACGGGACTTGCTTCGAGCATATCCAGCGCTTTACCTTTCGTTGGGTTCTCGAGCTGCGGGATATCCAGCAGCACCACGTCACCCAATTCTTTTTGAGCAAGCATCAGGGCGGTAGTCGCACCTGTAAAGCCAGCACCTACTACCGTAATCTTTTTACGAGTAATTGCCACGATGAATCTCCTCCTTACAGGTTTTTAATGATTTCGTCTGCGAACTGGGAACATTTCACTTCGGTAGCGCCTTCCATCAGGCGGGCAAAGTCATACGTCACAGTTTTGTTGTTGATCGATGTTTCCATCCCTTTGTAGATCAGGTCAGCGGCTTCCTGCCATCCGAGGTGCTCAAGCAGCATTACGCCGGAGAGGATAACGGAACCAGGGTTTACTACGTCTTTGTCTGCATATTTCGGAGCTGTACCATGAGTCGCTTCGAAAATCGCATGTCCAGTTACATAGTTGATGTTAGCCCCTGGAGCGATACCGATACCGCCAACTTGTGCAGCCAGCGCGTCAGACAGGTAGTCACCGTTCAGGTTCAATGTCGCAATGACATCAAAGTCGGTTGGACGAGTCAGAACTTGCTGCAGCGCGATGTCAGCAATCGCATCTTTAACGATGATTTTGCCAGCATCTTCAGCTGCTTTTTGAGCAGCATTAGCTGCATCTACGCCGTCTTTATCCTTGATGATATCGTATTGAGCCCAAGTGAACACTTTATCGCCGAATTCAGCTTCAGCCACTTCGTAACCCCAGTTTTTGAAGGCACCTTCTGTAAATTTCATGATGTTCCCTTTGTGAACCAATGTCACCGATTTGCGGCCATGCTTGATTGCATATTCAACCGCTGCACGTACAAGACGCTTGGAACCTTCGGAGGATACAGGCTTGATGCCGATACCGGACGTTTCCGGGAAGCGGATTTTGTTGGCTCCCATCTCGTCTTGAAGGAACTTGATCACTTTCTTCACTTCTTCGGAGCCTTCTTTATACTCAATACCTGCGTAGATGTCTTCCGTGTTCTCACGGAAAATAACCATGTCTACCAGTTCAGGGCGTTTTACCGGAGATGGTACGCCGTCGAAGTAACGAACAGGACGCAGGCAAGTGTACAGGTCCAGCTCTTGACGAAGGGCAACGTTCAGGGAACGGATACCGCCGCCGATAGGCGTTGTAAGAGGCCCTTTAATCGCAACGATATACTCGCGAATCGCTTCAAGCGTATCGTTCGGGAGCCATTCACCGTATGTATTGTATGCCTTCTCACCGGCAAATACTTCATACCAGGCAATTTTCTTGGAACCGTTGTATGCTTTTTCTACTGCTGCATCAAGGACGCGTTTGGAAGCTTTCCAAATGTCACGGCCAGTACCGTCACCTTCAATAAAAGGAATGACAGGGTTGTTAGGCACCTGCAGAGTTCCGTTATCAATCGTAATTTTCTCGCCTTCAGTTGGTAGTGCGAATTTTTCCAATTTCATGAGTATGAGTTCCTCCTTTGAATATGGTTCTTGTCTCTAACTATTCCAAAAATCCCACCAGAATAGGCACAGAGAAACCCGCCACCCGCGATTCACTCACGTTTGAGCGGTTCTCTAGCCTATTGTACATGATTGCCAGCCACTTAGCGAAGTTCTATCGGCACATATTTTTGGTCGGTCATACCTGTATACTCTGCGCGCGGGCGGATAATACGGTTGCCTTCATACTGCTCAAGGATGTGCGCAGTCCATCCGGATACACGGCTGATGGCAAAAATCGGCGTGAACAATTCCTGCTCGATGCCGAGCTGCGTATAGACCGATGCGGAATAGAAATCAACGTTCGGCTTCAGCCCTTTTTGGTTGGTAACCGTTTCGTCGATCAGTACCGACATGTCGTACAGCGTAGTGTCGCCTTTCATTTCACCAAGCTCACGCGACATTTTTTGCAGATGCTTCGCGCGCGGGTCGCCGTTTTTGTAAACGCGGTGTCCAAAGCCCATAATTTTTTCACGGTTGTCCAGCTTCTCCTGAATGTAAGCCTGAGCCCGATCAATCGAACCGACTTCGTTCAGCATCTTCATGACGGCTTCATTCGCACCGCCGTGCAGAGGACCTTTCAGCGCACCAATGGCGGAAGTTACGCCGGAATATATGTCGGACAGCGTGGCTACGGTTACACGGGCAGCAAACGTGGATGCGTTAAGCTCGTGATCCGCATGCAATACCAGTGCCTGGTCCAGAGCCTTGATCGAAGTCTGATCAGGATCTTCGCCTCTGAGCATATACAAGAAATTCTCCGAGATGGAGACGCCGGCTTTCGGAGCGACCGGCTCTTTACCCTGACGAACACGGGCGATGGCAGCGATGATCGTCGGAAGCTGAGCTTGAAGTTTAACCGCTTTCTTTTCGTTCGCTTCACGGCTCATATCGTCGCCTTCGGCGTCATACAGAGCAAGCGCGGATACAGCCGAGCGAAGCGCAGCCATCGTATTGGTATCCTTCGGATACAATTTGATCTGCTGGATAAGCTCATCCGGAATGGCAGCATAGTCGCTCAAATCTTGTTGAAGGGCCTTAAGCTCTTGGGCATTCGGAAGTTTTCCGAACCAGAGCAAATAGGCTACCTCTTCAAAACTTGCATGTTCTGCGAGATCGTCAATATCATATCCACGATAAGTCAGAACGCCATCGACGATCGAACTAATCGCGGAGGTGGTAGCTACAATGCCTTCCAAACCCTTGGTAGCTGTCATGCAACATCTCTCCTTTATGATCGGGATAAACTGAACTATTTTGACATTCATGAAAACATTTTCATGAAGTCGGATAAAAAAGAAAACGCGAAAAAAATTGCTATGGTCCTAGTCATAAACCTTCTCATATCATACTGGATTTTGTCTGATATGTGAACATGAGCAGCGACATTCGCCGCATCAAATTGTTTTATCGACACCATAAACATTTTTTTGAAATCACTTACAATTCCATTATACCTGTGATAATTCTCATTGTCGAATCATGAAGACAAGCGTTTTCCAACTCTTTATCCTTATATTGAAACTCCTTGCATAGGTATAGAGAATGAGCGACTCTGCTCGTCCTTGAAGTGCTGCAAAGGAGTGTGATTGTTTGGAACGATTGATGCTCAAGCGTTTTGGCCGGGGAGTGTGGGTGCTGTCTTCCATCTTCGTGATTGCCTATTTAATATATGTACTACTGCCGCTGCTTTATCCCTTCCTTCTGGCCTGGATCATCGCCTATGCCATGAATCCTTGCGTCCACCTGCTTCAGCGGAGTTTGAAGCTGCCGCGGTGGCTCGCCGTCACGTTGTCCCTGCTGTTGTATTTCGGAGCGGCTCTACTGATTCTTACTGCGGCTGTTACCAGACTGGTCAAGGAACTGATTATTCTGTCACAGTCCTTCAATCTCCATATTGATACCTGGATGGAATGGCTGACGGCCTGGATGCAGAATGATAGCTTCCAGAATATCATCAATGAGATTAGCCGGTTTTATCAGAACAACCCGAATTATCACGATACCATCAATCAAAATATTACCCGCACGACACAAACGATTGGCACGGCCGTGACCGATTTAGTTACCAGTATTTTTAACGGAATTTTGCAAATTATTTATTACTTGCCGAACTTAGGCACGATTCTGATTGTTGTTTTACTGTCAACATTCTTTCTCAGCAACAGCTGGGAGCGCCATAATCGCGCGCTTATCCGCATCCTGCCCGACGTCATTCGCAAACCCATGATCTATATCTTCTCGGATCTGAAAAAAGCATTGTTTGGATTCGCGAGGGCCCAATTGATCCTCATCTCCATCACGGCCCTTATTGTCATGCTCACGCTTTATGCGCTCGGGGTCGATTCCGCCTTCTCCATCGGACTACTGATCGGCTTGGTGGATCTTCTCCCATACCTTGGCGTCGGCATCGTCCTGATCCCCTGGTCGCTGTATGCCTTTATGTCGGGCGACCTGACGCTCGGCATCGGACTGACCGTCCTGTACAGCATCATCCTGATCGTCAGGCAGATCATGGAGCCCAAAGTGCTCGCCAGCAGTGTGGGACTGGACCCGCTCGCCGCCCTGCTGGGCATGTTTGTCGGGCTCAAGCTGTTTGGTATTCTGGGATTGATTGTAGGTCCTGTGTCGCTTGTCATCCTGGATGCATTCCACCGGGCCCATGTATTCAAGGACCTAAGGAATTATATTATCGGAGGCAGGTTCAGATAGTAAATAGACCGGCCCACGAAGGGGCCGGTCTTATGGGTGATCCTGTTTGTTTTATCTGCGAAAGATCGTAATCTTGCCGTTTTTCATATTTTTCTTCATCCATTTCAACAGCAGAATCCGATACAGCGGGCGGGTCAACGGAAATATCAGCGTAAATCCGATAATGTCAGTTACAAAGCCCGGCAGAATAAGTAGTACTCCACCTGCAAATATACATAGGCCATCAGCCATGGAAGCACCCGGAACCATGCCTGAGTTCATTCTCTGCTTGGCATCTTCCATCGCTTTGCGACCTTCGAACCTCATCATGGCCACGCCAACCGCAGAAGTCAGCAGTGTCAATAGCAAGGTATTCATGCCACCCACGCGATCCGCAACAAACTGGAAGCCGAATATTTCAATAGCAGGCACGAAGATAATCGCTGCCAGCAACCATTTGAACATGAAGCTACTCCTTCCTCCCCCAAAGGGTGTCCCTCAATGCATCATACAGCTTTGGGGAGCATTTATCCAGTCGGGCCGGCTTCCACTCTCGATTAAGCCACACATGACGGGTCGCCCCTGCCGTTAACAAGGTACCGGGAAGCCTGGATTCGGGAGACAAATCCATCGCCCCCAAATCTGCATGCTCCTGTTCGCTCAGCAAACGGACCTCATATTCATAGTGTATTCGAAGCGGGGAGAAAGCAGTCATTCTGGTAAATACCGTTACGAGATCATCATACCGCGCAGGCTGGCGGTACTTGATATCAAGATCAACCACCGGGAGCAAGACGCCTTCTTCTTCCATTCCGCGATACGTAAATCCCATTTCACGGATCATTTGGGTGCGCCCGATCTCGAACCAGTTTAAATAGTTAGCATGGTATACGACACCCATTTGATCGCTTTCCTGATAACGCACCCGAAATGACGTCCAGAACCAGCGGCTTAGTGTCGGTACGGATGGCTTAGGCATCAACATCACCCCCTTATCTATGCAAAAAGCAATGGTCGACAGAATCATCGTCCATTGCTCATATGCTGCTATATTCAGAATCCAACGGATTCTTGGCTGTAGTATTACTTCTGTTGTGGAATTTGATCCACTTTCAGCAGGTTGGTCGAACCGGAACGGCCCAGCGGCACGCCTGCTGTAATCACAACAAGATCGCCTTCTTTAACGAGTCCGGACTTCACGCCGCCTTGCAGCGCGTAATCAAACATCTCGTCCGTAGAAGAAGCCTGTTCGCCTTTAACCGGCGTTACGCCCCAAGTCAGTGCCAGACGTCTCATCGTTCTGTCTTGAGTCGTGACAGCGACGATAGGAGCCTCTGGACGGTATTTGGATACCATACGAGCCGTTTGACCGGATTCCGTGGACGATATGATTGCTTTGGCATTCAGGTCAAGTGCCGAGATCGCAACGGATTGGCTGATTGCTTCGGTAACGCTGGTATCTTGAGCAATACGCTGTTTCAAGAACATTTCACGATAGTTCAGTGCGGATTCCGCTTTCTCTGCGATACGGGACATGGTCAGCACGGATTCTACAGGATATTTACCTGCAGCCGTTTCGCCGGACAGCATGATGGCATCGGTACCGTCAAAGATCGCATTAGCAACGTCACTTGCTTCCGCACGGGTAGGACGTGGGTTGCGCTGCATGGAATCCAGCATTTGCGTAGCCGTAATGACCGGTTTGCCAGCCAGGTTACATTTTTCGATCATGCGTTTTTGCACCAATGGAACTTCCTCAGCCGGAATCTCAACGCCGAGGTCGCCGCGGGCTACCATCAAGCCATCGGATACTTCGAGGATTTCATCCAGGTTGTCAACGCCCTGCTGGTTCTCGATTTTGGAGATGATTTGGATGTGCTCGCCATTATGCTTCTTCAGCAATTCGCGAATTTCAAGCACGTCACTTGCTTTACGAACGAAGGAAGCGGCAATAAAATCGATGCCCTGTTCGATCCCGAAAACGATATCGTTGGCGTCTTTTTCCGTAATCCCTGGGAGCGAAATCGCGACTCCCGGTACGTTAACACCTTTTTTGCTCTTAATGGTTCCGCCATTGACGATGCGGCATCTGATTTCGGAGCCTTGAATCTCCACCACGGTTAGACCGATCAAACCGTCATCGATCAAGATCGTGGATCCCACTTGAACATCTTGCGGCAACTCTTTATAAGTAATGGACAAACGATTCTTATCACCAAGGATTTCCTCGGTAGTAAGGGTGATATATTCATCTTGTACAAGCTCAATCGGTTCCACTTCAAGTTTACCTGTACGGATTTCCGGTCCTTTGGTGTCAAGCAGGATCGCTACCGTTTTGTTCAACTCTTCGCAAGCTTGGCGGATGTTCTTGATCCGGTTGCCATGCTCCTCGAAGTCGCCGTGAGAGAAGTTCAGACGAGCCACGTTCATGCCGGCCATAATGAGCTTCTTGGTGTTTTCCAACGATTCACTGGAAGGACCGATGGTACATACAATTTTTGTTTTGCGCATTTGGGTTTCCTCCGTTTATTAAAGGGTTCTCTATATCTCTTTTTCCAACAACTAAATCTACTACAAAAAGTCTAATTTGTATAGGAACTTTGTCATATCGTCACATACTCATCAGATTTTCACAGAATCGTCTTCCTGTTCCGCCTTCGCAAAATCGAATTCGCCAATCTTGCGGAACTTGCGGTACCGGTCTTCCTTCAGCTCGCAGGCATCCATGACGGATAGCTCTTTCAGTTGGCTGATCAGTGCGCTTTGAATGGCGGCGGCCGTCTCTTCATAGTCGCGGTGCGCACCGCCCTTAGGCTCCGGTATAATTTCCTCAATGACTTCCATTTCAAGCAGGTCCTTAGCGGTGATCTTCATAGCTTCCGCAGCCTGGTCCGCTTTGGATGCATCCTTCCACAGAATGGATGCGGCGCCGTTCGGTGAAATGGCGGAATAAATGGCATGCTCAAGCATCAACACACGATTGCCTACAGCCATCGCAAGAGCACCGCCGCTCCCACCTTCGCCGATGACCACAACAACAATAGGCACCCCAAGGGACGACATTTCCCGTAGATTACGGGCAATCGCCTCGGACTGACCTCTTTCTTCTGCTGTATTACCCGGATATGCGCCTTTTGTATCAATAAATGTGATAATGGGACGCTTGAACTTGTTCGCCTGCTGCATAAGTCGCAGAGCTTTACGGAAGCCTTCCGGATGCGGACTTCCGAAGAAACGCGCGATATTATCCTTCGTATCCTTACCGCGCTGCTGACCGACCACCGTGACGGGAACACCGTCCAGTTTGGCCAAGCCGCCGACAATGGCAAGATCGTCCCCGTAGAGACGATCTCCATGCAGCTCAATAAAATCCGTAAAGATCAACTGGATCAAATCAAGCGAAGTCGGTCGCTGCTGATGTCGGGCCAGATGCATTTTCTGGGAAGGCGAAATCGAAGAATAAATTTCTTCCTCCAAACGACTATATCGTTCTTCCAGGCGGGCGATTTCATCCGTGAAATCGATCCCTTTTTCCTGTCCGAATTGTTTCAGTTCATCAATCTTCTTGCGCATTTCGGCAAGTGGCATTTCAAAAGGCAATTCGCCTGACATCAGAATCCCCCTTTCACGGTATGCATCTCCAGCAGCTTACCAAGCATGGAGCGCATATCTTTCCGATGAATAACCATGTCAAGCTGACCATGAGCCAAGTTGAACTCCGCTGTCTGGAAGTCATCCGGCAGCTTCTGGCGAATGGTCTGTTCAATAACGATACGGCCCGCAAAACCGAATACGGCTCCCGGCTCGGCAATATTGATATCGCCAAGCGTCGCAAAGCTGGCGGATACACCGCCGGTCGTCGGATCCGTTATCACTGAAATATAAAGCCCGCCGAGTTCGTTAAACCTGGACAGGGCTGCGCTTGTTTTGGCCATCTGCATCAAACTGAGAATACTCTCCTGCATCCGGGCACCGCCGGAAGTGGAGAAAATAATGAGTGGTAAACGCTTGTCCGTCGCAAACTCGATCGCTCGGGTGATTTTTTCCCCGACGACGGAGCCCATGCTTCCCGTGAAGAAATCAAAACTCATCACAGCCACCACAACAGGTTGGCCGAGAATCGAGCCTTGACCGGTAATAACCGCATCATGAAGACCGGATTTCATCTTCTGCTGCTCCAGCTTGGCCGCATATCCCGGAAACTTGAGCGGATCCACTGAGATCATATCTGCGTCAAACTCTTCAAAGCCTGTCTCATCCAGCGTCATGGAAATCCGTTCTACCGCGTTCAGGCGCATATGATGTCCGCATTCCTGACACACCTTCAGATTCTTCTCAAGCTCTTTGCTGTATTGAATGGTGCCGCACTTAGCACACTTATTCATCAGACCTTCCGGAATTTCACGTTTCGGGCGTTCGCCTTCCTGAGGCTGCCCTGCTGTCCCAAGTCTTTCCGATGGGATCGTTGCGTATTTCCTTTTTTTCTGAAACAAGTCTTTAAACACAACTACACCTCTCCAGCCGTAAATTTGAATGGCCGCCGCAATAGCACATCGCCGATCCGTACGCTAAGCTTCGCTATGTAACCCAGATGAAACTAGGGGTGCAATATCGAATTCAACACTTCCTGTACTTCCTCAAGCTCTCCGGAGGGTACCAAAATCTCAAACTGCTGTTTGGAAAGATTCACAGGACGGCTTTGAACCAAAAAACCTTCTTCCGTTAGCCTGGTCTTGATCATTTCCGCCACCTTTGCAGTTGGCGCAATATAGATTACCGTCCACATGCCTTTCAGATCCCCCTAATCTCGTCCCACAGGCATATCCTGAGCCGATATAATGGATAATGATAACATACTTCAGTTTTTACCTCAACAAAGAGAGCAGGGGGGCTGAAAGCCAAATCTTACCCTTATGCAGCGATTCGACACCGCTCGCGCAAATCAGTCAGAACCTGCGGTATAATGGGCCGCATCGGGATTGTTATGCGCGATGCGCGAGGAAGCGGCAGCGGCGATGCCTGCAACGAGATCATCCAGAAACACATGTATCCCGTCCGACTTTTCATTTAATATCTCAATCACACCTATTTTTTCTTTATCCAGGTAGCCGAAACTGGTCAGTCCTATCATGCCATATATGCTCGTGACACCAAGCGCCATGGTCTCATCCACTCCGTAGAGCGGTTCGTCTTGCTCCATAATCGATTGCAGCGGCTCCGGCAGCAGTTTCTTCTCCGCCAGCTCATCCAGCGCAATGCCCGTATACAGCGTATACTGAACTTCGCGCTTGCCGAGAACGGCCCGGACGCTTTCTTCACACTGCTCGATGGTTAACTTCGGATGATAACGCTGCTGCAGCTTCAACACAATATCCGCGATGGAGCTTACGCTGACTCCTCTGCGGCTGAGCATGCTTTCTGCCAAGTCCATTGACATCACAAATCCCCCCCGCGTCTTTGGCCGCGCTCTTTCAATCCGGTTCTATCATGAAGAGCCTTCTTCATGCGAATACTCGGCCAACATTACCTGTAGTGTCCTAATTGTATGCGGGAGGGATGGGAAACGTTCTTAAATTTTCATGTCACTTCACTTTAACGGTGTCCTTACCCAGCATGCTCTCCATTTCGGCAAAAAGCTCTGTCGAAGGCTTAATCCGATAGGCATCGCTAAGCGCAAGCACCTTCTGGCTTCGCTCATAAAACAGCACCGTTGGCACATGCCCCGGATGCTGCTGCAGGAGCTCTTTCAGCTTCACCAGCAGCTCCGATTGCTCCGCATCGGCCGTTATTTTCACAAACACGCGCTGCTCAGCCTTATGATTCGATACGCCGGTACGAGATTCCTTCTCGGGCGATAAGCTGCTGCCCGATGCTTCATTTCGGATTGAGGTCGAATCATCGCCACTCCGGGCGGCAAGCGGCTCCGGAGGCGGGACGGCCGAGGGATTACCGGCCGAAACCGGCGGCATGCCGACTGCGCCCCGACCGTTATTCTCTCCGCCGGATCTTCCTCTTCCGCCTGCTGTTCCCCGAACCTTGCTCCGGTGAACCAGTTGGCTCAAGGTTTGCGCCTCAAGCGGAGCGATTTCTTCGGCCAGCAGCTTGAAGCCTTCGTCCTGCAGTTGGACCTTTGCCCGGATCGCGAGCAGTGCGCCTTTTTCAATCAGATGCGCGCTTCGCTTCCACACTTCGGGAAAGAGAACAACCTCGCAGCGCTCGATTTGATCCTCGCACTCCATGAAGGCCATCGCCTTCCCCTGTTTCGTCGTAATGGTCTTTAGTGTAACCACCATCCCGGCAACCGTAGCCAGCGACTCATCTTCCGCTTCATGCAGATCCATTAACCGATCCGCTCCGGATTCCGTCAGCGTATCTTCGAATCCGTCCAGCGGATGACCGGACAAATACATGCCCAGCAGCTCACGTTCGAATTCGAGCTGCTGACTTGCGGTATACGGCGGGATGTCCGGATATTCAATGTCCCAATTCGTTGTTTCCACGAAGTCGAAGAGCTGAATCTGGAGATCATCCCGCTCCTTTCTCCACTTCACGGCCGCTTCAACCGTTTCGTCCAGCATAGCAACCAGTTGGGAGCGGTGACCCTGCAAGGAATCGAAAGCTCCCGCCTGAATAAGCGACTCGATCACGCGCTTGTTGCATACGCGGAGGTCCACCCGGCGGCAAAAATCGAGCAGGCTTTCAAACGGCTTTTCACGCCTGATCTCGACGATATTCTCCACCGCTTGCGTGCCGACATTCTTAATCGCGGCAAGCCCGAATCGGATTCCGCCTCCTCCCGGACGAGCGGTTTCATCATCGCCGCCCTCGGCAGCAGGGCCGCTCATGACCGGCGTGAAATACGTTCCGCTTTCGTTGACGTCCGGTGGCATTACCTCGATGTCGAGCCGCCGGGCCTCCAGCACGTATTCGGCTACCTTCCGGTGGCTGCCCATAACCGCAGTCAGCATGGAAGCCATGAACGGAACCGGATAGTGCGCCTTAAGATAAGCCGTCTGGAAGGCCAGCACGCCATAAGCAGCAGCATGCGCACGGGGAAATCCGTAATTCGCGAACCGGACGATCATATCGTACACACGATTAGCCTCATCCTCGCTATAGCCGAGCTTGAGACTGCCCGAAACGAAATGGCTCCGCTCCCGGTCCAGCACTTCGCGCTTCTTCTTCGAAACCGCTCTTCGCAGCAAATCCGCTTCCCCGAGCGAGAAACCGGCCATCGTCGAAGCGATCTGCATGATCTGCTCCTGATAGACGATAATTCCATACGTATCGCCTAATATCGGGATCAGGTCCGAATGGGGATACTCCGGCTCGATCCGGCCGTGCTTGGCTTGTATGAACTTCGGAATAAACTCCATGGGACCCGGGCGGTACAAGGCATTGACGGATACGATATCCTCAAATACCGAAGGTTTCAGATCCTTCAGTACCCGCCGGATGCCCGCAGATTCAAGCTGAAATACGCCCGTGGTATCGCCGCGCCCCAGCATCTCATACGTCAGATGATCGTCATCCAGCACTTGTTCGAAATCGAGTGTTCTGCCGGTCAATTCTTGAATCCATCTCAGCGTGCGCTCAATGATGGACAACGTCCGCAGACCCAAAAAATCCATCTTGAGCAGCCCCACGCTCTCCAGATTCTCCATGGAATACTGCGTCAGCGCCGTCTTCTCACTGCCTTCCTGCAGCGGCACCGCATCCGTCAGCGGATCGCGGGAAATGACAATGCCCGCAGCATGCGTCGAAGCATGACGGGGCATGCCCTCGACCTTCATCGCCATATCGATCAGTTCGCGCACCTTCGGCTTCGTCTCGTACTGCTCCTTCAGCTGCGGGCTTTGCTCCATCGCTCCTGCGATGCTGATGCCCAGATGGTTAGGGATCAGCTTGGCCGCCTTATCCACATCCCCGAACGGCACATTCAGCGCACGTCCGACATCACGGACGGCCGCCCTTGCCGCCATCGTACCGAACGTAATGATCTGGGCGACATGCTCCCTCCCGTATTTATCCACCACATAATCAATGACCTCTTCCCGGCGCTCGTCACTGAAGTCGATATCAATATCCGGCATCGTAATCCGTTCCGGGTTCAGGAAGCGTTCAAACAACAATTTATATTTCATCGGATCCACATTTGTAATGTGAAGCGTGTAAGCTACCAAGCTGCCCGCCGATGAACCCCTGCCCGGTCCAACCGCGATGCCTTGCCTGTGGGCGTAGGCGATAAAATCCCATACGATCAGGAAATAATCGCTGAAGCCCATGCTCTCGATGACGCCGAGCTCATAGTTCAGACGCTGCTCCAGCTCGCTGCGCAGCGCCTCATCCTGCCACCGCTCCGTATTTCTGTAACGTTCTTGCAGCCCGTTCAAGCAAAGATCCCGCAAGTATTCGGCTGCATTTTTCCCTTCGGGAAGAGAGCTGTATTTCGGCAAAATGGACTTGCCGAACTCCAGCTCCAGGTTACATTGGTCCGCAATCTTAGCCGTATTCAATATAGCTTCAGGCACATGGGGGTACAGACGCTCCATTTCGCTGCCGCTCTTCAAATAGAGCTGGTTCGTCTGGATTTGCAGCCTGTCTTCATCTTCCACCGTTTTGCCCGTGCCGATGCAGATCAGGACGTCCTGAACTTCGGCATCGCTCTCAGCCAGATAATGCACATCATTGGTAGCGACCAGCGGAATGCCAGTCTCGCGGCTCAGCTGAATCAGCTGGGGATTCACGCGCTTTTGCTCCGAAATTCCGTGATCCTGCAGCTCCAGATAGTAGTCTTCTCCAAAAATCGCCTGGTAACGAAGCGCAGCCGCTTTCGCCTCCGCCTCACGTCCATGAAGCAGATGCTGGGGAACCTCGCCGCCCAAGCAAGCACTGAGACATATGATGCCTTCATGATGGGCGGCGAGTGCCTCCATATCGATTCGGGGTCTGTAATGGTACCCCTCCAGATGCCCGATCGAGCACAGCTTCATCAAATTGCGATAGCCGGTCTCATTCTTGGCAAGCAGAATCAAATGATAGATCGGCTGATCCTTGCGGCTTCCCCGCTCCTTGCGGGAGCCTGCCGTGATATAGGCCTCGCAACCGATAATCGGTTTGATGCCTTGCGCCATGCAGGCTTTATAGAACGGAACGGCACCATACATCACGCCATGATCCGTCAGCGCCAGCGATTTCATTCCAAGCGCCGCCGCCTCCCGCACCAGGTCACCGATACGTGCCGCTCCATCGAGCAAACTGTATTCACTATGCACGTGCAAATGCACGAAAGAGCTCATCGTAACGCCTTCCTTTCGCCGGTACATGTATATTTAAAATCAATCCAAAGATATCTTTAAAAGTCTTTATTCCATTTTATCATAATCATGCTAGGCCCGCCCATAGAATGAGACTAGGGAGAATGTGGACAGGCGGCTGCCGTGATATCCACCTAAGAAGAGAGGAGACATAAGGCGATGAGCGTTTTTTTATCAAGAGCGATCCTGGACTTTTTTATAGCCTTCGGCATCGTGCTGGGGGGAGCCATGGTGGGGGGCGTGGGCGCTGTACTGTCCCTGCAGCCCCCCACCCATACCATGCTGGAGGTCGCAAGCCGAATCAAGATATGGGCGCTTGCTGCCGCTATCGGAGGCACCATCGATCCGATGCGCGTCATCGAGAGCAATATGCTTGACGGGAATTTATCTCCTGTCATCAAACAAATTCTATATCTCGGTTTTGCATTTCTGGGAGCCCATATGGGCAGCGAACTCGTAAAATGGGTTTGCTCGAGCCGGAGCTAGTCTATGCGAGTGCCTCCAATCGACCGCTTCCGTCCCTTCTATCAGGTCGCTTCCATCTTTGTGCTGGGGATGGTCGTCGGCAGCATCGTCTACAACTCGGTCTACCATGCAGCGTACAATAAACTGTGGGAAACGAATCAAGCCCAGCAGCTACAAATTACACAATATGAAAAAGATATTGATTCGTTAAAAAAATACAATAAACAATCAACGGTCATCAAGGAAATCAAGATTCGCAGCGAACAAGACGCCAAGGAGCCCCTTGATCCTGTGATCATCAAGGAACTCGTAAAACTGATGGGCGAAGATCTGGCTGCCCTTCGCGGCCGGAATGTCTTTGATATCGACACCGACAGCAAGCTGACCCGTTCGCTCCTCAGCGACAAAATTTACACCGTGCGCGATAAAGATTACAAAGTCCAAATCAAGACCATGCTGGTCATGGAGGGTGTGCTGCAAATCTGGGTTAGCGTTGATCATGTGGATGCAAAATCAACGGGATCATGATACAATACCGGTATTGTATCATGATCGAATCTAACACGCTTTTAGAGGTTGTTCAGTAAGTCATCCTGACTTATTGAACACGCATTTCTAGCTATATCGTAAGCATGTTACTGAATACAAAGGAGCCCTCCATTCCATGATCACAGTCATCCACTATATCTTATACATTATCCTCGTTCTGTCCGTGGTAGCTGCCGCGCTGTATAGCATTCGTGCACGGCGAGTAGCGGATCCCGCAGACCGCGGAATCTATATGTCCATGATGAACCTCTATATGGGCATTATGCTGGTTTCCCTTTCGCTAGTCTGCATGTTTCTGTTCAGCGGCTCCACGCCGGCTGTCATTGTAGAAGCCGTATTCTTGGTGCTTGGCGCATTTAATATATTTTCCGGCATAAGAAGCCGCACCTATTACAGCAGACTGAAGGATTCGAGGACGGCAAGCTAAATTAAATTTAACGGAACAAGGGCATCCCGGAAGGTCTATTAAGACCTGCAGGATGCCCCTTTATTTTGTCCGGAGTTTACTTTAGCCGTGATCGATCGCCTGCATCGTCATGACCGCTTTGGCAATCAGGTTCGTCTGATGCTGAATCTCAATCTCCATCTTGCAGGTACGGCGGCTGATCTCCAGCAGTTTCGGCATAATGACGATCGGATCCTCGATCTGCACGGGCCGGATGAAATACGTTGACAGATGGTCCAGCACATGGTCCCACCCGCTGATATCCTTGGCCGCTTTAACCGCCGCTTGGCTCATCACGGTCGTGAGCACCCCTTGCGAAATCGTTCCAAGTTCTGAAGCCATTTGGGGCGTGATAAAACCGTGAAAGAACAAACGCCCTTCCTCGTCCCGATCCTCTGCAATCCCATTCCAGATCAGCTGATCAAACGTCTCGCCGAGCTGAGGCTGATTTCGAGCATCCCGCAGTGCCCCTAGCACTTCTTTACGAGTGACCGTTGCAAGCAGCTTGCGGTTCCGATCCACAATCGGCAGAAAATCGATCCCTTCCCACATCATAATCTGCGCCGCTGATGCAAGCGAAGTTTTCATGCTTGCCGTCACCGGGTTACGGGTCATCGCTTTCTCGATCGGCTGGGTTTCGGCGAGCCCTTCCACATCCCGGACACCAACAATGCCGATGACCCGGTTCCATTCGTCCGTTACCGGATACCGGATTTCCCCGGTCGCCTGTGAAATCCGTTTGAATTCCTCAACGGTGACGGAGTTTTTCAACTGGTGATTTTTCGGCTTATCATGAGCGATGTCCTCCACCAGCATAATTTTCTTCTTGATTAAACGGTCAAAAATGGCGCGGTTAATCATGGAAGCGACGGTAAACGTGTCATGACGGGACGATATAATGGGCAGATGCAACTGGTCTGCCAGCTGCTTCACTTCCCGGCTGGTTCCGAAACCGCCCGTAATCAATACGCCCGCTCCCTGCTCAAGTGCCAGGAAATGGGCATCTTCACGGTTACCGACAATCATGAGGCTTCCGGCATCGATATATCGGATCATCGCCTCTACCTTCATAGCGCCAATCACGTATTTATGCAGGCTTTTATTAAGCCCTTCCGCACCGCCAAGCACATGCCCTTCCACGATTTCAACGACGTCGGCAAACATAAGCTGCTCGGATATGTTCCGCGGCTTCCGTTCCACACGAACCGTGCCGATCCGCTCCTTCGTGACCACGATCCCCAGGCTTTCCGCTTCCTTCACCGCCCGATAAGCGGTGCCCTCACTGACGCCCATCTCTTTGGCTAAACGTCGTACCGATATTTTGCTTCCAACCTTCAAACTTTCAATATGTTGAACCAACTGCTCATGTTTAGTAATCGTATCATCTCGAACGTCCAACTGTTACACCCCCAGAACACTATCTGTACCATACTGTATCTATTATATCACGTCCTATGACACTCCCATACCCGTCAGATACAAAAAAACCTCCCATGAAGGATAACGGATGGACGATCCAACCGTATCCCTTAAAGGGAGGTTTTTGTTGTTCATCACAGCGCTCGCTGTGATCCAACTCTTAATTAGCTTCCTGACTCTTCTGTTCCTCAGGCCATTTCAATTCCCATTGACGCAATTTCTCCTTACGAATCTCATCGAGCGCTTTTTGTTTCGCTTCATCTACACCGATAAGATAATAGAGATGCGAACCGATCACGAGCAGGGCAAACCCTGCCCAGACTGCGCCGAACAGCGAAACCCATGAGAACCCGCCAGAAAAGGAAATGCTGGGAAGGGCATATATCAGCATGCCAAGTGCAACCAATAAATAAGCGGTGTGTTTAAACTTGTTCTTCTTTTTTTTCATTGTAAACGCAGCTCCTCTACTCTCTGAAATCTATATTTCTACTCTATGAGGAGCTTGCGCAATTTATGAGACAAGTTTTTTAAAATGTTTCGAATTCGATCCGAAATTAACGGCCTGCAACATGGTTACAAATAGATTGCTTTATGATTGAGCTGGTCCGTACAGATGCTGCAGGCTGTCCGATATAATCTTGTTCACGTCTTCGATAATGACACTCAGACGCCGCTCAGCGTCAAACAAACGGCGAATGTTCAGGTTCAGACTCAGCACCTCAAACTGCTTCTCCATCTTCTCCATTTCGTCCTGTGCCGGCATATCGCCGGACATCATGCGTTGTTGAAGCTCCATCTGGCGCTGACGGAAATCATCCAGCATGCGTCTGCTCTCCGGATCTGCATCCACGAGTTTCATAGCAGAGGTGATCTCCTCTACCTCCTTGCTTTCCTTCATCGCTTTTGCCAAATCATGTGCCTTGTCATAAATGTTCATTTTTAATTCCTCCAATATATTCGGCCGAAATGCCGTTTTTTTAATTCGCCTTTCGCCTTACTCCATCAAACATCTCATCTCCACAGCACAATCAGCATGGATTGGAACAATCCGATCACCCCGCCCAGCAGAACCCCGAGCCAGGTGATGGCCCTGAATTCACGGCCGGACACACTCAGAATGATCTCTTCCAGCCGCTCAATAGGAAACTTCTCCACCTGCTCCTGAACGAGCTGAGGCAAGTTAACAGCCTTCATAGCCGCCGGGATACTTCGCTCAAGGAAGCCCAGTCCCTTATCGAGCAGTCCAGGAAGAGCTGCTTCGATGGCAGGCATTCGAGGTCCAATGATCTCGCTTACGCGAAGAAACTCTAATCGCTCAATCCACTTGGACCAAGGAAGCGTGTCATCCAATGTGCGGGTGATCCAAGCTAGACCCGGCTCATCCGCGGCATGTTCGATGAGATTCCCGAGCGGCATCTCACCGTAATACGACAGCTTTCCTGAGATGATATCCGTAATGGTCTTGCGGACTTTCTCTCCCTCCAGCTGCTGAATCAGCATGGGCGTCAGCTTCTGGACCAGCTTATCCTCATCCACAAAGATCGAAGCCATGGTCCCTAGAAATCCGCCTGCCTTATCGATGAGCGAAGAAGCCACATCCGATAGCATAAGCTGCCCCTTAGCGGACAGCAGAGTGTTCTTCAGTTCCTTCAGCACAATATCGGCTGCAGCCCCGCTCCAGCCCTGGATCGTTTCTTCCGACCAGCCGGGAACAAGCTCCTTCAGCGGTTTTGCCTCCAGCCCGTATCCATGCCATACTGCTGCAGCGCCCCGGGCCGCAAGCTGGCGGGCCGATTGTTCAGCACGGACCTTCAATTGCTCCCACTGTTCGGAACTCCATACCTTAAGCGCCAAGTCCCGGAAGCTCAGCTCCGACTGGCTCCATTCCTCCAGCTTCCGATAGAGGCTGTCCTCTATCTTACCCCGAAACACCGGCTTACGAATAAGCTCCTGCAAGCCCTCGCTTGTTACCAGGTAATCCGAGACCACGTGTCCCAACGACTCGGCTATTTCATCTTTACGCTTGGGGATGAGGCCTGGCGTAAAGGGCACACGACGGCCCAAGATGATTTTTTCTTCACGGGGATGAAACAGCATTTTTATCGCAAAATGGTTCGTTATGCCGCCAACAAAAGCAGCAACGCACACGTTCACCAAAATAAACAGCCAGTTCTGCATTTTAAGCACTCCTTTTTCCCGAGCAGTACAATCACCAAGGGATATATGTCCTCATATGATGCATTACATGCAATGATCAGATGAAGTCTTTGTCTGTTCACTTAAGTATCCAGTTGTTGTCGGAAGGAGATCCATCATGCGCAAAACCAAGATTAAATCCAACACCAAATCCAAGATATCGGTTCAATTAATCCGCTCAGCCCAGCTTTCGGATAACGATATCAAGCTTGGTGACCGGCTCATAAGACAGCTCCGTATCCCGACAGATTCAAAGGTACAGCTTGCCTTTGGCTCCTTCAAGCAGGAAGTCAGCGTTACCTCAGGAGGAAAATCGAACTCGCTGGCCCTAAGCCCTTCCGTATTCAGCCATTCGGGACTCCTCCCTCGTACCGTCATGAATGTCAAATATTATCCAACGGAAAGAACACTGAAGCTCGGTCCGCTTATCGGGATCATGGTCAGCCGCTATCAACCGGATGAACCTGATAAACCTTTCGGATCGATCTCAGCTTTCTGCTTGGAAATGGTCAACGCGGCCAAGAAACAAGGCGCATATGTATATTTTTTCACACCTGACATGATCGGTTCAAACCCGGCAACACTTGAAGCCATTGCTTATGACGAGGGATGGAAAAAGCTCAGCGTTCCAGCGCCGGACGTCATTAATAATCGGCTGTCTACCCGCAAACTGGAGAATAGTCCTAGCGTACAGCATTTTATGAGAGAAGTAAAATCACAATTCGGCACCCATATCTTTAATGAGAAATTTCTCGATAAATCCGATGTCTTCGAGGCACTCGGACCTGATGCGAAACTGCAGAAATACTTGCCGGAATCCTACTTGCTCAGCGGTTATCCGACGCTCAAAAAAATGTGCGCTGCTTATCGGACGGTCTTCCTGAAACCGGTGCGGGGTAGTCTGGGAAAAGGTATCATCCGGATATCCCGCCAAGAGAACGGCCATTATCAAACGATGACCACCTCTCTTGAAGGAAGCAAGAAGAATACCTACTCCTCGCTTCCAAAGTTGTTCAGCAGCTTATCCGGAAAAATAAAAAAAACGCGTTATCAAATTCAGCAAGGATTGGATTTAATCCGCATTAATAAGCGAAACGTTGATTTTCGCGCGCTTGTTCATAAAAACAAAAACGGCAAATGGGCAGTGACCTCGGTCGTGGCCCGCATTGCCGGCGGAAACCACTTTGTTTCTAATCTCGCCAGAGGCGGTACACTCTCTTCCGTCAAGGATGCACTTGCCATGAGCAGTATCCCGTTAAACTCCAAGCAAACGGCCCCCGCTCGAATGAATCAAGCGGCGCTCGATATTGCTCATGGTCTGGAGGCTGCCATTCCCTATCATTTCGGAGAGCTGGGCATTGACCTGGCAATTGATACGACAGGACACATTTGGCTCCTGGAGGTCAACTCCAAGCCGTCCAAAGGCGAAAACGCACCGCTGAATGCCGACTCCAAAGTAAGACCGTCAGCCGTACGACTCGTTCAGTACTGTCAATACTTGACGGGTTTCTAAAAAAAGGAGAACCCTATGTCCTCAAACAAGATAGGCACCCTGGGTGTCATGGTATGTCGCAAACCGGGCTTCCCTCCCTTTAGCGAAAAGGAATTTCTCCGTGAACTAAGCTCGAAGGCCAAGGAACTCGGCATGCAGGTATTTGTTTTTTGTCCGGAGGATGCCTCTCCTGCTTCTGCTGGAGAAAGCTCCATAGACAGGATACAAGGATATCAATTCAATCCGGGAGATGGCTGGGCCATCAGCACCTTTCCTCCTCCTGACGTCATCTATGACCGATGTCTGCACCGAAACGGTGAGGAAACGGCTGCCGCCGGTGTGTGTCTGAACCGAATGCTGCAGCTGGGCGTAAAGCTGTGGGCACGCGGTCTGCCCGGCAAGCAGAAAGTGCATCAATTATTAAAACGCTCCCCCTCCTTAAGGCCTTATCTGCCGGCAACCTTAAGTTATACGGGAGCCGAATCACTGAGCAAGGCGTTGCTGGCTTTGGGCGGCAGACTCTTCATGAAGCCTAGCGGAGGCTCTCAGGGTCGACATACTTTGTACCTCGCTTTGACAGATCAACAGCGTGTCAGATTGCAAGGAAGGGATCGGAACAATCGCATGTTCCAGGAGATCATTCCCGCACAAGAGATGAACGAATGGGTGAGTCGGTTTACCGGCCGGCGCCGGTTTATCATTCAACCCTACCTGGAGCTTCGCAACCGCAACGGGGATCCGTTTGACATTCGTTCTTTGGTTCAAAAGAATGTCCGCGGCAGATGGTCCATCACAGGAATTGCCGCACGGCAAGGCGCCAACCAAGGGCTGACCTCGAACCTTCATGGGGGAGGCACAGCATTTCCTGCCCTTCCCTATCTAACGACCGATTTCGGAGAAGAACAGGCCATGAAGATCATTCAGGATATCCGGGATCTGTCCGCTCAGCTTCCATCTTTGCTCGAAGAAGGATTCGGCCGACTTGGCGAGCTGGGAATCGATTTTGGCGTGGATACAAAGGGACGGGTCTGGATCCTGGAGGTCAACTCCAAACCGGGCCGCCGCGCATTTACACTAACGGGAGATGATCGCGCAGCCCGGCTGTCCGTCGAACATCCGATTCAATACGCCCGTTATTTATTGCTTCGACAACTTAGGAGGGTAAATACATGAGTTTGAATTTCGGAAATATTCATTTCTCGCAGCAGCCCGAAAAAGTCGTCTTTTTATCCGGTTCGCTTCTAAAGAGCCTGGGGCTAACAAGCAGGAAATCGATTAAGCTTCGCATCGGTACCAACACGGTGTCCGCTGCTCTGAAACAGATCGAGCGATCGGGGAAACACATCTATTTAAGCAACGGTGTCCGAAACGGTATCCACGTTCCCAGACAGGGCCCTGTCCATATCCATTCCCCCCGTGAGGGGGAAATCGAGCTGGGGCCCGTGGTTGGGGTTCTTTCCGACGGACCGCATAATCCATCCAGCCCTTTTGGAGCCCGAACCTCGTATATTCGACAGCTTCTTCGCGAGGGCAACAAAAAAATGTTCGTATATGCCTTTGCCCCCCGGGATATCAACTGGCAGCGTGAAACCGTTCATGCCTATATGCTCGGTTCCGGCGGCGGTTTTATCCGCAAAACCGTTCCGCTCCCTAATGTCGTCTATAATCGCCTGCCTAGCCGAAAAACCGACTTCTCCCCTTTTACCAATCAACTGAGAGATCGGTTTCTGAAGCGCAGCATCAAATTTTTCAACTGGGCCTTCTTCAATAAATCCGATGTGTACTCACAGCTCGACGGCGACTTGCAGGCAGGCAAATATTTACCCGAAACGTATAACAACCCTAGTCCAGAGCGGATTAAGGATATGATGGAACGCCATAACTTTGTGTATTATAAGCCCTCAGCCGGAAGCTTAGGCCTCGGGATTTACCGGTTGACCTATCTTCCCAAAAAAGGATACTTTGCGCGATATAACGGAAACGGTGGCAACACCCTTCTCAAGTTCCCGAACTTTAATAGTCTGATGCGCATGCTTCAGGCAAAGCACGGCTCCAAGCTGCGGAACTATGTTATCCAGCAAGGAATCCGCCTCATTGAAATCGATAGCTGCCCTATCGACTTCAGATTCCACATGCATAAGAATAGCAAAAATCGCTGGGCCGTGGTTGGTATCGGTGCCAAAAAAGCCGGACGGGGCAGTGTCACGACGCATATCAAGAACGGAGGCTCCTTAATGACGCCAGAGCAGGCACTCGGCCGGGCCTTCGGCTCCAGAGCGCGAGATGTGCTGGAGCGTGCCAAGGACGCTGCCATCGCGATGTCGGAAGCCATCGAGAATCATCATCCGCATCTGTTAGGAGAAATCGGGTTCGATATCGGAATAGATGACAACGAGAGAATATGGATGTTTGAAGCGAATTCGAAGCCGGGCCGATCGATATTCAACCACCCTGCCCTTAAAGGGGAAGGAAAAGCATCGGTCGAGCATATTTTTGAACACAGTATGTATCTGAGCGGCTTCCACAGGGGGGAATGACTCGTGATCAACCGAGTGGAGAGTGATGGAAGACCGGTTGTAGCCATCCTGACCATGCACGATTCGAGTACCATGTTCAGGGGCAACCGGCAAAACTTTCAGGAAATCATCAAGACGGGAAAAGATATGGGCTTTCTGGTCTATGTAGTGACTGTACGTGATCTGAAGCTTGATACGGGTGCTGTCAAGGGCTACATCCTGAACAGCGACCATTCCTGGGAGCAGAGGCTATGCCCTCTGCCCCAGGTTATATATAACCGGATTCCCTACCGAGAGGATGAATCTCTCCCCTGGGTTCGGCGCAAAATCAAGGAATGCCAAGATCATCCCCATATCGACATTTATAATCCACACTTTTTTAATAAATGGCGGCTGTTTGCTTGGCTGAACAAATCCCGGTTAACTAAAAAATGGGCTCCTTTGACAAAGCGTTTGAAAGGTTACCCCACTTTATATGAAATGATGAAGCGGAACCCTTACCTGTATCTTAAACCCGAGGACGGCAAAGCCGGGCAAGGAATCATGAGGCTAAAGTATCAGAAAAACAAACCGCTCCCCTACCGCATACAGATACAGAACAACAAAAACAGCACCACATACAAAGCAGCCTCCTTGGAGCGGCTTTGGAACCGGGTTTATCAAGAGACTAAAGGAAGCTCATACCTGATCCAGCAGGGAATCGAGCTGGCCCAGGTCCACGGTCGCGCCTTTGACCTTCGTATACTTGTGCAAAAGAACGAACACGGTTTCTGGGCAGTTACAGGGATTGGAGCTCGAATGGCAGGCGCCAAGAGCATAACCACACATGTTCCTCGCGGAGGAACAATTGAGGATCCGGAGAAGCTGCTTCCGATTGTGTTCGGTCAGGAACGGTCCGACGCCATCCTTAGTGAAGTTAAAAAAGCAGCCGTGCATATGGCACGGCAGATTGAGAAGAGCTCTGGTCAAATCCATGGCGAAATGTCCATGGACCTCGGAATTGATAGCGAAGGCGTCCTCTGGTTCTTCGAAGCCAATTCAAGACCCATGAAATTTGACGAACCCGCGATCCGGAAAAAATCACTGGAGCGGATTTTTCAATATTCCGAATACCTGATCAATCAAAGGTAGCCCTTGCCTCATCCAGAGCACGGTTAAGGAAACCATGAAAGGAGGGGATCATGTGGAAATCTCTTGTCTAACTCTCTCAAGCCCGGAAGAATGGCCGCATGCCAGACAACAGTGCAGCGATTTCTTCCGGCGGTACAGCAACAAACGTCTAACCCGTGAAGGTTACCAGCGTCTAGCCTCGCTATCCTATGACGAGTTGCTGCAGCCCGGCACCTCGATCATGGCAACTACGGTTCGAAGCGATGTCGGCCGCATACCTGTGGGGATGTGCTTTGCGGCGGATTATGGAGAAGGTGCCTGTATGATTGCTGTACACCCTCTATACCGCAATCGGCATATCGGTTCTTCCCTGATCCGCTCACAATTGTCCAAATTCGGGCGGCTGCGATGCAAAGTGGCCGCCGATCATTCCGCAAGTTTGCAAATGTGCTTTCATGCAGGGCTTCAGGCCATAGCGCTTGAGCAAGGTCCGACGGGCAAACCTACGCTCGTTATGAGCGGAATCCTTCCCCTGCATCCATTCCACAGATCTTCAGCATCTCGTGATGACTCTGTTCAAGAAGGTGAACTTCTGTGTCAAAACCCGTCTTAGGTATTATGACGTTATACTTGGATGAACGGAAAACGCTGGAGGAGCGGCATATCTACGAGCATATGATCAAGGAAGGAAAAGCGATAGGACTTGATGTTTACGTCTTCACTCCCGCAGACGTTAACAGTGCCCAAAGCCTGATCAACGCCATGGAATACGATCCGGATTACGGGAGATGGAGCCGGAAATTGCGCTCTTTCCCCAATATGATTTTTGATCGCTGCCGCATTCAAAAGAGCCCCCGCTTTCAACAGTTGCTGCGTTTTCGTTCCCGCTATCGCTATTTACTGTTTCTGAACAGACCTTTACGCAACAAATGGACGATTCATCAAGTATTGTCCACCAGGAAACGCTTCCGTCCCCATCTGCCGGATACCCGAATCGTAACAAGTACAAATGACATCCACCGGATGCTCAATGTTCATCCTACGGTCTATTTTAAACCGATCAACGGTACGGGAGGACGCGGAATTTTGCGGATTACGAAGGTGCCTGGTGTTGCGGGAACGTATGAAATCCGGGGGCGCAATTCCAACCGGAGCATCATCAGACCCAAACGAATGCCTTCAGGCCATCTGGCACAATATCTGTCGGGCTGGGGCAATAAAGATCGATATCTGGTTCAAGAGGGGATACAGCTGGAGCTTCCGGATGGAAGAGTGCATGATTACCGGATGCTCGTACAGAAAAATGGATCCGGTCAATGGCAGGTGACCGGTTGCGTGGGGCGCGTCGGAGCGCCGAAAAGCGTTACCTCCAACCTGCATGGCGGCGGACGCGCGACCATGATGGAAGAATTGTTAAGCAAATGGATCACGGACCCGGTAAAGCGTGTCAACATCCGGGAGGAAGCCGATTCTCTCGGCGTGGATGTAGCCCAATTCCTTGACGGACAGTATGGAGGCCTGTGCGAGCTTGCCCTGGATCTGGCCGTGGACAAAACCGGAAGAGTTCTTCTCCTCGAGGTGAATCCGAAGCCATCAAGGGAAGTCTTCTCCCAAATCGGCGATACGGCTGCCTACCGTGAATCGATGGTGAAGCCGTTAGAATATGCACTGTGGGTGTACAACCAAAAGAAATCCGCAAAAAATGCTTAAGCTAAATCAGAAATGCACAAAGGCTGTTTCCAAGAGGTTGCTTGCTACCCTTGGGAACAGCCTTTGTGACTCCTATCGATCTACTCGGCGTGATTATGAAGCTTCAGCAGGTCTGAAAAAGAATGAATAACGACGTCTGATCCCTTCAGCTCCTGCTCCCCGCCAAAGCCTGCATAGTGGCAGCCAATGACGGTTTGTCCGTTCTCTTTGCCTGCCTCCACATCCGATGACCGGTCCCCTACCATCCACGCGTCCCGGATATCGTGTTCATCCAGCAGCAGTCTTACCAAATCCACCTTGGAAGCCGTTCTATGCTCACCGGCACTGTAGACGTCTTCAAAGAGCGACATGATCCCTCTCGCTTCGGCTATGCCTTTCACGTAATGCTCCAGGCCGTTGCTGGCAACAAACAATCGGACGCCGCGTTGATGAAGCTCCTCTAGCGTCTCCTTCACTTCAGGATACAATACGGCTGCTTCATTGTTTAAGCCTTCGAGCTCCAGTTGCAGCAGCAGCTCGTCTGCACGGCGATGAGCCGCCGGCGTTCCATTCGGCATGACAATCTTCCAAATGTCTTCGAGCAGCATTCCCAGACATCCAAGCATGAGCTCCTCATCCGGCGTTTCTCCTTCATAATGCCCCTCTTCACGTAAAATGTCGAACAATTTGTGATAGGCGGGCAGCAGCAGGGTCTCCGTCTGAAACAGCGTTCCATCCATGTCAAATATCATCGCTTCCGGCTTGATCAACGTTGCTGTATTTTCCAATTTGGTCCTTCCCTTCCCTTCAATCCATATAATCTGATTCTAGTCTAATCTTTCCTCATCATATAGGAACCATATCACATCCGCAAACCCCATCTCCTCATTTACTTTTGATCTTCCGCCTATAAAATATGCGTAACCGGGAGTGCTTTATAGTTGTTATACATATAACACGTACTACTATGAGGGGGATTTACATGCCTGGAATAAAGAAGTCTGATACTGCACCGCCAATTGGGCAGCTGGAAGCCGAGCTGTTGGCTGAGCTGAGCCGCTATGATCCCCATGAACAAGCTGCCATTCTCAAGCGGATGGTGAGCCGCCTTAAGAAAGAACGGTATGTCCGCAGCCCGATCGTAGTGGTTAAAGAGATGGCTCGGACGCCGCTCGTATGGCTCCTGCTGTCCATGGGAATGATGATTCCCATTCTGTTCTATATCCTGTTCGTTTGGGTATCGCTGGCAGTTGAAGGGTAATACCGCATAACCTCCGATTAAGCCATAACCAACACCGCAAGGCCTTTCATATTCAATCTACCCCTCTTTGTCCCTGTCGATAGTAGGGCAGAACGGAGCGCGCCGTGTCCACCGCGAGCCAGAACAATCCGATGGCAATGACCGGATGCCATGCACCCGCACCAGGGAAATTGGCCGTGAAATACTGGCTGAGGACCAATAACAACATGACCAACGAGCTCCATTTATACTTGGCGGGCAGCTTGCCTGCAAAACCCGAAAGCAGCATAAGCAGCGGCACAATTTCAAAAAAATGAACAAATCGAGTATGGCTTCTCCACATCGATCCATCGTGAAACAGCGCCATGCCGGCAAATAGCGTCTGAATGGCAATACAAACAACAAAAATCCAGGCCAGCCCTAGTGAAATCCAACCGGCGAGCGGTGTTTTTCTTACGGATGAAGCTTGTTGATTCATCTCGATATCCCTCTCTTGTTTCATAATCTTTATGGATACCATCCTATCACCGGAATGTTGTGATCTTGTGATGATGGCTTGCGGATTCCGTGAAATTTTCCATTCGCGGCTGGAAACCGTATATAATGGGGGGGATTTAAGGTTAAACCTAACGAATCAAAAGAAAGGCAGGATTCAGCATGGCTCATACCTTGCTTCTTGTAGACGATGAACGGAAAGTCATTGAATTTATGGAGTCATTCCTCCGGCAAGAAGGATTTCAGATTATTACCGCTGCGACAGGTACGGAGGCTTTGGCCAAAGCGAGAGATTTCAAGCCTTCCCTGGTCATACTTGATTGGATGCTGCCTGAATTAAGCGGCATTGAGGTATGCCGCGAACTCAGAAAATCAAGCCGTGTCGGCATCATTATGGTTACTGCAAGGATTGAGGAGACGGATAAACTAATCGGGCTTGAGGTAGGGGCGGATGATTATATGACCAAGCCTTTCTCACTCCGCGAGCTGGCTGCCCGGATTCGTTCTGTTCTGCGCAGAATGGAAGGCGGTTCGGTTTCCGAGGATTTGCTTGAGCGCGGCGAATTAACGATCTCGGAAACCCAATGCCGGGTATGGAAACGCGGCCAGGAGATACAGCTGACTCCTACTGAATTCAAGCTCCTTCTTACCCTCGCTTCCAGACCGGGCGTGGTATACAGCCGTCTGCAGCTGCTTCAAGCGGCCATGGAGGACGATATCCACAATGATGAACGGACCGCGGACGCCCATATCAGCCGGATCCGTAAAAAAGTAGAAGATGACCCTGCCGAGCCCATTTTTATAAAAACGGTGTATGGTTTCGGCTACCGGTTTGAACAGCAGCCATGAGTGTTGGACGTAAGATATTCATCGTGTTGTCGTCGTTTATTATTGGATTCAGCACCGTTTTCGTCCTTCTTACTTACATTGTGATCCGCGACTCCATGGATGTCATGCTGCAAACCTCGCGTGAAGAGGAGCTGAATCAGCTTCAGGCCAGGCTGCTCAGCTACTATGTGAAGAATGGGAACACCTTCCGTGCCATTCAGGATCAGGAATGGTTAACCGAAAGTCTACCAGTAGCCGACCACCAGGAAAGTATCCTGCTGGTATCCAGGGAACAAACGGTTCTCTTGCATGAGGGGGACGCGGTTGAAAAACAGATCAAACACTTGGGGGTTAAACGGACGTTATATCTTGAAGGCAAACCGATTGCGGACGTGTATTATTATGATACGGATATAGCAAACCTGTCTAAGCTTCGAATTGGCACACCCACATCCATCATCATTCTGTTAGGAGGAGGCACTATCCTCTTCGTCCTGCTCTCCCTCGGAGCCGCCTACTGGATATCGCGGAGGCTTACTGCGCCGCTGCGCAAACTCGTACCGGCCATCGAACGCCTCGGTCAAGGCGAGTACGGTATCCAGGCTCCGGTTACCTCGGAAGACGAATACGGGAAGGTCGCGGTTGCTTTTAACGGAATGTCTTCCAGACTCGAACAGTCCGAGATGGTCCGTCGCAATCTGGTGGCTGATGTCGCACATGAGCTTCGAACACCGCTGACGATTGTCCGAGGCAAGCTGGATCTGCTTCAACAGAGCAGGCAACCGATCCAGCCGGAACTATTGCTTCCCATCCAAGATGAGTTGATTCGCTTAACCCGTCTCGTAGGAGACCTCCACCAACTATCCCTGGCCGAAGCGAAGCAGCTGCCGCTGGTTCGGAAACCTACGGACATGCTGGATCTGCTGGGTCAGATTCAGGAGCGCATAGAGCCAGATGCCGATGCCAAGAATTTGACCCTGCGTTTGACGAGCGCTACGGAACACACTTCCGTTCCTGTGGATCCAAGCCGCATCACACAGGTGTTTCTGAATCTATTCATCAACGCGGTTCGGTATACACCCCAAGACGGGCTTGTCCACATCACGTTACAAGAGGAGCCCGCTTCCGGCATGCTACGGATTGATATTCGGGATACAGGCCCAGGCATTGACGCCCAGCATCTTCCCTATCTCTTTGACCGCTTCTACCGCGCGGATGAAGCACGTGCACGGCATCAAGGCGGTATGGGACTGGGTCTGGCGATTGCCAAGGAATTTATCGTATCTCACGGTGGCACGATTCAGGTGGAAAGCCAGCAGGGGCAAGGAGCTACATTTACGGTCCGGTTGCCCTATCATGACTCGGATCAGCGGTCGTACGGGATATAATGGCCCCATGCTCCTATCCAACATAAACAGACAGGCCCGGACAGATATCGACTGGGCCCGTCATTGTTTTATTATCGAAACGATATCCTCTCCCTTAGAATATTTTTTTCGTTGCCCGATCTTCCTTGATAATCTCTACAGCTTCCCTGAAACGGATCGAATGGATAATTTCACGTTCCCGCAAAAATTTGAGACTGTCCTGCAAATCCACGTCATCCGTTAAGTCGATGAGCCATTGATATGTAGCGCGCGCTTTCTCTTCTGCCGCAATGTCCTCATACAAATCCGCAAGCGGATCGCCTTTAGCTTGAATATAGGTTGCTGTCCAAGGGACCCCGCCGGCATTCTCATAATACAGCGCATGATCATGATTGGCGTAATGTGCACCCAATCCGGCAGCCTCCATCTCCGAAACCGTTGCATCTTTCGTCAATTTATACACCATAGTGGCAATCATTTCAAGATGCGCGAATTCCTCTGTTCCGATATCATTCAGCAATCCGATGACCTTATCGGGAATGGTATACCGCTGATTCAAATAGCGGAGCGCTGCCGCGAGCTCCCCATCGGCACCCCCATACTGCTCAATCAAGAACTTCGCCATTCTCGGATCACATTTACTTACGCGTACCGGATACTGAAGCTTTTTTTCGTATACCCACATAGGATCGTCCGCCTCCTTGTTCTCGCTTTTCCTCTTCGCAAGGGCTGCATGCAGGTGGTGAAAAAAATAGCAGCCCGCTTGCCAACACCGTCACCGTTAAACCTGCCAGGGCCAAGGCCCCTGGGCCCATTCGAACGGATATTTGGAAAAAGCACGGCCAAAATTTTGCAGCGGCCCATACAACTCTTGAAATTGCTTCGCGAGCACCGTCCTTTCCTGCGTCAGCCTGTTGAATTGCTCGATGCTCTTGAGATCATCCGGATGGGTGTCCAAATACAGGTTCAGCTCCACCAGGACAAAATCCAATGCTTGAAGCTGCTCGAGCATTTCGTAATACTTCCGATCTCCAACCTGGGGTCTGGTTTCGTTCACGGCCGATCACTCTCCTTTAAATTTTCGCGAGGTATACGGGCTAAACAAGGATGGCCATAACGTTCCGTGTCTCAATGCCTCGGCAGGGCTAAACTGCGGCAGGCCGGGCGGTTGAAACACGACATACTGGTTAACAGGCACCACATACGTTCTGTAGGGCTTGGGCGGGCAAGGATCAAATGGCGAATGAAATACCTGGTATACGCGCACCTCAGGGTTTTCCTTCAAGGGTATTCCTCCTTATCGTTACGATCCGTCGTTATCAAGGGCTCTTTGTATTTAACATATGTCTTCCGCCCAGAAAATGAACTGCAAATTGACAAAAAAAACCCTCTCCCCTGGAATATTTCCGGGAAAAGGGTTCTCGTTGAGTTGTCCTCAAAATTTAATTTTGATTTGGAACAAGCCGGCTTTACGCATAGCGGAATAGATAATAACGACCAAAGGGCCCATAAAAAATCCGATCACACCCACCAGTTTAAATCCGATATACATGCTGACCAGGGCAGGCAATGCGCCGATTCCGACGGCATCCCCTATGACCTTCGGTTCCAACACGCGGCGGATTACCGTAATCAGAATGAACATGAAGATCAAGCCAACTCCTGTAAAAATATCGCCTACTGCAAGCAGGTAGATGGACCATGGTATCAAGACGGAACCTACACCCAGAATCGGCAGAATGTCGACAATGGTGACAAGCAGGGCGATGGCAAGCGGATAGTTAACGCCTAATACCAGCAAGCCGAGCAGCGTGATCACGTACGTAAACAGGCTGAGAAGCAGCTGTGCCCGCAAAAAGCCGAAAATTGATTTTTTCAGGCTGATCAGCACTTCGTTCACCTGCGACTGTGATGTCTCATCGAATAGCGACAACACTTTCTCACGCATCGTATCGAGGCTGAAAGCGAACAGGAACACCGCTACGCAGAATACAATGAACGTGACGAACAGGTTCGGCAGCGTTTTGGCAAAGGACAAAAATGTTGATGATACCGAATTGACAAGCGACCGTACATAGGAAGAAATATTCGACATGAATTCGGTAAGGCTGTCGGCAAGCCCCGGCGAAATGCCGTTTAGCATGTCTTGCGCTTGAATAATCGTATGCTGAAGGAATTCGTTAGCACCGTCAAAATATTGCGGAGCCCGGCTCCAATATTCGACCAGTTGATTAAACACCTGCAGACCGATCAAATAAGCCAACAGCAGCATCAAAAGAAGGAATATCGTGCTTGTCACCGTTGCGGCCGCGATGCGGTTCAACCGAAGTCTTTTCATTAAGAGCCGATTTAACGGCTCCAAAGCAATAGCAATCACGATGGCCAACAAGAACGGAGCTCCAACCGTAAACATTCCGTACAGCAACAGGAGACCAAGACCGATAAATATGAGCTGCTTAATCGACATAATCCACTTCCTAACAAATAGAGTCTTGCTAGTTCTAGGAGAAGCTGCTCTCGAGCTTCTGATGAATCATGACGCGAGTTACACGCAACCGTGTGGACTCCTCTACCTCAAAGACCACCCCGTCAAAGATGGTTTTCTTTCCGACCGCCGGGTTCCCTTCAAGCTCCTTGAACAACCAACCACCGATGGAATCCACGTTATGCTCTTCAATCATCAGGCCGGTCAAATCATTCACTTCTTCAATGAGCATCCGACCATCCACTGAAAAGTACTCATCATACACTTCAATCTCAGGCCGCTCATCTTCAAATTCATCGTACAGGTCCCCAACAATCTCTTCCAGAATCTTCTCAGCTGTCAGAATACCAGCTGTCCCCCCATATTCGTCAACCACGAGCGCAAGCTGCTCATGCCTTGCCTGCATCTTCCGCAGCACCTCGCTGATCTCCGTTGATTCCGATACGTCCATAATCGGTCTCATCAAGGAAGCCAAATCACGCTGCTTATCAGGCTCCGCCAGCAAGAGATCCGTAATGTGGACAAACCCGATAATGCGGTCTTTGTTGTCCGTTGCAACCGGGTAACGGGAATGCTTTGTCTCATTGACGATCTGAAGATTCTCTTCCAAGGTATAATTGGTGAAAAGAACGTCCATGTCCGTCCTTGGCAGCATAATTTCTCTGGCTCTCAAGTCAGAAAAATCGAACAGGTTGTCCATTAATTTCATCTCGTTCTCGTCAATGACACCGCTTTTTGCGCTCTCGTTCATCAGAATCCGAATCTCTTCCTCGGAGTGGGCTGCTTCAGCCTCACTTGCCGGCTCGATGCCGACCATCTTTAGAATACGATTAGCGGAAGCATTCAGGACCCAGATCACCGGCAGAAAAATGCGATAAAACCAGAGCAGCGGCGCCGACAGAATCAGAGCCGTCCCCTCCGTCCGCTGAATAGCCAAAGACTTCGGTGCAAGCTCCCCTAACACAATATGCAGGAAGGTGATAATACAGAATCCCACCGCAACCGATATCGTGCTAATCAAGCGCTCATCCGTAAAGCCAATGCTATGCATAATGGGAGCCACCAGCAATTCTGAAATGGCAGGCTCCCCAATCCAGCCAAGACCCAGGGAAGTTAATGTGATCCCAAGCTGAGTTGCGGATAAATAGGCGTCAAGCTTCTGGTTTACTTTCAGGGCAATGCCAGCCAGCCGGTTCCCTTCGCTAACGAGCTGGGTCAACCGGGATTGACGCATTTTCACCAGTGAAAATTCGGCAGCTACAAACACGCCGTTCAACAAAACGAGCAGGAAAACCAAGAGCAAATTCAAAATCAGTTTCCCGACCTCAAATTCCTCCGCCATGATGACACGCCTTCTTTCTAGAGTTCTAGTTTGTCTTTGCTTGCCTTGACTTGAAATCCACACCTCGGTAGTACATGTCCGCCACCAACAGGTTCGGCCCACAGCAGCTTACTGCATCGCAGTGACAGTTAACCGTTTGGTTCAACGGGTGTCCTGTTGTCCATTCGTTAAAAATATCGTCAAGCTTCTGTTCCTTAATATTACCAAAAGCCGGAATATCAGCAAAATCCGTTACATACACGTCACCCGAGAATAAATTCACATTCACCCGATTACGGCCATCCGGATCATTCCGGACCGTTACGTTCGGTTCTTGCCGCAGGCGGCGAATGATCTCTTGGTCATGATCATCGGAGCTGCAGGCATAGAAGGGCAGCGTTCCGAACAGCATCCACATGTCCCGATCCCGGACATCCAGCAAATGGTGGATGGCAGCTTTCGTATCATTCAAGGACAATACGGGCAGAGCGGAAGCAAAGTTTGAGGCATACATCGGGTGAACCTCGTGCCGTTTGCAGCCCATATCCTTGATCAGCTTGTGGATGCCGCTGAGTTTCGTATGCGTCCGATAGTTAATCATCGATTCAGCGGATATGTACATGCCCGCTGCACTCAGCTTCTCCGAATTGACCAGCATCGTATCGTACATTTTGTATGCCGTCTCCTTGGAGACAGAACGTGCGCTATTTGCAAATCCGACCTCATAGAAGTCATCTCCGTTCAAATAATTGAATGAGATATGCATAACGTCCAGATAAGGCAGCATTTTCTCATACCGACTAAGATCGAGCGTCAGATTGGAGTTAATCTGGGTCCGGATGCCCCTTTCCTTAGCATACTTGAGCAAGGGAACAATCACGTTGTCCACCGTCTTGCCCAGAAACGCCGGTTCTCCACCCGTCAGACTAATCGTCTGCAGATGTTCTACCTCGTCCAGTCGCTTCAGCATCGTATCAAGTGGCAGCATCGGTGCTTCCTTCATGACAAGCATATCACCGACAGCGCAATGCTCACAGCGCATATTACAAAGATGCGTCACTGTCATTTCCACACTGGTCAGCACATGACGACCATGCTCGCGCAGCGAAGTTATCGGATCCCATGGATCATAACTCGGCGAAATGGGCCTTACGGCTGATGGAAATGGCTGTGCTGTATTACTCATGGTTCACTCACCTGATTTCTTTGAATTACCGATTCATGCAGTACAACTTTACGCTTTATGTACTCTACGGCTTTGATAATGTCCATTATATGATTATAACATACCCCAACAGAAGGCTTCTCCTTGATTCGGCTGGGAATCATCCGGCTTCCCCATGTTTGTCTGAGTGTTCCTTGGTAGTACGTTTGTGTGCCGGAAACATCCATCTTGGACTCCACCAATTCGCTCTCCCCATAATCTTCATAAACGCAGGCACAAGCAGCACACGAATCACGGTGGCATCCAGCAGAATGGCTGCTGTCAGGCCTAAACCGATCGCTTTCATCACTTCATTATCCGTAAATACAAATGCACCCACAACGACGGCCAGGATTAGGGCAGCGCTTGTAATCAGCCCGCCCGTGCTCTCCAGACCTTCAGCTGTGCTGAATTCGTTGTCCCCCGTCCGTTCATAGTTCTCCATCATACGCGAGAGCATCATGACTTCATAGTCCATCGATATGCCGAACACCACGCAGAATATCAGAATCGGCAAAAGGGCAAAGATAGATCCCGTAGAGGAAACACCCAGCCACTGCGCGCCTATCCCCTCTTGAAATACCCACACCACGATACCGAGTCCGGCGCCGAGGCTGAGCATATTCATGATGCTTGCTTTTAAAGGGAGCACGACCGATCGAAACGCCAGGAGGAGAATGACATAGGTAACTACAAATACAAAGATCAGGACGAAGGAGATATTCTGATGGATGACCTCAATGATATCCAGTTTGTACGCGGGGCTTCCGGTGACGTAGGTCGTCAGCTCATTCGTGTCCATCGTCCGTAACGCTCGGACAAGCTGCATGGTAAGCTCATGGGATTCCCCATATTCCGGGATCACGGCGACGACTGCCACATTCCCCTTAACAAAACGATGCTGCTCCAGCTGCTGGCGGATATCTTCGCGGGACAAATACTTCGATGCTTCTTCCACCGATCCTCTGCCAATGCTCAGATAACTCTCTACCTGCTTCACGCCCGGCATCATCCTGATTTCATCCGTATATGCCTTCATTAGTTCGATGCTGCGAAAGTCCTCATAAGTGGCCGGAAGCTCTACCGCCACAATGATCGAATTCAATTCACGTTCGTCATAAGCCTGTATGAGCAGGTCGTGACCATAACGGGATTCATAGGCAGGGGGAAGCACTTCGGCTGCGGGGATCGCGATATTTATGTGCCGCACCGGATAAATCGCTACCAATAGTAAACCGATCGCTGCGATAGAGATGGTTACAGGATGCGCCATGACAAATCTGGAGAGCTTTCTCCACATACCGGAGGTCTGCCGTTCCCGAAGCGTCCGGTATGCGGCAGGGAATAGAGGGAACGTTTCTATACGCGGGCCTAATATTCCCAATAATGCGGGAAGAAGCGTGTTACCGGCCAGCACCGATAACAGCACGACGGTAATGCCGCCTATGCTGAAGGAACGGAAGATCGGCAGGTCTATGAAACTCATCGCCACGAAACCAATCAACACAGCCGCACCGGAGAACATCACCGCTTTCCCGGCAGTTGCGCAAGTGACAGCCAGGGCCGTTCCCACATCTCCGTTCCGTGTCCGCATCTCTTCCTTGAAGCGGCTTACGACCAGCAAAGCATAATCGATACCCACGGCCAGCCCCAGCATCGTTACAACATTCGGAAGGAAATTGCTGATCGAACCGTCGGCCAAAGCCACGAAATACAGGATTCCCATCGTGACCACCACGCTGGCAACACCGGCTAACAATGGCAGGATCGCGGCAGTCAATGTTCCGAATACGACCGCCAGGATGAGCAGAGCTGCGGGAATGCCTATCATTTCGGCATGGATGATATCGCTTTTGACGGCTTGGTTCATGTCGGCGAAGATGGCGGTATTCCCTGTTATGTAAGTATCCGCTCCCGTGATGCCCGGAACCGAATCTCGAATCTCTTCAAACTGCTTCAAGGCTTCCGTGGAATCCAGATCCAGCAGAACCGTTACGGATACGATATGATCCTGGCCTGCCCTATGAGCTGCCATATTCATATAAATATCCCTGACATAGGGACGAGCTCGCAATGGCGCAAGCTCCGTCAATATTCGCCTCTGCGCCGTGCCTGCCGTCAGATTCTCATCGTGCTGACTGACTACGACAATATCCAATGAGGCTGCCGACAATCCTAATCCCTCTTCCAGCTTCTCAATCCCGATCTGGGCCGGGCTATCCTTCGGCGTAAACCCGTTGTGCTGCAGAATGGACGGCAGCTTGAACGCAAACGGAAGCAGCCCGCAAAACAAAAGAAGCCAGGTCACAACAATGGCTTTACGGTAGCGGTAAATCTGTCGCCCCCATGTATGCAGCAATGTTGTATGGCCGTTACGTCTCACGAGTCAACCTCCTTTAGGTCAAGTTTGATCTATGGTGCTCGTCCGATACCAGCAATCATAATGGCCAGTGTTTCCGACAAATCCAATTCGTAAGGTGCAGATAGCGGGGTGCCTTCGGCATCCGTTAATACGCGGACAACGGGGCGATGAGGCACATGTGCGTGAATTTTGGATACCACTCCACTCTCACCCGTATGCAATTTCACGGTGATCCCCGGAGGATATATCGCAACCCGATCCCGAAACATAGCCAGGAATGACTGTTCATACAGTGTTCCCGAGCCCGCATACATCACCTCTACCGCTTGATGCGGCAATAAGGCAGGCTTGTACACCCGCTGTGTTGTCATCGCGTCGTAAGAATCCGTAATCGCAATCCATTTGGCGTATTCATGGATCTCAGGTCCCTTCAAGGCTCTGGGATAACCGCTGCCATCCAGGCGCTCATGATGTGACAAGGCGCAATGCGCCGATAACAGCGGAATGTTGGGTTCATCTTTCAATAATTTGAACCCGATCTCGGTATGCTTCTGAACCTCGCGAAATTCTTCTTCACTCAGACGTCCTGGATGATTCAGCAGCACCTGGGATATCCTCGTCTTGCCGATATCGTGAAGCAATGCCCCCAAGCCCAGCACCTTCAGATCCTGCCGATTATACCCGTAAGACACGCCAAGAACCGTTGAATACAGACATACGTTAAGAGAATGACGATACAAGTTGTAATCGTTCGTATTCATATCGGTCAGCAGCACCATGCCCTCGTCATGATCCGATATTTCATCCATAATAGACTCCATCATTCCAGAGAACGTTTTGCCTAAATGAAGAAAGCTTCCCTTCAGAGCAGCTTGGCTCTCCAGGGTCTTGAAGCTCGTCCGAATTGACTGGATCGCGTGCAGCCGAGTTTCCTCGGTCAACAACTCCGGAACCACGATATCCTCTGTCATCGGTTCCTCGATATAGACATACCCGAGTTCCAACGTGCCCAGACGGCGGATCAGCCCTGTTGTCAGTTCCACGCCTTCGGCAAGCAGGATTAAACCATCGCTATTATATATTCTTTTACCAAGAACCATCCCCGGCCTCAACGCGTTGATAGGTATAAGACGCAAAATCCGTCACTTCCTCTGCTATTCTCAAACTTGTGTGGGATATAGCGTCTAGTCTTCAGTGGGTCACGATACGAAGAAGCCGGATCTCCTCCTTGTGTCTCCTCCTGCTTAATGCATGATAAACAGCCAAAAAACGGCAGCGAGAACAAAACGGTAGATCGCAAAATGAGTAAGCCTTATCTTCTGTATGAGCTTCATGAAGGCCAAGACGACAAAATAAGCGACAACAAACGAAACGATAAATCCGGCAAGAAATACACCGATCGTATCTAAAGTAAAATATCGATAAGAATCCAGTAATTCATAACCGGATGCAGCACACATAATGGGAATTGCGATAATAAACGAGAAGTCGGCCGATGCCTTATAGCTCACACCGCTAAGCATCCCCCCAGAGATGGTGGATCCCGAACGGGAGAAACCCGGCCATAATACGGATATGATCTGGTAGACGCCAATCTGAAAGGCCTGTTTATATGTCAAGTCATCCAAATCATGCGATGTCACTTGAACTTTATGTTTATTGTACCATTCTGCAAAAATCATAAAAATACCGCCAGCAACGAGTGCAAACAACACCGTCTGTGCATGGAACAGGCTCTTGATGAAATCCCTCGCAAAAAAAGCAACCAGCAGGGCCGGCGCAATCCCCAAAAAGATATGAATCAAATTCAATCGTTTTCGAGGCATCTTCTTGGTCAACGGTTCACTTCGGCTCCAGCCGAGCAGGTTCAAAATCCGATTCCAGTAAACGATCGCGATCGCCATAATAGCACCGAGCTGAATGACAACCTCAAACGTCTTCATGATCGGAGTTTGATCGTCGTAACCGAGCACCTTAGCCGTCAAGATCATATGGCCTGTGGAAGACACCGGAATGAATTCGGTCAGTCCTTCCACAATCCCCAGTATAATGGATGTGATAAAATCCATGATCCATCCCCTCCTTACCTTTGTCCTCCTCATATGTATGCTCGGCCAAAGGAAGTTAGTCGGGGATTGTCAGGATATCCAGCGTGGAATCATGGACTCTTCAAGCGAACCGGGCCTCGAAAGCTCACTTCGCAGCAGGTCTCTAATAAACTCCGGCAGCATATATACCGTATCCTTACCAAGTGACAACGACTCATATCCGATTTTGAAAGTGAACATGTCGAGTGTTCCCACCTTGTATTCTCGCTGCGGCTCTAGTGTTTGTCCCTTCAAGGAGATATGCGTGATCTTTCGATAAGGCTCTCCGTTCTTGTCATAGTGAATCTTCAAGCCATCGACAGCCAGGCCGCCTAATATATAACCGCGGAAGCCAAAGCCCAGTATCTTCTTCCCGCTGAACTCCTGGAGCAGGCTCTCCTCAAGTGCTTGATAAATATGTTCTCCGCGCAGCTTCACGACGCAGGGATTAATCGGGGACGGACACAGGCCATGCAGCATACCGGTGCTGATCTCGCCCTCCGGGAGCGGTCCGAGCAGCTGCCCCGAGTTCACGACAGCAAAATCGGCATCCGTGTGCTGCATCACTGCCTGAGCCAGCAGGTTCGCAAACGGCGACTCCTCCTCATAGTGAATGGGCAGACTACGGTCAATAACGGCTACGGCCTCCGTTAATTTCTCCCTTGCCAGCTCATGGTGTTTCATGATCGCCTGCTCTACGATGGGTTCCATCAAGTTTTTATCCACGGGCAGCAGACTTCCCTCTATACAGGTAAAGCGATCTTCTGCATGACCACGCTGCATGACGAGGCGACCTACGTATTGTCCGAACTTGCCTGCACCGCACACGGCAGTCTTCCCGATCATCAGAGGCTCCTCAAGGATGTGATGGGTATGACCACCAAGAATAACATCAATCCCCTCAACATTTTCTGCTAATCTTTTATCAATCGTTAGTCCTAAATGGGATAAAACAATCATGATATCACACTGGCCCTGAAGCGCTCGTACTTGCTCAGCAATAGCCTGGACCGGATCTCCGGCTTCCCAGCCTAACAATTGATAAAAGCCTGCAAAAGCAGCCGTTGCGCCGGTGAGCCCGATTCGAATGCCTTCTCGTTCCAGGATCACATGCGGCTTCATCCATGAAGGAGGATTACCGCTCTTTGTCTCCCTTATGTTGCAGCACACAACGGGACACTGCAGTCCGGCGTATACACTCTCCAGAACATCATACGAAATGGTGAGCCCCTCGTTATTACCAATCGTAATGGCGTCGTATCCTGTCAAATTAATGACATCCACATTGGCTTGGCCCATTGTGCCTTCGGTTTCCACCGATGCCCGGTCCATATGATCACCGATATCCAGCACGATTGCCTTATCACCGGCAACCGCCTTTTCCCGGGAAATAAGTGCCGCCACATTACTCATCATTTCAAAATGGCTGTGTATATCGTTGGTATACAATATCGTCAGCTTCTGTTTGTTGCTTCCTAACCCCATCTGGCGGCCCCCTCCCCATGTTCGTTATTCCATAATTTCCGGTCTTACAAGCATAACATTTTAGCGAAGAATATGGTATATTGTAGCCCATAAGAATTACGAGGTGATAAAGAATGTCAACAACCATTTCTATATTATTATTTGCAGGATTAGCTGATCGAATCGGCACAGCTTCGCTTACATTTAAAGTACCGGGCTTTCCCCTTACAGCTGGGGAATTGAAGCTGCTTCTTAGCGAGGCTTATCCTGATGCCCAATCCCAGGTTGCCACAGCTTTCGTCGCGGTCAATCAAGAGTATGCGCTATCGGACCAGCTTATTCAAAGCGGTGATGAGGTAGCTTTGATTCCACCTGTGTCCGGTGGTGACGGAACCGCCCCGCAAGACTCCGGATCCAGGTCCTCGGCAGATGGGATGTGCTCTATATCCTACGACCAGCTGTCCGTAGAAGCAACCATTGCCAAAGTTCATCATGATAATCATGGAGCAACGCTTTCCTTTGTAGGTACAACGCGAGAGATGACCGGCCAGATGCGAACGGTTACGCTGGAGTATGAAGCATATATCCCGATGGCGCTAAAAGAGATGCAGCAAATATGTGCTGACATTTTTCGACAATGGCCCAGTACGCAATGTGCGATTTCCCACCGTATCGGTACGGTCGGTATTGGAGAAACCAGTGTTGTTATCGCTGTATCCTCCCCGCATCGGAATGCATGTTATGAGGCCAGCCGTTATGCCATCGAACAATTGAAGCGATCCGTTCCAATTTGGAAAAAAGAGATCTGGGACGATGGTTCGGAATGGAAAGGGCCGCAGACCGGACCCTGGGACCCAACCGTTAGGCAATAAGTCATGATTACACATTGTAAAACCATTATTTTCTTGCTAAGATAGTTTTGATCTTTTTACTTATATAAGGGCAAGAGGTGCAATGATTTGAGAGTACATGTCACGGACCTGATACCCGGTGATCAAATGCAGGATGATGCTTACAACACAAACGGCGTTCATGTTCTACAAAAAGGAGCAACCCTTCGTTTAGAGGATATATCCAAGCTATTGCAGCACGGTATCGATTACATAGAAATAAACCCACGCGCATTGTCCGTATCCCTCGATTCATCATCTGAAATTTCAGACTCATACAACAAGGTTAAACCCCATTTCAGTCTTGCATTTGACGGGTGCTCCACCTTATTTACGGAAGCGTCACAAACCGGTAAATTCAATGAGTCCGTTGTGGACGATGTTTTCATACCCTTAGTCGGCTCTCTGAATGAGCATACGGATGTGGTCTCCCTGCTTCTGCTTTTTAATGGTAAAGACGATTATACCTACAGGCACTCCGTTCAAGTAGGAATGTTATCGTACTATATCGCGGATTGGATGGGTTACTCCGACAAGGAAGCTTATGAAATTGGCAAAGCGGGCTATCTTCATGATATCGGCAAAAGCAAGATTCCAAGGGATACACTGGACAAGCCAGGGAAGCTGACTTCTGAAGAATATGAGGAAGTGAAGCTGCATACCATCTATGGTTATGAGATGATCTCCGAATCCATGGAAGATAAGGTCACCGCTATGGTCGCGCTCCAGCACCATGAACGGGATGACGCTTCCGGCTATCCACGAGCGCTCCGTGAAGACCAAATTCATCCATACTCTCATATTTGCGCTGTTGCCGATGTATATAGCGCGATGACAACGAACCGGGTCTATCAATCCAAGCAGCAGCTGTTAACCGTACTTCGGGAGCTGTATCGTCTTAGTTTCGGTAAGCTGAACGGCAAGCCGACGCATGCCTTCATCCAGCAGATGCTGCCAAACTTTATCGGTAAAAAGGTTCTGCTGACGACCGGCGAATCCGGCCATATCGTCATGAACAATCCTTCGGATTACTTCCGTCCGCTCGTGAAGACTGAGGATCGATTCATCGACCTCTCCAAGGAATATAATACCGAGATCCAAGAGATTCTTCTGTAACCGCCATTTTCGCCTAAGGCCCCTTATGAATAACTCATATAACCGTCAGGCTAGTATGCTGGCGGTTTTTTCGCGCACTTTTGTGACATTTCTCACATCCCCTCACTCTTGATTTCTGGCAAAATAAAAGACGTATGCTAACGAGATACTCACGCAACTATAAATGTCACAATGAATCAACATAATATAAACAATCCCAGCATCCCCAGCATTAAAAAAGGAGCAAACCACTCGTGCCCGAGTGATTTGCCCCCTGTGTGCATAAGAACTATTTAGCCGATACTGCCTTCCATCTCGAACTTGATGAGTCGATTCATCTCAACGGCATACTCCATCGGAAGTTCTTTGGTGAATGGCTCGATGAAGCCCATAACGATCATTTGCGTAGCTTCAGACTCGCTAAGGCCACGACTCATGAGATAGAACAATTGTTCCTCGGACACCTTGGATACAGTCGCTTCATGCTCCAGCGTAATGTTGTCGTTCTTGATCTCGTTGTAAGGAATCGTATCCGACGTCGATTCATTATCGAGGATGAGTGTATCACACTGGATGTTGGCTTTCGCGCCTTCTGCATTGCGACCGAAGGAAGCCAGTCCACGGTACGTTACTTTACCGCCATGCTTACTAATGGACTTGGATACGATCGTTGAAGTCGTGTCCGGTGCCAAGTGAATCATTTTGGCTCCTGCATCCTGATGTTGGCCTTTGCCTGCTACAGCGATGGACAATACCATCCCTTTTGCACCGCGACCCTTCAGGATAACGGCAGGATACTTCATTGTCAGCTTGGAACCGATGTTGCCGTCCACCCATTCCATCGTTGCATTCTCTTCAGCAACAGCACGCTTGGTTACGAGGTTGTAGATGTTCGGCGCCCAGTTCTGAATGGTTGTATAACGAACGCGCGCATTCTTTTTACAGATGATCTCGACCACCGCACTGTGAAGCGAGTTCGTGCTGTAGATCGGAGCTGTACATCCTTCTACGTAGTGCACGAAGCTGTCTTCGTCCGCAATGATCAGCGTACGTTCGAATTGGCCCATGTTCTCGGAGTTGATCCGGAAATACGCTTGCAGCGGAATTTCACATTTCACGCCTTTTGGAACATAGATGAAACTTCCGCCAGACCATACGGCACTGTTCAGCGCGGCGAATTTGTTATCCGTTGGAGGCACTACTGTTGCAAAGTATTCTCTCAAGATCTCAGGATGCTCTCTAAGAGCCGTATCGGTATCCATGAAGATAACGCCTTGATCCTCAAGATCCTTTTGCATGTTATGATAAACAACTTCGGATTCGTACTGCGCAGATACACCAGCCAGGAACTTCTGCTCTGCTTCCGGAATACCCAATTTATCAAAGGTTTCCTTGATCTCGGTAGGTACTTCCTCCCAAGTCTTGCCTTGCTTATCGGAAGGTCTTACGTAGTACTGGATATCGTTGAAATCCAGCTCGTCGAGATCGCCGCCCCAGCGAGGCATTGGCATTTTCTCGAACTGCTCCAGTGATTTCAAACGGAATTCCAGCATCCATTCCGGCTCGTTCTTGATTTTGGAAATTTCCGTTACGACTTCACGCGTCAAACCTTTGCCGGTTTGAAAAATAGATTTGTGCTCGTCACGGAAACCATATTTATACTCTCCCACTTCTGGTGCTTTTTTAGCCATTTAAACTTACCTCCCTATCGATCTATTGATTCACTTACTTCGCGTCTATTCCTTTTCGGAGTGCGTTCCACGCAAGTGTTGCACATTTAATGCGTGCAGGAAACTTGTTAACACCGGATAGGGCTTCAATATCCTCGTACTCGTCAAAATCTACAGCCTCACCTTTCATAAGGGAGGAGAACCGATCCGCCAGACTGATCGCTTCATCCAGCGTTCTGCCTTTTACAGCGTCCGTCATCATCGAAGCGGAAGACATGCTGATGGAGCAGCCTTCCCCTGTATATTTGGCATCGGCTACTACGCCGTTCTCTACCTTAAGCTGCAAGGAAATGCGATCTCCGCAAGTCGGATTGTTCAAATCGATGGTTACTGCATCGTCTTCAAACTTGCCGCGATTGCGGGGGTTCTTATAATGATCCATGATGACACGTCTGTACAAATCGTCAAGTTGCATCGCCAAAATACTCCTTTGTCTGGATTAAGGCGCTAACTAATCGATCAACGTCCTCTTCTGTATTATACAGATAAAAGCTCGCGCGTGCCGTAGAGGATACTTTTAACCAACGCATAAGCGGTTGACAGCAATGATGTCCTGCACGAATCGCTATCCCCTGTGCATCCAGCACGGTTGCCACGTCATGCGGGTGAACGTCGCCAAGGTTAAAGGTAACGAGGCCTACTTTACGCTCACGGGGACCGTAAATGGAAATGCCTTCGATCTCGGAGATGCGGTTCATGGCGTAGGCCGCAAGCTGCGACTCATGCTGCTCGATGGCATCCATTCCGATTTCCTCCAGGAAATCGATGGCAGCGCCCAAACCGACAGCCCCTGCAATGATAGGCGTCCCTCCCTCAAACTTCCAAGGGAGCTCCTTCCAGTTCGACTCGTACAATCCAACATCATTGATCATTTCTCCGCCGAATTCGATCGGCTCCATTGATTCCAGCAGCGCCTTCTTGCCGTATAATGCGCCGATACCTGTGGGAGCACACATCTTATGGCCGGACAAAGCGTAGAAATCGCAATCCAGGTCCTGGACGTCCACTTTCATATGCGGTGTGCTTTGCGCACCGTCCACCACAATGACGGCACCGTGGCGGTGTGCGATTTCCGCCATTTGTTTCACGGGATGTACAACGCCCATCACGTTGGATACGTAAGCGATGGCTACAACCTTGGTCCGTTCGGTAACGAGTGCCTCTACATCTTCGACACGGATCGTGCCGTCAGGCTGCAGAGGAATATATTTCAGCGTAGCGCCAACGGCAAGAGCCGCCTGCTGCCACGGTATGAGATTACTGTGATGCTCCATTTCCGTCAGGACAATTTCATCCCCAGGACCGCACACAGAGCGCGCGTAAGACGAAGCTACCAGATTCAGGGCCGTCGTCGTACCGCGGGTGAAAATAATTTGCTCCGAACTCTCGGCATTAATAAAACGGGCAACCTTCTCCCTGGCTCCTTCATAAGCATCAGTAGCACGGCTGCCGAGTGTATGAACTCCGCGGTGTACATTCGAGTTCTCCCACTCGTAGTACCGCTTGATAGCATCTATGACCACCTGCGGCTTTTGCGATGTCGCGGCATTGTCGAGATATACCAGCGGATGTCCGTTGATCTCCTGGTGAAGAATGGGAAATTGCTCACGGACAGAGGCGATCATTGTCCCAGCTTCCTTTCAACGAGCCTCTGCAGTTGGTCACGAAGTCCCTCTAACGGAATTTCGCTGACTACCGGAGCCAAGAAGCCGTATATAATCAAGGATTCTGCCACAGCACGCGAGATACCACGGGACATCAGGTAGTAAATTTGCTCCTGATTCACTTGGCCTACGGAAGCTGCGTGTCCAGCTGTTACATCATCCTCGTCAATCAACAGAATCGGGTTCGCGTCGCCGCGAGCTTTCGGGCTGAGCATCAGCACGCGCTCGGTCTGTTGTCCGTCCGCCTTCGTTGCACCCTTTTCGATCTTGGTAATTCCGTTGATGATGGCTTGTGCCTCTTCGCGCATAACCGCACGGGTAATCATCTGGGATTCGGAGCTCTTGCCATAATGCTTCGCTCGCGTGGTATAGTTGAGCTTTTGGGATCCGGAACCTACCGCGATGACTTTTGCATCGGATGTCGAGCCGTTGCCCTTCAGGATACTCATGGTATCGCTGGCTGTATCGCCATTGTTCATCTCACCTACGATCCACTCGATCGAAGCGTCATTGTCCAGCACCGCACGACGGAATGTAACATCGGTTGCTTCCCCAGCCAATTGGTGAATGGAAGCATAACGCACCTTAGCGCCGTTTTTGACGAATACTTCCACCGCTCCGTTATGGGTCACCGGTGCTGACAGGGAACCCGATACGTAGTTGTCTACATAAGTGATCTGACTGTTCGCTTCGGCTATGATCAGCACATGCGGAGCAAATGTTGCTTCGGCATCATCCGTCAACATCACCGCCTGCAGAGGTACATCGACCTCCACATTCTTAGGAACATAGAGGAACACCCCGCCATTCCATACAGCAGCATGCAGAGCGGCCATCGAATGCTCGTCATTCTTAAGCGCTTGATGCAGATAAGGTTTAACCAAATCCGCGTGTTCTTTAACCGCTGTTTCCAAATCGGTGAAAATTACGCCTTGGGCAGCCAGTTCCGGAGCCAGACTTACATACACGGTTCCCGAGTTGCGTTGAATAACCAAGCCGCCTTCTCTTGAACCTTCGACAAGTTTGGCTACCTGTTCAGGCAATTCGTCAAGGGAAGCAAGTTTGTTGCTCTCTTTATATTCACCATAACTCTGGATGTTCCAGCGCTCGATACGTTGTTTCTCCAGCTTGGGCAGTTCCAACTGGCCAGCCAGTTCCAGAGAAGCCAAACGGCTGTCTGTCAGCCAGGCCGGTTCCTGTTTACTTTCGGACAATGCCTTCAGAGCCTCAGCGTTGACCGGAAGAATGGTTTGTGTAGTCATATCGTTTCCTCCTCCCGTCTATTTACGCGTCTTGGCCTACAGTTTCATCAGTAATGCCCAGCTCTTCCTTAATCCAGTCATAACCTTCTGCCTCCAGGCGTTCTGCCAGCTCAGGACCGCCGGATTTTACGATCCGTCCTTGCATCATCACGTGAACGTAATCTGGAGTGATATAGTTAAGCAAACGTTGATAGTGGGTAATAATCAAGAAACCGCGTTCTTCGGATTTCATGGCATTTACACCGTTCGCCACAATTCTCAAAGCATCGATATCAAGACCGGAGTCGATTTCGTCAAGAATGACAAGTTTCGGATCCAGCATCATCATTTGCAGGATTTCGTTACGTTTTTTCTCACCACCGGAGAAGCCTTCGTTCAGGTAACGGTGAGCGAACTCGGGATTCATCTCGAGCTCCTTCATTTTGCCTTCCATTTGACGAATGAACTTGATCAGGGAAATCTCATTGCCTTCACCGCGGCGTGCGTTGATGGAACTGCGCAGGAAATCGGAGTTCGTAACGCCGGCGATTTCGCTTGGATATTGCATGGCTAGGAACAGACCTGCAAGGGCGCGCTCGTCAACTTCCATCTCCAGCACGTCTTCATCGTTAAGGAGTACTTTACCTTCTGTAACTTCATATTTAGGATGCCCCATCAACGCGGAAGCCAAAGTACTTTTGCCTGTACCGTTTGGTCCCATGATGGCATGAACTTCTCCGCCCTTCATCTCAAGGTTGATACCTTTAAGGATCTCCTTGCCTTCGATTGTTGCTTTCAATCCTTCAATGACAAACTTGGTTGACATATTAGATTCCCTCCGTTGAATAGGTAGTGTATTGTTGTCCTATATGATAACAGGATTGGACGCCCTGATTTCATAAAATAAAAAATAATTCTTTATTTATAATCATTCTAAACTGATTATCAATGATTCTCAAGCCATTTTATAATAAAATATGACGTATTTCAACCGGACAAGCGTTTTGCAGACAACATTCAGATAACCGTAACAATTAAAAAAACAGGCATGACCGATAGACCGGTCATGCCTGTTTCGTTCGCCCTGTTCCCCTTGCTAATGCTCCCGAGAATCATTACGGCATCCAGCACCAGCGTTTATCGCGCGTTGACAGACGGTGCTCAGGTCAGCATCATGAGCTAAGGCACACGGCACGGTAACCGGCACCTTAACTCTTGCAAATACAAGGAGAATAGGCATCATTCTGTTGTATTCACGCTTTATCCAAGGAACGAACGCAGCATCCACATATGCTTCTCAAGATCAGCCTTAAACCCGGTGAACATGTCCGCTGTTGGCGCATCTCCAGCTTCCTCAGCCATTTCGATACCTTCCGCCAGCTCCTCGGATACGGTTGCAAAGTCCTCAATCAAGGCTTGCACCATGCCACGGGTATCCTCGTTGCCCGAAGCCTCCTGGACTGTCGCAAGTTCCAAATATTCTTTCATCGTTGCAGCCGGTTTGCCTTTAATCGAGAGCAAGCGCTCTGCAACCTCATCCATTTTAAGTGTAACTTCGTCATACAGTTCTTCAAATTTAACATGAAGGGAGTAGAACTGCTCTCCGGTTACATACCAGTGATAATTGTGGAGTTTGACATAGAGCACGTTGAAGTTCGCAACCTGCTGATTCAACAATTGCTCCAGACTTGCGTTCTTCGTTTTTCCTGCAGCTTTGCCAGATGTAGTTTTTGCCATGGTTAATCCCTTCCTTTTCTATATGAAATGCACCCTGTACTGCGTCAAAGGAACCTTCGGCACAGCGGAGTATACCCATTGTAACGGGTACCATCTGCTAATGCTATTCCTTCCTTAATATATGAGTACATCCTGTGCTGGGGCGTCTATTTATAGTTTACCCTTAGGACTCCAATGCGAATCAGGTTTGCTTAACCTTTCGTCTTGCCAAAAAATTATACAAAATTCGCGAAAAAACGTTATACTAGGTAATACCAAGCAAAAAAGTTGGCTTTGTTTTCTTCTATTATATTTGGGGGTGACCATCCATGTCTGCATATCATCCGCTGAACGCGGAAGAAGCTATACAATTAGCTAAAAGTATACCGGGCCGGTTCCCGGACCATGCCCAGCTCGAATGCCGCGAAATCGGCGACGGCAATCTCAATCTGGTGTTTCATGTCACCGCCAAAAATACAACTGATAGTATCATTATCAAGCAAGCTGTTCCTTATGCAAAAGTTGTAGGCGAATCCTGGCCGCTGTCACTCGACCGGGCCCGCATTGAACGTCTGGCGCTGGAGACCGAGTACTCCATTTGCCCCGACCTCGTGCCTCAAGTATACGGTTATTCAGATGAGCTCGCCTACACGGTAATGGAAGACCTGAGCGAGTATACTATCATGCGCAAGGGCCTGATCGAAGGCAATGCCTATCCGAAGTTCGCAGAGCATATTGGCCGCTTCATGGCCAGAACCCTGTTCTACACGTCGGATCTGGGGATGAACCAACAGAAGAAGAAGGAACTTGCCGGCAACTTTGTCAATCCGGATCTATGCAAAATCACCGAAGATTTAATCTTCGAAGATCCATACCGCGAATCCGCCAATAACAATTATGCGCAGAGCATCGCCGATGAAGCGGAAGCCCTCCGCGCCGACCTGCCGCTTCACTTTGAAGTCGCGCTGCTTCGGGAGAAGTTTCTGACTCACGCACAGGCTCTGCTGCACGGGGACCTGCATACAGGCAGCATCTTCGTCACGCCGGAATCGACCAAGGTCATCGACCCGGAATTCGCTTATTTCGGTCCGATGGGATTCGATATCGGTGCGGTCATCGGCAACCTGCTGCTCAACTATGCGGCGCAGCCGGGCTGGAGTCAGGACCAGCATACGATGGCTGCCCGGGAAGCCAGACTCCTCGAGATGGCCAGCGACGTGTGGACCCACTTCGAGAACAACTTCCGCCTGCTGTGGAACGATGATCTCTTGGACGAAATGTCCCGGACACCAGGCTATCAGGACCACTATGTATCACAGATTTTGAAGGACACCGCAGGATTCGCGGGCTGCAAAATGATCCGGCGCATCGTTGGATTGTCCCATGTTGCGGACATTGACACCATAGCCGATGATAAAGCTAGAGAAGCTGCGCAGCGCAAAGCGCTAGCCATCGGCAAAAATCTCGTTCGTCATCATCGCAGCATCAAGTCCTTTGAGGACATTTTAACTTTGATCACACAAGCAACTACTGGAAATGAGGTATCGATATGAGCGGTATGACTACCGGCAATGCCAGCACCTATGAACCGCTGAGCTCGGTTTATTGGGGAGGAGACCATCTGGTCCTACTGGACCAGCGATTACTCCCGGAAGAGATTGTCTATCTTCAGCTCTTCACACCGGAGGAAGTCTGGGAAGGCATTCACTCCATGAAAGTCCGCGGCGCGCCGGCTATCGGCATCGCGGCAGCTTTCGGCGCGGTTCTTGGCGGCATGCAGGTTGAAGCCGATGATCGCGATGGATGGCTGCAACAAGTCGCAAAAACTTGCGCTTATCTCGCCACTTCCAGACCGACGGCCGTCAATCTGTTCTGGGCGCTGGACCGTGTCAAGCTTGCAGCTGAGAAGCTCGCAGAATCGAAACTGGATACGGCCGGACTGAATGCATCGCTGCTCGCCGAAGCCGAGGCCATTCGGGCCGAGGATGAGGATGTATGCCGCCGCATCGGCGAAAACGCGCTGCCGTTCTTCAAAGACGGTATGGGCGTGCTTACCCACTGCAACGCGGGCGGACTGGCGACTGCCAAGTACGGGACCGCACTGGCACCAATGTATCTCGCTTATGAGCAAGGGATGAACATCAAGGTGTTTGCGGATGAGACAAGACCTGTCCTGCAAGGCGCACGTTTAACTGCTTTTGAACTCCAGCAGGCGGGGATAGACGTGACACTGCTGGCGGATAACATGGCCGCCATGGTCATGTCCAAAGGGTGGATACAAGCGGTTATCGTGGGTACGGATCGCGTTGCCGCAAACGGCGATGTCGCCAATAAGATCGGAACGTATGGAGTTGCGGTCCTTGCTAAAGCTCACGGCATTCCTTTCTACGTGGCGTGCCCGCTGTCGACGATTGATCTGAATACGAAGACAGGCGCCGATATTCCGATTGAGGAGCGGCCAGCGGAAGAGATTACGGAAGGTTTCGGCAAGCGCACAGCGCCGCAAGGCGTAAAAGTGTACAACCCTGCCTTCGACATTACGCCGAATGAGTATGTGACCGCGATCATTACGGAAAAAGGCGTCGTGCAGGCTCCTTATCATGAGAGCTTAAAAAGCCTGTTCGAATAGCCGCTATATCCGAATGTTTTATGGCATCAAGAAACGGACAAACAGCCCTTCAGCCGTATTGTCCGTTTTTTTGCGGTTTGCATGTTAGTGCAGTTGAAGTTGATACTTTCTTATCTCTAAAAAAAGAGCGATCCGCACGGGAATCACTCTTGTAACGTAAGCCATATATGACTCATAACATGCGCAGGATCGCATCCTTGCCAGCCAAGCCAGGATGAATGCCCCATTTCTCCGCCTCCAGGGTTACCGATTCCAGCGGCGCCTCCAGCAGCTGCTCCAATGTGCGAACCCCTACAGCTCTTCCTGCGATAATCTTCCGGTCCGCAAGCTTTTCGTTAAGAAGGCCCACATCGAGTGCACCGCACATAATATAGCCGCGGGAAGTATATACGGCCAGCAGCGTTGTTTTCGGAAGCTGTACCTCGACGCCCATAACAATATGTCCTTCAATATCGATCGGCAGTAAAGTCACCAATATCAACAAACCTCCCCTCACGTCGGCTTAGAATTATGTTTATTCTTTTGGAACCGACATGGTGCGAATGTCTCTGATATTATGCATTCCAACCTACGTATATGGTGCGAATGACTCGTAAGTCAATAGAATAAAGATGAAATACATATGACATTAGGACTATTAATATTCGAAAATTATGGTATATTTGATTCAGTAGAAAACATGTGAAAGCTGGTGAATGATAAAAGCTATGAACACAATTCCTGCCACCGATGATAACGGCTTTTTATTCAACGTTGATATTCTGGTCAAGAGTTCCTCCAACGCACTGGCTTTGCAATATTTGCTAGAAATGCTGAACGACAAGGTTGAAGTCGTCGATTTCAGGGTTAAATCCGGAATGGAACTTGGAGAAATTATCAACACCTTGGTTCAAGCCAAGAAAGATTCCGTTATTAGCAAAGCCTCCGGGAAGATGGCTTCTGCCGCTTCTCAGAAAGAGAAACCTGTGCCACCTGCGACATCCTCGCCGGAAAAAAAGATCGCTGCAAGCGTACCCCCTGTCCAAACTCCACTCACCGGAAGTGATCCTTTCGAATGGATTAAAGTATACAGTAAGGACAATCGCCTTGTTCGCCTGACAACCAACCGCCACGGTAAGCAGACAAGTCTGCCCTGCCGGATTCTCAACTATGATGAGAACAATTTCCTGGTCAACGTTTATCATGTCGATGAGAAACAGGTGTATACCTTCAAGCTCAATGAAATTGACGAGTTCAGCGTCAGCTGAGTTGGTATCACATCAACGGAATCCATGTTAAAAAACGGCTTCGCCGCCCCATAAGAAGGGATCGGTGAAGCCGTTTTTTTAACATCAAGCATTTTTTCGGGAGAGCGCCGAAGACATCAGCATCAGCCAGCCCACGATAAAGGAGACACCGCCGATCGGCGTGATCGCTCCAAGCCACTTGATGCCGGATATACTTAACACGTAGAGACTTCCGGAAAATATGACGGTTCCCGCGATGAATAAAGTCCCTGCCCAGAACAGCTTCCGGGATTCGCCCAGAACCTTCGCCACAATCCCCGTAATCAGCACCGCAAGTCCGTGAATCATATGATAATGAACTCCGGTCTCATAAATGGCAAGTTCGTCCGGCGTAATCTTATCCTTCAGCATATGGGCACCGAATGCCCCGATAGCGACAGACAATGCCATCAGGATCGAACCCCATGCAATGAATCTACGACTCATGCCTTTTCAACCCCTTTTGTCAGTGGACACCCGTGTCCTTATGTAATCAAATTAAGTTTAACGGATTCGAAGAAGCTTTTCCACCGGCATGCAACCGCTTTGGACTTGATTTCAGGGCCATTTTGTGAAAGATTAATAAGGATGTCTTTTTATTGAAGACCCACATGTACCTATTAGAGAATGAATTCTTAAGTTAGGAGCGAGTAAACACATGGATCAACAACCACCTTCCTCCCCATCCGAGGACCAAGGTTCACCCAAACGACCTAAAACCACATTTATTCCACCCGAGGACAGAAAAAACTCTCGATTCGGCATCGCCTCATTCATCCTGTCGATCGTGACGCTGCTCGGGTATATTCTACTCGGCGCACTCGGCACAACGATGATTGAGCCTTACATGACGGAGAATGGACCGATTCTTGAGCCGACTCAGGAAACGCTGGAAGCGATGACCACGCTGGCGGCCGTGTTCATCCTCGTCATGGCCATCAATATCGTCGGCTTGGTGCTTGGCATTGTAGGCTGCTTCTCCAAGACGCGCAAACGTGTCGTTGCCGTCATTGCAACCATCGTGAACGGCGTAGTCATTATCACCATCGGAGCCCTTTTTCTATTCGTATTAAGTGCTTAAGGAGCACCACTTCGAGACACTTGCCTGATTCACCTCAGGTTAAGTGTCTTTTTCATGACAAACCCGAATTCATTACTCACATATCGCTCTTTCTCCCGAATATAATGAATTACTACAGCCGAAAAGACGGCAACCGAGTCAAGGCTACACTTGGGAGGTGACTGTCCATGCAAAATGAAGACGCTCTGTCGTTTGTCGTATCCCGTGAAGACTGGTCGCTGCACCGCAAAGGCTACCAGGATCAGGTACGTCATCAGCATAAAATCCGTGAAGTCATCAAACGCAACCTGCCCGACCTTATTACCGAGGAAAACATTATTCTGTCCGACGGAAAGCAGATCATTAAAGTTCCGATCCGAAGCCTTGACGAATACCGTTTCATCTATAACTACCAAAAGCAAAAGCATGTCGGTCAGGGCGACGGTGACAGTCAGGTTGGGGACGTCCTTGGACGCGACCCTTCGTCAGCCCAGCCCGGTAAGGGGGAATCGGCCGGCGATCAGGCAGGGCAGGACATCGTGGAAACCGAGGTCAGCCTGGAAGAACTGGAGAACATGCTGTTTGAGGAACTGGAGCTCCCGCTGTTGCAGCCTAAGGATAAAGAGCAGATTGAGACAGAATCCATCGTTTTCAACGACATCCGCAAAAAGGGCATCATGTCCAACATTGACAAGAAGCGCACCATCCTGGAGAATTTGCGCCGCAATGCCAGAGACGGCAAACCCGGCATCCACGGCATCAGTCCGGACGATCTGCGCTACAAGACTTGGGACGATACCGTCATTCCGGAGTCCAATGCGGTTATTATCGCCATGATGGATACGTCCGGGTCCATGGGCTCCTTTGAGAAATACTGCGCGCGCAGCTTTTTCTTCTGGATGACCCGTTTCCTCCGCAAACAGTACGAGAAAGTCGAAATCGTGTTTATCGCCCACCATACCGAAGCAAAAGAAGTAACCGAGGAAGAGTTCTTCACGCGAGGTGAAAGCGGCGGAACCATATGTTCATCCGCTTATCAGAAGGCGCTTGATATTATCCATCACCGTTATCCCCCTTCCCAATATAACATTTATCCCTTCCACTTCTCCGACGGAGATAATCTCACGTCCGATAATGAACGCTGCGTCAAACTCATCGGCGAGCTGCTGAAGGTAAGCAACATGTTCGGTTACGGTGAGGTCAATCAATACAATCGCAGCAGCACGCTGATGTCAGCCTATAAGAATATCAAGCTGGACCAGTTCATGTACCATGTCATCAAAGACAAAGGGGAAGTCTACGAGGCACTCAAAACCTTTTTTCGTAAACGGCAAGGAGCCGCCATCTAATTCATATACTATATTATCCAAAGAAAATAATGGATATTTTAATCATCCAGATATTGGAGGAGGTTGGGACCTCCTCTTTCTTATGGCCTGCTTTGATACGGCTAACAGGCCGTTACCGAAGCATGGATAACAAGGGATGTCGACTTTTCCTTTCAAGTAAAAAATATGTTTTATTATTGACACCTTAATGTAGCCGTAGCTTCACTTTTTTGTCACCTTCTGATTTTCCGGGAGTGATAGTATTAGCTATGACATTTTGTTGTAGGATATTACAGGATTCGATATGCGTCTCCTTAATTTAAAATATCCTCCTATATAAGGAAAGGGAAGGTTTACCATGTTCCAAATGACACATTCACTATCCAGCACCCAGACGTTTGAGAATATGTCCTACATATTATCGCAGCGGCTGTTACAGGGCGGCATAAGCGCAGATCCTTCGAAAGGAGCGATCTCCCGTGCCAGCATCAGATAAGCCACGTTCACGCTACATGCCCGGTCTCGATGGGCTTAGAGCCCTCGCCTTGATCGGCGTGATGGGATACCACTGGAGTTTTGGTTTTGCAAGCGGTGGTTTTCTCGGAGTAAGTTTATTCTTCGTACTATCCGGGTATCTCATTACAGATATTCTCGCATCGCAATGGCATCACCAGCGCCGTATCGATCTGAAAGATTTCTGGATACGAAGGTTCCGGCGGCTCCTGCCGGCCATGCTGCTCATGCTGTTCATCCTTGTGGTATGGGTTACGCTGTTTGACCGATCGCGACTGGCTACGCTCCGGAGTGAGGTGCTCGGCGCCGTTACATACATAAGCAACTGGCAGTTTATTTTTCAGCAGCAATCGTATTTCGAATCATTTGGCCCCCCTTCTCCACTGGGGCATTTCTGGTCGCTCGCTGTGGAGGAGCAGTTTTACTTACTGTGGCCTTTGATCATGTTAGCGGTTCTCAAGCTATTCCCCCGCAGGGGACAGCTGTTCACTTTCATTGCTGCCGGAGCCGCGATTTCGGCTTTGGCCATGGCGGTGATCTATCAGCCGGGAGATGATCCTAGCCGGGTCTATTATGGAACGGATACCCGAGCGTTTGGATTGCTCATCGGAGCTGGGCTGGCTGTCGTATGGCCCAGCTGGAAGCTGTCCACCCCTGTTTCAAGGGCTACCCGGCGCAGACTCAATGTGACAGGCGCCGCGGCAATGCTTATCATACTCTCCATGATGTGGCAGGTGGACCGTTACGATTCGTTCCTGTATCAAGGAGGCATGTTCCTCTTCTCTCTAGCCGCCGCCGTCCTCGTTGCGGTGTTGGCGCACCCAGGGGCTTCGATCAGCCGCTTGCTAAGCTGGAAACCCCTATTATGGATCGGCGTTCGATCCTATGGGATTTACTTATGGCATTACCCGGTGATGATCCTGACCTCACCTGCATCCGGTGCAGGCGATCTGAGTTTGCCTCAGGTTGCACTGCAAATCGCGGTAAGCGTTCTGCTGGCCGCCCTATCCTGGAAGTATGTTGAAGAGCCGATACGACATGGCGGACTGAAGAAATTATGGTTTAAGGCCCGATCCATTCGGCGCCGTTCGACTTCGATTTCGTTAAGAGGCTGGGTCGTGTCGATAAGCTCGCTAATTCTAATCGGCGTTTTTTGCTCGGGGATGATGAGCAGTGTATCCTCTGCGAGAACGGTAGGTGATATCGCTGCCATGCTAAACCTCGATGATCCTGCCCCGGAAGAACCGGATCAGACTCAAGGGGAGCAGCCCGGAGAGATCGAGCCACCGCAAGGACAATCGCCGCTTCCTGCAGACACGAACGGGAACGTAACCCCTCCGCCTACCGACGTGAAGCAACCTGGTGTTCTGAAGAATCCGAACTCCGATGAAGAAGCGGATCAACTGCCGATTCCGGATGGAGCAACGGGGTCTGGCAATGACGAGGGCGAGAACGAAGAACCGGACCATCCTGCTGAAAATGACGTTGACAACAAAGAAGAGCCAACTGACAAAGGGAACGGTAACTCCGATAAGGCTGATTCCGGGAAAACAATCCCGGATCAACCGAATGAAGATAAAGCTGGTAAACCTAGTGAGGATAAAGCTGATAAGCCAGTTCAAGCCAAGGACTCGGCAGGCGAAACGACAGGCGGAAAGAGCAATCCTACGAAGCCAACGAATAAGCCTCAAAATCCTCCGGTATCCAAGTCCGCCATCACGGCCATTGGGGATTCGGTCATGCTCGGGGTCTCCCCTTATCTGGAGAAATCGCTTCCTGGCATTCACATCGACGCGGTGATAGGCCGCCAAATGCGTCAGGCCGATGACCTGATTCCCGTTATGAGAGCCCAGAATCGGATAGATGGCGGCATAATCGTCATCGGGCTGGGAACCAACGGCGCTTTCTCGAAAAAGGATTTGGATTCTCTTCTGGGTTCTCTAGATTCGGCTAAGCAAATTCTGCTTATCAATACACGGGTTCCACGTGATTGGGAACAGAACGTAAACGATATGCTGGCAAAAGCGGCTGCCCAGAACCCGAAGGTTACGCTGGTGGATTGGTATTCAGCCAGCAAGGATCATCCGGAATACTTCCGATCTGACGGCGTCCATCTGGAGCCAGAAGGTGCCGAGGCCTACACGTCCATGCTGCTTCAAGCTATCAAGAAATAAAGCGTTTATCCTGATTCTTGCCATCATTCATTCTCATATCGTCGACCTGATCTCATCCTTCTATGAGACAGGTCGACTTTTTAGTTATATACGTAATCGGAAGCAGCAATATGATATAATTCGGTTACTTAATCTCATTATTTCTTAATAGAAGGCGGTGTCCTGGTATATGAACAATATCGTGACAATGAAATGGCTGCTGGCAAGACTCTATGAACCGGATCTGGTCATCGTTGACTGCCGTTTTGCCCTCGGCAAGCCGGAAAGCGGCCGAGCCGCTTACGAGGAATCACATATTCCGCGTGCCGTTTACCTTGACTTGGAGAAAGACCTCTCCTCCCCTATCACTCAACATGGCGGACGCCATCCTCTTCCGGACCTGGATCAGCTTGCACAGCGTCTCGGCCAGTCCGGTATCCAGGAGAGCAGCCGTGTCGTCATCTATGACGACCAGGGCGGAGCCATGGCCAGCCGTCTATGGTGGCTGCTGAAATACACCGGGCATGAACAGGCTTATGTGATGGATGAAGGCTTTACAGCTTGGAAGAATGCCTCGTTTCCTGTAACGGGTGAACAACCGATCATCATTCCGGTACCCTATGAAATCAACCTTAAGCCCGATAAACTGGTCCTCGTAGATGAGGTACGCGAGGCTTCGCAGCATGGTAACAAAACGCTCATCGATTCACGCGATCCACTTAGATATGCCGGAGCCCAGGAGCCTTTGGACGCCAAAGCCGGACATATTCCGGGGGCGGTGAACTACTTCTGGAAGGGTGTCCTGGACGACTCCGGACATTGGAAGGATGCTGGCGAGCTTCGCGAGCATTTTACCGATATCCCGCAAGATGCCGATATTATCGTATACTGCGGCTCCGGTGTCACCGCTTGTCCGAACGTGCTTGCCCTGGAAGAAGCCGGTTACGGCAACGTGAAGCTGTACGCAGGCAGCTGGAGCGACTGGATCAGCTATGAGGAGAATCCGGTGGCGACTGGGGACGAGTAAGAGCCGATAGGCCACGTCGGACGCGGGTTTGAGGGCTGCGACAGGTTGAGAGCCTGTTGCAGCCCTCTTTGGGCTTTTCTGTCAACAGCTTGCAAACAAGAACCCGACGAAAGCAGTTGCAGGAACCACGGAGCCAGCCACAGTGAGGCGGTCGGGTCAGATGGTTGTTGAACGCTAGTCGGTTTGCTTGTGTCCCTCCGTTAACAGGTGCGGCGCAACCTTTCGTGCTGAGCAAGTGGACGATCGCCTTTTGGAGCAATTCGCTTGGCTTTCCTTGACATTGCTGGTATCCCCCGGCTTGGCGGAATCGGCACCGGGAACGGGCAGTTCGGGAGAGTGGACACGGCGGAACAGCAGTCCAGCCACAACCCAAGGCATCGCCAGCGGGCGTCGTTCGGAGCGCCAGGGTTCAAACAGTCCAGCCGTTCCACTTGGTTGCTAGTTGTAAAGATCAAAAGCATTATTCAGACATAACCCCCGGTAGGTCAAAAGCGGAGCGCTAGCTAAACTTAAAAGAAAGAGTGTATTATTATTCTTTCTCTTTTCTCTTCTTTCCCTGTTCCGTCACTTGGCTGTCACCTTCTGTCACTGTGGTGGCGGTTCCCCTCGCTCCTTCTCTGCGGTTCTGAGATTCACTTCTGTCACGCTGTCACCCTCTGCCCCAGTTCCGGGCTATCTGCCGTTAATTTGTCGGCTACTATTCCGGTCGTTGTACGGCTCTAACTGGTGACAACGTGACAAGGTAATCGCGGATGAAGTCAATCGTTCGCGTTTTACTGTTGCTAATGGCATATGAATGGCTCCTATTTAGTGTAAGCATAATTAAATGTTTCAGAAAGGATATATGAATATTTCAGCGAAATAAGATATAAAAAACATTTATATAAATAGGAGGCACGTAAATGTCTAACTCTTGGAAACCAAAAGGATATTCAAGTGTTTCACCTTATTTAGTTGTGCCAAGTGCACAGAGTGTATTGAATTTTTTGCAGGAAGCTTTCGATGCAAACGAACTAAGACGTTTTTATAGACCAGATGGTTCTTTAATGCATGTCGAACTTCAAATTGAGGATACGGTTGTAATGATTGGAGATGCCACAAATACTTGGGTCGCAACTGTTGCTCAATTACATATTTATGTACAGGATGTTATGAGAACTTATCAGCGTGCAGTTCATGCAGGTGGTGTATCAATCTTGGAACCGACCCGCAAAGAAGGAGATTCTGATCGACGTGCAGGAGTGAAGGATCCTGCTGGAAACACGTGGTGGATTGCAACACAAGAGGCATAGCGCCTAAGTTGTAACCTTAATTTAATCTATGTTTCATATGGTATTAGTTTGCAAACAACCTGCAAACAACCATTCAACAACTTGCAAACAAGCCCCCATCTGTCCACAACCAGCCCATCCACCCTCCGGGTGCTACCATGCTCCACTTGACCTTTTGTTGAAGCATTATCCAGCCACAACCCCAGTAGGGTCAAAAGCGGAGCGCTAGCTTTGCTCTGTCGCTCATTATCACCTTCTGTCACCATGGTGTCCTTAACCTCGCGCTCCTTTTCCACGGCCCCGCTTCTACTGGCTGCCTCAGCCGCCTGTTTCAGCTTATCGCGAACCCGCCGTACCTGCTCGCTATACATTCTATTCACTCCTTAGATATTCACCAAAATAATCAGTCGCCTTGTCCCGGGAATACCCGTCCTGACCTCTTCAGGTAGCCATCGACATGAAGTCCGTCCCGCATCCGCGTGCTATCCTTCGATTCGACCCAGATATCTTAAATCTAGCTGAAATGGTACCAAATGATGGAGAAATGCGCCCCTATGGGAGGGATTCCCCATGAATTTGTTACCGCGGCGCTAATAATCCAGCTAAAAAAGAAGCTGCCCCTCCGTCGTTTGATAACGAAGGGGACAGCTTCTACTCCTTGCATCGGGTTCTACAATGACCTTCATGAAGATGCCAGCTACCTCGGCGCTTGTCCTGCAAGCTTCTTGCTCACAAAGACCATGACAACGGCCAGACCAAGAAAATACAAGGGCATCACGATTAACGAGCCATTGTGAAGAAGGCTCATCCCGCTGGTAATCAGGCTGACGACAATGTAGTAACCCAATCCGAAGATCGCTCCTGCCGTTCCGAGCACATCTCCATATTGGTTCAGCGCCAAACTAAGGCAGTTCGGAATCGCCATTCCGATGCCGAGCAGAAGAATAAAAATACACGCTACCATAAACACCATATCCATTATAGTGGCGTTAATTCCGCTAACAGCAAGAACGGTAAGGCAAAGGGCCCCCAGCATCGTAATGATCGTACCAATCACGATAATGCGCTCAGCCTGGAGCCTGGTCAGCAGTTTCTTCGACAGCATCGCACCCAAGATGGACGACATCGCAACAAAGATACCGAAGAAACCAAACCCGCCGGGACTCATCTGAAAAAATTCAATAAAAATAAACGGGGCCTCCGCATAGTAACTGAACAATATGCCGTTGGTGGCTCCAATGAGAAAACCGAATCCCCATATTCTGCTGTCGGAGACCAGGCGCTTGGCTACGGAGAGGATGTTAATCTTCGAAACAGCCTTTACCCTGGTTTCAGGCAGAGAAGTCCAGGTATACGCCAAAATGGCAGCGCTCATCAAAACCAGCGTCAAGAACACCGCTCTGAAACCAAGAGATTGATCCACCCATCCGCCAATGAGCGGTCCAATGGCGGGCGTAAACGCAAGCGCAGCCGAAATCTGGGCAAACACCGCATGACGCTTGGCTCCATCAATGCTCTCACGCAAAATGGTTTGGGTGACGACCGAGCCGGTGCTGGCACCAAAAGCTTGAATGAATCGGCTCACCAATAACCATTCGGCCGAACCGGATAGATAGCAGCCCAAGCAGCCTAATCCATAAACCAGGATGCCCCACAGCATAGCAGGACGACGTCCGATGGAATCCGAAAGCCTTCCCCAGCAAAACACTCCGAAGGCAAAACCCAGGAAGTAAATGCTGAGCGTCAGTTGGATTGCATTGTTGCTTGTACCCAATTGATGGGCAATGTCCGGTAATGAAGGTGTATATATCGTTTCACTAATTTGCGGAAAACCCACAAGGATAATGAATAACCATATGGATGGATTTGAGATTTTTCTTTGCACAGCTAACGTCCCCCTTATCATTTCAAAAAATCTCTAGTTGGCTGGCAAAGAAATTACGGGATCGGGGGTTTGCATTTCGTTAGTCTAGTAAATGAAAGCATGAAAAGTCACCTTTTTTTTCTGAATAAGGGGGTTATATCTACCGAGTATTATAGCAGAATTGCAGGCAAAATTCGCTCTTGATTCTCCTCTCACGGGAGGCCTTATACTTTGGGCCAAGGACAGCAAGAACAGAAAAATGAGGAGGTTATATTTTTTGGAGGAATTGATTGCTCGTACTTGCATCACAATCAAAAAAGGGTGCCCTACCATCGCCCTGTATAATGACAAGACTCTGGAGAGCACCTTCGTTATGTATCAATTCTTCTTGGAGAGCCATTCCGTCAATTCTTCCGTCTGGGCAAGAACGGCAAGCGGATCGTAATACCAGGAACGCTCCTCGGGCCATACATACATGTCCCCTTCTTGACCGCAGGGAGACTGCCCCAAATCGGATCCGCTCGGAAATCTTCGATCGTACGCGTATTGGATGTCATAATAATGTAATCGCCCGCGTATTTTCCTATCATTTCAGCCGTTAACTCAGCCCATTGCTTCTCTAATATTTCCGTAGCCACCCCGCTCGGAGGCTTTCTTCCCAATGACTGATAGACAGGCTGACCGCCACGGCCGAAATTATCACCGTACACCCAGGTTGTCTTCTCGCCGTCTTCCATAATGCTAAAGGTCGCATCCGCCGGAATCGCTGCATCGACTTTAGCTTTGGCTGCGGCAATACGCCGATCATACTCCTCCAGCCAGGTTTTGGCTTCCTCTTCCTTACCAAATAACTCGCCGAAATAAGTCAATTCTTCATGGGCATTCTTTAAATCTCCATATGGAATGACGATAGTGGGGGCGATTTTGCTTAGCTGCTCATAGGTTGTTTCCCCATTGCCGGTAATGATGAGATCCGGGTTTAAAGCCATGACTTTCTCGACCGACGGTTTTCCGTAATCCCCGATATCCTCGATTCCTTTTAAGGATTCTTTAAAATAATAATTTTTGATGGTTAGCCCCGGCGCTCCAACCGGAATGACATCAAGCGCAATCAGGCTGCCCAAATATTCTTCTGCGACGATGCGCTTCGGACTCACCGGAACTTCGATATCGCCATTGACGGTAGAAACGGTTTTCACTTTGGATTCTACCACCGAATTCGTATCCAGCGCTTGCGACGAATCATTTGCTGCGGTCGGTACGGTCTCCGTGTTATTCCCCTTACTTGTCTCTCCCGCTCCACAGGCACTGAGCATAAATGCCAGAAAGAGCACTGCGGTAACAAGAGTTACACGCCTTCTGCTTAAATTACGAAAAGAAAACACTTTATATCCCCCTTATATATCGATAACGATAATCATTCTCATATAAACTTTACCTCCTGTCCCCTCCAATGGCTATGCCTTAAAATGATGTCTACTCATGCAAATTTATGATGTCCTGTCAGCACTTTCATTAATTCGCGAAGCTGTGCTTGCGAGGAGATGGGATCATATCCGAAGAATAATTCCGGTTGATTCAGAACATAGACTCGATTGTGCCGTACCGCATCCAAATGCCGCCAATCCGGTGATCTGAACAATGCTTTGACGCGCTCCAGACCGTGGGGATGGTTAGGTAATGACGTTATGAATATATGATCGGCCGCGTAAGAAGCGACCTTGCCGATTGCCGCTTCCACATATCCGCGGCGATGGAGCCCTTCATCCACCAGCCCGGCAGGCGGATGAAATCCAATATCGTCGTATAGAATCTGGCTCCCTCTGCCAAAACTGCCGCTGAAGCAATAGGCTGTATCCGCGCAAAATTCCCAGACGACGGCGCTTCCCCGCTTACGAAGCACTCCATTGAGTACCTCATTCGAGTGATCGACCCGTTCGTCGTATCGTGATATCCATTCCTCCGCTGCCGCATCTTTATCTAAGGCGGAAGCGATGAAGCGGAATTGCTCGCGCCAGCTCATCGTCTTGAACGGCAGCTCCAGGACAGGCGCCAAATCGAGCAGCGCCTTGTTCTCAATTGCCGAATCGTAGCTGATGATCAGATCCGGATTGGATGAAGCTATCGTCTCATAGTAATGATCGAATGCGAGAGCATACGGGTCGAAACGATGGTCTGCACTCAGATGATTGCTGTATGGGGTCTGCTGAAGCCAAGGGGTATACACCCCCAGCTCGGGTGTAACGCCAAGGGCTAACAAGGATGCCGTATGGTTTAGGTTCAACGCGGTGATTCGCTTCGGTTTACGTTTATAAGCCGTAGGAGACATGCCTACGGCTTCCTTGAATTTACGGCTGAGGTACAGGCCCTCGTTATACCCTACTTCCTGCGCCAGTGTATTTAAATCTTGCGATCCGGTCAACAGTCGTTCTTGCGTTTTGCGTATTCGAAACAGGGTCAAGTATTCATTAAAGGTACGTCCGGCATGCTTGCGAAACTTACGCGAGAAATGCTCCGGACTAACACCCGCCCTAGCGGCCATCTGCTCTCTTGTCAGATCTTTATAGTAGTTCTCTTCCATATACTGCAGGGCTTGTTCCACCCAAGATCGTTGCTGTGAAGAAGATCTGGATATCGTCTCCGCATGGATCTCTTGCAGCAGTTTAATGAACAGATGCTGCAGTTGAAAAGGCTCCCCGTGATCCGCACCTCCCCAGATGCTCTCAAGTTCTCCGGCCAACCGTAAAATCTCGGACGGAATATCATGAATCGGAACATTACATTCAAGTCCGTAAGATGCGCTGTTATCTATACATAAGCATCGATATTCCATATAAAGCCCCCGTAAAGGCGTTAATCTTATGGATTCCAGCTTGAGTTCCGTTAGGCTGCCGGAACCAAATACGCTTCCTCTGAAAACCGGATAGGATCGCTCATCCGCATGAAGCAGGCCCTCTCCCTCCTGGATGATCACGATGCGATAGCTCTGCTCTTGATGATTTCCGCTGACGTTCGGAATCTCTTCATCCAATCCCATTAAACGAGTAGGTACGTGAAAAAAATGAGGGGGAAGTTTAGTCGTTATAGGTAGTGACACGGAATACCCTCCTTGATTATGATAATCATTATCAATTAATGTGATGTTATTATACCAGATGCTTTGCTCTATCTGTTACGTTAAATCCATTTCATACTTAGCAATCATGGCGAAGCCTTATTTAAAACATTCGACTTCTGTGACGGGTTTCGCCGACCATTCCTGCCCTAAACCTGCATAAGCTCTCCACTTGCTTCAATGTGCTACGCTTGAATTCAGAACCACTAATTCCACAGAGAGGAAGTGTGCACGATATGATACTGAACCATCTTAATCTCACTGTCACTGATGTAACTGCGGCAAAGGAATTTTTGCAAACCTATTTTGGACTCAAAATTGGAGGCGAACGCGGTAAATCGTTTGCAGCGCTGTTTGACGATCAAGGAATGGTGCTGACCTTAATGCGGGGTACCGAGGTTAACTACCCCAAGACGTTTCATATTGGCTTTATTCAGGAAAGCGAAGCGAAGGTAAACGAACTCTATCAGCGTCTAAAGGATGATGGTTTCGATGTCGAGCCGCCCCAAAGAGCCCACGGATGGACATTTTACATTAAGGCCCCGGGCGGTTTTACAGTCGAAGTTCTGGCTTAATCATCATCCTTACATGGGACGCGCCATTCCTCATCCGCTAAAATGCAAAAGCCCACGCATCACGCGTGGGCTCTTATGTTATGTCAGGCTCAATAAAGCTCCCATGTCTCCGTGCATAACGCGAGAAAAGAATCCGCAACCCGATCGCAGTCCTTATAGCCCAAGCTGCCGGAATGCGCGAACAGAATCGGATATTCACCGTTTACCGGCTCTTCCCTCATATCGAACATATAATGATTTCCGCTTCCATCCATCGCAAACGACACCGCATTCGGCATATACTCCGGCAGCTCGTAAGCCAGGTTCATCTCCCTCAGATCATCCGTGCTAAAGAACTGGAAAAGACGTTCTCCCTGTTGAAATTCCCCGCCGTTGGAATACTTCAATAAGTCCAAATAGCTTGCGGGGAAATTCCTCTGGGGCAGCTTCCAGCCTGCAGGATCGAGCGGCGTATACTGATCGTAAAAGGGAGACGTTTTGTGAAAAGGATTCACTTGTCTTCCCTTGATTTCATCCATTTCTTGCGTGGACAGCTCCGTATTCCACTCCCTAACAAAACGAGCCATTTGTTCACCGGTCGCGCCGGAACGTTTGTCATACTGCTGCTCAAAATCGATATTCCACATCTTAGCCTACCTCCATCCTGGTACTTCCTGCCTTGGATCTTCTCCAATCATTATAATGGAAATATCGGGAAGAGGAAGCAGTCATTACAGATGGGATCCTCCACTGGCATCGATGCATTGACCGGTGATCCAACGGCTGTCCGAAGAAGCCAGAAATGCTGCAATATCTGCGATATCCCCAGGCTCTCCCCATCTTCCAAAGATCGAATAACCGGCTCCGAATTGGAACGAGCCTGGGTCCTGAAGCATGGCGGCATTCATGTCGGTAGCAACGAATCCGGGCTGTATCGCATTGATCGTGATCCCGCGGGAACCCAGCTGGCTCGACAGGGAGAGGGTCAGCGCATTGATGGCCCCCTTCGTCATCGTATACGCCGGAATATTGGGCAAGGAGATTCGGGTGACCGCAGAAGATAAATTGATAATGCGCCCATCGTCTCGAAGGCGTGGGAGAGCCTGCTGAATCATGAAGAATGGCGACTTCACGTTCATTCGCATCACTTCATCCAAGCTTTCCTCCGAGGTCTCCTCGATGGTTTCCACAAGACCGATCCCTGCGTTGTTGACCAGGATATCGAAATGCGTATTACCGGTTCGTGCTTTCAACGTCTCATCCAGCGTCTCGTACAGGGCACTTATCCCATCCAAGAAGGCAAGATCCGCTCCTACCAAGAAAGCTTCTCCTCCGGCCTGCATTATCTCGCTGACGACCTCTTCCGCCGCCTCATAGTTCTTGCCATAGTGAACGGCTACCAACGCACCTTCCTTTGCCAATCGTATCGCGATGGCACGTCCAATGCCTCGGCTGGAGCCCGTAACCAAAGCAACTTTTCCCGTCAATGTATTCATGTTCTCATCATCTCCTCTTTTTCTTTCACTTTTAGTTTTATCACAGGCCCCCTTTCGAAATGTTGCGCTCCTATTCTCGTCGTCCTCTCGATAAACCCCATAAAAAATGCCCCACTTGTAAAGGGGCTAAAACGTAGGCATTTGCGTCGTCTCCTACGCTTAGTGAATTAATAATCATTTACATTCCATGTAATGATTATTATAATGAGAATATCAAAAGAGCTGCGCAACCTGTGTTTGCATAAAGCGATTAAAGGATGATTTTTTCCTTTAGTCGCTTTTTTTGTGAGCTTGTTGAAAGTCATGGAGGTATATCGTATGAAAAAAAGAGCGTTTGATATGATCATGCTGCTCATCGGGGCATTTATTTTTGCGCTGGCCGTCAATTTATTCGTCATTCCCAACGATTTTGGCGAAGGCGGCGTTACCGGGATCTCGATCATTCTGTTTTATGTGCTGAAATGGTCCCCGGCGCTGGTCGGCATGGTGATTAACGGGATTTTGCTGATTATCGGCTACAAGCTTCTGGATAAAAAAACGACGGTCTATACCATTATCGTTGTTGCCTTTCACTCTCTGTTCCTTCATTTGACGGAGAACTGGAGCATCGCTTCGAATGAGCCGGTGATCAATGCCATATTTGCCGGGCTGTTTGCCGGCGTCGGGATTGGACTTATCGTCCGGGTGGGCGGCACGACGGCAGGTACGGTGATATTGGCCCGTCTGGCTAATAAATATTGGGATTGGAATATCAGTTATGCCCTGCTGTTCTTTGACCTGATCGTGGCCGGACTGTCCGTCTTTGTTATCGGGATCGAGAAGGTGATGTTCACCGTGGTCATCCTCTATATCGGCACCAAGGCGATGGAGTTTATTATTGAAGGCTTGAATCCCAAAAAGGCCGTTACCATCATCTCGACCCATCATGACCGCATCGCGATTCGGGTTACGGAGATTATGGACCGCGGGGTGACTGTCCTCCGGGGTTATGGATATTACACCGGTCAGACTAAAGATGTGCTCTACATCGTCATCAGTAAACAGGAAGTCTCCATGCTCAAAAAAATCGTCCGTGCCGAAGACAAAAACGCTTTTGTCACGATCCATGACGTACGCGACGTGTTTGGCGAAGGATTTATTGATATTTCAAAATAAGAGCGGACTTATCCTTTATACGAAAAAAGATCGAAACAGCCGTTTGGGCATGTTTCGATCTTTTTTCATTATACTCAGCTTTATCTTCGCCTTATTAGGGAGACATATATCTTCCGTACGTCAGCCCAAGATCCGTAATGGCATCTTCCGACACGGACAGAAGCGAAACATTCTCTCCTTCCGAGCCCATCCATTGGACGCCCAACACAAAGCCTAGCTCCGATTTTGCCGCAAATAGAAAAGAGAACATCTCCGGTCGCACCTCCCCTTGATCATCCACTCTCCATGTAGAGCTCGGATCAAACTTCGCCGGATAATCATAATATAACCAGCCGCTGTCACGTTTCAGCGCCAGGCTTGCCAGCATATCGTCACCTTGTCTGACGAACTGCACCAGATAGAGGGACTCCCCTTCAGGAAGTTGAACAATCGGCCATGCCTTGTCTACTTCTCTCCCCTTGCTGTCCTTGATGTTCTGCAGCTCCTGTCCATTGATCTCCTCCGGATTTGCCGGTTGGATAGTCATTAAGGCTTCTGCCGGGAGATGGCGTTTTGGGATGATAAAATAGGTGGCATTCGGTTCTGCGGCCCCTTCGCTCACCTCATACAATTGTCCTGCCTGATGGCTGAAATTCTGTGCGGTTTGCCTGCCGTTATCTTTCCCCGTGACTTGCTGCAAGTCGGCATATTGAACCGGAAGCACCACGCCTCCCTGACCGATGGCAATCAGCGAAGCTTGCTCATCTTGGATAGCCGCATCCGGGTCTACCAACAGCCTATGCCCCGTCTCGTCGGCAAAAGCGAAGGTCCCTTCCTGTAAAGCAGCCACATCATGGACCACCAAGGGCTGCTCATCCTTTATATCTGGCTCCGGCTTCACGTTCGAAACGGGTGGGGCTTCGACCTGCTCCATCTCCGGATCCGCGCATGCCGTCAAACTTATTGCCAAAATAAACATCGCTGCCGATAACCTTTTCATGCCTTCAGCTCCTGTAATAAGATTCCAAGTCTTCCATAACCTCTGACGCTTAACATGCCGAAAAAGTTGAAGCTTAAGTTCCTTTTATTTGCATTTTCCCATGACAAATTCGGATTATTTTTTGTATTTTCGCTACATGAAACACGGAGTTGTAGCTTATTAACTTACACCAAATGACAACTTTATAGAAATATTTAATGAGTTCGCAAAAAACATTTTATTGGTAATACGAGGCAAGATTCTATACAATTCTTTTTAACTTAAAAATGCTGAGTGCAAACTTTTAATGTTTTAGTACAAATTGTCCGAGACAGGCTACCTTTCCCGCAAAACAGACGATTTATCACGCAATTCTACTTTAACGATTTGAAGGAGTGCATCGCAAAAGTGACTACGAATATTTCTGTTTCTTCACCCCTTACTGCCGCGAAAGACTATGTGGAATCCATCTATAACCAAGTGGTGGCTCGAGATCCGCATGAGCAAGAGTTTCATCAAGCCGTCCGTGAATTTGTAGATTCCCTCGTCCCTGTTTTAGCCCAGCATCCGAAATATCGGGAACACGGTATTCTGGAACGCCTCGTGGAGCCTGAACGAATGATCACCTTCCGTATCCCATGGGTGGATGATCAAGGCAAAACCCAAGTAAACCGCGGGTTCCGTGTCCAATTTAACAGCGCGCTGGGTCCGTACAAAGGCGGCATCCGGTTCCATCCTTCGGTGTATGCCGGTATCGTCAAATTCCTTGGTTTTGAACAAATCTTCAAAAATGCGCTCACAGGCCAGCCCATCGGCGGCGGCAAGGGCGGTTCGGATTTCGATCCGAAAGGCAAGTCCGATCAGGAAGTCATGCGTTTTACCCAGAGCTTCATGACCGAGCTGTACCGCCATATCGGACCTGATTCCGATGTGCCTGCCGGCGATATCGGTGTCGGCGCTCGCGAGATCGGTTATATGTTCGGCCAATACAAGCGGATCCGCGGCGGACATGAGGCCGGCGTGCTGACAGGCAAAGGCGTCATCTATGGCGGAAGCCTGGCCCGTACGGAAGCAACCGGCTACGGCTGCGTCTACTTCGTACAGGAGATGCTGGCCTCGCAAGACCTTAGCTTCAAAGACAGCCGCGTCGTGGTGTCCGGCTCGGGCAACGTCTCCATCTACGCAATTGAAAAAGCACAGCAGCTCGGTGCACACGTCATCGCCTGCAGTGATTCCAACGGATACCTGTATGATCCGGACGGAATTAACCTCGAAACCGTCAAGCTGCTGAAGGAACGGGATCGCCTGCGGATCAGTGAATACGTCAAGATTCACCCGCATGCCGAATATACCGAAGGCTGCACCGGCATCTGGACCATTCCATGCGATATCGCACTTCCTTGCGCCACGCAGAATGAGCTGGATGAAGAAGCAGCGAAAACACTCATCATGAATGGTGTAAAAGCCATCGGTGAGGGAGCCAATATGCCTTCTACGCTGGAAGCGATTGAGCAGTTCATCAGCAACGGCGTGCTGTTCGGACCGGCTAAAGCCGCCAATGCAGGCGGGGTTGCCGTATCCGCGCTGGAGATGAGCCAGAACAGCATGAGAATGTCATGGACCTTTGAAGAGGTGGATGCGAAGCTGCATCAGATCATGAAAAACATCTACAGCAGTGCCGTAGAAGCTGCAGAGGAGTATGGCGTAGCCGGCAATCTTGTGGCTGGTGCCAACATCGCAGGATTTATCAAAGTGGCTGATGCCATGATCGCACAAGGTATCGTATAAATAAGAAACAAAAAGAAGCCCTACCGCATATGCGGTAGGGCTTCTTACAGCTTATAGAAGCTCGCTGCGGAGCTCTTCGGCCGATTTTGGAGATAAGTATCCCAGCGGGATATCAAACACCGTCTTGGCGCCTTGCTGTCCCTCTCTGCTCAAACGATGGGCAGCTCTTGCATAAGATACCAGCACACTGGCCGTAAATTCCGGGTTGCTGTCGAGCTTCAGGCCAAATTCAACAATTTGTTTATTTCCGCTTCCGGTTACGCCGCTGCGAATGACAAATCCGCCATGAGGCATGCCTGCATGCTCAGCCTCAAGCTCTTCTTGCGTAATGAAAGTTACGGTTGTATCGTAATCGGCAAAATAGTTAGGCATCGACACAATCGTTTGACGGATCTGCTCTTGGTCCGCACCTTCTTCCGCGACAACGAAGCAATCTCTCCGGTGCTTCTCGCGCGTGGCGAGCTCCGGTGTTTCACCGGCACGGATTTGGTTGATAACCTCTTCTACTGGAACCGTATATTGAACGCCTGCCTTCACCCCGGGAACACGACGGATGGCATCCGAGTGGCCCTGGCTCACGCCTTTGCCCCAGAAGGTATAATCTTTTCCTTCCGGCAAAATCGCTTCAGCAAGCAGACGATTCATGGAGAACAAGCCCGGATCCCAGCCCGTCGAGATGACGCTGACACGGCCTCCGCCCATCGCCGCTTTGTTGACTTCCTCGAAAAACTCAGGGATTTTCGCGTGTGTGTCAAAGCTGTCTACCGTATTGAACATGCTGGCAAGCTGTGGCGTTTGCTCAGGCAAATCTGTAGCCGAACCGCCGCACAGAATCATAACATCAATCTTGCCGATATACTGCTCTGCCGCTGATATATGCTCGAAACGAGCACCGGAATTGGCCGGCATTTGCTGCGGGTCTCTGCGCGTGAAGATGGCTACTAGCTCCAGATCCGGATTTTGCCCGATGGCTTTCTGTACGCCTTTGCCCAAGTTTCCATAACCTACGATCCCTACTTTAATAGATGCTTTCAATGTAATCCTCCCTTTGTCAGAACCATTTCCCTGTAGCATGATGTTTATGTACCGCTTTAAAGTATAAGTATATAGACATCACTCAAATTGTAAACTATTTTATATGGACAGGAAATTGTTTCTATCTGAGTTATTCTTATTTTTCACCGTGCTATCCAATAACTTGAACAACGTTTCCTTCTTGATCCTTGATTTCTGTCTTCAGGACCTCAATCCGGATTCCCTTCAAACCAGAAAGCTCGAAAGTGCTGACCTGCGGCAGCAATCGGCTTGAGAATTCACTCGCGGTCCGATCGTCCAAAACCAGGGTAACATCTCCGTCCTCCGCAGTCCAGCGGCTCTCTTCCCCCGGCTCAAATACGACCCGAACATCCGAACCTACAAGGCTCAGTTTCTTATCCTTCAGAATTCGGCCCTGCAGCAGCTTCCCGATAATTTCGGCCTGCTTGGCGCCTATTTGTAATGTAGCCGGAGTTTTGCTTAACCAGCCCTTCTTTCCCGGTTCAAAAGCCAGCTGGCTCACGTAGAGAAATCCGGTGTTCGAGCCCTCTTGTTTTGTCCCTCGGTCAACGGCTTCCGAAATCGAAGATACATTCAGGAGCGAATCCCGATCCAGATCCGTTATATATTGCGGCATATACTCTGCACATGCTTGTAATACGCCAAGCGTATTCCATGTCTGCATCGCCTCGAGTTCTTCACGTGTGATGCCAACCATCTGCAGGAATTCTACCCGACCATTCGGCGTATCCATCCCCGGCAGCTCGGGATCCAGGGTGAAGGCGAGTGCGGTCAATTTCGTATCGGCTCCCAGGCAAATCGGCCCATTAGCATCCAAATAATCCCCCGAGCGAAAAACGTTCCCGCTGTTAAACACGTATCTCCCCATGTTCTGAAGCAGATTTAGCGCCCACGCCGGCGGCTCTTCCTCATCCTCCCCCTTAGCCAGCCTGAACGTCAATTCGAATCCGTAACCGCTCTCCTCCAGATTGTCCGATTCCTTGTCATACAGCTCGCTAAAGCCATAAGTAACCACATGCCAATGCGGACTTGGGGCATTCGATGTATAAGCGCTGATTCCATTCAGCGGATCGGGTCCTCCAAGGGCATAAGGAATTAGAGCCCCGTAATGTTTCGGCTCCTGCTCCCCGTAAAGCTTCAGCAGCTGCTCATCAATCGCGTCCCAACCTGCGGCGTTTTCTTCATGTGTCAATCCTGTTCCCTCCCGTTATCGTTTACCTCAAAAATTAAACCGTATCCGAAAAGGCTCAATCATTCAAATCACCATCCTCTTCCGCTTCATTATATAGGACATATAGAGGAATGAAGAAGTAACCAGCGAAGAGTATAATAGAACCATATTAATAAAGGAGCCTACATGTTCATGAAAAAAATAACGGCATTATCCGTAACCTTAACACTCTCAGCTTCGATTATGGCCTCTTCACTAGCTTCGCTGCCGGTATCCGTCAATGCGGCCTCAGCCAAAGAATGGATACAGATCTCCGAACGGACGTCCTATTACGGTGAAGCAGCCAACGGCCAGCCCAATGGACGCGGTACAATCAAGTGGGGAAATGGCAAACAATATTCCGGCGAATTCATTAACGGGAAGCGCGCCGGAAACGGTAAATACATGAACGAATATCAAGTAGACGGTGAAGCACATAAGGTGGTATACACCGGCCGCTGGAGCAACGACAAAATGGATGGCGAAGGCATCCTGACGCATAAGGTGACATTGCCTGACGGGTCCGTCCGATGGAATCAGATCCAGAAAGGGACATTCCAGGCAGGCGTCTTCCAAAGTGGATACGATGTCATTCATGCCATCGCGGATCCCGACTACAGCTTTACCTACAAGAAAGGCAAGGAATCGCTCGAAATCATGGGCTTCAATCAAAACATGAAGAAAGCCTGGGCCGCCGGAACGATGTTCAGCGTTCATTACAGAAACGGCGCCATCAATAAAAAATCTTCGATTTTCCCTGCCAACTCGGCAGCTGAACAGCGTCAAAATGACGCCGCAATCCAATATTTCAAGAGCATTCAAACTAAAGTGGCTCCTCACCTGGAGCAATTTGAAGCATTGTCCAAGCAGGTTCCATTAAAATAACCTTGCCCAATACAATCGTCAAAGAACCCGGTAGAGATAGCACTTGTTATTGAATGAACGCTCATGCGGCGTTGCTACGACACCAACCCGATGAGCAGCTACGACAAAGCGGTATCGGCGAGGAGTACGCTAACCGCTGGTCCTTTTTGTCTTGGTCCAACTGCCGCTGGACGAGACACCAAGCGATGTGAGACAGTCATACTACTCTGATTCTGAATATAAATAACTCCCGCGATACAGTAGTTCACGGGAGTTCGTTTCAATCTGAACCCGGCCTTAGGCCGGGTTGTATGAGATTGTTCTTAGTTTTGCGTCCACTTTTTAGGCAAATATTTATTGATCGTATGGATTCCCTCATTGTTGATTGCATAGTACATACATAATTCCCCGTTAGCATCCAGCTCGTATTGGACCTCGTCGATCAATCCGTTTGCCTGCAAAGACAGCATATGATCCAGAAAGTTTGCTCTTGTAAATTGACGTTCTCCACCGTATTCGCTTTTCAAAGCGTCCATTGCATCATCAATATTTGCTTGCTGCACAGTGGACATGAAAAGCAGCACCCGGGAGCGAATCGGCAACAATGGCATTTGCTTACGCCTCCTTCTTTTTGAACAGATCCATTGGATTCATCGAAACTAAAAGCGCTCCAAGTGTAATAATAACTGCGCCGGCAATTATAGTAGGAGTCAACGAACTGCCGAGGAAGATAGCGGCAAAGACAACCCCCCACAGTACATAGGTAATGTTGAGCGACATTCCGACAGCAACACCAACCATACTATTGGCCATATACCATGTCAGGAAAGAGATTGCCGTAAACAGGGCCGCAGCCGCGATAATGAGCATAGGCGACACGGAGCCAAGTACGGAAGTAAAGAGATCTGTCGCGCTGAAGATCGGGATCAGCACAGCAATATATACGAGTCCGGAAACGCCCTCGCGAATGGTAATGGCGATATTGGAATCAAGCATAGACATCCCGAAAGTAGCAAATACGCCTTCCAATCCCCAGCCAAGTGCGGCCACCAGAGCAAAAATAATGCCTAGTGTGAAATTATCCACTCCACCTTCAGGCTTAACATAAGAAATGAGCGCCGCTCCGATAACACAGATGAACATGCCGACGGCCACCCGTTTATCAATCTTCTGCTTCAGAAACATTCGCGCGAAAATAGCACCAAACATCGGACAAAGCGCCGAAATTGGAATAGCCGCCGCTCCAGCCATATCAATTCCAACTAGATAGGCCCCGTTAGCGATTGGACCGCCAAACACCGCGGCAATTGCGACCATCAACCCCGGTATTGTTACTAGACTGCGACCGATTTCTTTGATCATCCCTTTCTTGAAGTTCCAGATCAAAAGCCAGATTGCCGCCAAAGCATCATTGATCGCCGATGCCACGATAGGCGCCGCAAACGCTCCTACGACCCCCAGAAAAGGCTCCTTCATCATGGCCAGGGCAACAACGGTACTGTAAAGGCCGAACGTTAACCCGGAAATCAGTCCGTAAGCGATTCCATTTCTTCGGAAACGACTATTCATCTTTTGTTTCAGCATGCCGGCAGAAGCCACTGCTTCCCTCATCGTCCATACACCTCTGTTAAGTAGATTTGTCTTTGTAGATGTATCTTCATTGTATAGCAAAGCTGCCAATGCGCCTGTCACTAACCGTACCTCTTGTTGGACTTCCGGAATCACTTTTTTCTCCAATCTGGTACTTTTCGTACTTTTAGGACGACATCGTAAATAAAAAAAACTCCCACCCAACACTTAGTCGGGGGAAGTTTCCTTAATTCTATCTATAGAGTGTTTTTTTAAACTCGAGCTAGAACGCTTTTTTTGTATTCCTTCGGCGTCATATTCATTTGCTTGTAGAATACCCGGTTGAAATAAGACGGATCGGTAAAGCCGCATTCTGTGGAGATGCGATAGGCGGGATACCCGGTAGTCTCAAGCAGCTTGCAGGCATGTGCAATCTTGAGCTTGTTCACATAATCCGTATAAGTAACGCCGAGCTCCCTTTTGAATATGCGGCTAAAATATTGGGCATTCATGTACACATGACTCGCTACCATTTGCAGGGTCAGCTTATCTTTGTAATTCTGCTGAATATAATCGACGGCTTCTTGAATAAAGCGCTGACATTCTTGAGCCGATTCTATCTGATACGTTTCGGTTACACCATCTTCTTCTGATTGAGCAGCCTTCTCCAGCCCCTTGCGAATCATTTGCCGCAATTTTTCCGGCTTGACCGGCTTTAGCAAATATTCGTTTACCTGCAGACTGATTGCCGCCTGTGCATAGGAGAAATCCGAGCTGGCCGACAAAATCGTTACGCAGGCGTTAGGGAGAAAGCGGCGAATTTCCTGCAACGAGGATATTCCATCCATTTCAGGCAGCATGATATCCATAAAAATAATATCCGGCCGATATTGTTTGGCGAACTTAATCGCTTGTATACCGGTATCGCAAATAAGCAGCTTATCTTCAGCACCTAGCATTTCCTGCGCGATGGATTGAAGAAATTCCTGTTCTATCGGTTCATCTTCAACAAACATAACTACACTCATGGCATTATCACCTCGCATTGGGTTGGGTGGGGATGCGGATGTTAATCGTGCTCCCGCTGTAATCGGATTTCACGATCGATAACCCATACTCTTCTCCGAAATAACGCTTCAAACGGCTATCGGTGCTCCGGAAGCCCACGCCGATCTTGCTGTCCGGCTGATGAATGAGCTTGAGTACCTCCGGTGAGAACCCGTTGCCATTGTCTATAACAGAAATGGTGATATCATTTTTGTACTTTTCGGCAATCAGACGAACGGTTCCTCCATCCCGCTTAGGGGTAATTCCATGAATGACTGCATTTTCCACAATAGGCTGAATCACCATATTCGGAATGCGATAAGCCTTTAATTCATTAGGAACCATGATTTCATACTGAAGACGGTTCTTGAAACGCGCCTTTTGTATATACAAATACTTCTCAATGTTATCGATTTCAGATGCGATGGTATGAAGCTGATCATCTTGCTTCACATTGTATCGCAGCAAGTCGGACAGGCAATAGATCAATTCCTCCGTCGTATGGGAGTGTTCGAAATAGGCAATGCGGGCAATGGAATTCAACGTATTAAACAGGAAATGTGGATTGATGACGAGCGACATATTTTTGGCTTCTAAGTCAATCACTTTCTTCTCCAATATTTCCTTTTCCGCAGACAGACGATTGATAATCCCTGTGTTGTCCTGCGCGCTTTCGGCGATATCGAGCGCAATATTCCTTGCGATATGATGGCAAAGCTGCTCGTGAATATCTGCTTGATCCTTGTCAATGGTTGGAAAAGCCGATATCACCTTCGCGACAAACTCCAAATCCAGCCCCTTCATTTCAGCTAATTCCGCCGTGTTAATCAGATACTTCTGAAATTCCCTTTCCTGGGAATACGCCTGCATCCCCGATATGAAGCCAACAACCTCATCGTCGACCATAATGGGCAGCAAAATATTCTCCATGCCGTAACAGCAAACAAATCTCCCCTGCTCGCCTGAATTAAAGCGCTTCAAATAATCCGCGCAAGGTCGCGTAGGATTCTCCCAGCAAATATGCCTGCAGAAATCAGGGGACGGATTGAACTCCAGCAGCACGTCTCCATTGTTATCGTGCAGCAGCAGCGAGAACTTGGAAAGAGACAGGATGCCGCTGTATCGTGCGTATACCTTTGTTGCGATCGGATTATCGGTTTTCAGCATAATCTCGTTGCACCCTTTCACCGAAAAATGAATGGGAAAATGATGTTTCTTGATAAATTTTTCACAAAGTAACATCTCTATTATAGCAATTTTCAGCCTGTTTGGAAATAGTACATCCCTCCTCCTCTAAACCCTATTTATAGAAGTCCCCCCCTTCTAGAAGCGGGCTTTCGCAGGCAAAAATAAAAAGGCCAAAACCCGTTTTACCGAGTTTTGGCCTTTTGCAGAGTATCAAAATCAATTATAGCTTAGCGGCAGGAAGGATGTGCTCCACTTCACTGTGAGGACGAGGAATCACATGTACGGATATCAGTTCCCCTACACGCTGTGCGGCTGCGGCACCAGCGTCCGTTGCCGCTTTCACAGCACCTACATCGCCTCGTACCATTACGGTAACAAGGCCGCCGCCTACCATCTCTTTGCCAATCAGGGTGACATTGGCTGCTTTGACCATAGCGTCCGCTGCTTCGATAGAACCTACCAAACCTTTTGTTTCAATTAAACCCAATGCTTCCGATTTCATGTTACATTCCTCCTAAAAGTTTTGTGAGAATGAAGCGCTAGCTTACCGAACAAAACTTGCTTTCGGAAGCAGGCTTATTTTATCAATATTTGAATTATGCCTTAGTGAACGGAAGGATGTTCTCCACTTCGCTGTGGGGACGAGGAATCACATGTACCGACACGAGTTCCCCTACATTCTTCGCGGCCGCGGCGCCGGCATCTGTTGCCGCCTTCACAGCACCTACATCGCCCCGTACCATCACGGTAACAAGGCCGCCACCTGCCATCTCTTTGCCAATCAGGGTGACGTTGGCCGCTTTAACCATAGCGTCCGCTGCTTCGATAGAACCTACCAAACCTTTTGTTTCAACCAAACCAAGAGCTTCTGATCTCATGTTCATTTCCTCCTAGCGATTTTTTATGATTTTGACAACAGACGTTGATGTCAGATCCATCGCGTTAGCCTCTTCGACGTCGATATGACAGTCGAGAGCGGCGTCACGGCTAACCCGGATTGCGACCTGATTGTACCCTCCGCCCCGGAGACCATCAAATTGAATACTGACCATTTCTCCGTCGGTTACGCCAAAGAAAAGGGCATCATCAGGCGTCATATGAATGTGACGCTGGGCAACCATCAAGCCGCAGATCATATATACGCTTCCCTTTGGACCAACTAATGTGACGCCCGGTGTACCTTCAAGCTCCCCGGATAAGCGCACTGGAGCTTTCACGCCCAGCTTAAAACAGTCTCCTCGCATAACTTCTACCTGGGTCTGTTTCCGTACTGGTCCGAGAACCCGTACCTTTTCAATTGCACCCTTAGGACCGCAGACCGTAACGGTTTCATTACATGCATACTGTCCGGGTTGGGACAAATCACGCATTTTGGATAGCGTATATCCGGCTCCAAAGAGCGTCTCCACATCAGCCTGGGACAGATGCACATGGCGGTTTGAAATCCCTAAAGGGATGGTGCGCGGCTCTTGTTCCGCCTTTCCAGCACCGGAAACAACCTCCATTAACAAAGATAGTACTTGATCATAGTTCCCCATTAGCTGTCACCGCTTTTCTGCAAAATGGACACCAGCTCATCGACCAGATTCAACAGCATTGCATCCTCCTGTTGCTTCGGCTCTTGCGGAGAGGGAGCAGAATAAGGGCTTTGTGCTGTACAGTCCTTAATGCCATAAGCCACACGCTTGATATTAATCAAGTGCTGTGGTCCCACATTATCCGAGGTGGCGCTGCCCCCCCAGGTTCCACATCCCAAAGTGAAGGCCGGGGCAAGCCCGGTGCTTGCGCCCACACCGCCCTGAGTGGAGCCTGTATTTACCAAAATGCGGAATACAGGTTTTTGCGCAAATTCCATGACCATATCGTGATTCTGTGTATGGATGGAGAAGCTATGACCTATTCCTCCATTACGCAGCAGCTGAACACTTAGATCACAAGCCTCACGCCAGTCCTGTACAGTGTAGAACGCCAGCACGGTAGTCAGCTTTTCATAGGACAGCGGGAATTTTTCTCCCACGCCCTGCTGTTCGCCTAACAGCACCTTGACCTCTGCTGGAATTTGAATACCGGCCGCTTCTGCGATCACCTGAGGTGAACGTCCCACCAGTCTTGAATTCATGGCATGGCCTTTAACAAACAGCTTGGACGCGACTTTGGCAGTTTCCTCTTGATTCATAAAGTAACCGCCTTGACGCTCAAACTCCGCGATCACCTGAGGACGGATGCATTCTTCCACGATAACGGCCTGTTCAGATGCGCAGATTGTACCGTAATCGAAGGTTTTGCTGGCAATGATATTAGCTACTGCCTTAGGAATATCAGCGGTGCGTTCAATATAGGCCGGTACATTACCCGGACCCACCCCTAGCGCCGGTTTCCCCGCACTGTAGGCGGATTTCACCATCGCCGAGCCGCCTGTGGCGATAATCATGGCAATTTCATTGCACTTCATCAGTTCCTGTGTCGCCGGCATCGAAGGCTTGGTAACGCAGCCGATGATTCCTTCGGGAGCGCCTGCCTCGACAGCGGCTGCGTGCATAAGTTCAGCGGCCCGCATGATGGATTTCTTTGCCGAAGGATGCGGCGAAAAGATGATTCCATTACGAGCCTTTATCGCAATGATCGATTTGAAAATCGTAGTGGATGTCGGATTGGTTGATGGAATAATACCCATGAGCAGTCCGACAGGCTCGGCAATCTCGATTAATTGATTGGTCTTATCCTCGCGGATAACCCCAATCGTTTTCGTATCCCGAATGGATTCATACAGCTCCGTGGAAGCCAGACGGTTTTTGAAGATTTTATCCTCAATTTTGCCAAATCCGGTTTCTTCTACTGCCAGCGCAGCCAGTTCGGCGGCGTTGAGCTCCGCTGTCCGCACCATGTTTTGTACAATTTTATCAATCTGTTCAGCATTGTACCCTGCAAGGATATCGGTGGCAGCTTTTCCTGCACGGGCCAATTCCCGGGTTTCCTGAATCGATTGCAAGTCATAATCATAATTTTCCAAGTGAAACATCCCCCTCTCGAATCCAGCTTACTGTTGATAATAATGGCGGAACCGCTTGAGCAGTTTCACCTTGTTGGCCTTGGAAATGGTCGTCATGCTCATCCCATACGCAGGACCGCACTCTCTGGCCAGTCGGCGCAGCTTCACGGCTGTCATCGATTCCAGTTGCTCCATTGCTTTGTCAAGCCCGACTTCCTTTACCAGCACGTCAATCTGGTGTTTGAATGGACTGTCCAGCACTGCCTGCTCTCCATCTACCGAATCTTCATTGCCTGTTTCCGGGCTGGCCTCTTCAGACGCAAGAACTTGAGCGGGATCGGCTGCTAGTGGAGGGAAGCCTTTTTCACCACCGTTATTGACATCGGGCGCCGCTTCCAGTGAAACTTTAGGAGCTTCGTCCAGTGGAACATCGGGTGCCGTGTCCATTGGAACCTCAGACAATGCGTCCGTTTCCGGAGTCTGCTCTGGCGTTTGCTCGGGCAGCTGCTTTGGAAACTGTTCCGCCGCCTGAATATGCTGTACTGGCTGCGCCGGCTCTTCCTTCTTCTTGGCAAGGTTCGAAACATTACGCCCGCCTATGATGCTCTGAATGTCGTCGTGGGGTCTTGGAATGACATGCCGGCTGATGAGCACATCACTGCCCAATTGTTGCGCCGCGGAGGCCCCTGCTTCCACGGATGCCTGAACAGCGCCGACATCGCCAGTTACCGCGATCGTTACTAGCCCGCCGCCCACATTGCACTTTTCTATCAGTTCTACCTGAGCTGATTTGAGCATGATGTCCAGACATTCAATCGCCGGAAGAAGTCCCCGCGTTTCAATTAATCCAAGCGCCTGCATGCTATCACCTCCTGTTACTGCAGCTTCCGATCAGGACCACCTGCCGGATAATTCATATAAAACATCCTCGCGCAGTCCGACGATCCCTTGGTCGCTTTCACCCCTTTGGGGATGTAGAGTACATCTCCCTCATGAGCGGTGAAGGTTCTCTCGTTCAAAGTGACGTCAAGCGAACCTTCCAACACCATATAAGTTTCTTCGTGGGCCGTCTCCTGCTCGAAGCTATCGTGATCAACAGTCAGAAACCCTGCACTCATGGAACAATCCGGTTTCCCGATTACCTCTTGTCGATATACCTTGGCACCGGGTTTCCCCGTTTCGTAAGCTTCCATTTTTACCGTCCGGCCCCGCACAAGTTTCAAGCCAGTCGGATCCGTCTCCGCCTGATAAGGTGGCTCAAGAGCCGTTCCCAACAGCTTTTCAACCAGACCTTTTTCCGATAACATCTTGAATATTTTAAAAATGGCATTCATGTCGAGATCATCCTGAGTTTCGCAGCCTACAGCCTCGGAACTCATGGCCTCACATGGCTCATGGGTAAACACCAACCCCAGCTCCCTTGCCTTATCATGGGCCGCCGGTGTCACAATCGTGTTATTGTCAATGCAGCACCGCTTCTGTCCGGAAGTCACCCATTCTTCCACATCCGCAGCGCATATCAGTTTTTTCAACTTCTCGCCCCCTTTCGAATTATAAGTAAGTGTTCAAAAAGTCAGACTTTCAGCACCGAGAAGGTTGGATGAAGCTAGGGCCTGAGGAGCGGAGCGTACGTTTTGGGTACGTGAGCACCGGAAGGCCCGGCTGAATTCAAGATTCGATGTCGAATATGCATTCAGTGTTTCTTCGTGATCAAAGGGGGACTTTTTGAACAACCTCTATAAGATTTCTGTTCGAGCATTTATTCGAAAACGCAGTCTGCGTCGATGATGCCGACGACGACGGCATCCACAGGAACATCGTCTGTATGCAGCATTTTGCGGGCCGAAGAGCCGGTGCAAACAATCACTCGATCGCCTATGCCAGCGCCGATCGTATCGACTACAATCAAGCGGCGCCCGTCGTCGCTTCCACCAATCACCTCGGCCAGCATCAGTTTCATTCCCACAAGGGAATCGGCTTTACGGGTAGACCAGATATTGTGAATCAATTCAGCGGCAATCATAGCAGTCCTTCCTCCCCGCTGTTCCGCTCCTCTGCTTAATCTCGGCGATGGCGTCCTCCACGGAAGCCGTGTCACCAAAAATGGCGAGAAGGATCATGTTCTGCGGACAGCTGCCGCGAATATCCTCCACGGTTACGCCCACCACTTTTTCAGCTACATCAGCGGCCCATATCATATCAATCAGCCTGCCCTGCACCAGTCCGACCGCGTCGCATGGGGGAACTTCCCGACTACTGGGTACTCCTCTGCGACGAAGCAAAATGTCCAGCGTCCCCTTGGAAGGAGATTTGATAATCCGAAATTCCATTCACATCGCCTCCCGTGTACAATTCAGAGCAATGCCCAGCGGCGTGACAAACAGGGGGTTGCTAGGCTTATAGGTAGCAATGCCGGTCTTCTGCTCAATGATTGCCTCCATACCGGACAGGCAGCAGGTGCCCCCTACCAAGTACAATTCCTTGACCTCATGGCCAACAACATGGCGGTTGACGATGGAGGCAACCTTATCAATAACCGGCCGGAGCAGCGGCAGCAATTCTTGGTGATGAGCAGGGTCGCGCTTAAACAAATCGGCTTCAGAAAAACTCATCTGGTAAGCCCCGGCAATCACCAAAGAAAAGTGGGTGCCTCCCGTAGCTTCGTCGGCGACATAGACAACCTTGCCATCCTTCAGAATCGAAATGCCCGTCGTTCCGCCGCCAATATCTACAATGGCACCGTTGGATATTTGCAGCACGGCATTAGCCGCCGTAGGTTCATCCAATAAAGCCGTAACTTCAAAACCCGCGCCCTGAATCACATGCTTGATTGCGCCAGCATCCAGCAAATCGGTTCCCGGAGGAATCGCCGAAGCCGCATATTCAAGTTCTGCACCCAATTGCTGCTCCAACTGCGCCTTAAGCTCCCTTACGATCTGAATCGCTCCTAAGTAGTCCACCACCATTCCGTCGCGGACCACATCGGCGTAGCGGTAAGCTCCCGCCACCGGCTTCCGGGTGTCATCCAAAACCGTAAGCACCACACAGGCCGTTCCCAGATCCACACCGGTATAGTAGAACGAAGACCGACCCGGAATCGGTTTCTGGATAACCGCTTCAAATTGCTTTACGAGTTGATCGCAGTATGCGAAGGGTTTTGTCTCTGGCATGTTCTACCTCCTGTCGTTCTGCAAATAAGCGAGCTCAATGCGTTAATCATGTAGTTGATTCCAGGAATAATAGGTACCTGAGGCTTTTCTTGGGGACTAGCATCTTCGGCTTCCAATACGGCAAACCCAAGCTCCCGCAAAGCGCAGCGCAGACGGTGAAGCAAAGCAATTTCTCTGCCCTTTTCCAATTGAATGTGAAACTCGGTTACCTCAAAGCAATCTCCCGCATCCTCACAAAGAACATCGGCAGGAATGCCGGTACAACCCTGGAAAAATAAATCGGCTGTGGATCCGCCGCCTCCTTCTCCTTTCTGGAGAGCCGAAAACTGCCTTGACAGCTCTAGCACCTTCTGGGCCAGCAGCACATCCCGCTCCAGCAGCTCCTGCCCGGTTAACAAGAACAGGGCTGAGACGGATTGCATTTGACAGCGCAGCTTCCCACGCCGCCAATCCGGATTTTCCGCCTGTTGCTCCGGATTCGGGAGCGGCTCTTGCTTTTGTTCCTGATTTTGCACTTGCGTACCGTAGGAGACGGCGATCTGGCGATCCGTCAAAAACTGACGCGCCTCCGGCGTCAATCGGCTTCCATACTCCACCATGTATGATGTAAAAGGTTCTATCCTGTACACATTGCGCAATTCCATTTCGGTAATAAATTTCATGGTATCAACTCCACTCTTATTACCAGAACAAATAACGTTTCAATTCCCCGATTCCCCTTCCCACGGGAAGACTAATGCGGAAAAAGGGTTCGGTTATCCCGGTACGTTTTAAAACTTGTACACCGTAATTCTCATTTTCCAGCGCAAGATCGGTTTTCGTGATTACCCCAACAACCGGCTTTGTGAAAGAAGACGCAAAGCCGGGCGGGTAGACTTCCAGATGCCGGGACTGATCCACCAATATCAAAATATGGCTTGCGTTCTGCGCCGTTGCAATCAAATGCCTGTACATCCAGGTATGCTCGACATACGCGCCGGGTGTATCGATCGTCTTCGGCCCGTAGATCAAATCCTGCGTCCGCCGCAACGGGCGATCCGTACCGTCAAGCGCATGGGCCAGCGTCGTTTTTCCGCAGCCTGTCGGGCCGATCAGCATCATACGTTTTTTCATGTCCGTGTAATTTCCGCCGTTGCGAAACCCAGACGATTGCAGAACGTCTCAATGATGGCTCGCAGCGCAGTTTCCACACTGGCTATATCTCCGGTGAGAAGCAACGAACCCGTAAAGCGATCCAGAAAGCCGATTTCCACATCTGCCACCTTGGTGGCGATATCGGCGGCAATAATGGAGGTTTCGCTGGGCGAGAGTGTTAATATGCCAATAGCCCCCGCTTCATCAATGCCCAGTCTTGCATACATATCAGGCACGGGTGAAGCAATGATATGGGCCAGCGTCACTTGTTTGCCCGGCACCGACTCTTGAATAATCCGCCCAAGATCCGGCCCATCAGGCTGCTGCATATAAACATCCTCCTCCTAAAAGTTTTGCGAGTTTGTAAAGCGGCAGCTTTACCGAACAAAACTGGGTTCGAAAGCATGTCTTAATGTTTGACCACCCGAACCGGGAAATCGTATTGGCTGATTTGACGTTCAATACGCTCCAAATCAGCTTCATTCAGACTTAAATCGCGTTCAACGCTGTAAACCATATCCAATTGCCTGTATTTGTTAATGCCCAGCTTGTGATACGGGAGCAAATCGATGCCTTGAAGATTCCGGTATTCCTTATAGGGAAGCAGAAACTCCACCGTTTTGCGGATGGTGTCCGCATCATCATTGAGCCCCTTCATCAGCGGCATCCGCACCATCACGTTATGTTTGCGGGTAATCAGTTCCCGCAAATTGTCGAGAATGCGCTCGTTGCGTACACCCGTCAGTTGATAATGGCGATCCGAATCCATGTGTTTCACATCGTACAATATCAGATCGGTGAATTCGGCCATGGCCAAAATCGCTTCCGGTTTGGTATGCCCGGAGGTTTCAATGGCCGTATGAATTCCGGCGCGCTTGCATTCCTTGAGCAAATGGACCGCAAATTCGGATTGCGCGCATACTTCGCCGCCGCCCAAGGTGACGCCGCCGCCGGACGTCGTGTAGAACAGCATATCCTGCTCTACAATTTCCACAATTTCCGATACCGTCATATTCATCCCGACGATAGAAAGCGCCCGCGCGGGACAAACCTTCTCACATGCCCGGCAGCCCATGCACTCGATCTTCCGGTCAACTACATGCTGCGGCTTGGACGGCTCCTGCGAGCCGGAAGTGTCCATACGGTGGATTCCCTTAGGACACGCCGCAACACATGCCCCGCAATCGTTACACAAATCCCGTTGGTACATCACCTGATATTTCTTTTCCAGACCCTCCGGGTTCGCACACCACTGACAGCGCAGGGGGCATCCCTTGAAGAAAACAAGCGTCCGGATACCGGGGCCGTCGTATATGGAATATTTTTGAATGTTGAAAATACGTGCCTGCTTTTCCGGCATACCTGACTCCATAGCTGTGGCTCCTTCCTTAAAGCGTATCTAAATGCCAGTATGTCTCTTCCCCGGCGTACAGTGCCGGAGAAGAGGCAAGGGGCTATTTTAGAAATGCTCAATCATCGTTCTGCTGATGATCTCATCCTGCACTTCTTTGCACAATTCCACGAAGTATGCACTGTAGCCGGCGACCCGAATAATCAAATCACGGTATTGATCAGGATTTTGCTGCGCTTTAATCAGCGTTTCATTATCCACATAACTGAACTGCATTTGGCCGTTTCCGAGAATGGAGGCTGTCCGTAACAGATTAATCAGTCCGTTCTCTCCTTCAGGTGTTTCCAGCAAACCGCGCAAAAGCTTGAAGTTATGCACCATACCAATATTCATGGCCTCGACATCGATCTTGCTTATCGATTTGATGATAGCCGTCGGTCCCTTCTTGTCATGACCCTGGGTAGGGCTGATACCGTCGGACAGCGGCAGCCATGCTTTGCGCCCATTAGCGGTAGCACCGGTCATCTCGCCGAAAGGCGTATTGTTCGAAATCGAAAGCGTACCATGGCTGAAGGTAGAGTATAGCGTTTTAAATTTGCGATGATAGTTCTCAGTCCATCCCGTGATATCGGCGGCGATGCGATCGGCATTATCGTCGTCGTTACCGAATTTTGGCGCGTCCAGACAATCCCTGTGGATCTGCTCATAACCATCGAAATCGGCCAGCAACGCGTCACGGATTTGCTCGAGCGAATATTTTTTGTCATCGTAAACCAGCTTCTTGATGGCAGCCATCGAATCGGCATAAGTTGCCAGGCCGGACCAGATCAAGCCAGGTCCCCAGTTATACATGGCGCCACCAGCGGAAACGTCACGACCACTCTCCATCGTGCCTTCATACATGATCGACATAAGCGGTTTCGGCGCATAATCGCGGTGAACGCGCTGGCTGATTACCGTACCCACTGCGGAGAGCTCGGTGATGTATTCTACCTGCTTCTTCACCGCTGCTTCAAATTCTTCATAGGTCTTGAAGTTGCTCAAATCGCCCATGTCCAATCCCGGGTTGCTTCCGTGCCAGAGCATTTTGCCGCGGTTAAGGACGAATTCAATGGCAATCGGCCACTGGGTGTATCCGGTGGAGGTCCACTGATACAAGCGTCCGGATTTTTGCGGCTCCACACAGCCCATCAGACAGTAATCGCGGGCATCTTCGATACTGCAGCCCTTCATCAGCATCATCTTGATGTGGGAATCGTCGAAATGGCAGGCCGGGAAGCCCAACCCCGCACGGACGACATCCACAATCTTCTTCAAGTATTTCTGAGGAGAACTATTGTGGATACGGCAAGCGAGCGAAGGCTGATAAACGCCGACATGACGTACTGCATCCATGAGCAGATAAGTCAAGTCGTTGGTGGCGTCGCCGCCCTCTCGTTTTTGCCCGCCGACACACATATTGACGAACGGCTGGTAGCCGGCAAAGAACTTGGAGCCGCCCGCGCTGGAAACCCACATCATTTCCGAGCATTTGATCAGGAAGCAGCCTGCAATCTCGAATGCTTCAAACTCTGTCATTCGGCCGGCTTTTCTGTCCGCCTCATAGAAAGGATACATATATTGATCCACACGGCCGACAGACATGCCTGTCTGATTCTCTTCCACCACGAGCAGAGATTCTACGGTCCAGACCGATTGCACTGCCTCATGGAATGTAGTCGGCGCATGAGCCGGCACGCGAGCGTTGATCTCACCGATTTTTTGCAGCTCCGCCTTGCGCTTCGGATTTGTTTCTTTTGCAGCCAGCTGGTATGCGTATTCAGACATCCGTCTGGCATACGCCATCACGCCTTCGGTCGTGTCCAGCACGGATTTATAGTAATAAATTTTGTCGATGTCTTCCGGGTTTTGCATGGACAGCTTCGCAAGATGCTCCTTGGCTTCCCGCTGGATATCCAGCATCCCTTTCTTCATTAGAATGACATCGTAGCCTGGGTTGGAGTCTCCGCCGCCGTTGATCTGATGATAGGAAAGATCGCTGACGAACGCTTCGCCGGAAAACTCCCAAAGACCAGCATCCCGATATTGCTGTTCACATATTTCATCCACCGATTTGCCTTCCCAGAACGGGAACAGCTCCTCGCGCATGATCCGCTTGTCTTCCTCCGAGATGTAGAACGGATCCTGAGGACGGTTATGAATGGTATCGAGCTCATCCCGGGTCCAGCGCCAAGCGATGTCGGGCGAGAAAGCGCCCGCGCGCGGTGCGCCGCAAGGATGACCAACGATCAACTCGTTGTCCTGAATGAGAAGCGGAGCTTCTTCACACGCTTTGCGGAAAGCCTTGGCACGCAGCATAATCGCTGGCAGACCTGGATTTTCCTTATATACCTGAGTAAAGGCTCTGGCACGATAGGTTGTAATGCTTGGCGTAGCAGTCAAATAATGTTCTTTCAAAGCTCGCAAACGCTCGGTCATTCCTTCCGGGTATGCACATTCTTCCTTATGAAGCTGGCCGAGGCTTAGTTCAACCTGCGGCTGAGCTCCCTTATCCGAAAGCTGTTTTGAAATTCCCTGGAACAGCTTCATAATGGCTTCTCGTTCTTGAGGAGCCATGGCCTTCGTTGCATTAGCAAATTTGCTTGAAAACTCATGAATATCCAATATTTTTCCCTCGCAATCTAGTAAGATTTCATATAGGTAGTTCAAAAAGTCCGCTTTTGATCACGAAGTGGATCAGGAAGTAGACTCGGCATCGAATCTTGAATTCAGCCGGGCCTTCCGGTGCTCACGTACCCAAAACGTACGCTCCGCTCCTCTGTCCCTAGCTTCATCCAACCTTCTCGGTGCTGAAAACCGTCCTTTTTGAACTTGCATTTAAAAGCTTTTACAGTAGATTCGCTCCAACTCTTCTGCTGTTGGTTGACGTGGATTGGTTGGCGTACAGCGGTCAGCTATCGCGGTCTGTGCCATGCGGGCCAACGCCTCGTCAAAAGCATCCTGATCAACACCAAGCTCACGAATTCCGTGTTCGATACCGATGGAACGCTTCAGCTTTCCAATTGCCTGGATCAAACTTACGGTTCCTTCACGGGCGGTCCGTGCCGGCAAGTGCAGCAGCGAAGCGAGCCTAGCATAGCGTTCGCATACCCTGTCTATGACTTTTCCGCCCAGGTTGGCGTTATACTCCATTACCGCCTCAAGAAGAAGGGAATTCACCCGTCCGTGAGCAATGTGAAACGTTCCGCCAAAGGCGTGGGACATGCTATGAATGATACCTAGACCAGCGTTAGTAAAAGCCATTCCCGCCATACAGGACGCATTCTGTACCCGATCCCGCGCCTCAGCGTCTGCCGGATCATGGTAAAGCGTTTCCAGATGAGCAAATACCAATTGGACGGCCTTTTCAGCTAACGCATCGGTAAAGTCGGTCGCTTGGGTAGAGACATAAGCCTCCAGCGCATGAGTAAGAACGTCCATTCCGGTGTCCACCACGATTTTGTTTGGCAATTGCTTGGTAAGAGTGGAATCGAGAATCGCGATGTCCGGTGCGATAAAATCGTCCACGATAACCATTTTGTCTCCATCCACCGTAATTACCGAAAAGTCGGTCACTTCCGATCCGGTGCCGCTGGTGGATGGAATGGCGACAAACGATGGTTTGACAAAAGGCTCGTCTTTCTCCTGCGCATATTGCCGAGCGAAGTACAGAACGCCTTTCGCTGTATCAATGACGGAGCCGCCGCCCAGCGCCAGTAACACATCAGCGCCGCTTTCCCAATACACTTGAAGCGCTTCGGCTACAACACTCACGCTCGGATCGGGCTTAACACCGGTATACACTGTTGCGGATATTCCACCGCTTTGCAGCAGATCAACCACCTGACCCAGATATCCCAGTTTCTCCATCATCGGATCAGATACGATGCAGGCTTTCGTGCCTTGAATTTCCGCCAGTTTATTCAGTGACTGTTCACCTGAATATACCTTCGATTTCATAACAAAGATGTCGTTCATCACGGGCACCTCCCTTGAATTTCTGCCGGTAACCTGCCCCTAAGATGGAAGGGCATAGCGGGCAATGATCTTTTCAATGTCTGGGTGTGGGTTGGGAATAACGTTTGAAGAGTAAACCTCAGTCCCCATCGCCTGTACAGCGGCGACACCAGCATCTACTGCAGCCCTTACAGCCCCTACATCTCCACGAACAAGGACAGATATATAACCGGATGCCACGTTTTCGTAACCGATTAAATCTACATCAGCTGCTTTGCACATGGCATCGGCTGCTTCCATGACGAATACAATTCCAAAGGTTTCAATGAAACCCAGTGCATCATGCTTGCTCATGAACCTTTCTCCCCTCCTGGCAATTATGCGTTAATAGCATGCGCTTTCACGATTCCTGCAATAGAACGGAGCGGACGCGGCATCACATGATGGGCAGTGACTTTGCCAATCTTCGCTGCCGCTTCAGCACCAGCCTCTACTGCCGAACGAACCGCCGCGACATCACCTTTTACCATTATGGTTACGAGCGTGGAACCAACATTCTCGTAGGATACCAGAACAACATCTGCTGCTTTCAGCATAGCGTCCGCTGCTTGGATGGCAGGAACCATGCCCAGTGTTTCCACAAGACCGAGAGCTTCTTCTCCCCGGTATTCCATTCGAACCTCACCTCACCAGGATAATTTTTATTAGTGAATCCGCTTAATTTCTTAGACATTTAACTCTCACTTGCAGGTTAACATAGGTTCGCCCCGTTATTATGGAAGATTCGGTAGCTGATTTTAGGATTCTAATGCCCCTTTTACCAACAATCTGGTACAAAAACGTCTTTCTTGCATCACAAGTACCAGAATGCCCTCAGACTCGTTCAGTTCATTGAACTTCTCCGCCTGTCTTGCTATAATTGTGGCAAAATCTGTGCGGCGAATGTGTGCCATGTTTAACGCATGACATATGAAATGCCGAGAAAAGGTCATCATGAAACCTCTAAACGACTTTTTATCCAAACATATGAATATGGAAGATCTGGTGCAGCAAAAACTACGTCTATTTTTTGAAGATGATTCTATTATTTTTGACAAATCTCGTTTTGCGGGCGGGTTGACCAATTATAACTACATTATGAATATCCACGGAACGGAATATGTGATTCGCAAGCCGGGTAACTTGACGGATCAAATGATCGACCGCAGGATAGAACGTGTGAACAACGGCATCGCTTCGGAGTTTGGCGTGAATTCGGAATGTATCTATTTCGATGAGGAAAGCGGCATTAAGATCAGCAAGTATATTCAAGACAGCAAAACGCTAGCCGCGGCAGACCCCTTGGCTTTGCAAAGCCTGAAGGCCGTTTCTTCTTTACTGAAGAAGATTCATGGCAGTCCCAAACACTTCCCTAACCAGTTTGATTGGCTCAGTGAACTTGCCAAATATGAAGCCATTGTCACGGAGATCAACGGAGAATTGTTTTTTGACTACGCCTCCTTAAAAGAGCAATTGCTTCGTTTTATGAATGAGAATGTTAAACATGTCATTTCCGTACCTTGCCATAATGATACGGTTCCCGAGAATTTTCTCGTCGATGGCAATGGCAGTGTCTATTTGATAGATTGGGAATATTCTGGAATGAACGATCCGGCCTTTGATATTGCCGCGTACATCATCGAATCGCGTTTGACAGCAGAGGCGATTGACCAACTGTTTGAAGTCTATTACGGCAATACGTTTACGCAGGATGATCTGATGAAGGTAAAATGTTATATGATGGCCCAAGATTTGTTATGGACAGTATGGGCCCTGCTGCGCCATTATACGGGGGATGATTACCTGGATTACTGCTCGCTGCGCTATAACCGTCTGCGTCGAAATATTCAAGTATTAAGCGTTCAGCCGGATTACCCTATTGCCGACATGGTGATGCGTTAGCACAAGTCGTTGCTTGCTTTGGAATGAGAAACTTTCGGAGGTTTGGCCAATCCCTTTCAAAACGATTGACCGGTTAGATCATATACAAAAACCTGTACTTTTTTATCTGCATGGATAAAAAAGTACAGGTTTTTTGTAATTTGACGATTTGATTCCTGACATAACCCCAAGATCGCGTGCCTATACGGCTGTAAATCTGGGGGTTACTACATATCCACTTGATATGCGAAAGGATTGCTGTATGTTTGCAGCGTCTTTCTTGAATGTTGAATGGCTTAACACATGTTCTGTGGCATTACGCAGTTGCTGTGCAGCCAAGCTTTGCATATGTAACGTAATACCCGCTCCGATGTTGGCGACTTGTCCCGCAATAATAGGCTGATCCGCGCTTTGCGTCGATTGCAGCGAAATTGTTTCAATGGTCGCAATGCACTCTAATATCTCTATGAAGCAGGACCCTTGAGGACAAACTGTAACGTATAGTGATCCAGCTTCTTCACCTCTACTTGATATCCCAATAATTCGGCCGTTTGCAAGAGGGGGATCATCGTCCTGCCCTCCGAGATATAAGGAGCATGCTGAAGCGTAATTTCGGCTGCGGCCGCTTCTTTCTTGGAATCCTCTTTGCTGCTCCACCCCCAAGCATTCGTTGAATCTACCGTCAGTTCGGCGACAGAAGCTTGATCCGATAAAGTTATTTTTCCTGCATCATAAACCGCTGATATCCCAAGCGCTTTAACCGCTTCCTTCACGGGTACCATCAATTCTGTCTCATCCGGCATCTTCCGACTTGTAAAATGGACGGGTTCTCCGTTTTCGGCAATCCGTACCTCCACGCTGCGGGCTTCCTTCCCGACTATCAGCACTGTATCAACCTGTTTGGATAGCCGTTCCGTGAATGCCTCAACATTATCCGGTGTCACCTTATAGCGGACATCCCCTTCACTGATTGCCCAAGTTATACGGGAGTTTATGTCCTGTGAATGATGCGACAGATCCTTGAATACCGAGAAATCGTAGGTCCAGTCCACTTCGGCCTGAAAATCATATACTTGCGTGTTGCCGTAACGGTTCAGCTGCTGGAACATCCACGTCTTCATCTCCAACTGGTTGCTGTAACGGGCCGGGTTCGTGTCCTGCCACAGCTTCTGCCGCAAAATGCTGTATGGTGGGTAATAGACAATAAATTCAACGTCGGGATATGCCTCTACCAACGACAACACATATGTATTGAAATGATGCTGAACCTGCTCGATCGGCTCTTCATTTACGCCAAAATAGTGTTCCGTGTTTCTTGCCCGATCGTAGGCATTCATCACCTGATCACTTCCATACGTTGCTTCATCGTTCCAGTTATACAGATACTCGATATTTTGGGGTGTTCCGCCCAGGAGCGACTTGGCAATCCCTCTTGCAAAGCTTTCATAAGCGGAGTAATTGAACCAATACTTATAATCGTTCCACCAGATGTCATCATAAAGGTAATCAGGAAAATTAGCATCTGTGCCCTCATCCGGATTCTTGAGTGCAAAATAGTCCAGTCCCCACAGGACTCTCTTCACCTTCCCAGTCTCGAGCGCCAGCGATGCAATCTTGAACTGCTCATCCGCTGTTGATCCTCGCATGGACAGTTTGAGCGCTTGACCTCCCAGAGCCTCTCCCACCTCAGACGGCAGGAAATTCTCCGTCATGGATGTGCCCAGAATAATCGTATCATAGGGATAATTGCGGGCCAGACCAGGGTTCTGGTATCGCTGCTCGCCGGTGAATACAGGAGAATACCAGGTTGCCTTGCGGTAGAACTGAAAAGGGTCCAGCACAAATGTCATACAACTGATCAGCAGAGCAGCTGCGATGGAAACTAGAGCAAACTGAATCAGCATCCTTTTTCCGGCTCTCCGAGAAGCTCGGGCAGGTTGGGGACCTGCCACAGCCTGCCTCTTGGATGGTGCCGACTTCGCGGCTGTTGATGTGGATGGCATGTTCATTAGCCGCCCTTCCTAGAAATTAAAATACAAAAATTCGCTAATGCGAGTAATGTACATCAAAGAGATCACAAACAGTACCGCACATACTACAGCCTGTCTGAAGTTCGGCCGGAAGGACACGGACAGCTCCGAGGAATTCCGACAGAAGAACACGATCGGGGCGATGAGGATCATGATCGCAAGCGGCTCTAACAGGGCAGCGTCCAAATTCAGATGAATACCCGATAAACCGCTCATTCCCTTCATCAGCCGCATGGCATCTGCCCAGCTTTCCGCTCGGAAAAAGACCCAGGTAACCGTAATGAACACAAAGGTGATCGTCCAAGCGAGAAGACGCGGCATCGCAATGCCGAGCTTCCCCCAAAATCGGTGAATGACTTGTCCCACACCGTGCAGCAGGCCCCAGAACAGAAAAGTCCAGCCGGCACCGTGCCACAGACCGCCAATCAGGAAGGTCAGCACCAGATTCCGCAGCATGATCGCTTCACCACGGCGGTTGCCTCCCAGCGGAATATAAATGTAGTCCCGTAAAAATCGGCTCAGTGTCATATGCCAGCGCCGCCAGAAGTCTTGAATATTCACCGCCTTATAAGGTGAGTTGAAATTCTGCGGCAGCCGGATATTGAACAGAAGCGCAGCACCGATAGCCATGTCGGTATAACCGCTGAAGTCAAAATAAAGCTGGAACGTATAAGATAGCGCAGCTACCCAGGAATCAATGAAGCTCGAAGCAGAATCAAAGCCTGTATTGGCATAAACCGCCAGCGTATCGGCAATGACCACCTTCTTAAACAAGCCGACACAGAATATAAAAATGCCGTTTGCGGCGTTCCCCCAATCCCACAGCTTGCCCCGAACCCGATCGAACTGCGGCATCATCTCACCATGATGCAGAATCGGTCCCGCGATAAGATGCGGATAGAAGGTCACAAACAGCACATAGCTGACGATATTGTACTCACTGGCCTTCCCTTTGTAAGCATCTACCAAATATGCGATTTGGGTAAAGGTAAAGAAGCTGATCCCAAGCGGCAGCACCAGATTGAGGAGAGATACTTCCCACCCTGTTGCAGCTCCTATATTAACGATGAAGAAATCAGCGTATTTGTAATAGATTAACAGCAATACATTGCCTGATATACCGCCGATTAATATGCCTTTTGCACCGCGCCGGGAAGCGGTTGGATCTTGGGAATGAGCTTGACGTGCTTGGAGCAGACGCCCCATGGCATAATTGAAGGCAATGGAGCCGAGAAGAAGAGGTAAATAACTGATATTCCACCAGCTGTAGAAGAATAGCGAGGATAATGCCAGCCAGCATTTAGCAGCCAATCCATAACGAAGCCGGTTCAACATAAAATAAACAAGCACCGTAATCGGCAGAAACACAAAAATAAAAGGATAAGAATTAAACAACATGCCTGAACAGGCACCTCCGACTTCCTGACTTCACATTTCGCTTCGGTTTATGTCGTTTTTAGACGACGATTTCTAAATAATATCATATATTTTACATTTGAGATATAATTTTCTTGTGCCTGCTTTATATGATTTATATCGAACCATTTCCATATAAACTGAAGTATTTAACCCAACAAATTTAGGAGTCGGCAGGTGCCCCAAGCATTATCGGAGAACTTGATATAAGTCGAACTGATTACCATATAAATCCTCAAAACCTACGCCTCTGCCACCTGGAACAGGCTTCGGTTCTCCATGGAATACGACACCTCTTGCTTTCAAATCCTGATAATCTTGGTCGGTATCGCTACAACATGAAACCCCAGCTTCTCCGTATAGTAGGCTTTGGCTTCGTCAAGGTCTCTCACGAAAATAGTAACTTGAATAGCAGACGTAATCATCGTTTTCTCCTCCTTCATTAAGGGTGCAGTCCTGATTGACTTCACCTCATCAATCACAATCCAGTTTAGCAAAAGGTCTCATGCTATCTTTCTTATGCATTGCTAGATTTAAAGGAGTTACAAGAGGACCTTCGAAAGCCTCCTATATATAAGCGATAGAATCTTCTAATGAATGCAGCACTACTGTGCTGTCCAGCCGCCATCCACAAGCAGCAAAGTACCTGTAACAAGATCGGACGCCGGTGAGGCCAGATAAATGACGGCTCCCGCCACGTCTCCAATGGTACCGATCCTTCCTGCCGGAATACGAGCCAATACGCCATCTCGAAAATCCGGCGAGTCCAGACGCTCGGCCGTTCCCGGCGTATGAATGAATGTCGGGCCCACCGCATTGATATTTACACCGCGACTGGACCACTCCAGCGCCAGCACCTTTGTCAGCTGATTCACGCCGCCCTTGGAGGCGCAATAAGCTGCACCTTCGGTAATCCCAACGACACTCACCTGAGAGCTGACGTTAATGATTTTTCCGTACCCCTGCTCCAGCATGATGCGGCCAGCGGCCTGACAGCAGAAAAATACGCCCTTCAAATTCACGTCCATCATCTCATCCCAATAATCCTCGGTGATATCTTCCGCAAGCATCCCCTCTCCCAGACCCGCATTATTGACCACGATATCGAGCCGGCCGAAATCCTTGGCTACCTGACCAAATACGGTTCGGATCTGCTCCACATTCCGGACGTCCAGCTCATAGGCCTTGGCCTGACCTCCTGCCTGAGAGATTTCCTCGACCAATCGATCCAGCGATTCTTTGCTTCGTGCCATGACGGCAACCTTGGCTCCAGCTGCTGCCAGCGCTTGGGCTAGTCCATAACCGATGCCTTTGCTGGCCCCCGTCACGATTGTGATTTTATCCTGAATGCTGAAATTAGGCTGCATATGTAATACCTCCATCACCTTAGATTCTATGTAGTTTCATTAAAGCATGATGGCTGGTCAGTGGCAATCGTTTCCAGATCCCCCTCCCCAGTAAATCCATCCAATTAAGGCCTACAGTACGTTAATTTGCAGCAGCAATAGAGGAATCTCTGCCCGTGGGCTAGAAATGATGAGGATTATAGCGATCATTGTCTAGTATGGAGAGTTTGGAGAGCATGGAGGAAATCCAAGTATGAGCGAACGATTATCTGAAGCACAGCAACAAGCCATTCTTCATGTCGAATCAACAGCGGCGGGCCAACAAAAGGTCGCTTTGGAAATGACGGAACGAATCTTGCGGAAACACGGAAAAGATTCCGTAACGATCGGCTCGCTGTTAACCCATATCGAAAAGTCTGCACGTGTTACGTTAAATTTCCACCCGGATCGGATACTGCCCACCGGACAAGCTGTCATCGAATCCCTCTTGGCAGAAGGCATATATCATAACCAGTTCATCACGAGTGTGACGAATGGAAGCCGAACGGCCTACCCGGGCGGTGACCGCGACCAATGGGAACGGCTCCTGTTTGGCGGTGCCTACCAGCAGCACGGTGTGCGTAACGACGAGCGGCCGAAATACGGAGCTCTCAATCTCATGAATTATGCCGATGGTGCGTCTCCCCGCTTCGGTTCCTGTTTGTTGGTGCTATCCCCTAACATATTAAACCGTTGTACCTTTACATTTGGAGACAGTCATGCAGGTCCTGAGTTTGTAGGCACCATCCGGCAATGGTATTCAATTCTCGCTGCACTCTTGCATCAAGTTGAGTCTACAGGCTCTGCCCTGGGTTCCCGGGATATGGACATTCCATCCATGCTGGAGCGGATTCTTCATCTGCCTTTATCGCATACCGGGTCCTTTCGACCTGTCGGGCGTTCCTTGGATGATTATATTGAAGCGCAAATCCATGGTGTCATCGACTTGTCCAGCGATGTGGAGGCCCTGGTGGCCGATCCATCCTATAAGGACACCCCGATCGGGCATTTGTTCCATGCATTATGCGAACGGTATAACCTCACTTTGTCCTGGCATCCAGGCTTCCGCCTTGCTGTACAGGATGTTCCGGATGATTTCCGGGGACCCGCCATGCCGCCGCTCGCCAAACGGATCGATCAACGCTTTGGAGGCTCGCTGGGCATGCTGGATGCAGCCATTATAGGCAAAGCCGCTGCTCAACTGCACCATGATCCAAGCGAATGGAGCGATTGGGGAACATTTGATGAAACCTTCCAGCATCTCAAACAGCTGTGGCATGTACTCGTAAAGTATGGACATTCGTATCCGGAAACGCCAAACCGCTAAGCTGTATTTTCACCTAAGTACGTGCATTGGAACGATGATCCGACTTAAAATAACCGGGCTAGCGATATCCGTGCAGCAACGGCTAGGCCTTTCGGGCGCTACTTCTTATATATTGATCTTAGAAAGGATGATGACCGGATGGATTGGGTCCAGCGGATGAATCAGGCCATAGGCTATATAGAAGCGCACATAACAGAGGAGATTGATTACGCTGAAGCTGCACAGATCGCATGCTGCTCCGTGTATCATTTTCAACGCATGTTTCCGTTCATTACGGATGTTTCGTTGTCCGAATACATTCGGAGACGCCGGCTGACGCTGGCCGCCTACGAGCTGCAAAACAGCGAAATCAAAGTTATCGACCTTGCCCTAAAATATGGTTATGATTCCCCGGAGGCGTTCGCACGCGCGTTCCAGAATATGCATGGCACAACGCCAACGGCTGCTCGCCAAGCCGGTACCAAACTGAAGGCCTATCCCCGCATCTCCTTTCAATTCTCAATGCGAGGGGCTGCCGAAATGAATTACAGAATTGAAGAAATAAAGGCGTTTTCCGTTGTCGGTTTCAAGGAGCAAGTAAACACGCAGCAGGCCTATGAAGATGTTCCCCGCCTCTGGCAGGAAGCCCTGGAGAAGGGCATTTTCGAGAGGCTATGGAACTATCGTGAGCAAGACCACCCGATCCGGGGCATACTGGGTGTTTGTGCAGACGGTGACTACGGGAAGAATGAGCATTTTGACTACATCATGTCCGTCGTATCCAAGGATACGGCTCAAGAACCGATGATACAGCGACATTTCCCTGCCGCCACTTGGGCCGTATTCGAGTTGGAAGGAGATCCGAGCGGCATTGCGGAGATGTGGAAGCGTCTTTATACGGAGTGGATACCATCCCATGCTTATGATCTCGCACCGATACCTGCTATCGAATGCTATCTTCCGCCGGATGAGAATAAGAATGAGTTATGGATTCCTGTCATTAGAAAGGCTTAACCAGGGCTCCCCCCCTCTACCGACCCATAATGCAAAACCAATGAGCAGTATACCCTGCCTATGGGTTCAGCGGACATTCCAGCCATTCCGTCAACATAATGATCCAGCCGATAAAAGCCGCAAGCTCTGTGATATCACAAGCTTGCGGCTTTTATATCGAAATTTATGTCTTTAACCCTAACCGACCAGGTCGTGGATGTTACTTGTTCAGCAAACGCAGCAGCATAACCACAGCCTCTGCCCGGGTGGCCGGGGCATCCGGCTCGAACTTCCCGCCGCTCCGACCGCTTACCAGACCTTCTGCATATGCGGCGGCGATATAACCTTTTGCCCAGGCTGGAAAACTCGCCAAGTCTGCAAACTTGGCAGGGTTACCTTGAAGCGGTTCCAAACCTAACGCTTTAGCCAGCATGACAGTTAACTCCGCTCTTGTGATAACACCTGCAGGCTGGAATCGCCCGTCCTGATATCCCTGAATCATCCCTGCCTGTACTGCAAGCCCTACCGCTTCCCTTGACCATTCCGGGATGTCGGATTCGTCTTTAAATGGATATTGGCCTTCACCTTGCAGCCCCAGCGCTCTAACCAGCAAAACCGTGAATTCATCCCGTCTAATTAAGGAATCCGGTTTAAACATGCCATTAGCGTAGCCCTTGACGAGCCTGCGGCTTGCCATTTCGTCAATCGCAGCCTGCGCCCAGTGTCCTTCCGTATCACGAAAAACTTCTGCAGCCTGAGGTGGCTCGGGCCTAATCGGCGGCTCAGGATTTGGCACACTGCGGACAATGGTTAGGGTATACGTATTCACCTTGCCGCTTTCAGCGCTTACCTTAATCTCTATGACATTCACCCCAGGTTTTAATGTGATCCTTCCGTCTTTGTCCCAAGGTCCGGTAATGCTTGCTTTGTTATGGGCGGCAGTGAGATCGAATTGAATCTCTGATGCCTCCGTCTCGGCACGATACGCGAACACGTTCGGCGAGAAGTCGGGACTCAGCTTCAACGCATTCCCGGCTTCCCCAGCTCCAATAGTGAATGTATGAAGCAAGGCATTATCGGAAGGAATCGTAGGTGTAGACGGGATCGGGTTCGCCGGTCCCGGATCTGGATTACCTCCCGGATTTGGGGCTGGAGGCGTAGAGAGCTGAAGTGTCTTCGCTGTTGCCTCGAGCGGTGTGCTACCGTTTCCGGCAGGGTCATATGCTTTTACCCGAAACGTATAGGACGTATTCGGGGATAAACCGTCCACCGTGTAGGAATACGTGCTGCCGGTTACCGTTGCTGCCGGCGTATCTGCGGTATCCCCGCGGTATATCCGATATGCTGAAACCTCTTCATGATCCGACGCTTGCGGCCAGGATAATCTCATCGAGGTTGTGCTAACGTCAGATATGGTCAGTTGACCGAGCTCTGGCCATACCGGGGCCTCCTGATCCGGATCAGGTCCTGGATCCAGATCCGGAAGCGTCCGAACCGTCGTCTGAAGCGGCACACTCGTATTCCCGGCCCGATCATAGGCACGGACGCTAAGCGCATACGATGTATCGGCCATCAAACCGTTCATTTCATAGGAATAAGTATCAGCCGTTACGGTTGCTGCCGGTGCAGCATCATTCCCGTTAAAAATGCGATATTCGTCAACAGCGTCATTGTCCGTGGCTTCAGGCCAGGACAGCTTGACGGAGTCGCTCGAAACGTCAGAGGCGATCAGCTCCGCATCGGCAGGCCATAACGGAGCTTCCGTGTCTGGCAGCGGGTCATCCTCTGTAATCGTGATAACTGCTTGGTTGGGGCTGCCAACGACTGTACCTGGCGCTGCAGCAATATTCAAATAAAATTCACGGTCCCCTTCATGGATATGATCATTTAGAATTTCAATCTCAATCCATTTCTCAAGCTCTCCATCGGCGAAGGAGAGCGTTCCCGAAGCTGCCGTATAATGCTTGGCCGCCTTGGCGCTTCCGTCTGCAGTATGGTAAGTAACAGCTGCAGCACCATGGCTGCCTCCTTCACGTATCACTTTCACCTGCACCTCGAACCCGTCTTCCGAAACCGTATAATCAGCCGCTTCCAGCCTCAGCATTCCCGGCTCTGGCTGCATGGCAATGGACTTATAGATATACAGGGTCTGATTGGAGGATACAATGAGGTCCGGCGTTCCATTCTCTGCATAATCCCCGACAAGGGCCCGGTGTGTTCCATTTCCCTGTGCGACCAATTCCGTTTGCCACAGTAAATTCAGTTGGCCTGATGCATACTCCCTGGAATACAAGTCAACTCCTTTTCCCGTCGCAACCATGATTTCCGATTGGCCATCCCCGTTCACATCCTCTGCATATACTTTTTGAGGACCCGTGACCAGAGGCTGCTGCTGAAGATTATACGTATTATCCCCAACATTCATATAGAAGAAAACGCCTAATATATCATTCAGTGCCATAATATCGACATGTCCGTCACCATCAATATCCCTGGATATGAGATCCACGGTATTGCCTGGTACCATATGGAAGATCTCGCTCCGAGTATAATCGTTCCCTTTATATCGATTAAGGCCCAGCATGGGACTCGCAACAACCAAATCCACTGTGCCTATGGCTTCATTCGTGATGGTTGTCAATTTACTCCCGACTAGGGAGAGAGGGATTTGGACATTGGTAAACGTTCTATCTGCTGCAATCTGAACTCTGGTGATCTGATTGGAACCAATCATCATAATGACTGGCTTTCCATCCACGTCAACGACCGTGATATCCTGTGAAGTCATCAATGAGAGTATTCTCGTATCACGAAAGTGGCCGTCATCTTCCCCATACCATAAAAAAGTCCCCATTTGCGATCCGATCAGAAAGTCAAGATTCCCGTCCTGATCGTAATCATCGACCTCAAGTGAATGCGGTGTCCCCAGAACCTGCAGACTTTGTGGAGGTCCGAATGTACCATCCCCCTGGCCATAGACTAGATGGACCTTCATATCCTCCGTCACCACTGCAATATCCAAATGACCGTCATGATTGAAATCACCCGACTTTAAATCTACCACTTTACCGCTAAGCTGGGCGATCTCGGATTTATTCTCATAGTCCGGTACAGCCGCAAAGGCACTCTGCGGCAACAGCAAAAGACTGCATAGCAGTATCATCATGAATTTATAGCCGTTTGGAATACTCATAAAACTTCTCCTGAACATCGACTTCAACTTCTAACCTCCCATTCACTAAATAGACCTGCCTTTTTATTTGTGCGCTCCGAATTCATTGTAAGGCAACGCGTAACACAAAAAATCCCCCTGAAGGGGGATAGATGAGGTGGAGAAATGATGAATCGGATCTAGTTCAGGGTTTATTCGTTCTCTTGGGATCGCTCAGCCTCTCGGCCTGCGCAATCGCCTCACTCAGATTGGCCGCATTCAATTTGCTATAGATCCGTTTCCTGTGGGTCTTCACCGTTTCGTAGGCAACATTCAGTTTCTCCGCAATTTCCCTTCCGCTCAGATGGTCCAGCAATCCCTGAAAAACATCCATCTCCCTTGACGTGAGCAGAGCCTCCAGCGGGGAATTCACCGATTCGGCCATTCCATCCGCTGCGGCAAGAATCGATCTAACAAAAGAAAGAGATGCGGAATCCTTCCCCCGGTATCGCCCCTGCTGCTTCGCGCGGATCAATTCGTGAAGCATCTCCAAAACCGGAGCACCTTCATCGAGAAAGATCCGGGTAAAATCATTGGCCTCCGATACCTTCAGTGCCTCTTCAAGCTGGATCAGCGCCTTGCGCTGCTCCTCCCTGGACTGTAACATGACGGCCGTAATGCATAATATTTCAGCAGCATCGATCGGTCTCATCTCACTCTCCGCAAGGTACAGCAGCCGATCCAACAGCTCTTCGGCTTCATCCCATCTGCCCTGTAGAACGAGAACGCGGGCAAACAGCTGATAATCAAATAATTCAAAGACAGACACCCTGTCCCGGCTCGATAATTGGCACTGTTCGCCCCAAACCAGTGCAGGCGCCGGATCGCCGTATTGTACTTGGAGACGTATGCCCTCCAGGTGTAAAATTTCCATCCCCCGGGGGATGTCCATCCACTTCATCCGCCGCTGCCCGCCTTCAAGCAGTTCCAGAGCTTCGAGCATATGACCCTCGGCGGCCTTGAGTTTCGCTTGCAGAATCCAGCTCGCCACAAGATCATGCTCGGGCCGGTTTGGATTTTGTCCGATCCACGTCATCGCCTTGGAAACATAATCGGCTGCCGCCGATAGATCATTCCAGTAGTAGAGCACTTCGGCGTGATTAAGGAATAATTTCCCCAGAAAAATCGGATTCACGGCCTGGTACACCTCTGCCATCTGCATGGTGTACGGTGCTGCAATGGCCTTTGAGGCATGACCGCGGCCGATTTTATAAGTTTTTACCGTGATCGGCTGCAGCGGTTTCTCCGGTTGACCAAACAACATTTTGATCCCATTCGGGGCATATCGCACAACCTGCTCGTATTCCTGCTTGGCGAGCTTCAGATCATTCCGCCCAAACACCATTAACGTTCCGCGCACATAATGAAGCATTGCCAAATATTCATGGCGCAGCACCTCGCTCAATGTTCCAGAGGATTCGGCATACCAGGCATCCGCTTGATGCAGCAGCTCCTCTCCCTCCGTAATATCCCCCGACTCCTCGGCAATGAGCGAGTTGGCATAGGAGAAAAAGAGAACCGGGTGCTGAAGCAAAATATCGCTGGGAATCACGGATAACCATTTTTGCAGATTCGACCATTCCCAATCCACGACGCGGGAAGTCATCTCGCGCAGCAGCAATACGGCCTGCTCATAATATTGACCTTGCAAGTAATACTCAACGGCTTCCTCCGCAAGGCGTTGTTCACTGCACCAATCACCGGCTGCCTTGTATAACAATTCCTTATGAACATGTTTCTCCTGTTCAAGTCGCCTCTGCAAAAATTCCGAGAACAAATGATGAAATCGGAACCATTCTCCCTTATCATCCAGTGCCACTATGAATAGGTGGGAACGCTCTATCGATTCGATTAGCTCCCGGCTATCCTCAAACCCGGACACAGCCATACACAGGGATACATTCCACCGCTTCAGGATCGAGTTGGTTAGCAGAAACTGCTTCATTCGATCGTTCTGAGCCGAGAACACCTCTTCGAACAAATATTGCTTCACCTCACGGCTGTCCCCTGCAAAATGACGGATAAACGGTTCTTTATTCTCCTGCCGCCGCATGGCAATAGATGCAAGCTTGAGGCCGGTAATCCAGCCCTCTGTTTTTCTAACGAGTGCGGAGGACATCTCTTCGTTCAGCAATAACTCGGTGCTCTGGAAGAACTGCGCACCCTCCTTCTCTGTAAACCGCATGTCCTCGGTATGGAGTCTGCTGGCGAGCTGTCTTGCTTCCATACGGGCTACAGAGAAACCAGGTTCTGTACGACTGATCAGGCAAACATGGATTCCCCTTGGCAAATGGTCGACAAAATACGAAAATGACGCTGATAGTATTTCGTTCTGAATCACATGGAAATCGTCCAGCACGAGGATCAACTCCTCGTCTAGCTTGCCAAGCATATTCAAGCACACGATGAGCCCCTGCTCATACCCTTCCGTATGCAGCAGCGGCAGCACTGGTTTGACCTCTTCCCAGTAAGCGGGAAGCACTTCTGCTATCGCAGCCGATATGTACCTCCAAAAGCGGGAGCCTTGATTATCCCCGGTATCCAGCGACACCCAGGCGGCCTGTTTACCATGCTGCAGCAGCCACTCGCTGACAAGCGTCGTTTTTCCGAATCCCGCCGGAGCGCAGATCAATGTCACATTGCCCGACAAGGCATCCATCAGCCGTTCACTCAGACGCGGCCGGGGAATTAAGGTGGATACCGTTCTTGGAACGGTTAATTTCGAGTGCAGCAGCGGCTCTTGTGCACCGAGCTCAGTCCCATTTATCATCATAAACCTCCATATCACCTTAAATTTGACGTTAGGACTTAACCTGATGGCATGGCCCAGACACGTTAATCCATCATTTCTGTACTATTCTACCATTCCACAATCTGAGCTAGAAAGCTTCAATTTCGTCAACCGGTCAGTCAAGTAGACAAAGTTCATCTGTCCAAGAAAAAAACCGCTCACTTTCGGAGCGGCTGTCAAATACTTATTATTTCCCCGCCTGGTCGGTTTGAACGGGAATCATAATGATAAATTCAGGGTTATCCGCATACGGATCCTGACTCATCGGATATTTTTCGAAGTGGGTTAAATGATCCGGATTATATTCCGAGTAACCTTGTTCTTTGATCCAGGCATAGATGTTGTTATAGGATTGATCGATGCTCTGCTCTTTCCGGTGAGCACAAGTGGCATAGGTTAAAGCAGGGACGGATATCGTAACCATCCCGTCCGGAACTTCGTCGACCCGTTCCACTTCCACGACCGCATAATGGATAAATCCTTCTCCATCAGGAAACGCATGATACGACAGCCCCAACAGCGTATCGGTATGTAAGACATGGGGGATCTCCGCGAGCCGCTCCTGCAGCGTTCGATGCACCGCGCGTATCCCTCCGGCACCGGCCTCGGCAAACGTGCCTTCCCACTTCAGTCCAACTGCTTGGAAGGCATCCTTGCTCATGATTTTTGCTTCGTTTCGTTGATTGATCGTCATGGGGATATGCTCCTTTTTCATATTTTTAAATTCATTATATACTTGAACTATGCCAGAAACTGTCACAGTATAAAAAAATCGTAGGAGCGAAATCATGCCCAAAACTGAACGAATCCTTAAGGTCATGCAGCGGGTATATGAACGGCAAAACTTCACGGTGGGCGAGTTAGCTGAGGAATTCTCGGTTTCGTATCGGACAATGCTCCGCTACCTTCATGAGCTGTCCCATCTGGGTGTTCCCCTGTATGCCCATGAGGGAAAGAACGGTGGTTATTCAATCCTGAACACACGCCAGCAGCGAGCGCGCACGGAGCCAACAAGGGAGTCCATTCAGCGGATTATCAAGCCGCAGACCCTGATTGTTGGCCTGGAAATGAAAATCCCTTTTACGGCTTATTACATGTCGCATGCCCTCAAACCAAAGCTGTGGCAAGAGCTTGAGCACCGTAAGGCTGAAATTCCATATTTGCGGAGAACATCGAAACCCCAATATGTCGCCGCTGTATTAAACCGGCAGCAGATCTATCATTATGTGGCCGGGATGGAGGTAACAACGATCCGTGATATGCCAGAACGCATGGTGAGTCTAACCCTGCCAACGCAGGAGTATGCAATGTATACGCATGAAGGGCACTCCAACAGGGAGGATACTGATCAATCCTATGCCTACGTTCTCCAGCAGCTGAAACAACGCGGTCTTACGCCGAACCCGACACGCTACTGCCTGGAGCTGAGAGCCTCCGTTCATGCTTCTTTGGCTCAAATTTACGTTCCTCTAACCGTATAAAATAGGCTTACAGCCAGAATCCGTACTTCAGTACTTGCCCTCATACACTGCGTTCAACTGAACTAATCGACAGTATATACGAGCAGCGGACTCCACAGGCCTTATTTTTGATACATCCGACTATTTAGGAAGTTAGCGGACTCAGGAGACGCTAAGTACAGGAATCCTTGCAAAAAACGGGTGTTTTGAAGCAGATAACGTCTCCTGAGTCCGCTTCTTGCTCCAAAACACGGTTTCATGCGCAAATAGCGGTTATACGGTCCGCTGACTCCCGATCGTTACTGTGGAGAAGCGGACTCCACAGGCCTTATTTTTGATATATCCGGCTATTTAGGAAGTAAACGGACTCAGGAGACGCTAAGTACAGGAAACCTTGCAAAAAACGGGTGTTTTGAAGCAGATAACGTCTCCTGAGTCCGCTTCTTGCTCCAAAACACGATTTCATGCGCAAATAGCGGCTATACGGTCCGCTGACTCCCGATCGTTACAGAGGAGAAGCGGACGTCAGAGCTCCTTCCGAAGTTAAAAAACAAGCCCCGGCTCACGTTGGCCGGGGCTTAATTATTAAATGGCTTTCGGATTGTCTACCACAGGGTTTACATCCGCATCATAATCCACGCCGTCGGTTTCAAAGCCGAACAGTTGGAAGAACTCGCGGCGATAGCCTGCAAGGTCAGTCAGTTCTTCGATGTTCTCGCTCGTAACCTTGCTCCACAATTCCGCAACTTCAGACTGCACATCATCACGAAGCTCCCAATCGTCAATACGGATACGGCCCTTCTCATCCACGGGCGTTTCTTGTCCGTTATAGAGACGATCCGCGAAGAGACGGTAGATCTGCTCAATACAGCCTTCGTGAAGTCCTTTTTCCTTCATAACTTTGTACAGCGCCGATACGTACAACGGAACAACCGGGATCGCCGAGCTGGACTGGGTAACTAACGCTTTGCTTACTGTCACGTAAGCACGTCCGCCTCCATCTGCAAGCCTCTCGTTCAGTTTCAACGCGGTTGCCTCCAGGTGATCCTTGGCTTGTCCAATGGATCCATCCCGATAAATTGCCTTGGTGATCTCGGAGCCGATATAGGAGAACGCAATCGTTGTGACTTTTTCAGCCAGTACGCCGCCTTCTGCCAGCTCATTCATCCACAGCTCCCAATCATCGCCGCCCATCACCTCAACGGTGTTCTTCACTTCCTCTTCCGTAGCGGGCTCGATCGTAACCTCCGTTACTTCACCGGTATGGAAGTTTACCGTCTTGTTGGTATAGGCTGGTCCGATCGGCTTCAATACGGAATTGACCGTTTCGCCGGTTTCAGGCAGCGTACGGCGCGCCGAGGCAACACTGTACACCACAAGATCAACCTGGCCCAACTCTTGGCGGATAAGCTCAACCGTCTTGGCTTTGGTCTCCTGCGTGAAAGCATCTCCCGTCACGCTGAACGATTTTAAGCCTGCGGCCTCCGCTGCCTTCTCGAAAGCGACCGAATTATACCAGCCCGCCGAAGCGGTCCGCTTCTCGGTTGCCTGGCTAGGACGATACACACCTACAGTATTGGCCCGGGAGCCGAATGCGGCAGCAATTCTGGCCGACAAGCCGTAGCCTGTTGAAGCGCCGATGACCAGCACATTGCGGGGCCCCTCGATGCCAGGCTGTTTTAACACATAATCAATCTGCTCCTGAACCTGGGCTTCGCAGCCAACAGGATGGGACGTTGTGCAAATAAATCCGCGTGTTCTAGGTTTAATGATCATATTTATATACCTCTCTTCCAGTACTCGTCGTCTGACACCATATGTATGGTCTTTTAAATTTCCTTTCTATTTTAACTGTTTTTTGTGGAGAGAGGAAATCTTTTGACAGGAAAACCAAGAAAACCTCTCTTTTCGAATCATGGTAGCTGCAGCCAGCACCGATTCAAAAGAGAGGTTATTTTAGAGTTTTATCCGATAATTAGCAACCTGATATGGCCGTTTAATTAGCAATCCATGATATGGCCGTTAAATTATTTGAATGAAGCATAGCCTTGGTCAGCCATGACCACGCTGCCTGTAATCGCAGCAGCTTCATCCAATGACACGAGATACACAGTATCCGCGACAACTTCAGGCTGCGTCAATTCCCCGCCCATGACTTTGGCTCTCATGGAATCCAGCATCCCAGAATCTTTATAACCTTGGATAATCGGTGTATCAACTGCTCCAGGAGCAACGGCAACGACGCGAATGCCGTATGGTGCCAGTTCAAGCGCAGCGGATTTGCTCATCATAATGACGGCGCCTTTTGTAGCGTGATAAGCAAACGTTCCGGGTGAAGCCAGGAATCCGAATACAGATGCTGTATTGATGATTACGCCTTTAATGCCGAGCTCTTTCATCTTTCGGCCTGCTGCGATAATACCGTAAGCTACCCCGTGTTGATTCACGTTAATGGTACGGTGATAGAGATCCATATTTTGCTCAAGGACCGGTCCAGCTCCGCCAATGCCTGCATTGTTGTGCATGACATCAATACGGCCATATAACTCAACCGCTTTATCAACAAGCGCCTCGACGCTTTCTTGTTTGGAAACATCGACTTGAACGAAAGTGGCTTCGCCGCCTTCTTTTTTGATCATGTCCACCGTCTCTTGACCGGCAGCCTCATTATAATCGGCTACGACGACGCGATCGCCTTTTCTTGCAAATTTAAGGGAGACCTGACGACCGATTCCGCTCGCTCCACCAGTAATTACCGCTACACGTTGTTCTGACATTATCAATGACCTCCTAGGGTAAAATAGCGTTATTATTTGAACATTTTGTGTCCATGTCCTTGTGTTCATTGTAACGCTAGGTTATATTTAAGTAAATTTAAACCTAATTAATATTACTTAACTTCAAATTAAGGATGAGGTCATATGAATCTTGAACAACTGGAATACATCGTGGAGACGGCCAAGGCAGGATCGTTAACCAAAGCAGCCCAGAATTGCAACGTTACCCTTTCTGCTGTCAGCCAAGCGGTGTCCAGCCTGGAAGCCGAGTTCGGTTTCTCCTTGTTTACCCGATCGCGGCTTGGTGCCGTACCCACAGCCGAGGGCCAGCGAATCCTCCAGAAAGCCTATGCCATTTTGGAACAATTTCAGGAGCTGAAATCAGAGGCGGAGGGATATTCCAACCTGCTGAGCGGATCATTGCGGATTGCTACCGTGCCGGTACCCTTAACGCTGTCCATTGATGCCATTATCCAGTTCAAAAAGGACTTTCCCCAGATCAAACTGGAAATTACGGAAAAAGCGACTCTTGATATTATTGAGGATATCAAGCAAAATCATGCGGATATCGGTTTGATATTTGTGGATGATTCCATCATTCATCAACACCGCGGCCTCCACTTCGGCAAGCTGCTGGAGAGCAAGTTCGTGGTGGGGGTCAGCCGTCAATCTCCACTCGCCATGCGGCAATCGATCACGCCGGAAGAACTGCGCAAATACCCCTTGGTTCTCTACAAGGATGACAATCTGTTCAAGCTGATGGATGCATTCGAGGAGCAATACGGGCAAATGGATTTGCTCTTCTCAACCAACCAGACGAGGGTCATACAGAAGGTCGTCGAAGAGAATGTAGCGGTTACGGTGGGGGTTGACTTGTCCTTCTCCAGCTTCACTCCCATACCTTCGGGAAACATCGTAACGTTGGAGCTGGAGATGCCCCCCGGCCACGCTGCTTCCTCATTCGGATGGGTACAGCCCGGAACCCACCATCTGTCAAAGCCAGCCTCGATCTTTCTGGACAAGCTGAAGCATCAGATAGGATGAATGCAGCCTTTGCGCTCCCAAATATAAAAGCCAACCGACAAGTAGGATCGTGACCGTTATCCAGTCCCCTGCTCTCCGGTTGGCTTTTTCAGAAAAATCTGTATTAACGTAATGACTCGCTAAGCGTCAAACTCACCGGGCAATGATCGCTTCCCATCACACGGCAGTCGATCTCGGCATCCTTCAGCTTCTCGGTTAAACGGGCAGACGTCAGAAAATAGTCGATGCGCCAGCCGATATTCCGCTCCCTTACCTTGGCCATATACGACCACCAGCTGTATACATCCGTGCGATCCGGGTAGAAATAACGGAAGGAATCGATAAAGCCAGCTCCCAGCAGATCGGTCATTTTGCCCCGCTCTTCCAGCGTAAAGCCGGAATTGCCATGATTGGACTTGGCATTTTTCAGATCGATTTCCTGATGCGCCACATTCATGTCCCCGCATACAATCACGGGTTTGTGTTCGTCAAGCTGAAGCAAGTAAGTACGGAACCGTTCCTCCCACTCCAGCCGGTAATCCAGCCTGCTCAGGTCACGCTTCGCATTCGGCGTATATACATTCACAAGATAGAAGTCCTCAAACTCCAGCGTGATTACTCTGCCCTCCGGCTCGCTGTCCTCCTCCAGACCATAGCGTACGGACAGTGGTGCGATTCTCGTAAATACCGCCGTTCCCGAATATCCCTTCTTCTCTGCATAGTTCCAATATTGTTGATACTCCGGCCCCAATTCAAGCTCAATTTGCCCGGCTTGCAGCTTCGTCTCCTGCACGCAAAATATATCGGCATCCGCCTGTTGAAAATAATCCATAAAGCCCTTCGTTACACAGGCCCGCAATCCGTTGACGTTCCATGACACTAGCTTCATTTATGCAACCTCCGTGGTATCCATATCGTTTTAGCGTGTTGAATCTATGAATCTTCTAAATTCTATTATGGTATCACGTCACGGCCGGAACGAACAAGCAGCTTCGGGCGCTTTCACCATAACTTCATCAACAACTCATGACTGAAGGCACAAGTCATGGAGCGAAGTTGTGGTTACGTGCATAATCCCGCGCCAAATCAGGAACAACATAAACGTTCGCGAACTGCGATCATTCGTACGCCCGCAATCGATGAAAACCCCACATAAGGAGGAATACTGCATGACAGGCAGAAACAGCAAACCTAAGAACGACGGTCCTTCCAGCAGTCCTGAACGTTTGGACCAATACGGGGACAAGCTTGCTTCCGAGAATGAGGAAGAGTTCACTTCGGCGGCCGAGGAGCACTGTCGGGATCAGGAATAGCGGATTATCGCCGATGCGCATTCCATAAACAATCAAACAGCAAAAACACCCTCCTTGCTTAGCGACGGGTGTTTTTTGCTATTGCGATATCCTGCTCTTTTTACTAAGAGTGACACCTTATCTGTTCTATTCCTGTACCGCTGTCGTTGGTTTCGCTACGCCGTCACGCCGTACCGGTTGCCGTCCGGGTCCGTCAACGAGAAGCCTTGGAATCCATCAAAATCCTCAATATCTCCCACATCTGCTCCCTTGGCTTTCAACTGCCGATGCATCCCGCCAACATCCGTGGTGTGGATATTAAAGTACTGTCCTACACCATAATCATTTTTAGGAAAAATCGGCTGCTTCACCTCATAGGACCGCACTAGACAAAAGCTCACTTTCTCATCGTTCATTCTCATGACGATAGCATCGGGTTCATCCTTGTGAATGATTTCGAGGCCCAGCATCTCGGTATACCATGCCGTTGAACGCTTTAAATCACTCACTGGTACAAAAATACCCACGCCGTACAATGGGGGTCTGGTCAATCTCCATCCTCCTCCCTATATTGAGATTGGTTGTGTTCCAACATATAAGAAACGATATTTCTTGCAAAAACCAAACAAAGCTCTGAAAAAATGTCCTCACTCTGTAATCAGCCACACATTGCCGTCCGGATCCTCCATATAAAATGCAAGGATGCCGCGAACCCGCCTCAATTCGCTGATTCTGAACCGCAGCTTCGTCAATTGAAGGTATGAAGCACAGATCGCTTTGGGATCTCTTCTCCGGAAAGCATCCACAAGCGCGTCCATATCCAGCCCAGCGGCTGTCCCCTCCCGGGTTCTCTCTTGCGGCTTAGGTTCAATGCCTGCGTGCTGTAACTGATGCAGTTTCTTCAGCCTTGTCCGCGCACGTCCGAGCGACACCTGTACAGTCCCTTCAGACATGGAGAGAAAATCAGCCGTTTCCCTGGCCGTAAAATCAAAAACGTCCATCAGCAGCAAAATAACCATCGCCCGTGAGGATAACCGATCCGCTAATGTCTCCAGAAGCTCCCTGGTCGATAAGCCGCCATCCTCGCCGGGTTTGTCCTGCAGCACATCCTCGGAAACATTCAGATTGGACTTATCCCTCTTCACTCGATCTTTCCAAGCGTTACTCGCTATGCGATATAAATAGGCATTGGATAACGCCCTTTCCGGCTCTGTTTCAATCGTCCGCATCACTTTAATCATCGTTTCCTGCAAGAGATCCTCCGCTTCCCAAGGGTCCCTGGTCACATGCAGGCAATATCTGTGCAGCCTGGTCTGCAGACCGGGCAAATCCAGCGTATATTCTGGCATAGCAGTCAACCACCTCCCTAATTAGTTCTCGGGGCGCTGATGTTTTCCTGCTCAAATTTCATGTGCAATATCCCAAATCCGCAAAATCGCAGGTTAAAGTATCCAAACAAAACAGCCGCCTCCCCGATCAACACCGGGAAGACGGCTGCGCGTTCAATCTGATAGCGTTTATTTCACCAAACTCTTCAGCACGTTATCAATGATCTGGCTGTTGGCAATCGTGCCGGTATACAACCAGCTCGTATCTTTTCCATATTCATAGATGTTGCCGTTCTTAACAGCCGGAATATTCGCCCAGAGCGGATCCTGAAGCACTTCGGCCCCTTCGCCGTCACTATTAATAAAGAACAGATGATCCGCGTCGAGTTCCGCCAATTTCTCCAGGGAAATGGATGACCAGTTGCCCGTAGCCGATGCCGAGATTTCCTTCACCACATTAGGAACTGTGAGACCCAAGTCACCGTACATGACGGCACCGCTGGACAACGTCTCGCTAACGACGAACAATTTACCGCCGACAAGCCAAATCGCTGCAGCAGATTCACCGCCGATCGATTGCTGGATTTTCTCCTTGGCATCCTTTGCCTTCTGCTCGTATTTATCGAGAGCCGCTTGCGCTTCCTCCTCCATGCCAAAGATTTCTCCCACTTTCTTCAGCTCTTCGCGCCAATCGTTATTGACCTCATTGCCGATGACGTAGGTTGGAGCAATCTTCTCGTATTGGCTGTACTTGTTGCCTTCTACCATAGAAGCCGAGTCCATGATCAATAGATCCGGCTGGAAGCTCGCTACAGCTTCAAAGGGAAGATCATGCTCAATCGTAGGCACATCCTTCAATGAGTCCTGTAGATAATCCTGGACGTTTCCGCCTTTGACCGACCACTGCGCGATCGGGGGAATGCCCAACGCCACCAGGTTATCCTCCAAATAAGAAGCAATCACCCGTTTCGGCTCAGCCGGAATTTTCACCTCATGGCCCATGGCGTCTGTCAGTGTCCGTTCTGTCTTGGCTTCTGCGCTTCCTTCAGCTGGCTTGGCTTGGTTGCCGCCGTTCTGCTCGCTTGGTGCTTGCGCCTCCGTTGGCTCGTTCCCAGCTGCGTCCTTGCTATTTCCACAAGCTGCAAGCAGCGTGAAAGCTGCCAATAGTCCTGCGATTATCCATATTTTTTTCTTGAACCGACTCATTGTTATAGGTCCCCTTTATGTATATTTTTTCTGCATAGATCACTAGCAATCTTGTGATGAAGTGCTATAATAATAACCATGATAATGAAATTCATTATCAATTACAATACGTTATTTTAATTTTTTTATCAACATAAAGGTTTAGGTGACTATGCAAGCAAATCAGCCCATGAACAAAACAACTGCAAAATCAATCTACCGCCCCAAAACAGCTGCGGCCTTCATTCTGTTAGGGCTTAGCCTCCTCGCTGCCGCTATGGCATCCTCGATTATCTATGGTGCGTCGAACATCCAATTGTCCACCATATGGGAGGCGTTTGTCCATTTCGATCCCCATTCCACCTCGCACCAGATTATCCAGAGACTGCGCATGCCGAGGGCCTTGGCAGCTGCGCTGATCGGCGGTTCCTTGGCCGTTTCCGGAGCCATCATGCAGGGCATGACAAGGAACGCGCTCGCTTCCCCTTCCATTATGGGAGTCACCGCAGGTGCCACTTTCATGATGTCGATTGGGTTTGCCTTTATGGAGTCGCCGTCCATTACCGTGCTCATGCTGCTATCTTTTGCCGGTGCAGGCCTTGGGGCCGGACTCGTGCTTCTCATCGGTTCGTTATCCAAGCGGGGACTGACGCCTGTCAAGCTGGCGCTGGCCGGATCAGCCGTAACCGCGCTCCTGAGCTCGATTTCCTCAGCCATTGCCATCCGCTTTAACGTTGCCAAAGATATCAGCTTCTGGTATGCCGGAGGCGTGTCGGGCGTGCAATGGGTGAACGTGCAGCTCCTCATCCCTGTCGCCATTATCGGATTGTTGCTCGCGCTGGCGCTCAGCAGATCCATTACCGTGATGAGCCTGGGCGAAGAGGTCGCTACCGGGCTTGGCCAAAAAACGGGAACCGTGAAGTTCCTAGGCACGCTCGTTGTGCTGCTCCTCACGGGCGCAGCGGTAGCTGTGGGCGGAACGATCGGATTCGTGGGGCTTGTCATCCCGCATATCGTTCGCTTCATCGTAGGTCCCGACTATCGACTGATCGTCCCTTGCTCCGCTGTCATGGGAGCACTTTTGCTGGTGTTTGCCGATGTAGGGGCGCGGATGATCAACCCTCCGTTTGAGACGCCTGTTGGTGCCATTACGGCGATCATCGGCGTTCCCTTCTTCCTCTACCTTGCACGACGCGAAGGGAGAGGGCTGTAATGATGAATACGAGAAGAAAAGTCATGTCCGTCTCGATGATCCTATTGCTGGCTATTGCAGCCGTGTTCTCGGTTAGCTTGAATATGGGAACCATGAAAATCCCGCTCGCTGAGGTAATAAAAGCTTTCAACGGGACAGGATCTGAGCAGAACTATACCGTGCTCGTGCACTTTCGTTTACCCCGCATGGTCATTGCCATCCTGATCGGTGCGGGAATCGCCGTCTCCGGCGCTATTCTGCAGAGTGTTTCGCGAAACGCGCTGGCAGACCCGGGCATTCTCGGCATTAATTCTGGAGCAGGACTGGCTGTCGTGCTGTACATCTTTTATTTTCAAGGCAGCTCGTTCAGTTCCGGCATATGGTCGGTCTATATCATGCCTTTTGCCGCGTTAGTCGGTGCATTTCTTGCCGCCTTTCTGATTTATTCAATAGCCTGGAAGCAAGGCGTAACACCGATCCGGCTGGTACTTGTGGGGATTGGCATCAACGCGGCCTTCGGAGCGCTTATTATCGTATTCCAGCTGATGATGGACCCTAACAATTTCATGCAGGCCACCATCTGGCTGTCCGGAAGCATCTGGGGAGCAAGCTGGGAGTATGTCTATGCGATCCTTCCGTGGATCCTTCTGCTGGTTCCCTGGGCGGTATATAAATCGCAAAATTTGAATGTGCTCAACCTGGGAGACCATACGGCAGCTGGGCTTGGGGTTACGGTGGAGCGCGAGCGAAGAACGCTCCTGTTCATCTCCGTCGCCCTGGCAGGCGCCTGCGTGGCCGTTGGCGGCGGCATCGCGTTCCTGGGACTTGTTGCCCCTCATCTGGCCAGAAAACTGGTGGGGCCCCGTCATCAGGGAATGCTGCCTGTCTCTGCACTTCTCGGCTCTCTTGTACTGCTTGTGGCTGATATGATCGGCAAGAACCTGATGGCCCCTTCCGAGATCCCTGTAGGATTAGTCGTTTCATGTCTCGGAGCGCCCTACTTTATATATTTGCTGATCAAGGATTAATTGAACGAGTATAACAAAAAGACGGCGATTGCCTCCCGGTACATACAGGAGGAAATCGCCGTTCTTTTGTGTCATGCGCTAACGGTTGTGTAACTGCGGTGCTATGTTTAGTGAGCCCTCACCAGAATCTTCACCTGGTTCTTCTCTTTGAGCAAAGCCTCAAAGCCCCGGTCAATAACCTCATCCAGTTTGATCCGCTGGGTAACCAGCTTATCCGCAGGGAAGAATCCTTTTTCCATCAGGCTGATGACAGCCGGGAATACGTCGCGATAACCGATGATTCCGGTAATATTGCGCTCCTTCATCACGATGTCATTCGGCACGATCGGAGCAGAGGTTTCGAAGATGCTGACAATCATAATCTGTCCACCGATCTTCGTAGAGTTGATTGCTTGATTCAGTACAGGCGGAACACCCGTTACTTCGAATGCTACATCTACCCCGGTGCCGGTACGACGATGAAGTTCTTCTACGACATCGTAAGCCTTGGGATCAATGACGATAGCCCCCAACTCTTCAGCCTTTTGTTTACGCTCAGCAGACAGCTCCACTGCGTAAATCTCGGACGCCCCTGCTGCCTTCAATGCTTCGATGACGAGCAGACCGATCGGCCCCGCACCGAATACGACCGCCCGATCCCCAGCTTTCAGCTGGCTTTGGCGTACGGCATACAAGGCGACTGCCGAAGGCTCTACCAAAGCCCCTTGTTCATAGGAGACGTTGTCCGGAATTTTATGAACCATATGCTCATCCGCGGCTACATATTCGGAGAATCCGCCGCCACCGCCGGCAAGGCCGAGAAAGCCCATTTTGTCGCACAGATTGTATTTTCCTTGTCTGCAAGCTGCGCATTTTCCGCATGCAAATACTGGCTCAACAACCACGCGGTCACCAGCCTTGAATTTCGTAACGCCTTCGCCAACCTCTACCACCTGGCCGGAAAATTCATGGCCCATTACCACCGGAGCCTGTTCTCCAGTAAGGGGGTGAGGCGTATTCTCAGGTATAAATATAGGTCCGGCTACGTATTCGTGGAGATCACTACCACAAATCCCGCACCATTCAACCTTGATTTTCACTTTTCCACTCGTTGCTTGCGGCTCCGCAATGGTCTCCAAACGCAGATCCTTTACTCCATGCCAGCGCAATGCTTGCATTGTCTTCATCTCCTTATGGGTTCGAAAAAATAAAAACAAAACAGGAAACGTTTCCGAAATCAAATATGTCACATTATCGACAATATGTCAAACAACATTGACTACAATGTATGAAAAGTCATGGACAGCCCGAGATCAAAGCTCCTCCACTTTTCCAGTCATTTTCAGCAATGTATATGACACTGCTTCCCGCCCCTCTTTTCTTTGCCGAGGTGTTCCATGATTTCAAGGTATTCTTAATGGTATAATATAGATATTGCTCCATTAAGATCTCAAATCAGAACAAGAACAGGAAACGTTTCCGATATAGAGAGGACTTTTGAATATGGTGAATCCCAAAAAAGTGACGATTGAAGATGTCGCCAAAAAAGCGGGTGTTGGCATAGCAACCGTGTCGCGAGCCATCAACAACAGCAAGGGAATCAGTCCGAAAACGAAAGCACGGGTCTTGCAGGTAATCGATGAAATCGGATTTAGTCCGGATACATCAGCTCAAAGCCTGAAGGTCCGTCAGACGAATCAAATCGCCTTGGCTGTGCCTGACATCCGAAATGCGATCATCCCGGAAATCGCCTGGTCGGTGGAACAGACCGCCAAGCAGCACGGATATCGAGTCGTTCAGATCAACACAGCCGGGAATGCCCGAAACGAGCTTGAAATCGTCAGAGATATCAAGAAGCTGCACGTAGATGGCTTGATTATCATGCCGCTGGCTTATCCCAAAACACTGGGCGACCTGATCAACAAATCGAGCCTCCCCGTCTCAATTATTAATTACGGGAAACAGCTGGGAGATGAGTATAGAGCCGATATCGTAGGCCTGGCACGACAGGAGGGCAGGCTTGTTATGGAGCATCTGCTGAAAATCGGGCGGACCCGAATCGCCTATGCCGGTGCGCCCAAGGATAAAATCGAAGAGCGGTATTGGGCATATGAGCAGTCGCTGACGCAAGTCGATCCGTCGCTTGTCTATTTCGGGGAGGATTTCTCGTTTGAAACAGGAGTTCGTGCAGCGGACTATTTCTATGGCCTGAAGCATATGCCGGACGCTATCTATGCGGTAAACGATATGGTTGCTATCGGCATCGTCAACCGTTTTAAAGAGCTGAAGGTCCGGGTTCCCGATGATGTGGCCGTCGTCGGCATCGATAACAATGTATGGACCACCGTCACGACCCCTCAGATCAGCTCGGTGTCCATCATGGGCGATGAAGTAGCCCGGCTGGCTACGGAATTGCTGCTCAAGCGGCTTCGCGAGCAAACGTCCGGCCAATACGAACGCATACAATTTGAACCGAGGCTCATCGTCAGGGAATCCAGCGTGTCCGTTATACGAAACGCAACAACCGACTAGGATGAGCCGACAAATAAAGAAAGCCTGGAACAAAAAGTTCCAGGCTCTTTCCCATTATGCGACATGTACGCTTAATGACTTAAGGTATACAAGTAATAGCCGTAGTCGGTAGGCGTACCCGGATGTCCGATTTGTCGGAGCATGGCGGTTACGTTCCCTCGGTGGTACGACCCGTGATTGACCATATGCTGGATATAATCCAGACAGCTGGCTTTAAAGTCTCCAGACGGATAAGCGGTTTCCAGATTCTCATGCTCTTCGATGAACAGCCTGAAGCGCACCGTCAGATCGTCCATTAGATGCCCCAGTTCTTCGATTCGCTTGCCTTCCGTCTCCGCAATCAGCCGATCGATCGAATCCTTGAGGTTTTCCAGGTACAAAGGTGACACCTCCGAGACTCCGCCCGCATTAAAAAACGACAGCCAGCCGGAATCAATGACATAGATATGAACCATCGCTTCATAAATGGATGGAAACACACTGACTATCTCCTTGCGGTATACCTCTTCCGAAAGCCCCTGCAAATATTCGCAAACCTTCCGGTTTGCCCATACGTGGTAATCATACTGCCGCAATATCCATGTTTTCAAATCATCGTTCCCCTTTTCATAGACGGGGAAGCACGCAGTTTAAGGGCAATTATGCGCTAATCCCCATATAAGTTTGCCCGTGAACGATTGTTGTTTTCATCTCGAACGCCTCCTGATAATAACCTGATCCTATAGTAACATATATGATGCCTGACATGCCTACACTATGGCCTACACACCTCGACCCTGTTCCCCCCCTCGATTTCATTAACACAATCGGAACAAACAAACCGACAATAACAGCGCTGAGGATATACGGAAAATTCCGGCCTAAACTCAATGAATAACGCAATATTGTTGCGAATTATCTAATCTGCCTGTCTAATGGCATTGGAATCATTCACATGCAAAAAAGCTGTAACAGGTTACGTCACATAAGAACATAACCGGTTACAACTTTTATCAACTCTTGAAAAATTGCGGCAAATATTTGCAGTTCCGCTCCAGCATTTCATTCAGCATGGCTTCTGCGACACCGACGGAATCGGTGAGTGGATGAGCGCTAAGCGCGAGCAGCGCCTTCTCCCTGCTTCCCGTCACCGCCGCTTCAATGGCCAGGCTTTCGTAGGTCTTCACCGCTTGAATCAAGCCGACGGCAGCATCAGGCACTCGCTTGATCGGGACCGGAACCGCACCATTCTTCGTGACAACGCAGTTTACTTCAATGTTGGCATCCGCAGGCAAAAATTCCAGCGTATCGCCGTTCATAACGTTCAGCGTCTGAATTTCGCCGCTGTCCGTATGAATAGCCTTCATCAGATTGACAGCGGCCTCAGAGTAGTAAGCACCGCCGCGCTGCTCCAGCTGCTTCGGCTTCTCCGCTAGCTCCGGACGCTTGTAAATCTCGAACAGCTCATCCTCAAGACGCTTGACCGTCTCGGCTCTTGTCTCACCTCTGGCCGCGGCAGCCTGCTGCTCCCCGAGCATCTCACGGTGGAGATAATAATATTTCAGATAATAGGACGGAATCGCGCCGATTGCCCGAATGAGTGTATCATTCCAGGCAAGCTGCGGTACATTGCTCGCTGAATAGCTTCCTCCTGCCTCCAAGAGCTCCTCCAGCTTCGACTCTCCATCAATCTCGATCCGGCTGATCCAGTGAAGATGATTTAACCCGGCAAACTCGCAGTAGATGCGTTTGGCAGGCACCTGATACAGTCCAGTCAGCCATTTGTAAGCGGCGATCGGGGAATTGCATAATCCGATGGAGCGGATGCTGGAATGCTTTATGATCGCTTCCGTAACCATGCCGGCCGGATTCGTGAAATTAAGCAGCCAAGCATCAGGACACAATACCTCCATGTCCCTGCATATATCCAGGAGCACCGGGATTGTACGAAGAGCCTTCATCATGCCGCCGGCTCCGGTTGTTTCCTGCCCGAGCATTCCGTATTTTAACGGGATTTTCTCATCCCAGCCTCTGGCCTCCAGCAGCCCTACACGCACCTGGGTCGATACGTAATGCGCATCCTTGAGCGCTTCCTTACGATCCAGGGTTAAGGAAACGTTAATCGGCAGTCCGCTTCGCTCAACCATCCGCTGGGCCAGCCCGCCAACAATGGCGAGTTTATGATGACCCTCCGGTATATCCACCAACACGATATCCGTCACCGGAAACGACTCGTAATGCTGAATGAAACCTTCGATCAGCTCGGGCGTATAGGACGAGCCTCCCCCAATAACAGCCACTTTCAATCCAGTGCCCATTCCATATTCCTCCCCTTTACTGCAAGTTCGTGATGCAATCGCTCATACATGGCGGCGCCCGGTACGACGCCGTTCTCATCCATTGCGAGCAGAACGGCACCCGCTGCGGGCTCAAGGGTCAATATGCGCAATCGGCTCTTCGGTGCGGCTGCACTCACCTGAGCCTCGATATACGGAACGACATAATCTCCTTCGCCGCGGGTCAGCACACTGCCTGCCAGCACAACGTCGAAGGCATCATGGCCCATACCCAGCTTATGAATAACTGCACTTGCGACCTTACCCAGCTCCAGCCCTTGCCTCGCCAGTATCTTTCTGGCGGCTTCATCTGCCGGCGCTGCTTGAAACAACAGCTTTGCCAGCGTGTGCGGCGCCCTTCTGCCCTCGTCCAAAAATCGATGGAACATCTCCTCCACGCTTCCGAAGCTAAGTTCATCCAGCGTGAGCGAAGTCAATAAAGTCGGCTTCTCCCGGCCTTCCCATGAACGGACGACCGTTCGAAATACCTCGACGGCCAGATCACCGCCTCCGCCGAAATCGCCGAATGCATAACCGAATCCTCCGATCTGTATCTCCTCTCCCACCGCATTCACACCATAACCGTTCGTCCCGCTTCCGCATATAAGAACGACCCCGTCCGTCTGTCTTGTGCCAGCTCTCATGGCAATGACGGTATCGCATACGATCTGATGTTTCTTGAAACCCATGCCGCCGATCATGGGCCGCAGGGTGCGGAAATCCACCTCGCGGTCGGCTCCTGCCAGCCCGAATGAGGCACAGGCGATGCTCTCTCTTTCCAGCTCCGCCTGTGCGAGTGCTTCATCCACGGCTTGTCTTATACTTCGCTCCGCGAGGGCTGCGCCAAGCTGATGATTGCCGCAGCCGCTGATGCCCCTCCCTACAATTCGTCCCGTTTCGTCCGCCACAACGGCCAGGGTCTTGCTCCCTCCGCCGTCGACTCCCAAGTAATAGTTCAAGTATGATCTCTCCTATGCTGCCAGGCTGAGGAAGCCGCCCCGCCAAACCTCCCGGCTGTAAGGCTGGGATCCTTCAAATCAGGCGGCTTCCTGCCATGACGTTTATTTCGATGCTGCCATCTTCTCTTTGTTCTCTTGCCATTTCGCTGTTTTGTACTTTAACAGCTTATCGTAACCCGCCTTCTGTGCATCCGCCTCTGCCTTGTCCAGAAGTGAGAGCACTTCCTGGTCGGAGGAGGTTGAGCTAATCGCTTTTGCTCTGGCCTGCTCATAGATTTCGAACACACGCTGCGCAATGATGCCTTCCTCCGAATCGCCTGCAGGATCAAGGTTGACGTATTCCGTTGTATTCATCTGCGTCTTCCAGGTAATCTCGGATTGCCAATACGTCTCAAAGTTCCGTTTCTCCGGCGGCAGCGTGGACTCGAATTTCATCTTGGAGTTGTCCACGTACACCGTGTTGCCGCTCCATTGGAAGTTGACGGTGGCGTTCATCAGCTCATCGCGGCCTTTCGCATCGCTGGTAAATTTATCGGTGAAGAACGGCATATCCTCTTCATCCGTTCCATCCCAGTACAGCCCTTCAGGCCCCCACATGATCGTACGCTGGCCTTCCGGACCTGTGAACCAATCCAGGAACGCGAAGATCGCCTCAGGATCTTTGGCCGCTTTCGTAATTACGCTGACATTCCAGCCAAGCTGCTTGTAATCGCCCGGGTAAATTTTATTGCGATCCAGTTCCGCTTTGTGTACAGGCCATACCATAATGTAACCTGCATCCGGGTCCTGCGCTTTCAGCAGATTATTGCCTTTGGAGCCGAACTCCGTCGGGCTGGATGCCACATAAACCGCTGCTTTTCCGTTCAGAATCTTCTGCTCAACCTGCTCCAGCTTCTGTGTAAAGGCATCCTGAGTGACCAGCTTCTCACGGTACAGACGGCCCATATACTGCAGCAGCTCCCGATAGACCGGGTCCGTGAACAAGGATACGAGTTGATCCCCTTGCGGTACGGCAATCATGCTGTTGAACGTATAAGGACGATTCTCAGCGAATGCGGAAACCATGATGTCCACACCCGCGGCCGCTTGGCCTACCTCCAGCGGTACAACATCCGGATACTTTGCCTTTACTTGCTTCAGATAAGCATACAGATCATCCGGCGTTTCCAGGCTTGGCGAGCCCAGCTCCTCGTAAATCTTCTTATTGACGAGATAACCGGCGTTGCCGTTGGGCTGCGTTGTATACCAGTTCGGGAACTGATACAGCTTCCCGTCCGGAGAACGAAGCAATTCGAGGGTGGACTCTCCGGCCCATTTTTTTAAGTTTGGGTATTTATCCAAATAATCGTCGAACGACACCAGCATTCCCTCGGAACGCAGCTTCTCGACCTCCGCTCCCGGTTCCATCCAGATGACATCCGGCAATTCCCCGGACACAATCATGGTGCTGAGTTTGTTCTTGGCAACGCCGCCGGAGCTGACAGGCACGACGTTGACCTTTTTATTCTCCTGGATCCACTTCGTTGCAAGATCTGCACCCCAATCCGGCATCGTATACCAGTCATAATGGCCGTAGAACGAGAACTCTAGCGGCTTCTCCCCCAGCCCAAAGGCATCCCCCGTGCCTGGTGTTTCATTGTTTTGCGAGCTTGAACTATCACTCTTCGGGCTTGCGGTATTGCCACCTGAACCCGAACACCCCATTAGAGCCATAACGATGACAAGTGTGACTGACAAGGCAGACAGAAGCTTCTTTTCCCCTTTTTTCATTCCCAGTGCTCCCTTCACGATTCATCTATGGTCAAAGCTGTCGCTTTAAACCCTCCTGCGGGCCTGACTTGAACTACTCCTTCAAAGACCCGATCAATACACCCTTAACAAAATACTTCTGAACGAACGGGTATACGCACAGGATCGGAACGGTTGCCACCATCATGGTTGCCATGGACAACGACTTGGTGGTCACGGCCTTCATTGCACTCATTCGGCCTTGCGCAGCAGCGTCCATATTCTGCATCTGCTCCATCATGATATTGGCATTGAGTATCTGCTGGAGCTTCGTCTGGATCGGCAGCAGATCCGCATTGGATATATAAATGCTGGGAGCGAACCAGTCATTCCAGTGGTATACGGCCGTGAACAGCGACAGCGTCGCAATGACCGGACCTGAGAGTGGCAGCACAATTCGGAAGAATACCCCCCAGTTCGATGAACCGTCGATATGAGCCGACTCCTCGAGTCCGGGCGGGATGCCCTTAAAGAACGTCCGGAAGATGATCATATTCCATACGCTGATGATGCCGGGTATGACCATAACCCAGAACGAGTTCATCAGACCCAGCTCCCGAATGAGCAGGTAGTTTGGAATGAGACCGCCGCTGAAATACATAGTCACGATGCACGTTACCATATAGAAGCTGCGTCCCATTAATTCACGCTTCGAAATACCGTAGGCAAATATGGCGGTTGCCACAATGGAGAGCAGGGTGCCCGTTACCGTGCGAAACACCGAGATAATGAACCCGTCAATCAGCCGCTTATCCTTAAACACCACACGATAATTCTCAAGCGTGAATTCGCGCGGCCAGAATGTAATGCCGCCCTGCATCGTATCGGTCCCCGAGTTAAACGAGATGACAGCAGCGTTCCAGAATGGATACAGCGCAATAAATGCAAGCAAAGCCAGCGAGCCGTAGACGATGCCTACGAACAACCGATCTCCGTTCGACAGCCTCATATGAATCTCTCCCCCTTCTTCCCTACCATAGGCTGTTCCCCGATCGGCGGGCCCAGTAATTGGCCCCGGCCAGTAACACTACGCTGATGATGGCCTTGAACAGGCCTGCCGCGGTCGCGTAGGAGAAACGGCTGTTCTGAATGCCAATCCGGTACACATACGTGTCCAGCACATCGCTGACATCCCGCAATACCGGATTGCCCGCCAGCAGCAAGATGTCCTCAAAGCCTGCATTCAGGAAATTGCCAATGGCCAGAATTGAGAATACAACGATGATCGGCATAATGGATGGAATCGTAATGGAGAAGATCTGCTTCAATCGGCTTGCACCGTCAATCGAGGCTGCCTCATACAGTTGGGGATTGATGCCCGCGATAGCCGCTAAATACACGATGGATGAGAAACCGATCTCCTTCCACACGTTGGTCACGGTCAAGATGCTCCAGAAATATTTCGGCTCCGACAGAAAGTTAATCGGGTCGTCGATCAGATTCAGACTCTGCAGCAGGATGTTCAGACTGCCGTTATCCGTAGACAGGATGGAAATCGCAAAGCCCGATACGATGACCCACGACAAGAAGTGAGGCAGATAGCTGATGGTCTGGACGATTCTTTTGAAGGACCGTCTCCCCACTTCGTTCAGCATCAGCGCAAGCAGAATCGGCGCCGGAAACCCGATGCACAGCTTGAGCACACTAATGACGAGGGTATTCCGCATAATGGTCCAAAACTCCGGAGCTCCGAAAAACATGTCAAAATGCTTGAAGCCCACCCAGGGACTATTCAAAAATCCCTTGAACAAACTGTAGTCCTGGAATGCCATGAGCACGCCATACATCGGAATATAGCTGAAGACAAGAATGAACATCATAGCCGGAAGCACCATGAGCTGAATATCCCATTGCTTCAGGAAACGGTGCAGCCGGCCCTTTTTCCTGTGCGGCTCTGCCTTGCTATGGATCTCGGCTTGCGGCATTGGCATCTCCCCCTTTTTGACTTTGCGTTAGATTTATTAACATAACTCTGAGATGCTTGCCACTTCATTGTATCGCCTGCACCAGGCTCATTTCTCTGCTAAAACAAGTAAAAACCAGCACTATATCACTGGTTTTTAGGAATTTTGTTTTTGTGAAGCCTTCGGCGTCATGCCGATATGCTTTTTGAACAGCCGATTAAAATTGGTCAGCGTGCGGAAGCCGCATTCCAGGGCGACATCCATTACTTTCATATGACCTACCTCCAGCATCATGACGGCTTGCTCCAGCCGAATATGGATGAGGTACAGCAGCGGCGGCATGCCAACCGCGCGTTTGAATATTTCGCTGAACCTGGAAGGGCTTAAATAGACGAGTGATGCCAGCTCCTCCAGTGTCCAGGGATGCGCGAAATTTTGTTCCATGACCATGATGACCTGGCGCATCTTCTCAAGCTGGCGCTCGCTGATGCTGGGCTCGCCTCCGTTGTCCCCCTCCTGCCGGCACTCCCGGTTTACGGTAGCCAGAAACTGCAGCAGAAGCGCGTAAACAACCGTAGCATAGGAACGCCGCTCCCTCTCATGCTCCTCCTGGAGCTGAAACAGAAGTGCACGCAGCTTGTCCATGGCCGGATGGTCGCGGTGGATCAGATTCGTGTAATGCTTGCCCATCTCGCGGAACGGACTGAACAGCTCCGGGTCGAACCGGAGATTATGGATAAACCAGGTTGAATCGAACGTAATGACCGTCATGACGAGATCCTGGGTCTCATAGGCGCAGTGAAGGTCATTGGAGTTGATAAGCAGCACGTCGCCCTGCTGAAACTCAAACTTCTGACCGTTGATGATGTAGTAGCCTGTGCCGGCTTTAATATAATTAATCTCCAGAACATTATGCCAATGAAGCTTCTGGTAGGGGCTCGTCACGCCAATCGTATCGACGACAAAAATCGGATAATTCTTAGCCAATTTTACTTTTTCTTTTGGAATCGCTTCTTCCCGCATGATAGACGGCATCCTAAACCCCTCCGCAATCGTTTATACATGTAAGCGCTGCACACATACATTGTTTGTCAAAGACTCTATCATCCACATTCCATAGTTGTAAACAAAAAAAGCTGTCCCGAATGTCATTACTGACATGGAACAGCTTATTGACATCAAAAACTTCCGAGTTAGCGTTCATAGTCCCCCATCTGCGGAACGTTAGTTTGCCGGGGTGAATTTAATCCAATCATAGTAGGCGCGTACCGGAGTGCCCGGGTAATTGAATGTCCCCGTCCATATTTCAGCTGGCCCCGCCCCTGACCATAAGTTGACCATAATATGGCCCGGGCTTGTCGGCAGCGCACCGCGCGAGCCGTTCTCCGTGTGTACCAATTGACCGTCTACGTACCACTTAATGGACGTTGGCGACCATTCGAACGCATAATTATGAAAATCGAGGGAGGCATCAAATCCCAGGTTGATAATGGTGCTATGCTGGCCTACGCCATTCGTAAAATAATTGGTTTCCATCTTCGTGGTGTCTTTCCCCAGGATTTCAATGTCGATTTCGTCGTTGGACGTGCCGGTTCCTGGTCCGGAATACGTGAAGAGGCTCGTGACAAGTCCCGTTCCCTTGGCTGCTTTCAACCGCGCTTCGACCCGGCCATAGCCATACTTGACGTTTGTTGCGTACTCGGCGGAAGCATAATTTTTCCCTGAGCAGCTGGCAGGACATCCTGCCTTGTCGAGTCGCAGAGCCATAATGCCATTTGAAAATTCCTGGTTAGCCGCTTTCCAGCCGACGCCGAAATCCGGGCCATTTCCCCATCCGTCGGAGGTATAGAACAGGTTAGGGTTCGTTCCATTCAATGGTTCGTTAAACGCGACGTCAACAGCCGACACCTGAATGGGTAACAGCAATCCGCATAACAGAGTACCTGCCGTAAGCACGGTCGTCATTTTCTTTCTGACATTCATTAGCTTGTTCATGAACAACACCTCTTCCTTGGAATCTAATGAATAGAACACAAGCACGATGCCTCTATGCTTCCGGGAATCTTAAAAGAAAACATGCCCCCCCTTTCGTCAGAAGATTGTTTTTGTATAACTTATTGGTTGGTCATCTCCATCCTACATGTAAATATTTAGTAAATCCTAGCCATTTCAAGGATAAAACTGCACTATTTAACGTTATTTTCGTCATGACATGCGAAAAAAAGGCTGCAGCAGGTCTCTGGTTTCATCCCTGTCACAGCCTTCTGCAGTCACCTTAGCTCTAATCTTATCTAAGTTGGCACCGGCATGTGCCGCTGCCGATACGAGGTAGGCGACGTGTGGTAATATTTCGCGAATGCTCTCGAGAACGTGTGGAGGTTGGAATATCCCAGCGAAAAAGCAGCCTCCGTCACGGACACATCGGTTTCGGTCAGCAGCACCGCTGCCCGCTCCATCCGCAGCTTCATTAAATAATGACTCGGACTGATGCCATACGCCCGGATAAACTCACAATACAGATGCGTCCGGTGTACGCCGGCATACTCGACAACATCCGTAACCGTGATCCCCTCCATGTAATGGGAATCCATATAAAACACGCTTTGCTCGAGCCAGTTCGATTTACTCCCTTTTCTGACCGTGGCGGCAGCCAGCAGTTCAAACAGCTGATATAACCATTTCTGTCGTGCAAACTCGTTGCCAAGCGTATCGTCATCCACACACTCGTAGATTTGATTCAACACCCCCGGCAGTTCTGCCTTCATCGCGTTGCGAATAAAGGGCTTATGCGGATGCAGACCAATCCGATTCAATGCGCTGACGGCAAACTCCCCGTTGAGTGTGACCCACTGCGTACGCAGCGTCGGCTCCGACTGGTGGTTCGTTTCCCAGTAGCTGTACCTCGTATGAGGGAACAGGCAAAAGACATCCCCTTCCGACAAGGTGACCTCCTCATCCCCATAAGCCAGTGTGATCTTTCCGCTTAGAACAAAATGCAGCGTATAGTTTTCGGATATTTTGGGGCCCACGTAATAATGGGGTTTCGCCATGCTGCGGCCTGTACGGAGAATCCAGATTCCGCCCTTTCTTTCCATATCCGAGGGTATGCAGTACTTCATTTCGGCATACTCGAAGGCCATCTCCTTCACATGAAATCCCTCCCGTCACAAAAAAAGTGTTTCCCGCTACAGTGGAATCCTGGTTGTCACGCTTGCCTTCATCAAGTAAAAAAACAACAAAAAGACACAGCCCATAGCTGTGCCTCCAGTGATCTGGTCGACAAACCTTCCGTATTTATCTATCCCCTGAATCCTTCTTATCCCTGCAGCTATCCAGTCGCTCGCTCCAAAATATCAAATAACGCCTCGTTGAATTTCTCCTTCCGCTCCAGCATGGGAATATGGCCCGCTTCCGGAATGGAGTAAAACAGTTTGAGCGGCGCTTGGATTGTTGAAAAAAATTCCTCCGCCAGCGGATAGGGCGTTTGCCAGTCTCGCTCTCCATGGATATAAAAGACTGGAATTTCAAATGCAGCGCCCATAGACAACAGATCGAACGATTCCCATAAATATTTCCAAATAGGACGCTGTCCTTCGCCAAATGCTCCGGAGATGAAAAAATATCTCATATCCTTAAGCGTATAAAATGGTGAACCTAACGCATTGATGATAAGCTCTGTTGTTGGACCAGCCGATAACTTATATTTTCTTTGAAATTTTCGAACCTTCATAAGGTTCCTGATCATACCGTCATCGAATGCAGGCGGAGGGTAAGGCTTCAAACGAAGAAGATCCCGATAATCGTTGTCGTTTCCGGCCATTTTCGCCGCTTCCAGTACTTTTTCATAGCCGACGCGTTCATTGTCCATCATATTGACAACCTGCCCAACGCCGATATAAGCCTGCACAAGCTCCGGATATTGTTTGCTGAACAGGCTGCCTAACACCGAGCCCCAGGAATGCCCCAAAATGATAATCTTCTCTTTGTGGTACTTCTTTTTCAAATAGTTCACAATTTCATATGTATCCTGAACGATACGGTCAACGGTAACCGTTGGGGCAACTTGTTTCGGATCATTGTTAAAATAGGTTTTGCCGCTGTTTCTTTGATCCCAATGTACGACCGTGACACGCTTCTCCCACGGGATCTGAAACTCTTGGGCAAACGGCAATATCGGCTCTCCTGGACCGCCGTGCAAAAACAGCATGACAGGATTGTCCATATCCTCGCCCCGATGATGCAAATATTGCGAAATGCCGCCGATGGTTACGAATTCTCTGCAATCGATACCATTACTCATGGGATTCATCCGAATTTGTTGCGCTGTCTTCTTTTTCTTGTACTGGACAAACATAACGAAGCTAATGATGAATAAAAGCAATCCGGTTAATACGATCCATATAACAGTCATCGTTTCCTCCGGTAGATAGGACCTGGGTTACGCAGAGCAGAGCAATTAGGGGCAATCCCATACAACGGTTTGTATTTCTTCAGGGACTCTCTCATTGCTCGGCTCCTCCCGTCATATAATCGGCAATGGAATGGACGAGTATATCCATGGCCTTCTCTCTTCCCCGCTCACCAAAAGACATATCTGTCGACCCCACAAAATGGAGCGCATTCATTAAATAGGCAAGCACATCCATTTCGCATCTCGATTCGTCAATGCCGCAAAGCGACAGCGTCCTGCTAAAATAGTCGTTTGATTTTGACGCTTCAAGGTCCGCCACCTCCGCTGGAAGTTTACGAAGCAGCAGCTCTATATCCGATGGAGAAACGTAGAGCACGATACTGTCCGCTGCCAGATAAATTTCCTTCAATGCCTTTACAAGCCTTTCTTTCAAATTTGTGTTTTCGGATAATACGGCCTCCACTCTATCAAACATTCTGCTCTCGCTCTTTTTGATAATCGAATAGAGAAGTTCTTCTTTGGAATTGTAGTACGAGTAAAAGGAACCTTTGCCGATATGGGTCGCAATGGTGATATCCTCCACGGTAATCCGCTTTACGCCTTTCTTGCGAATCAGTTCAATCCCTTTTGTAAACATCGCTTCTCTCACCATATCTTTTTCATGTTCGGTGACAATCTTAGGCATAATCCCTCTCCTTTTTACTGACTATAAATAAATCATACAGTCAATAAAAATATAATAACCCTTTTTCCTGTTTCCTACAAGATGTTTTATTTTCGCTGAATAGAGTTTCGCTAGTGGAGAAAAAACAGGAGAATAGATATGGAGAGTTCAAAGGTATATATGCGCTATACCGCTTTGTCACCGGAACCCACATCAGACGCAGGCGCTTCCGCTTTACTCGTTCCCAGTGGCTACCGGATTGTCCTTGTAGCTGATCCAGTCGCTCCAGCTGCCTGCGTACAGCTTCACCTTGCGGTATCCGGCTTCCTGCAAAGCCAGGACGTTCGGACAAGCCGACACCCCCGAGCCGCAGTACACGATTACTTCATCCTCGGGAGATATTCCAGCAAAACGTTCCCGCTGCCACTCTGCTCCCTTCAGTGTCCCGTCTTCATTCATCCCGTCCTTCCAAAAAGCATGCACCGCTCCCGGAATATGTCCGGCCACCGGATCCAGCGGCGCGGTTTCTCCCCTGAACTGCTTCAAGTCCCTTGAATCGAGCAGGGTCACGCCGGCTGCGCCAAGCTTCACCCTCACCTCGTTCACATCAGCCAGCCAATCCTGTTGGACATTTGTCTGGAAAGAACGCGGCTTCACTTCGCTTTCCCCAGAAGTAAGCGGATATCCGGCTGCTTTCCAGCTTGCGAATCCTCCATCCAATATATATGCCGACCCGTGGCCCAGGTATTTCAAAATCCACCATAACCGCGCTCCTTCCGGGCGGAGATCATCATCATAGACAACGACAGACGTATTTCCATCGATCCCGAGCTTGCCGAGTCGCCGGGCCAGCTCCTCCGGATGCGGCAGCGGACTCCGGCCGCCATGCTCGCTTGGCGGATCCATCAAATCTTTTTTCAAATCGATAAAAACAGCACCCGGCACATGCTCTAGCTGATAAGCATTGAAGCCGTAATCCGCTTCGCTTGGACTGAATCTGACATCCGCGATGACAAGCTGCCGCGGGTCTGAATTAAGTCGTTCCAGTACCCATTCCTTGCTTACGAGATTGGTTATGGGGTCCACGTCCCTTCTAATCATGATTAGTCCCTGTTTAAATCTGTTTAAATCGTAAATTCCAAATCCTCTTCCGTCTTCACGTCATAGATCGCGGAGTAAATGTCGTTCTGAATCTTCAGGAGACTGGCATCCTCCCGCTTGCGCGGACGCTCATAGGGAACGTCGAAAATATGGTGAATACGTCCAGGACGCGGGGATAACAGGACGACTCGGTCTGCGAGAAAGACAGCTTCGGATACATCATGGGTAACAAAGACTACCGTTTTCTTCTCCTCCTGCCATATGCGAAGCAGATCCTGCTGAAGCTGGAGCCGGGTAAGATGGTCCACCGCGCCGAAAGGCTCGTCCATCAGGAGGATGTTGGGACTATTCACGAGCGCCCTTGCGATCCCGGCGCGCTGCCGCATGCCTCCCGACAGATGATGGGGGTATTTTGAACCGAATCCCTGCAGACCGACCATATTTAAATATTTGTCTACGAGCGCTTGCCGCTCTGCTTTTTTCATGCCGCCAAGCTCCAGCCCAAGGCCGACGTTCTGTGAGATCGTGCGCCATGGATACAGGGATGCATCCTGGAATACAACCCCCGAGCTCCGGGTGGGTCCCTTAATCTTCGCGTCATCCAGCCAAATCTCGCCTTCCGTCGGGAGCTGCAACCCCGCCAGCAGTTCGAGCAGCGTGCTTTTCCCGCAGCCGCTCGGCCCAAGGATGCACAGGAATTCGCCATCCCGGACCTGCAAGTTTATATGTTGAAGCGTGATCGTAGGAAGATCACCGTCATATACCATCGAGACATTTTTCACCGTAAAACCAGACATATGAACGCCTCCTGCCACACTTTATTTTTTCGGAATAAACCGTAGGTCCAGAATGTCCTCCACCTTGTAGATCTCATCCTGGAAGCCCAATTCCTTCTGGATCTGCTGGGTGTCATTCAGTGCGTTGATGTCCACGTCCGGATTGTTCTCCCACAGGACCTCTTCACGCTCCAGCGCCAGATCCAGCACCTCGGGATCGATCTCGATGTTCTTCAGATAATAAGCCTTATACTCGTCCGGATGGCTCTTCGCATATTCTTGCGATTTAAAATAGGCCCGCAGCAGCTTCTCGACCAATTCCGGCTTCTCGTTCAGAATCCCCTCACGCGCCGCCAGCACCCCGGTGTGGAAGGTCGGCAGGTAATCCCAGCCTATAGCAATGATATTACCTTTTCCCTGCTTCTCCGCGAGAGAAGCGAACGGCTCATGGATGATGGTGGCGTCAACCTGTCCGGTTTCCAGACTCGCGTATGCCGCCTGATGCGTGCTGTTGGCAATGAAGGTCACATCCTCCGGCTTCAATCCATGCTCCTTCAGGATGACCTGCGTATACACCTCCAGCCCGCTGCCAAACACGGCGATGCCCACCTTCTTGCCCTTCAGGTCCTCCACCGTCTTGATCTCCGGTGAGGCAATCAGGTAGAACGGGCCTTTGGTTCGGAACATGGAGGAGACAATTTTGACGGGGGCGCCCTTGCCCGCAGCTACAATCGCTGTCGTCGTGGCTACGTCGACCACATCGATGTCTTTGCTGGTCAGACCGGCGATTGGGTCCTTGGTGGTAATAAACTCAACGTCGAGTCCTTCTTCCTCGAAGAATCCCTTCTCCGCCCCGAAGGACACCGCCAATCCGCTGGCACCGCTAAGCGGCGCGTATCGGATCTTCTCCAGCTTGTTTCCCGCAGCACTTTCTCCCCCCACTGTGGACGGAGCTGCTCCTTTGCCGCTATCCGCGCCGCTTGCGCAGCCGGCCGTCATGGCGATCAGCCATATCGCCGCAAACGCAATCATGTATGAACGTATTCCTCTTCTAGTCATATGGATCTCTCCCCTGTAAGTGATGCTTTTTCCGATGGTCTATGATGATTTCCATTTCAAAAACACATTGCGTTCCAACAAATCAATCAATGAAATGATGAGTACGGATACGACGGTAACCAGCGCTACAATAGCAAATGCCTGCGCGGTATTATAGAGCGATGTTGCCTTCACGAGAATATTTCCAAGACCATCCTTCGACGCCAGCATCTCCCCAAACAGAGCCCCGACCAGTCCGGTTGCAGCCGAAATTCGGAGAGCGGCAAAAATGGTCGGTGCAGCCGATGGCAAAATCACCTTCATGATGGTCTGGTACCGTGTAGCTTCGAATACTTGAGCGACCTTCAGATGGTTGTCCGCCGTCTGCTTGATCCCGGTCATCGTATTGACCGTGATCGTAAAGAAACAGAATAGGAACACAATCGATATTTTATGCGTGATTCCGATCCCCAGCCAAAGCGCAAGCAGCGGTACAATTGTCACCTTTGGAATCGCCATCAGCGCCGAAAGATAGGGCCTGAAGAACTGCTCCGCCCACGGGATCAGCACCAGAGCCATGCCCACGGCCAAGCCTCCAAGTGCCGCAATGCCATAGCCCGCAACGAATTCGGCCAGCGTGACGTACAGATGCTTCCAAATCTCCCCGTCACCGAACAGGTTGAACAGCTCTTGGAATACCTTGGAGGGCGCAGGCAAATACAGGCTGCTGACGGTTTCCGTGCGAACCAGGAACTCGCAAATTCCGATTATGATCAGCAGCAAAATCGCCTGCCCCGCCCAGATGCCGCGAAATTTCTTGGCTTTCCTCGTTCCCATCAGGCTCACCCCTTCGCAATCAGATCATAGCGGTTCCCCGGGCGGCTTAGTCCCAAGTGCTCCCGGAAGGTGCTGCCTTCATATTCGGTACGGAATAAGCCCCGACGCTGAAGCTCGGGTACCACCAGCTCCAGGAATAGATCCAGTCCACCCGGCATATAAGGCGGGCATACATTGAATCCATCGGCCGCTTCATCCCGGAACCATTCCTCGATGATATCCGCCACTTGCGTCACGCTGCCGACAACAAGCAGATGCCCGCGGACCGTGACGGTGAAGAAATAGAACAGATCCCTGATCGTAATATCCTCGCGTCCGTTGGCCTTTCTGGCCAGGTCCGCCCAGTGCAACGCCGTTTCCGAAGCGGATACATCCGGCAGCGGATCCTCCAGGGAATATCCCCTTAGATCAATCCCGATCTTATCCGACAGCGGACCCAGATCGTAATCGGTCACAACCAGTTCATTCAGTTCCGCATATTTGGCACGCGCCTCTTCTTCCGTCCGGCCCACGATCGGAACCAGTCCGGGCAGGACCTTCAAATCCGAAGCTTCCCGTCCATACTCCGGCAGCCGGCCTTTCACTTCCTTGTAAAATTTCACGGCAACTTCCTTCACATTCGTTCCCGTGAAGACCATGTCGGAATATTGAGCCGCCAGCATTTGGCTGCGCAGGGAGGTTCCAGCTGTGATGAGCGGCAGCTGCCCCTGTATCGGGCGCAGAATATTCAGCGGCCCGGCGACGGAGAAGTGCTCGCCGACATGGTCCAGAGCGTGTACTTTGCTTCCGTCGGCGAACACACCGCTTGCCTTGTCCCGCGGAAGGGAGTCGTCCTCCCAGGTGTCCCACAGCCCGCTGACGATCTCGATAAATTCCTCAGCATAGTCGTACCGCTTGGCGTTATCCCAATGCTTCTCTCGGCTGAAATTCAGCGCGGCCCGCGGATCGGAGCCTGTTACGACATTCCATGAGGCCCGGCCTTGGCTTAGATGGTCCAAGGATGCCGTGAAGCGTGCGATGTTGTACGGCTCCGCATAGGTGGTGTTCACCGTGCCAATCAAACCGATTTTGTCCGTTGCCGCAGCCAGATAGGACAGCATCGTAAACGGCTCCAGCCGCGTCATTTGGGAAGGGAATAAATGCTGCATATCCGCGCTCGTGGCCAATCGGTCCCCCAGAAAGAAGAAATCAAACTTGGCTTTCTCAAGCTTCTGGGCGACCTCCTTCAGGAACTGGGGATCGTAAGCCCCGTCCGTTTTGCCTTCGGGCAGCCTCCAGCCCGCGGGATGATAGCCCGTCCCGAATAAAAACAATCCAAGATGCAATTGACGACGTTTTGAACTCATAGTTGTGTCACCTTCCTGATCTGTAATATGGTGATAAGATATGTCGCTTTATCTCCGCTTTATCCGCGGAGTTCCTCCGTCAAGCGGTCGATTTCCTGCAGTTCTTCCTCTGTCAGCCGGTCAGCCGAATGCTTCAATGTATCCGCGATATGCTCGGGCTTCGATGCCCCGATAATGGCGGATGTGATGCCTGGGCGACTGAGCACCCAGTTCAGGGCGAACTGCGGAAGCGTCCATCCCCGGTGCTCGGCCAGCGGCCGGATCGCTTCCACAACAGAGAGCGCATGCCGCTGGTTCAACAGCAATTGCAATCTCTGTTCGCCTGCAGCCAGGCGCGAGTCCGATGGGGGAGCTTCGCTCGCCCGGTACTTCCCGGACAATATGCCCCGGCCGAGCGGGCTGTACACGATAACCCCAACCTGCTCCGACTGGGCAAAGGGAAGTAATTCACGTTCGATATCTCTTGTAATGAGACTGTATTCCGGCTGTACGCTCTCGAACCTGCGCAGACCGTGGAGCGCACTGATGCCATGAGCTTTGGCCAACTGCCAAGCCGCATAGTTGGAGCAGCCGATATAGCGGACTTTGCCCTGACGTACAAGATCCGTAAGCGCCTCAAGCGTCTCGTCCAGCGGGGTAAACTCATCAAACCGGTGCACTTGATACAAATCGATATAATCCGTTTGGAGCCGGGCAAGGCTATTCTCCAGCGCACGGTAGATATGATAGCGGCTTTGACCTTGGTCATTAATGCCGGGACCGATCCGGTTATGCAGCTTGGTAGCTAGGAGAATATCTTGTCTTCGCTCCTTCAGCAGCCTGCCCAGAATTTCTTCCGATTCCCCAAGCTGGTTTACGTTCCCGTTATCCATACCGGTACCGTACACGTCAGCCGTATCGATGAGATTGATGCCAGACCCCAGTGCCTGATCCAATACGGCGGCCGAAGCCCTCTCATCGATCCAGCGCCCGAAAGCCATCGTCCCCAGACTCACCTCCGATACTTGAACTCCGGTTCTACCCAGTGCTCTATACTTCATGATTGCTGCCTCCTCGTAAAATCCACATTAAAAAAATAGCCGAAGACACACCTCGGACCACAAGCTGATCCAAGGATGCATCTCCGGCTGTCCGGTAGAATGTGCATCAATTCAATTATTTCCGATATGTTAAGTAGGATTATAGCATCGTCTAATTTTGTCGTCAATTATTTTTAATGTTGGGTTTCCGGTCGGATGAAACCGAGATGGTCCCGTAACGTTCTGCCTGTATCGTCCTCGCGAAACACCCCGCGCTGCTGAAGCAGCGGCACTACTCGCTCCACAAACTGCTCGAGACCACCCGGAAGCAAAGGGGCCATAATGTTGAATCCGTCGCAAGCCCCGCTTCGAAACCAATCCTCGATTCGATCGGCAATCTGCTGCAGGGTTCCGATCATCGTCATTCTGGATACCGCGTAATGGCCGAGCTCCGGAATGATTCTGCCCAATTTCGCGGCCATATCCATCATCATGATCGCCCGGCTGCTGTTCCCTTCCCTCGGCAGATCCAGCGTGGACAGGCGCCTTGGCTACTTGAGCGCAGCGCATCTCTACAGAAACTTACGCTCAACCAGTTCCTGTACGTAATCACCGACATACTTCATATCATCAAGACGGGATTGAACCTCCTTCTCCCATGTCCCGGCATCCCGTAATGAAGCAAGAGTAACCTGATTGCCATACCACGACTGCACCTCGTCCCGCCGGATGGTGAAGGTTTGGTCTTCAAAAGCGAAGATCAGTTTTTCCAAATTATCAATCATGGCAAAATTTGCAGTGGAATTATAAACCAGCAGCTGCTTCAGCTTCTCCTCTTGCAGATCGCCGGCCCTAGCCTGGAATCGGAGCTCGGCCGTCAATTCCTCCGGGTAGAGCTGAAATGTGCGTTCGATGTCATGCATGGGAAGCGAAGCATTCAAATTAATCAGGTTTCCGGCATTCCCCATATACGGGCTGGCGTAGCTTAACGAATTCCGGATATCATGCGTCAACGGATCATTCTGCTCCGCTTCATATTGAATGGCCTGTTCATTTGCCCTGGGCTTAATGAATCCCTCCAGTGCAGCCATACCCACTACGCCGATAAGCAGCAGTGCAACAATCAGCCAATTTTTTCTGCTCATGGTTCATTCACCTCAAGTTGAAGGGTTAGTTTACAAGCTTTTTGGACAAGCAGTGGAATGATGACCGACGTCATCGGGATGGCATATCGCATGACGGTTTCATAGAACGAATAGGGCCCATCGATCCGCAATACTCGCCCAAACCATAGATCACTGCCGTATTGAATCACGAAGGTGTACATGGATACGACTACGATAAATATCGACCACAGCCACCATGCCCCTTTACTCCATTTGGCCAATTTACCTGCGTTGATTATGCTTGTCTGCTTCTCATACCGTTTCAGATGCCGTGACATGGAAAGATACACCGCTCCGGTTAAGACAACGACGCACAGCAGGAGGGTGTTCACCCCTATACCGCTTGGCAAAAATCGGGCCGGGATGGTGACGATCCAGGCCAGCAAGGAATAAATAAGCGCGCTCTGAACAAGTTCATAACGAAAACGATAGCTGTAAACTTTTTGATTATCGTCAATAAGGGCCTCGATATCTTCGATGTTATCGATAGCCAGGCTGATGGCCGATTGATATTCCATGCCGTTCTCCATATAATCCGTAACACGCGCCTCCAAATTGCTGAGAACCTCATTCTTCAGCTCTATCACTTCCTTGGTTTTGCGTTGATTCGCAAATAGACGGTCCACAAAGATCTCCAGGTCATGCCTATTGGTCATTGCTCTGTCAGCTCCTTTCCATTCCCGATCAGAACATCGATAATCTCGCGCGCAGCCTTCCATTCCTCCTGATTTTGCAGCAAGCGTCCCTGTCCCTCCTGGCTGAGGTTGTAATATTTGCGCCTTCCACCCTGGGTTTCTTCTCCCCAATAGGAACGGATCAATCCCTGCTTCTCCAATCTTCTCAGACTGGAATACAATGTAGGCTCCTTCAGTTCAAATCGATTCCCGCTTCGTATCGAGATTTCTTTAATGATCTGATAGCCGTAATTATCCCCGTCTGATAACACACGCAAAATAAAGGTATCAATATTTCCACGTATCAAATCACTGTTATGTAAGGATTCTATCAAACACCCGGACCTCCTTAACGGAATGGAATGAGTATAATATAACGCATATTACTATGCGTGTCAAAGTAATATCCCACACATATATTTCTTTCTCGATTGACGGCTTACAAGCACTGCTATATAATTCTTGAAAGTTCTTCCTATAATAAATTAGAATCGCTTCATTAATGTATTAGTACGTGCAGGAGGAGACGGGTTTGCTTCATAAATACATTCGACGACTCAAATACTATATTCTCCGGACTCTCCGCATGCAAAATAGCGATCATCGAATTGCGCTCGGTTTTGCCGTAGGTTTCTTCCCTTGCTGGTATCCAACCTTTGGCATTGATCTGCTGCTGGCTCCGCTGCTCGCTCGCATGGCTCGGGCGAACATCCCCTCCGCCTTCCTTGCAGCTTCGACTGGATCTGTCTTGTGGCCGATCCTGTTCTATTTAAACTATAGAATAGGGGTATTTGTGCATCTGTTCACCACATTTCCCAGAACCTTTGAGATCGAAGATGCTCTCTCGGTACCTGTCCCTGAGACGGATTATCGAATTGAGACAAATCATTTTGGCAGATTAGGCGATATGGGCGTCAACTTTCTTGTCGGTGCCCTCATCAACAGCATCCTGTCTACATTGATACTCTATATTTTGCTGCGCATCTTGCTCTCCCTTTACCGCAGACCCTTGCTTCAAAAAATCAAAGAATTCATTCGTAGAGGAAGATCGAAGTCTTGATTAAAGTTCATAATGAAAAGCGCCTGGAACCTCCTTCCCAGGCGCTTTTTTTTATGATTCAGAATCAAGTTACATTGCCCCTGCCTTATTTAACTTCTCTTCAGTCCCTGGCCAGTTTCTCTGGAAAATTCGGTATAAGTTGCTAAAAGTACGGCATTCTAAAGAGGATGAGCCTTTACTACGAACCGGCAAAGGAGGGAAGAACAAAAATGAAATCGAAGGTGCAGCACGTACTGCTTGCCCCTGTTAAAGAGCGGCTAGCAAATTGCGAGGATGTCATCTATCAATCCTTACGTATCCATGGATCGACTTGCACCGTTATCTATATTGAATCCATTGTGGATATCAGCACCCTGCACGAGCATATCGTTAAACCGCTGATTAAGCAATCCGCGTTGATTCAGCATAACTTTAACGACTTTATTGACCGTATGGATCGTGGAGATATCCTATCAGTTCCATTTCATCGTTCTTCCTCTGCGGAGTATATTGCCAATATGATTGTCGAAGGAACAGCGGTAGTGGCTGTGGAGCAGTTGGCAGAGGCTTATTTATTCGACATCGCCTTGTATCAGAAACGGGCGGTTTCGGAATCTCAGAATGAGCTGGTGGTGAACGGGCCACAAGAAGCTTTTATCGAAGACATTGGTACGAATTTATCGCTGCTCCGGCACAAGATCAAGCATACGGATCTCAAAACCGTACGTTATCAGATTGGTGACTATTCCAAAACCGCCGTATATATGGTGTATGTCGACGGCTTGTGCAAACCCGAAGTTGTCGCTCAAGTGGACCGGCAGCTGAATAGCATATCCATTGATGGCACCTTCGGGATCAGCACCTTGTCCGAGCAAATGAAGGAAGGCGTGAAATCCCCGTTTCCGCAGTTTCAATATACCGAGCGACCGGATTCCGTAGCCGCTTCTCTGCTTGAAGGCAGGGTCGGCATCATGCAGGATGGAACGCCGTCGGCTCTTATTGTACCTGTCACTCTATTTTCCCTGCTGCAGTCGTCCGAGGATTATTATCACAGCTTCTTCTCCTCCAGCTGGATCCGTATTATCCGGTTCATGTTCGCCGTCATTTCATTGCTGATGCCTTCGCTATATGTGGCGATCACCACATTTCAGCCATCCATCATACCCACCGATCTGCTGATCACGATTGCGGCATCACGTGAGACCATCCCATTCACGGCTTTAACCGAAGCGCTGATTATGGAGCTTACCTTCGAAGCATTGCGGGAAGCCGGAACCCGGATCCCCAAGCCCGTCGGGCAAACCATATCCATCATCGGCGCCATCGTCATTGGGCAGGCAGCAGTAGCAGCCGGTATTGTATCCAACCCGATGGTCATCGTGGTGTCCATAACCGGAATCGCTTCTTATATCATTCCGCACTTCGAGCTCGGGCTTGCGTTCCGCTTGCTGCGCTTCCCCATACTCATTCTGGGAGGGACACTCGGTCTTATCGGCGTATTTGCAGCTGCCTTCCTTGTGTATGGCCACATGGCTTCCCTGAAGTCTTTTAATACGCCTTATCTGCAGCCCGTTGCGCCGCTTGTGATATCCGAATGGAAGGATACCTTCCTGAGGGCACCATCCATGCTGATGAAGAAGCGGCCTAAAACCTATGCGTCATCCAACAATTTAAGGAGAAGAAAGCCATAATGCCTCTACTCAAATTGTTTAACATGTTCAAAATAGTGCTTCCCCTGACGCTGTTGACGGGTTGCGGTTTCACGATGACCAAGGTTGAGATCAACCAGCAAACCTTTGTATTTGCCATGTATGTGAATAAAGGTCAGCAAGACGATACTGTGGAAGTTACGATCAGTGCCCCTCTTCCAAATCGGCTTACATCTGGAAGCCAAGGAGGCAAGCAAGGTGGTGGTGCCCCGTATGCCATGGTAACCAAGACCTCCAGCACTGTGCAGGATGCCTTGCACCTGATTCAGCGCGATCTTTCCAGGCGTTTGGACTTCAGTCACTCCAAGGTCGTTGTCGTTGGCAAAAGCTACGCGGAATCGGGATTAGAGGAGCTTACGGACTGGTTACAGCGAGAACCGACAACCATCCTCAGCACTTATTTAATGGTTGCGCCCGGTGATGCGAAAAAAGTCGCGGAGCTGACGCCGGTCTTTGAGCAGATGCCCTCGGAGGTGCTCACCCGTTTTGCGGACCAACACAACATGATCACGACGAATCTGAAGGATTACCTTTATGCCGAATCGGCCAACCAAGGCTATGCCTTGACCTATTTGGCATCAGGCATGAAGCCTACGATCGCCGATCAGGAGAAGCTGAAGCCTTGGACAGGGATTCAAGGCACAGCGCTTTTCCATCACCATAAACTGGTTGCAACGCTCCCGATGAAGGAGTCACTTGCTGTCAGTTGGGCAGTAAACGAGGTAAAAGGCCCTCTGTATACCGTTTCATGGGGTAAAGGTGAGAAGGCAAGCGTGTTTCTCATCACATCAAGCTCCAAGAAGTCCGTTCGCATGGTCTCCGGTCACCCGGTGTTCACGGTCAAGCTCAGAGGAACAGGCGATGTCATATACAAACAAAAGCAGAAGCCGACTGATACCCTTCAGGTGAAAGAGCTCATCGAGCGTGAGCTCAATGATCAGATCGCCGGTCAGTTAACAAAGGCTCTTCATACCTCGCAACGAGTAGGAGCAGACATCCTGCAGCTTGGCATGCTGGTGGATTGGAACTATCCGGATCATTGGCAAAAGGTTCATGCCAACTGGCCCGATTATTACAAAAACGAAGTTGAAATCCAGGTTGTTACCGACATCAAGATTCGAAACTTCGGATCCATACTCAAAATGAATCCGAAATAAGGAGGTTTGCCCCCATGCTCGCTCTTCTGTTCCTCGTGTATTCCTTGGTGGAATGGTATATCGCGAAGAAAAAGGCAAAAGCACCTCGTGAAAAATGGACGGTTCTCCTTCTGATCCTTGCGTTTACCGTCTGGAATGTATTCGCCTTGTTTTACTACGAGTGGCTGACCCCCAACCAACTAATTATGCTGCTGTTCGGTTGGCTTAATAACATATAACAAAACATCTATCGGTGTACTTTCACAGAGGACTATAATCTATAACGGAAAGGATGTACGAACCCGACATGCGCAATACTCCCTGGCAGCTGTTCCGTTTCGGATTTGTTTATCTTAACGCCATACCAACCGGATTTCTGATCAGTCCCCTATTGTGGAACTCCGCTTATTTAGGATGGGCCGCGATTCTCGGCGGCTATTTGATGAGTTTAATCTTCCTGTGGTTTACGGTAAAGCTCGCGCTGTGGGATCCTCAGAAACCCTGGATCGATTTCGGCAGTAAACTAGTCAGCAAATGGATTCACGTCCCGATCGTCGCTTTGGTTTTCTTCTGGTCGATCAATTACATAGGGACGGATATCGAAAGCTTCACTTTATTCTTCGACACCAATTACATGCGTGAAACGCCTCAATGGTTCGTGCTCCTGATCGTGGGTTTGGTCGTTATGATTACCACCAGATGGGGCATGGAGACGATGATTTATATTTCGGACGGGCTTTTTCTCGTCATTGTCATTGCGATCGTCTCCATGAACATGTTTTTCTTCAAGGAAGCCCATTTTGATATGATGATTGCGATGGTCAAGCATCATAATTATAAGTCTGTAGTTAAGGACGCCCTGTTCTGTCTTTCATTCTTCGCCGAATGGATCATCTTCCTCTTTCTCGCTCCCTATATCCAATTTAATCGGAAATCGTTTCGAAACCTCGCTGCCGCAGGGATATTGGTGACTATAGGTATATTGCTCCAATGGGCTTCTGCTCTACTGAATTTCGGCCCTTATCTAGGGCGGGAAATGCAATATCCACTTGTTGAATTAATGCGCGCAGCTAGTGGGTTCCTCGGCAATGCCGATCCACTGATCATTGGATTATGGAGCAGTTCGATGTTTTTCCATAGCGCGTTTCTCATCCACGTAAGTGTAAGTTGCCTTGCCAAATTGTTTAACCTGAAGCAAATGAATGGGCCACTAATCGCCATCGTTGGGGGAACCGCTATCGTGATTGCATACCAATATTCGCTAAATCCGATCCGCTTTCTCCAGGACTTCAATTCATTCGAGATGGTGATGTTCTTTATTCTTATAGAGCTCATCCCTGTTTTCTATTGGATTGCCTCCCTGTTCCGCAAACGCAAACACAAACCTGAAGCTAATCATAAACCCGCTTGAAACTTAAACTGGATCAATATCCTACTGAAAAATAAACTGGGAGAGCTGCATTTGCTGCTCTCCCAGTTTAGGTCCAAGATAAGTATGATAAGCCTCTGTATTTTATACTTTCTGATCTCTTCAAAAAATCAACATTTTATGTAAGCGCTTCCTACAAAAAGGTTCTTTTATTGTAAGCAATTGGCATATTATATAGTACAGTAGACCAGCTGGCAAGGGTGGCAGCAGGAGGTGATAGGCATGGGCGTTAATGAAGCGTTGGCTTTAATGATATCGTTCGCCACTCTGGTCGTCTCGATCCTTGCCTTCCATAATAAGAAATAGACCCGTCCCTTGTACAGATGAATCTATTTCTTACGTCTGGTTGCAAGCAAATATCCACCTTGCAGGTGATGATCTGCTGTGTGAGGAGTCGGCGGCAACCGGCTCCTTTTATAATACACAAAAGTATCCTATTCTGATTTTTACGGAATTATGACTCGGCGGTGGGGAATTACGTATTTAGGATTGGCTTTACCTTGGCCATAATTTGCTCGATCTCTTTAGAGCAGTCCTCATACATTTTCTTTGACTTCTTACTCTTTGTACTGAGGCTGAACAACTCCAAGTCCGCCTGACATTTCTTTAAATTTGCATAGAGCAGTTTCCGCTCCTCATTTTGGGGAACCTGAATCTGATCATCATACAAATCGATAGTTAGTTGTCCATAAGCATCTACCTGGGCAAGGAATACGTCCTTGATCTTGGCGCCCTGCTTGTCCAGTTCTTCCACCAGCCATCCCTGATTGAAACCTGCGACGCGCAGCGGTTCATCCATGACTTTACCATCCATGACCACAACCTGTGCGACTTTTTCCGGCGCGACCTGGATACCAAGATCTTTAGGGGTTAAAGGCAGATTCTCACGTGTCTGTAAGATATTAATCTCCCCGCTTGACTCCATGATTGCAAATTCCACGTCAGCGACCTGAAATACGTCTTTTTTCCGCAACTGCTCCATTAACTCATCGGTAGTCAGCCTTTCTTTCTTTAAATTATCTTCTAATATCTTGCCATCTTTAATGAGCACGGTCGCCTTAAAATCGATAAAGTCCCTGGCCTTCTTGCTCTTCATTTGCAGAAATTCAATAAGTAATGAACAGCCTACCCATACGCCCAGCCCAATTAATCCCAAATACCAGTTCGCCTCAAGATCCAAGGAGATATAGGCGGCCAAGCTGCCGATCGTAATCCCCGTTAAATATTCAAAAAAAGAAAGCTGCGAAACCTGCCGCTTTCCCAACACTTTTGTCATCAGAAACAACACAACCACAGCGCATAAGGTTCTAAGTACAATCTCAAACCATTGGGGCACACTAAATCCTCCTCATTTGATGTCTTGACTTCATAATCACTCTATAGATTATTGTCAAATATCACTTTAGAATTCACACCATTATTTACCAAACCATGCTCCATGCATGTTCTTCTGCAAAATGCGTACATTATTACACATGAAAGGAGTGATAAAAACCAATGACCGTAGCATCCGATGTCAAAACATGTCTCTCATCCTTAAAAAGCGCTCAGGCCAGCCTTGAGCAATTTGCACTGTCCACGCAAGATCAAAATGCCAAGGATTTGTTCACGGCTGCAGCCTCGCAAACACAGCAAGTCGTGGACCAAGTGACCCAGCGGGTTCAGCAGCTTGAACAGGAAGAGCCTCAGTATAAAGGTTTCTAACCATTTGTTTTTTTGTTAGTTCCATCGCGTGTAAGCCTATGCATACCTCCTATCTTCCCCTGATAGGAGGTACTTTATATTGTGTTATTTATTATTGAGTTATCCTCCCCATCAGGGTAAAGTGTTAATAACGGAGACTGAATACAAAGGGGTAGATTCTATGAAGAATGGTACGCGTTCTATCGATGTCATCACGTTCGGTGAATCGATGGGATTATTATATCCGGAAGGTACACGGGGCATAGGTCAGGGAGGGAGTATGGCACAATCCTTCGGTGGTGCCGAAAGCAATCTCGCTATCGGATTAGCCAGGCTTGGCTGCAGCAGCGGATGGTTCGGTCAACTCGGCAACGATCCGATCGGAACCGGTATTTTGAAAACGCTTCGAGGCGAAGGGGTCGACACTTCCGCCGCCAGACAAACGGATGTTGCACCGACCGGTCTTATGCTGCGGCAGAACGTTCGCGGTCAATCCTCCGTCTATTACTACCGCAAAGGTTCTGCCGCCAGCCAAATGACACCGGACCATGTAGACTCCGAATACATAGCCAATGCTCGCATCCTTCATTTTACAGGCATCACCGCAGCTTTAAGCAGCAGCTGCCTGGACACGATACGTCATATCATTTCCGTATGCAAAGCGCATGACGTCCTGATCAGCTTTGACCCTAACCTCAGGCTCAAGCTATGGCATATCGAGGAAGCTCGTCCTGTACTGCTGGAGCTTGCGGAAGTCTGTGATTATTTTCTTCCGGGCTATGATGAATGCAAGCTGCTGTTCGAAACAGAGGACGAGCAGGTGATCCTGGACCGTCTGCGACAGCTCCCCGCCATGTCCGTTATCAAAAGTTTCAATGGGAGCAATGTTATTGTCCACAAGAACCACACCTATTCCCTTCCCTTTGAGCACGTGGATCAAGTGGTGGATACCGTGGGAGCAGGCGACGGCTTCTGTGCCGGTTTCCTTGCTGGTATTGCCAAAGGCTGGACACCCGAAGAATCTCTTTCGCTGGGCGGCTTAACCGGTTCACTGGTGATCCAAGCGCCCGGTGATTGGGAAGCACTTCCGACATGGGAAGAAGTAGAGCAGCGGCGCGGGAATGCTGCTCATATCGAACGTTAACTCCTATTCTTTCAACGAGCCATCTTTCTAACATCCATTCATAGACGAGAAGGAGTGTGTTAACATGAAAAAATTAAGACTAATCGAACAAATTCATCATGCAGGTGTCGTCGCTGTCCTTCGCGGGGATTCCCCCGAAGAGGTTGTCGAGATTGCCAAACGTGCGATTGAAGGCGGTATCAAGGTTATCGAAGTAACCATGACTGTACCGTTTGCTACCGAAGCCATTACGACGTTGGCCAAAATGTACTCCTCCAAAGATCCGCAAGCCGATAATTATGCCATTATCGGCGCAGGCACGGTTCTGGATGCTGAAACAGCCAGAATCACCATACTTGCCGGCGCCGAGTTTGTGGTCTCACCCGGCTTCGACCGCGATACCATTCTGCTCAGTAATCGTTATCGCATCCCGGTGATGCCGGGTGCCGTAACTGTTCATGATATCGTCGCCGCTCTTGAGCTTGGCGTCGATGTCGTTAAACTCTTCCCGGGGAATTTGTACTCCCCATCCGTCATTCCATCCCTGAAAGGCCCGCTCCCGCAAGCCAACATCATGCCAACCGGGGGCGTAAATTTGGACAATCTGCATGAATGGATCAAGGCCGGCGCGTTTGCGGTCGGAATCGGATCGGATCTAACCAAGGACGCGCTGAAGAATGGAGACTTCAATCTGATTACAGAAAAGGCACGCGCTTATATCAACGCATTTAAAGAAGCTCATGCCCAAAGATAAAAAATGATGTACTGGTTTTTGCCGAGTATTGTTATTTTCATAAACAAACAAGCCTATCAAGAGTCGCCTTGATAGGCTTGTTTGTTTATTTAATCTGTCTCTTTCTGAACCAACGCTTCTGCGTGAGCATTCCCGTCGTAAACCCGCCTGCTACTATTGTCAAAACGGAATACATGAAGGTGCTTCCCGACAGCAGGATGCCTCCGAAACCGATGATAACGACATCCATCAGCAAAATAATGACGCCTACATTTAACGGCAAATATTTTGCCAGGAAATGTGCCAACAGGTCCGTTCCGCCCGTGCTTGCATTGTTTCTAAGCATATATCCAAGGCCTGCTCCGATCAAAGCCCCGCCAAGGGGCGCGCTTAGGATGACATTCGGGGCAAAAAATCGCAAAAAAACCGGTTGCAGCGGTGAAAGCAAGTCGATGATAAATGAAGATATCAGCATGCCTGACAGACTATTGTAAAAGATTTCGCGATTTAATATCCAGGCTGCGATAAACATGGGAATGCTGCATAAAATGATGACGAATCCAATATGTAGATCAAACACATAATTAGCAATCAGGGCAATGCCGATAACTCCACCGTCCAAAACTTTATGCGGGACAAGAAAAAAATTGGTCCCCATCGCGATCAGAAAACTGCCGATCACGATAATGACATGTTTTCGAAATGACACCATTTCCCCATCTCCATTTATAAGGGCATGTCTTATTTATATGCTTGTCATTTCGAAAAATTGCGAACTTGCTGTCCCGCATTTGAAAAAAATTCCACCGGGTTCGATTCGACTGCCTTTCGCTTTTAATCTTTTACATAAATCAAACGCTCGGTCCGTGCCATTACCTTGGTCTTCATGTATGGATAATTCTCATAACAATAATCCACAAAATACCCTGGCTTCTCTCCATTCCAAGAGAAAATATCGTAGTGCATCGGAATGGTCATATCGAATCTCGATGCTGCGGCAAGCTCTGCGGCCTCCCGGAAGCCCATATTTCCAACGATCCCGTCTTTCCGGCGGAAGGCATCTCCCCCGTTGATCGGCACCATCCCGATATCAATCGAATGCGCCTGTAACCTTTCAACCAGACCAGGATAAACGACGGTATCTCCTGCATGGTAGATCAACACGCCATGGATATCCACCAAATATCCGACAAATCGGTGTCCAAACTGTTCATGCTCATCCAAGGTTTCATGGGCAGCTGGAATCGCCATCAGACGGAAGCCCTTAAACTGCTGCCATTGGTCGCACACCGCCGCGAACAAACGCTCCGGCGCGACGCCAGCCTCTCTCATCGCTTCATGACAGCAAGCCGGTGCAACAAAGGCTGTCTCCGGATTCTGTTTGGCTATGGCCGCAATCGTTCCCAGATCCATATGATCATCATGCTCATGGGTGATCAGTACTATATTCGCATTCGTGATATGCTCCGGCTTCAGCGGTGCAGGGAATGCGCGCTTAAATCCCGCTTTGCGTTCCAGATCATCTGACATATAAGGGTCGATGTAAATGACAACCTCCCCACCTTTAAGGACAACGCTCTCCTGCCCCAGAAACCATACCGCTGCCATCCCTTCGGCTGTGGACGTTCGGTTGATTTCTTCGATAAGCCGCTCGGGACCTCGATGCTTGCCGTTCTGTTCCATCATCTCTATTATTTCTCCTTCCCTTTCACTATCATGACTAGATTATAACATGTGATCATCTGTGAATTGACCCAACCGACAATGAAAAAAACGAGTCCAAAGTAAGCAGAAATGCCCACCCCAAACTCGTTTCATCTCACTGTATGAATCTAATTACGCTCAAGCGGCTTTTTCCATAGTCCAAAGAGCATGCCTGATATTACCGCGCCAATGAGAACGGCCAGCAAAAACAGAAGCGCATGGTTGGCCAGTGCGGCAACAAAGATCCCCCCATGAGGAGCAGGGACGTTGATGCTCCACAGCTGCGTCAACCCGCCGGCAACCGCCGAGCCGAGGATACAGGAGGTCAGCACGCGCAGCGGATCGGCTGCAGCAAACGGGATTGCGCCCTCCGTTATGAAGGAAAGGCCCATCACGTAGTTGGTCACGCCGGACTTTCGTTCCTGCTCCGTAAACTTATGCTTGAAAAACGTCGTTGCCAGCGCAATGGCGAGCGGAGGAACCATCCCGCCAGCCATAACCGCAGCCATCATGGCGCCGTTCGTGTTGCCGCTGGATGTAAATACGCCGATCGCAAATGCGTAAGCCGCTTTATTAAAGGGACCGCCCATATCAATCGACATCATTCCACCCAGAATAAGACCGAGAATCACCGCGTTGCCGGTACCCAGATTGTTCAGAATATCAATCAGACCGAGATTGATCCAGCTGAAGAACGGATCAAACAGGTAGAACATGATGGTTCCGGTGACAAAGAGGCCGACAACCGGGTACAGCAGAATCGGCTTTAAGCCGTCAAGCGCTTTTGGCAGTCCAGCAAATGCTTTGCGCAGCAGGATCACCACATAACCCGCCAAGAAACCTGCCGCAAGTCCGCCTAGGAATCCTGAATTGGAATTGAGGGCCATCAGGCCTCCGACCATGCCGGGCATCAATGCGGGACGATCACCTATACTCAGTGCAATGAATCCCGCCAGAACCGGAATCAGGAAGTGGAAGGCGCCGTCTCCCCCGCCAATCGTTTGCAGCAGCTGGAAGAGGGGATGATGTTCACCTGCAAGCTGCTCGATCAGGAAGGAGATAGCCAGAAGAATACCGCCTCCCACGACGAATGGCAGCATATGCGAAATACCATTCATGAGATCCTTATACACTTTAGTGCCAATACTGCCCTTCTCTTTCGCCTGCGACTCACCGCCGCCTTCGCTCCGGTAGATCGGCGCATCGCCGCTCATCGCCTTGCGAATCAGCTCCTCCGATTTGCGGATACCGTCGCTGACAGGTCGCTGGAGCACGGGCTTTCCGTTAAAGCGGGCCATTTCCACGTTTTTGTCGGCCGCAATGATGACGCCTGCAGCCCTGCGGATTTCTTCTTCCGTCAACACGTTTTGCGCACCTTCCGAGCCATTGGTCTCCACCCGGATGTCGACGCCCATTTCCTGGGCTTTCTTCTTCAGGGCATCTTCAGCCATAAATGTATGGGCAATACCGGTTGGGCACGCCGTTACGGCAACAACAAAAGCATTCGAGGTTCCGGCAGGAACATTCATTGGGTCAGATTCAGAAGTCGTATCGAATTCCTGATGCTTCTCCGATTCCTTTTTTGCCGCTTCCCTTCTCTTGGCCGCTTCCTTCTCCGCCTTGGCAGCTTCTTCTACCGCCTGTTTCGAATCGAATAACGCTGTTACTTCCTCAGGCGTCTTTGTATTCATCAATTGTCCGATGAATTCCGCATCAATCAGCAGCCGCGATAGCGCGGCAAGCGTGCGGAGATGGGTATTTCCGGCTCCTTCCGGAGCAGCGATCATAAAAAACACATACGCCGCCTCTCCGTCCAGCGCTTCGAAATCCACGCCCTGACTGCTCTTGGCAAACACTACGGTCGGTTCATTAACCGCTTTCGTCTTTGCGTGAGGCATCGCGATGCCGCCCCCGATCCCCGTACTGGATTCGGCTTCACGCTTCAGAATCATCTCTTTGAACAAGACCGGATCGTTGATTCGTCCGCTTGCAGCCAGGCTTGCGATCAATTCATCAATGGCTGCCTCCTTCGTGACCGCCTTCAGGTCCATGATCATCGTTTCTTGTATCATTAAATCCGTAATTTTCATGCTGGTTCACACTCCCTTGAAATCATCGTGACCACTATCACGCCAAAGCCGCATCATAACCGCGTGATTCGATGTAAAGCAGCTTACCACTCCGTGATCCTAACCTGCGGAAGAAGTCGATCAATCGTTTTCCGCACAGCCAAATCGTCCGAGAACGCTGTCGCGCTTCCCGAGGCAACCCCTGTCCGAAATGCCTCGATTGGCCCCTCGCCCTTCGCAAGCGTACCGACGAATCCGGCTATCATCGAATCGCCGGCCCCGACGGAATTACGGACTGTACCTGACGGTACGCTCGCATGATATACCCGATCCGTCGTGATGAACAGGGCCCCTTCGCCGGCCATGGAGATAAGGACATGCTGCGCTCCTTCCTCGAGCAGCTTTCGGCCGTACTTCACAAGCTTCTCGCTTGAGTCAATAACGACGCCGAATAATTCGGCCAATTCGTGATGATTCGGCTTAACGAGGAGCGGCTTCCAGGCCAAAGCCTTCATCAGCGCCTCGCCAGTGGTGTCCATCACGAATTCGGCGCTGCTCTTCCGGCACGCTTCGATAAGACGGCCATAGAAGTCAGGTCCCAGTGAAGGCGGAACGCTGCCGGACAACACAACGACATCCCCAGCTTGAAGCTGTGACAGCTTATGAAGCAGCTCTTTCGTTTCCTCCTCGCGGATGATAGGACCCAGGCCGTTGATCTCGGTCTCGTCGCCATGCTTAAGTTTGATGTTGATGCGGGTATCGTCCGCGATATTTACGAAATCGGTGCGGATTCCTTCCTTGCCCAGCATCTCGTCTATATACCGGCCGGTGAATCCGCCCAGGAAACCGATGGCCGTATTATCAGCTCCAAGCTGGTTCAGCACCCGCGATACATTAATCCCTTTACCGCCCGGAAACTTCATGTCCCGGGTCATTCTGTTCAATCCGCCAAGCTCGATATGCTCAACTTCCACGATATAATCGATGGAAGGATTCAGTGTTACCGTATATATCATCATGATCCCTCAATTATTTTGGTTTTCTGTGAGATAGCCTTCTTCCATGATTCCGGCAAGGTCTCTGTAATTAGCGTCGCTTCGTTCAGATCCAGCAATTTAGCGAACGAAACCTCACCTATTTTGCTGGAATCCGCAAGGACATAACTGGAGGCGGACAGCTGATGGGCTCGCCGCTTAATCAAGGCTTCTTCCGGATCGGGCGTGGTGTAGCCCATCTCTACATCCACACCGTTCGTGCCCAAAAAGCAACGGTCAAAGCGGAAGTTGTCCATATTTTGCAGCGCAATGCTTCCGATGACGGCTTTAGTATGAATTTTCATCATGCCGCCCAGTAGATAGCTTTTGATTCGTTTGCTTACCAGCGCTTCGATATGGGATAAACCGTTCGTAACAACCGTGACGTCCTTCGCGTCGATGAACGGTATCATCGCCAGTGTGGTCGTTCCCGCATCCAGGTAAATGCTTTCTCCATCCTCCACCTGTGCGGCCGCTAAACGAGCAACGACATTTTTTTGTTGAATGTTTTTGAACGTTTTTTCCTCAATTCCAGGTTCCTGTATCTTAGGGCTCGGCAGAGCCGCCCCGCCATGAATGCGCTTTAATAATTGACGTTCTTCAAGGTCGATCAAATCACGCCTTACTGTTGATTCCGAAGCTTCAAGGAGTTCAACCAATTCCTGCAACTTCATGACGCCGCGTTCTTGCAAGCGCTCTAAAATGATTCGGTATCTTTCTTCCGTCAGCATTAATGAATCCCCCCTCATTGCATATAGTACCATAACCATCCCAAAAAACAATCTAAAACTTTCAAAAACATTCATAATCATTCAGTAAATCCGAGAATCATTTACCATATTGGATCATTTCCATTCGCCATTTCTTGCTTGTTCATGACAGTTTACCCATTATCAAGCCGGCATGTGTCGAAACATCACATAAACGTTTGTAACCTGCAGCCTCTACACTATATACTGGTAAATAGGAAACTCTCACAGTATAGAAGAGGTGACATGAATGGACCAATTGAAAGAAGCCTATGAGCGAATGGGTCTACCGGAGGATGCAACCAAGGAACAGCTCGACGACCGGTATACGCTGCTCATGCGCCAAACCCGCTCACATCAAAGGCGGGAGCCGGACCGGGCGGAGGAGTTCGAAGCCGAGTTTGCCGAAATCACCAAAGCCTATAAATTCATCCTTGAAGAAGAGAACCGTAAAGCTTTGGAAGAGATGAATCAGAAACGGTACGGCAAATATAAAAGATTTGCCGGGACAGCGGAGAAAACCGATCATTTCTTCCGTTATTATAAATTTCATGTGCTCGGCGGTATTGCTCTAGTCGGCGTACTCATTTATATCGTGATCAGCATTTTCAACCATCAGGCCGAGAAAGAACGGTTAGCCAATCTGCCCCCGGTTGATCTGGAAGTCATGTTCCTCGGATCTTATATGAATCAGGATGGAGGACAAGACCTCAAACCGATCGAAGACGCGATTCTGGCGCAATTCCCCGATTGGAAACGCGTAACCGTTAACATTAACTATGTACCGCCTCTGGATTCCAACAATCCGCAGGATGCAGCCATGCTGCAAAAGGCACTGCTTGTACTGTCCACCGAGCGCCCGGACCTGTACATTATGGATCAGACCGCCTTTGATTGGGTGGGCAATCAAGGAATGGTACGCCCGCTCGAAGCGGAGGTTGAAGGGGAGCTGAAGGAACTGCTCACGCCGGAAATGCTGGTAAAGGGAAAAAATGAGGAAGACGGTTCGGAGCATGTGTACGCCGTGGATATTATGGGCAGTCCGCTTGGCGAAAAGCTGCCTGTTCTTAAGAAAGAAATGTTTGCGGGCATTCGTGAAGGCACGGAACGTGACGCAAATGCATTGCGCTTCATTAAGCAATATTTGGAGACGTCCAAGCAGCAATAGATGCTCCCATCCGATATGAATAACAAAAAACAGCCTCGCTGCTTAGCCTTATGGCCAAACAGCTGAGGCTGTTTTTTATGCGCATTATTGATTAACGATCGAGCTCAAAGATGTAAAAGCATGCGTGGCAAATCCTTCGGAAGGTTCGCGGTGAGGGTTATTGACGCGGAAAATATAGCCCTGTCCGTCAATCTCATCCACAATGTACATCTTGGTCAGGTTCTCGCCTTCGCCTATCATATACACGGAGGCCTCCTCCATGCCCTTATGTTTCTCATTGTCGCCAGCCTCCCGAACTTTACCTGCCACGGCAAGCTCTTTCTCCGCTTCCAGCTTGAGTTCATCCCCGTTATAATCCGAAGGCAGCTTCGTAATCTCGACATAATAATCTTGGTCCACATTCATGGTCAGCTTGTTGGTCTTTGCATCAAAGGAAAAGATATCAAATATATACAGCGCTTAGCCGTCACCCTCGGCCAGTTTAGCTGTTTTGGTCTCTTTCATGCCCTCCAGCTCAAGTTCAAAATCTTTGGTTGCAGGCAGCTGCGCGTTCTCTGAACCCGTGCCCCCGCCTCCCTCTTCCACTGTCAGCTTGGTGAGTATCAGCTGTTTCAATTCTTCTTCGCCCTCAATGGGCTGCTCCCAATACTCATACGAGACAGACTCATCTCCCTGAAGTTTGGATATGACTTGATCCATACCTTCGCTCAGCCGGAACGCGGTGGGGCCCTCTGCTGTTTCAATTTCAACGGAATTGTTATCAATTTGACCTACATAGGTACCAGTTCCCTGCTTAATCTCGTACTTCGGCTCTTCGCCGGGTTCAACCGGTTCCTTGACATTATCCTCTATTGGATTCGGATTAGCCGGCGGCTGAGAAGTTGGGTCTTCACCTCCGCATGCCGTTATCGCCATCAGCAGCATTGCAGCGGTCGTTAATGCGATCATTTTGCTCAAATGCCTTCGCTTAGCCATAAAACCACCTCCATTATGATTAACGGGAAACTTATGGAATATGTTGCACAATCATCGCCTTTTTGGCGTATGCTCATAGTACCCGCCCCAAAACGACAAGAGCATTCCCTTTTCCCATCAAACAAGGTATTCTAGTAGTACAGATTCAATTAGTTGATAAAGGGAGATGTTCATGTCTGGTAAAATTAGAATTTTTGCTGACAGCACTTGCGACTTACCACCTTCATGGATAGAAGAATATAATATCGGTATCGTTCCGCTCTACGTCGTATTCGGAGAACAATCTTTGCGCGACGGAGTCGACATTACGCCGGAACAGCTATACGCCAAAGTCGATCAGATTGGCAGCCTGCCTAAAACAGCGGCACCTTCTCCGTCCGACTTCATTGCGGCCTTCACGCCTTCCATTGAACAAGGCGAGGATATCCTGTTCCTTAGCATTTCATCAGAGCTTTCCTCCACATACCAAAATGCGTTGATCGCCGCAGGTGAGCTGCCCGAGGGCCGGGTTACCGTGTTTGATTCACGCAATCTTTCCTCCGGCATTGGACTCCTTATCATGAAGGCTGTTCACTCGGCCAACGAAGGTTCATCCATACCGCAAATTGTGGAACTTTTAAGCCATACCGTAAATGAAGTGGAGTGCGAATTCGTTGTCGATACACTGGATTACTTATATAAAGGCGGACGCTGTTCCGGCATGCAAAACATCATTGGCAGCCTGCTGAAAATCCGTCCGGTCATCAAAGTCGTGGACGGCGCCATGATCCCCGCTTACAAGGTACGCGGCAAAAAAGAGAAGGCACTGGAGCAGATGATCCAAAATGCGCTGGCTCAAGTGGACAAAATGGACAATGATCTGATTGTTGTTGTACATACCATGGCCGAAGAGGAAGCCCGCTTCCTGCAGAAGCAGCTGCAGGAGAAAACAGGCGCACGGCAGGTTAGCATTTCTACGGCGGGTTGTGTGATTTGCAGCCACTGCGGTCCTCAAACCGTCGGACTCATGTATACCAAGAAGCCTTCATAATATCCTTCATTTGAAAAAGACAGTCCTGTTATGTAACGCTCAGCTGCAGGACTGTTTGTTCTGTACTCAAGCCTGTCTACCGAACACTTAGTCCCTTATTAAACGGGCTGCCTATTGGCTAAACATGCCATCCTAGACTAAAGTCTAGGTGAAACATTCCCCGGGGACCGAGGACATCCCCATCCACTACATGGTATTCTTGGATTAATCAATCTACAAAAGGAAAGGAACGAAGTTTGTATGACAAAACGTACAATCTTGGCACCGCTGCTCATCCTGCTCGGCGCATACTTGCTCTTAAACCAAGGCGGATCGGTAGGCGCCGGTTCCATCTTCGCCACATTCTGGCCTACCATGTTCGTGATCCCGTTAGGCCTATTTTTTCACTGGATGTACTTCTCGCTGGTTGGACGGCAGGGCATCGGGCTGTTGATACCGGGCGGCATTCTGCTCACAGCTGGTATTGTCAGCCAAATCGCTTCCTTGTTCGACTCGTGGGGTTCCTTGTGGCCCGGCTTTATCCTCGCTGTTGCGGCAGGGCTGTTCGAGTTCTACTGGTTCGGATCGCGTAACAAATGGCTGCTCATCCCGATTAACATTCTGACCGTACTGTCGCTGCTGTTCTTCGTGGTATTCTCAATCGGACCCGTATTGAATTACCTGTCCGTTGTGCAGCCTGTCATCGCCGTGCTGCTTGTGCTTGGCGGAGCTTGGCTGATGCTCGGACGGAAGAGACACGGTTAAGCATCCGCTGCGCTAAACCGTTAACAACGCATAAAGGCACTCCGAAGGTTGATTAACCTTTGGAGTGCCTTTATGTTATGGATGCCCTGCTTAAGCATCAAGAAGAGGCAGCGGCAGCTAAGGTTTCACTGCTTTGAAACAGATGATGAACGCTGCGGATATAACGGACGGTTCTCGTGCCGGAGTACATCATCACAGAATGCGTTTCGGCCCGCTGACCCGGCATATATTTCACGCCGCGCAGGAAATCGCCAGCTGTCACGCCGGTTGCCACGAATAATACGCCTTCGCTGCCTACCATATCCTCCATCGTCAGCAGCTGCTCGGGATGCTTCAACCCCATGTCCTGACATCTGATAAAATCCTCCGGTGTCTCCGGTATGAGCCGTCCCTGAATTTCTCCACCCAGGCATTTCAAAGCGGCGGCAGCGAGAACGCCTTCCGGAGCCCCTCCGGAGCCCACATAGAGATCGACTTCACTGTCGGTGCAGGTCTCGATCGCTCCCATGACATCCCCATGACTTAGCAGCTTTATTCTTACCCCGGACTCTCTCAAAGCCTTGATCATCGCGCTGTGTCGCTCACGATCGAGAATGGATACCGTCATCTCCGACAGCGGCTTTGATAAGATCTCCGATGCTTTTCGAAGGGTTACCTCAATCGGATCATTCAAACTCAGCTTGCCCGCAAGCTCGGGTCCAACCGCGAGCTTATGCATGTAAATATCGGGTGCATGCAGAAGGGTGCCTCGGGGAGCTGCCGCAATCACGGACAACGCGTTATTCAGCCCGCTGGCCACCGTTTCCGTTCCTTCGAGCGGATCCACCGCTACGTCCATCTTCGGACCTTTGCGGTTCCCTACGCGCTCTCCAATATACAGCATAGGCGCTTCATCCATCTCGCCTTCTCCAATGACAACGACCCCATCCATCGCTGCGGAATCAAAATGCTTGCGCATGGCAACCGTCGCGGCTTCATCAGCACTGTTCTTGTCACCTCTTCCTGTCCACCGGGCGGATTGCAGCGCCGCTTCCTCCGTCACTCTTACAAGCTCCAATGCTAATGAACTCTCCATGAATGAATCCCTCCTTTAAGCTTTTTTCTTTACCGATGCAACTTATTTCAAATCATTCATGATCAGTCCCGCGGATTCCTCAATCGCCTTGTCGGTAACATCAATGACGGGACATCCGAGCTCCGCATACAGCGACAACGCATAATCCAGTTCCTCTTGTATCCGCTCAAGGGATGCATACTGCACCTGGTGCGGCAATCCCATGACCTTTAAGCGCTCGCTGCGGATTTTGAGCAGATGCTTCGGTTCGATCGTAAGTCCGATAATCGTGCCGTCCGTTACTTCTCTAAGCTGAGAAGGGGGCGACATCTCCGGTACGATCGGGAAATTGACCGTTTTGTAGCCTTTATGAGCGAGGAACATCGATAGCGGCGTCTTGGAGATTCGGGATACGCCCAGCAATATGATGTCCGCCTTCAAAATGGCGCTAACGTCCTTGCCATCGTCATATTGGACAGCGAATTCCATCGCGTCGACCCTCCGGAAATAGCTGTCGTCCAAGCGATGCAGCAGCCCCGGGAGCCGTTTGGGATAATCGTTGAACGTATCGGCAAATGCCTGCATCATCGGCCCCATAATATCCACCGTACGAATGTTGAGCCGCACGGCTTCCTCCCGCATCACTTCGCGAAGCTCCGGCTGAACGAGCGTGTAAGCCACAAAGCCTCCGCGCCGCGCCACCTCCTCCATCAATTCGGTCAATTCATCCTCGTCGCGAACGTTCATATAACGTTTAACCTCTGTATTCGGAAGCTCGAATTGGCGTAACGTAGCTTGCACAACCGCTTCAGCCGTCTCCCCAATGGAGTCCGAACAGATTGCTATGAAATGAGTGATTGCCTGATTCATCCGATTCCTCCCATTATTCCTCGGCTACCATATCGAGCAGCATTTTGATAATATTCGTTTTTGTAATCCGACCCACAACCTTCCAGTGTTCCCCCGGATTCCCCGTGGTGGATGGGACAACAACCGGCAGGCTATCGATTTGATGATTGATGATTTTTCGCGCGGCATCCAGCACCGTATCTTCCGGCTGCACGGTTGTCACGTTAGCCCGGCGGGTCATAATCAGGCTTACCGGCATGGAGGATGCCGTTGGGTTACCAAGCGTTACCTTAAGCAAATCCTTACGGGACACAATCCCGGCCAAATGGCCGTCGGCATCGGTAACGATCAGATTCCCCACGTTCTCCAGAAACAAGGATACAACGGCTTCATGAATCGTCGTGGTCTCACGCACAATAACCGGAACACCGTGCAAATCGCCAACCTTCATTTTGAGCAGGCGAAACTTCTCCTCCCGGTCGCGCGTACCCCGCTTTCCCAGGAAGTACCCTACCTTTGGCTTGGCATCAATATAATCCAGAACCACCAGTTTGGATAAATCGGTACGAAGGGTGGCTCGGCTGACATTCAGCATCTCCGCAATCTGATCTCCTGTAATCGGTGCATGTTTTTTTACGATATCGACGATATCCTGCTGCCTTGTCGTCAGTTCGATAGTGATCCCTCCTGCGTGCATTTCCTCTACTTGCTGATATAATACGTCATATATAATATATATGCAACATATTTTCGTCCAAAAATACATAAATAGGTATCAATCATTTTTTTAATGCCCATCAAAAAAGGTTATAAATCCACTAAAAAAGCATGCCTCAGGAAGTTCCCTCCCCATAAGCATGCTTTGTGTTTACTTTTCATCTTACCATCATTGTTTAATCTTGAGGGTCTGTGCCTTTGCATTCTCCTTTTCCGCAAAATCCATAAATGATCTTCACTCCGTCAGTTGGAATCGTGTCCACCATTTCATCACATCTGGAGCATATAATCAGGCCCCATTCCTCATTCGCCTTGCCCTTCGCTGCCTCTGGACTTGTTAACGCTTTCATAACATTTCCTCCTTATGTTTTTTCACTCTGCTGCAAGGCAGTTTACACTTTGTTATTACATACATCCCTTTATTTTCCACTATATTCTTAATGTATTGGGTAAGAAATGAAGATATGAGTAAATTATGATAATGAAACAAAAAACAAGTGGAGGCCTACATTGAACTGAAAAAAGGGATGACCCTGGCCGTGGCCGACCATTCCAAAACGAGAATCAACGCCCTGCTGACCCACGATCCGAACATCTCGGATGTGACCTTGGGCATCCTGGAGGACGATGGAATCAAGCTCTGGAATCCGAGCGAGACTATGGATAAATAAAGGAAAGAAGGCGTACCTCCGAGTCCGAATGGACCTAAGGTACGCCTCTTTTTTCATACGACTCTTACTGGTTGCGCTTCAGGAATTCGACCATCCGCGCATAAGCGATTTTTTCGTTGGCCTTCTTCGTAATGCCATGCCCCTCGTCTTCGAACACGAGATATTCCACGTCACGGCCCTTCGCCCTCAAAGCTTCGACGATTTGGTCAGACTCCTCTTTGACGACACGCGGATCGTTAGCCCCTTGGATGATCAGCATCGGGTTCACCATATCATCCAGGTACGTAATCGGCGAATCCTTGATAAAGCGTTCTTTATCCCGTTCCGGATCACCTATCCAGCGTTCCATAATCGGCTTCCAGTGCTCGGGTACCGAGTTGTAGAAGGTAAACAGGTTGCTGACCCCGACAATATCAATGGCCGCTTTGAAGTACTCCGGATTACGCCCTGCCAGCAGCAGAGTCATATAACCGCCGTAGCTTCCGCCCATCACGAAGAGTTTCTCCCGGCTCGAGATGCCTTGCTCAAACAGCCAATCCATGCCTGCCAAGCAGTCCTTGCGCGGTCCCTCGCCCCAATCCTGCTCCACCAATTTCACGAAGGAACTGCCGTAACCCGTGCTTCCCCGGAAGTTCGGACAGAAGATGTGATACCCTTTGGCCAGGATATACTGGAACATGGATCGGAACTGCTTGCGTTCCGAGGCTTGCGGGCCGCCATGCGGCCAAAATACCGTATAACCATTCGCCACATGGTCTTTGGCGCGGAATAGGAGCGCCTCAATTTCCATTCCGTCAAATGAGGGATACGTCACAACTTCCGGTGTCACCATGTTCTCGTCGGTTAATCCTGTCAGGACGTTCTTCGTGATCATGCTCCATGCACCGCCGGCGTAACGGTAAATATTAAGCGGCTTCACGGCGCCGCGGGCCAGCAGGTACAGATTGCCGGACTTCGTCACGTTCAGCTGCTCCACGATATCCGATGGAAGAGGAATGGAGGTTAACTCACCGCTGTCGAGCGAATAGGCATACAGTCGATCCTCCACCCCTTTTTCCGTGACGATATAGAGAGTCCGTGAATCCTTATGGTAGCGCAAGAGCTGGATGCTCTCCCGGTCGATGCGGCACAGCGGTTCAAACTTCTGCTGAGGAATGTTATAAGTGGCTACATATGAAAATTCCGATTCGTAATCCGTTACAAAAATGACCTGGTCATTGCTGGCGAACAGCACATCCCCTGAGATATGCACCTGTTCAGGAGAAGGCGTCAAGCACAACGGCTCTTCGCCTTCGCGCTTCACGTAACTGACATAGTAGGTATTGGCATACATTTGGGTATACGCGATGGTTTTCTCGTCGGGACTGACGGCACATATATTCGTTGACGCATCCCGGCCCTCAAGCAGCAATTGATCCGCTTTGGTATCCAGATGGTATACACGCGAGTTCAGGAAGGATGGATTGTCTTTCGACGTGGCGTAATATAAGCGCTTGCCGTCCTCTGACAGATGAACGAAATAATGTTTGTCATCCGCATCCGCACCTTCGAACAAAGGCATGGGTTCGCCACCATTCCAGGGCAGCGCATGAAACTGATAGTTTTCATTCCCGTCACGGTCAAACGCCGTTAAGATATGTCGCCCTTCCGGGTCCAGCTTGATAAAGCTTGCGATCTGGTCATTGTATGTAAGCGGATAAGGATAGGACGTCCCTCCTTCTAACTCCATGGCCCATAAATTAAACTTTCCGTTCAGGCTGCTGCTGAACACGAGCCTTGACTCGTCTGCGCTGATTCCAAAGGTACGAATGCCATACGTTTGAAAAAATTGCTCGACATCGGGTTTAGGAAATTCGATCATTCATTTGCCTCCCTGACCTCATTTTATTATCCATCGGTTAATAAATGGAGAAGTTTGCCAACCACTGGATTAATCCCATTATAACGCAAAGCTTTCTAAAGGGCATCGTTACATAGTCTGGCAGATTGCTACGACTGGGGATCGAGATGAGGCACTTTTTGACCTAAGGCCAGCCTGTGCGTTTGCCATCATCCGTTCACGGTTTCCCTCTTCAGCCCGCATATCTGCACCAAGATTCCATATAAATGATAAGAACCATGTTTTTAATAACGAAGGGGGGATTCTCGTGCACCAAGACGAGATCGCGGAACTGGAACGTTCCATTGCGGAGATTACCGAGATCGCTACAGGCTTTGGCCTTGATTTTTACCCTATGCGATATGAGATCTGCCCGGCAGACATCATATACACCTTCGGTGCCTACGGCATGCCTACCCGGTTCAGCCACTGGAGCTTCGGAAAAACCTTCAATAAAATGAAGATGCAGTACGACTTCGGCCTTAGCAAAATCTACGAGCTCGTGATCAACTCCAATCCGTGTTATGCGTTTCTCCTGGACGGCAACTCCCTGATTCAGAATAAACTCATTGTCGCCCATGTCCTTGCACACTGCGACTTCTTTAAAAACAACGCCCGCTTCTCCGTCTCCAACCGCAATATGGTCGAGAGCATGTCGGCTACTGCCGAGCGCATCTCCCGTTATGAGATCGAACATGGCACAGAGGCGGTTGAGCAGTTTATTGACGCTGTGCTGGCGATACAAGAGCATGTGGATCCGCATATCATAAGGCCGGATAAACTGGATAAGCAGCGGTACACCGCACGGCGGATGCAGGAGCAGAAGAAGGAAGCCAAGCGGCAGAAGCCTCCCGGCCGGTACGACGATTTATGGGCTATGGACGAAGATGGCGAAGACAAAGCCGACAAATCGCCGGCGTCACCCAAACGCTTCCCGCCCGAGCCGGAGAAAGACATCATGTGGTTCATTCAGGAGCACTCCGACATTCTAGAGGATTGGCAGCGGGACATTATGAGCATGCTGCGGGAGGAGATGCTGTACTTCTGGCCGCAAATGGAAACCAAAATCATGAATGAAGGCTGGGCTTCGTACTGGCATCAGCGTATTCTGCGAGAGATGGACCTAACCAGCGAGGAAACGGTGGAATTCGCCAAGCTTAACGCCTCGGTTGTGCAGCCGTCGCGCCACAGCCTGAATCCCTACTACCTTGGGCTGAAAATCTTCGAGGATATCGAACGCCGCTGGGATCGGGAGAAGATGTTTGATGTCCGCGAATACGACTCCGATATCTCCTTCCTGCGCAATTATTTGACAAAGAAATTGGTGGAGGATCTGGACCTGTATGTCTTTGAGAAAAAAGGACCTGAATGGAAAATCACCGACAAGGCGTGGGAAAATATCCGCGATCAGCTGGTCGTCTCCCGCGTAAACGGTGGCTCGCCGTTTCTCGTAGTGACCGATGGCGATCATCTCCGCTCCGGCGAGCTGATGATCAAGCATCTGTACGAGGGCATTGAGCTTGACCTAAAATATATGGAGCGCACCATCCCCTATGTTTACCGGCTCTGGGGCAAACCCGTGCATCTGCACAGCATGATCGAGGGCAAACCGATCCTGTTCTCCTACGACGGTAAGAAGCTCCATCGGCGATTTATTTAACTACGCAGCGCTTGAAGGACAACATGGCGCCCTATAACAAACAGCACCCGCACATGAGGGAATTCTCCTCAACGCGGGTGCTGCTGTTATTAACAGATATCCTTAATCTGTTCACTTCTTGGATCCCTGTTATACGCTTACCTTCTCGGATACAGTTCCCTCTTGGACATCATGCTTCTGAACATCATATTCATGTTGAAGCGATTCCAAATCATCGGCCAGCTTTTCCATCATTTTCACAAAAGCAGCCAATTCCTGTGAGCTAGCCGCCTGATTTCGTGCGTTCATGGACGTTTTTTCTGATTCCTGCTCCACAAGACCCAGCTTGCGAATAATGCCGCTAACCTTGTCCTGAATCTCATCCATCGCCTTCTTGGAGTTGGTGGCCAGCTTTCGGACTTCCCCGGCAACCACCTCGAAGCCTCTGCCTAATTCCCCGGCATGAGCAGCCTCGATCGCCGCATTCAGACCGAGCAAGTGGCTCTGATCCGAGATTTCCCTGATCAAGCTGCCCATCTGCTCAATATGCAGAATTTCTTCGCCCAGCTCGGAAGTCAGTGTATGCGCTTTATCCTGTGCCTCTGCTGTTTTGATTGCATTGTCTGCCATTAACGCTGCGCTTTGATCCAGCTCGACGATCATAGCAGTCAATTCTTGGACTGCATTTGTAATCGCTTCCAACATTCTTTGTTGATCCGATACCAAATTGCTGATTTTCTCTTTCTCTTTCATTTCGTAAGCTTCCAGGACGAGCTGGGAGTCTAAATTAAACATCTTGCTCAGCGCATGCACCACATGGATCCACTGATCCGGTACGATTTGCTTCAATAAATCTGTGGCGATGTCCAGATAAACCATGTAACTCCCAAGGTAATAGTCTGTTTTCAGGCCGATTCTGGAGTGAACTTGTCCAATCTTAATCCGTTCGGCAATATAAGCATCATCCACTCTCCCTGCCGCAAGTGACATCCAATATACCCGCTGAGTCTCCTTAAGCCGTTCCACGGTCGAGGTACGCTCGATAATCTGCATCAGCTGCGGCTGCGTCCCGATCTGCGCGTAAAACCGGTTAACGACCTCTTCAACCACCCTCGCAAACACATCACGATGTTTAGCCAGCAGTTCCAACCCTTGTTCATCCAATCCGATATACTCCAACTGTTGGCGTCTTTTTGGGGAAACATCCATCATTTCGAAAAATCCACTCCTAAATAACGTGATCCATATCACTGGTTCAAGTACTTAGGGTCCATTATAGACTATATTTACCACCTAGACATAATGCTAAAGTCCTAATTGTGTGTATATTTGCACCTCCTAACCGGGCTATTTCATCTTCGAAGCATGAGAAACCACCCTAACTTCTAGGTGGCTTCTCATGGCATTCCATTATTCTATCCGGTATTACCGATTCAATAGACTGCCCACATAACGCAGCAGCTCGTTCGCACATACCGGGCAGTACCCATGCTCCTCGATCAGTCTGGAGCTAACCTCGTTGATCCGTTTCAACTGTACGGCATCCGGCGTTTTGGTCGAGGTTGTAATCTTGACGATATCCTTCAGGTCGGTGAACAGCTTCTTCTCAATCGCCTCGCGCAGGCGCTCATGGTTGTGATACTCGAACTTTTTACCCTTCCGGGAATAAGCCGAGATGCGAATCATGATCTCCTCCCGAAAAGCCTTCTTCGCGTTTTCCGAGACGCCGATCTGCTCCTCGATCGAACGCATCAATCTTTCGTCCGGATCCATCTCTTCATCCGTTAACGGATCGCGAATTTTCGTCCAGTTGCAGAATGCTTCGATGTTATCCAAATAATTCTCGAACAGCGTCTTGGCAGACTCCTCGAAGGAATACACAAAGGCCTTCTGGACTTCCTTCTTCGCCAGATCATCATACTCCTTGCGTGCGGCGGCAATAAAATTCAGATAGCGCTCCCGCTCCTCTTTGGCAATCGAAGCATGCTGATCCAGCCCATCCTTGATCGCCCGTAGCATATCCAGCGCGTTAATGCACTGAAGATCCTGCTTAATCAAAGCACTGGATATCCGGTTAATGACATATCGCGGATCAATCCCGGACATGCCTTCTTCCAGATATTCATTCTGCATCTCTTTCAGGTCTGCTTCTTTATACCCTTCGACTTCCACCCCGTCGTACATGCGCATCTTCTTGATCAGATCCATCCCTTGCTTCTTCGTTTCCTTCAGGCGCGTCAAAACGGAGAATATCGCGGCAGAACGAAGCGCGTGCGGCGCGATATGGATATGCTTCATGTCGCTTTGGCCGATCAGCTTCGAGTAGATCTTCTCCTCGTCGCTAACTCTCAGGTTATACGGAATCGGCATGACAATCATCCGCGATTGCAGCGCCTCATTTTTCTTATTGGCGATAAATGCTTTATACTCGGATTCGTTGGTGTGGGCCACAATCAGCTCATCGGCGCTAATTAGCGCAAACCGGCCCGCTTTAAAGTTCCCTTCCTGGGTCAGGGAGAGCAAATTCCACAGAAATTTCTCGTCGCATTTCAGCATTTCCTGGAACTCCATCAAACCGCGGTTCGCTTTGTTTAACTCACCGTCAAAGCGATAGGCACGCGGATCCGATTCCGAGCCGTATTCCGTGATGGTGGAGAAATCGATGCTGCCGGTTAAATCGGCAATATCCTGCGACTTGGGATCGGACGGACTGAATGTGCCGATGCCGACGCGATTATCTTCGGAGATTAATACCCGTTCGACTTCAACCTGTTCGATATCTCCGCCGTATTCGGTTTTAAGGCGGAGCTGGCAAGCCGGGCATAAATTCCCCTCGATTCGGACGCCAAGCTCCTTCTCGATCTCGGGTCTTAGCTCCAGTGGAATCAGATGCAGCGGCTCCTCCTGCATCGGGCAGCCGGATATCGCATATATGGCCCCCCGATCGGTACGGGAATGCTTCTCCAGGCCGCGCTTCAGCAGCGTGACCAGCGTGGATTTCCCGCCGCTGACCGGCCCCATAAGCAGCAGTATGCGTTTGCGTACATCCAGTCTGCGGGCCGCGGAATGGAAATATTCCTCAACGAGTTTCTCAACAGCTCGGTCGAGACCGAAGATTTCCTGTTCAAAAAACTTATATTTTTTCTGACCCCCGCTCTCTTCGAAACCGTAGGATTCGATCATGTCATATACACGGGCATGTGCCGTCATGGCTGGAGAGGGATCCTTCTTAAGTATTTCAATGTATTCCCTGAATGTGCCGCTCCACGCCAAACGGTCGCCTTCTGCCCGATATGATGCTATGCGTTCGAAAATATCCATTTCGCTACCTCCTATGAGTCTGTTTATGGGGATTGGCTTCCATTCCACAGCGTCATTAGAAAACATTCCATTTTCGAAAAAGTGTATTACATACCTATGCGACTTGCTTGGAATAGTTGACCTTATTTTCGAAGTCATGCGCGTGCAATTTTATCTAACCACCGGTCCATTCTACACTCGGGTACGCCACGCGAGCCGTCCCCATGCTATACTGAAATTACATTAACTTGACATTAAAGCATCTTTCGAATAAAAGGAGAGTCATCATGGCGATAAAGCATGAAGCCGAGCTGTACGCTCCCCTGAAGGCCTTTTTTGAATTGAACGGATATGAAGTGAAGGGCGAGGTACGCAATTGCGATCTTGTCGGTATGAAAGAGGGAACCGATGAACCGCTGATTGTGGAGCTGAAAAAAACATTCAATCTGGCCCTTCTGCTCCAGGGCATCGAGCGTTTGAAGCTAACACCTTACGTTTACCTAGCCGTTGAGAAGAGCCGGGCGAAGAAAGGAGCGGTCAATCAGCGCTGGGCAGAGCTGACGGGGCTTTGCGGACGATTGGGACTGGGACTCATTACGGTCACCTTCTATAAAACCAAAGCGCCCTTCATCGAGGTGCTCTGTGAGCCGGAGATGGCGGTACAGACGGGAAGGACCGCCATCAGACGCAAGGAACGCCTGTTGTATGAATTTCGTGAGCGCAGCGGCGATTACAACACAGGTGGGGTAACGAGAGCCAAGCTGGTTACCGCTTATCGCGAGAAGACGCTGCGCGTGGCTGCTGCCATGAATGCGGCGGAAGTGGAGCAGCGGAGCTCGCGTGAATTACAGGAGGGGCATGAGCTTCAAGAAGGAGCTGCCCCTGCGATGCTGCCCGGTATTTCTCCCGCGGCTGTACGGGATCGAAGCGGCGTTGGATCAGCGGCTGACATTCTGCAGCGCAATTACTACGGCTGGTTCCGTCGGGTGAAGCGCGGACGCTACGTGCTGACACCGGCCGGCGTACAGGCCCTGGCAGACTATGCCACCGTATTGAAATTATAAATTCTGGATGCAGATCTTCGAAAAGTACATATTCGCCCATGAAAAAAAGCTGCTGATTCTATTCCGAACCTGAAATCAGGCTCCATCAGCAGCTTTGCTATGTTATACACGATTCGTAAAAAGAAACCTTCCATGTCTAATTCCGGGCTGTAAATTCCATTACGGCCTCGCTGATGAGATTCATGCCCAGCAGCAGTTCATCCCGTCCCGGGTGCGTAAAATTCAGCCGGATACACTCACGGGTATGATCAGCTGCCGAGCACATCGAGCCTGGCAGGAAAGCGGCTCCTTTTAATAGAGCAGCTCTTAGGAGCGCATCCCCATTCAAGCCCAGAGACAGCTGTACCCAGAGAAACATCCCCCCGGGAGGCACTGCATATTTCGAATCCTTCCACGCGCTGCGTTTCAGCAGCTCCACCATCAGCTTGAGCCTCGTTGCGTATTCCCGATTGAGCATGCCGATATGATCTTCCAGCTTAAAATGCTTCGATTCCAGCAGATGGTGCAGCATCCGCTGGTTCAGCATGCTGGATTGCCAGTCGGCCATCTGCTTCACGGCCGTCATCATCTCAATCAAGCGCCGGTTCCCGGCAGCCCATCCCGTACGCAGCGCCGGCGCAACGGTTTTACTGAATGAGCCCACATACAGAACATGTCCTCCCTGCGGCTCCTCAAGTGAGAAGATCGAAGGAATTCGAGGCTTCGGATTCTTGGGATCCGCAAAATAAAGATCGCCGTAAGAATCATCCTCCACGATAAGAAGTCCGTGTGAGATACACAGCTCCAGCACCTGCTTACGCCGCTCCAAACTCCACATCACGCCTGTAGGGTTGGTAAAATTGGGCGCAGCCATAAGCAGCTTCGGCTTGTGCTGCCGGATCATGGCCTCCAGGTGCTCCGGCAGCATCCCGTCTTGATCTCCCTCCACAGGCACAATGACCGCACCTTGGAGACGCAGCACCTGGAGCAGTCCCGGTGAAGTTGGGTTCTCCACCAGCACCGGATCGCCCGGGTCCACATACACCCTGACCAGCAAATCGATGGCCTGCTGGGTGCCCGTTGTCAGCAGAATATGCTGGGGCTGGACACTCAGGCCTTTACGCCGGGAAAAGTCCTCGCTCAGCCACTCGCGCAGCGGCCCATATCCTTCTGCCTCACCGTACTGCAAGGCGAGCGGGTCCTCGGAGAGCACCGATGTCGCCGCTTCTGCCAGGGAATGCAAAGGAAATAACTCTTCGGCCGGCAGCTCTTCTGCCAAGGAAATAAAAGAATCCCGCTTCGCAAGTTCCCTGATATCGCGCAGCGGGGATGACAAAAGGGTCTGTGCACGGGAAGCAAAGGAATACTGCATGGAAGTCCCTCCTCTAACCGTTATCAAAACCTCGGTTTTGTATTCAGGAGCCTATTAACAACCTCTAAAAGGTATTCCTGATATGTATATATTATACCTTAATCTTGCATTAGGCATATATTTGCCTGCCTTGACGGGTATACAGCGCATACTTCTCGATAGCCTGCGCACGAGTGGATACCCCGAGCTTCACATAGATTTTGCGGAGGTAATTGTCAATCGAGCGGCGGCTCACCTGAATTTCCATGGCGATTTTGTCGTATGTAATGCCCTGGACGATCCGTTCCATTATAAAAGCCTCTGTCTCGGAGAGCTGGAGTCCGCCTTCGTTCATCGCAGATGCCGTTAATGGCCAGATGCCTTGCCTTACCCAGTCGAGCGGCAGCGAGGCAACGCCTTCCCGAAGTCCGGTAATCATATGTATGAGCTGAAAAGTGGAGGCCTGCTTGGACAACAGGCCGCTTGCACCGCGGCTGATCAAGGATTGCAGCAAAGGAAGGCCATCATTGTCGGTCATAATGACGACATGGGTCTTCGGGGACAGCTGCTTCATCTGCTCCAATACGGTTTCCGAGGTATGTTCCGAGAAATGATAATCCAATAGTACCAAGTCAGGCAGCAAATCCCCGACCATTCGAAGCCCTTCTGAATCCGAGGATGTCATTCCCTCAACGAGCAGATCCTGCTGCTCTTCCAAAATCAATTTTGTTCCCAGCATGCTTGTAGGTTGACTGCCGACAATAACTACCCGCCAAACCTGATTCATTTTCTAATAGACCTCCTGTATCAGCAAACTTGAATCTCCTAGTATCTCTATTAAGTAAGCGCCGTCAATTTCTTACATATCCGGCATTGCGAATCTCCGTTGTTTGAAGATATGGATAGACGCAATTCGGAGCCGTTATTCGTGTAGAAATAAGGTTAATTAATCCTATAGGCGTAGGGCCTTTGACGGTATGCATGGCGAATGTCTTATATGTATCCTGTTTGATAATCAAATCTATACAGATTGTATCCCACTCTATCTTTCTAGGCAATCTATTTTTCATAAAAACAAGTGCTATTAGTTCGTCTTTGCGAAAGTAATCCTGACATGTTAGAATGAAATTTGGAAAAAATGATAGTTTTTGAGGGGTGATGAAATGCCAATGTTGGAGCAGGAACACAATACCCCCTATAAATCCCGTGAGGAAGTGCAGCAAAAGGGGCCATCCACCAAATGGTTCTGGGTATTTTGGATTGTTCTCATCGGGCTGGGTACCACCGCAGCCTACCTATATAGCAATCACTTGAAAGAGCAAGTCGTGGTGCAGCTGCAGCAGGATACGCGCCAGGAGATGGCGGCATTCAAAGCGGAGTACGACCAAAGGTTTAACGAGCTGGTTCAGGAAATGGACGAGATGCAGAGCAAGGTTCAGTCGTTTAATGAGCTGCTGACCTTTACCAAGGATCAGGCTAGCGGCAAAACAGACAACAGCAATAAGCTGTACAGTCAACTAAGCCAAGTTGAGAAACAGCTGAAAGAGCTGGAACGCAAGATGGAGCTGCTGAAGTGAGAACACTGAAGTATATCCGTCCCAAGCAGTTAAACCGTACGTTTATGCTGGCCATTGCACCTTTTATCGGAATGCTGCTGTGTATGTGGTTAATAACGGAGCCGCCGCGTCTGTCGCACGAAACCGCGGAGTACATACCATCCAGCAGCATATCGGAACAGTCCGCCGTGATCAAACAGGATTTGGATCAAGCCGCCGTCTATGCGGAACAGACGATATCCTCCATTGAAAAAACGGCCAAGCTCTATCGGCAAACGACCGCCACGGTAGGAACCATCCTGCAAACAGCGGAAGCACAAGCCGCGCGCCCGGAGCAAATCTATAACCGCCGGATCACATCCAAACTGGGTGTCCCTATTGAAACGGTCAGCAGTGACCGGATTCGAATTGAGTTATACAAGATCAACCCGGGTACCTATCACGGATATGCGATGAAGGTCAAATTGAAGGATCCTTCCGCGATGAAGATGTCGCTTGGCAGTGAAAGCGGCAGACCCGGGTCCGTAGAAACCACCATGCGTGCTGTAAGCCGACATGGTGCGGTTGCCGGGATTAATGCCGGTGGATACGCTGACGGGAACGGGGGCAGACATCCGCTGAGCACGACCTATTATGATGGCAAATACGTCTCGGGTTTTCAACCGAGCTTTAAGGATCTTGCCTTTGTCGGCATGAGCAAGTCCGGCAAGCTGATCGGTGGCAAGTTCTACAGCCAGAGCGAGCTTGACCGGCTCGATCCCATGTTCGGTGCTACCTTTGTACCCGTGCTGCTCCAAAACGGCAGCAAAACGACAATTCCCGAGAAATGGAGAACGGCCCCCGGCCGGGCACCGCGTACCGTCATCGGCAATTACAAGGACGATCAGCTGCTCATCCTGGTTACCGAAGGATATGATGAGAAGGGCAAATCCGGAGCCACGCTGCAAGAGCTGCAGAACAAGCTTAAAAATTTGGGCGTGATTGACGCTTATAATCTGGATGGGGGCGGGTCCGCATCCCTAATCCTAAACGGCCGCGTCGTGAACAAACCGTCGGACGGAAGTCTGCGCCCGGTACCCACGCACTTCTTATTTTTCAAATGATAGAATCGGCACTCATATTCTCGTTTATTTTTTGGCTCAAGGTGGTTATAATAAGGTTAGCTTAGCAGGAGGTGGCAAGAATGTCGTTCTCATTAACATTTTGGATCGTCATGCTCGTATTCGCCCTTTACATGGTTGGCATTTGGACCGCGGCATACAATGATGATAAGACCAAAGGCCTGTAAGGCGTCTCCCTCGTATATCGGGGGAGTTTTATTTTTTTGGGGAACAAAAAAGGCATCGCTCATTAGCGATGCGCAAAAGGTAATTCATTTGAGGTACTAGGCATGTTTCGGAAGCTGCTGCATTTCGGACATGCATTGTGAACAGATATAGCGCTCTTTAAACTCGCTTACTCCGTCCATAGAACCACAGAAGACGCATTTCGGACGATAGCGCTCCAATATAATATGGTCCCCCTGTACAAGAATTTCTACGGGATCCCCCTCGTTCATTTGATATCTCTTGCGTAGAGACTTAGGCAGAACGATTCTTCCCAGCTGATCAACTTTACGAACAACACCAGCAGGTTTCATAACGATTGTACACCTCTTTCATTTTCAACAAGTGATTTCTGACACCACAGTTCAGAACTGATAACAAGGGCCTAGTATAATAGTTCGATAAAAAGTTGTCGAATCCTGCTGGAAATTAAGAATTTCTTAGTTTTTTTCAATATCAACTAGGTATACTGGATGATATTCCCCAAAAAACTCAAAGTTTCGCAAAAACTTATTCCATACCCGGGAAATCCAATTGACGTAATGCTTCATACACCATAATCGCTGCCGAGTTGGATAAATTCAGTGAACGCACCTTATCCGTCATCGGCATGCGAATACAATGCTCGCTATTTGCGGCTAACAGCTCCGGTGGCAATCCCTTGGTTTCTTTGCCAAACACCAGAAAATCCCCGTCTTGATATTCAATATCCATATAACGCTTGGTTGCCTTCGTCGTAGCGTAGAAATAGCGTCCTTCCGGATAGAGTGCCTGCAGCTCCTCAAAGGAATCGTGATAATCAATATGTACGGCATACCAGTAATCCAGCCCGGCCCGTTTTAATGTCTTGTCGTCTGTATTAAAACCGAGCGGACGGACCAAGTGCAGATGTGTGCCCGTTGCGGCGCAAGTTCTGGCGATATTGCCCGTATTGGCTGGAATTTCCGGTTCGACTAGTACGATGTGTAATGCCATGTTGATAAGTCCACCTTTTCTTCTGTTTTATTTTTATTATAACCGATTCGTTCCCAATTTCCCGGGATATCCAGAAATAACCTTCCGCCGGTTCGGCGGAAGGTTATCATGGTAAATCTTGTATGAACTTAGCTGTGGCTGTTTTTAAACAGCTGCATGAATTCTACCAGCGCCTGAGCGCTATCATACGGAACGGCGTTATAGACCGAAGCCCGCAAACCGCCGACGCTGCGATGACCCTTCAGGCCGACAAAGCCTGCTTGCTCCGACGCCTTCACGAATTCCTTCTCCAGCTCCTCGGAGGCAAGACGGAACGTAATGTTCATATCGGAACGCACCTCTGCATTCACGCAGCCGCGGTAGAAGCCTTCGCTGTGATCGATGGCATCATAGATGAGCGCGGCTTTCTTCCGATTCATCTCTTGAACGCCTTGCAGGCCACCCTTCTCTTCAATCCACTTCAGCACTTCGTTGATCATATAGATGCCGAAAGAAGGCGGCGTATTGTACAGCGAGTTATTTTTCAAATACGTGTTGTAACGGAGCATAGTCGGCAGATGTTTAGGAGAATCTGTAATCATATCCTCTCTAACGATCACAACCGCAACGCCGGACGGTCCCAAGTTCTTCTGAGCGCCCGCATAGACCATCGCGAATTGGTTCAAATCGAACGGACGGCTGAGGATATCGCTCGACATATCACAGATAAGCGGCACGGAACCGGTATCCGGGAATTCCTTAAACTGTGTGCCTTCAATCGTTTCATTGGAAGTCAGATGGAGATAAGCTGCATGATCCGACAGCTTGATGTCCTTAAGGCTAGGCAGAGCCATGTACTTGCTCTCCTCAGAGGAGGCTGCCACATGAGTTTCGCCGATCAGCTTGGCTTCTTTAATCGCCTTGTCCGACCAGCTTCCCGTCATTACATAGTTCGCAACCTGGCCTTGTCCCAGGAAGTTCATCGGAATCATCGCAAATTGCGTGCTTGCACCACCCTGGATGAACAGCACCTTGTAGCCGGATGGATTCCCCAGTAGCGATAGAAGGCGCTCCTGCGCTTCGTTATGAACCGCTTCATATACAGCACCGCGATGAGACATTTCCATAATCGACATGCCGGTATCCCCGTAATTGACGAATTCGGCCTGGGCGCGCTCCAACACTTCAAGCGGCAATGCAGCAGGTCCTGCGTTAAAATTGTATGCTCTCTTGCTCAAAAGACTCTCCACCCTTTCTCTACTATGAATGCTAATTAACGCTAATCATAGCAACAATCCCATAGACCTTCAAGTGTAATTATTCACATTAAATTCTTCCGGCTACCAACAGATGAATTGATACTTTCTGCTCCAGGATCTCTTTTCTCCGGGTGCCAGGCTTAATCGAATAAACACTTCCGGCGAAATAACGTGACCGGTCCCCCACAGGGCCATATGCGCCACCGGGAAATCGCTGATCTCCCTCACTCCCGCCCTGCTGGCGCTGTGCGTTAGCTCCCAGGAATAAGGATAATCGCTGCCGTTAAAGCCTTGCATTCTCCCATAAAAAGGCTTGTGGGGTCTGTCATTCCAGCATACCTCACAATCATCGACAGACAGCAAGCCCGAAGTATAATCCGATTCGACCTCCGTAAAACGGGCAGGGACGGGCAGCTTGAGCTTATACTCCGGTCCTACCGATTCCTCATTTATCCCTATGAAATTATGAATGTACTCCTCCGTATCTATCCTTTGACTCCCTTCATTGCAGAGCTCATAATCTATCGTTAATGCCGTGTCCTGAATCGAGATTTTCTTCACGAGTTTTGCCGCATACCCCTTGACGTTCCTAGGATGAATCGTATAGGTGATACTCACGTCATCCGAAGTGATATCGACATCGAAAGGTTCCACCGGATACGTATACTGAAAGTGATATGGGTCCTCGCTGACCCGTTTGAGAAGGCCCACCCCTAATTTAGGAAACCATCCACCTACTTCGGCCCCTGCATAGCCCATCCCCTCATGCAGTCCAAATTCGTTGCACAATCCGGACCCGGCCAGAGGGTTAAACCCATCCGCAAACTCATGAACACAGAATGTGTGACCGCTCTGGGTCAATTTGACCTGCGTAATGAAACCGGTCCGGTCAAAACGCGTGCCTTGATAACGACCGACTTCCGCTATTTCGACTTCCAATTGTCCGTTTGCTAATTGATGTCCCAAAACAATCGCTCCATTCATGATGAAGAAGCCCCGGCCAACTTGCCTGCCAGGGCTTCCGAAATGTTGTATGCTCGTGTGTCAGGCAAGCTCGACACGAATTAGTTGACCCTCGTCTTCGGATAACGCGGACAGCAAGCTTCGATCCAATTCGGCAGCCCCCTGCTTCTGACTGCGGAGCCGAATCTTCTCGCCGTTCAGCGTAACCGATTGAATCGTATAACTTCCGTAATCCAATCGCTTCGGATTGCTGTATACAATCTGAAGCTCTTTACCCGCAAACCGCGTATGCACAGCGGCAGTACCGTCAGCTCCGAATTGCGAAGACCTGAGCTTGGGCTCCAAGAGCAGATGTCCCAGATTTCCTTTCACTCCAAAAACCTCGGTCAGCATGGTAAGCAAAAGCCAACTTGCCGACCCGGTAAGATAGGGATACATCCCTCTTCCCTTCTCGTTAATGTACTCGGGAATACCCGGATACATGCGGCTGCGTTCAAAGTCATTGCTTAAATCGTAAATCGATTGTAACACCTCGTATCCCTCTTGGACAAAACCTCTCTTATAAAGAGCGTTAGCGTACATGACGCTCATATGACTGAACATGGCCCCATTCTCTTTATGCCCGAAAGCGAAACCGAATGCCCGCCCGAGATTTTGCTGAATCTCGCCAAAATTCGAATTCAGACGATAGCCGATGCTCGGATCTTTTAAGTAACGATCTACCGATTTCGTAATGTCACCGACCTGTTCGTCGCTTGCGATTCCGCCCATGACAGCAAAGACCTGGCCCGTAAGGGTCATGCGCACGCCAAGGGGATGATCGCCTTCCACGCGCGCTCCGTCATTATTGTAATAACCGTTAAACCACGAGTATCCTTCTTGACTCGTAATCCATTCTTTGCTGCGCAAATGCCGGATGATCCAGTCCGCTTTCAGTTTCAAATCCCTCACAACTTCCGCAACGCTAAACTTTCGTTTATTTCCGGTCACGGAGACTTTAACAGACTCATAATACTGATCAAGCAGCCCCAGCTTCTCCTGCACATCTTCATATGAGACGGGAGCCGTTACCGAATCGAGCAGCACGGCCATTTCCTCCGCGATTTCAAGAAACTCCACGCCTTTGCTGTCCTGCCATGCCAACAGCAGATCGCCAAGCTGCATCAAATTGCTTGCATAGAACGCCGTAAAGGCTACGCTCTCGCCTCTATCTGGGGCAAGATCGAGACCATCATTCCAGTCTGCTCCCTCAAGCTTCATGTTATTGTGCTCACCTATATTAAAGAACGGAACCAGGTTCTGCAGCAGCATGTGTTCCAGTATCGTACCTTCGTATACTTCACCGTTCACGGTTAAGAGTTGATTTCCATGCTCAGGCAGCCATCCACTGTCCTTCTCCTTGCACCGACTTACAAACACGTCGCGGAAATAGGTCTGCGGCTGCATCAGGAAATCCAAATCCCCGCTCTGGTCCATATAAAGCAGCGTGGTCATGAATGGCCATGCACCGTGATCCATCCATACGCGCGGTATGTTGTTCCGGTCAGCAATAAACTCACCGGGATTCGTTCCGATAATCGTTGCATTGCTTCCGTCAATCCGTACACCCGCATAGTTATTGAGCAGCAGATACCGGACTTCGGACGGTTCCATGATCATTAATGCTAGGCAGTCCTGCCAGAGGTCACGCCATCCACGTCCTCCACGGCCATAGTCATGATAAGGAAGAAATGAGTTGCCATAGAGGCGCCTCAATATCGGCTGCAAGGTTACCCATTTCATCCACAAGTCCTGCTGCTGATCCCCGGTATGGAAGGATACGGTATTCAGCTTGTCATTCCAATAGGCTTCATTTTGAGCAAGCAGCTCATCAAAGCGCTTCTCCGATAAATACGTTTCGGTAAGTCTTCCGGTCTCGGCGCGATCTTCCGAAATGACCATCGCCATAACATAAGCCCTGGATTCGCCAGGCTGCAGTTGAACCTCCCCAAACCGCAGACCTCCAATGGCCTCGTATCCCTCCAAGGAGTCGCCTGCCTGCGCGCCTGCTAGCTTATTGGCAATGATTGCCTCAGGCCAATCGAGCGCGCCGCCTTCCCCGATAAATTCTTCAAGCACCGGAAAATAACCGATCGGTTCTGCACCGTCCGCTTCCGCACCCAGCACACTGTAGGATACGTGATTGATACGGTGTCCCCGCTCGTCAAATGAGAGAGCAGGCTGGACTTCGATCCCTTTGCGATGGACAAAGATCCGGTGAAGTAGGGATGTCACGTGACGGTGGTCCCGCAGATCGTCTGCCGAACGGCCATACAGCGGGATCGCCGCAGTAGGGGTCAATTTTAGCGTCTGCTCGCCTACGTTGGTCAGCGTTACTTTCATTAACTCGATTTTATCATCCGTTACCGGAACGAAGCTGGTTACTTCCGCTTGCAGTCCGGCCTCCCCGTTGATCCGCGTCAGCTTATGCCATAAAAACCCGGCTGCCAATTGACTTTCTTCTTCCTCGTTCATGAACCGGTTTGCATTCTGCTTGGCTGAATTGCCGGTTACGGACCATGGGCCATGCCCGTCAATGTGCACCCAAAAGTTTCGTGCGGACTTGGAATTATGTAGATCCTCCACCGATACGGGCGACATGAAAAACGTATTATGACTGCTAGTCATTTCACCGTGAAGATTTGGCGTGACGGCCGACATCATGCCGGCCTCATTCACTAAAGGAAAATATAAATAGTTATGATGTTCAGGATTACGCAGCGTAAAGACCCCATGGTTTCCCTCGAACTTCCATCCTGTTGATTTCATATCGCGATCTCTTCCCCTCTATGCCTTAGGATTTGACGGCTCCCGCCAGCGCCCCGTCCACCAGATATTTCTGTATGAACGTGTACAGAATGATCAATGGCGCCGCCACGATCGTAATTCCGCATGCAAGCAGCGGCCAGTTATTCCCGTATTGCCCCCTGAATTCCTTTAGGCCGAACGTAATAGGATAGTTGGACGGACTCGGGAGATACATGATCGGTCCGACAAAATCATTCCAGATTCCAATCGCGGTCAGAATGACGCCGGTTGCGATAACTGGCTTCATCAGCGGTAGAATGATCTGGAACAGGTAACGGATATAACCGGAACCATCCATTCCCGCGGCCTCATCCAGATCGCGGCTAATCGACTTGATATAACCGACAAACATCATGAACACAACGCCCGTCCCCGTCGTTTTCAGCAAGATATAACCAAGCTTGGTATCATACCCGAAGAACGAAACACTCTCCTTGAAGGACAGCATGAGTTTATACTGGGCAACCATCGGATTCGGAAGAAACTGGGACAACAAAAAGAACATATAAATGAAGCCGCTCCACATCACATATCCGCGCGCGACCGGAAACGCCGCAAACAACGACACGATGATGGTCAGTACCGTCGCAGCTACCGTATAAATTAAGCTGTTTGCGAAATAACCGGCGAAATTGCCCTCAGACCATGCCTGCGTATAATTGCCCCATTCCATGTTCTGGACGATCCCGATCGGATTGAGCAAGTATTCGTTGAAGGATTTAAGTGATACGTTGAATACGAGCAGAAGCGGAACGACATACAGAATCAGCAGCAAACATATGACGGCGTAAGAAAGAATCTGCGTGGTTTTGGAATTTCGCATCAATACTCCACCTCTCTCTTACGCGTCTGTCTGACGGCTACCACAACAAAGAGGAGAATAATCAGGAACTGCACAACGGACAGCGCCGAAGGAAGGCCCATTTCCAAACTTCCCCGGAACGTCTCTTTGTACACGTCGTAAGCCATCGTCCTTGTATTGAAGCGACCGTCTGTTGTCGCCAAAATGATATCGAAGGTAGACATTGCACCAATGATGGATAACAACATATTCACCGTGAAGGACGGTGCGATCAAGGGGAAGGTAATATGACGGAAGGATTGCCACTTGCTGGTTCCATCAATATGACCTGCCTCGTATAAATCTTTAGGGACCGATTGAAGTCCAGCCAGAAAGATCAGCATGGAATAGCCCATGTACATCCAAATCTGGACGAAAATAATATAGCCGAACGCGTGAGTGAAGCTCCCAAAGAACATGTCTTGATAGCCGAAGAGAGCGTCATAGAGGCGATTGACCGGTCCGTTTAACGGATCGAACATCATCCCCCAGATCAGAGCAACAACAGCTACGCCCAGTACAACCGGCAAGAAGAATACCGCGCGATAGAAGTAATCGCCTTTTAGACGCTGGTTAATGATGACGGCGATAAAAAGAGCGACCCCGTTCTGCACGATCGTAACAACGAACATGAAGATCAGAGTGTTTACGATGGAACGCCACCGCTCCCCTGAGTTCCCCGAGAAGAATAATTCCTTATAATTATCAAGTCCGACAAATTGGTACGTGCTGCCCGGGAGGTTCTTGACATCGGTAAAGGAATAGATGACTGTTAGGATCGATGGTCCAAAATAAAACACGATATAAAGCGCCATCGGTATCAGCAGCAGCAATAAGGGTATGAATCGGTTAAATCCTTTTCCAAATGGATACATCTCTCTCACCTCGCAAAATCCCATTTCAATAAATGTCGGGGCCTGCTGCACAGACCCCGACTACAGTATGGTTCATTCTATATAGGTCTCTTTATAATAGAAGAATCTTATTTCGGAGCAGCAGCTTCCCATTCTTTTTGTTGAATATCAGCCAGCTCTTTTGCTGTTTTGTATGGACCGCCCGGTGCCAGGAATTCTGTATGAACACCTTCCGCAGCCAGATGCTCGCCAATATTTTGACGGTTAATCATCATGATTTCGTACGCCAATTCGAACTCTCCGAGATATGGGGTTAGTTCATTGTCAATAAAGTCGCTTTCCGTCTGAATGTTATCCTGTGTCGGGATGAAACCGGCAGCTTTCACGAATGTTGTGTAATTTTCCGGCTCGGAGAAGAATTCAAGCCATTTTAGGGCTCCTTCTTTGTTCGGTCCCTTCTCGGCTGCATACCAGGTTACGTCATACTTGCCGACAAAAGAGGCATTCTTGGCTGCATCTTCCGTAGCCGGAAGCGGGAAGTAACCGAATTTCAGCTCCGGATTTGCTGCTGCGACGGTTGGAGCATCCCAAGAGCCATCTGCCAGCATGGCTGCTTTTCCTGTTGCAAAATAGGAAGGCGCTGTTGCATAATCAATCCCCATGAATCCGTCAATCATGTAATTGTCTTGAAGCGTCTTCATTCTTTCCAATACTTCGACTGCCTCTTCATCGTTATAAGCCGTCTCGCCTTTCCAAACACCCTCAATCCATTTCTGTTGATCTCCGCCGCCCAAAATTTTGGCTTGCAGAGCGAATACAGGGAGTTTCAAAGGCCATACGTCTTTACCTGCAACAACAATCGGGGTAATGCCTTTGGCTTTCAGATCATCATTCAGCATGATGAACTCCGACCACGTTTTCGGAACACTCAATCCATTCTGTTCAAATATTTCCTTATTGTAGAACAGACCGGACATCGCAACCTTGCCCGTTGGAATCGCATACACTTTATCGTTATAAGTCCCGGCTTTTTCGATATCGTTAGCGTTATAATTCTTAATGAAGGCTTGGTCGGATAAATCCGCGATCAATCCCGTATCAATCCATTGCTGCCAATCAGGTACTTTCGCACCCGGTGTCCATTCCTGCGGGGAAAGTCTCATTCCCGATAAATCAGCCAAAACGTCGACGTCATTAGCGGTAATTCTTGCTCTCTGCGCCTGCTTGTATTCGTCATCTGGCCCCGTAGTGGTATACTCTATCGTATACTCGGGATACTTCTCTTCAAATTTCTTGTTGATCTCTTCAACCGCTTTATTGATGTTATCTTGCTTCCAGTGTAAAATTTTGATGACCTTTTTATCACCTTTTGCAGGTGTACCTTTATCGGCTGAATCGCTGCCTCCACAAGCCGCTAGCGAGAAAGTCAGAGCACCCGCCAAAAGTATTGCTGATAATTTCTTAATCATTTCCTAACCCCCTGAAATTAAAATGCAATTCATTATGAAACCGGATTCATCATTCCGCTTTTTCTCGCCCAGTACAATCTTGATGTTACGAAACAATTATTATAAATTTTCGCAATTCAGCGAAATATACCGAAAGCGGTTTCGTAAGGCCTATTATTACTCATAATATTTTGTTTGTCAAAGCTTTTTTTCCTCCTTCCCGCAATATTTTATTATTAAACGCGATTCAGCTTTATCCCTTTCTATTACAAGCATCACAACTACTCTCTTCATTGACTTACCTAGTTAAAGCAGATACACTAATTTACGAAACAGTTTCGCTTCTGTACTGAATAACGGACAAGCAGCAATCATAATTAACGAAAACTCACGAAAATTATGAAATGATCATATAAACAGAATAAGGGGCGTTTCGCATGGCGTTAAACATCAAAACAATCGCTAAAATGGCCGGGGTATCCGTATCCACTGTCTCCAAGATTATCAACAACTACAGTGATGTATCCGAAGAGACCAAAGCACGCGTGTTGGAAATTATGAAAGAGACGGGGTACACCCCTTCCAATTCGGCGAAAACATTAGCAACCAAGAAATCAAATTTAATCGGTATCATATTTGCGGGAAAGCTGAATGTCGATTTTACTCATCCTTTTTTTGTTGAAGTTCTCAATTCCTTCAAGAAGCAAATGGGGGTTCTCGGTTACGATCTACTGTTTTTTTCGAATGAGAAATTCCAAGGGGATGACGCCGACTACCTCGGCCGATGTCGTCATTATCAGGTGGATGGCTGTGTCATAATATCCGGCGAGGAAATTGAGCCCTCGATTAAAGAGCTGGATGAGAGCGATATTCCGTGTATCGGGGTCGATATTGAGCTGTTCGGCGAAATGTCGGGGCATATCATGTCCGATAATTATAAAATGTCCTCGAAGGTCGTGGAGCATTTCTATCTTCAAGGCTTCAGAGACTTGGGGTTCATCGGAGGCAGCAAGGAGTCTGAAATCTCCAACAAGCGTGAGGCCGGTTATCGCAATGCCATGGAAAGTTTCGGACTTCCGGCCCGTGCGGAATGGTTCCTAAGCGGTGATGATTTTCATGAGGCAAGCGGATACAAAGCCATGACACGGCTGATTCAAGCGAGTTCCCTTCCTCGCGCGATCTTTGCGGCCTCCGATCAGATTGCGATAGGAGCCATCCAAGCGCTTCAGGAACATAGCCTGAAGGTCCCTGACGATGTATCGATCATCGGTTGTGACGATATTGAGGCGTGCAAATATACAACACCCAAACTAACGACGATTCGGCAAAACAAAGAGAAAATCGGTCGCCTGGCAGCGCTCATGCTCTACGACCTTATCCATAAACAATCGCCCATCAGCTCTTTTGTCGTAGAGCCTGAACTCATCGTTCGGGAATCTTGCGGAAGCAATACCCATCACTACGGATACTTTAAAGAGTAATGCTGGGGTAAGGGAGTGAGGGGCTGCTTCAGCCAAGAGCAAGGCTATTCATGCCTGCCTTTGAATAGCCCCTGTTCCCCTTAGTAAGATAATCCTCGCCTAAACCTAGCTAAGCTTTATATGTGTGCAAAAAAAGCCCAGGGCATGATGCCCTAGGCTTTTTGACGTTGTTTATTATAGGTCGTAGTACAGGGAGTACTCGTGCGGATGAACGCGGATGTTAACCGCTTTAGCTTCAGAGCGCTTGAGCTCAATGAAGTTGTCGAGGAATTCCTGCGTAAACACGCCGCCCTCAGTCAAGAATTCGCTGTCTGCTTGAAGAGCATCCAAAGCCTCATCCAGGGAACCTGGTACGCTGCGGATTTCTCTTTTCTCAGCATCCGACAGTTCGTAAATGTTCTTATCGAATGGTCCGTAGCCCAGTGCCGTCGGATCGATTTTGCGCTTGATACCATCCAGTCCAGCCATCAGCATGGCCGAGAATGCAAGGTAAGGGTTCGCCGTGGAATCCGGTGTACGGAACTCGATGCGGCAGCCTTTAGGCGTTACGGCTGCAACCGGAATCCGCACTGCGGCAGAACGATTGCCTTTGGAGAATACGAGGTTAACCGGTGCTTCATAGCCTGGTACGAGACGTTTGAAGGAGTTGGTGCTCGGATTCGTCAAAGCGATCAATGCAGGCGCATGGTACAGAATGCCGCCGATGTAGTGAATCGCTGTTTCACTAAGGTTAGCATAAGCTCCTTTTTCATAGAACAACGGGGTGTCGCCATCGAAAATGGATTGGTGAACGTGCATGCCGCTTCCGTTATCCCCGAACAATGGCTTCGGCATGAACGTAGCCGTTTTGCCATATTGGCGTGCTGTGTTATGCACGATATATTTATAGATCAACAAATTGTCAGCTGTTTTTTTCAATGTATCGAAACGGAAGTTGATTTCCGCTTGGCCGGCAGTGGCTACTTCATGGTGATGACGCTCAACGCGAAGTCCTGCTTCATCAAGCAAACGGCACATTTCGCTACGGATATCCTGCTGAGTATCCACAGGTGCTACTGGAACATATCCGCCCTTAACGCCAACTTTGAAACCAAGGTTGCCGCCTTCTTCCTTGCGGTTCGTATTCCAATGCGCTTCCTCGGAGTCTACGAAATAGCTGGAGCTGTTCATGGAGCTTCCATAGCGAACTTCATCAAACAGGAAGAACTCGGATTCCGGTGCGAAGAATGCTGCGGTTCCGATACCGGCCTCTTGAAGGTATTGCTCGGCACGAGCTGCGATACCGCGCGGGTCACGCTCATATGAGTCACCTTCCGGTGTATAGATGTTGCTCATAATGTTAAGCGTAGGATGTGCTGTAAACGGATCGATATAGCAAGAATCCGGATCAGGCATCATAACCATATCCGATTCTTCAATGCCGCGGAATCCTGGAATAGAAGATCCATCGAACGCTACCCCGTTCACGAATGTTTCTTCATCTACTTCTGAAGCCGGCAAGCTAATATGATGAACCCGTCCCGACAAGTCCACAAAACGAAAATCGACCCACTCAATATTGTTCTCTTTAATGGTTTGCAATACTTTCTCTACCGACATGTCTCTTCCTCCCAATTTCCGAACATTAAGACTTAAACAGCTTAACAATGTTCATAATCTTTCGATTTCTTTTCGTCATTATATGCCGGGAGATAACCTGACGTCAATACTTATGTAAGGTATTTTTGAAAACAATGTCAGGTTATATAACACAAGAGACCAATTAATGTAAGCTCAGAAAAAAGACACCTGCAAGCTTTTTGCAGGTGTCTTTTATATTAGATTTAAGGAACTGGCGAACCTTAACGATGTTCTTAAAGCTACCCCCCGAGTGTACAACGTCGCTTATCAATTACTATACGCGCGCAAATTCAGAAGCAGGTGCTTTGGCAGTCGCAAAGCTTTTGCCTACTAGTGGGGCCAGCTGCTCCAAGTCTTTAAGCAATGCGGCAAATTGATCCGGGAACAGAGATTGAACCCCGTCGCCTGTCATGGAATTATCTGGATCTGTATGCATCTCAATAATAAGACCGTCCGCCCCAGCCGCTACGGATGCCTTGGACATCGGTTCGACAAGCTCGCGTCGTCCTGTTCCATGGCTCGGATCGGAAATGACCGGAAGGTGACTCAACCCTTGTAAAACAGGGATGGCAGATAAATCCAGCGTATTCCGGGTGTACGTTTCGAATGTTCGGATTCCACGTTCACAGAGCATGACATTCGGATTGCCGCCGGCAAGAATGTACTCCGCTGCATTCAGGAATTCATCATAGGTTGCACTGAAACCTCTTTTCAACAAAACCGGCTTACCGCAGGTACCCAGTTTCCGAAGCAAATCGAAATTTTGCATATTGCGGGTACCTACTTGCAGAATATCGGCGTACTCCGCGCAAATATCCACGTATTCGGGCGTCATAACCTCCGTAATCGTCAGCAGGCCGTGTTTTTGTCCGGCCTCCGCCATCATAATCAAACCCTCAACGCCAACGCCCTGGAAGCTGTATGGACCCGTACGAGGCTTAAAAGCGCCACCTCTAAGCACCTGTCCGCCTGCTGCCTTAACCAGCTGCGCGATCTCGTCAATCTGCTGTGCGGATTCCACGGCGCATGGACCACCCATGACGACCAGATTGCCGCCGCCAATCTTGGTTCCTTTAATATCAATGACGGTATCATCCGGATGAAAATCACGACTAGCAAGTTTGTAGGACTTGGAGATTTTAACTACATTCTCTACGCCCTTCATTTGGCGAAGATGCTCCGCAAGCTTCGGGTTCACGCTGCCGATCAGCCCGATCACGGTACGGTCCGCCCCCTGGGATACGTGAGCCTGCAGTCCTTCCTTCTCAATCTCGCTTACGATATGCTGAACTTGTTCCTCTGATATTTGATTGGATGTAATTACGATCATAATAAAACCTTCTTTCTGAATATATTCCAATTTCGATCGATGGATGGTCACTTTCGCGCTTGTTCGCTTTTAAGCTTTTATGCTTTTATCCGATAAAGTAAATATACAGAAAAAATCTCCCCTCGTCAAGCCCATTCTTCAAGCCTTCACGATCGGGAGATGTCGATTACCTGTTACATCAATGTTTTGCTGCGTCCTTCCGCTACGGTTCGCTTCACAAGTGGTATCACAATTCTTACCGTTGTCCCAATTCCGGCTCGGCTGAATAACGTGACCCCATATTCGCTGCCATAGTGAAGTTTGATTCGTTGATCCACATTTCGAATACCGTATCCGGCATTGGTTAGATCCTGTCCGCCTGTATTGTCCAAAACTCTGCCGGGCGGGAACCCGACTCCATTATCGATAATTTTAAATTCCAGGACGTCTTCGAGCACTCTGGCGGTAATTCGAACATGAATATAATCCCCGGTCCAGGCATGCTCCAGCACATTCTCGATAAACGGCTGCAAAATCAATTTCACGGTTTCATACCGGACCACTTCCGGCTCAAAATCATAAGTAACCTGCATCCGTTCGTCATATTTAATCTTTTGAATATCGACATACGCCTGGGCCTGTTCCAATTCATTCTTCACAGAGATGATATTCCGGCCATCGTTAAGCGACAGGCGATAAAACTTCGCTAAGTCCATTACCATGCGCTGCAGCTTATCCAGCATTCCAAACCGCGCCAGGCGGCTGATGGAGGATAGGGTGTTGTATAGAAAATGCGGGTTAATCTGTGCATGCAGCGATTCCAGTTCCGCTTCTTTTTTCTGAAGGTCGGCCAGATACACCTCATTAATCAGCTTGCCGATATTGCTGCCCATATCATTCAGGGCTGAAGAAATATGCGTAAATTCATCATTCCCTTTAAAGGATACCCGCTTGTGGAATTCGCCTTCCTGAAACGAGTCCAGCACCGATACGATTTTGGAAACCCGGCGGCTGAAGTATCTGGAGACCAAAATGCTGACCACAAAAAAGATAGCGATACAAATCAAACAGATCAGGTAAGTTAAATTACGAATCTTGACCGTATCTTTCTCCACGATTTGAGCAGGGACAACGGCAATCAAATCCCATCCGAGTTGGGGAATGGGCTTCCGAATGAGGAGGTCGCCGTTCTTGCGAAGTTCTTTTTCCTTGAAGACGGTTGTCTGTATACCTCCCGAGGAAAGAACTACCCGCCCTTGGGAATCCGATAAATATAATGCCGTTCCGTCACCAATCTTGTTGTAATCCATGCTTTCAAACAGGTCGGTCATACTGACGTTGATCCGCATGAATCCGATCTCCTCCGGTTTAATGGTCGAGCTGATATCCACCAACCGCCGCAGCAAGGAAATACGTCCGTTCCTCACATCGTCTTCAATCTGCTTCCATTGCAAAGTTACGCCATAATTCTCATCCTTTGGATACAGTTTATACCATGAGCGGTCCTCTAGCCTGTCATATTGATAAATATCAAACAGACGTTTATTGGAATCCAGCGGATCAGAATACGAATAATTGTCATAGATCTCCCTAAGGTCGTCATTACGCAGGTAGATCGATAACCAGATCCTTCGGTTAGCCGTACTCACCGCGGTCTCCAACTTGGGAATCAGCACATTAATCGTGGTGTCGTAGCTAATCCAAGCGCTTTCAGTAAACCGCAGGCGGCTGTTAAAGGTCGTATCAAAATAAAGCATGTCCGAGATCCGGATCATGTCCTCCATCTTATACGATATATTCTCGCTCATCTGATGCAGCGTACCCTGAATATTGTTATACGTCTGCTCGCGAGTGGACTTTACGAAGACCTGATTCGCAATCTGACCGACAAGCAGCACCGGTATAATGATGAACACGCAGTACGAAATCATTAACTTGTACCCGAAAGGTATCTTGACCCGTATTCGTTCGAATTTCCCTGCCATCACCTGTTTGACCCCATATCTAATCTGAATTTTACAAGTTAAGAGTGCTTGCGCCGATATTCCAGAGGCGTCATTCCATACATTTCCTTAAACTGTCTACTGAAATAAGGCAGATACTGATACCCTGTTTGCGATGCAATTTCGTATATTTTGAGCTTGGTCGTTTTGAGCAGATCTCTAGCGCGCTCCATGCGGAGCTTGATTACATAATCGCTGAAGTTATGTCCAGTTTCTTCCTTAAAAAGCACCCCAAGATAATTCGGTGAAAAAGAAAACCGGTTTGCCATATCTCGCAGCGTGATATTCTCATGCATACGCGCTTGGATATTTTCTATGATCTCTTCGACCAGCCTGCCATTCTTTGTTGATTTACGGTTCTTGAGCATTTCCGAAATTTCCATTGCCTTCATGCGCAGCCATGAGAAAATATCATCCATCGTTTCAAAATGAAGTAGAATGTCGAGATTTTTGAGCTCCAATCCTGCCATACGGTATAAATCTTCATTAATCGTCTGAAGTTGGCCTTCCAGCTTCACCATAATATACACGGCTAAATTGCGTATGGTGAACTTGGATCTGATATTGGATGCAAGCAATTGAATCGCTTCCAGTTCATCATAAATACGAACGATATCATACTCTGTCATGGCTGTAAATAAGGCATCCAGACGGATATCGAGGCTTTTTACATCCTCACGGTCTTCGGTAGGCACCTCGCTGTACAGAATCCATTTACCTTTGCCCCGGAACATTTTGTAGTCCAGCGCGGCCAATGCCTCCTGATACGACGTGTGAAGCTGCTCCAGTTGGTAGACAGCTCTTCCTTCTCCTACCGTCATCGTATAGTTATATTCCCGCTTCAATTCCTCAAGCAGGGATTGAATCTCTTCTTTGCCCCTGCCCCCGTTAAGCAATACAGCCGTCCGCTGATCTGTTACCTTGCATATATATTCGAAGCCGTTCTGTTCGAGCAGTTTATGCAGTCTCGAGAAATACTCCTCTATGACACTAAGCTTTTCCTCGGAATCGAGCAAGCTGCTTCGCCAAGTGCTCACATTATCAAGCTCTAGCAAAATGACACAAACCGGCCAGTGAAGCTCCGTCAATCGGTACTCCCGCTTGATAATATCCAGTATGGCACCATCGTAGGGCCTCTGAAGAATTTGCAGGAGGTACTGATTTTTGAGGATGGGGATCATCTGCTGGTAAGCTTCTTCCGTCTCCTTGCGTTCATGAAGACGATCCAACTCTATCCTCACCTTCGTTAACGCATCAACCAGCTCTTGGTCCTCCATCGGCTTTAGCACATAACTGCATGCATTCAAGGCAATCGCCTGCTTCACATAACCAAAGTCCTGGTAACCGCTTACGAAGATAACCCGGAGTTCCTCCTGCAATTTCAGTGCCCGCTGGGCAAGCTCAAGCCCGGTCATATTCGGCATGCGTACATCGGTAACAAGGATGTCGATCTTCTCCTTTTCGAGAACCTCACAGGCAGCGAAGCCATTATTGACCGAGTCTATCACTTTCATTCCGAGATTTTCCCATGGAATAAAGCTCTTCATGCCCTCTAGATCCAGTATTTCATCGTCTGCCAGCAGCACTTTATACACAGGTTACCATCTCCCCTATAAATTCCGATAAGGGTATACTGCATCAGCAGCATACCCTTCTTGGTTTAAGTAAAGATTATTATTGGCCTTTCATTTTTGCAACGTTTTCTTGCCATTTCGTTGTTTTGAATGCAAGAAGTTTATCGTATCCAGCAGATTGTGCATCCGCTTCCGCTTTGTCGAGGATGGCCAATACTTCGGCATCATCCTTCGCATACAGGGCTTTCGCTCTGGATTCTGTAAAGATATCCTCTACACGCTGACGGATAATTCCTTCCTCACTGTCCGGAGCCGGATCGAGGTTGATGTATTCCGTAGCATTGGCTTGGGTTTTCCAAGTGATTTCATACTGCCAACGAGTGGACCAGTTGCGCTGCTCTTCTGGCAATGTGCTCTCGTATTTTGCTTTTGCTGTATCAATAAATACCGTGTTACCATTCCAGTGCAGGTTCGTTGTGATTGCTTGAAGTTTGTTAAGACCGGCTGCATCAGATACATATTTCTCCGTGAATTTAGGTGTCACGCCGTCTTCTTCAAAACCATCCCAATATCCTCCTGGAGGGCCCCACATCAGAACGCTTTGTCCTTCAGGACCTGTATACCAATCTAGGAAAGCAAAGATAGCTTCTGGATCTTTAGCGGACTTCGTAATTACGCTTACGTTCCAACCCAATTGCGTATAAGTACCAGGGAAGATTTTGTTCTTGTCGAGGCCTTCTTTGTGAATCGGCCAGATCATGAAATATCCTCCGTTTGGATCTTTTGCTGCCAACTCTGCATGGGCATTCATTGCATTTTCAGTCGGGCTTGATGCAGCGTAAACTGCAACGCGTCCAGTGTTCACTTTCTCTTTAACCTGGTCAACCGTTTGAGTCATAGCATCCTGAGAAATCAACTTCTCACGGAACAGCTTCGCAGAATACTGCATCGACTCACGGAAGATCGGATCAGTAAAGATGGAAGACAGCTTGTCACCGTTAGGTACGCCGCGGATGCTGATCCAGCGCGTTAGAGCATTTTCAGCAAAAGCGGAATACAGTACTTCAATGCCTTGACCTTGAACGTGTGGTTCAAATGGAACAACTTTATCGCCGTATTTGGCTTTAACTGCTTTCAGATATTCGTACAAGTCATCTGTTGTTTCCAGTTTAGGTGAACCTAACTCATGGTAGATTTGTTTATTAACAACATACCCTGCGTTACCGTTCGGTTGGTTCGTATACCAGTTCGGGAACTGATACAGTTTACCGTCAGGGGAACGAAGCATGTTCAGACCTTCCTCACCCATCCATTCCTTCAGGTTAGGGTATTTATCGAGATAATCGTCATAAGGCACAAGCATGTCTGCTTGACGCAGCTTCTCTACATCCGGTCCGCGATCCATCCACATGACATCTGGAAGCTCCGTGGAAGCAATCATGGTATTGAATTTTTGTTGTGCGTTACCTTGCGAATGAATGGCATTTACGGTTACTTTCTTATTCTCTTTAATCCATTTTGAGGATTCGTCTTGCCCCCATGGAGGCATGGTGTACTCGTTATAATGACCATAGAAGCTGAACTCAAGCGGAGTTTCGCCAAGCACAAACTTGTCAGATGCCTCCGTTGGAGGCGTGCTAGTTCCACCTTCGCCCGCAGGAGCTGGGTCAGCAGTTTTGGCTCCGCCGCCGCCGCATGCAGAAAGCATTAGCGCTGCCGCAAGCAAAGCCGTCATCGATGTGGTCAGCGATTTCTTTCTCAACCTCATTCTCTAATTTCCCCTTTCGTCTTTACACTTGATATTTATGTCTAAAGCATAATGCTTCAAACAACACATATTGTTTCCCTTACTCTTTCAGGGAGCCTACCAGAACACCTTTAACGAAGTGCTTCTGTACGAATGGATACACCATAATAATCGGAAGTGTTGCCACCATCATGGTTGCCATGGACAGCGACTTGGAGGTCACACTCTGCATACGGGAGAGAACGGCCTGAGAAGCCGAATCTAGATTGCTCATCTGTTCAGACATAATATTAGAGTTCAATATTTGGCGAAGCATGGTCTGAATTGGCAGCAAGTTCTCGTTATTGATGTAGATACTCGGCAAGAACCATTCATTCCAATGCGAAACCGCGGTGAACAATGACAATGTTGCGATTACCGGACCGGACAGTGGGAGAATGATCTTAAAGAAAATACCCCAGTTGCCACAGCCGTCAATTTTGGCGGACTCTTCAAGGCCATTCGGGAGGCCGTTAAAGAACGTCCGGAAGATGATCATGTTCCACACACTTACCAAGCCCGGAATAATGAACACCCAGAAAGAATCCATCAGACCCAAACCGCGAACGAGCATAAAGGATGGGATCAAGCCACCGCCAAAATACATCGTAATAATACACATAACCATGTAGTACTTACGGCCGATCAGTTCGCTCTTCGTCATCCCATAAGCGAAGATAGAGGTTACAAGTATGGAGGAGATGGTTCCGATCACGGTACGAAGCACCGAAATCTTGAAACCATTCAGCAGCCTGTTATCCTGAAAGACGATCCCATAATTCTCTAATGTAAAGTCCCGGGGCCAGAAGGTAACGCCCCCCATTGCTGTATCTGAACCTGAGTTAAATGAAATGACAAGTCCGTTCCAAAACGGATAAAAAGTTACAAAGGCCAGTAATGCCAAGAAGATATAAATGATGACCATCATCACTTTGTCACCAAATGCTAGACGTACCACAATTACCCGCTCCCTTCATCATAGTGGTCTTTTACCATAAGCTGTTCCCTGATTTACGTGCAATCAAGTTGGCAATCGTCAGAAGCATGACGCTGATTACCGCTTTAAACAAGCCTACAGCCGTTGCATATGAGAATCGGGAATTTTCAATACCTATTCGATAGACATACGTGTCGATAACGTCGGATACCTCTCGCAATACCGGATTCTTAGCCAAGAGCAAGATGTCTTCGAAGCCCGCAGTTAGCAAGTTACCAATGGCAAGAATCATAAAGATAACAACGACTGGCATAATCGATGGAAGCGTAATCGTAAAGATCTGCCTGAATTTGCTTGCGCCATCCATGTCCGCTGCTTCGTACATGTGCGGGTCAACCCCGGCAACAGCTGCCAAGTAAACAATCGAGGAGAACCCAATCTCTTTCCAAACCCCTGTCGTTACGAGTATCGTCCAGAAATACTCAGGAATGGACAGGAAGTTGAGCGGTTCTTCGATCAAATTCAGCTTCTGTAGCAGAATGTTCACACTGCCGTTATCCGTTGACAAGAGAGAAATCGCAAATCCTGAAACGATAACCCAAGACAGGAAGTGCGGTAGATAACTGACGGTTTGCACCAATCTCTTGAAGAACATATGCCGAACCTCGTTCAGCATCAGCGCCAGCATAATCGGTGCAGGGAAACCAATGATAAATTTAAGTAAACTGATGACGATCGTGTTTCGCATAACCGTCATAAATTCAGGTGATTCAAAAAACATTTCGAAATGCTTGAATCCAGCCCATGGGCTCTCGCCCATCCCTTTGAAAATGTTATAGTCCTGGAAAGCCATTAGAATACCGTACATCGGTATATAGCTAAACACAAAAATGAGTGCGAGTGCAGGAAGCACCATTAACTGAATATCCCATTGTTTAGCAAAGCGAATCAATAAGCTGTCCTTTTTCCGTTTTGGAACAGGTTCCTGTTCTACGGATATTTGCGCCATGTCCAACCCCCCGTGTGTTCTATGCCATGAAGTTTACCTGATGTCTAACATTGTAGAATAAACTATCCAATATAAACATTTGCCTATTCAACGAAAAATGATATTATTCAATCGAAAATTAAAACGCTTACAGATTCGGGATATTTACGGGGTTACTGCTAGTCCAAAAAATGATCCTGTATCCGGCGAGGTTGTCCAATATTCAGCCTTCCGTTCTTAGTACGGGACATAGAAAATCCCCTTAGGTCTATAGTGTCAAGTTCATTTCACATGAACTTTTGTTCCACCATTCACCACAAGGGGAGAGAGTTTATCAATTAGCACTATTTGGCTAAACCATTCTTAATTTGAACTATTAAAATGGATCTCTTGTTATGTTTAGGCAATGATTCATGAACGGATATCATTTCTGGTAACACTATCAATATTTAGCTAAACGCTGTCCTCTGCTGGTATGCTATAAACCATTTTCTGTAATGTCAATGGACTGGAACTCCTAATATATCATAGGTGATCATGAAAATAAACGCTTATCCCCCTGTTCTGTGATCTCATCCAGTTAAGCATATTTTCTTATAGTGAAACCGCATCCGATGAGCGTTGTTTTACATTCTACTTCTCCTGCTCCTTTATCACCTGTTCAATTCCTAACAGAATCAGCTTCCATCCGAACTCAAACGCTGCATCTGTCCCCATCAGCTCAAAAAGCCCATTCTTGTACATCCTCCGGAACACTCCCGCTTCCGTCTCGCTCATGGAGTCCAGAAGACGGATCATCTCCCCGCCCGGAATCGCTACCTGGTCCTTAAGCATCGCGGAGATATTGCGCTGGTGCTGATACTCGTCCAAAACGAAGTAGAAAACATAGTTCAGAAGCGTAATAACGGCTTGTAATTTCTGCTCTTGCTCAAGTGGTGTTGGCTCCATGCAGAGCAGCATACGGTTGGTTAACCGAATCATGTCAGGCTCGTGGGGCAGCGTCATCATCATGAGCTGCGTCGAGCAGGGGTACCGACGAAGCACACTCTGTACCGTTATCGCAAGACCCGCCATCTGCTCCTTCCAGTCCCCCTCGGTGTGGAACTCCTCCAGGATAATTTTCGATATCTGATTAGCCAGACGCTGATAGAGATTCTGCTTGCTCTTAAAATACCAGTACAGAGAAGGAGCCTGAATCCCCAGCCGGTCAGCCAATCGTCTCATGCTGAATTTCTCGATGCCCTCTTCCCCCAAAAGCTCCCACGAAGTTTTCAAAATCTTATCCTCCGAAATCTGAGGTTGCTGTTTTTTCATCGGTATCCACCCTTTTATCTAACAGTGTAAGTTTATCTTTACAAGTTTATTGTTACATGATATCATCTAACACTGTAAGGTTCAACCTAACACTGTTAGATTGAAAACCCAAAAAAATGAAGAAAGTAGTGACCCATATGGATGCAGAAAACCTCCATTTCTTTGAAAAGGCACCTGTCGCAAAAGCCGTAGCTCACTTCGCAGTACCGATGATGCTAGGCACGTCAATGAGTGTCATCTATTCCATCTTGAATGCCTATTTCCTTGGTACACTGGGCAATACTTCCATGTTAACCGCACTCGCACTAACCTTGCCGTTATTCGCTGTCATTATGGCGTTAGGCAACTTGATTGGCATGGGTAGCGGTACATTCATCTCCCGGCTGCTAGGAGAGAAAAAAAAGGACGATGTAAAGCATGTATCTTCATTCGCCTTTTACAGCAGTTTAGTTCTCGGTTTAATCGTGATGGCGATCGGCCTTCCGTTGATCGATCCAATCGTGCATGGCCTAGGGGCAACGCCAGACTCTTTCGGATTCACGAAGGACTATGTCACGATTATGCTTATTGGTGCCCCTTTTGTCGTATTATTTTTCACGCTGGAGAACATCGTGCGCTCAGAAGGCGCAGCAATCACGTCGATGATTGGCATGATTCTCAGTGTTGTCGTAAATATTATTCTTGATGCACTAGCCATCTTCGTCTTCCATTTGGGCGTGATCGGCGTTGCGTCTGCCACGGTCATCTCTAACCTTGTTGCAAGTGCATTTTATGCCTACCATATGGGATATAAGAGCCAATTCCTAACTATCTCCGTAAAATGGTTCAAGGTTACCATGGACATTCTGAGCAATGTATTTAAAATTGGAGTTCCCGTCTTTATTATGAGTATCTTCTTGGGTGCAATGTCCCTCATCGTGAACCATTTTCTTGTCGAATATGGGGAGCAGGCTATAGCGGGGTACGGAATTTCATCACGTTTATTGCAATTTCCTGAGTTTATTCTGATGGGCTTATGTGAGGGAGTCGTGCCATTGATTGCCTTCTCTTTTACAGCGAATAAATTACGCATGAAACAAACGATTGGATTTACGATAAAAGCGATTGTGGCGTTAGCAGTCGTGTTTGGCGTCATCGTCTATCTGATTTCCGACCATTTAATTGGTTTATTTACAAAGGACCCGCAATTAATTCAAATGGGAAGCTACATTCTACATGTGACATTCTTATCCCTGTTCATTTCAGGAATGACCACGTTGTTTACGGGGATCTTTCAAGCAACAGCGCAAGGAAGCGCCGCGTTTATTATGTCAGTTATTCAAGGAATTACTCTAATTCCTGTGCTATTTATCGCCAATCGAATGAACGGCTTCCACGGGGTGGTCTGGTCGCTCGTCATTGCGGATGTCGTCGCGTTCCTTGTTGGAGCCATCATGTTGTACGTTCTGCGGAATAAATTGCAGCCGGAGCTGAATACTTTAGTACAGTAGAATACAATGACACCCAAAAAGGCAGTGGTACCCCGGATCGATATGTAAGGCTTAGCAGTACTTCTATCTTCTAGCTCATCGCATTGTTTTTGAACTCTTCCACTGAAGCTACCTCTCTAAATGAAGCATTTTGATCTGGAAAGAAGATCAGAATGTATCGAAAAGCGAGAAAGCTGACCCAGGAAGAGCTAGGAGAATATCTGCAAATTGATCAGTCGTATTTGGGAAGGATCGAACGGAGAGAAGTTAATATTACTTTATTGGTCCATGGTATATTGAATGTACAAAAGAAACCGTTCCTTTTCGTAAATGGTTTGGGTCGCACCTCCATTTTACCGAAGAACGGTTTCTTTACGTCTAAAATATTAAGCAATCTGCACGGCGTAGCGGAGAGGACGAATCGATTCCGGACAAGCAACAGCGATGGTAGGAACGATTCCTACATGGAGCATCTTCTAACAGCAAGAAAGAGGCCCTCCCACAAGATCTAAGATCTTTTGGGACAGCCCCATTAAGAAAAAGCATCCATTCTTATGACTTGCTCTTTACCCGAACCGGCGGAAGCAGTTTATTCATATTCACCGTACGTTTGATCTCCCAAGTTTCCGGCTGATCATGTTCATACTGTTCCAAATAGGCGATGACTTCCTTGGTAATTGGAGTCGGTGTTGAAGCCCCTGATGTCACTGCTACTTTGCCTACGCCTTCAAGCCATTCGCGTTTAAGCTCCGTCACATCGCCAATGCGGTGAGCCGGAACGCCTGCTATCTCTTCGGATACCTGTGCAAGACGGTTCGAGTTATTACTGCGCGGATCTCCAACCACGATGACCAAATCCGCCTGACCCGCTTGCTCGGCTACCGCTTCCTGCCGAACTTGCGTTGCAAGGCAAATTTCATTATGAATCTCCGCTCCCGGGAATTTATCGAGCAGACTCTTCATGATATGCTTGATATCCCATTGACTCATCGTTGTCTGGTTCGTAATGATGACTCGGGACGAATTTACCTGAAGCTGTTCAATCTCTTCTTCCTTCTCGATCAGATGCACGTGATCCGGAGCGATCCCGATCGCGCCTTCCGGCTCGGGATGTCCCTTCTTCCCGATATAAATGATCTCATACCCGTCCGCTACCTTTTCTCGGATCAAATCATGGGTTTTCGTAACATCAGGACAAGTTGCGTCGAGCGTGGTTAACCCTTTATCTCTCGCAAGCTTGCGTACTTCGGGAGAGACTCCGTGTGCGGTAAAAATAACGGTGCCGCTCTCCACCTGACTCAGGATTTCCATCCGATTCGGACCGTCCAGGGTAATGATACCTTCATCCTCAAAGGATTGCGTGACATGACTGTTATGCACGATCATGCCCAATATATAAATAGGCCGAGGAAGATCCAGATTCTGGGCCGCCTGACGTGCCAAGACCATAGCGTCAACGACACCGTAACAGTAACCTCTCGGTGATATTTTCAAGACTTCGATGATCTTCACCTGCTTTCCGTTGTAATACGTAAAGTATCCAGTCTATTATAACCTATTCCAGAGGAGGCGCAAAGACGACGGGCAGCCAGACGATAAAAGTGCTGCCTTCCCCTCTTCGGGTAACAACCTCGACAGAGCCCTTGTGCTCATCAATAATCCATTTGGCGATAGACAGTCCAAGACCGGTCCCGCTCGTCACGCCTCTGGACTGGTCCGCACGATAGAAACGCTCGAATATAAACGGAACCTCATCCTTATCCATACCGATCCCCGTATCCGAAATGCGCAGACCGACCTGACCCTTGTACAGGACGACATCCAGACTGACTTCACCCTCCGGCGTATACTTGAACGCATTCTCGATAAAGATGAACAGCATCTGCTGTAAGTAGTCCTTATTTCCTTCTACATAAACACCGTTCAGGACAGACAGTTCTCCGACATGCCACTCAGCGGTTTTCTCGAGGAAATGAGCGCGCCGTGCGACCTCTTCAACCAAAGGCTGCAGAGGGACCGGATCCAGTTCAAAGGTCTGGCCAGTATCGGCCCGTGCCAGAGACAGCATATCGTTCACCAGCCGGCTCATCCGCTTCGCTTCATCGGATATATCTCCCACCGCTTCGACCGAGATTTGCTTAATCGTTTCCTCGTCCATATTCGCTCTCTCGCCAGGGGCTTCCGTCCACATCTTCTGGAGGAGATCCACATTCCCCCGGATGGTGGTCAGCGGCGTTCGAAGTTCATGGGAAGCATCCGATACAAACCGGCGCTGCGCCGCATAGGCATCTTCAAGCTCTTTGTAAAAGCCCTCCGTCCTCTCAAGCATTCCGTTAAACGTGCCGATTAACTGACCAATCTCGTCCTCCGGACCATCGTATTCGATTCGTACGCTGAGGTCAGTCCCTTTCTGGATTTGCTCCGCAGCCTCCGTGACCTTGCCGATCGGTTTCATGGATTTCCGGGCGAGGAACAACCCTAATGTTGAAGCAATGACAAGTGTTGCTGCCGATCCCATGATGAGGATGGATTGGAGTCGGTCCAGGGTTTGATCGATGGTTCGCGTGTTTGCTCCGACTTGTATCCAGCCGAACAATTTGCCTGAATTTGTCTCTACAACCTGGTTTTCAAATACCAAGAACGAATTATTGTTCACAGTAACACGCTTAAACGCATGTTTAGTTGAATTTAAAGCTTTCTCTACAGAAGGAACGTCAAATTGGATACCGCTAAACGCCATATTCTGGGACTGCCATAGTTTACCATTGTAAAATGTATAGGTCTGCACATACAGATCTGCCTCCTCTAAGCTGATTGCTGAGGATCTATTAGGCAGAACTTCCACCGCACCTTGCGTAAAACCTATTTTATCGGCTTGCTGTGCAATCCGCTGCTTTAACTCCTCATACGTATACAAATGGACAAAACCATACACCGCCGAGCTGAAAATCAGCAGTGTCACAAATAAAATGCCGGTATACCATGCTGTCAGTCTCAACCGAATGGACATGCTAGTTATCTCCTCTTAAAATATAGCCGGCTCCGCGGATCGTCTGGATCAGCCGTTTACCTCCATGTTCCTCGGTCTTTTGCCGGAGCATGGCGATATAAACCTCCAGCACGTTGGACTCCCCGCTGTAATCATAGCCCCATATTTTATCCATTATTAAATCACGGGACAGCACCCGCTTCGGATTTTGCATAAACAGATGCAGCAGCTCAAATTCCTTGGCGGTGAGCTCTAGTCTCTGCCCGCTGCGAATAACTTCCCTTGCATCGGTATCCATCACAAGATCCTCGTAGGTCAGTCGGTGGTTAGAGCTATCGTCTCCGGTTTTACGGCGCAGCAAAGCCCGTACGCGGGCAAGCAGTTCCTCCAGCGCGAAAGGTTTGACCAGATAATCATCCGCTCCGGTATCCAGTCCCTTCACCCGATTCTCCACTTCATCCTTCGCGGTCAGCATCAGCACCGGTGTCGTGCTTCCGCCTTCCCGGAGTCTGCGCAACGCTTCAAATCCATCGACTTGAGGCATCATCACATCCAGAACGACAACATCCGGGTCCTCACTCAATATCACCTTCAAGCCTTCCGCTCCGTTGGATGCGGTTAGGACGTCATAGCCCTCAAACGCAAGTCCCCTGCGCAGCATGGAAATAATTTTCTCATCATCATCTACAATTAATATCCGGGATCGCATAGCGGCATCTCCTCTATCTTCTAGCGTTTAATTTAGTTCGACGTTACAATCCCATTATATCGGTCGCCTCAAGGACAAGACAAGCGGAAGGGAACGGTCCCTTCCGCTTGTTGTCACACTTATCCAGGGTTACGGTTGCTGTTGTTGCTGCTGTTGGGATAGATCAAACTTATTACGGTCCCCAATCGTCAGCGGCAAATCCATATTCTTACCGTTACGAACCACATTCAGTGTGATTTTATCTCCAACCTTCTTCGATTGTATGAATTCAGTCAGATCCTTCGAGGTCGGATATTTTGTTCCGTCCACACCTACAATGATGTCATATTGACGCAGGTCTGCTTCATAAGCCGGCGAACGGAATACAACGCTGTCAACAAAAGAACCTTCCTTCACATCGGTACCCAAAGACTGGGCAATTTGCGGAGTGACCGTTCCCAGGCTTGCCCCGATAAACGGAATCGGCTCTTTCGGAACTTCCTCATTATTCTTCAGGTATTCCACAACTTCCTTGATCGTACTGGACGGAATTGCAAATCCGATCCCTTGCGCTTCCGCGCTGACGGCTACGTTCATCCCGATAACCTCGCCCTTCAGATTGAGAAGCGGTCCGCCGGAGTTACCCGGATTAATCGAAGCATCGGTTTGCAGAAGATGCTCGTAATTACGATCATCCTCGCCATTAGTGCCTTGAATATCGATCTCGCGTTCCTTCGAGCTAAGTACGCCTGCGGTTACCGTATGCTCAAAACCATGCGGGTTACCGATGGCAACAAGCCATTCACCGACCTTCAGCGAATTGGAGTCGCCTAGCTGCACCGTCGGGAAATCGGCCCCTTCGATTTTTAGCACGGCCAAGTCGAGCTCATAGCTGGAACCGAGCAGCTTCGCTTCATAAGGCTTTTTGGTACCCTGTACCGTTACTTGGATCACATCTGAGCCATGGATCACATGCTCATTCGTCAAAATGTATCCCGACTTCTCAAAGATGAAACCCGAGCCGATGCCGGAAGGCTGAAGCTGGGATTCCTGACCTCCGTTGTTGCTGCTTCCACCGTTTCCACTGTTTCCGCCATTTCCTTCCTGGCTCGATTGGCCGCCGCCGAAGAAGTACCAGAACGGATCATTCATATTCGGATTCGTGCCTTGGCGATTGCTGCTCTTCACAAGCGTCTCGATCAGTACAACGGCAGGACTTGCCTGATCCACAACCGCCGATACATCGCCTTGACCCGAAGGAATCATGGCCGATGCCGTAGTAGCTCCGCCGTTATCATCGACTTTGGCTGAAGTTTCTTGGGCTGGCTCTGAAGAATACGCCGCATCAGGTGTAAACAGATTCGTGCGGTCAGCGGCAAACATCAGGCTCGAAATGACAAGGACACCTGCCATGAAGGACAACAGCACCGTCTTCACGGAATTTTTAGGCTTCTGGCTATAGTTCCATTCTTTATTTCTTTGCATCGGATCCATAGACCCGCCGCCCCCCTGGCTTCCGGAGGAATGGGACTGCGAGAAACCGGAGGATGGAATCGGTTTGACAGGTTGCGGAGCGGTAACTTCCACTTCCTTCGATTCCCGGCTCTGGTATGGCCGCTCTGGCTGCTGATCATCACGTTCGCTGGGTATGGACTGAAACGGTCCGTAAGAATAGTAATAAGACGAATTCTTCGTGGATGCTTCCTCACGTCTCGGTGCTTCATTGTTATTCGACTCGTTGTTCATTCCCTCATCATCCGGATACCCGTAGCGCTTTCTTTGGTCGTCCATAGGTCTACCTCCTATTTAAAATCACTTGCTTCCAAGTGGTTTAATTGATTAACTGTTCTTATTGTGTACTATAAACCTTAATAGTACCTTAAAAACAATTAAAAGGCAGATAAAAAGAAAGCTACGGCCGCATCAAGGGAATCTGATCCGAGTGGAGTCGCTACATTTTGACCCATCCCTTACGGTGGGCGTAGATCGCCAACTGTGTGCGGTCTTCCAGCTCACACTTCATCAGCAGATTGCTGACATGGGTTTTGACCGTTTTTATGCTGATATGCAGCTCCTCGCCGATATCTTTGTTGCTCTTGCCTTCGGCAATGAGCAGCAAAACTTCCTTCTCGCGCTCGGTAAGCCCGGATTCATCACCGTTCACCATATGTCGGCGGATCCCGCGGGTGAGTGCTTCCGACACGTCTTTGGTCATGACCGGCATACCCCTAAACGCTCCCTGAAGAGCGTAGATGAGCTCGTCGGCCGAAACGGTCTTCAGTACATAACTAACAGCCCCCGCTTCAATGCACTCAACCACAAGCTCGTCTTCGAGAAAGCTGGTCAGAATCACGATCTTCTGGTCCGGGAACTCGGACATGACCGCACGTGTGGTCTCTGCCCCGTTCATCACCGGCATCATCAGATCCATAAGAATGAGATCAGGCCGGTCTGCCTCATCCCCATTTCTTAACATATCGACAACCTCTTGGCCGTTTGCGGCCTCTCCGATCACTTCAAATCCCGGGTCCAGTGACAAATACGTTTTTAATCCCATTCGAACCATATCATGATCATCCGCCAGCAATATCCGAATCGTTCCCATAATGATGTTGTCCCCTCTCTATTCCACTGGCTCAGCCAGCACTTCCTGATCCTTGCTCTTTTCCGCAGTCGGTCCCTGATTGCCCTCGGCCTCAAACAGCGGAATATTCACGCGAACCGTTGTTCCTGCACCCTTTTTACTTATAATATCGACCTGCCCGCCAAGCTTTTCAGCTCGCTCACGCATCGTGGACAGCCCGTATGAACCCTGCTTGCCTGCCACCTCGTCAAACCCAATCCCATCGTCGCTAATGCTTAAAATAACGCGTTTCTCATCCTCACGAAGCGACATGCTGACAAGGCTTGCACCGGCATGTTTCACAATATTAGCCACTGCTTCCTGTATAATCAGGAACAGCTGATGCTCAATCGCATCCGACACTCCGCCGTAAAGTTCCACATCCTTCATGCCCTTCAGGCCATTTTGGCGACAATAATCTGGGAACCACCGTTCGAGTGCCTCCTCTAGGGTTCTTCCTTCCAGTTCAACAGGCCGAAGCTGTGCAATTAGCGCACGCATCTGCTTCTGCGCAACGTGAGACATCTCAATCAACTGGCCAAGCACTTTATCGCCCTGCTCCGGGTTTCTCTTCAGAACCGCCGGAAGCGATGAAGCCGACATATGGATCGCGAACAGCTGCTGACTGACCGTATCATGCAGGTCTCTGGCCATCCGGCGTCGTTCCTCAAGCACCGCGGCTTCCGCAGCAATCTCTTTCTCAATGACATCCTGCTCACCCAGGCGCTGCAGCAGCTTCATCTTCTTCTCCAGCGCTTCTGTCATTCCGTTAAACTCATCGTATACTCTGGCAAAAGAGCCGTCTTCCATGGCTGGCAGTCGCACGTTCAGATTTCCTTTGGCAACCTGCAGCATGTTCAGATGAAGCAGGTCCAGCGGTCGCTGGATGCGCTGTCCCGCAATGTATCCCGCAATCCCCGTAAACAGAAGTACACCGACCGTGTAATACACCCACAGCCGGTTATCTTCAATATGTATGTAGCCGGATTGGTTTGCTGTATACAGGAAAACAGCAACCCCGGCTCCAATCAACAGAAAGTAAAACAGTATCACCCATTTGGTATTTTTCAATATTCCCATCATAACGGTTATCCTACCCTATTCACTTTGACATCACCGATAAATACGCTGACGGTGATTCGAATTTTCTTACCTGCTTCCCTATAATGCGGGCTTTCCAGACCGGCATTGCTCATAAAGCCGCTGCGGCTTTCCTCCAGCACCTTCATATCGCCGATGAAGGAGTTGGTCGTGACATGAATGCCGACATCCGAATCATTCGGAACGAATACTTTGACATCTCCGATAAACGCCGAGATGTTGATTTTCGTTTCACCGTAAGGGATTTGGGCTTTAGTCAGATCCAGCACCGTATCACCGATGAACTGCGAGATATTTGTCGGCTTCAGCTGAAAATAATCTTTCCCCATATGCACGTCCCCGATAAAAGAGGACTTGTTCACCGCATCATGGCTGTGCCAAGATTGATGATGGTGGTGTTGGTGGTGCTGTTCATCCTTATAATCCGATCCGTCGCTGTAGCTTTTGCCGTTATCGTCAAAATCAACATGAACTCTGAACCGGCTGCGATCCTGACGGTCCTGGCGCTGACGTTTTTGATGCTGTCCCTGTCCCTGCCAGCGGTAACCCTTACCCTGCTCATGGAAATCCGGTGATTCGGATTCTGGATCAGGCAGAATACTCTCAGTCTTGTCAGCCTTGTCTTGCTTGCCAAATCTCCGTTCGAATTCTTCATCCAAGGAAGAATCAAGCGGACGCGCTTCAGGCGGATCGGGAATGTTGTAATCGTCGCGCCGATGCGAGCTGAAGTCATCCGGACTTGGCGGTGATGGCGGCGGCGTATGGGACTTCGGTTTAAAAATAACCTGCAACCCAAACCCAATCAGCATAATCGGAATCGCGTACTTGATCAGATCGCCGAATGAGAAGTCAACCAAGTCCAAATTTCTTCCAAGGAAATACGAACCGATAATGATTGGAACAACGGAGCCCCATAGTGCTCCTCCACGGGCATAAATTAAGCTTTGCAGGCCGAACCAGATGATAAACACCGGCCAAAAGGTCGAGAATATATAACCAAGATCCACATGTATCATATCGAGCTGATTTAGAAGAAACACCACACCAATACCGATGAGCAGCAAACCGTTGCTAAGCTGGCTCCATCCTTTTCTACTCATGGTCATCCCCTTGCCTTCCAGTTCTATTTTTTCTTAACTACAGTGTACAACATATTGCGATGAACAGGTTAGCGGCGGTGGAATGAAGTTGATCTCGGTCTAGAGACCGAGTGAGTGGATAAAAATGGGTATTTAACCATAATAAAAGACCTCCGCTAAAGCGGAGGTCTTATTTTTCACGAACGGACGCTGGCATCTAAACCTTAACGGTTTGCAGAATGGTCCCCTGGTGTGTTCAGTTCGCCAAACTCAGCATCAAACTTTTCGTTCGGTTTTTTGTAGTTCTCCTGAACTTTGGAATTCCCTTTTGGGTTGCTGGCTATGCTGGTATCTTCAGCAAACTCAGCGTTAAACTTTTCATTCGGTGTTTTAAAGTTTTCTTGTACCTTGTTCTTTTTAGCCACAGTATTCACCTCCCTGTTCATATGCAATACCATCATCCTCTTCAGGGGTTTGGCCCCCGAAAAGTAGTATGTGATGAACATGGAGGCATTATTCTTAAATGTTTACTGCCAATCTACGCGCCAAAATCATCCTAAATGGCTTCCTTCAAAACAGATGAAGGCAGGAAACGATAGGTTTCGATCGCGTTATCCAGTGTTTTAAGCATTTCCTCCGTGCATTTGCCGCTTCCGGTTTTAATAACCTGTACCTCGACGTCCTTCTTTCCCCACTCCTTAAACACTTGTTTGGTTGTGGAGAAGTAAAGATCAATTTTTTGCCCTTTGATCGCGGAGCCGATATCCGCTACGATTCCATAACCATAGCCCGGTATATAGAGAATACTGCCAAGCGGGAATACATTCGGATCCGCGGCAATCGTAGATACCATATTTCGATCCCGCTTAACCTTCACCCCGGAATAGGTGATTCCATATTGAGGATGTCCCGGCTTCTTCCCGGTCGATTCATAACCTGCCGTATACCCTGTAGCGGTTACCTTCACCGTATGCAGCACCTGGTCCTCCCTCGGCGCAAGCACAGGCATGGATTCGCGTTTCTTCCCAGGCACGCTGGCCTTAGGTCCAGTATCCGGTACTTCCAAGTATCTATTCATATCGCTAAAACCTGCTACACGAAGCGCATAGAAGCGAGACATTTCCACGTAATCGGAGCCTTGAATTTCCCCGGCTGGATCATACACATTTCTGAAGTCTGTTGAATCATAGGATTCGCTTAGAATCAGATTGTGCGCTTCTACCATTGAAGAACCTGCACTAAACAAGACGGCTGATAAAATAAAACCAGCAAAAAACCTCTGCCACTTTTTCCATTGGATCATGTGAATACCTCCCCCTTACTAGCGAGGGTTCCCATTTCCCAAATAGAATATACGTGATGGCAGAGGTTTGCATGTCGCTTCGTTACTTAAGCTTATAGCTTAACTTAAACGACGTGGGTGTTAATTTCTTCACGAAGCTTGACGATGATCTCGTCCAGCGGCTGGGCACCGATGTCCCCTTCGCCGCGTTTGCGAACGGAAACCGCGCCCGCGTTTTTCTCGTTCTCGCCAACGATGAACATGTAAGGAATCTTCTCGAGCTGGGCTTCCCGAATCTTGTAGCCCATCTTCTCGTTGCGAAGATCCGACTCGACGGAGATACCGGCGAATTGAAGCTTCTCGGCCACTTCCTTGGCATAGTCTTCAAAGGCATTGGAAACCGGAATGACTTTAACCTGTACCGGTGACAGCCACAGCGGCAGCGCACCTGCAAAATTCTCAAGCAAGAACGCGGTGAAGCGCTCCATCGTGCCCAGGATACCACGGTGGATAACGACCGGACGATGCTTCTGGCCATCGTCGCCGACGTATTCCAGTTCAAAGCGCTCAGGCAGCAGGAAGTCGAGCTGAACGGTTGACAGCGTCTCTTCCTTGCCAAGCGCCGTACGGATCTGAACGTCGAGCTTCGGACCGTAGAAGGCCGCTTCGCCTTCGGCCTCATAGAACGGCATGTCCAGGCTCTCAACGACTTGGCGCAGCATACGCTGGGACATTTCCCACATTTCATCGTTCTGGAAGTACTTCTCGGTATCCTGCGGATCCCGGTAAGAAAGGCGGAAGCGATAGTCATGGATGCCAAAGTCCTTGTAGACGGTCATGATCAGCTGAATGACCCGCGCAAACTCTTCCTTAATCTGATCCGGACGGCAGAAAATATGCGAGTCGTTCAACGTCATCGCGCGCACGCGATGCAAGCCGGTCAGTGCACCGGACATTTCATAGCGGTGCTGCATGCCAAGCTCCGCAATACGGATCGGCAGATCCCGGTAGCTGTGCATATCGCTCTTATATACCATCATATGGTGAGGGCAGTTCATCGGACGAAGAACAAGCTCCTCGTTGTCCATCTCCATTTTCGGGAACATATCTTCCTGATAGTGCTCCCAGTGACCGGACGTTTTGTACAGCTCCACGTTTCCGAGCACAGGCGTGTACACATGCTGGTAACCGAGGCGTTCCTCCATGTCCACGATATAACGCTCCAGGGTACGGCGCAATTTCGCACCGTTTGGCAGCCAGATCGGCAGGCCTTGTCCAACGAGCTGAGAGAACGTAAACATTTGCAATTCCTTGCCCAGCTTACGATGATCGCGCTTCTTGGCTTCCTCAAGCAGATGAAGATGCTCATCGAGCTGCGCTTTTTTCACGAACGCCGTACCGTAAACGCGCTGAAGCATTTTGTTCTTGCTGTCGCCGCGCCAGTATGCGCCTGCCACATTCATGAGCTTGAATACTTTGATCTTGCCGGTTGAAGGGACGTGCGGTCCACGACAGAGATCAAAGAATTCGCCTTGCTCATAGATCGTAATAACGCTATCCTCAGGCAGGGCGTTGATCAGTTCCAGCTTGTACGGATCCCCAAGCTCGCCAAAGATGCGCAGCGCTTCCGCACGGCTCACTTCCTTGCGGACAATCGGAAGATTCTCGCCGATAATCCGTTCCATTTCCTTCTCGATCTTCTGCAGGTCCTCCGGATTCAAAGGCTCTTCCAGATCCATATCATAGTAGAAACCGTCTTCAATGACCGGACCCACGCCCAGCTTTACTTCTTTCGCTCCATACAAACGCTTGGTTGCCTGAGCCAGCAAATGCGCTGTACTGTGGCGCATCACTTCAAGCCCTTCAGGCGTATCCTGGGTTACGATCTCGATCAAAGCTCCGTCCTGAAGCGGTGTCGAGAGATCCACAACGATCCCGTCCATTTTTCCCGCGACCGCATTCTTTCTAAGTCCGCTGCTGATTGACGCAGCCACATCCTCAATACTGCTGCCTGCCTCATACTCCCGTACGGAGCCGTCAGGCAATTTAATGCTAATAGCCACCTTGTATTCCTCCCAAGAAAAAGAATTTCACGTTTCTTCCATATATGAAGGACGCGTTAGTCTCCCCGCGAACGCCAGGCATGGGCCGCTCGGTGCACGCCTGGACTTCAACGAAAGATACCGGAACATGCAAAAAACACCCGTCCCGCGAAGGGACGAGTGTTATACCCGTGGTTCCACCCTAATTCGATCTCTCCATCAATGATGTACCGGGTACATAATGGATTAAGATCCTTCATCAGCATTGAGTAACGGTCATGAACCGGTGAAGCCTACTCATCCGCATTGATCATCATGTGCGGGTTCGACGACACAGCTACAAAGGGGTAAATCAATGGCGAACCGGAGGAAATTGCAGCCGAGGTTTCCTCTCTCTGAGCGGTCAAATCCGGATTGATTCATGTCTTTGTCAGAGCTTTTTACGTGAATTTATCAGTAATTATAATCCTCACCGCTTCGGTGCGTCAAGTCATCATTCGTCCGCTTCCAAGAAGCGCACTGCATTCAGGACAGCTGCAGCATACTTCGGCGCGGTTATCAAAGATATGGGCCAATGTCACGATGACCGGAAGCTCAGGCTGTCTCGTATGAATAATCATACGGGCCGGGGATACCGAAATCAGCGTACTGACCACCATATCTTCAATCTCCATATCCTGGTCCAGCCTTTCCATAACGAGCCCTTCATCTCGAGGACGTTCAATCGGGCGAAGATTGCCATCCAGCAGCAGAAAATCTTCCTCCCCCTTATGAATGACGTGAACCAGCGGCATTTTGGGCTCCTGAAAATAAACAAAATATTTCAGCAAGCTGACGAACTCCTCGTACTGCTGATCGAGCATAAATTCATCCACTGCATACTCCGCCATCTCGCGGAGCTCCTGTTCGTAGGGCTGAAGCCGGAAGGTCATAAATCCATCCAGGTTAAGCTCAGGTGCCTCGTTCAGGCACTGATATATGCCTTCAGACAGCTTGCGTCTGCGGCTCTGCCAGAATTCCCCGGACGGGCCTTCCTCTTTTTGCAGGAGCATCAAAAACCACTGCAGAATCCGCCCTGCTTCTTCCTCATCATCAAACTCGAATTCCGAGAACATTAACCGTGCAGCAATCTCCTGCTCCTTCTCTTCCATAATATAAGCAGTGACTGCTTCGGAAGTGAGCCGGCGCAGCGTGTCGGCCGATGCGGTCCATGAGGACAGCGGAAGCTTGCCGGAGCACGTCCAAATCACGCGGTCATCCGAAGCGCTGAATGTGAATTTCAGCTGCTTGCATTGTTTATGTAGCTCTTTCTGCTTGTCTGACAATATACGGTGAAACGCCTTTTTCTCGTCTTCCGTCCTTGTACCGACAGAAATGCTGAACAGTTCCATGGAATCACTCCTTTCGAGTTCCCTTTTCAGTATATGGGGACCCGCTCGGGGATATACGGAACTCCTGCTTGGAAAAACAAGCAAGTCCGAAAGAATATCTAATAAATGGGCGCGCTGCTCGAAGATTATACTTTCTGATCATAAAAAAGCGGACCGAGTTGCTCGGCCCGCCTTGCGGATCTTCATGAAGTATAGAATTAGTTCTGCATGACGAAGTCACGCTCAACGGTGCTGTTATCTTCGAACACGCGCAGAATATCATACCGGGTGTTGCGTTGAGCCGGAATGTTGCCGGTCTCACGGATCAATTGAATAATCGATTCAATATTGACCTTATACACGGCTCCTGCGGAAGAAACCACGTTCTCCTCCATCATCGTGCTGCCAAAGTCATTACAGCCATAGCTGAGTGACAGCTTGCCGATCTCAGGTCCCATCGTTACCCAGGACGACTGCAGATTCGGAACGTTATCGATTGCCAAGCGACCGATGGCTACCGTCTTCAAGTATGCCTCCGGTGTTTCACGCTCACGCTTAAGGTTCGTGTTGTCCGGCTGGAACGTAAATGGAATGAAGGCCAGGAAGCCTTTGGAATCATAACCGTTCTGAATGCATTCATCCTGCGCATCACGCACGCGAAGCATATGTAGCGCACGCTCCTCCATCGTTTCGCCCAGGCCGATCACCATGGTCGCCGTCGTGTTCATGCCGACTTTATGGGCCGTTTGCATGACATCCATCCACTGGCGCCATGTGCCTTTCAGACGGCTGACTTTTTTGCGGATGCGATCATCCAAAATCTCTGCGCCGCCGCCAGGCAATGAGTCCAGACCCGCGCTGTGAAGCTCGCGCATCACCTCTTCGAGCGTAAGCCCGGAGATCTCCACCATCTTCATGATTTCCGCCGGGGAGAAGGAATGCATCGTAATGTTAGGAAACCGCTTCTTAATGTTGCGAAGCAGATCCGTATAATAATTGAAAGGCAAATCTGGATTGACTCCGCCCTGCATCAGAATTTCAGTACCGTTCACATCCTCGGTTTCCTGAATCTTCTGGAAGATCGTCTCATCGGGCAGAACGTAGCCCTCGGAAGAGCCCGGTCTGCGATAAAAAGCACAGAAACGGCAGAATACATCACATATGTTCGTGTAATTGATATTCCGGCCGATAACAAATGTCGTGATAGGATCCGGATGCAGACGCTTTGTCATCACATCCGCCGCATGACCAATTTTCTCAATCTCATCACTTTCAAAAAGCGTCACGGTATCTTCAAGGTTTAAACGTTCCCCGCGTAAAGCTTTATCCAATATACGGTTTACCGCACTCATTCTTGCAGCCTCCCTACTTAGAGCAAAATAACAAACACCAATAAAACTTTTTCTATCTCATCCTACCACAATCCGGCATTAAAAACGACATCCTGTCCGTGACAGGATGCCGAATTCTATGATTTGGCAAATCTTCAAATGACGTTCCTAACTTCATGCAAATCTTTAGTAACTGGCAGCAAAAGCCCGATCCAGATCAGCAATCAGATCGTCCACATCCTCGAGTCCGACCGAGAAACGGAGCAAACCATCCGTAATTCCGCGTTCATGCCGAACCTTCTCGCCCATAGCTGCGTGGGACATCATCGTCGGGTAAGACAAGATGCTCTCCACAGCTCCCAAGCTGACCGCTACCAGCGGCAGCTTCACATGGTTCAGCACCTGCTTGGCACGCTCGCCTGTGCCGACGTCAAAGGAAATGACCGCGCCATAACCGCTCGATTGCTTCTCATGGACCTCACGTCCCGGATGATTCAAGAGACCAGGGTAGTACACTTGCTCAATATCGCTTCTCCCTTGCAGCCAGGCCGCCAGCTTGGCTGCACTTTGCTCGGAGTGGGCCATACGCGTGCTGAGCGTCTTCATGCCGCGCATAAGGAGCCAGGAATCCTGGACTCCAAGCACCGTGCCCAAACCATTTTGCAGCTGTTTCAATTGGTCTCCAAGCTCCTGGGTTCTGGCTACCGCGAGACCTGCCAGCACATCGCTGTGTCCGCCAAGGAATTTGGTCGCGCTGTGAATGACGATATCCACACCGAATTCAATCGGACGCTGGTAAAACGGCGTCATGAACGTATTATCCAGCAGGGTAAGCAGTCCATGCTCCTTCGCCCAATCCGTCACGGCACCAATGTCGGTAATTTTCAGAGTCGGGTTCGAAGGGGTCTCCATATAGACAGCTTTCGTATTCGGTTTGAGGGCAGCCTTCACCTGATCCAGATCGGTCATATCTACGAAGGTGCTCTCGATGCCCATACGACTTAAAATGCTGGTTAGCAGGCGGTAGGTTCCGCCGTACACATCCTCCGTCACGATCATATGATCGCCCGCGGAGAGCAGCATGAATGTGCTGGAAATCGCTGCCATGCCGGAAGCATAAGCGAAACCGCGTACGCCTCCCTCCAAGAGGGCGATATAATCTTCCAGCGCCTGCCGCGTCGGATTGCCGGAACGACTGTAATCGTGCAGCGGCGGGTTGAAGATGTCCTCATGATGAAATGTCGAGGCTTGATAGATCGGAACGCTGGAGGCACCGGTTGCCCGGTCGATTTCTCCGCCGAAATGCAGCAGTTTCGTCTCGAAACGTAGTTCTTCCTCCCGATCCCGTTTGGCTGACAACGGCTTGGCTTGTGTTTCCAAGCCTGATGGTCCTTTATCGATGCTCATTCTCCAGTTCTCCCTTCCACTTCTGCCATGGCCGCGTTAAGCGCCGCATCCAAATCCGCGATCAAATCATCCGCGTGCTCGATGCCGACCGAGAACCGGAGCAAGCGGTCATCCACACCAATCGCTTCCCGAATCTCAAACGGGATGTCCGCATGGGTCTGGACGGCAGGGTAGGTCATCAGAGACTCGACGCCCCCCAGGCTTTCTGCGAACGCAATCAGTTTAATGTGCCGCAGCACGGGCTCCACATAGCGGGCGTCCTTCACCTTGAAGGAGAAGATGCCGGTGTTGCCGCTGGATTGACGATTCTGGATGTCATGTCCCGGATGATCCGGCAGGGCAGGATAATACACCTCGCCAATCGCTGGGTGAGTTGTCAAAAATGTTGCCACTGCGGTTGCATTCGCTTCGTGCCGATCCATGCGCAGGGCAAGCGTCTTCATTCCTCTCATCAGCTGATAGGAATCGGTCGGGCTTAACACCGCGCCGATGGAATTATGAAGGAAAGCCATCTCTTCCGATAGTTCCTTGCCCTTCGTTACGATGATACCCGCCAGCACATCGTTATGTCCTCCCAAATACTTGGTGGCGCTATGTATGACAATATCCGCCCCAAGCTCGATAGGTCTTTGGAAATACGGAGTCAAAAGCGTATTATCCACGATGCTGATCAGTTGATGGCGCCTTGCCCACGTACAGACGGCTTCGATATCCGTAATCATCATAAGCGGATTGGTCGGCGTTTCGATAAATACAGCCTTCGTGTTGGGCCTTCTTGCCCCTTCCAGCGCATCCAGGTCATTCGTATCCACATACGTAGCCGTTACGCCAAACTTGGACATAATCCGCTCCAGAAGCCTATAGGTCCCTCCATACAAATCCAGCGATACAATCAGATGATCCCCTTGACCGAACAAAGCAAAAATCGTCTGAAGGGCAGCCATGCCCGAGCTGCAGGCAAAGCCGGCATCACCGGATTCCAGCTCGGCGCAGGCGTCCTCCAGTACCGAACGGGTCGGATTTTTCGTACGGGTGTAATCAAACCCTGTGCTCTGGCCTAATTTGGGATGGCGGTATGCCGTAGCCTGATAAATCGGAAAATTCACGGCTCCGGTTACCGGTTCTTGCACCGACCCGATCTGTGCCAGCCGGCTCTCTATATTTAAAGGTTTCTTCTCCATCACAAACTCTCCTCCCGTATACTTCTATATTTGCGGACCAATATCGTATGGCGTTTCCTGATATACATAGTAATTGAGCCAATTAGTAAATAATAAGTTTGCATGCGCTCGCCATATGGACGGAGGCGTCCTTGTTGGATCATCATTCGGGTAATAGTTGCGCGGCAGCGCGATATCCATTCCTTTGGCAACGTCCCGGTCATACTCCCATTTCAGAGAGTCCGCATCATACTCGGAATGTCCTGTGGCAAATATCTGCTTGCCATCCCGGCTTGAAACTAAATAAATTCCTGCTTCCTCGGACTCGGACAGGATGACCAGATCGTCAATGCCTGTAATGTCTTCGCGCCGAACTTCCGTATGACGAGAGTGCGGAACAAAGAACATTTCGTCAAAGCCGCGGAGCAGCTTGGTACACGCTTCATTGATCGTATGTGGAAATACGCCAAAGCATTTTTCCTCGAGGCTGTATTTCGGCACGCCGTAATGATAATAAAGCCCGGCTTGCGATGCCCAGCAAATATGGAGCGTGGAGGTCACATGCGTCTTGGTCCATTCAAAAATTTCAGTAAGCTCATTCCAGTAATTCACTTCTTCAAATTCCAACTGCTCGACTGGAGCTCCTGTAATGATCATGCCGTCAAAACGACGGTTCTTCACTTCTTCAAAGGTTTTGTAAAATGATTTCAGATGCTCAGCCGACGTATTCTTCGAAACGTGGGAACTCGGATGAAGAAGGACAACATCCACCTGGAGCGGGGAGTTACCGATCAATCGCAATAATTGGGTCTCCGTCGTTTCCTTGGTTGGCATCAAGTTCAGAATAGCAATCCGCAATGGGCGGATATCCTGATGAAATGCATGACTCTCATCCATGACAAAAATGTTTTCTCCAGCCAGAACTTCCTTTGCCGGCAAGGCGTCCGGAATTTTAATCGGCATCGTGGTTCACTCCTTCGAAATATGAAATGATACATCCATAAAAAGCTGTGAGAAAGAGCGTTAGACTGTATAAACGCAAGAAAACCTTTCTCAAAGTAGAGAAAGGTCATCATATACGTATCACAATGCGCCTCTCTCATCTGTCAGACTATACAACGGCTTCTAAGAAGCGTCGTATCTCCTGCAAGAATTAGCACCGTGCGATGTTGCCGCCGGTTGCCGGGTTTCATAGGGCTAGTCCCTCCACCTGCTCTTGATAAGATTTCGCTTTATTCAGTTGTCTTAAATTGTTCGTAATTGATATTTACTTTAAATCATTCCCAATTTTTCGTCAAGAACCTTTTCATAAAGTTTGTCACACTTCACCGAAGGTTTCCATACCCTGTACCATGGTCCTTGGCTGCGCCGGATTTCAACTTGAAAGGTCCTACACCCGGCGTTATACTAGACAAGTGCTGTTTAAAACCGAGTATGAAAGAGGTGACATGGAAGATGGACGGTGACCCGAGCCAGAAACTGGATGCACAAGACGCACAACCGCATAGGATTAAGATCAGTCTACCGGCAGAGGGCGGCGTTATTTTTCATGCGCTTTTATCGTATTCTAACCTTCCTTGACATGCCCCTACACCGGTGGGCTGATATCCTGTGCCTTTACTGCTTAACCAAGCAGCTTGTATTTGACAAAGGAGTGATATCAGATGAAAATCCGGTTGGTCGATTCGGGCGTATTTACCCCTGTTGATGACATCGAAATGACGCTGACCCCTCCGGCCAGCGGCTTCTACTGGCTGGATGCGGACGAGGATGATTTAGCCGAACTGCAACCTCTCTTCTCCCTGCATGATCTTGCGGTTGAGGATTGCCTCAGCGAAGAAGAGCAGCGTCCCAAAATTGAAATATATGAGAACCACTATTTTATCGTCGTGAACAGCATCCGGTTTGACGACGAAGAAATTTTCCTTCGGGCATTGAACGTTTTCTTGGGCAGGCATTTTATTATTACGATGACCAAGCAAAAGATCCACGAGCTTCGCAGCGTTAAACCGCTTCTCTGGGAGGATGAAGTCAGCACGCCTGACCGCTTCCTCTATCTCTTGATCGACCTCGTCACGGACAACTATTTCTCCGTTGGGGACCGAATTGAAGCGCGGATTGAAAAGCTGGAGGAAGACATCCTCATGCATACCAAAAAATCCCACTTAAGCGAGATTATCGGTCTGCGCAGTGAAATCCTATGGCTTAAGAAAGTGCTTGGACCGCAGAAGGAAGTCATCAATACGCTGAACAAAAAAGACCTACGGCTGATCGATGACCAGCTGCAAAAATATTTCAGCGACATCTATGAAAATGCCGTGAAAATTTCCGAGACCTTCGAGACTTATCGGGATCTCATGGGTAACCTTCGCGAAGCTTATCAATCCAGTATCGCCAATCGGGCCAACGAAATTATGCGTGTGTTTACAGCTATTACAACCATCTTCATTCCGCTAACGCTCATTACCGGCATCTACGGCATGAACTTTACAAATATGCCTGAACTCGACTGGAAATATTCTTATTATGTGGTTCTAGGCATCATGGTTTTTGCCGGTGCTCTTATGTTTTACCTGTTCCGTAAAAAAGACTGGATATGAAATATGCTGCCTCATCTACAGAACCACAGACAGAATCAGGACGGATCTCCTTGCCACGAGGAAATCCGTCCTGATTTTCATTTATGTGGATTAGCTTGCGTTTGCTTTGCTAGATTCCTCCCGCCGGAAGCGAATCCGTATCAGGCGCAGCCGCTCATACAGCTTCTCCGTTCCGCCAATCTCTTCTACCTCTCCATTCCGGGCTTGTCCTTCTCCATATACCCGTTGCAATACGGGTTTAAGAAATGTATCGCCCAGCTCTTCAAACGCCTTCCATACCGTTGCCTGCTCTGAAGCCGTCATCGTATTCAATTCAACCTCAAGCAGTTGCTCCGTATCATAACCTTCCTTCTCGAGCCCCTCCAATTCCTCAACCAAATCCCGACGAGATAACGAGGTCCGCTCTTCTAGCTGGGCCAGCGAAGCTCCCTCAGCTATCCCAATTAGCATCGTACGGCGGATTCGGAAGCGGTCGAGCTCTTGCTTGTATCGCTGCTCCTTCTGTTTATACAGCCAGGACAAGAAGACCTCTTCCTGCAGCTGCTTGTAAACCCAATCCAGTGGAAAGGTTGTGGTTCGCTCGATTTTCGTCGTGATCTCCAGCCACTCCGCCCCATGCTCCGAAGCCTTGCTGACCCCAATTCCCGGAAGCTGCAGCAGCTCTTCCTCATTCTGGGGGATGAAGGTGCTAATCATACGCAGCACCCGATTGCTGGCAATGAAATAGGGTGCTTTTCTTCCGGAGGCCGCCTTTCTCCTGCGCCAGGCACACAACTCCGTGTACAGCTCCTCCGAGCCATAAAGCTCACTGTAGCATTGCAGCTTCTGCACACCAAGATTCTTACCTCCAGTCTCTCCCGGTTCATGGAATACCCCCTCAACTAGCGGCCGGAAGCCCTCTCCCAGCTTCTTCGCTAATTGATGTCGGTACACACATAATAACTCATTCCATGAATTTCCCTCATACCACTCATCATCGGATACTTCACCGTCTGGTTCCATGTTCCGCCATCCAAGCCGCCATCCCCCCTCTTCCTCACCGATCCATACTTGAGCAGAACGGATATGACCTGACTCATCTGCTCCGCTCATCTGATTCATGAACACAATTTGCATCCCTCGAATACCTCCCGCTTATGCATTCAGCACAACGATTAAACAACGCAAAAAAGCACCTCTCCTCCGCCGCAGCGACTAAGAAAGGTGCTTCCCGTTCCATACGTTATACTGTTGAAATTATAATACCATAATCTGTAATAAAATCAACCCAATTTTGATTCACTCTATATAAGAAAAAGGGTTAAGCTTGAACGCTCTTGGCCTCATCTACTGCAAGCTTGGCCAACGCCAATGCGCCGCAGAGACCCGCATTATCGCCGAGCATCGGCGGAACGATAAATTGATCAATCCCGTCATGAAGGCTTGGATGCTGAACATATCCGGCCAGCAGCTCCTGAAGCTTCGTGCGGATCAGCGGGAACAGCTGCTCCTGCTTCATAACGCCTCCACCCATCACGATACGCTGTGGGGACAGAATGAGGACATAATTCATCAGCGCTTGAGCCAGATAATAAGCTTCCATCTCCCAAGCCGGATGATCCGGCGTCAATTCCACACCGGGAACTCCCCAACGTTTGCCAAGAGACGGTCCGGCAGCAAGCCCCTCCAGACAGTCTGCATGATAAGGACATGTCCCTTCATACCGATCTTCCGGATGGCGGCGCACATAAATATGCCCCATCTCCGGATGAGACAAGCCATGAATCAATTCACCAGCCACCACGGCGCCTGCTCCTACTCCCGTTCCGATGGTGATATACAGACAGCTATCCAGTCCTTGGGCAGCGCCCCATGTATATTCTCCAAGAGCGGCTCCGTTTACATCGGTATCAAAACCAATCGGAACATTAAAACGCTCTTCCAATGCTTTGACAATATTGTAATTGCTCCAATGCGGCTTCGGTGTCGTAGTAATGCAGCCATAAGTCGGGCTGCCCTTCACCGGATCAATCGGTCCGAAAGAACCGACTCCGATCGCCTCTATATCCTTATCAGCAAAAAAGTTAAAGACGTTTGCCATGGTTTCTTCAGGGGTTGTTGTCGGGAAGCTCACTCGCTCCACAACCGTTCCATCCTCCATACCCACGCCGCAAACGAACTTGGTTCCTCCTGCTTCAATTGCTCCAAGTAAACTCATGCTTCTTCCATCCTCTCCACGATGTGCTGTTCCTTGATCTATATATAGTTGTTAACAAGCTCTATTCGAAGCATATGTAAACATTGTGCTCCCGTCAAGTCCGCCCGCCTCTTTCTCTGCTTCTGCCCGTTCCTGACGCGGCCAGCAACAGCCATGAGAACAAAATAATGACAGCCGTCCACGCCCACGCCAGCCCGCTCTCGCCATTGCTTACCGCAACGTAAATCGCCGTGGGCAGCGTTTGCGTAACGCCCGGTATATTGCCTGCAACCATCCAGGTTGCCCCAAATTCACCTAAACCTCTGGCAAAAGCCAGAATGAACGCCGAAATCCCCGCTCTGCGGACAAGCGGCAGCGTAATCCAGCGAAGCACCTGCCATTCGCCGGCCCCGGCCGATCGCGCCGAATCCTCAAGCTCCGGTTCCACGGACTCAAAGCCCACCCGCATGCTCTGATACACAAGCGGAAACGAAACCACAATAGCCGCTATAACCGCGGCCCCCCAACTGAAAATAATGGGCCTGGCAAACAGCCATTCGGCAGCTGCGCCAATCCAGCTGTTTCTGCCAAGCATGACAAGCAGAAGAAAGCCAACCACCGTTGGCGGAAGCACAAGCGGAAGCATCAGCAGGGTTTCAACCGCCGTCTTGCCGACAAACGAGCGCCTGGACATCCAGCGCGCTGCCGCTAATCCCAGTATAAATGCAATGATGCTGGACAGCAGTGATGTTTTTATCGACAGCCATACCGGCATCCAGAACATTTCGGTCGCAGTCACAGCGACGCCTCCGCTACCTCAAATCCAGCCTCCATGAAGATATCCCTGATCTCGGGCTTCCGCATAAATTCGAGGAACGCCTCAGCCTCTTGCGGATGCTTGGCACTGCCCGGAACCGCTGCAGGATATTCGATCGGCTGGTGCTTGTCCGGGTCAACCTCAAGCGCAAGTGTTGCCTTGGCAGAACTCTTCAGATCGGTTTTGTACACAAAACCGGCATCCGCATTCCCCGACTCAACATAAGCAAGAACTTGCGTCACGTCCTTGGCATACACCGCCTTGGATTCGACATCTTCCCAAAGGCCTTCATTCTGAAGAGTCTCCTTCGCATACTCCCCGGCCGGTACGGTATCCGGCTGCCCGATAGCCAGAACACGTACTTCAGGTTGGAGCAGATCGGATAACTGCTTCACGTTCTGTTTGCCAACAGGCTCAATCAGCACCAACGCATTTCGAAACATCAACTGAACCGCATCGGATTTCACGATCCCCTTCTCGACCAGTCGATCCATCGGCTCCGTTGCCGCGGATACAAACAAATCTACAGGCGCCCCTTGCTCGAGCTGTTGTCCTAGAGAGCCCGAACCGCCAAAATTATAACGCAGCGTAACATTCGGATGCTCTGCTTCAAAACGTCGTCCGGTCTCTTCCAGGCTGGATTTGAGACTTGCTGCTGCCGAAACAATAACTTCAACCTTCTTCTCAGCAACTGCCGGCTGCTTAGAGGTATCGGTTGAAGGGGTCTGGTTGGAGGCACACGCGGATATAAGAAGCAGCATGGCCCCAAGCAGTAATCCGGTCAAGATTGATTTTCTACCGAAATTAAACTGTCTCCACATGACTAGGAAACCACCGCCACCCCAAAAAGATGGCCCAGGCTCTTCATCTCAAGCTCTTCGAGTTTGGTCAGGGCACGTTCGTGATCCACGCTCAAGCGGCATAGTTCCAGTTCGCATTCCATTGGAACCTCGCAATGAATTTCCGCCAAAGCCCGGGACAGATGCAGCATTTCCAGATCCGCCTCGATCTTGGTGCGGACTCCTTTGGTCAGAGACTCAAGATTCGCAAGAATTCCTTCCACGGTTTCATACTCCTGAATCAGCTTGACCGCCGTTTTCTCACCAATCCCACGTACGCCAGGATAATTATCGCTTGTATCTCCCATCAGGCCTTTCACATCGATCACCTGTCTTGGGGAAAGTCCTTTTTCGGCATACAGCGTTTCCGGTGTATAGTGCATATAATTGCCGTGTCCCTTTTTCATAATAATGACGGAAGTCGAATCGTTCACGAGCTGAAGCAGATCATGGTCCCCCGACAGGATCATGACATTCATGCTATCCCCGTACCGTCTGGCCAGCGTACCGATGCAATCATCGGCCTCATAACCCACGACGCCCAGGTTCGGAATTCCCAGACATTCCGTCACATCACGAACCAGCGAAAACTGCGGAACTAGATCATCCGGCGCTTCCGGACGATTGCCTTTATACGAGGCGAATTGCTCTGTACGAAATGTTTTCGAACCCATATCCCAGCAGCACGCTACATGGGTAGGCTGAAATTTATCGATAGCATCCCACATATACCGCAGGAAGCCGTAAATCGCGTTGGTCGGCACACCCGCTTTGGTTCGACGGATATAGCCGCTTGACGCGGTCGCATAGTAAGCACGAAATAATAAAGCCATCCCGTCTACAAGCATTAAGGATGGTTGTTGGTTGGGTATCACAGTCATGATCGCTCCTAACTTTAACTTCTCTGATATAACCTTAAATATACCTTGTCATTATACCATATCCCTATATAGACTTGGGCTAGTCACAAGGTATTTCTTTGAATTTCCTATCATTGGCTGTTCATTAGAAAAACGTCTATCGACGTACTTTCTCAGTAGACAGACCGCATATAGCGGAAGTTTTTCTTGCGAGATAAGGATGCTAAGCCTCCGATGTTAATACTTTCTTATCTCTTAAAACAAAAGAACATCCCGGCGGTCGAAAGACCTTGGGATGCTCTACCTTCATCAGCAAGAGAATGCGGTCTATGCCGGATCGCTGGCCTTCAATAATCGGGGGCCAATCAACTCTTTCAACCGGCTTCAATTGGGCCGTCATTGCCTCGGATCAAAAATAGCCATTCTACTTCTGCCATGAATCCTGATATTGTTCCGCCTTAAAACCGACGGTCACTTTACTGCCGTCCGTCACGATTGGACGCTTAATCAATCTTCCGTTGGACGACAACAGTTGGATTTTCTCCTCATCGGAAAGTCCAGGCAGCTTGTCTTTCAGGTTCATTTCCTTGTAGACTTCGCCACTCGTATTGAAAAATTTCTTCAGCTCCAGGCCGCTCATATCGATAAGGTCGGCTAATTCTTCCTTCTCTGGCGGTTGTTCAAAAATATTTTGAAGTTCCAGCTCATGTCCTTCGTTCTGCAGCCATTTGACCGCGTTACGGCATGTCCCGCATTTCGGATATTGATATACTTTCAGTTTGCTCATTCGATACGTTCTCCTTCTCATGTTGTTTTGAATTAGGTCGCCTCTTGCGCAAGCTTATTTCTCAGAGAGTTCATATCCTCAGGAAGCGGAGCAGCGAATACCATCGTGCTTCCCTCAATCGGGTGCATCAGCGTCAAGCTTGCCGCATGCAGCGCCTGCCTGCCCATGTAGCGGTCCAGCCTCATGATGGATGCGGCTTCCGGCTCTGCCGATCCCTCGTTCTCATAGGAAGCAGCTTCCGTCCCATCTGATGGCAACTTCCGATCGCTGTAGACCGGGTGCCTATACATCTGATCTCCAATCAATGGACAACCAATGCTAAGCATATGCACCCGAATTTGATGGGTCCGGCCCGTTTCCAGCTTCAACTCAACCAAGGATGCGGAAGGATAGGTTTCGCATACCTGAAACCGTGTCAATGAAGGATATCCGTCCGGGGTTACGATGCGGCGGTGGGGCTCTAACGGATCCCGATCAATCGGCCCGTCAATATCGCCTGACGGCATAGCAGGCTTGCCATGAACAAATGCTACATACCTCTTGTCAACCGTACCGGCTATCATTTGTTCGGAAACATGCTGGTGAATATACGGATTCTTGGCCACCACCAACACGCCGGAAGTTTCCTGATCCAGCCTGTGAACCGCTCTGAAGCGGTAATTCCAGCCCTTCTCTTGCCAGTAGTGGACAACGCCGTTCGCCAATGTGTCCGTATAATGACCGTGCGTCGGATGCACAATGATCCCTGCCGGCTTGTTCAGAACAAGCAGATGCTCATCCTCGTACAGAATATGAAGGTCCATCGGCTGGGGCAGCATATCGTCTGAACGTTCCTGCTCCATCCGGATTTCGACCAGATCTCCCGCATGCACTTTCACGCTAATGTATACACGGGTCCCGTTCAGCATAATGCCCCGCTCGGTCAATTTGAGGCGCGAGAGCAGCTTACGGGATACCCCCATTCGTTTTTGCAATATAGTCTTAAGCAGCATGCCGTCTTCGTGTGGGGACACGACATAGCTGATTGGCGGATAGTACAAACTCATGAATTACCGAAACACCTTTCCACTTCGCTCATATTCGACATCCGGAATCCCGGCGTGCACATTGGCTGCCCGCGCAGTCACAAAGAAATAGTCGGACAATCGGTTCAAATACCGGCGGACCTCCGGATTGATTTCCGTGGTTCGCTGCAGCGAAACAGTCAACCGCTCAGCGCGGCGGCATACGGTCCGACATACATGAAGCAACGAAGACAACGCGCTTCCGCCTGGCAAGATAAAACGTTCAAGTGGAGGGTTCTTCTCCTCGAATGCATCCAGCCATACCTCCAGATTATCCACCAACTCGGCGTTTACCTTGAGTTTATCCTCTTTAGGTCTCGCGTAGGCCAGATCCGAGCCGCAATCGAACAGTTCATGCTGAATTCGAACGAGCTGAAGATGCAGCTCCTCAAATTCGGCTTCCTTGGCCAAACATAGGGCTTGGCCCACAAAGCTGTTTAATTCATCGATCGTGCCGTACGCTTCGATGCGTGGATCATCCTTGGGCACACGACCGCCAATAATTGAAGTTTCCCCAGCATCTCCCGTTCGCGTATATACCTTCATTCCATCTTCCTCCATTTCAAAGTCCGGTCCTTATTGAACGAACACCCTATTTCTTAAGATTATAGAATTTATAGTTTCAGCGAAGCTGAACAATTCTATAATCGCAAGAAAAACTTCCTCTAACCTCGGTCTGTCTTCTGAGAAAGTACGTCGATAGACGTTTTTCTTATTATGCTCAACTATAGCATAATTTCGGATAACGGTCCTCTATGGCGGAATAAGCCCCAGGCGGGATCATGATTCCGGGGCGAGTTTCTATCATCAAGGGGAACCATTTAAACGCAAACAAGGCTGATCCTTGAGTCATTCACACTCAGGAGCAGCCTTGTATTATTCAATCAAATCGTATTTTTATAGTTTCTTTTTTGGATGAGCCTTCATATATTCGTTAATCTTCAAATCCAGCAAACTGCTGATCTCGATAACAATTTCCGACGTAAAAGACTGCTCTTCCAAAAAAATCTGTTCCATCTTCCGGCGAAGCATGTGAATTTCGTCTTCCAAGGTAATTTCCTGAGGAGTGGATTTGGCTGATTTAATTGACCATTTACCGTGGTTATCGTCTTCAGCCGTATAGTCACCACGGTAGTTTGACAATTCATAATCACAAAACACTGGTGATCCCTCCTTGGAAAGTAAAATTCTGCCCCCAAAATAAAATTATAACATATATTTTCCCAATGGAAAGTAATTTTTTTGTTAATTCAAGGAAAAAGTTCAACGAATTCCTTGCCTACTTTATTTTTTCCACAAAATTGCCCATTCTCTCCAAGGCCTCATTCAGCTGGGCAATGGATGTAGCATAAGAGCAGCGGATGAATCCTTCCCCGCCCATACCGAATGCGGTGCCTGGTACGGCAGCCACTTTCGCCTCAGTCAGCAAGCGCTGGGCAAATTCTTCTGAGCCGAGTCCCGTTCGCTTGATGCTCGGGAATGCGTAGAACGCTCCCTGCGGTTCGTGGCAATCCAAACCGATCTCGCGCAGTCCTTGAACCACCAGTCTGCGCCGCTGGTTATAGGATTCAACCATTCGATCCTTTTCCCCCATGCCGTTACGCAATGCTTCGAGCGCGGCGACTTGCCCCATTGCGGGTGCACACATGACCGTATACTGGTGTATTTTCAGCATGGCGCCGATCAGATCGGCATGAGCACACACGTACCCCATACGCCAACCGGTCATAGCAAACGCCTTCGAGAAGCCGCTCACCAGTATGGTGCGGTCCATCATGCCTGGCATCGAGGCAAAGCTGACATGCTTGCCTTCATATGTGAGCTCCGCATAGATTTCATCGGAGATCACAATCAGATCGTGTTTTTCCACCACTTCTGCAATGGGCAGCCAATCCTCATAGGTCATGATGGCTCCTGTCGGATTGCTTGGGTAGCACAAGATCAAAATCTTCGATTTGGGCGTAATTTGCGCTTCGAGTGCCTCGGCCGTCAGTTTGAAATGATGCTCTGCCGTCGTTTCAATACCAACGGGCACCCCGCCACCGATTGAAGCAATCGGCGAGTAAGAAATGTAACACGGCTCAGGAATCAGAATTTCATCTCCGGGAACAATCAAGGCACGCAGCGCCAGATCAATCGCTTCACTGCCGCCTACGGTTACAATCATTTCATTGGCAGGATTATAGGTCACGTGGAAACTGTCATTCAAATATTCCGCGATCGCCTCCCGCAGTTCCGGCATACCGGCATTGGACGTATACCCTGTAAACCCGCGCTCCAATGAATACACGCAAGCTTCGCGTACATGCCACGGAGTTACGAAATCAGGCTCACCGACACCAAGTGTGATAATATCCTTATTTCCACTGACGAGATCAAAAAATTTCCGGATTCCAGAGGGTTGAATGTCCCTGACCCTAGGCGCCAAATAGGAGCTCATCGATTTCCTGTTATTTTCTGCAAGCTGCTGTTCGTTCACAATCATAGCACACGCTTCCTTTACGGCGAGATCAGGAGACGATTGTCTTCTTGACGTTCTTCAAAAATAATCCCGTCTTGTTTATATTTTTTCAAAATAAAATTCGTTTTGGTCGATAATACAGAATCGATAGGTGACAGCTTCTCCGAAACAAAGTTGGCCACCTCACGCAAGTTTCTGCCTTCCACTTCAACCAGCAAGTCGTAGGCGCCAGACATAAGATAGACTGACTTCACCTGCGGGAATAAATAAATCCGCTCCGCAATTCCTTCAAAGCCTCTTCCGCGCTCAGGTGTAATTTGAACCTCGATCAGCGCCGTAACCTTCTCGTCTTCCATCTTGCCCCAGTTGACAACGGTCGCATACTTGACAATAACGTGATCTCGTTCAAGCTCCGCAATGGAGGTCTTTATTTCTTCCTCATCTACACCGAGTAGAGTAGAGAGTAGAGCCGGCGATCTTCTCGCGTCTTCTTTCAGCAGGTCAAGCACCTTCAGTTTCAATTCGCTAAGCTCTTCCATATACGTATCCTCCAGCACTTATTCCGAATAACCATTCTTCATGCATGATATTTCGGAACAGAGATTAATACTTATATTACAATAACTTACACGGGATGTGCAAAAAAAAATACCGATGCATCCCTACAGCAACGGGCTGCGGGTGTCATCGGCTTATTGTTTGAGTTAACCAAGGGATTATTGGGTTACATTATTAGATGTAGGCGCTACATTCGTGGTATGCGGCGCTACATTCGGATGATGCGCGAACGCGCCCATACCGGAAGTTTTTTGATTAATGGTTTCCCGCGTTTTTTGCTGGGACTGCTGCGCTTGCTTATACTGCTTGTCCACATCGTATTTCAATGCATGCCGAGGCGCGGTATACATGTTGTGCTGCTTCATCATATTAAAAAATTCACCTTGCAGCTTCAGTGTATCCGCAGTCAGATCCGTAAACATTTGACGGACATCAGGACAAGAGGCTTCCGTCGTAGCTATCGTATACTCTCGGACGGCCCGTTTCAGCTCTCCCAGAATAGGGCTAAGCATATCCTCTTCGGGCAGGTATGAAGATCCATTAGGCGTTATCATAAGTCGTTCCTCCTTAACAATTATGCATCCTGGTCTATATCTCCTCTTATTGAGGCTGCGTCGGCGCGATATTGCTGTGAATCTGCAGTGAGTTAACCAATGTATCGAGATGCTGCTCATGGCGTCTGACGAATCCCAGCAGCGCCTGCTGGATTGCAGGATTTTGACTGGCTGCGGCTGTCGCGGCACAATGCTTGGCCAACATGGTCTCGTTGGAAATGCAGTCCGCAATATAGTCCAGTTCTTTTGAGGTTAGAGGCTGTAATTGCTGATTAGGTATCATCTTTGTGTTTGTTCCCCTTTCCAATTAGGTTGCACAGGGCTAGTATGCCACCTATATAAAAATCTATGTCGTGTGATGTCATGAAATACGAAAGGAACGTCCAAACTAATAACGATGCGACAATGAGGGGGTGTAGGACCATGTTACTGACCGGCGGAATAACGCCCTGGAAATATTTAAACACCGAACCTGTAAAAAGATACCCCGGTCTATCAGAACAGCTCAGCTGTGATGTGCTAATTGTCGGCGGCGGTATTAGCGGTGCGCTGATGGCCTATGTGCTGACCAAGCAAGGCGTGGACACCGTCCTGCTGGAGAAAAAACGCGTATGCGAAGGCAGCACATCCGCCAATTCGGGGCTATTGCAGTTCTCTAGTGACTGCCCCCTATCTGATCTAATCCAACAATTTAACGAACAACGGGGATCCTCCTTCTACATGATGTGCAGAAACGCTGTACGTCGGCTCACCGAAATCGCAAATCATCTGTCCAGGGATTCCGGCCTGATCCCGCGAAGCAGCCTCTACTATGCCAGTAACCCCCAAGATGTCGGCATGATTCGCCATGAGTATGACCTGCTCAAACGCAAGGGTTTCGATGTGGAGTACTGGAGCCGCGAGCATGTGAAGGCTAACTTCCCGTTCTCAAAAGAAGCTGCCATCTATACCCGCGGCGATGCCGAAGTCAATCCCTACCGTTTCGGGCATAATCTTCTCCAAGATGCCAGCGAGCATGGGCTGCGAATTTACGAAAATAGCGAAGTGAAGGAAACACGGTATACCGACAGCGATGTCACCGTCTTAACCGATCAAGGAAGCGTCCTCGCCAGGAACGTGATCTGGGCCACCGGGTATAGCACCCAAGAATGGAAGCCTGATTATCAAGCGGAGCTGCTCAACACTTATGCCATCCTGACGGAGCCTGTATCCGATCTGTCTTCATGGTACGAGCGCGCACTCATATGGGAAACAAATCGCCCTTATCTCTATTTCCGGACAACGCCGGATCAACGAATCATAGCCGGAGGGCTGGATGAACCGCTTCCCCCTTCAGTCAAACCGGAGGAATACGCTGAACCGAGAGGCCGGAGATTGCTAAATGAAATCCAGCAACTGTTCCCCCATATGACGGACTTGAAAATCGCTTGCAGTTGGGCCGGCGTGTTTGCCACAACCCAAGACGGCATCCCGTTGATCGGCAGACACCCGCAGTATCCGCACAGCTACTTTATCGAGGTGTATGGTGGAAACGGGACCGTTTACAGCATGATCGCTGCGGATCTGCTGGCCGAGACGATTGCAGGACGTGAGCCCGAAGAGTTGAAATGGTTCTCCCTGACACGGCCAATGGACCTGAAAATGACATAAAATAATTGAAGGTATCTCCTTGTAGGCCATGGGGCCTCGGAGATACCTTCTTGCGTTTTAGGGGTTGCGCCGTAACGATGTCTTTTGTTACCAACTCACCGTTCGTTAACTTGCACAACGCTTTTGACGCAAGCGGATGTGTTTAGGCTTCAAGTGTTTCAGGTGACTTGTCCTTTGGAAGGAAACAGCTTTCGTATAAACAGCCACGATCCGATAGGCGAAGCCCCCAGAAACAGCAGCAGCAGCGTTATCGTTAATGTGTCCTGTCTGAATGACAGGACAAGAATAAACACAAGCAGCCCTGTAATTCGGCCTACGGTTAAACTGAGTTCCCGCAGCACGACCAGTTCCACCCGCTTCTCCACGTTTTCCTGATTCACGCCCATAAGATCAAAGCTGGCCGATATAGCCGGCATCATGTACAGCGGAATAAACAGCGATGTCCCGATTCCCAGTACCAACAGCGTAGTATAGTTGACGGCCAACAGCAGCGGCATAATGACCAGCAGCATCAATATCGAACCTACCAGCATGCCGATTTTACGGAATTTGGGCTTGAACCACTTCCCGCAGGCCCAGTAGCTGACCAGCGAAACCGCCGAAGTAATCAATGCGAATTGCCCCAGCTTCGATTCCTGGTCCGTCGCCACAAAAACAAGGAGTGTAATAAGAAAGGAAAACACACCTTCCCTGATTCCCTGAACGGCCAAGCCGAATACCGCGTATTTCCAGACCCCGCCCTCCTTGAGTCGGCTGACCCCCTCCAACCAATGATAGTCGCTCTGGACCGGTCGTTTTCGCAGAAAAAAGCTTAGCACCACCGTCGCCGCGAAGATAACCATCGATACGGTAAAAATAAACCGATAGCCCTGATCCCCATGCATCATCGTGATGATCCAACCCGCCATCCACGGACCGATAATCCCCGTTACGGAGCCCAGGAGTCCGATCCAGCCATTAAACCAGTCCCGATTCTCTGCACTCGAAATCTCGAAATAAACCACATTAAAGGCTAACCAGAATAATCCCAATGACACGCCGAACAGCAAGCCGAGAGGCCAAATATAATGGACGGCATCCCGCCCTGCCCACAGAACACATAGATAAAACAGGGCGGACACCGCAATACCCAGGCGAAGCGCATTCATTTTGTTATGCTCCTTCACCCATTTGCCGGCGGCCCAAAACGTCAAGCCCAATGCGACCTGCTGAGCTATCGTGAACCAACCGAGCATCGTATAGTCCTGGCGGCTTTTCCATAAGTAAACGTTGAGGAATGTACCCGACAATGCACTCGATAGTATAAACAACCCATGAACGGATAACAGAAGCATAGCCTGGGGGTCCTTTATCAACTTCATATACAGTTCCTCCCTTGCCCTTACACTTGAAGTCCAAGGTATTTTACCCCTCTAATCCCCACTTCATGAACAAAAAAAAGGAAACCGCCGCGAGCAGTTTCCTTAAACTAGCCGCGGATCGGCATGCAACGCCTTTCCGCAAACTCTATTCCTTTTTATGGATAAAGCTTTTGATCATCCGAAGCCGGTCATTCTCTGCCAGATTGTACTGTACATGGAAGCATCCAGGGCACACATATACATTTAAATCATATGGCGGCTGAAGGATAGGGCCTTGAATCAAGGCTGCGTTAACTGGCTGGAAGCCTTCCCCGCTCACGTGCTGCGTTCCGGCATGAAGCATATACTCTCTGCAATGCAAACACTCGGGAACTTCCTCTTGCTGGTCCAGAATCCCCTCTACCGTCTCTTCAAATGCAAAGAGGTCATGATCCTCCCCGTACTTATCCACGGTTCGAAGCGAGGACAGTGTTTCATGGTCGGATCCCCATATACGATGAAGATCACCCGCTTCCTCATCGGAAGCCTCATAAGCTTCTTCATATTCCTCCGGATCATCTTGTACATCCTCGTCTTCCAATGCGATATTCAATGTGCGGTAGCCTTTAAGCTCGTTCGCACAGTGAGGACAAGTATCTTCGGGACCTATCTCTTCATCCCATACAATCTCGCTTTGGCACCATGGGCAAACCGTCGGTTCCATCGATCATTCATCCCTTTCTTTATTCAAACGGCCATGAATGGCCCTGTTAACTTTATTTTTATTGAGACATCAAGTATACAATACCTGCCACAAAAAAAATCAAGGCAGCCGCAAACAATATCCGCGGTAAATATTTCATCGTCCTTTTCCTCCCGAAGCCATTAAATGATGCTCGCTCCAATAATGTAAGATAAAGATACGGTGATAAGAAGTACGATCAAGCCAACTGCGCGGTTATCCTTGCCAATCTCTTCATCTACCGAAAATACGGGCGTCAAGAACTCAAGCAACCAATAAGCCAATAAAAGCAGTATAAACCCGAAGAATGACCATTTAATCATGCCATAAATGGACGTATTGGCTGTTATGCTATAACGCATCACGTTACAAATGCCAAAGACCTTGCCGCCGGTCGCCATAGCCGCGGCAACATTTCCTTTGCGTATTTCATCCCAGCAGTTGTACTTGGTAACCAATTCAAAGCAATACAAGTAAACAATAAGTGCAAGTATCGCAACCGAGAAATAGCCGACGAGCACCCCAAGTGGATGGGTCAGCAAATGATCAATCGCTTCCGTCATTCCCTTTTTTCCTCCCTGATATAAACGGGATGCGGCACCTTTCGCATCCCGTCGTTCTGAACCTTATGATGATATGTTATACGATTGAAGGAGAAAACGGTTCCTGATTTCTTACTTTCCTTATTTCAACTCGGCAATCGTAACGCCATTGCCGCCTTCGCCGTAATTGCCTAAACGATAGCTCTTAACATGTTTGTGTTTGCGCAAATAATCCTGAATCCCGGTACGCAATATTCCGGTTCCCTTACCATGTATGATGTAGATCTGACCCAGGTTCCCCAGAAATGCCTCATCAATGAACCGATCCACCTCGATCAGCGCTTCTTCCAGATTCGCTCCTCTTAAATCCAGCTCATTCCGGATGTTGGTATCGCGAGTCCGCTTCAAGACGGTAGCATGCTGTTTCGGCGCTTGTTTGGCGCTTGCTGCCGGATTCGACAAAAGCTCCAAATCATCCAGCGCGACCTTCATCTTCATAATGCCAAGCTGAACAACAGCTTCCTTGGATCCGGCCATTTCTACAACATGCCCTTTCTGATTCAGGCTGGATACCCGAACCTCGTCTCCTGGCTCAATGCTGCGCTGCTGCTTCGCTGAACGTTGGGCAGCCGTCTTCTTACCCTGCAGCGGTTCGGCGTCATCCAGACGCTTTCTGGCAGCAATCAGCTTATGCTCCTTAACGGAAGCCCCTTCCTCTTGGGCAATCTTGCGCAGATCCGCGATGATTTCCTCGGCCTCACTCCGTGCCTTGTCCACGATCTGCCTTGCTTCCGTACGAGCTTTATCAACAAGCTTGTCCTTCTGCTCTTCCAGCTTCTGAAGCTCGTGCTGGTGACGAAGACGCAGCTCCTCCATTTCCTTCCGAACCTGCTCCGCCTTCTCACGCTCTACTTCCGCGGTGTGACGGTTCTCTTCGAGTGATGCAATCATATGCTCCACCCTCTGATCTTCTTCCTTCACTTCGCCACGGGCAAATTCCAGAATGGATCCCGGCAATCCCAGACGTTCTGCAATGGCAAACGCATTACTGCGTCCAGGCACGCCTACCAGCAGGCGATAGGTCGGGCTTAGGGTGTTGATATCGAACTCCATGCTGGCGTTGATCACACCTTTGCGTTCGTATGCATAAGCCTTCAATTCGGAATAGTGCGTTGTCGCGATCATGCGGCAGCCCATGCGGTGGATATGTTCCAAAATGGAAATCGCCAGAGCGGAACCCTCCGCAGGGTCCGTCCCTGCTCCCACCTCATCAAGCAGCACCAGGCTCTTCGGTGTCATCTGGCTTAATATGCGGATGATGTTAGTCATATGGCTGGAGAAGGTACTGAGGCTCTGCTCAATGCTTTGCTCATCGCCAATATCCGCATAGATCGCATCAAACACGCACATCTGGCTGCCTTCTTCGGCAGGAATAAAGAGTCCGGACATGGCCATCAGATTTAATAATCCGATCGTTTTGAGCGTAACCGTCTTACCGCCGGTATTCGGTCCCGTGACAATGATGGATGTATAGGAATTGCCTAATTCCACATCAAGCGGCACAACCTGATCCGCCGGAATCAGCGGATGTCGGCCTTTGCGCAGCTTAATATAACCTCTGTCATTCATTCTTGGTAGTGAAGCCTTCATTACATGGGCTAAACGAGCTTTGGCAAAAATAAAGTCGAGCTGGCCGATCAGATCCAAGTCAATGGATAGCAGATCAGCCTGTTCGCCGACCTGGGCGGTCAGCTTCTGCAGAATCACTTCGATCTCCCGCTCTTCCCGCAATCGCGTCTCGCGCAGCTTGTTGTTCATGGCTACGATGGATTCCGGCTCAATAAACAACGTCGCGCCTGATCCGGACTGATCGTGCACGATACCGCCAAAATGCGAGCGATATTCCGCTTTAACGGGAATGACAAAACGGTCGCCGCGAATCGTAATTAACTGGTCCTGAAGCATCTTCGCCACGGATTGCGACCGAATCATGGACTCCAGTTTCTCGCGAATGCGAACTTCTCCTCCCCGCAGTTCCCGCCGGATCTGGGAAAGCTCCGCGCTTGCGGAGTCCAGCACCTCAGCCGCATCGTCAATACAGAGCCGAATGGCATCTTCCAGGGGCTTCTGCTCCGAAATAAGATCACTCAGATTATAGAGGATCTCAATCTTCTCGTCCTCGTGGATCGCTGCAATAAACCGCTTGATTCGGCGTGATCCATGAATCGTATTCGACGCAGCCAGCAATTCATGGGGATTGAGCGTCCCCCCGATTCTGGCCCGCTTCAACGCGTCGTTAATATCGGTAATCCCGCGGAAAGATGGATTGCCCTTGAGCCTGTCTACGGTGTAGGCCTGATCAGTAGCCGCAAGCAGATCCTTTACCGCCTCCAGGTCGGTTTCAGGCATTAACGTTTCAGCTCTCGCACTTCCCATGGAGGTTTGGGTGTATTGTGTTAATGTATTTAAAATTTTTCGGTATTCTAAAGTTTGCAAAATCTTGTCATTCAAGAAGTTCACAACTCCTCTCAATCGATGCATATATTATATCGAAACTAATACGAATTCGCCAAGGAATCCAAAAACCTTCCACACATAACCGGCGGCCCTATTGAACAAAATAAATTCTGCGTAACATTCCAGTCTTATTCTAAGGAGGCAGGTACCATGCAATTTCTCGGGCATGTTGTTCGATTTATCGTTTCGGCGCTCGTTCTTATGGTTGTCGGATGGATTGTTCCCCAATTCACCGTCGGCGGATTCGGAAGCGCCCTGTTGCTTGCACTCGTTATCGCCCTGATTGGTTGGGCTATCGAGGGCATCTTCGGCAAAAAAGTCACGCCGTTTGGACGTGGCATCGTGGGCTTCCTGGTGAGCGCACTCGTGATTTACCTTGCCCAATTCATCGTTGGAGGCGTTAGCGTCTCCGTACTGGGCGCCTTGCTTGCTGCACTGGTCATCGGGATCATCGATCTGTTCATTCCGGTTTCCACCCCTTTTGAAGCAGGCAAATCCCGCAAAGAATAAGATAGGAGAACGCCCGCTTCTGTTAGAGGTTTCTTCTGAAGCCCTCTTTCTGAACGAACCGAACGGCAGCAGTATCCCCACACTAACCCCCTGTTAATCTGAACAGGGGGTTTTCCATCTTCCCCTATATTATAAAGTAAATCCATATCATCGTTTGAAACCGTTCACGTTCACCAATTTTTCATAACACGTATGTGCACCCACTCTTTTTCTGCGCTATCATAAAGATTGGAAATTATATTTCGCAATTATTTCATAGTCAGGAGAGATTTCAGTGAAAAAAGGCATTGCTTTACTTGTTTCATGTATGCTCCTATTTGTATTGGCTGCCTGCGGTGAAAACCAGAAAGAGTCCCAGGGAGATTCATCAGCGATCTCGGATACTGGTGTAGCACCGGAAGCTGAACTCGTGATTAAGGGCACCAATTTCCAATTCGACCAAGAGGAATATCGCCTCAAGAAAGGTGTGCCCGTCAAGATTACTTTCGAGAACGAAGACGGCAACCACGGCGTTATGATTCCTGCGCTTGGCCTGCAGCTCGACCGTAAAAACAACTCAACTGTCGTTACGCCGGATGAGGCGGGAGAATTCGAAGTTTCGTGTTCCATTATGTGCGGAGCGGGTCACAGCAAAATGATATCCAAACTTATCGTCGAAGAATAGTAGATCTTCCTCACGAAAATAAACCTCCGGATCGCCAGAGTATCCTCTGTCTATTCCGGAGGTTTTTTCAGGTTCACATCTTCGACATGGCCTAACGCTGATCCTGCTCAATCAACTCGATCCACTCATTATATTCAACTTGGAGCTTCGCATACTCTTCCTTCAGCTTACGGTGTTCTTCTTCAAGCTGCGCAGATTGCTCCGCCTTCAATTCCTGTTCTGCTTGAAGCAGACGATATTGGTGCATAACCAGCTCATACTGTTCACCTAAATCGGAATACTGCTGTGCTGCTTCACTCTTCTCGTCTTCCAGACGTTCATAGGCTTGGCGTGCGGATGCAATTTCCTGTTGCCAGGACTGGAGCTCTTCTTCGAGAGCAAGCTTGGTTCGTTTCCACTCATCGCGCTCTGCGGCCAGCTTCTCGCTGTCCACGGCAAGCTGTTCCCGTTCCGCCATCCCTTGCTGGTATTGCTCCTGCCACTGAACGGCGCGTTCCTCTGAATCTCTCAGCTGCTCGGCGAGTTCACGTGCGCGCTCTTCACTGGCAGCCGCCTTCTTGCGAAGTTCATCCAGCTGATTCGACACCGTATCGTATTCTTCTTCCAGCATAGCGTACAGTTTGCTGGTCTCTTCCTCTCGAACTCCCGCTTCCTTCGCGAGCTTCTCCAGCTCTTCATGGCGAAGCTGCAGTTCCTTCAATTCCTCTTGGGCACTTCTACGCTCGGACATGCTCCGGTCAGCTTCGTCCTTCATGACCTGGATCTCATCCTGAAGTCCCTTCATTCCTTCTTCGAGGCTCTCGTTCGCTTCCATAAGCTCAACAATTCTCATCTCCAGCTCGCCGGTTTCCTCTTTGCGCTGATCAGCCAGCGTACGCCAGGATTGAAGCTCGCTGCTTAGACGCTGCAGCTCTTCCTGCTGTTTGCGGGAGGTCTGATTTGCATCCACCACAAGTTTCTGCAACCGACGGCGCTCTTCCTCCGACTTGGCGGATTCCTGCTTCAGGCCCTCGAGCTCCTTCGTCAGCCCTTCCACCTTCGTACGGAAGGCACGCAATTCCTGCGAAGAGGCCTCGGCTTGCTGTCTGGACGACTGGAGGGCTTCCTTCAGCTTGTCCGATTCTGCTTTTACAGCACCCAGTTCCTTCTCCGCGGACGACAAGCGTGATTGGAGCTGACCGCCGCGCGTTCGCTGCTCGGCAAGCTGCTTCTCCAGCTCCTGAACAGTACTCGTATGCTTTTGCTCCATATCCTGCACGGTTCTCGTGTTCTTCTGTTCCAGATCCTGCACCGTCTTCGTATACTTCTGTTCCATATCGTGCACGGTCTTCGAGTGCTGCTGCTCCTTCAGAAGCGCCTCTTGTTTATAGGTGCTCTCCTGTTTCTTCAATTGCTCAGCCAGCTTCTCTTCGGCCTGCTTCGCAGAGGTCCGTTGACTCTGTTCCAGCTTCTCGATGGCCTGCTTATGAGTGACCGTCAGCTGCGAAATCTGCCCTTCATAGCGGCGCTTCATATCTTCAATAGACTGCTTATGGCCGCTCTCCAGCTTCTCGCGCTGCTCCTTAAGACGTGCTTCAAGCTGCTGTTTCTCCTTCAGCAGTTCCGCCACGCGGTCCGATTCCTTCTGAAGTAATTCCTTCGTACGCTCTGACTCCGCGCTTAGATTCTCCTTGGACTTCCTGTATTCCTCAGCCAGCGTTGTCTGCTCCGCCAGCTTGCGCTCCAGCTGCTCCTGTTGCTGACGATGTCTCTCCTGCTGCTCGATTTGAAGCCCTTGCACCTTGGCAAGCTCCGTACGCAGTTCATTTCGCTCGGCCGTCATCTGCTTGGCCTCATTCTGAAACTCCAGCTTCTGCAAAGCTTCTTCAGCCATATGTACTGCAGCTAAGACGGCAATGCGCGGGGTATCCAATCGAGAGTGCGCCTTGGATATGGTACGCATGCGATCATCTACATAATTCGCTACCTGTCTGGTATAATCACTGCTACTGCCAACGAGTTTATAGGAAGTTCCGTAGATGTCTACGGTAACGCTTTTACGGTCCGATGTAGTCAAAATTGTGCCCTCCTTCTATTATGTGTAGATTCTATGATGTCTGAAATGGTCTATTCTCTACATTCATTATATATGAGATAACATCTGTAGACGAACCTCAAGAAAACAGACCGAAGTTTGGTATATGATAACACAGTTTTGTGCTTATAATTATGTACCCTGCGGGCGTCCAGATGCAAATCCCAGTTCAATTTAGAGCAAAAAAGCCCGCATCGAATCCCTGATGTAATGGATTCGATGCCGGCGTTCACAATTCCTGCTATTTTCTTAATTCTGCGCCAAAAGTTTGCTGAAGGGCAGCAACCGCTTTTTCCGTGACGCTAGCAACCTCTTCATCGGTCAGCGTCCGTTCCTGATGACGGTACGTCAGGGAGATGGCAACACTCTTCTTACCCTCTCCAAGCTTGCTGCCTGTGAAGACGTCAAATACCTGAATCTGCTGCAGAAGCTCACCTGCATTCTCCTTGATCACTTGAATCAGGGAGCCTGCTTCAACCTCCTCATTCACCACGATGGCAAGATCGCGTTCCATACCCGGGAATCTAGGCAAATCGCGGTAAACGACGCGGGCGTTAGTCAGATCATACAGCGGCTTAAGGAGAATCTCGGCGGCATAGGTATCTTCCAAATCCAGCTCCTGCTGCGTCTTCGGATGAATTTGTCCAAGTACACCTAACAGCTGCTTGTTCTCGCCTTGACCCGCATATACGGAAGCGGAACGTCCCGGGTGGAAGCCCGCCGGTCCGTTGGCCTCGTAAGTGATCTCCTCTGCGCGAATTCCAAGGTAGTCGAGCACCGTTTCGAGCGCCCCCTTCAAATCGAAGAAATCGATCTTGGCCGGCTGGACATTCCATTGCTTATTGCCTTTGCGTCCCGTCAGCAGCAACCCGAGAACCGGGCGCTCCAGCGGCTGCTTTGTCAACGTCTTCTCATGCGTATGGAACAGGTTCCCTATTTCAAACAGGGCCAAGTCCGGCTGCTTGCGGTTATGGTTGTACACCGCGATATCCAGCAGCTGCGGAAGCAGGCTGGTGCGAAGGACGCTGCGGTCCTCGCTCATTGGCATGGCCAGCTTAACCGCCGTGCCATCTGACGACAGGGAGGTGAACATTTCCGCTTGCTGCGGATGGATGAAGGAATAACCCAGAACCTCCTGGAATCCGCTATGCGTCAGTAAACGGCGAAGCGAGCGGCGAATGGCCTGTGCTGCGGTCAATGAACCCGGTGTCGTCGGACCTTCAATGGCCGTTGTCGGAATATTGTCGTATCCATACAGACGGGCCACTTCTTCAATGAGGTCTACGTCAAGCACGATATCGCCGCGGCGAGACGGCACCTGAACATCCACCAATCCTTGGCCCGAATCTCCGCAAGGGAAATGCAGTCGGGCGAAAATCGTTTTCACCTCAAGCAGAGACAGCTCCGTACCCAGATAACGATTGAGCTTCTCCAGAGACAACGTAATCACGGTAGGCTCGGTGTCCGCACTGCCTGCTTCGACGATTCCCTGATGGACAGCGCCGTCGGCATATTTCGCCATCAATGCTGCTGCACGGTTCAGTGCGGGAATAACTGCGGCAGGATCCACTTCCTTCTCGAAGCGGGAGCTTGCCTCCGAACGCAGTCCCAGCTGACGAGATGTTTTGCGAACGGTACCGCCATCAAACTTAGCCGACTCCAGGAAAATATTCACCGTACTCTCCGTTACTTCGGAGTCCAGGCCGCCCATAACGCCAGCCAAGGCTACCGGCTTGCCCCCTGCTGTAATCACCAGCATATGCGGCTCCAGGCGACGCTCCGTTCCGTCCAGCGTTACCATCGTTTCTCCAGCTTCAGCCATACGCACATGGACCGAGCCATCCTTCAGCTGATCTGCATCAAAAGCATGCAGCGGCTGGCCATATTCCAGCATCACATAGTTCGTAATGTCCACGATATTACTGATCGGGCGTACGCCCGCTGCCATCAACCGGTTTTGCATCCACAGCGGAGAAGGACCGATCTTCACTCCGGTAATATAACGTGCCGCGTAATGGCTGCACTGCTCGTCAGCCCCGATCGTAACCGAGATATGATCGGCTGCTGCATCTTGAACCTCCAGAATTTCCTTCTCCGGGTTCGGAAGACTCAGCTCGCGCCCCAGAATGGCGCTCACTTCGTAAGCTGCTCCCAGCATGCTGAGACAGTCAGAGCGGTTCGGCGTCAGATCCAGCTCCAAAATTTCATCGTTCAGACCCAGCACATCCACAATCGGTTTGCCGATTTCTGTGTCAGCCGGAAGTACCAGAATCCCTTCCTGCAGCTCTTTAGGCAGCAGTTTGTCATTCATGCCTAGTTCCTTCGCCGAGCAGATCATGCCTTGGGAGAGCACGCCGCGCAGCTTGGCCTTCTTGATATCCATACCGCCAGGCAGCTTCGCGCCTACAAGCGCCACCGGCACCTTCTGGCCTGCATCCACATTTTTGGCTCCACAGACGATCTGGAGATCTTCCTCCTGACCCGCATCCACGATACATACATTCAGCTTGTCTGCGTCAGGATGCTTCTCCTTACTCTTGACGTAGCCTACGACCACTTTGTTAATGCCTTGATTCCGTTTCTCGATCACATCGATTTCAATACCAGCCGAAGTAATACGGCTTGCCAAATCCTCTGAGGTTACGCCTTCGAGCGAAATATAATCGGACAACCAATCGGTTGAAACTCTCATTGTCTATTCACTTCCCTTTATCGTTAAAATTAGATCCGCGTGAATTGATTCAAGAATGCTGTATCGTTGTTGAAGAAGTGACGGATGTCATCCACGCCGTATTTCAGCATGGCAATCCGCTCAACCCCCATACCGAAAGCAAAACCGCTGTACTTCTCAGGGTCATAACCGCCCATTTCAAGCACCTTCGGATGAACCATGCCGCAGCCTAAAATCTCAAGCCAGCCTGTTTGCTTGCATACGCGGCAGCCACTGCCGCCGCATCTTACACAGGATACGTCCACTTCCGCGCTCGGCTCCGTGAACGGGAAGAAGCTTGGACGCAGACGGATCTGCGTGTTATCGCCGAACATCTCCTGCACGAATTGCAGCAGCGTCCCTTTCAGATCACTCATGCGAATGTTCTCGCCGATGACCAAGCCCTCGATTTGATGGAACTGGAACGAATGCGTCGCATCATCGTCGTCCCGGCGGAATACACGGCCCGGGCAGATGATTTTGACAGGCGCTTTTCCATTCATCGACAGCATCGTCCGGGCTTGCACCGGGGATGTCTGAGTACGCATCAGCAGATCCTCCGTCAAATAGAAGGAATCCTGCATGTCGCGTGCCGGGTGATTCTTCGGCAGATTCAGCGCTTCGAAGTTGAAGTAGTCCGTTTCCACCTCGGGACCTTCCGCTACCTGATAACCCATCCCGATGAAAATATCCTCAATATCCTGGATCACCTTGCTCAAAGGATGAACCGCGCCTTGGCTGAGCTTACGCCCCGGAAGGGTTACGTCCACCTTCTCTGCACGCAGGCGCTCTTCGGTTTCCTGCTGCAGGAACGCTTCCTGCTTGCTGGAAATAACTTCCTCGATCGCGCCCCGAACGTCATTGGCCACCTGGCCGATAACGGGACGCTCTTCTGCGCTCAGCGCTCCCATTCCGCGCAGGATTTCCGTCAAAGCACCTTTTTTGCCAAGGTATTTCACCCGCAAATCATTCAGCTGCTGCGGATCGATAACATCCTGCAATTGTGCCAAGGCTTCCTGCTTCAATGCTTCTAATTTTTCCTTCATGGCTATTCGCACACCCCTTTGTAAACTCCATCATTTTCCTGAAAACAAAAAAGGCCTCTCCTCCCGAAAAGGGACGAAGAGACCGTGGTACCACCCTTGTTAACATGCATCATACCCTAACCAAGGCGGGAAAAAGCCTTAGGCCCTGAGTATGCCTCATCATGCTCACTTGACCGACGTAACGAATCGGACCCGTTATCCCCTACTGACCGGCTGCATGCCGTGTTCAGGGAACTGCTCCGGAGCGAACTTCACTAGCCTGTTTCTATAGGGACACTCTCAATCCACGGCATCCCTTCCCTGTAAAGAGGCACTAGCTACTTTTCTCCATCCACGCATTTATTACATATGCAAATATATAGGGTTTATTATATGCAACCTTTCGGGATATGGCAAGTTTCATTTCCCCATTTTAACCGCAACTGACTGATTTTAATCGTGATCCCTGATCTTATTCCGACTGAAGTCTTGTCAGCTCAGCCCGGAGCTCCCTGATCTCGGTAAGCCAGCTGGCCTCGCCCCCAGCTTCAAAATCTTCGGCTGATAAGCCCAGTAATTCCTGAATCCGATATTCAAGCTCCATTCGCCGATTGTCCTTCTCCGTATTCCCCCTGATCACACCGGCCCGCGAAGCCTGTTCCTCCTCCTCGTGCACACTTCCCTCAAACCAAACCGGAGCTTCCCCAGGCTTCAGCGTGAGCAGCCGGTTCGCGATTTGGCGCACCAGATACCGGTCGTGGGATACGAGCGCAATCGCACCCGGAAAACTCACGAGCACTTGTTCAATCACCTCGCGGGTATCCACATCCAGGTAATTCGAGGGTTCATCCAACACGAGCAGATGCGCCCCGCTGAAATACAGCTTGAGAAAAGCCGTTCTGCACTTCTCCCCCATGCTCAGCTGCCCCATCTTCTTAAACACATCGTCCCGCCTGAAGAGGAACGATCCCAGCAAGGTACGCGCACGGCTCTCCGTCATTCCCGGAATGACGAGCAGGCTGTCCAGCAGCGTGGTTTCGGGTTCCAGCCCCTCAAGTTCCTGTGAGAAATAACCGATCTTAACGGATGGATTTCGGGTAATTCGGCCCTCCTGCGGTTCGATTTCGCCCAGCAGCAGCTTGAGCAGTGTCGTTTTCCCGCTCCCGTTAGGGCCTCTTACGGCCAACCGGTCGCCGCGGTTCAAATAGAAGGTGAGCTTATTAAAAAGCGGTTGATCTTCATAACCAAAACAGATGTCCTTCACTTGGACAAGGGTCCGACCGCCGAAAGCTTCCCCTTCCAGCTCCATGTTCAGCTTAGGACCGCTTCGCGGTTTATCCACCCGCTCTGCTTCCAGCCGTTCCAGCGCTTTTTCCTTGGCATGATATCTGGAGATGTTCTTCTTGGCCTTGGCCTTGTAAAAGCTGGCGGTGATCTTGACGTCATTGACGTCCCCGGCCGCGTTATGCGCTTTATGGAACCACTCCTCGTATCTTCGGATTGATTCCTCCAGCGCTTTGCGGGCCAGCTCCTGCTTCCGGTAAAGCGTCTCCTGTTCGCGCAGCTCCCGCTCCTTTTCGCGGCGGTAATCCGTATATCCTCCCCGGTAACGCCGGAGTTCCTCCGAGGTCAGCTCACATACAGAGGTTGCTACCCGGTCGATGAATTCCCTGTCATGAGAAACAAACAACACAGTGCCTTTATAGGACGACACCAGCCACTGCTCCAGCCAGACCAAGCTCTCGCTGTCCAAATGGTTCGTGGGCTCGTCGAGCAGTAAAAATTTCGGTGCCGATACAAGGAGCCCTGACAGCATGACCTTCGTCTTCTGGCCTCCGCTCAGCTCGCGGTAGGATACAGGCCACACCTCTGGCCCGATGCCCAGCATCGTCATCGCTTTCTCCACCTCGGTCTCCCACTGGAAACCGTTCTGGGACTCATAACGCTCCAGCAGATTGCCATATTGCTCAAGCAATGGTTCCATTTCTTCAGGGCTGCCGCCATTCATCTGCTGCTCGACGCCGGCAAGCTGAAGCTTCAGCTGCCATAATGAAGGATGACTGCGGCTGCGCACCGTATCGATGGCACTCCTATCGATTTCGTCCGGCTCATCCTGCTGCCTGAGCCAGCCCCAGCGCTCTCGCGGGAGAATCGTCTCCACAACGCCCGAGGTCGGTTCGAGCTCGCCGGCCAGGATCGAGAGAAGCGTGGTTTTGCCGGTACCGTTTCGCCCGTACAGTGCAATCCGTTCTCCTTCCGCCACCTCCAGCTGAATACCTTCAAACAGCGGCCTTCCTTGGAGCTCCATACTTATATCTTTCGCTTTTAGAATCATGGTCATATCGCTTCATCCTCTCTCTTTGAAAAAACTAAAAAACCGCAAGCGATGGCCTGCGGCGGATGTTATAAAGAGAGGTATGGGTTTGGTCTGAATTAACGGGACGAATTCGCACGACTGATACTAACTTCGGCTGTTCATTCCAGTCCAGCCTTGACTGCTATTGAAATGAAGCTCAATAACCTCGCCGTTAGCGGAAGCTGCAAATCCGTTCCATGGATGTGATTGTATTGCAATAGAGTACCATTTCAACATAACAAAAAGAGGCACCCCAGTCACATTGTTCAGACACACCAAATCTCTCCTCTACCGCCGTAGAGAAACGCCTGCAAAACACATGCAGTTGTTTAGAGAAAAGGGTGTCTTACTTCATTGGACTAGGTTACCTCGCATTCTTGGAATGAAATTATGGCCATTATAACAGATATTCTGCACTTGTAAAAGGGGTAAACTCATCTCGCCCGTATCGCTCAACACCGCCGTCAACCGTCTGGATGACCAGAACTTTGCAGGGGCCTAATGTCGCTCCTATATTTCGTCGTCGACCCATACCGTGTTCGGATCTCCATCGGTTGCTTTCGAAGCCTCCACTCCCGCCTGAAAGCTCGTCGCCATTATCGCTTGGGGGATACGGGGCCGATCCGTACCGACACCTATGCGTTTTTCTTTTTTGCAGACACGTTATAAGGGCCTAGCTGCTTCGGAGAAAACGAATATGGCGAGTGTTCGTCCTTCAGCCACATATTCCCCTTGATGATGAAAATATATGCGGCGATAACAAAATAAACCGAGCCCAAAATCCAATCCCACGCACTTGCCAGATTGTGACTAACGATATGATAGATATACCAGCCGCCGATCGGAAAATGAAACAGCAGGACGGCGCCCAAGCCGGGATTGTATATCGTTTTTGCTTTGATGTTGGCAAATATGCCGTGCCAAATAAATTGGAAAAAGCCCATGAAGACGGGGGCAAGACCAAGCCAGATGAGATGCGGGACAAACACGGGAAGAAGGTAAAACAGATAAGCGATTCCGAGGTTGATGATCATAGCAGACTGCGTATTCAGCGGATAGCGTTCCGGATGCTCGCTTCGAAAAATGACGCCGTTAAACAGCCCTCCGAAATACCCCGGCCACCGATATTCTTCGAATTGATGCACCAATATCGCCACAAAGCTGAGCCATAAAATGGTTTCGATTTCCGGCATGCGATCCCCATTGATCAACAATCCAATACATACAAAGAAGGCGACAACGATGCCCAGATCCTGCCAATAACCTCTTAGAAATTTCATTTTCCTCGCTCCTTTACTCCTCCATGTTCAGGAAAATAGCGCTCAAACAAAAAATCGATTTGCCGGTCGATGGGAGCAGGCTTGACCCCGGCTCCGGATTCGAGCAACGGCTTCATTAATGAAGGGAGAAAAATGGCGCCGAAAATTTGCGTAATCATCATCATTAACGAGTCCTGCCGTTCCTCCCCCGTGATCTCTGTAAACACCTTTTGAAGCTTATGAAATCCAGTTGCTTGCAAAAATTCCCCATACTCATGTTGGGACGCGAACATCGCCGAGCCGGCCGCTATCGTGTGCAGCACCAGCTCCGGATATTGCTGAATGACCTGAACGTAACGGGTTAAAAATAATTTCAATCGCTCCTTCGGTGGCACAGACACGTGATCGAGCACATCGAAGGTATCCCGGAAGCCGATCAGCAATCCCTTGATCGCCTCGTTGATCAGCTTGTCCTTCGAGCCAAAATAGTAATTGACAAGCGCGATGTTGGCGTCGGAACGGGAAGCAATCTTGCGAATCGTCACACTGTCGAATCCTTCCCGCTTGATTACGTCTAGTGTCGTCTGCAAAATTTTCTCTTTGGTGTCATTGCTGTGGTCTGGCGATGCCATCAAACCCCTCCTTATTAAACATTGTTTTAAACACTGTTTAATGCGAGTATACCACCCTTTTTTTTGACAACGCAATCGGAATTCTCCCAAAGTTCCCCGCCAACGCGATAAAAAACTGCACTTTTTCAGCATATTAAGTCGCTAGCCCTTCATGGCGGAGAGGACCACACGCGGAGGCATTGGGCAGCGCTCTACCGACAGCCATCAAGCTTCGGTTAGATTAGCGCATCGTTACAACAAAAAAAAACCCTTGTTCTTTCAAGGACTTTTTTGTATGTATGGTGTTTGTTATAGGAATCGAACGGGAAATCGAAAGTTCTCAAATTCAGATTTCCGCAAACAAAAAACCCTTGTCACCAAGGGTTTCTGTTCTAACTATAAGCGGGTGATGGGAATCGAACCCACGCTACCAGCTTGGAAGGCTGGAGTTCTACCATTGAACTACACCCGCACATATACCTACAAAAGTGACGCTATGCTTCGGAGCATTTTCGATTACTTTTGCGAGGCCCTAATTCATAAGCGAATCGGGACGACACGATTTGAACATGCGACCCCCTGGTCCCAAACCAGGTGCTCTACCAAGCTGAGCTACGTCCCGATAATGAAGATGGCGTCTTTTGAAGACAAAAATAAATATACCATGTCGAACATATAATTTCAACATGTATTTTATGGAAAATGGGTCACCCGTATATTAAAGCAAACAGCATCCTTTCCGGGAGGGAAGGATGCTGCTTTACCTTGACCTGATATGAGGGCTGTGAAAGCACCTTGCCTATTTTTTGTCGAAGGTCACTTCCGGTGTCGTTAATTTATCATAAAAATCCACAATTTTGTCTTTATCCTCCGAAGCACGGAGTGCCATGGCGGAGCGCGGATGTTCGTCCAAGGTGCCTGTAATCATGTAAGGCATAATATAACCCCACTCTTCTTTTTCGCGAAGAGGGATCATGTAGCGCTCGATAATATCCAGTACCGGTCGCAGCTCATACTTCGTGCCTTTCAGATGGGTAACCAGAAGCTCAGTCGGGCAGTTGCCGGCCGCACGTCCCATCCCGTACACGGATGCATCCAGAAGCTCAACGCCAAGATCCGCTGCGACCAGCGTGTTGGAGAACGCCAGCTGCATGTTGTTATGGGTATGAACCCCCAGACGTTTGTTCGGCAGATGGGACTTGAACTTATTTACAAGGTATTCCATATCTTTATGATCAAGGCTTCCGTAAGAATCGACGATGTAGACCACATCCACGACGCTCTCCTTGATCAGCTCAAAAGCTTCCAGCAGCTCGTTCTCCATCACGTTGGAGAGAGCCATAATGTTCAGCGTAGTCTCGTAACCACGATCGTGGAAGGTCTGAACCAGCGCAAGCGCCTTATCCACGTCTTTGATGTAACAAGCGACACGGATGAGATCCAGCAAGCTTTCCTCGCGCGGCAAAATATCGTCTTCATCCACACGGCCGATATCTACAAGTGCGGACAGTTTGGTCTTGCCTTTATGAGGAATCACTTCTCTGAGGAAGTCATCATCCAGAAAACGCCAAGGGCCCGCTTGATCAGCGCCTTTCAGCAGTTTAGGCGAATTTTTATAACCGATTTCCATATAGTCCACGCCAGCCTCATTCAGGCCCGCATATAAATTTTGTACGAATTCCACACTAAAATCCCAATTATTTACCAGTCCGCCATCGCGAATGGTACAGTCTACAATCTTTGTCTGACTACTCTTAATCATTCTAAGCTAAACTCCTCTCGGCAATTTTTCTCTTCATCATACTTGAATGCCGGTTGAAAAGTAAAGCAAAAACGTCCGAAAGACGGACGTTTTTCAAAGGGATATGGGACTTCTCTGGGCCTGCTTGAGTATCCAGTCGGTGATGGTACGAACGAGCACGCCTGTAGTCCCTTTGGGATCCACGCCTCGCTCCTTGGACACGTAAGCCAGTTACGGGAATGATGATGGCATCGGTATGCACCTGCCCGGATGATAAACTGCCTTGTAATGTCCACTTCATGCGTTCTTCTCCCCCCTAAAACTAAAAAAGAAAAAGCCATTCCATCGGAACAGCTGCTCTCGTATTTATTTCAGGCATGGATCCTACCTTCTTATACTTCCGAAACGTCCAACTTGGGAAATGTAATGACAAACTCCGTCCCGCTGCCAACCTGACTATCCACGGCAATCGAGCCACCATGATTTCTAATAATACTGTAACTTACGGATAATCCCAGTCCCGTTCCGCTCTCTTTCGTCGTGAAGAATGGATTGAATAGATGGTTCAATGTATTCTGATCCATGCCGCCGCCGTTATCTGAAATGCAGATGTTGATATGTTTCCCTGTATCGCGGGCGGAAATATCAATCACTCCGGTGATATTCTCGTCATGATGCTCATTAATCGCATCCAGGGCATTTTTAATAATATTCAGAATCACCTGTTTGATCTGCTTCACATCCACGGAAATAAACGCAGGTGGGGTCTTATCCGTATGCAGAATAATCTGGCATCCCTTCATTAAGGCTTCACTTTCAGTAAGTAGAACGACTTCCTTCAATAAAGAGGATACGGACACAATCTTGGTTTCTGGAGCAGAGGGTTTGGAGGAATTTAGAAACTCATATATAATATCATTCGCACGATCGATCTCCGTAAGAATAATTCTGGCATATTCGTCCTTACCTAAGCTAACGAGATGTGGACGAAGCAGTTGGATAAAGCCACGGATGGAGGTCAGCGGGTTCCTTATCTCATGGGCAATGGATGCCGAGATCTTTCCCAGCATGGCCAGCTTATCGTTCTGATAAGCGGTTTGCTCAATTCGTTTGAAGTCGGATACATCCTTCACGCTGATCAGAAAATCGCCTTCCATCTGGTCCCCATAAGTCATGGTGATCAGCCACGATCTGCCATATTCATCAACCAGTTCATGAAATCTCTTGCGATGGAATACCGTTTCCCGGAAAATGCGAAGTATTTTTCTCTTCTTGAATCTGGAGAGCTGGGGATGACGCAATAGTTGGGTCAGCGTACAGCCAGTCAGCGATTTACGGGATACACCTAATAATTTTGCCATCTGTACATTAATAAATGCCAATACACCATCACTATCAAAGAGGATGATCCCGCTGTCGAGATTCTCCAGTATGTTCTCATACTTGTTCCTAATAAGCTGGCTGGAATGAAAAGAACGAATAGCCTGCAGCTCAGATTCACGGATTTGACTCAACAAGATGGCTCCCCCTTTTCTTGAAAAGTTGAACTCACCAAACCGACAAAAAACCTTGCAATAATCAGCTTGTCCGCCTTTGAATCAGAAGCAGCCCGAATCTGCTTCCTTCCATGATAGTCATCGAGACAAAGAAACGTCAATCAGAAATCCTGTCGAAAAATGGAAAATTGTATAAAAATACCATCCTTAGTTCTTATGTATTTCTGTTTATGTATTGTACCTAACCCTATTCCCAAACAACTAATATAAATATTACCCCCTTTGATTCCATTTGAAACATTAAAAAAGCCCCGAATATTCACGAGGCTTTATTAATTCCTGTTAAGGTTGCTTCTGGAGCCGGAGCCTGCGCTGACTCATCACGGCAAGTCGTCTTTTCAGTTCGCCCTGCCACTTCTCATCCTCCATCCATTTGGCAACCACCAGGAGATCTAACGACATATCAATCTGACTCTGAACCACCGTTAGCGGATCCTCCGACTCCCGGTTGACAACATTTTCAAAAATCGCGTCCTCATCTTCCATCACATAATCCTGAAAATCCACCTGAGATGCTCCGTCACCATGGGCATATTCGGCTAATATTTCATACTCATTCTCAACCCGATGATGTACTTCGACGCGATGGCAGACCGGACAAGACAGCAGGGGAACATTATGTACTTGAGTGCGATAATGCTTCAGTGTACCCTTTGTACCCATCATACTAGCCCCACAGCAAAAACTCATATCGTTCACCCTCCTTTTGTGGATTCTCAACCGTTTCAAAATATTGTATTCGCTTTCACTCCCGCTAATTCCTTCATGAAAAAAAGCTCGATTAAAAATTTAGGCACGATTCCCTAGACTTAAGTCTGTAAGCCTATATATTTATTATATATCAACGCAAGTGCGGTTCTCTAAACAAGAGTCTTCCCCGATTTCATCCAATAAAAACAGAGGTGAAAAAACCCCCATTACCTGCACATAATGTCAGATAATGAGGGCTGCCTTAACTTTAACGAAATGGAATTACAGGTTGCTGTCGCCTGGTTTCCAGTTCATAGCGCACAATCCGCCGGATTGAAGTGCTTGAAGAACGCGAAGCGTTTCTTCTACACTGCGGCCTACGTCGTTATGGTTAACAACTTGATATTTCAATTCGCCTTCTGGATCGATGATGTACAAACCGCGCAGAGCAACGCCTTCTTCTTCGATCAGAACACCGTAGTCTCTTGCTACATTTTTGGTGATGTCGGAAGCCAGTGGGAAGTTCAATGTTCCCAGACCATTAGCTTCTTTAGCTGTGTTGATCCAAGCTTTGTGGCTGTGGATAGAGTCAACACTTACACCCAGAATTTCAGTATCCAATGCTTTGAATTGATCGTAAGCATCGCTGAGAGCCGTGATTTCAGTTGGACATACAAACGTGAAATCAAGCGGATAGAAGAAGAATACGAGCCATTTGCCACGGTAGTCGGACAGGCTTACTTTACCAAAATCTTTACCGTCTCCTGATACAGTTTCCATTGTAAAATCAGGAGCCGCTTTACCAACCAAACGTTCTGCCATGATTGAATTCCTCCTTAACATATGTAAGAAAATACGTGTATTTCCTACATGCTATGTTCCTATGAACATTTAATAGAAATGTTATCATTGAGGCTAATCAAAGTCAAGATTGTAAACGTTACTTTATTATAATTATTATAAATAAGGAATTTCTTTGAACGAATGCTTCTTCTATTAACGGATAGCCGCGGCGATCAAATCGCCCATTTCTGTCGTGCTGAGCGCTTTGCTCTTATCCACGGCAATGTCTGCTGTCCGATGTCCGGCATCAAGCACCTCGGCAACTGCACGTTCAATTGCGTCTGCCGCATCGTCGTAGCCGAACGTGAGGCGGTACATCAGCGCTACGGAAAGAATCGTTGCGATTGGGTTTGCCAAGCCTTGACCGGCAATGTCCGGTGCCGAACCATGTACCGGCTCGTACAGACCGAAAGCTCCTTCGCCCATGGATGCGGATGCCAGCATGCCAATGGAACCTGTCAGCATCGCTGCTTCATCGCTTAGAATGTCGCCGAACATGTTCTCGGTTACGATGACGTCAAAGCTGGATGGACGGCGCAGCAGCTGCATCGCGCAATTGTCTACCAGCACATGCTCCAGCTCCACGTCCGGATATTCAGGAGCGATACGGTTTACCGTTTCGCGCCACAAGCGGGACGTTTCCAGCACGTTCGCTTTATCCACGGAAGCCAGCTTCTTCCGGCGCTTCTGTGCAATCTCGAAGGCTTGATGGACGATGCGCTCTACCTCCGCCGTGTTGTATACGCAGGTATCTACCGCTTCTTCCCCACCAGCACCTTCGCGTCTGAACTTCTCGCCGAAGTATATGCCTCCTGTCAGCTCACGAACGACCATCAAGTCGGTCCCTTCCAGAACTTCAGGCTTCAATGTGGACGCATCTTTCAAGCAATCGAAAATGACGGCCGGACGCAGGTTGGAGAACAGGCCAAGCTCTTTGCGGATACCGAGCAATCCGGTTTCCGGGCGAAGCTCCTTCGAGTTGTTGTCCCATTTCGGTCCGCCCACCGCACCGAGCAATACCGCATCGGCGCTTTTACATACGCTCAGCGTTTCCTCCGGCAACGGCGTTCCTTTCTCGTCTATCGCAATGCCTCCAAACAACGCATGCTCCGTCGTGAATGAAAGTCCGAATACCTCTTCGGTACGTTTAATGATTTTCTCCGCTTCCGCCACTACCTCAGGACCGATGCCGTCTCCGGCGATTACCGCGATTTTTTTCGTTTCTGCCATCCTTCGTCACTCCTTATTTATATATACACTGGTCGTATTTAATCATCTAGTTACTGTTGTAACATACTTCCCCCTCGATTGACCAAGATATAGAAACTATGAACTTAATTCGTTTTGCCTATAAGTAGGGGGAATGTGGTCAGAGAGATGCGCTTTGGTGACGGAGCGCTTTTGAACTGGAGCTTCTTTCGGGGGAGTTCCTGGTGGGGAGTCCTGAGAGAAGGCTATGAGAGAAGGTCATGAGCAAAATTCATGAGCGAAGGTCATGAGCGATAGTCATGAGCGATAGTCATGAGCGATAGTCATGAGCGATAGTCATGAGCGAAGTCATGAGCAAAAGTCATAAGCGATGGTCATGAGGGGAGGTTTCTGATGGCCGTTGCTTCGAGGTCAGGCCTGGTGTGGGAGGCTCCGAGTACGTATCGTTCCTCCAATCGCTGTTGTCGCCGAATTTCTGGATTGTACTTTTGAGGTTGAAATTCGGCTCCAAAGGCGAACGCTTCGCTTTTCCGGAATCGATTCGTCCTCTCCGCTGCTTCGAAGTTAATGGATTGGCGGGCCTCCGGAGAAGAGCACATCTCCCTCACCACAAGGGTGGTGGGAGGTAGAAGAGCCGCCCTATGCATAAAGCATGGGGCGGCTCTTGAAGGTAACATCTTGGAGGGACTCTTAGCTAATGGCCTCATACTCCAGAAAAGAGAGAAAGAATATTACAGATCTGCTTTTTGGAACAACTCGTCAAGGTCTGGCACCTGAATGGGATGCTTCTTCTGGAAATCGTTGAACAGTCTTTCCTGGAGCTCGTCATAACTGTCCATGCCCTTCATGCTCTCGTCCGACAAGATGCTCTGTATTAATTTGCTGTTGTAGAGCGAGGTTTGATAGCCCTGATATACCTCATCACTGCTCCAAAACTCTTCTTCCGTCTTACCCGAAATGCGGATGCGGTTCTCCATAATGTAACGAATCAACCGATGGCTCTCGTCATTCGGATCAGCTTTATGCAGTGCTGCTTTCTGAAAATCGATGGCCTCTCTGACTTCTTCGGGCGTTACGACCACGCCCGACTGTTTGGCATAGTTAACCATTAGCTGTGTAGTAACCATATCCTGCAGCAATGCGGCATCGGAAGGCATCTCTTTTACTTGATTCAGGACATAAATTAATTCTCTATTTTTCTTGGCAAATACATAATCACTCAGCGATATCTTCACATCTTCATCCTCTATAACCCAAGATGAGCCTGACCGAATGCGGATATGATCTTGAAGTTCTTTCACGGAATCAAAGGTTTCCCGTATGAACTGTCTGTTATCCGATAGCGATATGGACTGAAGATCCGGCGGCTTTGTGATGGACCCCGCGGAATCAACAGTGCTTGTGTTTTGGAGTTGTGCCGGAGTACAAGCGCTAATCAACAGTGTTAAGGTCAATAAAGCACACAATAAAAATTTTCTGGAAAAAGTGATTCGATTCATCCTAGCCCCCCCTTGAAACAGTCATTATTATAATTAACGTTTCCCCACGCCGTTAGTTACATTTTTCTGCCAATACGCTACAATAGGGGTGAATTTGTCTTATACCCTAAACGACCAAGGAGTGATCATTGATTATGCAGTACACTGCTCTAGGTAAATCAGGTATGAAAGTAAGTCGTTTGTGTCTGGGGACGATGAATTTCGGTCCTGCCACGGATGAAAAGGAAGCCTTCCGCATCATGGATGCAGCGCTTGACGCCGGCGTCAACTTCTTCGATACGGCCAATGTCTACGGCTGGGGCGAGAACTCCGGGCTGACTGAAACCATTATCGGACGCTGGTTTAATCAAGGCGGGGGCCGCCGCGAGAAAGTCGTTTTGGCTACCAAATTCTACGGCTCCATGAGTGATCCTCTGGATGGCCCCAACAATGAAGCCGGACTATCAAGTTATAAACTGCGCCGTCATCTGGAAGCATCGCTGAAGCGTCTGCAGACAGATCATATCGAGCTGTACCAAATGCATCACGTGGATCCTTCTGTCACATGGGAAGAGCTATGGGGAGCTTTTGAGGTTGCGGTTCATCAAGGAAAAATCGGATATGTCGGATCCAGCAATTTTGCGGGCTGGCAGATTGCAGTTGCACAAGCCGCAGCTCAGAGCCGGCACTTCCTCGGCTTGGTTTCCGAGCAGCATAAATACAGTTTAACTTGTCGATTGCCTGAACTCGAAGTGCTTCCCGCTTCGCAGAAGCTCGGACTCGGCGTCATTCCATGGAGCCCGCTGGACGGCGGACTGCTGGGACGCAATGCGCTTAAGAAAATAGAGGGCACACGCAGCGGAGGCAATGCGGAACGCGTGGAGAAGTATCGCTCGCAGCTGGAACAGTTCGCGGCACTCTGCCAGGAGCTCGGCGAACCGCAGGACAATGTCGCCCTTGCCTGGGTACTTAAGAACCCGGCGGTTACGGGACCGATTATCGGACCGCGCACGCTGGAGCAATTCGAAAGCTCCCTGCGCGCGCTTGAGATTGAACTCGATGAATCCGTGATGAAACGTCTGGATGAAATCTTCCCGGGTCCGGGCGGCGCGGCTCCGCAGGCCTACGCCTGGTAAGATTCGGACTTTCGCTTCGGCGCCCAAATAAAACTCCGTCTTATCTCGTTGTATCAGCTGCATCAAGCCGGTATCGGCGCACTGCTATGAGGCGTTATATGCTCGGTGCAAGTGTCTTTGATACCAGCATTACACGTCTGGCCAACAGTTAAAAAAACAATTAAAAGAGGAGCCGCTTCAACAGCGGCCCCTCTTTTTCATGGTATGCTCCTTCAGCGCTCACACTGCGATCCGAGCTCCCATCACGCCAAGTATGGATTACAGTGTAGCGCGCTCGCGCTGGCTAAACGTTTTGCGTTTCTCGATCAGGACGTTAACCGCATCCACGTAAGCTCTTGCACTTGCCTCCAAAATGTCCGTGCTCAAGCCGCGGCCTTGTGCTGCCACGTCGTTCTGCGACAGCACCACATGCACCTCGCCTTGAGCATCCTTGCCATGCGTAACCGACTTGATGGAATAATCCGCAAGCGTAACCTCTTCTCCGGTCACCTTGTCGATCGCGTTATAGATCGCGTCCACGGAACCGTTGCCCTCGGCCTCTCCCTCAATCGTCTGCTCCGCTGTCGCAATACGAACCCGCGCCGTCGGCGTAGATTCATTGCCGTAAGCAACAAAAATTGTTTCCAGCTTGAACACTTCCGGCGTATCGATCAGTTTCTCTTCCAGCAGAGCCAGCAGATCCTCATCGGATACTTCCTTCTTCTTGTCGGCCAGCACTTTGAATTTGGCGAATGCATCATTCACCTGCTCCTCGCTCAGCTCATAACCCAGATCCAGCAGCTTCTCCCGGAAAGCATGGCGGCCGGAGTGTTTGCCTAACACCAGCTTGCTTTCTTTGAGCCCGATGGACTCTGGCGTCATAATTTCGTAGGTCGTCTTCTCTTTCAGCATGCCATCCTGATGAATGCCCGATTCATGAGCGAATGCGTTCGCGCCGACAATCGCTTTGTTGCCCGGTACAACCATACCGGTCAGCTTGCTCACAAGGCGGCTCGTGCGGGCGATTTCTGTCAGTACCAGCCCCGTCTTCGCTCCGAAAAACTCGGAACGCGTCTCCAGCGCCATCGCAATTTCCTCAATCGCGGTGTTACCTGCACGTTCACCGATTCCGTTGATCGTTCCTTCGATCTGATCGGCCCCATTCAGAATGGCGGCAAGGGTGTTCGCCGTCGCCATGCCCAGATCGTTATGGCAATGCGCGCTCAACTGCACCTTCTCGATGCCCGGAACATTTTCCTTCAAGTATTTGAAGATGGCCCCGTACTCCGAAGGATTCAAATAACCCACGGTATCCGGAATGTTGACGACATTGGCTCCTTCGCGCACAGCCATGCCGACAACCTCAGCCATGAAATCCAGCTCCGTCCGGCCGGCATCCTCCAGGGAAAACTCCACTTTGGAAAAGTATTTCTTAGCATAACGGATCGAGGCCTGCGCCGTTTCCAGCACCTGCTGCTTCTCCATCCGCAGCTTAAACTTGCGGTGAATCGGGGAAGTGGCCAGGAACACATGAATGCACGGATCCTGCGCTCCCTGAAGCGCTTCGCGAACCGCATCGATGTCACTCTCTCTGGAGCGTGACAATCCAATGACCGTGACATCCTTAACCGCGCGTGCCACTGCGTTCACAGCAGCCAGGTCACCGGGTGACGCCGCTGGAAACCCTGCTTCCATGCGGTCGATTTTCAACTTTTCGAGTTGAAGGGCAATTTCCACCTTTTCCCGAGTGTTCAAATTCACGCCAGGAGATTGTTCTCCATCTCTTAGCGTTGTATCAAAGACATAAATCTTTCGCATGTCGGCACCTCCTTGAAGTTTATCGCTTGACGTAAACATCCGGCGGCAGGTTGACTTAATCCCCTGCCGCCGGCTGCTTAATCTAACGGATCCCGTGCAGCAGCATCATCCATCTTATGCTTGACTGCTCTATACCCGGAAGAATTCCTTATGAATTCTATATATTCTTATTTCTTGATCCAATGCATCATTTCACGAAGCTCGGCACCAACCACTTCAATCGGATGCTCGGACTCGTTGCGGCGGGTAGCGGTCAGGAACGCGCGTCCCGATTGGTTCTCAAGGATAAAGTCGCGAGCGAATTTACCTTGTTGAATATCGGAAAGGACTTCTTTCATTGCCTTCTTCGTATCTTCGGTTACCACACGCGGGCCTGTTACATAATCGCCGTACTCCGCCGTGTTACTGATGGAGTCGCGCATGCTTGCAAGACCACCCTCATAGATCATGTCTACGATCAGTTTCAGTTCATGCAGACACTCGAAGTATGCCATTTCCGGCGCGTATCCAGCTTCAGTCAACGTTTCGAAACCAGCTTTAACCAATGCGGATACACCGCCGCATAATACGGCCTGCTCACCGAACAAGTCTGTTTCGGTTTCTTCGCGGAAGGAAGTTTCGATAACGCCTGCACGAGTACAACCAATACCTTTGGCATAAGCAAGACCGATCGCCTTAGCTTGTCCAGTCGCATCTTTCTCGATTGCGATCAATCCAGGTACGCCAAAGCCTTCAACATACGTACGGCGAACCATGTGGCCCGGGGATTTAGGAGCAACCAGAAGGACATCGTTGTCTTTAGGAGCTACGATTTGACCAAAATGAACGTTGAAACCGTGGGAGAACATCAGTGCCGCGCCTTTTTTCAGGTTTGGCTCGATATCGTTCTTGTACACTGCTGCTTGCGTTTCGTCCGGCATCAGGATTTGTACTACATCTGCACGGCTAACGGCTTCGGCTACAGGAAGTACTTCGAATCCATCGTTTTTCGCTTTGTCGAACGACTTGCCTTCACGAAGACCAATGACAACCTGAAGTCCGCTGTCGCGCAAGTTTTGCGCTTGCGCATGACCTTGGCTTCCATAACCGATAACCGCGATCGTTTTGTCTTTCAACACGCTGAGTTCTGCATCTTGTTCATAATAAGTAGTAATTGCCATTTGTATAAGTCCTCCTTTGATTTTAAAGACCCTTCATGATGAGCGGGTATCTCAATAGACCGAATCCCTTTCCCGATCTGCTGAGACACCCGCTCATGCCATGCAGGTGTCTAACGTCTATATTGCAATAACTTTGTCATCTTGGATAAAAGAAAAACGTAAAATCATTACGCGTTACCGCGAATCATCGCGGTAACCCCGGTACGGGAAAGCTCCTGGATGCCATACGGCTTAAGCAGCTCGATCATGGCATCGATTTTGACGGTATCGCCAACCACCTGAACCATCAGGTTAGCTGTTCCGATATCCACGACGGATGCACGGAAAGTCTCGACAACTCCCATAATTTCGGGTCTGGCCGATGGCTCGGCTTTTACTTTAATCAGGGCGAGTTCTCTGGCTACCATCGGTTTCGAGCTCAGGTTGATGACTTTAATGACATCGATCAGCTTGTAAAGCTGCTTCTCCACCTGCTCCAGCGTTGTTTCATCACCGGTGGTTACGATAACCATCCGGGACAAACCGGATTCCTCCGACTGTCCCACGGTAATGCTCTCGATGTTAAAGCCTCTGCGTCCGAATAACCCGGATACACGCTGCAGGACACCCGGCTGGTCGTTCACTAGTACGGCAATGGTATGTTTTGTACTCATCTTACGCATCCCCCATCAGCATTTGATCGATTGTCGACCCTTGCGTCACCATCGGATACACGTTCTCGCCTTTCTCTACAACGAATTCAACGAGGACGGGTCCCGGTGTTTCCATTGCTTCGGCCCAAGCACGCTGTGCTTCTTCTTTCGTAGTGGCACGAAGTCCTTTGACACCGTAGGCTTCAGCCAGCTTGACGAAATCAGGGCTGCCTGCCAGATCGATGTGGCTGTAACGGTTATCGTAAATCAGCTCCTGCCATTGACGAACCATGCCGAGCACCTGGTTGTTGATAACAACGATTTTTACCGGAATGTTGTTGATGGCACAGATGGCAAGTTCTTGCGAACACATCTGCATACCGCCATCCCCGTTGATCGAAATGACCAGGCGATCCGGATGCGCCATCTGGGCACCAATCGCGGACGGGAATCCGAAGCCCATCGTTCCGAGACCGCCGGAGGTGATCCAGGAACGCGGCTGGTTGAACTTGTAATACTGAGCAGACCACATTTGGTGCTGACCAACGTCAGTCGTTACAATCGCTTCACCCTTCGTGGTGTCGTTCAGCATTTCGATAACCCATTGCGGCTTCAGCACCGTATCCGAATCGACGTAACGGTATGGGTATTCAGCTTTCCATTTTCTAATCTGGTCTCTCCAAGCATCTGCTTTCGCTGCGTATGGAACGAGCGGATTCAGCATCTCAAACACGGTCTTGACGTCTCCGACAATCGGGATATCGGTTGGCACGTTCTTGCCGATCTCAGCCGGATCGATGTCGATATGAACAATCTTCGCATGTGGCGCGAATCCGTCGAGTTTACCTGTAACCCTGTCATCGAATCTTGCCCCGATGTTGATCAGCAGGTCCGACTGCTGAATACCATGGTTCGATGTGTAGGTTCCGTGCATGCCCGGCATTCCTGTCCACAAGTCATGACCACTCGGGAAAGCACCCAGACCGAGGAGCGTTGTCGTGATCGGAATCCCCGATTTGTTCACGAATTCGTACAGCCCTTCATGAGCTCCGGAGTAAATCACCCCGCCGCCAGCAATAATCATCGGACGCTCAGCTTCCTCAATCGCCCGGGCCAGCTTATCCAACTGAAGTTTGTTTGGTACCGTCCGAGGATTATATCCTCTCAGTTGAATTCGTTCTTCCGGCTGGAACAGCGTCGTTGCCGCGGATACATCCTTCGGAATATCGATCAGTACCGGACCTTTGCGGCCGGTTGAAGCGATATGGAAGGCTTCGTGAATCACCCTTGGCAGATCCTTTACATCTCTTACCAGATAACTGTGTTTCGTAATCGGCATCGTGATGCCCGTAATGTCCGCTTCCTGGAAAGCGTCCGTACCGATCAGTGTAGTTGCAACATTACCAGTTATAACAACGAGCGGAACGGAATCCATATAAGCTGTTGCGATACCGGTCACCAGGTTCGTTGCCCCTGGCCCTGAAGTCGCTATACACACACCGACTTTGCCGCTTGCGCGAGCGTAACCGTCTGCCGCATGAATGGCGCCTTGTTCGTGACGGGTCAAGACGTGATTGAAATCCTCAAAACCATACATGGCATCGTAGATGTACAGGACCGCTCCGCCCGGATACCCGAAGACGCATTCGACACCTTCGAGCAGAAGACTCCGAAGCAAGATTTCCGATCCGGTAATCACTTCAGGCTTCAACCATTTCTCTCGTAATTGTTCTGTAGACCGCACTTCTGGAGTTTGCGCGCTCATCAGTCATCCTCCTCTCAAATATTGGCACTCTTCATTCAAGCAACAAAAAAACCTTCCGTCGCCACACCCGGAGTATCTCCGTGTGAGGGACGAAAGGTTTAGCTTCCGTGGTACCACCCATGTTTGCCCTACACTTCGCAGTGTAAAGCCTCAGCAGGTATGAAGAACACAATGAACACAGCTCTTCAATATCTGCAGTCCGTAACGTGGACTAAGACGATTCCCCCTAATAAACGCTGTTACGACTTAATGCGATAAAGTCATAGCGTAGCATCTTTCAGGGAAACAGCTCCGAGGTGAGCTCGTATAAAAGGGGTTTTGGTGGTGGTCTCAGCTGATCCATCCACTCTCTGAGCAAAAGAGCCCTTTAAACTTCGTCCTCATCATTGCCGATTGGATATATTCGTTAAAATGTTTAGAAACATTATATGATTCATTCATTCCAGAAGTCAACACATTTATTTTACTTCCGATGAAAGGTTTTCATTCACAAATGGGGCAATCCCTCGCTTCCTTGATGCAAAACACGCTCTTAAACCCTGCTACATATGATAAATGGAGCTATCCTTAATAGCGGTGAAGGGAGGAAACAACACGATGATCCGCTATCGAAAACCGGAGCAGGATGATCCGATGATTCTACAACTCATTGAGTCCCAACTCGTCCCGCTTTCCCATATGACAAAAAAAGAGCTGGACGTCATCCGTAAAGATATTCCCTCTCGATTACGACGCGGCGTGACCCTTGTTGCTTCGCCTCAGAATAACGATAAAATCATTGCCTTTGTCCATTTTATGATGCACGGCGAACTGCTGTATATCGATATGCTGGCCGTCGCATCCACCGCACAGCGAAAACGATGGGGTGTCCGATTGATGGAACATGCCGAACGTTTCGCTGTATCCCGCGGATGCAAACGTGCCAAGGTCATGGTGGATATTGGCAACCATACCGGCCTAAACTTTTACCGAAAGCTTGGCTACACGGTAACCAGAATCATCGAACCCAGTCGATGTTATGAGCTGGAAAAGATTTGGTTCCTCTAATTACCAGAAGAAACCTGGCCCAAAGCCCGGTCCGAAGCCTGGTCCGCCAAAACCCGGCCCGAAGCCGCCGTAACCCGGTCCAAAGCCGCCAGGGTAGCCTCCAAACCCGCCGCCATATGCATAAGGGGCCGTACCAATGGCAAGAAGGTCAAACAATGCGAGCGGAATAATCGCCTTGGTTTTCACCTTTTTCCCCTTGGTTGCCGGTTCCACAAAAAGGCGGTTGCCGGAGACGCGTACCAGCTTGCCCGTCACCATAGTCCCGTCCTTCTTATACGCTACGATCTCTTTGCCCACATATGATTTCACTTTCGCCTTGCTGACAGGCTTGTGCATAAGATCCCTCCTCAGGTAATATACATTTCAATCTATTCCGGAAGGAGTTCCCTTGCTTGTTTTATGGCCCTTACGATGGTTAAAGATAGGAAAAAAAGCTTCTCGTACCCCTCATCCAGCGCTTACGTTCTTATGCATGACGGACAGGAGCACAAAATAAAAAAAACCGCCGTAATATTACGGCGGTTTTTTCATACACGTATAATTAAGCGTTCACTTTTTCTTTAGCTACAGTAGCCAAAGAATTGAACGCGTTCAGATCATTAACAGCCAAATCAGCCAGCATTTTACGGTTAATGTCCACGCCAGCAAGCTTCAGACCATGCATCAATTTGCTGTAAGACAGACCATTTTGACGAGCAGCCGCGTTGATACGAACGATCCACAATTTACGGAAATTACGTTTCGTATTGCGACGATCCCGGTATGCATAAACGAGGGATTTCATAACCTGCTCGTTAGCAGTTTTAAAAATGCGGTGTTTGGAACCGAAATAACCTTTCGCAAGCTTCAATACTTTTTTATGTCGACGACGAACGACAAATCCGCCTTTAACTCGTGCCATATCAAAAGACCTCCCAATAATTGTTGTTTACTATTTCAAGTTAGCCAGACCTTGCTTCAAACGTTTAACATCTCCAGGCGCCATAACTGGGCTATTGGACAATACGCGCTTCGCACGCTTGGATTTGTGGGAAAGCAAGTGGTTTTTGTAAGCTTTATAACGTTTAACTTTACCAGTACCAGTAATTTTGAAGCGGCCTTTCAGGCTGCTATGTGTTTTCATTTTAGGCATTGTAGTACTTCCTCCTCTAATTTCTCTTAGGCTTTTGGAGCCAAAATCATAATCATGCTGCGGCCTTCCAATTTCGGTTGACGTTCAATGACGCAGAGATCCGCCACTTCCACCTTCACGCGCTCCAAAATCTTCTGACCAATGCTAGCATGGGTGATTTCACGACCACGGAAACGCACGGAGCATTTCACTTTATCGCCGTCTTTCAAAAACTTAACGACATTGCGAAGCTTGGTTTGATAATCATGCTCCTCAATGTTGGCTCGGAACCATACTTCTTTGATATCTACAATTTTCTGGTTCTTACGTGCTTCCTTCTCTTTCTTCTGCTGCTCATAGCGGAATTTACCGTAGTCCATGATGCGGCATACTGGCGGTTTCGCCTGAGGGGCCACGTTCACCAGATCCAGATTGAGATCAATTGCCATTTGCAGTGCTTCACGAATCGGCTTGATCCCGATTTGTTCACCTTCGGCACCAACCAAACGTACTTCCTTGGCCCGAATCTCGTCATTGATCATATGTTCCTTACTGATAGTCCTCCACCTCCAAATTACTTGTTGTTCCTGTTTGCAAAAAAAATAAAGGGATGACGGGTTAATCACCGACATCCCTATTTGATACTCATCTCACAAATGAAGTTGAATCCATTCATTGATTTCGTGATCAAACCAGCCAACACATGTCGGTCAGGTGAGAAGCGGTGCTTCTGCTTGCAATCAGATATTCTGTTTAACAGACTAGGATAGTATAACAGGTCATCCTATCTTCTGTCAACACAGATGGAATAAAAATTGGATTAGCCTTGTTTGCTTTGAACTTCTTCAAGGCGCACAACCCGGGTATGTTCCGTATGGCTCCACTGCTTGTTGTTCTGCGTGAAGAACGCATATACCGTGATGGGATACCACGACAGCAGGTATATCGGGAACAGCACCAGATAGAAGTACACCTTCTTGTACTTCACCTTCTCCAGAATCATCGCGATCATGAACGTGAACACATTCGCCGCGATCGCCGTAAAGCTCAGCCACAGCGGTAAGTAACCGTACAGATTCGCGATATTCGGACCATCGAAGAATGAGGTGTCAACCCAGATGACGGCCGTCAACAAGAAAGTCAGCAGCACAATGTAAACATTGACTCCGTACAATGCCAAATCCAGCTTCACGAGGCTGCGTTCTTTAATGGCACGCCACAGCAGCGGGAAGAAGTAACGGCGGGCAACCGTGAAGTGACCCTGCATCCAGCGCAGACGTTGTCTGGCTGAAGCCTTAAACGTAAGCGGCTTTTCGTCAAATACTTTCGCGTCATAGTTGAACTTCGGATACACACCGCGCATAACGCTGCGCATAGTGAACTCCAAATCCTCGACCAGACTGGTTGCGCCCCAGCCGATCTCCTTCAAGAGATTGGTCTCAAAGCACATCCCCGTACCGCCGAGAAAGTTCGCCATGTTCAGATTGCTGCGGGAAAGCTGCCACAAGCGGTTGATATACCAGTAAGACACCCCATAAGAGGCAGTGATCCAGGAATCCTCAGGGTTCTTGGTATCGATATATCCCTGGATAACTCTTGCTCCAGAGCAAAGATCATTGTTCATTTCGTTCAGGAAATTCGGATCCGCCAGATTATCCGCGTCAAACATGACGACCGCATCATACTGGCGCGGCATAGCCCAGAGCTCTTTCAGCATCCACTCGATGGCATAACCTTTGCCTCGAAGATTCTGATTCGTACGCACGCATGCGTTCATCCCGTGGGCACGGACGATCTCTGCTGTACGATCTGTACAGTTGTCGCAGATGACAAATACGTCGTACAGATGTTTCGGATAATCAAGCTGTTTCAGGTTCTCCATTAATGCACCGACAACCTGTTCTTCGTTGTGCGCAGCAACTAACACTGCAAATGATTTATTGGGTTTAAAATGTTGTTTCTTTTTTCTTTTGACCAGACCAAACAAAGAGAATACGAACTGGTACACACCCACCGCGGCCAAGAATAGTTGGAGCGCGATAAAGATGGCGTCTATCATGATTCTCCGTTACCCCCTTTTTATAACCCGAGAATGTTTGTTATTTTTTTCTCTCTAAGTTTTTCGCTTTTTTTGTTGTTGCTATGACCCTGTGACTTGTGTCTGTCCTTCTAGTAGCCTCGGTGCCGCGGGGCAACTTCGCACGTCATACACGATTTTCCACACTTTTGAATCTTTTGTCAAAACCGTGGAACGCTCTAATTTACGGAAAAACTTCGTAAAAGAGCTCAGCTTGCAACCCAGTTTGCCAGCAAGCTTCGTTTCAAACGGCCTTAGTTCTTATTTTCATCCGTTTCCTTGCTTTTTATTTCTCTTGGCTGCCCATTTTTTCTTTTTCGACTTGTCCGCCAATAAATAAACGCAACAAACACCCAAAAAGTTTTCGTTTTTTTTCTATGCTCTTTCTCTAATAAACTTTTTGATGTCCGTTTGAATCATTGTAGCGGCATCTCCTACTCAAGTCAAAAGACCACGGACCCTGATTTTCTACAAAATGCGCGTCGCTGGCTAACTCCTTAAGTAGCAAGGCGCCAGCGAGAATCTTGACAAATAAAGCTTCCGTTTCCGGGACCAAAGTCCCCTAAACGCAGGTGGGGAATGGTTGATTTCTTTTCCCAAAGTCGATATGTTAAAGTTAAAGAATAACGCTGCAGAACGGGTGAAAAGTAGTGGCTAAAAAAAGAGTCTTGCTGTTATCTGAAGGGTTCGGCGCAGGCCATACACAGGCCGCTCATGCACTCTCCAGCAGCCTGCGCCAGTTATCGCCTAGCGTACAGACCAAAGTTCTCGAACTCGGGAGCTTCTTGAACCCTAAAATCGCTCCACTGATCATTTCGGCCTACAGAAAGACGATCACAACTCGCCCGAGATTGGTCGGGTACATGTATCGCCATCAAAAGTCCTTTAACCGCTTTACGGCTTTAGCACTTCACCGAATGTTCTATACAAGCACCAAAAATGTGGTCAGACAACTCAAACCCGACATCATTGTGTGTACCCACTTCATACCAAGTGCGGTTATCTCGCGTTTGAAGCGGCTGGGCATTGATGTGCCTCTGTGTACCGTTATAACCGATTATGATGCTCACGATACATGGATTAGTCCCGAAGTCGACCGATACTTCGTGTCCACACCGGAAGTGAAGCGAAAGCTGCTCAATCGCGGGGTGTCCCAAGCCAAAATTCAGGTCACCGGCATTCCAATCCATCCCGACTTCTGGACGCATCCGAGCAAGAAGGAAATCAGGGAACGGTTTAATCTGTCCGATATGCCCACCGTGCTTGTGATGGGCGGAGGATGGGGCATCATGAATGACGAAGTTGTGCATGAATTCCTAACCAGATGGCGCGAAGAAGTCCAGATCATATTTTGCCTCGGCAAAAACGACAAAGGACGCGAGGAGTTAGAGAACAACCCTCGGTTCCAACATCCGAACATCCGGATTTTGGGCTTTACGCGCGAGATCGACAAACTCATGGAAGTGTCGGATCTGCTCGTTACGAAGCCGGGCGGCATGACATGCACCGAAGGCCTTGCCAAAGGAATCCCGATGCTGTTCCATCAGCCTCTTCCGGGGCAGGAAGAAGAGAACTGCCAGTACTTCACGGCGCAAGGATTGGGTGAGCCGATCCACTCGCTGGAGGTTATTGGCAACTGGATGAACAACCTGCTTCATCAATATGACATGATCCAACAGCAACGGGTGCAAAATTTGCGAGACATCGAACGATTTCATCCGATGCAAAGCGCACGCAGCATCATCGACATGCTGGAAAACGAAAAGGTGTACTCCTAAAGAGGGAGCACACCTTTTTTTATGCCGTTGTCTGTAAATATATCATCGCAATGGATAGACTTCCTACTATTATAATAGTTGCAAACGCTATCATAGGGAAGACTCTACTTAAAGACATTATTTACCGTATTTTTCAAGGCGATTCTTTTGGTAGGAAGCAAGTGCTTCCTTGCCGACAATGGCCTCGCAGCGATGAATCTGCATACCTTGACCGACGAATTTCGTCTCGTATTCCGTCATGACATGCTCTTCGTTCTGCCCGTCGCGATGCAGATCCAGCGAAATATTCGTCATTTGCAAGCCATAATCAGCAAATGCATTCAGGGAGAACTCAAACAGCGTGACCGAATCGGTCTTGAAGTGAATTTCCCCGCGCTCGTTCAGGATCCGGGAATACTTGCCCAGAAAACGCGGATGCGTCAACCTACGGCGGGCATGCTTGGATTTTGGCCACGGATCACTGAAGTTCAAATATAAACATTCGATCTCGCCGGGTTCAAAGACCTGCTCGACATTCTCGATATTAAACAGTGCCAGCTTCAGATTCGGCGGCGTATCGATACCATCCTGAGCCCAAGCATTGCGCCCCTTCTCGCTAGCGCGGCGAATCAGCTCGTCGTACATGTCCACTCCGATAAAATTCACATTCTGATGCTTGTAACTCATCTGGCTTATGAATTGACCTTTGCCCATGCCGAATTCAACATGGATCGGAAGGTCATTGCCAAATAATGAAGCCCATTTCCCTCTATATTGACCGGGGTCCAAAACGACCAGGTCTTCCTGCTGCTCCAGATTTTCCCGTATACCTTTTCTTCCGCGTAAACGCATGTCATACCTCCGAAACTTTCCAAGTAAATTAGAATGATATCCCCATACTGCATTTATTGTGACGAAGTTAATCGCAAAAGTAAAGAGCCCCATAGAAAAAGGAACCCACGCTTTGCTTAACGCAAAGGCTTTAGGTTCCTCTTTCTTATATTTGGAATTGGGGTTCCGCGATAGTTAAACTGTGAATAGTCTACCTTTCTTTCGTTGTAAAATCAAACGTCTTCTCAAAGGCAGCCCGAATCTTGCGACGTGCCGAAGCCTTCACATCCTGGTTGGAGTTAAACTCCACGCCGGTAAGGGCTAAAGCTTCGTTCGGGGTAAGTTCCACAGCGATTTTGTCTTTACTGTCATTCTTTACTGTCGATGAATTCATTCGTAATCACCTCACGGTATTATTGTATCCATGACGTCACACAAATATGAATCCTATCCGATATATACCCATGCCAAAATTGCTTGAATCATATTTTTATTTTTCTACTTTAAATATACCAATTATATGCAATTCATTCAAGTAACAACATCTTAATTAGGCTTGAAGACCTGTATATAACGCAATGCTTTATTTTTTGTTACAATGGACATATCTGCTTTAGTAAAAGGTAAGTAAACACATGTATACTTTGAGGCACAGCTATACCTGTCACTATTCATCATATGCGGCTATAAAAGGAGCACACATGAGTACATCACTTAGACCCGCCCCAATGTTATGGGGCGACAAACGATTTCATACATGGAATTACGAGATGCGCAGCCAGTTCCAGGAAAAAGTATTCAAGGTTATGCTGGATGCGGGCTTTACATGCCCGAACCGCGACGGCACGATTGCCAAGGGCGGGTGCACCTTCTGCAGCGCTCGCGGCTCCGGTGATTTTGCCGGACGACGGCGGGATGATCTTGTTACCCAGTTCAACACCATCCGTGACCGGCAGCACCAGAAATGGCCGAGCGCCAAATACATCGGTTATTTCCAAGCCTACACTAATACGTATGCTCCGGTCGAAGAGCTTCGGGAATACTATGAAGTCATTCTGCAGCAGCCGGGTGTTGTCGGTTTATCGATCGCTACTCGCCCCGACTGCCTGCCTGACGACGTCGTGGAATACTTGGCGGAGCTGAATGAGCGAACCTATCTCTGGGTGGAAATGGGCCTGCAAACGATCCATGATTCCACCTCTGAGCTAATCAACCGGGCCCATGATACCGAATGTTATCTGGAAGCGGTCGAAAAGCTGCGCAAGCATAACATCCGTGTCTGCACACACATCATTTATGGCCTTCCGCAAGAGGACCATGACATGATGCTCGCCACCGGCCGGGCCGTCTCCAAGATGGATGTGCAGGGAATCAAGATCCACCTGCTGCACCTCATGCGCAAGACGCCGATGGTGAAGCAATATGAAGCTGGTCTGCTGCGGTTCCTGGAGCAGGACGAATACATCAGCCTTATCGCAGACAGTCTGGAGCTCTTGCCTCCGGAGATGATTGTTCATCGTCTGACCGGAGACGCTCCCCGGGATCTCTTGATCGGGCCGACGTGGAGTCTCAAAAAATGGGAAGTGCTTAACGGCATTGACGCCGAGCTCAAACGCCGGGATACATGGCAGGGTAAATTGTGGGGGGGATCCTGATGGGCTTCCTCTCGGTTTTGAGTTTTGCCCACAAACTCGTGTCCGAAAGGTTGCGGCCTGGGGACATTGCGCTGGATGCGACGGCCGGAACCGGCGCCGATACACTGTATTTAGCCAGATGCATAGGATCTAAGGGCAAGGTGTACGCTTTTGATATTCAGGAACAAGCACTGCAGCTGACTCGTGATAGGATGGATAAGGAATCGCCCGACACCCTTGCAGAGATTACCCTTCACCACCAGAGCCATGCGCTTATGGGAGAATGCGTACCTGAGTGCGAGCATGGCCGTATAGGAGCGATCATGTTCAATCTAGGTTATCTTCCGGCAGATTCATCAGATAAACGGATCATGACGGAAACCGCCAGCACGCTAACGGCTCTGGAAGCTGCCATCGAGCTGCTTCGCCCCGGCGGCATTATCACCATCGTGCTGTATCCAGGCCACAAGGGCGGCGATGCCGAAGCAGACGCCGTGCAGGCCTGGGCGGCGGAATTGCCCCAGCACAAAGTGCAAACCATATTATATCGAGGTCTTCAGCGATCCGAAGCACCATATCTCATTGCACTGGAACGGAAGAAGCCGATATGATATAAGTTCTAGGAGAGGTACCGCACTTACATCCATAGAATATTCCAAACATGATGAAAGGTAGATGATTACAATGACAAAACCATATCCATTGTTGTTCCAACCCGAATTTAAAGAACGCGTGTGGGGTGGCCGTGCCCTGGAGCAATTCGGCTTGGATATTCCCGAAGGACATATCGGAGAAGGCTGGATGATCGCCGACCATCCGAACGGTACGACCAGCATTGTGAACGGTGAACTTGCCGGCCGCGGCTTGGATCAGGTTCGTGAGCAATTTGGACGGGAGTGGTTTGGCAGCAAAGGATTCTCCGAAGTTAACGGACGTTTCCCTCTGCTGATCAAGCTGCTTGACTGCAATGACAACCTCTCCGTTCAGGTCCATCCGACCGATGACTACGAGGGGCTTCCGAAAGGCGAGCTGGGCAAGACTGAGATGTGGTATGTGCTGGATGCGAAACCGGACGCCAAAATCATATACGGTCTGAAAGAAGGCGTTAGCCGCGAGACTTTGAAAGAAGCTATGGAAAACGGCACAGTTATGGACCAACTGCAAGAAGTGTCCGTAAAAGCCGGAGATACATTCTACATACCTGCCGGTACGGTACATGCGCTGTGTGCGGGCGTTGTAGTGGCGGAAATCCAGCAGAATTCGGATACAACCTACCGGATTTTCGATTATAATCGACCAGGCCTTGACGGTAAGCCGCGTGAGCTTCATATTGAAGACTCCTTGAACGTGACGGCCTATGAAGGATCGGGCGCAACCACCATGAGCACAGAAGGAACCGCGCCTGGAGAATGGCTTGAGCTTGCCAAATCTCCCTATTTTGTAGTCGAAAAAGGCGTTGTTAACGGTGCCTGGTCCTTGTCCACTTCCGCGGAAAGCTTCACAATCGTGGTGGTTTGCGATGGTCAAGGAACCCTCAGCTGGGATAACGGCTCCATGGATTACACCTCCGGACAATGCTTCCTGCTGCCAGCTAACCTGGGTGCATATACACTGGACGGGCAATCTACGGTTCTTCGTTCATATCTTCCTTAATCAGGGTATAAATAATTGAGATAAACCATTCGTTTTTGTGGAGGTGTTAAGCCTGTGATGCAAACCGACACGTTTACGATGCTAAATGAGCAGGGAATGCATATTTTTGTATACCAATGGCTGCCGGAGCCGGACCATCCCATTCGTGCCATCGTGCAAATCGCACATGGCATGTGCGAAACCGGCAAGCGATACGAGGAGCTTGCCGAGTTGCTGACAGAGCACGGCTACGCCGTGTACTGCAACGACCATCGGGGTCATGGACAAACGTCGGGCCTTACGCTTCTCGGCGATCCCGGGGAAAACGGATTCGAAGGGATGATTGAAGACCAGCTGCTTCTTGCTTCCGAGCTCAAGAAGCGCCATGCCGGTGTTCCGCATTATTTGATGGGGCACAGCATGGGCTCCTTTTTGACGCAAAAGATCATGTGTTCGAACGGTGAATTATTCGACGGATTCATACTGTCAGGCACCAATGGGCCCCAGGGACTGCTGACGTTCGGTATGAGCTTGGCAGCTGCACAAATGCGCTTGCAAGGAGACACACACCGGAGTCTGATGCTGAACGCCATGGTGTTCGGCCCTTACAACAAAGGTTTCGGCTCTATTCGCACGCCGTTCGATTGGCTGTCCCGGGATGAAGCGGAAGTAGATAAGTATATCAACGACCCCTACTGCGGCAAGGTATGCAGCGCTCGTTTCTTCCGTGATTTCTTTAAACTGCTGTCCCAGATCCATAAACCTCAATTGATGGAATGCCTTCTAAAGGATAAGCCGGTTTATATTTTCTCGGGCGAGGATGATCCGGTCGGACACCGCGGTAAAGGCGTGCGGCGGTTGATCGAATTGTACCGGAAACATGGCATTCAGGATCTTGAATACCGTCTGTATCCCGGTGGCCGCCACGAGATGCTGCATGAAATCAACCGGGATGAAGTAGCGGCACATGTTCTCGACTGGCTCGAACGGCACACATCGGGATCGCATGGGTCAGAGACACCGCAAGAGTCGGAACGGGTTATGTAAAAGAATGATGCAGGACGAATTAAAAAGGGGGCGTCCCAGGTCAATTGACCTGGG
>NZ_JBCNHV010000002.1:0-157946 GCF_050482385.1 Paenibacillus lautus
CGGTCGAGGGCTTATCCAAAACTATTTCAATGTGCTGCACATTCGTTTCGTATCTAGTTTTCAGGGAATCAATCTCTGTAACTGCATACAAGTTATGATGGAGAGATACCCAAGTGGCTATAAGGGGACCCTCTGCTAAGGGGTTAGACTGCGTAAGCGGTGCGAGGGTTCGAATCCCTCTCTCTCCGCCATTTGAATAACTTGAACGCAAATAGGTTTATATGGCGGTGTAGCTCAGCTGGCTAGAGCGTACGGTTCATACCCGTGAGGTCGGGGGTTCGATCCCCTCCGCCGCTACCATACATACCTGGAGGCTTAGCTCAGCTGGGAGAGCATCTGCCTTACAAGCAGAGGGTCGGGGGTTCGATCCCCTCAGCCTCCACCATGTACTTATTTTTATCACCTTACCATGCCGGTGTAGCTCAATTGGTAGAGCAACTGACTTGTAATCAGTAGGTTGGGGGTTCAAGTCCTCTCGCCGGCACCATCTTTAATAATGTGGAACTGTGGTGTAGAGGCCTAACATGCCTGCCTGTCACGCAGGAGATCGCGGGTTCGAATCCCGTCAGTTCCGCCATTATTTACAAGCTTCAGGGATAAGAATCCATAACCGGGTTCGTCGGAGCATATCTTCGTTAGCAGAGACTTCGCAGTCTCGAACGAAGAGAGAGTATCCCGTCAGTTCCGCCATTATTAATCTTAAGGAATAAAAGTGGTCGGTTTTCCACAGATTAAAGTGGGCAGGATTGCATTCCGCACTTTATTTTTATGTCATTTATGTAAGGCTCGGTAGCTCAGTCGGTAGAGCAGAGGACTGAAAATCCTCGTGTCGGCGGTTCGATTCCGTCCCGAGCCACCTTTATATCCTGGAGGATTAGCGAAGTGGCCAAACGCAGCAGACTGTAAATCTGTTCTCGTCCGAGTTCGGTGGTTCGAATCCATCATCCTCCACCAGTAAATAAGAGCCATTAGCTCAGTTGGTAGAGCACCTGACTTTTAATCAGGGTGTCGAAGGTTCGAGTCCTTCATGGCTCATCCGAAGAGTCGTCAACGTTGTTGACGGCTCTTTTTGTGTTATTTTAAGCTGTTTTTCTCCAATGTAAATGGACTTAGAGAGAAGGCATTGTCGTTTGTACAGGGTGTTATGCTAAAATAAGAAAAAACGATAAAGTGGTGGAGTCATCAATGGTGGAGATGGAGCACATCGTTCAGAAACTAGAGCAGACCTTGGGTACCTCACTCGGTTTAAAAACATTGAATGATCAGGAAGCAGCATGGTTAACAAAATCAATAGCGACCTCACCGCCATTCGGTGATCGGGTTGGTCATGAGGAAAGAGCCCAGAGGGCTAGTAACCGTGAAGAAAACAGAACCTCATACCATCCACGAAGGGTTCACGGCGCCTATGTGCACAAGGACCTCGGTGAGATTTGGATTCCAGTGAATCAACAGGATTCTAGCCGGGTAATCGTAGCGGATCAAAATGCCTTAACGGAGTCAGAGATTGGGCTTATAACTCTACTATTGTCGAGCCTTCAGGATACGACACCAGGGGTAATGTCCAAGAGTGCTGGTAAGGTTGAAGAAGAACGACGCGCCCAACAGTTGGGTGGTTGGTTAAAGGAACGTCTGCAAGCCGGTGAACTGCTTGCTGAATTACCAGAGGAAATGTGGATTCGGACAAGCTTGACGGAGGATATGGTTCCCTTTCTTCTTATTCATGAGAGCGAGCATGCACCCACTCCAAGTTATAAGGCGCTGCATCGATTATTACGCAGCTATTTTGGCGGGGACATCATTCTGGTACCACTGCTAGATAAAGAATGGATTATCCTGGCGAACCAGGAATTATTGGACGGTATAACAACGGATGATAAAGAGGATGCTTCGGTGGAAGGCGATCAAGATTTGCTCTCCTTATTCTGTATGGGGCTTTACGAGTTGATTTCAACGGAGTGGGTGGGGGATTTCCATATCTCTGCGATACCGGCAGTTAATGCTTTGCATGCTCTGCCACAGACCGTTAGCATGTTAAGAGAGACCATGACCATCGGCCGGACGTTCCAGGTAAAGGAACATATCCATCTGTCGACCGGGCTTCATTTGGAGCGCCTGGTTTATAGCATTCCCGAGTACCAGCGCAATCAATTTCTGCGAGAATACGCTGCAGGACATACCGATTTGTTCGAGGATAGTGAGACCTTGTCAACGTTGGAGTCTTTTTTCGAATTGGATTGTAACGTGAGCGAGACGGCCAAGCACCTATATATTCACCGTAACACGCTTCTGTACCGCCTGGATAAGATCAAACAGGAGACGGGGCTTGATGTTCGCAGCTTCAGTGATGCGGTTTTAGTGAAAATAACGCTTCTATTGTATAAAGTGACGAAAAGGAAATAGGTTTTTTGTGCAGATTGTGTATAGCAAGTCAGGTGCCTATGGGGTAATATAAGATTATAAATTAATTGTATTCGATTTCATAACATTCATATGAGGGGGCAAATGCACATGGCTGGTGTACGCTTAGAGCATATTTACAAAAAGTATGCAGGTGCGGATAAAGCAACTGTAATTGACGTTAATCTGGATATTAAAGATAAAGAATTCTTGGTATTGGTAGGTCCTTCCGGTTGCGGTAAGTCCACGACATTGCGTATGATCGCAGGTCTTGAGGAAATTTCTGAGGGTAAACTTTACATTGGCGACCGCGTTGTTAACGATGTAGCACCTAAAGATCGTGACATCGCGATGGTATTCCAATCCTACGCCTTGTATCCACATATGAACGTATATCAGAACATGGCATTCGGTTTGAAACTCCGCAAAGTGAAGAAAGACGAAATCGATAAACGTGTACGTGAAGCAGCTAAAATCTTGGACATTGAGCATTTGCTCGAGCGTAAACCAAAAGCTCTTTCCGGTGGTCAGCGTCAGCGTGTTGCCTTGGGCCGTGCGATTGTCCGTGATCCGCAAGTCTTTTTGATGGATGAGCCGCTTTCCAACTTGGATGCGAAACTCCGCGGTCAGATGCGTGCTGAAATTACAAAGCTGGTTAAGCGTCTTGAAACCACTTGTATCTATGTAACGCATGACCAAACAGAAGCTATGACGATGGGTGACCGTATCGTTGTTATGCAAGACGGCATTATTCAACAAGCGGATTCCCCAGAGCAACTGTACAACAATCCGAACAACCTGTTCGTTGCTGGTTTCATTGGTTCCCCAACCATGAACTTCATCAGCGGTAAATTGTCCGAGCAAAACGGTGGCGTATACTTCACTTCCCAGGGCTTGAACGTTCAAGTTCCAGGCGGCAAAGCACAATTGCTCAAAAACAAATCCATGATTGGCAAGGAAGTAATCATGGGTGTTCGTCCGGAAGATATTCATGAAGAGCCAGTCTTCCTGGAAGCTTCTCCGAACACAATCTTCACTGCAAAAGTTGACGTAACCGAGAACCTTGGTCACGAAATGCTCTTGTACCTGAGCGGCTTGGGCACTGATACGGTTATCGGTCGTGTAGACGGACGTTCGACTACTCGCGAAAGCGACAATGTGAAATTGGCACTCGACATGAACAAAGTTCATATCTTTGATAAAGAGTCTGAATTGAACGTATTGCTCGAAGACTAATCTTCAGCAATCGGGATCTCTTGAAAACCGCCCTCTCAAGGGGCGGTTTTTTTAGGAGAAAAAGACAAATAATCATGGTAGTATTTACGCCTAGAAAAAGATTTGGGACGTCCTTCGCAGTTGCTAGTAGAGGTTTTCGATGGGTAGCAATCTATTTAAAGCAGCCAACCCAGAGGCAGGAAATAAATGGAGTTCTATAATGATCCTAATAAAACATGACCTTAATATTATTCAAGTTCTAGTATGCAATAGTAGTGAAGGATCACCCCCATATAAGCCTAATGTCGCAATGGAGTAGCCGGATAGAATTGCATTCATTGGCTTTTTTCGATAAGATAAGCACAAAGCAAGGCATACATAAGTATGGGACATACGAGATGTTGAATCATATTTCATGTGAATTGCTAGATCGCTGATAAGGCTTATAAAGATTGTACTTTAGAAAATATCGAATATGGAATATATCATCCAATACGGGCCGTGTATATGACGGTTGCGTTGTGATGTCAATATACAATGGAAGAAGAGGGGTAAGACCATGGCCAAGAAAGTGAAGGTATCCGAGCTGGTCCAGCAGTTTCAGCTGGAGGTCATCGCAGGTGAGGAAGGCTTAAAACGTCAGATTACAACGGACGATCTGAATCGCCCGGGATTGGAAATGGCCGGTTATTTTGAATACCATCCACGGGAACGGGTCCAGCTTCTGGGGCGCACGGAGTTGGCTTTCTTCGGAATGCTGAAGCCGGAAGAGCGTAAAGAGCGGATGCGCAGCCTGTGTACGGAAGAAACACCTTGCATTGTGGTTACACGTTCCTTGGAAGTGCCGGAGGAACTGGTGGAACTCGGGAACGAAAGAGGTTTGCCTGTACTGCGCAGCAGTATGGCGACAACCATTCTGACAAGCCGATTCACAAGCTTCCTGGAGCGCAAACTTGCACCAACTACAACCATCCACGGGGTCTTGTGCGATGTTTATGGGGTGGGGATGCTGATCACAGGTTCAAGCGGTATCGGGAAAAGCGAGACGGCACTGGAGCTCGTCAAACGCGGACACCGATTGATTGCGGATGATGCGGTGGAGATACGTCAGACATCGGATTTTCAGCTTCACGGAACGGCGCCGGAGCTGATTCGCCATCTACTGGAGATTCGCGGAGTGGGTATTATTAATGTCATGACGTTATTCGGTGCAGGAGCCGTTCGGAACAATAAACGGATTACGCTTGTTGTTCGATTGGAAGCCTGGCAGCAGGATAAACAGTATGATCGTCTGGGATTAGATGAAGAAACAACACGAATTATTGATACAGACATCCCTCTAGTCACCATTCCGGTTCGTCCAGGACGTAACCTTGCGGTTATTATTGAGGTAGCAGCTATGAACTACAGATTGAAACAAATGGGACTGAATGCTGCGCTGCAGTTTACGAACAAACTGACAGCTACGATCGCTGAAGATATGGACGATTTGGACTAGGACTAGGGAGGTTATAAAAGATGCAAACATTGCTCATCGATCCGGTGGCGTTCTCCATCGGATCGCTGCGTGTTCATTGGTATGGCTTGATTTTGGGGTTGGGAGCTTTGGCGGGGCTGTTACTGGCCATTCGCGAGGGGAAGCGTTTTGGCATCCCGCAGGAATTTTTCATGGATTTGCTCTTGCTTGGTGTTCCTTCCGCAATCATTGGTGCGCGTATTTATTATGTAGCTTTTAAATGGGAAGATTATAAAGACAACTTCCTGGATGTGTTCAAAATATGGAACGGCGGGATTGCCATATTCGGTGCCCTTATTGGTGCCATTATCTGTGCGTTAATCTTTGTTCGTCGGAAAGGCTACTCATTCTGGCGGATTGCCGATATCTGTGCTCCGTCCCTGTTGGCCGGTCAGATCATTGGACGCTGGGGGAACTTCGTTAACCAGGAGGCCTATGGCGGTCCTGTAAGCGAATCCTTTTTACGCGGACAACTGCACCTGCCTGATTTCATCGTGAATCAAATGAATGTACAAGGTGTATTCCACCATCCTACCTTCTTATATGAATCGCTATGGAACTTGGTGGGTATTGTCATATTGCTTATTCTCCGCAGACAGAAATTCCTACGTGCAGGCGAACTCTTCATCGGATATTTCATCTGGTATTCCATCGGTCGATTCTTCATTGAAGCGGTTCGTACGGACAGCTTGGCGTTCCAAGGCTCAACCGGACTTGCCGACTTCATTAACAATACGCTGTGGGCACCGATGACTTGGATGGGCTTTGAACTGGGCCATCTGGATCCGGCTTACGGCAATATTCGGATTTCACAGCTGCTGTCGGTGTTCTTCGTCATTGCAGGCATCGTATTGATCATTGTACGCCGCGTAACAGGCCGCGCCAATGTGCGTTATTTGGACCCCATCGTGTCGACGAAGACCGGAGCAGGGCCAACGCCTGAGGCTGACCTTCAGACGGATAAAGCCGTGAAGTCATCTGCGCAGGCACCTGTTAAGCAGGATAAACCGGCAGCAGATCCAGTAGAGAAGGATGATACAAGCTCTCTAACCCACGCCCAGGAGACGGAAGTCAAACCGTCCCGAGTAGAAGATACTCCGGCAATAAAACCAGATACGGAGGACAAAAAGGAGTAGTTACAGCATGATAGAAACCGTACTGTTTGATTTGGACGGAACCATTATTGATACGAATGAATTGATTATCTCGTCGTTTCTGCATGTCTTCGAGGCTCAAGCACCGGGAACGTTAACCAGGGAGCAGATCATTCCACACATGGGAACCACGCTGGAACAGCAGCTGCAGGCTTTCTCGGGAGGCGTCGAGGATGTTAGTCCGTTTGTCAAAGCCTACCGTTCCTTTAACACGCTTCATCATGATGAGATGGTTAGACCATTCCCTCATGTAAATGAGGTCGTGGAGCGTCTTCATCGTCACGGGCTTTCGCTTGGGATTGTCACAACAAAGATCCGTCCTTCTACGATGATGACTTTGGAAAGGTACGATCTCGAGCGATTCATGTCGGCGATTGTTACGGTGAACGACGTCGAGCATCCGAAACCGCATCCTGAGCCCGTTCTGACGGCAATGGAGCGGCTAGGCGCCAATCCGGCTACGACATTGATGATTGGGGACAGTCCGGTCGACATTCAGTCCGCCAAGGCGGCGGGTGTGAAGGCCGCAGCTGTAGCTTGGTCCCTGAAGGGTGAGCAGAAGCTGATGGAGTATGGTCCGGATTATGTTTTAAAGAATATGAAAGACCTGTATGAAATCGTAAGACTTCAAGAGGAATAGGAGTTTTGGCAGCATGGCCAGAAAGGTTACCCGTTATCCTGTAGAAGGGCCCAACGCGCTATGGCAAATCTACCGAACCGTGAGCCCGTTCAAGGGCGTCAAGAACTTCATCTTTATCCAGGTGGCCCGTTATTGCCCTATCCTGCCCTTGAAGAACTGGATATACCGCCATATGCTCGGGATGAAGGTGGGAAGGCATACCGCGTTTGGATTGATGGTCATGGTGGATGTGTTTTTTCCGGAGAAAATATCTATCGGCGAGAATTCGGTGATCGGCTACAATACAACGATTCTTGCGCATGAGTATTTAATACAGGAATATCGTCTGGGTGAAGTGCGGATCGGGGAGAACGTGCTCATCGGCGCGAACACCACGATTTTGCCTGGCGTAACGATCGGAGATGGAGCGGTTGTTGCTGCAGGGTCTGTCGTACATAAAGATGTGGCACCGGGTGTTTTTGTAGGCGGCAATCCATTGCGAGAGCTGAAGAGGACATCGACGGAAAGTGAGTCAATTTGAGGTAATGTGACAAGTTAGGTTCTCAAGCTACCTGAATTATTGTAGAATGAGTAGAGGTTAACATGACACAAAGCGATTCCATAGTCCCCGGGGTATGAGAGCCTTGAGGGACTTTTTTTCCCGTCCATCCTTATCCAATGACTCTATGAAAATACTTGAAATCAAGGAGGCGACGCCTGACATGAGTGCAACGCTGAATAAAAAGGAAAGGCTCCCGCAGCTCGATATTTATCGTGCGCTGGCCATCCTGGGCGTGCTTCACGTTCATGCGACTTCATTTGCAACGGTTGATGCGATTGATTCGCGATTCTATTATATTATTAATTTTTTGAATATTTTCTTTAAATATGGTACACCCTCGTTTATATTCCTAAGCAGCTTTGTGCTGTTCTATAACTATGCAGACCGGCCTCTGACCAAGGATCTGATCAAAAACTTCTACAAACGGCGCCTCTTGTACATTTTGCTGCCATATGTGTTGTTCTCGATCATTTATTTCTTTGTGCGGATGTATCAGAACGGGTTGCTCAACAGCTCATTTGATCTATGGGCTCAGATGCCGCTTTTCTTTGAACGTTTAATTCGGGGGCAGAACTATACGCACTTATATTTTGTATTTATCAGTTTGCAGTTCTATATCCTGTTCCCGATCTTTCTTAAGCTATTTAAATCGTCACGGTTTCTGGTACGGTGGGCGGTTCCCATCGGGTTCCTGCTTCAATGGGGCTTTATCATATGGAATAAATACGAGCTGCACTATACGTTTAAAGGAAGCTTGGCCATTTCGTATTTAGCCTACTATATGCTGGGTGCTTATCTGGCGATGAATTACGACAAATTCAAGGGCTGGCTAACGTCATCCTGGAAAAAGCAGACTTCAGGTCAAAGAGTAGGTACGGTCGTGTTATGGGCAGGTTGGCTTGCGATGGCCCTGACACATGTGCAGATTTGGTACAATCAGAGATTGCACGGTGCTAAATACGACTCCCTGTTGTACGAGCTGCTATGGAACCTGCACACGGTTTTCTCCGCGATTGTACTGATGCAGCTGGCCAGTTGGCTGTATAACAGCGGTTGGAAACTCATCGTGAAGGTGCTGACGCGTATTGGCGAGTTGTCCTTCGCGATCTATCTGGTGCATCCGCTCTGGCTATTCCTGTACCGGGAGTACGATCTCAAGCTGAATCCGGTAACCGATGATTATCTCATCTGGATATACGGCGGCATGGTAACTGCGCTGATTGTCAGTGCGCTGGCGGTACAAACGGTGTTCCGGTGGATTCCAGGCTCCTGGATGCTGCTTGGCAGTGTTCCGCGATCATTGAAGCCATCATCCAAAACAACGAAAGCACCAACGCAGAGAAAAGACGCCGTTACAGGTGACAGCAAAAAATCGGTAGATCTATAATCATAGCAGGTATACTTTTTTCTTTTCCATCAGTATGAAGCAAAGCCGTCCGGCAATCGGGCGGTTTTTTTGTATTATGCCTGCCGCTGGACATAACAGAGGTCACCCCCTAGACAAGCAAGCCACTCCAGCTTGTTCTTGTGTTACAATAATACCCAGAAGTTAAGCGGATTCTTTGGCGGCTAGGGCGGATCACAACGGAGAACGATACATAACAGGACGCATTCATGATGCATTGACGATCAGGCAGGGTTCATGGTAATATAGCCAATATCCTTTAATTTATTAGCAAGGTACCACTTTACCATAGTAAAGCAATTTTCTGAATTTGAGGTGGAGCGTCATGTCTAAACCGAAAGGCTTCGAGAAACCGGCAGGTGTTCGTGATTATCTCCCTCATGCGGTCACCAAGCTGCGCCGGATTGAACGTGAAGTGCTTGCATGTATGGACCGCTGGGGATACCAGCAGATTATGACACCAACGATGGAATATTACGATACGGTAGGCGTGGCAAGCTCTACGTCGGACCAAAAACTGTTTAAATTATTGAATAAGCGTGGAACAACCATGGTGCTGCGGTCCGATCTGACCGCTCCTATAGCACGGGTCATGTCATCCCTCCTGAAGGATGAGCCGTTACCGGTGCGTTTGTCTTACCATGCAAATGTGTTTCGCGCAATCGAAGAAGAGGCGGGCCGGGAGGCTGAATTCTTCCAGACGGGTGTAGAGCTTGTAGGCGACGATACGCCGGAGGCCGATGCCGAAGTGATTGCGCTGGCTATTGAATCCCTGAAGGCGGCAGGTGTGGAGAAATTCAAAATCGCGATGGGGCATATGGGTTACCTTAATGGCCTGCTCCAGGAGGTGCTGCCTGAGCGGACGGAGGATCAAGAGAGCCTGAAGCAGGATCTGCTGAACCGCGACTATGTCGGATACCGAAATACCATTGCCAGTCTGCGACTTACGGAGACACAGCAGGACCAGCTGGAGGGAATCCTAAAGCTGCGCGGGGGCAAGGAGATTGCCGGGCAAGCACTTGAGATTAGCAGCAATGATCTCGCAAGAGCTTCTATTGAGCACCTATGCAGAGTATGGGAGGTGCTGGAGGCATACGACGTTTCCCGGCATGTTCTGTTTGATCTGACGATGCTCGGAGACTTCTCCTATTACACTGGCATGACGTTTGAAGGCTATGCTGCTGAACTTGGTTCACCCGTTGCAAGCGGCGGTCGTTATGACAAGCTGCTCCAGCAGTTTGGCCGTGCGGTTCCGGCAACCGGCTTTGCGCTTAAGACCAATCGCATATTGGATGGGGTGCAGGGAGAAGAGATTGCTGAGGAGCTGCCCGTTCTAATCCGTTACACGGCTTCCTATCGCAAAGAAGGTTTGGCGAAAGCATCAGAATTGCGGGCGCAAGGTCATACCGTCATCACCTCGATCATGCCGGACTCGGCGAATGTCCGCGATGAGGGGGTACCCGTTGTATCCAGCAGCAGCCTGATTAATAGAGGTTACCGAGAGATCATTACCCTTCGATAGAACGCTGATATATCACTCTATTTTATATAGGTTAAGGTCAGGAGGATTTGAACGTGGCGGAAACGTTGAAAGTAGCGATGCCCAAAGGGCGTATATATAAAAAAGCATCCGCGCTGTTTCGTTCAGCCGGACTTCCGATTCCCCTCGATGTGGATGAGACGCGCAAGCTGGTCATTCCCTTGCCGGAGGCAGGAATGGAATTTATTCTGGCGAAGCCGGTGGATGTGCCGACTTATGTGGAATACGGTGTCGCGGATATCGGAATCGTTGGCAAGGATGTGTTGATGGAAGAGAACAAAGATGTCTATGAGTTACTCGATCTCGGCATCGCAAGGTGCCGGATGTCGGTTATCGGCTTACCGGACTGGAAGCCGGGCATACGTCAGCGGGTTGCCACCAAGTATCCGAATGTGGCTTCGCAGTATTTCCGTGAACAAGGCCAGCAGGTTGAAGTTGTTAAGCTGAATGGTTCCATCGAGCTTGCACCGCTTATCGGCTTGGCGGACCGGATCGTGGATATGGTGGAAACGGGCCAAACGCTCAAGGAGAACGGACTTATAGAGATGACCAGCATCTTTGAAATTACAAGTCGCCTGATTGCCAATCGTGTCAGCTATCGGATGAAGAATGATGAAATTCAGGCATTGTGCGATCGGCTCCAAACGGTCATTATGTCTGAGGGAGCGAATATACAGCGCTAAGTAACGCAGGTACAAACAGGATGAGCAGGATGGATCGGACAAATAGATTGTCATTCGTAAGAAACGCTATGCGTGTATGGAAACCATATGAGATGCAAGCAGCGGGATTGGGGGAGATGAAGGTGAAGGTTGTATCAGCGCGTGATTTTCAGCTAAAACGGGAAAATGATTACGGCACACCAGAGCAGAATGAAGTCGTGAAGGCGATTGTGCGGGATATTCGGTCCGAAGGAGATGCTGCCTTGCTGCGGCATACCGAGCAATTGGACCGTGTCCGTCTGACCGCAGATCAGCTTCGCGTAACGGATGAAGAGCTTAAGGAGGCTTATCATCATGTGGAGTCTTCGTTCGTGAAGGCGATTCAGGCCGCGGCGAATAATATTCGCGCTTTTCATATGAAGCAGAAGCGTAATTCCTGGATGGATCTTCAAGCCGACGGCAGCATCTTGGGACAGATCATTCGTCCGTTGAAGCGCGTGGGTGTATATGTTCCCGGCGGGAAGGCAGCCTATCCTTCGTCCGTGCTGATGAACGTCATCCCGGCTCAGGTGGCAGGCGTGCCCGAGATTGTCATGGTCACCCCCCCGGCTACCGGCGGGAAGGATGGAATTAATCCCTATATCCTGGTCGCCGCAGCCGAGGCCGGCGTTACGGAGATCTACCGCGTAGGAGGAGCTCAGGCGATTGCGGCGTTGGCCTACGGTACGGAGAGCATCTCCCCCGTTGATAAAATCTGCGGTCCCGGCAATATTTACGTTGCGCTGGCCAAGCGGGAAGTGTACGGGGCGGTCAATATTGACAGCCTGGCCGGTCCGAGCGAGATTGCGGTATTGGCCGATGACAGCGCAGATGCTTCGTATATTGCGGCGGATTTGCTCTCCCAAGCAGAGCATGACGAGATGGCATCGGCCATTCTCGTGACGTCTTCACGCAAGCTGGGCGAGGCCGTTGCCACTGAAGTGGAGCGGCAACTTGAGCTGCTGCCGCGGCGCGACATCGCCCGCGCTTCCGTTGACACTTACGGCGCGGTGATTATAACGGAATCGCTTAGAGAAGGGATTGAAGTTATTAACCGTTTGGCGCCGGAGCATCTGGAAATTGTGACAGAGGAGCCGATGGCGATTGTGGGCCAGATCGAGAACGCGGGTGCGATCTTCCTGGGGCCATACAGCTCGGAGCCGGTGGGTGATTATTTTGCAGGACCGAATCATATCATTCCGACGAATGGGACGGCACGGTTCGCATCGCCGGTTGATCTGGACGATTTCATTAAGAAATCAAGTTTAATCTATTACAGTAAGGAAGCCCTGCTGCGCGATGGCGAGCAGATTATGGAGCTGGCTCGGCGCGAAGGGCTTGAAGGCCATGCCCGGGCGATCGAGATTCGGCTTGAACAGGAGCGTTAAGCATCAAAGAGGAACATGAATGATTCGTGCATACTAGATAAGTTTAGAGGAGGCAATCAACGTGAGCAGTTTGGATGCAGCAGCAAGATCAGCCGGCGTCAGCCGCAAAACCAATGAGACCGATATTGCCCTGGATTTCAATGTTGATGGAACCGGGATCTCGGAATTGGAAACCGATGTACCGTTTCTGAATCATATGCTTGATTTGTTTACGAAGCATGGCCAGTTTGATCTTCGCGTGAAGGCGAAGGGAGATATCGAGATCGATGATCACCACACGGTGGAGGATATCGGGATTTGCCTGGGGCAGACGTTCCGCGAGGCGCTGGGCGATAAAAAAGGGATTAAGCGGTACGCCAGCGTGTTTGTACCGATGGATGAGGCGCTTGCTCAAGTCATCGTGGATATCAGCAACCGTCCGCATTTTGAGTATCGGGCCGAATATCCTTCGCGGCAGGTAGGCTCTTTTGATACTGAGCTTGTCCATGAATTTCTGTGGAAGTTGGCGTTGGAGGCGCGGATCACGCTGCATGTCATCGTTCATTACGGACACAATACCCACCATATGATTGAAGCGGTATTTAAGGCGCTTGGCCGTGCATTGGATGAGGCGACTACCGTGGATCCGCGGGTGACCGGCGTGCCATCCACGAAGGGAGTGCTCTAATCGATGGCCATTGCAATCGTGGATTACGGTATGGGGAATCTGCACAGCGTCAGCAAAGCAGTGGAGCGGCTTGGATATAAGCCGCTCGTCACCGGGGAGCGAGAGGAGATTCTGGCGGCGGATGGCATCATTCTGCCTGGGGTCGGCGCGTTCGGCGATGCTATGGAGCAGCTGCGCGAAACCTCGCTGGACTCGGTCATGAAGGAAGCATCGAAATCGGGGAAGCCGTTGCTGGGGATTTGCCTCGGCATGCAGCTCCTGTTCAGCCGGAGCGAGGAGCATGGCAAGTTTGAAGGGTTGGATATTTTGCCCGGATCGGTTGTACGGTTTACGGGTGGTGACTACAAGGTGCCGCATATGGGCTGGAATTCATTGCAGTTCGAGAAGCGGGAGCATCCGCTGTTTGCGGGACTTGAGGAAGGTCATGTGTATTTTGTCCACTCGTATCATGTTCTTCCTGAGGTTCAGGCTGATTTGCTGGCGGTTACCGATTACGGTCAGCCAGTGACGGCCATCGTGGGCCGCGGTTCGGTGTACGGCATGCAGTTCCATCCTGAGAAGAGCGGGGAGCTTGGGATGAGCCTGCTTCGCAATTTCTTGGCTTTAACGTAATGTAAGGCGATCAAATAGACCAGAAGGAAAGTGGGAATGGGGATGTCCTCTTTTATCATATATCCGGCAATCGATATTCGCGGCGGCAAATGCGTCAGGCTCGTGCAAGGCGATTATAATCAAGAAACGGTATACAATGACAATCCGCTCGAGGTAGCCAAATCATGGGAAGAGCAGGGCGGCACCTTTATTCATCTCGTGGATTTGGACGGAGCGAAGGCTGGCCACCCGGTAAATGACGATATCATCGGGAAGATCGCAGCAAGCGTTCAGGTTCCAGTTCAGGTAGGCGGAGGTCTGCGCACGCTGGCGGATGTGGAGCGGCTGCTGTCGCTTGGCGTCAGCCGGGTTATCATCGGTACGGCGGCGATTGAAGACCGTGTCTTTACGGAAGAGGTGCTGGGCAAGTACGGGGATAAGGTGGCCATCGGGATCGACGCGCGCAACGGATACGTCGCAACTAGGGGCTGGCTGGAAACGTCGGAGGTTCAAGCCGAGGTGTTGGCTAAGGAATTGGCAGCCAAAGGAGCGGAAACCTTCATCTTTACCGATATTTCCCGTGACGGGATGATGCAGGGGCCTAACGTGGAAGGGATTGTCTCGCTTGCAAAAGCCAGCGGCCGCTCGGTCATCGCTTCGGGCGGCGTGACGAAGCTGGACGATTTGCTGGCGCTCAGCGCGCACAGCGGCGACGGTGTAGGCGGAGCGATCGTAGGCAAGGCGCTGTATACAGGCAATATTGATCTGAACGAGGCTATTACGAGAATCAAGTAAGGCTGGACTTAGGGGCCGTTCAAATAAACGGTTGATCGATAGAGTTCATAGGGAAGAGGGGAACGGCATGCTGGCAAAACGGATCATACCTTGCCTGGACGTGAAGGACGGCCGGGTGGTGAAAGGTGTAAATTTTGTGAATCTCCGCGATGCGGGCGATCCCGTGGAATTGGCGGCTCTCTATGACCGGGAAGGCGCAGACGAGTTAGTCTTTCTGGATATTTCGGCATCGGTCGAAGGCCGGGCGACGATGGAGGAAGTCGTGCGGAGAACGGCAGGGGAAATCGCCATTCCTTTTACCGTGGGAGGAGGCATTTCGTCCGTCGAGGACATGAAGCGGATTCTGCGGGCAGGCGCGGATAAGATCGGGATTAATACGGCAGCGGTCAAGCAGCCGGAGCTCATCTCAGCCGGGGCACGCAAATTCGGCTCCCAATGCATCGTTGTGGCCATCGATGCCAAGTACAACGAAGCGTGGGGGGAATGGGAAGTATACACGCATGGCGGACGTACGCCTTCCGGCATCAAAGCGCTGGATTGGGTGAAGCAGGCGGAAAACCTGGGTGCGGGTGAGATTTTGTTAACCAGCATGGATGCAGACGGAACGAAGGATGGGTTCGATCTATCGCTAACCTCTGCCGTATCTTCGACGGTGCAGATCCCGGTCATCGCGTCCGGCGGCGCCGGCAAAGAGGATCACTTCTATGACGTGTTTACCAAGGGCAAGGCGGATGCCGGTCTTGCGGCAACGATTTTCCATTATAAAGAGATCTCGATTCCTCATCTGAAGTTGCATCTTAGTCAAAAAGGAGTGGATATACGGTGAGCGAAGATATGTTGAAGGATTTATCCCTGGAGCAGGTCAGCGAGCATATCCGTTGGGATGCCTCGGGCCTGGTACCGGCAATTGTACAGGATGCACAGAGTAAGCAGGTGCTGATGATGGCTTATATGAATCGGGAGTCTCTTCGCTTGACGCTGGAAAGCGGCGAAACTTGGTTCTGGAGCCGTTCGCGCGAGGAGTTGTGGCATAAGGGGGCAACTTCTGGGAACGTCCAGACGGTCGTTTCCATGACGTACGATTGTGATGGAGACACCCTCTTGCTGCTGGTGGATCCGAAGGGACCTGCTTGTCATACCGGACAAACAACCTGCTTCTACAATGAGATTACGGTTCAGGGGCAGGAGAACGGGACTGCGAATAACCATGCAGCTGCAGAGGGCGGGCGGTTTGCGGTTCTGGCCGAGCTGGAAGAAGTCATTGCCCAGCGTGAAGTGGAGCGGCCTGAAGGGGCTTATACGACTTATCTCTTTGATAAAGGGGTAGACAAAATCCTGAAGAAGGTGGGCGAAGAAGCTTCGGAAACGATCATCGCCGCCAAAAATAAAGACAACGCCGAGCTTAAGCTTGAAATCAGCGATCTGATCTATCACCTACTGGTACTTCTTCAAGAGCGCAAGCTCCCGCTGGATGAGATCATGGATGAGCTGAGTCGCCGCCACGAACGGCCACGCCGCGATTAGGAGGCCTACCGATGCATATTGATTACCATACCCACCATGCCCGGTGCGGACATGCCGAGGGGCAGCTGGAGGAGTATGTACGGCGCGCCATTGAACTCGGGATGGATCAATTGGGCTTGTCGGATCATATGCCCTTGATTCACGTCAACCCGGAGACGTATTATCCCGAAATGGCTATGCTGATGGATGAACTGCCGCGTTACGTTGAAGAGTGCCTGCTTCTGAAGGAGCGTTACAAAGGACAGATTGACATTCGGATCGGTCTCGAAGGCGATTATATCGAGGGATACGAAGAACAGATCGAGCGGATTGTGAAGGACTATCCGTGGGATTATGTCATCGGCTCCGTACACTTTCTGGGTGAGTGGGATATTACGGATTACCGTCAGACCCAAGGCTGGGAGGGGAAGGATCCGCTTGAGGTTTATCAACAATATTATGATGCGGTGCAGAAAGCCGCCGCGACCGGCTTCTATGATATCATGGGCCATCTGGACGTGATCAAGCGGTTCGGTTATGGACCAGGCTCCGAACAGAAGTCGGAAGTGATCGCTCTGGAACAAGCCGCGCTTGCGGCTGTGGCCCAAAGCGGGAAAGCCATGGAGCTGAATGCCTCCGGTTTATCGAAGGCCTGTGAGGAAATGTTTCCGAGCCGCCGTATGCTGGAGGAAGCGGTTAAGCTTGGCATTCCGTTGACTTTAGGTTCGGATGCCCATCAGCCGATGAAGCTGGGCGAGCATCTGGACCAGGCCAGAACACTGCTATGGGAGCTTGGCGTTCGGGAGATTGCGACCTTCCGTAACCGGAAGCGGGAGATGGTGCTTTTGAATGTTGAGGGAAACGATGTATAATAAAGATAAGCACTAATTGCAAACAGGTTTATTGCAGACGGCTGTTTTCTACTCCTAGAGACCCTTCTTCGAAGAGGTTGACGGAGGCGGGAACGGCCTGATTTGACGATAACGCTTTCAACGAGATCGTTGCATCATCAGCCATTATCAACCACTCTCGTCAGGAGGTCCTCATGTATCGTTCATTACGATTGTTCGCCGGAACTTCCAATCCGGCGCTTGCTGCAAATATCAGTAAGCAGTTGGGAGTTGAACCGGGAAAGATCAAGATTTCCCGCTTTCAGAGTGGCGAAGTTTATGTGCACTTTGAAGAGAGCATCCGCAATTGCGATGTTTTTCTGCTGCAGTCCTTTTCTCACCCTATCAATGAAATGTTCGTAGAGCTGCTGGTGATGATTGATGCCGCGAAGCGTGCTTCCGCCAGAACGATCAATATCATTGTGCCTTATTACGGTTATGCCAGACAGGAACGAAAGGCAGCACCGCGTGAGCCGATTTCGGCCAAAATGGTAGCTGATGTGCTGACCACAGCCGGAGCCAACCGCGTGATTACGATTGATCTGCATGCCCCTGCGATTCAGGGCTTCTTCAATATACCGGTGGATCATCTGACTGCGCTCGATCTGATTACGGAATATCTGAAGACCAAGAAAATCGAGAACCCGGTCATCGTATCCCCCGATGCCGGGCGGGCGAAGACAGCCGAGAAGCTTGCGAGCCGCCTCGGATCGCCGTTTGCCATGATGATCAAGCAGCGTCCTGCCCATAACGAAGCCGTTATCACCCATGTCATTGGCGACGTGGCGGGGCGTACGCCGATTATTATCGAGGACTTGATTGATACGGGAACCACCATCGTGCAAGTGGTCGAAGGTCTGAAGGAACGGGGAGCGAATGATGCCATTGTTTGCGCAACCCATGGGCTCTTCTCCGGTGAAGCGCTAAGCCGTCTGGACCATGCTCATATCGAGGAAATCGTGGTCACAGACTCCATCGTGCTCCCAGATCATCACTGCAAGATGCGGCTTAAGGTGCTGTCTGTTGCGCCCATGTTGGCCCAGGCAACCCACATTATTACCGAGGGCGGCTCGATCGCCACTTTATTCAAAGACGCCGGTGTGTAAACTGGTGTCTTTTTTCTGCAAATGACGTTGAAACTTGTGTTATACTGTTGTGGATAGAGGAGCAAGTTAAAGGAGGTGCCTTGCTTTTCGTGAATGGTTATCCATATGGGTCCAGTGACCCCCACAATGTTATATCTATCGAGATGAATGCCAATTTCTTCTTCGATCGCGCGGTTCGTTCGCTTGATCGTTTCCAATATGACAGGGCTCTGAAATATTTTCGCAAAGCTGTTGAATATGAACCGGATAATCCGGTGAATCATTGCAATATGGCGGGTATATTATCAGAGACGGGAGATTATAAAGCTTCCAACGATGTGCTGGCTCACATTTTGGAGCAGGTTGACCCGTTGATGACGGAGTGCTACTTCTACATGGCGAACAATTACGCCAATATGGAACAGTTCGAGCAGGCGGAGGAAGCGCTTGTTACTTATTTGGAGGAAGACCCCAGCGGTCAGTTTCTGGATGAGGCCGAGGAAATGATGGAGCTGCTTCATTATGAGCTGAATCGCCCTGCCAAGCTGAACCGGATCAAGAGTCGTGAAGGCGTGATCGAGCATGAGCATGCCCGGGCACTCCTTGAGGAAGGGAAATTCGCACAAGCGGTCAAGCTGTTGGAGGAAATCGTCAAGGATTATCCGGATTTTCTGGCTGCGCGCAACAATCTGGCTCTGGCCTATTATTATATGGGGCGCTTTGATACTGCGAAGCGCACCATTGGCGAGGTGTTGGATCAGGAGCCAGGCAATCTGCACGGTTTATGCAATCTGGCTATCTTCTTTCAGCATGAAGGAAACCAGGAGCAGCGTGACCGATTGATGGACATGCTAACGGTGACGGTTCCTTTTCATCAGGAGCATGTGTTTAAGCTGGCAACAACGATGGGAATACTGGGGCAGCACGAAATTGCCTACGGTCATTTTCGCCGGTTGTTGAAGGAAGATGAGTTTAGCGGAGATCCTAGTCTGTATCATTATACGGCCGTTGCGGCATGCAACAGCGGTTATTATGACAGGGCCGAGAAATATTGGCGGCAAGCATTGAAGCTGGACGGAGATTCGGTGATTCCGAATTTCTATCTGGCGCAGCTGCAGAAGCGTAAAGAGACCGGTACGGACCAGATGAAGGTGAGCTACCACTATCACCTTCCGTTCGAAGAGCAGTTCAAACGCTGGGAGCATGATGGCGACAAATTGACGGAGGAAGCGAAACAGAATCCGCTGATTCGTTCTTCGTTCTTCTGGGCGCTCCGGCATGGCGATCCCCATACCAAGCTGCAGGTGATCCGGACGCTGGAATTGATTGCCGATGAAGAGGTGCAGCATGCGCTGCAATCGTTCCTACAGGAGCCGGGAGAGGATGCGGAGCTGAAAGATGCCGCCCGCCTGGTACTCCAGCAGATGGAGGCCGCAAGCAATCGGCTGAAGGAACGCCGCGACGATCGCGATATATCCAGCAGCAAGACCCGTGAGGTGCTGCCGGATTGGCTGCCTTCCTGGAAGGCGGTGCTGGAGAAGGCAGAGCAGACCATGGACATGCGGGTAGACCCTTTTTGGAAAAAAGAGATGGAGAAACTCTGGTCCGAGTTCCTGAGCCAGCTGTACCCTGATATTCCGAACATTCGGAATGTGGAGGGCTGGGCAGCGGCATTGGAATATCTGACGGCCAAGAAGCGTGGACGAACCCTAACCTATGAACAGGTGGCTGTCCGTTACGGTATTTCGCCATCAACGGTGAGTCGTTACGCACGTCAAATGGATAGCGTATGTGAAACGAAAGCACAGCCGGATGATAATTTCCGGCCATTTACGGAAAACATTTAAGTAAGAACCCATATTCGGATACTTAGGAGACCTTGGTATGTGAAGATTCCATAAGTCCTGAATAGGATGTAGTACGTAACAGAAATCGACACCTTAAGGAGGCCGTATCTATGTACAAATCAATCGTAATCGGAACAGGACCTGCCGGATTGACGGCAGCCATCTACTTGGCACGCGCGAACTTGAAGCCGCTCGTTATCGAGGGAATGCAGCCGGGCGGTCAGCTTACGACAACGACGGAGGTTGAGAACTTCCCCGGATTTCCGCAAGGAATCATGGGTCCCGAGCTGATGGATAATATGCGTCAACAAGCGGAGCGCTTCGGTGCAGAGTTCAAGAGTGCTTGGGTCGAGTCCGTTGATTTCTCCGAGCGTCCGTTCAAGGTGAATGTCGAGGGCATGGGCGAGCTTCTGGCTGAGTCCGTTATTATATCGACGGGAGCTTCCGCGAAGTATCTCGGAATTCCGGGAGAGCAGGAGAACGTTGGCCGCGGCGTAAGTACATGCGCCACATGCGACGGGTTCTTCTTCCGCGGGAAAAAGATCATTGTCATCGGCGGCGGCGACTCCGCGATGGAGGAAGCCAGCTTCTTGACGCGTTTTGCTTCCAGCGTAACGGTAGTGAACCGTCGTACCGAGCTGAGAGCATCCAAGATCATGCAGGATCGTGCACGTGAGAATGAGAAGATCCAGTGGGCTCTGGACCGTACGCCGGTTGAGGTGGTTACCAGCGAAACCGGTGTTAAAGGGCTGAAGGTCCGCAACAACGAGACCGGAGAAGACGAACTGATTGAAGCGGAAGGCGTATTCGTGGCTATCGGCCATACACCGAACACGGGCTTCCTTGGCAATCAGATTACAACCGATCCGACCGGTTACATCCTGGTTAAACCGGGTACGACCGAGACGAACATTCCGGGCGTATTCGCTTGCGGTGATGTCCAGGATACCCGTTACCGCCAAGCCATTACGGCTGCAGGCACAGGCTGCATGGCCGCTATGGACTGCGAGAAATATCTCGAGGGCCATATGGTGCATGACTGGAGCGAAACGCTGAATAAATAATCCCTGATTTTTTGAGGGATGATATATGAAATAGAAAAAGCCTCTGAGCTACACAACTGACGGTTTTGGCGAGATTAACATCTCGTAAAAATCTGCGCTTGTGTAGCCCGGGGCTTTTTTGCTGAAGTTACAGACTTAATGCCTTGTTGGCATTGTTCACAGCTCCGGGTCTTTGATATCATGCAAGGCAAAGGCATTACAATTACAAATCTTGCGTCAATCGCACCATGTCGAGCAGTCGCATGCCGTTCTCATAGATTTCCTCATCATAATGGCGGACGAAAAAGTCCCGATCAATGCCTGTCATCCGAAATCCGCATTTCTGATACAGGGCTAGCTGCGCCACGCCGGTGCTTCCTGTGCCCACTTCAATCGTTGCATATCCGAGTTCCCGTGCCTGCCCGACGGCATGAATCACAAGCTGTTTGCCATAGCCTTGGCCATGCAGATTCTCGCTTACCGCAACGTTAACCAGCTCGATCGTATCGGGCCTTGTAGGCAGCAGGACGTAAACCCCGATCTGATGCGAGTCCTCTTCAGCCACATAGCAATGACCGCGCTTTACATAGTCCTCTACCAGCCTTAACGATGGATCCGCAATCAGCAGCAGGTCCATAGGGGGTTTTTCGTGAGTATTCAGCTTTCTAATGTCCACGAGCGTTTCTCCTTATTAACATCTATAGTGATTTTAAAACAGATTTATTGTAACATGCCTGGGCACGGAATTCCTGGAATTGGATGATTTCAACTGACGGTTGAATTCTTCCGGGATTCAAAAACCAGGTTATTGTATGCCTTACGTAACGCCCCTACAATGAGGTTATATAGGAGCGTGATCCATATGAGAGACATGTTAGCCAAAAATATTAATCGTTACCGCAAAGAACGGGGGCTCACCCAGGAGGGATTGGCTCACAAGCTGGGCGTTACGTTCCAGGCGGTATCCAAATGGGAAACGGGACAAACCATGCCCGATATTGCGCTGCTTCCGGAGCTGTCACAGCTGCTGGACGTCAGCATCGATAAGTTGTTTGGTTATGCTTCGACGGGCAAACCGATCAGCATATATGAAGAGGAGTACAAAACACCGAAGTACTATTGGGGGACGGAGCCGAACGCGGCCTGTTACCAGGTCCTTGAAATGATCCCGCCCACAAGAAGGGTAAAGCTGCTGGATATCGGGTGCGGGGAAGGGAAGGATGCCGTGTTTTTTGCCCGTAACGGCTATGAGGTCACAGCATTCGACATATCGGATGCGGGGATCGAGAAAACGAAGCGACTGGCGGATAACATCGGGGTACACGTGAACGTATTCAAGGCGGATATTTCGGATTACCGTCTGGACTCGGAGTTTGATGTATTGTATTCCAGCGGCGTACTGCATTATATCAGACCCGAGTATCGTGGGGAAATCTTTGCTAATTATAAAAAATTTACGTCGGCAGAGGGATTTCATTGCCTTAATGTGTTCGTACAAAAGCCGTTCATTGCGCCTCCTCCCGAGGATGAGCCGTACGCTTACGACTGGAAATCCGGGGAGCTTATGATGCACTATCACGATTGGTTGATTCAAAGCTGCCCGGAGGTGATTTTTGATTGCAACTCGTCGGGTATACCGCACCGGCATGCGATGAGTAAGTTGATTGCACAGAAGGCGTAATGAAAGGCAAGTTAGGCAGTTTTCTTAAGATATCAGAAAGTATAAACTTCGAAGCTTGTGACTTCCTGATATCGCAAGAAAAACTTCTTCTAACTGCGGTCTGTCATCTGTGAAGGTACGTCGATAGACGTTTTTCTTACTTTTTCGTACAAATATGAGGATGGTTAACATAGTTGCCCCTTCCCAGACATACATAAGGGTGTAGGATTAATATTGGCATGGGAGGTCTTTCATGAACAACCCTAACCATTTTGGTTATCCAGCGCCGCCTGCGGGTTATGCACCGGGTTACTATGCTTATCCGCCGCCCCAACCGATACCGCCGTATTACGCGCCTCGTACCTCGGCAATTCCGCAGCCAGCCCATTACGCAACGTTGGTTGAACCGGTATTTCTTGAACATCTGCTCCGGCATAAAGGAGCTAAGGTGGTCATTATGACCACTGCGGGTAAAGTGGAGGGGATCTTATCCGGGGTGGTGGTAGACCATCTCCAACTGACGATTGGGGATAATAAGGCACTGCACATTCGTCTGGCCGAGGTGGTGTACTTCGAGGGAGTTCCGTTGTGATAAACGGGTGAGCAAAAATTGTTTAAACGAAAAATTACCGACTGGAAGGGAAGGATTAGGCCGGCAAATCGCCAATTCATATAGTACAGATCCGAAGGCGTTCCGATGGGGACGTCTTTATTCTATTGAACTGAGGCCGACCGATTGAACGGGTCGGTGTGGAGGAACAATGAAAAAAGTACGCATTCCATTCGACATAAAGACGCTGCCCGTAAGCTTGCAGCCCTATATCCAGACAGCTACCGTCTATGACAGCAGCTCCTCGGAACAGGCCAAAACCCTGTACATCGAGGGAGCGGGCCAACCTATGTTTTTGAAGATTGCGAACCGCGATGAATTAAAGAGAGAAGGGTTGATGTCGGATTATTTACACGGAAAGGGCTTGGCTCCCAAGATGCTGGCTTATGAGCAGCATGGCGAGAATGATTACCTCTTGACCGTCGCCCTGCAAGGGGATGATGGAGTGTCCGGAGGCCATCTGGAAGATCCAAAGAGACTGGCCGCCGTGTTCGGGGAGAGTTTGCGTTATCTCCATTCTATATCTGCTGCCGATTGTCCCTTTCCGAATCGAACGGCTGAGATTGTGCTCGAGTATCAGGAGAGTTTTATGAACAAAATGGAGGATATCCAAGGATTTCCGGGCGGAAGAGAACAGGCTCTATTAAGCCTGGAGAAGCTGCAAGGAACGGAGGACCATGATGTGCTGCTTCACGGCGATTATTGTCTGCCAAATCTGATTATGAGGAATTTCCAGCTTGAAGGTTTTATCGATCTGGGTTATGGCGGGATCGGGGACCTCCATTACGACCTCTACTGGGGAATTTGGACCCTGCGATATAATCTGGGGAGCGATGACTACAAGGATATTTTCCTCGACCATTACGGCCGGAGCGATGTCGATCCGGAGAGATTGGCGTTATGGACTGCACTGACAGATCGTATTTAGGTGGAAAGGGAGATGCACATGAATTCATATCATATTCGAGTCGCTGGCCGGGAGGATGAATCCTTTTTGAGGGAAATGCTGTATGAGTCCCTGTATGTGCCTGAGGGAGAGGAGCCTTTTAGCCGGGACATACTCGAAGAGCCGTTCATGAAAAAATATGTGGAGAACTGGGGGAGGGAAGGCGATTTAGGCTATATTGCCGTGAATGCCGCAGGGAAGCCGGCAGGCTCGATTACGATCCGTTATTTTGATGAAGGGAACAAAGGGTTCGGTTACGTGAGCGATGACATTCCGGAACTGGGCATGGCGCTGCTGCCGGAATCCCGCGGGCAAGGGCTTGGAACGGCCCTGATGAAGGAATTATTCAGAGGAATGAAAGAGCAGGGTATCCAAAAGGTATCGTTAAGCGTCGCTCCGGAGAATACGGCCGCTATGAAATTATATGAGCGGTTCGGATTTCAGGAGGTGGGCATGAGCGGAACCTCTATCACGATGCTTGCGGACATAATCTGAAGAATGAGAATTGGGGATCTAATAAGGGATGATGGGGGGATCACGATGCTGGTGTACGAGGCTGGACCGATTACGGTTCGCGAGCTGGAGGAGAAGGATGAATTATCTTTAGCTTCTTGGTTGTCGAATCCGGATGTGCTGCAGTATTACGAGGGACGGGATAATCCTCATGACGTGGAGCGGGTGCGGGAGCATTTCTATGTGGATGATGATGAGACCCGCTGTATTATCGAATATGAGGGGAAACCGATCGGGTATATCCAGTTTTATCTTCTGAATGAGGAAACGTTAGGCGAGTATGGGTATAACGGGAGTGATGCAGACTGCAGAACGTTTGCCACGGATCAATTCATCGGGGAGCCGAACTATTGGAATCGAGGCATCGGTACGAAGCTCATAACTTCCATGGTGGATTATCTCGTGTTTCAAAGGCAGGCCGACCGGATCGTGATGGACCCGCAGGCTTGGAATGAACGGGCGATTGCTTGTTACGAGAAGTGCGGCTTTCGGAAGGTCAGGCTGCTGGAGAAGCATGAACATCATGAAGGAGAACTGCGGGACTGCTGGATTATTGAGTATCGGGCGGAGCGAAATTAAATACATTTGGACGTAGAGGGATGGGCCAGCGTGGCTCATCTTTTTTTGTTTGGCGCAAACGCACAAAAAGTAAAATTCGTTCCAAAATGCACATTTCTCTTTCTTATAAGCGGCAAGCGACTTTTTTACAATGGAGGTATCCAGATTCTACGTTTAATAGCATCGGTCTCAAGTAGAGATACAAGTGAAATGTGGTGCTAAGCAAAAATGCCCAGGAGGAGAGACGTATGAAACGAACAAACAGATCTGCCCATCTTAGCATGGCGGCGAAGGAGCAAATTGCCGGATATTTATTTGTTGCTCCTTTAATGCTTGGGCTGTTTATTTTGACATTAATCCCTGTCATTGGGTCTTTGCTGCTAAGTTTTACGAATTGGAACTTCGTAGCCGGGATGGGCGCGATCAAATTCACAGGACTGAGTAATTTCGCCACCCTATTCAAGGACAGTGCGTTTATGCAAAGTTTGGTTAACAATCTGGTCTTCATTATTACCGTTCCTGTTACCATGATTTTGGCCTTGGTACTTTCGGTACTGATTGACCGGCAGGTCTATCTTAAGGGTGCTTTTAAGGTCATTTACTTTCTTCCCTATATTTCAAGCATTGTTGCCGTCGCCATGGTGTGGCAGGTTCTGTTCCACCCATCTCTCGGACCCGTGAACAACACGCTGATCTCCCTTGGGATAGATAATCCGCCGAAATGGCTTGCGGATATCGATTTTGCGCTGCCGTCCCTGATGATGATTCAGGTGTGGATCCTATTAGGGTACAACATCATCATCTATATTGCCGGATTACAGTCCATCCCAAGAGACCTGTATGAAGCTGCCGAGATTGATGGAGCCAATGCATGGGTGAAATTCCGCAGCATTACGCTGCCGTGCATATCGCCGACCACCTTTTTCTTATTAGTGACGGGGATCATCGGTACCTTCAAGATTTTTGATCTAATCCAAGTGCTAACACAGGGCGGACCGGCTAATTCGACAACCGTCATCGTATATGAGTTGTACGATACAGCCTTCAACCAGTTGAAGACAGGTTATGCCTCCAGTATGGCTCTGGTCCTGTTCCTGATCTGTCTGCTGATCACGGGTGCACAGATGTTGGCTCAGAAGAAATGGGTTAACTATTAGAGGTTGTTCAAAAAGTCGTCCTTTGATCACGAAGCAGCACATGAAGCTTAATCGACATCGAATCTTGAATTCAGCCGGGCATGAGAGGAGAGGTACCCCATGAAATTAAATATATCCAAATTGATTTGGACGATCGTTATGGCCTTCATCGGTATTCTGTTTATTCTTCCGTTTGTATGGATGTTGTCAACCTCCTTTAAACCGGAGATGGATGTGTTCAAATTTCCGATTGAATGGATTCCGAAAAATTGGAATGCCGTAGAGAACTACCAGACGGTATGGAGCGGACAGTTCGTACGTTATTATTGGAACTCCATTTATATCACGATCGCTACGACCGTCATTAATGTGTTTGTATGCGCGCTTGCAGCCTATGGTTTCTCCAAGCTGCGTTTTCGCGGCAGAGATGCCATGTTTGTGCTTGTTCTGGCTTTGTATATGGTCCCGCCGCAGGCTTCGCTGGTACCGCAGTTCTTATTGTTCAATTGGATGAATCTGATTGATACCCATGCGGGTCTGATCCTGCTGAACAGTTTCAGTATTATTGGAGCATTCATGTTGAAACAATTTTTCATGGGCGTGAACAATGAATACATCGAGTCCGGCAAAATGGACGGGGCGGGTCACTTCCGAACCTTCTGGCAGATTGCCCTTCCGCTTATCCGTCCGGGTGTCGCTACTTACGCTATTCTCCGGTTCATCTGGACATGGAACGACTATCAGTATCCGTTAATTTTCCTGAAGTCCAAAGATCTGTTTACGATCCAGCTCGGCATTCGTCTCTTTGGGGACCAATACGGGGATGTATATTCCCTTATGATGGCTGGCGCCGTATCGGCTATATTGCCTCTGCTTATCATTTTTGCGATTGGTCAGAAGCAGGTCATCGAGGGCATTTCGCTTGGCGGAGTCAAGGGCTGATAAAAAGTCAAAATAGTTTGGCTTCCGTAAAAATAGGGAACTACGCTGAAAGATTGATCATGATAGGATGATTTTGTAAGCACTTACTTCTATGAATAACGGGAAGCAGTTACTTTCGAGGAGGGTCAATATGAAAATCAAGAGATTATCGGCGATGGTGTTAAGCTTATCCTTTGCGCTTGTTGTTTCGGCTTGTGGGGGCGGAGGCAGCACGACGTCCGATTCGGCCGCCCAAGGCAGTGGGGACGCAGGCAAGGAAGCAGCACCTGATCAAATTGTGTTGAAATTAAGCACATGGCAGACGGATGCAAAAGCGCAATGGAGCAAGATTATTCCCGAGTTCGAGAAGAAGCATCCAAACATCAAGGTGGAGCTGGATCTTCTGAACGAGAAGGGCGATTCGCTTGCTTCCATGCAAAAACTGGACCTGATGGCCGCTTCGAATGACCAGTTGGACATCGTCGAGCTTCCTTATACGAATTATTCGCAGCGGGCAGATATCGGACTCTTTGAACCACTCGAGAGCTACATCGAACAAGATGGCTACCAATACGATGATGAATACTTGGTGGATACCCGAGTCAACGGTAACATTTACGCACTGCCATCCTCCATGCAGCGCTGGTTCGTTATTATGAACAAAGCGATGTTGGAGGAGGCGGGTCTGCCGATCCCTACGGACTGGACGTGGAAAGAGTTTGAGGATTACGCGAAGAAGCTGACCAAGGGGGAAGGTGTCGAGAAACGATATGGTGCTTACCTGCACAATTGGCCGGATTACTTCCAGCTGCAATTGATGAGTAAGCCTTCTGATAATACGTTTCTTAAAGGCGACGGAACATCCAATGCCAAGGACCCACTGCTGAAAGCTAATCTGGAAATGATGAAGCGAATGATGTATGAGGATAAGAGTGCGAACCCGTACGAAGATATTATCTCGCAAAAGCTGGCTTACCGTAATCAATACTTCAACGGACTTGCTGCTATGCTCCCTATGGGGGATTGGATGGTAGCGGAGTCCGGAGGAACGGACGCCATTCCGGCTACCTTCGAAACCGTATTTGCACCTCTGCCTAAACTGGAAGGGGAAAGCAAACATTACTCCCCGGTACAACCGACATATATGGCAGTGGCAGCAAAATCCGAAAATAAAGAGGCCGCTTATCAATTCGTCAGATGGTATACGTCCGAAGGTCTCGAAATTGGGGGAAGAGTATTCTCCGGCTGGGCCAAGTCGGATACGGATAAGCTGATCGATACGATTGTAGGCTCCTCGAAAGATCCATCGAAGATCGATGTGGAGTCACTGAAATATACGATTAATAACACGGTGCCAGGATCAGCTCCCGTGCCTGTAAAATATGCCGAGGAAGCAAAGAATGTTGTGATTCCGGAAGCGGAGCTGTATATTCTGAATAAGCATGATCTGGACAAAACGATCGACAGCATCGATCAGAAGATTACCGAGGTTGTGAATAGTAATAAAAATTAGGCTGAGTTCGGAGAATGTGATATGCCTAATGCATGAACAGGATACGAGGATGGTTAAGGGGAAAACTCAGGTTTTCCCTATTCCAATTCATTAAGATTTGAGGACTGCATCTGTGATGATTCCCAAATTTTCATTGCGAAAAAAATTGATCTGGTCAGCACTGCTTTGTTTTCTGCTCCCCCTAGGCGGAATATACTGGGTTACCAATTATTTAACTAAGGATCTTCTGCTGGACAGGGCCATTGTGAGCTCTGAGGATGCACTAAAAGCGGTTCAATCCGATGTAAATAGCGTTCTGGATCAAACATTGGAGTTGTCCAACATGGTGCTGACGAACTCGGAGATCAGACAGCAAATTATGTCTAGGCAGAAGCAGGGCACGCAGGAATACAAGAATGAGATCCTTGTAAATTACAGCCGCTTGATCCGGCTGCTCGATGAGCTCTTTAGACAGCATGATGATTATTATGTCACCATCCTTGGAAAGAACGATTTTACATATACCAATTATTCTCACAACGACTTTAATCCGGCCATCTTATACAAGCAGCCGTGGTTCGCCGAGCTAAACCAAATTCCTTCGTTCTCAACTTATTGGGTGGGATTGCAGGACAATTATTTTAATGCTGCCGACAAGGATTCTTATCTGATTACGATCGGGCGACCGATAAGAACTTCCTCCAACAGCATCATCGGTTATGTCATCATCAGCGTGAATGAACGTAAGATCCGCAGCCATCTTCAGAGCGGCTCTAATTCAGACCAGGATATGATGCTGCTGGACGAGGAGGGTGTGGTCATCTCTCACTCCGATCCGTCCCTTATCGGAAGCAGAATGACCTGGTGGAATCAGGATGAGCCAGCACGAACGATTGAAATGGACAGCCGGGAATATGTATATGCCGAGCAGTCCATTCGTCCGAATACTTGGAATCTGGTCAGCTTAATTCCACTATCATCGGCCGTCTCCAAGTATAAACAGATTTTATTAATTAGTTTTGGGCTGCAGGTGCTTTTCTTTACCTTATTCTGTATTCTTCTGATGGTATTGATTTCGGCCTTTACGAAGCCGATGAGGGAACTGAGCAGCTTCATAACCCGCATTGGCCGGGGGCAGCTGGATATCCGCTCGGGCATACGCGGCAACAACGAGGTCACTCAGCTCGCACGGACGATTGATCATATGCTGGACAGGATCGAATCCAATATCGAGCAAATTACCGTGGAACAGGCCAAGAAGCGAAAGGCCGAGCTGGAGATGCTGCAGGCTCAGATCAACCCGCACTTTATGTTTAATCTTCTGAATTCCATCCGGCTTAACATACTGATCGAAGGGGATAAAGAGAACGCCGAATTGATTGCTTCCTTGTCTTCCCTGCTGCGCATGACGATTAACCGCGATAATGAATTTATTCCGCTTCATGAAGAGGTGCAGACGGTTCATCACTATATCCGGCTCATGAATTTCCGGCATGCCAACCAGGTGAGACTTGAGGTGAATTACGAGGCAGGCTGCGAGCAAGCGTTAGTTCCGCGTTTCATGATTCAACCGATCATTGAAAACGCTATTATTCATGGCTATGAGCAGTTTGCCGGGGTCATCTTCATTGAGGCGGTCCATATCACTGAAAAAGGGGCCAATGATCTCAGCATCACGGTCCGCGACAACGGGATCGGTATGAGCGAGGCTACGCTTCAAGAGCTGCGCGCCAATGTGGACTCGGTTCAGGGAGCAGCAGCACCTGGCAAAAAGGGATTTTCCGGCATTGGTGTCAAGAATGTGTTTCAGCGCCTTCGTTTGATCTACGGAACGAACGCCCAACTGGAGATTCACAGTGAGCAGGACATTGGAACAAACATCACGTTAAAGTTTCCATTCGAGGTGGAGAGAGGTGAGCATGGTGTTGACAGCGATTCTGGTGGACGATGATTATCCTGTTGTACGCTATTTGTCACAAAGCATTGCGTGGAGAGAGCTGGGTGTTGAATTGATCGGTTGTTACTCGAACGGCTTGGAGGCTTGGGAGGATGCGCAGCTTAAGCAGCCTGACATTATTATTACGGATATCGGGATGCCCAAGATGAATGGCCTGGAGATGCTTGAAAAATTCAATACAGTGAATCCCTTGTTTCGAGCCGTCATTTTATCCTGTCATAACGAGTTCCATTATGCGCAACAAGCTATGAAGCTGAAAGTGAGCGATTATATTCTAAAAGAAAGCTTGGACGTAGAACAGCTGCAGCAGCTGCTGCATAACATCGCCATTGATCTGAGCGAGGAGAAGCACAAAGCGGCAGAAGTGATGATGTATATGCAGAAAGAATCGCTCAACCGGTCCGCGCTCAAAGATCAATTGCTGAAAGATACCCTGTACCAGTTATCTTGGACGAAGGAAGCATGGATTAAGCATGCCCGGTTAAATGGTGTTGACCTTCAGGCCAGATATTACTTGCCTTTCGTTGTCTCTATCGACCGTATGCCCGAAGTTTCAAGGACCCGCAAAATGAACGATTATACGATTGCATTCGCGGTCGAAAATGTGCTGCAGGAAGTGCTCGATTCGATGCACCGCAGCGTTATTTTTCATTACAGCAACAAAGAACTGGTTGTTTTCATCTGTTGCGAGGACCCTGTTAAGGAACAGAAGATACTCTACTATTCCTTGCAGCGGGCGATAACGGCCATGAAACAATATTTGAAAATATCAGTTACATGCCTATTGGGACGGGAAGCCGCAGCACCTGAGGAGCTTCGGCTTATATTAATGCCCATGCTCAAGGAATGGAGCCATCGCTTCTATCTGGAGGAATCCAGCATCTGCCGGTACGAGAAGTCGTCCTTCACCAGCGGGGACATGTATGGAGAGTATGCCGTATTCTTCTCGCGGATCAATGACATGCTGGCCTTGAATCGACCTGAACATTTGGAGGAGATTGTAAAGGAATGGGCGACATGGGTAGAAACGAACCGGTTTCCCCCTGCGGATGTGAAAGAATGGGTGCTGCAGCTGCTCATGGATTTACAGATGAAAACGAAAGTGACATTACAGGTTCAGGACAGCATAACCGAAGAGAAGCTGTATGACGCGATCAACGATATTCATTCCATGGAGCATCTGCGGAGCTGGATCGTGGCATATCTGACCGAGCTCTCCCGCAGATTAAGCGTATTATCCATCCGCTCTAAGCGTTCCGAGATCATCCGGGCGCAGAAATACGTGATTCAGCACGTGACCGAGAAATTGACGCTTGAAGAGATGGCGGGTTATTTAAATTTGAACTCGAGCTATTTCAGCCGCTTGTTTAAACGCGAAACGAACCAGAATTTTATCGAATACGTCAATATGGTTAAACTCCAGAAAGCCAAGCAGCTCCTTCAGCAGTCTAATAAGACCGTCGAGGAGATATCGGACTATCTGGGTTATGCCAATAAGAGCTATTTTATCAAATTGTTCAAACGGGAAATTGGTATGACGCCCAGCGAGTTTACGTCTTGGAGTTAATTTTTAGCGATAGGAGGAGAGAGTGAGATCATGGGACAGACACAAGGAACGTTACAAGGCTTACCACTTCGCACCAAAGCCGATCTGCAGAAGGCCGTGCTGGATACGCTGGAGCCTTTGAAGCGGCGGTTCACGTCGGGATATGCCGGACTAACGCTTGGATCAACAGCAGCCATACATAATGACGCCATTGCACTTATGGAGGCTTTTGCCAGACCCTTATGGGGATTGATTCCCCATGCGAGCGGGGGCGGCGAGTCGGATTTATGGCCCCTGTACCTGAAGGGCATCGTGAATGGTACGGACCCGAAGCATGCCGAATATTGGGGAGAGTTTACGACCCAGGATCAGCGTATGGTCGAGCAGGCGGTATTCGGATTTGGACTGGCGCTGGCTCCACATAAGCTGTGGGAGCCATTGCAGGAGCAGGAAAAGCAGCGGCTGTACCGGTGGCTCAATCAGATCAACCTCGTGGATCATTCCAATCCGAACAATTGGTTGATGTTTACGGTGCTTGTCAATATGGGCCTCAAGAAGGTGGGCATGCCTTACAATCAAGCCATTATGGATGAGTATCTCGATATCATCGATACTTACTATTTAGGCGATGGATGGTATTCCGACGGCAAGACGGACCAGCGGGATTATTATATTCCGTTTGCGATGCACTTCTATACGCTGATTTACGCGAAGCTGATGGAGCAAGACGATCCTGAACGTGCTCGGATTTATAGGGAGCGGGCGAAGACGTTTGCAGAGCAATTCATTTATTGGTTCGCCGAGGATGGGAGCAGCCTTCCTTTTGGACGAAGCCAGACTTATCGCTTCGCCCAAGTCTCCTTTTGGTGTGCGCTGGTATACGCCGGCGTCGAGCCATTCTCCCTTGGTGTGATCAAAGGGATCATTATGAGGCATTTGCGGTGGTGGTTTGCCCAGCCCATCTTTACGACAGACGGCTTGTTAAGCATCGGATATGCCTACCCCAATTTGATCATGGGAGAAAGCTACAATGCGCCGGGATCACCATACTGGGCGTTTAAATCGTTTCTCATATTGGATTTGCCGGATGATCATCCGTTCTGGACCGCGGATGAGGAGCCCTTGCCAAACTTGAAACCAGTATCAGTCCAGCCTCATGCCAGAATGCTGGTATGCAAACCGGAGGATGATGGGCATATAACAGCTTTGGCTTCCGGTCAAATGGCTAATTTTGATATGGCACACAGTGCAGCCAAATATGCAAAATTCGCCTACTCTACGCGATTTGGTTTCAGCGTTCCCAAAGGGTATTACGGCCTCGGACAGGGGGCTTATGATTCGATGCTTGCTCTAAGCGAATGCGATGAGCATTATCGTGTACGCCGCTTTTGCGAGGAGTTCCGCATCGAAGAGCAGTATGTATACTCCAGATGGCTTCCTTGGCATGATGTCGAAGTGCGGACATGGCTGGTTCCTGCCGGACTGTGGCATGTACGGATTCATCATATCCATTCAAGCCGCTGCTTAACTGCAGCTGAGGGCGGATTTGCCGTGGGAAGGATGACTGATTTTTCCCTAAGCGAGATCGAGGCGGTCAAGGCGGAGCCTGAGCGGATGGCTGCGATGATGCCGGGTGGAATCAGTGGAATCGTAAATGTGCAGGGATACAGTGGCGCGGTCATGGTTTACCCGGAGGCCAATACGAACCTGCTCAAGCCGAGAACGATGATTCCCACGTTAACCGCCCAGCTGGAGCCGGGCGAACATGTTTTGATATCGGCCGTATACGGCGCTTCAAACCGTGAGGACAGTCGGAGACGTTACGACCTGCCTCCGATTGTAGAGCGCACACTCGAAGGAAACATCGTCGTTATGGATGCCGAGAACGGAAGCGTCCTATTACGTTTGGACATATAGCACAAACAAGCATATGAGCAAGGGGAGGATGAACATGTGGAAAGGCGCAATTGAGGATGCCATTCAGAAAATCAAGCAAAATATTAGGAAGCATCCGGGGAAGTTGCCGCATATTATCGAGGGCCAGCGATACGAGTGGGGCGATAATAACGACTGGATCGAAGGATTCTATGTCGGGATGATGTGGCTTGCCTACGAGTATGGACAAGATCCCTTCTATAAGGAGGCGGCTGAGTCTTACCTGACCAATTTTCAGGATCGGCTGGATCGGCATGTGGCATTGGATCATCATGATATCGGTTTTCTATATTCACTGTCTGCGGTAGCGCAGTGGCGTGTAACGGGGAGCGATGCGGCTCGTATGACGGCACTGCAGGCAGCGGATACCTTGCTGGCACGGTGGCGCCCACAAATGGGGATTATACAGGCATGGGGCCCAGCGGATGATCCTGAGAACGGGGGACGGATGATTATCGATTGTCTACTGAATCTCCCGCTACTGTTTTGGGCTCATGAGCAGACAGGTAAAACGAAGTATTATGATATTGCCATGAAGCATGCCTTACAGAGCCAGAAGTTTCTGGTGCGTGGGGACGGGTCCTCCTACCATACGTTCTATTTTGACGTTAACAATGGAAACGCATTTCGGGGCGGTACCCATCAAGGGTACCAAGATGGATCGACCTGGACACGTGGTCAGGCCTGGGGAATATACGGTTTTGCACTGGCTTACAGATATACGAAGCATGAGGCATTTTTGGATACGGCCAAGCGTCTTGCCCGATATTTCATCGAGCGTATGGCTGAGGATGCAGTTGTCTATTGGGATTTCGATGTGCCGATTGAGGAGGGCACACCGCGCGACAGCTCGGCGTCGGCTATCGCAGCGTGCGGATTGCTGGAGCTCCTGGAACTTATGGGAGACCGTGATCCGGACAGGATGGTGTTCGAGGATGCCTTGAACCGCAGCATGAGCGCATTGGTGGAGCATTATTCAACGATGGACCTGCCGGATGCGGAGGGGCTGTTGAAGCACGGCTCCTATCATGTGAGGGGGGACCGGGCGCCGGATGATTATATGATCTGGGGAGATTATTTTTATTTGGAAGCGCTGGTTCGGCTTGAACAAGGAATTAAAGGCTATTGGCACGAATCTTAAAGCTGAAATATGTAACGGGTATTACCTCTGTCGGCGATCTGCCTGCAGAGGTTTTTTGTGTACCTGACGAACGGGACGAGGCAGCGGAATCAAAGAGGTAAAAATCGTGTGGCATCCGTCAAATTTGTTCATTATATCTGTTTTTTTACTTTCCTATAATAAGGTTGATCTTAAATGTAAGTGCTTACAAAAGGATGGGGGGAGATTATGTTTGGGAAAAGGCCTATAGCCCGCACGTTAATACTCCTATTGTTTAGCCTTGTTGTGGCAACCACGATTATTGCCGTTGTCCTGAACATGGAGATGCGAGCTTCAGCGGATGAAGTCGTTCTCACAATTGATGATGAGCCCGTTACGGTTCAAGAGTTTCAATTTTTTTTACAGCAAAATAAAGCATGGACTACTAGCTACTTCAAGCAGAAATACAATGCCGATTATAGTGAAGACTTTTGGACTTCTGCTTATGAGGGAGAAACACCGCTTGATTATGCCAGGCAAAAAACGGTGCAGGATGTAACACGTATAAAAACCGAACAGAGTCTGATGAAACAGCACGGGATCATCCAGGATGTATCCTATGCGTCCTTCTTAAGGAATCTGGCAGCGGAAAATGAAACCAGGCAACAGAAAATTCGGGAGGGGCAGCCGATATATGGTCCTCAGCAGTATGGCGCCGAGCCATTTTACTCCTATACGCAGAGCATGAATTATCAAAGATTAATCGATACGTTGGTTAAGCAAACAGGGAATTCGCTTGGCGATAAGGAACTGAAGGCCCTTTATGAAGAGGTTAAATCCGAATATTTTCATCTGGGGTATGCGTTCGTATATGAAAAAGTAACGGCCTCAGGCACGGAGTCTTCCCGTACCCTGAATACCCTTCAGGAGCTTGTACTCTCTGAGAAGTTAAGTGTTGAGGAAGCTATCGCAAGGTTGAGCCCCTCAGGCGTTGAGGTGCAGAAAGACACGCTGGATATAGACACCAAATCCAAAGACGATGATGCAGCGCGGTATCTACACGATGTGCTGACGTCTACTCAGCCGGGTGAGTTTACCGCTATTCAACAAGATGCGGAAGGCTCTATGATGTTCAGGCTTCTCGATACCAGGGATAAAGGCTATGCGCCGTATGAGCAGGTTAAAGCTTCCCTGGTTCAACTATACATTCAGAAGCAGCTGGAACAGCAGGTAAGTCAGAAGTTACACAATGCTAATATTCGGATCAACGAGGAGGTGCTGAGGTCGATTTCGTTCTAATTCTGATAACCAAAAGATTGTGTCAGGAGGATGATGTAATGAGTCATGGGAAAAGAAACAGCAAGCGAAGGTTGCTCACCGTTTGTCTTAGTATGATATTGGCGGTTTCCCTGGGAGTTCCTGATCTGCCCGGGAATCGGGTAAGCGCAGCAGAATCCTTGAAGGCAGCGGCGTCTGTCCGGGCTGCATCGGGAACGGTCTATTATGTCAGCTCGGATGGGGATGATGCCAATAACGGAAAGTCGGAGAGCCAGTCCTGGAGAACGCTCGAGAAAGTAAATAGCATGAATTATGCACCTGGTGATCATATTTTATTTAAAGCCGGGGATGTATGGAATGGATCACTCAAGCTTCGGGGAATATCCGGTACGGAGGATGCACCGATCGTATTCAGCAGTTATGGCGATATTGAGGGGCAAGGCCGGCCGGTTATAAACGGAAACGGCACAACCACCACGGAGAGATCTGCGATTATAGAAAACTACAAAGGCGTTTCGGATAAGACGATGTCGGCCACCATCGATGTAGTGGATGGCAGCTATCTGGAGTTTTCGAATTTTGAACTGACCAACTACCATCCGGATATCATCTCGCAACGAGCGGGCATCAATATCCGCACAGCCTCTACTACGGTATCGGAATGGGAAGCAAATCCTCACATGGGGATTGTTGTCAAGAATAATTATATTCATGACGTGAACGGCAATCCAAAGGGCTGGAAAATCGGAAGTGGCGGAATCCTGATTCTCGGTAATATTACGGACGTCCTCGTTGAGGGCAATATCGTGAAGCGGGTGGATATTGAAGGGATACGCAACGCCGGACTTTATAAAGAGGGCGATATTAAAGCTAATTTTCCGAGAGTCTTTAAAGATATTATTTTCAGAAACAATTATGTAGAAGAAGTACAGGGCGATGGCTTTGTGATGAGTAACGTCGGCGAGAATGGCCGCATGGAATATAACACCGTCGTCAAACACTCAGCTACAGACGTAGGGAATGTCAACTATGCGGGACTCTGGGTCATCGGTGTCAAGGATATGGTCATGCAGTATAACGAGGTGTACGGCGGGGTGTACGGGTATAACGATGGCCAGGCCTTTGACGTGGATATGTTCTCGGAGGGAGCGCTGTATCAATACAACTACAGTCACAGCAATCGCGGGGGCTTTATTCTCTTTATGGATGGTTCAACGAATTCTGTGGCTCGGTACAATATCAGCGTGAATGACGGAGACGGCAGATACCTGCTGCATTATTTACCGACACAGGCACAATATGCACCTCTGATTCATAACAATACATTTTTTACAGACGAGAATATCTCCACCAAAATATTTAACACTTCGAGCAAGTATGCACGGCTCTATAACAACATCTTCTACTCCAAGGCAGATACTCCAATGGGTGCCACCTCCTTCTCCGGTGGGGAGATCAAGAACAATATCTTTTATCCGGGAACGGGGATTAAGGGTACTGTATTCCCTGGCGCAGTCGTAGAGGACAATATCTTTGAAAGCCCGAAACTCGCCAGACCCGGTGAAGAGCCGAAAGATATTATTCAGGCAGATGTGAACCTCTTCGATGCGGAGAAGCTGAATGGTTATAAACTGTTATCGGATTCGCCGGCCATTAATGCAGGACTGGATATGAGCGCATATACACCTTCGGAATGGGGCATGGCAGATAAGGACTTTTACGATAATCCCCTGACTGACGGTAAAGCGGATATCGGTGCGCATGAATATTCGGGTGATGCACCAGCTCATCAGGCACCTGAAGTGCTGCCAACGTCGATGAAACTGAGTCAGGACAAGCTGGACTTGTATGCCCAGCAGGCGGGTCAAACGTTAACAGCAGAGTTTACACCTCAGGACGCATGGTTCAAGGGGGTGAAGTGGTCCAGCAGCGATCCACGAATCGCGGCAGTTGATGCGAGGGGATTCATCACGCCGCTGAGCCCGGGTGATGCGATTGTAAGGGCAGAAAGCACGTTCGATGCTGCAATTTACGCGGAGGCGCAGGTTACGGTTCACCCCCCATCCATGTTGAAGTCGTATCAAGTTGGGGCAGATCAAGTGGAGATATCGGAGTCTCATCCATCCGTACAGCTCCGCATTGACGGCGTGACAGAGGAAGGTATTACCCTGAAACATGCGCCTTATTACAAAGTACAATACAGGACGGACCAGGATCGAGTCACCGTGGACCAGGAAACCGGAATTCTGACGGCAAATGGTGATGTCTCCGGTATGAACGCGATAGAAGTCACGGCTGATGTAGAAGAATACAGCGATATTCAGTATTCACAGAGCTTTGAAGCGGGCTGGGGAGACTTTGTGTCAGAGACCGGAACGCCGATTGAGACAGGGGTCATCTCTGATCGAGTGGCTTATCAAGGAGAACGAAGCGCCTTATTTGTAAAAGGGAACGGCAGCAATGCGATACAGAAGCTGTTCGGATCACCGCAGCAAGGTATTGTAACCATGATGTTGTATGACGATGGCTCCAAATCGGGGAATACCCGGGTTGTTGCCCATGTTGGAAACGCAAGAAGCCAGCTGCTCGCCGGTATGGGCGTGCTGTATGATGGGAACCCAGGCTATGGCTCCCAGGACTATTATTCCGTGAGGGCAAGCGGTGTTTCAACGGCATGGGAAAAAACGAGTATTAAGCGTAGTAAAGGCTGGCATGAGATGAAATGGGACTATACCTCAGGAACCGAGTTGAAAATGTATCTGGACGGCCATTTGGTAAAAACGACGACGGCCATCACTCATTTTGACCGGATTGTGCTTGGCTTCCTGTGGGACAGCGCAAACGGCCGTACCTTTGCCTTTGACAATATCAAGTATGCTTCAACGGATGACAAGGTGACGAAACCGGCTGAGGGACTCACGCTGTCCGTGCATCATTCAGCGGATAGAGCCGTCTTGGAACAGGCAATTACCGTCGCCCAAAGCGTATATGATCCGGCCGTGGAAGGAACTGAGCCCGGACAATATCCAGCAGGTTCGAAACTCCAGTTATTCGATGCCATCGAAGCTGCCAAGGCAGTGCTGAACCAAGCGAATGCGAAGCAGAAGGAAATCGACGCTGCCGTCACTGCACTTCAAGCGGCTGTGGCAGCATTCCAGTCCTTGGTGATCGTGGATCCAGGAGCTCCCGTGGATAAAAGTCGTTTAAACGAAGCGATTACCGTGGCCAGATCGGTGTATGCCGAGGCTGTGGAGGGAGTAGAGCCCGGGCAATATCCGCCGGAGGCCATGCTGCGGTTCCATCATGCGATTCAGGCGGCAGAAGACGTGATGATGAATGAGGATGTGACGCAAGCGGATGTTCAAGCTGCCATCAGCGCCATATACGCGGCCCTTGCGGAGTTTAAAGGGAGCATGATTCCAGGAAGTAAAGTCCCTTCTTGGTCAGGAGGCATACTCACAGCGGAAAATGTCTCTGCCACCAGTATTCATCTTCATTGGTCAGGTGAGGTTCAGGCAGATCAAGTTGAAGGCTATACAATTTCTCGGAATGGGGCCGAATTAGCCACGGTAACCGGGTCAGTATACCGTTATCATGTCACAGGGCTAAGTCCTGACAGCATATACAGCTTCAAGGTTGAAGCAGGCAGTAAGGGTGAGTGGAGCCACGACGGCCCAAGTATTACCATCAGAACAGCCGCAATCGTAACGGAGCCTGGCGGCGGCTCATCGGATGGAGGGACATCGTCAACCACCCCATCCCCAACCGTTCCGAAGAGCGGGAACCCGGAGGAGGAGTCCAAGGAAGCCGAAGAAGATGACAAGGAAGAGGTTGAGAAACCGAGCCCTCCGAAACTGGAGGTGCATCTTCAGGATATTGGTAAACACTGGGCTTCAAAGGCTATCGAAAAGGCCGTGGAGCTTGGATGGGTACAGGGATATAAAGATCATACCTTCCGTCCCAACGCCAAGATTACACGTGCTGAGTTTGCAGTATTGTTAGGAAGGGCGCTGGGGTTGGGCCAAGGCCAGGGCCAGCAGGGGACTATAAGCTTCGAAGATGTGAACGGGATTCCTGCTTGGGCGAAGCCATTTGTTACAGGGGTTGTTAAAGCCGGAATCATGAATGGTTATGAGGATCGGACCTTCAGGCCGGCCCAAGAGCTGACCCGGCTGGAGATGACGGTCATGATCGCCAGAGCAAAGAAGCTTCCATTAGACCCTCAAGCGAAGGTTTCCTTTGCTGATGCAGATCAAATCCCTGCGTGGGCTCAGCCTTACGTAGCAGCAGCTGTTGAAGCGAAACTGATCCAAGGCAGAGGCCATGGAGTGTTCGCTCCAAAGGCTCATGCGACCCGCGCTGAATCTGTCAGTTTGATTGTTGCAATCCTCGGTGAGTAAGCCATAGCCGGGCGAACATGTAAAGAGCAAGAGAGTACGGTTTCCTGTTAGGACCGTGCACGCTTGCTCTTTTTTTTTAAGTACTCCGATCCTTATGGTTCAAGTAGGGTGGCTCTGATATCTTAGGGATCAATCCTCTTTCAGCTGCAGCTGCAGATGGTGCTTGGCGAATACTTCCCGCATGGCGGCTTTCGCTTCCAATTGGTCCGGACCGTAAACGTAGAGAAGGTACGTTTGGTTGCGGTACAGTGTCATGCTTAGTCCCAGTATGCTTTTTGCGTCGATATATTGATCCGGCCCAAGGACGAGTACGATGCTGGATGAGAAATCATTCGCCCTCATATTGATGTCCACGATGGCTCGTATGCTGCTTCCCATTCTGAATCCTCCCCGTTTCATAGAATCGTAATCGTTAACGGTATTCCCTTGGGATTCGGCGCGCTACCCCGGTTCGGATGGCTGCCTGGATGACAAGGTCCCGGATGCCGCTGACGACTTGCTGGTTGAATACGCTCGGAATGATGTAATGCCGGCTCCGTTCCTTGTCCGTGACCGCTGAAGCAATTGCTTCGGCTGCGGCGAGTTTCATCTCCTCGTTGATGGTGGAGGCTCTGCAGTCCAGGGCGCCGCGGAAAATTCCCGGAAAGCATAACACGTTGTTGATCTGGTTCGGATAATCCGATCTTCCCGTTGCAATGACACCCGCGATATCCTCGGCCTCCTCCGGCAGAATCTCCGGGATCGGATTGGCCATCGCGAAGACGATAGGACGCTCTTCCATCGCTTGAACATCCGCTCTCTTCAGGATTCCGCCGGCAGACAAGCCGATGAACACGTCGGCGCCTTGGATGACGTCTTGGAGTGATCCGGAACACCGTTCGGGGTTGGTATGGCTGGCGTACCATTGCCACATCGGATGGTCATACGTCTGATCGGCCGTAAGCGCACCGGGGCGATCGACGCCGATGATGTTCTTCACGCCCGCTGACATAAGTATTTTGCTACAGGCAATGCCGGCGGCGCCAATGCCACAGACGACAACTTTCAGAGTATCCACAGATTTACCGACAACCTTCAACGCATTGATCAAGGCTGCATACAGGACGACGGCGGTTCCGTGCTGGTCGTCATGGAACACCGGGATGTCCAATTCCTCGCGCAGGCGCTGCTCAATCTCAAAGCATCGCGGCGAGGAGATATCCTCCAGATTGATACCGCCAAACGCGGGAGCGATCGCTTTGATCGCCGTGATGATGCCTTCGGTATCCTGCGTATCCAGGCAGATCGGGAAGGAGTCTACGTCCGCCAGCTGCTTGAAGAGCATCGACTTGCCTTCCATCACCGGCATGGCCGCATAGGGGCCGATATTGCCAAGTCCCAGGACGGCGCTGCCATCGGAGATGACGGCTACGGTGTTACGTTTGACGGTGAGCGTAAAGGCTTTATGGGGCTCTTCATGAATGGCCATGCACACGCGCGCGACATCCGGGGTGTACACGCGGGAGAGGTCGGCGCGGTTCTGGATCGGCGCTTTCAGCTTGGTTTCAATCTTTCCTCCAAGATGCAGCAGGAAGGTGCGATCAGATAGATGCAGCAACTGAACGCCGGACATGCTGCGAATGCGCTCGGCAATAATGTCGATGTCGACGGTGTCGATCACCGTGATGGTGACGTCGCGAATCGTGGTATGCTTGCTCGTCTGAATGACGTCAATGGCCACGATGTCGCCGCCAGCCTCAAAGATGGCGGCCGTTACTTGACCGAAGCTGGCTTCTTCCGTATTCATTTCAATTCTAGCGATGACACTTTTGCCGCCTAGTTTGCTGGTATTCATGACTGCCTCCTTGAGTTATCGATATACGTATGATGGTTAGCCTTCTTCGTTCACGACAACTTCCTTGCCTTTTCGCTTGAGCAGAATCGGAACGACAATCCAGATCAGGGCGATGATGAGAAATGCCAGCGACATTGGCTTCTGCAGGAAGATCATAAAGTCGCCGTTGGATGTGGTCAGCGCCCGGCGCATATTGTTCTCGATCATGGGACCCAGTACGAGTCCGAGCACCAGTGGCGCGAGCGGAAAGTCATTGCGGGCCAGCAGGAAGCCGGCAATGCCGCAGATGAGCAGGAGGACCAGGTCGAAGATCTGTGCTTGAACGGCGTAAACGCCGAAGATGGAGATGGCAATGATGATCGGAATGAGATATTTGGCCGGGGTCTGGATCACCTTGGCGAATACCTTGACCAGCGGCATGTTCAGTACGAGCAGAAGCAGGTTACCGATAAGCATGCTGGCGATCAGTCCCCATGCAACTTGAGGATGCTCTTCGAACAGCAGCGGGCCTGGCTGGATGTTGTACATGATGAGCGCCCCCATGAGGATGGCGGTTGTGCCGGAGCCTGGAATGCCAAGCGTCAGCAGCGGGATCATGGCGCCTCCGGAAGCCGCGTTGTTGGCCGATTCGGGGGCAGCAACGCCAGCGATGTTGCCTTTGCCGAAGGATTCCGGATGCTTGCTGACCTTTTTCTCAACGATATAACTGAAGAAGGAAGCAAGCGTTGCGCCGGCGCCCGGCAGGATGCCGATAAAGAAGCCGAGGATCGAGCCTCGGGCAATCGGTCCCGCGCTATCCTTCAGGTCTTGGCGTGTCGGCAGGATCCGGCCGATCTTGGAGGTTTGACCCGCCGCGTAGTCTCGCTCCAGGATGGATTTAAACACTTCGCCAAGAGCAAACAAACCGACGGCAATCGTTAGAAATTCTAATCCGGAGTACAGAATTGGGATATCAAAGGTGAACCGGGCGACGCCAGATACGGTATCCATGCCGATGGTAGCGAGCAGCAGACCGAATATGGTCATAATGAGTGCCTTCGTGATCGATTTGCCTGCAAGCCCGCTTACTGCACAGAGTCCCAGCAGCATGAGCGAGAAATAATCGGCTGGGCCGAATTTAATGGCTACATTGGATAAAGGCTCCGCCAGTGCGATCAATGCCACAAGCGCGAAGAGCCCGGCTGCGAATGAGCCGATCGCAGCGATGGACAGGGCAGGGCCTGCCCTGCCTTGCTTCGCCATCTGGTAGCCGTCCAGCGTCGTAACGACAGACGAGGACTCTCCCGGCGTGTTCAGCAGAATCGAAGTTGTAGATCCGCCATACATAGCTCCGTAATAGACGCCTGCCAGCAGAATAATCGAGCTGGTTGCTGCCGCTTCCGCCGGCAAGCCACTAGTCATGGAGGCGGTGACGGGGATCAGAAGTGCGACGCCGCTCATCGGACCGATGCCGGGCAGCACGCCGACCGAGGTGCCGATCAGCACGCCTATGAAGGCGAAGAGCAGATTATGCCACTGCAAGGCGGTCATAAAGCCATCCGCCAAATAATCCAGAACGTTCATTGTAGTTTCCTCCCATGCTCATGATAGCCAAGACGGGAAGCCCGGCATGGAGCCTTCCAGCAAGACAACAAAGATGACGTACACGCCGCCGGAGAACAGCGCGGAGATTAGAATGGATTTCAGCCACTTGCCTCGTTCCAGCGTCTGGAACGCAAACAGGAGGAACAGGAAGGTGCCGATGATATATCCGATGAATTCCAGGAAATAGGCATAGAGAAATGCTGCTGCAAAAATCATGAAGAATCGCTTATAGTCCAGCTTCTCCGTATGGTTCTCCGTCGGCTTGGCTTTCAAGGCTTCATAAAACAAACGAATGCTCAGCAGCGTAAGCGCCAATCCGAGACCAAACGGGAATATGTTAGGGCCGACGGTGCTCCCGTATGCGGATGCGCTGATCTTGGCGCTCTGCCACATAAAGCCGATACCAAGGAGCAGAAATACGATGCTGGCGTAGCGGTCAAACGTTCTGTTCAAGGTTGACACCTCCTCAAGGATGAGACGGGAGAGGGGAGCGCACCGCTCCCTCCATTCTAAGACTTACTTCTGCATGCCTAGCGCTGTGAGCAGCTCCTGCACGTCTTGCTCCTGTTCTTCAAGGAATGCCTTGAAGTCAGCGGCGTTCCGGTATTCGCTTGCCCAGTCGTTGGCAACCAGCTCTTTTTGCCACACTTCGTTCTCGGAGAGCTCCTTCAGCGTTTTGTCCCAGAAGGCCAGCTGCTCTTCCGACAGTCCCTTCGGACCGAATACACCGCGCCAGATGGTGAATTCGGCATCCAGACCCAGCTCCTTCAGAGTCGGTACATCCGCGAAGTCTCCGGCGAGTCGTTCACTTGAAGTAACGGCCAGGATTTTGATCTTGCCTGCTTTCAGGTAGCTCCCGAGCGAAGAAATGTCCGTGCCGATCGCGTCGGCATTGTTGCCGAGGAGGGCCGCGATAGCCTCGCCTCCGCCATCATAGGATAAATACTTCACGGTTCTCGGATCCACACCGGATTTGAATGCAGGCAGAACGCTGATCAAGTGGTCCATCGAGCCCGGAGCGGAACCGCCCGCAAGTGTGACGGAAGTGGGATCGGCTTTGATCGCATCGACCAGCGATTGCAGGTCGATGAATTTGGAGTTTGCCGGTACGGCAATCGCTCCGAAGTCTTTGGTCATCTGGGCGAGCGGCGTCACGTCCTTGTAGCCGAACGGACTGTTCCCTTCTTTTTTCAAGTTGTTGATGAGGATTGGCGGAGAGCTGACGAACAGCTTGTAGGGATCTTTGTTGTCTTTTGCCACGTATTCAGCGAGAAACACGGTCCCGCCGCCGCCGGGCTTATTCTCAACCGTCATGGTTTGTTCGATGAGCTTTGTTTCCGTGAGTACTTTGGTGAGGGAACGTGCGGTTTTGTCCCATCCACCGCCGGCGCCAGAAGGCGCGGTCACGATAAATGGTTTTTTCGGATATTCGCCGGCGCTGCTTCCGGTGCCGTTGCAGGCGGTCAGGCTCATGGCCAGGACAAGTGCAGCGGTTATGATTTTTATGCTGTTTCGTTTAAGCATGGATAAGTTCCTCCTTATCGTTGTGCGAGAGTTCGCAATACTTGTAAGCGCTTACCTATTTGAAGTTCCTTCATATTATCATCGAGCGTCTGGCTTGAACAGAATTGCGACATAAGTTGAAAAAACTTCATTTCGCTAATTTTGTTCATAAAATTTACGACCGATTTTTTCCAGAGACTATTGTCACATGTGTGATCTAGAATACAATAGGAAAATCAGAGCTGCGCTTATGGCGACAATGTGTATGGAGGAATATGAATGCGTTTACAGACGAGATTGATTCTGCTTATAGGCACCCTGTTGTTCGCCGTCATTGTCGCCCTCACCTTCAGTTTTGAGCGGTTGCTTATCACAACGCTGGAGAAGAGTATCGGCGCTTCGGCATTAAAGCTGGCGAAGGCCGTGGCCGAAATGGACGTTATTCAGAATGCGTTCGAGGAAGAGAATCCGTCTGCCATCATTCAGCCTGTGGTGGAGGAGATTCGGCTGGAGACGGACGCGGAGTATATCGTCATCGGTAACCGTGAAGGAATCCGGTATGCACATCCTCTCGCCGATCGAATCGGCAAAGAGATGGTTGGTGGCGACAATGGCCCGGTATTAAAGGGCATGAGTATCATATCGAAGGCCATTGGCTCCATGGGACCCTCGCTCAGGGGGAAGACACCGATCTACAATGATAAGAACGAAATTATCGGTATCGTATCGGTTGGCATTCTAATGAAAGATATCGAGATATCAGCACAATCGTACCGCAATCGTGTCCTGTTCTTTGCGGGAATTGCGTTAATCCTGGGATGCGGTGGCGCTATATGGATATCGTCCAGCGTTAAGCGATCCATTCACGGGCTGGAGCCCAAGGAAATCGGGTTATTGTATCAAGAGAAACGCGCGATTCTGGAAACCATTCATGAAGGCATTATCGCTGTCAATCGGGAGGGCATCGTAACCTTGGCCAATCATACAGCCATGATGCTGATCGATCCAAAGGAGCGTAGGGTGATCACCGGGCAGTATATTCAGGATGTCATCCCGGGCACCAGGCTGCTGGAGGTGATGCAGTCCGGGGAAGCAGAGAAGGATCAAGAGATGGTCATTAACGATCATGCGGTTGTGGTCAACCGGCTGCCTATCTATGATCATGAGCATCGGATTGTGGGGGCGGTCTCCAGCTTTCGGAACAAATCCGAGCTGCTGCGCCTGACCGAAGAGCTTACGCAGGTGAAGAGGTATACGGAAGCGCTGCGCGCGCAGACGCATGAATATTCCAATAAGCTGTATACGATTTACGGACTGATTCAGCTGGAATCGTATCAAGAGGCGATGGATCTGATTACGCATGAGACGGATGTGCATCAGAACCTGATACAATTCCTGCTGCAGGAAATTCCCGATCCGATCATTGGCGGCATTCTCATTGGAAAGTTTAATCGCGGAAGCGAGTTAAAGGTGAAGGTTAAGATCGACCGGAGCAGTTCCTTTAAAGACATTCCCGGTCATATTAGCCGGAACCAACTAGTTGCCATTATTGGAAATTTGATCGACAACGCCATGGAGGCGGCATTGGGATCCAAACCGGAGAACAGATGGGTAAGCGTGGAGTTACATGACAAGGGCAATCAATTAATGATCGAAGTATCAGACAGCGGGTCCGGTATTGCGAGGGATGGTTTGGGTCGTTTGTTTGAGCTGGGTTATTCCACCAAAGGGGAGCGCAATCGAGGCTTTGGCCTATCGATCGTCAACGGGGCCGTACAGCAATTACACGGTACGATTGCGTGCCATAACTCGCCTGCGGGCGGTGCGGTGTTCACGGTCAAGATACCAAAAACAGGGGGGAATATCCATGATTCGGGTCTTAATCATTGAGGATGATGTGCGTATTGCCAGCATTAATCAACGGTTCGTTGAGAAGGTAGAGGGCTTCGAGGTCGTCGGCATTGCAACGGATCGGGCCCAGGCGCATGAGCAGCTGGATATTTTGGCGCCTGACCTGGTGCTGCTGGATTTGTATTTTCCCGATATGTCGGGATTGGATCTGCTGCAGCATATACAGCGGGGATACCCGAATACCGATGTTATTATTATAACGGCAGCCAAGGAATTCGATACGGTGCGGGAGGCGATCCGCGGCGGAGTGTACGATTTTATGATCAAGCCGGTGGTCTTCGACCGATTTCAGGAAAAGCTGAAAGCCTACCGAAAATATTACGAGCAGATGAAGCAGCTCGGCGGAGCAAACAAGCAGATCGATCAACAGGGCATTGACCAGCTGTTATGGCGTGCTGGTGAACGGATGGAGAGGGAAGCTTATTTTCCAAAAGGCATCGATAAACTGACGAGCGAGAAAATCCTGTCCTACATCGAGGAGTCCGAGGACGTGTGGACCGCGGAGGAGCTTGGAAAACGCGGCGGCTTCAGCCGAACGACGGCAAGAAGATACCTGGAGTACTTCGTGGAAAGGGGCGTCCTCGTGGCGGATATTTCATATGGCACGGTAGGCAGGCCGGAACGGGTATACCGGAAAGCGGAGGATTAGATAACCGGATGCTGGGTGCGGTATCTCTCCTAAACTTACAGCGGTATATCGCTTGAGCCATTACCAATATCCGAGTTTCAACAACATTGCGTCGGTTTCCCCAATCTGCAAGCTCGGCATGAAGGACATCTGGAAGCGGGATACCTATTGTGACCGGGATTTTGCCAAGGATGGGGAGATTACCGATTTACTCGAAATTATCCACGATTTAAAAAGTTGAAAAACCATTCTCTGTGTATCCTCGTTATTATGATATGAGCCTAATCGGGATAACCATTCAATCCAATGCGTCTTGCATATGGTGATCCTGCCCACACTGTTGGTGTGGGTTATTCGGTTTTGGAGTATAGCTATAACCCCCAGTTTAACAGCAGGGCCGATTAACACGCGGGGGTGCCTTTTTTAAACGCATTTTAAACGAAGGAATCCCCGTCATTTAAACTTGATCCTGTAACCTATAAGTAGAACATCACAGAGGGAGTGAACGAAAGCATGCTGGAAGCCTACTTGTTTCCAATATCTTATGCATTTTTAACCTTTCCCATAGCGGCTTTGCTGTGCGCAGTTCCCTTTCTGATTGTGCAGTATCGCAAATATGGTTATTTTAATAAATTCCGGGGATTTCTGCTGTATTTATTTCTGCTCTACATGATGAACGCAGTGTATCTGGTGCTCCTTCCTTTGCCTGCCTCCCGGCATAATGCTCCAATGAATGTCGCCTCGGTCATGCAGTGGATTCCGCTGAATTTTATCCAAGACATATTGAAGGAGACCAAGGTGGTATGGGGCGAGCCTTCGACTTACATGCATCTATTCAAGGAAAGAGCCTTCTTGCAGGTCGTGTTTAACGTATTTCTCGTGGTTCCGTTCGGCATGTTCCTGCGTTATTATGCTCGGGCATCCTGGGTTACGGGCTTGGTGGCCTCATTCGGATTATCGCTGTTCTTCGAGGTGACCCAGGTGACCGGCATTTACGGCATCTATGATCACCCTTACCGGTTGTTTGATGTGGATGATCTGCTGTTGAATACACTGGGTGGAATGATCGGATTCGTGCTCGCGGATTGGATGAAAAATCACCTGCCTCGCCTCGATCGGCTGGATGAGAAGGTGGATTTGTCGCAGAAACGGGTCAGTTATACGCGCCGGGCGATCGCTTTCGGTATTGATGCAGGGGTCGTGCTGCCGATGATTGGTGTGTTGACCGTGCTGAACGTGAAGGGTGCGTATTTTATTGTCGTGATTTTATATCATATCGCGCTGCCGTATATGATGCAGGGACAGACGCTGGGTAAGTGGATTGTCCGGGTCCAGATTCGTGGAGCAGAGGAACATCTGAAGTTGAAGGAAGTGATCATCCGTAATGGACTGCTATATGTGGTATGGGGTGGATTTCATGCCTTGCTTATTCCCGTTAATGCTTTGGGTTCACAAATCCTGGCTGCCATGTATGCGCTGGGCGTATTGCTTCTGGATGGCGTAGTGTTTATCCATATGCTGTTATGTCTCATCCATCGTGACCGGAAGCTGCTGCATGAGGCCAAGAGCGGAACGAGGCTGGCTATCGTAGAGAATAAACCATTAACTAAGACTGATTAATGTTGGTTACCACAGGGTCTCTTATTTGTTATAATGTGGAAAACGGGTTCGTCGAGGAGGAGATACAACTGAAAGGCAAAATCCTCTCCATTTCCGCAATCATCGTGGGGTTGCTGTTTATTTCCAACCAACATCTGGGCTATTCATTCGGAGATGATCTGTTCCGCTGGGCAGGGATCTCGCCATGGACTCAGGTAGGTAATTATGGTCTTCATTTGCCTGTTATAGCAGGCCTTATTTTGTTGGTAGCTGGCATCCTATGGGTGGCACGGATTTATCGTCCACGTTATCCGAAGATTATGAGCCGATTATTGATCAGCTGTGTCGCATGGATCGTTATTTTTCCATTCCTATCAGGCGTTTGTGATGTATGCAGTGAATTACAATTCGAGCGGAATATCCACCGTGTCGTACTCCAAGAAAGATAGCAAGTGTGATTATCGCACAGAGAATGATGCTATTCGGGTACACTGCCAGTTTCATATTTACAGCTATGGCACCGAGCAACAGGTTATGGTACGGCCGCTAAGCGACGATATTGGCGGGAGGGTGGTTGATTTCGAGCCTAAGGTGGTTACGGTTCGGCCACGAGGACGGATACAGATTAGTGAAACCTTTGAGGGTTTCTTGGAACAGCCTGACTCTTCCTACAGTATGTCGGGCGGAACCAACGAGCCGGGCATCGAGCTGATCGTGGATGGAAGAAGCAAGCAGGTGAAATAGCCATCCGGTTCTTCAGATAACATGACTCTGAATTGTGGGGTGAACCATGGTCGATATTCGCCGTGCGGGTCGGCTTATGCAAATACCGCTGGTAACGCTGCTATTGCTGGTGATGGGTTCATCGCCCGCTGCGGTTGCTTCCTGGGCATACTCATTTGTCGTCAATGATGGGAAGGTTTTTGTCGTGTCAGAGGACCGCGTGGATGAGTCCACGCTTGGAGACGTGGTAGGGAAGGTCACCTACCATACGGATCGGGAAGGGACCTACGGCGGCAATTTCTCTAATATTTACCCAAGGGGAACGAAATACTATGCCGTCCAAGGAATGGCACCTGAATCCGCCATCGCGGTTGAGACGCAGGAAGGCTATCTGATGGCTCGTTATAAGGGTGAGTATGGCGGGTCCCGTGTTCCGTGGGAAGTCATCAAGGATTGGATTGCGGCGGGGTTGATCCTGCTAATCGTTGTGTGGGTGGCGGCTGTTGTTCGAAAGAAGCGGGCAAGTGGCTCATATAGGCACTAGCTGCTTCGGGAGCTAGGCAGACTATTCACGATGTGCAATAACAGCCGGTATTCATTGAGCATGCTCATTGGACACCGGCTTGTTACATTCATGTATTTGTGTGGATTGCGGCTTGGCCTATGGAGGGTTCATATTTGCTACAATAGAAAATAGAACTAGAAAACGATACGATAAGGAGGCGGCTCATGAAACCGATACGAAACTCGGCCAAGGCCGTTATTATGCGGAATCATCAAATTCTTCTAACGAAAAACGTAGACCATTTGGGGGATTTCTATCTGTTCCCTGGCGGCGGACAAGAGAAGGGGGAAACCTTGGTGCAGGCGGTGATCAGAGAGTGCCAGGAGGAAATTGGGCGTAAGGTGGAAGCTGGCGATCTGCTACATGTCCGTGAATACATAGGTTCCAACCACGAATTCGCGGAATGGGATTCCGATGTGCACCAAGTGGAGTTTTATTTTGAGTGCAGCTTGACGGATGCAGGGGATACCTTTCTTGGCCATAACCCCGATGAATACCAGGTGGGTGTGGAATGGATCGATCTGTCCGCATTGGATGAGATTCGAGTATACCCTCGATCCCTTGTCAAGCCACTCCAGGATAAGGCTGCACACCCCGTAGTTTGCTATGTTGGCGATACGAACTGATTTTATCTACAGAAAATCTTGAAGTCTATGGTCAAAAATTCAATGGGATGATGGAGGATGCCAAATATGGATCAATGGGAATACAAAACGCTAAAATACAAAACCGGAGGATTTCTTGGGGGCAAGGTGAACGAAGAGGAATTTGAGGATTTATTAAACAGCTACGGGATTGACGGATGGGAATTGATCTCGTGCTTTGATACGAGTGTGCATCAAGGCCAGTCCAGAGACATCATTGCCGTAATGAAGCGAAGAGCTTATCTGGGGTGAGGAATGAATAAAGGGGAGACGATAATATGATCATTCGCGAGACAGAAGATGCTTTTGTCATGACGGCCCAGGACGACCATGGCCGATTCTCGGGCGATGTAGCCCGAGGCTTCCGGCGAGAGCTGTTTATGGATGAGTCTGTATTGGATGAAGTACTGCTGGCTATAACCGAGCATGATCGCGCTTGGCTTCGGATGGATGACACGCCGATCTGGAATGACGAGAGCCGGACTCCATACACTTTTATCGATTATCCGGTCCTGCCGAAAATGCTAATGTATACAAAGGGTGTTGATGAGATCGAAGCGATGAGTCCTTATGCAGGGTATCTCTGCAGCCTTCATTTTGCGTCATTTATGAAAGAGGCGACGGAAGCGCCGCTGGTGGAGTTCTACCATTCGGAGACGGAACGGCAAAAAAGACTACGTGATCAGTTTCCATTTCCCGATGAAGATGTCGTTAACAGACAGTTTGGCCTGCTGCAGCTGTGTGATGATATCTCGCTCTATGTAAACATGAATGCACCTGGTGTTTCCAAAGATCAGGAGCATCCTTGGTTTAAAGAGGGCTTCGGTATGTCGATCGATGGAGAAAGGGTCTTGGCGTCCTGGGCAAGCGAGCACGAGATTCGATTGCGACCGTTTCTGTTCGAACAGGCATGGTCGGCTTCGGTGAAGTGGAAATATGTGCTGAAGTCGAAGATTGAAGAACAGGGAGTGGCCAAGGCATTTGATGGCGCGGCGTGGACGGTGCAGACGGTTACTTTTGTACCGTAAGTTTATATAAACGATCATACTTCATCGGCAAAAATATGATATGATCACCACAACGGGATGTAGACTGGACAGATTTGATTCTGTAGGAATGTAGAGGATGAATAATGAATGAAGAAGAAGGAATTTTTGATCGTTGCGCTGCTTAATTTTTTGGCTGCGATAGCGTTCTTGGTAGTCGTTTTCATTACGGATCGAAGCTCTTGGCAATGGGGATTTGGAATCGTTTCACTGTTGTTTGCGATTGGTGGAGTAGGGAATTTGGTATTGCATGCCAAGAACAAGTAAAACCTCCTTCGCAGGGCTATCACGATAAGATTCACTTTGTAAGGTAGGAGGATTATGATTTTGATGGAATGGAAGAACTTATATCGGGGTGTGCTGATGGGAGTCAGTGACCTAATTCCAGGTATAAGCGGTGGCACTATTGCTGTCGTGCTGGGTATCTATGATCGTTTGCTGGCGGCTATCAGTGGATTTTTCAGCAGGGAATGGAAAAGGCAGCTGGGCTTTTTGATTCCGCTTGGCGTTGGAATTGGAGCAGCTCTATTGTTACTGAGCCGCGTGATTGAATACCTGCTGGCAAGCTATTATGAGCCCACCCAGTTTTTCTTTACAGGATTGATTTTAGGGGTGCTGCCTCTTATTCTGCGTAAAGCGGAGGCGAGAACCAAATTCAAAGCCGTGCATGTGGTCGTGTTGATTGCGGCAGCCGGTTTATTGGCTTCGACGGCCTTTCTCAGAACGGATGCCACATCTGATCCGATAACCGTCCTGACCTGGTCCAATGGGATCGGACTGTTCTTATCCGGCTGGTTGGCCAGCATGGCGATGCTGCTGCCTGGCATTAGCGGGTCGTTTGTACTTCTCCTTCTGGGTGTGTATTCTACTGCTATTTCAGCTCTATCCTCATTAAATTTAGGGATTATAGCTGTTATTGGGGCGGGAGTGGTGATTGGCTTCGTGGTTAGCAGCCGGGTGATTCGGTACCTGCTGGACCGTTTCCCACATATGACGTATGCCGTTATTATTGGATTGATATTAGGATCTATTGTTATCGTGTTTCCGGGTATTCCATCCGGAACGGGTATGATGGTTACCAGTATAGGAACCTTGCTGCTGGGGCTGATCGTAGCGGTGTTCATGGGTAGAAAAGAATAAGAATGAAATATAAAACAGGGAGCCGCGGGCTTCCTGTTTTTAGGTTGGCACGGAGCAACTTTGCACTGGAGGAGCGGAGGGGTGAGATGGAATAGGAATCATTTATGCCTTTACTTGTTATCGTATTTATGTGATAATATTCACAAATAGATTAACTTTAATAAAGTATTCATGGATAGGATCCGTGAGGATTCCGTTCATAAGATATGTTAAATGATATAGAAGTGCTTAGATGTCGATGTTGTTTTTCCATGTAAAGGAGCGTTATTCATGAGGAATAATGGGATTTGTGTCAGCTGCGGCGGCGAGGTATACCCTGCCTCTAACAGATGCGCTCAATGCGGAATACTGCAGACGTCCGGTCCAACCAAGCACACATTCATGCTGCAGGTCGCTTCGATGATTGGTGCCGGGTTGCTTATTTTTGCGATCCCGGTGATCCTGCTGCTGATGTGGAGACATTAGGGTAGAAGCGAATAAACATTTGGGGAATATTTCATTATACTGGTCTTATACCAAGACCCTCATCCAAATAGATGTTAAAATATCCCTAACCAGATAAAGGATGGGGTTCTTGATGATACATAAAATGAAGGAATTTGCTGCTGGCATTCGTTTTTCGGGAGCTGTGCTCGTAACAGATGAAAATGACAACGTCGTATGGGATGGTGCCTTCGGTTATTCCAACCGGGCCGATCACATCCCGAATCAAACAGACACCAGGTTTGGCATTGCCTCTGGCTGTAAGCTGTTCACCGCTATTGCGGTTTGTCAGCTTATCGAACAGGGCAAGCTGTCGCTGGACAGCAAGCTAAGCGATTGTCTGGATATTTCACTGCCTAATTTTAGCCCGGAGATTACCGTTTTTCATTTGTTGAGCCACAGCTCGGGTATTCCAGATTATTTTGATGAAGAGGTTATGGATGACTTCGAGGATCTGTGGAAGGCGGTTCCCATGTATACACTCCGGAACGGAAGGGATTTTCTTCCTTTGTTCCAGAATGAGCGCATGAAATTTCAGCCCGGTGAAAGATTTCATTACAACAATGCAGGATTTGTGGTGCTTGGTCTGATCGTTGAACAATATGCCGGAATGCCGTTTCGCGACTATGTCCAGCAGTTTGTATTTGAGCCGTGCGGCATGCAGGATTCGGGATATTTCCCGCTGGATCGTCTGCCCGCAAATACGGCTTACGGGTATATTGATGAGGAGGACGGCACGTGGAGAACGAACCAGTATGCTATCCCGATTCAAGGATATGCCGATGGCGGGGCGTATGTGACGGCACCGGACATGATCAAGTTATGGAGATCGCTTATGAACAATACGCTGCTCACCGCATCTATGACGGAGAAGCTGCTGGCTTCACACAACATGAATTATGGGCTTGGCGTGTGGATTACCAAGAAAAATGAGGATGTGTTTAAATACCACGTCATGGGCTATGATCCAGGTGTGAATTTTCGGTCTGCCTATTACCCGGCCACCGGTCATACCCTTGTAGTAGCTTCCAATGCCGGTGGTGGCGCTTTTGAAATGATGCAGTTCATCGAGGAAGAATGGTTGAAGTGATCTTGATCTACGTGGAACAGCCCCGGGCCTTAAATAGGCCAGGGGCTGTTGTTCTGTTGATCCCAAATCAAGCGGGTGCTGAGTTGACTTACGATTCAGCTTTGAAGTACCGATTCGCCGCGGGTCTGAACATAAATATCAAGGCCGCAACAACGGCGATCATATGAAGGGTACGGCTGGAGGCAAATAGTATGGAAATATTGTCTGCTTGAGCAAAGGCGTCCCTAAGGGAATCGCCTGTAATGAGCCATTTGATAGGGTCAATGATTAGGGAGAGAGTGCCAAACCCGCCTAAAAACAAAGCTAATGCGATACGCGCCCAATTCTTTCCCCGAAGCATTCTGATCATGATGTAGACAAGGACAGCGAACATCGTCGTTCGTGCGGCAACTTGAATGAGAATACCGACAATTCCAGCACTCGTTAGGCTGGATATCGAATCGATGACAGCCAGGATCATTTCAAATACCCCTGCACCGATAGCAATTATCCATAACAGAAAGGACTGGAACACCTCAAGGGGGGCAGCATCCTTTTTCAAGATCCATCATTCCTTTCGAGCTAGAGTGATCCAATAACTCGTTGTTAGGGGAAACAATATTAAGCGATGGTGCGTCTGGCCGTGAACCACCAGCCTCCTGCAAGCAGAACGAGGGAGATGATCAGCGTGAGTCCGAGTCCTTGCAGCAGCGAATCGTTGAAGAGAAGGGCCAGCAAGCCATCAGCCAGCGTATGCCGGAGTGAAGGAATGGATGTAAAGATAGGGATTGCCGCAATAAATACCACCCAGACCACCCAGCCCATTACATGACGCAGACCGGAAAACAGCAGATTCAGTAATGAAATAAGAAGCAGGTAAACACCGAATTGATAGAAGAACATGCCAACGATGCCAAATTGATTCCATCCAAAGATTTCAAGGATGTTGAAGGTATCCTCATATTGTCGTATAAATCCGTTCTCCACCTGAAGCCAGATGATATTGAGGACAGCAAAGATGGCGGACCATATGGAGTAAACCAGAAGCATACCAATATAATATTCTTTTCGTGTAGCTCCTAAATTCATTACCCGCCGGAACAAGCCTGCCGGGAGCACACTGCCTACAAATATCAGGAACACGGTGAGGATGTTAGCCGCAGACACCTGCGTATTCTCCGAACTGTCTCCAAGAGACAGGCTTATGATCACATTTGCAATCAAACTAATCGCAACGGTGCCGAGCATCACCAAGAGATAAGGTCGAAGCTGAAGAAATGAAGCCCTCATGAGTGCGGTGGTCTTATTCAATGGATTGCCCTCCTTCGATTAAATAGGAGAAAAACTTTTGCAGCGGTAAACCGTCAATAGCAATACCAAGCTTGTTGGCTTGTGAACGGTCTGCCTCATGAATGGCTCCATATATCGCGGTTAAGGAACCTTTACCGTAAGATTCTTTATATATCACGTGACGATCCTTCGTAAATTGTTCGATTTGTTCCTGGTTCCCTGTCAACAGATGAGAATTGGCGCGGATATGGTCAACATCGTCATGCAATAACATAGCGCCGGAATCCATGATATAGACTCTCTCAACGACGGTTGCGATCTCATCAATCAGATGGGTCGAGAGCAGGATGGTCCGGGGATGATTGGCATAATCCTCAACCAGAACGCGATAAAATCTCTCTCGCATGAGCACATCCAATCCCAGTACCGGTTCATCAAATACGGTGATCGGGGCCCGGCTGGCCAAACCGATGATGTTTCCGACCAGGGATTCCATTCCCCGTGAAAGCTGGCGGATTTTTTTGTCCGGGTTTAGCTTGAATGTCTTTAGCAGGCTCTGGGCATAGTCCCAGTCCCAGTTCTCGTGAAAGGCCGATGCCAAGCGCAGCACTTCAATCACCTTGGCACCGCCGAAGAACAAATTTTTCTCTCTTACGTAGCAGATTCCCTTCGGGGTTTCTCCACTCTTAAGCGTTACCCCCGAAACCTGAATACTGCCATAGTCGGGAAAAGATCCGCCAGTCATCATATTAAGCAGTGTGGTCTTTCCGGCACCATTGCGGCCCAGCAAGCCGTAGATCGTATTCTCTTCCAGTTGGAGCTCCAGATTTCGGACCGCTTCCGTACGCCCGTAACTCTTGCTCAGGTTGGAACAGGTAAGTATTGCGTTCATCCTGCTCATCTCCTATCTCTTTTGTTTGATCATTTCAATAACATCCTCGGTGGTCAATTCAAGCTTTTCTGCCTCATCAAGCAGCTTCAATACGAGTTCGTTGTAAAACCGATCCTGTCGCTTGGTCAATATGATCTGTTTGGCATCTGCAGCAACAAACATGCCCAGCCCCCTTTTCTTGTACAAAATCCCTTCATTGACAAGCAGGGCAATGCCTTTTACAGCTGTTGCGGGATTGACCTGAAAAGTACTCGCGAACTGCGACATTGAGATAATCTGATCATCCGCTTGGTATGTCCCGTTCAATATGTCATCTTCAATCATATCTGCGATTTGCTGAAAAATCGGCTGTCCTTCGTCAAACCTGGAATTCATGATATCACCCTGTCGGTATGTTAGTCTTGTAACATACTATAATGCCTGATGGAAGGATGTGTCAATCAAAAAGAAAAAAACAGACCCAAATGGGTCTGTTTGTTCTGTGAAATACAAAGGGCCCCCGTCTCTTCAAGACGAGGGTAAGGGGTGTGATCAAGCTGCAAAGAGGCTATATCCAGCCCTTCTCTTCCGCCATCGAGATGGCCTCGATCCGGTTCTTGGCACTGAGCTTGCTTAAAATCTCGGACATATAGTTGCGGACAGTCCCATAGGACAAGTGCAGCTTCAACGCAATTTCATTGGAGCTGTTGCCGTCTGCAGCCAACCGCAGCACTTCTCGTTCGCGTTCGGTCAGCGGATTGGCCCCCGCACCTGAAAGCGTACCGAATACGAGCTCAGGGGAGACCTCCCGCCGCCCATCCATTACCCGGCGAATGGCTTCTGCCAATCGTTCACTGGGCTCGTCCTTAAGCAGGTATCCCTGAACTCCCGCTTGCACGGCCCGCTCGAAATAACCGGGTCTGGCAAAGGTCGTCAGGATGATGACCCGGCTGGCATAACCGCGCAGCTTTACTTCCTCCGCCACTTCGAGACCACTGCGCGCAGGCATTTCGATATCGAGCAGGCATACATCGGGTTGATGCAAGTCAATCAGGGATAGAGCTTCATCGCCGTCGCCGGCTTGACCAATCACATCAATATCGTCTTCAAAATCAAGCAAGGAAGCCAGAGCGCCGCGCAGCATTCGCTGATCCTCGGCGATCAGCACTTTGATGCTCATGGGATGTGTCCTCCTTCCGGTTCTTGATGATGATCGGAACACGAATGTCTATTATCGTACCTTGCTGGTCGGAGCTGGCCTCTACGGTGCCCCCGATAAGGGAAAGCCGCTCCACCATGCCTTTCAGGCCATTACTGTTGGAAGAAGAAGATGGATCTTCTTCTTTGCGTTGAAGACCGACTCCATTGTCGGCCACCTCAAGACGCCACTCATTGTCAAGCGACTCGATGGCTATCCGGCACTGGCTTGCCTGACTGTGCTTCACCACATTGGTCACGGCCTCCCGCACGCAGAGGCTCAGAATATTGTGGGCCAAGTCGGATATTCCCTCCAGCTTCGGGTTACCGGTGCAAATAAACCGGATATCGGCACTCTCCAGAATGATCTGGGCCTCTACCAATTCCTCGGGCAAGGTGGCGGTCCGCATATCGGACACCAGCTCACGTACTTGGCGCAGCGCGGCACGCGAGGTGTTCTGAATCTCCCGGGCTTCCAACTGGGCCTTCTCGGGATTCTTCATTGCCAGCTTCTCGACAAGCTGGCTCTTCAACGTGATGAGGGAGAGGGTATGACCTAAGGTGTCATGAAGATCCCTGGCGATACGCATCCGCTCTTCGCCTTTAATCAGATTGCGAATCTGCTCGTTAGCCTGCGCGAGCTCCTTCTCCAACTCCTGCCGCCGGTTTAGTGAGCGGATAGCGAAGGGTGAAAATAGCATGATGAGAAAGAAAGGAATCATAAAGACCAGGTCCTTCCAGCCCAGCAAGCTTGCATTTTTGATTAAAGGAATAACCTCTATGATGCCAAACAGCACAAGGGATATCGTGAACTTGCGCCGATCGGTATACCAGCCGATGAAATTGGCCGTAAAAAAGCCCATGTACATGTAGGTCGGGTGATACCACATGCAGAGAATGAAAATGATGGACATTTGAATGCCCAGCCACACAAAAAAACGAGGGGTGCCCGCGGCGAAGTAGAGCTGGCGGTATGTGACAAGAAACAAGCCGATCAGCGCAAAGCCGATCCCCATCTTCCAGCCTTCCTCGCTCATCATGTTGATCACGGGAAGGGATATATAGATGAGCCATAAGTAGGGGAAAAACCCCAATTGGGTTGGAAACACCTCGAACCCTGCGGATTTTGCGTCTTTCAATTTTTTCATGAAGCCATCATCCTTATCCCCTTAATCGGCTTGTTGTTTTTTCCGAATATAGGTGGATAGTAACATAAATACGGCCAAATATCCTGCCAAAACTATGAAATTGTCCAAGCCCGGCGCTTCTCCGCGCACGATCGACCATGCGCCTCCGCCGAAATGGTAGGAGGGCATCCACTTGCCGATGGCTTGCATGATGGAAGGCATTGCATCGATCGGGAACCACATCCCGCCCGTAATAGCAAGCCCCAAGTAGATACCGTTGCTGACGCCGCTTGCCGTATCGACCCGTTTCATGGATCCAATCAAGGTGCCGATAGCCAGGAACGGAACGGATGCGATCAGAATCCACAGTCCGCTGAGCAGCCATTGTCCGAGGGTGAGGGAGACGCCGTTAATCAGGTAGCCTGCTACGAATATCACGATGATGCAGAGCAGATGCATGACCGTCTGCACAAACATTTTGCCAAAGAAATACACGCTGCCGGGAAGCGGCGTTACCCGCATGTATACGGCCCAGCCCTGAACTCGTTCCTGAACGAGACGTATGCCGAGCGACATGATCGCGGTGCCCATGACACTGAAGGATGCCATCGACATGAGATAATGCGCCTGCCATTGTCCGGCATCGTCTGCCCCCGTATTCACGACGCGGGTAAAGATGAAATAGAACAGAATCGGCATCGCCAGCGACCAGAAAATATAATACGGATTGCGTACCATCCGGAGCAGTTCCATCTTGCATTGCAAGGTAATCAGTTTCCAGGTTGTCATGATTATACGGCCTCCCCTTCATTCATCGTTAATTGGTCGAAAGCTTCATCCAGGCTTCCTTGATCGATGCGAACGTCGCGTACGGCGAGCCCGGCTCGGAACAAGGCAGCCAGCGCCGTGTCCGTATCATCCGTGACGGCGTTCAAACGGCCATTGTTCTCAAACACATCGGTGACGCCCGGGACTTCATGAAGAAGCTCTTTGACCTGCCGGTGGTCTGCATCCACGATAAAGGAGAGCGACCTTCGGGTCAGCTTAGCCTTAATAGCTTCTGGCGTGCCGTCTGCAGCAACCTGACCCTGGTGGAACAGCAGAATGCGGTCAGCCATATCGTCCGCCTCTTGCAGATAGTGGGTGGTGAACAGAATCGTCTTGCCCTGATCGGCAAGCTTGCGTACCGTCTGCCAGAATAACCGGCGTGCTGATGTATCCAGGCCGACCGTTGGTTCATCGAAGAATAACAGCTCGGGGTTCCCCGAAATCGCCAGTGCAAAGCTGAGCTTGCGTTTTTGGCCTCCGGACATTTTGATAGCCCATTTGTTAAGTTCCTCTGTTGTGAGCCCGCTAAGCAGGGCGATGTCTGGAAGCGACAGCGGATTCGGATAATAGCCGCGAATGAGATTGATGATTTCACGCGTGCGGAGCCCGTCCATGACGCTCACCTCATGAAGCATGGCGCCGATCTTCTCGCGGACCTTCAAGTCCTTCGGGCTTCGACCGAACAGGAGGACCTCGCCTTCGCTGGCGTCTTTAAGACCAAGCATCATGGAGATGGCGGTTGATTTACCTGCTCCGTTTGGCCCGAGAATGGCCGTGATAGATCCTTTTTCTATCGTAAATGACACTTGGTTGACTGCTTTTTTGCTTCCGAACATTTTGGTTACCTGCCGTAGTTCCGCAATAGGTTCATGGATTAGTTTTGACATGGTATCGCTCCTTTCGTTATCGAAATGATCTGAATTCATCATACGAAAGAGAGGGAATGCCCGTTAGTAAAGGATGTCATCACTTCGGAGTGACATTTGTCATGTGCGATCTGCTGAAGATTAGAGGAGGTCTGATTATGAACAAATAAGGGCGGTTTCAAGCTTAGTTGTATGCGCTTACACATGCGCGACTAAAGGCCTGCCTACGGTTTCCTGTCACGTTGTCTTCTCTTGACCGCAGGAGTGCCTTCAATTATAGTGGGTACAGTAGGAGCAATCTATAATATAGAAGGAAAAAGGTGGCTTGAAACATGTCTGAGAACATCTACGTCGGTGTCGATCTGGGCGGAACAGCAATTAAAGTTGGAATTTGCAATGAAGAAGGGCATCTTCTGCATAAGTATGAGGGGCCGACGGAAACAGCCAAAGGCGTTGACACGGTTATTGACAACATTGAGAAATATGTGCGTCACATTGTAGAAGAATCGCCATACAGCTGGGATCAACTTGCTGGTGTGGGAGCTGGATTCGCCGGATTTACGAATATTCGTGAAGGCATCATAATTTTGGCACCGAATGTAGGATTTAAAGATGTACCGATTCGCGCACTGCTTGAAGAGCGTCTCGGCAAGCCCGTCAAAATAGACAACGACGCCAATGTAGCTGCATTGGGTGAAGCTTGGAGCGGCTCAGGCCGCGGCGTTGAGAACTGCGTATGCTATACACTGGGTACCGGTGTCGGCGGAGGCATTATTATTAACGGCAAAATTTATCAGGGGTTTGGCGGCATGGCTGGCGAGCTTGGACATATCTCGGTTGTGCCGGACTTGGAAGCGATTCAATGCGGATGCGGTGAAATGGGCTGCCTGGAGACGGTTTCGTCGGCAACCGGCATTATCCGCATGGCGAAGGATGCCGTAGAGCGTGGCGACCGTACTTCCCTTGCCCATGTAGAGAGCATTGCGGCGAAGGAAGTGTTTGACGCTGCAAAGGCCGGCGATGAAGTTGCCGTTCGGATCGTGAATCGCGCAGCTTATTACCTGGGCAAATCCATGGCTGCCGTTGCGGCCGTGTTGAATCCGGAAGCCTTTATTATCGGCGGCGGCGTATCCAAAGCCGGCGACATTCTGTTTAATGAAGTTCGTGCTGTATTTGCGAAGCTGACACCAGAGCCGCTTCAGCGAGGTGTACGCATCGTTCCGGCTGAGCTCGGCAATGATGCCGGCGTTGTAGGCGCTGCTGGTCTGCATTTGCGTTCGTAGTCATTAATCACCATACATCGTCTGATCTAAACTTATAAGGGAGGGAAAGCTGATGCTGGAAGCAGCCAACCGCGGCAGCAACACATCATCCATGGCCACCCTGATCATCATCACCGGGATGTCGGGAGCAGGTAAGACCTTGGCCGTACAAAGTCTGGAGGATCTTGGATTCTTTTGCGTCGATAACCTGCCTCCGGTGCTCATTCCCAAATTCGCGGAGCTGATCGAACAATCCAAGGGGAAGATCGGCAAGGTTGCATTGGTCATCGACCTGCGTGGCCGCGAATTTTTCACGGCTCTATCAGAGTCTCTGAGTTACATCAAGGATCACTTTACCATCCATTGCGAGATTCTGTTCCTGGATGCAACGGATTCCGTGCTTGTTCAACGCTATAAGGAAAGCCGTCGTCGCCATCCCCTCGCTCCGGAAGGCATGCCGCTTGACGGTATAAGGTTGGAGCGCAAAATGCTGGATGAGCTGAAGAATTCGGCCACTCAGGTGATCGATACCAGCAATATGAAGCCTGTGCGATTGAAGGAGAAGATTATCTCCCGCTTCACACATCTGGAGAGCAGCACGTTATCGGTAAATATTACATCCTTTGGGTTTAAATACGGTATTCCGATTGACGCTGATCTGGTGTTTGATGTGCGCTTTCTGCCCAACCCGCACTATATTGAGCAGCTGCGTCCAAACACCGGCCAGAACAGTGATGTATATGAATATGTGATGAAATGGCCGGAGACACAGGCTTTCTTAACCAAACTGCTCGATATGCTGCATTTCTTGATCCCGCAGTATCGGAAGGAAGGAAAAAGCCAGGTTATTATCGGCATTGGCTGTACCGGCGGGAAGCATCGCTCCGTTGCGATAGCGGAATACCTTGGCAAAATGCTGGGCGTTAGCGAAACGGAGACGGTATCGGTGAGTCACCGTGATTCTGATCGGGATCGGCATTAATTAAGGGAAGTGATAAATGTGGCTGTGCAAGCTAAAAAGCGTCCCCGTATCGTGGTGATGGGTGGAGGAACCGGGCTGTCCGTCATGCTGCGGGGACTCAAGGAAAAGCCGCTTGATATTACGGCCATCGTTACCGTCGCTGATGATGGGGGAAGCTCCGGCATACTGCGTAGCGAATTGCAGATGCCGCCCCCGGGAGATATTCGAAATGTACTTACAGCGCTTGCCGATGTGGAGCCGCTGTTATCCGATATATTGAAATACCGTTTTAAGAATGGCTCGGGACTGGCCGGGCACAGCCTCGGCAATTTAATCTTGGCTGCCATGACGGATTTGCACGGTGATTTTGTCACGGCAGTCAAGGAGATGAGCCGGGTTTTTGTTGTTCGTGGACAGGTGCTGCCTGCGGCGGGTGAAGCTGTTATTTTGCATGCGGAGATGGAGGACGGTTCCATTGTGACCGGTGAATCCAAAATCCCGGAGGCTGGACAGCGCATTAAGCGGATCTTCCTGGAGCCGGAGCATGTCGAGCCACTGCCGGAGGCGCTGGAGGCGATTCAGCAGGCCGATGCAATTCTGATCGGTCCGGGAAGCCTGTATACCAGTATTTTGCCCAATTTGCTTGTTCCCAAGCTTGCTGAAGCCATCGTATCCTCTGAGGCGATCAAAATGTTCGTGTGCAATGTGATGACGCAGCCTGGAGAAACCGATAATTATACAGTGAGTGATCATTTGCAGGCCGTTTACGACCATATTGGTCTTCATCTGTTCGATTATGTTATTGTAAATGATGGAGAAATCCCGCCTCAGGTTCAGGATAAGTATGCCCAGAAGGGTGCTAAGCCCGTGTTCCTGGATCGTGATGAGGTGACGAGCAGAGGGTACAAACTCATTGCAGATAAGCTTGTGCTATTTAGAACATACTTAAGGCATGACGCTGACAAGCTGAGCAACCATATTTTTCAGCTGGTACAGGATTGGATTACACGAAAGGGGTGAGTACCTTGTCCTTTGCGGCACAGACGAAGAAAGAACTGACAATGATCGAAAGCCAGAACTGCTGTGAAAAAGCCGAGCTGTCCGCGCTCATTCGGATGAACGGTTCTGTTCAACTTTCGAACAAAAAGGTAATCCTGGATATTTCAACGGAAAATGCCGCGATTGCAAGACGTATTTATTCCTTAATTAAGAGGCATTTCCAGGCGCATACTGAACTTTTGGTGCGTAAAAAAATGCGTTTGAAGAAGAATAACGTATATATCGTTCGTATTCCCGCCCAGGTTCAGGAGATACTTAAAGAACTGTGCATCGTTTCCGAAGGCTTTCTGTTTCAATCGCGGATTGATAAACAAATCGTTCGCAAAAATTGCTGTAAACGCGCCTATTTGCGCGGTGCCTTTATGGCTGGCGGATCCGTGAACAATCCGGAGGGGTCTTCGTACCATCTCGAAATTGCCTCAATGTATGAAGAGCACTGCCAGTCCCTGGTGGATCTGGCGAATGAATTTCATCTGAACGCACGTTGTATCGAGCGGAAGAAAGGCTTTATCTTCTACATTAAGGAAGGCGAGAAAATTATCGAATTCCTTAATCTGATCGGTGCCCACCAGGCATTGTTCAAGTTCGAGGATGTTCGTATTATGCGGGACATGCGTAACTCGGTAAACCGGATCGTGAACTGCGAGACCGCCAACCTGAACAAAACGATCGGCGCTGCCGTCCGTCAAATTGAGAACATCAAGCTGCTCCAAAAGGAAATGGGTCTTGAGAATTTGCCTGATAAACTGCGGGAAGTGGCGGAAATAAGGCTGGCTCATCCGGACATGAATCTCAAGGAAGTCGGCGAGCTTCTTAAAGGAACCGTCAGCAAATCCGGCGTCAATCACCGTCTGCGCAAAATCGACGAATTGGCCGAAAAGATTCGGAATGGGTAAGAATTTTTTCTTCTAGTGTCCTGTATGGTAAAATGGTATAATATTATAAAATGTCAATCGCGCTTTCAATGCAGCAGATTTATTAGATAGGGGGTAATTTTCATGACAAAGCACCCGGTAGTCGTTCGGTTAAAGACGGGTCTTCACGCCAGACCGGCCGCGCTGTTCGTTCAGGAAGCGAATAAATACTCATCTGAAATCTTCGTTGAAAAAGATGATAAAAAAGTAAATGCCAAAAGTATCATGGGAATTATGAGCCTTGCGATCAGCTCTGGTACGGAAGTTTACATTAGTGCTGAGGGAGCCGACGCTGAGCAAGCGGTTACTTCACTCGTGAACTTGGTGAGCAAAGAGGAACTCGAGAACCAATAAGGGCAACCGTGATTGAAGTTTAAGAAAAGTCTTGTTACTGCAAGGCTTTTTTTGCTATCAAGCTCTGGTATTGCTGGGATTCTCGCTTGATTCTACGTACATAAGAATAGGTTTTAAGAGAAGGGGCGGAGACATGCGCCCTTTTTCAATTTTGGGGCCCTCGCAAAGGATTTGGAATAAACATCGTAGCATAAGCTCCACTTTGTGGGGTTATTTTGCGTTGTTTTCATAAAATTAAGCCTTTGTTTAACTTCAGTTTAACTTGTTGATATATTCTTTCCTTACAGATGATAAATAGGGATGGAAGGGAAGAGAAACCGATGAGAGAAACGGATCATACTTCTATACAAGAAATAACGCAGGAAAAGTCGGCCGGCAGCAATAAAGCAGGTTCGCAGGCCTTCTTCCGGCTGTTGAAAGAAACGAAACCCCCGATGCTGCTGCTGATTGGAGCGATCCTGCTGAGTGTGGTGTCCACCCTGATCGGACTAGTCATTCCGATGTTTACAAAGAGCCTGGTGGATGGCTTCTCCTTAACGGATATGAATCGTTCCCATATCATCGGGCTTGGCATCGCGTTTGTGTTGCAGACGATTGCCTCGGGGGTCTCGATTTTCCTGCTGAGTTATACGGGACAGAAGATGGTGGCTGCCCTTAGGGATCGGCTGTGGAAAAAGCTGCTTGTACTGCCGATCCGCTACTTCGATCATAACCGTTCAGGGGAATCGGTTAGCCGAATGACGAATGATACAGGAGTGATCAAAAGTCTCATATCGGACCATGTGGCCGGATTCTTCAGCGGGATCATTTCTATTGTCGGTTCCATTGGGGTACTCCTCTATTTAAACTGGAAGATGACGCTGACGATGTTTATCGTCATTCCGATTGCAGCGCTGATTCTTGTGCCGCTCGGCAAGAAAATGTATAAAATATCGCTTGGCATGCAAGATGAGACAGCTACGTTTACAGCGAATATCAGTCAGGTGTTGTCCGAGATTCGCTTGGTTAAAGCTTCTAATGCTGAGGACAGAGAGTATGAGAATGGGCATAAAGGGATTACTAATCTGCTGAATTTCGGGATCAAGGAAGGTGTGGTATCCGCCTGGATCGCGCCGCTGATGTCCTTCGTGCTGATGATGCTGCTGGTGGTGGTCATCGGGTATGGCGGACTTCAGGTATCCACAGGGGCGCTGACCGCTGGGGAACTGGTTGCGTTTATCCTGTATCTGATTCAGATCGTGATGCCGATGACGCAGTTAACGACGTTTTTTACCCAGTTTCAGAAGGCTAAAGGAGCAACGGAGCGAATATTGGAAACGCTGGATGCAGAGGAAGAGTCCATTTCGGCCGGTACTGATGTGGTGAACGCGAATCAGGTGATGTCCATCGAGAATCTTTCGTTTGGTTACAAGCCGGATGAGCTGGTGCTGCATGATATCAGCTTTCAGATGGAGCCGGGCACGGTCACGGCCGTGGTTGGACCGAGTGGCGGCGGCAAAACGACGCTGTTCTCCATGCTGGAGCGTTTTTACCTTCCGCAAAAAGGGCAGATTCGATTGGGCAAGACGGCGATCGATACGTTCTCTTTACGCTCATGGCGCGGATTGATCGGCTATGTTTCACAGGATAGTCCAATGATTGCGGGAACCATTCGTGACAACTTATGTTATGGGATGGACCGGGAGGTTAGCGATGGTGAGATCCGAAGAGCGGCAGAAATGGCCTATGCGGATGGATTTATCGACGAGCTGCCTCATGGCTTTGATACGGATGTGGGCGAACGGGGCGTGAAGCTTTCGGGCGGACAGCGGCAGCGGATTGCCATCGCCAGAGCCCTGCTGCGGGATCCCAAGATTCTGATGCTGGACGAAGCCACTTCCAGTCTGGACAGCCGTTCCGAGATTGAAGTGCAGAAGGCACTCAAGAACCTCATGGCTGGACGGACGACGATGATTATCGCGCACCGGTTATCCACGGTGGTGGGAGCTGATCAGATTATTTTCCTTGAAAAAGGAACGGTAACCGGACGGGGAACGCATGATGAATTGATTGAGCAGCATGATATGTATAGGGAATTTGCCGTGCAGCAGCTGCAAATGAATGAAACGATCGAGGCCTAAGGCCTAAGGGCGCCTTGAAGATGCTGGGGAAGAAGGGATGGCAACCATGGCAAAAATATTGGTAGTGGACGATGACCCGAACATCCGCGAACTCATAAAGGTGTTCCTGGAGGAAGCGGGAATGGAAGAGGTGTTCGAAGCTTCGGATGGCGTCGAGGCCTTGTCCGTCATGGATCAGACATCCGTCGATCTGGTCGTGATGGATATCATGATGCCGAATATGGACGGATGGGAGTTATGCCGGGAGATCCGGAGGAACACCGGTATTCCCGTGCTGATGCTGACGGCCAAAGGGGAGACGAGACAGATCGTGAAGGGCTTTGAGCTGGGCACCGACGATTATCTGGTGAAGCCCTTCGAGCCCGCAGAGCTCGTCGTGCGCGTCAAAGCGCTGCTGAAGCGGTATCAGGTAGCCGCATCGCAGACGGTGACCGTCGGCAAGTTGCAGATGAACCGCAGAACCTATGAGGTCAAGGCGGGTGATGAGGTTTTTACCCTGCCGCTGAAGGAGTTTGAGCTTCTCTTCAAGCTGGCCAGCTACCCGGGGAGCACGTTGACGCGTGATCGGTTGATCGAAGAGATATGGGGCTATGACTTTGAAGGGAACGAACGGACGCTGGACGTCCACGTGAATCGGCTGCGGGAGCGGTTCCTGGAGGAGAAGTACCGGTTCAGGATTCGGACGGTGCGCGGGCTGGGATATCGCCTGGAAGCAGGTGAGGGCTGATGAAAAAAACACCCAAAATCTTGTGGAAGATCGTTCGAGAAACGCTTCAGACGATTTTGGTTTTCGCGGTCTTGGGAGCGTCATGGACGGCGGCGACTTATGTGACTCGGTTTGTTTACACCTGGACGGGAACCCCGCCGTGGGATTATGCCATCCAACTGATCGACTTGTTTGTCGGCGTGATCATTTTCTTCCTGTGCATGCTGGTCGTGGGCATGTTCTTCAAGCACCGGCAAATGGCCATGCTGAATTCCATTACGGATGCCATGCGACGGATATCGCAGGGGGACTTCAATGTAAAGATGAACGAAAATGAATGGCGCGGGGAGTTCAAGATGATCGCGAGCAGCATTAACGACATGGCTGGCGAATTGGGGCGGATGGAGACCATGCGTCAGGATTTCATCTCTAATGTGTCCCATGAAATCCAATCCCCACTTACTTCGATTCGGGGGTTTGCAAGGGCGCTCCGAAGTCCCCGCCTTACGGAGGAGAAGAGAGCCCGTTATCTGGAGATCATCGAAGGAGAGAGCCGCCGCTTGTCGCAGTTGAGTGACAATCTGTTGAAGCTGTCATCCCTGGAAGGAGAGCAGCCGGCATTCGAAAGGGCCCGCTACCGGCTCGACGGGCAGCTGCGTGCGATCGTCTTGGCGAATGAACCGCAATGGCTGGCGAAGCGGATTCAGGTGGATCTGGACCTCGCTGAGGTAGAGATTGAGGCAACGGAGGATCTCCTGAGTCAAGTATGGAACAATTTGCTGCACAACAGCATCAAATTCACGCCCGAAGACGGCATGATCACGATCGTGCTGAAAGCAGGAGAAGACGGGGCCGAGGTTACGATGACGGATACGGGAGTCGGGATGTCGGAGTCGGATCAGCTGCATATATTCGAACGCTTTTACAAAGCGGACAAATCGCGCAATCGCGCCGCGGGCGGCAGCGGGCTGGGATTATCCATCGTGAAGCGGATCGTCGATATTCATCAAGGGAAGATAACGGTCCAATCCGAGCTTGGGAAGGGATCGAAATTTACGGTGATGGTACCTTATAAGCGATCTCTGGATACGAAGTAATGATTGTGCAGTGAAGGTTTGACATTAAAATTGTACGTGAAGCTGTGACATGAAGTTGGATATGAAGTTTAGATGGGCTTGGATATGAAGAATAGTTGGGTTTAATGAAGTACGTGGGGAGCTGACATAAAAAGGACGCTGATCGTGTGACTCTCCTCCAGGAAGGCGGGAAGGTATAGAGGATTAGGACTGTTTTGGGGATGTTCTCAAGAAGATACTAAAGGTGTGAGGAGATGGCTGCTTGCCCGCCATATCTGGAACAACTTGAACCGAATATGTCCATAGAACAGGAGTAAGGGCTATGATCGCCCCTACTCCTGTTTGAGCTGTGCGTGATGCGATATGGACAAACTCACCGAGTTGGGTTAAAGCAGGTGAATTAGCTAAAACGGTCGAATTTAGCGGACACCAAGGACCTTATTTGCCGAATTAAGCGCCGTATTCTAAAATAACGGACTCCAGATCCGTTATTTTAGGATTTGTTTAGGTAAATGCCGCCTTTTGGAAGGAATAACGGATCCTTGGTCCGGAAGTTTCCGGAAAACCGCCATTTTCCCTCAAATAAGGTACTCTCGGTCCGTTAGCTCCACTAAAGCAGCGTGCAGCCATCGCACGACCACCGCAGTCGACTCTAATTTTAATGCACATGCCATTATTAGCCGTATGATAACCGGTTAGTCTCACCCTAACGGGCTAGCTGGAAGGGTCGCTGGTTACTGCATGAATCTAGTCGACAGCCCTCCAAGCCTGCCCCAGACCACACACCGTGCGCACAGGGAGCAGTGAGCACAGGGAGCAGAACGCTAGGGAGCAGAACGCACAGGGAGCAGAACGCTAGGGAGCAGAACGCTAGGGAGCAGAACGCACAGAGAGCAGAACATACAGAGAGCGGTACACACAGGGAGCAGCCCCAAGGTACATGTAGCTACACGGCAGCGGTTTGTTAAAGATAGGTTAGCTGCGTGATTACAGCACCTTTTCCAAAAAGCTAATCGTCCGCTCATGTTTCGGTCGGCCGAACACTTCCTCTGGCGGGCCTTCCTCTACGATGTATCCGCCATCCATGAAGATCACCCGGTCCGCAACCTCGCGGGCAAAACCCATCTCGTGCGTGACAATCATCATCGTCATGCCTTCGCGCGCCAGATCCTTCATGACGCCGAGCACTTCGCCGACCATCTCGGGGTCCAGCGCCGATGTCGGCTCGTCAAACAGCATGATGTCCGGATTCATCGCCAGCGCCCGGGCGATCGCCACACGCTGCTTCTGACCGCCCGACAGCTGGCTCGGGAAGGCCTCCGCCTTATCGGAGAGGCCTACTTGCTCCAGCAGCTTTAGCCCCGTGGCACGCGCCTCAGACGCGTTCTGCTTGCCCAGCTCGACCGGGGCAAACGTAATGTTCTTCAGCACGTTGAAGTGGGGGAACAGATTAAAATGCTGGAACACCATGCCGATGTTCTGGCGCGCCTTGTTGATGTCTGTTTTAGGGTCATTGATATCCTTGTCATGCACGAATACCCTGCCTGCCGTAATGTCCTCCAGACGATTGATGCAGCGCAGGAAGGTGCTTTTGCCGGAGCCCGAAGGCCCGATGACACAGACAACTTCGCCTTCCTGGACCTGCATGTTAATGCCCTTCAGCACCTCATTCGTGCCAAAGTTCTTCTTCAGTCCTTCTACGCGGATTTTATCCATGACGCACCTTCCCTTCCAGACGGCCCGAAATTTTGGTCAGAATCGTGATCACGACCAGATACATGATGGCGACCACAAGCCAGATATCAAACGAAGCGAACGTTCTTGCAATGATGATTTTCCCGGATTGGGTCAATTCGACCAGACCGATTACCGACAGGATCGACGTATCCTTGAGCGTGATCACGAGCTGGTTAATAAAGGTCGGAATCATGACTTTGATCGCCTGGGGAATGATGATTTTCATCATGGCTTTGCGATATGGCAGACCGAGCGAGCGGGCAGCCTCCAGCTGTCCAGGGTCAATGGATTGGATTCCGCCCCGGATAATTTCCGTTACATAAGCACCGGCATTCAGGCTAAGTGTCAGGACCGCTGCCACGATCGGCGACATCGTGAAGCCGAGTGCCTGCGGAATACCAAAGTAGATGAAGAAGGCAAGGACTAGCAGCGGTATGCCGCGGAAAATGTCCACGAATACGGTTGCGATGCCTCGGAGCCATTTATTGCGTCCGACCTTCATAAAGCCGAATATCAACCCTAAGAAAAACGCGAAGAACAGCGATACGATGGTCAGCAGCAGTGTATTGCCAAGGCCCTTCAGCAGCGAAGGCAGCGACTCCACGATCAGATCCCAGCGGCTTTGACTCGCCGCGCCTACGGCATTTTCGCCAATGTATTTTGCCTTAATACGTTCATACTCTCCGCTTGCCTTCAGGTTGATCAAGCCGGCATTGAATTTCTCCAGAAGCTCTTGGTTCTGTCCTTTACTAACGGCAAATCCGTAGGAGGCGCCAGGCACCATATCCGTAACGATCTTCAGTCCATTGTTCTGTTCGACTCCATAAGCCAGCACGGGGAAGTCGTCAAAGCAGGCAACGGAATTGCCGGTCCTGACATCGTCATACATCTGGGCCGAATCGTCAAAAGGCACGATGGTGAATCCGTATTTGGAGGAAATGGATTCCGCGAAGCTGTAGCCCTCCGTACCCGTTTTGACGGCCACTTTTTTTCCTTTTAAATCCTCATACCCTTTGATGGACTCCTGATCCTGGCGAATGGCCATGACCACACCCGAGTTAAAATATGGTTCGGAAAAGTCGAATTTCTGCTTCCGCTCATCCGTGATGCTCATGCCGGCAATGACGCCGTCCACCTGATTGGCTTCCAGCGCCTGAACCGCGGCATTGAAGCCGAGCGGCTTGACTTCATATTTGAAGTTTTGATCTTTCGCGATCGCATCCAGCAGATCCATGTCGATACCGACAAATTTGCCGCTTGCATCCTGGAATTCAAACGGGGCAAACGTAATGTCGGTTCCGATCTGATAGGTTTTACCGGAGGCTGGCTCTGCCGCGGCGCTTGCCGCCCCGTATGGCATGCCCGCTGCCATGAGTAGCAGCAGTGACATGAACGCGTATAACATCCGGAATGATTTCATAGTGACCTCCTCTTTTTAACACCGATGTAGTTAGTTACCCATGAAGGCTTCCTTATTAAACAGTTGCCGTCATCTTCATTGGGTATCTTATTTTGTTAATCCACCAATCATGCCTAGTTATCCCAATTAATAGGGGCGTATCAACAAAGTTAAAGAAAAATCTCAAAACGCTCCGTTCCGGATGCAACATTTACCAATACCCTCACGTTAGAAGGGTAAGGCAAGCATGGCAGCGATGCCAATATAAAGGAGGCTGACAATAATGAAAAGATGGGTCAAACAAGTAGGTTCCATCATGATTGCAGGTGCACTGTTGACTGGCAGTACGGCTGTAGTAGGATTGAGCGGGGCAACCGAGGTGCATGCAGCGGAGGCAGCACAGCAAAACCTTCTTACCGTACTCGGTAAAGGCGAGATCTCGGTGAAGCCAGATATCGTATATCTTTCCATCGGGGTTGAATCATATGCGGAAACCGCAAAATCCGCACAGAAGAGCAATGCGCAGAAAATGGATAAGATTACGAAGATGCTGAAAGAAACATGGAAGATCGATGACAAGGATATCAAAACCGAACAATTCTATGTACAGCCTAACTATACGTACTCGGATGATAATGGACGTAAAGTGAAGAATTACAGTGCTTATCATTCTCTGGAAGTCACTCTTCGCGACTTAAGCAAAGTCGGCGATCTGCTCGATGCAGCGTCCGATGCCGGCGCCAATTCCATTGGCAACGCGCGTTTCTCGGTTGAGAACCGTGAGGCTTTTGAAGCCCAAGTGATAGATAAAGCCATGGCGAATGCGGACCTGAAAGCCCAAGCAATGGCAAAAGCCTCCAAGCGCCAGCTGGGTATCGTGCTTAACATTGTGGAAGGTTCTGTGGGTATAGATAACATCTACGGTCTCGAAAAAATGGCGATGGAAGCACAATCCGTTGCAGCGGACGCGGGCGCCAACACCTCTGTGAAGCCAGGCGAGATCAAAATCTCGACGCAGCTGTACGTGCAATATGAGCTGAAATAGCAGCTGATTTCGACTAAGAATACGGAAAACCGTTCATCCAGGTCTTACCGGGTGGACGGTTTTTTGTGTATCCTTTTTCGAAAAATGAAATACCATAATCAGGGCCCATATCCGTCCCTTCCCCTGTCGTAATACACAGAAAAGTGTTGTGTATAGGGGGAAAACGAGGTATAGTGAATATGCGAAAAACTGAACTTTATCTTAAACGTTACAGCCATACCCGTGGATATGGCTTTTTTTTCTTAGTAGAGACTTCTAGACGCTTCCACCCTTAAGAAACGGATTCTGCCAACCTGAGCACGATGGGCAGTATGACCGTTTCTTCTTAGTGGGGAACGTTTTGTGCATACTGGCTAGCAGGAATGTACACATGGAATAGGTCACATTTTGAAGAAGGGGTTGATGCATGTGATTGAACTTGTCCAGATCGAGAAGCATTTTCAGGGACAAGCGGTCGTGCATCCGCTGTCGCTCTCCATTAAAGAGGGGGAATTCCTGACTTTGCTGGGCCCCAGCGGCTGCGGCAAAACGACGATTCTCCGAATGATAGCAGGATTCGAACAACCGACCGAAGGACAGGTCTGGCTGGCGGGTCAGAATGTGACGGAAATGCCTGCGAACAAGCGGGACTTGAATCTGGTATTCCAACACTATGCTCTGTTTCCGCATATGACCGTAGAAGATAATATTGCTTTTGGGTTGAAAATGAAAAAAATGCCGCGTCAGCTCATCAAAGAGCGGGTGGACGAGGCTGTTGCCATGACACAGCTAACCGCCCTGCGGGAACGCTTTCCGCACCAACTGTCCGGCGGACAGCAGCAACGCGTGGCCATCGCCCGCGCCATCGCCAACAAGCCGAAGGTGCTGCTGCTGGATGAACCGCTGGGTGCATTGGATCTGCAGCTCCGCAAAAATCTGCAGTCCGAGCTCAAGCATTTGCAGCGGACGCTCGGGATTACGTTTGTCTATGTAACGCACGACCAAGAGGAAGCCATGATGCTCTCCGACCGGATCGTCATCATGAATCACGGACGGGTGGAGCAAATCGGTACGCCGCGCGAGATCTATGCGAAACCGCAAACGCTGTTTGCCGCCACGTTTGTAGGGGAGAACAACGTCTTTTCCTCGCCCGAAGGTCTTTTTGCAGTGCGGCCGGAGAAACTCATTCCGCAGCGGGAGTCGGGTGGCAGGAAGAACGGCGTGATTGAGGATGTACAGTACCTCGGCAGTGTCCATAAGCTGCTGGTCCAATTGGATGATGAACCGATGAAAGTCACGATTGCCCTGGATATCTCGGATGATCATCCTTGGGAGGTTGGTGAACGGGTCGGGGTGAACTGGAACACCAAGGATGAGGTGATCATCGGGCCATGAGGAAATCAAGGTTCCTGTTGACTCCGGTGCTGCTGTGGTTATCCCTGTTCTTGATCGTTCCGATGCTGATTGTGGTCGGCATCTCCCTGCTCTCGCGGGATTCGCTGGGGAATATCGTTTTTACCTTTAGTCTCGAAGGCTATAAAACCTTTTTTGATCCATTATATTTAGGAATTTACTGGGATACCCTGGTATTGTCGCTGCTGACTACGGTGATTTGCTTGTTAGTCAGCTATCCTTTGGCCTATTATATAGCCAACGCTTCCCCGCGTATCCAAACCTGGGGATTAATTCTGATCACCGTCCCGTTCTGGATTAACTTTCTGATCCGCACTTATGCCTGGGTTCTGCTGCTACGAACGCAAGGCGTGGTCAACAGCCTGCTGCTGTGGATGGGATGGATCGACGAGCCGATTCAAATGTTGTATACGTATGGCGCCGTACTTCTCGGCATGGTCTATAATTTCATTCCCTTCATGGTGCTGCCGATTTACGTGGCCCTGGAGCAGATGGATAAGCGTCTGTTAGATGCGGCCAGCGATCTGGGCGCTTCTAGGTGGAAGGCATTCCGCCACATTACCTTGCCGCAGAGCAAATCCGGTATCATGACGGGAGCGGTTCTGGTCTATGTCTCGACTTCCGGGATGTTTGTAGTTACGGATATTTTGGGAGGCGCGAAGTCCTCCATGATCAGTAATATCATTCAGCAGCAGTTCCTCGGTGCGCGCAACTGGCCCTTTGGAGCGGCGTTGTCGGTGATCTTTGTGATCACGTCCCTGGTGCTGATCCTGCTCTTTAACCGGGCGATGCAAGCCCGCCATCAACGCGTAGGGGAGGGGAGATAAGTGAAGAAGAAGAATCACCCGCTGCTCGGGATTCACTCTTTCCTTATGATGGCTTTCATCTATGTACCGATCATCATGATCATCATCTATTCCTTTAACAACACGCGGCTTAGCGGAAACTGGGAAGGATTTACGTTGGATTGGTATGTGTCGCTATTCGAGAACCGGCACGTGATGGAAGCGCTGATGAACAGTTTGACGGTGGCGGTCATATCGACGATCGTTTCCACCCTGCTTGGAACCGCGGCGGCGCTCTCGCTTCGGAGTATGGGGCGCAGAGGCCGCAGCGGCATGAATGGGCTGCTGTATCTGCCGGTTATTATCCCGGATATTATTATGGGGCTGTCGCTGCTGGTATTGTTCAGTCAATTGAATATGCCGCTTGGCAAGATGACGGTGATCATCGCCCATATTACATTCAGCCTGTCGTATGTCTATGTTGTGGTGACGGCCAGACTGTCGGGCATGGGCAAACAGCTGGATGAGGCCGCCCAGGATTTGGGCGCTACGCCTTGGCAGACGTTTCGGCATGTTACATTGCCGCAGATTGCCCCGGGCATTATCTCCGGCGCTTTGATTGCTTTTACGCTGTCATTGGACGATTTTATGGTCAGCTTTTTTGTCGCCGGCCCAAGCTCAACTACGCTGCCGATCTATATTTACGCTCAGGTGAAGCGCGGTATCTCGCCAGAGATTAACGCGCTGTGTACGCTGCTCATTCTAGTCAGCATCACGCTGATTCTGTTAGCCCAATATATTCTTAACCGCGGCAATGGGCAAAAGAAACATAAAACATTACCGATCTAAGCTTAGATGAACGCTTTTTTTGAAATAAAACATGCAAGTGGAAAGAGAGGAGATATTGAATTGAAAAAATTTAGATGGACCCGCCTGCTGACGGCAGGCATGGTTGCGGTATTGTCTGTAGGACTCTTGGCCGGTTGCGGATCGGATAAGGAGACGCTCCACATTTACAGCTGGGCGGATAATTTTGATCCCGAGGTGCTGAAGGACTTCGAAGCGAAGTTCGACGTGAAGGTAACCTACGACAATTATGCAAACAATGAAGACCTGCTAGCTAAAATCAAGGCTGGCGGCAGTGGATATGACCTCATTCAGCCGTCCGATTATATGGTGAAAACAATGATTGAATCGGAGCTGCTTGAGCCGCTTGATATGAATAATATCCCGAACTTCGTCAATCTTACGGATACTTTCAAAGACCCTTCTTATGACCCGGGCAATAAATATTCGATCGTTTACACGTCCGGTGTAACGGGAATTGCATATAACAAGAAGTATGTGAAAGACGAAATCAACAGCTGGGAAGACCTCTGGAACCCGGAATACAAGGGCAAAGTCCTGCTTCTGGACGACAACCGCGAAATGATCGGCATGGCACTGAAAAAGCAAGGGAAATCCAACAGCAGCACGGATGAAGCGGAAATCACCGCAGCTACGGATGACCTGAAGACTCTGCTGCCGAATGTGCTTGCGTTTGATACGGATAACATCAAGCAGAAGATGATTCAAGAGGAAGGCTGGATTGCTACAGTTTGGTCCGGAGACGCGGCGTTCATCGCGGCGGAGAATCCGGATGTGGCGTATGTGGTTCCTGAAGAAGGAGCAACCATCTTCTCCGATAACTACGCGATTCCTAAGGGAGCCAAGAATAAAGAGCTGGCTGAAAAATTTATCAACTTCATGATGGAGCCTGAAGTCAGCGCCAAAAACTATGAATTTATTGGATACAGCAATCCGAACACCAAAGCGATGGAATTCCATAGCGAGAAATACCGCGCCAATACGATGATCAACCTGACAGATGAAGAGCTGGGCCGTACCGAATGGCTCGATAATGTCGGTGAATCGCTCTCCATTTACGACCGTCAGTGGTCCGAGCTAAAGAGCGGTCGTTAATATAAGTTTGCTTTTTCATATTTTTGTAATAAAAAGAGCCTGTCCCATGAGGGGCAGGCTCTTTTTTGTTTGCAAAGAATAGGTCATAAGACCCGGAATGGGAAAAAATGTCCGATTTATGCGAATCGAACCACAACTTCGGGGTCTGTTTCGTTGTTATATATAAGGGAGGACGCAAACGACTTTAGAACAGGTTTCTATGCGTTTAATCAAGAAAGGTAAAGAGGTTTGAGCGATGTGATGGGCTTGCTGATTATTGCAGGAATTGTTGCAGGAGTTATGGCGATTTTGCTTCTGGACTTTTTGGAGGAAAAGGCGCGCTGCGCTTACTGCTGCTGAGTATTCACCATGCGCTTGTCGGTATTGGCTTATTTCTTTTAACTTAGTGATTGAAGGCAGTGACATGTTATGGTTTGTAGGCGCATGCGCTCTCTTAGTTCGGTGTGTTTCTAAGCGTGACAGCGTTCATACAGAATGATTGAACGAACGTATAGGACCTATGGCATGGAATCAAAATTGTCATTGGCGTTGTTACCAATACATTGAAAGCTTTCCTTATAATGATTAAGGGTAATAGAATAACAACTAACGGAAACTTAATTTAACAAAGGTGGAATTCTGATATGAATCCTAAATTACGTGTATGCGCATCATTAATTGCAACTAGCGTCCTGCTTGGCAGTCTGGGTTTGAGCGGACAGGTCATCGATGCAAGCGCCGCTAAGGCACCCGTTTCCGCCAGCCAAAAATCGTCAAAGAATGAAGTCGTACTGAAATGGAATGGCAAGACCCTGTCACAGAAAGGTCTCGTGCTGCACGGGGTAACTTATGTGCCGGCAACCGCTTTGCGGGACGGCCTCGGGATGCCTCTTAAATATGATTCGAAGGAACGAACGTATACGCTGGATAATGGCTATCACAAGCTGAGCGCTGTCGTATATGCCTCAAGCGAAATCGGTATTCTGATTAATGGTTCGTACGCCGGCGAGCCTGGCGGACAGATCATCAATGGACGTCTGTATCTGCCATTCAAATATATTAGCGAATACATGGGCGTTCAGGGACAATGGAACCCTTCCCTGAAAACACTCAGCATGACGCAGAAAAAACAGAATGACATTACGATCAAATCGGCTACGCTGAAGAAGAAGATTCTGGGCGTGGATGCCGTTGTGAACTATCCTGTAATCAGTGGACTCGATAATGCGGAGGCGCAAGCCGAGATCAACAAAGTCCTGAAAGAAAATGCTTCCGGCGTAATCACAGGTGCTGAAGGGAATGCTGAAGAATTCCCTCCTTCGGAATCCAATCTCCCCTACGAATTCAGTGGTGACTTTGTGGTTCATTACAACCAGAACGATATCCTGAGCATTACGACGTACGATTATTCTTATACCGGCGGCGCCCATGGGATGACCTTCCGTAAAAGCTTCACCTTCTCCTTGAAGGATGGCAAGCAAATGAAGCTGGGCGATTTCATCAACATGCAGGGCAAGAATAAACAGAAGCTGAACAACCTTGTGCTGAATACGATGAAAAAAGAAGGGGGCTACCTCGGCGGATTTGAGGGCGTGCCTGCGGATGCTGATTTTTATGTGAAGGATAATGCTGCGGTGCTGTACTTCCAGCTTTATGAGTACACCGCGTATGCCTATGGATTCCCGGAATTTGAGCTGAACCTGAAAGAGTGGAAGTAAGAATATACGGTAAGCGGTTTGTGTAAACTGTAATCATTTATTTTCATACTATAGCTTGTCTAGAAACATTATGTTGTCCTGATGTAACGCTGTGCTGGAACCATTGGAAGAAAATCCCTTGATCACGAAGGAGTGGAGCGCATACTCCCGCTTCCTATGATCAGGGGATTTTCGCGTTTATCGAGAGGCTTGCCTCCGATTACGAATATGTGATCTTTAGGAATGGCTATTTTAGGCATATTCTGATTAACATAGTCCTCTCGATGATAACTTGTACAGCTTGTACACGCTTGTACACCATGCGCTGCTCCCTGTGGGCACGATGAGTGGTCCGGGGCAAGCAAGCCGTATGATAAAAGGCCATAAGTTGCCCTATGGGTTACCGGATGCCACCCTGTTTATGGAATCAGTGAGGGTAGCGAACATTAGGCCGACGCACCGAATTACCCTTGCAAGAAACCTGCACGGGTTTTCTTTTATTTCCCTTCCCTCAAGTTAAGGCAGGCCTTTTAGGAGGTGGGTGGCTTTGTTCTTTGTCTCTAAGGCTTTTTTGAAAAAGTTGTACCGAAGTGAGAGTACCCCCGGAGGAGCAACGCGTTCGCCTTTGAAATCGGGAAACCTCCATATCCATTCATTCAAGTTTCCCGATTTCAACAGCGACCGGAGGGGATACTCTCACTACTTCCGTACTCGAAATTTTCAATGAATTCCCCTTCAGAGAATAAGAAAGGGCAGGCCCCGGATAACGGCGCCTGCCCTTTACTTCATTTCTTTTATAAGCCTTGCGGCGGTGTATTCTCTAATACTTGATCGATCAGGCCATATTCTTTGGCTTCGTCAGCCGTCATGAAGTAGTCACGATCGGTATCCTTCTCGATGCGCTCCAGCGGTTGGCCAGTGCGATCAGACAGGATGCGGTTCAGCTTGTCGCGCATTTTGAGAATGCGGCGAGCACGGATCTCAATATCCGTAGCTTGACCTTGTGCGCCGCCGAGCGGCTGGTGAATCATAATCTCGCTGTTAGGCAGACCGTAACGTTTGCCTTTAGCGCCTGCGTTGAGCAGGAATGCGCCCATCGAAGCAGCCATGCCGACACAGATCGTCGAAACGTCCGGCTTAATGAACTGCATCGTATCGAATATCGCCATACCTGCGGTAATGGAACCGCCAGGACTGTTGATGTAAAGATGAATATCCTTCTCAGGATCCTCAGCCGACAAGAACAGCATTTGGGCAATGATGGAATTGGCGACCACGTCATTTACGTCGGAGCCGAGGAAGATAATGCGGTCTTTCAGCAATCTGGAATAGATGTCGTACGCCCGCTCACCGCGGTTGCTTTGTTCAACGACCATAGGTATAAAACTCACGTGGAAAACCTCCTCTTAAGTACCTCATATAAATACTGTTACCGTATTACCCACATGATAAACAATTTAAATCAAAAAGTCAAAGATAGTCAAACTATTGGGTAAAAAAAAGAGCCGTCATGGGCACTTTAGGGTAATCAGTATAGAGAATAAAGATAAAATGGCGCGCCCGCGAGGAATCGAACCTCGATCTCAGGCTCCGGAGGCCTACGTCATATCCATTGGACCACGGGCGCATAAGAGAAACGTCTATCGACGTACATTCAAAGAAGACAGACCGCGTTTAGCGGTAGTTTTTCTTGCGATATCAGGAAGCTGGCTCCGCGAAGTTTATACTTTCAGATATCTAAAAAAATTAGCAACGAAGTTGATTATACCGCATCTATTTCAAAAATACAATAGCAGACAAAACTTTGTTCCTATTATATAGACAAGCCTGTAGTTGGTCATAATGAATAAGAATGCTTGGGGTAGAGAAATATACTTTCGGACACTTGCAACCGGCATGATTATTGGTTAGAATAAGGGTGGGACTTAAAAAGTTCGACTGGGACATTTTACGACCAGGTAGAGGAGAAGCCGAGACGAAGTTTGCAGGAGTGGAATGCATGCGTAACCTATTAGAAATACAAGAGCAGCTTCTGCCGGATCTGATGGACATTCTTAAACGAAGGTATTCCATCCTTCATCAGATCAAGCTGTCCGGAATTGTTGGCCGAAGAACACTGGCTTCATCACTCTCGATGACCGAGCGTGTCCTCAGAGCAGAGACTGATCTTCTGAAAGCGCAAGGGCTAATCGAGATTGAAACGCTTGGCATGCGGATCAGCAGCTCAGGGATATGCTTGCTGGAGGAACTCGAACCGGTTATGAATGAGTTATTCGGACTGGTTGAACTGGAAGAGAAGATTCGTCAGGCTTACGGGCTTCGTAAAGTGGTCATTATTCCCGGTGACAGTGAGTTATCTCCGGAAGTCAAACGCGAGCTTGGCCGTGCCGGAGCAAGAACGCTGCTAAGCTTTGTAAAGGATGGAGATACAATCGCCGTAACAGGCGGCTCCACGCTCGCCGAAGTAGCAGAGCAGATGTCCTCTTTACCTGGTGGCGAACCGCTGACAAGCACTTGGTTTGTGCCTGCCCGGGGCGGTCTCGGGGAGAGTGTCGAGATTCAAGCGAACACCATTGCCTCCAAGATGGCAAAGCGTGTGGGGGCTGAGTACCGATTACTTCATGTACCGGATCTGCTAAGCGAAGATGCCTACCAGTCTTTGGTGCAGGATCAGCATATCCAGGAGATTGTGGATGTGATCAGGCGCTGCCGTGTCATTATTCACGGCATCGGAGATGCCATGGAAATGGCAAGAAGGCGGAAGTTGGATGAAAACTCTATTCAGAACTTACAGGCAGATGGCGCGATTGCGGAATCCTTTGGTTACTACTTCAGTGAAGATGGTGAAGTTGTCCACAAAATGCTTACCCTTGGGCTTCGGCTTGAGGATATTATGCAGACAGAGACGATCATCGGCATTGCTGGAGGGCAAGGCAAGGGCAAGGCGATTCACGCGGTGCTAAAATTCGGACATGAGGATATTCTCGTCACCGATGAAGCAGCTGCACTGGAAGTCGAGAAGGAGATTGACGCCGGTATTTGAATCCACGGGCGTACAACTGATTTTTCATTATTGTTGTCTTGATTGGCTTAACGGCCAATCTTGAATATATAAATTTTACAAATATGGAGGGAACTACTCATGGTTAAAGTAGGTATTAACGGTTTTGGACGTATTGGACGTAACGTTTTCCGCGCTGCGCTGAACAACAGCGAAGTTGAAATCGTGGCAATCAACGATTTGACGGACGTAAAAACGCTGGCACACCTTTTGAAATATGACACAACTCACGGAAGACTTAATGCAACAGTTGAAGCTAAAGAAGGCGCACTCGTTGTAAACGGCCGTGAAGTGAAAGTATTCGCTGAGCGTAACCCAGAAGCATTGCCTTGGGCTGAGTATGGCGTTGAAATCGTTGTAGAATCCACTGGTATTTTCACAGCGAAAGACAAAGCATCCGCTCACTTGAAAGGCGGCGCTAAGAAAGTTATCATCTCCGCTCCAGCAACTGACGAAGATATCACCATCGTTATGGGCGTTAACGAAGACAAATACGATGCAGCTAACCATACTGTAATCTCCAACGCTTCTTGTACAACCAACTGCTTGGCTCCTTTTGCTAAAGTTCTTGACGAGAAGTTCGGTATCGTTAAAGGTATGATGACTACGGTTCACTCCTACACGAATGACCAGCAAGTGCTTGATCTTCCGCACAAAGATCTGCGTCGTGCTCGTGCAGCTGCTGAAAACATCATTCCATCCACAACAGGTGCTGCTAAAGCGGTTAGCCTCGTTCTGCCACAATTGAAAGGCAAATTGAACGGTATGGCTATGCGTGTACCTACGAAGAACGTTTCTGTAACGGACCTCGTAGTTGAGCTGTCCAAAAACGTAACACTTGAAGATGTAAACGGAGCTCTGAAAGCAGCTGCTGAAGGCCCGCTCAAAGGCATCTTGAACTACTCCGAAGAGCCGCTTGTATCCAGCGACTACAATGGCGACCCAGCTTCTTCCACTATCGATTCGCTCTCCACTATGGTAGTTGGCGACAATATGGTGAAAGTTGTTTCTTGGTATGACAACGAGTGGGGCTACTCCAACCGTGTCGTTGACCTCGCTGCTTACATCGCAAGCAAAGGTCTGTAATTGATCTAGCCATACAATCGAAGAGGAGTTCCGTTTCACGGGTCTCCTCTTTGGTTCATGGTTTTTCCTTGTTTTCATGCCAGAGCACTGGGAAGAATAGACAAGATCCGGGCGCTGGTTAGCGATAGAGAGAGAAACGAGAGCAACTGCATGCTGTCGGTGAGGAGAATAGTTTTCTTAGGAGGAACGTGGAGATGAACAAGAAAAGTGTACGTGATGTAGAAGTAAGTGGCAAACGGGTGTTTGTCCGCGTCGATTTCAATGTACCGCTCGAAGATGGTAAAATTACAGACGACACTCGTATTCGCGAGACTTTGCCGACCATTAAATATCTGGTAGAGCAAGGAGCGAAAGTCATCCTGGCCAGCCACATGGGCCGTCCAAAAGGAGAGGTCGTTGAATCTTTGCGCCTGACTCCGGCAAGTCAGCGTCTGTCCGAGCTGCTCGGTAAACCGGTAGCCAAGGCGGATGAAGCGGTAGGAGAAGCGGTTAAAGCGCAGGTAGAGAAGCTGCAAAACGGCGATGTGCTCGTGCTTGAAAATGTTCGTTTTTACCCTGGTGAAGAGAAGAATGATCCGGAACTTGCGAAGCAATTCGCTGAGCTTGCTGATCTGTTCGTGAATGACGCGTTTGGTGCTGCTCACCGTGCGCACGCTTCGACAGAAGGTATCGCTCATCATCTTCCGGCAGTATCAGGATTGTTGATGGAGAAAGAGCTGTCCGTTCTCGGTAAAGCCCTTTCGAATCCGGACCGTCCTTTTACCGCCATCATCGGTGGATCGAAGGTTAAGGACAAAATCGATGTGATCGACAACCTGCTTACGCTTGCTGACAATGTCATCATCGGCGGTGGACTTGCTTACACGTTCTTCAAAGCTCAAGGCCATGAAATCGGTCAATCTCTGCTCGATAAAGATAAGCTTGATGTTGCACTTGGTTTCATCGAGAAAGCTAAAGAGCTGGGCAAAAACTTCTACCTGCCGGAAGATATCGTCGTTACGGACGAATTCAGTGCAGACGCGAATACTAAGATCGTTGATATCGACGGCATTCCAGCCGATTGGGAAGGCGTAGATATCGGTCCTAAGACTCGCGCCAAGTATGCAGAAGTGATCAAGAACTCCAAACTTGTCGTGTGGAACGGTCCTATGGGCGTATTCGAAATCGCTCCGTTCTCTGGCGGTACTCGTGAAGTGGCACAGGCCTGTGCGGATACGGAAGCTTACACGATTATTGGCGGCGGCGACTCGGCTGCAGCTGCGGAGAAATTCGGCCTTGCCGACAAGATGAATCACATCTCGACAGGCGGCGGTGCATCTCTTGAGTTCATGGAAGGCAAAGCACTTCCTGGTGTTGTGGCACTGAACGATAAATAGAATGAGGCACTATATTGGATAGCAAGTGGATGAAGTTTGGACCCCGATTCTTCGGGGGAATAAAGGAGTGAATCGTGTGAGAACACCTATCATAGCTGGTAACTGGAAAATGTTCAAAACCGTTCCGGAAGCAGCTTCATTTATTGAAGACGTGAAAGGCAAAGCGGAAGTAGAAGGCGTGGAAAGCGTGATTTGCGCGCCATTTACCAATCTTCCTGCATTGGTTGAAGCGGCCAAGGGCACGAACATCAAAATCGGTGCACAAAATCTTCATTTTGAGGATAATGGCGCCTTTACTGGTGAAATCAGCGGTTTGATGCTGAAGGATCTGGGCGTGGACTATGTCATAATTGGACATTCCGAGCGCCGTCAGTATTTTGCCGAAACCGATGAGATCGTGAACAAGAAGGTACATGCGGCATTCCGTCATAGTCTTCTTCCGATCGTATGCGTTGGCGAAAAGCTGGAAGAACGCGAAGCCGGCCAAACCAAAGACGTGTGCAAAGTACAAACGGAAGCTGCGTTCGCAGGTGTTCCGTCTGATCAAGCGATTCATGTCGTTATTGCTTATGAGCCAATCTGGGCGATCGGAACAGGCAAATCTTCTACGGCAGAGGATGCAAACGAAGTCATCGCCTATATTCGTGAACTCGTTAAAGGCCTGTATGGCGAAACTGTTGCAGAACAAGTTCGCATCCAATACGGCGGTAGCGTGAAGCCTGAAAATGTAGCGGAGTATATGGGACAAAGCGACATCGACGGCGCGCTCGTTGGTGGTGCAAGTCTACAACCGGCTTCCTACATCGCACTCGTTGAGGGGGCGAAGTAAATGTCTGCTCCAAAACCTGTAGCTCTGATCATCATGGACGGTTTCGGGCTTCGCAACACCGAGGTGGGCAATGCGGTCGCACAAGCGAACAAGCCTAACTACGACCGGTATTTGAAGCAATACCCGAACACTACGTTGACTGCTTGCGGTGAAGCCGTAGGCTTGCCGGAAGGTCAAATGGGGAACTCCGAAGTGGGTCACTTGAACATCGGCGCAGGCCGGATTGTGTATCAAGATTTGACTCGTATCACGAAGTCGATTCGTGAAGGAGAATTCTTCGAGAACGAAACGTTGGTGGAAGCCGTTCGCGCTGCCAAGAACAACAACAAGAAGCTGCATTTGTACGGGCTGGTATCTGACGGCGGCGTTCACAGTCATATTGAGCATATGTTCGCCATGCTGGATCTTTGCAAGAAGGAAGATTTCCATGACGTTTACATCCATGGCTTCATGGATGGACGTGACGTGGCACCGGACAGCGGCAAGCAGTTCGTTAAGGATCTGATTGCGAAGATTGAAGAAGTTGGCGTTGGCCAAATCGCTACGCTTTCCGGTCGTTATTATGCGATGGACCGCGACAAGCGTTGGGATCGTGTCGAGAAAGCTTACCGTGCCATGGTGTATGGCGAAGGACCTAAATATACGGATCCACTCAAAGCCATCACTGAATCTTACGAGAAATCGGTTTACGATGAATTCGTAGAACCGACCGTGATTGTCAATGGTGAAGGCGAGCCGGTTAGTCTGGTGGAGAGCGGAGATTCTGTCATCTTCCTGAACTACCGTCCTGACCGTGCGATTCAGCTGTCCCAAGTGTTTACAAATAATGATTTCCGTGGCTTTGAACGTGGACCGAAGTTCCCGCAAAACCTGCATTTTGTCTGCTTGACGCTGTTCAGCGAGACGGTGGAAGGCTTCGTCGCCTACAAACCGAAGAATCTCGATAACACGCTGGGTGAAGTGCTGGTTCAGCACAACAAGAAGCAGCTTCGTATTGCGGAAACCGAAAAGTATCCGCATGTCACGTTCTTCTTCAGCGGTGGACGCGATGTTGAGCTTCCAGGCGAAACACGTGTACTGATTAACTCGCCGAAAGTGGCGACGTATGATCTGAAGCCGGAGATGAGCGCTTATGAAGTGGCGGATGCTTGCGTGAGAGAAATCGAAGCGGATAAGCATGATGCGATTATCTTGAACTTCGCGAACCCGGACATGGTAGGCCATTCCGGCATGCTGGAGCCGACCATTAAAGCCGTTGAGACTACGGATGAGTGTGTCGGTAAGGTCGTTGAGGCTGTTTTGGCAAAAGGCGGGGTTGTTCTGATCACCGCTGACCACGGAAATGCGGACATGGTATTTGACGAGAATGGACGTCCATTCACCGCACATACCACGAACCCGGTTCCGTTCATCGTAACGGATGAGAATGTAACGCTGCGTGAAGGCGGTATTCTCGCCGACATCGCGCCAACCATTCTCGACCTGATGGGTCTGCCGAAGCCTGACGAAATGACGGGGACCTCCATGATTGCAGCACGTAAATAAGTGGTTCATAATAGAACATAAACATAACATTTCAAAGGAGACTATACACATGACTATTATTTCTGATGTATATGCACGCGAAGTCCTTGACTCCCGCGGTAATCCAACCGTAGAGGTTGAAGTATACCTGGAATCCGGTGCGATCGGTCGCGCGATCGTTCCATCCGGTGCTTCCACTGGCATTCACGAAGCCGTTGAGCTTCGCGACGACGACAAATCCCGTTACCTGGGCAAAGGCGTTCTGAAAGCTGTTGAGAACGTGAACGAAATCATCGCTCCTGAAGTGATCGGCATGGACGCTCTGGACCAGCTCGGCATCGACAAGCTGATGATCGCTTTGGACGGTACGCCAAACAAAGGCAAACTGGGTGCGAACGCAATTCTGGCCGTATCCATGGCTGTAGCTCGCGCTGCTGCTGATGCATTGGATCTTCCATTGTACGTTTACCTTGGCGGATTCAACGCCAAACAACTTCCAGTACCTATGATGAACATCGTGAACGGTGGCGCTCACGCGGACAACAACGTTGACGTTCAAGAGTTCATGGTATTGCCTGTTGGCGCTCCTAGCTTCAAAGAAGCGCTTCGCATGGGTGCTGAAATCTTCCACAACCTGAAATCCGTTCTGAAAGGCAAAGGCCTGAACACGGCGGTTGGTGACGAAGGCGGCTTCGCTCCTAACTTCACATCCAACGAAGATGCACTGTCTTCCATCATCGAAGCAATCGAAAAAGCCGGCTACAAGCCAGGCGAAGATGTATTGCTGGGTATGGACGTAGCTTCCACCGAGTTCTTCAAAGATGGCAAGTATGTTCTGGAAGGCGAAGGCAAATCCTTCACACCAGCAGAATTCGTGGACTTGCTCGCTTCTTGGGTAGACAAATACCCAATCGTAACCATCGAAGACGGATGCTCCGAGGACGATTGGGAAGGTTGGAAATTGCTCACCGAGAAATTGGGTAACAAAATTCAACTCGTGGGTGACGACCTGTTCGTTACCAACACCGAGCGTCTGGAAAAAGGTATCAACGAAGGCATCGGTAACTCCATCCTGATCAAAGTAAACCAAATCGGTACATTGACTGAAACATTCGATGCGATCGAAATGGCAAAACGCGCAGGATACACGGCTGTAATCTCCCACCGTTCCGGTGAGTCCGAGGACAGCACGATCGCTGATATCGCAGTAGCTACGAACGCAGGTCAGATCAAAACGGGTGCTCCTTCCCGTACAGACCGTGTGGCAAAATACAACCAATTGCTTCGCATCGAAGATCAATTGGGCGAGCTTGCTCAATACAACGGCTTGAAGTCGTTCTACAACTTGAAGCGCAAATAATTGAAATAATAGAAAGCCCAGCTCCTGCTTTTGGGGGAGCTGGGCTTTTTTGCATTAACTTGAGGGATGCTTGGGGGAGGGAGTGGCTGCACACTCTAATATCGTGCTGTGGGACGATGCGTATATCGGTTCCGGTCGCTGTTAAAATCGGGAAGCAGGAATGAAATAGGTTTAAGGAAGCTTCCCGATTTTAAAGGCGAACGCGTTGCTCCTCCACCCGATATACGCACCTGAGCAACAAAATAGAACAAATCTACACATCCACTGCGCTTGCCCTTGGCATCGACCGCACATATCCATGCAATTTCAGGCATTCCCATTCTCAAGCGAACCCGTGCTGATATAATTGAAGAACAAGCGAGCGAAAAGGAGAGTGCGGGAGGGTGCTGAACCGAATACGATTCCTGTTTCCACACAAGCTGAAATACCGTCTGTTTGCCGCGTTCGTTCTGGTCATACTGCTGCCTTTCGGCATTTTGAATTTGTACAACTACCAGCGGATCGAGACCTTGGTCCAGGAGAAAATCAGTCAGCAGAGCCACAGCCAGCTGGAGCAGATGTATCGAACGCTTGAGGATCAGTTGAGCGTGGCCTTTAAAACGCTGATCTTTCTAGAGCAGGATTCGACGGTGGCCTCCGTGCTGACCCATCCCGGGCAGCGACAAGGACTCGAGAACAAAAACCTGATGGAGGAAAAGTTCAAAAATTTGAACAACAGCTTTTTCCTGTATAATCCGTCGGTCTACTTCACGATTCTCGATTTCCATGGTAACGCTTACACTTCATATTCTCCCAGAGAGGCCCTCGATTACAGAAAGCTGCGGGACAACCCTGGCTTTGATAGGGAACAGATGGAGGGCGTGTCGTATCACTGGGTTTCGAGCGATGCGAATTACGTGCTGAGGGATATCTCCACGAGCCCTTACCTGCTGTCGCTGTACGCTTACATGGAAACTCCCCGCAACAAGCCGTACGGCATGGCCCGGATCAGCATCGATTACTCCTTTTGGTTTCAATCTGTAATGAAGCAGTCGACGCTGCGACAGGAATATTTTTTGATTACGAGCGCCGGTGAGAACGTATCCCAATCGATCCTGAACAGCAGTCTGACAAGCGAGGTGAAAGCCAGGATTGCAGCCGAGCCTAGGCAGAAGTATTTTATCGACAAAGCTTCGAACACCCTGGTGAATTATATTTACGTGGAGTCGCTGGACTGGTATATCGTGAACCGGATTCCGCTGACGGTGCTCTTTAACGAGATCGAGGAGCTGAAGCGCCAATATTTCATGACCTTTTTCCTGCTGACCGGCGCTTTTCTCATTATGACTTTCATTATTGCCGCCACGATTACCCGGCCGTTATCCCATTTGCAGAATAAGATGAAGGCCGTTGTCCGCAACAATCTGAAAATCCGGCTGCCGGAGCACAAGTTCCGAGGCGAGATTCTGGAACTGACGCAGACGTTCAATTCCATGCTCAACGACATGGATGTGCTGATTCAGCGATTGAAGGCCGAGGAAAGGCAGAAGGAAGCAGTGCATTTTCATATGCTGCTCGCTCAGATGAACCCTCATTTTCTGCTCAACACGCTCAATACGGTCAAATGGAGTGCCATTCGCCACGGGAATGAGGATATCACGAATATCACCCTGTCTCTCGGCAAGCTGCTGGAGGCGAGCCTGAATACGGAGAAGGATCTGGTGCACCTGAAGGATGAAATCGAGCTGGTGCAGGCCTATGTCCATATTCAGCAGGTGCGTTATAATCACCGTTTTGACGTGACCTTTGCGTATGATGAGGACATCCTCTATGCGCTTGTACCCAAACTCTGCCTGCAGCCGCTCGTGGAGAATGCCATCCTACACGGAATCGGGCCGCTGCCGGAGCAGGAGGGACTCATTGAAATTACCGTTACCCGGGAGGGGCCGGACCGATTGGCGGTGGAGATCAAGGACAATGGCGTCGGCATGGAGCAGTCCCGGCAGGCGGGCGGGATGCGTAAACGTCCGGGCATCGGTCTCAGCAATGTGCAAGAGCTGCTTCGGCTGCTGTTTAAAGAAGAGGGCAGCATGGAGATTATTTCTTCGGAGCGGGGAACGCGGATTCGATTTTCTATCCCGTTGTTAATCTCAACGCCTTATCAGAACGATCACTTGATTTCATCATAACGGGCAGATTATTCGCCTCTGGCCTATGTAGGCTTGGAACCGGATTGAAAGCTGTGAGGAGGAGAGACCTATGTGGAAGGTGCTGCTGGTTGAGGATGAGGTGTTTGTGCGAGAGTCCGTGCGGGAGATCATCGCGTGGGAGGAGCTTGGATTCAAGGTGGCAGGAGAGGCAGGCAACGGTGCCGAGGCGCTTGAGATGATCCGCAGGGATCCGCCCGACCTGGTGCTGACCGATATCGTGATGCCGGAGATGGATGGCGTGGAACTACTCCGCAGAAGCCGGGAAGAAGGGTACGCCTCGAAGTTTGTGATGCTGACCTGCATGAGTGATTTCGAGTATGTCCGGCAAGCGATGGAATACGGGGCATCCAACTATATTCTGAAGCTATCGATGAGCGTGAATACGCTGCGGGAAACGCTGCACAAAATGAATGCTGAGCTGACCAAGAATAACCCGCACCCAAGCCCTAGCCAGCCTGTTTCGATTCCGGTCGCGTCCACGGAGACGATGCCGTCACGGCCGGCGCATCATGTCTCCCCCAAGGAAATCACGTCGCACCCGGAAGTGCAGAAGATATTGCAGTATATCCATGAGCACTACGAGCAGGACATTACGGTGAAATCGATGTCGGGCTACGTGATGATGGGCGAAAATTACGTCAGCGCGCTCTTCAAGAAAAAGACCGGACGCACCTTGATTCATTATTTGCACCAGGTCCGGGTGGATAAAGCCATCGCGTATTTGCTTCAAACCGACCTCCCTGTTCACGAGATCGGCGTCCGTGTGGGATTCGTGAACGACAATTATTTTATTAAAATCTTCAAGCGGCTGACCGGCTTCACGCCGAGTAAATATAGACAACACCGCAAAGGCCCCCAATAGAACGAATCCATGCGGGAAATAGGGGCTTACGGCACCTGAATTCCATCGTTTTGTTCCATCATCTGAATGGATATGTAGCTTAAAAGCGGCTCCCGTTCCCTGCTACGATGAGAGGGCATCACAACAATATGATTCTCGGGGAGGTCTCTAATGTGAGAAATAAAAATGGATGGACGATGCTTCTCATCGGCGTACTGCTTCTGGCTCTTCTCGCGGGCTGTGGCGGAAAAACAGCGTCATCCGCAAATGAGGGAGAAGGAACGGATAATTCGAAAGCGCCTTCATCGGGCGAGCCGGTCAAACTAACCATGTGGGGCGGGGTGCCGCCGGAGGCGGGACCGCAAGAGGTCATCGACGCGTGGAACGCCGAGCATCCCGATATTCAAGTCGAGTATGTCCGCTATGTCAATGACGATGACGGGAACCTGAAGCTTGATACGGCGATGATTACGGGCCAGGATGTCGATCTGTTCGTGAATTACACGCTTTCCCAAACGTCCAAACGAGTGGAGTCCAACTTGGCCTTGGACCTCAGTAGTCAATTCGACGATTACGATATCGATGAGAAAATGGGACCTGACGCCGAAAGCTGGAAAATCAACGGGAAGTATTATGGGATGCCTACCACGAAGAGCGCATTCTTCGTCGCGCTGAACAAGGATGCTCTTGATGCAGCCAGCCTGCCCGTTCCGAAGGACTGGACGTGGGATGAACTGCGCGAATACGCCAAGAAGCTCAAAGTCGGCAATAACTACGGATTTATTCAAAATATGGAGCCATTCGTCGATCCGATTGATTCGGTGTTATCGCAAGAGGGGTACACCAAGGCGGACGGAACTTCGAACCTGGACCACCCGCTGGTCCGAAAATGGCTGGAAACCCTGAATGTCATGATGAAGGAGGACAAGACCACGCCGCCGCTCGGAGAGCAGCTGACTTCGAAAATGCCGGTGGAGCAGGTGTTCCTGAGCGGAGAAGTGCCTATGCTGAACATTGGGGCTTGGATGCTGCGAAGCTCGAATAACTTTACCGATTTCCCCCGCGACTTCACCATTGCGTTCGCTCAAGTACCTAGACTATCGGACAGCGCGGACAGCTACGTGACAAGGGGCGGTATCGGAGATTACATCTCCATTAATGCCAAATCCAAAAAACAAGCGGAAGCTTGGGAATTCCTGAAGTGGTATGCGGACGGGGGCATGGCTCCTATGGCTGCGGGCGGAAGATTGCCGGCGTCCAAGGACGCCAATCAGGAAGAGGCGTTAAACAGCCTGCTCGGCGACAAGAAAGACACGTATGATCTGGATTCCCTGATGCATGTCATGTTCGAAGACAAGACGCCTACGTACGTAAGGAGTCTGCCGCAAGAGGTAATGGATATGCGCGCCCAAGAGTATGAGAAGTACTTCCTTGACGCCCAATCGCTCGATCAAACGCTGGAAGCCATGGTAAACCGGCATAATACGTTTTTAAAAGAGGGCAAATAAGGGGATATCGGCACCAATAGAAGGGGACTATCGCTTCGGGCTGAACTGTAACCCTTTTTGTGGACGTTTTTGAAAAAGGCTTAGGCTGCTATTAGGTGGCTTCTGAATTCATCAGGAGTCATCTTTTTTAATGTCCATTGGTAGCGATCTGAATTGTAAAATGTTATGTACTCATTTACACACACTCGTAGCTCTTCAAGGGACGTACAGTTTTTGTAGTCAAGCTCGTCTTTCATATGACCAAAGAACGTTTCCATTGAAGCGTTGTCCCAGCAATTGCCCTTTCGAGACATCGACTGCTTGAAGCCAGCCTTAGCGATGAGCAGACGCGTTTTGGGGTGAGTGTAGTGCATCCCTTGGTCGGAATGGAAAATAGCATCAGGATGTATATTGCCATCCAATCGACTGAGCAATTTCTCAATGGTCCGTTTAACAAGGGATAGCTCCAAGGTAGAAGACAGATAATGGGACAAGATCTGTCTGGTTGCACCGTCTTTTACACAGGACAGATATGCCCAGTCCCATAACGTATGTAAGTGATGTCAGTAAGCAGAACCTTTTCTGGCTCACCTTGATCAAACTGACGCTTTAGAAGGTTTGGACATGTGTGATGTTCTTGTGTCGCCTTAGCCATTTTACGATATGGATTTGCTTGACGAATAACAGCCACCAGCCTGAATTTACGCATTAAACGACGAATCTTTTTGTGGTTCATCACAACGCTATTCAATCGTTCCAGTCTCATTTTAATGACAAGCGCTCCAGCTTTCCCATTCAGGGCCTCAAAATGCTCCTTGATAAGTAGAAAATCCCGCTTATCAGTAGCCTCTCGAAGCTGGCGTTGTTCTTCGGCACTGCACCAGCGATAATAGCCACTTGCGCTCACCTCAGCCATCTGACAAAGATAACGGGTTACACGCTGTAAGCCATGCTTACGGAGAACTTGATGAATGAGCTGAAAGCGCTCGGAAGAAGTTAACGCCTTACTGGTTTGCCTTTCGAGCGCTTCTAGCTTTTTTAAGAGTTCATTCTCCGCCTCAAGAAGCTTGATTTTCGCTTCAGCCCGCCTCAATTTCTCTTCTGCCGACAGCTCTTTTTCTGGCCGTCTGCCTGCGCTTCCTTTTCCTCTACGATCTTCAAGTAGCCCTGCTGCTCCATAAGTCGAATAGATGTTTCTCCAGCGCAGTAAGCTCTTTTTGGGTGTAGCTTGACCGATGATATCTGTATTAAAACCCGCCTTTAAGAATATCTCCAAAGGCGTTTGTCCAGCTTGATATGCTTGTACAGCTGCTACCTTAAACGTTGGAGAATATGTAATATTCTTCTCTGTTACGCGGTGTACATTTGGATTTTCCTCCAGCAACTGTATTTCTTTCTCAGTGAAACTTTTTCTGATTTTCCCCATGATCCGTACCCTCACATACTTTTGATAAATTGATTAAAACACAAAACCCGCAAGAGGGTCACTTTTTTTCAAAGTGTCCATCTTGCGGGTTACAGTTCAGGCGGTGGGTCCCCTTTTTCTATCATCTTGCCCTCGCTAATGAGTTCGCGAAAGCGAGCAGGTGGATGATCCGCACAATCGCTGCCGCTGCATATTCTTCCGACATGACCCGAATGGAGGAGGCGCCTGCCAATTATAGGCCTCCCTTGCTTCTAAGCTGCCCCTGGTAAACCGGATTAGATTCTATTTTCTCTGCATGGAAAGCCCGCCTAACGAATTGCGGCTTTTTTTGTTGATAACCTGGCTTTGTTCTATGCGCTCTTCGGATTCCCTTGCGAGTTGCGATTACCTTGAAGCGAGATGCCGCTTTTTTTGCACGTACTGATAGAACAAAACTACGGATCCGCCGAAATTCATGGCCCTGCAATTGCATACTTCTGTAGCATAAATTCGAAGGTTTTGTTCCTTATCCCCGCTTGGTCCCGACTGCTATGCTTGAGATGAAAAAGACCAAGAGGAGTGGGGCTATGTGAAAACATCCTGGATGAAACGGCAACAGTATCTCGGCTATCTGTTTATCGGTCCGAACATGGTCGGCGTGATGCTGTTTTTTATTGTGCCAGCCTTGTATTCGTTCTATCTCATGTTTACGGACTACAAATTTATGAGCTCGGACACGAAGTTCGTGGGTCTGGCCAATATTCAAAAGATGCTGGGTGACGAGGTCTTCTACATTTCGATCAAAAATACGCTGTTCTTTCTGTTATCCGTGCCTATATCGATCGGACTGGCTTTCATCGTCGCCGTGGTTCTGAACCGCTCGGTCTATTTAAAAAAACTGCTCCGCGCCTTATATTTCATGCCTTACATCACCAGCGGCGTCGCCGTGGCCTTCGTATGGATGCTGCTGTTCCATCCGAATAACGGCCCGATTAACGGCATTCTAAAGTCGTTCGGCATTACCGATCCCCCGGGATGGCTGTCCACCATGGATTCCTCCATGTATGCCATCGACATCATCTGGATCTGGTTCATGCTCGGTTATAACATGATCATCTACCTGGCTGCGCTGCAAGAGGTTTCGACGGAACTGCTGGAGGCTGCCAAAATCGACGGGGCCCGCGCCTGGCAAACCGTTCGCAGCATCCTATGGCCGCTCGTCAGCCCTACAACCTTCCTTCTGCTCATTACTGGGCTCATTATGACCATCAAGCAGTTCGGGATTATTCAAGCCATTACGCAAGGGGGCCCAGGCAACAGCACCACCGTGCTGTCCCTGTTCATTTACCAGAACGCCTTCCGCTACTACGAAATGGGTTATGCATCCGCGATCTCCTGGGCGCTGTTCTTGATCATCATGATCTTCACCGTCATTCAATGGATCGGTCAGAAGCGCTGGGTTCACTATTAAGGAGGAAGGAATATGACCAAAGCTTTATACATTAAAATAATCATCACGCTCATTATGCTGTTCTTCAGCGTGATCATGATCGTTCCTTTCCTCTGGATGATCAGCACCTCGTTCAAGTTGCCGGGGGAAGTGTTCCAATACCCGATTAAGTGGATTCCCGCTCAATTCATGTGGGATCATCATGTGAAAGTGTGGACCGGAGCGAACAGCTTTGGCCACTACTACCTCAACTCGCTTAAAGTCGCCTTGATCAGCACCGTTGGAGCGGTATTGCTGTCCGCTTTAGCGGCTTACGGTTTTGCCCGGATCGAGTTCAAGGGACGGAATGCCATGTTCATGATTTATTTGTCGATGATGATGGTCCCTCCTCAGGTCTTGTTTGTGCCGAAGTTCATCATGTTCGACTGGGTCGGTATTTACAACACGCATTGGGCTCTTATACTACCGGGCGTATTCACGATTTTCGGAGTGTTCATGATGCGGCAGTTTTTCCTCTCCGTACCGCATGAAATTTCGGAAGCTGCCTTTATCGACGGAGCAGGACATTTTCGCATTTTTTCCCGGATCATTCTACCGATGGCGAAGCCTTCGTTGGCCACGCTGGCGATTATCGATTTCTCCTGGCACTGGAACGACTATGAGAATGCCTTGGTGTTTTTGATCGATCAGGATCTGTACACCGTTCCGCTGGGACTCCAAAATTTCATTCTGGAAAATACGGTGGATTATAACGGCATGATGGCGGCGGCGACCGCAGGCATCATCCCGATGATTCTTGTGTTCCTGATCGGTCAGAAATATATCATTCAGGGCGTGGCGAGCTCGGCTGTAAAAGGATAGCCCATAATCCAGGTCAAGTCCGTACATGAGCTGGACGAAAATGAAAGGAGTCGGATCATGAGAAACGAAACGGTAGTAAGTGACATTACGGTGATTGGCGGTGGTTTGGCAGGGGTATGTGCTGCGGTGGCTGCCGCTAGACTCGGACAGAAAGTAGCGCTCGTGCAGAACCGTCCCGTGCTGGGAGGCAACTCCAGCAGCGAGGTGCGCGTATGGGTATGCGGAGCGACGGCCCACGGGATCAACCGCTATGCCCGGGAAACCGGCATTATGGGCGAGATGTTCGTGGAGAACCAGTACCGGAATCCGGACGGCAATCCGTATCTATGGGATTTGATCGTGCTGGAGACTGTGCGGGCGGAGCCGAACATAACCCTGTTCTTGAATACGGACGTGCACGAGGTTGAAGCGGACGGCGATTCTGACGCGCGGCAGATCCGATCAGTTACCGGTTGGATGATGGGCTCGGAGCGGCGCATCCGGTTTGAGAGTCCCGTGTTCCTGGATTGCACGGGGGATGGGCTGGTCGGCTTCCTGGCGGGAGCGAAATACCGGCTCGGGCGGGAAGCCCGGAGCGAACACGGGGAAGAATGGGCACCGGAGACGGCGGACGATGTGACGCTCGGCAGCACGCTGCTGTTCTACACAAAGGATGCCGGACATTCGGTAAAATTCGTGCCGCCTGTCTTTGCCAAGGATATTACGCAGACGCCGATCCCGATCAAACGGGTCATCCGCAGCGGCGACTCGGGCTGCCATTACTGGTGGATTGAATGGGGCGGAGAGCTCGACACCGTGCATGACAACGAGCGGATCCGCGACGAGCTGTGGTCGGTCATCTACGGCATTTGGGACTATATCAAAAACTCCGGCAACTTCGAGGCCGACAATATGACGCTGGAGTGGGTCGGCGCCCAGCCGGGCAAGCGGGAATACCGCCGTTTTGTCGGCGACTATGTGCTGACGCAGAACGACATTATGGCCCAAGAGCCGTTCGAGGATCGGGTGGCCTTCGGCGGCTGGTCGATCGATCTGCATCCGCCGCAGGGCATGTACGCCGAAGAGAGCGGCTCGAAGCATATGCATGCGGACGGGAATTACCATATCCCGTTCCGCAGCCTGTACTCGGCGAACGTGACCAACCTGTTGTTCGCCGGACGCAACATCAGTGCCACCCACGTGGCCTTTGGCACCACGCGGGTGATGGCGACCTGCGCCGTCCTGGGCGAAGCGGCCGGCACGGCTGCGGCGCTGTGCGTCCAGCACGGCATCACGCCGCGCGAGCTGTCGCGCAGCCGGAGCGGGGAGCTTCAGCAGACCCTGCTGAAGCAGGATGCCTCCGTGCTCGGGGCGGTAAACCGCGATCCGCGGGATCTGGCACGAAGCGCCAAGGTCAGCGCATCGTCCCACCTGTCCAGGATTGCGATCGAGGAGGCGGAGGCCTCTTATGCGCTGGAACGGGACATCGGTGTGCTGATGCCAGCCGATCCCGGCTTGTGCGGAGAACTGGAATGGCTGATCGATGCGAAGCGGGATACTCAACTGACCGTAGAAATCTGGAGCACCGGGAAAAAGGAGAATTACGTGCCCGCCAAGCTGGAGAGCCGGACGGAGATCCAGGTGAAGGCAGGAACGCAGCAGTGGGCAGCCATGCCCGTTGATTGGCAGCCGGAAGAAGCGCAGAATGCGTTTGTCATCGTTCGTCGCAATCCGGATCTCTGCCTGTATCTGTCCTCCCGGACCGTCAGCGGATGCCTTGCCTTTGAGCGCGGTGCCGCCTCGCAGGTGTCCAAGGAGCTCGAGGACCATGATGGCAACCAGCCCATTGTCGAGTGGAGCATGAAAAAATGGGTTCGCCGGATGTTTTGCCTGAGAATGACCGGCACCACGGACGCTTACAGCCCCACACATGTCATTGACGGCTATAAACGTCCGTTCGGCGGCCCGCATATGTGGTTGTCGGAGAAAATGAATGGAGAAGAAAGGCCGTGGTTGAAGCTGGAATGGGAAGAGGCGCGGACGATTCGTGAGGTTCACCTCATTTTCAACGATGACGTTAATGAGGATCTGATTAATCTGCACCATCATCGTACGCCGTTTGATATCATCCCTGAGCTGGTCTGTGCCTACAGATTAGAAGCCTTGGATTCGGAAGGGAATTGGATGACGCTTGCCTCGGAGGCACATAACCGCCGCCGGAAAAGAGTCCACCGTTTAGAGGAACCCGTTCAGAGCACGGCGCTTCGGTTGGTGGTGGTGAGCACGAACGGCTCGGAATATGCCGAGGTTATCGAAGTGAGGGCTTACAGCTAGTTTGTAAAAAAATGAAAGCTGGCTCCTGTATTCATCAGGTGCCAGCCTTATTTCGTTTGTGAATTTCGACGAGCCCTCAAAAGGCCGACCGTGGCTCATTGGCATTTCGGTCCGTCTTGAAATAACCGCATAGTAAGAGGTCACCCAAAAGGATCATAAAGGTGTCTTGCTGTAGGCAAGCACATGTATTCATAAGAGATGATGCTGCTGATCTCTTTCGACGGAAAGAACGTCAATTCTGCTGCAGCAACTCCAAAAATGCCCCTGCAGCCATCGAGGGCGATACCTGCTTCCGAACAGCGACACCGATATATCGATCCGGTAATGGCGTTTCTGTTCGAAGCTCTAGCAAGGAACCGTCCGAGATGCCAGAAGCGACAAAGGCCCGCGGCAAGAATGCTGTTCCATAACCACGCTCGGCAAATTCCGCTAACATATCCAGGCTGTTCAGCTCGAAGTCGGCTTCAACTTCCACTCCTTGTGATCGGAACCACCCTTCGATGAAGGAACGCGTCGAGCTGCCGGGGGATAGCATTAAGAGGGGGAGCTCGGCCAACTGTTCTGTCCGAAGGGGCTCTCGCGCCCATTCTGCGAAGGCCGTTCCGATCACGGCGCAATAAGGGGAGGCATGGGAGTCGATGATCTTGATCTCTTCATCCGATACGGGCAGGTGAACAAAGCCGAGATCCAACGAGCCTTTCTTTAAGCGCTCCAAAATGCTGCTTGTCCGCTCCTGTGACAGCTGAATACGGATGTCGGGATAGCGGACATGGAATCGGTCGAGCAAGGAGAGAAGAAAGTCCTTCACGATGGCTCCGTTCGCGCCAATCCTCAGTCTGCCTTCGCTGAACTGCTGAAGCCTTTTCAAGCGGCGTTCGGCTGAATCGAGTTCGTCGAATGCTTGCCGGACATGCTGATACAAGGCCTCACCTTCTTGCGTTAAGCGGACGCCCTTGGATAACCGGTCGAACAGCCCTACGCCGAGCGCTTCTTCCAACTGCTTGATGGCATAACTCACAGAAGGCTGTGTCATATGGAGGTTTTGTGCAGCTTTCGTCAGATTGGAAGTCTCTGCGGCATGCAGGAACACTCGATACCATTCCGTGTTTGCGATCATTTGTCATCAATCCTCTCTATGGTAGCTCTCCAATATTACGATTTCATTTATTTCAAATATACCTCTAAACTGAAGGAGAAGGAATCAAAAGTATTCGGGAGGTATGGACATGGCAGGAAGTACGTTTGGAGAGCGGTTGAAAATGACTACGTTCGGGGAATCACACGGAGAAGCGGTAGGCGTCATTTTGGAGGGTGTCACACCGGGCGTTGAGCTGGACGAGGCCTACATTCAGATTCAGATGGATCGAAGAAGGCCAGGGCAATCCTCCGTTACAACTCCTCGCAAGGAATACGATAAGATACGAATTTTATCCGGTCTTTTTGAGGGGCGAACGACGGGGACACCACTGTGCATCATGCTTAACAACACCGACATGCGCCCGTCGGCTTACGATACAATCAAAGCGACCTACCGGCCCGGGCATGCGGATTTCACTTATGAGAAGAAATACAGGATCCGCGACTATCGCGGCAGCGGAAGAGCTTCGGGAAGGGAGACAGCTGCGCGAGTGGCTGCAGGAGCCGTGGCGCGCAAGCTTCTGGAACGTCGGGGCGTCTCCATCATGGCTTATACCACGGAGATTGGTGGCATCCGCTGCGAGCAATTCGACGCCGATGCTATCGAACGTAATGCCGTTCGTGCGTGTGATCCTGAAGCGGCCGTTCGCATGATCGAGAGGATCGAACGACTGGCCGAAGAGGGCGACAGCTGCGGGGGGATCGTCGAATGCCGAATTAGCGGCATTGCCGCGGGACTAGGTGAACCTGTATTCGACAAGCTTGACGCCGAGTTGGCGAAGGCTATGTTGTCTGTCGGCGCGATTAAGGGCATTGAATTCGGGGCGGGCTTCCAAGCGGCCTCTATGCGGGGAAGCGAACACAACGATCAGATGGACGCGGGAGGGTTCCGGACGAACCATGCCGGCGGGATCATCGGTGGTATCAGCACCGGAGCGGACATTGTGTTCCGAGTCGTCGTAAAGCCGACTTCATCCATTTCTATCCCTCAACAGACGGTCGATGTAGACGGCAACGAACGGGAAATTGCGACGATCGGCAGGCACGATCCATGCATCTGTCCCCGCGTCGTACCCGTGATCGAAGCGATGGCTTGCATGGTAATCGAGGATCATTACAAGCGTCAAGCCGCCCTGCAGGACGAATAGCAGGGGACCATCTGGATGATGCCGGCCCGAGAGTATCAGCTGCGTCTCATTTCAGCCATTGGGTATTTCCGGCAGTATGTTCGCCACGTCTCAATTCTTCGGGAACGTTCCGTTGAATGGAACTGGCTGGGGCCGCCCCATTAGCAGCCTATTGCCCAAGTCAGCGGTAAGAGCTGGTTATGATACAGCAAAAAACCGGAAGAAGACTGAAGTCTTTCTTCCGGTTTTTGATTTAAGAGATAAGAAAGTATAACATCCGAGGCTTAGCTCCTTATCTCGAAGAAAAACTTCCGCTATATAGATTGAACTAATGAAAAGAAGAAACCTCAACGGAGAAGGCGGAATTATTCTGGAGAAGCGGTAGCGGTCGCCTTTGCACCCGGATTTCAACCATTTTTAATGGATTGATAGAAATCTGGGGGCAACAGCGATCGGAAGAATAATCCGCATTCGTAGTGATGCTCGGGCTGAGAATCTTTAGTTCAGCTTATATAAATGCGGTCTGTCTACTGTGAAAGCACATCGATAGACGTTTTTCTTATATTTAAAGATTCAATGCGGCTTTAAGTCCAGGGGGGGAGGACTGAAATCGCATTAAACCAGAGTTTTCAAGGAATCCGGCGTGAATGGTGCCAACTCGTCGAAACGTCCGTCTCGAACCTTAGCCGCCCACTCCGGATCGGCCAGCAGGGCACGGCCTACGGCAACCAGGTCAAATTCATGTTCCTCAAGGCGGCTCAGCAGCTCCTCAAGGTCCTTCTGGCCGGCACCCTTACCTTGGGTGAAGAGGCTGGTAAACACTTCGTCGAGGCCGACAGAACCGACGGTGATGACCGTTTTTCCTGTCAGTTTCTTGGCCCATCCAGCAAAGTTCAGGTCAGAACCTTCGAATTCAGGCTCCCAGAAGCGGCGGGTCGAGCAGTGGAATATATCAACTCCAGCGTCAGACAGCGCGGTTAACAACTGGCCCAGCTTTTCAGGCGTATCCGCCAGCTTGGCTTCATATTGGGTCGTCTTCCATTGGGATAAGCGGATGGCAACAGGGAAGTCCGGACCCACCGCTTGACGTACGGCTTTTACCACTTCGACCGCAAAGCGGGCACGCTTCAGCATGTCACCTCCGTATTCATCGGTACGTTGGTTCGTTCTTTCCCAGAGGAATTGGTCAATCAGGTATCCGTGAGCACCATGGATTTCTACCCCGTCAAAGCCAATGCGCTTGGCATTCGCAGCCGCATCGGCATAAGCCTGAATGACCTGCTCGATCTCATCCTTGGTCATCGGCTTCGTGACGATGTTGCCGTCCAGGTCAAGTCCGGATGGTCCGATCGGAAGTGCCTCCGGATTGGGCTCGGCACCTATTGGTCTTGTCATGCCGATGTGCCAAATTTGCGGCATGATCTTACCGCCAACTTCATGGACCTGACGAACCACCTCGGCCCAACCGTTCAATGCGGCTTCACCATGGAAATTAGGCACATTGGGGCTGTCGGTAGCCGCTGGGTGGTTAATCAGTGTTCCTTCGGTAATGATCAATCCGACGCCATTCTCCGCACGGCGGCGGTAGTAAGCGGCCACATCCGGACCCGGAACGCCATTCGGGGAGAACCCGCGCGTCATAGGGGCCATCACCACGCGGGACGAAAGAGTAAGGTTACCGATGGTAAATGGCTCGAATAGGGATGCTGTAGATCGGACGTTTTGATTTTGGTTGGTCATGTATGGAATCCTCCAATATGTTTAATATGCTTTTCTGCATTTTCATAAAAATAGATATATATGATAAAAAGAAAGAGCTTTTAAGCTTAATCTTCAATTTGAATTTGCTTTTTAAGCCTAAAGCTCTTTCTTGAGTTGTTCGATAAAACGCTGAATGCCCTCCTCATTACGTCTGTAATATGTCCACTGGCCCGCTCGATGGGATTCCAGTAGACCGGCCTTTTGCAATTTTACCAGATATCCAGAAACGACCGACTGAGCGAGTCCTGTTTTATCCGAAATGGAGCCCACGCAGATACCGCCCTGAAAATCACATTTAGAAGGCATGTGCTCCTGCGGAGCAAAATGTTCCTCCGGATGCTTCAGCCACTCCAGGATTTTAAACCGGGACTCGTTTGATAGTGCTTTGATGGTTTGTAAGGTATCCATATGCTCATTATATCTATTTTTATAGAAATGTAAATATGGTTTTTAAAAAGATGGCTATCGGAAGATCAGAACAAGACCAAGCGTTGTTGTTTTGCCGTATGAAGGATGCAGACTACAGCTTACCGTGCTCCTACAAATTCAGCTGATTTGATGCCGGCTTGGCGGCCGAAAATAATGATCTCGGCAACAGAGTTGCCACCGATCCGGTTTTGACCGTGCAATCCGCCTGTTAGTTCACCGGCTGCAAACAATCCTGGTATAGGCTTGCCGTCTTTATCCAAAACTTCTGTGTTCGTGTTGATTTTTACGCCGCCCATGGTGTAGTGAATACCGGGGGCGATTTGGATGGCATGGTATGGCGCCCCGGACAAGTCGTTATCCATGCCTGTTGTTCTGTCGAATTCGGTATCTTTATTGTTCTTTACCGCGCTGTTCCATGTATCCAGTGTGGCTTTAAGCTGATCAGCTGGAACGCCCATTTCTTTGGCCAAAGCCTCGATCGAATCACCGTGAATGACAAAGCCCATTTTCTCATATTGCTGAATCGCTTTGACGCGGGATTTTACCCCGGAATCGAACACAAGATAAGCCGATTTTTCAGGAAGCTTATTGATGCCGGCTGTGACGTTGTCCCGGGTATCCAGCTCGTTTGTAAAACGTTGGCCGTGGCTGTTCACGAGGATGGCCCCTTCTCCCCGAACGGCTTCCCCGATGAGATAAGATTTCGCCTGCTGCACCGTCGGGTGAACCTGGATTTGATCCATATCGACTGTTGTACCGCCGAGCTTTTCAATCATGGTAATGCCGTCACCGGTGCTGCCTACTTGGTTAGTGGTCACGTAATCTTTCAGATCGGACCGAACTTCGGAAATCATGTCCATATTGGCTCCGAAACCGCCGGTTGTCACAACGACGGCATCCGCTGCAATATTTTTCTCGTCATTCTCGTTGAAGATGACTTTGACACCGTTTACCTTGCCGTCTTTTTCTGTAATATCCGTTACCTTGGCATTGACGAATAGTGGAATTTCTTGTTCTTGTACATTTTTCACCAGTCCGTTGACAAGGTATTCTACCGCCGAGCCGTCCTCAGGACGGTGCGTGCGTTTTTCGTTCATGCCGCCCGTAATGGTGATATTGTTCAACCGAATCCCGATGGAATCCAGCCAATCGATCGCGCTTGCCGAATGGTCAACGAAGAAACGAAGCATGTCTTTGTCGTTGGTTCCATGACCGCCCTCTAAAGTCTCTTCATAAAATAAATCGTTGTTGTCCTTAATGCCCTGTTCTTGTTGGAACTTGGTTTCGGAGGCATTCATGCCTGAAGATGATTTTATGGTATTCCCGCCGGCAATCGGCATTTTTTCAAAAATGACCGGGTTCATGCCTTTATCTTTTGCCCCAAGGGCAGCAGACATACCGGCTCCACCTGCACCGACGATGATGATATCATACTTTTCTTTGAGCTGATCGATCGGCGTATAACCGGTTTGGGACGCACCCGAAACGGCTGTTTCCTGGGCTTCTTCCTTTTTCTCGGTGTCCTGACTCTGATCCTGGTTCCCGCTGCCGCATCCCGCGATGGCGAGCATGAAAGAGAGAATGAGTATAAGCGTTGCTGCAACTTTCTTTTTCACTGTGTAACCCTCCATTTTCTCCGTATCTGTTTAGTTGACCATAAAGAGCCAAACGAAAAAGGAGGTCGTAACGTAGAAAAGCGAGAGCGAAAGGGAACGTGAGCGTGGCCTTTACTCTTCGAATTTCAGATCTTCCCCGTTTGCCTCCCTCTGGTCAGCCTCGTTAGGTCCACTTCATTGTAATATAGAGCAGTCAATTAAGTGGTGAATTATTTCACAATAGGTATTGGGTTTTTATTGATAACGATGCCACCGAGTTACGATCTTCTCGACTTCTGCGTATTTCCAATTTATTTTGCCTCATAGGGATACCGCTTTTTCGCGTTGAGTTCCTTTATAATGAAGATGTATAATCTGATAATTGCCTTTGTGGATGATTACGTTCTTGATTGGAGGGGTTTTATGGCACAAACAACAAAAAAGGCGCTTGCCCTATCGCTAAAAAAAATGCTTGAGAAAAAAACGCTTGATAAGATAACCGTTATTGATATCGTTGAGGACTGCGAAGTAAATCGCCAAACGTTTTATTATCATTTCAAGGATATTTATGATCTTGTGGAGTGGATTTGCACAAGCGAGGCTACCATAGCGTTGGATGGCAAGAAAACGTATGACACGTGGCAGCAGGGCCTATTGCAAATATTGGAGTATGTGCTGAAAAACAAGGCGTTTGTGACGAGCGTCTATCATTCGATTAAACGAGAGCAACTGGAAAGGTACCTATTTAACGTAACCTATCATCTTTTGATTGGGGTTATTGAGGAAAAGGCTGTTACGATGTCGATCAGGGATGATGATAAGTCGTTTATCGCTGACTTTTATAAATATGCGTTTGTAGGGCTGATGCTGGATTGGATTGCTAAAGGGATGAAGGAAGAGCCCGCTGCGATTGTGGACCGGCTAAGCATTTTGATTCAAGGGGATATTTTTTTCGCACTTGAAAAGTTTAAATTGTACCACGATCATTAGACAATATTAGGCTTTTGTCGAAAGTTTTGACATTAGGCGGACATTGTCTATGGGAGACCTCCGAATATTTTCTTATGATGTAGTTGCTAGAATCAATTCGGAGGTGACTGGAATGTATTATAGCAATGGAAATTATGAAGCGTTTGCCCGCCCGGAAAAACCGGTCGATGTCGACAAAAAATCAGCATATCTGGTTGGAGCTGGTCTAGGTTCTCTGGCAGCTGCGTGCTTCCTTGTGCGTGACGGCCAAATGAAGGGAGAACGGGTTCATATTCTGGAAGAGCTTAGTCTTCCCGGAGGTGCCTGCGACGGAATTCATGACAGCGATAAAGGTTTTATTATTCGCGGTGGACGGGAAATGGAAGATCATTTTGAATGCTTGTGGGATTTATTCCGTTCCATTCCGTCTCTTGAAATTGAAGGCGCATCGGTTTTGGATGAGTTTTACTGGCTGAACAAGAAAGATCCGAACTTTTCTCTAATGAGAGCTACGGTTAACCGTGGCGAGGATGCCCATACGGATGGAAAATTTGCTCTGAGCGAAAAAGCTTCGATGGAAATCGTGAAGTTATTCTTTACTCGGAACGAAGATTTGTATGATAAGCAAATTACCGATGTATTCACGGAGGATTTCTTTGCCTCGAATTTCTGGCTTTACTGGAGAACGATGTTTGCTTTTGAAGATTGGCACAGCGCTTTAGAGATGAAACTTTACATCCAAAGATTCATTCACCATATTGGCGGACTGCCTGATTTTTCGGCCTTGAAATTTACGAAATATAATCAGTATGAGTCATTGATTCTGCCAATGATAAAATATTTGCAGTCGCATGGCGTTCATTTCCAATATGATACAACGGTCACGAATGTAGTATTTGATATTCAAGGTAATAAGAAGGTTGCCAAGCAAATGGTATGTCGCCGTGCTGGCAAAGAGGAATATATCGACTTGACGGAAGATGATTTGGTCTTTGTGACAAATGGCAGCTGCACGGAAAACTCTTCTTCTGGCGACCATCATCGCGCGGCCGAATTTAATCGTACCACAGGCGGCTGCTGGGAGCTCTGGAGAAATATCGCCAAGCAGGATCCATCCTTTGGGCGCCCCGATAAATTCTGCACGAATACGGAAGCGACCAACTGGGAATCGGCAACCGTTACGACCCTTGATGACAGAATTCCGCCTTATATCGAAAAAATCTGTAAACGCGACCCGTTCAGCGGAAAGGTCGTTACCGGCGGCATCGTGTCCGTAAAGGATTCCAAGTGGCTCATGAGTTACACTTTAAATCGTCAACCGCATTTCAAAGAGCAGCCGAAGGATCAGCTTGTGGTATGGGTGTATGGATTATTCACCGATGTTCCGGGCGATTACGTCAAGAAGCCGATGAGAGAATGTACCGGCGAGGAAATTACGATGGAGTGGCTGTACCATATGGGTGTGCCTGAGCATGAAATTGCGGACATGGCTGCCAACTCTGCTCGCTGCATCCCAACCATGATGCCTTATATTACGTCATTCTTCATGCCAAGAACAGAAGGAGATCGGCCGAAAGTAGTTCCGGATGGTTGCGTCAACTTCGCGTTTATCGGACAGTTTGCCGACACCGTGCGCGACACCGTATTTACAACCGAATATTCGGTACGAACGGCAATGGAAGCTGTGTACACTTTATTAAACGTAGACCGTGGCGTACCTGAAGTATTCGGCTCCTGCTACGATGTCCGTGTACTGCTGGACTCCACTTCCAAAATGATGGACGGTAAAAAACTAACCGATTTGAAGCTTCCGTTGATCATGAACTTACTAGAAAAGCAGGCTTTGAAAAAAGTCTCCGGAACCGTTATCGAAGATTTACTGAAGCGGTATAACATCATTTAGCCAAAGTCCCATTGTCAAAGATGACATGGAACACCACTGAGCGCACCAATCCAAGATTGGTGCGCTGTAGGGAAAAAAACAAACACGATAGATCCCTGGTCCTTATGGCCTCAGGAGATCTATCGTGTTTATTTATTATTCATGGCAGAAGGGGGGATTCATGAATGGTTCAGGCAATCTTCATAAATTCTATTGACAATCTTATTGAGAATAATTATCATTGTGCTGAGTATTGATAATGATAATTGTTCTCAATAATTATTATTAATAAACAATGTCTACAATACATAGAGGGTATGAGGGGGAGAAATTCAATGCGCAGTATGAAGGGTCTCGTGTTTATCGTATTGATATTTGCTTTGGTTTTGGCCGGTTGCGGCGGAGGCGCGGCATCCAATGGTGAAGGTGGCTCTACCGCAGCACAGAATTCGGATCAGGGGGCCGCACAGGGTGGGGACAACGCCGAAGCCACGCCGGAGACCCGAACCATCAAGCACGCCCTGGGCGAGACAAAAATTATGGGCGTTCCGAAGCGTATCGTGGCGCTGGAATGGCTTTATGCGGAGGATGTCCTTGCGCTCGGCGTTCAGCCCGTCGGCATTGCAGATATTGAGGGGATGAACCAATGGGTAAACATTCCGGTGGAGATCGGAGCGGACGTGACGGATGTCGGCACTCGTCAAGAGCCGAATCTCGAGCTTATCGCTTCCTTGAAGCCGGACCTGATCATCGGTTTGAAATCGAATCTTGAAGCTGGCTATGATACTTACAACAGCATCGCGCCTACCTTGGTGTTTGATCCATATCCGGTCGAGGGACAAGGGGACCAATATGAAGAGATGGTTAATACCTTCAACACGATTGCTGACGTGCTTGGCAAAAAAGACGAAGCCGCAAAAGTGCTTAGCGACCTGGATCAAACCTATGCCGACGCCAAAGCCAAGCTTGAAGCTGCCGGTATAACGGAAAAACCATTTGCGCTGGCGATGGGGTACAGTAACCAGAATGCGGTGACGTTCCGGATTTCGACGGACAATTCACTGGCCGTCAAAATTCTGGAGCACATCGGGTTAACCAATGCCCATAAGCCTAATCAATTTGAGGTTTATGGATTTACCACTGGGGACGTAGAGGCATTGCCTGCCCTTCAGGATGCGAATTTCCTGCATATGATTCAGGATAGCGATAACGTCATCGAGAACCAATTGAAGGACAATCCGGTATGGAAAGGTCTGAACTTTGTTAAAGAAGACCGCGTGTATGCACTTGGCGGTGACATGTGGCCATACGGCGGCCCATTGTCTGCCCAAACCATGGCCCAGAAGACAGCTGATCTGCTCACAAAATGAGCCTCGGCAAGAAACTGGGACAAGGCTCCGCGCCGGTGAGCATCCATCCAGCCCCACCCGTTTCCTCAGGTAGGGGCTGGAAGCCGTTATGGATGCTGGCAGGAGGCCTTGTGGCTCTGTTATTTCTCACATTTATCAGTTTGACGCAAGGGCTAGCGGATATATCCGTCAAAACGGTGGTCCAGGCCTTGGTGTCTCCTCAGGATATTGCAGATCATCATCTCATCCGCAGTGTGCGCCTTCCTCGAACAGTGATGGGCCTATTATCGGGCGCGGCCTTGGCGGTGTCGGGTGTGCTCATGCAGACCGTCACTCGCAACCCGCTGGCATCGGAGACAACGCTTGGCGTGAATGCCGGCGCTTATTTGGCCGTCGTGGCGGGGATGATCTTCTGGCCGGGACTGCTGCATCAGTATGCCCTTCCTTTGGCTGTGGCAGGGGGAACACTGGCGGCTGTAGCGGTCTATGCCCTGGCGGGAAAAACGCAGGGCTCGCCCTTGCGGATTGCATTATCCGGGATGATTGTCACCCTGGTTTTATCCTCCGTTACGAGTGCGCTGGTGCTGCTGAACCAGCAAACGACGCAGGGGATTTTTCTGTGGGGCTCCGGCTCGCTTATTCAGAATGACTGGGATGGTGTAGCTTTTTCATGGCCGTGGATCGTTGGCGGGCTGATCGTGCTGTGTTTGGCGGTTCGCCAGTGGGACATTCTGACCCTCAATGAAGAGTCGGCACGTTCCCTTGGCCAAAAAGTCGGCAACACCCGCTTGCTTGCAATGGGGGCAGCCATTGTGCTGGCCTGCGTAACCGTGAGCGTAGTCGGTCCGATCGGCTTTATTGGGTTGGTCGCTCCTCATCTGGTCCGCCTGTCCGGCGTCGTCCGGCATGCGGGGTTAATTCCGCTGGCTGCCTTATGGGGTTCGGCTCTGCTCGTCGGGGCCGACACGGTGGCCAGGATGTTCATAAACGCCTACGGTGAGCTTCCGGTCGGGGCCATTACGGCCATGATCGGGGCCCCGTGCCTCATCTGGCTTGCCATGCGGGTATCCCGCTCGTTGATCGGAGGGCGCGGGTCTTCCGGCGGATCGGCCATGGCGGGCACGAGCCTGCGCCGGATGCCATATCCGGCCTTGGTAACACTGTTCAGTGTGCTGCTGGTGCTGGTATGGGTATTCAGCCTGATGAGCGGCAGTCTGCGTATTCCCTTCACGGAAGTGCTGGTCGTGCTCACGGGAGGCGGCGAGTCGATGTATCGCCAGATTCTGCTGGATTTCCGCCTGCCCAGGCTGCTCACAGCCGGTTTGTCCGGCATGGCGCTGGCCGTCAGCGGCAGTCTTCTGCAGAATGCGGTCCGGAATCCGCTGGGGGATCCCCAGGTGATCGGAGTGACCAGCGGAGCCGGTGCGGGCGCACTGCTTCTGATGGTAGGCTTTCCGCAATTGTCGGCTGGCTGGGTACCGGTCGGAGCGGTTCTCGGAGGGTTGGCTGCAGCCGCTTTGGTATACGCGGTGTCCTGGAAACGAGGACTACATCCGACAATTCTTACGCTGGTCGGCATTGCCGTCGCCGCGCTTGGTTCTGCCATCATCAATCTGATGATCATTCATGCCAAGGTCGACGTAGCCCCCGCATTATCCTGGATGGCGGGAAGCACGTATAACCGGGGCTGGACGGAGGTGCAGCGGATTGTTCCTGCCATTCTGATCCTGCTGCCTCTGGCGGCGTGGCTCGGGCGGAAGGTGGATCTGCTGACGTTCAGCGAAGAAAGCTCCACAGGTCTTGGCCTTCATGTACGGAATACCCGGATGTATGTCGCCATCATTGCGGTGCTGTTGGCTTCGATTGCCGCAGCCAATGTCGGCTCGGTCGGCTTTATCGGACTGCTTGCGCCGCATGCCGCCCGGATGCTGGTCGGCGCCCGCCATCGGCAATCGATGGTCATCGCGGCGCTGCTCGGCGGAATTTTGCTGGCTGGCGCAGACTGGATCGGGAGGGTGGTCATGATTCCGAAGGAATTGCCTTCGGGTATCGTTACCGCGCTTCTGGGTGCTCCGTACCTGTTATATTTGATGGGGAAAACCAATAAGCTGAAGAAGAAATAACCTTCGTAATAATTAAATATCCAAAAAGGCTATTCCATAGTCGCCAAGAGAGGTGGCATGGGATAGCCTTTTGTTTGTTTTCTTCGGTTGCTTATTAGATTTGCCGTGCTTTGCTTCTTCTGGCTGTGGTCTGCTGTTAGGCATCCGTGTACCGCACAAAAGACAGGATGATATCCTGCGGATGATCTCCGAAACCCGAACCATATAGATTCAGGCCGTTCGGGTGCTCAGCGTCTTTCTTCACTTCAAAGCGGACGCGAATGGGCCGGTTAAACGCAAGCTCCAGCGAATCGATGTTCGTAGTGCTGGACTCGTGGCCATTGACCTGGCTGCCCTGCTTGGTTACGCGCCATTCCGTCAGCATGCCGTACTCACTGCCGCTTCTCCATTTATCCGGGGTGAGTTTCCCCTTGCGATCACCAAAATCACCGGGACTTGTCCAAGTGCCTACAGGGAGGTCGTTGATGCTAACGGTGATGTCGGATGGCCAATCCTGCTGAAAGGAAGGCGCCTCGGAGCTAAGCTCCGCGCGGATGCGGAGTTCATCAAGAGCCGCTCCGGGCGGCATAGGATTCGCAAAATAATATTCAATATATCCTGATCCCGAGAACCAGAGCAGCGCAGCGTCCGTTCGTTCCGGCATGTAAAAGGCGCGCGGATCGTCCGGCGATCCGATCAGAGATCCGTCCCGAGCTGCCATACCGCAGGTTGGCTCGATATAGCAGTGGGAGAACATGCCGATTGGCATGTGGATTTCTTCCGTGCGCTGCAGCCCCTCGCCGGGCTTCGAGGGGAGTTCGAGAAAAATGGAGCGGCAGGTGACGGCGCAGATTTTTTCCCGATTCGCTCCTTGCGATGAGACGATCAGATCCGCTTGCTCCAGCATCTGGACATTAATGGACACCGTAGGCTGCGCAATCCCAAGCGCCTCCGCCAACTGACCGACACTCATCGGTTTATCGCCGAGCGCTTCAAGGATGCGGACACGGACATCACTGGATAGGGCTTTGGCTACTTCCACGATCCGGGATGCCGGATAACGGTTGGTTTCCAGCTTCGATTCGTTCATAATCCCCATCCTTTACTGAATAGCTGTAGTGACTCCAAGTGTACAATAAATTCGATATATTGTAAAAGTATAATGTACATTGCATTTATTATATACAGGTGCTAGAATAGGGGCAAATTCAGAAAAAGGAAAGGTTGTGTTCGCTTCATGAAGACTCCTGTAGCACCCTCCATTCACACGGAAATTCCGCGCGCAGAGTACCCCAGACCGGATTTTGAACGAAAAGACTGGTTGAATTTGAACGGCCAGTGGTCGTTCCGGCTCGATACGGAAGGATCAGATGACGTACGACAGCAAGCGGGTACGAGCGCCGGGGATGACGCTACTGGCTTGCTGGGCGGAGACGCCAGCCTTTTTACCTCAGAGATTACAGTGCCGTTCTCTTGGGTCAGTCCCTTGTCCGGCATTGAGCGTAACGAGAAGGGGATAGGCTGGTATTGTCGGTCCGTGAAATGGGAGCCGGCGAAGAAGCAGTCCCGAATCTTTCTGCGGTTTGGCGCCGTGGATTATCTGTGCGACGTATGGGTCAACGGTAAACATGTCGGCTCGCATCAAGGCGGCTACGGAGCCTTTGAATTTGACGTGACAACGGTGTGGGATTCGGCAAAAGACAATACGATCGTTGTGCGTGCAGAAGACTTCGACCATAACTACCAAGCCCGAGGGAAGCAGGGGTATGGCGAGATCAGGGGAATTTGGCAGCCGGTTTGGCTGGAGGCCCGGCCGCAAACCTACGTGGAGCAAGCCATCTTTACAACCTCCATTGACGGTAAGATTGAATTGAAATCCATAATCCAGGCTCAAGAAGCAGGCGCGGTGACACTCGAGCTCTCGTTTGCGGAGGGCTCGGTTACGTATCAGGTGGAGTGGGAGCTGCAAGAAGGCGCGAATGAACGGACAACGGTGTTCCAAGTCGACGATCCGCAGCTGTGGAGTCCCGAAACCCCGCATTTATACGAAGGGGAGCTGCGTTTGACCGGTTCATCTGGCGAAGATGTCGTCCATACTTATTTTGGCATACGTGAGATCGGAACGGCGAAGTTCGACGGACGGGATTATCGCTGGATTACGTTGAACGGGAAGCCGGTCTATTTAAACGGGACGCTGGACCAATCCTACCACCAGACGGGATTTTTCACCTACCCGACGGATACGGAGATGCGGGACGAGATTTATCTGATGAAACGGCTTGGACTGAACTTTGTGCGGATTCATATCAAGCCGGAGGAGCCCCGCAAGCTGTATTGGGCGGATAAACTCGGGATTCTGGTGATGGAGGATATGCCATGCTTCTGGGGCAATCCGGATGAAACGGCGCGTTCCGCCTATGAGCGCGAGGCGCTGGAAGTGATGGAGCGGGACCGGAATCATCCGTCGATTTTTTCATGGGTCATGTTTAACGAAACTTGGGGACTCCGTACCGACAGCAAAACGACGGGTTTAACGGGCGGAGAGGAGCAGCACAGCTACTATCTCCCGGAGACGCAGGAGTGGGTGCGGGAGAAGTACAGATGGGCCAAGGAGCTGGACCCGACCCGTATCGTGGAGGACAATTCGCCTTGCGCGTACGATCATGTGGAGACGGATATCAACACCTGGCATTTTTACATCAACGGGTATGAACCGCTGCGGAATCATCTCGAGGAAATTGTCCAGAAGACGTATCCTGGATCGGAGCATAATTACATCGGCGGCAACCAGCAAGACGATGCTCCGCTCATGAACAGTGAATGCGGAAACGTGTGGGGAATTGACGGGGGAGCCGGGGACAGCGATCTCGCGTGGCATTACCGTTACATGCTGAACGAATTCCGGCGCCATGATAAGCTGTGCGGTTTCGTATTTACGGAATTCCGCGACGTGACAAACGAATTCAACGGCTACTACCGTTTGGATGGAACGGACAAAAAATTCGGGTATGGGGATTTTGTGCCGGGCATGACGATCGCCGACCTGCACACGCCCGACTTCATCGTGATTGACGCACCGCCTTGCCAGACGCTGGAGCAAGGGGCTGAGGCCGTCATACCGCTACTGCGCTCCAGTTATTCGGATCAATACCATGGACAGAAGCTTATTCTGGCTTGGGAATTATCCTATGATCAGCTCGGAACGAAGGTGGTCGCTGATCAAGGGACCTTGGAAGTGGCCTGGGACGGCTACGGTGTTGCGCCACTAACGGAATTGAAGCTCCGCATGCCGAAGACCGATGCGGTTGCGATCCTCGGAGTTCGCCTCGTGAATGCAGCGAACGGTGTAGTAACGCGAAACTTTACGACGTTTGACGTGCGTGGCGGAGAGGGACAGGGGAACGATGGAACGGGTACCAGAACCGTAAGCATCCCGGTTAACACATTCCGTGAGCAAAGCTTCGCCTACATGTGGGAGGCGCTTCAAGGCTCCAAAGTGAATGGCGGCGGAGAGGGCCGATTCGTCTATGAGGTACAGCTGCCGGATCATAACGAACAGCCGCTGATCCGCGATATCGAGATTTTCTTCGAAGCTGGCGCGAAACGCTTATTAGCCAGAAATATCGAGGGTGCGCGGCATCGCACGCACGGAATCGACTTTATGCACGGGGCGTCGGCAGACGTGGAGTATAACCCAAGCACTTACTATATGACGGATGAAGAGCTGCATGAATCCCGTATATCCGTATGGGTGGACGATGTCCAAATCGGCGAGGCTGTGCTCACGGATGATCCTGCCGATAGCCGAGGCGTTCTCTCGTGGCACTATCAGCCGGTCAACAACCTTCTGGAAGAGGCCGGTTCGTACGGATACCTGTGCCAGGCGCAGGTGCCGGGAAGACTCGCGGCTGAGCTTGACCGCAAGCGCAGCTTCAGACTGGAGCTGCGGGCCGAGGAGGGCGGCATCAGTCTGTATGGTCGGAATGCGGGCCGCTATCCGATCGATTTGCTGGTGCGGTGCCGGTGATCATGAAATAAACCATTAATGTAAAGTATAATACGAAGTGGGCTGTCCATTTGTAGTGAATAACTACGTGCCGGGCAGCCCATTTTCTTATGGGGATTTTTCGTCTCGATGGTCCTAAGGTTGGAAATATGGTGTTATCGGATATTCTCGTCTTCTAATGGCATGGGAGCCGTGCAGAGCGAACATACATACAGACCATCAAAGCAATCAAATTCATAAACTCTCTGATTCGTTGTCGACCGACATCCTCCTTATACCATTCTAAAATAGAAATCAAATTAATATATTGAAATCCAATACCTAAAAACACCTCTTGATTATATGAGCAGTGACCACAGCTCAATTTACATGCCTCTCCCATAAACTCAACCACCGATCAAGAATAATCTTGTATAGATGTCAACTGATTTTTCTAACAACTATTTTTCTATACATCCCATTCAGCATGACGGGTTTATCTTCTTCTATACTTAAATTATTATTATTTCTTAGGTATAACTCCTCAAAATTCAATCCAATATCTGTCCCTAAGACTTTAATTAGTGGTCTAAACAACTTTTTTGATATCGAGAGTTTATGGTTACTAGGGGTAAATTTATCGAAAATAACGATCCTTCCTTCTTGTTTTAAAACTCTGCCCATTTCCTGAAAACACTTGTCAGCATCGGGTACTACGGAAAGAATTAGACTTCCAACCACATAGTCAAACGACATATCGTTAAATGCCATATTTTGAGCGTCCATTTCTAAAAACGTAATGCGAGAATTCTTAAATTTCGCTCTTGCTTTTCTCAACATATCTGGTGAAAAATCTATAGCCGTTATATCTAAATCATAATGGTTCAATAACTCTAAATCAGCTCCTGTGCCTACGCCGACAAAAAGTATCTTTTGTGTGTTATTGAAGGGGGTCTCTTGAAATATTTGTTTACGTGCATGGAGAAAAATGTTTGAATTGAAAATTTTATCATAAATAGGTGACCAGATTTTATAAATAATTTTATTCCAATTGTTATTCATTAGTTGGTTCTCCTGAATGTGATTAATGTTACTTCTGACAATCAAGGGGCTAATGCACGTAGCGGAGTTTTCGATATTCCTTTATGTATTCCATGCTTTGATTCATATAACAATTTCACCTAACATTCTTGCATTCACGACGCCGAGAGCCTTAGAGGGCTGCTCTTAGGCTCTCATATGTGTCCCGGCATACGTTTCCTCGCTCTATTCTTCCGGGACCGAGGTTCGCTAGGACCACAGCATGAGTGCGGTGTTATCTGATTTAAATACGCTCTTCGATTAAGCTGCGTTTTTCTTTTAGTATAAGTTTAATGGAATTCGCTTCCGCGGCCATTTGTTTATGTACTGTAATAATGCAATCAAGGCGGGTAAGTTTTTCTCTGAGTTTAATATTATTAGGCTCGTCTTCTAACTGAGCCATAATGGAAAAGAACTGTGGGACCTCCCACACACTTCTTATAGCAGTGCTTAAACAGAATCCATACCTCACTAATCTTATGTCACCCTGCCATCCCATATCTCGCAACCCCTCCAGGTATGCATTATATAAAGAGTTCTGAAACTTCATATATTGGTCAGGCGGAATAATTCCAAGACTCATGTTCACCCCGAATAACTTACCCAAGTCTTCGCCAATACCGGATATACTCATGAACTGCCAGTCGATTAGAACGAGTTGACTTTCGCTCTCTTCTTTTTTAACGAGAAACATATTCATCTGGCTCATGTCTTGATGTGCCAATACTCGCGGCAGCTGTTGGAGCGAGTCAATTGAAGAGTCAATGTTACCGAGCAGATCTTGATACCAAGCCCAAGTACTTCGCACATTGTCTGTAGCTATTCGATTTACATACTCCTCCACATTAGGAGCATACATGCGGCATGCAATCGACCATGATTTGAGCCAAGCCCTGCATATCCACTCATGTTTAGGCATCATTTGTATTCCTTTAAGATAGGCCCCATTAAAACGGCCTAATTGTCGGGCGATATATGAAAATTGCTCAACTGTTTTTGCGTATTCGCCCTTAATATATTCCATCCAGATCCATATGGTACCATCATGTTGTTCTTCAACCAAATAGCTCTCTGCACCATAAATAGAATCAGGAAGTTCTCTTAAAACTCCTGACTCAAATACAAGTGCTTCACGTCTCCAGTAGTTGTGATGTTCAAAGTTATCTTTCTCGGGTGTGTCTGGCTTAATGATTTTTAAGATAACGCACCACGGCTTCAATTCGTTATATAGCTTTACCAACCCATGCAAACGAAATATACCAGAGGTTGTGAAGTTTGGAGTCTTATAACCAGTATTATCACAAGTTATTGACACAAGTTCAGCAGCTGAATTTCCATGTATGGATTCAATACAAGCGTTGATCTGGTCAATCTTATCCTCTATAGGTATGTTGGAATTATTCTTCAATATAATTTCTGAGTGCATTTAATCTATCCCTTTATTTAATTTTTACTTGCATTGATTTTAGATAATGTTTTCTCTACGAATTCACCCATTTCCCACATAGAACCCAATGGACGAATTCGTCTAATATACACATACAGTATATTAGACAAAGAGGAGGTCAATCCTGCTCCATCTCCGATAAGGTTGCTTCAAATGAAAATCAAGCCCTTATAAAAAAGCCAGCGTCATCCGAAGGTTGGATAACGCTGGCTTCTTTTGCCTGCCGTGTGACGAACCTGTTTCACCGCTTCTTCCAGAACAGCTGCAGCGCCATCTTCGCGCACCATAGGGAGAACAGCAGGAACAGCAGCGCCCAGACGAAGGCCGGGAGCACGGTCATGTTGGCCAGGTTGGAGGCGTCGCCCGCTTGCTTGGGCTGGGTCAGCGCCATGGTCAGGAGGGTTAGCGGACCGACCACGGACTCTTCCAGCACGAGAAAGGCGAGCAGCAGGTAGTAGAAATTACGGACCTTCTCGCCAAGGAAATAGAAGATCAGATTCACGATCATAAAAATAATGAGCCACCATAATCCATAGCCGGCGCGAACAAAGAAGAGGATCATAATGAGGGCAAGCACGGTAATGGTGATCAGGCCGGTGTCCTGTTTTTTCTTGGCATAGCCGTAGAACATCAGAATGGCGAATAGGGATGCCGACATATAGCCTGCAAGCGAGACCACAATCGGACTCCAGCCACCAGAAGCCAGCATGGAATAGGTCACGCCGCTGTGATCGGGATTCAGCTCGATGCTGAGCACGCGCCCCGACATCAGTAGGGTCATGACGGCATGCCCCAGCTCATGGATCATCGTATCCAGGATGCGGAACCAGGAAGAGAAGGGGATCAGCCTTGTCAGAATAGCCGCACCCACTAGAAATAACAATGCTTTCAGCCATTTATTCATTCGAAGGTCCTTTCAGCATAAAGTCATTCGCTAGACTATCATTCCGTCCATTATAATACAGATGAGAAACATGTGAAAATCGGTTAGTCCCTATAGGTTAAATGGTATAATTGAAGTTGTGACGGAGGTTCATATTCGATGAAAAACGATAAGCCTAACAACGACAATCACATAGAACATATAAGACATACTACGCTCGTGAATGACCAAGGGATTCGTTTTGCTGAATTTGAGCTGGCCGGCGACGAGCAGGACGTCTCGTTACCGGACAAGCAATCAGATCATCAGGGGCAGGAACCCGTTGATTCTGCTGCCAGAGCGAAGGAATCCCTGATTGTGAAGCCGCAGGAGCCGCTGGATATGAATTGGGGCGAGGACTTCCGCTACGTGACCAAGGAGCAGCAATTCGTGCAAAAGGCAAGGGAGCTCGCATGGCATGTAGAGGGAGAGGCCCCTTTTGTAGCCTTCAAAAGCTATTGGCCGACCTACGACCAGATGGCCAGCGACCAGTTCAAATGGTATTTTTACTGGCGGGAGGAAGTAAGGTCCGGGCGGTACCCGGATACGGACTTATCCTATTTGTTTGTCTATTTTTACGAGCTGATCCATGGCGTGGGCTGGAGCGATCCCCTGCAGGGCTATGCATTGATGGAGCAGGCGTGGACGGCCTACCGGAAGCGTTATGCCAAGCTGGATACGTACCTGCGGGAGTGGCTATATGATTTTATGATCGTGCATGGCCTGGATATGCCGATCCGGGAAACGTATCAGCGCTTCCCGCGCGTCTTGTCCGCTGAGCTGAAGGAGAAGGAATGGAAGCGTCGGTTCTCTCTCCAGCCCGTGGAGCTATCATGGGAGTTGCTGCTGGATTTGCTGGATTATGACGTGGAGAAGAGCCGTTTTTACCAGGAGAATGGCCGCAAGGACCTGGAACAGTACGCCCCGAAGGTGATTGCGCTCGTGGACAGTTACTTAGCCAAAATGAAGGGGCAGCGCTTCATCGACCGCTTTCAGCCACGGCCCCGGCAGGTGAAACGGCATTTATTCCGCAGTGCGGTTTACGATCATGGGTTATACGGGCGAAACGTCGTGCTGACGGTGGTATCCTTAAGCGAATACGCTCCTCTGCGTTCTTATATAACGGGGCTGGTTCGCTTGACTGAGAATAAGCTGCGGGAATTGAGAGGCTTTAAGGGACGGCTGCGCGGCCAGGATGCGGTTGAGCCCGAAGTGAAAGAGATCATTACCCGTTATTTGAAAAAAGAGGTTCAGGAGCAGCTGGATGCCCAGCGCAAACAGGCGATACCGGAGGTTCAGATCGACACGGGGAAGCTGCACAGATTACAGCGGGAGTCGGACCAGGTCCGCGACATGCTGCTTACGGAGGAAGCCGGGCAGCAGGCTGAGGTGATCAACAGCCAGCCGGCACTGGAGCCTGCTTCGTCAGTTGGTGCTTCTTCAGGCCACTCCGAAAGTGCGGGAACAAGCACTAACATGGCTTCGCCTTCCAAAGGCCGGTCCTCCAGAAAATCAGTAGCGAAGAAACCGGACGTGTTCCAGGCGGTGATGGATTTTGATGCGGATCCTTATGAGCTCGACGCCATAGAGGTAAGGGAACAGCTTGACGATGCAGATGTCATCGTTCGTTCCGTGAACACGGAACAACCGGAATCAGAAGCAGCTAACGGAAGGTCTATGGAACCTTCAGGGAGCGCTGATAATCGCTTGATGCAATCCATGGGTTCTCTAGTAGAGCATTCATCTGAAGCTCGGGGTATCCATGTTATGGCCCCGCACGTTGTAGATGAAGATGCCCTTACAGTGATGCCCACAGTAGGAGAGCAGTCGTGGCAATGGGAGGTAGAGGATGAGGAATGGCAGGAACTCGCAGAGCGTCTCAATCCCATCCACCTGGAAGTTCTCCATGCCCTCAGGGCGGGACCGAACCGCTCGGAGCTGCAGCAAATTGCGGAGAAGGCCGGTTCTATGCCGGCGTTATTGCTTGATGAGATCAATGAAACCGCGATGGATACCATCGGTGATCTTCTGATCGATGGAGAGGCCATTGCGGATGATTATATAGATATGCTGGAAACATTAAAGTCCGTGTAATCGGACGGATTGAAATAGACCATATAGATTGAACTAATGAAAAGAAGAAGCTCAACGGAGAAGGCGGAATTATTCTGGAGAAGCGGTAGCGGTCGCCTTTGCACCCGGATTTCAACCATTTTTAATGGATTGATAGAAATCTGGGGGCAACAGCGATCGGAAGAATAATCCGTATTCGTAGTGATGCTCGGGCTGAGAATCTTTAGTTCAACTTATATAGCTCTTTATGTTTTGAGAGATTCTTGTAAGATGCTTGAAAGAGGTGGAACTATGACGGAATTAAAAATACCGAAACGGCTCACAACGGCCCTCGTAAACTCTTTAACGGCAGGGGTTGTGCCGCGGGTGGGGCTTGAGTTCATCGCCGTCGGCCGGAAGCCGGAGGTGGAGTCCATCCTGCGCGATATGGATAATATCGCCGAAGGCGGCGCTGCCTTCCGCCTGATTACGGGCCGCTACGGAAGCGGCAAAAGCTTCCTGCTGCAGATCATCCGCAACTACGCGATGGACCGCGATTTCGTGGTGGCGGATGCGGATCTTTCGCCGGAGCGGCGGCTGGTGGGCACGAAAGGGCAAGGGCTTGCCACTTACCGTGAGCTGATGACCCATCTGTCCACGAGGACGCGTCCGGACGGAGGCGCTCTGGAGGCCATTTTGCAGAAATGGATCGCCGCGATCCAGCAGGACATCATGCAGGAGACGGGTATCCGCCCGGATGATCCTGCCCTGAACGATCGGGTGGAGCTGCAGATATATGCGGTGACAAACGGCATGCAGAATCTGGTGCACGGGTTTGATTTTGCGAAGGTGCTGGCCGCTTACTGGAACGGCTATAAGCTTGGTGACGATGACCGCAAAGGGGCGGCGCTGCGCTGGCTTCGCGGGGAAGTCCCGACGAAGACGGAGGCGCGCAAGGATCTTGGGGTTGGGGTCATTATCGATGACGACAATTGGTACGATTACATGAAGCTGTGGTCCGAGTTTACGGCTGCCATCGGTTATAAGGGATTGCTGCTGTTCATTGACGAAGGGGTTAACCTCTACAAAATCACCAACAGTGTGTCTCGCCAGAGCAATTATGAGAAGCTGCTGACCATGTTCAACGACACGATGCAGGGCAAAGCGGAGCATTTGGGCATCTACATGGGCGGAACGCCGCAGTTTGTCGAGGATGAGCGCCGGGGGCTGTTCAGTTATGACGCGCTGCGATCCCGCCTAATTGACGGGCGTTATGGCAGTGGTTCGCTGAAAACCTACACCTCGCCCATTTTGAAGCTGGACATGCTGTCGTACGAGGAGATTCTTATTCTCCTGCAAAAGCTGCGGGACATCCACGCCCTGCACTTCAAATATGAAGCGCAGTTGACGGATGATCAGCTCATCGCATTCATGCAGACGGCCGTGAATCGGCTGGGGGCTGAGGAACTGCTTACCACCCGCGAGGTGGTGCGGGATTTCATGGATCTGCTGCATACGCTGCATCAGCATCCAGAGGCCACGTTTGAAGAGCTGCTAGGCGAGCGGGCCGCAGCGCAGCCGCAGGGCACAGGGACGAACGATGCCGATTCGGACGATTTGGACGATCTGCTGGCGGAGTTCGAACTATGAGCGTGAATCCCTTTTCCAGACTGGCTCCATTCATTCAGGAGTTTATCTATAAAAAAAGATGGGATACGCTTCGCGAGGCGCAGGTGGAAGCCTGCCGCGTCTTGTTCGATACGCCCAATCATCTGCTGATCGCTTCCGGTACGGCATCGGGCAAGACGGAAGCCGCGTTCTTCCCGGCGTTGACGGAGCTATATAACGAGCCTTCCAGCTCGGTAGGAATTTTGTATATCGGCCCGCTTAAGGCACTGATTAACGACCAATTTGAACGCATCACCGATCTGTTGAAGGAGGGCCAGGTGCCGGTATGGCATTGGCATGGCGATGTGTCCCAGGCCGAGAAAACCAAGCTGATGCAGAAGCCGTCTGGCGTACTTCAGATTACGCCCGAGTCGCTTGAGGGGCTGCTGATGAACCGGCCAAATGCCATCCCGGCGCTGTTCCAGGATTTGCGGTATGTCATCATTGACGAGGTGCACGCCTTTATGGGAGCCGACCGCGGCATTCAGGTGCTGAGCCAGCTGACCCGGATCGAGCGGATGGCTTCCTGTTCGCCTCGCCGCATCGGGTTGTCGGCAACGCTTAGCGACTATGAGACCGCAGCCGGCTGGCTGGGTGCGGGCACGAAGAACGCGGTCGAAGTCATCGCCCCGCAAGGGGGGCGGAAGCTGCGGCTGTCGGTCGAGCATTTCTCCTTCCCCGATGCGCGGGATGAGAAGCAGGCGGAGCAGCTGGAGCTTGCACGCAAAGCCTATTACGACTTCGTGTACGATAACACCCATCTGAAAAAAGCGCTGGTCTTCACGAACAGCCGCTCGGATGCCGAGCTGACCACGCTTGAGCTGCGGCGGATTGCGGCCAAGCGCGAGCAGCGGGATGTCTTCCATGTGCACCATGGAAGCATCTCCGCGATGCTGCGCGAGGAAGCCGAGGCCGCGCTCCGCGAAGGCCCGGGGCCAGCGGTTGCGGCGGCCACCCTGACGCTGGAGCTCGGCATCGATCTCGGCGAGCTGGAGCGGGTGATCCAGCTTGGCGCGCCGTACAGCTGCTCCAGCTTCGTTCAGCGGCTCGGCCGCTCCGGACGGCGCGGGGATCAAGCCTCCGAGATGATGTTCCTCTGTCCGGAGGATGAGGACGAGGAGGCGATGCTGCCTGCGCGCATGCCATGGATGCTGCTCCGGGCCATTGCGGTCATTGAGCTGTATATTCGCGAGAAATGGGTCGAACCGCTGGCCCTGCGGAAGAAGCCGGTGGGCGTGCTTTATCATCAGACGATGAGCACGCTCAAGAGCATGGGCGAGGCTGAGCCGCCGGATCTGGCGCGAGCGGTGCTGACGCTCCCGGCCTTCCGCGGCATCGAGCCGGAGGAATACAAGGAGTTCTTGCAGTATTTGCTCCAGACGGACCATATCCAGCGTACGGAAGAAGGCAGTCTGATCATCGGCCTTGGCGGGGAGAAGATCGTGAACAACTACCGCTTCTATGCGGTGTTTAAGGACGATGAAGAGCATGTCGTATATAACGGGTCGGAGGAAATCGGATCGATTACGACCGTGCCGCCGCCGGGCTACTGCTTCTCGCTCGCGGGCAAGCTGTGGAAGGTGGAGGAAGTCGATACGAAGCATAAGGCCCTGTATGTGAAGTCGGCCAAAGGCAAGGTTGATACGTTGTGGCTTGGCGCAGGCGGTGATGTGCATACCCGCGTGGTGCAGAAGATGCGGGAGGTGCTGGCGGACAGCGCCATCTATCCGTATCTGGCACCGGGTGCGGTGAATCGTCTGGAGCGGGCTCGCCGTCTTGCCCGGGAAAGCGGGCTGCTGAAGCAGGTGGTCCTACCGGCGGGCGGCGATTCCCTGTTCATCCTGCCTTGGGCGGGCAGCAAGCAGTTCCGCACGTTGGAGCGATTGCTGAAGCATAATCTGTCCGAGCGGCTGGCGCTGCGCTCCATCGTGCCGATGGAGCCGTATTACATGGTTGTCGCGGGCAAGGTCGATCATAAGACGCTGATGGAGGAAATTAAGAAGGAATTGATGGATTGTGAGGACGCAGGCTCGCTCCTCGATCCGGATGAGGCCCCGTATCTCGGCAAATATGACGAGTTCGTTCCGCCGAAGCTCGTTCGCACCGCTTTTGCCGCCGATGGACTGGATCTGGAGGGACTGGCTGAGGTACTGGGGATGGCACATGGAGCAGCGGGAAGGGGAGCTATGGATGTGTGACAAGGAAGAAGTACTTCCCGGTGGCAATGTTAACGAAGTCGTACGTATCGGAAATAACGTTCACCGTACTAGAAATTGGAGTTCTTTCGTGCATGATTTGCTTCGACATTTGGATAAGCAGGGCTTTGATGGCGCTCCCAAGTTCATAGGTATTGATCATAGCGGTCGCGAGATCTTGTCCTTTATTCCTGGAGAGGTGCCGGGAAACCAATATCCTGATTTTAAACCCTATATATGGTCCGACCATGCCCTTATCCAGAGTGCAGCGTTGTTGCGGAGTTATCATGACGCCGTACAAGGCTTTGCAACTACTTCAATCCAAACGGAGTCTGAACATAACCCTCAGGCTTCGGGGGAATGGGACGATGAAGTGATCTGTCACAATGATGCCGCTTTGTACAATATCGTGTTTAGAGACGAGGTACCGATTGCGCTGATCGATTTTGATATGGCTGCACCAGGTCCACGAATCTGGGACATCGTTTATATGCTGTACACCTCAGTCCCGCTAGCAAGCTTTGCAATAAATTACACTACAGGGACATCGATACCTTATCGATCGGAATTACATGCTGCGGATCGCACTCACAGAATATCGCTGTTCTTTAAGTCTTATGGTATAGCTCCGCCTCCTAACATGAAAGAATGGACTATAAGACGCATTAAGGCATTATGCGATACACTTACAACCGGTGCGGCACAAGGCAACAAGGCTTACCAGAAAATGATCGATGAGGGGCATGTGGCCCATTACGAAAAAGAGATTCAATTCCTGCAGGCACACTTTGAAGAGTGGTACCGATGAAGGGTACCGCTTTGAAGAGTGCCTGTTTTTTTCATATCCTATCCCCCCAAGGGTTGTTGAGTATAATCGAAAAAATATTTGTAACCCCTTCCAAAAAAGCATTGTGTTCATCTCACATGTATGGTAACTTATGTACATAAAAACGTTTTTATCGCAAAGGAAGAATGGAATGGTTATATGGGTAAAGTAACAATCAAGGATGTGGCAAGAGAAGCCGGAGTCTCCATTTCTACGGTTTCGAATGCATTAAATGATGTAGATGTATTAAACCCGGAGACCAAATCCCATGTGCTGAAGGTGGCAGAGCGGCTCAATTACGTACCTAACCTGAACGGAAAGCTGTTGAAGTCGGGGAAGACCAAGATGTTGGGCTTCTTTACGACAAGCGTGTCAGGGCCTTACTTCTACACACTGGTGGAGTCGATGTCACGGGAATGTGACCGTCTGGGTTATGGTTTGAATGTGTTTGTGACAAAGGATAAACAGGTGATTATGAGCAATATTATGGGCGGCCGGGTGGATGGCGTCATTATTTTCGAAGAGCTGAAGATCGACGATAGAGACATCGCCGCTATGGAGAAGGACAAGATTAAGGCCGTTTTCCTGGATCGCGAGGTTCAGAACGAGACGATGGGCAGCATCATATTCGACTCTTACATAGCCGGTTATGAAGCAACCAAGTACCTGATCAGCCTGGGGCATAAGAAGATCGCCTACATTTCCGGCGTAGATACGATGTTTGACAGCGTGCAGCGGAAGGAAGGATATCTGGCTGCGCTTAGGGAGTGCCAGTTCCCGATCGACGGAGACTACATACTGCAGGGTTATTTTGAGGAAGAAGGTTCCTATAACGCCGTCAAATCGTTTCTTCACTTACACCCCGGGAAAGTACCGGATGCCTTTCTTGCCGGTAATGACGTGAGTGCCATCGGCTGTATTCGGGCTTTGAAGTCCCATGGATACGAGGTTCCGCAGGATGTCAGTGTCGTGGGCTTCGATGATATTGATATCGCGCAGTATTTTACGCCGCCTTTATCGACCGTACGCAATCAGATTGCCAGACAGGGGATTATGGTCGTGGATCATCTGGTGCGCATGATTCAGAAGAAAGAGAAGGGCAAGATTCAGAAGCTTCCAGGGGAGCTGGTCGTTCGCGGCTCCAGTCACGTGAAGATCAATCGGAACGAATCGGTTTAAGTGAAGAAACGGAATTTTTGTATCTGTTTTTTTAAAATGATCATCATATCAGGGTGGTTTTTTCGCCAAAAATAAAAACGTTTTTATTAGGGCTGATTATTTTATCGATTTTATGATCAAAGGAGGCTAAGCAGGTGAGCAAAACAGCTGCAGTTCAGTCAACCGGCACGGGCCCGGTTCAACCAACCGGGAAGAAGCCGTTGGGGCAGAGGGTCAAGGAATTCTTCATTGATTACAAGCGGCAATGGGAGCTTCAATCGATGATCATTCCCGGCGTTATCTTCATGTTTATCTTCTGCTACATCCCGATTTACGGTTTGACGATTGCTTTTAAAAATTACACCGTGATCGATACGCTGGATTCTGCTCCATGGGTTGGCTTCGATAATTTCAAAATTATTTTATCGGATAAGTATTTTTGGGATTCCGTGGTCAATACGCTGGGCATCAGCTTCCTGAAGCTGGCGATCGGTTTTGTCATTCCGATTATTCTGGCCATTATGATTTACGAGGTGGGCATGGGGCGGTTCAAGAAATTCGTCCAAACGGTTTCCTATCTGCCTCACTTTTTGTCCTGGATCGTATTGGGCGGCATGCTCATTACCTGGTTCTCGACATCCGGCCTATTCAACGAAATTTTGCTGAGTCTCGGTTTAATCTCGCAGCCGCAAAATATATTGCTCGACCCGAGCAAGTATTGGTGGATCGCAACTTTATCGGATATATGGAAGGAAGCCGGGTGGGGAACGATTCTGTACTTGGCGATCATGGCTAAGATTGATCCTACCTATTACGAGGCTGCCAAAATTGATGGGGCGAGTCGGCTGAGACAAATCTGGAACATCACCCTGCCGAACATGAAGATGATTATCAGCTTGAATCTGATCCTGACTGTAAGCGGTTTATTGGGATCGAATCTGGATCAGACCCTGGTGCTCATGAATTCGCAGAACCGGGAAAAGGCCGAAGTCATTAACTCGTACGTATACCGGATGGGTATGACGCAAGGCGATTTCTCATATGCCACCGCCGTTGGTTTGGGTGTATCCATCATATCTGTCATTCTGCTTGTTACGGCTAATAAGGTGACCAGTAAATTGAATGATAATCAATCCGTTCTATAGGTCATGCAGAGGGAGGTATTACGGTGAATTTGAAAGCAGCAAAAGGGGATCTCGACAGCAAGATCTTTGATACGATCAACATCATTTTACTGGTTACGTTTACGATCATCATCGTCGTTCCGCTGTGGAACGTGGTTGTTTCATCCTTCAGCTCGGGCAGGTCCCTGGCCGAGGGCGGGTTCATCTTCTGGCCTACCGAATTCTCGCTTGAGAATTATCAGGCCGTGTTCAGGGATGCAAACATATGGAACGCCTTCTTCATCTCAGTGGCCAAAACCGTCATCGGGGTTATCACGCATGTGTTCTTCTGTGCCATGGTGGGTTACGGCTTAAGTAAAAAATACGTCCGCGGTCGCAAATTCTATGTCGCAATGGGTGTCGTCACCATGTTTTTCTCGGGCGGCATGATTCCGACGTACTTGTTGATGAAGGACTTGGGGCTGCTAAACAGCTTCTGGGTTTATATCATTCCGGCTCTATTAAGCTTTTACGATGTCATTATTCTGATGAACTTCTTCCGAAACGTCCCGGATTCGCTGGAAGAGTCGGCAAAGATCGACGGCGGGGGCGACTGGAGAATTTTCTTGAGCATCTTCATTCCTCTCTCCATGCCAGCGATGGCGACAATTGCCTTGTTTAACGGGGTCGGGCAGTGGAACGATTTTATGACCACCAAATTGTATATCACGGACCAAGCGCTCTATCCGTTACAGATGATGCTGTATGAGATTATTGTGCAGTCCCAGACGCAATCGATGCAAAACATCGGGTCCGTCGCGATCCAGACGACCACCAAAGGGGTCCAACTAGCAACCATTGTCGTGACAACGCTGCCAATTGTTGTGATGTATCCAATATTACAGAGATATTTTATCTCCGGCATGATGCTGGGGGCTGTTAAAGAGTAGAGCTGCTGCTCTTAGGGGAGTGGAACAGAAACAAACCTGTACAGGCTAGGGTCTGGAAAGAAAGCGCTTTTATTTAAAGGGAGGGTTACAGGATGTTGAAGAACAAAGCTTTGGGTAAGAAAGGACTTACGCTGATTACGGCACTGATGGCAGTTGTGCTGGTTGTGAGTGGCTGCGGCGGATCTGGCGGGAATTCCGGCTCCAAGAAGGAAAATTGGGTTTCGATCGAGGATCGTTATACACCGAATGCCGAGACGCCGGCTTGGCAGCTTGATAAAAAAGAAGAGACGACCGAGCTTACGTGGTACGTAAATGCGGATTGGTGGAATACGGATTTCGGCAAGGACGTTGTAACTAAAAAAATCAAGGAAGATCTGAACATCAACATCAAGTTCATTACGGGTGACGACACCAAATTGAATACGTTTTTTGCCGGCGGGGAAATGCCGGATCTGATCACAACGTTTGACTCCAACTCCCCGGTTGTGCAGAAGGCGGCGACATGGGCGCTGCCGCTGAACGATCTTGCCGAGAAATATGATCCTTATTTCAATAAGGTAGCGGCGCAGGATACGATCAACTGGTTCCAGTTGAAGGACGGCAAAACGTACGGATATCCGAACTATTCCAATACGCAGGAAGATTATGACAGCGGAAACATTCCGGCTAAAACGGCATTTATCATCCGCAAGGACGTATATGAGGCTATAGGGAAGCCTGCTATGGGAACACCGGAAGAATTCCGAGCTGCTCTCGCGGACATCAAGAAGCAGTTCCCTGCTCTGATTCCACTGGGCTTCAACTCCATCGGCGAAGGCACCGGCTCGCTTGGCGACGTGCTGCAGGATTTCATCGGCGTGCCGCTGGAAGACGAGAACGGCGGCTTTTATAACCGTAACCTGGATGAAGATTATCTGACTTGGGTGAAGGCGTTTAATACCGTATATCGTGACGGAGCCATCAGCGATGACAGCTTTGCCGATGACGGAACGGCTTTTGAAGAGAAGGTCAAAGCAGGCAAATACGCAACGATTATGCTGGACGGTACACCGCAGCAGGGCGGTAACCTGCAAAGCTTCTACAGCAACAACAAAGGGAAAGAGTACATCGCGATTGACGGACCGCAAAGCACGGTCGGACATGCGCCAACCCTGAACCAGTCCGGTATTACAGGTTGGATGATTAGCTTTATTACCAAAAAGAATGCAGATCCTGCCAAATCCATTCAGCTCTTCACGTACCTGTTAAGCGAAGAAGGACAAATGCTGATGAACTATGGGATTGAAGGCGAGACCTACCAAGTGAATGCAGATGAAACGGTAGAATTCCTTCCTGAAGTGAAGGATCTTCAGATGAACAATCCGGATACGTTTAAGAAGGACTATCGAATGGGTGAATTCATGTTCTTCGGCCATGACCGCCACAAAGCGCTGAGCGGAGATGCATTCCCGGATGCCATCAAGCAAATGCAGGAATGGGGTAAAGGCAAGCTGGTACCGCACTTTATTTTGGAGAATATCAACCCGGACCAAGGAACACCGGAAGCGCGCTCTCTGACGGCCATCAATACGAAATGGAATTCGACTCTCGTCAGTATGATCCGTTCGAAGGATGATGCAGCATTTGATAGCCTTTTGAATGAATACAAAAAGTTCCTGAACGATAACAACTGGGATAAAATCGTCGAAGTCCGCAATGAGAAGATGAAGGCGAACAAAGAGAAGCTGGGGCTGAAATAAGTTAACGTTTATGGATGGGAGAGCCCCTTTCTTGACAGGAAAGGGGCTCTTTCCAAGTCAACTTCCAAATATAAGGCGGGATAGGAAAACCACAAGACCATAAGAAACTTGGAGGGAAACAGCATGCTGAACATGACAATCTACCAGTCAAACGGGGAAAAGGAATTATTCGTTAGGAAAGACAAGGAGCAGTTAGCTCCCGGATCAACGGACGCACAGCAGCATACGGTTGTGATCGATGAGGAGCAAACGTTTCAGGAGATGGACGGCTTCGGCGCATCCTTCACGGACTCCGCTGCCTATCTCATTCATCAAGTGCTGGAAACGCAGCAGCGTTCGGAGCTTATGACACGACTGTTCGATCCGAGCGAAGGGATCGGGTTATCCGTACTCCGCCAGCCGATGGGCGCATCCGATTACGCGCGTGACTTCTACAGCTACAATGATATGCCTGAGGGCCAGACGGATATAGAGCTGAACCAGTTCTCCATTGCGCATGACGAGGAAGACATCATTCCTCTCCTGAAAGAAGCGCTGCGATTGAATCCGAATGTCAAGTTGATGGGTTCCCCATGGAGTCCGCCAGGCTGGATGAAGACGAGCGGTTCGATGATCGGCGGAGAGCTGAAGCCGGAATACTATGCGGTGTATGCTAATTATTTTGTGCGTTACATCAAAGAGTATGAAGCCAACAGGCTGTCGATTTATGCGATCACTCCGCAGAATGAGGCATTGTATTCGCCAGGACATTACCCCGGCATGATCATGCTGCCCGAGGCGCAAAGCGAGTTCATCAAGAATCATCTGAAGCCGCAATTCGTGAAGAACGATATCGATACGAAAATTCTCTGTTATGACCATAACTGGGACAAGCCGGAGTACCCGTTGACCGTTTTTGAGCAAGCGGGTGACGCCGTGGATGGCGTCGCTTGGCACTGGTACGGCGGAAAGCCGTTGGCCCAATCCGAAGTGTTCGAGGCATTCCCGGGAAAAGAGGTTCATTTTACAGAAGGATCAGGCGGAGAGTGGATTCCGCCGTTTGAGCAGGCCTTCTCCAATGTGATGCGAACTGGTATCGAGATTCTCCGCAATCACAGTAAATCCTATGTGCTGTGGAATATGGCGCTGGACGAGAAGAACGGTCCTACCGTTCCGGGCTTTGGAAAAAGCACCTGCCGCGGCATTGTCACGGTTAATCAGCAGACGAAGGAGCTTGCCTATACGTTGGATTATTACGCGCTGGCGCATTTTAGTAAGGTGATTCGTCCGAAAGCGGTTCGTATTGCTTCTACCAGCAATGAGTCCATTCGTTCGGTAGCATTCAAGAACACGGACGGCTCGATTGCCATCGTTTTGTTCAACGACAGCGAGAAAGAGGAGATCGCTGCATTGCATATGCAGGAAGCGGAGCAGCTTAACCTCCGCCTTGCACCGAAAAGCGCCGTGTCTGTTTTAATGGAGGCGTAAGTCTGAGGTAACAGTTCATAGGTTGGATAAGGCACCTTATGTCGGCGCCGTTGGCCTTTCGGTCGATGGTTGACTCGGCGGGGGTGCCTTTTCATATATAGAGTTGGTTATTTCATATAGAAACGGTAGAATAATAACAAGAATAAGGTTGACCAAAGAAAATATAGGTGACAATCATGACCATTAAAACGTTATTTATTGCTCCGTATCCCGCTATGAGCCATTTAATAGAAGAATGCCGGAAGGAAGAGCCGGAGCTGGAAGTCCGAGTCGAGGTCGGCAATTTGCTAGAAGCGGTTCCTCTGGCAAAGGAAGGAGAACGCCTGGGATATGACGTGATCATTAGCCGGGGCGGTACGGCCAAGCTGATCGAACCCGAGGTGAGCATACCCGTTATCGACGTCCATGTTTCAGGCTATGATATGCTGCGCGTGCTTACCTTGGCCAATCATTTTCCAGGTAAAAAAGCCATTGTGGGCTTCTCCAATATTACGCTTGGAGCCAAAGCCATTACTGATGTGCTGGATATTGAGGTTGATGTGTTCACGGTAGAGAAGGCGGAAGAGGTAGACCGGCTTCTGGAGGATCTGAAGGCGAAGGGCTTCGAATTAATCATGGGTGATGTGGTAACGATAGAGGCAGCAACCAAGCACCATTTGGAAGGGATTCTGATCCAATCCGGGCGCGAGGCTATCTTTGATGCGTTTCAAAAGGCCAAATCTGCATTTCGGTTACATGAACGGACGCAGTGGGAAATATCCTTTTTGCAAGCACTGCTGGAGGAAACGGCCGCGAACCTTGCCGTATTGGATGCTGAGGGGCAGGTTGTATATGAACAGTGGCCGGATTACGGTTCCTGTCCGCTCCAGGTGGAAGGTTTACAAGCCGATCTTCGGCTAAACCGGGAGACGGAAGCCTCCATCCTGATTCAGGATGACGGAACCCGGAAGCTGAAACAGAAGAGGACGCTGAAAGTAATACAGGGGAAACGGTACTACCTGTACACTTTTTCCGAGGTGAAGCAGAATGGGGAGGCCGCAGGCTATCATGTCGAGGCGGTGACCCAATTGCCGATGATGATATCGCAAAGCGAGGCGATGCGCGATTGCCTGCAGCGGATCGAGGACCATCTGGACAGCCGTGCCCTGATTCTGATCGGCGAAGCCGGAACAGGCAAGCAGCTGCTCTCCCGGTATATTCATTACCGAAAGAACGAAGAAGGTCTATATGTTCGGCTTACCGGAAAGCAGGCCATGGCCTTGTTAGAAAAAGACGAAAAAGAAGCTTGGGACAGCGATATCCGCACACTGTACATCCATAGATTGGATGCGATCGCTCCACAAGATATGACGGATTTGAAGCAGTGGATGAACGAGATGAAGGACCGGGGATTCACGATCATTCTCTCGCTGGAAGAGGATGATTCGAATTATCATCCCCTCCTGCTGGATGAGGAGGCGTCAAGGATCGCCGTGCCGGCTCTGCGCGAGCGCAAGGACGACATCAAGCCGTTGGTGACTTATTATATTGCATCCTATCATGGAACGCTAGGGACTTCACCGATCAAGATCAAGGATGAGGCGATTCTCCTGCTGACCCAGTACGATTGGCCGGGCAACGTGTCGGAACTGAAAATCCTGCTCCAGGACGCAGTGACGGAGGAGAAAGGCTACGTAATCGGCAAGCAGCTCATTTCCCGGCTTCTAGCCAAGAAGGAAGAACATCCGTCAGCGGCGATGAGTCCTGAGTTTCTTCGCGGTACGCTGGATGAGATCGAGAAGAGGATCATCGACGCAATTATGGAGGAAGAACAATTTAATCAGACGAAGGTTGCGGAACGGCTGGGTATCAACCGTTCGACCCTGTGGAGAAAGCTGAAACAATAGTTTCAGCTTTTTTTGATTTGCGATCAATAGATCCCTCCGTTTCGGCAGATATTAGGGGAGTAGGAATATATTTCAACAAGCTAGAGGTAACAAAGTTATTGATTGTTTAAATTTGCAACAATTAATCTTTAATTTGTTGCAAATTTAATTGAATGCACTTACAATAAATCCTGCAAGCGATTTCAATATGAAATCACTGTTTAATATTGAAACAATTATTAGAGGGGTGTTACAATAATGAAGATTAAAGCGACGTTGGATCGGATTCCTGGAGGTATGATGGTAGTTCCGTTGCTTATTGCAGCAGTAATCAATACCTTTGCACCGGATTTACTCCGGATCGGGAATTTCACGGAGTCTTTATTTGTAAACGGTTCAAGTACATTGATTGCACTGTTCCTCCTCTGTACGGGAGCACAGATTAACGTCAAGTCCTTTGGTGTTTCCGTCGGAAAAGGGGCCACGCTGCTTGTAACGAAGTGGGTGGTCGGCGCAGCGTTTGGTCTCATTGCTTACCTGTTTGCCGGAGAGAACGGATTGTGGCTGGGTCTGGCTCCAATTGCCGTCATTGCGGCGATGACCAATAGTAATGGGGGATTGTTCGTAGCCTTGGTAGGCCAATACGGCAGCAAGGAAGATCGAGCTGCATATTCGCTGCTAGCCCTGAATGACGGACCTTTCCTCACGATGGTGGCCTTATCGATCTTCGGCGCCATGGGATTCGTGGACGGCATGTTCTCCTTCGTGTCCTTCATCTCGGTTCTCCTTCCGATTATTGTAGGGATGGTGCTGGGTAATCTGGATGAAGAGATGCGCAAGTTTTTGGACAAAGGCAGCTCCATGCTGATCCCGTTCTTTGCATTTGCGCTCGGAATGGGCATTGACTTCGGAGCGATTGTGGATGGTGGCTTGTCAGGTATCATTCTTGGACTGCTGACGGTTTTCGTTACAGGTACCGCAGGGTACTTTGTGTTTAAAGCGTTGAAATGGAATCCGATCGTGGGAGCGGCGGAAGGCTCCACAGCCGGTAATGCCGTGGCTACACCTGCAGCGATCGGGGCGGCGAATGCATCCTTTGCGGCATTTACCGATATCGCGACGGTGCAGGTTGCGGCGTCCGTGGTAACGACCGCCATCCTGCTTCCTTTATATGTCGGATTTTTAGTGAAGCGTCTAGAGAAGAAAGGGCACTCATTTGATACAAATACAGCAGATGCCGAATCATAGAAGGTGTGATGAAATGTGATAAAACAAATTGGAATCATCGCGGACGATCTGACCGGTGCGAATGACTCGGGCGTACAATTGGCGAAGAAGGGACTGGTTTCCACCGTCGTGTTCGATCATCGCCATTACCGTCAGGACACCCGTACCGAAGTGTTGATTGTGGATACGGATAGCAGGGCGAAACGCAGCGCGGATGCCTATGAAGCGGCGTACGAAGCCGCTCAATTCCTTGAAGAACAGGGCTGCCGCCACATCTACAAGAAGCTGGATTCGACCTTGCGCGGGAATGTTGCAGAGGAATTGCGGGCGGTGCAGAAGGTGTTCCGGCCGGATCTGGTGCTGATCGCCCCGGCTTTTCCCAAAATGAACCGTACAACGGTTCAGGGACATCACTATGTTCAAGGTGTCCTGATCACTGAGACAGAGTTTGCCAAGGATCCCAAAACGCCCGTAACGGAAAGTTATATCCCGAAGCTGCTGCAGAAGGAAGGAGAGCCTGAGGCGGTGCTGGTTTCATCAAGTCAAGTGCGGCAGCCCGCGGCGCAATTTCTGCCATGGCTCCAATCCAAGCTAGCGGAAGGTCAAACCTGGTTTGTATGCGATAGTGAGACGGAAGCGGATTTACAGGCGATATCGGCATTATTTTCACAGCTGGACAAGAAGATTCTATGGGCTGGTTCTGCCGGATTAATCGAATACTTGCCGGAGGCGCTGTCCCTGACTTCCTTGGAGGAGGGCAGCCGAGACTGGGCCCAGGCGGATAAGGCGCTGATCGTATCAGGAAGCTTGTCCCAAACAACCCGGCGGCAGCTTCGTACCGTCGAAGATATGCCCGACTCGTTGATGCTGGAGATCGACCCGGCCGCGCTGATTCGCGAAACTTACGATACAGAGGATGTCCTGCAGCAAATCGCTCAGGATATGGACAAGCGCTACTTGGTCCTGTACGTGGACGCTTCGGAAGAAAACCGCAGACTTGCAAAAGAAGCAGGGGATGAGCGGGGATTATCTTCAACCGAGGTAAGCGAAGCAATCTCGCTGGGACTTGGAAGAATGACAAAAGCCATTCTACAGGCATACGCCGAGATCCAAGGGTTGGTATTAACCGGCGGTGATACGGCTAAGGCTATCTGTATGGAACTTGGAATGGGAGAAATGCAGCTGTATTCGGAAGTAGAGCCTGGCCTGCCGTTCGGAAGGCTTCAGGGCATGGAGAAAGGTTACTGGACCGTCACCAAAGCCGGGGGCTTCGGAAATGATCAATCCCTGGCAGATTCCTTGAACTATATAACAAATAAGAAAAAGGTGAGAACATGAGCCAGCATAAACCGGTTATCGGGATTACAATGGGAGACGCCGCAGGCGTAGGTCCTGAAATTATACTCAAGAGCCTCATGAATGAGGAGATGTATCATATCAGTCATCCGGTTGTGATCGGGGACGTGAAGATATTGGAGCGGGCAAAGTCCTTTGTGGACAGTGACTTGGCGATCGAAGCGATTACTGCCGATGAGCTGGAGCAGGTGGACTACCGTTTTGGAACGGTTCATGTGCTTGATCTGGATTTGCTGCCGGCGGACTTGCCGATTGGACGAGTTGCCCCGGAAGCCGGACACGCCGCGTTTAAATTTTTGGAGACGGCCATCGAATTGGCGAAGGACCATAAAATCCAGGCCATATGCACCGCTCCGCTGAATAAGGAAGCCCTGCATAAAGGGGGCCATAAATATCCGGGCCATACGGAGATTCTGGCAGATTTGACTGGAACCACGGACTACTCCATGATGCTGTCCGCGCCGAATCTGAAGGTCATTCACGTAACGACCCATGTCGGCATCATCGACGCCGTCCGTTCGATAAATCCGGAGCGTGTATACCATGTCATTAAGCTTGCTCATGAGACACTGCAGAAGTCCGGCATCGCCGCTCCGAGGATTGCCGTTTGCGGAATCAATCCTCATGCGGGCGAGAACGGATTGTTCGGATATGGCGAAGAGGAAGAGAAGGTCATACCGGGCGTCGAGAAGGCGCAGGCGGAAGGAATCCAGGTCGTAGGCCCGTTGCCGGCCGATACGCTGTTCTTCCGGACGGTTCGTGGTGACTTTGACATCGTAGTGGCTATGTATCACGATCAGGGGCATGGTCCCGTCAAAGTGCTCGGCTTGGATGCAGGCGTCAACATTACCGTTGGCCTTCCGATTATCCGCACCAGCGTCGATCACGGTACGGCGTTCGACATTGCCGGTCAAGGCACCGCCGACGAGAAAAGCCTGATGGAAGCGATCCGTCAGGCGGCGGAGCTGGCGCCTAAAGCCTAATGATGTTGTTGATGGGCGGGTATAGCGGCCGCCATTACCTTTTTAATCGAAGTGACAGCAGATGATTCCGCAGGAATCAAGCTGTCCATGACAAAAAGATGACTCCACCTGTGGGGTCATCTTTTTTTTATTGTACCTCAAGTCTGATTGCTGTAACGGAATTCGTTCCTCATGACTGGGATAGTCCAAACACGTAAGACTCCAGGAACGCTTTCAGCTGATTGAAGGATTCAGGTCTTGCACTGTATTTATATCGCTCATTCGGCATTTTGAAATGCATGCGCAGAAGGCCTGCTGTTTTAAGCAGAGATAGATGATAGTGCAGGTTGCTCTTTGAAAGGCCGGTCTTCTGCTGCAATTCGGTAAACGTAACGGGGCCTTTAGCCAGGATGTGAAGCAACACCAGTCGCTTCTCATCAGCCAACCCCTTGGTCATCCGCAGCAGCTGACTGGTGGGTGTATCCTCGTCCACCTGCTCATCGTCTACGGCATAGCTAATGATGAGCTGTTGGTTGCTCACGTAGTCCATCCGGTTTAACGGCTTGATGTGATAGGTGGGGATGAGAAGAATGGCACTATATTCGTCTTCAGGATCGAGCGCGATTCCGCTTGTTGCATCATCGATCAGATCAATGTAGGGATGCACCCGGCTCAGCTGCTCCATGCGGGCAGCCGAGCGCCCCAGCAAGTCGTGAATTTCCGGCTTGATGCTGTAGGTACGGTGCCACTCCGACATGATCTCATGGCTGAGATCCCGGAAAGTTTTAAGTCCCATATGAAATCCTTCTTCCAGATAAGGCGCCAGGATTTCATATAGTTGGCCTTCTCCCAAATCGGCAAACCAGGAAAGAAACCTCTCGATGTTGTCTTTTTCCGGGCTGTCTACGATAACCAGGTGCAGATAAGCAATAGTCTCGCCCAGATCCAGTTCTTCGAGCTTATCCATAAAAGATGCAGGCAGCTTCTTCTGCATTTCCTTCCTCAACTTATTTTCTAGATCATGCATTTGATTTTTATTATCTGTATATGCAAACAAGCTGTTTACCAGCTCGTGAACAGGCGAATAGTCAACTCTGATAACGGTCATGATCATTCTCTCCTTCAAGTACATATCACTCTATTTTTATGATACCACATCCTGGGTAAAATAAATATTGAACTTTTATTTTGTTCATATATAATTGAACTTAAATAAATAGTTCAAAAAAATATGAACAAACGGAAAATAAAAGGAGAGACTGTAGATGATCAGTTGGTTTGTTGCAGAATATCTCATGAGGCAGCAGCAGATGGAAGTGGATCGAACGGCTAGAGAGTCGTGGAAATATGGTCATGACCCGGTAAAATTGGTGGGCACGCATCTTCCCGAAGAAGAGACGACCATTGCAACCAGTCACGAAAAGGACGTGAAGTTAAACTAAGGGGAATAAGGAAGAACTGATAAACCTACGAGGAAACGGAGCTGGAACCGATGAACTTTCTTTCGGAGAATCGTTTAAGCGAGTGCGTGGTGCAGGCGCCTGAATCGACGATAAATAGCGAGGAGAACCATGACGAACTGTTGTCTGCTGTGCTTACTCTGCCTGAAACTCTGAGACAGCCGATGTATTTGTATTATTACGAGGATTTCAATACCCTGGAAATTGCCGAAGTGCTCCAAATTGAGCCTGAAAATGTACGGAACCGAATGAGCAGAGCCCGCAAGAAGCTTAAAATGATGCTGGGTAAGAAGTTTGGAGCGATACGGGACGGCCGGGAAAGGGCAAGAAAAGTTCCGCATCCCTCCCCTTGACTTCATCCGTGAAGTTCGGGTATGATTTTTCGCCAATATGAAAAACTCGGACAACAGCAATGAAGAGAAAGGGTGTTTTCGTAACGTCTTGGAATAGAATGGCCGGCTGCCGCGAAAAATCGCGGCTTTTTTTGTATAACAGTAGAAGCATCGTACCCGAGACTCAATGAGCAATGAATGGACCTTTAGTCCGTTTAGCTCAAAATGTATCTTTAGTAATGCTTTTTATAATTTGAAGATTAGAGAACTAGTAGTATCGAAATCAGACGATAGGTCCCATGGAGGGTGAAATTGGTATAATATGGCTGTTTTTTTCGCGTGGGAAGGACATATGTAGAAGGATGTCGTATTCCCCACAGGCATAAATATTTATTGTCGGTTACCGTGGGGCAAGTCTTTTTTGATTAGCGTTTTGAATGGCGTACCTTTCATGGTAACTCGCAAACCAAACTATCTGAATGAGAGGGGTGATCATCCGTGTACAACTAACAGCTTGAAACGAATCAAGGACATCTGCTGGGTCCTGGGCGACAGACAGCAAACAGCTCTGTTTCATTTGCTACATAGGCCTCCTTCATGTTCCTGTGTTTGCACTGGCTGACGCTTTGGTTCATTGATCAATTAACGCGTTACATAATAATGCTAAAGGAGACCTCGTTATATACACATGCGAAGTAATTCTTAAAGAAATCATGCAGAATTTTGAAAAAGGTTAGAGGAATGGGTGGAAACGTCGAATTGTGCGGTTATCGGTATAAACAACAAGGCAGGAAGTCAGTTGTCTTTTTTTTAACTTACGATCAGCAACATCATGCCTTTTACCGCGCACCCGCCATGCTGCAGCCTTCACGGTTCGCAATATGGATGTATAGGTTTATCAAGGGATGAATTAATGATTTGACAGCATCGGAACGGCTCCAAAGCCTTTCCGTTGAAGATAGGGAGGAAACCATGAAAAGAAAACCGATAATCAGTCGGCGTTTTAAGTATTTGATGGCGGTTTTCATCATTTTGTTTGGTCAGATTTTGCCTTTATTCCCTCAACATGCAGAGGCTGCTACAGGTAAATGGCTGAATTTTAAATTTGATGGATTCCCCGAAGATACTTTCAATCAATCGTTTACCGTGAATGGTGCTGCCGAAGTGCCCCAAGGGCAGAATTTTATTCGATTAACACCGGCGACTACACAACAAAGTGGATCCGTATTTAACAATACCGCACTTTGCCCTAGAGACAACTACTCATTTAGTACAGCCTTTTCATTTCAAATGAGTAATACCAGTCCTGATGGTCCAAGTGACGGATTGACCTTTACCATCCAGGCTGGCAGGACCAGTCAGCATGCAGAAGGAGGCGGGCTGGGCTACTATGGCATAACTCCGAGTTTTGCCGTTAAATATGATACTTTTCTAAACACCGTTTATCAGGATCCTTCTGCAAACTATGTTGGACTTGCGGTAAATGGGACGGTAACCAATGATGAACCAGGTTGGTTTACCGATTTAAACTCGTATAATACGGCAAATAACACCAACTATGTGTTATCTAACGGAACCCAGTACTATACGTGGATCGATTATGATGGTTCATCTCAGAATGTTCAGGTTCGCCTTAGCACTTCGCCGGATCGGGCAAGTTCCCAGGTCATATTAGATGTCAATGGCATAGATCTTAATACGATATTTGGCGGACAATCGTTTTATGCCGGTTTTACGGGATCAACAGGGTCCCCGAATTACGAGACTCATGATATCCATAGCTGGTATTTTGTAAATGAGCACGCACCGATCGAAACTCTCGATCCGCAAAATGATTACGAACTTAACCAGCCACCAACCGCTCCGAATGATACAAAAACTACGGCGGTTAACACCCCCGTTTCCGGACAAGTAACCGGTACGGACCCGAATGGAGATCCTTTGGAATATAACAAAGGTACGGATCCGGGGAACGGGGCGGTCACGGTTAAAGCGGACGGAACCTGGACATATACTCCAATGCAAGATTTTATCGGTAAGGATAACTTTACCGTCATTGTTAATGACGGCAAATGTGCCAAGACCGAGGCTACGGTTACTGTCGATGTATTGAACACGATTCCGTCGACGAATCAACCTCCTGTTGTTTCGGATGATCGAGTGACAACGGAGAAAGATACTCCCGTTTCGGGTAACGTGGATGGCACGGACCCGGATGGAGATCCTTTAACGTATATCAAGGGGACGGATCCGGGGAATGGGACAGTTACGGTTGATCCAAACGGAAAATGGACCTATACGCCGAATCCGTACTTCGTCGGTGAGGATAGCTTCACCGTCATTGTTGATGACGGCAATGGCGGTATGACCGAGGTTACGATTATCGTTGATGTGACGGACCCAACAGCTCCGCCTAATGCGTGTGGAGTTAGAGTCGCATTGATCAACGGAAGTTTTGAGGAACCGCCTGGACCGGGTTCGAATGGTACCTTCGCATACTCTGCAGATGAAGTTCCAGGATGGAAGACTACTGATACATGGATTGAAATATGGGACTATGCTGCAGGGTACCCTGCTCCTTATGTACAACAACATGTTCCTCCTGTGGATGGTAATCGATATGCAGAAATAAATGCTGCTGTGAACGGCATGTTATATCAAGATGTAAAGACTACACCAGGGCAGACAATCTATTGGAGACTTTCACACATAGGTCTAAACGGAATTGATAAGATGCAGCTTCGTATTGGTCCGACAACAGCCAATCCCTATGATACCTCAATCATACAACAGATGTCTGATGACAATACGGCATGGGGAACTTACACGGGTTCCTATACGGTTCCGGCAGGACAAACAATGACACGGTTCGGTTTTGAAGCCGTTTCGACATCAAATGGATCAATAGGACACGGCAATCATCTGGATGATATCTTCCTGGGTACAGGGCCATGTGGAATTGTGACCAAGTCTGTGGATCCATCGCAAGATGTTCAAGTGGGTGATGTACTCACTTATACCGTAAACTTTAAGAATGCTGGCGGAGATGTTGCTGAACGCGTCGTGTTAGAAGATCGGATCCCTGAAGGAACCGAGTATGTTCCTGGATCTTTGGAGATCATCGCTGGCCCGAATACGGGATCGCTGACCGATGCAGGCGGCGACGATCAGGGCGAATTCGATTCAGCCGCTAACAAGGTTGTCGTTCGCTTAGGAACGGGTGCATCAGAACAAGACGGTGGAAGATTCCCGAATACGGATGTTCTACCTGATGGCTCGACCATTCAATTCAAGGTCAAAGTGCTGCCTGACTATAACGGCAAACAGGTAACCAACAAGGCTACTGCTAGCTATGATAATTTGTTGAACAACACAACCGAGACACGTGAATCTAACGAAGTCGGTAATCAAGTCGAGCAGAATCAACCTCCAATTGTGTCTGATGATAACAAGACTACGGAGAAAGATGCACCTGTTTCGGGTGTTGTGGATGCAACGGACCCGGATGGAGATCATTTGGAGTATTCCAAAGGCGAGGATCCTAAGAACGGGACCGTCACGGTGGATCCAAACGGAAGTTGGACCTATACTCCAGATCCGGATTTTGTCGGTGAAGATAGCTTCACCGTCATCGTGGAGGACGGCAAGGGAGGCAAAACCGAGGTTACGGTTATTGTGGATGTGACGGACCCAGCAGCTCCGCCGCCTAATGTTTGTGGTACGAGTATGGCGTTGCTCAACGGAAGTTTTGAGCAAGGCGCTGTCAGTGGAACTGCTGTTAATGCTTCAGGACTCTACTATTATGAATCCGAGGTACCTGGCTGGAAGACCACGGATGATGCCACCGGTCAGCATGTTATTGAGCTATGGGACTGGTCGCGGAATAACCCTTCGGTTGTAAAGAACTGGCCAAAACCACCTGATGGTGGGAAATGGGCAGAATTAAATGCTTTTGATAACGGAATGCTGTACCAGGATGTGAAGACAACACCAGGACAAACCATCTATTGGCGCCTATCGCATATGGGGCGTCAAGGGATTGACACGATGCAGCTTCGTATTGGGGCAGCAACGGCTAACCCTTACGATACCGTCGTCCAAGAACAAATAACGGATGGAAACACTGCTTGGGGAACCTATACGGGTACTTATACAGTCCCAGCAGGACAAAAAGTAACCCGCTTCGGTTTCGAGGCAGTGAGTACAGCTGGCGGAAACATAGGAGCAGGCAACTTCATCGATGACATCTTCCTTGGCACTGCGCCTTGTGTGACAGCCAACAAGACTGCATCTCCACAGGAAGTGAATGCAGGCGATGAAGTCACCTATGAGATTCAGATCAAGAACGAAGGCGGAGACATCGCCGCCGATGCGAGCGTGACGGATCTGATCCCGAAAGGCACAGAATATGTTCCTGGTTCGATGAAATTGATCCAAGGCTCGACAACCAAGGATCTGACAGATGCAGCCGATACCGATGAGGGTCACTTTGACGGCAGCCAGGTCAGCATTCAGTTAGGAAACCTAGCAAATACGAGCCAATTGGCAAATGGCGTTACCATGCAATTTAAAGTCAAGGTTTTAGCGAGCGCCGCCAATCAGCAAATTAAGAACAAAGCTCAAATCAGCTACCATAACTTACTAACAGGCGATACGGAACAAAAGGAATCGAACGAAACCACAACACCGGTCCGTTTCAATCCTCCTGTTCTGGAGTCCAACAAAACGGCAGTCCTTCAAACGAAGGCAACCGGAAACACGGATGCCGATCACCCTGAAGTGGGAGATACGCTTCGGTACACGATTCAGGCACGGAATACGGCCCTTAACAGCTTCGTCAGCAGTCTTGTTATCTCGGACGATATACCGGCCGGACTGCAATATGTACCGGGCAGCATGAAGGTGGACGGCTCTTCCGTAACGGATACCGAAGGAGATGATGACGGCGGTTTATTCACCGACGGCCAGGTCATCGGCCTATTCGGGGATATCACGGATACGGCTTGGCACACGCTTGAATTCGATGTGATCATCGAGTCTGGTCAAGCTGGCAAAAATATTCGCAATATCGCTGTCGCTGGCGGCGAGAATGTCAGCACGCCGAGCCAAGCCGAGGAAGAAGTTAAGGTCTATCCACGCCATCCGGTTCTGGAATCGGAAAAGACGGCTGCGAACCTGGATGCAGGCAAGACCACATTTGAGGTCGGTGATACGGTTGCTTACACCATTCGGACAAGAACAGTGACGAGCGACACGTATATATCGAATTTGAAAATTACGGATACCTTGCCGGCAGGACTGGAATACGTACCGAGTACTTTAAAAGTGGATGGAAAATCTGTCACCGATGAGGAAGGTGACGATAACGGTCATGTTGTAACCGGCGCCGTTTACGGCGGATTCGGCGACATCTGGGATAAGGAATGGCATGAGCTTACATTCCATGCGAAGATCCAAACCGGACAAGCCGGCAAAGATATTCGAAATATGGCATCAGTCAGCGGTGACAATTTCGACGAACCGAGTATGCCGGAAGAAGAAATCAAAATCTATCCGCGAAAACCGGTCATCGTATCGGAGAAGTCTGCAACGAACCTCGAAGCGGGCAAGAATACGTTTGAAGTCGGCGATACCGCTATCTATTCGATACGGACAAGAACGGTAATAGGCGATACGTATATGGCCAACCTGGTGATATCCGATACGCTGCCGGCAGGCTTGGAATATATTCCGGGCAGTTTGAAGGTCGACGGCGTTTCGGTCACTGATGATAAGGATAGCGACAAAGGCCATTATGCTTCAGGTCAGGTCGTCGGTCATTTTGGTGATGTTCGGGATACGAAGTGGCATACGCTGGAGTTCCGGGCGAAGATCGTAGCAACCGCCGGGGAGTCGATTAGAAATACCGGAGAGATTACCGGGGACAACATCGATCAGCCGAGTCGGCCAACGGATGAAATTGTCGTTGAGGAAGGCGATATTCCGCCGGTGTACCCACCGGTTGATCCGCCAGTCGATCCACCAGTCAATCCACCGGTAGATCCAGATCCACCGGTCACACCGCCTGTAACACCACCCGTTGTAACTCCGCCTTTACCTGTTATCGAGTCACGCAAAACGTCAAGGGATATCAATGGAGGAAGCATAGCGGTCGGCGATACGATGGAGTATACGATCTCCGCACGCAATACCGTTTCCGGCAGCTATGTATCAAACCTCGTGATTGCTGATATCCTTCCGGAAGGGCTGGCATATGTATCAGGCAGCCTGAGGGTGGACGGTGTTTCCGTCACCGACAACGCAGATGGCGATAAAGGCCAGTATGTTAACGGCAAAGTAAGCGGTAACTTTGGACGGATTGCCGATACCGAATGGCATACGATTGAATTCAAGGCAACCGTCAAGGCGGGACAAACCGGTAAAGCGATTGAAAACATCGGTGAGGTCACAGGTGATAATGTGACGAGTCCGGAGAAGCCATCGAATGTCATCGAAGTGACGGACAACGAGAACCATGATGGTAACAATCCGAACCCGGGTGGAACCGGAGATTCGAACGAAGACTCGGACGAAGATTCTAGCGGGAACTCGAATGAGGACTCGAATGGAGACGCCAACGGGGATTCGAATACCGGGGCACAAACACCGGAAGATCATAACGATTCAACATTAGGCGTATCGGATTCGACTCCACGAGATCCGGCTCAATCCGGAGATCAGGCAACGAACGGGCCTAATGGAAATAAATTACCGAATACGGCTACGAATATGTACAGCTACATGCTAGCCGGAGCTATTATGCTTCTTGCAGGTTTGCTTCTGCTCAGAAGAAAAAAAGCATAGGCTAAAAAAGCTGCCCCCCAAGTGAATTAAACTTGAGGGGCAGTTTTTTAGTGTATAAGTATTCTTTTAGAGGGATAAGGTCATTGTAGACGTAAGATTTAGTCCCTCAGAGAGGAATACACTTCTTCGGCTATCGAGACTTTCTCGACAGCCATATTATGTCCAGTTCTCACTCTTACTCAGCGCACCATCTCTAATAGAGCCAAAGTGCATGAGCGCTTTTTTCGTACAGAGTGAGTAAAAACGACACAAAGGAAGAAAATACTGCAAAAATGAAACTTAAGACCCGGGTTGGCTTTTACTATACACCCACTTGACTTCATCCGTGGCTTTCGGGTATGATTTCCAGTAACTTGAATATCGTTAGACAAAAGCAATGAAGAGAAAGAGTACCTTGGCGACGTCTTTGAACAGAGAGCCCCGGCCGGTGAAAAGGGGTAAGGAAAGAACCTAGGGAATATGGTCTCTGAGCTGTGCACCGAAACCCGGTAAGGGTTGTAGGCTGTGCCGGATCCCGCACCCGTTAACGTGCTAGGGTATACACGCGATACATGGCGCCGTACCCGAAGAGGTGAATGCCGCAAGGCATGAATGAAATTGGGTGGTACCACGTGAGCGGCAAGCTCTCGTCCCTTTTGGGATGAGGGCTTTTTTTGTTGTCCAAAAAAAGGAGGATGATTGACATGACGAACATTTTTATCGGCGGTGCCTGGCCTTATGCTAACGGGTCCTTACATTTGGGGAGGCTTGCAAGCCTCTTGCCCGGCGACGTGTTGGCACGTTATTTCCGCGCGAAAGGCGATCAAGTCCTGTACGTATCCGGCAGCGATTGCCATGGAACGCCAGTGGCGGTTCAAGCCATTCAGGAAGGCGTGGCTCCCGGGGACATTGCGGATCGGTATCATGGGGAGTTCGTGGATTGCTTTAAACGGCTGGGTTTCTCCTACGACTTATACACGCGAACCGATCAGGCGTTTCATCATACGGTGGTGCAAGAGCTGTTTCTGAAGCTGCTGGACAACGGCCATTTGTATCGAAAAACCATGCAGCAAACGTATTGCGAGACCGATCAGCGCTTTCTGCCGGACCGCTATGTGGAAGGGGACTGTCCCGTCTGCGGCAGCAGGGCCCGCGGGGATCAGTGCGACGCCTGCTCAACGATACTTGATCCGTCCGACCTGACGAACAGGACCTGCAAAATCTGCGGAAACCCTCCGGTGGAGCGTCCTACTGAGCATTTATACGTATCGCTGTCGCATTTTCAGGGTGAGCTGACCGATGACTTGAATAACGCCCAAGGCTGGCGGGACAATGCGGTGCAGTTGACCCGAAGATACCTGGAGGAAGGGCTTCAGGATCGGGCCGCTACAAGGGACCTGACCTGGGGCGTGGATGTGCCTGTTCCGGGATTTGAGGATAAGAAAATCTATGTCTGGATCGAAGCGGTGAGCGGCTATTTATCCGCCAGCAAGCAATGGGCCGCGGAAACGGGCGGCGACTGGGAATCCTTTTGGCTCAAGGGGATGAATGAGATTACGGCTTACTATGTTCATGGGAAGGATAATATTCCGTTCCATACGCTGATCTGGCCGGCGCTGCTGAAGGGGGCCCGTAACCTGCATTTGCCGGACCGAATCATATCTTGCGAGTACATGACACTGGAAGGGAAGAAGTTCTCGACCAGTCGGAATTGGGCCATATGGGTGCCGGATTTGTTAAGCCGTTATCAGCCGGACTCCATTCGTTACTTTCTCATTGCGAATGGCCCCGAGAAGCGGGATACGGATTTCTCCTGGAGGGAGTTCATTCACAGCCACAATGGCGAGTTGCTTGGCGCATTTGGGAATTTCGTCAACCGTACCTTGGTGTTTGTAAATAAATCGTTTGAGGGGAAAGTGCCCGAGGGCTGCATATCTGAAGAGTGGCAGAGCAGGGTTGAGGCATTGTACCGCGAGGCCGGGGCGCTCATTGAGGGTGGGCGACTGAAGGAAGCGTTGGAACTGATCTTTAGCGCAGTGCGCCTGGCGAACAAATATTTTGATGAGCGGAAGCCGTGGATTCAGGTCAAGGAGGATCGCGAAGCCTGCGGAACAACGCTGAATACCTGCGTTCAGATCATAGCCAATTTGGCGAATCTGCTGCAGCCGTTTATTCCGTTCTCTTGCAATAGGGTACGAGGCTTTCTCTCGCTGGAGCAGCCCGCATGGGAATGGTGCCATGTTCCGGCTGGGAGGCTGATCCATGACGTAGAGCTTTTGTTTGCGCGAATCGATACCAGCCGGATTGAGGAGGAGACGCGCAGGCTGGAGGAGTTATCCGTAAGGGAGTAATTGATTTAAGTGGCTAAGATTCCACTGACCCAAGGAGTGAGTAGTAAGTGATCAAGGAATGTAGTGGATCCAGACTCGAGTAGCAAGTAATCAGAGGTCTAGAGGATAAAAGAAGCAAGGGGTTTAAGTGGTCGAAGGAGCAAAGGGGTTAAGCGATCCAAGGAGCAAGTGATTAAGGGGGCCGTTAGCGAGTGTCAAAGAAGAGGAGGCTGACCCGATGGTCCATTGAGACTGAGTACGGACTGCGATTTTGAGGACTGTGGTTCCGCTATTTCGTTGTTTCTTGGCATTTCCTAGGGTCATGCGGACAGGAGATCCGCTATCGCAAGATATTTCGGGAATAATCCGTGAACATATTACATTAACGGATCCTGTGTCCGCATAATCTCAAAAACAGCTCAATATTAGCAAATAACGGATCCAGTGTCCGCATGATAATCCCGTATCCGTACGGAGGACTCGAAAAAGAATCAGTTTTCGGCAAGAAGAGCACCCATCCCCACCCATCCGAACGATGTCGCTCAAGCCGTATAAACCCGAGAGTGTTTCGAGAGTTTACCGGCTGAAACGCGCAAATAGATGTAAGAGGAGCCTCCATCAAGACGAAAAGAGGAGCCCCAGCGTGAAAGCTGCGGGCTCCTCTTCATTACAGTAAAGGCATACGTGTCATATTCACCGGATTAGTTATCCGTTTCATGAATCCAATCCGTTAATATGGCATCAAAAAGCTCGGGCTCTTCAAACATCGGATTATGGCCGCTCTTTTCAAAAATGACCTTCTTCACGTGTTCCTGTGAGCCGTCTACAGCATCCCAGAGTGATACGGGACTGACCAAATAGTCGTACCGTCCAAGACCGATGAGGACGGGCTTGGCAACCTCTTTCAGCGAATCGATCAGATTGAGCCGCGCGAAGGCTTCTCCCCATAAATGATCCATGACGGGCATGCTGGTGAAGACCCCTTCCCACATCGATGCCGCATCATAGGCATAGTCATAGAAGCTGTGCGCTCCCATTCGGATGCACATATGGGCAAAACGACGTTCTGGCTCTCTCTGGATATCCCCCTCCAGCAGGGATATATCCGCTTCAAACTGCCGTTTCCGTTCTGGGCTTGCCGTTTCATTAAAAAAAGCGATGCTCTGCTGCTGCCGCTCCGGGCTATTGGTCGGGGCCGTGTTCAGCAGGACCACCTTCCGGACATGTTGCGGGTATTTTTTGGCATACTCCAGCGCCATGAAGGCGTGGCCCGAATGCCCCAATATAATAAAATCCTCCAGTCCCAGCGTTTGTCTTGCCGTTTCGATATCATCCAGAACCTTATCCAGCGCATAGTCTTCCGGCTCCAGTGTCCGAGGGGGCTCCACAAAGCCTCGATGGTCCAGGAAAATCAGTTGAAATGAAGTGTAGAGTTGTTCCGAAAACAAGCGGGGGTAGTAAATACTGCTTCCCACCACCAAAATGGGCTTGCCGTTTCCACAAATGGAAACATTCAATGCAAATCCTTCGCTCATTACCGTACTCTGTATACTCATGTTTATCGTCCTCGTTTCGTTTTTATTTTAATCGCACCAGCCCCTTTCCTGTTGGGATTCCATTACATTCTCCATAGAACGTTCCAGCATTCTATATCACCTCGATTAGCGTTCGTTCAAGCTCAGTATAGCACCAGACATGGGTTAGGTCGACAGCCATCCAAGCATGCCCCGGACCCCAGACCACGCACCATTTACCCAAGGAGCAGTACCCGCGTTGTGGCATCTGAGTGTGCTGCTATGAATAAGCGTGGTACACAGTTCTAAGCCGGTATTCTGAAGCTTCTCTATCCAGCGGTATTCCGAATTGTCAGGGCAAGTGCAGGATAGTCTGCGGCAATCGCGTCCCTGCGCTCGATGATGCGATTAAATTCAAAGGCAGAGCTGAATAATTCCGGCTCGGGCTTGAATGTCACGCTGGTGCCCGTCTCCTGAGTCGTGCCGACGATCAGAAGCCCGGTCTGCGGAATGCCGTGCCTGTACTCCTGCCGGTATATGTTACCATCACGGCGAATTTCCACGGTCAGATGCTTGGAGAGGGCATTGACCACGGCGATGCTGATGCCTTTCTCTGCACCGGGGACCAGAAAGTGTGCGCTTGCATTCAACCGATGGACATCGGTTAGTATCGACTGCACAACAGGGATGTCGGAATTCGGAAGGGCCTGCACGGGAATGCCTCTCCCGTTATCGGTAACCGATACGCTGCCATCTTCATGCAGGAATATGCTAATCTGATCGCCATACCCGTTCGTATGCTCCAAAATCGAATTTTCCACCACCGCCCAGAGCAGCTGATGAATATCGAAGCCATGCGAGCTCCCGAAATACATCCCCGCATTGTTACGGGTTTCGCTCATCTCCAGGTAATCGCTTGTATCGAGCAAATCGCCTGCAGCAGACAGCAGCAGCAGGAAGGGCAGGCTCCGATGCTTAGGAAGAGCGTAGCGGCCTCCCTGCTCCTGCACGAGCAGATCCGCGCCGAGCAGCGCTTTGAGATGGTGATATAGCTGACCCGTCGTTCCCATATTCAACCGTTCTACCAGCTCGGAACCGGATAGGGGCTCTGCCATGACGGCCTTTAAAATATCCAGGCGCTGTTTGTTGCCCAGTGCTGCGAGGATTTTGGCCGCCTTCTCGGTGTTCATGTCCAGCAATTGATCCATTCGCCGTTTCTGCGGCTCCCAGCGGATGCTTTGTCCTTTCAGGTGCACTTGCCCAGAATAGAAGACGGAGCCAGCTTCGGGGTTTGCTTCATTTATAGTAGGTGCTGTTGCAATCTCTTGGCGGTGTTGATTTGATGCGGATGCAGGTTTTCGTTCTATAAGAGCCTGATAGACAAGCTCCTGCAACTCCGCCATTTGATTCTTTAAGACATCCATCTCTTGTACCAGGTCACGTGTCATGGGGAATCATCAACCTCACTTTATCAATATTATGTTATTACGTAATTATTATATTACGTAATTATAATATTGTACACCCATTTTCAGGAAATTACTGTCTGAAAAAGCAACTTGTTTGTCTATAGTTGTTTTTTCTCTGTTGTTGGCAATCCGGTTGTCTTACAATGAACGCAAAGGCGGGTGACATTCATTTGGTTGAAAGAATTATACGAAATTTTAAGCAGGGCGATATGCCTCTGCTAGGGGAGCTGTATCAGGCGGTATCCGCAGCGGATGCGCTGTTCTGGTGGGTGGGTGACCAGGAGAATTGGGGTAACGTGTTTTGTGCATTCGAAGATGGGAAGATGGTGGCCAAGGGACAGGTCGACATTATTAACGTGATCCCGCCTGGATGTGCGCCTAACTGCAAGCATCACATTTATGTGAATCTTAAGGCTGTACCGCAGCGGGAACGGGATTATGATCTGTTAGGTGAAATGTATAAAGTGCTCTATGAACGTGCCCTTGTGTTAAAGAGGACACTGCCAGAGACATACGGGACGTATTTGTGCGTGGGCAACTATGCCCATGAGATCGGCAACAATACTTTCTTTACAGAGGAAATCGGATTTCAGCCGCTGGAGAAGCTGTATTCCATGGAGCGGTCGCTTGAGGAGCCTATTCCTGCCTTGCCGTTAGATGAACGCTATCGCTATCGATTGTGGAAGATGGAGTCTGCGGAAGAGGAAGAGATGTATCTAATGCTCGAGGCTGAGGTTTGGCCGGAAGCGCCGCTGGGGCTTGAACGATTACGGGAATATAAAGGGCATCCCAACTGGACTGCGATAAATGTCCTGGAAGGGGACACGATAATAGGCAGTACCATGGCATGGCTGGAAGAGGGAAACGTCGGTGTGATTGAAGATGTGTTTGTGAGAGAACCGTGGAGACAACGGGGAATCGCCAAATATCTGCTCTACCGTGCCATGTCCTATCTTCAGGTTCATGGATCTGCTTCGGTAAAACTTGAAGTGAAGGCAGCCAATGAGACGGCGTTGTCACTCTATCAGTCGGTTGGCTTTGCCAAAGACCAAGAGGAGCACCGATTTTATCTGCCTCTGCAGTAGGAAGGCCACTAATACAAACCACGTCAATAACGAATCCTAATCTGGCCTCTGGGTCAGGGACACTTTTAAAAAAGAGGATTCCGGCTTAGGCAGCAGACAAAAGATGATTCCTGTATTGCACAGGGGTCATCTTTTTTAATCTCCATTGGTATCTGTGGTTATTGTAATAGCGGATAGGATATATCGATCAATCTCTTGCTGTAATTCACTTAAAGATGAACAACTGCGACTCCTTACATGATCCTTCATGTGTCCAAAAAACGATTCTTGCGGAGCATTGTCCCAGCAGTTTCCTCGTCTAGAGATCGATTGGCCAAGTCTATTCTCCTTGGTACTCGTCCTTCGATAGCGACTTTAATTATGACTTTCATGCTACGCTGGGCGAATCCGTCGCCCCGATCGAATACAACTACATGACCAAGGACGAGCTTTTTCAGAAGGGCGTACCCCTTGATTCCGTACAGTCAATGGAAGTGCCGGGCTTTAGTACCTTACTTCGCGATGGTAAAAGAATTTCTCACACGTATATTTGAACGGGGATTTTGCAAATCCAAAGAGCGACTTTAAATCAGCATTATATAGAGCGAAATGGTTTAGTTCGTCTATATATTGAACCTGGAAGCAGATGGAACCGAATTTTTTGGAATCCTCGAACTAAAATGAGTTTAATATCGCAGTTGACGTTTGTTGGAAAATGTTCTAGCATAAAATCATAAAATTGATTGACTGGGTCAGTCAAAAATTGAAAAACCTTCCCAGTCGACAGAGTGTTTTACAGCTTCATTATTCACGTATCATTAATTCCACCTCTGTTGTTTTTGCTAATTATAGGGGGAGTTATAAATAAAGGAGATGTAAATGAAAAATCAAAAAGCGCTTATTCAGAAGGGGATAAATTATGATGTAGGTACTAACTTTAGCCCCGGTTCTAGAACAAGGGAATGGCGAAAAGATTTGATGGAACAAGAGATCCGAGTGATACGTAATCAGTTGCACTGTAATTCAATTCAGATTTATGGCACCGATATTGACAGACTGATTGAGTGTGCAACGACCGCATTAGAGAACGGCCTTCACGTATGGCTCCAGCCTCGGCTGGTAGAAGGAAATCAGGAAGAAACATTAGCTCATTTGTCGGAAGTCGCACGGACAGCCGAACAAATGCGAAAGAAATATCAGAAAATCGATCTAAGCTTAGGCTGTGAGCTCTCAATCTTTTCCTCCGGCATTATGCCTGGCAGTAATCATGCTGAGAGGGCTTCGAAGTTAAGGACGATGTGGTGGTTGGTCCCTTGGTATAATAAAAAATTGAACGACTATCTCAGAAAAGCTTGTGCAGTTGTCAGGTCCAGCTTCAATGGTAAAATAAGTTACGGAGCAGCGCTCTGGGAACAGGTTGATTGGAAGGAGTTCGACATAATCGGTTTGAACCTATACAAGCTAGCGTTCAATGAATCGAAATATGTGAAAAATTTAAGGAAATTCCATCGACACAATAAACCGATAGTCATTTTTGAATTCGGATGCGGCTCCTTCGAGGGTGCGGATAAAAAGGGGCCAGAAAGTCACGAAATCATTGATTGGAGTACTCCTGTTCCTAAAATTAAAGGCGGTATTATAAGAAGCGAGAGAGTGCAGGCCGATTATATTAAAGAACTACTTACAATATATAAAACTGAGAATATCTACGGAGCATTCGTTTATGATTATATTATGCCCAACAAACCGTTTTCTCCTAACCCGCAGTATGATTTAGATATGGGAAGCTACGGCATTGTGAAGGTCTACCCGGAGGATTCTGAAAAACCATATTCGAGTGGATTCTGGGAGCCTAAAGAAGCCTTTTATGAGATTGCCAAGTTTTACAGAACCAATTAGCAGTCACCCTTTAGTAAGAAACGTTAGTCATAGGAATCCTATTTAAGTTAGAAATTAGTTGTATCAATTTACAATAAAAATCTAGAAAAGGGTTTGATAATGAATGGCACCTTCTGACAAAGAGAATCAGCATCTTCGCGATATGCGTAGGGAACAGATCTTGGATGCCGCGGTGAAGGTTTTTTCTCGGCGAGGCGTTATTGGCACGAAAATGAGTATGATTGCTGAAGTAGCCGGTCTCAGTCACGGTCTTCTATACCACTATTTCAAATCTAAAGACCAACTTTTCACTACGCTTGTTGAATTTGCAATGGAACAATCACATTCAACAATGATGTACGTATATCAACTTCCAGGGTCACCAATCGAAAAAATAAAAACATTGACAGAACTTATATTTCGTGAAGGTAACTCAGCTTATTTTATGCTAATTCATCAGGCGCGTACGTCAGATGGCGTTCCTGAGAGTGCTAAGGAGCTTATTCAACGGCATTCCATAAAAACATATGTCGATCAACTACTTCCATTATTTGAAGAAGGGCAGCGAGTGGGCGAAATAGCAGACGGCGATCCACAAGAACTAATTTCTTGTTATTTAACGGTCATTTCTGGACTTATGCTACTGGATACACAAGTGAATGGAGACTATAGTAAACCCGATATTGACATCCTTTTGCGGATCATAACTGTTTCTCGATAGATATTAAGTCAAGAAGGAACGGCATATTTTGAAGACAAGACAACCGAAAGCGATAGCACGATGATTGGGTATAGTATGGCCAGCAGCAGAAGGACAACCGACCCGATAATAATATAGAGGCAGCGGCCTCAGTATGTTCCGGGATATCATCTACCGACAGGGGCTGTCGGCCTCTTCTTCTGTCCGAATCGGACAGGGACGCCGAAAAACTGTTTTTACAACAGAAGGCTCATTCTCGTTGAAATGCTTCTTGCTCATGTCGTCATCCTCCCCAAGGTACACTACAGTATACAAAAAGCTACCCACAGTCTGGGCACTTTTTTCTAAGTGTCCAGACTATGGGTACCAGTGTATTTTGACGTGGTCTTTTTCTATATAAAATGAGGAGTTAAGAGGTCGATTCTTGCCCGCCTGTCACATTCGGATTAGCATCCAGAATGCCTTCCGTGACGCTCCACAGCTTCGGCAGGAACCGAAGAACCTCGTCGGCCCGCTGCAGCAGGTCATCGGTGGACGTTATGCCGAGATCCGCAAGGATGGCATCAAAAGCAGGGGCGTACTGCTCTTGAAATTCAGGAGTCCCGTCGACTTCCAATATGTTGTGGCAGCGAGCGAAGGTGGCCACCATCCAGAAGACGGCTTCCCTATGGCTTCCGCTTAGGATCAGCTCGCGGCTCCCGTCAATGGCAATCGGCCTGGCATCCGGCGTAATGTCACTGCTGAAGAAGAAGGGGGTCTTCGCAATCGCAGCAGCGGCATCGAAGGTGCGGGCCAGTCCATTAAGATGATGGAGCGCTTGTTCGGCACTCATGTCTTTACAGCCCAGCAGCCGTAACAGTTCCTCGTAGATTTCCACTTGGTCATATTCCTTGAGCACATCGCGAACCGCCGCATAGCGGAGCCTGACCGTGGGGTTGCGAAGAGCGGCGACCAGGAGCATATGGGTGGTTACGCCGGTAGGAAACAGCCAGGAGGTAACCTGCCGATGCCAAGGGGCAGAAGGATCTATGGATCGGAGTCCGGTTATGATACGTTCGCGCACGTTCTCACAGCGGCGGGTGACCCATATCCGGTCGGCAAAATGACGCGAAACCTCCGTCTGCAGCTTGCGCAGCTGCCCGGTCGGATCGGACATCAGGGTATCTACACGGAAGCTGCCCGCAAGATGGTATGACGTTAATACTTGCTCGGGCGAGGCGAGGTCCCGCCAGGACAGATAGGTGGCTTCGATCAAAGCGTCCTGATAGATAAACTTTCCCAGCTTAAGAGGGGGCTCCGCATCCTGGGTAACAACAACGACGTCAATGTCTGAGGACGGAGCCATCTCTGCCTCATCCGGCTTTCCGACCGTGGAGCCGCTGAAATAGGCACCCATAAATCCAGGCTCCCTGCTGGCATGCTGCAAGACCCAATCCGTCGCCGCTGCGCGTGCTGATCCAACGTTCATAACCTTTTTTCCTCCTCTACTTGCATGGTGTCTAACATAATTAAAAAAACATCCTGTTTCTCACTACATTATATGGACTTCGCTTCTAATATACAACGCTTACAAGAGGACTTGAGCCTTCATGTTGATGGTAAAGACGGGTTTACAGAAGAAGAGAAAATGATACTGGTCCAAGAGATTCGAAAGGGCTTGGCCAATATAAATTAAAAGTTAATGCGGGGGCGTACCCGTATGAAACCGAAACGGACATTCTCACATCGCTAAAGCTTCAGCGATAGAGGAATGTCCGTTTTTTTGGTCTTTTAGAGGTTGTTCAAAAAGTCCGCTTTTGATAAGAAAACCTCTATCGAGGCCACTTCAAGGATGAGCGACCGCGATGCATAGGTAGGTTTTCTTGCGATATAGAATTTCATCAGCGTAGCAAGATAACTTATAAATTCTATATCTAA
>NZ_JBCNHV010000003.1:0-443161 GCF_050482385.1 Paenibacillus lautus
CATCGAATCTTGAATTCAGCCCGGCCTAAGTAGAAGCTTCCGAAGCATGTTTCCTGCGGAAACATTTCAGGTGCTCACGTACCCAAAACAGCAGATGCTTTCGAAGGCGTTTTCTGCGAAAACGTGTAGCTCCACTCCTGACGTCCCTAGCTTCATCCAACTGAAGCGTTTTGAAAAAACGCACATCGGAAGCAGTAGCTTCGGTGCTGAAAATCGACCTTTTTGAACACGCACTTTTATTCTATTCATCTGCAATCACAAGCGTTGTATTGGTTCTCTTGAATTTTGGAATGAAGCTTGCATGGAGGTTCGCATCGGTCACGATCGTATCGATTTTGTCGAGCGACGCGATGGAAATGGTGACATCTTTGCCGAACTTGGTGCTGTCCGCCATGACAACCACCTCTTTGGACAGCTCGATCATTTTTTTGCGCGTAATGGCTTCTTCCAGGTTATAGTCGGAGATGCCTTTTTCAATCGTAATGCCGCTGCAGCAGATGAAGGCTTTCAGCACATTCAGCTCGTGAAAGTTGAAGATGTATTCATACGCGACGACGGATTGTTCCTCCCGCCGGATTTTGCCGCCGATCATAATTAGCTCCACATCGCTGTCCATCAGCTCGATCGCAACCGGCAGCGAGTTGGTAACGACCGTCAGCTTCTTCTTATGCTTCACGTATTTGGCCATCTGATACGTGGTCGAGCCGCTGTCGATATAGATGCAATCGCCGTCATGAATGAATTCGCTGCATTTGCGGGCGATCCGGTCCTTCTCTTCCAACTGGCTGACCATGCGCTCGTCCATGGAGGATTCGCCGAACCGGGACTCCACGAGCTTAACCCCGCCATATATCTTCTCGATCCGCCCCTGCTTGGTCAGGGTGTTCAAATCCCGGCGCAGCGTATCCACCGAAACGTTCAGCTCTTCCGTTAGCTCCGTGATCTTCAGTACTTTTCGAATCGTAAGCAGCTCAAGTATTTTCTTCTGCCTCTCCAGTGGAAACATTCGCTCACCCATTCAATCTGCATTAGTAGTTGATGCCTGTATTCATGTCTAGTCTACCGATTCGTCCGGCCATGTTCAATAGAGTTACCTATATTATTCGTAAGTTAGGCATAAATTAGGGATTAATATGGTCAATAGTTGGTATTGATATATGAATGATATATGCAAAATTTACTTACATTTAACAGTTTCCATGATTCTTATTTACATATGGTTTCTATACTGAGGATGTGTTTAAAGGAGGTGAGCCGTTTGCTGAAGCTAGAGCATATTAGCAAACAATTCGACGATAAAGTGGTTTTGGATGACATCAACGTAGAAATCGGTTCGGGCGAAATCGTGTCACTGCTCGGTCCGAGCGGCAGCGGGAAGACCACATTACTGAATATTATTTTGGGACTCACCCGGATGGATCAGGGAAAAATCGTGTTCCATGACCAAGATCTGAGCAACGTACCGATGAAGAAGCGCGGGTTTAATATCGTTTTTCAGGATTATGCCTTATTCCCCAATCTGAATGCCTACGACAATATCGTATATGGCCTGCGCAACAAGAAGGGGAGCGTGAGTCAGCAGGAGGTACAGGAATATATCGACTTTCTGGAGCTTCAGCCTCATGTGAACAAGCGGATCGGCGAACTGTCAGGGGGGCAGAAGCAGAGAGTGGCTCTGGCCAGAACGCTGGTTACGAAACCGAAAATCCTGCTGCTCGATGAGCCGCTCAGCGCTCTGGACGGTGTGATCAAAGAGTCGATCAAGCAGCGGATTCAATCGATTGCCAGAGAGTTCAAACTGACCACGATTATTGTGACGCATGACCCGGAGGAGGCGCTGACGCTCTCGGACAAAATCCTGATTATCCATCAGGGGCAGATCGCCCAATTCGGCACACCCCAGGAGATTGTCCATCATCCGAGCAATGATTTTGTGAAGCAGTTTATTATCAAGCAGCTGCACATCAAAAGGCAGAACATCTACAATCTGTTCGGTGAGCAGTATGCATAACGTGAAACCGGAAATGCGGATCATCTTTACCGTCATCCTGTCATTGTTCGCCGTGTTTCTGTTCTTTCCGCTGCTCATCTTGTTGGTCCGTTCCTTCGAATCCGATCAAGGGTTTACCTTCGGGCATTATGTATCCATAGGATCGAATCGGGAATTCATCGCAGCGATTGGCAACAGTGTGAAGATATCGGGCATCACGGCGGTAATCACAACCGTCCTGGGGTTTATACTCGCATATTCCATTCATTGCACCAAAATATACCGGCCCGTCAAAGGCCTGCTGAAAACCGTCATCATCATCCCCATGCTGCTCCCGACCATTACATATGGGTTCGCCATTATGTATTCGTTCGGTAATCAGGGATTGATCACCCGGCTTGCCGGGCGCAACTTGTTTGAAATCTACGGATGGAACGGTCTGCTCATAGGCTACGTCATTTACACGCTGCCTCCAGTATTCCTGTTGATCCATAACGCGTTTAAATATATTGATAAAAAATTCATCATCGTCTCCAAGTTAATGGGTGACGGAACGATGAGAAGTTTCCTGAATACGATTTTGCGTCCCTTGGCCGGAGCGCTTGGCGGAGCCTTTGTGCTTTCCTTTATCTTAAGCTTTACGGATTTTGGGATTCCGGCTTCCGTTGGCGGTACCTATCCGGTCGTGGCAACGCAGCTGTATCAGGTGATGCTGGGCTCCATTCCGGACTTCAAACAAGGCGCCGTCATTGCGGTGATGATGCTGATTCCCGCCGTGTTCGGCATCTGGCTGCTGAATTACTTGGAAAAATGGAATTTCCATTATGACAAGCTGTCGGATATCGAGCTGCCACGGCAGCGCGTTCGCGATATCGCCTTTGGTGTGATGTCATCGATCATCGTGCTTGGCATGCTTTCCGTTTTTGCCGTGATGTTCATTGCGCCATGGCTGAGCAGTTACCCCTATGACCTGACGTTTACGCTTAAGCATGTACGGGACGTCGTTCAATCGAGTGATTTAACGGGGGTATACCGAAACTCTCTCTGGGTCGCCTTCTTGACGGCGCTGTTCGGCACCTTGATGGCATACGGATCAGCACTGCTGAATGTGCGTACATCGTTAAAAGCCCGATCTACGGTGGATATGGTATCGATGATCACGAATACGGTGCCTGGCATGGTGCTGGGGATATCCTACCTGCTCTTCTTTAATGGAAGCAGTTTGAAAGGAACCTTCATTATTATCGTTCTGTGCAATATCGTTCATTTCTTTACGACGCCGTATCTGATGGCCAAGAACTCCCTGACCAAGATGAATTCTTCTTGGGAAACCACGGGGGAACTGCTAGGTGACAGCTGGTTCAAGACCGTTTATCGGGTGATCCTGCCCAACTCGGCTTCAACCGTCATTGAGATGTTCAGCTACTATTTCATCAACGCCATGGTGACGATCAGCGGCATCATCTTTCTCGTATCCGCCCAGACGTCGCTCGTAGCCAGCAAGATCAAGGAGCTGCAGCATTTCGCTAAGTTTAACGAGATTTTCGTGCTGTCGATGCTGATCTTCTTCACGAATCTGATTGTCAAGCTGGTTTGCGACGCATTGCAGAGGAGAACGGCTCAGCGCTAAAGCTGCCCCATTACGTTCATGTCCGCTGCGATGCCGGATCGTATTTCCGATCGCTGTTGTCCTCGAACGAATAGAGTGGCTGTGAACATCTTACGAAGACACCCAGCGGAGAGGACGTATCGTACTGGAGAAGCGAATGCGTTCGCCTTTGTCTGCGGATTTCTACAATGGATTCATACCAATCAGAAGAAATCTGAAGACAACAGCGATCGGAGGTACAATACGGTATCACAGCGGGCATCAAGCACAGTAACTTATTTATTCAATACAAATAAAAAAACAAGGAGTGGAGTTAATCATGATGAAGACGCTTAAGGGAATGCTGCTGTCATTGATCGCAATCAGTATGGTGTTTGCTCTGGCCGCTTGCGGCAGCGGAAGCGCGGGGGAAGCGAAGAAGGTGGTCATCTACACCAACGGGGATGAAGAGGCCGTCGCCGCAATGGAAACCTCGTTGAAGAACGCCGGATACGAAGGAAAGTATCTCGTGCAATCCCTGGGAACATCCGAACTTGGCGGCAAACTGATGGCTGAGGGGAACAAAATCGAGGCTGATCTCATCACGATGAGCTCGTACTTTATCGAAAGCTCGCAGACCAAGCATTCCATGTTTAAGGATTTGGCTTTTGATACAGGCGCTGTCGGAACTTATCCGAAATACTATACGCCGATTCTGGCGAATACCGGCTCTATCTTCGTGAATACACAAGTGCTGAAAGACAAAGGCTTGCCAATGCCAACCTCCATCACTGATCTGACCAAACCGGAATTCAGCGGACTTGTATCGATTCCGAACATTATGGATTCCTCCACCGGTTGGCTGCTGGTTCAGGCGATTATCAACCAATACGGCGAAGATGCGGGACGTAAAGTGCTCCATGACCTGATCGCTAATGTGGGACCGCATCTGGAGAGCTCGGGTTCTGGTCCGATCAAGAAAGTGCAGGCTGGAGAAGTGGCTGCGGGCTTCGGACTCCGCCATCAGGCGGTAGCGGCCAAAGCTGACGGTGCACCGATCGATTACGTGGATCCGGTTGAAGGAAACTTCTCGCTGACCGAGTCGGTTGCGGTGGTGGACAAGAAGAATGCCACGACGGATTTAGCGTTGAAAATGGCCGAGACCATCGTGAAGGATGCCAGAAAAGACCTGATCGTGAACTATCCGGTGGCCCTATACGAAGGGGAGACCGTGGATGAAGTCAACAAACCTGCCTACTCGATGACCTTCGAGAAGCCACTGACCGTGGAGCTGCTGGAAAAGCACCAGCAATTCTTCAACGGATCTAAAGAATAAGCCAGCATAGGAGCGATGCGAAATGAATACCTATAAGCTTTTGACACCAGGACCTTTGACGACAACCAAGACGGTAAAAGAGGAGATGCTCTTTGACCGCTGTACATGGGATGATGAGTATAAATCGATTACGCAAAAAATCAGGTCGCAGCTCCTGGCGCTCGCCGGGGCCGATGCGGCACAATACACAGCCGTGCTGATGCAGGGAAGCGGAACGTTTGCCGTCGAAGCGGTGATGACATCCACCATATCGAATGACGATAAAGTGCTGATCGTAACGAACGGCGCTTATGGTGAGCGGATCGTCAAAATGGCAAAGTATATCGGATTGAATTACGTGGAGTACCAAGTGAATTACGATGAACATCCAAGCGAGGATGAACTGCGAGCCATACTGCATAAGGATGAGCACATTACGCATATCGCGATGGTACATTGCGAGACGACAACCGGGATTCTGAATCCGCTGGAGATGGTCTCGTCGTTGTCCAGAGAATATGGCAAAACCCTCATTATCGATGCGATGAGCAGCTTTGGCGGCATGGAAATCGATGTTCAGGGACTTGGCATCGATTATCTGATCAGCAGTGCGAATAAATGCATTCAGGGCGTTCCGGGGTTTGGATTCGTAATCGCCAAGCTGGACAAGCTGGTAGCCTGCGAAGGGATTGCCCGCAGCTTGGCGCTCGATTTGTATGATCAGTGGAAAGGCATGGATCAGGACGGAAAATGGCGATATACTTCGCCGACCCATGTCGTGGCCGCCTTCTCCAAAGCGTTGGATGAGCTGAACGAAGAAGGCGGTGTATCAGCGAGATTCAGCCGTTACCGGAATAACAATCGCCTGTTGCGAGAGAGATTGGCGCAGATCGGCATCCAGGCTTATATTACCGATGACAAGCAATCTCCGATCATCACCACATTCTTATTCCCGAGTGAAGGGTTTAGTTTCGAGCACTTTTACGCTTATATTAAAGAAAGAGGCTATGTGATATATCCCGGCAAGCTGACCGACGTGGATACTTTCCGCATTGGAAATATTGGAGAAATCTATGGGCAGGATATCGAGCAGTTATGTCATATCATCGAAGAGTATAGGGGAGTGATGGCACAATGAACCGAATTGAAGGCGTTATATTGGACTGGGCCGGAACGGCTGTGGATTTTGGATGCTTTGCACCTGTGAACGTGTTTGTCGATATTTTTAAGAATGCGGGCATTGAAGTGACGATGGATGAAGCCAGAGCGCCGATGGGGATGCTGAAGATCGATCATATTCGTGCGATGCTGTCCATGCCGAGAGTGTCGGCGCTGTGGGAAGCGAAGTACGGAAAATCTTTCGATGAGCAGGACGTGGAGCGGCTGTATGCAGAATTCGAGCCGGCCTTGATGGCTTCCTTATCCGAGTACACGGACCCGATTCCGGGTGTTATTGAGACGGTTGAGGCATTGAAGAGTCAAGGCTTGAAGATCGGTTCCACAACAGGTTATACGAGCAGCATGATGGAGGTCGTGGTCGCCAATGCCCGGCAAAAGGGCTACAGCCCGGATGTTTATTTCACGCCAGATGACACACACTCCCAAGGAAGACCTTATCCGTTCATGATTTATCGGAATATGGAGTCTCTCCGGTTATCGGCTTCCTGGAAAGTCGTTAAGGTGGGGGATACCGTCTCGGACGTGAAGGAAGGCGTGAACGCAGGCGTATGGTCGGTTGGCGTTATCATTGGCAGTTCGGAAATGGGCCTGAGTGCAGAAGAGTTCAATGCGCTGTCAGAATCGGACCGGGAAGCCGCGATCTCGAAAACCGAACAGACGTTTATCCGAAACGGGGCGGATTTTACGATTCGGACGATGAACGAGCTGCCGCAGTTAATCGAGAGAATTAACGACATGCTGGCTGAGGGACAAAGACCGGGGATTCAACGCTAGGAAACCATTGAGGTCTATCAATATGCGGGTGAAGAGGTTTCCACTCACCTCGCTAAAAAAGAGCAGTCCGCATGGACTGCTCTTTTTCTTCATTTCACTTATTGCACGTACGTGCCAATAAACTCCGTTACTTCGCGGTCATATCCCTCGGGGTCGAATTGGCGCGCCATGCCGTGGCCTGCTTCGGGGACGATGAACAGCTTCTTTTGCTCCGGACCATTCTCGTACAGCTCATACACCATCTCGGTAGGTACGAATAAATCGCCGCCGCCATGAATGAACAGCATCGGGGTCTTGGATTTCTTGACCTGCTCTAATGCGGATGCTTCACCGAAGGAGTATCCGGCGCGGATCTTGGTCAACAGGCTTGTGGATTGAAGCAGCGGGAAGGACGGAAGCTTATACATGCGCTTCAGCTGATAGGTCAGCTCATCCGTGACCGAGGTATACCCGCAGTCCTCGACAATGGCTTTTACCTGAGAAGGGAGCTCTTCGCCGCTGGTCATCATGACCGTTGCACCGCCCATGGATACGCCATGAAGGACGACTTGAGCATCTTCGCCTGTATGCCCAATGACTTGATCAATCCATTTCAGATAATCCTTGCGCTCCGGCCAGCCGAAGCCGATGTAATCGCCCTCGCTTCGTCCGTGACCTCGCGCGTCGGGTAGAAGCACGTTATAACCCAGATCCTCATGGTACCATTGGGCGAATTCGCTCATCAGCTCGGAATGACCGGAGTAGCCGTGCGCAATGATGACGGTTTTACCCGTCGATACCTTGGCAGGTAGATAGTAAGCATGCAGCTTCAGACCGTCGTCTGAAGTAAGGTTCCATTCCTCTAAGCTCTGCTGGGCCCACCATTCCTTGCTGTCCGCAAAGGGGTTGTCGATATTCGAGTTGGCTTCCAGGTCTGGGTTGCCGTTCAGAAAGCCCTTGTCGGCCCGGGCAATAGCGACATTATAGAAGTAGAAGCTTGCTGCGATAATAATGACAACCAGTAGTGCGATGATAGCTGCTGACATGATCATAATCCTTTTTTTCATATTGATGGTTAGCCTCCCCGTATCATGGAACACGATGAATGTGACAAGGAAGGCATATGCCGATGCGATATCGTTCCTTCCACCTATCATATCGCACGTCCTCTGATTAATCTATATTGCGGATCACGTTCGTTTCGCGGGTATTACATCGATCCTATCGGTTGGGGTAGCCTAAAAATAAAGAGCTGCAGCAGGAGGCGAGAGAGAAATATGCACAAACGCTTCATCAGTCTAATGCTTGCCGTCGTTACGGTTATCGGTTTACCGCTGCCGTCCTATGCCGAGGGGACCTATTCTTCACCGAAGAAGGATAGTGCGCAACTGCAATATCAGGATATGCTGATGCTATTTCTGCTTCCTCATATCGATGAGGCGGTTCGCGGGCATTATATCCATACGTTGAAGGAGCAGCCGTTTGTCTATCCCTATTTTGTAGATGTGACCGGAGTGAAGAGGGTGAACGGATTCCGCGGTTTTCATTTCATCATTACGCTTGAGGCCAGCCCGACGGTCGGTCCCCATATTGCGGTGGGAAAGGACCGGTTTGTGTTTGAAGTGGCACCGACGATTCCCGGCGGTATGGTCAAGCTGGTGGAATACAAACATCTGGAGACGTATGAACTGCCCGCGCATTGGCAAGATATCGTGAAGTAACAGCGGCGAAACCGATCCAATGTCACGTCAAAAAAACAAGCAAACGCAGTTCGCGCGTTTGCTTGTTTGGCATGGGTATAACGGTGTGTTTATCGGGTGTCACACCCTCAAGCATTGAGCCGCAGGCAGGGTGCCTGCAATGATTACCGCATCTCGTAAATCGGTCGATCCGGTCCAGGATCGGCCAGGATCCAGCCGATGGCGAGCAGAACGACGATGGCGATGAAGGCAGCCGGCAGTACCCATTTCCAGGCATAGGCGAGCATTCGTACAGCCGGGGACATCATGGCAAGTATCAGCCCGATCAGTACAACGCTGAATAGGTGAATCCCTGGCGGCAGCATGAGGAACACAATATGAAAGACCGAAGTGAATATCAGAACAGGGATAAGGGACGTTCCCAGTACAACAGCCGGATGGTTTAAGGATTCGATTGGGTCCCGGGTAAATGCCGCCCATGTCAATGCCGCGAACTGGACCAGCAGCGGAATCGCAAATAAATAGCTTGCGCCCGGCAGGAAACAGGTTGAACCGACAAGCAGCAGCAGGAACAGGAATGCGCCCGCCAGCAGCATCTCCAATTCATTCACTTTCCGCACGATCCAGCGGGTGAGCGCAACATGAATGATGAAGGTTACCAGTATGAAGCTGACACTGTACAGAAGCGAATCATAGGTTGCGCCTGAGGGCTGCGTCATTTTGCCGGCCCATAACGCATCAATGAGCGACCACAAACCAAAGCTTAGCGCTGCCGAGAGCACGACGGCCAGAATCGGGGTTAGCAAGCTAATCAAACTTCCCCTAAGGGAGAGTCTAGAGATGCGGGCATACAATACCGCGAAAGCCAGCCCTATCGCTGCGAACACCACGGTGATCGGGATCGCCCATTTTGCAGGGTAATGAACCAGCAGGCCAAATAAATTGAAATAAATACGGTCGTCTGTTGAAGTCAGGTCAGTCAAGTCGAGATTGCCAAAATGCTTGGCCACGGCGAGTGCATTCTCGCCTTGATGCTGCATGGTTTCAAGGGAGACGTTCTCCGTGTTGTCCATCGGGGTATGATAGGCTACCCACCCATCGCCATAGGCAAAGTTCAGTCCCGGGAGACCATGCTTCAGCGCCACCGTCAGATCGGTATCGTTCGGCAGTTGTTTGTAGAGGTCCACCAAGAGCGAGTTGCTGACTGGATTGGGTACGGCCCGGGCATATTCTTCAATGATCCGACTATTGCTGTCGCTGGTCTGGAACATGAGGGAGGAGCCTTTAGATCCTCGGGCTTCAAAATTCGCAATCATGCCAACCTCACGATGCTGTGGGTCACGGAAGAACACTTCAGCCCCCAGCAGGCCGTTCTCCTCCCCGTCTGTCAGCAGAATCCATATGTCATTCTGCGGTGGAGGTCCGGCTTGTATCGCTCTTGTCGTCTCCAGCAATGAAGCTACGCTTACCGAAGCATCATTCGCTCCGGGTCCGGTAGGGACCGAGTCATAATGGGACATAAGCAGAAGCGGTTTGCCCGATCCGGTGCCTTTCATGATGCCCAAAATGTTCGTTAGCTTAGTATCGGTGTCGCTGTTCTGGGTTTTCAGGCGATAATTAAATTCTTGAACGTCCGGGTTCAAGCCGAGCAACTTCATCTGTTCCACCAAGTAAGCTCTGACTTCCGCATTGGCAGGCGAACCCATCGGATGGGGCTGCTGTGCGATTTGCTCGACATGCGTCATCGCGCGTTCGGCAGAGAATTCGGTTGCGGGTGTATCGATGCTACTGGCCTGCGGCGGCTTCTCGAACCACAGCATGAGGGAGATAAAGAGTATGACGGTGAGGATGGTTGTAAGCGGCAGCCAATAAGGAGGTTTATAGTCCGGCGGTCTACTCAATTGAATTTGCATGATAAATACTCACTTCCTTTATGATCATTCAGGCGTTTCGTAAAGCGATCTTTCATCGTATGTAAGAAACGTGCTCTTACACAGCGTAGTTCCAGAATATGACATGTGTCAATATAAGATTGAGAATGATCAGCTTTTCATGCATAAACACAAAGCAAGAGCCTCCATCAGAATGGAAGCTCTTTAGATTTATATTCAATATTCATTGTTTCATACCATGCGTTCAGTCCGGTCCAGAGCTGTTCACAAAGCTCATATACATGATCGATCTGGAGAAGCTGACCCCGCATGACCAATTGCGCCAGTTCATCGTATCCGGAAGGCCTGGATTTCAGGGACAGTGATTCCTCCAATGTCTTGGCTCTTGTATTGTAAAATGTTCGGTTGGCAAGTCCAATCAGCTTGGCCGTCTGCCAGGTCAGATCCTTGGCGCCAAGCGGGAGGTAGCTAAAGTTACCGGATTGGACGTTGTTTCGTATTTTGCCCATCGTTTCGTAGGGTTCCCAGATCATGAATCCTCGCATCGTTTCTTTGATGGCTTCGTCTGAAACCTGGAGGGGCAGCTTCCGAATCTCAGCGAGCAGGTTCGCCGGATCGTAGATTTCCTGTAGATGGACATAAGCGCCGGCTGTAATCGCCCATGAGTCGTCCACAGACGCGGCAGCCTTCAGTATGTCCTGTTTTTGTTCCATACCGATTTCGATTTTGAAAGGGGGGTATATGAATTCGTGTCCGGTCAGGGAGACTCCGTCTTGTGTAACAACTTGAAGTTCAATGTCCGAGTAAGGGCCATCAATCCCTTGCGCGATTGAGCCGTACAGGCCAATGGCTAGAATGTCATCGCCGTGCAAGTGAAGCAGCCGGTTTTTGATTTGATGAATGATGTTCATTTTCTCTTCTCTGGTCGTAGCCGCAGGATAAGGCAACATAAGGAAATCCCCTCCGAAATAAGTTAGTTACCCATATTATAATATAACTGTTGAAAGCGGAGTGGAGTTTGGGATTCTGTGAATAAATATAAGGGCTACCCGGCATTCCACCATATGGTAATATATACTTGCGGATGTGGGGAGTAGTTGTGTCGCACCCACACCCACAATAAGTAGCTGAGGTGAGAAGAGATGAGTAGAGCTGAGCAGAGTCAAGGCAAGACCAAACAGGAATTGGACCGGGTTGTATTTATTGGCCGTACGTTTGAAGAGTACACGTATATGTTTGATTTGGAAATGTCAGAGCTTACCGGCAAAAGCATATTGGATTGCCCCTCCGGAGCGTGTTCGTTCACCGCTTACGGTTCGAAGCATGGTCTTGATATTACGGCCAGTGATATTGCCTATGATCACAAGCCGGATGACCTGGAGGCCAAGGGACTGCAGGATATCGGGCATGCGATGGAAACGATGGAGCAGGCGAAGAGTAATTATGTTTGGGACTATTACGGAGATGTGCAGGGACTTCGTCGGCATCGCGAGCAAGCGCTCCGCGATTGCGTCCAGGATATGAGGGAGTTTCCAGAACGCTATGTCGCTGCAGTACTGCCTGAGCTTCCTTTTGCTAACGAACAGTTTCACCTGGTGCTGTCCGCCCATTTTCTGTTTATGTACAGTGACCGATTGGATTATGACTTTCATGTCCAGGCGATTCGGGAGCTGCTGAGGGTTGCCTCGGAGGAGGTACGCATTTTTCCATTGACCGATTTAGCGGGGAGTCGATACGCCCACCTGGATCGTTTGACTCAGGAGCTGGAGGCAGAAGGCTTTCGGGTAACGGAAATCAAGGTGCCCTATGAGTTTATGAAGAATGGGAACTCTCTGCTAAGCATTCGTAAGAGATAGACAGACGTATAAAATTAAGATATAGAATGAGTGTAAACTAAGGGAGGGAGCCGGCAATCAGCTAAGCTCCCTCTTTTGGTTGGGAGGGTTTTTGCAGAGAGGACGTGCTCTAATCCTCTATTCGTTCTAATTCTCCTGTCTTACAGGAGCACGGAGAATCGTTTTCATGGAGGCGGAGGCTGCCTTTCGTGGATCGGACAAATAAATCTCATGATGCAGCCCGTCCTGTACGTAATGATGCTGTTTCATGTAGGCATACATTTTCGCCAGCGTATCAGGCTCTGTGCTGTAGGGACCGATATGCATGATTTGGATGCATAATCCCTCATGGATCGTTTCCAATACCACTTGCTGAATGGGCTCCAGATGATTTTTCTTGGAGAAGGCTTTGTTCCGCGCGGAATCTACAATTTCCGGGGTGACGAACGCCGGCATCCGAATAAGCAGCTTCCAATGCCATTCCTCTTTCGGAACATCCAAACCATACCGATCCGAGTTAACCCACCATTGTCCTTCAAGTTTAGGAACCGTAAAATCCTGAATTTCCGCCTTGCAATGTCCCTTAACGCCATAGGCAACCGTATACAGCGCCTCGGTAGCATCCTCGAACATGGAGCTTTCGGGCGCACCTTGACCTTCGAATGACAGATAGAGCAAGGGGTCGAACTGCACAAGCTCAGGGGTGTCCCCGGCTGTGTAATAGGTTTTATCGCTTTTGGCTAGATCGAGCTTAGGAAGCGTCATACGTAAATCTCTCCTTTTTGGTCATGATTTATGGCTATCATATACCAACTTCACTGACTTCATAGGAGTCAGTGAAGTTATCGAAGGATCAATTCTCGTAATATGCGGCCAGGTCTCGGGCCGTCTCGGAGAGAACGGTTCGCAGCTGCTTAGGCTCAAGTACGTTGATCCCTTTGCCAAAAGAAAGCAGCAGATATGGCATGTATTGCAGCATCCAATCCGGTTGCATACGGAACTCGGCTTCATCGTCGGTTCTTCTTGTGACAAGATAAGGCTGCAGGAACCACTGGTTGCATATCGCGTCCAGGATCTCGGTGTGACCTTGAAGGCGAACGGTTACCAACGTCGGTTCCTTCGCCTTCGTATTCTGATCCTGATACTCATGAATACGGCTCATGTAGTCATGTACCGAGAAATGCTCCGGCATTTCAAATGTGCGGCCTGTTAACGATAGGTTATTCATTCGGTCTGCTCGGAATACACGGAGGGCCTCCCGTTGATGGCAATAGGCAATCAAATACCATTTGCCGAGCCGGTAGATCAGCCCATAGGGATCAATGCGGCGCTCCTCCGCGGAGCCGCTGAAGGACTTCGCATATTGAAGGATCAGGGTTTCCCGACTGGCAATGGCTTGTTCTAACTCGCGTAACATGGGGTGAAGCAAGGCACTCTGTGATGGCGAGGGGATATGGATGCTGCCGACATGACGCCTCAAGTCTTCCAATTGGGATTCCTGAAGACGGTGTTCAATTTTAGTTCGTGCTTTTTCAAGAGCATCCGTAAACGGATAGTCCGCTTGCCGGGCAAGAAGCACACTGTGTTCCATGGCTTTAAGCTCGGTTAGTTCGAAGAACAGCGGCACGCTTAAAAAAGAATCGGGCAGCCTGAACCCCCCGCCATGCCCGGATTCGGATATGATGGGGACCCCGCTCATACCGAGCGTGTCGATGTATCGGTAAACCGTTCGGACACTTAGCTCAAGTCTCTCCGCCAATTGCTCGGCTGTCATTTTTTTATGTGATCGAAGCAGCCATATTATGGATAACAAATAGTCCAGCTTAGCCATGGACAGCACTCGCTTTCTTCATGTTATTTAGGTTAAATCCGGATCAATGAAGCTATTATAACAATCCATGAGGGGGTGTGATCAAGGGGATAAAGTGGGGATTCCAGGTATAACAAATAACAAAAGTTCAATATTGATAATGAATGATGGTTTGTTATAATGTGTTCAACAGAGAGGGGGCGTGAAGATGGGCATTAGGGCTATAATGGAAAGCCCCAGTGCTCATTGAATCTATGTCACATGAACAGCCATTAACGAAAGAAGCCATATTGGACGCTGCCGAGCAGACGCTTCGGCGCTATGGCCCCGACAAGACCTCGGTTGTCGATGTTGCGAAGGCGCTTCAAGTGAGCCATGGATCTCTATACCGGCATTTTCCCAGCAAGGCCGCTCTGAGAGAAGCTGTAACGGAACGGTGGCTGCAGCGGATTGCGGATCCGTTACAGAAGATTGCAGACGGAACGGAAGGGAGCGCCACCGATCGCTTGCGGTTATGGACGGATACCCTCATCCGGGCCAAACGGGCTTATGTCCTCGAGGATCCCGAGATGTTTGCCATGTATACAACCGTGACGCTGGAAGCCGTCAAGGTGATTGATACGCATGTGAAGCTGTTAATCGGGCAGATTGCCCAGATCATCGATCATGGGATGCATGCCGGTGAATTTAAGCCCGGTCAGTCGGAGTCGGTGGCAAAAGCCTTTTTCATGGCAACGTCCCTGTTCCACCATCCGGCGCATGCCTCTCAGTGGACCTCGAAGGAGATTGAAGCCGATTTTGACTCGGTGTGGGCGCTATTGTTATCTGGAATCACGAAATAGTTAACAGGCTAGAATCATAGCAAGAGGGAATAAGGATGTGCTCGAGTCCGCCGTTATACGACACCACATAGCACGTCGGGATCTAGCGCGGTGAGATCACCCCTACGTTAAAATGATGCTATTCTTGGCGATACTCGCATGGGATAGCGTCTTTTTTATTCTCATTCCATTACAAATGACAAAAATATAAAATTGTCATTTGTAATTTGTTATGAGGAGACATATAATCAAATTACAAAAAAGACGTACAGATCAGAGGATCCATCTGATGTGATATTCGTGCACCTATTTCCAATGTGGGGGGTTGTATCATGACAAAGAGTTTATCGGGCAAGGTAGCTATTGTAACGGGGGCATCAAGAGGCATCGGGCGTGAAATGGCGGAGAGGCTTGCGGAGAACGGGGCTAAGGTGGTTGTAAACTATGCGAGCAGCCCCGCTAAAGCTGAGGAAGTGGTGAGCGCCATTAAGCAAGGCGGCGGCGAAGCTCGGGCCATTCAAGCCGATATAAGTCAGGTAGCAGCTATTGAACGACTGTTTAGTGAAACGATCGAGGCTTATGGCGGAATCGATATTCTCGTGAACAATGCCGGAATCATGACAACCAAGCCGATTGCGGCCATGACGGAGGAAGATTTCGATCAGCAGTTTGCGATCAACGTGAAGGGGACTTATTTCGCGATCCAGCAGGCTTTTCACCTTATGAATTCGGGCGGCCGCATTATCAATTTCTCGACGTCGGTAGCTGGACAGATGTTCCCGGCATACAGCGTATATGCAGGCACGAAGGGCGCTGTGGAGCAATTTACGCGTCAGTTAGCCAAAGAATTCGGGCCCAAAGGAATTACAATTAACGCGGTGGCGCCGGGGCCGATTAATACGGAACTCTTTACCGTAGGTAAGTCGGAGGAACAGATTGCGGGGATCGTGAGCATGAACTCCTTCGGACGCCTAGGCGAACCGGATGATATTGCAAGGGTCGTGCTGTTTCTCGCAAGTGAAGAATCGAAATGGATCACAGGTCAAACGCTCCGCGTGAACGGCGGGTTTGTATAATATCACCACCATCGCTATTGTAAGATAAAAAGGCACCGGGAGTCCGGTGCCTTTCCTTGCGAATACGGTAGATCCGTGGTAGAGAGTCTTAAATACGCATTATCCTACTTGTGGGTACAAGACTTCCCTTGAATGTGGGGAATGATCGCTATTCTCCGTAAGCGCCCCTTAATCCAGGTCCTTCCACTTCAAGTCCAGCGTCGGAGGCGTGTAGCTATCCATGAGCTCAAGCAGCTTGAGCGGGTCATCGGAGATGTTGATCAGGTTTAAGTGGGAGGCATTGGAGAAACCTTCCGTGATACTGTACTGAATCAGCTTCATGAACGGTTCATAATACTCCCGGACATTCAGCAGTCCGATTGGTTTCTGATGAATTCCGATTTGCGACCAGCACAATACCTCGAACAATTCTTCAAAGGTTCCAAAACCGCCCGGCATGGCGATAAACCCGTCGGACAGTTTCGACATCGTCGCTTTGCGCTCATGCATATCCGCTACTTCAATGAGCTGGGTCAGCTCGGTATGTACAATCTCACCTTTAAACAGCCCGCTCGGCATCACACCGATAACTTCACCGCCATGCTGAAGAACGGCGTTAGCTACTTCACCCATCAATCCGATTTTGGAGCCGCCGTATACGAGTTTGTATTGGTTGTGGGCAATGTGTCTGCCGAGCTCGGCAGCTTTCGCTTGATAGTCTGGGTGTTCTCCCATGTTCGATCCTGCAAATACACATATAGATTTCAATTCGCACACTCCTTGACAAGATGTTGATATTTCATTCGAGTAATTATACTATATATAGTGATTTGTGTCATGGCATCGATGAACTATATTGTTAATGATCATCAGATGGCACCCTCTTATCTTATGGCGTACATGTTAGCATTATCATGAGTTTGTTCTTGAATTATGTAAAAAAATAATGGTTAAGTCATCCCAGGGAATTGCGGAGGTAGGACAAGCATGGATATGAATGAAGCGCAGCAATGGATTAAACAGTTTTACGGGGAGCGAGGCTGGACCGAGTACGGGCCCTTTATTCGGGTTGGCTTTTTGATGGAGGAGACAGGGGAAACGGCGCGTGCCGTCCGCGCTTATGAGATCGGCAGGGACCGCCCCGACGAGGAGGTTCAATCCAGAGAACAGCTCAAGCAGGATTTGGTGGAGGAGATCGGCGACGTGCTCGGCAACATTTCTCTGTTGGCGGATCTTTATGGCATTTCGCTGGAAGAAGCATTTACGGCCCATCAGCAGAAGCTGTTGAAGCGGTTTGGTTCTTAATGTTGATACGCTAGAGCCTGTTTTGCATCCAATTGACGAGGCTGCCCCAGGAACGGTTCATGGTCGAAGGGGCATTGTTATGGCAAAACTTGCGAAGTAAAAGGCTGCCCCAGGTCCCTTGGACCTTTTGGAGCAGCCTTTTTTTGACATGTTATTGTGGGATAAACCGTTAGGAAGTCTTACGATACCAGTACTTTGCGGAATTCCTGCGTCAGCAGCGGAACGATGTCGAACAGATCGCCGACGATACCGTAATCGGCTACCTTAAAGATCGGTGCCTCGGGGTCCTTGTTGATGGCGATAATGACCCGGGATTGGCTCATGCCGGCCAGATGCTGGATGGCGCCGCTAATGCCGCAGGCAATATAGATCTCGGGCGTAACGACTTTGCCGGTTTGCCCGATCTGGAGCGCGTAATCGCAGTAGCCGGCATCACAGGCGCCACGCGATGCGCCAACGGCGCCGCCGAGCAGGTCCGCGAGCTCCTCCAGCGGCTGGAAGCCTTCCGCGCTCTTCACGCCGCGACCGCCGGAGATGACGATTTTGGCTTCCGAGAGGTCGATTTTTCCCGTGGTTTTGCGGACGACGTCCTTTACCACGGAACGAAGGGAGGGAGCCGGATAAGCGATATCCTCAATGCTGGCGCCGGCGCCTTCGATGGCTTCTGCAGCAGCAATATTGTTAGGACGCACCGTTACCACCCACGGTCCGTTCTGGAATACGCGCTTCTCAAAAGCTTTACCCGCATAGAGCGGGCGAGTGAACACCGCTTCTCCATCTTCGGTCTCAATCGCGGTTACGTCGGAAATTTGTCCGGCATTCAGGGAGGCGGCTACCAGCGGGGCTAAATCACGGCCAATGGCCGTATGGCCGAAGAGAACCGCATCCGGCTGGGCCTGACGGATAACCGATTCAATGGCGGCCATATAAGCTTCGGGATTATAGTTCTCCAGATCATCATGTTCGACCGTATAGATCGTGTCGGCACCATAACCGTTCAGGGCCGATACGGCTTCCGTAATATTCGAACCCGCAACCAGAATGCGGATGCTGTCACCGTCACCCGCAATCAAACGGGCCGCGCCAAGCGTCTCGAGGGCAACCTGACGCAGCTTCCCGTCCCGGTTCTCGGCATACACTAATATCGTTTTGCTCATATCATAACCTCCTAAGATCCATTTGAGATTGAAGTGAAGAGAGTTTTACGATTTCGACCAGCCTGAGCATCCCAAGCGAATGCGGATGATTCTTCCGATCGCTGCTGCTCCGGATTCACTATACTTATCAAGCGAAAGCGTGCATGACGGACATCCCGTCAACCATACAATCAGAATACATAAGGAATGATGATACGTTCATTAGATCACTTTCGACTGGGTGCGGAGCAAGGATACCAACTCATGTGCCACTTCTGCAGGCTCGCCCTTCAGAATGCGTCCGGCACTCCGCTCCGGCGGTAAGGACAGCTCACTTTGCTTCGTTGCTGGCTGGATATCGGCTTCCGATATTCCGAGATCGTCAAGGGTTAACGTCTGAAAAGGCTTCTTCTTCGCCTTCATGATACCTGGCAGCGATGGATAGCGGGGTTCGTTCAATCCCTGCTGTGCGGTGAAGACGGCTGGCAGCTGAACTTCCAGCACTTCAAGATCGCCTTCCGCGTCCCGATGCACTTCAGCCGTGGTACCGTTCAGTGTTAGCTTGGTAATGGACCCGGTATGTGAAATTCCGAGAAGGTTTGCCAGACGAATGGCCACTTGGCCTGAACCGCGGTCCACGGAGAAGTTGCCGCCAAGGATCAGATCGGGGCTTTCTTTGGACAAATACGCATGCAGCACCTTCGATACCGCATATTCATCGTCCGGAATCCGCTCATCGGAGATGAGCACGGCATCATCCGCACCCATTGCGAGCGCAGTCCGCAAGGCTTCTGCTGTACGATCCGGTCCGACGGACAGGAGTGTCACGCTGCCGCCATGGTCATCCCGAAGCTTCACGGCTTCTTCCACAGCATATTCGTCATACGGATTGATTACGAATTTCACCCCATCCTCGGCAATCGATCCGTTCTCAATCGTAATTTTTTCCTCCGTGTCAAAGGTCTGTTTAAGCAATACCACAATCTTCATCGGTTAAACGCTCCCTTCAATATGAATATCAGCAGAACTTATTGTCCGCTGGAAACACCGTTCAGGAAAAAGCTAAGCGTCTCCTCCGCCTGATCGGACAGAGAATATTTGCGGCCGGAGATCAGCCAAGAGGTTACCGCTTCGTCCATCGCGCCAAAAATCAGGTTGCGCACCAGCTTGACGTTCAGATCGGAACGGAATTTCTGTTCTTGGATGCCCTGTTCCAGGATATTCTCGATCAGCACAATATATGGCTTCAATGCGCTGCCGATTTCCTTGCGCAGCTCCAGATCGCTCTGCCGCAGCTCAATCTGCGTGACATAAGCGAGTTCAGGATTGCTCTCCAGCTCCGAGAAATGGATGCTGCACACCGTCCGCAGCGCTTCCACGGCGTCCGTGGTTCCTTCCACGCTTTCGTGGAATTTGCCGACCAGCTCGCCAAGCTTCTCCTGGAATAGACGAATGAGGATATCCTCCTTCCTCTTAAAGTACAAATAGATAGTGCCGTCAGCTACGCCGGCGGCCTTGGCAATCTTGGATACCTGAGAGCGGTGATAGCCGTTCTCGGCGAATACTTTCAGGGCGCCCTGGAGAATAAGGTAATATTTTTCATTTTTTTTACTTGTCATATGCTCACCCCGGTGTTAGAATACAGTTAAAATTATGAATGAATACTCATTCATTTCTTGTATCCATCATAAAATACGTTCATGTCGTTGTCAACGATGGGTTATGAAGAAGCGTGAAATGGATGAAGCAGACTATCAGAGCAGCAAAATAAGGCGTTCATATCAGAGCAATAGACGGCAGTTCAACCGGAAGAAACAAGTCACTGGGTATCCGCAGGCAAGTACACGAGTACAGATGTAGCGTTGTACAGAGTAAGAGATGCAGCCAGAAACGATGAAATTCGGTTTAGCGTGTTCGGCACGGCACGATGTGGAGGTCTATTTTTGCACCCCTAATGAAAGCGCTTCATATGTTGTCCCAATATGGACACAACGACGACGAGCGGGTTTTGGAAGGAGTGACAGTAACTTCGGAAAATGGACGCGGCACCAGACTACCAGAAGAAAGAAGGATTTTTAACGCAAGGGGCTGAGAGAGATGATTCTACCATTAATCAACGCGCTGCTCTTTGTCTTAATCACCGGTTGGGCGGTGTATATGTTCGTCACCGTGGTGTATCGTCGGTACCTGTATATCCGTTTGGGCAAGCCAGCGAATCTGAAAAAGGATCTGAAGGAACGCCTGAGCCAATTCGCCATCCAGGTATTCGGACAGAGCAAGCTGTTTAAGGACCGCAAGAGCGGCATCATGCACTTTATCGTTTTTTATGGATTTATCATTTTGCAGTTTGGAGCGCTCGACATCATCTGGAAAGGGCTGTCGGGTCACAGCTTGCCGATTCCGGGCCATGCCGGCTTTATCCTCATGCAGGAGATTACGGTTACGCTGATCCTGCTGGCGATTGGTTATGCGGCTTATCGTCGCTACGGCGAGAAGCTGAAACGGCTCAAGCGGGGCTGGAAGCCAAGCATTGTTGTGTTTTTCATCACCACGCTGATGGCTTCGGTACTGCTGACAATGGCTTTTGAACGGCTCATGGAAGGACTGGCGTGGTCGGCCATGGCACCGATCTCATCAAGTATTGCGGCCATATTTGCCTGGATGCCGCCGATGGCGGTTACGATTTGTTATTTTGTGTTCTGGTGGCTCCACCTGTTGATTCTGTTGTCGTTCCTCATCTATGTACCGCAATCGAAGCATTTTCACCTCATTACGGCGCCGATCAACATTCTGGTCCGCCGCACCGATCCCCCGGGCAAGCTCAGCAAGCTGGATCTGGAGGATGAAGAGGCCGAGGCATTCGGGGTGGGCAAGATTGAGGACTTTACACAGAAGCAGATGCTCGATTTCTATGCATGCGTTGAATGTGGAAGGTGCACCAACGTGTGCCCGGCATCGAATACAGGCAAGCTGCTGTCGCCGATGCACATGATTGTGAAGCTAAGGGATCATCTGACGGAAAAAGGTTCCGCGCTCACCTCCAAATCAGCGTGGATGCCAGCCTCGGTGTTTGGATCGCCCGGTGTTCACTCCATGGCTGCTACGGATCTGGCGCTTGTCGGCTGGAAGGGGGAGGGCGTCACCGATATCGGTCCGACGATGGACGTGCAGAAGCGCTCTTGGCATCAAGTCGAGGGGGTAGACCCGAAGGATGTTCAATTGATAGGCGGTGTCATGACAGAAGAAGAGATTTGGGCGTGCACAACCTGCCGCAACTGTGAGGATCAATGTCCGGTAGCCAACGAGCATGTCGACAAAATCGTGGACCTTCGGCGTCACCTCGTTCTGATGGAGGGCAGCGTGCCGCAGGAAGGCCAGCGCGCGATGCAAAACATCGAGCGACAAGGCAACCCTTGGGGAATCAGCCGCGCGGACCGGAGCAAGTGGGTGAAGGAGGTCGATCCGGAGGGGGCTTTAGATCTGAAGATTCCGACCGTGAAGGAAAATCCGGATTTCGACGTGCTGTTCTTTGTCGGCTCCATGGGCTCTTACGATAATCGCAGCCGCAAGATCACCAAGGCTTTTGTCCGGCTTATGAATGAAGCCGGCGTCAACTTTGCCATTCTCGGCAACGAGGAGAAGAATTCGGGTGATACGCCGCGCCGCATGGGCAATGAATTTCTGTTCCAGCAGCTGTGTATGGGGAACATCGAGACGTTCCAGAAGTACGATGTGAAACGAATCGTCACAGCTTGTCCGCATACCTTCAATATTTTGAAGAACGAGTACCCCGAGTTTGGGCTTGAAGCGGAGGTCATTCATCATACGGAGCTGCTGGACCAGCTGGTGAAGGAGAGGCGTCTTCAGCCTAAATACCAGGTTCAAGAGAAAATCACCTATCATGACTCCTGCTACCTGGGACGGTATAACGACGTGTATGATCAGCCGCGCAGTGTGCTTCGCGCCATTCCTGGCGTCGAGCTGCTGGAGATGGAGCGGAATCGCGAAAATGGCATGTGCTGCGGGGCCGGCGGCGGGCAGATGTGGATGGAGGAAGATGCGGGCAAGCGCGTGAATCTGGCGCGTACCGAGCAGGCGCTGGCCGTATCCCCGACGATGATCAGTTCAGCCTGTCCGTTCTGTCTGACGATGCTGGAGGACGGCACGAAGCTGAAGGAAGTGGAAGAAAGCGTAAAAACGCGAGATATCGCAGAAATCCTGGAGTTATCCGTATTCGGTCTATCCGAAATCCATGAACAGGAGGTCGTTGTGCAATGAGTAATACCATTACTAAGGAATCCGTCAGCGGTTCCGGTATCGCAAGTCGAAACATAACCAAAGCCGCCGTGATCGGCTCGGGCGTCATGGGGTCGGGAATCGCCGCCCATCTCGCCAATGCAGGCATTCCCTGCCTGCTGCTCGACATCGTTCCTAAATCCTTAACCGCGGAAGAGGAAAAAGCCGGATTGACGCTGGATCATCCTAAGGTGCGGAACAAGCTTGCCTCCAAAGCCATTGCGGCTCTGCCTAAATCCAGCACGGCTCCGCTGTACAGCGCCGATTTTGTGGGTCGGATCACCCCGGGCAATACCGAGGATCATCTAAGCCAGCTGAAGGATGTGGACTGGATCATTGAGGTGGTTACGGAGCGCCTGGAAATCAAGAAAAGCATCTTCAAACAGATTGAGAGCGTGCGTAAAGAAGGGGCAATTGTCAGCACGAATACCTCCGGTATTTCCGTTAATGCGATGGTCGAGGACTGCAGCGAGGAATTCCGCAGCCACTTCCTGGGGACCCATTTCTTCAATCCACCGCGCCATATGAAGCTGCTGGAGATTATCCCGGGTTATGATACCGATCCGGACATTACGAAATTTATGGTTGAATTTTGCACGAAGCGCCTTGGTAAAGGGGTTGTGCTTGCGAAGGACACGCCGAATTTCATTTCAAACCGGATCGGCACCTACGGTCTCCTGGTCACATTGCAAGAGATGGTGAAGAACAGTTATACCGTGGAGGAAGTGGATGCAGCTACCGGGCCTGTTCTGGGGCGTCCGAAAAGCGCCACCTTCCGTACGCTGGATTTGGTCGGCATTGATACGTTTGTCCATGTGGCCAGAAATGTGTACGACTCCGTGCCGGAAGGGAACGAGAAGGATGTGTTCACGGTTCCCGATGTCATGAATGAACTAGTCTCCCGCGGCTGGATCGGTGAGAAGGGCGGCCAGGGCTTTTATAAAAAAGTAAAGAGCGAACAAGGCAGCAAAATCTTATCGCTTAACCTGTCCACGATGGAGTACAATCCGAGCGCCAAAGTGAGCTCCACTTCCATCGAAGCCGCCAAAGCGGTGAAGGGGGCTAAGCGAAAGATCAAGGCATTCCTGGGTACGCAGGACCGATACTCGGAACTGGCTTGGAATGTATTGAAGCAAGTGCTTGTCTATGCGGCCGACAAACTGGGAGAGATCGCCGATTCCATTCAGGACATCGACGACGCGATGAAATGGGGCTTCAACTGGGAGCTCGGTCCATTTGAGACCTGGGATCTGATCGGACTGCCTGAATCCGTGCAGCGCATGGAAGCGGAGGGGATGACGGTTCCAGCTTGGGTGAAGGATTGGATTGCCGCCGGCAACAAGTCCTTCTATCAGCAGAAGGACGGCGAGGTGTTCCATTATTTCAAAGGCGAGTATAAGGGCGTTGAGGTTCAGCCTGAGCTGATCTCGCTGCAAGCGCTCAAATCGCAAAACCGGATCATTCGCTCGAACACGGGGGCGAACCTGATCGACATTGGCGATGGCGTAGCCTGTCTTGAATTCACTTCCCCGAACAACGCAATTGGTGCCGATATTCTGGTCATGATCCAGCAGAGCGTAGAGGAGATTCGGGCGAATTACCGCGGGCTGGTGCTGGCGAATGAAGGCCGCAATTTCTGCGTCGGCGCCAACCTGATGCTCATGCTGATGGAAGCGCAGAGCGGCGACTGGGATGAGGTAGATGACATCATAAGTCTGTTCCAGGGCAGCATGATGAAACTGAAAGCGCTGGAGAAGCCGGTTGTGGCAGCACCTCACCGCATGACACTAGGCGGCGGTGTGGAAGCATGCCTTCCGGCCGACCGGATCATCTTCTCGGCAGAGACCTACTTCGGTCTGGTGGAGACGGGGGTCGGCCTCATTCCGGCAGGCGGCGGCTGCAAGGAGCTGGCGCTCATGACCAGCAACCGCCATCCCGACAAGGACAGTGACCTCCAACCGGAGATCAACAAAATCTTCGAGATGGTGGCGATGGCGAAGGCGTCGACCAGCGGACATGAAGCGATCCGCATGGGTTATGGGCGCAGCGGGGATTCGGTGGTCATGAACCAAGACTACCGGATCTATGAAGCGAAGCATGCGGTATTAGAGATGGACCGGGCAGGCTATGTTCCGCCGCAGCCGGGCAAAGCCCGCGTTGTCGGACGTGATGGCCGAGCCGTGCTCCAGATGGGCGCCATCGACATGAAGCGCAGCGGTTATATCAGCGATCACGATCTGTTGATCGCGAAGAAGCTGGCGCACATCCTGACGGGCGGCGATGTTCCTGCGGGAACCGTGGTGAGCGAGCAGCATTTGCTCGACCTGGAGCGCGAAGCGTTCCTCAGCCTGCTCGGAGAGGTCAAAACCCAGCAGCGCATGCAGCATATGCTGGCAAAAGGCAAGCCGCTGCGGAATTAGGGCGTTAAGAGAGCTGCTTCAGCTAAGAGATACACCATCTTTCGCAACGTGCGATGCGCCAAATCGACGCTGCATACAGCACATGGTGGCAGGTTATCCATGCTGGCGAAGTTTGAAGCTGGCGACTCACTCATTAATCTGTTCCACCCGTTACGAATTCATTTCACGGTCGATTAGCGGCCCGCAATCATAAACGGTATTGGATCCAACCATTTCAAGTTGATGAGGTGAATGGCATGAGAGAAGCAGTGATAGTATCCCTTGCCCGTACTCCGGTGGGGAAGGCGAAGAAGGGCAGTTTCGCCCAGACGCGCGTAGAGGATCTCGGCAAAGCCGTACTGGAAGCCGTCATTGAGCGCGCGCCGGGCCTGAAAAAAGAGGACGTTGAGGACATCATCCTCGGCTGCGCGATGCCGGAAGGCGAGCAAGGCCTGAATGTCGCGCGGATTATCTCGCTGTATGCGGGATATCCCGTGACGGTACCCGCGCTGACCGTCAATCGTTTCTGTTCCTCGGGACTTCAGGCGATTGCTTTTGCGGCAGAGCGCATTATGCTCGGCCATGCCGAGGTGATCGTCGCCGGCGGCGTCGAGAGCATGAGCCATGTGCCGATGACCGGCTTCAAGCCGGCACCGCATCCGACCATCGTCGAAGAGATGTCGGAGGTTTACATCGGCATGGGCCACACGGCGGAAGAGGTGGCCCGCCGCTTCGGCATCACCCGCGAGGCGCAGGATGCCTTCGCGGCCAGCAGTCACCGCAAGGCCGCTGCCGCCATCGCGGAAGGCAAGTTCCGGGACGAGATCGTACCGGTGAATGTAACCCTGGCTGCGGCCGATGAGCAGGGCAAAGTGCGCAGCAAAACCTTTGCCTTCGATACGGATGAAGGGGTCCGGCCGGATACAACCCCGGATGTGCTGGCCAGACTGAAGCCGGCCTTTGCCCTTGGCGGCTCGGTTACCGCGGGAAACGCGTCACAGACGAGTGACGGAGCGGCGGCCGTAGCCGTCATGAGCCGCGAGAAAGCGGAGCAGTTGGGTCTTACCCCGCTGGCTACCTTCAAATCGTTTGCCCTGGCAGGCGTAGAGCCGGAGATTATGGGCGTCGGCCCCGTTGAAGCGATCCCGAAGGCGCTGCGCATGGCGGGCATCGAACTGGATCAAGTGGATGTGTTCGAGATTAACGAAGCGTTCGCTTCGCAATGCCTCCACATCATCCGCGCGCTTAATATCGATGAGAGCAAGGTCAACGTCAACGGCGGCGCCATTGCGCTCGGCCATCCGCTCGGCTGTACCGGCGCCAAGCTGACCGTCAGCCTCCTCTCCGAGCTCGCGCGCCGCGGCGGCGGCTACGGCATCGTGAGCATGTGCATCGGCGGCGGCATGGGCGCCGCGGGGGTGTTCGAGGTGCACGCCGCCGGAGCTTAAGGAGTAGGTAGTGGCAAGAAGGAAATTCCTTCTATACCCCAGAGGGGTTTGGGAAGGGGATTCTCGCATTAGTCCTTGCAGTTGCTCAGCGTGGTTCGATTCGCGCTATAAGTCCTCAAGGGGCTAGTAGCTCCCAAGCAAGGACTATGGAAAGTTAGCTCAGCAATGCCTCTGATTGTATTCGATGAACCAGATCGAGGTTTTCGATATCTAAGTTCAATGATCTTCTAATGATGCATGACTAGCCAATTCACACTGAGATGTAGTCTTAGTGGGGTGTCCGTTCCGTACTCGGACCGGACACCGCACAACTCACTCCAACCACAGGGGAGTGCAAGGATAGCCCGGAGGCAGGGGTTTTAACTTAGGGGATTTACCAATGTGCGCCAGCCCAGCGGAGAGGGCGGAATTGTACTGGAGAAGCGGTAGCGGTCGCCTTTGAGTTTGGATTTCTACTATTAATAGATCCATTCCTTGAAATCCAAACTCAACAGCGATCGGAAGTAAAATCCGCACGCGGAGCGGCCACTATTGCGAAGTAGTGAGAGATTTCATATAGCTTCCCAGCAACACCAAGGCAGTCCTTGCACTCCAATATTCCACATTCCGAAAGGGGAAACCAATCATGAGCGATAACCAAACCAAAGAACCGAAAATCAAAGGCGGCAGCTTTGTCATCGATAATCCCGATATGCAGCGCATCCTGACACCGGAGGATTTCACGGAAGAGCATCGCATGATCGGCGAGACGGTGCGTGATTTTATCGATGGGGAAGTCGTGCCGCACGATGAAGAGCTGGAGAAGCTGAACTATGAAATGACGGTAGACCTGCTTCGCAAAGCAGGCGAGCTGGGCCTGCTCGGAGCTGATGTGCCGGAGCCGTTCGGCGGGATCGGGCTAGATAAGGTCAGCTCCACGATTATTAACGAAGCGTTGGCCAAGGGTTCGTCCTTCGCGCTTTCTTTCGGGGCACATGTCGGGATCGGAACGCTGCCGATCGTGTTCTTCGGCACGACCGAGCAGAAACAGAAATACCTGCCGGATCTCTCGACCGGCGCTAAAATTGCGGCTTATTGTTTGACGGAGCCGACCTCGGGCTCGGATGCACTGGGTGCCAAAACAACGGCACGCTTGTCGGATGACGGAGACTATTATATTTTGAACGGATCGAAGCTATATATAACTAACGCCGGATTTGCGGATATTTTTATCGTCTACGCCAAGATTGATGGGGAGCATTTTACCGCGTTCATTGTCGAGAAGGAGATGGAGGGCTTCACGCTCGGACCGGAAGAGAAGAAGATGGGCATCAAGGGCTCGTCGACGCGTCCGCTCTTTTTCGAAGACGTTAAGGTGCCGAAGGAGAACCTGCTCGGCGAGATCGGTAAAGGCCACCGGATTGCCTTTAACATCCTGAACATCGGCAGGTACAAATTGGCAGCTGGCACGGTTGGTGCGGCGAAGGAATCGATCGAGCTGAGCGCGAAATATGCTAACACCCGTAAACAGTTCGATACGCCAATCTCGCAATTCCCGCTTATGCGCAAGAAGCTGGCCGAGATGAACATCACCACCTTCGTGATGGAGAGTATGGTGTACCGTACGGCAGGACTGCTGGACGAAGCGATGCAGGATATCGATTACAACAGCGAGGATGCCGGAATCCAATCGGCTGCCGCGATCTCCGACTATGCCATTGAATGCTCGATCAACAAGGTGTTCTGTTCGGAAGGACTGGATAACGTAGCAGACGAAGCGGTGCAGATTCATGGGGGCTATGGGTATATCCAAGAGTACAAAGTGGAACGCGTCTATCGGGACTCCCGCATCAACCGCATCTTTGAAGGCACGAACGAGATCAACCGGCTCCTGATACCGGGCACGCTCGTGAAGAAGGCCATGAAGGGCGAGATCGCGCTCCTGCAAAAAGCGCAAGGCCTCCAAGGGGAACTGCTGCAACTTGTACCTGGCCAAACTTTCGAAGGCACACTGGAACAGGAAGCGCACTTCCTGGACATGAGCAAGAAGATTTTCCTCCTCGCAGGCGGTCTGGCGGTTCAGAAGTTCGGCACGAAGCTGGAGAAAGAGCAGGAGGCCTTATCCAATCTGGCGGATATGATGATTGATATTTATGCCCTCGAAAGCGCATTGTTGCGCACCCGCAAGCAAATCGAACGCACCTCGGAGGAAAAAGCGGCGAGCATGATCGAGATGACGCAGGTTTTTGCTTACGAAGCGTTCCAGCGCATTGAAGCACTCGCGAAAGAGACGCTGGCCTCGGTGGAAACCGGCGACATGCTGCGGATGCAGCTGTCGGTGCTCAAGAAACTGACGCGTTGCACGCCGGTCGATACGGTGGCCCTCAAGCGCAGCATCGCCGCCCGTGTCGTCAAGAACGAACGGTACACCGTGTAGCATCCGACACCGTAAAAGATGCGAATGTAGCCTGAAAAGAGAGAGATTTTTCTTGGAGTAGGAAAGAAGGAGCATTCCTTAGGAAAGGGTTGGTTTTGTATGGATACAAAGCCTTGGCTGCCGTTTTATCCGCCCGAAGTAGCCCCCGCTTTTGATTATCCGAAACAGAATTTGGCATCATTTCTCGTGACGTCGGCACAGAAGTTTCCGAATCGGCCGGCCATGTATTTCATGGGCAAAACGATCAACTATAGGAGTCTGCTGGAGTCGTCCTATCGTATGGCGAACGCGCTCCGCAGCAAAGGGATTAAGAAGGGCGACCGGGTAGCGATTATGCTGCCCAACTGCCCGCAGGTGGTTATTTCGTATTATGGCGTGCTGCTCACAGGAGCCGTGGCCGTCATGACCAACCCGCTCTATATGGAGCGGGAAATTGCGCATCAGATGAAGGATTCCGGTGCCAAGATCATCATTACGATGGATATGTTCGTGTCCCGCGTTGAAAAAGTCATCGAGGAGACGGAACTGGAGCATATGATCGTCACTTCCGTGGCGGATTATCTTCCATTCCCCAAGAATCTCCTCTACCCGATCAAAGCCAAGAAGGAGGGCCCCCTTCCGGTCGTCAATTATGGAAGCCGCGTCCATGCCTTCAAAAAGCTGCTTGCGAACTCACCGAATGACCCGATCTGCGAATCTGTAAAGGCGGAGAAGGACTTGGCCCTTCTCCAGTATACCGGTGGCACGACCGGTGTCCCCAAAGGCGTCATGCTGACGCATATGAATCTGATCGCCAATACTGTGCAGTCCGCGAACTGGTGCTTTCAGGTGGAGGATGGGAAGGAGCGTTATTTGGCGGTGCTCCCCTGTTTTCACGTATTTGGGTTGACTGTGCTGCTTAACCAGGCGATCTACCGTGCCGGCATGCTGATATTGGTACCGAAATTCGAAGTGACGATGATTCTGAACCTGATCAAAAAAATGAAGCCGACGCTCTTCCCGGGTGCGCCGACCATGTACATCGCGCTGATTAATCACCCACGGATCAAGGAATATGATCTGTCTTCGATCAATGCTTGCGTCAGCGGCTCTGCGGGGCTTCCGGTCGAGGTGCAGGATAAGTTCGAGGAGCTGACCAAAGGGCGGCTGATCGAAGGCTACGGCCTGACCGAAGCTTCCCCGGTTACCCATGTGAACCCGATCTGGGGTAGGCGCAAGGTCGGCACCATCGGCGTACCGGTTCCGGATACGGATGCCAAGGTGGTGGACCCCGACACGGGCGAAGAAATGCCCATCGGCGAGCCTGGCGAGCTAATTGTGAAAGGGCCGCAAGTGATGATAGGGTACTGGAACCGGCCGGAGGACACGTTCGACACGCTGCGCAATGGCTGGCTGTTCACGGGCGATATGGCAACGATGGACGAAGAGGGGTATTTTACGATCATCGACCGCAAGAAAGACATGATCATTGCAAGCGGTTTCAATATTTACCCTCGGGAGATCGAGGAAGTGCTGTATGAGCATCCTTCCGTAAAGGAAGTCGTCGTGGTCGGAACGAAGGACGATTATCGCGGCGAAACCGTGAGAGCTTATATTGTGCTGAAGGATGGCGCGTCTCCGGACCCTTCGGGCCTTGAGAAGTTTTGCCGCAGTCAGCTGGCAGCCTATAAGGTGCCGCGCGAGTACGTGTTCCGCGATTCGCTGCCGAAGACGATGGTAGGCAAGGTGCTTCGCCGCAAGCTGCTGGAGGAGGAAGAGGAAGGCAGAACAGGTTGAATGCACAGAATAGTGGTGTATGCATGATAAGCGATTCATGTTATCCCGCTGGAATGGATACAGTACTAACGACGTCATAAGAAAAGGAGGCGGCCTGATGAATCATATCAATGCCAATCCGGAGACGAAGGCCGGACAGCCGGAATTCGACCGGGAGGCGTACATTGAGACCATGACCCAAGCGGCGGAGTCCACTTTCTGGGGATATCTCGGCTGCAAGCTTGCGTCTGCCAGCTCGGAGGCGGTTGTTGTGACGCTGGATGCCCAGCCTCATCATATGAATATGGCGGGCATCGTGCATGGCGGCGTACTCTCCTCACTGATGGATAACGCCATGGGTATTGCCGTCATGCTGGAGCGCCCGGGCGAATCAACGGTGACGAGTAATCTGAACGTGCATTTTGTCATGCCGGCCAGAGCAGGTGTCCTCACCGTAACGGCAAGCATCGTGCATCAGACGCACCGTTCGGTCACAACGGAATGCAGAATTACGAACGAGAAGGGCGAGCTTGTGGCGATCAGCACTGGATCCTTCCGAGTGAAATAATGCAGCCTTGGCTGCTATGAAACAGGTGGTCTGCCAACGCTGGAGGGGCAGGCCATTTATTTTTTGGGTGGGCAGAAAATGGGTCGGTGGGTCGTATGAGTAACATCGGTCAGTAGCTTCCAATCCATTGAGCTTATGACCAAGATCATCGAGTAGGAGGGCGGCTAACCATCGTCCTTTCACACCACCGTACATGCGGGTCCGCATACGGCGGTTCCAAAAGGTTAACAAAGCTCCAGATCCACCCAGTACGGGGTCCACTTCATGGTATTAACACCGAGAAGCAGGGATGGCAGGATCTTGGTCGGAGTTATGGAGCGAATCCCCCTTACTCCTTGTCAGGTCGATAAAGCTGTGGTACAATAAAAATGCTGTTTTTCATGTAGAATCTAGAATGTCTCTTAAGATAATAAATTTAGATGTTTACATACGTAGGAGGTGGAAGTCATGGTTGTATTTTTTGAAGTGTTGCTTGTTATTTTCTCCATCGGGTTGATTACTGTCGTTCTTCTCCAAAAAGGGAAAAGCGCAGGTCTTGCCGGTGCCATCTCCGGCGGTGCGGAACATCTTTTTGGTAAAACAAAGGCTCGCGGTATGGATCTCGTACTGCAGCGTACAACGGTAGGTCTTGCAGCAGGATTTATGATTTTGGCCATCGTTGTTGCTATGTTGAAATAACAATGAACGTTACCCTCGCTTTTTCACTCTTGGAAGAGCGGGGGTTTTTTATTGCCTGAATTTCGGAATACATAGGTTAAGGCGGTGTTCGGAAGGATACCGGGGATTAAATTCGTGTATACTAGGGTATGAGTATATGAAGGTAAAGAATGGATAGCGGAACGATGAAATTGCAGGTTCCCCGAGGTGATAATGATGATAACTGAAGAAATATTACTGAATTTTATGCGGGAAACTGCATACAAACCGATGACGTACCAGGAATTGGAGCAACACTTTGCCATTAAGGATGCCCATGAATTCAGGGAATTCTTGAAGCTGCTGAATGAGCTTGAGCAATCCGGAAAAATCATTCTGACCAGCACCCAGCGTTATGGCGTGCCGGAACGGATGAATTTGCTGCGCGGACGGCTGCAGGCTCATGCGAAGGGTTTTGCTTTTCTGATTCCTGATGATCGCGAGCACCCGGATGTGTACATTCATGCCAATGACTTGAAGAGTGCGATGAATGGAGATATCGTGCTCATCCGGATCAGTTCTAAAAGCAGCGACGGTGGCAAAATGGAAGGCGAAGTGGTCCGTATCGTGACACGCGCCGTCACCCAAGTCGTGGGTGTATTCCAGAACCACGAAGCCTATGGCTTCGTGCTGCCGGATGACAAACGGATTAACCGGGATATTTTTATTCCGAAGCATGCGATCAACGGAGCTGTTGATGGTGTGAAGGTCGTGGTGAAGCTGGTCAGCTATCCGGAAGGAAGAGCTGCGGCAGAGGGCGAAGTGGTGGAGATTCTGGGTCACAAGGATGATCCGGGCGTCGACATCCTGTCCATCATCCGCAAGCATCAGCTGCCGGAAGGCTTTCCGGAGGAAGTGCTGGCCGAGGCGGATACAGCGCCGGACGCCATTACGGAAGATGAGATTGTGCAGCAGGGCCGCCGCGATCTGCGCGGCTTGAACATTGTGACGATTGACGGCGAAGATGCCAAGGATCTCGATGATGCGGTGAATGTGGAACGTCTGCCGAACGGGAACTACCGTCTGGGCGTTCACATTGCCGATGTCAGCTATTACGTACGCGAGCGCTCCGAGCTGGATAAGGAAGCTTACGATCGCGGCTGCAGCGTGTATTTGGTGGATCGGGTCATTCCGATGCTGCCGCATCGTCTGTCCAACGGGATTTGCAGCTTGAATCCGCAGGTGGATCGTCTGACGATGTCTTGTGAGATGGAATTCAACGAGCAGATGAAAGTCGTGAAGCACGATATCTTCACCAGTGTTATTCGTACGAAAGAACGGATGACGTACAACAATGTGCGCAAAATTCTCGTTGATGAGGACCCAGAGCTGATCGAGCGTTACAGCGACCTCGTGGAGGATTTCCGCTTGATGCGCGAGCTGGCTCTGAAGCTGCGGAATCGCCGGATGCGCCGTGGCGCGGTGGATTTTGATTTTGTGGAATCCAAGGTCATCGTGGACGAGAACGGCAAAGCCGTGGATATCGTCAAAAGAGAACGTTCCATTGCGGAGCAGATCATTGAGGAATTCATGCTGGCAGCCAACGAAACCGTGGCAGAGCATTTCCACTGGCTGAAAGTACCGTTCATTTACCGGATCCATGAGGACCCGGATCAGGAGAAGCTGCAGAACTTTATGGCATTCGCGGCCAATTTCGGGCATCAGGTGAAGGGACGGGGCAACTCGATCCATCCGCGCGCCCTGCAAAACCTGCTGGAAGCCATTCAAGGCACGAAGGAGCAAACGGTGCTCAGTACGATGATGCTCCGTTCGATGAAGCAGGCGAAATATGATGCGGAGAGCACGGGCCACTTCGGTCTTGCTGCGGAATATTACTCCCACTTCACGTCTCCGATTCGGCGTTATCCCGATCTGGTCATTCATCGGGTCATCCGGGAAGTACTGGAGAGCGGCGGTGCGCTTGATGAGAAGCGTCATGAGCATCTGGCGGGCCGGATGGCTGATATCGCTCGGCAATCCTCCGAGCGTGAGCGCGTGGCTGTGGATGCGGAGCGGGATACGGAAGCGCTCAAGAAAGCCGAGTTCATGCTGGATAAGGTCGGCGAAGAGTTCGAAGGCATTATCAGCAGCGTGACCAGTTTCGGTATGTTCATTGAGCTGGAGAACACGGTCGAAGGCTTGATTCGTCTCAGCGCGATGACCGACGATTATTATCACTTCGATGAGGGCCATATGGCGCTGATCGGGGAGCGGACCTCGAAGGTATACCGCATCGGTGATGATGTGAAGGTTCGCGTGGCGAAGGTGAACATGGACGATCACACCATCGATTTTGAGATGGTGGATATGAAGCCGCGCCGTCAAGGGCGCGGCGAAGGCGAACGCGGCGGCAACGGCGGCCGCGGATTTGGTGCCCGCGATGGCGCAGCCCGCGGGGGCAAGGGCCGCGGCGGTAAGCGCGGCGCGGCTGAAGGCGGCGCGCCAGGCGGGCGCCGCAGTGACAGCGCCGGCGGCCAGGGTGGCCGCGGCAAGCGCAGCGGCGAGGCGCCAGCTGGAGCGGGCGCTGGTGCTGCTGCTGCTGGTGCAGACGAGCAGCAGGCGTCGAACTTCGCCTTTGGCTCCGGCAAAGGCGGATACAATTCCGTAGGCGGCGGCGCACTAGGCTTCGATCGCAACGCCCGCAGCTCTGGCGGTGCCGGCGGGAAGAGCCGGCGCAAGAAGACGGCGGGCAGCGGCATTTTCATCGGCGAAGGTCCAACTCCAGGCGGCAATGCTGGAGGCACCTCCGGCGGCGGCGGTGGCCGCAAACGGAAGAGCAAGGGCGGAAACGGCACGGCCGCTTTTGTCCGCAAGAAGAAAAAGTAAGCTTTTCCTCCTGATGTAACGCTCGAGGCACTTGCCCCACCTTGCTTTTGGAGGCTGACGTTTGATACAATGGACTTCTGGTGAGATTGCAATTGGCGGTCTGCCGGAAGTCCTTTTTCCATTATCATTGTTGATGACAAGGGGTGAGACCATGGGTAAGAAAAGTGACGGGAAGGTTCTGGCCCAGAACAAAAAAGCTTCCCATGATTACTTCATCGAGGATACGTATGAAGCCGGGATGGTGCTGACCGGAACGGAGATCAAATCCATACGGAACGGCCGTGCCAATATTGGAGACGCGTTCGCAACCATTCGGAATGGCGAGATTCATATCCATAACATGCATATCAGCCCGTTCGAGCAGGGGAACCGCAACAACCCAACGGACCCTACACGGACACGGAAGCTGCTGCTGCATAAGGAGCAGATCCGCAAGCTGCTGGGCCTGTCCAAGCAGGATGGCTACGCGATTGTACCGCTTAAGATTTACATCCGTAACGGCTATGCGAAGTTACTGCTGGGCCTCGGTAAAGGTAAGCGTCAGTACGACAAGCGTGCCGATGCCGCGAAGAAGGATGCACAACGCGATATTCAGCGTGCGCTGCGCGAGAAGCAGAAGATTGCAAGGTAATGGAGCAACTAGCAGGATGGCAGCTTTTAGCTGTGTTACCTGCAATGTATATATCATTTTGATGTAAAATGTGATATACTAAGTGATGTAAGAGAGATCAATAAGATCTTTGACAATCAGCATACAGCCTGCGTTTTCCTTTCTTGGAGGGAAAGAATGCGCAATAGATGGACTGCTATGACTGAATACATTCTTTGATTTAATCCGATAGCCCTTTTTGGCAGGAACGCCAAGGTGCGAAACACCGGCATTTCTCCAATTTAAGGGGGCGTTTTTGGATTCGACGGGGATAGTTCGGGCATGAGTAGCGGGTAGTGGGGACGCGTCCACTTCATCAACGCTAAAGCCAATTAAACGGCAAACAACAAAACAACTACGCTTTCGCAGCTTAATAACCTGTGAGCGTGCTCTCGCTCTGTATCGCCCATGTACCGGGATGAGGGCTCAACTTTAGTGGGATACGCTGTCTAGTCTCCGCCTGGGGCTAGCTGAAGAAGACAATCAGGCTGACCTGAAGGGAATCCGGTGACAGGGAGTTCCTAGGGTGACATCAAATCTGTCACTACACCCGTAGAAGCTTGTGTTGTCGTTATCTTCGGACAGGGGTTCGACTCCCCTCGCCTCCATACATAACAATGATAGAGCCATCAGCCAGTGATCTGGTTGGTGGCTCTTCTGTTTATGATATAATAAGCGTAATTAGAAAACTGGAGGGGACTCAGGATGGTTGCCAATCGAGAGCAGCTCCAAGAAATTCTGAAAAAAGCGAATCAACATGCACGCAAGCAGGCCAGAGAGTCAGGGGCATCCATTTACTATATCAAGAATAATAAACGAATACGTGAGGATGCTAACGGTAATAAGTTCGAAATCATTTATGATGCAACCGGAAAACGACATGAGTTCGAATATCATGAATAAGCTAAAACCAATTATGACGGTTTTTGCAGGAACAAACGGGGCGGGGAAAAGCACGCTCAGTATGCAGATGAGAGCATGGTTGGGCGAGCTGGTTGACCCTGATCAGATTGCCCGTGAACTAAAACCAGATGATCCAAGAAGTGTCGATCTTTCAGCGGGAAGAGAAGCGGTCAAAAGAATCAGATCGTTGATAAAAAGACAGGAGCATTTTGCAATTGAAACTACACTATCAGGTACATTTGTTCTTAAGCATATGCAAATTGCTAAAGAAAGCGGTTATGACATCGTCATTTACTATATTGGACTTCAAGATGTGCAAATGCATATTGACCGTGTGGCCTCTCGTGTCGAGCAGGGTGGACATTGGATTGCAGAAGAGGATATTCGTTTTCGATACGGTCAGTCATTGCAAAATTTAAAGCCTGCACTAGCCATTGCAGATCAGGTTTTTATTATAGATAACACAAATCAACCAACGATTGTTGCTGAAATCGCAGAACGTAAGCTGATATATTGTATAGAGAATATACCTGCTTGGTCTGCGAATGTTATTAGGGATCATAGTTGGTAGTGCGTTTTGGGGTGTAGTTATGGCAATTAGCTTAATAACCTTGTACGTGTACTCTCGCTCTGTACCGCCCGTGTACCAGGATAAGGGCTCAACTTTAGTGGGATACGCTTTTTTCTAGTCTCTGCTTGAAGCTAGCAGAAGAAGACAATCAGGCTGACCTGAGGGGAGTCCGGTAACAGGGAGTCCGAGTATCGCTTACGATGCTAGCATTGCTTCGCAATGCTTTTAGGTGACATCAAATCTGTCACCACACCTATAGAAGCTTGTGCTGTCGTTATCTTCGGACAGGGGTTCGACTCCCCTCGCCTCCACCATGATGAACACCATCCGCATGAGGATGGTGTTTTTGTTTTATATTAATACTATAAGTTAGAACATGTCGTACAGATGGAGTGAAATCGATGAATCATAGTCATGATGGAGAGGAACCATTGATAACGGTACTCAATATGGATGGTCAACAACTAACACCATGTTTACCCCATCGGGCTTGGCGGGAAGTTGAGCGAGCGCGAGCTGTCTGGATTGATGAGCAGACGATCCAATTGCTTTATAATCCGTTCTTATTTCGGGACTATCGAAAAGCTGCACTGAAACGAGATCATCACACTTGTTTGTGGTGCGGACGACACGCCACGACAGTGGACCATATTATCCCCTCAAGCAAAGGCGGCTCGGATCTTCCGCTAAACCTGATAGCTTCATGCAGCGAATGCAATACGAAACGAGGAAACCGTTCTGCATTGTCCTATCTCAAAGAAAACGCACACTCTGTTCCAAATCTTATGAAGCTTTGCTGGCATATCTTTATAGCTAAATACAGACATCGTCAAATGAAAAAAGGGACACTTTGGTAAAGGCTTAGATTTATGATTTGGGAATCGTGATGCAGTGAGCCAATGTAGGGTCATCTATAGCCCATGTGCCGGGATGAGGGCTCAACCTTTAGTGGGATACGCTGTCTAGCCTCCGCCTGCGGCTAGCTGAAGAATCGCCAATTAAGCCGGCAAATATCCGAGTCCATGGATGCATGGAAGAAGAGGCTTTCCGATGATGATTTTCATGAACTTGAGGAGTTATTAGATTTATATCAACAAGTCCAGGGGTTGGAAATGGCAGCTGCTTTTACTGATGGTTTTAGGCTGGGAGCAACAATGATCATCGAGGTGTACTCTGAAGAGCGTAATTTAGTAAGAACAATCATAGAACTGCCGTAAAGACACGAATCGTGTCTTTTTAATACCGTAAAATAGTGAATATCAGCCTTTACTTCCCACGCCCTTACAAAGGAATTTCACACTAACCCGCCTTAAATAAGGGGGGGTAGAAATGAAGCCGTCAAGGTCGGGGCGATCTTTCCCGCCGCAGGGAAACCTTGACGAGGGGTGGCCTACCGCCGACCGTCAGAAAGCCCCTTCGAACCTTGTGTTCGGAGGGCTGGCACCGCCGAGGGCGGGATTGCACAAGGGCAGCGCCCTTTGCGCTTCCCCGTAGGGGACGGGACGGGAGGTCTACGTTCTTGGTGCAGATTATGAAAAAGATTTAAATACAGCATATGAAAGATTAAAAGATATACTGGCCATTTTCAGCGCTCACCCGTGATTTCGCTTTCGTGGATCCTTATGATTATAAAAATGTTTTATTTTTTTAATTATATGTATTATAATGGGAATGCAAAACTATTTCAGGGATAGTTAACAAAAACTAGGAGATTCAAATTATGAGGCATAAAAAGGCGTTATCTGTATTACTTTTAGGAGCAGCATTAAGTATAACTGCAACTAGTGTTTTTGCCAGCGATTATTCCACCCCTACTACTGTTTCTAGTGAATCAATTACTTTTAAAGAAAATTTAGTTATTAGTGATAAAGGAATTTCACAGAGCGGTGGTACATATGAAAGAAGTTGGAATCAACCCGCAGGATGGAGTTATTATAGATTTAATGTTAATAATACTACATCGACAAAAGTAACGATTACTATTTCAGAGCATGGGAGGTCTAATTCTTATTCTTTAGCTGCTAACTCACAGGACACATGGGTACGCGCAGGTGTTCCTGCTGGTGATCATACAATAACTGTATCAACATCTGATGGAAGAAGATTTACAGGGGATGTTGCTGTAAGAATTTCCGATGTTCCCTTTTAAAATCTAGTAAAAAAGACATGAAGCCACCGGATGCATATCCGGTGGCTTTTGCTACCCTCGTTTTAACAATCATCCATAAGGCAGGAATACATGCCCAATTTATAGAAGACTTTGTATATAACATCGATTACAGATACAAAAGAGGCTGCTATGGACCAAGAGAGATTTATGATGATTGTTAAAGGTGATGACAAAACACAGGATGTATCTTCAAACGAAAAAGATCCTCCAATAGTAAGGAAGTCGAGTGATATACAGTTACTAACGCCGACCGTTCAGGATATAACGGAGGATATGGCTGTTTTTCATGATGGGTATCCCTTTTATAATGTAGTGCGGGTGCTAGATTTGGGTCCAAAGATTCGGGTGTGTTTCAACAATGGAAGTATTCGTACATATGATAGGGAGCGTATTCAAGTTAGAAGCAGTAGTACCCAAAATGCTGAAGGACGTCAGATTCTGGACTATTGGCGTGCGATTTCAAAATGTGCAAAGAGTGAGGATGAACAGGGGAACAAGGAAGCTTTTTTGGCAAAGCAATTTGCAAAACTAAACTATATAGATCCGGATAGTGCTTTGAGCCATTATCTTCTGAAAAAACCTATAAAGAGCGATATCCCGGTTACAAGCGAACCGATTTTCCCGTTCAGGTACAATTTGAGTCAAAGGGCCGCGCTTGAGCAGGCTTTAAAAAGCCCTATCAGTATTATCGAAGGTCCTCCGGGCACAGGTAAAACCCAGACGATCTTAAACATTCTTGCGAATCTGGCGGTTATGCAAGGGAAAAAGGTAGCGATTGTTTCCGGTAACAACGCTGCAGTTCTGAATGTGCAAGAAAAGATGGAACGGCAAGGGTATCACTTTTTTGTAGCTAGTTTGGGCAACCAAGAGAACAAGAAAAAGTTTTTTGCCAATTTACCAAATTGGGATGTATCTGAATGGTCAAGTGACGTGCCAGAGGGCGAATTAAACGCTAAACTACAAGATTTGGATCAACGAATTCACCGCTTGATGGAATTGGATCGGGAGAAGGCACAGCTTATGCAGAAGCTGTCGGCCTATTTACTTGAACAGGAGCATTTTGAGCATTATTATGCCAGGTAGGATGTTCAGCCTATGTTTAAGGATTTTGAGTTTACCGACCTGAAACGGTTAAATGAGAAAGAGCGCAGATTCGTGAAACAGCGTTCTTCTGTTGATTTTGTGATTTATCATAAACTGGACAGATCGCTAGCGCTGGCGATCGAAGTCGATGGATTTGCCTTTCACGAGAACAATCCTGAACAACTAAAGCGAGATGAGAAAAAAGGAGAGATTTTCAAGAAATTTGGAATGGAATTAGCAAGGTTCCGTACAAACGAGAGCGGGGAAGAACAAAGGATTAGGGAGCTGTTAAGCTCTATGTTGTATTAGGTGGAATGATCTAAGTAGAGGTAATCATCACCGATTTCAATTTATTAGTTAAAGTTTTCTCTTTTAACGCTCAACTCCCCTCGCCTCCATACATAAAATTTTAAAATCCACAACCGCCTGAGGTTGTGGATTTTGCTTTTCCGGCATCTACAACTTTACGATAAGCCCCGCATGTTCATTGAACTTGGATAGCAGTTGACGTAGACTACTTCTGCATGAGACACACACGTGTTTGTTATGAAAATGGTGAGTATGCTTTAAAACCACATCCTTAGAAATAGATATAAAGACCTATCTTGCTGTCGAATTAAGTCGACCGATAAGTCTTATATGGGCTTTTCTATAAAAAAGGAGTGGGGTTCATCATGAGGATTTCTACTTGGATTAAAACGATGAGCGGAGTGTTTATTTTACTTACAGTTCTGAACGGAGTTAGTGTCTATTATCTTCAAAAGAGCGTAGCGCTTGAACGCGAAACAGTAAAAATGCAAGCAGAATTCAAGCAATTAGGTATTGATTTAGCCAGCTCCTCGGATTATTTGAGTAATGAAGTAAGAGCTTATGTGCAGTTCGGAGAAAAAGTTCACTATGACAACTACTGGAAGGAAGTAAACGAGACCAAAACGAGAGATCATGTAGTGGAGAGTTTAACTGCATTGGGCGCGCCTAAAGAAGAGCTGGATCTTATAGAAGAGTCAAAACAAATTTCGGATACCCTTGTCGAGCTAGAAAATGTGGCAATGAAAGCTGCGGAGGACAAAGATTTTACCAAAGCTCGGGAACTCATGTTTGGCAGCGAATACGATACTATTAAAGAGAACATTATGGAGCCGCTGCAGCAGTTTCAGGAAAAGATGGATACTAGGACGGAAAATGAAGCAAACGCTGCAAAGCAAAAAGCGAGCCTGATGCTTACGGGAACTATTGTTTTGCTTGTAATTACATTCGGGGCATTACTTGTGATTTTTGCTGTTATTTTCATCAAGTTGAAGCCACTTAAATTAGTCAATGAAAAGATCGCCGAAATTGCACAGAGTGGAGGCGATCTTACCGGACGACTGGATTACTCCGGCAAGGATGAAATAGGAGAAATTTCAAAATCCTTAAATGCCATGTTTGAGACTCTGCAATCCATTATTAAAGATGTCCGTAACGCTTCCCACAGTGTATTGAATTCGTCAAGTAAATTGGTTGAAAATACGAAAGAAACTGCAAGCGCGACAGAGGAAATTACGAGACAGGGGGCCAGTATTGAGCAAGGGGCGACCACCTCAGTGCAGAGCACACTTGATGCTTCGCATGCAATCAATGAAATGTCCATAGGTGTGCAGCGTATCGCCGTATCTGCGGAGGATCTTGCTACTGTCGCAACTGAGACGGAGCGAGAGGCAGCAAGCGGTGTGAACTTTATACAGCAAGTTAGCAAGCAGATGGTCCAAATTAGCGATTCTGTCGGGTCTACAGTAGAAATCGTATCCAATTTGAAAGAACGCTCTTCTCATATCGAGGAAATTGTAAATGCAATTACTGAAATTTCGAATCAAACGAGTCTGCTTTCGTTAAATGCATCAATTGAAGCGGCAAGAGCGGGCGAGCACGGAAGAGGCTTTTCTGTAGTGGCCAGCGAAATCCGGAAATTGGCAGATCATTCCTCTGCTTCAGCGGGGCAAATATTCGGATTGCTGCAAGATATTACGAAAGACTCTCAAGAAACAGAACATGCGATGCAGCAAGTGACGAGTGAAGTATTGACGGGGCAAAAGAAGATGGAAGAAGCAATTGAATCGTTTGAGAACATATTGAAATCCGCTCAGAAAGTGGCCTGGAAAGTTCAGGAGGTCTCCGCTGTTAGCGAACAAATGGCGGCAGGCTCTGAAGAAATTGCAGCATCTGTTTCCGAAATGGCAACTATAGCTGAAGATTCGCTTTCAGGAGTTAAGGCAGTGAACGATATGACTGCAAAGCAGAGCTCTTTAGTTCAGGAGGTTGCTTCAGTTACGGACTTGATTAGCAAAAATTCTCGAAGCTTGGAAGCACTTGTTATGAAGTTTAAAGTCTAAAATGAATAGAATGCGATTCATATGGTACCTAGGGTCATTACCCGAAATAATCTCAGCAATATGCGTCGGCGAATTGTGAATTTGCCAAGCCACGGTTCGCCTCCATACATAAAACCCGCTCATTGAGCGGGTTTTTACATTTATATCTGAAATAAAGTATTGAGTATTAGATCTCCGAATTGGATTGATGCATCAGCTCTTTGATTTCAAGAAACTGTGAATTCGTTATTTGTTGGGATTGATGAAGGGCGTTCAGCTTATCTTCTATTCTTTCCATTCGAAGTTGCGTTTCTTTTTGGAGTTTCTCGGTCTGTTTTTGTGTTTTGGAGTTATCCATGACGACTAAGATGGTCAGACCCGCACTAAAGATCGTTAACCCTCTAGCGATTTGATTTAAATCGATTGAATTCATGGCAATCAGGCAGTCGGCAAATCCTGCTCCTATAAGTAGACCGCCAATCGTGACAATCCCCGTTCTTTTCCATTGTTCTGGGATGATATTTAATGGCTGTTTCATGTAGAGATCTCCTTCAGTTAGGTAGTAAACGTGAAATTAGGATAGCTTCATTCTATATTAAATAAAACACAAATCCTGGAACAATAAAAGGAAATACATAGAAGCTTATTGCGTAAACATTAAGGATTCAGTTTGTGGAAATCTAGTGATCAGCGGTCAGGTATTATTTGGAATGACTTGAAAGAGGAGGTAGGACTGATACTCAAAGCAAGAAGGAATTAGGAGACTTACGGAGAAATTTTCTAGTGGACATTATTTATATGAGATTAACCTGGGTCGACGGATCTTCGCTCACGCGATCAGGTTAAATATGAACTGTAGATTGGCTGGTGATCTGGAATGAGTGAACAATTCTGGTTAGTGGTACAGTATCCTCTGAAAAGTGCAAAAGGCAGCCAACGTGATCACTGGTTAAGAGAAAAAGTAATGGAATATTTAGAAATATCTCTTGCAGATGCTGGTTTAGGCTATGTAGATGGGTTTGACATGGGGAAATGCATTTCCGACCCGAAGAAATATGCGCTTAATATATTTTGTGTTGTTACGGAAGAAGAACGAAGTATTGCCTTGGTGAAAAGAGTGTTAAGAGAGGGTCGACTTGATTATACTCGAATAAAAATCGCTACAATGTCCTATGGGAATGAAGAAACATATACTCTGAAATATGCCTATAAGAAGGGTGTTACGGAATTTTCGCTATAGCATGTATTATATTTTTGGTGTCGCTTTTGTAACAGTCTAGTTTTAGGAAAACAAGAAGGGAAGAGGTTTATGATTACCATTTATGACTGGTTTGGCTGTGAATTGCCCAATCAAGAGCGTTATCAGTTAATAAAAGAAGCTGGATTTGATGGCGTTTTAATATGGTGGAGTGATGGCTTTGGTCGTGACTGCTTTGGCCGAAACGATTATCGCAACGGGCCGCAAATCGCACGAGAAGCGGGTCTATTTACAGAAAATATCCACACACCAATCCAAAATGAAAACAACCTCTGGCTTGACAATCTGGATGGTGAAGCGGCAGCTGAATGCTATCTGCAATGTGTTGCAGATTGTGCTGAATTTGAGATTCCGACAATGGTCGTGCACTTGCCGGGCGAAGACAATCCATATAACGAATTGGGACTGGATAGAATCAAGAGAATCGCTGACAAAGCTGAACAGCTTGGTGTCAATGTTGCAATGGAGAATTTATGGAACTTTTCCAATTTGGCATATGTGCTGGAGCAAGTGGATTCCCTGCGTATCGGATTCTGTTATGACAGCGGACATCACTACCGCCATTACCCGGAGAAAGATTTATTATCCATGTACGGGTCTCGGCTGATGGCACTACACTTACATGATAATAACGGAAGTTATGCCCAGCACGGGTTACCCCTTGATGGCACGATTGATTGGTCTACAACCATGAAAAAAATTGCGAAAACGAACTATTCAGGCCCGATTGCAATCGAGGCCATGAATTGGGATTATGAGGATTTATCGGCACAAGAGTTTTTACATAGAGCGTTTGAGCAAGCCAAAAGACTGGAAGCGTTAAAAACTGATTCCTCAAAGACGACTGTAACAGAATGAAATTACTATAAAACTAGGCACTCTACATCCATCATGCAGAGTGCCTAGTTCATTTATGTCCTTATCCATCTTCCCAAATGGCGTTGAACCAGAAACTGTAGCTACTAATGCCGCGCCTTCCGAACACCTGATAGCCTGTACACCCATATTGTCCGTTGAATCATTAATGGGGTCACTTCAGAGATTGTGGTTTTTTGCTGTGTTCGATTAAAAGTGTAAAATCCTTAGCTATAAGTTTGCAAAGCAAGACACCTCACTCAAAGAGTGTTAAATGCACGTTATGTTGAAGAAGGGGCTAGAGCTCCTTCTTTTTTTGCTTTCGGTCTTTTTTCTGACATTTGTCATAACCGGCTTGTGACAACCCACACTAATTGAATCTCGCGCTTTTTCAATATAATGAGGACATCAAGTAACGAAGAAGAAATTAGCGGAGGTTAGTACAAAATGACAAAGGCGATTGAGTGTATAAATCTAGTGAAAAAATTCGGCGACTACTGTGCCGTTGATCATATGAATCTATCTTTTGAGAAAGGCCAAATAACAGCATTGCTCGGACCGAATGGGGCAGGCAAGACAACAACCATTTCCATGATACTCGGAATGATCAAGCCAACATCAGGAGAAGTCAGGGTCTTGGGGATGCCGTCTGGAACAAAAGAATTACGGCAATGCGTCGGAGCGCTTTTGCAGGATGTTAAAGCAGCAGATGGACTTACGGTGAAAGAAGTGCTTCAATTGTTCCGCAGTTATTATCGTAATCCGATGTCGCTAGAGCGATTGTTAGACATTTCGGGTCTCCACGCGGATCAGAAACGACGCGCATCCTCGCTGTCTGGAGGACAACGCCGTAGATTAGCCTTCGCTCAGAGTTTGGCGGGAAACCCAGAGCTTCTCCTGCTTGATGAACCAACTGTCGGAATGGATATCGAGGCGCGTGGCCGCTTTTGGGACACCATCCAAGCGCTGGCAAGTGACGGACGTACTGTGCTCTTGACTACACATCATTTAGATGAAGCTGATGCTGTCGCAGATCACATCGCCGTAGTCGCTAGAGGACAGGTTGTTGCGGAAGGGACTCCGGAACGTTTAAAGGCTCAAACAGCACTTAGAACCGTTTCATTTCGAGCGGCGAACGCGCCAGCTGAGCAGGAATGGCTCACATTACCTGGTGGTGTAGAAAAGGCAGAGTGCAACGGCGAGCGAATTCGTCTTTATGCCCAAGAGACCGATGTATTGTTATTTACACTGATGCAGTCTGAATGGGGAATTTCAGATATTGATATACAATCTGCCAGCTTAGAAGATACATTCCGAAGTCTTACAGGCTCAAATAAACAAACAATTATACGATAATAAACATTTTTAGGAGGAAAATAGCCATGTTACATATGTTTGTTGCCCAAACCAAAGCAGAAAGTATACGAATTATCCGCAGTCCATTTTTCTTACTCTTCTCCATTGCGATGCCGCTTGCTTTCTACTTTTTATTTGCGAGTATGAATGGGGTAGATAAATCGATTCAATCGACAACTTGGGGTGTCTTTTCATTAATGTCGATGACTGCATTCAGTTTGATTGGTACAGCCGTATCTCAATTCGGTATCCGTCTATCGTTCGAGCATCAAGATGGGTGGGTACGCTTGTTGAAGCTAACTCCACTATCTCCTGCAGTCTGGATTGGCAGCAAAATTGTATCGCAAATGGCTGTTCACTTGATCGTCATTGTAGTTATATTTTTATCTGCTGGCCTTGTTCATGATATACAATTGACAGCCGGGCAATGGATTTTATGCGGATTATGGTTATGGATTGGGAGCATATCTTTTCTGGCGCTTGGTGCCTTGTTAGGAACGCTTAGAAATGCGAATACCTCCGTTGCCATCGGAAATGTACTACAGATGGGACTTGCAATTGTGGGGGGGCTTTGGATGCCGCTTAGTACTTTGCCAAGTTGGATGGGCTCGGTCGGGGAATGGCTTCCATCTCACCGTTATGCCAATGGGGCATGGAATATGATCGCTGGAAAAACTCCAGCAAGTATTGATTTCATAATTTTGACAGGATGCGGTCTCCTCTTTATGCTACTATCAATCTATATATATAATCGACGGGATGCGGTCTAATTGAATAGAGAAAAGTGGCGTCTCTTTCCAAAATCGGAAGGAGTCGCTCCTTATATTTTGTTAACAAATTTAATGATACCCATGTACTTTTTACTTTATGAGCCATCAAGTATACAGTGGCTTGGCTTTGTTCTGTTAGGCATATTCGTTCTATCGTTTCGACAATCTTACTTTTATGCAAAGTGGGCCACGCCAATATTGATCGTTCAGGTGGGAATACTTTTAATTTTAGCAGCTTTATTTCACCCTATGTATACGTTTATGGGTTTTATGATAGCTGCTCCGCTGAGCAAACAAAAGCTGCCGATATTACTCTCTATAACGATCGTTTTCACTGTAGCTATGGGATTTATCGCTGTTCCTTACTTGGATCGGATGGGCAGCCTAGTATGGATAGGGCTGGTGCCAATGTTTGGCATCTGTATTCTGCCTTATATTATTCGAACTTCGACCAGGTTTCAACAGAAGTCTGCGCGGCTGCGGGCAGAAACAGCTGAACGAATGGCACAGCAGGAGGAGCGCCAGCGGATCGCACGTGAATTGCATGATACGTTGGGACATACGCTGTCATTAATCGCATTAAAAGGGGAGGTCGTTGAGAAATTGGTCAATCGTCAACCCGAGAGAGCGATAGAAGAGGCTCGTGAAATACGAGAAACGGCACGCGCAGCCTTGAAACAAATGCGAGAATTGGTTACGGAGATGAAAGTTACATATCTCGCTGACGAATATAAGCATGCTGTATCGTTATGTTCAGCTGCGGGCATACCGCTTTTTTTCCAATATCAATCGATTTCAGATCCCAGACCTTCTCATGTAGGGACGGAAGACGCATTAGTGAACAATCCGCTTCCGTTAACACCCTTGCAGGAGACGATTTTGGCGATGTGTTTTCGCGAGACGATTACAAATGTGGTTCGACATAGCCGAGCAACAAAGTGCAACGTTCTTCTCGACATTCAGGAAGGGGAAGTTCGTGTATCTGTACGTGATGACGGTATTGGGGCAGATACGGAACAATTCTATACTAGCAGTAATGGCCTCGCCGGATTGCGGCAACGGTTGGTTATGATCGACGGACGTATGTCGCTGTCTTCGTCCTCAGGCAAGGGGACGGAAGTGACCTTACATATACCTAGGGTAATACGAAATGAAAAGGTAGGTAGAGCTTAGATGATTCGTATTGTTTTGGCAGAAGATCAAAAGTTATTAAGGGGAGCACTGGCAACTTTACTCTCGTTAGAAGATGATATTGAAGTAGTCGGTCAAGCTGAACATGGGGAAGAAGTGATGTCCATGATTCAGCAATATGAACCCGATGTAGCTGTTCTGGATATTGAGATGCCGCTGAAAACGGGGTTAGATATTGCGGAATTGGTTCAAAAAAATAAGTTAGCTTGTCGTGTCATCATCTTGACGACATTCGCGCGTCCTGGATATTTCCAGCGGGCGATGCAGGCAGGAGTTTATGGATATCTTCTTAAAGATACGGGCAGCGAGGAACTGGCTGATGCGATTCGTCGGGTCTATGATGGGAAACGTGTCATCAATTCAGAATTGTCGCTCGCGGTATGGGATGATCCATGTCCATTATCACCCAGGGAGCGTGAAGTCATGAAGTTGGCTGCCCAAGGCTTAGTTCTTCAAGATATTGGAGCACAGTTGTTTCTATCCTATGGAACGGTACGGAACTATATGTCAGAAGCGATTGGGAAGCTCGGGGCGAATACACGGATTGAGGCGATAGATATCGCACGTAGCAAGGGATGGTTGGATTGAGGAGAACTCCGAAGTATGGAGGTAAGCGGATCACCCCTCTCAAGAGATGATGCAGCCAGCCCATAGAGAGCTTTAGAAGCTCTCTTTTTTTAAAATCTACTACCATCAGAAAATCGACCGATTTAGGTCGTTTTTTTGCTGTGAGGGAGTAATGTCTCCAAGCTCCCAAATACTGAATGTGCTCTCGATCTTCGTTGTACATGTGCCAAGTAGTTTTCTTTGGTGACATCGAAACTGTCATTACACTCGTAGAAGCCTATGTGATGTTTCCCTCCATACATACCATAAAAACCCGCTCATTGAGCGGGTTTTACCTCGTTGTATTCATGGTTCCGACAAGTAATTTAAAAGAAAAAACGTCTTTCATAGGCATTCTTTAATTTGATATGAATTTAAACAAAAAAGCTTTAGGGAAAATATACCAATTTCGCTAAAATAGTATATACTAAAAAACAGGAGGTGAACCATATTATGGAATAATATAGCGAGTCTTTTCAGCTATTTAAACGAGAAGACTCTGGTAACTGACTCTCAAATCAGTCAATACATTGGTAGATGAAAAGTTTAAATTTTAAACTAGGAGGAACGCATGTGAAAAAAAGTTTAAAGGCACTTTCTGTTCTGTTGGCGCTTGTCATACTATTCATTTCTTTTATACCGACAACCCAGGCGGCCAATGCCGACAGTAATCCGGTTGCAATCGAAAAGCTGACGCAATTAGACGGTGAAGCAATTTTAAATACTCTTTTAGAAAACGGGCTCGTATTGCCTGAAGCATTTGAACAGGACGAATATACAGTAAATGCTGTGAAAACTATTGTTGCTGATATTGAGCGTGGAGTAACAACGGTAGATCGCATTCCATATAACTATACGGAGTTAGCCGAGTTAGCCAAGAGAATCCTGGAAGTATCCTCGCAAAATAACATCTCTGCTTTAGCGAGTTATACGTTAAAAGATAGCACAGTAATAGGAACATGGTCGAACAGCTATACAGGATATAATTGCTACGGGTATTCCATAGGCGTGCATGTCTTTCAAAATCCGGGCTATCATTCCAATCAGAGCTTCAACATGAATCTATCGATTGCAAGTATGGCAGATTTAGTCGTTGATGATCTAGCGGCTCTTGGATATTGGGGATATAAGACATCGACTAAACCATCGTCGTTGGCTAATTATGAACGTGTGGTGGCGATCCGAAAAGGAAGTGTCGATTACCATTTTATGAAAGGAACGACAACAGCTTCGGATTGGACCCATAAGCCAGGAGGGACGAATCCTTTGAGATGGAATTATTCTTCGCCTGGGTATAAAACTTGGACAAATGAATATTCCTACAATAATGTAAGTTATCAAGGAGACATCACCTACGATAGTTCCATTTATTACATCATCTACTGGCCTAAAAACGTCGGTCCACAGCCAGATAAGATTGATTTTGCAAGTTAAGAAAAAAAGGTGATTCATTTTCAGTAGTTGCCTGCGCCAAGAGCTAATCTTAGGAATAGGAATCCCTTTTCTTGGAGGTTTTGGATTCAAAGAAACTTCCCTTTCAATTTTTCGGTGATTTGAAGTTGATTTTATCCTTATTTGTACACAGGAGGTGCCGGGTTGATGTCCAACATAATCAAAGTCGGCGGACTTACATTACTATTCATCTGTGCGGGCCTGGGATTGATTCTGCTTGGCGCCGGGTGCGCTCCGAAGACGGGAGAAGATATGAAGCCGGAGGTTGTAAACGTACCTGCGGAAGAAATGATCGCTATACTTTGGAATAAAGGATGGTCACCGGCTATAAGCGTCACTCGGGGCATTCCGTTTGAACTGAGCGGCAGTGATGAAATTTCGTATGATATATCAGGCAATACGGACTACTTATGCATGGAATTCGAGGGCAGGCTTGAAAGCATGAGCAAGACGGGAACCTCAAGGAAAGCGGGGGAGCATTTTTACTGGAGCCCCCTCTGCGGGGACCCTCCAGCTGATCTCACCGAAATTGGAATCTCATGGGTCACCGCCGTTCGAAAACAGGATGGGTATCCGACCGGAATGGTTCTGGTCAGGATCTCGCCAGAGCAAGACAACGGGAATGGAGGATTGACATTCAAGGCAGACATTATCGCGAGCATGGCTTTTCCCCAACAAGACGGGGCTTACCAAGACATTTCCGACGAGGATTTAAAGGTACTTGAAGCCACCTACAAAAATTGAAGAGACAGAGGCTTCATCCCCAGATCATTCATATTCATTCATCAAACTCAAAGATTATTTTGCTGATTCAGTAGTATCCTATACTCTGAAGAATGCATATAAGAAGGGCGTTACCGATTTTTTATAATAGTTTCTATTATGCTAGTATTTTGGATGCACCCTTAGAAGCTTGTGTTGTCGTTATCTTCGGACAGGGGTTCGACTCCCCTCGCCTCCATAGTCAAATCCACAACCGAATCTGGTTGTGGATTTTGCGTTTTTGGGATGTGAAGCTTCAATATCAACTCGACATGCTCTTTGTAAATAATCACTTTTTCTACGTAACTGGTGACGAATTTCTTGATTTCAGGAAGTGCAGGAACCTCGGAAGAAGCCTGGTTTCTTCATCCAAGACGGTCATTGAAAATTGGGGAACTTAGTGTGTCGATGCAACCAAAGCTGGAATCAGAAACTGAAGAACAGAAGCATTTCCTTTCACCAGCATTCTTAGCATATCGGTAGTCTCCCTCAAAAAATGTTAAACCCATGTTTAGTCCATACGTGTAAGCAGTAAGTTAAATGCATGTCATCATTTTAAATTAAACCCTTTCATAATGAGATCCCAATGATGGTCTGAGCCTCTCCAATCCCTGCCTGATGGAATTGTGACAGAAGAAATGCGCTGCAATCCCCAATCTTCATAAATGACGCCCTTTTCCCACTGATTATGGAGATTAACGATGAGTATCCTGAAATCTTTGTGCGAGATGTCATATAAAGCTTGTTCCAGAAGTCGTGCCTCCGAGCTTGAAGTGTGTGTACGCACGAAACAAACAGGGCCGGTTTTTATCTTTTTTAAAAATCGGGATATCCTACGGTCGACTTGCTCTTTAAACTGGGGGTACAGTTGGTTGATATTATAAGGAACGGGGAAATCATGATAGGAATCTACCTGGTATGTCATATCACGTAAAACATAATGATTATCGACTATGTTTATAAGACGCGAATTGTTTAATTCCATAAATCCATTGAACCTTGTCTTGAGAAGATGGGAAACTTTCGGGGAAGAAGCGGAAATAAACCAATCAAGTGGACCACTAAATCTGCGGAGTCCCAATCTACGTAATTGATGCGCAGTCTGGCACATTGCTCCAAGGCTGATAAAGGCGTGGTAAGTTCCTCTGTTCTGATTCCAATCCAAAGCTCTTCACCTCAAATTTATGAAATTAGGAAAATACACGCAAATATATAGCATTTACCTATTCTTTTCTTATTGTATGGGTATCTAGGAATTTAGCCTGTTCAAATGCCTAATAGATGATAATTTTTCGCTACGCCGAAAAAAACGGCGAGTACCCAAATCATTTTAAGGCTTATTCATACGTTGTATAAAAAGGAGGTGCAGTAATGCAATTGCTCGCGCAGTATCCAGTTTCCGCTGATATTTGTGAGGATTATAAAGGTCTTCAAAAAATTTGGAATGGAATGGTTCCGTACAAACGAGAGCGGGGAAGAACAGAGGATTAGGGAGCTGTTAATCCACCATGTAAAGTTATAGCATGATTCGCGATTTCGAGCTCGCTCGCACTTAAAAAGCGTTTGACTGGCGGGAGTTTAAGGTAGACCTACACAGTTTTGGTTTTATATATAATTTATCAATAAGAGGGAAACATAAATTTGTTCAGGAATTTAAATCGGAGGGAAATATTTTTGAGAAAGTTGTTAATTCCTAACACGGACAATCTAAGACCAAAACAACCTAAAAAATGTGAGCAGTGTATATGGGGATTTGGGATGGATATAAACAGTTTTGTCCGAAAGTCGTTGCGTAAAAATAATTATGCACGAGAAAATTAGGGGCATTAGTTCAATAACAAGTTGCTAAACTAACCATTAAAACATGTAAGTCTTAAAAGGAGAGTAGAATGCGTATGAGTGAAAACCAACAATCAGAATACAGCCAACCTCAGGACTCTGAAATCGGGGAGCAAACCAATTCGGAACTTGAACAACCAACGACTCATCCCGGCAGAAACAGTACCCGCGTAAAGTCGGAAGAGATTCGCTATCCCAATGCAGATCAATTGTATAAATAGAATAAAAGGTTTCGGAAAGATACGTTAGATATATATTTAAACCTAATAATCGGCGGCCAGCATGTATTCATGAATATTGAATTTAATTCAATTCGAATACGAAGGAGTTGAAGTAAAGTATGATCCATCCCAAAGACGACTACGAGGTATTAGGTAATAAAATGGAAGTTGATTCAGATGTGAACGAGGATCGTAATCGAGAGGAGCAGTTGGATGACTCCTTTGAGGCCTGGTATGGGAATATCAATGAACAAGTGAAGCTAAAGCTAGATCTCACGAAAGTTCCGCAGGATAGTGTATTTGATTCAGCCGTCGGCATGGATGAGGATTTATCCCAGGATTAAGAGCTCAACAACCATAAACAAGCGGCTATCAGAGAATGAAGTTGTTCCCGTCAAGTAGACATCTAAAAAAATCCTTTAAGCCACAGCCTACGTTCGGTATTCTACTGGGCTGAGGTGAAAAAGGGCAGGGTTTCTCAACAATATGAAGCCCTTGCAATTTGCAAGGGCTTGTTCGTTTTAACTTTGGGATGGTTGATGGAAATCGCACCAGTCCCGCGGGTCCTCTATGGCTTCGTAAGGGCACTATTCTCGATAAACTGTTATAGAATGGTTGGATAACTCACGGACCCTGTATTCTGTATTTTTCCTAAATTGCAATGGTCAAGTATCATGTTTTATTAGTTCTGAATAAGCTACAATCATAGATCAGATTGGAGGCTTATTAATGATAATTAACCCCTATTTATGCTCATATTGTCGATCCCCTCAACCAGCTTATTATCCATATCCTGAACCATATTATGGCGTTTATCCTTCTAATGGCAATTATTCCGGACATGGCATTGGTGTTCATGCTGGTGGACAGCTTGGGGGTGATTATGGAGCAGGTATGTTTGTCGGTGGTCATCTCGGGGGTGGCCATGGAATAGGAGCTCATGTTGGCAGCCATCTCGGCGGTGACTATGGAGTAGGAGTTCATGCTGGCGGCCAACTCGGTGGTGGTCATGGGATGGGAGTTCATGCAGGTGGATATCTTGGTGGAAAATATGGTGTCGGTGGTTATACCGGTGCACATCTTGGTGGGGGACATGGTTTTGGCTTCGATGCCGGTGGCCATTTAGGCGGTTATAGTGGTCAACTCGGTTTCCAATTTGGCGGACACAAGGATGAGTTCCGGTAATAGAAAACGGTTTTAAAAAGGAAAAATCGGAAATAGATTTGATTTCACAATACCCTAATATAGAAAAGCATCGTTTAAGCTTTTACAGAGGCTTAAGCGATGCTTTTATCTTTTTATTTGTTTGTGTCGCAGCGCCGTATTCACATAGTTAGAGACTCGATTCATTTCACCATTGATGCTGGTCCATGTCTCCAAAATACGCAGCCGACAGCCGATTCACCGTCAGCGCCTGGGCGCGCGAAAAAGAAATTTCGGTCATCCGTGCCTATTCTTTCTTCTTCGGATTCAGGGATGTTTCAAGCAAATAGTCAACGACCCAAGGTCCAATATTCGCACCGGAGGCGGCTGAATGAACGAGATGGGCAAGGTGATCCGTAGCATTCCCGATCGCCCATACTCCTGGTCGGCTCGTTCTTCCGTACGTATCGGTAACTGCGAAACCGGCTTCGTCTACTTCACAGAGAGAGGCAGCCAGTTCAGACGCAGCTTTGAAAGGGGCCGCCACAAAAACTGCTTCACATGGCACTTCCGTGCCGCTCGCTGTGGCGATGGAGACGAGTTGGTCCCCTTCCGTTACCAGACCGGTCACCTCGTCTTGAACGGTTTTAACCCCGAATCCATCAAGCCTTGTCAGCGTTTCGGAGTCGAACTCTTGTGGGCTTACGACCGTTACGTCTGAAGACCATGCGGTCAGGAACTTTCCAAGCTGGGCAAGGCGCTCCGGTAGTCCAAAGGCTACGAAAGGTTTGTCCCGAACTTCATATCCGCTGAAGCATGGGCACAGATGAACGTACTTGCCCAACCCCTCTTTTAAGCCAGGTACCATGGGGAGCACATCGACTAGCCCTGTGGCCAGCACTACGGCCCGAGCCGTGATCTTCATTTTGCTGCCCCAGACATCAAAGAGCCCATCGGGCCTTCCTTCGATCTTCAATACGGTCTCACTGCGAATTTCTCCGCCGTAGCTTACCACCTCGGAACGCCCACGTTCCAGGAATTCTGCCGGTGTACTTCCTTCATGCCCAAGGTATTCATGAATCTTAGAAATCATTGAATTACGAACGGGTCCTCCGTCATAAATGACCGTTCGGCGACGGGCTCGAGTGAGAAACAGTGCTGCACTTAGCCCTGCAGCTCCTGCCCCTACCACCGCCACATCGAAGATATCACCATGGTCTTCTGAGGTATTGCGATTCATCATGTTCTTTCCTCCTTATAACGATCTCTTAGTGAAATGAGTACGCTTATATAATGGATATTATAGGTCTATAATAACTGTGAAAAATGAAAGCTGTCAAGAATGTTTTTCTTTAAGGGGTAGCGTCAGGCAAACGACGGAAAACTTTAGAGTGTATGGGAGCCGAGCTAACATCGTTCATGAAAATAACCCTTACCTGAAGCACGACACCTGAAAAAAATTGTCACATGGAAGGTTCGTGTGAAGGCGGAGATTCAACCGAGAATATAATTTGATCAGAGAGAGCAGGCTTAATTATACTCGGATAAAAATCGCTACCATGCCCTATGGAAAAGAAGAAACCTATACTCTGAAATATGCCTATAAGAAAGACGTTACCGATTTTTCACTATAGTTTATATTGTGTTTAAATGTCGTTCGGCGACTTTAACATCGTGTCTTTGCTTCAATAAGTTCATGTGACTTGGACTAGTCCTAGTCTAAAGTCTAGGTTCAGATACCCCCTAAGACGGTTATGTTAGCCAGATAAGGCGGATATAATGGATTTATAACTCGGAGCGTGACTTATGAAGCTATAAGGGGTGTTTGAATATGAAGGCAACAGAAGCGACTGCAACGGCGCGGGCAGGCAAGGTGAATTGGGTGCTTTTTAATCCAAAAACCTATGCAACAATCCTCTATTTCTTGCTATCTCTCCCGTTAGGGATTATTTATTTTACAGTAGCGATAACGGGAATTGTACTCTCCATCGGTTTGACTCCAATATTTATCGGAATACCGCTGTTTTTTGGAGTAGCCAAGCTGTTGAATGGGATTGTGAATTTTGAACAAAGCATGATTAGACAAATTTTAGGCTTACCTAATCCTTCTGAATCGTATACCTACAATCAACAACCTGAAGCTGGGGAGAATTGGTTGAAGCGAATGGTGAGAGGTTTTGACGGTGGGTTATTTATTCGAAATTTGCTGCTCGTATTACTAAGATTTGTAACTGGCATAGTGTTCTTTGTTATTATGGTAACGGTGATTTCGCTAGGACTCGGATTGATTGCTCTTCCAGTCGTCCATATCATTTTGATGAATGAAATGCAGCTTGATATTTTAGAGAATAGCGTTTTTAGTTATTTTCATATAGATTGGACTTATAATCAGCAATATCTGTTGTACGTAGGCGTTGGCCTTATCCTTTTCTGGGTCGCGCTGCGCGTCGTGAATGGGCTCATGCAAATTCTGCGTAGAATCATGTATGTGGATGAGCCATATCAGCAGCCGTCAGTGCCGCCAATGGAAGCACAAATGCATGCGCCCGTTCAGTCGCAATATTACGAGTATCCAGAGGATCACCCCACTCAAGGGATGATGCAGCCAGCCCAAAGAGAGCTTTAGAAGCTCTCTTTTTTTAACTCCACTACTTGAAGCGTGATTTATTTGGACAACTGAAGAGCTTAACGAAATTCGTCTGACAGGTTTATAAGATACCATGAAAAGCCCGACCGTGTGAGGCCGGGTTTTTGTCTATGCGATTGTATAACGATCCGTGTGAAATAATTGAATTTGATGCGTAGCAAAGGCACGGGCTACTAGAGCCACATTCTTTTTAATCGACGAATACACAGATGTAGTGCCATCTGTTTGGAGCGTTAGAAATGGCGTGTGTTTTATTTATTCATTATGGAGCTGTTGATGAGATTTTCGAATGTAACAATTTCATATATAATTGAACTGTCTAAGTTGAACTGAAGTAATGTCATGCTGTCAACAGCGGTCGGAAGTCAAGTCTTTCGTATTGACTCTCCAGGTTCTTCCGTAAATCTTTAGATCACTAAAATATAATTAAATGAGGGAAGCGAATGAATTTTTTGCGGGAGTTTTTTGCTAACAATATAGTAAGAAGAATTCTGTTCCTCTTACTTGTTGTTTTATTGCTGTATAGCTTAAGAGGCATGCTCAATTTGCTGTTATTGCTGTTTCTTGTTACCTTCGTCATGGGACGCCTAGAGCACTTTATTACGAAAAAAATATCTAAGCTGTTTCCTATTTCGCCTATTGTCGTTAATACGATATTGTATGCGGCTTTAATATTTGGGCTTGTATACGGAATTGTCAATTATGTTCCGAAGCTCATTAGTCAAATTTCCGATTTATATTTTTCCATTGTCAAATTCGTGAATACACCTCAGTCGGATGAAATTGCTGAGCTTGTCTCCTCCGCGCTTGGTAAGCTGGAAATAGAGCAATACGGAAGCCAGGCATTAAATTATATTCTGAAGCTAGGCAAATGGGCCGAGGTTATCATTTTTGTTATTGTATTGAGCTATTTCTACTTAATCCAGAAGAAAACAGTCAATGACTTTACAGATAAGTTGAGCAAAAGCAAAATAAGCTGGGCTTACAATGAGTTTAAATATTTCGGCAAAAAATTCACCTCTTCCTTCGGTAAAGTGATCGAGGTTCAACTGATGATCGCCTTGTTCAACACGATTCTAACGACGATCGGTTTGTGGATTTTGGGCTACCCTTATTTGTTCGCTCTAACGATTATGGTATTTTTACTAAGCCTTGTGCCGGTAGTCGGTGTTGTTATTTCCCTCATTCCAATCAGTATTATCGGTTACCAGATTGGCGGTATCTCATCCGTCATTTGGGCGATTGTCATGATTTTGCTCATCCATGCAGTTGAGACATACTTCTTAAATCCGAAGCTGTATGCTCACAAAACGAAGCTGCCGATGTTCTACACCTTTATTGTTCTTATTTTCTCCCAGCACTACATGGGGATCTGGGGGCTTATTATCGGGATTCCGATCTTTATGTTCCTGCTCGATATTTTTGAAGTCGATCAAAGTAACGGGGGATCATCAAAAAAAGAAGCTGCACAGCTTTCAGGAGAAAACGCAAGTCCTAGGAGTAATCATTGAACCATCAATAAAGCATAAATATAAGATAAGAAAAATGACTACAGAAAAATTCTGTAGTCATTTTTTATAGAAGTCAGAATATTAAGGAATGACTTTCCACACGTCTGCACTTCCTGGAGTTTCACCTAACGTCCACCATTTCGCTTCATAGTTCACACCGTTATGGGTTACTTTGCTGCCACCAACATAAACCGTGGATGCATCCCAGGCTGGGTATGTGACAGGTGCGTTAGGTGTCGTTACATTGACCATATTGCTAGCAGCGGATACATTACCGGCGGCATCAACTGCCTTAACCGTAAAGGAGTAAGCCGTATTTGGCGACAGACCCGTAACCTTGTATTCAAGCGTTGAACCCGAAACCGTAGCGACTAATGTCGAGCCTTGGAACACTTGATAGCCTGTTACACCCACATTGTCCGTTGAAGCATTCCACATTAAAGGAACTGAAGTAGATGTAGTTGTACCCATGACATGCAAGCTTGTAGGAGCTGAAGGAGCCTCCGTATCAGGACCTACTACAGCTAGTGTGGTGAAGGATGCAGGATTGCTGGCCGGTGATACGTTCCCAGCAGCATCTACGGCTTTAACGGTAATGTTATAGGTTGTATTTGGTGTTAGGCCTGTTAGATTGTAATTCAATGCACTTGTGGAACCGATTTGGGTTGAACCGTTAAAAATACGATAATTCGTCACGCCAACATTATCTGTAGCAGCATTCCAGGAAATTGTTGCACTAGTGGTTGCGACATTGGAAGCTGTTACTCCTGTAGGAGCAGTTGGCGCTGTTGTATCTGGATTTCCACCACCGGTGAAGTTCACATCGATAACGTTATAGAATGCATTTCCTGTGTCCGCAATTTCCCAGACAGCGAGGATGACTTGATATCCCGTTCTGCTCGGTACGTTACAAGTGTCGGAATAAGTATTGGACGGCATGCCTTTATACGGTACATTACAGAAAGGAGTTAAGTCGAAGGATGCACGAGTTAATGGTGCATTCGGGTCCCAATCCTGCTTGGTAATGTAGTATTTCCAGCTAGCTGTTGCATGAGGTACTTTTAACTTCCAGTCAAAAGTCGTTTGTCCAGGTGAAATGTTTACTTTTGTCCAACGCGTTGCGGATTGCTGATCAAGTGGAGCGAACAAGCCGTTAGCACTTGCGATTTTACCATCGGCTGGACCTGCTGCCGGGAATCCTTTGGCTGCTTCCAAGCTATACGGTTCATAAATAATAAGTCCACAATTCGTATTGATTCCTCTTGCACATAAATCCGCACGGCTGGAAGGATTACTTACATACCCGTGAGCGGATGCTTTGGACTCGAATAAGAATAGAGCCATAACAGCGAGCATCATCAATAGACCGCCGGCCAAAACCTTCTTAATGAGTCCAGAATTAGGCAAACTTAGGGTTAGCATCAAAAAAACTCCTCCTCTTTTCGATAAACTATGCACGAAGAACCAAGCGATCATTCGCGCCTTGATTGCATAACGACGTGCTTCCTCACCTCCTTCCAGGTCAATATGTATGTTCAATAAGAGAACATAAATAACTAATGTTTTGTGTAATACATGATGGTATTGGTGATTAAGAGGGGATTGCTGACGTAGGTGGTAAAATAAGCGGTGATGTTGGATAATGTGGTATTTCGAATGGATCTACACTAAGATGCGAAGTGAGAAAATATTCGATTAATTAAAAACGCTTTTATCTAGAGTGAATCACATTTTAGATCAATTATGGAATTAAAAGGAATTTAATGCCATTTTAAATTAGACTCCTTCATACTGCAATAGTTATTGAGAACTATTAAGAGCGTGAACTGTTGGATACCCTTTGAGAAAGCGAGCTCGTATTGCCTGTACCATTTGAACTCGATTTATTACATGATCTACTGGTATTTTTCGAAGGAGAAAGATCACCTTTTTTTTGTTCAATGAATTTTCATTGTTTTTGTGCTTTTAATCACAAGCCATGGGGCATGAGGATGCTAATTTAGAGAAGTAAACAGAATAGAATTTAATCTCTATATATTGAAACAAAACAGAGGTGATGAACATGAGTGAATTAATTAATAACCGTGAGGAAGGAATTTCTGCTCATCGAACCGCCCGTATACATTTGCTCAAGGATATCATTAAAGAGCTGCACCATGGAAAAAGCGTGGAGGAAGTAAAGTCAAAATTCAACCAAGCCGTAGGCGAAATATCGGTTGATGAAATTTCGGAGCTGGAGCAAGTGCTGATGCAGGAGGAAGGAATACCGGTAACCGAAGTACAGCGACTGTGCAGCGTGCATGCTGCTGTATTCAAAGGTTCCATCCAAGACATTCATAGAGATCATAAACCTGAAGAGCAGCCTGGACATCCTGTGTTTACCTTTAAGATGGAGAACCAGGAAATCGATCGACTGGCAAATTTCAAAATCGCGCTGCATCTGGATCAATTTCTGAAGGATCAGGGGGAGGCAAATCGACTCAAATTGCTGGAGGATTTCAGTCTCCTCTATGATGTAGATAAACACTACAGCCGCAAAGAAAATTTACTGTTTCCTTTTCTCGAGAAATACGGAATCTTTGGACCGACCAAGGTGATGTGGGCAGTAGATGACGGTATCCGACTTGGCATCAAAGAAGTGAAATCCAAACTCACTCATTTTGATGGCAATGCCGAAATCGTAGTGGATCTGGCAAAACGTGTCCTAAACGAAGTAACAGAAATGATCTATAAAGAGGAACATATTTTATTACCCATGGCTCTGGAAAAGTTGACGGAAGATGAATGGCTTCAAATTGCTGCCCAAAGCGAAGAAGTCGGTTATTGCTTGATTGCGCCGGATCAACAATGGATGCCTGAAAGAGCAGCTGAACCTGGCTCCGATAAGGGATTGGAGTCTTCTCCGCTGCAAGAGGGGTATATCCGAATGAGTACAGGCATTTTATCGGTCAGACAGATGGAATCCATTTTAAATCATTTACCGGTCGACCTAACCTTTATAGATGAAAATGATATCGTACGATATTTTTCACAGGGAAAAGAAAGAATCTTCGTTCGTACCAAAGCGGTTATCGGCCGAAGTGTTCAGAACTGCCATCCTCCGCAAAGCGTTCATGTCGTCAATCAGCTGCTTGCTGATTTCAAAGCAGGGGTCAAAGATGCAGAAGATTTCTGGATCCCGGTTAAAGATAAATTTGTCTACATTCGCTATTTTGCCGTAAGGGATGAAGAAGGAACCTATTTAGGTACGCTTGAATTCACTCAAAACATTAAGCCGATTCAGGAGCTCACAGGTCAAAAACGGATACTCTCTCCGTAAAGTCGACAACGGGCGTTATGACAAAACAACGGATACGTAGACATGCGCTGCCGGGAGAAATACTCTTTTTCAAAATACGTCCTTTCCATAAAAGAGGGCTGTCCTTCAAGTAGAATATCTACTTGAAGGACAGCCTTTGTTGTCCATGCGAGACAGATTTCCTGCTAATGATGAACGGTACGGTTAGTCATGATTTAGTCCATTTGGCACAAGGCACTTTACTTTTGACTGAAGGATATGGGTTTGAATTCGTAATCGGCTCTGTCCTCCGACTATGGGGAAAAGGGAAATGGTTCCAAGGACCTAACGATTTTTTACTATTCTGCTACTTGTTCCTTTTGTGAAGATGGATGACCTTTACTACAATAATTACATTAATCTGTATATTGTTGAGGTGAGTGCCATGGGTAAAATATTAGTTCCTCCGGAAAGACTTATGGAGATATCCCAACAATTTGCACAGGCCAGGGAGATTGGGGTGCAAATTTGCAGCCACCTTACCCAGCAGATTCAAATCCTTGAAAGTGGATGGGAAGGTACGACAAGGCAACAATTCTATCAAAATTTCCAGCTGGCCCGTCAGCAAATGGATAATTTCACCACAGCGGTGGGTTCAGTCAGCACGGAATTACATACGATTGTCAACCGTTTTAAAGAGGCCGATTCCACTCAAGTTTCTTTACAGGAAAGGACGGCCGCCGATCCGATTGATCAAACCCAGAACGTGTTAGACAGCTCGCTTGAAGCAAGAGATAATCTGGAAAAGTGGGGAACTCTCCTTTACAGCTCTGTGGGCGCTTCCTTGGTCTTAACGAAGACGGTACAATTCAGAGTAGATCCCAGAAATCCGTCCCGAGCCAAAATTCATAATGCGCCATGGGTTAAAGGCAAAGGTAACAATACGTTCTTGAAGAACCTGGCAAGAGGCATAAATCGCCAGATTGTGAACCCAGGCTTCATGATGAAAGGAATCAAAGGCTTTGATAGAGTGGCAAGCAAATTCGGTCTCAATTTTGGGTTAGGCTTTAGTCAAGCTAAGAATTTTCCTCAATGGACTAGACAGGTCATAGCCGGTGTAGAAAAAGGTAGATATGGGATGGCTACCAAGAAAATCCCAGGTATGATCGCCAAAAAGATATTCCCGATTAACGCAACCTTTAATGTGATTGGTGAGGCGTCCGGCCTTGTCAGTAAGTATCGTGAAGGCAAGCTTAACGGGGAAGAGGTAGCTGTAGCCGCATCGAACGTTGTTGTAAAAACAGCCGCGACCTATGGCGGGGCTGTAGCAGGCGGAGCCGTCGGTGCGATGATTGGCGGTCCGGTTGGTGCGGCCATCGGTTCCTATGTAGGCGGTACGGTTGGAGCCTTTGTCGGTGATGGCGCAGCTAAAGTGGCCGAAAAAGGAGTTCGCTGGATTAGCGGACTGTTCAAATAATTTCAGGAAGGCGCTAAATCATGAACGCAATATCATATCGGAAATCCGTGGCATGGGGCAAATCACTTGGCAGTTTACTGTTTGTGCTGGCCTGCCTGTTTCTGCTGTACGCGGCTTTTTTTATGGATACTTCCTTTATTCGCAAGTTTTTTTGTATCACATCAGCCATAATAGGGATTCCGTTTTTTGGAGGATATTTGGTTGTCAGCTTGCCAAAGGCGCTGAAATCAGACACGCGGCTGCTCACCTACGATCAAAATTCCATTTCGGATGGTACGCGGACCGTAGCCTGGGTGGAGATTACAAGCATCAGCTACAGCGGCCCTTCCATTCGGAAGTGGCTGCTTCCGAAATTTCCTGTGCTGATTTTTCATTTGAAAAATAGAGAGACCTGGACCGTGAATACGTATTATTTGTTGACCGATACCGAAATTCAGTCTGTCATGAAGCGCCTGCGGGGGCTGATCAGCCGTAACGGAAAGGAATCGAAATAGATTTGTATTGGAGGATTTGCTTACATGAGCGAGCATACCTATATATTTTCATTAGAAGAGCTGGGTTACGCCTTGGCCGTTCATCAAGGGGAGGAAATGGCTGCAGGACTTATGAAGGCATACTATGGAGACCTGTCTGAAGACAGATGGGAGCTTTTGTTTCAGGCAGCTACACATAGCTTGATGTCCAAAGGTTTTATAGAATCGATTGATGAAGAGAACGGAGAGGTTCGTTTTCCTTCCGAAATTACGCACATGATTCAGCATTTGCTGCACAGCAATTATATGCTGAGAGGCATCACGGATCGGAATTCTAACAAAGTACTGACGATACACGAGCTGCAGCAGCGGTATTTGTATCACTTGTCTGACAATCATACGCTTCATTTTCTATCCTGGACAGAGCCGGCGGATTGGGAAGAGGAGCTTGTACGTTTCTATGGAGTGAAGCCTTCGAAAGCTGAAGGGACGACTTTATCCGAATCCAAGGTTGTGATCACTGAAGAATTGTGGAACCGGCTGACATCTGGTGAATCCCCTGCCTCCCGTCTTTATGATGAGCTTTCATCAGAACAGCAGCAGCTGATTGCAACATGGCAGCAGGATTTTCAAACCAATGCCCGTACCATGGACAATCTAAGCACGATAAGAATTGGCAGCGGAAATCAGACGGCAATCGAGGATATTTTATTTGTGCTTCCTGCTAATGAAGGGGTCTGGATTGTACGTAATCAGGAAGCGGACAGAAATGAGGAACCACAGATTTGCATTGAGCTGCAATCCTTCTCTGCATGCAGAAAGACGCTCGGCTCTTTTGCTGCAACTTTGGCTTAGGTCAAACGGTAAGTTTAGTACTGCTCATCTTGAAAGGTCTTCTATGCGAATCAATAATCTTAGAATCCTTCGGACATATCAAATCAGGCTAAAAGAGCACCGATTCCGGTGCTCTTTTTTTGTTTTTCAAACAGACAGTCTTACACCAAGCATCTCCCAAATCAACCCAGCGATGTCTTATCTTGAACTTTGCGTAGTACTAGAATCTCCTCTATAATAATAGGCTAATCTTAAACTGCGTCAGGAGGAAACAATGGACTTTATTAAAAATCAACTAGACGGATATGGCATGAGCGAACAAACCATTGGATATCTCTCGAATATGATCATGGTCGTTTTTATCGCAGTGGTCTCCATACTGGCCAATTTTATTACCAAAAAAATCGTGCTGAAGACGATTATTCATATCGTCAACAACAATCGTTACAAGTGGGACAAAATCATCGTGGAGAAAAAAGTGTTCCACAAGCTGTCGCATCTCGTGCCGGCAATCATTATTTATTTTTCGGCATCCATCTTTCCGGCGTACCAGATTCTGATTGAAAAAGCGGCAATGACGTACATGATTGTTGTCACCATCACGGTGTTGAATGCGCTGCTTAATGCTTTTGATGACATTTATCGATCATTTGAGGTTTCCAAGATCAGACCGATTAAGGGATACATTCAGGTGGTGAAGATCGTTCTCTTCATCATCGGCGGCATTGTGATGATCTCGAACCTCATCGGTCAGAATCCTTTGATCATTCTCAGTGGGCTCGGTGCCTTATCGGCCGTGCTGATGTTGGTGTTCAAGGACTCCATACTGGGTCTGGTGGCAGGCGTTCAATTATCATCGAATGATATGGTGCGCGTCGGCGACTGGATTGAGATGCCTAAATACGATGCGAACGGCGACGTGATTGACATTACGCTAAACACGGTCAAGGTGATGAATTTCGATAAAACGATCACGATGATTCCGAGCTACGCCCTCATCTCGGATTCGTTCAAGAATTGGAGAGGCATGCAAGTATCCGGCGGCCGAAGGATTAAGCGAAGCTTCTATGTCGATACGAGCAGCATCTGCTTTTGCACCAAGGAAATGATTGAGGAATTTCAGAAGATTCACTATCTTACCGATTATGTCACGACCCGAATTCATGAAATTAACGCATACAACATCGAGCACCAGATCAATATGGAAAGCAACGTGAACGGTAGACAGCTTACGAATGTGGGCATATTCAGGGAATACATCCATCGGTATCTGCAGAATCATCCGAAAATCCATAAGGATATGACGCTGATTGTCAGACAGTTAGCGCCAGGAGATAACGGACTGCCGTTGGAAATCTACGCTTTCAGTAATGATACCGCCTGGGGAGTGTATGAATCGATTCAAGCGGATATCTTTGATCATATCTTTGCCGTTGCGCCGACGTTTGGGCTGCGTGCCTTCCAAAATCCAACCGGCCATGATATCGTTCATCTCAAAGAAAGCCCGGAATATTCGCGAGGATATTGAGATCGGATCGGAGGTCAGTTGAACGAGTTACAAGGATTTCACGCGGGAGGAGAATGGCTATCAGGTGTAGAAGCAATGGTAGAACGAGGCTTTTTTTCAATCGAGCGCCATTAGTCGGCGGGCGATACCATAATGCTCAAACTCGACATGCCCAGCACAGGAGAGGAGTGTCTACCTTGAACATCAACAATCCGATCATACCCGGCTGGTATGCAGATCCCGAAGCCAGAACGTATGAGGGGAAGCACTGGATTTATGCGACGCGGTCCATCACGGAATATACGATGCAGATGAATCTGGACGCATTCAGTTCCGACGATCTGATCCATTGGGAGAAACACGAAGGCATTATCGAAATGGCGGATTTTCCATGGATATGGAGGGCGGTTTGGGCACCGACCCATATCGAGCACCAAGGGAAATATTATCTCATGTTTGCATCGAACGATATCCAATCGAACGAGGAAACCGGCGGCTTGGAAATCGCCGTTGCGGACCGTCCGGAAGGGCCGTACAGAGGCTACTTAGGGAAGCCGCTCGTGGATAAGTTCATTCATCAGGCACAGCCGATCGATGCGCATCTATTCAAGGACGCAGACGGAACGATCTATCTGTATTATGGCGGATGGGGGCACTGCAACGTTGCACGGATGAACGAAGAGATGACGGGATTCGTTCCATTGGCAGACGACGGCAATGAAATTTTCCGTTCCATTACGCCAGAGGGATATGTGGAGGGTCCTTGCATGATTAAGAAGGACGGACTTTATTATCTGATGTGGTCCATGGGGGGATGGACGAATGGAACCTACCGCGTAGCCTATGGCGTAAGCGACAGCCCGCTCGGTCCATTCAAGAATGAAGGCACGATTCTGGAGCGACAGGAGCCGATTGCTGAAGGACCCGGCCACCATGGCTACTTGCATTTGCAGGAGAGAGATGAATGGCTTATCGTATACCACCGCCGAATCATTGGAGACACCGAGCCGGGCCATCGCCAGCTATGCATGGATCGGATGCGGATCGGCAACGGCAAGATTGAGCCGGTCATCATGACTTAACAAAGGGAATCAATCAACATCAGTGGCTGAAGGTGGATCTGCTGAGCTATGATTCGCCTCCATATAAGCGACCCGTAATCGGTCGCTTTTTTTGCGTGTTCGTAAGGGTTAGGAAAATACCAGAAAGGAACCGTATGATATAATCTAGTTATATCTTTTGACCATGGCAGGAGGAAAGAACCCGAAATGGCGATATTGAAGAATGACTGGGCGACATATTTAGAGCAGGAATTTACGAAGCCATACTACTTACAGCTGCGGGAATTTCTCATTGAGGAATATCGGACGAAGACCATTTTTCCCGATAAATACGATATTTTTAATGCGCTGCACTATACGTCGCTGGCCGACACCAAAGTGGTCATATTGGGCCAGGATCCTTATCATGGACCGGGACAGGCCCACGGCTTAAGCTTCTCTGTCAAAGAGGGCGTCAGCACGCCTCCTTCCTTACAAAACATGTACAAGGAGCTTCAGGATGATCTGGGCTGCTTCATTCCCAATAACGGTCATCTGCTTACATGGGCGCAGCAAGGGGTACTGCTTCTAAATACGGTGCTCACCGTGAGGGCGCATGAAGCAAATTCTCATAAAAACAGAGGATGGGAAAACTTTACGGATAAAGTCATTGAGACGATCAATCGGAAAGATGAGCCTGTCGTGTTCCTGTTATGGGGAAGCCACGCCCAGAAGAAGGCCGAGCTGATTACGAATCGGCAGCATAAACTGATTCGTTCGCCGCATCCGAGTCCGTTGTCTGCGCATCGAGGTTTTTTTGGTAGCAAGCCGTTTTCTCGCGCTAACGAATTTCTACGCAATATGGGGCTTCAAGAAATCGATTGGCAAATTCCTAACTTGTAAGCGGAAGGAGAGTGGCCATAGCGAAACCTCTTCATCCCGCAAGCGATTGTATCTGGACAATGAAAAACCACATCCGCACGAGGATGTGGTTTTTGCTTACCATCAGGATGGACATTTGCGTTTTTACGGCTCGATCAGATAGCAAGGTGCTTAACGGCTCGATTCGCTAGCATAGGCCCACAGATATCCTTTCGATTCCAACAGAAGGGCATCCGGTCTTTCTTTTGGTTTCATCACGATGCTGCTGTTCGCATTCATGATATAACCTTCATTTATTCGTTCGATGACGATGGGAATATCGAGTTCCATAAACAGCTGACGCATCCGATAAATCGTATTATACAGATTAGAAAGGGCTCGTTTTTCCTCCACGTTCGTCCAGAGATCATCGATGATTCTCCACTTCGGGCACAATTTATTCTCATGCAGCAGCAAATAATAAAACAGCTCCTCCGTGATGCGGGTAGGCCATTTTACAAGCTGCTCGCTTTTCATAACGGATGCTTCTCCATATAACTGGACATCGAGCTCTTTCTTATGTGCCAGCTTTGGTCTCTGGCCGTAATATTTCTGAAGGCGTTCATCCAGCTGCTTCACCATCTTCATGGTCATCGGTTTCAACAGATAATCCAGGGCTTGCACGCGAAAGGCTTGCACGGCATATTGCTGGTGAGCGGTCGTGAAGATCACTGGCACGTCGATCCCGTTCTCCACCAAGTTCTGAGCCAGCTGAAGTCCCGTCATTCTCGGCATTTCAATGTCGAGCACAAGCGCATCCAGTTCCAGCTTCGGTATTTCCTGCAGCGCATCGAATGGCGATTCGTAGCAGCCTACAACTTGAAACGGGCCATACGTTTCAAGCATTCGGGCATGCAGGCCCAGAATCGGTTTCTCATCCTCCACGATGATGATTTTCCACATCACCTTGTTCCTCCTTCACGGGAATCGTTATTTGAATGGTTGTTCCATTGCCTGGCGACGAATGAATATCCAGGCTTCCTTGGGTGAGATCATGCACGCGCCGACGTACATTCGTGAATCCGATCCCGGCATTGGCGGCCGTTCCTCCCATTAACTGAGCGCACTGCGTGGCTGACATGCCTACACCGTCATCATCGACGCGTATGTTCAGGAAGGAGCCGTGCAAGGAAATAGTGACCTGAACATGTCCGGGGCCTTCCTTGTTGAATAGGCCGTGGCGAATCGCATTCTCGACTAAAGGCTGCAGGAGCAGGCTGGGAATGAGAACATGCTCCGGGGCAATGGACGGATCGATGTCATAAGCGAAGGTTAACCGTTCGCCAAATCTAGCTTTTTCCACCTCGACATAGGCCACGATAATTTCCAGCTCCTTCTGCAGGGTAGAGAATTGTCCATCCCGGCTCGTCTCAAATATATAACGCAGGAAAGAACTAAGCATCGTTAGAAGATAAGCTGCACGCTCTCCGTCCGTATAGCAGAAGGCAATGATGTTGCTCAGCGCGTTGTATAGAAAGTGCGGTTTGATTTGGGTCTGCAGAAATGCCATTTCGTACTCAATCGCCTTCAGCATCGATTGCTTCGTTTGTTCCGCGGCATTCAAGCGGGCCATCAAGGTCTCTTTGGAAAAGGGCTTCAGCAAATAATCATTAGCGCCGGCTGCAAAAATCATTTCAATATGTCTGGGATATTCGGAGGAAATCATCATCAAGATCGGCAGGTCCATTAAGGATGCCTGCGTACGGATTTGCCGAAGCAATTCCAGACTATCCATGTCGCCTGGAATGATGTCATCCGTGATCATCATCGCGATTTCCGGATGATTCCTGTAATAGTCAAGCGCTTCTTGAGCCGTATAAGCGATTCGTACCTTGTAGGCGTCCCCCAGCATATCCCTCATGACTTCCGCATGCATTGCATCATCATCGACAATCAAGAGCGTTCCCAGATCCCGATCTTCTGCGTGTGCCGCAGATTCCAAGTTGTATTCATATTCGGCTGCGGTAACCGGCTCTTTAAATTCGCTGAAAGCCAGGGTGACCGTAAAGCGAATACCACCTTTCATCCGTTCATATGCGATGCCCCCGTTCATCTGTTGGATGAGTTCCTCCGTCATCATGAGCCCCGAGGAATGCGGGCGGTCCCGATTCACTTTCGTTGATTCGCCGGTTGACGTCACTATAAGCAGGATATCCGTGCCCACCTGTACAGCTTCAATGGTCAGCCGATCTTCTGCGTTGTCATGAGAGATCTCGGTCATGATCCGGATGAATACCTGCGTCAAGCGCTGCTCATCGGCCCATACGTAAAGCTGCTTCGGAATCTGTTCGTTGATTGCGATCTTCTTCTTCGTAAAGGTAAACTGCATCAGCTGAATGACATGAAGCATGACCATCCGAACATTGGTGGACTTGAGCTGGATTGCGTAATCATCGAATCGAATGCGGGTAAAATCGTGCAGATCCCTCAATAAATACACCATGTTCCCCATCAGTTGTTCCGCCAAGTACAATTGCTCGCCTTGCTTTTCGCGATTGGGCTCCCGGGTGATGGACCCCAATAGATGAACGGCATCATGCAGAGGCCTCTGCATGTCCTGCGTCGTGACTTTCAAGAAGGCATCCTTCGCATCGTTAGCCTTCTGCAGCCTGGTGTTCAATTGCTCCGACTCCTCGGCCCGGTTCATTAGGCGTATGCCGAGAAAAACATTCATTGACATGACAAACCCGACCAGTCCGATACGGTTCATATAATTGCGCCCGGTGAAGAATAAGCTGTCCGAAGAAGCGCTTATAGCGAATACGGCTAGAAATAGAAGCATCGACATGAGAATGACGGCTTCATTTTTACGTATATTGATGCGCTTTTTAAGCGTCAGATAGAAGATGCGAATAATAATGCCCAGGATTAATCCATCGTTGTAGTAGAAGAGCGGATACTGCGTAACCGATATGGTTCTGGCCGGGAGAACCGCATTCAAGAAAGCATAAGCCAGGATTGGTAGAAATAGCAGATACATCGTCTTTCGGCTCATGATGGAAGGGATCATTTTTACGATAAAGACAATCAGTAAGATGGAGGCCAAGAAGGTAAAGGTGTCCTGCAGGCGAAAATAGAGCTCAAAGGGAAATGACGGAAATTCCCGAATGAATAGCCGTTCTCCTCGCAGCACAATGACCATTGCCAATAGTAGAAAGTGCAGACCGCTGTACAAGAAGGCTTCGTCCTTCGTTCGCAGCAAGTAAATCGTCATATGGAACATGCTGAACAACAGCAAACATAAGGTAGCCGTCCATTCCAGGGAAAGATCCCGCTGCACGTCTTCCTTCATCTGCTCGGCGTCGCCGAAATCGATCGGCAGGACGATACCGCCTCTCGTGTTGTAGAAGTTGGAGGCATGAACGGTAATCAGGAGCTGCCGGCTCCCCGGTTTAAAATACGCTTCATAGGCAGGATTGTCCGGGGATGTCGCTTGTTTGGTTGCTGCCACGCTTCCTATTTTCGATAGGGGTACGCCATCAATATAGATGGTATGGGCAGACCAGATATTTCGTACACGGAGGCCGATCTCATCGGACCAGTAGTCGGGCAGGTATACGATTAACTGATAGGATCCCCATTCGACATCCGATGCCCAGGGACCGGGTACAGGCAGATGATCGGCTTCGCTTGAAAAGTCGGCCGGGTCGACAAAATCTTCGGCGGTGAATTTCCAATCGCCGGCTAGCGATACAAACGGTGAATCCTTGAGCTCTCGCAGGTCAAGCACGCCGTTTACGGCTTTGATGTTGACGGCACTTGTGTCCTGGTCGCTAAAAATCATATAGAGAATGGCGATTAAGGCGCATATAGCGCCCAGATAACCAACCCATTTCTTCATGTATAGTCACACCCCTATGGACTCTATCATATGGCAAGGATCTCTCAAAAATCTACCTGTCGACAGAAGTCGAATTTGAGAGATTTTTGAGAGATGCTTTTGATATGTTGAAAATAACAATTTTTACAATCTGATTCGTTGGAGGGTGTTATCCGCACAAATTATTTATGAATGGGACAAGGGGTCAAGGGTCGTTGTTGGACGTCACACGGTTACTAACTTACAGGATGGGTGAAAAAGTTGAAGAAAAAAATAATTTCAATGATCGTGGCAACGCTGTTAATTGTTACGAATATGCCGATGGCATATGCGCTCGCGCCGGTAGCAGAGGTTTACTATAATGCCGGAACGAGCATCTATGATTCCAGTGATTTTGAGAGTCAGTTGAATGATGCGATTAAGGCCAAGCTGATGGCGGAAGGCGTAAATCCCAAATATGTGTCGATCATGGACGCGAGTGCAGACCGGGCAACGGTAACGGATACGACTTATGTGCATGAGGGTTATGATAGCTGGTATATAGATCCTTATGGTTTTGGTGCCACGCCCCCGGCGGTTGAAACCGCCGATTATAATCATGTTCAGATTACCAACGGCGGCAGCACGTTAACCTTCTATGGTTATACCTCGCCTGCTTATAAGGATTTCATGCTGACGCAGGGAAGCCCTTCGGGCAAAAAGATCATCACCTTCGACATGGATGAATCCAAAGTGGATTACCACAGCATGGAAGGCGGCGGTTTTCTATTTAATACCCAGATCGACAGCAGCGGGAAATTAAGCGGTTATACGATTTTATATGTTCAAGGCGCTGTCAAAGTATATAAAATCAATGGGGTGGACGCCACCGCGCTACACAATGAGACGGGAAGTGCTTTGAGTTCCATGTCAGGCGTTACCTCAATCGGAAGTTTTCCGAAAGGGGCATCCACTCACCACAGCATTAAAATCGTCGTAACGGATACGACGCTGAGCATGTGGGATAATGGCGACCAAATCATTCGGAATTTAGCCCTCCCGGACGTTTACGGAAATGAATTTGGTCCGATCGTTAGCCATATAGGCCATGGCTGCGAGATCATCTCGATTTTTGCATTCGATAATATGAAGTTGTATTCAACTTCGAGCAAGACATTGGATGTAGCCGTGGATAATATCCTTTGGGGGACGTCGCCGCTGCGCTATGTCGTGAACATTAATGATGATCCTCGCGGAGATTTAGACGGGGGATCGAATCAATCCAATCTGACGGACTCATTCAATAACAGCGGCGCGCAATATGTCGGCGTAACCAGCGCCACCTATGAGGATATCGACCAAACGTTTATCGACGGTATTTCAAAGGGAGGACTGCATGTCCATTCCGATAAAACCAGCGCCGATATCATTCAAGAAATTGCCGATCGAATTGCGGACCAACTCATTTCGGATTATAAAGCTGCAATTCTAGCCATTGAAACGGCAGAGAATCAGACCGATATCCGGTATCATTCCGGTGATACGAAAAACTCGGTAAAAAACAATATTACGCTGCAACAAGACGATGGCGTAACCACTGTCTGGTCCTCCGACCAGCCGTCGGTCATTGCCCCCGACGGAACCGTGACGAGACCGGTTATCGCCCAATCGGGAACTTACGTGACCTTGACGGCAACTATCACCAAAGACGGGCTGACAAGCGAGAAGACGTTTACCGTCTATGTTCTTGCCGCAGATCCGGCTCCTTTAAGCACGTTGACCGCTGTTGCCGGCAATGAGCAAGCGACATTGGAATTCCCGGCTCTCACAGGGGCAACGAGCATCGTGGTGGAACAGTCTGCCGACGGGACCAACTTTACGCCGGTAAGTCCATTGGAGACGCTGGATGCTGCTTCAACAAGCGCAACCGTAACCGGATTAACGAACGGGGAAACCTACTATTTCCGATTGAACGTCGAATCCGGACTATATGACGGGGTATCCAACGTAGTCCAAGCTTCGCCTTCGAAATCGTTAACCACGTTGTCGGCTGTTGCAGGCAATGGGCAAGTGACATTGAATTTCCCTGTTCTAACAGGGGCAACGAGCATTGTTGTTGAACAATCTTCCGATGGAACCACCTTTACGCCGGTTAGCCCATTGGAGACGCTGGATGCTGCCTCAACAAGTGCAACCGTAACCGGATTAACGAACGGCGAAACCTATCATTTCCGGTTGAACGTCAAATCGGGTCAGTATGCAGGCTTGTCCAATGTGGTTCAGGTCTCGCCTTCGGAACCGATCACCACGTTGTCAGCTGTTCCAGGGATAGGACGAGTAACATTGAATTTCCCTGCATTAACGGGGGCATCGAACATCACGGTTGAAAAATCCACGGATGGCACTATCTTCACACCAGTTAGCCCATTGGAGGCGCTGGAAGCCGGCTCAACGAGTGCAACCGTAGCCGGTTTATCGAGCCGTGAAACCTACTATTTCCGACTAAACGTCGAATCGGGTCCATTTGCAGGCTTGTCCAATGTGGTTAGTGTCAAGCCCATTGTACCTGCGGTACCGGCAGAAAATCCACCTGCAGGGAATACGAACGTTGTACAACAACCTGCACCTATTATGAAAACGGACGTCGTTGTTTCCGACCAAGCCAACGGGGGGAAAGTCGTTCAGGACAAAATTACGAAGCTCGTCGGCGACAACTTGAAAGTTACAGGGAAAATAAAATCGGCAACCGGGCAAGAACTGAATCTGCCGAATATCGTAATGAACCAAGACGGCAGCTTTACGCTTCCGAAAGTTGCGCCTGGCGAATATACGTTGTCACTGAACGTGATCGCGCCTAACGGGGACAAGCTGGCTGGTCCTGCCGGCAAGCTAAGCGTCGATAGCAAAGGAAATGCCAAGTTATCGGTTGATTTGGTCGATCCATACGGTACGATCCTCGATAAGGTGACAGGCCAGCCTGTTGCAGGCGTGAATATGCAATTGTATTGGGCGGACACGGAACTGAATCGTTCCAAAGGCAGAGTTCCGGGTAAGCTTGTCAATTTGCCTGAGCTTCCGGATTTCTCACCGAACAAAAACCACAACCCGCAGATTAGCTCAGACAGCGGCCAATACGGCTGGATGGTTTATGCGGATGGCGATTACTACTTCTTGGGCGAGAAGAATGGATACGTTGTTTTTGACAGCCGTACCGATAAGCGTGAAGAGCGCTTCGGGATTGACAGCTACATTAAGGACGGCGTCATCCATGTCGGTGACACGATCGTGAAATTCAGCTTCTCCCAGGAGCCGAAAGTGAAGGCCGCAGGGGATCATCGGGCATACATGGTCGGATATCCCGACGGAACGTTCCAAGCAGATCGTGGAATTGTCCGCTCGGAAATGGCTGCGATCCTGTCCCGCTTGTATACATCCGCAGCCAACTCGAAGAAAGTATCGTATTCGGATGTGGGTGCGAAACATTGGGCAACGAACGCGATTACGACCGCAACCAACAATAAATGGATGGTCGGATTCGGCGACAATACGTTCAAACCGAAGAAACAGATTACGCGAGCGGAATTCGCACAGATACTCATGAATTTGCATAAATGGGACGCCGCCCAGGAGAGCACATACACGGACGTAGCTGGACACTGGGCTGAAAAAGCCATCGCAACAGCCCAAGAGCAAGGTCTGCTGTTCGATTTCACGGAGGAGACGTTCCATCCGAATCAACCGATTACGAGATTAGAGGTTGTCCGCATCCTTAACCAACTGCTGGATCGTAAACCTTGGGAAATCAAGGTTGAGCCGAAGTGGAGCGATGTTCCGGAAAACCACGACTATTATTCAGACATTATGGAAGCTTCGATTCCGCATGCATTCGAGCAGCTCGAGACCGGAATTGAAGATTGGAAGGAATAGGGGGGGCAGCGAAATGTGGCTTTAAGTAGTCACGGTTCGCCTCCTCGCATACTCAGAAGACCACCTTTTTAAGGTGGTCTTTTTCCACTGGAATGTCTGCTTGTGATAGGCTCGGGATGCTACATTCGCTAGTTTATTCGTATAATTTCGTATAAATGAGTTGATGGTCCAATACTATTTTCTCCTTCGATCATAAGATACATAGAATACGATTAAAGGAGGATTTATCATGGCTGAACAAGTTAGAGTGAGCCCGCAATTCAAAAGGCTCTGTACCCAATTTGCAAGAATTCTGGGAGGCCAATCGGAAATCGAGGAGGGTCCGGTTTGTTTTGTCACGCGTATGACGAACTTAAGGGAATCCATCTTGGGAAGAAGAACGCGCTCCCCTTTGGTTCAGATGCAAATGTTTTCCTTTGAATCGCTTGATAAATCGGGCCGCGCGCTTTGTTTGGGTGAAACTGCAGTACACCAAAATCAGGTGAATCGATTGATGTCGAATCTCCGCAAACGCGGGATAAAAGTAACAGCGGTTCATAATCACTGGCTAAAAGAACAACCTCGCTTAATGTATATGCATTGGGAATCTATTGACAACCCTGTTGCGTTTGCAAGAAAAACAAAAGAATCCATTGCATTCTTGGGTTAATGCAGCCTGGATTATAAAGTTGATTCATATCATTTAATGAGAGGATGATTTTGTATGGCGGCACAAGTGGCAGTAAGTCCTCGCTTTAAAAGACTATGTAACCAGTTCTCAGCCATTTTAGGTGGAACGGAGCATGAAATTACAAAAGGCCCGGTTTGTTTTGTCTCCAGAAATCGGAGAATAAGAGCATCTATTTTAGGAAGAAAGACGACTTCGCCTTTGATCCGTTATCAATTATTCTCGTTTGAATCCCTGGACAGTTCCGGTCGCGCACTTTGTTTAGGGGAAACCGCTCTCTTACAAAGTCAAGTCAATCAATTGCTGACCAATCTTCGCAAAAATGGGATTAAAGTGACGGCGGTTCACAATCACTGGCTGTTTGAGAACCCGCGTTTGATGTATATTCACTGGGAGTCGATCGACAACCCCATTGCGTTTGCTAGAAAGACAAAAGAATCCATTGCTTTCTTGGGTTAATGTGTGAGCAAGAAGCAAGGCTTTCCATATAGACAATTGAGTTGGTAAATATCTGGGGTAATGGTGGATATTATTCAATGGGTACCATTAGAAAGCGACCGTGATCGGTCGCTTTTCTACGTTTTCACACTGAAAGGAAGATGGACAACGCGTGTAATGGAGTTCAGACGTTGCTAACGATCCTAATGATAGTTCTTGGATTCATTTTCTTTGTATTTGTCATCGCTGTCATGCAGCGCTTGTTTCCGGCGATCGTTGCGGGCCTGCTGCTGTTGCTGGGCCTCCTGGCTGTTCACGGGTGTCTCTGCCAGCTGTTCCACCGTGTTGATTAGGTTCTTGTCCGGTTGGTTTGAGCTCAATTGAAAAATCCTCCTTGTATACTGGTATGGGTTGTAAATTCTATTATGTGCTGGCCGTTGTGTGGATATACGTGTCGTAGATCTACAAAGGGCGTTTGATGGCCGATTCGTGAATGTATGGATCAAGATTATGTTATTGAGCACATAGAGCAGCGATTTCATTTGCACGGTATGATGACATCCTTCAAATAGTATTTGAGAGGATTGTAACCAACCTCCGAAAGGAGGTGATGCGATGAACATTTCGTTTGGTGAAGTGCTTACCTTCGGGTTATTCCTGTTGGTCTTGCTAACTTACATCGACAAACGAAAGTAACCCACTCTTAGGTTGTCGCCGAAGTGGGTTACTTTCTGATCACACATGATCTTGGAGGGGATTCCACTCAAGATGTTGTACTGAGGACGGTTGGCACACCGTCCTTATTTCTATTCTTATCTTATCATACCCGTTTTTAGTCCTCAACGATTGTGTTTATTCAAGACTTTTTTACATATTCCTATACGGAATTTGTTACTATGATAGTACAGGGATGCCTTATACCGAATACTGGAATCAGCGGGGCATTTACATATCTTTCTTCATATCCATTGGATACATGGAGAACAACCAACAGGAGGGAATATATTGAGTACACAGAGAATGGGAGCTCCTTTGGAAGGCTTTGCGGAATTCAGCCGAAAAGTCGCTGCCGAAGGTGCCGTACTGTTAAAGAATGAAGGACTGGTTCTTCCCCTTCAAGCAAACGAAACCGTTTCCGTTTTCGGCAGAACTCAGATTAATTATTACCGCAGTGGTACAGGTTCGGGCGGAAGCGTTCATGTTTCCCATACAACGAATCTGCTCGGCGGTCTTCGGAATAAGAAGAACATTACGGTCAACGAACAATTGGCGGCTGCCTATGAACAGTGGATCGAACAAAACCCTTTCGATAATGGCGGAGGCGGCTGGGCGGCTGAACCGTGGCATCAGAAGGAAATGCTTTTGACAGATGAGCTGGTGTCCGCAGCAAGACAGGCATCCGATAAGGCGATTGTTGTCATTGGGCGAACAGCCGGTGAAGACCAGGATAATGCCAATGAACCTGGCAGTTACCAGTTAACGTCCGAAGAAAAAGCAATGCTGCAGCAGGTGACAACGTACTTCGAGGACACGATTGTAGTGCTGAATGTATCCAACATCATCGATATGAGCTGGATGCGCGATGACCGTTATGTACATCCGATTTCTTCTGTCATTTATGCATGGCATGGCGGCATGGAAGGCGGCAACGCGATTGCGGACGTACTGGTCGGCGAGGTGACGCCAAGCGGCAAATTAACCGATACGATTGCTTATTCGATCGAGGATTATCCATCGACCCGTAATTACGGCAACGAGCTAAAGAATGTTTATCAAGAAGATATTTATGTCGGCTACCGTTTTTTCGAAACGTTTCGACCGGATGCCGTCCAGTATGAATTCGGCTTCGGGTTGTCGTATACGCCGTTTGAAATCGAGCCGCAAGAAGCCAGGTTGATGGTTAGAGGGGGAGCCCAATACGTTGAAATCGACGTAAACGTAAAAAATATCGGGACCACCTATACAGGTAAGGAAGTTGTGCAAGTTTATTACGAAGCGCCGCAAGGCGTGCTGGGCAAGCCTGCCAAAGTGTTGGCCGCATTCGGTAAGACACGAGAGCTTGGAACCGGCGATTCGCAGTCGCTCACGATCAGCTTCCCGGTTCACGCCATGGCTTCCTATGATGACGCCGGTGTGACAGGACAGGCTTCCGCTTATGTTTTGGAGTCCGGAACCTACCGTTTGTATGTTGGAACCAGCGTGAAGAATGTGAAGCCTATCGGTTTGGATGGCCAAGAAGGCTATGTTGTCGAAACGCTGCAAGTTGTGGAGCAGCTGCAGGAAGCAGTGGCACCAACGGAAAGCTTCACCCGAATGAAGCCGGGCCTTCGTAAGGAAGACGGCTCATACGAACTGACATATGCAGAAGTGCCACAGCGCAAGATGAACATGGAGGAACGCATTCACCAAAACCTGCCGCTTACCTTGGAGCAAACGGGCAATCGAGGTTATACCTTAAGGGATGTTTATGAAGGAAAGGTCAGCATGGAAGCATTTATCGCTCAACTAAGCGATCAAGATCTGGCGGTCATCGTCAGAGGAGAAGGCATGAGCAGTCCGCTGGTTACGGCGGGAACGGCCTCGGCTTTTGGCGGTGTGAGCGACAGCTTGCTCGACTACGGGATTCCCGTGGCTTGTACGGCGGATGGGCCGTCCGGGATTCGGATGGACAGCGGACAGCAAGCAACGCAGGTGGCTATTGGAACTCTGCTTGCGGCGACCTGGAACACCGAGCTGGTCGAAGAGCTTTATGTTATGGAAGGCCGAGAGTTACTCAGCTACAACATTGATACTTTACTTGGACCGGGTCTGAACATTCGGCGCAGCCCGCTGAATGGACGCAATTTTGAATATTTTTCGGAAGATCCGCTGATCTCGGGAGTATTTGCTGCGGCATGCACGCGCGGGATTATGAAGGGCGGCTCCAATGCCACCCTGAAGCATTTTGCCTGCAACAACCAAGAGAAGCATCGCAGTAAAGTCGACGCTGTTGTATCCGAACGCGCCCTTCGTGAAATTTATCTGAAAGGCTTTGAAATCGCGGTGAAGCAGGGCGGGGCCAACTCCATCATGACCTCGTATAACCCGATCAATGGACACTGGGCGGCTTCCAATTATGATTTGAATACCACTATTCTACGGGGAGAGTGGGGATTCCAGGGTATCGTGATGACCGACTGGTGGGCCATTATGAACGACGTGGTCAACGGAGGCCCAGCCGATCGCAAAAACACGAACTGGATGGTCCGCGCCCAAAATGATCTGTACATGGTGGTTATGAACTACGGTGCGGAAATCAATGCATGGGAAGATAATACCTTGGCATCTTTGGAAAATGGTACGCTGACTCGTGGAGAGCTGCAGCGCAGCGCCATGAACATTTGCCGGTTCCTGATGCATGCGCCGGTATTTTCAAGAAAACAGGGGATCGAGGAAGCCGTTGGTACTTTTAAATCCGCTCCTTCACTCGCGCCGGAACAGGCACAAACTTTATCGGAGAGCACGCAAGTAAAGCCGGCTGCAGCGGGGTCGACTTATGTGAAGGTCGAAGAATCCGGTGAGTACCGGATCATTGTGCGCATTATGTCTCCGGAATCCGAGCTAGCCCAAAGCGCGTGCAACGTAACGCTGAACGACCAACCGGTGACCACGATTCAAACGAATGGTACCGACGGCAGATGGATTAGGCAGAAGCTTGTCAAAGTGGAGCTGGAAGCAGGTTATTATGAGATGAAGCTGGATTTCGTCAAGCCGGGCTTGCAGATCGACTGGATTGAATTTAAACGGGTTTAAATCCAGAAACACAGGGGTGATCAGATAGATCTAAGATCTTTCGGACGCCCCTTTTTCATCCATAACAATATAAATATACCAATTGTACGCCGCTGATATCCCATATATGTGACGAATGTCATCGAAAATATATTTGAAATTTGAATAATAAGGATGATGCAAGAACTTAAAGAGATGAAAGGGTGTGAGACGTTTGGCAGCAGCCATCCGTGAATGTGTGGAACAGGACTATGTAATTGAGCATGTGATTCAACGATTTCATTGTACGGTATTATGGTGTGAAGGGCGTGCATGCCTGGAATATAACGGCGAGGAAGAGCTAGCGCGAATATCGGATTATGTAAAACAAACGTTTGACAAAGAGCTGCTGGACATATTTTTCACAGCCATTGAAAGCCTTCCGCTGGATGCTTAAAGTGTGATTATCTCATGCACTCCCTTAGCTGTCTTCGGACAGGGGAGCGACTCCCCTCGTTTCCATACCCTAAACACGCTCAAAGAGCGGCTTCTTTTATATGAACATTTAAATGAGACAGATTATAAGATTTCCAATAGAGTAAAAGACACTGACCTGTGGGCAGTGTCTTCTTCATGTTTCTGAAGCAGCAGCATACCATGAATATGTCCAGCCGTCAGGAACAGCGCTAACAAAAACACTCTGGTTGATCCGGAGGTTCATTTTGCTCCGCGTCGTCTTGGGAAGTTGTGGTGGTGTCGTATGCAACTAATGCATGGGTCGCGTGACTAAGGATGGCACCTGCGCGAGTAGTCGTTGCTACGAATACAGCTTCAAGAATTTCTTCTCGTGTACCGCCTAATTGTTTGAATTTCTTCACATGAACGTCGATGCAATAAGGGCAACCTGTAACATGGGCAATGGCCACGGCAATCAGTTCTTTAGTTTTTAACGGGATGTGATTGAGTGTATGGTAGACGTCCTTTTCAAAGGCAAGAAAAGAGGCGGAAGCCTCGGGGGCAAGCTGCATGAGTTCGGGAATTCTCTTTAAATTGGATGAGTTGTAATAATGGGTCATAGCGGTCTCTCACCTGTCCCTCTCTTAATCTGGCAGGAATTGATCCCGAATATACGGTTGATGAAGCAGATTCGAGTCAAGGTATTAAACAATAAGACAAGTCCGATCAGACCGACATACCTCCAGTTACTATCTAGATAAAAAAGAACAAACAGGAGAGGGAAGCTCAGAATAAAACGGAATAACCGGTCGATACCACCGACATTTTTCATATCATACCTCCGCATCATTGGAGTAACTCCATCTTAGCGGGATATCGATTCCTTTTCCGTGACTAAGTCACGATAAGTATTGCTGGATGATCTCTTCCAGAGCCAATCGGTCGGTGAGACGGATATTCCCTCTGGATAGCGACAGGATTCCTTGGTTTTGAAAGTCCTTCAGCATGCGGCTAATGACTTCACGGGCTGTTCCTAGCTCTACGGCTAACTGCTCATGCGTGATCTTCAATGCTGTTAGATCGTCATTCGTATTTGTATATAAAAAATGGGCAAGTCGATAGTTCATCGGTTTAAATGCAATGTCCTCGAGAAGGTTCGTGACAGCCGTTATTCTCTGCATAAATTGCTGATAGATAAATTGTCTAAGAGGTTTGTAATGATCCATCCATTCTTTAAATACGCCTACCGGAATAAGCAAAACCTCGCTTTCAACTTCAATTGAAGCCGTGGCTTCATATTCGCAATCTCCCAGAATACTTGCCATCATGAGCACGCAGCTTTGCCCGCCTTGGACTCGATATAAGGTGATTTCTCTTCCTTGCTCACTAATCCTATGAATTCGGACGCTTCCCTTCACCATGAACATCGCATGCTGCAGCATATGGCCTTCTTGAATCCTATGCGGAGTAGAGGGGCCTACGGAGACGAGCTCAGCGTGATGCCAATCATGATGTGAAACCGTGGAGAGACAAGGGAGAATATCGGTTATTCGTTTAATTTCAGAGGGATTCATAAGGGGCTCCTTTTTACAATTCAATTCAGCGCGTAAACTTGGAAGTGTTAATTCTCATTATAGGCCTAATTAGTATTAGGTGGTAATTGGGCGTAAGCAGGAACAGTGAAAAAAGGGTTTGACGGAGACAAAGACTTTAGCTTGTCGAGGCTGAGCTGGAATCGTGAAAACATCCCCAAACCTGTCGTTTGGGGATGTTTAATAGAGGGGGCATATGTAATTGCGGCGATAAACGACCCATGAAGTTCATTTCATTCGCGAATGGCATCTAAGACCAGGGCCGTTAGCTGATGCACGGTATGTTCGTTTAATGGACGCTGAATCTGGTACATAGCCATACTGCCGGATATGCGCGCTGTGATGTCAAAATGCCACTTCGTTAATCCGCTGCCGGATAGAAGTTGGTTTCGATAGGTATGACGATGCAACAGCGGCAGCTTTTCTAATTTATCAACCGCACGTATATGCAGTTGACGGCAATCCGTTTTAACGAGCTCAAAGATACCAGCCAGCGGCAGGGGCTTATTGGAGAATTGGGATGAGACGGGGATGGCGTATTTGGTTTCACGGTCGAACAAAGGCCGGAAATGACGGGAGTCCATTCCAAAAACTTCAAGGCTTTCCTGCCAAAGCTTTTGTTGAGGGTAAGCTGGCGTTACATAAGGAGTATTTTGCTGATCCAGCGTCACAGCGATGACGTCATCCGTTACCAATTGGTAGCCTTTCTGCAGAAAGGCTGAGGCCAGCGTCGACTTCCCGTGTCCGGAGTGGCCGATGAAAGCATAAGCTTTGTCGTCAATGACTACCGCGCTGCCGTGCAGGGGGAGTATTTTATGCTGCAGTAAAAGGGCACCCATGCAAGATCCAAGCACGTACAGCCGGATTTTATCCTCTGCGGCGCCCTTCTCAGGGGAGACAGAAATGGTCGTCCCGCCCTCTATTGCAAAAACAGCGAGTTCAGGTACTCTGAACATGACCATATCTTCGGTGCATATGAATGTTTTATTTGACGTATCAGGTCTTCCAAGCCATCTTTCGGTCAGATCAGCATAACGGATGACAATATCGGCGAAAGCATCCGGGAGGACGACGGGCTGTAACTCAGGCAGGGGAATGTCGCTGTAGATGGAAAACCCGAAGGCCTTATAAGCGGTTGGCTTTAACGTTTGAAGCATGGTCCTCACTCCAATGATTAATATGCGAATAAAAAAGATAGCCCATATACCCAATCAGGCGTATAGGGGCTCTTTTTATCAGAACATGATGACTTTATATGTTAGCTGGTGTGAACCATTTCATCCGGATCCGGTTGCACTGCATCCGGAATCGCACTACCAGGACCAGCCATGGTCATTTTGATGTCAAGAACCTCCAAAGCAGGTACGCTCCATTCCTTTTTCATATAGATTCACCTCCTTTCAGAAATTTTTTTGTAGGAATCGATACAAAATTACGCTGCGCATAAGCAGTTTAATGGAGGGATTGTAGGCTTGATTCGGGCTGATCCCTTGGCGGGCTTCTGCTAAGGCATCGTGTATGACAGGCATGTTGATGATCTGCTGCATTCGGGAATCGTGGTACACACGGTCCAGTTCTGCTAAAAACACAGGCCAGTCACTTCGCATTCGGTGGATTGAATCTGCTGCTTGAATCCCTCTTGTTCGATGGTTGAGACGGATGGAATCAGGGAGCCAGCCTTTCGTAGAACGACGAATTAAAGCACGGTCCATCCCTTTCTGAACGAATTGTTCCATGGGAGTTGATAAACAGAAACGGATAACCCTTAGATCATTCGAGGGATCATGGCTCCATAAAGAGTAACGAAGAGAAAGTTTACAATTACTTGTACCGGTTGCGCTCCACATGTTGACTCTTTCGAAATGCACTCTTCTCGCTTCCAAGGGGTCGTCAGGCAGATCGTCTGTCGAGCCGATTCCCGTAAACGTAAGGTCATGGAGTTTCTCATCAATACCCACTCGTTTGGCGTAGTCGGAATTGATTAATTGTGGGAAATCGCCGGAAGCGATTGAAGAGCTTCGCTGTTTCAATACCGGGATAGCTTTACGACCGACAATGGAATATAGCCGTCTGCGACCCACTCCGACGTTCCTGCTATATCGTTTAATTTCCTGCGTTAGCTGAAGCCACTTGAGGTTCTTCAGAAGTTTGGTGAAATATTCGATCGCAGGTCCCCAAGAGATGCTGTAATTTCCTCTGGCTCCATTAAGCAGAATCCCGATATCTCGTTGTTCTGCATGCTCGAAAATGCCCCTAAGCCAAAACGAATTATCAAAAAACTTATATGGAGACTCCAGGATGTCAAGCCAATCATCGATTTCCGTGAAAGCACTTCTTCCGGAGAAGTCCAAATATTGTGCGTTAATGTTCCCCACGAATTGTACTGTTTGCTTAATGAGAGGTCTCTCGTCTGCAAGTCTGTGCTTCGGCGTCCAATCCACAAATCCGGTTTCTGGCACGTAACTGAAGGTATGTAGCGAGCGGTTTTCATGCTCTAACGCTCTGGCCGCAAAACTAACCACCGAACCTGAATCCAATCCTCCGCTAAGGTGAGCTCCGACATTTCGATTCGTTCGCCGAAGCCGTGCGGTTACGGCTTTGTTGAATACTTCCCGGAAAGCCTCTTCATACTCTTCTGATGATGCTAATTGCAAAGGAATGACATCCGAGAGGCTATGGTATCGGGTAACCGATACGTTATCATTCTTAATGATGATTTTATGAGATGGCGGTAGCTGAAGGATATTGTTGTAAATCGTAGTGGATACGTCTGGTGGTTCAAAAACGCCATGGATCGCCAGAAACTCAGCCAACCATGTTTCATTGATCTCTTTATGTATGAAAGGTAATGAAAATAAAGGATTGATGGCCGTACAGAAGCAGATCTGCTGCTCATTATGATGGTAATAGAGCGTCCTTGCGCCTGAGAAGTCCCTAGCTCCGAAAAGGAGCTGCTTTCTCTCGTCCCAAATGATGAAAGCAAAGTCCCCGACCAACCGTTCCGGCATTCGTTCGGACCATTTCTCATAAGCGAGGAGCAGAACTTCACTGTCTGTCATATGTTGCCTCGAGTGATGCGGAACTTGCAATTGATCCATTAATTCATCGCGATTGTCGATAATGGCGTCAGCCGTTATGGCAAGCCCCCGGTTCGAATCGTAGTAAGGTAAACATTCCTGGACGGATTGCTCCATAATCCACTGTGCATGACAACCCAACATGATGTGATTCATGTTCCATAACCTGCTTTGGTTGGCCGGATATTGCCTCAAAGCCTCCATGATAAGTCCGCCGTGTTCCGACTGGACCGCTTCCCCATTAAAACGATAAATACCGGCAATAGCACTCATTTGAATTTCCTCCAATTGGACCAGAACAATCACTACTTGATACCTATTGTATCGTAGTCATTATATAACATGATACAATACGTATCAATGTTTTTTTTCTTCGTGTTTTGGATGATTGGAATGGGTTGAAATAACAAGATTAACGTTTCGTTTCTGCCTGGAGCTTTTACGGAACAGGATGAGACAGCAAAAATAAGCCAGGAGAACACCGAGGGCGTCGTTAATCACATCATAGATCCGGCCACCCCGGAAGAAGAAGAGCTGGAGGATTTCCGTTAAGGCGGCGTAGATGATACACAAATAAAAAGCCGACTTATATTTACCGAAATTCGAAGCGAGCAGAGTAAGAATAAAGAAACCGATGAAATGACCTATTTTCCGCAAAATCCAGTCGTGGCTAGCCCATTGGAAATCAAGCTTTAACAATTCCGACCAATCGGGATTGGGATTAAGCTGGAAATCAATAATATGATATTGGATCAGCAGATTGAAGTTAACGGAGCAAGTGAAGATAAACAGGGCAAGAGCCCAGATTACTACGAGAACGATGCGCATAGGAGAGCCTCTTTTCATAAAAGCGCTTCAATATTGGGTACTATTCTTATAAATTGTAGGAACAGGAAGGACATTTGATACATAATGTATCTAACTAAGGTTGTATATTATAGCAGCTGTAGATTTATTTCAAGATTAATAACGGCCCGCTTTGATAAAGGGGTAAGGTTACTGTCTTAAGTGGCATCATTGCTAAGCGTTTAGGGAATAGTTATTGCCACTAGTTAGCAAGGAGGAGATCAGTATGGCGAAACAGCAAACGAATTATATAAAGATGAATGCATGGTCACCTACAGATCCGATACTTCCTGAAGAGCTAAGTTCCAATTTTATTATGTTGGATGAGGAAATGAAGAGTCATGGAATCAACGTTAAGTGGTTTGGAGCAGTCGGAGACGGGGAAGCTGATGATACCGCGGCTTTTCAGGCAGCAATGAGTGTGTGCGAAAAGCGGTATAAGATGTTTGTCCCGGCTGGTACCTATCGAATTAGGCAAACCATAGAGAATAACAGTCGAGGGATATTCGGCATCGCTCCTTATGTGGATAGTGGGGAAATGGGAACTAGAATCATTTGGGATCCGATAGACATGTCAACAGATCTGCTTCCTTGCATTAGAATACGCAGTTCCGGCGACAAGGCCGTTTTTGAGGATTTTGCGGTTACCGGTACTGCCGATTACAACTCCAGAAACCTTGCGGCCTGGGTGAATAAAGATCGATTTGACCAAAGCAGCTATAGCATGTTTGCTGTGGGAACCGCTGCAATAGAAGTGGCAGGTAAAGCAACACCTATTTTCAGAAATGTCAGAACCTCGGGTGTAAAAGTCGGTCAGCTGCTTAACAGCGCAAATGGCCATGTTTATTCGTACGATTGCACCTGGAACGGATTAATAGGTGTGTACTGTCGAATTAATTCCGGAGATTATTTTTATCAAGGTGGAGGAGTATCTGGTGCGTTCTGTGGAATCATGCTTGGCACCTTGTTAAATGCAGGTCATCGCGGTGGTTTTGATGCCCACTTGCACCGGACGCATCTTGGTTTCTCTCCTTATGCCATCTATCAATGCATTGACAGCGGACTTGATGAGTACAATCAGGCCTCCTCGGTCCGAGGATTAAGCGGGATCTACATCAGCGCTCAGTTTGAACAATGTGGAGAAGCCGCTATCAAATTGCTGACGAAATCCGCAACCTCTAATTTGCGGATGTTTGGCTTTGGGTTCTCCTGGTCGGTGCCGACGTATTCCGGAAACTTGGGAAACTGGGAGTTTCCGTTACCGGATGAACTGAAAGTGCCCGGCGAGAAGCAGCAGTATGCGGCTTGGTTCGGGACGATTACGGCTCCTGTCACATTCAATGATGATCTTGGAGCATTAAGAAAATCCTCTGCTCCCGGAGCTATCGGCTCGGCGTATATCGATACATTGACGGGTGACAAGGAGTCTGATCTGTGTGGTTTGGTCATCACGGATACGGTTATCCGAAGGAAAGTAACTCCTCTTTATAAAACAGTTGACTTACGAGCACGTATGGAAGAAAGAGAGCATCGAGCGCTTATGCCGGTTTCAGCGCCGAATTTGCTTTTGAATCCGGAAATGCTCTCTAATTGGACGGTGTCAAACGGCGGCTCTCTCAGTCTTGTCACGGTAGATCAGATACCGGTTCCTATTTCGAATGAGATGAAACAGGTGATTGGTAACCAGCCTGTCATTTTGAAGGTAACGCCTGATGGAGTGCATTCTCCAAGCGTAAGAATTAAATTCAATGCTTCGGTCTTACCCTACCAGGGGGACGCGAACAGAAACCTTGCAATGCAATATTTCATATTGGAAACGGAATATGAAAGTGGTTCCCAATATAAGTCGATCGGACGCATTTCAGCTCAGAACGCAGAGTATATTTTTAACGATGCCGTGACATGGAGGACGAAGAGTTGGAAACATCATCGGGGGAGGGAAATGGCAAGTAAAACAGGATTGCTGCATGATTTCAGCATAGGGTTTATTCCGAAATCGGGCGAGACTTATATTGCAGGAGTTATGGTAAATTGGGATCATATCGGTTCCTATTCTCCGTATCCTCATAGCTATATAACCGATTCACTTGAAATCGCTGGATCCGGAAAAGGCATCATTTTAACAGATTCCGTAACTAATGGCAGGTACCGTCTCTCGATTGCCAATGGCAGTTTGCAAATTACGCAAGCATGATGTCAGGCCCTACTTCATAGCAATGCCCCCAGGGAACAGCTCGTTGATAGCCTTATCAACGAGCTGTTTTTATTGGAGGAGATGACAGCTGCCTTCAAGGTTGAAACCATGGAATCTTAATAAATAGTAAGCGCTAACAATGAAATGTTCGTCTTTTTGTCGATACAATATGTGTCTTTGTTCCTGAAAACACATGAAAATTAACCTTGACATGATACAAAGTGTATCGTAAATTATGGAATATAAATTGTATACGAATTGTTGCAATCAAGCTTGAAGACAAGGATGTCATCTTACCCGAAAGGATTCCAATACAAGCAATAAATAAATTCAGAATTAACAGGGGGCAGCGACGGCATGGAACTTAAACAGTATTTTCGAATTGTTCAGAAGAAATGGTGGTTAATCGCGGTTATTGTCATTATCGCAATGGCAGTTGCAGGTGTTAAAAGTTTCTATTTTACGACACCCATCTATGCAGCAAACGCTAAGCTTATTGTTAACCAATCGTCAGGAGATGGAGCAGCTACCCTGAATGCAAGTACCATCCAGACCAGTATATTCCTAATTAATTCTTATAAGGAGATTATCAAGTCGTCCGCCGTTATGAACAAGGTGGTTGAGAAGTATCCGGAATTGGGAGAGAGTCCTGCCCAGTTGGCAGCGAAGATTTCCGTTACCTCCGCCAACAATTCGCAAGTCATGAACCTGGTATATCAGGATACTTCCTATACCAAGGCAGCGAAGGTTGTTAATGGTGTCTCAACCGTGTTCAAGGAGCAAATTCCGAACATCATGAATGTGGATAATATCACGATATTAAGCGAGGCAGATGTAACTGTTACCCCCGCCCCGATCAATTTCAACCCATTCATGAACATGCTGATCAGTTTTGTCGTTTCGCTCATACTGGCGATCGGATTTGTATTTCTTTTGGATTATCTTGACGATACGCTCGAGACAGAAGCTGAAATTGTGGAGATTATGAATGTTCCGGTACTTGCAGTGGTAGGTAAGGTTAGCAAAGGTGACCTGCGGAAATCCGCGAGAGTGAAAGCCGCTCAAAAACAAAAGGTAGGTGAGAATCAATATGCGACGCTCAATCAATGACATAAGTCTTGTTGTGTCCCATAACCCGAAATCGCAGGTTTCGGAAGTATATCGCCTCCTTCGAACGAAAATCCCGTTTTTCTCCAAAGATCAGGAATTAAAGACGGTTATGGTTACATCATCCCAGCCCGGAGAAGGTAAAACCACAACAATAAGCAATTTGGCTGTTACCTACGCGCAGGAAGGCAAGAAGGTGCTCTTGATTGATGCGGATATGCGTAAACCCTCATTACACCGTGTTTTCTCTCAATTGAATCATCAAGGTTTGAGTACACTACTGACGGGTCACGTTAGTATTCAGGATGCCATACAGGAGACAACGATTGATCATTTATCTCTTCTCCCTTCGGGCCCAGTTCCTGCTAATCCATCAGAATTAATTGATTCTTCGGGTATGCGGGAGTTATTGAGTCAATTGAAGGATCAATATGATGTCATTCTCGTGGATACGCCCTCCGTGCTTTCGGTGTCCGACAGCGTGATTGTAGGTTCATTGTGTGATGGTGTCATTATGGTAGCTGCTGCTGGAAAGGTGAAAAAAGACCATCTCAAAAAGGCGAAGGAACAACTGGATCATGTAAACGCCCGGATGCTCGGTATTGTTCTAAATCGGGTCATCTAGGCTTTGAATAATGGGCTGCTCGCTCCAACATAGAAAGGCTGTCAAACCAGAATCAGAAGGTAATGTCTACTGCACCTATATCACTGTAGACACTCGGTCACGCTGTGGGTCTCCCAGGAGACCTTAGACATCATTGTCGAGGGTGTGACGTGAGGACGGGTTGAATGCCCTTATTAGAAGTATTAGTTATGTCCTTTTCAAACCGAAGAGGGCATAGCTAAGTCCTTCTGCTAAAAAGTCACTGTTTCAGGGATTGGTAACCATATTATAAATAGAGTTGGAGAGTGAATGAATGATGAAGAAAGTGAAAAAAGCAATTATCCCTGCAGCAGGGTTGGGTACGCGGTTCTTGCCTGCAACGAAGGCAATGCCGAAAGAAATGCTCCCGATTGTGGATAAGCCCACCATTCAGTACATTGTCGAGGAAGCGGTAGCATCAGGGATCGAGGACATTATCATTGTGACGGGCAAAGGCAAACGGGCCATTGAAGACCATTTTGACCATGCCTTCGAGCTTGAGCATAATTTGTTCAGTAAGGGTAAATTCGATTTACTTGACGAAGTACGTCGATCCTCTAATGTTGATATTCACTACATACGCCAGAAAGAAGCTCGCGGACTTGGGCATGCCGTATGGTGCGCCCGCAATTTCATTGGCAATGAGCCGTTCGCCGTGCTACTTGGGGATGATATTGTGCAATCCCAAACACCTTGCATTCAACAGTTGGCACAGCAGTTTGAACAGATGCAGAAATCCGTAATTGGGGTGCAAATCGTTCCTCACGAACAGACGCATCGTTACGGTATCGTCGCACCTCTGGAGAGAATGGACCGATTATATCAAGTGGATTATTTTGTCGAGAAACCACCAACTGGCCAAGCGCCATCTCGTCTGGCAATTATGGGAAGATACATATTAACTCCTGAAATTTTTGGGTTTCTAGAGAATCAAGAGGAAGGAGCCGGTGGAGAAATTCAGCTGACAGATGCGATACAAAGACTGAACGAGACCCAGGGCGTATATGCTTACGATTTTGAAGGGACGCGGTATGATGTGGGTGAAAAGCTTGGTTTTATAATGACTACCCTTGACTTTGCGCTGCAAAATGATGAGCTTCGCAAACCGCTGCTTCAAGGTATGGAGACGATTCTTGAGAGAGCACTTGAGCAAAATAAACCACTAATGAGGTGAACGAAAGATGTACCCCAGTCCGCAACGGAACGAAGCAGACGCTGTTTTAGAAGGGTCTTCGAAATATGCACAATATGCTGTGGAAGATCAAAAATCCAAAATTCTGTATCTGACGGTTAAGAGAGGGATGGACTTTGTTTTCGCGCTTTTTGGACTTGTTTTGCTATCGCCACTCTTTCTAATCATATCTATACTTATAAAGCTCGAGGACCCAAAGGGGTCTGTTTTTTTTTATCAAACTCGTGTCGGAAAAAACGAAAGGCCGTTTCGAATGTACAAGTTTCGCTCCATGGTGTCCAACGCAGAGGAATTGCTTGATAAACTGCTTGAACGGAATGAAATTAATGGTGCCATGTTTAAGATGAGGGAAGATCCCCGGATTACAAAAATTGGGAAGTTTATTCGCAAGACGAGTATCGACGAGTTGCCGCAGCTATGGAATGTCGTTCGCGGGGAGATGTCACTGGTAGGTCCAAGGCCAGCATTGCCTAGAGAAGTAATGCAGTACAGCAGCTACGATAAGCTGCGATTGAAGGTAAGCCCCGGTTGTACGGGCTTGTGGCAGGTAAGTGGACGAAATAACTTAAGTTTTCATGAAATGCTGGCTTTGGATTTGGAATATATCGAACGCCGAGGAATTTGGCTGGATGTGAAGGTCATGTTCCGAACAGTAAAAGTTATGATATTTCCGAATTCGGCCTATTAAAATGATGGAGTGTCTTGAGAATGAACATAACGATTAGCATCATCATTCCGACTTATAAACGGGTAGAAGCTCTTCATAAATGCCTGGAAGGAATTCAGCGGCAGACGAGGTACCCTGACGAAATCATTCTTATTATAAGAAATACGGATCATCAGACATTGCATCATCTTTCCTTGATGAATATTAAGAACGTCAAAATGGTGCTCATTGAACAAACCGGTGTGATTGCTGCATTGAATGCCGGAACTCGGCAAAGCACTGGCACGATAGTGGTATTAACTGATGACGACACGGTTCCCCATGCCGATTGGCTTGAAAAGCTGGAACATCATTATCTGTCGAAACCTGATATAGGAGGTGTTGGGGGTAGGGACGTCGTGCATTTCCGGGGTACCCCTATTCCGGCCGGGAAAAGACAGGTAGGCATTATCAAACCTTACGGGCGAATCATCGGAAATCATCACATAGGCATAGGAGAGGTACGGGAAGTTGATATTCTGAAAGGCGCCAATATGAGTTTTCGAAGAGAGGCTATTCAAGGCTTGAGGTTTGACGAGAAATTGAAGGGAACAGGTGCTCAAGTCCATAACGAGCTAGAGTTTAGCTTGGCTGTTAAGAAGAAGGGCTGGAAATTGATATATGATCCTCAAGTATGTGTTGATCATTTTCCGGCTGAACGATTTGATGAGGATCAGCGGAACAACTTTAATGAAACCGCCTTTATAAATGCGGTACATAATGAAACTTATTCGGTGTTAAAGCATGTGGGCATGATCAACCGGGCGCTATATTTATTTTGGGTGGTTACTGTAGGGAGCAAAGCTACACCTGGTGTCTTCCAATGCATACGACTATTACCCCTTCAAAAAAACATGGCGTTGAAAAAAGTAAGGTTGGCCTTTAAAGGCAGATGGGATGGTTGGAGAACATGGAGAGAATCTTTGGAATAAGTGGTACGCGAACCGCTATGGGACGATTGCTTTATCGCCTCTTAGTGCTGGCGTGTGTCATTGTTCTTGGAGCCATGGTTGGAATTGTTGGCTCAATCGGATCGCTCCATATAAGGCTCCTAGAATTTACGCTGCTTTTTCTTAGTGTGATGATGGCGCTGCACATTTACTTTAAACGCCCCCATGCATTGGTGCCATACTCGCTCTTGATGTGGGTTATGAGCCCGGAAATGAGGCGATTGCTCGATTGGTCATTTCAGTCCTACACCAACACCTCCATTATCTCGCTAATTCCCTATTGCATAAGCCTAGTTATGTTAATCCCGATTATCAAGAATATCAAGCAATTGGAAAGAAGAATTGGGCTACTCCTGAAAATCATGGGTGTTGCCCTGATTTATGGATTTGGCGTTGGATTCCTAAAATATGGATTTTCATCCGTTTTTGATTTATTGAATTATGTTGTTCCATTCTTGGTTCTGGCTTACGTCAATGTATGCCGCTTCGATCAGGATGTCCGAGATAAATGGCTTAGAAGCTTGGGGTATCTTGCCGTTATCGTTGCCGCATATGGGATTTATCAATACTTGGCTCTTCCTCCCTGGGATAAATTTTGGATGATCAGCTCGGAGATGAAATCAATAGGCCTTCCAGAACCTCAAAAATTTCGCGTGTTTTCATTGTTGAATTCACCTGGGCCAGCGGGTGTGTTTCTCTCTCTGGCGCTTGCCGTCATGACGGTTCAAAAGAGATGGAGAGCGTTCGGAGTAGTTGGAATCTTGATCGTAGCTTTCGCTCTCCTCCTGACGCTGGTTCGTGTAGGTTGGATTGCTTATGCAGTTATGGTTGTTGCCTACTTTATTCGTTCCCATCTAAAGAGCAAAATGCAACTGCTTATGCTGGGGATCGTCATTGTGCTCGCTTACCAGTTTTTACTGCCTGTTCTGCCGGGTTCAAGTCAAGTGACTTCCCGGATTGATACATTTGGTTCCCTGGAAGATGATCACTCATTTAATGAGCGGCTCCTTTTTTCCACCCATATATTCTCGGCAGTTATGGCTAATCCCGTTGGAATGGGGCTCGGGAGCTCGGGACTTGGAGCGAAATTAACCCAAAATTCAGACACGCTGGTGGCGTTTGATAACGGGTACTTGAACATATTTTATACTTTTGGGTTGCCATTGGGGTTAGCGGTGGTTATTTTATTGGTTTATCTCTTTGTGTATCTCTATAAGTCGAGCAGGACCGAAAAGGTCTATTCCCCGCTTTCCTTTGCAGCCATCAGCGCAGTTCTATTTCTATTAATGGCAAGCAATATTTTGAGTGGATTTAGCGGATTTATTTTGTTGCTGATCATTTCGCTTGCCTATGTGCCAACGTCCTCAAATCGGGAGGGAATATGAAATGTTAATCGTATTTTTAGGCGATTCCATTACACAGGGACTCGGTGTCAGTAGGTCTGGGAAGACTTATGCAAACCTATTACAAAAGAAACTGCAGTCCTTGAGTTCACAACCGATAGAAATCATGAATTTTGGAGCTAGTGCCATGCAGGTTCACGAAACCAGAATGAAGTACGAAAATAAATTGTTGGAATTACAACCTGATATTATCGTGTTTGCCCATGGAATTACTGAATCTATCGTAAGAGAGCACAAACATTATCTCAGGTTCATGCCGAAGAGGTGGAGAAAGCCCGGATGGATGGATCCGAGACCATACTATTCGACACGGAGGTCCAGAAGATGGCTGGAAATGTTGGAGTCTGGATTAAGGTGGAGAGTAAAGGTTGCTCTTATTAAAGCTTTGGGCGGCAAGTCATGGATGCGTATAGACGATTTCAAACTCCACACAACGGGGTTTATTCTAAACATGCTTAATCGCAACAAACATACCAAAATCATATTTCTCGCTCCTGGAGATATTGAAGAGAAATACTTTCCGGGGTCTTCCGCTTCGATGCGGGAATATCGATTGGTATTAGAGGATATTTACGAAGACAACAGGTCGACGAAACGAGTTTTTATGTGTGACTCCTCGAGACAACTCCATCAATGGAGCGATTATTTCAAAGATCGCTTCCATCCGAACGAGAAAGGTCATGAAAAAATTGCCGAGGCACTCACGGAGACTATCGTCCAGTATTCGCTACTCGGATATAACCAAGTTTTGAGAGAGGTAAGCCGATGAAGATCTGTTTCGTTACACACAAGGTGAAGAAAGGAGACGGACAGGGAAGAGTCAATTATGAGGTCATTGCCGAAGCCGTGAAGGAAAGACATGACGTTATCATAATATCCTCAGAGTTATCAGAGGAGCTCAGGGCTCATCCGCAAATCACATGGGTAAAGATAGGAACAAGCTGGATTCCAAGTATGCTGCTCAAGTATCAGTGGTTTGCGTTGTACTCCGCGATCTGGATATGGACGCATCAGAGAGGAATAGATCTCATTGTGGTGAACGGTTTTATTACTTACGCCCGCTCTGACATTAACTGCATTCATTTTGTTCATAGTGCATGGATAAGGTCTGAGTATCATCCTTTCCGGGAGCAAAAAAATGCAAAAAGCTTGTACCAGTTCATTTATAACGGTCTAAATGCCTTATTGGAACGTCTTGCCTTACAGCAAACAAGGCAAATTGTAGCGGTATCGGAACAGGTCAAGGAGGAGTTGGTGCAGGATGCCCATATACAAGCACACCGTATCTCCGTGGTTTCAAACGGTGTTGACCTGAACGAGTTCTACCCGCGAACAGTGAATCGAGCCGATTTTAACTTGGCAGTTGAGCGAACCTACGCGCTGTTTGCTGGGGATTTGAAGTCCAAACGAAAAAATTTGGATACGGTGTTGGCAGCCCTGGCCAAGGTTGAGGATATCGAGCTCATCGTACTTGGTTACATCGAGAAAAGTCCATATCCCCAACTAGCACAAGAATTGGGAATTAGCGACCGTGTTCATTTCCTGGGATACCGGCAGGACGTAGCAGATATGATGTCCCTAGCAGATTTATTTATTTTTCCTTCGAGGTACGAGCCGTTTTCGCTCGTTATATTGGAGGCTATGGCCTCGGGATTGCCGGTAATCACAAGCAATCGCTGCGGAGCCGTTGAACTTCTGTCCAATCAATCTGCCGTCATCATCGAGGACCCTGACGATACCTCTGCATTAATACAGGCGCTAAGGGACCTAAGTTCTGACCGAGAGCGGCTGGAATTGATGGCACGGAGGGCAAGGGAGGATGCGCAAAGTAACTCCTGGGAGCTTATGTCCAGCAAATACATGCAGCTGTTTTATAAAACTTCGAATTTAAAATTCAAGACCGGTAACCAGGCCTGAAGGGATAAGAATGAATGGCTATCACTAATTTAATGAAGCAAAGAAGGAATTGGGGCAGTTTAGGAAACGTTGTCCAAATATTTGCGTCCAATGTATTTATCCTTGGATTAAACGTGTTAACAGGGATAATAATCGCACGTTTTTTAGGCCCAGAGGGACGAGGGGAACAAGCTGCCATGATTATGTGGCCCAGATTCTTAGCATACTCCTTAACGCTGGGGATTCCGGCAGCACTTGTGTATTACATGAAGAAAAAGGATGGGAATCAGGGTTCTCTTTACGTAACGGCGTTATACATGTGTGTGCTGCTAGGTTGTGCTGCTATGGGAATCGGTGCGGTCATCATTCCGTTCTGGATGAAAGGGTATTCCGACGAAGTGATTGAATTTGCAGTTTGGGCATTGGTCATGTCGCCCATTGCCATGATTGGAACGGTCAATACGGCGGCCTTGCAATCTAGGGAAGAGTACCATCTCTATAATTTCATGCGATACATTCCGGTACTTGGCACATTAATTTTGCTATGCGTTCTTGTTGTAACAGGGCATGTTACGCCCTTCTTCACATCGGTTGCGTACCTCTTTCCAGTCATTCCGATTGCCGTATGGACAACGTATAAATTGATCTCTCATTACAAGATGAGGCAGAAGAACAAGATTGAGTCGGGAAAGAAATTGCTTGGGTATGGGATTAGATCGTATGGGACGGATGTGGCAGGAACCTTTTCTGGATACATCGATCAGATCTTAGTTGTCGGTTTATTGTCTCCTAGCAGTTTGGGCTTATACGTCGTGTCCCTTAACCTAGCGAAGATGTTGAATACGATTCAGGGTGCCATTACTTCGGTCTTGTTCCCTAAGGCCTCGGGGCTTCAGCAGGAAGAGGCTCTGAGTTTGACTTTTAAGGTCACTCGAATCAGTACGGTCGTAACCTTTGTAGTAGGCGCTGTCGTTTACGTGGTCGCCCCTTATCTTCTGATTCTCTTGTACGGGAAATCGTTTTTGGAGGCTGTTACGGTTTTCCGAATTCTGATCTTTCAAACGGCCGTAACCAGCATATCGTGGATTCTTGCTCAAGGCTTTATGTCCATTGGTAAACCTGGATCGGTAACCATCATTCGTATCACTACGCTTGGAATGAATATTATATTAATGAATCTATTCATTCCGCTTTTAGGAATTCAAGGCGCGGCGATATCCTTACTTGCAACATCATTGATAGAAATGACGGTTATTTTTCTGATCTATACCTTAAAGCATAAAGTTACTTTTCAACATTGGATCATTTCGAAAAGCGATTTCCTTTGGCTGCTTGATCGTATACGTAAACAAAAAGCACGCAGCAGGGGATCTACGTGATAGCGGCAGATCATAAGGAGAGGTGATCATTTGAATATCTTGCATATTGCCAATCATATCAAACAATCGGGGAACGGAATTGTGAATGTTATGATCGACGTGGCATGCGAGCAGTCCAAGCTGGGGCATAAGGTAGCTGTGGCATCTGAGGGCGGCGAATATTTAGCTTTGTTGCGGCAACATAACATAGAGCATTATAACCTGGATCAAACGAGAAAGCCGATGCAAATGCTGCAGGCTTTTTTTCATTTTCAGAACATCGTCAGACGGTTCCAGCCGGATATTATTCACGCGCACATGATGACTGGGGCTTTGCTCTCACGGTATTCCAAAGGGTTCCGTAAATACAAGATCGTTACGCATGTTCATAATGAATTTCAGAAGAGCGCCGATTATATGAAAGTAGGTGATACGGTTATCGCAGTAAGTCAGGCGGTAGCCAAATCGATGGCCAATCGAGGGGTCAACGAAAGAAAACTTCGAGTTGTTCTAAACGGTACGATCGGAAGCAAGAGAAATCAACGAATGGAAGAGGTCTCGCTCAAGGGGCGTTCCATTGTTACGGTTGCTGGGTTGAATGAACGCAAAGGCATAGCCGATCTTATCGAAGCGTTTAATATTGTCTCCAGGCAATGTCCGGAATCGGAATTGTATATTGTGGGGGACGGACCGGAGAAAGAACGATTCAAGACAATGGCTACGCAATCATCGAGCCGGAACAGAATTCACTTTGAGGGGTTTCAGACAGACCCCAAAAAATACATGAGTTCGTCTGAGGTATTCGTCTTGGCCTCCCATAAAGATCCGTTTCCGTTAGTGTTACTCGAGGCTAGGGAATCGGGCTGCGCCATCATCGCAACTGATGTGGATGGTATACCTGAGGCGCTGGACTTCGGCAATTCGGGGATGCTGGTACCACCAAAAACTCCGGATAAGCTGGCAGAGGCTATCTTAGACATGTTGAACGACGAGGAACTCCGTGAAAAATATAAAAGATCTGCCAGGCAGGGGCTGGATTTTTATAAAGTGGAGCGTGTAGCGAAAGAGACGATAGAGATCTATGAGGATCTTCTGAGTGACAAATACCGAATGAGCAGTCGGAGAGAAGAAATGAATGGAATGGAATAAAATCGATTGAATAATTGGAGTGAATCCCGTGAAAGTAGCCATGATTGCAAATTCTAATCATAATATGAACTCGGGTGTATCAGGAACCAGATTGGCGATTGCGGAATCCTTAAGGGATCTAGGCGTGCACGTAGATACTTATTTCATGGACGACTTTAAAGTGTTTAACGGCGGAATCCTGGATAAAATCATCTTTCCATGGAAGCTGGCGTCGAAATTATCGAGCTGGAAAGATTACGACCTTCTGGATATTGCCTCCGGAGACAGCTGGGTACTATCCTATTTCAAAAAACGCCCTGTTATCGTCTCAAGCAGTCATGGACTTGAACACTTGGCTCATAAAGAAATACTGGAAGAGAATCGGCTGGGCAATTTGTCGCTTAGCAAAAAATATTTTATTTACTGGGGCGGGTACCGGATTTGGGAGGTATCGAAATCATTTAGAAGATCGGACTTTTCGATTGTTCTTAATTCCGAAGATAAAATTTTCGTACAGAATCAACTGGGGAAAGAAACGTTCAAAATCAGCGCTATTTTTAACGGGATACCAAGTTATTTGTTAAATCTGCCGCTCGATGATATGGAGATAGAGAACATGCCGGTGATCCGAATTGCCCAGGTAGGCAGTTACATTCATAGGAAGGGGATTTCTTACAGCACCAAGGCCCTAAATGCTATTCTTGGCAAGTTCCCTCAAGTTGAGGCGGCCTTTATGGGGACAGGGTGCGAGAAGGAAGTCGTTCTATCCGATTTCGACGAGGGAGTAAGGGAAAGGGTTAAGGTAATCCCCTCATACAAACATAGTGAGTTACCCAGCATGTTAAAAGGATATCATATTAAGCTATTTCCAACGCTATCGGAAGGATTTGGGAAAACGTTGATCGAATGCATGGCGTGCGGCCTTGCTCCGATCACGACGGACACGGCAGGTCCGGCCGATATTGTGACGGATGGCATGGATGCCCTTGTCATACCGAAGCGAAACGTTGACGAAATGATTCTTGCTCTGGAGAAGTTGATTCAGGATCCGGTATTATTGCGGCACCTTCGCCACAATGCATACCGTACGGCTCAGGTATTTACTTGGGATAATGCAGCGAGAAACCGGCTGGAATGTTATCAGAAAGCAATTCAACATTTAAAGAAAAGAGAGATACCATGAATGTGCTTACAACCGGAATGGGATGGATCGATATCCAGCATGGAGGTTTAAACCGTTATTTTGCAGATTACACCAAAGCCATGAAAGAATTTGGACATTCTGAACTGGGCTTTGTCGTCGCTCCTAAAGGGGTGGAGCTGCCTTCAGACCGGAACATCAGTAACGCAACCAACGAGCTTCGCCTCAACCACTTTCTTCCACGTATGAAATCGGTGCAGAAACATGCGGTTCAAGCGGTCCGAAGCTTTCGTCCGGATGTATTTAATCCACATTTTGCGTTTTACACAACCATGGTTACAAGAAACCATATCCCTGCGCATATTCCCATCGTCACACACTTCCATGGACCATGGGCCATGGAATCCAGAGTAGAGGAAAAGTCAACTGCGGGTGCAATAAAAAATACAAAGTATTGGATCAAAAAGCAAGTGGAGCAATTGACCTACCGCCGTTCCGATAGTTTCATCGTACTTAGTGAATATTTTCGTGATGTATTGACCGAAACCTACGGCGTAGATGAGCGGAAAATACATATCATACCCGGTGCAGTGGATCATAATCGCTTCCGGCCGCATCCAGATCGTAATGAATTAAGACTGCGATTAGGCATCGCCCCCTATCAACCTATACTCTTCTGTATCAGGAGATTGGTTCGCAGGATGGGGATCGACCGACTGATTCATGCCATGGTAGATGTGGTTCGAGTATTCCCTGAGGTCCGATTGTTCATCGGTGGAGACGGACCGATGCGGGCGGAGTATGAAGCGTTAATCCTTCGGCTTGGACTTTCTCCCAATGTGAAGCTGCTTGGCAGAATTTCAAATGAGGAGCTTGTTGAGTACTACCAGGCTGCTGATATCAGTTTAGTGCCGACACTCACGTTAGAGGGGTTCGGTCTTATTACCGTTGAGTCTCTTGCCTGTGGCACGCCGGTACTGGGAACCCCTTATGGGGGAACGAAGGAAATTTTGCATCAAGTATCGGATGATTTGATGTTTGAAGACGGTACTGCTGAATCGATAAGCAAGAAAATCATTGATGTTTTGAATAAAGACTCATTCCTTCCTTCACGGGAAGCGTGCAGGGAACATGTATTGAATCGGTACACATGGAGTCGAGTGGCAGAAGCGGTGACCGCTGTATTCACGGAGGAAGTTGAGAAAAGAAAGGTATTCAGAACATGAAAATCGCCTTTTATAACCATACAAGCACGGTAAGTGGTGCGGAGATCAGTCTCTTGTTAACTGCAAAATATGTAACGGAGGCACATCCGATTATATTTGCCCCCGAAGGGGAACTGCTGCAGAAGGCACGCAATCAAGGAATCGAGGTTGTGACTCTACCCAGTTATCGGGCGCGAATGACCAGAAATCCATTTCTGCTTGTTGTCTATGTGATGGGGATGCTGTGGGCAGGATGGAAGCTTGCTCTTCTCATGAAAAAAAGCCAAGTGGATCTCATCCATGCGAATTCCATCCGAGCAGGTATTATGGCTGGACTATTCAAATGGTACCATCGTCTACCCGTTGTTTGGCATATTCGAGACATGCCTCCCCAAGGTTATATAGGCAATTTAATCAAAAGACTCGCAGGGAGTACGGCTAAAGCGCTGATCTGTATTTCAGAATCTGTCTTGCAAAGTATGCAGCATCCTTCCATAGCTACGCAGTGCCACCTTGTACATAACGGTGTGGAACTAAAGAGCTTTCATGACGAAGAGAAACAAAGGATTCAAGAGTTTATCCGTTCGGAATTACAAACACCACAGAATGCACAGGTGCTGGCTATCATCGGTCAAATTGCTCCCTGGAAGAGACAAGAAGATGCCATAGAAGCATTCGCAAGTCTTATTCGTGAAGAACGGAATGCGGTTTTATGGATCGTTGGGGAAGCCAAGTTCAGGCAAGAGAACGAACGTTATCTGGTCGGATTGCAAGAGATGGTTAAAGCTTTTGGCCTTGAAGACAAAGTCATATTCACCGGATTCCGGGAAGATGTATTGGAGATCTGCTGTGCTGCAGATCTCCTTTTATTATGTTCGGACCATGAACCTTTCGGCAGAGTCATCATTGAAGCCATGTCACAAGGTACTCCGGTTGTGGGAACCAGAGGTGGTGGTGTACCTGAGATTATTGATCATGGGGTAAGCGGGTTCATGTATGAAATCGGAAATACAGATGAACTCGCACAGTATATCCGTCAGGTGCTCGATGATAAAGCTGTATGGTCTTTACTTAGTCAAAAGGGGCAGGAAAGAGTAAGGGAGATGTTCTCCATTAAGCAGACATCTCATAATGTTCAACAGATCTATAAGGAGCTATTGGCGAGACCCGGCGTCGAATCGATAGAGCGTCAGCGGGCAAAGGAGATTGTATAATGCGGAATTTGAAAGTGGCTATCGTACATGATTACCTCAATCAGATGGGAGGAGCCGAACGGGTTGTGGCTGTATTCCACAAGATGTTTCCCGAGGCTCCAATTTATACGACGATCGTCGATGAGAATAAACTGCTTCCCGAATTGAAGGATGCAGTCATTTATACCACATGGATGCAGCGCATACCTGGGATATTGAGCAAATTCAAACTGTTTTTCTGGCTGTATCCTTTTGCTGTTCGATCCATGAACGTAAAAGGCTACGATCTTATTCTAAGCTCCAGCAGTGCTTATGCGAAAGGTGTGCAGAAGGGAAAGCAAAGTGTACACGTATGCTATTGCCATGCTCCCATGCGCTTTGCGTGGAATTTTGAAGCCTATATGGATAGCGTGCAAGTGCCGAATCTCGTGAAGCGGATTGCTAAATGGTTCACCTTCCCCCTTCAAGCATGGGATAAGAACAACTCCAAGCAGGTGGATTACCTTATTGCCAACTCCACCATCGTGAAACAGAGAATCAGGCAATGGTATGGAATAAATGCCTCTGTTATATTTCCCCCCGTAGAAATTAGCCGTTTTAGCATCGATGAAGAGAAGCCGGAGGATTATTTCCTCGTTGTCTCCAGACTAGTATCTTACAAAAAAATTGACCTCGCCGTAGAGGCCTGCACTCGACTGGGCCGGCGGCTGCTCGTCGTTGGAGATGGACCGGATCGCCAGAGGCTTGAGCAGTTAGCAGGTGATACCATTACTTTTCTCGGCAGAAAAAGTGATGAAGAGGTTGTCCGTTATATGCAGCATTGCCAAGCGCTTATCTTTCCGGGGATTGAGGATTTTGGGATTACACCGCTTGAAGTGAATGCATGCGGTCGCCCGATCATTGCGTACCGTGAAGGCGGAGCTTTGGACACGGTCGTAGCGGAGAGGACCGGACTGTTTTTCGACAAACAATCGATAGACTCGCTTTCCGAAACGATTAGGCGCTTTGACCAATATGATTGGGATTCGGAATGTATTCGGGAGCATGCTGAAAAATTTAGCGAGGATGTATTTGTAAAACGACTGCAGTCCAGCATCGATGGTCTGATCAGGGCAAGAGAGATCAACGCTAAGCTTATGGAAGTGGAAGGGAGCTATTAATCATGCATATTGTTCTATTGTCTGGGGGCAGCGGCAACCGATTATGGCCATTGTCCAATGAGACACGTTCCAAGCAATTTCTGAAGATATTAGACGGGGAGTCAGGACGACGCCAGTCGATGGTTCAGAGAGTATGGAATCAGTTAGGACAAATGGACCTTCAGCAATCGACGATTGTGGCAACCGGGAAATCCCAGGTAGAACTACTTCAAAATCAGCTTGGTTATGAGGTAGAAATTATCGTAGAACCGGAACGGAGAGATACTTTTCCGGCGATTGCTTTATCAGCGGGATATCTGTATTCCATTAAAGGTATCAGTCTCAATGAGGTTGTGATCGTACTTCCGGTTGATCCGTTTGTCGAGGATCATTTCTTCGAGAAGGTAAAGGAATTAGAGGAGTTAATGCTGGAAAGCGGCGCTGATCTCGGGTTGATGGGGGTATCGCCTGATCATCCATCCTCGAAGTTTGGTTACATCGTCCCTCGGTCGGCATCGAATTTAGCGAATGGGACGGAATTCTTCAAGGTGAGTCACTTTGTAGAGAAGCCTGAAAAAGAGCATGCGCTTCGGCTGATAGAACAAACAGCATTTTGGAACTGTGGCGTGTTCGCTTTTCGGCTTGAGTATCTCATTCATTATCTGATGGAGCGATCGCTTCCTATTCAATATGATGAATTGCTTCAGCAATATCGCCGTATAAACAAAACAAGCTTTGATTATGCCGTGGTTGAGAAAGCGAAGAACATTGTCGTAATGCCTTATAAAGGAATGTGGAAGGATTTGGGCACTTGGGATGCATTGACCGAAGAAATTCATACCCCTTTGATTGGAAAAGGAACCTTAACCGACGATTCCTCCAATACGCATGTCATCAATGAGTTGGATATTCCCATAACGGTCATCGGAGCACCTAATCTAATTGTTGCCGCTAGCCCCGATGGTATTCTGGTCTCTGAGAAGAGCGCCAGTATGCGGATAAAGGAAGTGCTCCAATTCGGAGACCAACGGCCTATGTATGAAGAGCGCCGCTGGGGACGATATCGCGTGCTGGATTATACCAAGTATCCAAACGGCAATGAAGTGTTGACAAAACGGATATGCATTTTAGAAGGAAAGAATTTAAGTTACCAATATCATTTGCTGCGCAGCGAAGTATGGACGGTGATATCCGGTCAAGGCGAAATGATATTGGACGGCAACGTTCGAACGATTGGTAAGGGGGATGTTATCGTCATCTCGGCTGAAGCAAGGCATAGTCTACGTGCTATCACCGATATTGAAATCATTGAGGTGCAAACGGGCAGCGAATTGATTGAGGACGATATTGTAAGATTGGCGATGAATTGGGATGAAATCAAATTTAGTGTTTTAACTTCATAATGAATATCGAAATCTGCTCTAAGAGGAGTGAAAAAGGATGAAAATCACGGTCATTGGTACCGGCTACGTTGGCCTGGTCTCAGGCGTATGCTTCTCCGAGCTTGGAAACGAGGTCATCTGCGTAGATAAAATAGAGGCTAAGATTGAACAGCTTCAACGTGGAGAGATTCCCATTTACGAGCCTGGTCTTCAGTCGTTGATCACCGTTAATAAGGAAGCAGGGAATCTTCGTTTTACCACCGATTTGATGGCTTCAGTCAAGCAATCGGACATCATCATCATCGCGGTGGGAACACCGTCTATGCCGAATGGGGAAGCCAATTTGAGTTATATCGAGATGGCAGCCCAAGAGATCGGGCAGGCGATGAACGGTTATAAGATTATCGTAACGAAGAGTACAGTTCCGGTAGGAACGAACGAAAAAATCAAAGAAATCATTGCTCAGCATACACATGAATCCTTTGATATCGCTTCGGTGCCTGAATTCTTGCGGGAAGGCACGGCGGTTCAAGACACCATGAATCCAGACCGAATCATTATTGGAACGGACAGCAAGAGGGCAGAGGAGCAGCTTGTTGAGTTGCACAAATCTTTGACGGAAAACATGATCATAACGGATGTTCGCAGTGCTGAAATGATTAAATATGCTTCTAATGCTTTTCTTGCTACAAAGATTTCCTTTATTAATGAAATTGCAAATATATGTGAGCGAGTTGGAGCCGATGTGACGAAAGTAGCCTATGGTATGGGTTATGACAAGCGCATCGGCTCTTCTTTTCTGAAAGCGGGTATCGGATACGGCGGTTCCTGTTTCCCTAAAGACACACAAGCTCTTATTCAAATAGCCGGACAGATGGATTACGATTTCAAGCTTCTAAAATCCGTCGTTGAGGTCAATCGAGACCAACGCCTCAATATTATTCGCAAGTTGGGAGCCTTGATGGGTGATCTAACGGGTAGAACGATTGGGGTTTGGGGACTGGCTTTTAAGCCTGAAACCGACGATGTCCGTGATTCGCCGGCATACGAGATTATATCGGAATTAATGGAACGAGGGGCAAAGGTGAAGGCTTACGATCCAGTTGCGACGGATAATTTCAAGAGAAATTATGATATTGCCGGAATTACTTACTGCCGAAATGCCCAGGAAGCAGTTTGGCAAGCGGATGCACTATGTATTCTAACGGAATGGAATGAATTCCAGCAGGTTCCATTATCCGATATCGAGAGTTGGCTGAAATCGCCGTACCTGATCGATGGTCGTAATATATACGATGAGGAACAATTGGCAAAGACGAAGCTTGTCTATTACTCGATCGGTCGGCCAGGAATGAATAAAGGCGTAAGAGAGCAAGTGCCTGCACTCTTGCTATGATCAATTTTTTTGGGGTGGATACCTTGATTATTGAAGATGCCGTTAAGCTGGACCTGAGTGATATCTCCAAAGAGCTGTCTTTTTTACTCTATCTTCTCCGCAATAACACGCATGAAGAAATTCTCATAAAGCAATATGCATCGGATATCGATTGGGATATGTTCATGAAACTCGCGCTGCACCACCGGGTTTATCCGCTTGTATATCTGCAACTTAAAGGAATGGATGAATCCCTCATTCCATCCGAGGTTATGGCGTCTCTCCAACAGCATTATCATAACAACGTGATGAAAATGCTGCATTTAAGCAGGGAAATGAGTCAACTATGTGAGGCGCTCAAGGATTCTGGGGTGCGTACACTTTTGCTTAAAGGCCCTATACTAGCTACGCAGCTCTATGGGGATCTGGCATACAGGACTTCGAAGGATTTGGATATCTTGGTGGATGCGGATGACGTGGAAAGAGTTGAACGGGTGCTGGTACAGCTTGGATACGAATTGCAGGATGAACGTATCTTGGGAAATTGGAAGAAAACAAGCCATCATTTGTCCTACGAGCACAAGAAACATTCGGCGCAGATCGAAGTTCACTGGCGTCTGAATCCTCATTATAACAAGTCATTTTCCTTTGATTTATTGTGGGAGCGCAGGAATGATGTGATGCTGTCCCATCAGATTTATCATTATCTGGGCAATGAGGATTTGCTAAACTATCTGGCCGACCATGGCGCCAGGCATGGTTGGTTCCGGCTGCGTTGGCTGATGGATATTGCAAGGCTGCTTCCCATGATAAACAGCAACGATATGAAGGCCCACTTTGAGCGATATGGGGGACAGCCATATGTAGGGCAGGCCTTCATTCTTTTATCGCGACTGTTCTCAGTTGACATTCCGCACGATTTGACTGTATTGACAATGAACTCCAAAGCCCATCGCTTTGCACAAAGCGCACTCTACTATATAAAAAGGATCGTCAAATTGAACCCGGTGCCGGAGAAAAGCGTGGCATGGCGTTATAACCGTTACCTTTTCTCGTTAATGACGGGAAAACAGAAAGCTTTGTATATATTGAATAAGTTTTTGCCCAATTCGCGGGACGCTTCGGTACTGCCATTACCCAAATCACTGCACTTTCTGTATTATCCGCTACGGCCATTTCTCTGGTTCTGGCGGCGTATGAAACAACCGTCGATTTAAGGGTACATCCTCGCTTTTATCATTGGATTGCAATCACAATCCATTTGAGAGGCGGGTATCATCAGAATATTCTCAGGCCAGCTTATATAGCTTGAAAAAAAGGGGGGTTCTATCCATGACTACTGAATTAATCACGACAGACGCTCTCGTTGTACAATCCGAAGGTTTCCTGGTCAGTGATATGGATGGCGAGAAGGTGATGCTGAGCATCGAAAACGGCAAGTATTATAATCTGGGACGGATTGGCGGGCGGATATGGGAGCTTATTTCGTCTCCCGTCACGATCTCCAATATGGTGGATCAATTGGTATTGGAGTATGAGATCGAACCGGAGCTCTGTGAGCAGCAGGTACGATTATTCCTTAAGCAGTTAGCCACGGAAGGCCTTGTTCGGGTGGATAAATAGCAATGAGCCTGTACCGGAAAGCACGCCGATTTATGTCTTATCCTGTTAGCACGAAACTTATGTTTGCAGAAGCTTACTTGTATTTGGCTTGGGGAAGAGTGTTCAAGCTGCTTCCTTTTCAAAAGGTATCTCCGTCTTTGGGTGAACCTATGAAGGAGACGCCGTATGTGGGCTATACGGAGCAGGAGCTTTCGCTTGTCCGCCAAATCTCAAGAGCTGTACATACCATGAGCCGTGTCACATGGTGGGAAAGCCAGTGCCTGGTTAAAGCCGTTGCCGCGATGAAGATGCTGGAGCGAAGAGGGATTCCGAGTACGCTTTATCTGGGAAGCGGTCGGGACGACAAGGGAATGATGGTTGCCCATGCCTGGCTCCGCTGCGGCTCTTATATTGTAACGGGGAGAGAAGGGCATGAGAGGTATGCCGTCGTCGGGATATTCGGTAAGGATATGGGGGCCGAAGGCTTGAACTTGAAGCGGTCATCCGATAAGGAGTTTTTACATTGAAAGATCTCTTATATTTTATCCGTAAAATGCATGGGATGGCCGGGTTTAAGCTCTACCTCAATATGAGTATGATCTTGCTCATCAGCGTTCTGGACGGCATCGGCATTTATTTGATCGTCCCGCTGCTCGGTATCATTGGCGTATTCCAGACCGATTTGAGCGGGGTGCCGCTCATCTCATCCTTGATAGACCTAGCGGGTTCGTGGTCATTGCAGCTCAATTTGCCGATGGTGCTGGCCCTCTATGTTGTGATTGTCGGCGGGCAAGCCTTGCTGCAGCGCAGCCAGAACCTATTGAACGCAAAAATATTGCAGCGATTCATTCGCAAACTGCGCATGGAAACGTATCAGGGGTTGCTGCATGCCAAGTGGGAGTTCTTCCTGCGCCACCGCAAGTCGGATTTCAACCATGTTATGACCAATGAACTCGGGCGCGTGAATCAGGGCACGTTTCTGTTCTTGCAGATGGTTTCGTCTTTCTTGTTCACGATCATTCAGATCGGGCTTGCCCTATGGCTGGCTCCGATGCTGACCCTCATCGTCCTGACGAGTGGTGGGCTCCTTGCCCTGTTTGGACGCCGATTCATCCGGCGGTCGAAGCGGATCGGCGAGCAGACGACAGAGCTCTCGAAATATTATTTTGCGGGCATCAGCGAACATTTCAACGGCATCAAGGATATCAAGAGCAACCGGTTGGAGCCATTTCATATGAACTGGTTTGACAGGCTGTCGCGAAAAATGGAGCATAACTTCATCCAATTTGGCAAAATCAATTCCTTGTCCCAGCTGATCTATCGGTTCTCGTCTGTATTGCTGGTTGCCGGATTTGTGTATTTGGCGCTGGAAGTGCTGCGTACGCCTGCTGAGCAGTTGCTGATGATCGTTCTTATTTTTTCGCGCCTATGGCCTAGATTTATCAGCATTCAATCGAGCACCGAGCAGCTCGTGTCGAATTTCCCAGCCTTCCGAGCGGTACGCGAGCTGCAGGCGGAATACGAGGTAGACAGGGAGATCGCCGGATCGTTTCCGATGACAGGCGGCGAGCGACTTCAGCTGCAGCATGGAATCGATTGTACTCATGTGGACTATCGGTACGATGGCACTTCCCCCGTCTATGCATTGCAAGATATCAATCTACATATTCCTGCCAATCGGATGACGGCCATCGTCGGCAAATCAGGGGCGGGTAAGAGTACTCTTATTGATCTTCTTATGGGACTGATCCAACCGGAGAGTGGGAAAGTTCTTGTGGACGGCGTGTTCATGGAGGACGAACGTCAGCTGATGTCGCTCCGAGGGGGTATCGGATATGTGGCGCAGGATCCTTTTCTCTTCAATGAGAGCATCCGGGATAACCTGAAGCTGGTTGCTCCCGATGCCTCGGATAACGAGTTGTGGGAAGCGTTGAGGTTTTCAGCCTCCGACGAATTCGTGCACGGGCTTCCGCTAGGCCTCGACACCGTCATTGGTGACCGCGGTATCCGCTTGTCCGGGGGAGAACGCCAGCGTATTGTGCTGGCTAGAGCTATCTTGAAGAAGCCTTCGATTCTGGTGTTGGACGAAGCGACAAGCGCACTCGACAGTGAGAACGAGCAGCGGATACAGGAAGCGTTGGAACAGCTGAAAGGGAGCATGACGATCATCGTGATCGCCCACCGACTGTCCACCATTCGCCATGCCGATCAGGTTATCGTGATGGAGCAAGGGCGGGTTATCCAGCAGGGGGGTTATCAGCAACTGTCCCAGGATCAAAAAGGCACTTTCCGGCAGCTGCTCAGTTATCAGACAGGTGCTCAGATGTAACCCCTGATTGGATCGCATAACACTGCTGTATACGCAAGACGTGATGTTTAAAGCTGCACCCTTCGGCCATTTCCCGGTTTTTTGCCGGGAGATGGCCGTTTTTTTTGTAATAACATTTCTTTAGCTAGCGCAGGTTATACTTACAACCGGCCTCCTTATCCCCACCCCCTTTAGCGGCCATTTGGTTACATTCAGCTTACCCATGTCTTTTTATGAATCGTACCCAAGAAATAAGACGTTTGCTATTTTGGAACGATTGGGGTATAATAAGTTCATTGGGATTTTGACCTGAGATTCACATATTGCAGAGGGTTATTATTTTGATCAGGAACCTTGTGCAATATGTGAATTTTTTGTTTTTTAACCAAAAATGAGAAAATCATATAAATTTAGGAGGTGTTTCTATGCAAACAGGAACAGTGAAATGGTTTAACGCAGAAAAAGGCTTTGGTTTCATCGAGGTTGAAGGTGGCGAAGACGTATTCGTACACTTTAGTGCAATCACAGGTGACGGCTTCAAGTCGCTTGATGAAGGACAACGTGTTGAATTTAACGTAGTCCAAGGCAACCGCGGACAACAAGCTGAGAACGTTGTAAAACTGTAGATTCGTGAAAAGATCCCCAAACGTACCGTTTGGGGTTTTTTTTATAATAGAGCTCAAAACAGCATGAAGGCGTTAAAAATGTAGCTAAGGGGGAAGTTCATTGTCTTATTCTTGGAATAAACCACTGGAAAATCTGCCGGAAGAGATGACTGCGATCTGGTCTTGTACGAAGGAAGGGTGTAACGGTTGGATTCGAGATAGCTTTTCGTTCAAGGAAGTTCCCGTTTGTTCACAGTGCGCGTCGTCCATGGTCAGCAGTAATAAAGTCCTGCCGATCCTTGTTTCGTCGGATCAGCAAATCAAGCTTTACCGTAAGAATCAGCGCAAGGACACCAAATCGTAGGAGGCAGCTCTCACGGCTCCTTAACCATTTTGTTTTAGTCGTTGCGTTAAAGAAAGGTTGAGATCTCATGCAGGTATTCGAAGATTGGAATTTAAAGGTGAAAAAAACGTTTAATGCAACCAGTAATGAAGAAGTATTAACCGTTTCTGAGGCAGGTCAATTGTTAGGTCTGTCCAAAGATCAAATGAAAAGATATGTCGACCAGAATAAGCTGACCAAAGTTCCGATCATGAGAAGCGTGCATCGATACCTTTTGTTAAAGAGTGAAATCGATCATATTGTGAAAAACGGTAGGTCTATCCACCCCAATATATAACTGAAACAGGCACCCATTCGGGTGTCTTTTTTATTGTGCTAAATTTCGCGCGGGAAGCTTGAAAACGAAACAGTCTAAAGGTCAAAAAAGGTCAAATTAAAAGATCGAAACCAATTCATTTGAAAAATCGGCTGAAAACCCGCTATTTTAGTCCTATTTTCTACGTAATCAATTTTGGCATTTATACGTTCAAGGCATATAATAAAGGCGAAAGGTCAAACAAGGTCAAATAAGAAAGGGGAAATCTATGATGTTTGATTTGATGCCATTCGGAAAGCGTAGAGAGGATGCCTTCGGACAGTTGGTGAAGTCATTTCACGATGTCTTTAACGATGCGTTTCAAGATGAGGTGTTTGCACCGTTCAAAGGTTCGTTGATGTCTTTCAAAACGGACGTTAAAGAGACGGAGCGTGCTTATTTGGTTGAGGCGGAGCTTCCAGGTTTTCAAAAAGACGACATCGAAATCAGCTACGCTGACCCTTACTTAACGATCAAAGCCGTTCGCAAGGAAGATAACAGCGTGGAGGATACGAAGCAGCAGATCGTTCGGAAGGAACGCCGTTACGGCGAGTATGTGCGCAGATTCTACGTTCAGAATATAGTGGAGGACCAAATTGCCGCTTCCCTGAAGGACGGAGTCCTCAAGCTTGAAATACCGAAACAGCCGAACCCTGGTAAGAAACGCATCCAGATTCGGGATGACATCTAATAAACGTACCCTCCGATCTATACGGTCGGGGGGATTTTTTTTATGATATTAGTTATATTTTTACATATATTCCATCGAATTTCGGCATTTGAAACCTTTTAGCGGTATGTAGGGTATTATAGGTTAAATGTAAACTTTTCGAGGGGGAAACTCATGGTGGGAATCTTATCGAGGTTTAAGGATGTTATGAAGGTGAATGTGAGCGCACTGTTGGATCGGACGGAAGATCCGGAGAAAACAGTTGACACGTATATGCGCAGCTTGAGTGCGGACTTGGGTCAGGTGAAAGCGGAGACGGCTTCCGTGCTCTCGGATGAGCGAAGAGCGAAGCGGGCGCTTGATGAGTGTTGTGCCGAGATTAAGAAGCTGCAGCGATATGCAGAGAAGGCCGTGGAAGCGGGGAATGAGGACGATGCCCTGAAGTTCCTGGAGAGAAAAGCAGCGCAAACCCAGAAGCTGAACGAACTGCAGGCAGCATACGAATCGGCATCCGCAAACGCCGTCAGGATGAAACAAATGCAGGATAAGCTGGTGTCGGACGTGAGCCAACTGGAAGCTCGCTATGCCGAGTTGAAAGGGAAAATGGCAGCTGCCAAAGCCCAGCAGGATTTAAACGCCGGCCATGTTTCCTCGGGCCGTGCGAATGCGGCATTCAACACGATGGAAGAGAAGGCAAACCGCGCTTTGGATGAAGCGCTGGCCCTGGCCGAGCTTCGCGCCGGAGCGAAGGAAGAAGATCTGGACGATCTGATCGCTGAATTGGAGAAGAATATGGGGAAGGATGGAGCTGCTCCAATGGAGACTCTCCCTGCCCAGGATGAACTGGAAGCAATCAAAGAAAAGCTGAAAAAGAAGGAATAATCATTCCATGGTTATCGAGGTGAGGAAATGCCGGTTATCGAATACAAATGCCCGAACTGCGGCAGCAGCATGGTTTTTGACGGCGATACAGGAATGTTGTCTTGCCTGAGCTGCGGAAGAAAAGATAATATCGAGGAAATTCCCGACCCGCTGAAAAAGCAGGTTTTCGTCGAGAACGAAGTGAAGGAGTATCATTGCAACAGCTGCGGGGCCGTCATCGTGACGGAGCCGGAGACCAGCGCCACGACCTGCAGCTTCTGCGGATCCGCCGTTGTACTCAGCGACCGACTGAGCGGCGAGTTGGCTCCGGTCATGGTCATCCCTTTTTCGATTACCAAGGAAGAGGCGATGAAGGCTTTCAAGAAATGGTGCAGAAATGGCCTCCTGACGCCAAGCGGTTTTATGACGGCGAACCGGATCAAGGACATTACCGGGATATATGTACCCTTTTGGTTATATGAGTTACATAATCGGGTTGAAGTTCATGGCCACGGCACCAAGGTGAGAACCTACACGCAAGGAGATTACCAGTACACGGAGACCCAGCATTTCGATATCTACCGGAAGATTCGCTTGAACTATGTGAAGGTGCCGATCGATGCTTCGGAGAAAATGAATGATGAGCTGATGGATAAGCTGGAGCCTTTTCCCTATCAGCAGCTGAAGGAATTCAAGACGCCTTATCTCGCCGGGTACATTGCCGAAAAATACAGCCATAATGAGGAGCAGCTTCTTCCGCGTGCCAAAGATAAGATCAGCTCTTACATCGATTCGTATATTTCGTCAGCAGTATCAGGGTACACAACCGTGAATTATACCAACAAGCAGATTGATACCACCTTAAAACAGGCGGATTATGTCCTCCTTCCGGTATGGATGGTGCACTATGATTACAATAAATCGGAGCATACCTTTGCGATGAATGGTCAGACGGGGAAAGTGGTCGGCAAGCCCCCGATCAGCAAAGCGAAAGTGGCTGCGTGGTTTGCAGGCATTTCGGGCGTCTCGTTACTGTCATTGAAGCTGATTTCCTGGGCGATGGGAGGAGGTTTCCTGTGAGAAGACGATATGTATTAGGGGCTGTTCTGTTCTTCCTGGTTGCCTACCTGATGGTTCCGGCCTTGATGGTCAAAGCTGCGGATGATAAGCCTTTGATCTTTGATGAAGCCAATCTGCTCAGTCCGGAAGAACGAGAAGAGCTGAATGCGATGGCGAATGAGTATGGTGCTGAACGTGAAACGGACATCATGATACTAACTGCTAACCGCGTTGAAAATGATGCAGTTGAGGCATGGACGGAAAACTTTTACGATGAGTATGCTCCCGGGTATGACAGGCGGCACGGCAATACCGTTATTTTGAGCATAGTATTGGATACCCACGATGTTCATCTGGAAGGTTATTATAAGGCCGAGAAGTATCTGGACGCAGGTAGGCTGACCAAAATACGCAGCAAAATTACTCCGGACTTGTCCAGAGGCAATTATAAGCAGGCTTTTGAAAAATATATCAAAACCGCTCATCGGTATATGGGCTTTGAGCCCGACATGAATCCTGATAATATTCTGTTTAATCTTTGGTTTCAACTGGGAGCTTCCGCTGCCATCGGCGCTATCGCCGTGGGTGTCATGGCTTACCGTTCCGGCGGACGGGTGACGGTCAATTCTCACACCTATGAGGATACCAGTACATCGGGGATATTGAACCAGCAGGATCGTTATGTTAGAACAACTGTAACGAAGCAGAAGATCGAGCGCAACACGAGCAGCGGCTCGGGCGGCGGAGGCGGAGGCGGCGTCAGCAGTGGCGGCCATTCGCATAGCAGCAGCAGCGGGAAATTTTAAGGGAAGGGATGGATCACATCGATGGGATTTTTCAAGAACCAATTCTCCAATGTCGTGGAATGGGAAGAATTTAGGGACGATATGATTTTCTGGAAATGGAGCAACCGGGAGATTAAAAAAGGAAGTAAGCTGGTCATCCGCTCCGGTCAGGACGCGATTTTTGTCAATAACGGCAAGATCGAGGGGATTTTTGAGGATGAAGGCGTATATAACATCGACTCGGATATCATTCCGTTCCTTTCTACTTTAAAGGGATTTAAATTTGGCTTTAACAGTGGCATGCGCGTGGAAGTACTGTTCGTTAACACGAAGGAATTCACCGTCAGATGGGGGACGCAGAATCCGGTCCTCATTCCAACGCCACAGCTTCCTGGCGGGATGCCGATCCGTGCCAACGGCACGTTCAATTTTAAAGTGAATGATTATGTGACGCTGATCGACAAAATCGCCGGGATGAAAGAGAGCTATCTTGTGGACGACGTCAAGATCCGGATCACTTCGGTGCTCGATCAGTTGTTGATGAAATGGATCAGTCGCGAAGGCAAGGACATGTTCAATCTGCAGGCGAACGCCTCCGAAATCGCGAGAGGGATCCGAGAAGACCTGGACATGGAAGTGATGGACAACGGAATAACGATCACCGGCTTCCAGGTGATGAGCTTCAATTATCCGAAGGAAATTCAGGATATGATCACCAAGACAGCTTCCCATGAAATGATTGGCAATCTGCAGAAGTACCAGCAGGTGAGCATGACGGATGGGATATCATCCGGCAAGGTGCAAGGCGGCGGTGCGGCTTCGGATATGGCCGGCATGATGATGGGGATGAACATGGCTAATGAAATGATGAAAAATATGAATCAGAACCAGAACCAACACAATCAGAACCAAAACAATCCGAATCAAAACCAACAGCCTCCGGCTGAGAAGGAGCCATCCGCTCCTGCGGCTTCATCCCCTTCTGAAGGAAACAAGAAGCCCAACTTCTGCCCGAACTGCGGCGCGAAGAATGAAGGGGCGAACTTCTGTCCGAATTGTGGGCAGAAGTTGAGTTGAATGGAGTCCAGCAGCATGAATAGATAGATGCGCAACTTTGGAATTTGACATAAAATTTGATGTCACGGTTAAAATGATGCAAATGATCGGTTTCTTCTATTGAATATGAATGACCGTCAAGACAGCACCCCTCGCTCATAAAGCGGAGGGTGCTGTTTTGCTATGTACGCTGTATCTGTTATCTAGATATGTATCTACCTTTCACCAGGCAGAAAAGTAGGTGCTGCAGGCGAATCCGGAGAAATAGAACTTGACGGACAAATGAGAACTAGGCAATTGGGAAAGGGGTGCATTATGATAGGGCATATCGGTCAAAAGAGAACTCTTAAAGACGAAGGGAGACAGGGGGATACTATGTTCAGATCGACATCCTGGCGCATATTTGTGATAAGCGGCATCTTTTTTGCAATCACCATCATACCGTTCTCGTTGTTTCTGGCTAACCGATTTTCTCATTTCGCTTATTCCCAGATGGGGACGTTCAATCAGGACCGCATCGACGAAATGGCGGAACGGGTCGAGTACATCCTGGCCAAGCTGAAATGGTACAGCCTGACCATGTACGAAGACCGTACCGTTCAAAACTGGATGTATGCTTCCGCCGACAATCTGCTGCAAAATGCAAGCACGATGGGGGTATTAACTAAATATTTATCTAACGAGCCCTATATTGAAACCGCTTACTTATTTAGCGTGCGTAAACGTGAGGTGATCGACTCCAAAGTTGGATTGCTTTCGTTCGAGGAATTTGCCGATCAGTCGATGCTGCAGCGGATTGAGCGCAATCCCGGGACATTCCTCCGCTATTTTAATCACCAGATAGGAAATAACTCGTATTTGGCGCTTCAGTTTCCTTCGACGCCTGTGTCGAAAAACCGTGACGGGTATCTTGTCGTCCTGTTCAACAAAAAGGAACTGCAGAAGCATTTGATCTCAGGTGACGGAAGGGCTGATACCCTGCTTTCTATTGTGGATGATCGAGGAAGATTAATTCTGGGGGAACAGGATGAGCGGCTCGAGGAGACTATCGATAACATCCAACCGGGGCTGAGGCAAGGTTCATTCGAGTTGAACAGAGAGGGAGAGGAAGCGTTCGTCAACTATGCACGGATGGAATCGCCGGAGTGGACCATTATATCCGTCACTGAAATGAAGCAATTCCGGGAAAAGGCCGGGGCTTTCAAAACAGCGATCATCCTCTGCTCGCTCCTGCTGCTCGCGGCTTTGCTTCTGGTCGCCTATTGGAATTCGCGCCGTTTCGTCGGTCCGTTCCGCCGCCTGGCGGATCAACTGCAGCGGAAGCTGGGCGTAAAGGGGGAGAACGATTATGGTGTCATCGAGCAGGGCGTCGTTATGCTTCGTGATCATTATCCGCTGATCAAGACTGAATATTTACGGCAATGGCTGCTGCAGGGCCGGCTGACCGACAGCGCCAGAGCGGCGCTTGTTCGCGAATCGTGCCTGCTTGACTATGAGTGGCTTCGATTGGCTGTTATCAAGATCGATTCTTATTACGAGATATCCGAGCGGTACGATTTCGTCTCTCGCAAGCTGCTCAAGTATGCAATCGGCAATATCGCAGAGGAGCTGCTCGGCACACCTGAACGGTCGATCGAGGTGGTCGATTTTGGCACCGACCATCTGGTCGTGCTGGTTGGCACCGCAAGCTCCTCCCCTGATCCCGAGTTGACCAAAGAGCTGAAGGAGCTTAGCCGTCAAGTCACCCGTTACGTAAAGCTGGACGTGACGATCGCCGAAAGCGCAGCGCGGCACGTGCATGACGATTTGCGCAAAGTATACGACGATATGAACGAGCTGACATTATTCAAGTTTGTCAGCGGTGATGACAAAATCTACGTCGAACAAGACTTTGAACGGTATGCGGATTTACAGGCGCCGATCGACTCCGCCGTGCATGAAAGTTTGATCCAGACGATTCGAAGCGGCAAAGAGGAGAAGGTGCTGGCCATGCTGGACGAGGTGTTCACGCGCCTGCAGACGATGAAATATACCGAGTGTCAATTCCAACTGAAGCTGCTTCTGTTTGCGATCGTCAAGTCGTTCAGCAAAGTGATGTCTATCCAGAGTGTTGAAGGGATTGAGCGCCACTTGAGACAGTTCGCCACGCTTACCGAGGTCCGCGAATGGCTGAAGGAAGAGATCGGGCGGATTATCCGGCAGCTTAGCGATCAAAAGGGATTCAATCGCAAGGAAAAGCTGATTGGGGAAATTATCGAGTACGTCCGCTACCATACCCATGACCCGATGCTGTCGGTAGACGATATCGCTGAGCACATCGCTTTGTCAGCCAAATACGTCAGGCAGCTGTTTCACGATCAATATGGTATGCCTCTATCAAATTTTATCTTGAACGAACGGCTAGGGAAGGTTAAGGAGTTGCTGGAGCAAACCAGCATGCAGGTCACGGAAATTGCAGAGCAGTCCGGTTTTCAGACGAAAAGCCACTTTTTCACCGCATTCAAAAAAGCGACGGGCATGACGCCAAGCCAATACCGCGATAGCAAGGCGAGCGAGCGGATGGAGCGGACTCGGCAGATGGCCGGGAACTCTGCGAATTAGCAGGCGGGGCGGGCGGCGATTGAGAACTCGCCAGACCAATAACAACCCGCCGAACGATCGCGAATCGGCTGTGCGAGAACCGAATCCGGCCAATGAGAACTAGGCAAGCCGCAGCCGTGAATGCTACGATGGCTCCGTTCGAATCCTGCAAGCCGCATAAGAAAGGAGGAACGCTTTTTGGAGCGACGGAAAAGGTTCGGTTGGCCGTTTGTGCGTGAGCTGTCGCGGAACCGGTATTTGTACTTGCTGGCGCTGCCTGGCCTTGCGTTTCTGGTCATATTCGCGTATATGCCCATGCTGGGGCATCTGCTCGCCTTCCAGAATTACCGGCTATCGGATGGAATATGGGGGAGCGAATGGGTCGGATTTAAAAACTTCGAGTTTTTCTTCAACGGGAAAGACTGGCTTCGGGTGACTGTGAATACCGTTTTCCTGAATGCGCTGTTTCTCGTATCCGGCCTCGGCAGCGCTGTCGTGCTGGCCATCTTTCTGAACGAAATCCGGAACAAACTGTTCAAGCGAATCACGCAATCGTTTATTTTTTTACCGTATTTTATTTCATGGCTTGTCGTCAGCATGATGGCGATGACGCTATTCAGCACATCGGAGGGGATGATGAACCGCGCGCTTGCCGTCCTTGGCTACGAAGGAGTGGACTGGTATTTGACGCCTGGCGTATGGCCGTATATTTTAACCGTGATTAGCGCCTGGAAAATTGCCGGCTATAATTCCATTATTTTTTTGGCCGTCATTACGGGCATCTCCGCGGAATATTATGAGAGCGCCCGAATTGAAGGCGCGAGCCGGATGCAACAGATGCTCTACATAACGCTGCCGTTGATGCGGCCGACCGTGATGGTATTGGCGCTGCTTGGCATTGGCCGTATTTTCTACGGCGATTTCGGCATGATGTACGCAATTATCGGAGATAACGGCGTACTCTTTCCGACGACAGATGTCATCGATACGTATGCGTTTCGAGCGCTGCGGCAGCTGGGGAATTTCAGCATGTCCTCTGCCGTCATCGTGTATCAGTCCTGCATGGGGCTCGTCACGATTCTGATCTTCAATGCGATTGCGCGCAAGGTGGACGCGGATTCAAGACTATTCTAAAAAGGTCCGGCGAAACGGGCAATGGCCTGGCACCATGCGCCCTTTTCGCCGGACAATGTAAGGTGTGATCGACATGAGAGAACGGTTGTTTCTTATTCTGATGTACGCGGTGCTGGGCGCCTTTGCGCTGTTTTGCTTCATTCCGTTCTGGATTGTGTTCATCAATTCGTTCGCCGATGAATCGCTTCTGCAGACGGCGGGGTACCAGTTGCTGCCAAGCAAATTCAGCCTCCATGCGTACAAATTTCTGCTCTCCGGCAAGCAGGTGTTTCTAAGCTACGGCATTACGATTATCGTGACGATTGCCGGCACGGCGCTGGGTGTCCTTTTGACAGCTGCCTATGCGTACACGCTGAGTCACCGGAAAGTGAAGTATCGCAACATTTTATCGTTTTTGACCTTCCTGACGATGCTGTTCGGTGCAGGGCTGGTCGGCTTCTACATGCTGATTGCCAACTGGCTGCATCTGAAAGATTCGGTTTGGGCGCTCATTTTGCCCTATCTGCTTAATCCGTTCTATGCCTTCATTCTTGTCTCCTACTACCGGACGCTGCCGTATGAATTGAATGAAGCTGCGACTGTTGACGGCGCCAATGATATCTATATTTTCTTTCGCATCATCTGGCCGATTTCGCTGCCTGTTATCGCCACAGTGAGCCTGTTCTACGCGCTGCAATATTGGAACGACTGGTACTTGTCATTGCTGTTCATCGACAATTACAAGATGCTGCCGCTGCAGATGATGATACGCCAGCTTATGTCCAATTTGAATGTTATGGCTTATGTGAGCGGGAGCCAGACACAGTACAACGTCGTCGTGCCAACCTATGGCATGCAGCTGGCGATCGTCTGCGTTACCATCGGCCCGATCGTGTTCGTCTATCCCTTCATACAGCGCTTCTTTATCAAAGGTTTGACACTTGGATCGGTAAAAGGATGAGCGGCAAGCGCGTTTGGCCGGCTCGAGCTTTCGAGCGCTGCGGTCTTCGAACCGGTCCATCCGCCTTTTTTTCTATTTTTTGAAACAGGGGGAATGAACAATGAAAAGACTCTTGTCCATCGCGCTCGTGTTATTGATTGCGCTTGTCGCGATTGCAGGTTGTTCTGGCAAGAATGAGGGGGAAGGGAAGACACCCGGACCGTCGGGTCAGACCGGAGACAGCGTGAGCGGTGACGCCAAACTTGAAGAGGTCACCCTGAAAATCATGATTCCCGGCGATCGGCCGCCGGATATGGATTCGGTCATCGCCGAAGCAGAGAAACGGATGAAGGATACGATCAATGTCAAGCTTGACATCGTGTTCGTGCCCTGGTCCGATCTGGCGCAAAAGACGCAGGTGACGCTCGCTTCTGGCGAAAACATCGATCTTATCTTCGATGCGCCATGGCTGCACATCAACCAGATGATTGCAAGCGGTTTCTATGAACCGCTGGACGACCTGTTGGCCCAGTACGGCCAAACGGTGCTGGAGAAACGGCCGCAGCAAATGTGGAACTACAACAAATACGGCGGCAAAATTATGGCCGTTCCGCTCGGCGTCAGCTACATGTCCGGCAATTCCTACATGGTGCGCAAAGACATTCGCGAGAAGCTCGGCGTACCGCCGATCAAGACGTATGATGAACTGATTGCATTCGCCTACAAGGTGAAGGAGCAGAAGAAAGACATCATTCCGATGAGCGCAGGCTCTTACACGTATTCATTCGTCAATCACCATGCGCTGAACGATTACGAAACTCATGTCAGGCCGACCCACGCCCTGGGTAACAGCTTGATGCTCTATTACAAGAACAATGACGGCAAAGTATACAATTTGCTGGAGGATCGGGAGCCGATCGGAACATGGCTGGCGAACACACACAAATGGTTTAAAGACGGACTGATTTTCAAGGACATTTTGACGACGAAAGATTTTCACCAACCGATCTCGGCAGGCAAAGTAGCAATCGTCACAAACGGTGCGTTCGGTATCGGCGATTCCCTCAAGAACACGTTCAAGAACAATGTACCGGACGGCGAGCTGGAAACGGTCACCTTCTTTAACCCGGAAAAAGGCGCGAATTTCACCAATTTTAAGCAGTGGAATTTCCTGGCTGTTCCGAAGGTAAGCAAAAACAAGGAGCGGGCGATTATGTTCCTGAACTGGGCGAATGAGAAGGAAAACTACGATCTGCTCTCTTACGGAATTGAAGGGAAGCATTGGGAAGCGGTAGACGAGGACAAAATGAAAAACCTGGATACATCCGGCTACTCTGCATTTGGCTATGTCTGGCTATGGAATCCAGTCGATGAGCGCAGTGTTGTGGGTGGCGATCCGAAAAATGATGAATTGGATGCCGTGCTCCGCGATGCTGACATGTTCACCACCGAGATTTTGGCCGGTTTCGAATTTGACAGTACCGCGGTGCAAAACGAAATCAGCCAGTACAATACAGTCGATGGGCAATATTATACGGCGCTGTTTAACGGGGTTATCGATCCGGAGGAGACATTGAAGAAATTCGAAGCGGAAGCTGGTCCCGCCCTCCAAAAGATTCAGCAGGAGCTGCAAAAGCAAATTGACGAGTTCCTGGCGGCGAAGGCGAAATAGAACCGAATCACTTGAACATTGATAAACCGAAGTTACTTATCCATGCTTCAGATCGCCTGAAGTGCGGAGTGTTTGGCTGCGCTGTACTACGGCTGTGGCCAATGGAAACTCGCGCCGCTGGCGGCACTGGACGCGGCGGTGACGGCTTCCTCTTTCCGAGGAAGCCGATCTTTATATGCTGCTGCTTGCTTATGGGGGATTTCGAGAAAGGAGGGATTAAAATCTAGCGTTCACCCGGAACAGAAATAAGGGTTTAAAGTTTTTGATATTTCTGTACTCGAGCATAAAGAAAAGGAGTTGGCCTTGATGAATTCCAATAAAAAATGGGTATCCGGATTAATGGCAGCCGTATTGCTATTGGCTCCGCTCTCCGCGGTTCAGGCGAAATCGCTTGTTCCGGATGTGACTGTCCTACAGGCGGCAGGTGCAGAGCAGATGGAAGTAGGAAGGGATACAGGTCATCCACAGGTCGAACTGGATCAACTGACGGATGCTGGTGAACCGGCAGCGGAACAGGCACCACAAGCAAGAGACGCGAATCAAGCGGCAGCATCTTCGGCAGTGCAGGAGACGCAATTCCGCAATCTCGCGGCAGGCCTCCCGTATGAATGGTCTGAAGCTCCCGAAGCTTCGCATCCCGATGACGGATACAAGCTTACGGACGGAAAATACGGCGCATTGGATATGAACGACCCGGCATGGGTAGGACATCTGCGCGGAAAAACGCGCGAAGTCGTGTTCGATCTCGGAGAGGAAAAGTCAATTGGAAAGATCACGGCTAATTTCTTTCAAGATTTTCCTACGAATTCGATTCTTGTGCCGCTGTCAGTATCGATGTATGTCTCCGACGATAAGGAGAATTGGGGGCTGCTTTCCCATAACGCTACGCAGCTTCTATGGGGAGCAGGACCGCCCAGACAGGAGACTTTTGAATGGGATGGCAGCCGGGATGGAATCAAAGGCGGGAATACGGATGGCAAGCTGGCGTATGCCCGTTATGTGAAAGTGACCTTTTTTATGCACCCTACACAGTGGGAATACATTGACGAAATCGAAATTATGGGTATGGACGGCAAGATTGAAGGGGCGGTAAAGGTTCCTGCCGAGCAGCCTCGTTTTTTGGAACCGGGGGAAGCTACGGCTGGTATCCGGAATCTGAATCTGTTGTATAACGGACAATACGCGAATGGTTTGGGCGATTGGAACAAGGAACGGATTATCCCTAACATCAGCTATGTAAATAAAGACGGCGAGCCGGTCGATTGGCTTTATGACGGCGTTCTATATCTCGGGATTGCTTCGCCTGCCGGTCGCGATTTCGGACTTGGACAAACAAACCTGGACGATTGGAAATGGTATTTGGATAAAACATTTGCAGCCACGGGCGATATGCAGCAGTTGAATGAGGCTGCCAAGGAAGTTGGGGCAAAGCTGAAACAGCCCGATCATCAAGTTAAGGTTGTGTTAATGATTCCGAATCCAGGGGAATCCTTAACAGATTTTGGAGACATTGACGGTAGCGGTTCCTTAAATTTCAACGACTCTATCGTAGGCAAAGAAAAAGCGTCTGAAAACAGAGGAAAAGCGGTTCAGTGGTGGCTGGACCAGGCCCAGCAAAGATGGCAGGCGGAAAGCTACTCTAATCTTGAGCTTGTCGGCATGTACTGGATGCCAGAACAAATCGACATATCCGAATCGGGACCGGACATAGCTCGCATGGTGTCGGATAAAGTGCACGCCATGAACATGAAGGTATTCTGGATTCCACACTCCTATGCTTACAAAATGTTTATGTGGAAAGACGTAGGGTTCGATGCCGCGGCGCTTCAGCCTAACTATTTCTTCGGCGGAATGGATTCCGACCGTCTGGACGATGCTACGAATACTGCAAAGCGGTACGGAATGGGGAACGAAGTTGAATTTGATGACGGAATGCTGACAGATCCCGTACTTCGCGAGCGTTTTATCGAATACTTGGACAGCGGCGTCAGATCCGGTCTGATGCAAAATGGCTTCAGAGCTCACTATCAAGGCAATAATGCAGTATACAACTTAGGGGTAAGCAAGGATCCGGATTTACGTTTAATGTATGACTGGCTGTATCAGTATTTGAACGGAATGTACGCCATTGACAGCAGCCCGGCGCCGGAGACGATGACGGAACTTGTACAGCGTTATGTCGCGTCGCAAGAAATCAATTCGGCTTTTGGTAATGAGTTGTCGTATCGATTGCAGACCATCAAGCTTCTTTTGGACGAAAACAAGCCGAAGGATGCCGTAACGTATATGCAGGATTTTCTCGCGCATATTCACGACCCGGCCGTCCAAGCGCAAGGGTTGATTTCAGCCCCGGCAGCAACGGTGCTTGATTCCTACGCCCAAGTTCTCATTCAAACCTGGTCTGAGGGCAGGGGGCTCAGCAATTTGGTTCTTGGCCAAAGCTATACGATTTCGCAGCCGCCTAACAACAACTACCCCGATTCCGGGAACGAACTTACGAACGGCCAATTCGGCGGGACAGATTACCGCAACGAGCAGTGGCAGGCCCATGCAGGAAGCGACTACCCTGAAGAACGAAGCCGCACCATCACATTTGATTTGGGCAGCAGCAAATCGATCGGGGTAATTAGAGCCCATTTTCTTCAGGACAAAGGGCCTGGTATCTATTTTCCTCAGAACGTCGCTTTTTCCGTTTCATCTGACGGCCAATCCTGGAGTACGCTGGCAACCGTTTCTCCGCCACCGGCACAAGATGCTGCTTCAGCCGAGTTCGTGAGCTGGAGCGGGATAACAGACGGCGTGCCGGGGAAAGCGGGAGCCGATAAAGTGTCTGCCCGCTACGTGAAAGTCGAATTCCCTGTTAACGTCTGGGTCTTCCTGGATGAAATCGAAGTTCTCGGTACTGACGATCTGGCAGGGGGTGGCACGGTTATCGACGGCGCAAGAGCCGTGGTGGATGCCGCTGCGAAGACATTGACGATCGACGGTCTGGTTATAAACGGCAGTCAGTCCCAAGTGAATTTGAAAATACTCGATTCGAAAGGGAAAGTACGGTACGAAGGCCAGACGACCAGTACAGAAACGGGAAGTTTCCAATTCATGATTAAGCTTACCGGCAATTTAAAGGGAACTTGCGACGCCTATTTGTCTATGGAAGGAATGTCGGATCCCGTTAAGATTTCATTCGAGTACAATAAAAAGGACTAATAAGTTATTTCCAGCACGAGCGCAGATTCCGATGGCGTATGGCCCGATTTCTGAGAAGTTGACTTAGGCTGAGGGCATTCCATGATAAATTCTGTCGCGGCATAATGCATGATAATTTATGTTCCGTAAAAAAGCCATGGACGCAGCGTGATTTCCACGCTGTGGCCCGTGGCTTTTATTTTTGAATCGGTCTTGATGACCGTATGGGAAATATGTGGCGCATCATGATGTTTATGAACACGTTTAATATAATGAAGGAATGTAATTGGCTAAGGCGAGGAAGGAGAGAATCGTGAACGAATGACGGTAACGATTAAAGATATTGCGAAGATGGCAGGGTAAGCCATCCTACGGTTGGCGATTGCGCTACTGAAACTGGTTGAGCTAATCCATGAGATTGCTACGAAGGTTGGGAAGAAAACAGCTAAATTGATGCCGTGTTAATTTATTGATTGAGTCTTAATCCCCATGATTGAAGTCATGGGGATTTTTTTGTTATACGCAAAAACACTTAAAGATTGACAAAAGATAGTGGATAGTAAACACTTAAGATGCCTAAATATCCATATTGAGGAATGTATTTTAGCAGATATTGCCGATTATCAGTGATTTTTAATATTTTTTCGCCTAATATCTGAATCTTTTAGAAATCTTTAACGTATTAATACCGATAATATAAATAGATGTCTTTAAAATTAGGTTTTAAGTTGGTTTATGTCTTTAAATCTAGTATCAAAGAACTATTTTGAGAGGAGGTGATAACCGTGACAATTTCTCTGGTAAAAGGCCAAAAAGTTGATTTAACCAAAGGCAACGCTGGACTTTCGAACATCATTGTTGGCTTAGGATGGGATCCAGCCGAGACTAAACGCAAGGGTTTTTTTGCCCGGAAAAATACAACCGCGAACATCGACTGTGATGCTTCTGCATTGCTGCTCAATGCAAATGGTAAATTGTCGAAAGAGGAAAACGTCATTTGTTTTTATAACATCCAAAGTCCATGCGGTTCCGTTCGACATACAGGAGATAACATTACCGGTGATGGCGACGGAGATGATGAGCAAATTATTGTTGATCTAGCTAAAGTTCCGTCGGACATCGAAAAGATATTAATGGTTGTAAACATATATGATTGTGTTTCTCGCAGACAAGATTTTGGGATGATTCAATCAGCATTCATTCGTGTTGTTAACCCTTCGAACAATCAAGAGATCGTACGATTCAATTTAACTGATACTTACGCCGAGATGACAGCTCTCCTCGTTGGTGAAATTTACCGACACAATGGCGAATGGAAGTTCAACGCCTTAGGTGAAGGAGCACACGCTCCCCACATTAATGATTTAGCCCAGCGGTATACTTAATTTATATCAAGAGGAGTTGTATCTATGTCTATTAGCTTGGAAAAAGGCCAAAAGATCGATCTTACGAAAACTAATCCGGGGCTGACTAAAGTAGTTGTCGGTTTGGGATGGGATACAAATAAATATGATGGAGGCCAAGACTTTGATTTGGATGCCTCTGCATTCTGCCTAAACGCTACTGGAAAAGCTGGTAGCGAAAAAGACTTTATTTTTTATAACAATAAGGAAAACATCAATGGGTCTGTACTACATACCGGTGACAACCTGACTGGTGAAGGCGATGGAGATGATGAACAATTAAAGGTAGACCTGTCTGCTGTTCCGGCTGAAGTCGATAAAATCTCCTTTTGCATTACCATTCATGATGCGATTGGACGTAACCAAAACTTTGGACAAGTATCCAACGCCTTCGTTCGCATTGTTAACGAAGATACGAATGTGGAACTCCTTCGTTATGACCTTGGAGAAGACTTTTCCGTAGAAACCGCGATTGTTGTAGGTGAACTGTACCGCAACAATGGTGAGTGGAAATTTAACGCGGTAGGGAGCGGCTACAAGGACGGTTTGTCTGGACTTGTTCGTGATTTTGGACTTTAACCATTAACAGCCTTATAAATGGGCCGTCTATCTGACAGGCGGTCCATTTTTATGGGCAAATCACTTTAAGGGGACGATATATATGGCAGTTAACTTAGCGAAAGGTCAAAAAGTTGACCTGACAAAATCCAATCCGGGCTTGACTAAAGTTATTGTTGGACTGGGATGGGATACCAATAAATATGATGGAGGCAAAGATTTCGATCTGGATGCAACTGCTTTTTGCCTTAATGAAAATGGCAAGGTAAGCTCAGACGCAGACTTTATGTTCTATAACAACCCATCTAACAGCAATAATTCTATCGTTCTTTCGGGTGATAATAGAACAGGCGAGGGTGCAGGAGACGATGAAACCGTTAAAATCGACCTTGCTAATATACCAGCTGATATAAATAAAATAGCATTTTGTATTACGATTCATGAGGCCCAAGAGAGAAATCAAAACTTTGGACAAGTTGCTAACTCGTATGTGCGTGTTGTAAGTGAAGTTTCTGGAGAAGAACTCATTCGCTATGACCTCGGTGAAGATTACTCTGTGGAAACTGCAGTTGTAGTTGGTGAGCTGTACCGCCATGGTGCCGAATGGAAATTTAGTGCTGTTGGCAGTGGCTTTCAAGATGGATTAGCGGGCCTTTGCCGGGATTTTGGTGTAAGTATCTAATTAACGAGAAAGGAGAATCAAATAGCATGACGATAAGTTTATCCAAAGGACAACGTATTGATTTAACCAAGACGAACCCAGGTTTGAAAAAAGTACATATTGGCCTTGGTTGGGATATTAATAAGTACAATACTGGTCAAGACTACGATCTGGATGCATCTGCATTTTTGCTTCATGAAGATGGTAGAGCTAAAAGCGCTGATGATTTTGTGTTCTATAACAATCCTAAGACGGCTAATGGTTCTGTTGTTCATACAGGTGATAATCGGACTGGTGAGGGGGAAGGTGATGACGAGCAAATCATTATCGACTTTTCCTTAATTCCGCAACATATTCACCGCATTGGCATCACGGTAACGATACACGATGCAGCATCTCGAAATCAAAATTTTGGTCATGTATCCAATTCCTTTGTCCGTGTACTAGACGCAGAAACGAATAGGGAAATCGCCCGATATGATCTGGGAGAAGACTTTTCTCTGGAAACTGCTGTCGTCATTTGTGAATTATATCGTCATGGTTCCGATTGGAAATTTCAGGCGATCGGGTCGGGGTTCACAGGAGGGTTATCTGCGCTTTGCAAAAACTATGGTTTGGATGCCCAGTAACATAACCATTTAGAGCATTCTGTGTAATCACATTTTCAAATAATGAAAGGTTGATATCCGTGACGGTCTCCCTTGTCAAAGGTCAAAAAGGTGACCTTACTAAAAACAACCCCAACCTGACTAATGTCATCATAGGAATGGGATGGGGGAACAGAAATAGTTCCCTTGATGTCGATTTCTCGGCATTTTTACTAGCTCCAAACTCTAAAGTAACTAAAGATGAGGATCTAATATTTTATGGAAATCCGACCAATCCTGGGAATTCCATTTCCGTTATATCAAATAGGCAAACCTATTCAGGAATAACAGATCAAGCTCAAGTATCAGTATCTCTAAGAAATATTCCATCCCAATACGATCGCATTTCTTTTGCGTTAACCATCTATGATGGCGAAAAAAGAGGACAGGATTTTTCCCTGGTTGATGATACTTACATTCGTATTATAGATCCTATGAGCGGGAGCGAAATTATACGCTTTAATATCGGGAAATCTTTTTCTGTAGAAACAGCAATCGTTGTAGGAGAATTGTATAGATACAATGGCGAGTGGAAGTTTAATGCCATAGGTTCTGGTTACTCAGGTGGGTTGGCCGCTTTATGCAGCAGCTACGGCATTGAGGTCAAAGAGCAGCCATCCAACAATTCCACGGACATATCGTCTGAATCGGGTACTCCAGCACCTACACCAGTACCACCTACACCGGTACCACCCACACCCAAACCACCAGTTAACCTTTCTAAGATAGAACTGAAGAAACGCGGAGATGTAATCAACCTTGAAAAGGGCTCCGGTTCTCTAGGTGAAATACTTGTTAATTTAAATTGGAACCAAAAGAAACAAAAGGGGTTTTTCGGAAATAAGGGGGTAGACCTTGACTTAGGCTGCTTATTCGAGCTTAAGGATGGCAGCAAGAGTGTAATTCAGGCATTAGGGAATCGCTTTGGTTCTCTGAATCGCTCGCCCTACATTTCCCTTGATGGGGACGATCGAACGGGCACGGTTGTCGGAGGTGAGAACCTTAGAATTAATGGCCATCATATTTCCGAGATTAAAAGAGTCCTTGTGTTTGCCTTTATATACGAGGGTGTAACGAACTGGTCGGAAGCCGATGGAGTCGTAACGATAACGCAAAAAGGCGGGCCAGATATCGTTGTTCGTATGGACGAGCATAACAACCGAAAGGGTATGTGCGCAATTGCGATGATTCGAAACGTGAAAGACCAAACTTTCAGCATTGAAAGACTTGTGGAGTATTTCTCTGGGCATCAAGAGTTAGATCGGGCATATGGTTGGGGAATGAGATGGACTACAGGGTCTAAATAATTTTAATTTCTATGGGGGAATCTCAAGCACATGTCCGACTTCATTAGTAGTTTTGTTGATAACTTTATGGCCTTTTTTGATTGGAATAACCTCACCAGTCTCCTATCAGATCCAGTCACATGGGGAATTATTGCTTCGCTCGTTCTTCTTGAAGGGCTATTATCAGCAGATAATGCGCTAGTACTTGCGGTGCTGGTCAAGCACTTGCCTAAAGAACAACAGAAGAAAGCATTACTTTACGGGATCATTGGTGCCTATGTATTTCGCTTTATAGCTATCGGTGTGGGTACTTTTCTTGTCAAGATTACTTGGGTTAAGGTTGCCGGAGGTTTATATCTCCTGTGGATCGCTTGCAGTAATTTGTTTGATCTGCAGGTGAAGTGGATCCGTGCTGGCAAAATCCCTGTAATCCCCTACATTGGTAAAAAGATAGATGACGAGGGTGAAATAGAAGTAAAAGGTTTGAGTTTCTGGCGTACGGTTATCACCGTTGAATTGATGGACATTGCGTTTAGTATCGACTCTGTCATCGCAGCATTTGGTGTAAGCGAGCAAGTATGGGTTCTGTTCTTGGGAGGTATCCTCGGGGTTCTCATGATGAGGGGAGTCGCGCAAGTTTTCCTGAAACTTATTGACCGTTTTCCTGAACTTGAGAAGGCGGCGTTTATTCTAATTATTATTATCGGAGGAAAAATGCTTGCTGCCGTAGTTGGATTCCATATGAGTCATGTCCTATTCTTTGGTCTATTAATTGCAGTTTTTGTCGGGACGATGATCCTCAGTTCGATCCGCAAAAAATCAGAAAAATCGAACGCGGAGTCCATGTAATAACACATGCGAAATGTATTTGGATTTAAGTGCCTTAGCCTAAAAATAAATATCCCTCCTCATACATCAAGGGAGGGGTATTTTTTAACCTTCGAAAATTAGCGAATGGAAATTTGCTCAATCATAGATTTATAGACTTATGAAGGAGGTAAATGTGGTGCGCTATTTCAATTATTTACAGGGTAACGAAGACTTTTTCTTTAAAAGTCCACAGCCATTTACCAACAAGTCTAGTAAAGAAATTATTGCTCATGCTGTAGGCGCAGCCCTATATATGCCTGCAACAAGACCGAACATCGCGAACGAACTGGTGTCGGGTAAGATTCAGGGGTTAGTTACGGCTGTTATTGATCTGGAAGATGCAGTGGGCGACAACCAGCTGGAAGTAGCCGAGAAAAACCTATGCGTTCAATTGTACAGGATCTTAAAGTTAAAGAAACAGGGGGTGATCACAGAGGAAGACATCCCTCTTATTTTCGTCAGGGTTCGTACTCCTGAACAAATGAAGAGGATTATAGCTGTCTTGGAAGAGACCATTGAAGTTATAACGGGATTTACTCTCCCTAAGTTTTCGTTAGTTAATGGGCAGCAATTCTTGAGTTTGATACACGGATATAATCAGGGTAAGAGTAGCTGCGCCCCAACTTTATACGCTATGCCAATCCTGGAGACGAGTGATGTCATTTATCGCGAAACTCGAATGCAGACGCTGCTGGACATCAAAGATCTGCTGAACTGTTATAAAGAATACGTCTTAAACGTTCGAATTGGGGCTACAGATTTTTCCAGTCTATTTGGACTAAGGCGAAACCCGGACATGACAATATACGATATTGGAGTTATACGTGACTGTATTGCAGACATTATAAACGTTTTCGGAAGATTCGATGATCCGTATGTGATCTCAGGGCCTGTATGGGAGTATTTTAAGAGCGACCGCGTTCTTAAGCCCCAGTTAAGACAGACGCCTTTTGAAGAAGCAGCAGGCAAGCAAGGGCGCCTTATTCGAATGGATTATATAAATATGTATGTGGATGGACTGATTCGCGAAACCGTTCTGGACAAGGAAAACGGAATCATAGGAAAAACGATCATTCATCCGTCTCATTTGTTACCAGTTCAGTCTATGTACGTGGTTACGCATGAAGAATATATAGATGCTATGAATATCATCGCCAATAACGATGGTTCTTTCGGGGTTTTAAAGAGCCAATATGAGAATAAAATGATCGAAATCAAACCACATTTGAACTGGGCAAAACGGATTATATTACGATCTCAAATTTATGGGGTGTTACATGAAAACCAAAACTATACAACACTACTCATCGAAACTAGAGGTTTCGAACAGACACAGGCACACGTATAAAGTCCTCGGCGACCTGGGGGTTCATATTGATGTATTGGATAATCCCTTCGGATTACCACTCGAGTCATTATTTCGAATGGCTGCCAGAATCAATAAAAAGAGAAGTTTTTTGTTTGTAAGCAAATTGTTGGGAAAGCATATTCCTGTCATACCGGAGGTTTCTTTGCTTGGCGGAGCAGCATTGGCACTGCTTTATCAGATGCATGCTAATGGAAAGTTGACGCTCGATATTCATGACATTATGCGCGCCCTTGTAGATCTTGACTCTGCAGGTGAAACATATAAGTATATGAAATCCAACCTGCTTGAACTATCGGAGCCAACATTATTTATAGGCTTTGCTGAGACGGCAACAGCCTTAGGGCATAGTATGTATGATGTTTTTAATGGACCAACGAAGTACATTCACACTACAAGAGATGAAATCGTCGGAACCAAGCCTCTTCTTACATTTGAGGAGGAGCATTCACATGCTACTGCACATCGGTGTTATGCGGCTGATCCGGAGTTTTTTCATGGAGATACACCGGTAGTATTAGTTGATGATGAGATTACAACAGGGAGAACGGCGTTAAACATCATAAGGGACCTACAGCAAAAGCATCCAAGAACTCGTTATGTTGTTGCCAGTCTGTTGGATTGGCGTTCTAATGAAGATATTGATCGCTTTACTGCAATGGAAAGGGAGCTGGGTATCTCCATACACTGTTTGTCTCTGCTAAAGGGTCAAATAAAAGTGGAAGGTACTGCTCCGGAAATTCACGGGGTAGACAGTTTATCTTTAATTCCGACACACAATGTACAGGTGCAGCACCACCATATCGGACATGTTTTCCGTCATATTCCAATCACTTCCATTAACTCATTAAGTGAACAGAATGATAAGCCTTACCTGGAACTAACCGGTAGATTTGGATTGCGGAGTTCAGACAATAAAGTGTTGGATCACATGATTTCTTCAGCGGCCTCATTATTAAAGAACCACAGACTAGGGAAAAGAACCTTGTGCATGGGTACAGGTGAATTTATGTACATACCGATGAGAATTGCGTCTGAAATGGGACGAGGGATTCTATATCAGTCGAGTACCAGAAGCCCTATACATCCTAGTAGAGAAGCATCTTATGGAATCCAGAATGCTTATTCTTTCCATTCCTCTGAGGATCGTAATGTGGATTACTACTTCTACAACATAGCTGATGGGCAGTATGATGAAATTTTTGTATTCGTAGAGCGGTCAGACGAATCAAGCCTAGATACTTACTTAAATGCCTTAAGACTGACCGGAATTCCTGTTATCCATGTTGTGCATTTTAGTGTTAATAACCAGGATGCCGCCCATAATGTTCTTTTGGAGGTTGAAACATGACTGTTATAAACAGGATAATTCCAGCTCCTGCTCCTCTTGGCAGTTACAAGAATGAAGATGTTGTATTTCTATTAAAGGATTTAAGCGATATCCCCCTTGAAAAAGGGAATGAGGACCGTGAGGTGGCGATTCAATCTGGCACTCATTATTCGGAGATGTTACCTGTAGAATATCAGCCGACTGATGAATATATACAGCTGTTTCACTCTACATTAGCTGCCTCTGCAAAAAAAGTAGCTGCAGCAGCAGCTGTCACAGCCGAGCTGATCGTCCGAAAAAGAGGGTTGAATACAATTATCGCTTCCTTAGCAAGAGCAGGAACACCCATTGGAATCCTTATTAAACGATATATTAAGATGGTATATAACCATGATCTTCCGCACTACAGCATATCAATCATTCGAGGTCGAGGAATTGATGAGAATGCGTTGTTGTTCATGCTTCAGAACCATTCCGGTTTAGATATTCAATTTGTAGACGGATGGACCGGAAAAGGCGCAATCCGGAACGTACTGATTGAAGCCTGCAACTTATTTGAAGACAAATATGGAATCACACTTAGTGATGACCTCGCTGTCTTGGCAGATCCGGGCTGCTGTTCGACTACCTTTGGCACGCGTGAAGATTTCCTTATCCCCAGCGCATGTCTGAATTCTACCGTATCCGGATTAATGAGCAGAACGGTGCTTCACAAAGATCTTATAGGTCCGAATGAATTTCATGGAGCAAAATATTATAAAGAATGGTTGCCAAATGATGTATCTAATTTGTTTGTAGACCATATCTCCAATCAATTTAAGAACGTCATCGAAAAGGCTAAATCAGAAGCAGATAGCCTAATTAGAAACCCTTCTCATAATATAGCCACCTGGCAAGGAATGAAGGATATTCGAAGAATACAGGAGGAGTTTGGTATTGAGAATGTTGATCTGGTGAAGCCGGGGATTGGTGAAACAACCAGGGTTCTTTTGCGCCGAGTTCCCTGGAAGATTCTTGTGAACCGTTTAGACAATCCTAACCTTAAACATATTCTACTTTTAGCCAAAGAACGCAATGTTCCTGTTGAGATGTATCCTGAACTTACTTATTCTTGCTGCGGAATTATTAAGCCGTTAAAGGTCGGTGAACAAGTATGATATTTGCCAGTGATTTAGACCATACCCTCATTTATTCCAAGAGATCTATGGGGGATGACCATAGAAATTCAGAGCTTATTCCTGTGGAACTTCACAATAGTGAATATAGATCGTTTATGACCCAAGATACCTTATCGCTGCTGCAACAGGTAATGCAAGTTTCAACATTCGTACCGGTTACGACTCGAACCGTAGAACAGTATAAACGGGTGTTCCATATTTCTGAAAATTTGAAAACTAAATATGCTGTGACAAGTAACGGCGGTAACATTTTGATAGATGGTATGCCGGATCCAATATGGGCTAAGAGGATAAAGGTAGCTTCGGACCGTTGTCTTGATCCTGTTGAAATCAATAAATTGTTTGAAGAAATCTCGTCGCCGGAGTGGGTACTTCGGGGGTATCTTGCAGATGGCTTGTTCTTCACCTATATGATCGATCAAACGAAAATTCCAGTTGATATAGTAGAAAATTTCAGGATAAAACTGGCTTGCCTTGGATGGAGTCTTTCAATTCAAGGTCGAAAACTGTATCTTATCCCAACAGAAATAAACAAAGGGAATGCTGTTAAATATCTTAAAGAGGTGTTATCGTGCTCATTCGTGGCTGCCTCGGGAGACTCTCTACTGGATGAGAGTCTATTAATGGCTGCTGATTTTGCGGTGGTCCCCTCCCATGGTGAATTGTTCAGTACGTATAAAAACAGCGGAGCGTATAACTTCACAAAGGCAGTGGGTATAGTGGCAGCCGAAGAAATTCTGAAATCGGTTTTGGATGCTTTTAAATTACGACAAGTCACGTCGGCTTAAATCATATTCGTGAAAGAGGGAAGATATGTGATCAAGAATATATGGTTTAATCGGACATTCTCAACAGCGAGTCATTATGTTGAAATGATTCGTAACAACCCAGATCGAAATGACTTCAACATTTTCGCTACTCATCCAAAACGTCACTCATTAATGCTTCAAGTTGCTGACTATGCTGAACTTGAGCCGATATTACAACTCGATGAATACCCTGCTTACTGTTTAGACTTCTGTAAAAAGCATAAAATCGATATTTTCATTCCTCATTACGGATTGAATGAGATTGTAAAACATAGAACACAGTTTGAGGAAATCGGGACAAAAGTAATGCTGGCTGGGGACGAGAATCTATTATCACTTGTTGATGATAAAGGCATGCTGTTTGAAGCCTTGGAAAATGTTTCGGGCCTTCATATTCCAGATTATTACGTCGTACAAACATTGAATGAATTTATGGAAGCATACACAAATTTAACTGACAAAGGTCACCGGGTCTGTATTAAGCCTGTTTCAGGGGAAGGAGGAGCAGGCTTCAGGATCGTGACGGAGGATCGGAAAACAATTTCCAGTTTATACGGATCTGTAGATTCTTCGATACATCTTGATGAAATCATTAGGTTGCTTGGCAGTGAACCGAGATTTCAAAGATTAATGGTGATGGAGTATATGCAAGGGAACGAGTATAGCGTCGATTGTTTAGGAACCCCTAACGGAATTGTGGCCGCAATTCCACGTAAAAAAGTAGAGGGACGTATACGGGCTCTGGAATGTAATGACGAGTTAATATCCATGGCTCATTCTATTCATAAGGAACTGCCACTGCAGTACAATTTCAATATACAATTTATCTATCAAGGAAGTACACCGAAACTATTAGAAATTAATCCTCGTACATCTGGAGGGCTATATACAACATGCCTATCGGGAATAAATTTTCCGTATCTTGCCGTTAAACTTATACTTGATCAGAAGATCGAAATACCTGTTCCGAAGTATAATATCTATGCAACTCATGTAGAAAAGGAAGTGCTGTTAAGCCGGCAAATTTAATAGTTACATCTTGTATCTTTATATTGGGACGCTCATTGAGAGCGTTTTTTCTATAGTTCTCCAAGAATTGACAGGCTGTTGCTTAGGACTTAAGATACATATATTGATAGGCGAAGAAAAGTAAGGAAGTGTAAGGAGTGTTTTGAATGTAAGGGCTCCTTGTCCTGAAAACGCTGCTTGCCTACTAACCATGATCTATCCATATGTTAATGCTAACAGATTGGAGGTTTACCCACATGACTCGATACAAAGCTGCTGCAGGGATATCTCTGCTTGGATTCATCGTATCTTTGTTTACATCCAAATTTTTACCGGAGTTAATCAACTTACTAATACCCACATTATTTTCAATCGCAGCAATTGCCCTTTTAAGCCGGTTTTCTGCGCCAAAAATAAAGGGCCCTGTTATTCCTCAGACAGAGCCTATGGAACAATCCAGGGCGTTTTCTGACCGTTTAGAAGAAAAAGAGAAAGTACAAGTACAGCCTGATGTTGAGGGAAAAGGTCCCGAAATTAACGATCCTTTTTGGGGACCTGTTATCGAATATATTCAGGTTACCGAAGATATGGTTATATCAGAAGGGCAAAAAAATAATCTTGATGATGAAATTGTCGAAAAAACACTCAGTGTACTAGCCAGAGTAAACCGATTAATACCTCAGTTGAAGACATTACAGGATGGTAATATCAATCACAATATTCAAAGACTCATATTCAAGGATTTAAATGGAGCTATAAACCCATTCTTAAACCTAAGCGGTGAAGCCAAGCGTCAAAACCGCAGACTATTGTTGAACGGCCTGAAGGATATTAACACAAAACTGTCGATGTATGTAGAAACTATCGAACATAAAGATCTTATCGAATTACAGACCCGAGTGGATCTGATTCAACAAAGATATCGATCTGTTTAATAGAGAAACCGTGAAGAATAACAATATATTATAATGGGAGGACACATATTCATGTCTACAATACAAATGGTGCAATTAAAAGAGACGGATATCACCAAAGTAGAGGAAGAAGCACAGCAGCTCATCCAACGTGTTGCTTCTACAGATTCGATGGAACTGGAAACTTTAATGGACAACATCGGTCGAATGGGACAAAAGACCATGGAACAGGCGAGCCAATCACTCGGCATGTTACAGCGTCCGGTAAATGAACTGATGTCGGGTAAAAGATCCGAAGTTTCTAATCATATATTAAAGCTCAGATCGGAGATCGACTCACTCAGCAAAAGCAAGCAACTCGGTTTTTTTGATAAGTTGTTGAAGAAAACGCCACTTAAAAATTACATATATAAGTACCAATCCGTTAAAACAAATGTCGATGCGATCGTTCAGTCTTTAAGAAATGGTAAAGAAACATTAGAAGAAAATATTGTTTATATGAAAAATCTCAAACGTTCATCTCTGGAATCTGTATATAATTTGCAAATCCGTATTGCAATGGGGCATAAGCTAAAAGAGCTATTTGAGCTTGAAATTGCAAAGCCGGATAACGCAAATCGGAAAACCCATTTGGAGCGTGGTTTGCGTAAAGTGGTAACCCGAATACAGTCCTTTGAAGAAATGGTTATGCTCTATCAGCAAGCAATCGCTGGAACAGATATTATTAACGATAACAATGATAAGCTTATTGATTCGGTTGAATCGACAATTGATAAGACCCAGCATTTAATTTCTGTATCGGCAATGATAACTATGGCTCTTCAGGATCAGTTAGACACGATCGATGCGGTAAACTCTGCAAATTCGACACTTCAGAATATGTTTGAAGAGAATTCACGCATGCTGAAGGAGACAACTCAGAAGACCAATGACCTGCTAGGAAAACCTGCTATTCAATTGGAATCAATTGATCGAGCAATGACGGATTTATTCACCGCAATTGATCTGTATGAACAATCCAATCGCTCTATTATTCAATCGGCGTCAGAGCATACAAAGCGTTTAAGCGAGCTTAACGGCAAGATGCACGATCGTTTGGGTTTAATGCCTGGAAATAAACCGAATCAACAACTGGAGTCGAAAACAAGCGAAGCAGTGAGCAGCAGTTTTCTGGATTAATTGTTCATGAGAGGTGCCTTTGGGCACTTCTTTTTTGCAAGACTCAGGCTGTAAAAGTATTTATAGTAACATAACGAAACAGCCCTCTTCATACACTATTAAAAAAATGAAGAGAGGCTCAAATATGTGGGGACCCATCGTCTGCGGAATATTAATCGTTGTGTTTATCATTGTGGCCAGTTTAAATAAGGCTGAGAGCATAGATGACATAACGAAGTAGTTTAAACAGCAACGGATGACCGGCACTGATCAATTTGGTTAGGAAACAATTATCAGTTAATCCCATAGCCAAGGAGCGCGTTCTAAATGGAGGATTTTAGTTATTCTCAACCAACTGAAACCAGCTATAATATAAAGTTTATGTATGGAGGGGAACCCTTCAATTTTAATCTTTTTCTAAAAAACGGATCTTGGATTCTGCATCCGTTTGACGGGATTTTACTTGGTAATCAACAGATGTGCTCTTTAGTAATGAATGAGCTTTTTAAATATAAACCCTTTCAGGTGATGCTTGCCAAACAGCATATTTCTTTCTCCGAGATCAGGAGCTCCATTGAACTGGAAAGCGTGGACGAGCGGATCTCTATTTTTAGAGATCAAGATCAATTTAAATCGAATAGCCAGAGAGACGAAATCATGGATTTTGTTGAACAAAATAGCGTTGAAGAGGTCATTCAAATAGAGTGCGACTTTATTCGAGAACGAAGGGATTTTCACCAGAAAATTCTGGAGCGAATGTTTATGGAAGATCTAAGTCCTTCTGATCATGAGTTTGTTATTATTCAGAAGATTGCTAAAATATACAGTCAAGCTGAAATGCAGATATCAGATCTCCTTGGTCCTCAATTTAATTTCGAGGATAAGAGACGGTGGTAATATAGCAGCATACTTTGCTCGTTAGGCCTGTTTATCTACCTAATTCGATATATTTTCTATTAAATATGATGTTTTTGTCTTTGGGGTGCTAAGAGATGTTCATCTTAGCTCGTATGGTATTCAAAGTGTTATTTTTACCGTTCCTTAAATGTAAACGCATACTTATTCATGGTATAATGCATCTAATAGATTAGGCGATCTTAGTCATTTGGGATTCTTATAATGCTGCAAATTTGGCCTGGGGGTGTTGCGAGGATGAGAAGGTATAACGTGTGGCGTCCGATTATGCTGATTGCGGTGGCGCTGCTTACGAATAGCTTGGTTACGAATTTGGCTAGGGTATTTGGCATGACGCCGGAGTCGGCAAGCAGTTTGGGCGTAGTCGCCATGATTATTGCCGGACTAATTACGTATAATCGCATGATAAAGTCCCGTCGCAAATGAATAATAATTCATAACATTTATCGAAATGAACAGCATGTTTGTAAGCACCTTGTCGAGGTGCTTTCTTTAATAATAGCTATTATTTTTTTCCAAATGGAAGGGCTTGATTCACTTGCACGTTTGCGTATCACTCCCATTGTGACCTCCCGTGTTATCTATAAAAACTGTGATATCAACACCGTCTTAACTACGGATTCCTATCTCTACTAGAATTGGAACAAAATATGTCTTAAACGTTTCACCGCGACACAGATGCAGCTTGACAGATTCACCCAAATTTATGTTGAAAAGGGTCAGTTTTATTAATATATTGTAAATAGCACGAATCTAGTATTCGGGCATATATACCTAGGAGGGTTATCCTTAATGAAAAAAGGGGTCATATCTTTAATCAGTTTGGCGTTATCTGTCACAATGCTGGCAGGTTGCGGCGACAAACCGGCATCAGAACCAAGTGGCGGCGCAGGCGGCGATGCACCTAAGGCAAACTTCAAGGTAGGGATGGTTACGGACGCGGGAACCATCGATGACAAGTCGTTTAACCAGGGAACGTACGAAGGTATCGAGAAGGCGAATAAGGACTTCAACATGGAGTATAAATACCTAAAGCCGGCCGGAACGACAGAAGCCGACTATTCGAAAGAGATCGGAAACCTGTACGATGCCGGATTTAAGTTCATTGTAACTCCAGGCTTCAAGTTTGAAACAGCCGTGTTTAAAGCACAGGACAAGTATACAGATGCTAAATTCGTTATTATCGATGGAACACCTCATTCCGGCGACAACAATCCGGTCGTTAAGGAAAATACCGTATCTATCTTCTTCGCAGAGCAAGAGTCCGGCTTCCTGGCTGGCGTAGCGACTGCGCTTCATGTGAAGGATGGACAAGCTGGATTTATCGGCGGCATGGAAATCCCTCCTGTACAGAAGTTCAACTGGGGCTTCCAGCAGGGTGTAGCTTACGCCAACGAGAACCTCGGCACGAAACTGGTGATTAACAAAGAGAACGTTGTTTACCAAGGATCTTTTGACGATGTTGCAGCAGGCAGCCAATTGGCGGCTCAAATGTATGACCGTGGCGTAAACGTTATCTTCGCAGCAGCAGGCGGCGTTGGCGTTGGTGCGATTAACGAAGCGAAGACTCGCGTACAGAACGGATCCGAAGTATGGATCGTTGGCGTAGACGTTGACCAGTATCAAGATGGTGTTTACGAAGGCGACAAATCCGTTGTCCTGACTTCGGCCGTGAAGAAAATCGACCATGCGGCTTACGATATGATCAAAGCTGAAATGGAAGGTAAATTCCCAGGCGGACAGACGCTTACGCTGGATGCGACTAATGACGGTGTAGGCCTTCCTGAGAAGAACCCGAACCTCAGCGATGACATCCTTAAGCAAGTTGACGAAGTGTTTGGCAAGATCAAAGCCGGAGAAGTTAAAGTAACGGCAGAGCAAGGCGATTTGATTAAGTAATCCAAGAAACCAAGGTCATCTACAGAAGCGTGGATAGACTTACTTGAAAAGCAGCGATACCGAATGAAAAAAGACGGATTCCCTCCGTCTTTTTTTAAGGTATTAGAATTTATAAGTTATTTCAGCGAAGCGTAAGCAATTCTGTAATCGCATTTATATGTTTTGGGGCCCCCGCAAAGTATTTGGAACAAGCATCAAGCATAGGCTCCACTTTGTGGGGCTATTTTAGGTATCAGACCGTATCACCGGCGCAAGCGATTGCATCCTGATATTGAATGTAGAATCGATCTATGTAACTGCGTTCTGGCTGTTTGGAAGTGAGTCGATCCGCGTTTTTTTAAAGCAATATAGGCACAAGAAGATATCAACACAAAAGAAGGAGAGGACCCAAAACCATGGACTATGTTGTCGAGATGGTGGGCATCCGCAAGGAATTTCCCGGGATCGTGGCCAATGACGATATCACGATTAGGCTGAAAAAAGGCGAGATTCATGCGCTGCTCGGTGAGAACGGGGCAGGCAAGTCCACCCTGATGAGTATCCTGTTTGGCATGTATCAGCCTGACCGTGGCGTCATCAAAGTCAACGGCAAGGACGTGCGGATCTCGAATCCGAATGTCGCAAACAAACTCGGAATCGGGATGGTGCATCAGCATTTTAAATTGGTCGAGCCGTTTACCGTGACCGAGAATATTATTCTGGGCAGCGAGACGCGCAAGTACTTCTTCGGTTTGGATGTGAGATCGGCTGCCAAACGGGTTGAGGAGCTGTCTAAACGGTACGGTCTCAACGTGGACCCTTATGCCAAAATCGAGGATATCTCGGTGGGGATGCAGCAGAGAGTGGAAATTCTCAAAATGCTATATCGCGACGCGGAAGTGCTTATATTCGACGAGCCGACCGCCGTGCTGACCCCTCAGGAAATCGAAGATCTGCAGGGCATTATGAAAAACCTGGTCAATGAAGGTAAATCCATCATTCTGATCACCCACAAATTGAAAGAAATTAAAGCGGTTGCGGACCGATGCACCGTCATCCGCCGTGGAAAGACGATTGGCACCGTCGAAGTGGCAGACACGAGCCGCGAGGCAATGGCCGAAATGATGGTGGGCCGCAGCGTTTCCTTTAAGGTGGACAAGCAGGAGAGTCACCCGGGCAAGACCGTTCTCGAGATTAAATCGCTTACGGTAAAGAACAGCAAGAAAGTCGATGCGCTCAAAGGCTTTAGCCTGGAACTGCATGCCGGGGAGATTGTGGGCATTGCAGGCGTGGATGGCAACGGTCAATCGGAACTGATCGAAGCCATTACCGGACTTCGGCAGGCGGAGAGCGGAACGGTGAGCTTGAATGGAAAAACGCTCAACGGTCTATCTGTCCGTCAACGAAATGAAAGCGGAATCGGCCATATTCCAGAGGACCGCCAAAAGAGGGGCCTCGTACTGGATTATACGATTGAAGAGAATTTGATCCTTGAGGTGTATAACCGCCCACCGTATTCCAAGAACGGGCTGCTGCAGCCGGCAGCGATCCGCAAGCATGCGGAGCATATCATTCAGAGCTTTGATGTGCGTTCCGGAACGGGCGGCCGGTCGATCGTGCGTTCGATGTCCGGCGGTAACCAGCAAAAAGCGATCATCGGCCGCGAGGTAGAGCGCGATCCGGATCTGCTTATTGCCGTCCAGCCGACTCGGGGCCTTGACGTAGGCTCGATTGAATATATTCACCGGCGTCTGATCGAACAACGCGACAAGGGGAAAGCCGTTCTGCTGGTTTCCCTGGAGCTTGATGAAGTGCTGAACTTGTCAGACCGCATTGCCGTTATCAATAACGGTGAACTGGTAGGTATCGTTAAAACCTCCGAAACGAACGAAAGAGAGCTCGGACTGATGATGGCCGGGTATCAAAAAGAGGAGGCACCACATGAATAACAGCGTAAAATCGTTGCTTGCCGTCCTGTTCGGACTCATCGCGGGGGCACTGCTTATGGCGCTGACTGGACATAATCCGGTAGAAGGGTATAAGTATCTCATCCAGGGTGGACTCAAGAACCCGGAGAGGATCGGAAATACGCTGGCGACGGCGACTCCGCTTATTTTGACCGGTTTGTCCGTGGCCTTTGCCTTCCGTACCGGACTGTTTAATATCGGTGCTGCAGGCCAGATGCTGTTCGGTGGCTTTTGCGCGACGGCTGTTGGCCTCTCGCTGGACCTGCCGCGGGCTCTGCTCCTGTTGGTTATGGTACTGGTCGGATTTATCGGCGGTGCGCTATGGGCGGTTGTCCCAGGTTTCCTGAAGGCTAAATATAACGTGCATGAGGTCGTATCCACGATCATGATGAACTGGACTGCCTACTGGACCGTTTATTATGTCATTCCGGGTTATTTCAAAGGGGCGAGCCTGGAGACGGAATCGCGCCAGCTTCCGCCGGAGGCCATGCTGCATCAGCAGTGGCTCAGCGATATGTTCCAAGGTTCTTATGTCAATCTGGGCTTTTTTATCGCGGTCATTGCTGTTCTGGTCGTCGCTTTCCTTATTAACAAAACAACGCTCGGATATGAATTGAAGGCGGTCGGATTCAACCGGCATGCTTCCGAATATGCGGGTATCGCTGTCAAACGCAGTATCGTGCTGTCCATGTTCATCTCCGGCGGCCTCGCGGGCCTCGCGGGTGTTGCACAGTATACGGGGAATGCCTCCAGCATGCAGATCGGCATTTTGCCGAGCCAGGGATTTGACGGGATTGCCGTAGCTCTGCTCGGAATCAATGCACCTATCGGTGTATTGGTGTCGGCTTTGTTCTTCGGAATTCTCTACTCGGGCAGAGGGTTTATGAATGCCATGACGGAGATTCCGCCGGAAATCGCCGATTCGATTATCGCCATCATTATCTATTTTGCGGCAACCAGCATCTTGATCGAACGACTATACCGTAAAATGAAGCTGCGTCGTGCGGCTAATAAAAAGCAGGGGGAGTAAGGACATATGTGGACAACGATTGAACAGATTTTTCCGTATGCCATCGCTTACACGATCCCGCTTTTGATTACCGCCTTGGGCGCGCTGTTCAGTGAACGAAGCGGGGTCGTCAATATCGGCCTGGACGGCTTGATGATTGTCGGTTCTTTCATCGGAGCCTTTGTCATATTCAAAATGCAGGCCCAATGGCCCGGCCATTGGTGGGTATTATGGGTAGGACTATTGGCAGCAGCGGCAGCGAGTGCGTTGTTCTCGCTATTGCACGCTTTTGCCAGCATCAACCTCAGTGCCAACCAGATTATAAGCGGTACGGCGATCAATATGATCGCGGGTGCACTGACGATTTTCCTTGCCCGTAACATTACGGGTAGCGGTAAGATCAGCATCACGAGCGGGTTCAAACCGTTTGATTTTCCGGGATTGTCCAAAATTCCGATCATCGGGGACTTATTCTTCACCAAAACGTATATCACAACATGGCTTGTACTGGCCTTGCTGTTGGCTAGTGGTTTTGTATTGTACCGTACTCCGTTTGGTTTGCGTCTCCGTTCCTGCGGCGAACACCCGCATGCGGCGGAAGCAGCAGGTATTAAGGTACAGTCCATGCGGTATGTCGGCGTCATGATCTCGGGTGCTTTTTCCGGACTCGGTGGAGCAATCATTCTGTTGACGTATTCCGGTGAATTTACAGGGAACGTTGCAGGACTAGGGTTTCTGGCGCTGGCGTCCCTGATTTTCGGACAATGGAAGCCGCTCGGTATCCTGCTGGCCACCTTGTTCTTCGGATTTGCCACAACGGTAGCCAACGTATCGCAGGTCATCCCGTCATTGGCGGTAATCCCGCCGGTCGTTCTCAAGATTTTCCCTTATGTTGTCACGCTGATCGCACTCGTGATTTTCTCCAAATCCTCGAATGCGCCAAAAGCCGTAGGGGAGCCGTTCGATTCAGGTAAACGGTAACGGATTGCGCAAGTCGATGTAACACATCTAGAACCTCTGATATGCCTATGCCCCTTTAGGGTTAGGTCTATCGGAGGTTTTTTTACATCTAGCATACTTTAGGTTAGAACTGCTAAAACATATCTGGTATATATAGTAAATAAGGTTAAATAATTTAATAGAATAGAGGAGTGAAAACCTGAATGCGCATTCGATTACATAGGTGCCAAAAGCAGCTAAGTATGTTTATGGCTATCGTCATGCTCCTGAGTATCATCGTTCCTTTCAGTTCCGTGAAGGTGGCTGAGGCTGCTCCCCAACATGATCAGGTTGTGATCAGCCAGGTATATGGCGGCGGCGGGAATAGCGGGGCCATTTATACGCATGATTTTATCGAATTGTTCAATCCGACCGGAAGTCCGGTCGACCTGACAGGGTGGAAGGTACGTTATGCAAGCGCAGCAGGCACTTTTAATGGCACGACCTCTTTAACTGGTACCATAGAACCTTATGCCTATTATTTAATCCAACAACAGAGTGGCGGCTCGGTAGGTGCTTCTTTGCCGACAGCTGATGCTACAGGAACACTGAACTTAAGCGGTTCTAACGGCAAAGTAGATCTGGTCAACGCCGTGGGCGGTCGTATCGACCTCATTGGCTATGGATCGGCATCAGAATCTGAGACGAGTCCGACAGGAGCTCTATCCAGCAGTACGGCTGCGATTCGCAATGAATTGACCGTTGGTCAAAATGACCGCGGCCGCGACACGGATAACAATGCGGTCGATTTTACCGTTATGACGCCGAATCCCCGGAACAGTGCGAGTCCCGTTACGCCGGTCACGCCTGGCACGGGCTTGGGGGCAGTGACGGCCATTCCGGAACCGAATGCCTGGCCTGCCGGAACGGAGATTACGCTGAATCCGCCTACGGTGGGCGCTTCCGTCTATGCGGATGTGTATCTATCCAGTGGAAATTCGGGATTTCAGCTTGTCAATGGCCCGATTAAGATCAACGAGCCTACGCGAGTGGATGCCTATGCAGTCCAGGATGGCTTACCGGATGGGCCGGTATCCTCGTTCCAATACGATATTTTAACGCAAACGTCCGTCGCTGAAGCACGCGGCAAGGCAAAAGGCGAGCATGTCTGGACGGAAGGCATCATTACGCATATCGAAGGCAGAGAAACCTACATTCAAGACGATACGGCCGGTATCGTGCTCTATGACTACCCGCTTAATGCCGGCGTTGGCGACCGGGTGAGCGTGGCCGGCGTGATGGAGATTTATAACAATCTTCAGGAGATCAAACCACATGCCTTGCTGCCGCATGACGTGACAGGGAACCAGGTCGGAGTGCCGCAGGCTCTCCCAGTTACCGGAGCAGATCTATCCGCAGCTGCAGGGGAGACTTATGAAGCAAGACTAGTCTCCCTGGATGATGTGACTATCAAATCTGAAAATAGGCCTGGCGAATACACGGCCGAGCAAGGCGGGCATGTATTCATCATCTACTCCGGATTGTCCAAGCTGAAGACGGTGAAAACCTTCAGCCGCGTCACGGGCGTGGTCAAGCAGTTCGGAAACATTTATGAGCTGATCCCTTTAGGCGAGGATGCCTTGATCGAAGAGATGTTCTCCGTGATCGCAAGTCCCGGTGCCGGGCCGATTATTACCGGAGGAACGGTGACGCTGTCTAGCCCTACGCAAGGGGCCAGCATACATTACACACTCGATGGAACGGTTCCTACGACAGCAAGTACACTATACAGCTCGCCGATTCAAATAGACCGTGACACGACCATTAAAGCGATCGTTGTCTCGGGTGCAGATGTGAGCAAGGTATACGAATTTGCTTATAAAGCTACTCAGCAGCCGCGCATCGCGGATATTCAAGGCGAGGACCATACTTCGCCGTATACAGGACAGACGATAACCGGTATTGAAGGTGTGGTAACCCAATACGGTTATACGTTCTCTAACGGCAATATCAAGGGATTCTATATCCAGGATCCGAAGCCGGATTCCAATCCGAATACCTCGGATGCTATTTTTGTGTATTCCACGGATCCAAACCGGCCTCAAATCGGGGATCTGGTGAGCGTAACCGGAAAAGTGGCCGAGTTTAACGAGGGTAGCTCCAGCAACCTGAGCTCCACTCAAATCGAGCTGCAATCGTTCAAGAAGCTTGATCAGGCACAGCAGCTGCCTGAACCGGTTACCTTAGGTAAAGGCGGGCGCCCGATTCCTGCCGCCATTATCGATAACGACGGCATGACCACGTTCGAACCGGACGAAGATGCCATCGACTTCTACGAGTCCCTGGAGGGCATGCTGGTCAGACTTCCGCAGCCAACGATCATTAGTCCCTATTGGACAAGCAGCGGAACCTACAACATTGCAACCCGAGTCGAGAATGACATTGCCGACGTGATTACACCTGCCGGCGGCCTCGTTCTGAAAGAACAAGGAAACTTCAACCCGCAGCGTCTTATCATTGCTTACGGCAATCCGGGGCAAGAAGTAAGTACCGGCGATACGTTTGCCGATGATGTGATCGGCGTAATCGGTTATAACAGTGGCAATTTCAAGGTGATTCCAGCTAAAGGCGAGTTGCCTGCAATCCACAGCAGCTCTTTTAAACAAGAGGTATCCACGATCGACGTGAATGCCGAACAGCTGCGGGTGGCGACGTATAATATTGAAAATTTTTATCCGGGCGTAAACTCCGCCAAAATCAACAAGCTGGCGGAGTCGATCGTAAACAATATCAAATCTCCGGATATTATTGGTCTCGTAGAAGTACAGGATAACAACGGAGAGCAGAACAACGGAACTACCGCGGCAGATCAAAGTTACCAGACCTTGATTAACGCCATCAAAGCAGCGGGAGGGCCCACGTACAGCTTTACCGATATTGATCCGGTGAATAATAACGATGGGGGAGCGCCTGGAGCGAACATTCGGGTCGGATTCCTCTATAACGCCGATCGTGTCCAGTTATCGGACAGTGTAAAAGGCAAGAAGGGGGCGCCGACGGAATCGGTTGCGTATGATGCGGCAAAGGATCAGTTAACCCTGAATCCGGGCCGGATTGATCCGCTGAATTCGGCATTCAACGCATCGCGTAAGCCTCTGGCCGCCCAGTTTGAATTCCAGGGCGAGAAAGTGATCGTCATCGCGAATCATTTTAACTCGAAATCCGGGGACCAAGGACCATTCGGCAATACCCAGCCGCCGGTTCTCTCCAGCGAAACGCAGCGTCATCAGATTGCAGTGGTCGTGAACGGGTTCGTGAAAGACGTTGTGTCCGCTAATCCTGATGCAAACGTCGTCGTTCTCGGAGATTTAAATGATTTCCAATTTACCGAGACGGCGAACATTTTGAAAGGCAACGAATTAGACAATCTGATCGATACGCTTCCGCTTGAGGAGCGGTATACCTACACGTATGACGGGAACTCGCAGGTGCTGGATCATATTTTGGTCAGCAAGAATCTGACCCGCTCTACACAAGCCGATGTCGTTCATCTGAACGCCGACTTCCCGGCTTCCAAGGGCCGCGTATCGGATCATGATCCGGTCGTAGCCCAGATGGACCTGAAGGGAGAGGCCGTAAACGGCTTCCCACTGACGATTTTGCATACCAATGACACGCATGCCAATTTGGATACCGTAAGTTCGCCGGATAACATTGCGCGCCGGGTGACGGCAATTAAAGAAGCCAAAGCCAATGCGGTCAATCCTCTGCTCGTGGATGCAGGGGATGTATTCTCCGGCACGCTGTATTTTAATCAATATTTGGGACTTGCCGATCTGGAGTTCATGAATCTGGTTCGATATGATGCCATGACCTTCGGTAACCATGAGTTCGATAAAGGATCCGAGGTGCTGAACGATTTCATCGAGCATGCGGAATTCCCGTTTGTTTCCTCGAACGTGAATTTTTCGGCCGATGCTTTATTGACCCAGAAATTCAAGAATGAAGTGACCCGGGATGCTAAGGATGCAACCATCTACCCAGCCATCATCATGGAGGTAGGCGGGGAGCAGGTTGGCCTCATTGGACTTACAACCGAAGACACGGCGAACATCGCTTCGCCTGGAGACGTCACCTTCGATGATGCGGTGCAAAAAGCAAAAGACACCGTAGCGATGCTGCAGAAGGAAGGCATCAACAAAATCGTCGTGCTGTCGCACCTCGGTTATGACGTGGACGTTAACCTTGCTAAGGAAGTCGAAGGCATCGACATCATCGTGGGCGGCCACAGTCATACCAAGCTGGATGAGGCGGTCGTGGATCGGTCGGATAGCGAACCGAAGCTGATCGTGCAGACAGGGGAAAAAGGCCAATTCTTGGGTCAGCTTGAGGTCGTATTTGATGACGAGGGTATTCTGCAGGAGTGGAACAGCAACCTCATTTCCGTTGACGAGAAAGATAGTGCGGGCCAATACGTGGTACAACCGGATCCCGAAGCCTTGCAAATTCTGAACACCAAATATAAGCCGGGCGTGGAGGAACTGAAACAAACGGAAGTCGGTTTGACCGAAGTGAAGCTGAACGGCGTTCGTGCCGACGTGCGGACGAAGGAAACGAATCTCGGCAATCTGATTGCCGATGGCATGTTGGATGCGGCGCAAGCAGCCGGAACAAATGCGGTCATCGCCTTGCAGAACGGCGGCGGAATTCGCGAATCTATTGAGGCAGGCAAAATCACGATGGGCGACGTGATGACGGTGCTTCCGTTTAACAATGATCTTGTCACGATCACGTTGACGGGCGCCGAGATTAAAGAAGCGATGGAGAATGGGGTTTCCAAGACGCCGGCACAGGACGGGCGCTTCCCGCATATTGCGGGCATGAAGTTTATCTATGACTCCACCAAGCCAGTTGGATCTCGCGTGCTTCGAATCGAGGTCAAAGGCAAGAACGGATATGAGCCGATCGATATGAATAAATCGTACGAAGTGGCAACAAACGCATTTACCGCTAAGGGCGGTGACTTCTATGCTTCGCTCGAAAAGGCTTATCTGGAAGGGCGAGTGAACCTGCTGTATAAGCCTGATTATGAGGTGTTCTCAAATTATGTGAAAAAAGTGGGCACCATTACGGCCAGGACTTCGGCCGTCGAGGGACGGATTACGGACTTGAAGGGAACGCCGCTTCCAGGAGGACCTGATCCGGGCGGGCCGGGAGAGCCTGAACCGGGGAACCCTGGGAACCCGGGCACCCCTGGAACTCCAGGAACCCCGGGAACTCCAGGAGCTCCAGGACCGTCGACACCTCCCGTGAATCCTTCCACCCCTGGTACGACGCCACCGGCGGAACCAGGCAAGATCAAGGTACCGGTTAAGGTGGAGAACGGTGTGGCTACAGGCAATGTGACCGGGGCGGCCATGAAGGAAGCCTTGAAACAGCCTTCGGGTGGAAAAGTCACCGTGGAGGTAACAAGCACGCAACCGATCCAGTCCTCTTCCGTTACCATCGAGAATGAAGCGCTGCGTGCGTGGCTTGATCAAACAAGCGCGCAGGTGCTGGTGGTAGCGACGCCTTACGGAAGCTATGAGCTTCCGAAGAGGGAGATCAATCTCCAAGCGCTGGCTGCGCAAACCGGCTCGGACATTAGCGGCCTTCAATTGGTCATTCAGCTTGCAGTGGATGCGGATGCTCTTAAATCAGCAGCTTCCAAAGGATATAATGCCCTGCAGGCCGTGAGCTACACCGTGACAGCGAAGTCCGGAAATGCAAAGACCATCACGCTTGGTTCATTCCAATCGTATGTGAAGCGGTCCCTGAATGTCGACAAATCGCATTCTTTGACTGACTTAGCGGTTGTTCGAGTGGATGGAAACAGCAATGAATACACGCCGGTCCCATTCAAGGTGAATGGTCAACGAATCGATATCTATAGCCGAGCCAACAGCACGTACCTGGTGTTGCAGAACCCGGTAACGTTCCAGGACATCGCCACGCATTGGTCCAAGGCAGACGTTGAATCGCTCGCGGCCAAAATGATCGTAACCGGACGTACAAAGCAGACCTTTAATCCGAACGATCCGGTAACTCGAGCCGAGTTCGCAGCGCTTGTCGTTCGGACTTTGGGCCTTTCTGCAGACGCTGCGTCAGGCAGCTTCCAGGATGTAGTGTCATCTGACTGGTATGCCGGAGCGGTCCATGCAGCCGTTGATGCCGGCATCATTACCGGCTACACGGACGGCACCTTTAAGCCGAACCGGACGATCACCCGCGAAGAGATGGCGGTGATGGTGTACAACGCGCTGGAGTATGCCGGATACAACAAAGCCGGCGCGGCAAAAGCTCATTTTGCCGATGCGTCCTTGATTGGTGTTTGGTCCAAGACAGCGGTGTATGAATTAGCGGCTCTTGATATTCTGAACGGGGACAAGAAGGATCGCTTCAACCCTAAATCCAGTGCCACTCGTGGTGAAAGCGCCGCTGTGCTCCATCGCATGATGCAGGATTTGACGTATGCCAAATAAACATATTGTATAGCGGCTGGATGCATTTTGGGTTAGCCTCTTGGTTATAAACATAAGGGGGCGTCCAACAGCAAATCTGCTAAAGAACACTTTCATTGATCAGAAGGCGGAAAATATAGAAATGGCGGTGCTAAGGATGATCCCTAGCACCGCCATTTCTTGCTTTTTTGGTTCGTTACACCGTTTCTTTCGTAAATAGGCGCACATCCATTTTGTGCAGATGTGGTTCTCTTCATATGCCTAAAGGATATGCTTGCTCATGGTAGCGGAGAGGACGAAACGATTCCGGACAAGCGGCAGCGGTCGCCTTTGTCCCCGAATTTCTTCCTTGCTTACAATCATTCCAAGAAATTTGGGGACAACAGCGAGGGGAGGAACGATTCGTACACGGAGCGTCTCCTAACAGAAAGAGGGGGGCACGCCGGGTCTGAGTGTTTTTGGGACTCGAAAAACTTAAAAACAAAATGTGACCGATTCACGTCCATAACTGTGTTAAGGGTAAAAGGAGGTCTAAAGGCGATGCAGATCGATTCGCTCCGGCCGGGCGGAGATATTACGGAAACCTATGAATTATATGGCGATATGCTTTTTAAAATAGCGATGGTGTACCTTGGGAACAAACAGGATGTCGAAGAAGCCATTCAGGAGACGTTCATTAAACTGATATATAAAGCGCCCGACTTCAGGGACCAGGAGCATAAGAAAGCTTGGCTCATTCGGGTGATTACGAACCACTGCAAGAACATGCAAGGGAGCCTGTGGCGCAAGCGGGTAACCAAAATGGAGCATATGAACGATTATTTTGTCGAACCGTCGGAACGGACGCTGATGGATAACGTCATGAGTTTGCCGTTCAAGTATAAGTCGGTCATCCATCTGTTTTATTACGAGGATTATTCCGTTAAGGAAATCGCCGGGATTTTGCAGATTAACGAGTCTGCGGTCAAGATGCGTCTTCAGCGCGGCAGGAAGCTGCTGCGCATGGACTTGGAAGGAGAGGACGATTGATGAATCGGAATGACTACAAATCATTGATAGATCGAATAGAACCTGATAAGGGATTGGAGGAGCGGATTATGAAAGGATTGAAACAAAATCAGCGTCAAACGACAAGAATGAGCCGAATGGGGGTCGCCGGCGTCACCGCGGCCATTATGCTGGGGCTGGTGGTAGTGACTTCGCTGGTATTGAATCTTGAGAACGAGCCAGCGGTCAGCGATATTCCGGTGGTTCAACAAGGGACTGGGGCGAATACCCCGCCGACCGCGAAGGTTGGCCACGATCCGGTAACCATTCCGAAAATCGAGCTTCCGGGCGAGAGCAACGTCAAAGCCGACATGATCGGTTTGGTTGTATACCAGGGCAATATCTACACCCAAACCGGTACGCAAATCACGCCGGACATCGCCAAGCAGCTACGGGGCGACAAGCTCGGACGGTCGAAATCGGGGATTACGGAATGGAGCTCCTCCGATGATTATACGGAGCTTGCTTCGACGATCGGCGAAATGGACATCTTCACGGTTAAGGGATATGACGCCGATTTTAGAATTATGTCCTACATGGAGCACGACGGGGAAGTCTACGCCGAATTGTATGAGCACTTGAACGGGATTACGGTGGCCAAGGGCGAGGATATCATCGGCAAGCTGAATCTGATGGGGAACATGACTTCGGTTAAATGGCAGGATTTTGACAGCTGGAACATGGGCGATAACAAGCTGCGCGAGCTTTCCGCCGATGCGGCGGTGCAAGCTTTCGTTGAGGCTTTATATGAAGCGAAGCCGATAGCGGCTGAACCTTTGTTTGAGCAAGGGATTTACGAGACCGGGCCTAGCGAGCAGAAATTTCTGTATATCCAGCTGCAGGACGGGACGGAGGTCCAGTTAAGACTGTTTAAAGGCGGCCAGTATGTGCGATATGCCAATGCCCCTGTGTTCTTTCAATTGGAAGGTGAGGCATTCACCAAGCTGTGGGAGCTGATGGAGGAGTAGGTTCCTACCGTTTATAGCAACGAAAAAAAGATAATGTAAAAAGACTAGAGGCTATCCCTAATCGGATGGCCTCTTATCGTTGATGTAGGGTCGCTAATGGCGCTACTCTTATCGTTTATCGCATGGCGGTTTCTTGCTATTCACTTGCCGTTGATGATGGGCGGTTCGACTTCACGAATGCGCTCGGCGTCATGCCGAAATACCGGGTGAAGGCGCGGGAGAACGTAAATAAATCCGAATAGCCCAGGGATAAAGCAGTGTGCGTGATGCTGGTTCCCTCGGCAGATAACAGGCGGGTTGCTTTCTCCATGATCAACTGCTGCATGTAGCGGGACGGAGAGATGCCGTATCGGCGGGTAAACGCGCGGGTGAAGTGACTGCGATGCACGCCGGCCCAGGCGGCAAGCTCTTCCACGGACAGGCTCTCCGTGCAATGAAGCCCCATATATCCGGGGACGGACTCGAGCCAGTCGGATGCAGCCGAAGAAGGAGATTGGTGCCGGTTCGAATCGATGCTGTGGATCAACTGGAATCCCAGCGACATCAGCTGAAGGCTATGGTCCTGCTGGGGCTGCCGGAGCAATCGCTGAATGTCCTTGATGACAGCCAAGGCATCGTCGCTGAAGGCATTTTGACGATAGGGCCGTTCCGGACATAAATCGACATGCTTCAATATGGACGGCATCAACTCGCCCATAAAGGCCGTCCAGGTGATCATGGTAGACGGCTCGTCGCAGTCCTTGACATACGTATAGACCGAGCCGGGGAAGAGGCAGAAGAGGTCGCCTTCCGAGAGGGAGACGCTGCTGCCGTCCCATCCGAACCGCACCTTGCCGCTGGCAACGAAATGTATACTATAAAATTCGACGGACCGGGGACCGACTTTTTCGGTGAAAAAGGGGTACGTACCGGATTTGTATATCCACAATCCCATTTTTGTCTCAAATGAAGCCGGATTGTTAAAGTACTCTTCTCTGGATGGCCTTGGATTCACTGTCATGCCTCCTCCTGCTAGCTGTTCCTGATCATTTTTCTTGTTGTTGCTACTATGCAACATATTGTATAACAATTGCAAGGATCGAGCATTCCGTGTGGGCCTGTCAAAGGGTACGATGAGGAGGAACAAGTCGAGCATAGTCGAGGTGAATGGAGATATGAAACAACCGAATTTTATCGTCGTTTATTGCGATGACCTAGGGTATGGGGACCTTGGATGTTACGGTTCGGAAACCGTGAAAACCCCGCACCTGGACGGGTTGGCTGATGAAGGCATTCGTTTTACGAATTGGTATTCCAACTCCCCGGTCTGCTCTCCGTCACGAGCCTCTTTATTGACAGGCAAGTATCCGGTGAGAGCGGGAGTTGGGGAAATCCTGGGGGCGAAGCGCGGCTCGCATGGCCTGCCTGCCACCGAGGTGACGCTGGCGAAGGCGCTAAAACCCGCCGGGTACAGAACAGCATTGTATGGAAAATGGCATCTGGGTCTTTCAGAGGAAACCAGTCCGAACGGGCATGGGTTTGATGAGTTTTTCGGATTTAAGGCGGGCTGCGTCGATTTTTACTCGCATATTTTTTATTGGGGCCAAGCCCATGGCGTCAATCCCCTGCATGATCTATGGGAAAACGAAACGGAGGTTTGGGAGAACGGCCGGTATATGACTGAACTGATTACGGAACGATCGGTTGATTTCATTAAGCGGTCTCGGGAGCAGGAGGCTCCGTTCTTCTTGTTTACGTCATACAATGCGCCGCATTATCCGATGCATGCACCACAGCAATACATGGACCGGTTTTCGCATTTGCCTTGGGATCGGCAGGTCATGGCCGCCATGATTGCAGCGGTGGATGACGGCGTCGGGGAGATCGTGAAGGCGCTGAAGGATACCGGTTGTTACGAGGATACGGTCATCTTTTTCTCCAGCGATAACGGACCGTCCTCCGAGAGCCGGAACTGGCTGGACGGGACGGAAGACGTTTATTACGGCGGGAGCGCGGGGATCTTTCGCGGGCATAAAGCAAGTCTGTTTGAAGGCGGAATCCGCGAACCTGCCATATTGAGCTGGCCGAACGGATGGGAAGGCGGGCAAATACGCGATGAGGTGGCGGCCATGATGGACATCGTACCTACCTTTCTGGATCTGGCGGGCGTCGATCCGGTGGCGGGACCGCTTCAAGGCGTTGCGCTGGATGGAAGCAGCCTGAAGGGGATGCTGCGAATGGGCGAGCCGTCGCCGCATAAGCAATTGTTCTGGGAGTATCAAGGCCAACTGGCTGTCCGGGAAGGGAATTGGAAGCTGGTGCTGAACGGGAAACTCGATTTCGACCGCGTGGTTCCGGATCAGGTTCATCTGTCCGATCTGTCCAAGGATCCCGGGGAGCGCTCCAACCTGGCGGACCGTTATCCCGAGATTGTGGAACGGCTTAGCCGGGATGTGCGAGCCTGGTACGAGGAAGTGCAAAGTAACGGATCATAAGCGTAGATTAGAGCGAATCATATAAGCCTTAGCGATTAAGCAAAAAAAGCCCCGGCATCGGGGCTTTTTCATATAGTGCAGGTATCAGCAGATTCGTAGCTGGGACCCTTAAAAAGGATTCAGCACATGGTAGAACACGTTCGGCGAAGCCATGCGATAATAATGACTGCACCAGCCGACCCCTTTGTGGTTGTCGCGGTTGGTCGTGCTGAACACCAGCCGTTCCTGCTCAAGCTCTTCAATGCTTACCGTCCGCCCCTCAACGTATTCCAAAATGCGGAACGATGCGGTATCCAGACGTGTGACGACGCCGCCATAGCGGATGTCGATGACCTCCCAGCCGAAGGGCTTGAACATCCGGTGCCACTGCGTGCGGTGGGCAATGCGCAGCTCTTGAACGGCTTTGGAAATGGCAGGGAGCACGTTCTTGGCCATATGCCTTAAAGTATCGGTGTCCTTGGTATCATAGGCTTGCTTCAGCAGAATGCCAATCTCGCTCTTGCGTTTGAGGACGGCGCTCAGCTTTTCCGGCATCTCGAACAGATAGTCCAACTCGGCGCTGCTATCGCGCTTCACCCGCAGGTTTTGTTCCAGCTCGGCATAGTGGTTCGAGAGGTCCAGGCCTTCGATCTGTTTGTCGAACATCCCGAGGAGCACGTCCTGATACAGCAAAAATTTCGAAGGGTTGCTCTGCTTGGCGTTGTTCGGCTCCTGGCCGGGAATTTCGTCCAGATCCTTCAGCAGGAGGAACGTATCCATATCGATGCCCGTACAGAATTTCACCCGTTCCGCCAACAGAGCCAGTGAAGGCTTCTGTTCCGAGTAGGCATGCTCGGCATAGAGCTGCAGACCGAGCAGCGCCGCGAACGGATTTCCTTCGTTGCCGTCATCACCCCACATCGTGGCGTATACATCGCGGATTCCCTCCTGCTTGCACACTTGAAGCGCAACATCCGAAGCGTTCAGGGACAAACCGTAGTTGACGCCGAAGGTGTTGAAAATCCAGACAGCGCCTGCAAACACGAGATTGCAGCCCAGCGGACGGTGATTGGCGATCAGCTTCTCATAGTCCTCCGGCTCCATGTGGGTATAGTCCCAGTACACCATGTCCACGTCCTTCGGGATGCGGCGGGCCATATCCTCCGGAATCGACGTTTCCTTATCGTAATATGCCGCATCGCCGCCTCCGCCGGAAGCGAGCTTCAGAAACATATCGCTCCACATCATCGGTTTCAGGCCGCGCTTGCGGACCGCAGCCAGAACCTTGTCCAGATGGGCGATCATAATGTCGAAACGGCTCATATAACCGTTGTGATCCAAATATTTTCCCCGTCCAAGCTCCTCCGCTTCGTCCATCCCGATATGAATCTTGTTGCTGCGGAACGGAGCGCTGGCAGCCTCGATCATCCGTTCAATCAGGGAATCGGTCTGCTCGCTGCCGACGAGAAGGGCCCCCTTCGTATCACGGTAATGCTTGATGGGTTCCCACTTTAGAAATTCCTCCAGGTGGGCCAAGGTTTGGATGCTTGGAAAAGCTTCGATGCCGAATTGGTCGGCATAATCGTCTATTTCTTTCAGTTCTGCTTGCGTATAGCGCCCGCGCATATAACCGAAATACGGCTCGCCTTCGATCTGGTAGGTATCCTCCATGTATAACATCACGCTGTTCATTCCCATCAGGGCCATCTTGTTCAGCATGAGCTTGAAGCTGTTCACGGTCAGCACGGCGTTGCGGGACAGGTCGAACATCGGGCCGATCTGATCAAATTGCTGACGTTCCTGTAGGTGGAACGAATCGCTTTTGCGGCTATGTTGAACCAGCAGGCCCAGTCCCCGGAAAAATTGATGCTTCCTTCCGTAACGAATATAAGCGTGAGTCCGGTCCCTGCCGACCTCCAGGTCGCCCTCCGACAAGTCTATCTGAACGGGGACTCCGTCTTCCCCAAGCTCGACACCAAGCTCATCCAGCAGCAGCTGAATGCCTGGCATGACATCCGTAACAGCGCCCTCAAAACGAAATTTCATATGAAATCCCCCTGCATCCATGATTTTATGAACATTAAACATTATATCATTATAATGTTTAATGTTATGGGAATCGTTGCGGGAAATCAATCCTTAGTTTGCGAAAGTATCCTTCCAATTCATCTTATGACATGAACGTATATGAGAGCTAAACCTATTTTGTTTTTAGTCCGATCCAGTCTGGATTCATTTATTCTGGAAAAAGTGAGGTAACAACGAAACATTTACTGGACAATTTACGTCTGAATAGGAAAGTATTGTAAAGAAAAAATGATAAGGTGGGAATTTGATGAAGACACGAAGAAAAGTAATCATTTCCTTAATCGCCTGTCTCTTATTTATTCCTTCAGTAGTTTCAGCTAAAGAAACAGAATTGAAGGCACCTGCTGTCAAAACAGTGAAGGCCCAAAAAATCTGCCCTTCAGCCAAGGTCGAAAGAGAGAAACAAAAAGTGGAGGAAGAGCGAACCGTGAATAGTGTAGTAATCCTTGAACCGCTGCAAACGCTCATGGACGACTACAAACTGAATAAAACAGAAGAACAGATCGAAGTCAGTATTATGCTTAGATATGATCTGAACATATCGAAACAAAACTTTTTAAAAACGAAGTTCTCTGCGTTTAAAGAGGCTGTAACGGATAAGGATGGATTCGGAGGATACAGTTTTTTTGCCAAATTGACAATCAAAGAAATTGAGGAAGTGAGTACATGGGATGCAGTCTCTACCATTTCACTTCCATCGGATACGGTGTCCATCTATTAATGATGTTGAGAAGCCCGTACGACGCTGATTCTTTAGGAATTTGGCGAGGTACTGGTTTTTTTTGATTTTCGGAAATATAGGAGCGCAGTTTATATCCGGTTCCTCTGACAGAGATAATAAATCGGGGCGTTCTTGGAGGGTCCTAGCTGGAGAGAGAGTCTCACTTGAGCCGCAAAATAGTTCTTGAAAACAGGCCAAAATGTGGTTGACGGCAAGGAACCTCGATACTACAATAAAGAATGCAAACGTTTCCATTGTAATCGCTTTCATCTATTCTTGTTTGATTCTATATTTCGAACCTATTCCTCTAACCATTAGTCAGTAATTGTCGTACTTTACTTGATGGAAGCTCAAACTTGTTTATGCAAGCGTTTGCGCAATGATCGGCATCAAAATAGCATCAACTACACCTAATCCAAGAACAGAAGGAGGCTATTTTTCATGAGAATGACGGTTTCAAGCAAACGAACGTGGTCCATCATCATGATTTTTTCGTTGATTTTCTCCATGTTGGGTATTCCGCCATCACCGGCCAATGCCCAAAACGCGCCAAGCCAAGTTACGCTGGTGGGGACTCTCCAATCCGAACTAGGCCATAGCGGAGATTGGGACCCGGCCGCCGCCGCGACAACCATGAAGGATATGGGGAACGGAGAATACAGCTTTACCGGTCACTTGCCCGCGGGGTCGTACGAGTACAAGATCGCGATTGACGGTAAGTGGGATGAGAATTACGGTTTCGCCCATTATTCCAATCCAAGCGGAGCGAGCAAGGATGGCAACATTCTCATAACGCTCGCTCAAGATTCCCAGGTTACCTTTTATTACAATCATGGGACTCACCGGATCGCGGATTCTACATACTACGCTCCGATCGAGGCTGATAAGCTTCCCCGAGTGATCGGCAGCTTCCAATCGGGCATCGGCGAAGCGGCCGACTGGTCGCCAGCGGATGCACGCTTGATCATGCAGGATTCCGATTATGACCATGTATACACGGTTACGGCCGATGTGTACGAGGGTGATCATGAGTATCAAATCGCTTTAGGCAGCGATGCGGCAAGCCCGGTGCACCCCGCTAATCGGGAAGCGCTTCACCTGCCGCAAGATGTGAAGGTTACGTTCAGCTATAATGCGAACGATCAGGGTGTTGCCGCTCATTTCACGGTTCCCACAGATCCGGGAACGCCGGTCCCTTCTAACCACCTGCGCGTCCATTATAACCGGGCAGACGCGAATTACGGCAGCATCGGGCTGTGGATTTTTGATGACGTTGCAGTTCCGTCCTCCAACTGGCCGACAGGGGCAACGCCATTCCCTAGCGGGCAGCAGGACGGCTACGGTGCCTTCGTCGATATTCCGTTGAAGGACGGCGCCCAAAAAGTCGGCATCGTCGTTGTTGACCGATTCAGTGGCAATAAAGACGGCGGCGACAAAAAATTTACCTTAGCCTCCCCGGACATGAACGAAGTATGGCTCAAGGAAGGCTCTGATACGGTATATAGCTTTGAGCCTGTTGACCTGCCTGCGGATACCGTGCGCATCCACTATCAAAGACAGGATCAGAATTACGATCCGTATGGTTTGTGGATATGGGGCGATGATGTCGCTTCGCCTTCGAAAGACTGGCCGACAGGAGCAACCATGTTCCCTTCAGGCCAAACCGACCGTTACGGCGCTTACGTGGACGTACCGGTGAAGCCGGGAGCCCAGAAGATTAACTTCCTCGTGCTGGATCCGTCCAAAGGAGATGCCGGGAAAGACGGCGGCGACAAGGGGTTTACCCTGGTAGACCGATACCAGCATCTATTCATTAAAGAAGGCGACAATACCGTCTACACATCTCCGCATGGGGAGGTGCCTACGGGGTTAGTCTCGGCAGAGGTATTGGCTCCCGGAAAGCTCCAGCTCGGATTTACGATGACCGATGGTTTGGAAGCGGATACGCTGAAGAATGAGCTGCAGATCAAGGATAAGGACGACCATACGGTTACCATTCAAGACGTGAAGATAATCGGAAACACCACCATCGAGGTGTCGGCATTATTCCAGCTGGATCAGATTCCGCTAAAGGTCACCTACGCCGGAAAAACCGTATCGGCCTCGACCGGCTGGAGAATGCTGGATGAGATGTACGCTTACGACGGCGATGATCTCGGGGGGACCTATCAGGCTGGAGGAGCCGAGCTCAAGCTGTGGGCACCGACGGCAGCCGAGGTCACCGCGAATGTGTACAGCAAGGATGATGCAACGCAGTTGATCGGCAATGTAACCCTGCAAAAAGGCGATAAAGGAGTATGGTCGGTTCAATTGAAGCCGGGGGACCTCGGGATCCAAGATTTTAGAGGATACTTTTATCAATACGAAGTGACCAACGATGGCGTGACGAAGACCGTGCTTGATCCATACGCCAAATCGATGGCGCAATTCAGAGTGAACACCAAGGGTGAAGTTGGACCGGACGGTGATACCGTCGGCAAAGCGGCTATCGTCGACTTGAGTCAAACGGATCCCGCCGGCTTCGGTTTTGCGGACATTCCTGGTTATGAGCAGCGGGAAGACGCCATCATCTGGGAGATTCACGTCCGAGATTTCACTTCGGATCCAACGATTGAGAACGACCTGCATAACGCCAATTGGGGCTCTTACGATGCGTTCAAAGAGAAGCTCGAATACATTAAGTCCCTTGGCGTCACCCATGTTCAGCTGCTGCCCGTGATGGCTTGGTATTACGGGGACGAAGCTGCCATGAAGAACAGGGAGCTGGAGTATTCGGCCAAAGACAATGAGTACAACTGGGGGTATGACCCGCACAGTTATTTCTCGCCTGATGGAGCTTATTCCGAGGATCCTACGGATCCGGAGCTTCGAATCAAGGAACTCAAGGCGATGATTAACGCCATCCACGAGGCGGACATGGGCGTCGTTCTGGACGTGGTGTACACCCATATGGCCAAGGCTGACTTCTTGAATGATATCGTGCCGAACTATTATGCCTTCCAGGACGCCAACGGCAATTTCATCGGCGGCTTCGGCAACAACCTGGCAACCAACCACAAGATGGCCGAGAAGCTGATGGTAGACTCCGTGAAATACTGGTTCGACGAATACAAAATCGACGGCATGCGCTGGGACATGATGGGCGATGCCACTTATGACGCCGTGCAGAACGCCTATGATGCCGCTGCTGCCATTAACCCGAACGCCCTGTTTATCGGCGAGGGCTGGGTTACGTTCGGCGGACATCTGTCGGATCCTTCCCTGGCAGGTAAGGGCGCAGACCAGAACTGGATGGATAAGACGGATGACGTCGGCGTCTTCTCGGATGAGTTCCGCAACGAGCTGAAATCCGGTTTTGGCAATGAAGGCGAGCCTCGATTCATTACGGGCGGCGCACGCGACATCCAAACGATTTTCAACAATATTAAAGCACAGCCAGGCAATACGAAGGAAGATGATCCGGGTGACATCGTTCAGTACATTGAAGCCCATGACAATTTGCCGCTGTACGACATCATTGCGCAGTCTATCAAGAAGGACCCTTCGATAGCAGCGAATGATCTGGAGATTCATAAACGCATTCGTCTGGGCAACCTGATTACTTTGACTTCGCAAGGAACGGCTTTCCTCCATGCAGGACAGGAATACGGGCGGACCAAGCAATGGCTGGGTCAGGGTGTGCCAGAGCAAAAATATCACGAATTAGTGGACGAGGCGGGGAACCGTTTCGGTTATTTCATCCACGACTCCTACGATTCCTCCGATGCCATCAACATGTTCGATTGGCAGAAGGCGACGAATGAAGCCAAATATCCGGAGAACAACAAGACGCGTGAATATACAACCGGGTTAATTGAGTTGCGAAAATCATCCGATGCTTTTCGCCTTGGCGATCAGTCCATGGTGAATTCAAACGTGACGCTGCTGCAGATTCCCGAGGTGAAAGCGCAGGATCTGGTTATTGCGTATAAAAATAAAGCCACGGACGGAACCGGCACTTATTATGTATTCGTTAATGCCGATAACCAGTCGAGATCGTTGACGCTTAGCGAGGATCTGACCTCCGGCGCGGTGCTGGTCGATAATGACGAAGCGGGTACGACCGGCGTCAAGGCGAAGTCCGGATTTACGTTAACCTCCGGCACGATTGCGCTTGAGCCACTAACGGCCGTTGTGATTAAAATGAATGCTAAGATCGATGACGGCGGCAACGGCAGTAACCCTGGCAGCGGAAGCGGAAGCGGAAACGAAAACGGAGGCGGGGGAGCAGGCGGCAATCCGTCGACCGATCCGGGAACGAAGCCAAATCAGGGTCAGCGGATCGTCAACGAAGAATCGCTGCGCAGCGGACAAAAGAAAGTGACGATTCAGCTGGGTGCCGAGGATATCGAGGTTCTCTTGCCGTTGACGGCAGGGGACATCCTGGGAGCGAAGCCGCTGGAGCTGAAGCGGGATGGCGTAAGTATACAGCTTCCGTCCGCGCTGCTTAAAGCGCTGCACCAGCTTGCACTGTCCAATCAGGCTAAGGATGCGGTCATCTCGTTTAAGCAGGAGGAGGTTGAATCACAGGAAGCTGCCTCACTCGTAGCCAAAGCAGCTGCTTCCGAGAAGGCTAAGCTGAAGCAAGGCAGCAAGATGTATGATTTCCAGCTTTCCATCCGCACGAAAGACGGCAAGGCATATAAGCTGGAGCATTTTATAGCACCTGTAACGATTGGATTTGCAGCCGACAGCGCCATTCACGGCAAGCTTGCTGGCATTTATCATATCTCGGATCAAGGCCAACTGAAATATGCTGGCGGCAAGCTGGTAAACGGGCTGCTAACGGCTGAAGTATTTCAATTCAGCACATATGCTGTATTGGAATACGACAAATCGTTTGCGGACCTTGGCGGCCATTGGGCCGAGCAAGCGGTAAAAGAGCTAGCCGCCAAACAGGTGGTAAATGGCATCAGCGATACGAAATTCAGTCCGAACCAGCAGTTGACACGGGCACAGTTCGCAGCGATGCTTGTTCGAGCCCTGGGCCTTGAAAGTACGCAAGATACGGCCTTCACGGATGTGGACGGCGAAGCGTGGTATGCTTCCGCTGTTGCGGCAGCTTATCAGCATGGACTGGTGAACGGCAGAGGCAAGGACACCTTCGCACCGAACGCGGCCATCACCCGCGAGGAGCTGGCTGTGATGCTTTATCGTGCATACCAGACCAGGGGGAACGCCTCTTCTTTAGCAGAAGCACCGGACCTGAAGGATAAGCAGCAAATTTCTCCATGGGCACTCCAAGAGGTGAATGAAGCCTTGTCCCTTGGCTTGATGAAGGGGCATGTCAATGGCACGTTTACGTCTAAAGCGATGACCACCCGGGCAGAAAGCGCCCAGGCTATGTTGAACCTGCTGAATCAACTGAAGTAATGTAAGTCGACACAGCAAGATGAAGATGGATCAATTTGCAGCGAAGTTTTTCAACCCAAAAAACGAGTCCTGGATCTCTTTCCAGCGGCTCGTTTTTTGTCATATGAAAATATTGACATTCAGATAATAATTCCAGCATTTTCCGTTTACAATTCGCTCCTATAATAGCAATCAGATGTGCCGCTTCTTATATACATATGAATGATTGGAAGTTTGGGGGGATGAGCCAGGCAAGCTCTCATAATAGACTAGATTTGTAGAGTACCGGGCAGCAGGACATGACATAAGATACAAATAGAATCTTAGAAAGAAGGGTGACAGAGCCAATGTCAATGAAAAAGGCGTTAGTGGTATCCATGGTAGCCACGGTGGTAGGTACTTCTGTCGTTAGCGCAGTATCGGCTGCTCCCGCAGTAAAGCCTGCTGCAGTTCCAGCTCAGGTCCAAATTTCAATGTTAACCATAAACGGCAGTACGATCCCGGTCCACTCCATCGTTAAGAACGGCGAGACGTTGGTATCGCTGCGTGATGTGATCAAGGCCATCGGTGCGCAGGCAGAAGTACATAGCGGAACCACAACGATTAAGCTGAATGACCATACGGTGATACTCAAAAACAGCTCACAGCAAATCGTGGTAGATGGCGTCAAATCGAATTTGGCCCAACCCGTAACCATCATTGCCGGTACGAGTTACGTTGCGCTTCGTCCGCTGGTGTCAGGGCTTGGCGGTACCATCGGCAAAAGAGGGGGCGTGCTTGAAATCAGCACTGTTCCATTGCTGGAAGAAGCCGAGAATCCTCGTTTTGCCGGAGCGGGCAAGTTGATCGTCTCCAAGAGTGATGAGAATGGCAGAACCGATTATCTGGTGGATACCGCGAGCGGTAAATACGAGCTGCTGCTGACCACGAACGGGGGATCGGATCTCGTTGTTTCTCCAAGCGGGGACAAAGCGGCCTATACGAATGCCGAAGGCGCGGTTTATGTGCTTGATCTGAAGACCCAGGCGTCGAAGCTGATCACGAGCGATAACAGCATTAAGCCGGAGCTTGTATGGTCAGCAGACGGCAGTGCGATCTACTTCCTGCAAGGGGATAAAGGATCGGTAATAGCCAAGTTGAATCTGGCTGACGGTGCCATTGTGAAAGTGGTTGAAGACAAGGTGGACTATAAGGAAAATCTGAATGTTTCAGCCGATGGCAAGAACTTCATCTATACGGTAACCACGCTGGGCACCGTAACTTCAGATACGACCAATATCGATGAAGACAATGTAACCATTGATTTTTCATCCAATCAACAGCAAATATTTGCATATAACACCGATAATGAGAAACCTGAAGCGGTGAAGCTTACTGCAACAACCGACGACAAGGTGTTTGTATGGTCTGCGGACGGACAAAAAGCTTACTACGTTAGCGTGCCTTCCACCGATGAGAAAGCGACGCTGCTGTCCGTGGATTCATCTCAGAAGACAGCCAAGGTGTTTGCCGATTACGACGTGGAGCAAGCCATTCTGCTTAACGGAATGCTGTACGTTCTTGCTGCTCAGGATGACAGCAACAGCGTCATCTACTCGATCGATACAGCAACAGGCAAACAAACCAAGCTGTACACGGTATCTTCCGACGTATCCTCTATTTCCGTGGGCGGATCGCAAATCGCGATTGTGGAGAACGGACGGGTGTTGGTGGGCGTTGGCGATAGCTGGAGAGCTGTGACGAGGTAACTTGTTCAACCGTTTCACCCCTAACGGATGATTTGCCCAAATAGAGAGGAGTTCATATACGATGAAAAAATGGATTAAACCAATGATGGCTGTTCTTGTGGCCGTATCTCTGGTCGGCGGCGCTACAACTGCCGCTGCTGCAAAGAGCAATCTGAAAGGCAAGATTGTCATTAACGGTTCCTCCGCACTGCTTCCGCTCACGCTTCAAGCTGCAAGTGAATTCAAGAAAGAGAATCCGAAAGTTAAAATTTCGGCTTCAGCAGCAGGTTCGATTACGGGTCCTCAATCGGTCCGTAAAGGCATTGCCGACATTGGTGCCGTGGATTGGGACGCATCCAAGAATGTGCCGGGCTTCAACAAATTCGACGGTTTGGTAGCCAATCCGGTGGCTGTAACGGTATTCGCAGCTGTAGCCAACCCGAATGTAGGGGTAAACAGCCTGACTACCAATCAGTTACAGGACATCTTCTCCGGCAAAGTGACCAATTGGAAGGAAGTGGGCGGTTCGGATGCCAGAATCGTTGTCGTTAACCGTAAGTTTGGCTCCGGCACGCGCGTCAACTTCCAGCAAAAAGCGCTGGATGGCAAAGAATTCATGAACAAAGGCGATAACTACAAAGAAGTTGGCTCCAGCGGCGATATGAAAACAACGATCGAAACTACACCGAATGCCATCGGTTATATTGACCTTCCTTACGTCACCAGCAAAATGAAGGCTTTATCGATCAACGGTGTAGCGCCAACAGAGAAAAACGTCCTGAATGGAAGTTATAAGGTATGGGGCATTGGATACTACATGACTAAAGGCCAACCAACCGGGGCAACCAAAGCGTTCATCGAGTATATCCAAAGCAGCAAATTCCAAAACGGATCCCTGAAAAAGCTGAAATTCATTCCGCTTTCCGCCGTTAAATAAGCTATCTTTTTGAACGCTTCGCCATTCCCGCATTTCATAAGGAGAGGGTTAGCCAGCTTCAGCGCATGGACGCCAAGCTGGCTTCTCTCTGTGAAAGGAAGAATCCGTTTATGATCGATCTGAATTCATCTACGAAGAGCACGGCGACAGTTGAATTGGGTCAATCCATCGGCAAGGCATCCGGTGCCAAATTTGACCGGAAGGCCCGTCTTCGGTGGTCCAACAAACTGTTTCGCATGGTCTGCATAGGCAGCGCTTTGTTTGTATGCCTCGTCCTGTTATGCATATTGGTCCTCATGCTTCGAACCGGTATTCTGACCTTCTCTCATGTCTCGCTGGCCGAATTTTTCTTCTCCACCAATTGGGATCCGGAAAATGAGCATTACGGCGCGCTTACCTTTATCTTGGGAACGCTGGCGCTAACGGGTCTCACCATGCTGATCTCCATTCCGCTTTCCGTCATCATTGCCGTGTTCCTGGCGGAAATGACACCGAAATGGCTTCGCCATCTGCTGCGTCCGGTGCTGGATCTGCTGGTGGGCATTCCTTCGGTGGTCTACGGCTTTTTGGGACTGACCTTACTCATTCCATGGCTCCGAAATATCAGCGGACACGATCTAGCCGACGGGCTGCTCGCGGCATCCATCGTGCTGACCATTATGGTGCTTCCCACAATCAGCCGGATTAGTGATGATGCCATTTCAGCGGTACCGAACAAGTATCGTGACGCGGCTTATGCGCTTGGCGCGAACCGCTTCCAAACCGTGATTCGTGTCGTCTTGCCTTCTGCAAGAGGCGGAATCATGTATGCCGTTATTCTTGGTATGGCCCGTGCGATTGGGGAAACGATGGCAGTCGTTATGGTTATTGGAAATACCGCCCAGCTCCCGAACAGTCTGTTTACGCCGACAGCAGTGCTGACCAGTAACATCGTTATGCAGATTTCGAGCGTTGAATTTGATTCCACCTGGAATTACGGATTGTACATGATGGGCTTTATCCTGCTTGCCATCTCCCTACTGATGATTGTAGCTGTAAGAATGCTTCAGAAAAAAAGGGGGCGCTACTCATGAGCATGAAGAAGCAGGCCAACCCCGTTCCCGCATATTCATTTGGCAAACGCAGAGGGGCCACCGTCCTGATGGATCGACTGTTTACGGGGCTGGTATGGGGTGTAGGCATTGTCGTCATTTTATTTATTGTCGGGCTTCTGTTTCTGCTTCTGGAAAAGGGGCTGCCACAGCTGAGCTGGGATTTCCTCTATGGGCTTCCAAGCGAGATTGAAGAGGGCGGCGGGATCGGTCCGGCGCTGTTTAATTCGTTCTATGTGCTGTTCATTTCCCTCTTGATCTCCATTCCGATCGGAATGGCTGCGGGGATCTATTTGGCAGAATTTGCTCCAAACAACAAGCTGATTGAGATCGTACGTATTTGCGTGGAAGGACTGTCATCCGTTCCATCGATCATTTTTGGTTTGTTTGGCATCGCGCTGTTCGTGGAGTTCTTTGAGATTGGTCTTACAATTCTGGGGGCGGCCGTTAGTCTTGCCTTCCTGAATCTGCCCGTGCTCACAAGGGTGACGGAAGAATCGATTCGGGCGGTTCCGGTTGAACTCAGAAATGCTTCATTTGCGCTCGGTTCAACCCACCTGCAGACGATCCGCCGCGTACTGCTGCCGGTAGCCATGAACGGGATCATGACGGGCATCTGCCTGACGGCTGGGCGCGCATTCGGGGAGAGTGCCGTGATTATTCTGACAGCCGGGGTATCCACTTCCGGGGAGATGTGGGATTTCAATCTGTTTTCGCCGGGGGGAACGCTTGCCGTCCATTTGTGGTACGTTCAATCTGAAGCGATCGTACCTGATGCCCAGGAGATCGCGCAGAAGACAACCGCTGTCCTGATCTTCGTTGCTTTGCTCATTAATATCGTATTCCGTGTACCGCTGTGGCTGAATTCACGGAAGAATCAAACATGACGGTGATGGACCCAGTAGATGCTTTAAGAAAACGAATACCATATAAACAACGCCGGGAGGGACACACTCGTGCAGCCATTCATTGAAATCAACAAGCTGAATTTGTATTACGGCGAGTTTCATGCCCTTAAAGATGTTTCGATTCAAATCCCGGAGCGTGCGATAACCGCTTTTATCGGACCGTCCGGGTGTGGTAAATCTACGCTGCTGCGGACCCTCAACCGGATGAATGACCGGATACCCGGAACGCGGATAGAAGGTAAAGTGGCGATAGGAGGAACGGATATATACGATGATGAGGTTCACGTGGAATCCCTCCGCCAAAAAATCGGAATGGTATTTCAGCAGCCGAATCCCTTTCCGAAATCCATCTATGATAATGTGGCCTTTGGCCCCAAACAGCACGGTGTTCGCGGCAAAAAGAAGCTGGATGAAATCGTTGAACAGAGCCTTCGCTCCGCTGTACTGTGGGATGAAGTGAAGGACGACTTGAAGCGTCCGGCACTAAGCCTGTCGGGAGGGCAGCAGCAGCGTCTTTGCATCGCACGCGCATTGGCGGTGGAGCCGGATATTCTGCTGATGGATGAGGCGACCTCGGCGCTGGATCCCGTCTCTACCTTCAAGATTGAGGAGCTGACACATGAATTGAAGGAACGCTATACCATCGTTATGGTTACGCACAACATGCAGCAAGCGGCGCGTGTGTCACAGCAGACGGTGTTCTTCCTAAATGGCGAAGTTGTGGAACACGCCGCTACCCGGAAGTTGTTCGCCAATCCCGTCGATTCGCGTACGCAGGATTATATCAGCGGCCGGTTTGGCTGAGGTGGACAGCGGACAGAAGCCAGGGTGTAAAGAGTCCTTCTATATAGATAGAACTAAAGAAAAGAAGAACTTCAACGGAGAAGGCGGAATTATTCTGGAGAAACGGAGTGGTCGCCCGAAAGCTTAAAGGCTGCTCGGAGTGGCCCTTCTATTGAAAGTAGAAGTCCTTCAGGCAATCCCTGAAGGACTTTTTTTTGTGTCTTTTGTCGCAGAACCATTGGATTATTTATGTAATTTTGATATAGTTACCCTACCTCTATGAACTTGCTTGCCTCGGCTTGGCCCCTCTGTTTTGCCGCGGTTCTCTGCGTATTCGCCATGACTTTCTTAAACACGGGACGGTCATGCCCGCATCATGTTATCCAAGTGAATATCCGATAAAGAAATGAATGGATTGGATATCGGCAGAGCTGCTTGGAGAGGAAAATGCATCTAACTTCGAATTGAGACGTAGTATGTGTTATATCCTTCATTTACCTATGTTTTTACGGATATTTTAAAAGACGGTTATAAGTCGAATCAGTCATCGCTCTATAGGAGTAGGGGAGGTGTTAATTCTTGAATGGATCGAAATCCGTGAAGCTGCTCCTGCTTATGGCGGTTATCGCGATCGTGAATATCGTGCTGGTTTCACCCGGGCTGCTCGGATTCCAAATTGGCGGCGATAGCGCCTTCCAGTCGGCATCGGTCATTACCGTATGGATTGTTAGTGTTCTTGCACTCTTTTATGGCAGTTATGTTTTGTTATTCAAGCCTCCGGCTGTGAAGGCGATCCAAACGATTCAGACCCGTGAGGATTACATAGACGCGCTTCATCATTATCGCAACGTGAAAGTGCTGAAGAATGATATCGCCCTTGCCCTGGACCAATTGGAACGAATCGAGAAAAAGAGAAACGCGCTGCTGGACGTCCTGGGTCAGCGTTTTGAGCAAACGGAGCTCAGTTACAAGAAATTCATGGCGGTCATCGATGAGGTTGAGAAGCTGTTCTATCTCAATATCCGAGGGATTCTGAACAAGCTGGGCGTCTTCGCCGCATCCGATTTCACCCGCATGTCCGATCTGCCGAAAGCATCCCAGTTATCCAGCAAGGTGGCGCAGAAAAAAACAGCCCTATACCAAGAGTATCTGGCTTACGTGACCGGTTATCTCGAAGCAAATGAGGAAATCATGCTCAAGCTCGATAAACTGCTGCTGGAGATCTCCTTGCTTGGCAGCGCCGACTACCGGGATGTAGAGGAGATGCCATGCATGAAGGAAATCGATACGTTAATCAAGCAAACCAAACTATATAAGCAATAAGAGAGGGAGATGATTATGCGAAGCAAAGGGAGTGCCTTTGTCGTATTAGTGGCTATTGCAGTGGTCGTGTTTGTTCTAGTGTACGCGGGGATCACGTTAACCTCCAATCTGGGCAAGAGCCAGTCTGAGGTCGATTCGGCAGGTGCGGCTAAGAAAATCAACAAAATCTACAAGGACATTGTGGTCACGACGGCGGATCCCATAAAAGGCCAAGTCGATCTGGACCCGGTTGCCGTAGCCGACGCTCTGCCTGATATATCCAAGTTTCCGATCTCGGTCGAGAATACAACGGACTTGTATGTTGAGATCTTCTCCTCGCCTGAGAAGGCTGGGCCGGGCATTGACGGATGGCTGAATGAAGTGGCAGCGGAGTTCAACAACTCCAAGCCGGTGGTGAACGGCAAGCCGGTATCGGTGAAGATCCGTAATATCGCGTCGGGAACCGCAACCGATTACATAACATCCGGGAAGTACGTGCCGGACGCTTTTACGCCTTCCAATGAGCTGTGGGGGGAGATGGTCAAGGAATATGGCGTCAAGGCCGAGCTTGTATCCAAGCGCCTCACAGGGAACGTGACCGGCGTTGTCACCCGAAAGGCCAAATACGACGAGCTGGTGGAGAAGTACGGTTCCTTGAACGTCAAGACGCTGACGGATGCCATATCGAATAACGAATTGGCGATGGGTTACACAGATCCTTTTGCCAGCTCGACGGGTCTCAATTTCCTGATCACGGCCCTTGAAACGTTTGACAGCTCCGATCTGCTTAGCGAAAAAGCGGTGCAGGGCTTCGAGAAGTTCCAGGCGAACGTCCCTTTCACGGCTTCGACCACGATCCAGATGCGCGATGCGGCGAAGTCCGGCATGCTGGATGCCTTTGTCCTGGAGTATCAGACCTATGTCAACGCGGCGGACATGAAGAGCGGTTACGTCTTTACCCCGTTTGGCGCTAGGCACGACAGTCCCTTGTATGCGCTCGGGAAAGTGCCGAAGGAGAAGCTGGACATTATCAAGAAATTCGCGGCGTTTGTTGAGCAGGACAAATACCAGAAGTTAGCCGACAAAAAAGGCTTCAATGGTCTTAACGATTATCAATCCGAGCTTGAAGTTGTCGACAGCAGTCTGCTGCCTTCTGCGCAGAAGCTGTGGAAAGAGAAGAAAGACGGCAACAAGCCGGTTGCTGCCGTGTTTGTAGCGGACGTGTCGGGAAGCATGGACGGCGAGCCGTTAAACCGGCTTAAAGAATCGCTGTTGACCGGGCAGAAATATTTGGGCAGAGACAACAGCATCGGCTTTGTATCGTATTCCACGGATGTCACGATCAATCTTCCCATCGGAAAGTACGACTTGAATCAGCAGTCGATGTTTGTCGGGGCGATCAACAGCCTTGAAGCCAGCGGGAATACCGCGACCTTTGACGGCATTGTCGTGGCAATGAAGATGCTTCAGGATGAGATGGCGGCGAATCCGGACGTGAAACCTCTGATTTTTGTGCTGAGTGACGGGGAGACGAACGTTGGGCACTCCCTGGATGACATCCGGGAACTGATCAAAGCGTATAAAATCCCAGTATACACGATCGGCTATAATGCCAACATTCAGGCGCTCCAGAGCATCTCCAGCATCAATGAAGCAGCCAGCATCAACGCGGATACCGACGATGTTGTATACAAAATCGGCCAGCTGCTGAATGTGCAGATGTAGCAGCATCACAAGCATTTTTCGATATAACGTAGTGGTTACACAAGAAACTTGTAGGAGGGGTTATATTGTCATTTACGATGGAAGTCATAAGTCCCGAGGAGATCAAGACGGCGATTGAGGAGCAGGTGAAGCCTGAGCCGGAAGAAGTCACGCAGCTGAAGGAGCTGGCGGCTAACAATGTGCAGGCCATCATGGAGCTGGATATCGAATCGCTCGAGAAGCGAAGACAGGTGCTGCAATCGATTGAGAGCTTTGGGATCAGCTCGATGAGATCCTCCTCGGAGAAGAATGCGCTCCTGCAGGTTCAGGTGGGGAGGTTATCGAAAACCGGGGACGAAGGCGGTCAAGTGGCCAAAGGGTTAACGGAGCTGCAGCTGCAGCTGAAGGATTTGGACCCGAGCGTCGTGGATTTTGCAAAAAGTGGGCTGCTGGGCATGGTATTTAACCCGTTGCGCCGATATTTTGCCAAGTTTCAAAAGGCGGATGCCGTCATTTCGGATATCATTATTTCCCTGGATAAAGGAAAAACCGTATTAAAGAACGACAACACCACGCTGGAGATTGAACAGCAAACCCTCCGCGAGCTCACCAAAAAGCTGCAAAAGGAAATTCAGCTGGGCATGCTCATGGATGCAGAGATCGAGTCCCAGGTCGAGGCGGCTAAAATCCGGCAGGAGTCGGAGGATAAAATCCGGTTTATTACCGAAGAGGTGCTGTTTCCGCTGCGCCAGCGGGTGATGGATCTGCAGCAGATGCTGGTCGTAAACCAGCAGGGGATCATGGCCATTGAAGTGGTCATTCGGAACAACAAAGAATTAATTCGCGGCGTGGATCGGGCGAGAAATGTAACGGTAACCGCGCTGAAAATCTCGGTCACGGTGGCCAGTGCCCTGTACAACCAGAAGATTGTCCTGAAGAAAATCGAGCTGCTGAACGAAACCACGAACAACCTGATCAGCGCTACCTCCAAAATGCTGAAGGATCAAGGTGCGGCGATCCACAAGCAGTCGCTGGAAACGAGTATTTCCGTCGATACCTTGAAGCAAGCGTTCACGGATGTGCTCTCGGCGCTCGATTCCATCAGCACTTACAAGCAGGAGGCGCTCCCGCGGATGCGTGAGACGATCCATCAGTTCAGTGAGCTGGCGGTAACAGGCGAGCAGCAGATCCAGCGCTTGGAGCGGGGGCAGAAGCTGGGACTGTAAGACAGGACGGGACATATTTTGAAAAAGAGTGTGTAGGTATGAGACTGCGCACTCTTTTTGCTGCTGGGCATGCCTAGGTTCGAAAATATTGAACAGGTAGGCATATGTAAAATCAATGGTCAGTGAATGCTCGATCCATGCGGATGGTGAAGGGAGGTCGCTGCAATGGAACAACGGGACCAACTTATGGCCATTGCTGCAAGCAAGTTTGGACTGTTGGAGAGGGATAAAGTACAGACGCATGTTTCCGAACACAGTCTGATCCGTTCTTATCGACTTGGTGCCAGGACCGTTTATGTGCGCATAACGGATGAGTCCCACAAACCGTATGTGAAAATTGAAGGCGAGGTGCAGTGGGTCGAGTTTCTTGGAAGTGAGGGAGTACGGGTTTCGAGACCGCTTTATTCGGTGGAAGGGAATCTGGCGGAGCGTATCCGGATGGAGGATCGTGAATATACGGCGGTGTGTTACGAGGAGGCGAAGGGGCGTCCGGTCGGGGAGAACGATGTTGATGAGAGCTTATACAGGCGAATGGGCCAATTCATGGGTTCCATGCACCGCATCACCAAAGGGTACACCCATCTGGATCCCGTTACAAGACGTCCTGATTGGTCGGATGAGGCGGAAAAAGTTCGGCATATCGATTTGCCGCTAACCGAGAGAGGGATCGCCCGTCGTTACGAAGCATTGGTTCATTGTATAACGGAGCTTCCGATTGATGCGGACGCTTATGGACTGATCCATGCGGATTTCCATTACGGCAATTTTTTTGTCGATGAGGATTCATTGTGCCTGATTGATTTTGATGCAAGCCGGTATTCATGGTTCATTGATGATATTGCGGTCGCCGCGTTTTTCTCGGGTTTAACGGAAGGGACGGATGCGGAGCCGGATCCGTTTCTGACCCCGTTTCTGGAAGGATACCGTCTGGAGCATCAACTGGAGGATAAGTGGTTTCGAGAAATCCCGTATTTCATGAAGCTGAGAGAAATGGGGCGTTATATCAAATTATTCCATGCCTGTGGCGGGAAGCTCAATAAACTCCATCCGTGGGGGCAATGGTTTATGAGGGGACGTAAGGAAAAGATTTTGCGAAGTTTCCCGGCAATTTAATAAACGCAGCCTTGGTTTGAAAGACGGAGCCAAGGCTTTTTTATTTTGTAAAAACCCGCCGCGGTTGATTCCATCGTGAAGGCGAAGCTCTTGTAAGAAGGAACTATGTGCCTGCACCATCGGCAATACGTTGAAGAGCGAGGCCGTCGTTGAACTGATCGAAGTGAATGAACCCGTCGAGACGAGCAGCAATGCGTAATTCGTAAGCTTCTGTGTTAATATTTCAAGCCAATCGAAGCAACAGCCTTAGTCCAGGATTCATCGCGGACTAAGGCTGTTCTGTTCTTAAGGGACCATGCAATGCAATATTATGAGTACGGGCTGCGTTTATTTTCGCCGTATGCTGTATAACGTTTAGTTACGACTGCGGCTGTACATCCCGCTCAAAAGCGACGATCCACTCGCCCTGAATGGCGGCATAGCCGGTGTCTCCCTCCACAACAAGACCGTACAGATTTTTGACATCGAGATATTCCTTCCGCTCCCCATTATCAAATTCGAGGGTGATGTAGTAATACGTTCGGGAAGAATTGCTGGAATGCATCATGCCGTTATCCTCGTTGTGATGATTGCTATGATGACGGATGTCCATCCGTTTGGAGACAACCCGGGCAAACTCGGACGTGCGAGGCGACTTGGCGTTCTTAACATAACGGGCACCACTGGAAATGAAGCCCACAATCACAATCACGAATACAATTCCAATCAGAATGGGAACCAAAGTAAACATAAAATCAAATCCTCCGCCAAAAGACGGTCCTTGAGGCATCATCGACGGCACTCCTCTCTGTCCGTTATTTTTTCATTGGTTATATGTACGGCAATAAGGATCAAAATGTTTCGAATTTTAGGATTACTTTTCCGATTTCAAGAACGATCCCTCTTATATCCAGTTCAAGTTGGATGAGTTGTATATTTTCATAATGAAGAAGATCCAGTGAAGACCAGGGAGCTGTTCGAGGAGCTGTGAGAGATGTGAGGGACGTCCTATTTCAGGAGAATTTAATGGAGAATTAAAGTCAAGTTTCTGGTCTCCATTCAAAGTAAAGACAGTAAATAAAAATCGACCTCTCCTTGAGGTCGATTATTTATAAATTAGGCTCTGCTTCTATTATAAAGCATCATTTTACGCTTACTCCAGAATCCGCATAATGCAACCCCAACTGATAAGCTCGTTCGAGCAAACTCTCCATATGCTCCGGTCTACCCTCTAGCGTATCATAGAAGAATTCCACACGGGAATTCTTGATTCCGGAGTAGTCGGCCATTCCAATATTGAGGGAAAGGGATAACATCTGATCATAGCCCCGCTTGGCAAAATGATCTTTCGAAGCCCCCGCCAACGCCAGCCATAACACCTGTTGGTGATGAAGCTTTGAGCCGCCGCCGTAAGCGAAGCCATGATTCCAGACACGGTCGATATACCCTTTTAGCACGGCAGGGATTCCGTACCACCATACCGGGAAGATATAGGCCAGCGCGTCGTGCTCCTTCATTCGTGCGATTTCGGCTTCAACTTCAGGAGAATAGTTCTTGGTAGGATTAGACCAATCGGGTTCGTCTGCCTCCCACAGGACCGGATCGAAACCGATGCGGTGGAGGTCCAGAATTTCCGTTTCATGCCCGGAGTCCCGAAGCCCCTGTACAAACTTCTCGGTAACTGCAAATGTAAAGGAATTTTCGCGTGGATGCGTAACAACCGTTAATACCTTCATGAGGGTTCACCGTCTCTTTCTTCTCTTCGAATTTGAATGCCAAATTGTTCAATACGTTTCATTGCAGTTTCAAGAGGAACCAGCGTTTCCGGTAGATAGAAGCCTCCGGGAGCAGGAGTTGAGCCGTCCCAGCCCAAAATACGCTCAATGGAGAGGAGAATACCGAGGGCTGTAAAATGCGCCTGTCCCTTCGGATTGGTCAACGTGATCCTCCGTTTCGCGGAACGGCCGTCAAGAAGAACACCTTCGAGATCAATATAGAGGTCTTGGGAGGCCTTGCCTCCAGCCCGTGTTCCTATAGAGTCATGAATGGCGAAGTCGAATCGAATATTAGGCGCTCCCGTAACAGCCGCGAGGCTTGGAACATCCAATAAACTCATGGGATGGCCTTCTACCCGGGAACCGTTTGAAAGACTTATGCTTCTCGGATACTTCGTAGCCTCAACCCATTTCCATATCCCGTTTTCCCGGATGAGGGCACGGTTGATAAACCCTTTGGTTTCCTCCAGCGTCATAGGCCCCATCGGATCGCGTTCATCATAGTGACCCGCCAAGCCGATCGATTGGATGCTTCGGAAAGACTTCGCCTCCTGATACGCGACCAAGGTCAGGATTCCCGCTTGCGAATGTCCCAGAGGTACAATCGGTGCTTGAGGGGGATGGCTTTGCATGGCGAAAAGAATAGGTGTCAGTTCGTCGGCAAGCTTGGTGATCCCGATATGTGCAATTCCTTTTGCAAGAGCCTCTTGCATGAGGAGGTCGGCCGGATCCTGGATGGTAGAAACGATAAGGTCGGCTTGATCCAGCTCTGTTGGAGACAGACCCTGGCGTATATCTAAAAAAGCGGTACGGGCGTTTCCTAGCTCTCGTACTAGTAAGCTCCCCTTCTCGGGATGCCTTCCGGCAAGTATAATCTCGGCATCTTGATTGATCGTTCGGATATGCCGGGCAACAGCGCTACCGACTACGCCATACCCGCCGGCAATATAAATACGCGTCATGGTGACTCCGCCTCCAATTTTTGGATTATAGAATGCAGAAGTTTTTCTTACTAAAGCTCTGGTATAAGGGGATTATGTAACATATAATGACGGAAAGGAAGTACGCACTTAATGGTTCTATAGGTACCTAAAAGTATCATTAGTACCCCAAGGTGCCTGTTGCCCGTCATATGCCACTTACGTTCGAAAAGGAGAGAAGACCTTATGAATGGGGAGCGACAATACAATATTCCGTCTGAGGCAACCATGGATGTAATCGGCGGCAAGTGGAAAGTCATTGTGCTGTGCCACTTAAGTTATGGCCCCAAGCGAACGAGTGAAATTAAGAAGCAGATGCCTGATATTACGCAGAAAATGTTAACCCAGACGCTGCGGGAGCTGGAGGAGGATGGGATTATCACGCGAACGGTCTTTAATCAAGTCCCGCCAAAGGTCGTGTACGAGCTGAGTGAAATGGGCGTTTCGCTGCAACCGATCCTTGACCAAATCTGTGAATGGGGCGAGAAGTACTTGAATGGGAAATCGAAGGTAATTACACCTTGAGGACAGACAAAATAAAAGCTGCTGACCTAATAAGGGTCCGTAGCTTTTTTATTTTAAATAGAGTGTTGTCGCTCATAATTTTCCATAGGGTAGAGGAAAAGCCCGGATATCCGTAGAATATTTAGTTCTTTAGACTCATTAAAATCCGGGCGGTTCGAACCCTTTCTGTGTTTGTCGAGAAATTGAATAGTTACTATAGATATAATACGGATAGGGTGTATAGGGCTGGGAAGCCGTGTAAGGATTGTCCTTTTTCCGATATGCAACGGGACGAGGTCAATTAATAGGAACGTTATCCGCTAGGAAACGTATGATCTTCATAGGACTTAAGAATTACTCATAAAAGGGGTGTGTACAGCTCAGATGGACGGCCATTATAACTATTATATTGTGGGGCTTTCAATTGCGATTGCTATACTTGCTTCATACTCGGCTTTAAATATTACGTCCAAAATTTCGGATGCGAACGGCAAATCCAAGTTTTTTTGGCTTATCGGCGGCGCAATGGTCATGGGAAGCGGTATTTGGTCCATGCATTTTGTCGGCATGCTGGCCATGCACATGAATATGAATGTAAGGTACGATGTCTTTCTGACCATCATGTCGATGCTTGTCAGCGTGGTTTCCTCCTTCATCGCGTTTTATATCACGATGCCCAAAAACATTAACTGGTCCAAAATCGCCATTGGCGGCTTGATGATGGGAAGCGGCATCGTCATCATGCATTACATGGGAATGGAAGCCATGGTCATCCATGCCCAAATTAGCTATGATCCCGGCATTTGGGTACTGTCCGCCATCATTGCATTGTTAGCTTCCTATGCGGCTTTATTATTGTTTCTCCGTTTTCGGAATCATCCCAAGTCCAGCTTTCTCAAGTGGGGCTCGGCGGTTGTCATGGGATTTGCGGTATGCGGAATGCATTATACAGGCATGAAGGCTGTACGGTTTGAGGCGCATGCCGGTATGATCACGCAGCAGCCGCAGTCTGTGGATTTTCTTCTTTTGTATGGTGTGACGGTTATGATTTTTGTTATTCTGCTGATTTCATGGGGGGCGATGTTCTTTGATCGGCATGTGCTGGAAAAGCTGGCCTATCAGGATACGATCACGGGATTGCCTAACCGCAATGAAATGAACCGATTCTTTGAGACGAACGCCGAGACAGAGAAGATTACGATCCTGTTTCTGGATTTGGACCAATTTAAGGCTATCAACGATACGCTGGGTCATAATGTTGGGGATTTGCTGGTCCAGGAAGTAGGTAAGCGACTGCGTCAATTCATTCAAAGTGGTCAACAGGTATTCCGGATCGGCGGGGACGAATTTCTGATTATTCTGAAGCAAAGCGACCCGGTATATGCCCAGCATTTAGCTGATGATATCCTCCAACAAATAAAAAACGTGTACTATATTGACGGTAACGAGTTATATGTGACAGCGAGTATCGGAATCAGCATCGGTTCCGTTCATAGCTCTGACCGTACAACGCTGCTGAAGAATGCGGATACCGCTATGTATAAAGCGAAGGGACTGGGCAAGAATCAGCAATGCCTCTATGACGAGGAGATGGGTCTTCAAGAGGTTCGCAAAATGGAATTGGAGAAGGATCTGCAACGAGCGTTTGAGCTGAAGGAGTTCTTCATTGTATATCAGCCCAAATGGAATGTGCAAAGTGATCGCTTGGTCGGATTCGAGGCGCTGCTCCGCTGGAAGCATCCCCGCTTAGGCGTGATATCGCCGCTTGAATTCATTCCGATTGCCGAAGAGACGGGGCTCATTATACCAATGACCCGATGGACGCTTGAGGAAGCATGCAAACAGTGCAGAATTTGGCAGGAGAGAGGGATTGTCCAGCCGGTCTCGGTAAATTTATCGATTCGTTTATTTCATGGTGACAATCTACTTGAGCTTATTCAAAACGTTCTGGATCAGGCGAATCTGGAACCTCGCTTGTTAGAGTTGGAGATAGCAGAGTCCATGGTGCTGCATGATGTGAATGATATTATCCGGCAGCTTGGGAATATCAGGTCCTTGGGGGTAAAGGTCTCCATGGATGATTTCGGAACCGGTTATTCCTCGATTGGGCTATTGGACCGGATTCCAATTGATGCTTTAAAGCTGGATCGCCAGTTCACCAATGATTTGGACACGCCCAGCAAACGCGCTATCGTCAACGCCGTTGTTCTTATGGCAGAGAATTTGAATCTGGATGTCATTGCGGAAGGTGTCGAGAACAAGGAGCATATCGACTTTTTGACCGGACTGGGCTGCCATGTCATGCAGGGTTATTATTACGGAAAGCCGATGGATATCGATGAGATTAAGATCTGGATGTACGATCATGATCACAAGACCGAAGAGATCGAGACCCTCTGATGAAAAGTAGATGGAATAAATACGGATCGTACGAATAACGGGCACCGTGAGGTGTCCGTTATTGTTGTTTACTCTTTTTGTATTATACTCAATAGCTTAATTCTTCTTTGTTGAAGGAGTTTGGTTGCTATTTTACGGGTAAGGGATACAATAGTATGTGAATCTAACGAATGGTAGTGGTGATATATATGGTGTCAATCAAAGATGTGGCCAAGCTGGCGAACGTTTCGATATCAGCCGTTTCCAAGACGCTGAATGGCTATTCGGATGTAAGCGAAACCACGAAGCAAAAGGTCATGAAGGCCGCGCAGGAACTGAACTATTTTCCGAACCGTCTGGCCAAAAACCTAAAGCACAAGGTCACCAAGACTATTGCGCTTATCATATCGAACTTTGAACAGACGAACAGCAAGGACGGTGTCATGTTCCAAATCATGGCCGGTGTTTATGCTGCAGCCCAGTACTATCAATATGAGGTGGTCATATATACGCGGAGTTTGTCCGAACAGCAGGATAAATCGTATTGGCAGTTCTGCAAGGAGAATAAGATTGCAGGCGTCGTGATTTCCGGGCTTCGTACCACGGACCCCTATTTTGAAGAATTGGTGAACAGTGAATTTCCATGCATGGTGATCGATGCTGATATTGTCGGTCCCCATACCGGTTCGGTGATAACGGATAACGTGGGTGCTGCCAGAAAAGCGGTGGAATTTTTAATCGGCAAAGGGCACCGTGAGATCGGCATGATTAACGGACATAACTTTGCGGCTGTCAGCATTCAGCGACTTCAGGGGTTCAGGGAAGCACTGGAAGGAGCAGGCTTGGTTTATGATTTGAACAGGGTCATTGAAGCGGATTTTAGCGAGCAGGTGGCGTACGAAGCGGCCGAACCTTATTTAAAGCGTCATCCGAATTTATCGGCTGTCTTTATATCCAGTGATCTGATGGCGATCGGATTTATGACTCGCTGCCGCGAACTGAACATCCGAATTCCTGAGGACATCTCCATCATGGGCTTTGATGATATTGTGCTCTCCAGTTATACGACACCTAGATTGTCCACGGTTCGACAAGATTTTACAAAAATCGGCTATTCGGCATGTGAGGAAGTAATCAAGATGCTGGAGAATCAGACTCCCGGCTATCATAAAATTCTTTCATTCGAAATTGTTGACAGGGAGACAATAATGGTGCAATAATGTTATCGAAAACGTTTTCGCATTAGGAAAGCTTTTATTTTAGGCTCATTCCGAAATCGTTTTCGGTTCTTTTTTGAAAAGATCGAAAACGATTTAGGTATCGCTTACAGAAAATAGAGAAATACAACAAATGGAGAGGATAACAACATGCTGAGCTACAACGAGGTACATTCTGAAGAGTTGAAGAAATGGTCATTTTCAGAGGTGCAATTCAATCCGCTGGCTTTAGGCAAGTGTGAAGCGATTATGTCGCTTGGGAATGGATATATGGGTCTCCGATCAGCTGCGGATGAGTCGTATATCGGGGAGAAGCGAAATCTGTTTGTGAACGGAACCTTCAATAAATTCGATGAATTCGAAGTGACGGAGCTTCCGAATACGGCCGATATTACGCGTCTGGATATTCGGATTGACGGCATAAGGTTCTCCTTGGAGCGGGGAACGGTGACCGAGTATCAGCGAATGCTGAATATTCGCGATGCAGAGCTCGTTCGAAGTTTTATCTGGGAATATGAGGGGAAGAAAATCCGATTTGAGTTCAGGCGCTTTGTATCTTTAGCTAAGCTGCACCAGATTGGTTTGAAGGTTAGCATAACTCCTCTGAACGAGGGCATAACACTGGTCATTAACTCCGGTATAGACGGGCAGGTCAGCAACAGCGGCAGTCAGCATTTCCACGAGGGTGAGAAGCGGATTTACGATAAAACCTTCCTTGAGCTGATTCAGACGACAACCGAGTCCAAGGTGGATTTCGTCCATGGTGCGGCGCATCGTCTCCGGTTAAACCAACAAGAGATTGATGCAGCTCCCAAGATGGATATCGATCGTCGTAAAGTTGCCGTCTCCTATGCACTTGATGTAGCGGCGGGCGATTGTCTCGAATTCGAGAAGATGGCAACCGTATTCACAAGCCGTGACCGTGAATTTGCTGAAGGAACCAGCCTTGACGATATTCGGCAGCATGCACTGGCTGAATTGAAAGCGTTCCATTCTGCTGGTTACGATCCGCTTTTTGCAGAACATCAATTAGCCTGGAGCAAGGTTTGGGAGCAATACAACGTATCCATTCAAACTTCGAACTCCTTCGATCAGTTGGCTGTCCGGTTTGCCATATATCATCTAGTGATCATGACACCGGCACATGACCGGAGAATGGGCATCGGCGCCAAAGGGCTCAGCGGAGAGGGATATAAGGGTCATTCCTTCTGGGATACGGAAATTTTCATCCTGCCATTCTACATCTATACTAATCCCGAGGTCGCCCGCTCTTTGCTGGAGTATCGCTATCTTGGTCTGGAAGGCGCCAGAGCAAAAGCGGTTGAGAACGGCTTCACAGGCGCGATGTATCCTTGGGAAGCCGCTTGGCCAAGCGATGGCGAAGTTACGCCGGAGTGGGGTCAGGTGGATATTGTCACAGGCAAGCAGATCAAGATATGGTCCGGATTTATTGAACAGCATATTACGTCGGATGTCGCTTACGCCGTGTGGCACTATTACAAAGCGACCGGTGACCAGGACTTTATGGATCACTGCGGCTACGAAATGATATTTGATACCGCTAAATTCTGGGCGAGCCGTCTGGAATGGAATGAAGGCAAGGCGATATATGAAATCAATGAGGTTGTGGGGCCGGATGAATACAAGGAGCATGTGGATAACAATGCGTTCACCAATTACATGGCTTCCTTTAATATCCGGCTGGCCATGGAATACTACGAAAGTCTACGAACATCGGATGCGAAGTTATTCCAGTCGCTGAACGGGAAGCTGGGGCTGGAGCAGGCTATGAATGAGTGGCAGAGCAAGATCCATCAGATCTACTTGCCACAGCCGAACCAAGATGGCATTATCCCGCAGGATGACACCTACTTGCAGAAGAAACTCATTGATTTAGCTCCTTATAAACAACAGAGCAAGGTAGGTAGCATCTTTGACGATTACAACCTGGATCAAGTTGGAGAAATGCAGGTATCCAAACAGGCAGATATTATGATGCTTTTCTTCCTGCTGGAGGATCAGTTCTCTCCGGAAGTGAAGAAAGCCAATTACGATTATTACGAGCCGAAGACGCTGCATGATTCCTCGCTGTCGATGTCTACACATAGCATTCTGGCGAACGATTTTGGCGATGGGGATCTGGCATATCAGTTGTTCGAACGAGCTTCGAAGATTGACTTGGGGCCGTACATGTACTCCTCAGATGCCGGCATACACTCCGCGTCACTTGGCGGCATATGGGAATGTGTGGTGCTCGGGTTCGCAGGCGTCCGCATGCTGGGCGGGGAGCTGCATATGAATCCAAATCTGCCTGAAGCCTGGGAGGAGCTTTCCTTCCCCCTATATTGGCAGGGGCAGCGGCTGGAAGTGCACATTGACCGTGAGACGCTGACGCTGACTACGAATTCGGAGCAGGAACTGCAGCTGGTGTTCCACGGCGACACCATCAAATTCTCGAAAGAGCTTCAAATCCAATATTGAATATTCAGGAGGGTCATTCAATGAAAAAGAATTGGAAATGGTCAACCATGCTCAGCATGGTCATCATCGCTGCGTTGGCATTATCCGCTTGCGGTGGTAACGGTGGCAGCTCGGACAAAGGTGCGGCCGGAGAGAAAGTTAATCTTACATTCACTGTCTGGGGCGATGTGAGCTCCGGTGCGAACGAACAGCAGCTCGCTGATGAATTCAATAAAGCACACCCGGATATTCAGGTGAAATTCGAGCCGATTCCAAGTGAAGGTTACGGCACCAAATTGACGACTTCGCTTGCAGCCGGCCAAGCACCCGACGTATTCCTGATCGGTGAAGGCGATTATTTCAAATATGTTGAAAAAGGCGTTGTTGAGCCGCTGGATGAATACTTGAGCAAGGACAGTGGTTTCAGCCTGGATATCTTCCAGAAGGATCTGATCGACAACATGAATATCAATGGCAAACAGTACTACTTGCCGAAGGATTTCAATCCGCTGGCGCTCTGGTACAACAAACGCATGTTTGATGAAGCTGGCCTGGAATACCCGTCCGATGACTGGACATGGGATCAATTGATCGAAACTTCCAAGAAGCTGACCAAGAAGGAAGGCAATAAGTATACCGAATTCGGTTTCAATGCAGGCAAATGGGAATATCCGATCTACACGTACCTGTGGGATCATGGCACGGATATAGCGAATGAAGACGGAACGCAAGCCGAAGGATTCATGAACGGTGAGAAGACGGTAGCTGCTATTGAAAAATACGTATCCCTGTCCCAAGGTGAAGACCGCGTATCGCCTACACCTCAGGATGCCGAGACCCTTGGCGGAGACTCATCCATGTTTATGACGGACAAACTGGCCATGATGGTCACCGGCCGCTGGGTGAAGAGCGATCTGGATAAATCGGATGTGGAATACGGATCCGCCCTGATACCGACAGGCGAGGAAGGTACACGGACCAGCATTATCGCAAGTGCAGGCTGGGCTATCAATGCAAACGGCAAACACAAGCAGGAAGCGTATGAGCTGTTGAAATGGTTGTCCGGAACGGAAGCACAGAAGCTTCGCTCCGAGAATGGCAAGGTTCTTCCTGCTACCGTAGTGGAACTCGAAGAAGTGAAAGCAAAGGAAGTGGCAGACAAGCCGGTTATCGAAATGATGGATTATGCGAAGAAGCCGGTTACATTGCACTCTACCCATGGCCCCATTTTTGTTGAGGAATTCAACAAAGCCATGGAGAAGATTTTGCTGAAACAACAGGACGTAAAGGGCGCCCTGGATGAAGCTGCGAAAAACGTCGATAGCAAAATCAAGTAAAAACGACAGGTGAAGCGCATGACGAATGCGCTTCACCTGCTTCATCAAGGAGGCTTGTTATGCGAAAGTCTAAATCGGATTGGGCCGGCTACTTATACATCATGCCATGGCTTCTGGGACTTCTGGTGTTTACGATTGGACCGATGCTGTTCTCGTTGCTGCTAGCCTTCAGCAAATGGGACATTATAACGGGAGTGCAATCGATCGAGTGGGTTGGGCTGGACAACTTCAAGGCGATTTTCCATGACGAATTGTTCTACCAATCATTAAAAGTAACCTTTATCTTTGCATTGGTATCTGTGCCGCTCTACCAGATTGTGTCCCTCTTGATTGCGGTACTGCTCAATATGCGCAGCCGCGGCATGAATGTGTTCCGATTGATCTATTTCATGCCATCCGTCATTCCGGCGGTTGCGGTATCGATGATGTGGGTGATGATATTCAACCCCGAATACGGGATTCTGAACAAAGCGCTTGGCTGGTTCGGCATTCAGGGCCCCGCTTGGCTTCAAGACCCATCCTATGCTCTCGGAGCGCTCATCGTCATGGGGATCTGGGGCGTCGGCAACACAATCATTATTTATCTGTCGGGTCTGCAAAGCGTGCCGGAGGACATGCATGAAGCGGCTGAGCTGGATGGTGCCGGACGTTTCCGCCGATTCTTCAGCATTACGCTGCCGATGATATCGCCAACGATATTTTTCAATTTAATCATGGGGATTATCGGCGGGTTCCAATATTTCACGCAAGCCTTTGTCATGACCAACGGCGGACCGCTGAATTCTACTTTGTTCTATAATCTGTATCTCTATAATAAGGCCTTTCAGGATTACGAGATGGGTTATGCCTCCGCCTTGTCCTGGATCTTGTTTGTCATCATTCTTGTATTCACACTGATTGTCATTCGAAGCTCGTCCATGTGGGTGTATTATCAGGGCGACGATGATAAGGATTAAAGGAGGCGTCATTCATGAATCAATCTGCCAAGCGTATCAACGTGCCGCATATCCTGTCCATGCTGGCGCTCATTGCCGGGGCACTTATCGTCATTGTGCCTTTACTGTGGACCTTCTTCACGTCGCTGAAGTCACCGGCTGAGGTGTTTAAAGATAATTTTTTCCCAACCGTGTGGCACTGGACCAATTACAGAGATGCCGTACAAGCCGTTCCATTCTTCAAATTTCTGGGCAATACCCTCATTATTTTGATTCCGGTTTTAATCGGAACCGTATTATCTTCAGCCATCTGTGCTTACGGATTCGCGAGATTTAATTTCAAAGGGAAGCGCACGCTGTTTCTGGTATTGCTTGCAACCATGATGCTGCCTTCGCAGGTTACGATGATTCCGATGTTCATCATGTTCAAGGAAATCGGCTGGGTGGATACTTTCCTGCCGCTCATCATTCCTGCTTTTTTTGGCGGCGGCGCATTTAATATATTCCTTATTCGCCAGTTCATGCGCGGCATTCCGCGGGACCTGGATGAGTCGGCCTTCGTGGATGGTGCCAACCGGTTCCAGATCTTTACGCGCATCGTTCTGCCGCTATCCGTGGCGCCGCTGATTGCGGTATCGATCTTTACCTTCATGGGCGTATGGAATGATTTCCAGGGACCGCTTATTTACCTGAATTCCAGCGATAAATATACGCTGGCACTGGGGCTTTCCATGTTCAAGGGATTGTACAATGTCGAATGGAACATGCTGATGGCGGCAACGATTCTGATTATGCTGCCGGCATTAATCGTATTTTTCTTGGCACAAAAATATTTCATCGAAGGCATTTCCATCTCTTCAGCCATCAAGGGCTGATTAGTTGACGATGCGTTAGGAGGCTGACATGCCAAAAACTACAGGATTAAGTAGCAGACATCCTTTCAATTTATACTATAATGCCGGTGAGTATATTAAAATTTGCGGAACCCAGGACGGATATTTCCCGGATTTCGGACATCATATCGCCAACGAGATGGGCGGGGTGTGGCTGCACCCGATCAAGCTGCTGGATGGCTTCTGGCTGAGAATTACGGATCTGGACCGGAATATCTCGGTTTGGTCGAGATCGGACGGCTTTACGAATGAACCTTGGGGCAGCCGTTTTCAATACGATCACGGGCTGGGCCATATTCCGGTTCAATTGGAGCGCACGCAATTCGCACCCGAGCTGGAAAAAGGATTCGTGGCGGATTATAAGCTGCTGTCCTATGGAAAAGGTACGACCCGCCTGAAGCTGGAACTGCTGGCTCGCACGGATCTTCGCCCCGTCTGGTTCTCCGATGAAATCGGCATTACCGATGGCGAGCAGGATGAGGTGATCCTCAGCTCGGATCGGAAAGTCACCGTAAAAGACTGTGCACATGACTGGTATGTCCAGATCGGTTCGGATTTACCGGGCAGCGTGGTTGAGACGGGGGCTGCTATTTATGGGCCCGAGTTCACCGCTGGAAACGGGACGGGAGTAGCCTTCCGGAGCGAAGTGATTGAGCTCCGGGAGAAGGAGACATTGCAATTCCGCTTATTTGTGGCCGGCTCCTATCAATCCCAGGAAGAGAGCGAAGCGGTATATGACAAGCTTGTCTCTTCGTATGAGGCTCTTTTTGACGAGAAAAAAGCTATATATGAAGAGGTCGCTAACCGGGCCAAACTGGAAATCGCCGGCGAGGACTTGCTGAATGAAGCCTTTACGTGGGTCAAATGGAACAATCAGTGGCTTGTGCAAAAGGTGGATGGCATTGGACGCGGCTTGACTGCCGGCGGACCTACCTATCCGTGGTGGTTTGGCTGTGACAATACTTATTCCCTTCAAGGGGTGCTTGCCATCGGGGATGCGCAGCTTGCAAAGGATACGCTGAACCTTTTGCTTGAAAAATCGGAGGAAGCCAATGGCAATGGCAGAATTGTGCACGAGATTACGACCATGGGGGCGGTGTCGAATCCGGGCAACACCCAGGAAACGGCCCATTACATCGCTTTTGTATGGGAGCTGTTCCGCTGGACAGGAGATGAAGAACTGCTGCGCCGCCATTACCGCTATTGCGTTAAGGGTGTAGACTGGCTGCTGCATGAAATGGATCCGGACGGCGATCTGTTCCCGTCAGGTTACGGCATCATTGAGATTGCAGGTCTGAACATGGAACTGATCGACAGTGCCGTGTACACCGCCCAGGCTTTGCGGGCGATGGTCGATATGAGCAGGCATCTCGGCGAGGAAGATAACGCGAAAAAGTATGGTCAGCTCGCTGACCGGGCAGTACGCGCGATCAATGAAGTGTACTGGTGCGAGTCGGAGGGATTATACGCTGACGCGGTTGCTACCAGAAGCGATATTGAGCCGAAGGTGGATTATATGGTTTCCCTCTCGGAGAAGGAAGGCCTTCAAGGGTACCGTGAATACCTGGAGCACAGGCTGGCTGAAGCCAATGACCCGAAGGCGGACCGGGGCTGGCTGCTTAACAAGAACTGGGTCATCGTGACGCCGATGGAGACGGGTATTGCCGATCCGGAGAAGGCCGAGCGGTCGCTTCAAACCATGCGTTCCGATGTGTTTATCGGGGAGCATGGCACCTATCTTGCGGGGATCTACAAGCAGGGCACGATGACCATCTCGACGGGGGTTCACGCGGTAGCGGAAGCGGCCAACGGCCATCCGGACGAGGCGCTAGCGCTGCTGCGCAGAATGCTGGGGACCTTCTCGAAGGTGCTCCCGGGTTCTTTTTCCGAGATGTCGCCGGATTACGGCTGCGTAGTGCAGGCGTGGACATTATATGCCCTCACGGTTCCGGTTATCCGCCATTTCTTCGGTGTGACACCAAGCGCATTTGAGAAGACGGTTTATATCAAGCCGCAGCTCCCAACCTCGTGGCATGATCGTGAATGCAGCCTGAGCAATCTTCGGATAGGCGAAGCCGAGCTGGATATTTCCATTGCGCCGCAACAAGGGGGGGATGGACGGACGGTAACCGTTCGCAACCCTCAAGGCTGGAACATTGTCATCGAGCTGGACGGTCAACGCCTGGAGAGCGCAGAAACACATATAAGCTGGGCAGTGGAATCAGTCCAGGTGTATGCCAGCAAGAGAAATGCCACTTGAACGAGGGGCATTTCAACGATTTTTCATCCCAAAAGAAGGTCCCTCATTCCGTGTAAAACGGAGGAGGGATCTTTTTTCGTGACGAGTGATTGGAAGACCCATTCATCGAATAATCCACGGGATCGTCCTGGGGGCCGTGAAGGAATAGAATAGGGAATAGCTCAACAGGTAAGCCTTATTAGTGTCCCCTGCTTGAGTGGGTAAGTCCTTTTATTGGAAAATGAAATAGGTAGTCGACAGAGGACAGCGCCTCTTGCATGAGTCTTTCCGGCGAAAGACCATCCTGCGGCGCTGTTTTTGTCTGTTCAGAGAAGAACAGGGATAGATTATTTTGTATGCGATGTCCATTCAACATGGACAACTGGAATATATCATGTTATATTGTTATATAAATTAGCAGGTTTTGGAGTACCGTTGGAGGGATATCAATTTGAAAGATGCAGCTTCCACGAAGCCGATGTATGAACAAATTTTTAATGAGATGAAGCGAAAGATCTCAACCCATATTTTCCGGATAGGGGATAAAGTCCCTTCGGAGAAGGAACTCGCGGATGAATACGGAGTCAGCCGAATTACAAGTAAGAAAGCATTGGATCTGCTGGCGGCAGAAGGTGTGATTGTGCGCAAACCGGGCAAGGGATCGTTCGTTGCTGATCCGGATGAGCCCGTGGCACAGAAGGAATCATTTTCCTCGGTAAGCGCAGATGCCGGAGCAGCTAGCCGAGAGAAGATGATCGGTCTTGTCATTACGGACTTTTCTTCAAGCTACGGAACGCGTTTAATCTACAGCATGGAGCAGTATTCGAGGGAGAATGACTGTTTTCTGGTACTGCGCAGAACGTTTGGAGACCAGGATAATGAGGAACTATCCATTCAGAAGCTGCGTAATCTTGGTGTGAACGGACTTATCGTATTTCCCGCTCAGGGGGAGTACTTCAATGCAGAAATATTGAAGATGGTCATTGCCCGTTTCCCGCTTGTCCTGATTGATCGGAGGCTGAAGGGAGTCGCAGCGGCTTCTATCAGTACAGATAATTTAGGGGCAGCCGTTCAGGCAGTGGAGCATTTATTTGATTTGGGCCACCGTCATATTTCTCTGCTTTCTCCTCCGCCGAGAGATACGACAGCGGTTGAAGAGCGGATTGAAGGGTTCGTGCAGGCTCACGCCGCCCGGGGCATCGCGTCTGATAAGGAAATCTGGATTAGCGATGTGACGGCCACTTTGCCCAATGCCTTCCACGAGAGCAACATTGAACGTGAAATCCAGCGGATCGTTCAGCATTTGCAGGATCACCCGTCGATTACGGCCTTTTTTGCGATCGAATATAACATTGCTTTGCTCGCCAAGGTCGCGGCAGAACGCCTCGGTCTGCGGGTGCCGGAGGATCTATCCATCGTGTGCTTTGACAGTCCGCAGCTAAATATCGGTGAAGGCTATTTGTTTACCCATATGCGACAGAACGAGGAAGAAATGGGGAGACTGGCGATTGAAACGGTGCTGGGCATTATGAATCACGACGATGTAGCAGTTGAGAAAAGATTGCCGGCGGAATTGGTGGTAGGAGCATCTACCGGGCCTATAAAGAAATAAACCAGCAAACTTGTTCAAACTTATGTGCGGTGACGCGCAGCCACATTCGCATATATGCACGATCTAACGTAATCTACCTGTTACTGCCATATCGCCGAATTGAATTTTGAATTCGAAGATGGTGCGTGATCGAGCACGGAATCGAACCGCTATAGCAGAACAAATACAAACCATGCGCTCATGAATAGGTGAGTGCATGGTTTTTTGTACTTCTTCTGAATGAATGATGGATTAGACATGATGTGAAGAACGGAGGAATCTGATATAACATTTAAAATTATTTTATATATTGACATATCAACTAGAGGGATGAAAGGAATTAAATGACTGTAGGTTATACTATCCACTTAATTACACGTTAACTATTTTGCTTTGCAGAAATATCCATATAAATCTCATGCTTTCGTCTAATTCATTGTCATTATTTCTCGGGAAATAGCAGCTGTTAGCGAAATAGCCGAAATAAATAGTAATTACGTCTAAGTAATTCCACGCTAGTCTTCTACTTCAATATCGCTCAAATGAATAGCTCTTGTATGTTTTGTAGGATTCCAATTTACGTTCTTCATTGTAATGAGTGACCAAAGGAACAAGGGTACGTAGGTTAGATTGAAGAAGTACAGGGATACATAGCTCCGGAAGAGGCTTACTTTATTTTTCGAATCGAGAAGCTGTGCGTATCCTACGTAGACGAATTGGAATAACAAGCATAAAATCCAAACTTGCCAAGGAATCAAATGATGAGCATCTAATAAGTCGGTAGCCACGGACATGAAAATAAGGAGACCAGTTGCAGCATTTAAAACAATCTTGCCAGGATTAATAAGGTACATAAAACCATCAAAAGCTTTGAAGTCTAGCTTGCTAATGAATCTCCAAATTAATCGGTGAGCGTATTTAAAGCAAACATCCCAATGCCCCCTTGCCCATCGGAGACGTTGAATGCAGGAAGACTTGAAACTTTCCGGCTTCTCGTCGTACACGCGCGCAAAGTGACACCATTTAGCTGGTACACCTTCAAGCAAACACTGCATCGTAAACTCAAGGTCTTCCGTTAAGGAACGAGCGGTCCAACCGATGGTTTTGAATAGAGTCGTGTCTACGCAGAACCCAGTTCCACCGATCGCGTTTCCTAAGCCTAATCTGGACTTAGCAAGCTGCCAAGATCGGTTCATGAAAATGTAGCTTACGGAGTAACCTATTGTCACCCAGTTGTCATTGGGATTCTTAGAATCCAGGTAACATTGTATTAATTGATCCCCGTTCAACAAGTGGTTATTCATTTCTCTTAAATAGTTCAACGAGACCAGGTTGTCGGCATCGAAGAAGGCGATACCGTCAAAATCATCGATTAACCTATCTCCATACTGCTCAATGGCGTATTTGATTCCATAAGGTTTCCCCTTTTGGTCTCCCGGCAGGTAGGTATGTTCAATAACGGTAGCACCAAGTTTTCTGGCGATTTCACTTGTTTTATCCTTACATCCATCAGCAATAACGCACACTTCATAGAGCTCCTTCGGGTAGTCCATTTTATGAAGATTCCGGACAAGGTGTCCGATAACCGCTTCTTCGTTGTGGGCAGGAATCATGAGAAGGAATCTTTTCAACGGCTCATATTCTTTGAGTCTCTTTGGTTTTCCAAAGCCAAAGAGACTGATGAGCATCCAATATGCCCAGAAGAACAGTAGGAGGCATTGAATTAAGGTTAATCCAACACCAAATACATACTCAAAACTCATTACTTGCTCAATCCTTTTTTTACAGGAATTTTTCTAGATGGTGATGCGGGATCGCAAAAACGTCGGAAACAAGTGACTTAAGTAAAAATTTGAAGAAAAAACAGCGAATGGTGCCTTTTTCAAGACATGACTATAAAAAACATGATGTATAAAAGGCTATTCCATAGTATGTATAGGTTTTATCCACGGATAAAAAAGGCAACCCCATTCGCCCCGTGTGACGATGAGATTGCCTGTGCCTTGGCTACAATTAATCGAACTTGATCACACCCGTGGTATGAAGCAGCACCAAAAATACGAGTACTGGCGCGATATAACGGAGCATGAACAGCCATACCCGGAACCAGCCGGCTTTTAGGCCAGCGGCATCCGCCGCCTTCTTCCAGAAGTATCCTGCAAAAAGAGTGGTGATCAGACCCCCGACCGGAAGCAGAATATTGGATGTGATGAAATCCAGCCAATCGAAGAAGTTTTTGCCGCCGATATCGGAAAGGCCAGGCACGATGCCGAATGACAACGCCGAGGGTAGACCGATCAGCATAACCAGCGCGCTAATGACGATTACGGCTTTTGTACGTCCCCAATGCCAACGGTCCATGACATACGAGGTTGGGACCTCCAGTAATGAGACGGAGGAGGTTAATGCCGCGATAGCTAGAAGAATGAAGAACAATCCCCCGAAAAATGAACCCAGCGGCATGGCCGAGAAGGCAGCCGGCAAGGCAATGAAGACCAGAGAAGGTCCGGCATTCGGTTCAATCCCGAAGGAAGCGGTTGTCGGGAATATAATGAGCCCGGCGATAAACGCATAAATCAGGTCACCCGCGCCGATGGCAAGGGTTGCCGGACCTAGCGATTGCCGCTTATCCACATAAGCGCCGTAGGTCAACAGAATCCCCATCCCCAGCGAGAGGGAGAAGAAGGCATGTCCCAGCGCGACCAGCGCTGCTTCCGGGCTTAGCTTCGAGAAGTCGGGATTCAAGAAGAAAGATACACCCGCGCCGGCTCCTGGCAAGGTTACAGCACGGATCATGAGTACGATCAACAGAATGATCAGGCCCGGAATCAGAACCTTGTTGAATTTTTCGATCCCTCCGGAAATTCCTTTGGCTACAACCCATCCGGTAATAATAATAGCGGCGAATTGCCATACAATCGGCATGTAGCCTTCCGTAAACGTAGTAAATTGACCACCAAAATCGGTATTGTTGTACAGATTGCCGCTAAACGACATGACCGCATAATGTAGCGTCCAGCCTGCCACAATAACATAGAAGGTCAGAATGAGAAATGGTGCAATGACCTGGAGCAATCCAAGATGACCGAAGACTTTCGGTCCGCCCGCTTTAACGAAGGAAGTTGCAGCACTCCCGCGGCCGGCTCGTCCGATGGCAAGCTCGGCCAACAGGACGGGCAAACCGATCACGATGAGACAGATAATAAAGAGCAGGAAGAAAGCTGCGCCGCCGTGTTCTCCCGTAATGTAAGGAAACTTCCACATGTTTCCGAGGCCGACAGAGCTCCCGATCGCGGCCAGAATAAATCCAGCAGAGGAAAAACGATCATTTTTCCCCGTTGAAGCTGGGTTGTTGAGCTGAGATTTCATAGATGTTCCCCCAGTTGATTAAAGTTAAGTTCCTCTATTATATTTCATGTTCTGCCAGAAAGGCATAAGTAATATTTCCTAAGGGATGAGGACCTGCTTTTTTATTATGCTGCGAACACAAAGGTTTCAATACTAACAATAACCACGATTTGTAAATAAATAAACCTTAAACACCAAGTTTAAGGAAATGAAGAGGCTTTGGGTAGGGAAAAAATCACAAATTCAACCTTCCGGAAGTGGAAGTTGGCGGGGGTTGACAAATATCTTGCATTGTTATATCTTTATATTAAGATAAATGAAAATCATATGGAAAAGAGGGATATCATGATCAAAAGCTTAACCCGGATTAATGAATTGGCTAAAAAGCAGCGGGAGGGAGTACTTACTGCCGCGGAAAAAGCCGAACAGCAAGTTTTGCGCACGGACTATCTGCGTGAAATTCGCGGACAGGTGCTAAGCACCTTTTCGGGATTAAGCATCGTGGATCCCGACGGAAATGACGTGACACCTGAAAAACTTCGTCATGAGCAGAAGAAGCTGAGAGAAAATTGAGTAAGACATCCGAGTTTTGGATGACAGAACACGGATGTTGATTTTTAGGAGTAACCAAAGGATGCGCTCTACACGTGCCATAGCATTTCATGAACAAATATAACTAAGCATTCGTCTCCCGTGAGTTCACTGAACTTGCGGGAGTTTTTTTATATACTCCGTTATAATACATACAGCATTTTGTAACCTTTTGGAAGTCCTGGCTATCTAATTATTGAATCCAACAATCATACATCGATTAAGAGTTTAGATAAGCCTGAAGGGAGGTAGGTTATTCCTTGGAAGTACAGCAGGAGCAAGAATTAGAAGTTAAACTCGCCAAGAAGGGAAACCATGAAGCGTTTATCAAACTTATAAAACCATTAGAACTGCAAATGTACAACATAGCGAAAGCCATTCTCCGACACGACGAAGATTGTGCAGATGCCATGCAGGAAGCCATATTAAAAGCATACAAGTCACTCTCGAGTTTAAGGCACGCCTTTTTCTTTAAAACATGGTTGTTTCGCATCCTGATCAATGAGTGTAACACGATCCTCCGTAAAAAAAGCCAGTTTGTCCCCTTACTCAGCCTAGATGAATCAAAACATGTTACAACGAATCCTGAGGTTAATATCGATCTGCGCGAAGCCGTGTACAGATTGGAGGAAGTATCCCGGACCATCGTTATTCTGCACTATTTTCGTGACTTGCCTTTACGGCAGATTGCGGAAATGCTCGATTTGAAAGAAGGCGCCGTTAAGACACGCCTCCATCGGGCCAGGTTGACGCTATCAGAATGGTTGGCTAATCACAGGGAAAGGGAGGTTAACGTATGAAGTATGACCTTAATCATGAACTTGAACAGGCCAAGGATGAAATGGAGGAAGCTCAGGAGTTGCCGGAGGCAGTCCGCATGCGTCTAAATAATACTTATCAAATTTTAGAAAACAATCCTCCTATTCGGAAGAAGCGGCGTTTGGCTGGTCTATTGATGGCTGTGGTGGCGTCGGGACTGCTGATTATTGGATCAGGGTTTATCTCCCCGGTAATGGCCGAGGCTCTAAAAAATATACCGATTATAGGAAGCATCTTCTTAAATGACGGGGATGAGGGGCTGAAAACAGCTAGTCGGCAGGGCATGACGATGGATATTCATCAGAGCATCACCCATGATGGGACTACGATGAGCGTATCCGAACTGATGTATGACGGAAGTCGCATTTCAATGGTACTGACCCGGACGACAATGGATGGTAAGAATGAATCTTTTGGTCAATTGGGGAGCAAGGCCAGTCAGCAAGGGGAAGTGAACGGGATTCGATTCTATGCGGATGGGGAGGAACTGGGTAATTTCGGTTACAGCATTTCTAGAGTAGGGGATGGTGCTCCGAATTCGGACATCGTGACCTTGTCGCCGGAGGGATTGCCTGACGAGTTTGCATTGGGGGTCGTTATTCGAGACATAAGCGTCTCGGAGCCGTTTAAATTCAACATTCCGGTCAAAAACAGTGCGGCGGATCGTACGGTCCTGAAGTCGGATGAACTTAAAGTGCATGACAATATCCATATGGATATTAGTAGCTTTACAATAACCCCGGCCACAATGCAAATGATAGTAAGCATCACCGGTAAGCCAGGCCAGGACCTTAAGGAGTTCATTCAGTCCGTTCCTAGCCAATATAAAGTGGATGAATTTATCAATATTGAATACGAGGTGATAAATGAGAAGGGGGAAATAGCCAAATCCATTGGTGCGATGGGCGGCGGCTCCGGCAGCACTCTTAAATTTACGTACATGTATGAGCCATTCCCAACCAAACCGAAATCCATCACGATTAAACCCTATGTGTATAGTTCAGAGCATAAAATATATATACCGGAACTTGAATTCCATTTGCCTGTAGAAGAATAAGCACGTCATACTGGCAAGCTTGCATGAAAAAAAGAGCGAGTTGTGGACGGTGGCAGCATGGCTGTCCAATCCTACTCGCTCTTTTTGCGATATCATAATTAAATGCACAGCTCCTCTATCCAAACCGCTCCGTCTTGTACCACTTGGATTCCCTGCCCGTGATTTTATCTACGATCATGGAGTAGAAGGCCTTAATGGATATGACGAGGAACAGCTGAGCGTAGGTGAAGTACGATACGCATGAGAGAATGAAGTTGCGTGTGTGGCTCTGGCCAATGTCCGTTGCGAGCGCCAGGTTAATCTGCAGGACGTAAATGTAATACATTAAGGCCCAAGCAATGATGAGATACATATATACATCGCCTTCAAACCGGAAAGGGGAAACGACGGCAGGGTTAAACAGGCCGATGATCTGATACACGATGTTGGCGACAAATATAATATCCGAGATGATGATGGCAATCATAAACCAGAAGTAACTGGCGGCGTAATACAGCACATGCAGCTTGATGCGCCAGCTTGTCCGGTCAAATAGATGATGAATGTTATCCGTGACGACGCTGTAGTTCCCCTTGGCCCAACGTTCGCGCTGTTTCATATAGACCTTCAGATCCTCGGGCTCCTGCTGATAAGCTTCGGCTTGCGGAGCCAGCGCAATAAGCTGACCTCTCGTCAGGATCTCGAACGAAATCGCGGTATCTTCCGTGATCGCATGCTCATCCCATCCGCCGATGTCCTGAATGAGCGCGGTTTTTACGATAAAGTTCGTGCCCGGAATGGTGCCCAGCTTAAATAGCTGCCATAGGCCGGTTGATGTACACGCTGTATGGTCACCAGCTCCAGATTGATGCAGCGGGACAGAAAATTCTGTCCGCGGTTTCGAGCCTTGTTGCGGCCAAAAACAGCCCCGTAGCGTTCAGGCTGCTCCATCGCCTTCTGCGTCAGGAACAACAGCGCGTTTTTTTCAGGTGCGGCATCCGCGTCGTAGACACAGATCCATTCGCCTGTTGCCTGCTTAAGCGCGTCGTTCAGGGCGCCTGATTTGCCCCCGGTTCCGGTTCTCTCCAGAATAAGAAAGTCGCGGTCAAGGTAACGTTCATTGGCTTTCAGCGCTCTTAAGCGCTCGGCCGTATGATCCTTGCAATTGTCAGCAATGACAATCACCTGCATTTTGTGATGCGGGTAATTCATCTGCAGAATGTGCTCTACCGTTGCCTGGATGACCAATTCCTCGTTATGCGCGGGCACCATGACCGTCACGGTGGGGAAATCCTCCAGATTGCTGGGATTCACCAGCTTCTGCCGGCTTTGTTTATGAATGAACACGATGGCCCCCGCCATGATGATGATCGATTCCAGCACGGCAATCCATATACTGATAATGGAGATGACCAGGACAAAGTCAGTCACTGAACTTCCCCCGATCGTATTTTCGTTTGACTTTCGAACGGAAGCTTAAGGTAGCCATCGTCAGAATAACGATGGCTATGGAGAACATGATGCTGACCCCAATGCACAGAGGGATAAACCAGTTGGTATACGACATCGGCTGCAAGCCTCCTTTTGATTTATGATGGTAACTTAACTTCGTTAAATATATTCCCCGATGAGGTCGGTTTCGGTATTCCGTTCTAATGCAGAGATGACGTCATCGATATTTTCGTATCGGCTAAATTGCTCCTTCTGAAATACGAGGCCGCCGGCGCGGACCACAAGCTTGAGGGACATGCCTTTTTTGTCGCGGAAGGGGACGTTCATCATAGCAACTTTGATGCGTTCCATAAGACTTTTGAGATATTCCGGCTTGGTGAGCGGGCACAGAATGATAAAGCGTCCTTCTCCAATGGAGAATTTATAGTCCTCATAACGAATCTGCTTTTGAATCGTGCTCGACAGTTCCATAATCAGCTTGGCAAAACGGTGTGATCCGACAGACTCCCTGGTCAGGGGGAGAAAATCGAGCTTAAACATCATGATGCAGAAGCTGTACTGATCCGAATACCGATTGGCCAGATTGGCTTGTTTCACCAGCGTATCTTCGAAAGCATCCTTGCTGCCAAGAGAGGTGTCGATGTCGATATCCGGGTTGGTTCTCCTCAATTGCTCGAGACGCCTTATGAACCTTCGGCTTCGCACCAGAGCCAGCTTGATGAAAATAGCAATGGCGGTATTGGCGGGTAGCAGCAGAATCCAGGAGAGTGTGAGTGCATTGACAGGGGCCAGAGTGGACAACCATACGAAATAAGTGACCAGATACACAAACAACGTAACCGTCGAAACGCCTACCGGAAGAAAGAAGCCGATCAATAAGGCGGCCAGTGTACCGACGCTGAACAAGAATTCCGTGAAAGTAAAACTTTGGTTTACATAGATGTTCCAGAATATGAACAACTGCTGGACCATGGCGAGAGCAATCAGCAGAAAATAACCGAGTTCGACGCGACGTAAAGGGGGTGATTTTTTCATGTTTTACCTACTTTCTAAGCTCTTAAACCTTTTATCGCTGTAGTGAGGCCATTCCATATGTTATTTAAAAATTACCCAAATGTCGATAGATTTATCGAACGTTGTCATAATCTACATATTGGATAACGAATTTGTTGTCCATTGACCCTGGAATTTACCTCTCAACTGACCCTTCCAGGGATCGGGGGATATGGGGTAGAGTAGAGAATAATAATGTCTTCATGATGTCACAGGCGGTATTGCCCATTTGTCTTATAAGTGGTGTAGCTTTCATGCTAGAGAATATACAGAGTAAGAAGGTGTGCCTGATGTTATTGGATCAAATCTATACCGAATACAAGCCGATGATGTTCGGCCTGGCCTACCGGATGCTAGGGAGTGCAGCGGATGCGGAGGACATCGTGCAGGATGTTTTTTCCCAATACGTGCAGATGGATCGGGGAGAAGTGCTGAACGAGAAGGCGTATTTGGCCAAAATGACAACGAACCGCTGCATCAACCTGTTGAAATCGTCCAGACGCCAGCGCGAAACGTATACCGGTCCCTGGCTCCCGGAGCCGATGCCGGATTATGATATGCTGACGCGGTCCGATCCTGCGGAACGCCGCGAAACGATTGGTTATGCCTACCTGGTGCTGCTTCAACGGTTAACGCCGCTGGAGCGTGCCATTTATATCGCCAAGGATACGCTGGGTCTTGAATATCCGATCATAGCGGAGATGCTTGGAAAGACGGAGATCAGCTGCCGCAAGACCTTCAGCCGTGCCAAGCAGAAAATGGGGCAGGCCACGGAGAGGCCAAAAGGAGAAACCGCCCGGACGGAAACACAGGAACGCTTCGTTGAAGCATTCCTGCGGGCGTCCGATATGGGCAATTTTAAGCCGCTGCTGTCTTTTCTAAAGGAAGAGGTTACACTGCTATCGGATGGCGGCGGCAAAGCGAGGGCAGCCATCAATCCAATACTGGGCGTAGAGCGGGTACGTGCTTTCTTTGAGGGGTTGTCTGCCAAAGGCTCGTTTCGGGAAGGATTTGAACCTGTCTCCATAAACGGAGAGCCCGGCTTATTGCTGAAGCGGGACGGCAGGGTCTCCATGGTGCTGACGGTAGAGTGGGAACCCGACTTATCCCGCATCAGTCAAATTTTTCTTGTGGTGAATCCGGATAAATTGCAGCTGTTTAATCAAAACAGCCCGGGAACAGACCTGTAGCGACGCCAATCCGGTTCCAGGCATTGATCGTTGTGATCGCCATGACCAGATCGACGAATTGCTTCTCGTCAAAATGCCTGCGCACGCGTTCGTATACCTCTGTAGGAACGCCGGCTTCGGAGAGCTTGGTCACGTACTCCGTCAATTCGATGACGGCCCGTTCCTCGTCCGAATAGATCGGGACTTCCCGCCACATCGGCAGAAGGAGGAGGCGATCCACGCTTTCGCCCATGGAGAGCAGATCCTTGGAATGCATATCCACGCAGAAGGAGCAGCCGTTGATTTGGGATGCCCGGAGCTTAATGATCTCGTACAGCTTGTGATCGAGTCCGCTTTTTTGGGCCGCTTGTTCCAGGGCAAGCAGGGTTTTGAAGGCTTCGGGATTGGCCGACCGGTAATTCATTCGCAGTTCCATGTTCAGTTCCCCTTTACGGTATGATTTTTGATGTTCACCCATATGACAACCTGCCATGCAGAATTGTGACATGTTCTAACGGAAAAAAAGAAAGAAACCCTTAAAAGGTGGAGAACGAAAGATCGAAAAAGGAACAGCGCTTCTTGGCAGAAGCGCCGTTCCGGGCATCGTTCATATTCATCCAGAGGGTTTCTTTGTCGTTTATAACGTTTTGTATGTTATTTTCCGTCCTTAAGCGGAATGCGTAATACATCGTCTCGCTTATGAGTGGCATACTTCGAAATATACACCTCAAGCTCGGTCTTGTCGAAATTCTCATACACGTCCATATGTTTATTGTTGTCATCGCCGAACAGGCTAGTCATGGCTGGCATTCCATAGTTCCGGTCGTTGCCGTCAAGATAATAGGTTTGGTTAACACCTCCGAACACCGGATCTGCGCTGGAGGATTCCACATAGAGGTTATTCTCCTTCATGTAATAGATCCATGTGATCGGATAACCCGCAATGCTGGTCGTTATGGTCTGATACTTACCCGAAATATTGGTCAAGCGGATCGGACTCTTGTCTCCATCATATGCATCGACGCGGTGCTTGGCGATCAGGGACACAGGCTGGTTCGCCAGGGAGGCCGCATTCAGTCCGGTCATTTCAAATCGCAGCTCCGTTTTATTGTGTTGTTCCTGAACAGACCATATATTTCCGTTCAATAGCGTTCCGCCTATATCCAGTTGGTATTCCATGTAAGGAACCTGCGTGTATTTTTCTTCATGGGTCAGGATCAGCCGGACTTGGGTTGGCGTAACGATCATTTCATGGATCTTCGTTCCGCCAGGCAGCTGATCAACAGGGATATTCAGCGATTCCTTAAACGTTCCATTATCCATTTGTTTCTTGGACAGGGCCATATCTAAGCTCCAAGTACCCTTTTCGGTTTCAAGTGTGCGATCATAAGCAAGCCGGAAAGTAGTTCCTTCTGCAAGCAAATGGCCGGACTCGAATATTTGCTGATTTACAAATTCTCCAGCTGCGCCTGGGGTTCCATTAAAGGAAGGCTCGGTTTCCTTGATAATCTCATTTTTGTCATTGATGGCCTCTACTCGCACCCAGCTTCTGTTCCTCATCTCGGGATCCGTATACGTAAAGGCCGATCGCAGCAGGATATTTCCATCGGATTGATCGAATGACTGCAGGCTCACGCTGTCAATGCCATCTTTCTGGATAGGGAATACCTGTGTATTGGAGTTACTAGGGTCGTAGTTGATGGACTGTTTTCCATCGCCGGTAAAATGGATATTCTCCATGGCAAACTCAATATCCGCCATCTGGCCGTCAGCGACCCAATCGGTTTCAAAATACCCCTGGTATACGCCCAACTCCTTGTTCCATTGATGGAAATAATGTCCCTCGATCGAATTGCCTTCCTTATCTTTAAGTCCTAGATGATCAAAGGATACTTGCTCACCAGCCCGTGGTCCAGGATCCAGACTGTAGAGCAGGAACGTCCGGTTCTCATCGATAAACGCCGTGTGCACCGTTAAGGTTATGCCATCCTTTGTTACGGATTGCTCAATCGTCTGGCCAAGCCCCTGCTCCAATGCGGTCTGGATACCGGCTCTGTAAGATAGAAGATTGGACCAGTCATAGTTCAGAGCTGCATAGACCGGCGTTGCCATCAAAGCGACGGATATTCCCGTGATGACTGCAATACGTTTTCGTATTAACGGACGAAGCGGAACCGATTCCCCCACAGCCACCTTCAATTCGTCCTGCTGGATACTGCTCCACATCCGGTCAAAATCCGGATCAGACACGTTATTCGCCTCTTTCATCTGGTTTTTCAGATTGTTCTCAAAACGATCCATATTGGTTCTCTCCCTTCAGCCAAAAGCCGTTATGGTGTTCAAGCTTTTTGCGCATGATTTTCAATGCTTTGTGAAGCCTTGATTTAACCGTTCCGACTGGAATCTTCAACGTTTCGGCGATTTCAGCCATCGACAGCTCACCGATATAGCGGAGCGTGACAACGGCCATCAGTTTGTCCGGAAGCTGCCGCAGTAATTTCTCCCATTCCGCCGCCGCTGCTTTTTCCAATACGATGGTGTCTACGGATTTAACCGATGCCGTGGTCTGCTCGTGGAGCCACTCAACCTGGCTTTGCTTGTCCCGCTGGGTCTGATTCCTTCTAAGCAGGTTCAAGCAATGGTTCATCGCGATGCGCATAATCCAGGCGCGTGTATGCTCAACGCTTCTCCAATCCTGACGAAATACGGTGACAAAAACGTCGTGGCAGAGATCTTCCGCATCTTGCGCGTTACGCAGCATGTAATAGCAGGTACGGTACACATCTGTGTTGTAAGTATCGAATAACTCGCGTTTCGTCAATCCAAGGCACTCCTTTCTTCGCGTTATGTCTAATAAAACAAATGACCCCTAGAAAGGGTTCATCTTTTTTTTTCTGCCGTAATGCAGCGAAGGTCTGAGTCCGTCTCCGTAACTGTTAATTGATTTCATTCTAACAAAAATAGAACATCTGCCCCACGATATAAAAAGAAGGGCAGGTGTTCTATGGATATCTGTAAGTTTAGAAGCCGTTGACAGGCTCAATTGGAACCCATCGATTAGGCATATGCATATAGAGGGTTATCGTTTTGGCTTAAGCTATGCGGAACCAGCTGATTTGCAACTCACCTTTCATGATGAGGAAGACGTCAGCCCGTCCTGTTAATCCCGTCAGTTTGGCCTGAACTGTCGTCCAGGCTTGGCGCCCTCCGGTCGGCAGAATCTTGCAGCTTCCGGCTGCAGGACCATCCGGGCTGCCGGTTGTAATGACGATTTCGCCGCCCTTGATATGTCCGCTCACCCTGGCTTCGAACGTTACCGAAGCGTCGCCGAGATCCACGTCATGGAAAGCGATCCATCCCGTTTCGCCGGTTAAACGGATGCTTTCACCGCCTTCACGGCATTCATCCAGGAAGACACCTTGGTAGTCGTCATAATTCACCGCTCGAACAGGCTCACGTAAGGTGCGTGGAGGGATCGTCTCGCCTTCCACTTGAAGGACTGCGGTTTCTGGCAATTGGCTGGAGGACGAACCAGCCATGAGCGTATAGCTCCCTTTTTCAACACAGTAGCGATCCCGGGTGACATCCCAGAACGCCAGATCCTCCGCTTTGAGCTCAAAGCTTACCGTTTTCGCAGCTCCCGGGGTCAGATGGATGCGACAAAAGCCTTTCAACGTTTTGAGAGGACGGATGACGCGGGAGGAGTCAGTTTTCATATACAGCTGAACCACCTCATCTCCGGCCAACGTGCCCTCATTCCTGACGGTAACGTTGACAGTTACGCTACCATCGGCGGTAATTTCCGACTGGCTTAGCGACAGACCGCTATAATGGAAGCGGGAATAGCTGAGACCATGGCCGAACGGATACAGCACATCCCCGTCGAAATATTGATAGGTCCGTTTCCCTTTGATAATGTCGTAATCCATGAGGTCTGGAAGCTGTTCGGTCGACTTATACCACGTCATATTTAAGCGACCGCCCGGATTGAAATCTCCGTACAGAACGTCGGCAACCGCATGACCCAGCTCCTGTCCGGCATGAGATGTAAAGAGGATGGATGGCACATGCTCCTGTTCCCAGTTCACGGCGAACGGATATCCGCCTACGATGACAACCACCGTATTGGGATTAGCTTCATACACCGCCTGAATTAAGGCTTGCTGAGCAGGCGGAAGGGTGATGTCGGGACGGTCGATCGTTTCCTTGCCGTTGATGAACGGACTGTTTCCCACGAAGACTATGGCGGTTTCAGCCGATGCTGCCGCCGCGACGGCTTCAGCCATGCCGTCCTGAACCGTCTCGATGGCTATTGGCGCTCCCGCATCTTCACTGCGGCCTACCACAAATCGTCCGTGCTCATCCAGTAGGATCGGTTTGCCCTCCCAATTGTTCATCACAAAGCTTCCATCCGGTAACACCTCGAAGCTGAAAGCCTCTTTAACGAACCAGCCACGAGCCTCGTCGGCCGTTGCTTGTAGTCCCGTCTCGGTTTCGGTTACGAATTTGCCGCTCCCAACAAGGCGGAGTGTCACGGAGCCCCAGCCCCAGTCGTTCCGTTCAAACACCGCTGCTCCGGAGGGCTCAGCCGTGCTTGCAAGCAGCCCGCCATTCTCTTCCGTGGATAAGGCTACATATTTGCCGCTAACAGCAGAACGAAGACGCACCTGGTCTAATCCTGTATGAAAATGGACGCTGCGGTCCTGCATTTTCTCCTGCACGCCCTGAAGTGGCGTAATTCGGTATGGAGGCGTACCGCTGTACCAATCTGTAAATGCTTCGTTAGCCAGGGGACCGATGACAGCAGCGGATTTTAACTGATCACGCTGAAGGGGCAGCAATCCGTCGTTTTTGAGCAGCACGATCGATTCCCGGGCGGCTCGTAGAGATAATTCGGCATGCTCAGGCGCGCAGAGCTTGGACTCCGGCACATGGCTGTAAGGATTCCGTTCTTCTGGATCGAATTCGCCGAGACGGAACCGGACACGGAAGGAATTGCGGAGGGCGTGATCGAGATTCTGCTCTTCCAATAATCCTTGCTCCAATGCGTCACGGAGAGCACGGAAGGAGATGTCCTGGTCGTCGGTGATGCTGTCGATTCCGGCTTTAACGGAGCCAGCAACGGCCTCTGCATAGGACGATACATATTGATGGTCCATGACGGTGCCCAGAACGTCACCCGCGTCCCCTACCACGAATCCGTCCATGCCCCATTCCTGTTTGACGATGTCGTTCACTTCATGGTTCAGGTTGCACGGCGTACCGTTGATGCCATTATACGCGGTCATCATGGAACCGGCTTTCCCTTCCCGGAACGGTGCCTCGAAGGCCTTCAGATAATACTCGCGTTTGTTTCTCGGATCGATGCTTACCGAGGCGCTGCCGCGGTCAACTTCATTGTTATTGGCGTAGAAGTGTTTTAGGGTAGCTACGGTTATATAGTAGAAGGGATGGTCTCCCTGCATTCCCTTTACTAGCCCGGTGGCGAGTTCCCCGGTCAGGTGCGGGTCTTCCCCGTAGGCTTCTTCCGTGCGTCCCCAGCGAGGATCGCGTTCCAAATCCACCGTGGGGGCCCAGATGGTCAGTCCGTTAATGGCCCGGTCGCGCTGGTAATAGACGCGGGCTTCGTCCGCGATGACCGATCCGATCTCCCGCATCAGCTCGGGATTCCAGGTACACGCAAGCCCGGTATTTTGCGGGAACACGGTCGCTTCGCCAAGCCATGCCACGCCGTGAGCACCTTCGGTGCCATGCTTATATTTTTGCACGCCGAGGCGGGGGATCTCCGTCTGGTATTGGCACATTAATTCAATTTTCTCGTCCAATGTAAATCGGGATACAAGATCATGAACCCGTTCTTCCAGCGGAAGATCCGGATTCTGGAATGGATATTTCATGGAGTAAAACCTCATTTCTATGCATAGTCGGAATGGAAACGCTCTCAGTTATACATGCGATAAGTTCATGCTTCTCTTAATCCAGTTAGTCCAATTCCATCATAGCTTGCAAAGCGGAGTCGTAATACACCGAGAATTAGCGCAGTTTTCATGTGGAAATTTCGAATTCGAAGACCAAAATGAAGAGTTTAACCAATTGATGAGCATTTCAGACTCCGTTTCGTTTACGAGATCGCCGAGATCGTGTTTCAGCAGAAACATAAGAAATGATGGGGGGCCCAATGTTTGCATTCATTATTTTTTACCGTGATCATGACGGAGAAATAAATGATGATTTATGGATATATCAATCAAAAAAGTTACGTTCTAAGGGGAGGGAAGAAAATATATAAAATGGTTGATCGGGAAGAGGAGGTCTTTGATCAGCTTTCCACATGGCTGTTTGAAAAAGCTGGGATTTATGAAACCTCTCCGAAGAAAGGGATGCTTAAGCGCCTTTCGTTTCTTCGTGAGAGGTTTCTGTTTTCTTTCGTCCGTTACATTCTGCAAATCTCTCTGGGGCAATCCTCGCAGTGGCAAATATTCCGTAAATAGTCGGGATCATTGAGAACGATGCGTCCCCGTTCGGTAGAAATCACGCCTAGATCCTTAAGCTCGTTCAATATCCGGTTAACGCTTTCACGGGTGGAGCCAATCATCTCCGCCATTTCCAAATTCGTAATCCGCTTGCCAATGATGGATCGCCCATCCTTGATTGTTCCACTCGTGCCGTACATATTGTACAGTCGCAGCAGCAGCGAGCACAGAGCGCCGGATTTACCATGCAGCAGCAGGTCGCGTAATTTGCTTTGCGCGGTGCGCTGCATGAGTGCCATCCAGCCCATATATTCCACGGCAAAGTCCCCGTTGGTGCGGATGACTTTATCCAGTTCGGCCTGCGGCACAATGCCGACTTCACTATCCTCCAAGGCTTTGGCTTCGAATTGATGAACGGCTCGTCCGAACGGATCGGGTTCACCGAACAGATCGCCGGGGATGTGAAGCGATAAGGTGGCCGACAATCCGTCTTCCAGCAGCTTGGATACCTTCAAGCTTCCACGGTTTACAAAGTACAGCCGGTCCGCAGGATCATTCTCCTGGTATAGATAATCGCCGGCAAACAAACGGACGGGCTCGGCCATCTCCCGGATCAGAGCGAGATGCGGTTGTGAATAGACAGAGGAAGTACCCGCTGGAAACAGCCCTCCATTCCATGTTTCGGACCTTGCAGCTCGATTCTGTTTCATACGATCTTCTCCTTCCATAAGTTTATTCGGCAAGCTGATAATCGTCATTGGTCAGTTTAAATGCATGGGTTAGACCTGAGGTGAGATAGATTTGATGATCGGTGGTGACAAAAATGGCTTCGGCATCGTCGCGGCTTTCGACGAACTGCCGTCCTTCCGTTAGTCCAAGCGAGAAGACGGAAGTTGACATGGCGTCGGCGTCCATGGACGTGTCGGTCACAATCGTTACGCTGAGCAGGTCATTATCGACCGGATAACCGGTGAAGGGGCTCAGAATATGGTGATACACTTTTCCTTCTGCTTCGAAGAAGCGCTCGTACACGCCGGAGGTCACGATTGTCTTATTGACAACCTTCAGTGTTCCCAGATGCTGCCCACGCTTTTCTCCGGGATCCTGGATGCCGATATTCCACGGTGAACCGTCCGGTTTCGAGCCCATGGCAAGGATATTGCCCCCAAGGTCGATGATGGCCGAGTGGAAATCCTGCTGCTGCAAATAATCCGCAATGACGTCCGCTGCATATCCTTTGGCGATGGCCCCCAGATCAAGTGACATTCCTTCTTTCTTCAGCAGGATGGCGTGTGATACCGGATTCAACATGACATCCTTGTAGTTCATTCGCTGCATGGCGGCGGTCAACTCACTCTCTTTCGGCACAGAGGGGTGTTCACCGCCAATGCCCCAGAGGTCCACAAGCGGGCCGACGGTCGGTTCGAAATGACCGCCGGAGGCCGCTGCGTAATCAAGGGCCTTCTGGACTACCTTAAAGGTTTCCTCGGATACCTTCACTTCGGATTTGCCGGCTGCTTGATTGACCTGATCAATCTCGCTGTCTGCCAGCTGCCGGTTCATCCGTTGGTCGATCCGCTCCAGCAGTGCGCCTACCTCATCGAAATGCTGGGATGTCATCCGTTCATCGTAAACGCGGAGACTTACAATGGTATCGAATATAAAGTAACGTTCGGTTGCCGGTTCGTTGCTGGCGGCTACCTTCTGATCTGCTGTGGTTGTGCAGCCAATCGATCCCGTCATCAACAGGGTGAGCATGATCAACAGGCTGCTGTAGGAAAGAAACTTCCTATACATGATAGTGCCTCCTCTTTTCAGTTCTGATGCTGTTCTAAATCGAGTTCCGATGATCCCAGCGTATCAGACCCTTCCCTTGCTGAATGTGAGAAAAATCATTTCTGGCACTTGGTGCAGCCCTGATAATGAAGATAAGCAAAGCGAAGTGGAGAGATGCTGATGAAACGCGGAGATATTGGAATAGCGCTCGTGCTGATAGCGGTTGTCGCCTGGTTTGGAATATCCAAGTTTATGGGAGAAGACGGAGCGGCGCAGGGAACATATGCCATGATCGAGGTGAATGGAAAGCATTATGATACGGTGGCGCTTACGGAAGAGCCCCGAGATATAGAAATCCGGACAGAACGGGGATATAACCTCTTGAGGGTCTCCCGCGAGGGGATCGAGATGGTGGAGTCTGATTGTCCGGATCAGCTCTGCATCGGGTTCGGTCACGTTCACGATGTTCATGGCACCATTGTATGTTTGCCCAATCGGGTGTTTGTAGAAGTGACCGGAGATCAAGTTGAAGGAAGTGAGCCGGATGCCGTTGTCTCCTGATCCCCATGCACTCCGCAAGCTGGTCGTAATCGCCATCTGCGCCTCCTTATCGGTGGTGCTTGGCATTGTGGAAGCCCTGATTCCATTCGCTGTCACGATACCCGGTGCCAAGCTGGGACTTGGCAATATTTTGGTGCTGACCTGTCTAGTCTGCCTAGGGGGCAGAGATGCCCTGTGGCTTATTGTTATAAAGACATTGCTGACTGCCTTTATACTCGGAAGCTTCTCGACCTTCCTGTTCAGCATGTTCGGCGCGCTGGCGAGTTTTCTGGTGATGTATGTCATGCTTAGACTGGGGGGCCATAATTTCAGTTTAACCGGCGTGAGCATCGCAGGCGGCATTGCTCATAATATTGGCCAATTAACGGCAGCCTCACTGGTATTGGGAACAACTAAAATTTATTATTACTTGCCATTTCTGCTTGGGGCGGGTGTGGTGACGGGGATCTTTGTGGGATGGGCTGCAAAACATCTGATCGAATCCCTGCGACGAATCGACCCGTTTGGCATGTTTCACACGGAAAGTTAAGGAGGAGGCGTTAGGCATGGTGGACATAACCGATAAGTCAGAGCACGCGGTCCAACTCAAGCATGTATATTACGGACAGGGCTGTACGAACGTGCTCAAGGACGTCTCGCTGGCGATCCCCCATGGGCAGTGGGTATGCATCGCCGGAAGGAACGGGGCAGGCAAGTCCACGCTGATTCGTCTGTTAAACGGTCTTCTCCTCATGAGTCGGGGACGCATTCTTATTGATGGACTGGAATTGAACGGCCGTACGCTGGGTGAAATTCGCCGTCATATTGGCATGGTGTTTGCCAACCCAGACGATCAGTTTGTTGGCCTCACCGTAGAGGATGATATCGCGTTTGGCCTGGAAAATCTGTGTCTGAGCCGGGAAGAGATGCTGCAGCGGATTCGGACCTATGCGGAGCGGCTGGATATCGTCCATCTGCTCCACCGCCATCCGGCTACTTTGTCCGGCGGACAGAAGCAGCGCGCTGCCATTGCTGCCGTGCTGGCGATGGAGCCTTCTATCATTGTCTTGGACGAGGCAGCTTCTATGCTGGATGAGAAGGCTAAGAATGAGCTGCTGGGTTTCATGCGAACCATGCATGCCGAAGGCCGATATACCATCATCTCCATCACCCATGACGTAGAGGAGATGGCCGAAGCAGACCGGATGATTGTGTTGGATGGCGGAATGGTGACGGCAGACGGAAGTCCAAGGGAGCTGCTGCTGCAGGAAGAGCTGCTGCAGCGATGCAGGCTAAAGGTTCCTTTTGCCCTCCAGCTATGCAGGGAGCTGAAGGCGCGGGGGATTGATATCGGCGAGCTGGTTAGGGAGAAGGAGGTGCTGGAGGCGTTATGGTCATATCATTCGAAGAGGTTTCTTACCGCTACCGGGACCGGGGGATGAGCCCTATTCTTGGACTCGACGGCCTGAATCTGAAGCTGGAGGAAGGCAGAATGATTGCCGTTCTCGGTGCGCCGGGTTCGGGAAAATCAACGCTTCTCCAGCATATGAACGGATTGATACGGGCAGATGAGGGCTTGATTCGCATATTGGATTTTCGCCTTGAATCGGGTGACGGCAAGAAAGTCCCTGCCGGTTTGCGGCAGCGCGTCGGCCTGGTATTCCAATACCCGGAACAGCAGCTGTTTGAAGAGACGGTGGAGAAAGATTTGCTGTTCGGGCCGCTAAATTTCGGGCGGGGTCCAGCCGAAGCTGCCGAGGCGGTCCGTAGAGCGGCTTCCTTCGTCGGATTAGACGAGGAGCTGCTGGCACAGAGTCCCTTCAAATTAAGCTCGGGTCAGATGCGAAAAGCGGCCGTGGCTGCCGTACTGGCGGCTGACCCCGACATTTTGGCTTTGGATGAGCCTACGGCCTCCCTCGATCCTGCCAGCCGTGAGGATTTAATGGGGCGGCTGCATGGATTAACGAGGACCCAAGGCAAGACGGTTCTCATCGTCACCCACCGGTTGGAGGAAGTCGTGGCCTATGCGGACGAGTTCGTTGTAATTAAAGATGGTAGAGTTGTATTTCAAGGAACGGCCAAAGAGTTGGTACACCAGCAGGAGGTGCTGGAGCAGGCGGGACTGATGGCTCCGTCGTCCGTGCGGATGGCGGGCAAGCTGGCAGCGCAGCTTGGAGTACAGCCTCCGGAGATGCCACCGGATGCGGCGGCGCTGGCGGATTGGTACGCAGGCCAGCTTGAAATATAGGGCAGGGCGAAGTAGAGGCTAAAGGGGGAAGCATGGATGAAGCGAAAAATCATCCTGGGCCGATATATGGAAGGTGATTCATGGGTTCACCGTCTGGACCCGCGTGCCAAGACGGCCGCCATGCCGCTCTTTATGGTAGCCGTGTTCCTGGTAGACGGATATATGGGGGTGCTCGCGCTGCTGCTGTTCACTGCGGCGGTGATCCGGGCTACGAGAATCCCGTACCGTTATTTCATTAGAGCCATGAAGCCGCTGATGTTCATCATATTGTTCATCCTGGTATTTCATCTTCTTTATGACGCGGGAGGCGGGAAACTGCTGGATGTGGGCGCGTTCAAGGTGTATGCCGGCGGATTGGAAAAAGGCATCGTGTCCGCATCACGGATGGCGCTCTTCATCATGTTGGCGGCGGTGCTGACCTTCACGACCCAGCCGGAGCAGCTGGCCCAAGGGCTTGGCAGCCTCCTGCGGCCGCTGACCTATATCGGCGTACCGACCGATCGACTGGTGCTGATGCTCGGCATTGCCCTCCGGTTCATTCCGACCATCTTCGAGGAAGCGGAGCGGCTGTGGAAGGCACAGCAGTCCAGGGGACTGGACCTGTCGTCGCGGTCGCTGAAGGAGAAGGCACGGCTGATCATTGCCCTGCTGGTGCCTGTAACGACAGGCGCGTTCCGGCGCGCCATCGGGCTGGCCGATTCCATGGAAGCCAGAGGCTACCGGCTGGGGGCGCCGCGAAGCAGGTTCAGGGCCTTTGTATGGAAGCGGGCGGACACGCTGTTTCTCGCATTGTTCCTGCTGCCCGTGGCCGCAGCCGCGCTGCTGTAATGATGGCTTGAAATCATGCAAACCGCAGTCCTTAAGGACTGCGGTTTGTGGACTAGAATACGATAGGGAAGGCTTCACAAATACTCGTGGATGAGTTGTTGCAGTTTAGAGGCTCCGGATCGTTTTCAAAGTCTTTTAATAGTTTTGAGAATTCACCCAGGTAGGGCTGCAAGACGTGTTTATGGTTATTGATTTTCCCTTGAACGATGCCGGCAAACCGTCCATTCTCCGGCATGTCTTTTGCGGAAACGAGTTTCCCGTTCTTGTAATTCTCTACGCGATAGTATTCTACATCCTCGAAACGTTGGTTCACTCCGGTATATAGCTCCATCACTTCATAGTCACCCGTTCGATATACGCCTTCGCTGATGGAACCCCCGTAGCCTTCCATTCCTCTTGAATATTCGAATCCATTGTAGTCAAGCGCGGACTTTTCCCTTTTGTAGTAATTCAGCAGTTGAATATGGCCGCGAGCCAATTTGGAATGCATTAATTCATTTGCCTGCTCGAGATTCGATACGGAAAATTCCAAAAAGGTGCTCCCGTTCCGATAGTCAAACCAAATGCCAACGATTGATTGCGTGACGGTATGGCCTGATATCAAGTCATGATCCTTGAATAGGCCTTTCGAGATCTTATGAAATGCAAGATCAGGACTGCTTTCCCTGCAAATTCCGGTCCCGTCTGGACGATCATACTTCCATTCGCCTTCATATACGATTCTCATATCCTCGGGAAGCCTGTCCGATATGTATTTGCCTGTACCGGATCTTTGTCCATTGTACCAATCGCCGCTGTATATTTTGGAGGGTCCCCATCGCATCGTACCTTTCCCGTGAGGTTTGTTGTTCTTCACTTCCCCGTAGTAGGTGGCCCCGTTAGGGAGGGTCAAACTGATTTTTTGGTTGGAAGCTTCCGTCTCCTCATGGGTAAACAAAAGAAACAATAATGCTAGTGTAAGAAAGCTTAGGCATTTTCTGATCACGTTGTAATACGTCTCCTCTAATCTGCCGATTTCAAATTTCTGCTGTATACCATCGATGGATGATTTACCCAGTCAAATCATAGATGAGATCCATGCCTCTCGTAAAGTTATAATATGGTAATTAAATCTGACACATCCTTTCATATCAAACAGGGATGCATCCATGATGGATGTATCCCTGTTCATTTTGAGTATATGGATTCATGTCTTTAGGGCAGAAAATAATGGAGCAGGACCTGCAAATCATGCTGGGCGGGATGATCCGTAAAGTTGCCGATCATCCGCTGAGCTTGTTCCGCATACGATCGGGCAAGCGCCTCGCTTTGCTCAATGGCGCTGCTTGCGGCAATGCGGTGGATGACTTCATCCATGTCAGCCGCCGCAGAGTGGGGGCCAAGCTGTCTGATTCCAGGTGCAAGGGCTGGATCGTTGAGGGCGTAAATCACCGGCAGCGTAATGTTGCCGTTTCGCAGGTCTGCGCCAGCGGGCTTGCCGATGGCCTCCTTGGGCTTCGTGAAATCGAGCAGGTCATCCCGGATTTGAAATGCCATGCCGAGCGACTCCCCGAATTGAAATAGCCGTTCAGCGGTTCTCGCATCCGCTTTGGCTGCTTCCGCGCCCGCTTTCAGGCAGTGGGCCATCAGCAGGGCGGTTTTGCAGCGCGTTTTCTCCAAATACTGATCCAGCGTCAGTTCATAGTTAAAGCGGTGGTGCAACTGATCGTATTCCCCCATACAGAGCTCGGTTACCAGAGCCGCAAGTTCGGCTAACCGGTAAGCATCCTCCTCGGAGACGTCTTCACTGCTCCTGTCTGACTCGTCATTCGAATTATCCGCAGCCCATTCGATGGCACGGGCAATCATGTAATTGCCGATGTGCACGGCCGTCTGGACATCCGTGGTTTCATGCAGGGTCGGCATGCCTCGCCGCATATCGGATTGATCGATGATGTCATCGTGTACCAGCGAGGCCATGTGTAAATATTCAAGCAGCACGGCGGTTTTCATGACGGCCGGCTCATGCACGCTTTCCCCGAAACGGCTGCCGAGCACGACCATGAGCGGACGCAGCCGCTTGCCGCCGGCGTCAATGAGATCTATGACGCTGCTCAGCACAACAGAGGGAGGAGAGAGGTCACGGTCTGAGGTGACCACCTCCCGGAGCAGATTGTCGAAGGAAGCGAGATCCACTCCCATTTGGTTATGAATGTTCATTTACATCATCGCTCCTTTCCCAGATGGCTCCTTACGCGCTCCGTTGATCCAGATAGCTGCGGATTTCACGCTTCAGCTCTTTAAGCAGGATTTCGGGTGAAACGTTCTTCATTAGATTCAGCTGCATGCGTTTATGGAAGGGGAGAAGCCGGGACAGCAGCTTCCATTCCTTCCGTTTGACGGCAATCCGGTACATAAGCCCGGTTAAATAATCGCCGTCCAGCAGCATGCGCGTCAATCTCTCGTTGTCCTGCGCCTGCAGCTTGCCGTGCTTGCTTAGAGCAGAATGAATCAGGATGCAGCATGCCAGCACCGTCATTTTACGGGAATAGGCCAGTTCATAGGCGTTGAGCATATCGGCAATGTCCCTCACCGGCCTGTTATCCATCTCCATCCAATCGATATCCGTTCCGGAATCGATATGCGACCGAAGCAGGTCGATCGTATCCTGTAATAGCTTCATATCCATCGTTATTGACTCCTTCCGGAAGGCTCGTGTTGATTAAGAGTGTGAATGACGGCAGAACGGCCTTTGAACCGAATCGGCAAGCATGATAAGACAAGATGCTTCTCTCGAACGATGGAAGATTAGTCCGTATACACGTACCATCGCCTTACAAGCGGAATTCGTTTCCATACCTTCTTCAGCCAAGGATATACATAGTAGTCAAGTCCAAACGTGCTGCCCGATCCGCCGATTAAGGCGATCCCGGCTGCCAGATACCACAGCATTTCGTTAGGTGCCATGCCCGATACCCAAACCATCGCGCCCATGGCAACGCTAGCTACGGCTGCAGGTGCCGTGAACAATCCGACGATCAGCAAGATGCCGACGATCAGCTCAGCCAGGACCATCGAGGTCTGAAACACATAGGCGAGCGAAGTATAGCCGCCGTCGCCGGTGTAAAACATCAGGTCCATCGACCAATCGACAATGGATTTCATGAAACCCGGAACTGGCAGGGCGGATACCGCTTCTGCGGTATAAGCGGAGGCGGCGGAGACCGCGTCAGCCGCTCCAGCTCCGGCAGCATCGGCGCCGGCAGCAGACGCTGCGCTTACGCCATCGGCTACTTTAGCAGGAATAAGGAACACTTTATTGGGATCCTCAATAATCTTGTGGATTTTATCCCATCCCTGAGAGAGCCACATCCATCCGGCAAAAATCCGCAGCGGAACGAGCCAGAAATTCGGAGACCGTTTGGCAAAATGTCCGCCCACGAAGCTTCTATTGTTCCGAACATGGAAGAATTCATGCAGCAGGTAATGGTATACCTTGTTGAAGCCGCAAACCTGGAACAGATAGAGCATATTGATCATATGTTTGACCAGCATTGCCATGAAGCCGCTGAGCCTGAACATGTGGCCAGGAACACCCACGTTAGCTACCCCGTAGCGGCTGCCGATACAGACCATCGTTCCGTGGAACGTCGGTTTGTAGGATTTCATCGGTTTGTTCAATAGTTCTGCCACAATGTTATGTGCGATGACTGGGGCTGCGAGTTCCGCATTTTCTACCATTTGAGGTACGGGTGCAGCCGCGCCCTCAGGAATGTAGAAAATATTGTCCCCGACGACATAAACGTTCGGATGGGCAGGAACTTGAAGCTTGTCGTTGGTCAAAATACGCTTTCGGCCTTTTTGCTCGACATCCATATTGCCAACTACGTCGGAACCCTCAACTCCTGCGGTCCAGATAACCGTACGGGATTTGATGTCATTGCCGCCGACGGTAACGCCATCCGGTTTAACTTCCGTAATCTTCGAGCCTGTGATGATATTGACGCCCATTTTGCGCAGCCGTTTCTCGGCTTTGCGGATTAACGGTTCGGGCAGGATCGGCAGGATCTTGTCGACCATGTCGGCGACATGAAGTGTAACCTCGCTTGGATCGACGTAGAACTCTTTGCATAATTGTTGAGTGAATTCGGCCAGCTCACCGATCATTTCGACCCCGGTGAATCCACCGCCGACCACGACAAAGGTCAGCATTTCTTTGCGGACCTGCGGGTCGCGCTCCAGCACGGCTTTTCGGAACATATTCAGCGTATGTTCTTTCAGGCGGACCGCATCATCATACGACCATAAGGTAAAGGCGTGTTGATCTGCGCCCGGTATGCCGAAGAAGGTTGGCTTGCTGCCTGTTCCGATGACCAAATAATCATAGTTATAGGTTTGTTTCTCTCCACGGAGTGTTTGGCCGTCAAAGTCAATGCCGCCGATTTCATCCAGCACCACGTCTACATTGCGGAATCCGGAGAACACTTTTTTTAGGTCGATTTTGATGGAATCCTCCTCGACCCGGTTCGCGGCCACTTCATGCAGCTCGGTCAGCAGCGTATGATACGGCTTGCGGTCGATGAGTGTTATCCGCAAATCCTTCTGTTTGCGCAGTCGTTTAGCCAGCTTCTTGGCGGTAAGTATACCGCCATATCCGCCGCCCAGCACGATAATCTGTTTCATGCGAATCTCCCCTCAAGGAATAGTTGTCTTCTATTTATCGCTCTTGTGGCTTATTTGGCGCCTTCGAGTGCTTTTGTTGCCAGCTCTACAAATCCGTTGACGTGGATCGACACACCGGAGATTGCATCGGTTTTGCCGTCTTCCGCCGTTACGATTGCTTGCGGATCTTGCTTTTCAATCAAATACTGCTCGGCTTGATACGCCTGTTCATGCCATTCGGATTGAGCTCCGCCGTTCTTCATGCCGTATTCACCGGATTTGGAACGGGTAACTTTATCTGTACCGCCGTCTTTATGAACGCCGTTCCAGCTGACCGCGGCAATCTTGCCGTTAATAACGGCAATGTCGACGGTTTCCTTCCAACCGGACTTAGCATCGAAGTCAGCCGCTTCTGCGTGATAGCTGCCGTCTTTGTATGGTCCTGCTTCAACAGGTCCCGCCGCCAGCGCTTTTGCTGCCAGTTCCGTAAATCCGTTGACATGGATCGATACTCCGGACACGGCATCCGTGCGGCCTTCATCGTTCAAGGTCAAGCCTCCAACTGACTGCTGAGCCACCAGGTATTCCTCCATTTTAGCTGCCTGCTCATGCCATTCTGCTTGAGCGCCGCCTTTTTCCTTCATACCGTAGAAGCCTTTTTCGGAAAATGTCTTTTTGTCCAAGCCGCCGTCCTTATGAAGCCCGTTCCAGTTGGCGCTGACGATTTTGCCACCCTCGACCTTAATTGCAACGAGTTCTTTCCAGCCGGAGTCTTCGGCAAACTCGCCTTCAGCGTAATATAAGCCGTCCTGCAGGGTTCCTTCTTGTGCAGGCTGTTCCGCATTACTTGTGTTATCCGTGTTTTGGCTCTCTGCTGGTTTGTCCGTATTAACCGGCTCCTTGTCACCGTTGCCTCCGCAGCCGACAAGCAGCGCAAACATCAACATGACGGAGAGGGATAGAGAGAGTGTCCTTTTCATTCTGGTTTCCTCCTATAATTTTGTGAATTACTTCACAAATATTGTTCTTGAGTTCATTTTATTCTTAAAAAGAATAGTTATCGGTGAAAAAAATCACAAATAGTGTCGGTGCTTCATGTTCGAGGTGATCCTGTTGATTATATAGGAAGGATCATAGGTCAGATAATGCCTCGAATGTCATCCAGCGAATGGATGCCTTCACTTTCCATCAATTCAATCAATTCTTCGGCCAGGGTATCGCCGGCCCGCAAGTTGATGAAGTTGTAGGTTCCGATCTGTACAGCAGCGGCGCCTGCCATGATGAATTCGAGGATATCCTCGGCGCTGCTGATACCGCCGATTCCAACGACCGGGATGGATACCGACCGTGCCACCTGATGGACCATGCGGAGCGCTATCGGTTTAATTGCCGGCCCGGACAGCCCGGCGTAGGCTCTGTCAAATACGCTTCGTCTTTCCCGTATATCAATCGCCATCGCTTGGATTGTATTGATGAGCGAAAGACCATCAGCACCTTCAGCTTCGCACATGCGTGCCATTTCCTTCAAATCCCTTGCGCCAGGAGAGAGCTTGACGAGCAGAGGCAGCGTGGTCGCTTTCCGGACTGCGCGAACTACCTCTTGAGCCTGCTCATTCTCAACGCCGAAGGCCAGCCCGCCTTCTTTGATGTTGGGGCAGGAGATGTTGAGCTCAATCATGTCGACAGCTCGTTTGCCGGATGACCGTAACTTGAGGCTGGCTTCCGTAAGCAGCTCGGCGCCCTCCGTATATTCCCGTATGGTGCCGCCGCCAAGATTGACGATGACCGCAGTCCCGTGTGAGGTCATCTTGGATAATTCATGCTCCAGAAAAGCGTGGATGCCCGGATTCTCAAGACCGATGCTGTTCATGATGCCGGATGGCGTTTCGTAAAGCCTTGTTCCAGAATTGCCGATTCGTGGAGTCAGGGTCAGTCCCTTGGAGACAATGCCTCCAAGCTTGCGGAGCGGATACAGATCCGCATACGGTTTGCCGAATCCGAACGTGCCCGATGCCGCCAATATCGGATTCGCCAGCGGGACGCCCGCCAGTTCACAATCGATGGAGATCATTCCAGTTCACCTCCTTCGCCGGAAATACGGGGCCATCGGTGCATACCTTGCGGCTTGCGCCAGCGGAGGTTAACGTGCAGCTGTTGCATGCCCCGATGCCGCAGCCCATTCGCTTCTCGATGGAGACGTGAAGCTTGGCGTTAGTACTCTCCGTTTTTTGGGCCAGACTGTGCATCATGCCAACCGGTCCGCATGCGAATATCGTGTCATAGCGGCTTGGGTCCACTGCATCTACAATGGTGCCGCCGGATTTGACGGTGACATTGCGGCTTATTTCGTGGAATCCGGTGACTCCGAAAGGGACGCTGGTGTACCCCAGATATACGCTGGCATCAGGTATTTCCTTAGCTGCCAGCAGCAGCGGGGCTGCTCCAATACCGCCTCCTACCAGTGCCGTCCGGCCTTGGGGCTCAGGGAATCCTTGCCCGAAAGGCCCCTCCAGCTGAATCTTGTCACCCGCTTGAAGCGCCGATAGCAGCCATGTGCCTGTTCCATGCACGCGATACAAGAAGGAAACGGAGTCCTCCGTCAGGTTATGAACGCTGATCGGTCGTGACAGCACGGGATAGGTATCCCAGCAGCGAAGCATGAAGAACTGCCCCATTCGTGCCGAATAGCTGCCTTGAATGGTAAGTCGATATATGCGATGGGCCAGTCTGACATTTTGAATAACAAGGGCCACGTTCTCATTCTCCTTCCCTTGGCGTACTTTTTCCGCCCGCTATGTTCCTTGATACAGTACCACAGACCTATAACGCTACCTGTGACATTTCTCATATTCGGGTGTTGCTCGGGCTTGATACCTTTTGTATACATACACGAGACAAAAAAAGGATGGGGATCATACATGAGAACAATGGTGATCGTTGCACATCCGGGTCTGCATGAGGGATCACGGATCAATCGCGAACTAACCGAGATGGTGAGACATCATCATGAGGTGACGGTGCATGACCTCTATCAGCGTTATCCGGATGGACATATCGATATCGAGGCCGAACATCAATTGCTGCTCCAGCATGACCGCATCGTGTTTCAATTCCCTTTCTGGTGGTTTAGTTCACCGCCCCTTTTGAAGCATTGGTTCGACGAGGTGCTAACCTTCGGATGGGCGTATGGTCCGGGCGGAGACGAGCTCCATGGAAAAGAGTGGGGCCTAGCCGTGACGACCGGTGGAGCTGCGGAAGCCTATGGCAGCGCAGGATATAACCGCTACACGGTGGAAGAGCTGACACGACCTTATGAAGTGACGGCGAGCCTGGTAGGCGCGATCTACTTGCCGCTATTTACCGTTCATAATGCCATGCAGCTGACGGATGAAGAGCTGCAACGTCATGCGGAGGATTTTGCTCTGCATGTTACGGGTTCGGTGAGATCCAGATAAGGGTAGTTATTGAAAGCGTACAGCTGCTGCGGTGATGGTTCGAATTATGGTTGACGACGGGCGAACGATAGGTTGTAAGCTCCAAACTCCAAATGCCTGAATTATGGAGCGGTTGTCCATTAAATGTGAAAAACTGAATGCTGATAAATTAGCCTGGCGGCAGAAGCTGCCGGGCTTTTCGGTGTACTGGGGAATTTCCGCAGATTCCGGCATATTCCGAGCGATAAAGAGAGATTGTCACATTTAGTTGCAATTAAAGTCCTCTGAGACTGCTGTGCTTCTGTTTATAGGCTGCGCTGCGGTTCTCATAGAAAGGTAGAGGCGACGAGCGCCGCGATCTGTTGATTAAAAGGTAGATGCGACGGGCACCACGATTTGCTGATTAGAAGTTAGATGCATGGATCGCCAAATGATTCGAAAACATTCGTTGCATTGTGGAGACGCTTATTTTATACTCGTATACATAGATTTACGATACATAGATAATCTAGGTATTGGAGTGATAGAGGAATGGGCATTAACAAAGAGCTGCTGAAAGGCAGCACCGTCATATTATTGCTTACCGTGTTGAACAAGCGGGAAATGTACGGGTACGAGCTGATCAAGGAGATTGAGCAAAGCTCGGACGGGGTGTTCCTGATGAAGGAAGGTACGTTATACCCGATCCTGCACACGCTGGAGGCGGAAGGTTGGCTGGACTCCTCCTGGAGCCAGCATGATGGACGCAAACGGAAATATTACCGGATTACCGAGCGCGGCAGGGAGCAGCTCCATGAGAAGACCAAGGAGTGGGTCAAATTCCGTACGGCGGTGGATACGGTTATCGGGGAGGGAAGCTAGCGTGCGACCGGTTGAAGAATACAAGGTTGTCCAAGACTTCCTGACCCGGGTGTGCAGGCAGGTACGCGCCAGAGCCATGCATCCGGAAATCCGCGAAGAGCTGCTCGGCCATATCGAGGAGCGGACGGAGCTTCTGATGCTGGAGGGTAATGCGGAGGAGCCAGCCGTGCAGGATGCGGTGAAACAGATGGGGGCCCCGGAGGATATCGGCAAAAGCCTGCATATGGCACACCGGCCACAGTTGGATTGGAAGCTGCTGGTTATGCTGGCCCTGCTCTCGCTCATTGGGTTGTTCGGGGCGCTGAGCGTGGATTATGCGGGTACAGAAAAGATCACAGATATATTTGGGAGAAAAGTTGTTTTCTTTGGTATAGGCTTGATCCTTCTCATCGGTCTCTATTTTCTGGATTACAGAAAGCTTAAGAAGTATTCCGGGGTTTTGTTTTTTATTACGCTTTGCCTGATGGCGATGACGGAATTTTATGGGACGAATGTTAACGGGGCCAACCTCTATCTTCACTTCGGGCCCATTGTGATTCCCATGCTTGGAACGGTTTCCGTCTTCCTTCTCCTCTTTGCTGCGGCTGGCATGAAGCCTGCGAGCCAATGGGGGCCCTGGGAGGGTGTGGTTCAAATTCTGTATCGGGGCGTTCTGCCCGTTTTTCTGTACGGTTGGAGCGATTCCATGGTGTATTTGTTCGTCTACGTGCTTGGATTCCTGGCACTGACTTGGACAACGAAAAGGAATATCAAACAATTTGCGGTACTGATGCTTCCGTCGTTCATTGGATTGGCCTATATCTTGTTTACAAAAAGAATTTATCTTATGTGGAGACTGGAGGGACTTGCAGACCGTGAGGGAGACGGTGGTTATTTCATGCGGGTCATCGCGGATGCCGTTTCTTCTGCCGGCTGGTTCGGCCAAGGCTTTGCTGCGCCGAATCCAGGGATCCCGTACGTTTATAGCGACTCCATATATCCCTATCTGATCTATTGCTTCGGCTGGATGTTTGGCATTGTGGTCGGGATGGTCGTTCTTTTGTTCCTCGCCAGAATGTGGAGCATAGCCAATGTACTTCACGATTCCTACGGGAAAAATATCGTGACCGGTGTCATTGTGGTAATGGGACTGCGCCTGCTCATGCCGATCCTGATGGGACTGGGAGTGGTACCCATTGTGAGCCTGGATTTCCCTTTTATCTCGTATGGCGGCGTCAACAACATGCTGGATTTTGCCATTGTCGGCCTGCTCCTCTCCATTTACAGACGCAAAAACATGATCCCAAGCGAGGTAGGAGAAGCAGCCCCGATGAAAGTGGCTTAGTTGAGTGGTCTATATCTACGCAGCCTCTACTTTAATCGGACAGACTTATCGAACAATACCTGCTGTTTTAACTTACATGATGACCAGATAACTCTCTTCGGATAGGCTCGGGAGGAACGGGATTCAATAAATCACGGATGTTCATCCGGGGTATGATTGAGTACCAGTATCCATCTTGAGGAGAGTTGTCTTTTTTTATCATAAAAGACTGTAATAGGATTCATGTTTTAACTAATATCCCTATCGATATTCGAGGCTATCTAAACAACTTATGGAAATCAAACGATTATTTACATTCTGTTCAAGGAGGAAACATATGCGGCAAATGGAGGAGAATATGGTTGTCCAGCAATTTTTGGACCGGGTGTGTAAGCAAGTGCGCACGAGGCAAATGCATCCGGAGATCCGAGAGGAGCTGCTGGGTCATATTGAGGAGCGGGCCGAACTGTTGATACTGAAGGGACTTCCTGAAGAACTCGCTGTACAGGATGCGGTGAAACAAATGGGGGATCCGGGGGATATCGGCAAAAGCCTGCATTTGGCTCATCGGCCACAGTTGGATTGGAAGCTGCTCATTATGCTGGCCCTGTTCTTAATCATTGGATTGGTGGGCATGTTGAGTGTTTATTACGCGGATGAAAGGTATTCCGTTAGCCTAGTCGAGAGGAAGTTGTTTTACTTCGGAATCGGAGTTTTATTCCTGATAGGTTTTTATTTTCTGGATTATCGGAAGCTGAAGCAATACTCGGCCCCTGTGTTTATCTTTATCGTTATTTTAATGGCCATTTCATTGGTATATGGACAGTTACACGATATAAGAACTAACTATATCAACATTGGTCATATGGGAGTCAATATCATCACTTTCTCCTTGATACCGCTTCTGCTCGCTTTGGCAGGGATGAAGCCTGCCAGCCAGTGGGGACGGTGGGAGACGGTATTGAACATCCTTTATCGAGGGGTACTGCCTGTAGTCCTATATAGTATAAGCGGATCTATTATCTACACGTATATCTATGTGATCGGGTTCCTGGTTTTGACATGGAGAACAAGTAAAAGCTTGAAACAATTTGCTATGATTTCCACGCTGCCATTTGCAGGATTAGCTATTTTCCTCTGCACCCGGACGGATCATTTACTGTTCCGGTGGAGAGAATTTACGAACCCTTCAGCCAAAGAAATGTGGTATATGGGGAATAACGCAGATGCCATCCAAGCAGCGGGCTGGTTTGGGCAAGGTTTTGGCCAAGTTACACCGAAGATCCCATATGTCCTTTATGATAACGTGTTTCCTTACCTCATCTATTGCTTCGGCTGGTTGTTTGGGATAGTAATTGGCGTGCTGATTCTGCTGTTCCTCGTTAGATTATGGAATATTTCTACGGTTCACAAAGATCCTTATGGGAAGCATATCGCTGCAGCACTCATCGTTGTCTTTGGATTTCGGCTGCTATGGCCGCTGCTCATGGGGCTGGGCATTCTTCCAAGGGTTACATTGGAACCGCCCTTCTTCTCTTACAGCGGGATGAACCAAATCCTGGACATGGCAGCAGTCGGCCTGCTCCTTTCCATTTACAGACGCAAAAACATGATCCCAAGCGAGGTAGGAGAAGCAGCCCCGATGAAAGTGGCTTAGTGGATGCTGAAGATCATCCTTCGATTCCGGTTAGCGGGCTAAAGGTTTGCAAAAGAAAAAGCGAGATCTTGGGTTCTCGCTTTTTACTCGTTTATAGAGAGGTACCGTTATCCGTTGGGTGGGGTATAAGCTACACCTTCTCTAAAGCACCGGATGCGATTTCCTCAATATAGTGGCAGGCCGCCTGATGGCCTCCGCGCTCATGGACTTCCCGAAGCAACGGAGCCTCGGACCGGCAGCGATCCGTGGCATACATGCAGCGGGTATGAAACCGGCAGCCGGAAGGCGGATTGATCGGGGACGGAACATCCCCCTTGAGAATGATGCGTTCCTTCTTTCGCTCGGGATCCAGCGTCGGGATGGCTGACAGCAGAGCGCGGGTGTAAGGGTGCTGCGGGCGCCGGAAGAGGGAGTGTTTATCCGCGATTTCCACAATCGTTCCCAGATACATCACGATAATCCGGTCGGAAATATGCCGGACGACCCCGAGATCATGGGAGATGAACAGATAGGTCAGCTTGAATTCGGTTTGCAACGATTTCATCAGATTGAGCACCTGCGCCTGGATCGATACATCAAGCGCAGAGACCGCTTCATCGCTGATGATCAGCTTGGGATTCACGGACAAGGCGCGAGCAATTCCGATCCGCTGCCGCTGTCCGCCACTGAATTCATGGGGGTACCGATTGGCTTGATAGGCGGCCAGGCCCACCGTTTCCAGAAGCTCGAAGGCCCGCCCCCGCCGGTCCTTCTTGGGAACAACGTTCTGAATGTCCATCGCTTCTTCCAGGACTTGCAGCGCTGTTTTTCTAGGATTCAGCGAAGCATAGGGGTCCTGAAAAATCATTTGCAGGTCTTTACGCCTTCGGTTCATCTGTACTTTGTTCAGAGAGAGCAGATCGGTGCCTTCGAACACCACCTCGCCGGCCGTCGGTTCGTCCAGCCTCAGGATGGCTCGGCCCGTGGTTGATTTGCCGCAGCCGGATTCGCCCACGATACTGACAGTCTCTCCCTCGTGCACGGAGAACGAAATGTCATCCACGGCTTTTACGACGTTGACGGTACGACCCAGGACGCCGCCCTTAATCGGAAAATACTGCTTGAGGTTTTTGACGGTTAACAGCTCTTTGCTCATGACAGAACGTTCACCTCGCTTTCCGGCTCCCATTGATCGGTGTATTTCCAGCACCTGACTTGCTGGTTATCATCTAGCGCTTGAAGCTCCGGCAGTTTGTCATAGCACAGCTTGGCTGCATGGGGACAGCGGGGGGCGAAGCGGCAGCCTTCCTGTGGGTCATATGGGCTCGGAACAGAGCCTTTAATCGGCTCCAGCGTTTCCTTATCGATATCATGCCGCGGCAGCGAGTTCATCAGGCCGATGGTGTAAGGGTGCTTCGGATGTTTGAATAGGGTCCGCACATCGGTATATTCCACGACTTTTCCGCAGTACATGACCGCTACGTCATCGCAGGTTTCCGCAACGATGCCCAAGTCATGGGTGATAAAAATAATCGACATCTGCAGTTTCCGCTGCAGCTCCTTCATCAGCTCCAAAATTTGAGCCTGAATGGTCACGTCCAGCGCCGTGGTCGGCTCGTCTGCAATAAGCAGATCCGGATTGCATGCCAGCGCCATGGCAATCATGACACGTTGGCGCATACCGCCGGACAGTTGGAAGGGATACTGGCGGACCCTTTTTTCCGGGGAAGGGATGCCGACCAGTTTTAACATCTCGACGGCTTTGTCCATCGCTTGTTTTTTGCTCAGATTCTCATGGATTTGGTAGGCCTCCGCGATCTGATCGCCAACGGTGAAGACCGGATTGAGCGATGTCATCGGCTCCTGGAAGATCATCGAGATCTGATTACCCCTTATTTTGCGCATCTGCCGGTCCGATTGTTCGAGCAGATTCACACCATTATATAGGATTTGGCCACCGACGATTCGCCCCGGATGAAAGACCAGCCGCAGGATGGACAGGGACAGTATGCTTTTTCCTGAACCGGATTCGCCCACGATCCCGAGCGTCCTCCCCTTGCGGACGGTCAGGCTGATATCATCCACCGCTTTCACTTCACCCAGCTCGGTAAAAAAAGAGGTGCGCAGGTTCTTGATCGTCAGCAGATTTAATGCGTGCTCTTCCATTTGTTGTAGCTCCCTTCGCTATTAATTGGTCTGACTGTATTTGCGAATGTGAGGACTATTTGTTCTGCTATTTTTGATTTTTAAAGCCTTTAAGCAGCAGGCTGAGGACACCAGATCCGTTATTTGGAAGAATTCCGGGATTAATCCGTGATTCTGGGCATTAACGGATCGTGTGTCCGCTTGGATGCGAAAATAGGTCGATTACCGGTAAATAGCAGATCGTGTGTCCGAATGGGCTCTTAAGCGGCTCGATTACAGTAATAAGTGGGTTTAAAATCCGCAATGGCCCGTAACACAACTTAACTTCAGTACATCGAAGGTGTGTATGGACTCGAAATGAGCTCAGTCGGCTGCATTAGCGTAGTTGAGGACCGTGGTTCCGCTATTTCTTGAATTTCCGCCGTTTAGCAGCAGGCTGAGGACACCAGATCCGTTATTGGAAGATATTCCGGGATTAATCCGTGATTCTGGGGGCATTAACGGATCATGTGTCCGCTTGGATGTAAAAATAGGTCGATTATAGGCAAATAGCGGATCGTGTGTCCGAATGGGCTCCTAAGCGGCTCGATTACAGTAATAAGTGGGTTTAATGTTTGCAATGGTCCGTAACAACTTAACTTCAGCAAATCGAGGGTGTGTATGGACTTGAAAGGGTCAATATGGCTGCATTAGTGTAGTTGAGGACCATGGTTCCGCTATTTCTTGATTTTCCCCCAAATAGCAGCAGGCTGAGGACACCAGATCCGCTATTGAGAGTTATTCCAGGATTAATCCATGATTCTGGGCATTAACGGATCGTGTGTCCGCTTGGATGCGAAAATAGGTCGATTACCGGTAAATAGCAGATCGTGTGTCCGAATGGGCCCAAATAGCTCGATTAGCGGATCGTAAATGCGCACGGGTTCTCCAACGACTCAATTACAGTAATTAGTGGGTTTAATGTTTGCAATGGTCCGTAACAACTTAACTTCAGTACATCGAAGGTGTGTATGGACTCGAAATGAGCTCAGTTGGCTGCATTAGCGTAGTTGAGGACCGTGGTTCCGCTATTTCTTGAATTTCCCCCAAATAGCAGCAGGCTGAGGACACCAGATCCGCTATTGAGAGTTATTCCAGGATTAATCCGTGGTTTTGGGTACATTAACGGATCGTGTGTCCGCATGTACTCGAAAATGGACCGATTATGGGTAAATAGCGAATCGTGTGTCCGGGCAGGCCCAAATCGCTCGAATAGCGGATCGTAAGTGCGCACGGGTTCTCCAACGACTCAATTACAGTAATTAGTGGGTTTAATGTTTGCAATGGTCCGTAACAACTTAACTTCAGCAAATCGAAGGTGTGTATGGACTTAAAAGGGTCAATATGGCTGCATTAGTGTAGTTGAGGACCATGGTTCCGCTATTTCTTGATTTTCCCCCAAATAGCAGCAGGCTGAGGACACCAGATCCGCTATTGAGAGTTATTCCAGGATTAATCCGTGGTTTTGGGTACATTAACGGATCGTGTGTCCGCATGTACTCGAAAATGGACCGATTATGGGCAAATAGCGAATCGTGTGTCCGAATGGGCCCAAATCGCTCGAATAGCGAATCGTGTGTCCGGATGGGCCCCAAACGTTCGATTAGTGGATCGAGTGACCGGGCAGGCCCCCCAAACCACTCAACTACAGCAATCAGTGGGTTATAAGCCGCAACGGGCCCAAACCGCTCGATTCTCGGCAGATAGTGAATCCCGCCGTGTCGCCTACACTCAAACCGCGATAGACGAAAAATCACCAATCAATCGAAATCAATGCGCTTGTTGAAGTATCGGTAGGAGATGTCCACGAGCAGGTTCACGAGCACGAACATGATCGAGAGCACAAGCACGGTTGCCTGTACGACCGGGAAATCCCGCGCCCGGATCGAGTCGATGACGTATCGTCCCATGCCGTTCACGGCGAATACGGACTCGGTCAGCACCGCCCCGCCCAGCAGGCCGCCGAATTCCAGACCGATGACGGTAATGACGGGAATCATGGCATTTTTCAGGGCATGTCGGTAGATGATGACGCGCTCTCGGACGCCCTTAGCTTGGGCGGTGCGGATGTAATCCTGGCCGATGACCTCCAGCATGCTGGACCGGGTCATTCGGGCAATGATTGCGGCGCCGCCTGTCCCGAGCGTGATCACGGGAAGGATGGTTTGCGACCAGGTGCCCCAGCCGGAGGGACGGAACCAGCCCAGATCCACGGCAAAATATTGGATCAGCATAAGTCCCAGCCAGAAATTCGGCATCGATAGTCCGAACAGGGCAATGAACATGACGCCGATATCGGCGGGCGAGCTTTTTTTGACGGCGGAGATGATGCCCGCCAGAATGCCGAGAAATACGGCCAGGATCGTAGAGTATACGGCAAGCTCGACGGTGATCCAGAACCGGCTTTTGAATATTTCATCGGCGATGGGGCGGCTGCTGCGGATCGAATCTCCCAAATCTCCCTGCAGCAAGCCGCTGACGTAGTTCCAATACTGAAGCGGCAGCGGATCGTTCAATCCCAAGTTTTCGCGGATCTTCTCCACCTGTTCCTTGGGTGCCCCTTCCCCGATAATGACCTGCGCCGCATCTCCCGGAATGAGGTGCATCAGCAGGAAGACGACAATGGTTACGCCGATGACAACAGGTATCGTCTGAATCAGCCTTCGAATGGAATAGATGAGCATGGCCCGGCAGCCCCCTTCATTATTTTTTCATTTTCGGGTCAAGGACATCCCGCAAGCCGTCACCCAGCAGATTAAATGCGATGACTACGAACACGATCGACAAGCCGGGGAACAGGGCAACATGGGGGTGATCCATAATATAGTTGCGCCCATCATTCAGCATGGCTCCCCACTCCGGCGTCGGCGGCTGTGCGCCAAGACCGAGGAAGGAAAGTCCACTGGCGGTCAGGATAGCCACGGCAATCCGCAGCGTAGCCTGCACGATGATAGGGGATGTGATATTCGGCAAAATATGCCCGAAGATGATTCGTCCATCGCTCGCGCCCAGCGAACGCATGGCATCAATATATTCGAGTTTGCGGACGGCCAGCGTCGAGCCGCGCACGACTCTGGCAAAGGTGGGGATCGAGAAGATGCTGACGGCGATGATCACGTTGAACAGATTTTTTCCAAGAACGCTGACAACCGCCAATGCCAGCAGAATGCCGGGAAACGCCAGCATGACATCGGTCATTCTCATAATGAGCGCATCCCATTTACCTCCGTAATAGCCGGAGATGATTCCGAGCACGACACCAAAGGCTGCACCGATGATCACCGAGATAAAACCGACCGAGAGCGTGAGACGCATGCCATGAATAATCCGTGTGAAAATATCTCGCCCGTTGTGGTCCGTACCAAACCAATGGTCGGCGGACGGCTTCAGCAGTTTCGTAGAATAATCCACTTTGGTCGGATCATACTGGGTGAGCAGGGGGCCGAAAATCGCGACAAGTATCATCAGCAGGAGAAAATAGCCCCCGAATAAGGCCGCTTTGTTCTTCTTCAGACGGTGGTAGAAAGATTTCCATTGTACGAGACGGGTTCCACTAGGGAGCGATTCTGGTGTTTTGGCATCAGCGGTCATGTTAGGCACGTGAAATCATCCTTTCTCCAAGTATGGATGTCAGAATTGGTGTCGTATAAACGTGAGGTAAATCTGGCTTCTTCTGGTATAAATATCAAATAGTAAAATATATGTTAACTGTGTATAAAATATTTTCCTATTTTGATTGAGAAGGGGGAGTTTGTTTCACATGACAGGTAATAGAAGATTCAAATGGCTTGTCTGCATCCTGGTCCTGCTTACCGTAGTGATGTCGGCGTGCGGAAGTTCAAGCAAGAGCAGTAACCCTGAAACGCCGCCAAGCGGCACCAATACGCCAGCACCTGAACCGGGGGCTAAAGATCCTCCCGAAGGAACAACCGACACTGGTGCGAATGAGCTTGTGATTGCCTGGCTTTCTGATCCGCCATCCATGGATCCTCATATGTCGACGGACCAGCAAACGAGCGTAATGACAACGCATATTTATAACACGCTGGTGATTCATGATAAGGATCTGAATATTCAACCGGGGCTCGCCGAGAGCTGGAAAGCAATCGATGAATTGACCTGGGAGTTCAAGCTGAGACAAGGCGTGAAGTTTACGGACGGCTCTCCATTCAATGCAGAGGTGGTCAAAGCCAACATCGACCGTATGCAGGATCCTGAAGTTGCTTCTCCGCGCGCATCGCTTGTCGGCATGATTAAAGAGGTTAAAGTCGTCGACGAATACACGGTGCAACTCGTGACCGAGTATGCCTTCTCGCCGCTGCTTGCGCATCTTGCCCACTCTGCGGTCAGTATGGTTAGTGCGGAAGCCATCAAGCTGGATTACGAGAAGCTGAAGGCAGGCGAGAAGGCAGGTGCTTATCTGGCGCAGAACCCTGTTGGTACGGGCGTATTCAAATTAGAGAGCTGGAACCCGGGACAGGAAGTGAAGCTGGTGGCAAACGCCGATTATTGGGGAGATAAAGCGAAGGTTGAACGGGTCACGTTCAAGGTCGTAAGTGAAGAGGGAACGCGGATCGCGGAGCTGGAAACCGGCTATGCGCATATTATCGATCCGGTGTCGCCGAGCAGCATCAGCCGCATTGAGAGCACGGACGGCATGTCCCTGAACCGTCAGGCCTCGCTGAGCCTGTCTTATATCGGGTTTAACAACGACAAAAAGCCGTTTAACGATGTACGGGTGCGGCAAGCCTTGTCGATGGCCATCAACAAGGACGAAATCATCTCGGGCATTTATGAGGGCACCGGAATTCCTGCTGTTGGTCCGCTGGCACCGGACGTGAACGGTTATGATGCTACCGTAAAGCCAATCGAACATAACATCGACAAAGCAAAAGAACTGTTGAAGGAGGCTGGCTACGAGGGGGGCTTCTCAACGACCATTTGGACCAATGATAATCCGGAACGGATTAAGGTCGCCGAGTACGTACAATCCAAGCTGAAGGAATTGAATGTTGAAGTCAAAATCGAAGTGGTCGAGTGGGGCGCATATCTGGCTCAAACCGCAGAAGGCAAGCATGATATGTTTATCCTCGGGTGGTCCACGGTAACAGCTGATGCGGATTATGGCATGTATGAGTTATTCCATTCCAAAAATGTAGGGGAGCCGGGCAACCGTACCTTCACGAAAGATCCGGAACTGGATAAACTGCTGGATGCCGGGCGGAAAGAGAACGATCCGGAACAACGAAAGCTTATCTATAAACAGGCGCAAGAGAAGCTGGTTGAGTTAGCGCCGATGCTGTACATCCATCATCAGGAGTATTTAAACGGAGTCAGCAGCAAGGTCGAGGGCTTCTGGCGGCATCCAAACGGCATTATGCAGCTGCATCAAGTGTCCATTCAGCCATAAGGATGTCTGAAAGCTTTATAGCTTTGAATCGCCATGATATAAAGAGATATATATCAAGAGGCCCCTATGTGGGGGTCTCTTTTTTGATGTTGTTCGAGTGCTGGGAACAGGAGATAGGGTTGACCAGCCAATGGTTCATTATCTGTGTTCGTTGGGCATCTGAATAGATTATGCAGCATGTCCGAGTGGATGGAATTGAGGTGATGTCACATTTTTTGCATCAAAAGAATGCTGGAAAAATAGATGTGTATATACGTTGACGTGTATATACGTATTGGTGTATATTATAGCCATGAATACTTCAGCTATGCAATTAACCCTGTTCACGATCTCCGAGCCGAACCGCTTCAACATTGTTGAACTCTTAAAGCAAGGGTCGAGATCGGTCAGCGACATCGTAGAGACTTTGGGAATTGGCCAGCCCCAAGTATCCCGTCATCTGCGGATACTGAGCGAGGCTGGGCTGGTGAAGGTCCGTAAGAACGCACAGCAGCGTATTTATAGTCTTGAAGCCCAGCCCTTTCAGGAGCTGGACGTCTGGCTCGATTCGTTCAGTCGATTGTGGGAAGAGCGACTCGACAAGTTCGAGGACTATATGAGCGACTTCAACGGAAAGGAGAGTTAATCCAACTTTTTAGTAGATCCACAGGAAGACAGGGCTCTGCACGCAGAGCCGGTTTCACAGAGAGGAGGGGTTTGTTTGAGCAGGAAAACCACCATTATAAAAGACCGGGAGCAGCGAAGGCTGACCGTGGAACGTGTCGTATCCATACCTCTGAAGCTGTCCTGGCAGGGATGGACGAAGCCGGAACACATTGAACGCTGGTGGGGGCCAAGGAACTGGAATGCCACGGTATATGAGATGGATGTCAGACCGGGCGGCGTATGGCGCTATAGACTGGCTCCCGATGCGGCGGAAGAAGGGGAAGAAGCCTTTTGCAAGGCGACCTACTCCGAAGTGGCGGAGTTATCAAGGCTCGTATATACGGATACATTCACGGATTCGAACTGGAACCTCGTTGCAGACAGTGACATGTTGACTTCGGTTACGTTTGAAGAGGCCGGGGAAGGGACCAGGCTATGCATCATCACCCATTTTGCGAGCACAGAGCAGCTGGAGGCTGCGGAAGGCATGGGAATGGTAGAAGGATACACGGAGACGCTGGAACGGTTCGAGGATGAAATCAGATTGTACATAAAAGGATCATAAAAGGAGAAATGACCATGAGCTATGCAATGTCGAATGACGGTACCCGAATTTTTTATGAAAAGAAAGGGACTGGTCCAGTTATCATTCTTGTAGCTGCTGCCGCTTCGGATCACAACGATACAACGCGTCTTGGGGAATTTCTGTCTGAACAATTCACCGTCTACAATTATGATCGACGGGGACGAGGCAGCAGCACGGATACGGCTCCGTATGCCATTGAACGTGAGGTCGAAGATATCGATGCTCTGATTCAGGAAGCGGGCGGCAGCGCGTATGTATTCGGAAGTTCTTCGGGCGCTGTTCTGGCTCTGGATGCGGCAAGCAGACTCGGAAGCGGTAAAGTTAGAAAACTGTTTCTATATGAGCCGCCGTTTATCATTGACGATAGCCGTGAACCCGTACCGGCGAAATACGTGCAGCATTTGAATGCACTGATGGCCGAGAGCAGGCGCAGCGAAGCCGTAGAATATTTCATGACAGCAGCGCTCGGGATCCCCGCGGAATATATCGAATTCATGAAGGCAGATCCTTCTTGGCAGGTCATGGAGGGCATGGCGCATACATTGGCCTATGACGGCATGATTATGGGGAGCACGCAATCCGGTCAACCGCTGCCAACGGATCGCTGGGATGTAGATGTTCCGGTCATGGTGATGACGGGCGAGAACAGCGGATCTATGTTCCATGGGGCCGCGAGCGCATTGGTCGACTTGCTCCCTCAGTGCGAGCACCGGATGCTGCCTGGTCAGGACCATTCTGCCGTTGTGATGGCGCCGGAAGTGCTGGCTCCCGAGGTGTTGGGTTTTCTGCAGCCTTCGGCAGACCAAATACCGAGATAAGTGTCTTGGCTCTTCTTCCGCAGACCAAATACCAAGATAATTGTGCTTGGCTCATAAAGAAACCGTGGCCCTTGGGGTCACGGTTTCTTTGTTTCCCGTTCCAGTCGAAGCATTCATTCGGACTTCTGAAACGGCTCGATAAATTGATTAAAGGCGCTGGTGCGAAACAGGTCGCGCCGGAATATAAAATGGACCTTGGAGCTGCGATGACGCTCGGGAATTTGAAAAGCCTGCAATTTCCCGGCATCCACCCAGTCCTTAACGGAAGAAAGCGTCAGCAGCGAGATACCCAGCCCGGCGGCCACACCGCCCATGATGGCTTCCAACGTGCCAAACTCCATAATGTTCATGGGTCCCACGTTCTCTTCATGAAGCCATTGCTCCAACCGTTCACGGTGGTAGCAGCCCTTGCCAAAGAACAGCAGCGGTTTGGTGAGTAAATCGCGAAGCGCTGACTCCGTCGGTTCCGAGATGAGGACAAGCTCCTCGTCAAAGGCCCGGATTTCGTCAAAGTCCGGGTAATCCAGAGGTCCGCTGATAAACGCCCCGTCCAGTTCATATTCGTTCAGGGCTCGAATCAAGTCAGTTCTATGGCCTGTAATTAATGACAGTTTCACGTCAGGATACCGTCTATGATAATCCAGCATGATGCCGGGTAGATGTACCGCGGCTGTGGTTTCCGATGAGCCGATCCGCAGCGGACCCGACGGTTCTTCCGAGAATTGCGTCGATTTCACGGCTTCGTCAAGCAAACGCGTAATCTGATCGGCATACTTGAGCAGATTACAGCCGGCCGAAGTTAAGGCAACACCGCGGCTGAGCCGGTAGAACAGGGGCGTGTTCAGCTCGGATTCAAGCTGCCGAATTCTAGCGGTCACGTTTGATTGCACGTAACCTAGACTGGCGGCAGCCTTGGTTATATTTCCTTCACGGGCAACAGCCTGGAATATCTTCAAATCTCCACTCTCCACCTTAGGAGCCTCCTTATATCCATCATTTACAGTGATGGCTCGAATCTTATTTAATTATTTTACATGATATGAAGGTCGGAATAAACTGAGGATACACTTGGTTAAGGAGAGGGGAATTCATGGCATGAGCAAACCGCGTATGCTGATTCTGACGATATTTACGATGCTGGTCGCGGGACTTAACTTCCCGATCGGCAAAATTGCGCTGTCCTTCGGTTCCCCATTCGTGCTGCTGGCGATCCGGTTCGTGGGAGCGGGCCTTCTGATGCTGCCCTTCATTGTAAGACGGCCCCATCCCAGGAGCAGCGCTGCCTGGCTGAAGCTGGCAACGATCGGGCTGTTTCAATCGGCACTCGTGATGAGTGGCATCTACCTGAGCATGCAGACGATTTCCTCTGGCAGCTCCTCGGTTTTGTCCTCCAGCAACCCGATCTGGTTCATCGTGTTCAGCTTCCTGATCTTCGGTATAAGGTACCGTCTCCTTCAATGGGCGGGCGTGATCATTGGTTTTATCGGCGTGTTCATTACGCAAGGCTTGGAGATGCAGATGCAGAGCGGATTCTGGTTTGCGCTGGGCGCTGGGATGGCCTGGGGCATGGCGACGCTGCTAAGTTCCCGTTGGGGTAAGGAGTTTGACGCTTGGGTCATGGCTGCTTATCAGATGCTGATCGGCGGCATCCTGCTGCTCATCGCAAGTCCGCTTCTGGAAGAGCCGCATTTTGTATGGGATTCATCCCAGATCGTGAAGGAGCTCTTTGTTCTGGGCTGGATGATTCTGATGAGCTCAATTGCCCAGTTCGTCACATGGTATTATGTGCTGCGCAATAGCGATCCCAATAAAGCCAACGTGTATCTGTTCCTCATTCCCGTGTTCGGCGTATTATCCGGATGGCTTATACTAGGCGAGCAGCTGCATTGGTATACCTTGGCCGGCACGGTCTGTATCGGGCTTGGCATTTATCTAGTGAATCGGCCTAGACAAGTAGACAAAACAAAAGATCCAATCACGATCAGGGAGCGGTGCGGTACCGTATAAAGGGCAAGAAATCTAATAAATTGGAATTTAGCAGGTCACAGCGAATGGATTCGCGTGGCCTGCTTTTTTGCTATGGCGAACAAAGGTTTTCTCGTCTGAACAGGTATCATGAGAAGCAATGACAAGGATGATGTTCCAAGGAAAATCTCGTCCAAGCAAAATAAGTAAATTTTATTAAAAATAAATCCATGTTATATTAAATTTACTAACGCCTTTGGAGAGGGGATAGGATTCATGAGTGGTTTGAAGGAAATTGCAAAGCTCGCGGATGTCTCGGTGTCTACAGTGTCCAACGTGCTGAACGGGCGTAAGAACGTGGGGCGGGAGACGAGGGAGCGGGTGCTGAGATTATGCTCGGAGCACGGCTATTTTCCGCATAAGTCAACCAAATCCGATAAAAGCAACACGATTATATTTGTCTTCAGCGACTTTGATCGCGATTATTATTTAAAGATCATCAAGGGGATCAGCCATTGCCTGACGGAGAATGGATACGATCTTATTATCTGTACGAATAAATCCAGCACCAATTTTATGCGCAGTAAATTTGCAAGCGGTACCATAAGTTTGGATCGGAACATGACGGACGAATATTTAGTCTCGGTAGCCACGCCGCAGTTTCCTGTCGTTCTCATGGATCGGATTATTGATAATGAGTACGCCAACACCAAAAGCGTGATCGTGGACAACTACCCCGTGATGTGTGAAATGGTCCAGGCCTTGGTGGATAAACAGTTTGCGAACTTTGGATACATTGGCGGCTTGGAGTTTACCCTGGATCACAAGGAGCGGTTCGCCGGATTTATGGATACGCTTGCGAAGAATGGCATCGTGTTTGACCGCCGCAATTACTTCCATGGCGATTACAGTGAGGAAAGCGGATACCAGGCGGCCAAAATTCTGATCCTGAGCAACGCCTTGCCGGAAGTGCTGGTCTGTGCGAATGACAATATGGCTCTCGGCGCGATCAAAGCTTTGGAAGAGAACGGAATACGGGTCCCGGAGGATATCTCGATCACCGGATTCGATAATTCGGATGCGGCGGCGATGGCCGGTTTGACCACGATTGCAATCCCGCGTTATGAAAGCGGTTATTTGGCGGCGAAAGAGCTGCTCGAGATGATTAAAGGCACAACGGGCCGGGAGCCCTTTAAGCTGAATGCCACCATTCAGTGGAGAAAAACGGTGAGATAAACTTTATGAGTGTAACTAGTAAAATATCAAGAATTTTACTAGTTTTTTTACTTAGTATTTTTATGAAAACGCGTACAATTTTTATTGACAATCTAGGTAAACCGCCCTATGATGGGTTTGTAAACGTTTTACTTTATAGAGTCCTTAAGGGGGAGGCGTGTCACTTGAAAAAAGTAAAAAAGGTATTAAGCATACTAACAGCAACGGCTTTGGTTGCGACACTTGCAGCCTGTGGTGGTACATCTGACAAAGATTCTGGAGCAGCATCCGGGGGAGATAAGCTGAAGAAAATTACGCTCTTCCAATCGAAAGTTGAAATTACAGAACCTCTTGAAGCATTGGTTAAAACCTATAAAGAAGAAACCGGCAATGAGGTTGAGGTATGGGGTGCCGCAGGTGACGCTTATTCGCAGCAGCTGGTAGCGAAGCTCAGCAGCAACCAGGGACCCACCATATTCAGCGTGGCTCCAGGGCCTGAGTCCGAGAAGCTGAAAACCTATTTCTCCGATTTGAGCGGTGAAGAGTATGTTAAGAACATTGCGCCTGATATGGAATTGAAGGTCGAAGATAAAACCGTGGGCGTTCCATACGGCGTAGAAGGTTTCGGTCTTGTGTATAACAAGGATATGGTAGATCCGGCAAACATGAAAGACCTGGATTCCTTTACCAAGACGCTGGAGCAGTTGAAAGCCGACGGCAAGAACGGTTTGAGTTTGTCCCAGGAGGCTTACTTCTTGATCGGACATATCATCAACACGCCGTTTGCCCTACAATCCGATCCGCTGGCCTTTATCGAGCAGCTGAACAAAGGCGAAGTGAAGATGGCGGATACGAAGGAGTTCCAAGAGTGGGCAAAATTCATGGACGTGATCAAGGCGAATACCAAGAATCCGCTGGAAGTGAAATATGATAGCCAGATGGGTGACTTTGCAACGGAAAAAACGGCTATGGTGCATCAAGGCAACTGGAGTTATTCCATGCTTGCGGACTTCGGTGATTTCGGTTCCAAAGTCGGCATGATGCCATTCCCGCTCGCCGGCAATGACAAAATCGCCGTAGGTGTGGCCAGCTACTGGGTCGTAAACAATCAGGCGGATGCTGAGGAAGTCAAAGCTGCGAACGCTTTCCTGAACTGGCTCTTTACTAGCGACAGCGGCAAGAAAGCCATCGTGGACGACTTCAAATTCATCCCGGCTTTAACGAATATTGAAGCAGGCGATCTGGATCCTTTGTCTCAAGCGGTGCACGAAGCAACAACGAAGGGTGAGACGATCACTTGGGCGTTGAACTACTTCCCATCGGGCATCATCACCAATGACCTGGCTCCGGCTACGCAGGAGTACTTCATGAATCCGGGCATGACAGGAGAGCAGTTCCTGCAGAAGCTGGATGAAGTGTGGGCGAAAGCATCGAAATAATCGAGGCGAAACGAAAATCACCTGAAATAACAATTCCATGAAAACGAAAGCCTAGCCTCAGACGTTCTGATGATGAGCGTTAGGCTTTTGTTTTTTCTAACACGACTTCAAGGTTTGATGCCGCCTTGCGGGAATCATCCGGAACGGAAAGAAGGTATGGATTATGAGCAAAAGAAAGGATAAAGCCTGGTTTGCCCTGTTTACGGTGCCGCTTCTGTTTATTTTCACGACCGTGGTCATCATCCCGTTCATTATCGGGATTGTGTACTCCTTCGTCAATTGGGACGGCATTCCGGCGAATCCTAAAGTATTCGTAGGGTTCGACAATTACGTTCAGCTGTTCCAGGACGACCGATTCCTGACATCGGCTTGGCATACGGTTCAATTCACGCTGCTCGCGCTGGTATGCGTCAACGTTCTGGGACTGGGCTTTGCGCTGCTGGTGACGACAAAGCTCCGCTCGAGAAATGCGGCACGGACGATGTTTTTCATGCCGAACCTGATCGGCGGCCTGATTCTGGGTTACATCTGGCAGTTTATTTTTACGGATGCCTTCAGCTTCCTGGGTGAGAAAACCGGGTTTGACAGCGTGTTCTTTAACTGGCTGCTGCATCCGCAGTTTGCACTGTACGCCATCGTCGCCGTATTCACCTGGCAGCTGGCGGGTTATACGATGATCATCTACATCGCGGGCATCCAGGGGATTCCGGATGAATTGATGGAAGCGGCCAAGGTCGATGGCGCCAACATATGGCAGCGACTGAAGAGCATTGTGTTCCCGCTGTTAATGCCTTCGTTCACGATCTGTCTGTTCCTGACACTGTCCGGGGCGTTCAAAATCTATGACGTGAACCTGTCGTTGACCAAGGGCGGACCGAGCAATGCGACGGAGATGTTTGCGATGAATATTTTTAACGAGATTTTTGCTTACGGTAATTATGGTTTAGGTCAGGCGAAAGCGATCATCTTCTTCCTGATTGTTGCCGGACTTACGCTGACGCAAGTTATCATCACGAAGAGAAGAGAGGTGCAGATGTAATGAAGAAATCAGGGAAATGGCTGCTCGACATCCTGCTGTTCCTCGTTGCACTGGTCTTCTTGTCTCCGGTCTTCATCATGCTGATTAACTCGTTCAAGGATCGCGCGGAACTGTATGAGAATGCACTCGCGCTGCCTTCTTCCTTCAGCTTTGAGTATTATAAATTGGCGATGGAGAAGATGAATTTCTTCAACGCTCTGGGTAACTCGCTTTATGTCACCGTCATCTCGGTGATCATTGTCATCGTGCTCGCCTCCATGACGGCATGGATGCTGGTGCGGACGGATAATAAGCTGAGCAAAATCATTTTCTTCACGTTTGTAGCAACCATGCTGATTCCATTTCAGACGCTCATGATGCCGCTGATGCAGGTGATGGACTGGATTCGCAGCAATCTGCACATTCCAATGCTCAATACCCATGAGGGCTTGATCTATATGAACGTCGGCTTTACATCCAGTATGGCGGTTTTCCTGTACCACGGGTTCATCAAATCCGTGCCGGTTGCGCTGGAGGAGGCGGCAACGCTAGATGGCTGCTCCAAGCTGGGCGTGTTCTGGAGAATCGTATTCCCGCTGCTGAAGAACATCAGCGTGACCATCGCGATTCTGAACGTTATTGCGTTGTGGAACGACTACCTGCTCCCATCGCTGACGCTGTCGGATAAAGGGCTGCGGACGATTCCGCTCTCGACCTTCTATTTCTTCGGGGAGTTCACGATTGTGTGGAACCAGGCGATGGCCGGTCTGACGCTGACGATCATCCCGGTTGTCATTTTCTATATTTTCGCTCAGAAATACATCATCAAGGGGATTGCGGCAGGTGCGGTAAAATGAGGCGAATCATTACGAGAGCCGACGATTATGCTTCCAGCCGTTCCGCCAATCTAGCGATTACCCGGGCGGTAGAGGCCGGATTTATCAAAAATGTGTCCATCATGGCGCCCGGCCTTTATCTTACCGAGGCTGCGCAGCTATTGGCGCATCGCAAGGACATCTGCTTCGGCTTCCATATGACGCTGAATGCGGAATGGGATAACGTACGCTGGGGACCTGTTGCCGCGAAGGAACAGGTTCCTTCGCTTGTCGATCGGTCCGGATATTTCTATCCGGACCCGATCCTGTTTCAGGATCATCCGCCTTCGCTGCAGGAGATCCTTGTAGAGTGCGAAGCGCAGCTTGATAAACTGACCGCAGCAGGCTTCAACATCTCTTATGTCGATTCTCATATGCTGCCGGAGCGCTTCATACCCGGGCTGCAAGAAGAGCTGGACCGCTGGATTGAAGCGAAGGGGCTAATCAACCATCGCGATTACTATAACTTTTTCCCGGGTGGCGTTCCGGACGGGGTCGAGTCGTTTGAAAGGGTGCTTGGCGGCCTGACGGAAGATCAGTACTTCTTCCTGTCCCATCCGGCCCTATATTCGAAGGAAATGGTGCAGTGCGGCAATGCTCAAGTGGATGGGGAAGAGCTGGCGCGCGGCCGCGATCAGGAGGCTTCCTTTCTTGCACGGGAGGACTTAAATGAGATTAGTGAGCGACTGGGTTTCCGTGCTATACGTTATGATGAAGCGGTGCCATTACCTGGTGTATAATGGAAGGGACATAATGAATTTATCTTATGGATACAGGGAGAGGCGAAAGGAAGATGAACATGAATCCGGTTCAATTATTGCCAAGAAGCACCCCCGAAAATCAAGGAATCTCATCACAGTCTATCGAACGCTTTATCCGATCGATTCAGGAAAAGGAGCTGGAACTCCACAGCTTCATGCTGGTACGGCATGGACATGTCGTAGCGGAAGGCTGGTGGAAGCCGTGTCAAGCGGATAAACCGCATATGCTGTTCTCGCTAAGCAAGAGCTTTACCTCTACCGCGATTGGACTTCTGGTCCAGGAAGGCCGGATTACGCTGGAGGATCGGGTGATCGACTTCTTTCCGGAATACGCTCCTGAAGATCCCTCGCCGAATCTGTCCGCGATGACGATTCGCGATTTGCTGATTATGGGAACGGGGCACGACCAGGAGCCTGCCTTACAGTCTGATATTTGGGTGGCCGATTTTCTTAAACAAGCGGTTGAGCATGAACCGGGGACCCACTTTGTATATAACAGCGCAGCGACTTACATGCTCTCGGCCATTCTGCAGAAGGTCACGGGCATCACGCTGCTGGATTATTTGCAGCCCCGTCTGTTTGAGCCGCTCGGCATTTATGGAGCCACCTGGGAAAGCTGTCCGCAGGGGATCAACACCGGTGGATGGGGACTTAAGCTGAAGACTGAGGACATTGCCAAATTCGGTCAGCTTTATCTTCAGAAGGGGGTATGGGAAGGCCAGCGTCTGATTCCAGAAGCGTGGATTGAAGAGGCCACCTCCAAGCAGATATGTAACGGACCTGCGGATTCCTCTTCGGATTGGACCGAAGGGTACGGCTATCAATTCTGGATGTGCCGCCACGGGGCCTACCGCGGCGACGGTGCCTTTGGACAATTCTGCGTCGTGTTCCCGGAACAGGATGCGGTGATTGCGATTACCTCCGGCCTTGGAGACATGCAGGCCGTGCTGAATGAGGTATGGGAGCATCTGCAGCCAGCGATGGGATTGGATGCACTGCCTGTCGACACCGGAGCGGAGGCTTCTCTTGCTAGAACACTGCAAGAGCTTAAGCTGGATCCGCCAATCGAAGAAGCGGTATCCCCAATCGAGAAGGACGTCTCCGGGATCGTCTATGATCTCGAAGAGAATGAGGAGAAGCTGCATTCATTTTCCGTTCGCTTTGAGGAAGATGGCGCGATCATGGAGCTTCAGGGGGAACACGGCGTCCATTCGGTTGTCTGTGGTCGTAACGCGTGGAAGTTGGGAACCGCCAAGCTGATGATGATGGCGGATAATGAATATGCTGCCTCCATGACCTGGCAGGATGACCAGACGTTGAAGCTGACCATCCGGCTGACGGAGACGCCGTTCTACTTAACCACGGAATGCAGCTTCGGCGAGGAAGGCATTCATCTTGCTTACTGGATGAACCAATCGTTCGAGGGCAAGGTGGTCCGGGAGATTAAGGGCAAGGTCAAGGCGTAGAGCCAATAAAATAAGCAGCGGTACATAAAAAACCTCTCCATCGATCGTCATGGAGAGGTTTTTTTCATGCCGTAATCAGAATCGCTCTGACACCGCCTTCGCCTGCGTGAACAGGAGCAGGTAATCGCGCCCGCCGGCTTTGGAATCGGTCCCGGACATATTGAAGCCGCCGAATGGGTGGGTGCCCACCAAGGCACCGGTGCATTTCCGGTTCAAATACAGGTTACCGACATGGAAATCGCGCCGCGCCTGCTCCAGGTGGGCGCGGTTGTTCGAGATCACCGCGCCGGTCAGCCCATAGTCGGTGTTGTTGGCAATTTGGATCGCTTCGTCGAAGGTGGCGGCCTTCGTGAAGGCCACCACCGGGCCGAAGATCTCCTCTTGGGAAATACGGGCGGTGCTGGCCACGTCCGCGAAGATCGTCGGCTGGATGAAATACCCTTCCGGATCGCCCGGAAATCCGCCGAGTACCAGGGTGCCTTCGGCTTTCCCGATTTCGATATAGTCCAGAATTTTACGGTAGGCCTTATCGTCGATGACAGGCCCTACCTGCACCTCGGCGTGAGACGGACTGCCGATCACCAGCTTCTTGGAGCGGTCGATCACCTTCTGCAGCACGGTATCATAGACGTCCTCATGCACGATGGCCCTGGAGCAGGCGGAGCATTTCTGGCCGGAAAAGCCGAATGCGGAGGCGGTGATCGCATCCGCCGCGAGATCCAGATCGGCCTCGTTGTCTACGATAATGGCGTCTTTTCCGCCCATTTCGGCGATGACGCGTTTGATCCATTGTTGCCCCGGCTGCGTCTTGGCCGCTCGTTCCTGAATTCGCAGTCCGACGTCGCGGGATCCCGTAAAGCTGATAAACCTGGTCAGCGGATGATCCACCAGATAGTCGCCCACTTCCTGGCCCGGTCCCGGCAGGAAGTTAACGACGCCCGGAGGCAGGCTGACTTCTTCTAGCAGCTCCACGAATTTGGCGGCAATGACCGGCGTGGTGCTCGCCGGTTTCAGCACAACGGTGTTGCCCGAGACGATGGCCGCCGTGGTCATGCCTGCCATAATCGCGAGCGGAAAGTTCCACGGCGGAATGACGATGCCGACGCCGAGTGGAATGTAATAGAGATGATTTTCTTCCTCTTCATGAACCGTCAGCGGTTGGGGTGCGCTCAGGCGCTGCATTTCGCGTGCATAGAATTCCATGAAATCGATCGCTTCGGCCGTATCCGCGTCCGCTTCGGCACGCGTTTTGCCGGCTTCCAGCGTCATCAGCGCGGAGAACTCAAACTTGCGCCGCCGCATGATTGCTGCAGCCTTGTACAAATATCGTGCCCGTTCGCTCGGCGCGATGTACTTCCACGTCTCAAAAGTCCGTGCGGCTGTCTGAATGGCTTGTTCCGCAAGTTCGGTATCGGCTTGGGATACAATGCCGATGACCTGATGTTTACGGGACGGATTGACCGACTTTGCGGTACGCTCCGTATGGATTTGGGCACCGCCGATAACCAGAGGGTACGTCTTGCCGAGTTCGGCTTCGACCGCGGATAGCGCGGCATCGTATAACTTGTTGTTCAACTCGTTGTTGAAATCCAGAAATGGTTCATTCCGAAAAGGTACTCGCATGGGAGGCCCCTCCTTAACATGATATGATTCGGAGCTTTAGGTTTATGGTCCAGCTGCTGAATGTGTCGTGGTGGGGCGTTTAGGATCTCTTGGTGAAAAGCTCTATGTTAGATATGTATGTCTCTCTGCATGTCGTCATGATTTTTGCATATGAGTTAAGATAGAGTGCATTTTGGTTTGCCTTTTGCAAAGGGGGAGCTCGCATGGACGGAACCGAACTTTACCGTAAAGTGATCCTGACGGTGTCCGGTAATAAATTCGTGAAGTGGTTGTCGATCAAATACGGCCGAAAACTGGCGGGCAGATTCATAGCTGGCGATACCTTGGACGAGGCGCTGGATGAAATTGAGAGGCTGAATGAGAAGGGCATTCTCGTCACGCTGGATCATTTGGGGGAGGGTATCACGACGCTGGATGAAGCAGCCGGGTACCGAGAGGAATATTTGAAGCTTGTAGAAGGGATTGCCAAGCGGGGAGTGAAATCGAACGTATCGCTGAAGCCGACGCAGATGGGCATGGCACTGGACCCCGAGAAGGCTTACGAGAATATCAAGCTGGTGGCAAAAAAGGCGAAAGAGCACCGCAACTTCGTTCGTCTGGATATGGAGGATTCGCCGTATACCCAGGCGACGATTGACATGACACTGCGGCTCCATAAGGAGGGGCTAACCAATGTAGGGACCGTGATGCAGGCCTACTTGTTCCGTACTGAGGAGGACGTCAAGAATTTAATGAATGCCGGTGTTAATCTGCGGTTGGTGAAGGGGGCGTACAAAGAGCCGGGAACCATCGCTTTTCAGCAGAAGCGGGAGGTCATTGACAACTATAAGAAATTGATCAAAATGCATTTTGATCAGGGTGCCTACGTTGCGATTGCTTCGCACGATGACAACATCATCGACTGGGTGAAGGTGTTTGCCGAGCAGAGCCACATAGACAAACAGGAATTTGAGTTTCAGATGCTGTACGGGCTGCGGATGAACGATCAGGCAGCGCTTGCACAGGACGGTTATCGCATCCGGTGTTATATGCCCTACGGAACGATGTGGTACCCGTATTTTATCCGGCGGCTGGCGGAGAAGCCGGCCAACCTGATGATGGTGCTCAAAAATATGTTCAAGTGAGCGGGGGAAACAACCAATTGAAAGGGAAGCGAGGACGGTAGCTCTTTCTAGCTACTGTCCTAGAAGAAATAATACGCCTCCGAGCAGTCCATCAGGAAGGAACGCTCCAGCGGCAAGCTGCCTAACTGCTGACGGGTGATGTGCTGTTGCAGATTGGCCTCCAGATCGGCGAGCGCCGATAAGGCGAGCTGCATCCGGACGGATCCCCACTGGTGCTGCTTCTGGGCATAGCGAACGGCCTCGGTCACGGGCATGCCTCGCAGCCTTGTAAAGACGGATGCCCAGCGGACCAGATCCGTGAATTGCCTGTTGCTTGGCAGCGCATATTCGGCATACCCGGCCGCGTCTTTGCAGCTGATTTTGAACAAACCGCAGTTCCAATCTCGGTCGCTCCAGGGGATAAAGCGTTCAGCCGAGCCCTGGTCGAAACGAAATATCTCCATATGGCGGATGGGCTCTGCACTTAATGCGGGAACTCCGGTTTCGATAACGGGTGCCAGTGCAGCCTCGATGAATTTCGTCATGATCTACGCTCCTTTATAAGAATGTTATATGCACGGCAAAAAGGCCTGGTGAGCAGAGATCCCCCGCTCTCCAGGCCTATTTATCGTTAGAGGCCCTATTCCAGTGGCCGCTTCCGCTTAAGGCTCGGGTGGTGTTCTCTCTCAAAACGCGCTTACGAGGTTAGCTGACGGATTCGGGCTTGAGAGCACCCTACCGCAGTGCCCTGACCATCTAGGCGCTGCGGATTCACCCCATTCACCAACAGAAGCTCCATTGGCGATTTTGGTTCCCCCGTCTCCCCATCTGTCGGGAGCTCAGCGTATAACGAATGTTTCGAATAGATGGATGAATCATACGCCGGAGGAATCTAAAAGTAAATGACCATATGGGACGGATACATTCCGAAAATCGATGAAAACCGTATAAGAAAACGTGTACATTCAGTCGTGTCATCGATTATCATGGCAAAATCTCGGTATCTCGATAGATTGCGATAAATACAAGAAAACAATAGAAATACATAGTATAGAGCAGTATTCGGGAGATAATGGAGCGAAAACGGTCAGTTCTTGTTCTACATAACGCCACATGTGTTTTTGCTCACATTTACTTCCTGCAGGGCCAGACGTATGATACGAACTATGAATTGACGGACATCAGCGGCAGGCATACGAGCAGCCGTTCCATGAAGGCCTACAGACAGTGTGAGAGCTGCGCCTAAGCTCTTTATGGATCGAATCTCGGGCGAAGGCACCATGGGCCTTCGCTGAAATTGCAGGATGATGCGACTCTCACCGCTCGGACCTGATGCTGTGTTGTTTTGCCGGACCTGGATGTTTAGTCAATGGCTAATAGAATAACATGCTACTCGTTTTCAATTTTCGCTGAGTCCTTGAATGGAAAAGGAACGGGGGAACCAGTCGGGAGATGAATCTGATCTCTCAGGGGTGAATCCCATGGACAAGATAACGGTCTATGGGTAGGGCGACTCTCACGCCCGAATCCGTCAGCTAACCTCGTAAGCGTATCGAGAGAGGCAACGATTGTCGTGGACTTGGGCCACGGTGTATTTCACCGTGTCCTATTAAGGAGCCTGCGGGAAGAGTTCTTCTCTTTCCGCGGGCTTCTTTGTTGTTGTCTTCTCTTTCCGAACTTAGGAGGAGAACAAAAGATGGAGAAATCGCAGGAGTTTATCCTGGTATCCGCACCGAACAGGGCCGGGGAAGAATTTATCCGCCAGCTGATCTTTAAGCGCATTTCGTTTGTGGCCATAGCCAACAACCGGGTCGAACAGGAGAGGCTGCATGAGCTGGGCTGCACCAACATGATACTCATCAATACAAGGGACGAGCAAACCTGGATCATTCCCGAGTTTCCCGTCGGCAAGGTGTTTCTGTTCGAGAGGAGCTTGAATCTATGCTGCCGCTATTTACGGATTTGCCGGACCTGGACCACGGAGTCGATTTATGTGATTACTCACTCCAGCAATCCGCGATTGATATACAAAGGGCTGGGTGCCGATGTGGTGCTTCATACGAACCATCACCAGGTCTCCTTCCTGATTTCGTCCATTGTCAGCTAAGGTCTTGGCTGATATCACAACGAGGTTTTAGGAGGTTATATTCATGCAGGATTTATATATGGTGCTCATATTGGGAGGAACCTACGGACTGTTCATGCTGTTTATGTCCTGGTGCGGGCGCGTGGTTTCGGAACCGGAGGCGGATTAACCATGATGATCATTTTGGTATGCACGCTCTTTATTTTTCTGTACTTGATTTATGCGCTGATTCACCCTGAAAAATTCTAGGGAGACAGCTGAAGGAGGAAGGCATTCGCCATGGGCATTTTACAAATTGCCATCGTTATACTCGTTCTGGTGCTGCTGGTAAAGCCGCTTGGAACTTATCTATATCAGGTGTTTCGCAATGAAGGCAATGGAACGGACAGATGGTTCTCCTGGGCGGAGAAACCGATCTTCGCACTGATTGGCTTGAAAGAACGCAAGGGAATGACGTGGAAAGGTTATGCCATCAGCTTTGTGATGACGAATATTGTGCTGGTCGCAGCAGGGTATTTGATTCTGCGGTTGCAGAGAGTACTGCCTTTCAACCCGAATGGCATCGATAATATGGAATCGACCTTGTCGTTCTCTACGATCATCAGCTTTATGACCAATACGAATCTTCAGCATTACAGCGGGGAGTCGGGGTTATCCTATATGGCCCAGATGGCTGTCATTACGATGATGATGTTCACGTCTGCGGCAACCGGGCTCTGCGTGGCAATTGCTTTTATCCGGGCGGTGACTAGCAAGGGATCAACCGTCGGTAATTTTTTTGAGGACTTCGTCAAAGCTCACACCCGGGTGTTCATCCCGGCTGCGTTCATCATTGCAATGGTGCTGGTTGCGCTGCAGGTGCCGCAGACCTTGAAGCCTACGCTCAGCGTCACGACACTGGAAGGTAGCGAGCAGCAAATAGCTGTAGGCCCAGTAGCTGCGCTTGAATCGATCAAGCATCTGGGCACCAACGGCGGCGGGTTTATGGGAGTGAACTCGGCACATCCGTTCGAGAACCCGTCCCCGCTGACCAATGTCATCGAAACCCTGTCCATGTGGAGTCTCGGGGCGGCACTTCCGTATACGTTCGGTTTATTCGCCAAAAGCCGCAAACAGGGCTGGATTATTTTCTCGGTGATGATGACCTTGTTTATTGCTTTCCTGTCGCTGAACTATGCCGCTGAAACCAATGGCAATCCGGCGCTGAACCGCTTGGGCATCGATGCCTCGCAAGGCAGCATGGAGGGCAAGGAGGTCCGGTTCGGGGTTGCTCAATCTTCTCTGTTCACCACGGTGACGACCGCGGCCACGACCGGGTCGGTCAACAACATGCATGATACGCTCACGCCGCTTGGAGGGATTACGCCGCTGTCCCTGATGATGCTGAACTCTGTTTTTGGCGGAAAGGGCGTTGGGCTGATGAATATGCTCATGTACGCGATATTGGCGGTGTTCCTGGCCGGTCTTATGGTGGGTCGAACCCCCGAATTTCTAGGCAGAAAAATCGAGGCGCGGGAGATGAAGTTGATTGCGATTGTTATCCTGGTGCATCCATTTATCATCCTGGCTCCGACCGCCCTTGCGCTGATGACGGATGCAGGGCAGGCAGGCATTACCAATGCGGGCTTTCATGGCATCTCGCAAGTATTGTACGAATACACGTCTTCCGCTGCCAATAACGGTTCCGGATTTGAAGGTCTGTCGGATAACACGCCGTTCTGGAACATTACAACCGGACTGGTCATGCTCTTCGGCCGTTACATTTCGATGATTGCCCTGTTGGCGGTGGGCGGCTCGCTGATGCGGAAGCAATGGGTTCCCGAAACGCTAGGGACGTTCCGGACAGATAATAAGCTGTTTGCCGGCATTCTCATTGCGGTGGTTCTGATTATCGGTGCATTGACCTTCCTGCCAGTACTTGTGCTTGGTCCGATTGCTGAGCATCTGACGATCCGTTAATAGAAAAGGTGGCCTATTACCATGAATAATACGAGAAAAAAAGTGATGTCCAAAGAGATGGTTCGTCAGGCGCTCAAGGAGAGCTTCACGAAGCTGAACCCCGTCCTGATGATGAGAAATCCGGTCATGTTTGTGGTGGAGGCCGGCACCCTGGTTGTTTTGCTGATGACGTTATTTCCGTCCTATTTCGGGACAGAGGGAAGTATCGGATTTAATCTGACGGTGTTTGTGATTCTGCTGTTGACGCTGCTGTTCGCTAACTTTGCAGAGGCTCTTGCCGAAGGACGCGGGAAGGCGCAGGCTGATTCCCTTAAGCAATCCAAGCAGGAAACGACGGCTCATAAAGTGATGGAGAACGGAGAGGTACAATCCGTGCCATCCACGGAGCTTCGCAAAGGAGATGTCGTGATCGTTACGCAGGGCGAGATGATTCCCGGGGACGGGGAGGTCATTGCGGGCCTTGCGTCCGTTGACGAATCGGCGATTACCGGCGAGTCCGCGCCCGTCATTAAAGAAGCCGGTGGCGATTTCAGTTCGGTTACCGGGGGTACCCGGGTTGTCAGCGATACGATCAAAATCCGGATTACGAGCGATCCGGGGGAATCGTTTATCGACCGGATGATTTCGCTTGTTGAAGGAGCCGCCCGCCAGAAGACGCCGAATGAAATTGCTCTGAACACGTTGTTGATCGTCTTAACGCTGATTTTCCTGATCGTTGTCGTTACGCTCGCACCGATTGCGAAGTATCTTGGCATCGAGCTGTCCGTTCCGGTGCTGATCTCGCTGTTGGTATGTCTCATCCCGACCACGATCGGGGGCTTGCTGTCGGCGATCGGGATTGCCGGCATGGACCGGGTGACGCAGTTCAATGTGCTGGCGATGTCGGGCAAGGCGGTTGAGGCAGCCGGTGACATCAATACGATGATTCTGGATAAGACGGGTACGATTACGTTTGGTAACCGGATGGCCAGCCAGTTGATTCCCGTCGGCGGTGAATCGCTCGCCTCGGTTTCCCAGTGGGCAGCCGTGAGCTCGCTGCAAGACGAGACGCCGGAAGGACGCTCGGTATTGGAGCTGCTGAAGAAGGAAGGACTTGAAGTGGATGAAAGCATGGCGGCTGGGGCCGAATTCATCGAATTTAAGGCGGAGACCCGGATGAGCGGCATGGATCTGAAGGATGGACGGAAAGTCCGCAAGGGCGCAGTGGATGCCGTCAAGGCGTGGGTGCTGTCGCAAGGAGGCTCCATCCCTTCGGATTTGACGCCAAACAGTGACGCTATTGCGACAGAGGGCGGAACTCCGCTCGCTGTCGCCGTGGATAACCGCATCTATGGTCTGATCTACCTGAAGGATACCGTGAAGCCGGGCATGAAGGAACGGTTTGACCAGCTGCGCCGGATGGGCATCAAGACGATTATGTGCACGGGCGACAATCCGCTCACCGCGGCGACGATTGCCCGTGAAGCAGGTGTCGATGATTATATCGCCGAGAGCAAGCCCGAGGATAAGATTGCCGTCATCCGCCGAGAACAAGCCGAAGGGAAGTTAGTAGCGATGACCGGTGACGGTACGAACGACGCCCCGGCGCTGGCCCAGGCCGATGTGGGGCTGGCGATGAACAGCGGTACCACCGCAGCCAAGGAAGCGGCTAATATGGTGGATCTGGATTCAGATCCATCGAAGATTATCGAGGTGGTTGCCATCGGCAAGCAGCTGCTGATGACGCGGGGTGCGCTGACCACGTTCAGCGTCGCGAACGATGTTGCCAAATATTTTGCCATCATACCGGCGATGTTTGCAGCCGCCATACCAAGCATGAATGTTCTCAATGTCATGGGACTGGGTTCTCCCATGTCGGCGATTCTGTCGGCGCTGATCTTTAATGCCATCATTATCCCACTGCTCATACCGCTTGCGATGAAGGGCGTAGCCTATAAGCCAATGAGCTCGTCGAAGCTGCTTCAGCGCAATGTGCTGATCTATGGCTTAGGTGGCGTGATCGTACCGTTCATCGGGATTAAGCTGATCGACATGATCGTCCATCTGTGGATTTAGATATGACAATCGAAGCGGGCATATCGAGATCATTCGAAGATTGCTTTACGTGTGGAAGATATGAAGGAAAGGATCGAGGAATTATGAATAATCCATTGCAACAATCATCACCGGCGCCTCATACTAAGGCGGGTTCCGCCCGTGTCTCCCTGGGCATTGCCGTAAGAACGAGTCTGGTATTTATCGTATTATGTGGAGTTCTCTATCCGCTGGTTACGACAGGAGCGGCGCAGCTGCTCATGCCGAAGCAAGCCGGCGGCAGCTTGGTCACGGATCGGAGCGGAAAGGTGGTTGGTTCCGAATTGATCGGCCAGAACTTTACGGAACCTCAATATTTTCACGGCAGGGTGTCCAGCATTGAATACAACGGGGCCGGCTCAGGCAGCAATAACTATGCACCTTCCAACCCGGACTTGATTGTACGAACGAAGGCCTCGATTGAAGCGTGGAAGGAGAACAATCCGGACGTTCCGGTGAGCGAGGTACCGATGGATCTGGTAACGAATTCCGGCTCCGGATTGGATCCTCACATCTCGCCTCAGGCAGCGAAGATTCAGATTCCGCGGATCAGCAAGCTGACCGGAATCACGGAAGCGGAGCTGAAGCAGTTGGTAGAGGAGCATACGGAGGAACGGGATTTGGGCGTGTTCGGTGAACCGCGCGTCAATGTGTTGAAGGTGAACCTGACTCTTGCCGAGCTTCTTGATTGATTATGGATCCATTTCGGAGAAAATCGCCGGAGGAAATCTTAAGGTCGATTGCGAAGCTCCATCATGGAAGGCTCAAGGTATATATCGGGGCTGTTAGCGGTTCGGGAAAAACCTATCATATGCTCCGCGAAGGACAGACTCTGAGGCTGCAAGGCATCGATGTCGTCATATGTGCCGTATCCACGATGCAGCGTCCGGAAACGGTGGAGCAGGTCCGGAATCTGGAGCGGGTGCCCAGCATTCATTGGGTGGAGGACGGCGTAGAGAAGAAGGATCTTGATCTGGATCTGCTGGTGCAGCGCAACCCGGAGGTGGTGCTTGTTGATGGGCTTGCCCATCGGAACCGGAAGGGAGCGCGGCATGCCACGCGGCTGGATGACATCCGATTCCTGTTAAGCCGGGGGATCAGCGTCATCACGACGGTCAACGTGTATGAACTGGAGGACCTGCAGGGCATTGCCTCCAAGCTGACGGGCATTAAAGCCAGCCATACGGTACCGGCCGATACGCTGGAGAGCGCCGATGAGGTGGTGCTCATTGACGTAACACCCGAAACGATGCTGGAACGGGCACAGGATGGCCTGCTTGGAGGCGGCAGCGTATGGAAGCAGGGCAATCTGGCCGTGCTTCGGGAGTTGACGCTCCGTCTTGTTGCTGAAGGAGTGAGCCATTCGCTTGAGCGGTACCGCAAGGAACAGGGGCTCGTCGGTCCATCGGGAGCCCTTGAGCGAATCCTGGTGTCCACCCAGTACCATTGGAATGGGTCCATCTATATGCGGCGCGGGCAGCAGATCGCGAAGCGATTGAACGGCGAACTATTGGCCATCACGTTTGTGAAACCGGGATTAGAGCTTACCAAAGAACAGGCTGCCTTTAAGCGTTCCATGGTTAAGCTAGCGGTGCGGATCGGTGCCGAGCTGGAGGAACTGCCCCTCCGTTCCCGGAGGAAGCTGGCTGACGTGCTTGTTCAGTATGCACTGGAGCACCATGTTACACGCATTGTTCTTGGCCATTCGAAGCAGACACGCATGCAAGAGCTGTGGCAGGGCTCGATCCTTCAGGATCTGCTGAAGAAAACGCGCGGGATGGATATTTTTATAGTGGCGGATCGGGCGGCACATAACGGGGAGCGAATCATCCAGGCTCGGCTCCATCCGCAGCGGCTCCCTTCCGAATCGTTCCATCGCTTGAATGAACAAGAGTTGGACCGGAAGATGGAGCAGGTCAAGCGAGGGCGGTTTAAAGTCTATATCGGGGCTGCCCCGGGTGTGGGCAAGACGTATGCGATGCTGCGCGAAGGTAACGATCTGCTGAAGAAGGGATTGACGGTTCTGGCCGGATTGCTGGAGACGCACGGCCGGATGGATACGTTGTCCCAGGTAGGTGATCTCGAGGTTCTTCCGCGAAAAGTGATGGCATACCAGGGATCACGCCTTGAGGAGATGGATACCGCCGAGATCATTCGCCGCAGGCCGGACGTGGTTCTTGTGGATGAGCTGGCGCATACGAATGTGCCCGGAAGCAAGCACAAGAAACGGTTTGAAGACGTGCTGGATATTTTGTCGGCCGGCATCTCTGTCATTACAACCGTGAATGTGCAGCATCTGGAGAGCTTGAATGATGCCGTCGAGCAAATGATCGGTGTTCGTGTCCGCGAGACGGTGCCAGACCATATTCTGCAATTGGCCGATGAGGTTCAGCTCATCGACGTGACGCCGGAGTCGCTGCGGCAGCGAATGAAGGACGGGAAAATCTATGCGCCGGAGAAAATACCGCAGGCGCTTGGCCATTTTTTTAAGACGGGAAACCTCATTGCTTTAAGAGAGCTTGCCTTGAGAGAAATCGCGGATGATGTGGACGAGAGGCTGGAGTCATGGCAGCGCAGCAGCTCGCTGCGAGGACCGTGGCGGCGCGAGGAGGTTATCTATGTCATAGTCGGCAGCGGCCCACAGGCTGAGCGGCTCATTCGCCGCGGCTTCCGAATCGCTCATCGGCTGAAGGCTGCCTGGTATGTGGCATTCCCTCTGGAACGTCATCACAGTCTGTCCCTTGACGACGAGAAACGCCTGACGGCGCTTCAGACGTTAACGGAACGCCTAGGGGGAACGTTCACCGTGTTGTCATTAAAAAGGGGGCCAGCCCGCGCCCATTCTTCTCAATGGGTCGCAGCAGCAGATGCGGTCAAGGCCACCCAGTTGATTATCGGACAGCCGCAGATGACCGGATGGAAGCTGTACGCTCAGCGGAAAATGATCCGGGGCCTGCTACGAAGCGCAAGGCATATGGATGTGCTCGTGGTTTCGGATTACGATCCGCACGTTTGATGGTTGAAGCGCAGGGAATGCTTGGAGAGGAACGGTGACGCAGGAGATTTGGACACGCAGAAAATGCAGGAAACGCAGGAATCGCGGATAACACAACATTCCGGAAAACAAGAACACAGAGAACCCAACAAATGCGGAATATTACGAAAGGGGCTGTACCAAAAGTAAGTTGGTTCACTCGAATAACAGCTTGATTGGTGAAAAAACAAGGGGAATAAAAGAATGGCGGTGCCAGGGAGGTCATCCCTGCACCGCCATTTCTGTACCTCAATCCGCAAATATTCTGTAATGGATTTGATTCCGTTCCGTCAAAAAGTAGGCGGAGTAGAAACGGCTATTAGCAGCGTTTCGCCTTCCCAGATATTTTTATAACTATGGGGGATTCTGGCGTCATAATAGATGCTGTCCCCTTCTTCAAGCCTATAACGTTCATTGCCCAGCACAAACTCCAAACGCCCGGAGTGAACAAATAGAAATTCCTCGCCATCACTATGGCCGACGCTGACGTTGCCGTAAGCTGCTCCTTCCTCCAGCACTCCCCATATCGGCCCCATTTTGTTGCTGCTCCCTTGGCTGAGCGCGTACCAGGTAATGCGGGAACCTTCGGAATGCACCAAAGGTTTACGCTCATTTTTTCTAACGACTATGCTTCGATTCTCCTCACCGAACAAATCCGTAAAATTCACGTTTAGTGCATTCGCTATGCGCTTCAGAACACTGATGGACGGATTCGCCTTATCGCGTTCAATTTCACTGAGAAAAGATAAGGATACAGAGGCTGCTTGAGCTACCTTCTTGAGCGTTAATTTCTGTTTTTTTCGCGTGTTTCGAATGGTTTCACCGATCGAATTCATTTGCTAGCCTCCTGAATTTCGAAATTATTTCGCTGACAGCGAAATTTACTACTTTATAATAGGTGTAAATATGAGCAATATCAAGCTCTTTTACTAGCGTGGAATTACGGTGTAAAAACGTTGATTTGTCGCTATTATTGGACTACTATTTAATCAAGGTTGACGAACGAATTTTACCCGGGTATTACAGATTGTTCATTCTCAACAGAATAATTTTCATTTACAGCGAAATTTTTGATGGTTACGAGACACGAACCACATGATGGCAACGGAATGCCGTTCCTTGTTATTCGGATTCATAGAAACGTGTCAGAAGGACGAAAGGGGCATAAAGAATGACTAATAAAATTCCCAAGGTCTATCAAGTAGGTGATGTTACCGTTACACGTGTTACGGAGATGATGCTTGACGGTATTCCGCCAGAAGTGTATTTTGCGGGATCGTGGGACCCCAAGTTCCTGGAGGAGAACCGGAACTTTCTTCCGGCTGGCCTGATCGATGGCAATTCTCAGCTTATCGTTAGCATTGGAACATGGGTGGTGAAAACCCCGAAGCATACGATCCTTATCGATACGGCTACAGGAAACGATAAAAATCTGCCTTTAAATCCGGATCTCGCCAATCTCAAGCTCCCTTATCTCGAGCGGTTGAAAGAGGCAGGAGTTACACCGGAGGAAGTCGATTACGTTCTGCTGACGCATCTGCACGTGGACCATGTCGGTTGGAATACGAAGCTCGTTGACGGAAAATGGGTACCAACGTTTCCAAATGCCAAATACGTATTTCCCCTCGCGGAACAACAATATTACTCGAGTGAGGCCAGCCACAACAAAGCAAACGAAGCAAACTTTAACGTTTACGAAGAAAGCGTATTGCCTGTTGTTGAAGCCGGCTTAACGCAAACGATTAGCCCTAAGGGCGGGGAATTTCTTGATATGTTCACATTCATTCCGACGCCCGGCCACAGTATCGGCCAAATGTCCATCCGTCTTAAAACTGGTGGAGAAGAAGCTTTATTTGGCGCCGATGTGATGCACCATCCGTTCCAGGTTTTTAATCCCGAATGGAATTCCATGTACTGCGAATTTACCGATCAAGCCCGAGTTTCACGGCTCCGGGTGCTGGAGAACATCGCGGATCGTCCAGTCATTTATTTCAGCACGCATTTTCCGGAAAGCGCGGCGGGGTACGTGACTCGAAGCGGGGACGGATACAAGTGGGACTTTATTTAATACAACCTGACACAAACACAATACGAAAGGCGCTGAGCATATGACAACCCATAATTTTCTTAATGATGTAAATATCGTGACGGAAGACCTTCGTATCCCAAGCGATACACCCGGAATCGAACTTTATGTGCGAAATAAACGGCCGGCTTCCATGAATACCTTCTCTAACGAAAAAACCATCGTGATGGTTCATGGTGCTACCTATCCAATTGGCAGTCTGTACGATGTGGAGCTGGATGGCTTCACCTTTCTGGACTATCTTGCCAGCCATGGCTATGACGTGTACGCCGTGGACGTTCGCGGCTACGGCGGCTCGACAAGACCGCCTGAGATGGAGCAGCCTGCCGACCTTAATCCACCGCTTGTCCGTACGGAAACAGGGGTCCGAGATTTTGGCACAGCCGTGGACTATGTTCTGAAACACCGGAATTTAACGAAGGTTAATGTTCTGGGCATGTCTTGGGGAGGAACGGTTGCGGGGGCTTATACCAGTCAAAACAACGATAAGGTAACCAAGCTTACGCTTGTCGCTCCGCAATGGCTGAGCTCCAAACCGGTTCCGATCGATACCGGAGGTCCGCTTGGTTCGTATCGCCTTGTTGCTGTCGGCAGCACGAAGGAACGCTGGCTAAGCGCCGCACCGGAACATAAACGCGGCGATCTGATTCCGGATGGCTGGTTTGAACAATGGGTCAACGCCACTCTTGCTTCTGACCCGGGGAGCCAAACCGATCATCCTGAGCATATCCGGGCGACCAACGGCCCTATCCTGGATATCCGCGAATACTGGACGGCTGGGAAAGCTTTCTATGATCCTAAGAATATCACGGTTCCCGTCCTTCTTGTCCATGCGGAGTGGGATATCGATGTGCCCCTTGAATTGGCTCAGAATTTCTTCACTTCCCTGACAGGAGCTGCCTATCGCCGCTGGGTCGAAATCGGAGAAGGAACGCACATGGTTTTGCTGGAGAAAAACAGGCTTCAGGCTTTTCAAGCCATCTGCGATTTCTTGGATGAAACGTACGCGCCAGCGAAGTAAATATGCCACTCCAAGAGCGGATATTCATTTTATCGCTTGCCTAATTTAGAGGTCCGCGGCATTGTCGCCTCGGGCCCTTTATTCACCGAATTTACAAAAGACGGAGAGGAATTTAATACAATGAGCCACACCGCGATAACAACAACGAAAGCACCTACAGCTATCGGTCCATATTCGCAAGCCATCGCTTTTGGAGATGCCATCTATACGTCGGGCATGCTTCCGATTGATGCTGAAGGAAATCTCAAAGAAGGCATCGTGGACCAAACCCATCAAATATTAAAGAACCTGCGGGCTGTCTTAGCGAAGGCTGGATTTTCTTTGGAAGACGTTGTAAAAACATCCGTTTTCATGACGGATTTAGAGCAATTTCAACAGATGAATGAAGCGTACAGCCAATATTTCATTGATTATCACCCTGCCAGAACAACCGTGGAAGTGTCCAGACTACCAAGAGATGCTGGGATTGAAATTGAGCTTATCGCAGTTAAACGCATGTAAATCTGCCCCATTATTCGTATTTCTTTGAAAGAAGGCGCATCTGCTTGCGATCTTATTTGCTTCTCTTGTTTTGTGCAACACTTTACGGGAGCAATTTCGTAGTAGGCTCGCTGCTACTGCAAGCATTTCCCGCCTTGCATCTGTCGGCATACCGGCTTATGGTTTCAGCGGTGTTCCTGCTTATATATTTGATTGCAACCCATCGCTTGACGAAGATTACGTCCCGCGACTCCGTGTATTTGGTGCCATTCGCTCTTATCGGGATGCTGCTGCACCAAGTTTCTTTCTTTACGGGACTTCGGACAACGGACGCAACGACGGCTTCGCTCATCTTATCGTTAGCTCCGATTTTCACAGCGCTTTTTGCCCGCTTATTTTTAAGGGAACCGTTTACGATACGTATGACCGCAGGCTCGATTGTTGCCCTTGCCGGCGTCTTCTTCGTTGTTGGATATGGCGGAAGTTTAAGCATTGCCATCACCGAAGGCATCTGGATCATGTTTATCTGTATGTTGGCATTATCGGGGTCTATTATCCTAATGAAAAAGCTGACGGAACGTATGGACCCGTTTGTCGCAACCGTGTACACCACAGTGCTGGGGTGTATTACCGTATACCCGGTAGCGGTCTGGAGGGAGCCTCACGTGCAGGTGGAGCCTGGCTTCTGGTGGTGGGTTCTCTTAATCGGATCAGCGCTGCTTATTCAAGGTTTATGCGCGATCATCTGGAATGCACAGATTCGCAAGGTAGGGGCTGCTAAAGCCTCCCTGTTTCTGAATTTACAGCCGTTTGTCGCCATGGTTTTAGGTTATATCACGCTCGGCACCCCGGTTTCCTTAACGCAAGTGGGAGGATCTGTTCTAATTATTTGCGGCGTAGTTCTAGCTACCTTACAGAGGCACAAAACAAGGAAAACGCCTGACGATAAGCTGGAATTATCCCCTGTTGAGAGGTAATGGCCTGTTCTTTAAAATTTATCCGTTACTTGTGGACGTTTTAGCTTAAAGGGCCTATCGAAAATGAGCCTTGAGGTCGGGTGGCTTTCGCTTGCCCACAATTTGCTCAAGAAGGCGGCAATGACCAAAATACAGAAATGGTGGTGCCAGGGATGACCTCCCTGGCACCACCATTCTTTTATCTATTTCACCAATCAAGTTGTCTTATCGAGTGAACAAACTTACTGCTTCGAGGCTTGTCCTGTTATTCGCCCGACAATGTGCGGTCGCCGGTCAAATATTTCTCGGTTAAGATGGAGAGCAGGCGAATACCGACTTCATTCTCTCCGCCTTCGGGAATGATCAGGTCGGCGTATTTCTTGGAGGGTTCGATGAACGCCTCATGCATCGGCTTGACGGTTGTCAGATACTGATTGTGGATCGACTGAATCGTCCGGCCGCGGTCCTCGATATCGCGTACAACCCGGCGAAGCAGGCGTACATCGGGATCGGTGTCCACAAACACTTTAATGTGAAGCAGCTTGCGCAGATTCTCATCGGACAGCACGTGAAGGCCTTCAATGATGACGATGTTGTTCGGCTTCAGTTCGAGGGTCTGATCCGTGAAACGGGCATGAGCGGTAAAATCATACACCGGTGCGAATGCGGGTTGTCCGCTTTTCAAAATGCCGAGATGTTCGACGAGCAGCTCGTTATCAAAAGCGAACGGGTGATCATAGTTAATCGCTTCGCGTTCCTCGAAGCTGAGCTCCTTATGATCCTTGTAATAGTTATCCTGCGAAATAAAAGTCACTTTATCTGAACCAAGACGGTCAATGACGGAGCGGGCAACCGTCGTTTTGCCCGATCCGGTGCCGCCGGCGATACCAATTATGAGCATGGCGAATCCATAACCCTCCCTAGAGTTTGCAATTTTATTATTGTAGCACAGCATGCGCTTATTTTCACTATGGGGGCATAGGACAAAAGATGGGATTTCCCGTATGTTCTTATTCTTACCACGGAATAGCGAACCGAATCTGTATGTCTTATCATAGAGGATAGATTAACCATTGAATTTTTTACGGAGGGATGATCATGCATTATACGGCAATTTACCCATGCAAGCCCGCTATATACATCCAGCAGGAAGAGCATCGGGGGAGCGTCGATTGGGACCGTTATGAAGCGGTGGCCCTAAGCGATACTGTGACCGGGCTTGCTACAAAGGAAGCGACCGAGGTTCGCGCCTGCTGGAGCTCCGAATACTTTTATGTACGGTTTGTTTGCCAGGATTCCCATATCGTATCGGAGTATCAGCATCGGGATGATCCGCTGTATGAACAGGATGTCGTGGAACTGTTTATCGACGAAGCAGGAACGGGTTTGGAATATATCGAGCTTGAGGTAAGTCCGAACAATATTATATTTGACGCCCTGATCCAAAGCGACGGACATAAGTCAATCGCAAGCAGCGATATAAAGTGGGATTTTGCCGGTCTTCAGACCTCGGTAGAGCATGACGGCAAGGGAAATTTGGTTTATGAAATTTGCATTCCGGCTGCGAACTTCAAGAATCCGCCGCAAGCGGGACGAAGCTGGAACGTGAATTTTTACCGCATTGATGAGGACACCCAAGGAAACCGGGAGTATCAGGCATGGAGCCCGACCGGCGAGGTGAATTACCATATTCCTTCGCGTTTTGGGAAGCTGGAGTTTGTTGATGTCATTTAGCATGGATGGCTTATATGGACCGGGCAGCTTTCGCTCTCCCATTATCTCGGTCATATTTTCATTGGATTGGGACTGCTGGAGACGATCGGGTATTTGAATCATGGCAATCTGGGCTTTGCGGTTGCTTACGGCTGCGGTTACTTTGTGATGGCTGTCATCTTCTCTTGGGCATGGAGAAAGCGAGTGAAGCGAGGTCCCATGGAGCTGCTTATGCGAAAATGGTGTTAACTCTCCGGTAGGAGAGCGAGAGCGGGCTATCTCTATCCCGCTTATCCCTAGGATCGAATGAACTGATTCCGGCATGAAATAGCTGCGCTTCAGCAGCCATAAATATCCTGGGGTGTTTTCATAAAAGAACCAAAACCAACATCTCAACAGGGATTTTGTCCCTTTTTTTGCATGCCGCAGGACATGTTGTTTTCGTTGCAGCGTTCTATATACTTTTAGTAAAGGGAAGCACCCCGCTTGGAGTAAGTGGACATGTAATAAACGGAGGTTATTGTATGAACGCTGTCATTGATGGACTGATGCTCGAGCTGGAGCAGCAGTTGGAGGAGAAGGTCGCCGAAGATCTTCGGGATCTGCTGGAGGAATATAAACAATTGGAGGGGGCTGCTCCTGACCAGTTGCAGCTTTTCGAAGCGGAGTTCGGGATCACGTTACCGCCGGACTTTCGTTCGTTTTACAGTAAGAAGAACGGCAGCGGATACGGGTTTCACGTGCTCTATCCCGGTAACGAAGGGGATGGGGAATACACACCGTTTTATCTGATGAACCTGGATGAGATGAAGGAGGTCAAATCTTATTTCTGCGAGCGGGATGAACTGCTGGATGCGTATTACAGTTCGGAGGAAATACAGCAGCTGGATCCGAAGATTAAACCGTATCTGTTTCACAAGGCTTGGTATCCGTTTGCCACGATGGCAGGCGGGTCGCTGTATCTAATGCTGGATTTCGATCCGGCGGAGCTGGGAACATCCGGGCAGGTCATCATGTACGTGCATGATCCTGACTTTGTGTATTATATCGCGCCTTCCTTCACGGAGCTGCTTCAGGCGTCCAATCGCAATCTGCGCACCGACATTGAAGAGGTGGACTACTGATGGAACGCCAGAAAGCGCTCTTGATGCTTACATACGATGTCGTTGTGCGTGATAATCAGAAGAAGAACTAGCGAGGGGAGGTGACAGCATGAAAGGCAGGTGGGTCCTCTGGGGAGTGATCATACTGGTGGGAGCCACGCTGTTGATACCCGGCTATTTTATTGCGCGCACGTATGGGCTTTTTCAGAATGAGGTGGTCCTGACCAAATACCAGCTGGCCGTTGATGTGGATGGTGAACAAGTGGATGCTTGGCCGCTGCTGGCCGGCTTCGCCGCAACCGATAAGCAAGAGGAACTTCGTCCGTTGTACTACAGGTTGGAAGGGTCGGACCTCAACATGCTGTATCAATTGGCATACGGGCAGTTCGAGGTGGAGGTTTCGGAGGATAATCCTTTCTTGGCAGGGCGGGTCCAGTATGACCGTCTGGAGAGTGACTATATCGAGACGCGAAGAGAGTATGTGAACGCAAAGGATTACCGGCAGGACATGATCTTTTATAATGACCATAAAGAGCCCATATTTACATACGATCCGGACGCCAAAGCGGATGGGAATATGGTGAAAGAGATTATCACCGCAGGCATGACGCGTTCCAACGGCCGAGGAGGATCGGGAGTCGTAAAGGATAAGTATCTGAATGTCACCCGATTGTTCGAGGAGAAGCTGGGCATTAGCATGCGGGTTCAGGTGGATAAGGAACGCAGGCTGGCTACGATCCATATGGAGCGGCCTAAATAGAATACAGATATCCAAAAAGCGAGGTGCTATACATATGTTGCATACAAAAATGACCCAAGAGGTGGACCTCACGATCTCGCACCATCAGATACAAGTCCGCTCACGGGATTTTGATGAGGATTTGTGCCAATGGGGAGAAACCAATATCAAGCAGGGCGTTGTCATTCATCCCGGTTATCTCACCTTTGATCCCATCCCTGATGATGCTTTCGGCGCCTGGGTGAAACTGGCCTTGAAAGAGACGTTCATCGAAGATCCGAACGCGCAGCGGCGGATGGTCGTGCCGTTTGACGTTCTCGATCCCGAGAAGCTGGAGTTGTTGTCCGTCATGTCGGACGCCGTTATTGAGCTTCCGCTGCAAAAGGGGCAATACGCACTGTATTTTGAGATTTGCGAGGATGAAGAAGTGTATTATCGTTTCACTTTTGTACATATGGGAGAAAGGATTCATGCCCGGTATCTGATGGATGATGAATGGGGCGGCAAGGCTGGAGAGGTTTTGTTGGAGGGGTATTGTTAACGGCATGCTGCACTGTAACGAGGGTACGGAAGGCCTTGTTAAGATACGTCCTTAGCTTAACATGAAATAAGAAGAGGCCGTCTCCGTGTTGGAGAGGGCCTCTTTTTACCGCATACTGTGCTGTCCCTGCTTTGAAAGATGGTGTGCAGGAGGCACAGACTTTGAATGGAGTGGATCTATTATTTTGCAGCGGTCACCGTAATCTGGCCATGCTTGCTTTGATCTGCCTTCAGGTTCAGAACGTCTGTCAGGAAAGCAAGCGGAACATAGATGTGGCCTTTTTTCATTACAGGAGCCGAGCCCAGCGAACGTAGGGCCATTTTACCCAAAGTGTATGCATCCTTGTTCAGCTTCACTGCGCTCCAGACAGCTCCCTTGGAGATTTCTGTGGTTTTGCTCTTGCCGTTCCACTTGACATTGAATTGCAGCTGGCGCAGCACGGATACCTGAACCATGATCTTGCCGTTTTTATCTTTGTAATAAGCGCCTGATTTCACTACGGCTGCAGCAGGCTTTTTGTCTGATCCTTTACCCGGCAGCTTTACGGCAAATTCCGGTGTACCTGTGGATCCAGGGGCGATGCTGTATTTTTGGAATACGATATAGGCTTTTCCGTCCGCGACATAGAAGGATTGCTCCGCGTCTATGCCTTGAAATCCGCCTTCGTTCGCGAAGTATTGGTCCTGATCCGCGGCAATCGCCGTTTTGACCGCCTTATCCACGATAGATTTGTAATCCTTGCCGAACAGGTCTTCAAGCGTCACGCGCTGGGCTTCGGCTTCGTTCGTGAAGTTGTACGTATCCACGCGGGGATCGCCATTGTTCATTCCGATGCCTTCGGTGATGACCTTAAGGGAGATCAAGCTGTCGTTTTTACCATCCGATGTGAGCTCATAAGTAATGGTCAGCTGATAAGGGTGCATGGTATAGCCGTTCTTTTGTGCCTCTGCAGCAGCTTCCGCCGCTTCTTTCTCCCATTTGTCCATATCCTTGAAAGCATGGGATTCGATAATGTCATTCAATTGGTCTTGATATTTGGTGTCAGTCAGACCTTGGAATACAGGGATCTTAATATTGGTTTCCAACCATTTTTCCTTGGATTGCAGTGTTTTGGATGTTACCAGTTGCGGGGCAACGGTTGAAGCGGCCACCCGATTCGTGCTCGCTGCGGCTTTGGTTTCGGCATGGACATGAGCGGATGGCAGACCCGAAGCGGATATCATCAGGATGCCCGCTAATCCGGCAGCCGCCAGGGCTTTAGTTATTGGGGTTGTTGTTTTCATTGTTTTTTTCATTATATATTACCTCCAGGTTTATGGTTTGATATCTACAATTTGTGAGTTGCAACGGAGAAGGCAGAATCGTTCTGGAGAAGCGAAGCGGTCCCCTTTGTCACCGGATTTCCACTGACTCATAAAATTTCAAAAGAAAATCTGGGGGCAACAGGGATCGGAAGAACGATCTGCATTCGCCTTGATCTATCGGATGTATTCGCTGCTGACGAGCTGGTCTGCGATCACTTCCGTTGGGATCGTAAATTCCACGACACCCATATAGCCGGGTGCCACCTCGTATTCATTAAAGCTGATGACCAGTTTGCCGTTTGGGTTGATGTAGAAATTTTGGTCCTTGATGATCGTTTGGAACAGATCTTCCGATACATCGGACTCCACGCCTGGCTGCTCCACCCAGTAAATGTTGTCCGGATTATCCTGCATTTGCTGGCGCATCTGCTCCTTGATATTGTCACTGATGACCTGGATATAACGATCATCCTTGAACAGACTCGGCAGCGTGATCACCATCTGGTTCTTCTTGTCGATCGTATCGTATTTTCTGGATTCGGCGGAGCTTCCAGCAGATTCGACAATATAGCGCGAAAGCGTCAGCAGCTGTTCAGTGTCGGTGATTACTTCATAACCGCTAGCAAGACTCAGATGCGCGCCGCCTTCTTTATTAAGCAGGGCGACTTCATCTTTGAAGTCCTCATACAGCTTCTTGTTTTCTTCTAGGTATTTGTTATTCAGGGTTTGCTCAAGCTCTGTATTTCCTAAGTTGGCAATGCCGGGAGTTTCAATATGCACTTCCGTGTTATCGTCTTTCTCGGCATATTCACGGATGGTGATCACCTTGATGATATGGCCCAAAACCGGCACATCGGACATGGCCTGGGCGAAGGCAGGGCTGGTATTCACTCCGGCGAACAGTAGCATGCATGCAGCTGCGCTACTAGCGAGCCAGGGCAGTGCTCTATTTTTTTTTCTTCTGGTTGCTATGGTCTTGTTGACAATCGAGCTTAGTTCGTCAGGAATAGGAGTGCTCTCGTACTGCTCTTTCATCCTATTCAGCTTGTCATGCATTATCGTTGTGCCTCCTCTTGATCTTCCTCGCTTAAGTTCACCCGCAGTCTCTGTAGTCCTTGGTATAATCTCGTTTTCACCGTGCTGACGTTTTCGTGGAGCACTTCGGCAATTTCGTCAATCTTCATATCTTCAAAAAATCGGAGTATGATGACGACCCGATACTTGTCGGGTAATTCCACCAAAGATTGGGCCAGATCCAGATTCGGATAGTGATCATGGCTGCCGGGTAATATAATCTCCAGGTTCTCGTCGTCCATGACTTGGACTTTTTTCTGTTTTCTAATGAAATCCAGGGAGGTTGTTACAATAATTCGGAAAAACCAGCTTTTTATTGAACCCGTCTGCTTCAGCTTTTCCATGGATAAAAATGCTTTGTGGATCGCGTCCTGAACGATATCGAGGGCATCCTCTTTATTTCTAACGTAGCTGTATGCCAGCCGGTAGGCGCTGTCCTGATTTTCGGTTATACATTGAATAAGAAGCTTCTCAAGCTTCCGGCCGCCACTCATGTAAAGTTGACACTCCTTTGGGCCCGCGCGGGTAACCATCAATTGCAATTGACTTACGGAAGCAAGACGTACGAGGCTTGCAAAAAGTTTGATTCTGCGAAAAAAAATTCAAAAAGGGTTTCTGTCTCATTATTCAGCTCATCCTTCAACGATCGCAACAAGAAAAAGACCCCAGTTTTCACTGGGGTCTGGAACTCATCGTTATTCGTGCTCATATTTCTGGATAACAATCGCCGAATTATGTCCGCCGAAGCCAAATGAATTCGACATGCCAATCCGGAGCTCGGCGATTCTCGCCTGGTTCGGTACATAATCCAAATCGCATGCTGGATCGGGATGCTCCAGATTGATCGTCGGCGGTATGATGCCTTCCTGCAGAGATTTCACGAGTGCAACAGCCTCCACGCCGCCGCATGCGCCCAGCATATGTCCGGTCATCGACTTGTTGGCCGTTACCGGAATGCGATACGCCTCCTCGCCAAACACCTGCTTAATGGCCGCTGTCTCCGAACGGTCACCGATGACCGTGCTTGTAGCATGGGCGCTGATGACATCCACGTCGGCTGGGGAGAGGTTCGCCTCGGTCAGGGCCAGCATCATCGCACGTGCCGCACCGTTGCCGTCTTCCGGCGTGGCGACCATATGATAGGCATCCGAGCTGGCGCCGTATCCGATGACCTCACCCAGAATTTCAGCGCCTCTGCGTAAGGCATGGGAGAGGGATTCCAGAACGAGGATGCCGGCACCTTCCGCCATGACGAATCCATCCCGGTCTGTATCAAACGGCCGGCTGGCCCGGCCCGGTTCTTCGTTACGGGATGATAGGGCGGTTGCATTTGCGAAGCTGGCCAGCGAGATGTCGGTCAATGCCGCTTCGGAGCCTCCTGCAATAATCACGTCGGATCGGCCGGCTTGGATGTTAAAGAAAGCCTCGCCGATCGCCGTATTGCCGATCGAACATGCTGTAACTGGCGCAAGCGTAGAGCCCAGCGCCTTGTATTTAATGCTAATGAGCGCTGCCGCCATATTGGGAATCATCATGGGAACCAGGGTCGGGCTCACCCGCTCTGGTCCTCGCGAGGACAGCGTGTCGCTCTGATTCATTAAGGTCTGAATACCGCCGATGCCGGAGCCCACATATACCCCCATCCGCTCATGATCGATCTGATCAAGATCGAGCCCCGACTGACTTATGGCTTGATCCGCCGCAGCCAAGGCAAACTGGCAGAAGCGGTCCAACCGCCGGGCTTCCTTAACGCCAAACAGCGCGTTTGCGTCAAACTCCTTCACGGCACCCGCTATTTTTACTTTTTGTCTTGATGTATCTATTGTTTCTATATGTGTAATGCCGGACTCTCCCCGTACAAGCCGGGACCAGAACGTCTCAACATCATGGCCCAGCGGTGATATGACGCCCATACCGGTGATAACGACTCTTTCCATGGGTCAACAGCCTCCTTAAGACTTTATAACTTGTCAATCTTAAGGTTATAATGTCACGTGTAGTATCCTATTACAAGATATCGTTTATCCTAGTATAAATACTGCTATCCTTAAATGAAGGAGGAGGCCCATCAGATGAATTCCCAGGTTAGGCTGCAAGCGTTGTCGGCATTCTTGAAAGGGCAGCGTGCCAAAATCTCGCCCGAGTCCGTCGGACTTCCGCCCGGGACTAGACGGAGAACGCCGGGTTTGCGCAGGGAAGAGGTCGCCCAGCTGGCGGGTGTCAGCACCACTTGGTACACCTGGCTCGAGCAGGGACGCGACATCCAGGTGTCGTCGTCCGTGCTGGACTGCGTCGCCAATGCGCTTCAGTTGAATGCGGATGAGCGAAGATATCTGTATTCGCTGGCGCTGGAGAGCGGGGCGGAGCCGTATACGGTCAAACAAGAAGCCGTGCAGATCAGTCCGTCCCTGCAAAAAATCATCACCGAGCTAAAATATTGCCCCGTCATGATATCGGATCGGATGTGCAACATCGTCGGGTGGAACCGTGCGGCTGCGTACGTGTTCCTTGATTTTGACCGCATTCCGCCCGAGGAGCGGAATATGATCCGGCTGCTCTTCACCCGCAGGGAGTTTCAACGCCTGGCGGTGAATTGGGAGCAGTTCGCGAGCGGCTTCCTGTCGATGTTCCGGTCGTATTACGGTCAATATGTCGAGGATGAGTGGTATGACCGTTTTCTGGAGGAGATGAAGAACGGGCATCCCGATTTCAATCGGATGTGGGAGCGCAGCCAGGTCAGCTACGCCCCGGAAGTACATCTGGAGTTCCGGCATGCCAAAGCCGGAAAAATGGTATATGAGCTCACGTCGCTCAAAGTGTACGGGAATGATGACCTGCGGTGCAGCATCTATACCCCAGCTCCCGATACAACAACGGAAGCGAAGCTGCGACAGCTGATGGAAGAGAAGTAAGCGAAGGAGTTGGAGCTGGTCGACGCTATGGAAGAGAATAGGGGTGCTGGGTATCGCTATGGAAGGAGCGGCTTCTAGCTGCTCTTGTTGCTCCCGACCTATCGGACTCCAGCTCCGCTATTCTATGAGATAACGCCATAAACTCAAGCTTAGCGGACACTAGATCCGCTATTGGGCTCGTTTCCGGCCTTTTCATCGTTTTTGGAGCAAATAACGGAACTAGGGTCCGTTCGAGTTCAAAAATGGTGGATTTTTTCCTAAGTAACGTATTCTGTGTCCGTTTATGGATAGCATCGCCACCTATTACCCTGCTACCAGGCCCGACGTTCTGGTACTGACTATCTTGCGTAGGTGAGGCGGATTCCGTGGTAAACTTACTGGTCTTGAAGTCATCTACTACTTGTTGCTCCCGACCTATCGGACTCCAGTTCCGCTATTCTATGAGATAACGCCATAAACTCAAGCTTAGCGGACACTAGATCCGTTATTGGGCTCGTTTCCGGCCTTTTCATCGTTTTTGGAGCAAATAACGGAACTAGGGTCCGTTCGAGTTCAAAAATGGTGGATTTTTTCCTAAATAACGTATTCTGTGTCCGTTTATGGATAGCATCGCCACCTATTACCCTGCTACCAAGCCCGTCGTTCTGGTACTGACTATCTTGCGCAGGTGAGGCGGATTCCGTGGTAAACTTACTGATCTTGAAGTCACCTACTACTTGTTGCTCCCGACCTATCGGACTCCAGTTCCGCTATTCTATGAGATAACGCCATAAACTCAAGCTTAGCGGACACTAGATCCGCTATTGGGCTCGTTTCCGGCCTTTTCATCGTTTTTTGGAGCAAATAACGGAACTAGGGTCCGTTCGAGTTCAAAAATGGTGGATTTTTTCCTAAATAACGTATTCTGTGTCCGTTTATGGATAGCATCGCCACCTATTACGCTGCTACCAGGCCCGACGTAAGGGTACTGCCCAACTCGCGCAGATGTGCCGGATTATCTTCTAAGCAAGAGTATCTTAAGTTGAGCCTGATTACCCAAGACAAAGTACTTCAACTGGTTCGAACCTTAGAATCCTTAGTCATATAAGCTTCATGCGCGTACACCAAAGCGAAAGTATTCTAATCATTAAACTCCTCTAAACAACAAAAGCCCCGTGTCGCACACGGGGCTTTCTTTTATTCAACATGTGGTTATAGAGCAACACCTGGTGGCCGCTTAGGAGTTTCACAGGCATTCCGCTGTGCTTCACCTGTTGGGGCCGTATGTCCAGATCCAGGTCCAGATCCAGATCTATGAGGAAGAATTGCCGCAGATCCGTCGAATGTCGCCTTTCCGTGGACTCCTTGATACACGACGCTTACGCCCAGTCGCGCCGCAGCGTGAAGAGGTCCTTCAACTCATCGGTGGACAGCTCGGTAATCCAGCCCTCGCTGCTTGAGATCACCTGATCGCTCAGCTGCTGCTTGCTCTCCAGCATCTCATCGATCCGCTCTTCGAGCGTCCCCATGGAGATGAACTTGTACACTTGGACATCCTTGGTCTGTCCCATCCGATAAGCGCGGTCGGTAGCCTGATTCTCCACCGCAGGGTTCCACCAGCGGTCGAAGTGGAACACATGATTCGCCGCGGTCAGATTCAGACCTACGCCACCGGCCTTGATGGAGAGAATCATGACATTCGGCTGCTCCTCAGGCGGCAGCGTCTGGGATTGGAATTGCTCGATCATGCGGTCGCGCGTCCGCTTGGGCGTGCTGCCGTTCAAGTATAGCACGGGCTCCCCAAGCTCTTGATGCAGCACCTGCCGCATTATCTCGCCCATGCCGATATACTGGGTGAAGATCAGGCAGCGCTCGCCCTCTTCCCGCAGCTCCTTCACCATGGACAGCAGCCGCTCCAGCTTGGCTGAACGGCTGACGACAGCTTCGGTGTCGAGCAAGCCGCCGCCTCCCGGCAATTCCGGGAGCGGCTCCTTTGTAAGCAGAGCCGGATGATCGCAGAGCTGCTTGAATTGTGTAAGAGCAGCCAGGATGGCCCCTTTGCGCTCGATGCCCTCGAGCTTTTGCATGCGTTCCAGCAGGCTGTTCACGGTCTGATCGTAAAGCGCACCCTGCTCGGCTGTGAGATGGATATAGGTCTTCATCTCGTTTTTGTCCGGTAGGTCGAGCTGAATTGCAGGATCCTTCTTCTTGCGCCGGAGCATGAAGGGCTTGATCAGCTTCTGCAGATCGGCCGTGCGCTGTTCGTTCTTGTCTTTTTCGATGGCCTGGATGAACCGGAGATTGAACGCACGCAGGCTTCCGAGATATCCGGGATTTATGAAGTCATAGATGGACCACAATTCGGACAGCCGGTTCTCAATCGGTGTGCCGGTTAAGGCAACGCGATGTCTTGCCGGAAAGCTTCGCACGGCGGCGGATTGCTTGGTGTCGGCATTTTTGATGTTCTGGGCTTCGTCGATGCCGATCGCTTCCCACTTCATGTCTCTTAACATTTCTTGATCTAGCGTGGCCGTGGCATAGGAAGTAAGGATAATATCGGCTTGGTAAGCCTCTTTATAGAAATCCTCGCTGCTGCTTCGTTTGCCGCCGTAGTGAAGCATGACCTGGAGCGACGGGGCAAACCGTTCAAGCTCCTTCTGCCAATTGCCCAGCACCGAGGTGGGACAGATCAGCAGGGAAGGGAGGCGTCGCTCTTCCTGCTGCATCGCCGTCTCCTTCACGTGCAGCAGGTAGGCGATAAACTGCACGGTTTTTCCAAGACCCATGTCATCGGCAAGGCATGCCCCAAGCCCGTAACGCCGCAAAAAGGCAAGCCAGGCAAAGCCGTCATGCTGATAAGTCCGCAGCTCGGCCTTCAGCCCAGCCGGGACAGGAAGGTTCGGCCATTCGCTTTGTCGGCCGAGCTGGCCGATAAGCTTCACGAGATGCTCGTTCAGCTCCACCTCCAGCTTGATTCGTTCCGGGTCCCGCGCTTCCTCCGCTTCCTGCTGAGTCTGCTCCGACTCATCGTTGTTCCCGAGCAGATGCAGGTGCAGAATATCCTGGAACGATAGGCCTTCCTCACGATCTACGCCTGCCATCATCTGGCGGATTTGGGCGACCAGAGCGGGATCCAGCGGAATCCACTGGCCCCGGAACCGTACCAGCCGTTCGTTCCGGGCAACAAGCTCCGCGAATTCCGCCTCGGAAAGAGTAGCTTCGCCGATGGCGATCCGCCAATCGAAATTGACCAGCGCATCCAGACCGAATAGGGAACCGCCGCTGCTTCGCTCGGCGTTCTCCCCCTCGCCCGAGCGTACCTTCGCCCTCAGTTTGGGTTTCTTCTTGCTGGCGGCTTCCCACCAAGCAGGCAGCAGGACCAGCCAGCCTGACTGGAGCAGCCGCTGGCTGTCAACGGTCAGGAACTGCCATGCGGCCTCGTCGGACAGAGGCGTCCCGAGTGCGTCTTCAGCTGGAGCGTGAAACACCCTTGCCGGCAGTGCTGCCTGCAAGCCTTGGAGCCAGCCGGGGGACCGCTCCTTGATATGGGGTGTCCATGTCTCCGGCCATGATCCATATGCCTGCCCGTCTTCAGCCAGACGAACGGCTGCAAGCGATGCAGCGTCTTGCTTGTCTTGCAATACAAGCCGAAGACGCCATGCGGCTTCTTCTTCGTCAGGCTCCAACAATTGCAGGAGCGGTCGGAATGGAGCGGTATCCGGCCGCCATCCGATGGCGATCAGCCATGACTTGTCGTCCATGCCCTCGGCTCCCGTACGGTTCGGCGAGAAGAGGAGGGGGTATTCTCTGCGTAGGTCAGCCGCGGCCTCTTCGCTGCCGTAACACTGATCTTGAACGGCGGCAGAGAACGCCGCCCGTAAGCCATCACTCCATATCTCGTCTGCATTCAGCAGGGAGAGACGGGACAACGCTTCCGTTGTGAACGCCTCCGCATCCCAAATCCATTGCAGCTTGCCCGATTTGAAGGCACTCAAGCTGGGCGCGTATTGCTTGTCTTGAATGCAAGCTGCCAGCGAAGGCGCGATTTCAATGAAGGGAAAACAATCCTCGTCCCATATCCATTCAATATGCTCGAGTAGCCGTCCATCCGCAAAGAACGGTATGACCTGCTCAGAAGGCAGGATGACCACTTCCATATCCTGAACGGATTGAACGGTGAGCTCTGTTCCGTAGAAGGAGGCTTCGTGCCACGCGAATAAACGGTGCTTCAGGTATTGTCCGGACACGTAACCCCGCATAACGGTAGAGCCGTATATAACGGCATCTCCGTATTCGCTTAACGCCATGTGGACCGTGATGGTTTCTGTGTGTCTGCTCATGATATCAGCTTTCCTCTCCGCAGCTCTTCCTGGAATGCGCGAAGCCGGCTGTTTCGTACGGACAACGAGATAATGAACAGATCCCAGCGCTCCTGCTGCTTGAGCTTTTTATATAGCTTGGCCAACCGTTTGAGCAGCTTGACCGCTGCTTTATAGCCGGCTCGGTTCTTATGAAGGATGTACCGCTCGACGGCCTGGTGGTAAAAAGGCAGCAGCAGCTCGGGGGCGTTCTTCTCAATCGGCGCGAGCTCGCTGACCCGGAGCTCCAGCGGCTCCCGGCCTGTGCTTAATTGGTAGTCGATCCATTCCCGCCATCTGCCGTGCGTGATCAAGGCATTCTGATAGATGTCCTTCGAATAAGGAAGCATGTCGGCAAGACTGCTCCACATCCGTTCAGCCTCCTCGGGCAGGTGCTCTATGACGGCATCCCAGTAGAACTGATAGCTGCTGAGATGCTCGTTGCGGTGACTGCCAAGCAGCGGGCCGATCTCCGGGAGCCAGTGAGCTAGACGTTCCCATTGTTGCCCGGAATGCAGCATGTCGAAGAAGCCCAGGACGGAAGCCGGAGACAGACTGCTAACCTTGTCTGCTTCCCTGATCAGGCTCCAAGACGTTTCGTCTTGTCCGAGGTAGAAGGACATTAAACCCTGCGCCATATACCACGAGGCACGCGACAGGGTGCTGCCGTATTCGGCTTCGGCTGCCTGCAGCTGCTCTAACTCCGCCTTGATCAGGCTGCTGCTTTTTTTCGCAAACGGATAGATCCAGTACATCCAGAGCTGCATATAAACCTGGGCGTAAAATTTACGGTTCCTCGGCTCGCTCAGCATGATTCGCCGGGCATGCGAAATGGTCTCAGTTAGTCGCTGCTTGAATGCCTCTCCATGTTCTCTGCTCTCAAGCCCTTCATGGAAGATGCGCTCGATTCTGGCCAGGATATGATCCGCTGCTACCTGCGTATGATAGCCGATGTAGGAGCCGGAGGAATTCCAGGCACTGGCGGGCTGCTTGACCAGCTTCTCGAGAATAAAGAGATGAGCATGAAGCTCGTATAATGATCCCATTTCGGGCGGCATCGGCGGTTTGATGTGATGGAGAGAGGCCAGTGCATTTTTGGCGTAAAACGAGTTCTGCGTATTAGCTCCCAGCGAAGCCGTGCAAACTTCGAACAGCTCATGCCATGCGGAGATCGGCAGCTCGGGCAAATGGTCCGCCTTGACTCTCCACTTCGATGCTCCGGCAGACGGCCGTTCTTGCGCTGGGCTGAAGCCGGGCTCGCTTCGGTCATATGAAGTGGTGGGAGCATACGTGGTGGAATGGGCATTAACTAGGGCATGAATGGAACGACCCTGAAGCTGGGCATAGTCAAGCAGAACAGCCACCATATGCTTGCAGCCTTCGTTAACGGGACAACTGCATGTGCTGTCACTCAGTGAATGAAGATGGAGCTGGATACGGTAAGTTTCCGTTCCATCTACGGCAGCCTCAATGATCCCGGAAGCCTCTGTCAACTCGCTTGTGTGGACACGACCTTGCTTGTAATATTGAAACCCCCGTTTAATAGTCAAATCGCTGAAATAACCGGCGGTTTGTTGAATGAGCGTCTGCCACTGTGTATCATCTAACGTTTGGTTTGGGTTCATTATTGGACTCTCCTAAGAGAAATAATTCTAAGTATCCATTTAATCTATCATATTCGCATAGATGAAGAAACAAGCCGGGGCAGCTTTGTGCTGGAAAAGCCCGGCAACAGGCTGCAGCACGGGCTTTTTTATGGGCCCACCAACGGATCTCCATCAATTCCTTAAATCATGCCAGGATCATGGCGTTTACGAATGCTGCATAAAAAGCCCCCACTCCGAGATTTCGGAATAGGAGGCTGAATACGGACAAAAAAGATGCCGACCTCTTTAATAAAGAGGCCTCAAGCATCCACCCGTCACATATAAAAAAGCCGCACGAATCCTATCCCAAAAAGCCTCAAAAGCCTCATATCGAATTATTTTTCCAATGTTTGGGACAGGATTAGTAGATCATTGGCTTTTGTTCACCCTTTTATTTCTGTTTGCCTAGACTTTTCCACAGGAGATTCAGTGGTTTCAACGAATTATCTTCACAACCGCCGGTTTCTTTTCTCATCGATGTAAAGCTCGACAGCTGTTATGGCTCGAATCAAAAGTTTAATGAGTAGATACAATGCATACAAACCAAGCAGCATAAAAAGTCCGTTTATGATTAATATCAACATAGGCCATAAACTAAACATAGAACTCCCCATACTCATGCAGCCCACCTCCTTTCATTTTCTTCATATGAACCTCCTGCCATTTGCATCATAGGTCTACATGCCTATAAGATTAGAAAAAAGACAGCACCAAACGTTCCACATTCCAGAATATAACAATATGATCTAACTTTAACATAATATAAGGTTCATTGTAATGAGAATCGTCAGCCGTTTCGCAGTACTTCGACTGGACTAGAGAAAAGGGGAGGGAAACGAATTGAAGACATCCATCTACGAATTGGTGGAGACCGGAGAGGCACTGCCTTTTGATGTATCCCTGCACAGGGTCAATTATGTGCCAAGCCACTGGCATAACAGTGTAGAGATTATTTTTGTACTGAACGGCAATCTTGAGGTTACCGTGGGTAGTCAGCAGCACAGGTTGGCGGAAGGGGATGTATTTCTAATCAATCCGCGTCACGTTCATGAAGTGATGGGTCTCGATGATAACATCATCGCTACGTTTCTGATCCCCATGCCTTATTTGAAAGAGAACATTAAGGGCATTGAGAATATTCAGTTCCAATGCGAATCGCAGATTGTTACACCCGAGCAGCGCGGCGCTCTCGATCAAATCCTTCAACTGCTTGCCGAAATGGTGCAGCTGAACAATAAAAAAGGAGAAACTTACGAGCTGGATATGGGCATTCGGATGCTGGCCGTATTCTCCATTCTCATGAAGCAATTCCGGACGAGCGGATCGAGCGGCGCGATGAACGAGAAGTATAAGGAACGCATGCTGCGCATTATCACTTACATTGATGAGCACTATAGAGACTCCATTTCGCTTCAATCTTTGGCGGAGCGTGAGTTTCTATCGGTTCCGTATCTGTCTAAGTTTTTCAGCGAGAACATTGGATTGAATTTTCAATCCTATCTTACCAGCATCCGTCTGAAGCATGCCGTTGAGGACCTGCTTCTCCATGATGAGTTTCCGATAGCGGACCTGGCTTTGAATCATGGTTTCCCGAATGCCAAGTCGTTCTATACCGCCTTTAAGAACCGCTATCATATGACGCCGCATGAATACCGAAAGCAGTACCGTCCGAAGATGGCTCCCCAGAAGAAAGAGGATATCTCCTCTCATTATCTGAACTTTAATCATTCCAGCGCACTGGGGATTATCCGTCAGTTTCTGGAGCGGAGCAAGTGGAGGGAGGCTGAGAAGGTCGGGGTTCTTGAGCGAAGACATTATGAGATCGATGCAGCGCTCACCGGGACAGCCGTCAAGCACACATGGAAGAACCTGATCACGATTGGAAAGGCCAAGGAAGGATTGCATGCCGATGTGCAGCAGCATTTGAAGTATGTGCAGCAGCGATGCCCTTTTCGTTATTTGCGGTTCCATGGCATCTTTGATGATGGGATGATGGTTTACCATGAGGATGAGGCAGGTCAATCCCGTTACAATTTCCGTTATGTGGACCAACTTTTCGATTTCTTGCTGTCTATTGGACTGAAGCCTTTTGTCGAGCTGGGATTTATGCCTTCCGGTCTGGCTTCCGATCCGGGGAAAACGGTATTTTACCGGGCCAGTTACACCAGTCCTCCCAAATCCGTCGATAAATGGTGTGCTTTGGTTGATCATTTTATTCGCCACTGCATGAATCGTTACGGGGCTGCCGAAGTGGAAAGCTGGAGGTTTGAATTCTGGAATGAGCCGGAATTCCATATTTTTTGGCCTGCATCACAGGATGAATATAGAACGCTGTATTTAAGAACCTATCAGACGGTCAAAAATATATCGAAAGCACTCCAAATCGGTGCTCCGGGCAGGATCATTACGGTCGATTCCGTCTCCATCGTTAAGGACTTTTTCGAATTTTGCCGGAATCACGCGTGTCAGCCTGATTTTATTCCGCTCCACTTCTATCCGCACGAGCACATCGAGGACAGGGTGAACAAGGAGCACATCGGGCAGATACTCGATACCGATCCCTACTGTCAGCTGTTGGAGGAGTTTGGAGGGATATCGTCTAATCCGGATTTCTTGAAGGAGAAGCTGGCCGATGAACTCGGCTTGCTAGCAGAGTATGAATTGTCCGGCTGCGAGATTTATCTTACCGAATGGAATTCGACGGCATATCATCGGGAACTTACGAATGATACGTTGTACAAGGCTGCTTATATCGTGAAGAATCTGCTTGATAATCTGGATGCTATTCATGGCTTTGGTTATTGGGTGCTTAGTGACAACATTGAGGAGACGTTTCCCTCCCAGCAGTTGTTTCATGGGGGACTTGGCTTAATAGCACAATACGGTATTCCGAAGGCCGCCATGTACGCCTACGAACTGTTATCGAAGCTGGGTTCTGCCGTATTGGCGCGAGGAGACGGATATATCGTAACGGCCGGGAACGGCGGGTATCAGATCCTGATATATAACTACTGTCACTTTGACGATCTGTACGCCATGGGCGATATCTCTTTTATTGACGACACGCATCGTTATAACGGATTCAAGAATGAGCGTACATTAAAAATGGATATAGCCCTCACGAACATTCCTCATGGCCAGTACAAAATGGTGATTCAAACCATCAGCCGCAGTCAGGGCAGCAGCTATGACACCTGGGTAGCGATGGGAGCCCCGGCATCCCTGACACAGGAGGATGTCCAATATCTTAAGGCGAGTGCCATTCCCCGCAGACATGTGCAATATGTAAAGGTAGAGACGGGGGCAGCGTTAACCGTACACTCCAGTCTCGAACCGCATGGGGTAGAGCTCATTGAGCTGGCACCCACTTATGATTGAATTGTGTTAATTTTTATTCTCCCTATATTGCAGCGGGGAAACGTTTACAAAAAGACATTAAAAATCAGCGTAAAAGTCTGTAAGCAGCCGCCTGTCTTGATGAAGGCGGTTTCTTTTATAATAAAAATGTAATCGTTTTCATATTAATTAGGGGGTAATATACATGGCTGAAGCAAAGGTGAAAGGGCAGGTGCAAACGCCTTTTGGCAGATTGACTTTCGGTATTATGTTAGGCTACGGCTGCATGATGCTGGCATTGATGACACCTGCAACCTTGTTGCTGACTTTCAAGATGATTGAGATTGACCCGAACGGATATACATCCTCTTATGGCCTGGTGGCCGGCATCGGCGCATTCTTTGCCCTCATCGGCAATCCGCTCGGCGGGGCAATCAGTGACCGGACGAACCTATCGTTCGGACGCCGGCGGACATGGATCCTGGTCGGTCCCTTGTTCGGCTGTGCAGCCCTTCTGATGATAGGGATGACCTCCTCATTAGGGATCATTATTATCGGCTGGGCGATTGCGCAGTTGTTCTTTAACTTCGGGATGGCCGCTTATACCGCTCTTATACCGGATCAAGTCAAACAGGAGAAACAAGGCACGGTATCCGGGCTTCTGGGTTTGGTGCTGCCTGTAGCGATTGCCATTGGCATGGTCATGATGACCTTTATGACGGATGCTTCTTCCGCAACCAAGTGGATTTTACTCGCCGTGATCGGTGTTGTGGGTCCGGTCCTCAGCTTGTTCTTGATTCAGGAAGGTAAAGTGGAAATCGTTCATAAGGAACAAGAGAAGATCCCGTTTGGCGAGAAGCTCAGCAAGGTGTACCCTAGCCCGCGCCGTTTTCCGGCGTTTACCTGGGCGGTTGTGTCCAAGTTTCTGTTGATGATGGGCTACTGCAGCAGTCTTTATTTCACCGTTATGCTGGTTAATCGGATGGGCTATACAGAAGCTCAGGCAACAGCCAGCGTTGCAACCGTGAATATTATCTCCATGGTGGCCATGGCGGTTACAAGTATATTTGGCGGGATGCTGTCGGATAAATTCCGTAAGCAAAAACCGTTCCTGTATTTGTCGGCATTGATTATGATCTTGGCAACACTGGTCTTTGCTTTTGTTCCTAACTACCTTGCATATGTTATCGCTTCCGCGGTTCTGGGGCTCGGTTACGGTTGTTTCTCCGCAGTGGACATGGCGCTTGTTGCACGGATTCTGCCACGCAAGGAAGATTCCGCAAAAGACTTTGGCATTATGAACGTGGCCAACGCGCTCCCACAATCCATCGTACCGGCCATTGCACCGTTCCTGCTGGGTGCTGGAACCATGATCGGAATCGGAGACTGGACCTTCTTCTATATTGCCCTCGCCATATTTATGGTGATCGGGATGATATCCATTAAGCCGCTGCCAGAAGTCGGGGAGCCGGTCGAAACGGAAGGCAACGCAAACACTTCGCTTGATCTCAAGGCAGCGAACGTACAGAACGTGTAAAGGAACATGCAATGGTTTAGAACAAACGGATTTAGCAATAGGACAGCTCTTCTTATAGATAAAAAGTGCCGTAGATAATCTGGCTTAGAGCATGTTGATGACAACTTGGAGTGGAGGGAATCAGAATGAACAATCAAACGATTCAAACGGACAATGGGAATGGAGACAACATCCGGTATGTAAACAATCCGGGAGGCCCCAAGCTGGGATACTCGCCTAAATCCGGTGTAACGATCATCGAGCAGGACGGATTGTATTTTAAGGATTTGAGCCGGGACGGCAAGCTGGACCGGTACGAGGATTGGCGGCTATCGCCTAAGGAGCGGGCCCAGGACTTGGCTTCCAAAATGACCGTGGAGCAAATGGCAGGCCTGATGCTGTACAGCAGGCATCAATCGATTCCGGCGTCAAGCGGCGGCTGGATCTCAGGCACATATGGCGGCAAATCCTATGAAGAGAGCGGGATGAAGCCCTGGGAGCTGACCGATGAGCAGCTCGCCTTCCTGGTCCAGGATCATGTTCGGCACGTATTGGTGACAACGGTAGAGAGTCCGGAAGTGGCAGCACGTTGGAACAATAAGGTGCAGGCTTATGCGGAAGGCACGGGACTTGGAATTCCGGCCAATAACAGTTCAGATCCAAGGCACAGCACCGATGCCAGCTCGGAGTTTAATGCAGGTTCGGGCGGCCAGATCTCCATGTGGCCGGAGACCCTGGGCTTGGCCGCTACGTTTGATCCGGACATCACGAAGAAGTTTGGCGAAATCGCGTCGAAAGAATATCGTGCACTGGGACTTGCGACGGCCCTTTCCCCGCAGATTGATATTGCTACAGAGCCGCGTTGGTTCCGCTTTAACGGCACCTTCGGCGAAGATTCGCGTTTGACAACCGATATGGCCCGCGCATATGTGGATGGATTTCAGACATCGGAGGGTGAGCGTGAGATTTCCGAAGGTTGGGGTTATGACAGCGTCAATGCCATGGTGAAGCACTGGCCGGGCGGTGGTTCCGGCGAGGCGGGAAGAGACGCGCATTACAGCAGCGGGAAATATGCGGTGTATCCCGGCCGCAATTTTGACGAACACTTAATTCCGTTTGTAGACGGAGCTTTCAAGCTGGAGGGCAAGACAAGGAATGCTTCCGCTGTGATGCCGTATTACACCATCTCGATGGATCAGGATACCGTGAATGGGGAGAATGTCGGCAATTCGTATAACTCTTATCTGATCAAGGACCTGCTCCGGGAAAAATACGGCTACGAGGGTGTCGTCTGTACGGACTGGGCGATTACGGCCGATGAGTCCGGTCCCCGGGACTCTTTCCTAAGCGGTAAGCCGTGGGGTGTGGAAGGATTGACGGTCGCAGAACGGCATTACAAGCTGCTAATGGCAGGCGTTGACCAGTTTGGCGGCAATAATGAGATGGAACCGGTACTGGCTGCTTACCAGATGGGGGCCCAAGAGCACGGCGAAGCGTATATGCGGGAACGTTTTGAACAGTCGGCAGTGCGCCTGCTCAGCAATATGTTCCGACTGGGGCTGTTCGAGAACCCGTATGTTGAGCCGATGGAAAGCAGCCGAATCGTAGGAAATCCGGAGTTTATGCGTGAAGGTTATGAAGCCCAGTTGAAGTCGATCGTTATGCTGAAAAATAAAAATGGCGTGCTTCCCATCAGCCAGAAGAGCAAGGTCTACATTCCGAAGCGATTTATGGCTGCTGGTCGGGATTGGTTTGGCAGCCCAACGCCGGAAAGCTTGGATTATCCGGTTAACCTGGATATCGTGGCAAAATATTTCGAGGTTACGGATAGTCCGGAGGAGGCTGATTTCGGTCTTGTATTCATCAGCACGCCGAGAACCGGAACCGGTTATAGCCAAGAGGATGAGGACTTGGGAGGCAATGGTTACGTGCCGATGAGTCTGCAGTACAATACCTATACGGCAGAGCATGCGCGCGAAGTGAGTCTGGCCGGTGATACAAGGACAACGGATGTGCTGAACCGTTCCTATAAAGGCAAATCCGTAACACCACAGAATACAACGGATCTCGACATGGTACTGAGAACGAAGGAAATGATGAAGGGCAAACCGATTATCGTATCCATGCTCTTATCCAACCCGACCGTGGTTGAAGAATTTGAGGCTGAAGTGGATGGGATTATTGCTAATTTCGGCGTACAGGATCAAGCGATCATGGAGGTGCTGACAGGTAAGGTGGAGCCGTCAGGATTGCTGCCGATGCAGATGCCTGCCAATATGAAGACAGTGGAGGAGCAGCTTGAGGATGTGGCGCATGACATGGAATGCCATACTGACTCTGAGAATCACACTTATGATTTTGCCTTCGGCTTGAACTGGAATGGCGTTATTAAGGATGAACGCACAGACAAATATCGGAAGTCGCGTACGCTTACGACCTAACAGAAATTCGAGAGTGAATGGATGTACTCCGTATAATGAGGATGAGCCGCTCAAGATGACATTCTTGACTGGCTCGTTTTTTTATTATGTTGATATGGACTAACCAATCCCGGTCACGATGCGTTAAAGTTATATAAGAATTCATATTATAAGCCAAGGAGATTTAGACAACATGATAACCCGGAAATGGACAAAACTAGCGGCAAGCGGTGCTATAGCGGCCACGATGCTGTTAAACTCGATGGTACAGGCTCAGGCTGAGGCTGCGCACAAGAAGGACTTAGAATTGAACGTCAATCATTATGTTGTCACAACCGACGTTAAACCCGTCATCGTGAATGGTACGGTGCTGGTCCCTTTGAACACGGTAAGGGAATATTTGAAACCTATGCAGCTCCGCTGGAACAACAAGAACAAGACGGTAACCGTCAACACGGGCACGGATCAAGTCACCCTGAAGATGGGGAGCAAGGAAGCCAAGGGAAAGGGGAAGATTTACACCCTGTCTGTTCCCGCTCAGGTAAAGGATGGGCGCGTCATGGTTCCCGCTCGATGGATGGCGGAGCTGTATGGTGCACAGGTAAGCTTGGATACAAAGGCCGGGATGGTCTACATCTATACACCGGAGGTCGACGTGTCAACGGCAGAGGATAACCGGGATGTGAAGCTGTATCCGGTAAGCGCAACGAAATACGGCAGATATGAAGGCATGGTGGTCGAGGTCAAAGGCAGGAAACAGGTCTTTAAGGACTGGGACGGGGGAGAGGCTACGCGTAAACCCGTCATTCAATATCAGGATGTTACAGGCGATGGCAAGCCGGAAGTTGTGGTGTTCTATGTGAACGGGACCGGCACGGGTCTTTACATGGGGGAGATGCATGTAGTCGATGCCGAGACTCTGAAGGAAATTCCTATCGAATCATTGGAACAGGCGGTATTGAGCCATGTGCAATCCAATATTGAGAAGTATGCTGACCACTTTGTGATCAAACTTTTGATCGACGGGAAGGAGTACGTCGAAAGGATCGAGGATGATTCCAAGGATAAAAGCTACTTATTTGATGAGGTTGGCTTTGGGGCCGTTGTCAGTCACAAACTAGCGGAAGGCCTGCTTGTTACGGAAGCTGCGGGAAGCATCAGCCCTGCCGGCTTCGCTGGCAATCTCCATATAACATACCGATTTCAAGAAGAGCTGAACCGGTTTGTGGTAGATAGCATTGAATATAGTAGTCTGGAAGAATGGGGGAAGTAACGGTTTATCGATGTGAAACTTTAGATCTACATATAAACGCATATCTGATAAGACGTTATGTACATGGGCTAGAAGCCTAAATCTTGATAGAATGATGTGCTTCGCTAATCAAAAGGGTGCTACGGCGCCCTTTTCGTGCTTTTTTAATATCCAGTCCATCCCATTTATTCCACCCTACTCTCCAAAAAGGAACCAGGGAGAATGGTGCATATAGAACCTATGCAAGAAGATTTTGTTCTCTTTCATAGGCCTTTATTACCATTTACTTGAGTCTTAAGATTCCTCTAAGATAGTTAATAAACCTGACACATTTTTGCTAGGGAAAGAGATTGACTTCGAAAGTAAACGCATTCAATGTTAAGTAATATAACAAGTCCATACCATGGGGGCTTTGAACGAGGTGTTTTTATGCAGCAATGGCTTGGGAAATCGCTAAAGCATAAATTGTCGTTACTTATTATTATCGCTACGCTGGTGCCGCTGCTGTTTCTCGGTATTTTCTCTTTTAACATAGCTAAGAGCCTAACGGAGGAGAAGGCTAAGATTACAGGAATGAATACGCTTCGGCAGCTGGAAGCTTACCTGGATACGATGGTCAAAGACGTGGAGAATATCTCGCTTTTCCTCATCGGGCATACCGGTGTCCAAGCCTATCTGAAGACCGAGCAGAGCAACTATGTCCAGCAGACGACGGTTATTAATTTTTTGACGAATCTGGCCTTTTCCAAAGATTATATTGCCAACATCATTGTCGAACCGCTCGGCAGCAAAGATGCGATCTCGCACAAATCCTTGGTACGCTCTGAGTTCCGGAATATTACCGAAGTGGTCCCCGATTATTACGAGCATCATCCCAAATGGTGGTCCTTTGTGCATCGGCAGTGGACCTTTGAAGGCGTTAGGAAAGTCATTACGTTGGCCAGACCGATCCGGAGCACGGATAAATATAAGCCAATCGGGAATCTGCAGATCAACCTGGATCAGGGTGTCATTGCCAATCAATTCCGGCAGGCCGTCCTGGAGAAGACCGGGTTTGTCCTTCTTCTTGATGAGAATAACCGGATTATCGCTGGTCCGCCGGATATGGAGACGAATCTTACACTTGCAGACTATTATCCTTCGATTGGAGAGTTTGCGGGGCTCAGCGGAAATATAGACTATGGCGAGGGGAGCAACAAGAAGACCATTCTCTATAAGAAAATGTCCAGCGTGAACTGGAAACTGGTCGGCATCATACCCTCAGAGGAATACCGTTCCCAGAACCAATACTTCATCAAATTGACGGCGGTTGCCGTCACCGTGGCTATTCTGCTTGCCATTATACTGGTTCTTTTCCTAATCCAGAAAATTACGAATCCGCTGTCCGTTTTAACGAAATTCCTCAAGAATTCAAGCCCGGAAGAGCCGCTGCCTGCGCTCCCGGTTAAGACGGTCGATGAGGTCGGGCAGCTCATTATCAGTTACAACCGGCTCAGCTCCCGGATTGTGAAGCTTACCGACGAAGTGAAATTGAATGAGTCGCTGAAGAAGGAGGCGGATATGCATGCACTGCAGGTGCAGATTAATCCGCATTTCCTCTACAATACGCTGTCATCCATCCATTGGCTGGCGCTGATGAACCAGGATGTGAAAATCGCCGAGATGGTGGGATCGCTCAGCGATTTCCTGAGGTTCAGTCTCAATAACGGTCAGGAATATTGCACGATTCAGCAGGAAATTATGCATGTCCGTCATTACGTGAATATCCAGACCATCCGCTATCCGGAAAAATTCAACTTTGAGGTTCATGTGGAGGAAGAGCTGTATCAGCACACCATGTTAAAGCTGCTGCTGCAGCCGTTGGTTGAAAACTCCATGCTGCATGGTATTTTGAGCCGTGACGGAATGGGGACGATTACGATTCGCGGACACCGTGAACATGAAGGAGTCCACTTCGTGGTGGAGGATGATGGCATCGGTATGACGACGGAGCGCCTGAAGTGGCTTCAGGATCAGCTGGTTGAGAATCCGCTGCAGTACGAGAAGGGGCAGACCCCGCGCGGAAGCTACGGGCTGCGCAATGTCCATAAACGGCTGCTCCTTCATTACGGCAAGGATGCGGGCTTACGTGTGGAGAGCATGGAGGGAGCCGGAACACGGGTGATGTTTACGATACCTGATTTATCTGAGATACAACAATCTGAATTATCCAGTAAAGGGGATGGCGACATTGAAGGTACTCATCGTTGATGATGAAGTGATCATTCGAAATGGTCTGAGTACAGTGATCAATTGGGCCGATAACGGCTTTACGGTGCTGACGCCCGCAGCTTCGGCGGAGGAAGCCCTTCAGCGTATTCCTGTTGAAATGCCCGATATTATTTTTACTGACATTCGCATGACGGGCTTGAGTGGACTGGATATGGCACATGAAGTCAAGCAGCAGTATCCTGAGATCGAAATCATTGTCATATCGGGATATGATGAATTCTCATATGCGCAGCAGGCGATGCGGGAAGGCGTGAGCGACTACCTGCTGAAGACGAGCAGGCCTGGGGAAATTATCGAGGCTGCTGTCCAAGCCAGGGAACGGCTGTTACAGCGCAGACTTACTCAAGCGAAGGGAAAGGCGCAGGAAATGGTGGTCAACCGGGGGTTTCTGAGAAGGCTGCTTGCATCAGGCACTCCACTGGAAGAGCATGCCGAGGTCGAATTGTGGGAGCGATATCCTGAGTTGCGCTTGGAATCGAACGGTTCGGTCCTGCAGATCTGGATGCTATCGGTATATCCGTTACATCAAGAAGAGGAGGAACACTCGACCGTTAGCGAGCTGCATCGTTTAATCGGCACAGAGCTGGCCGAAGTGCTGCAAAGCGCGTGGCTGGAATGGAACGGCTCCCTGCTTCTGTTGGTGCGGACAGAGTCGAATAATGGTTGGGGGCGGGTGGATTCCGCTCTTCGGAAGATGGAATCGATCCACGCCTGCCGCATCACGGCTGCCAGCGGCCAACGGGTCGCAAGCACAAGGGAGCTCCATGTTGCGCTGAACACCGCTGTGGAGGCCAGCTCTTACGAGTGGCTGCTGCATTCGGAACGGCATATCCGTTATGAAGATATCGCAGGACGTAAAGGCATCCGAACGGTATGTTCGATGGAAGAAGAAACCGAGCTATCCTCTGTTCTGCGTTCGGGGCAAACCGCCGATTTGCAGACATGGGTTACGGATTTGCTGGGACGTATCCAAAGTCAGGGTCAGGCGACGCCTGGCTCGGTTCAAGCTTACCTTCATTCCTTGCTCGTATCGGCACAGCGCTGGCTCATACGGGCTGCATCGTCCATTGGATACACCAATCCGGTGAACGTGGAGGAGACCTACGATATACGCGAATTGACGAAGGCACCGGAGAAGGTGATGATCGATTCCCTTGGATTTGTCATGAAGCAGTATCGTGATATGGTCTCAACAACCAGTCCTGTCCAGCGAGCGATATCCTTTATTCATGAGCATCTGGGGCAGAGCCTGTCACTTCAACAAGTGGCCAAGCATGTTCATATGAACCCCAACTATTTCAGCGAGATGTTCAAGAAGGAAACCGGGCAGAATTATATCGAATTCGTGACCCAGGCGAAACTGCGAAAAGCGATGCATCTGCTGCGGGAAACGCCCGCCAAAATCAGCGAAATCGCGAATGAAATCGGTTATGAGGATATTAAGTATTTTAACCGCCTGTTCAAGAAATGGACGGGACAAACCCCGTCGGAGTATCGGGCAAATCCTGAATTTTGTCCCTCTATCGACTGAATTATATCCCCTATGTAAGCGTTATATCCTTTTATATACTTGGACTAATCATCTTAAGACGCTTCATCATTTTCGTATATTAAAAAGGGGGATTGACCATGAGACCAAAACGTAAAATAGGTCTTGTACTGCTGATGATGTCACTGGTCCTTGCAGCTTGCGGAGGCGGGCAAAGCAAAGAGCAGGCGGGAGGAAATGAGGGCAATCAAGAGAAGGTCAAGCTGACCATTTGGCATAACTTTGCCGGTGATGACCTGCGTGCAAAATCAGTCCGAAGCTTTATCGATCAGTTTGCTCAGGACCATCCTGAAGTGACGCTCGATGCACAAGCGATTCCGCCGGACGGTTACCGTCAACGTCTGAGTACTGTTGCGGCTGCCAATGAAATGCCGGATGTATTTTTCGTGTATGCGGGAAGTCAGTCAGCCGAGCTTCATCAGGCGAAACTGCTTCAGCCGATTACAGAGGTGCTCGATGCGCATTCGGATTGGAAGGATAAATTCCTGCCGGGAGCGTTTGATCCATACGAGTTCGAGGACGGCCAGATCTATTCCGCTCCACTCGGCATGTCCGCAACTTCGATTCTCTATTACAACAAAGCATTGTTCGACAAACATAACGTAAAGGTTCCAACAACTTGGGAAGAAATGATGGCGGCGGTTAAAACGTTCAACGATAACGGCATTACGCCGATCGCGCTCGGAAACAAAGCACCATGGGTTGCGCAATCCACCATTATCGGATCGATCGCCGACCGTGTGACAGGCACCGAATGGTTCAAGAAAGCGGCAGCACAGGATGGCGCGAAATTCACCGATCCTGAGTTTATCGAAGCGCTTGGTTATTTCAAAGAGCTGGTAGATAACAAAGCATTCCAGGAAGGCGCGAACAGCATCGATAACACACAAGCCGAGCAGTATTTCATCCAAGGAAATGCAGCGATGATGATCAGCGGTGCATGGACACTCACGAACCTGGCGGCGTCTTCTTCGGAGGAGCAAATGAAGGATATCGAAGTCACGACATTACCTTCGATCCCGGGTGGTAAAGGTGAGGCTAACACAATCTCCGGCGGTGCTGGTGGCGGTCTGGCCCTTAGCAGCAGAACGGAAGGGAAAGCGAAAGAATTGGCGCTGGAGCTGATTTATGCGGTCAGCGGACCAGAAGCGCAAAAAGCGATTGCCGAGAGCAACTCCATGGTCATGTACGATACCGAAATCGATCAGGCCAAAGTTACTTCCTTGTACTACAAAGCCTTTAACCTGGTGAAATCCACAAGCATTACGCCGGTATACGATGCTTATCTGTCTGCAGAAGCGGCTGAAGTCATCAATAACGGTCTGCAGGAAATTATGATGGGCGGTCCCGTCGAAGGTGTGGCCCAGAAGCTACAGGATGCGCAAGCCAGATCCGCTACTCCATAAGAAACCGTTCATCACTGCACAAGGATTAGGAGGGAGGAGGCTGCCATGCCTACAGCGATGAGAAGCAAAGGATTTATAGCCATAGCTCTTCTTCCTGCGCTTCTGTTGTTTCTGATATTTGTCATTATTCCGGTCTTCTGGTCAGCTTACTACGGATTTTTCAGTTGGAAAGGGTTCGGAGACGCTGCCTTTATCGGTCTTGATAATTATAAAGAGATGTTCAAGGATCCGATTTTCTGGCGGGCGCTTCGAAACAACCTGATTCTGGTCGTATCATCCATTATCGGTCAGGTTCCAATCGCGTTGATTCTGGCTATTGTATTGTTCAAGAATTCGTTCTTCTCCAGGTTCATCCGGTCTGCCGTATTCATGCCGATGGTTCTCTCCACGGTTGTTGTCGGTCTCATCTGGGGTTACATTTACCATCCTCAGTTTGGGATCGCCAACTATGTGCTGGAGATGCTCGGTCTGGAGTCATGGACCCGTGCCTGGTTGTCCGATCCAAAAGTGAACATGCTGGCGATATCGATCCCGATTAACTGGGCGAACATCGGCCCTTATCTGGTCATCTTTATCGCAGCACTGCAAAATATTTCACCGGAGATCCATGATGCGGCCAAAATCGATGGGTCCACCGGCTGGAACAAGCTGATGCAAATCACGCTGCCGATGATCTGGAGCACGGTTGTCGTAACCATTGTGCTCTGCATCTCGGGAAGCCTGAAAGCTTTTGACCATGTCATCGTCATGACGGGTGGCGGACCGGCGCAATCGACCGAGCTGTTAGCCACTTATATGTATAACAGCACGTTCAGTGTGTACCGTTACGGTTACGGCTCCGCCGTCTCCACGATGATTATGATCGTCAGCGCCATTCTTATCGCGCTTAACTATTTCGCAACGCGCAGAAAGTCAAGCTAACATGAAGGAGGGAGCGATGTGAATTTACAGACGACCGGGACCGGGAGCGCCTCAGGGAAACGCGTCATCACGAAGGGGTTAACCGGGTTCGTAAAATTGCTGCTGATTGTGTATGCGATTCTTACGCTCTATCCCTTGTACTGGCTTTTTACGAGCGCGTTTAAATCGAATCAGGATTTCTTCACCAACCCTTACGGCCTGCCGAAGGAGTGGATGACCGAGAATTTATTCCGGGCATGGGAGCTTGGAAATATGGGCAGAGCGATGCTGAATTCAACGGTTGTGACGATTACAGCTGTCGCTCTGACCATCCTGCTCAGTGTACTTGCGGCATATGTATTGTCCAGATTCGAGTTTCGGTTCAAAAAGCTGGTGGTCGTGTTGTTTACGACCGGGCTGCTGATTCCGATTCACAGTACGCTGGTGCCCCTGTTTATTATGATGAAAAATATCGGCCTGCTCGACACGTACGGTGCGCTCATTCTGCCTTATACAGCATTTGAGCTGCCAATCGCGATCTTCTTGGCGATGGCTTACATGTCTTCCATTCCAAGAGAGATTGAAGAAGCGGCCATGATTGATGGCAGCGGCTGGTGGGGAATCTTCGGCAGAATGATTCTTCCGCTCTGTACGCCTATCGTGGCAACGATATCGATTCTGGCATTCCTTCGATTCTGGAATGACTTCTCCTTCGCACTCGTATTTATCAATACGCAAGCGCTGAAGACGCTGCCGCTCAGTTTGTCCTTGTTCTCGGACGGCTTCGGCACGGATTACAGCTTGACGATGGGAGCGATGGCGATCGCAGTCATTCCAACGATCGTGGCCTACCTGATCTTGCAGGAGCAGATCATGAAGGGTATGGTGGCAGGGTCCATCAAAGGTTAAATCGTCAGAACGTCCGATTTAACGTAAAGCGTTAGACAGTGTTTTTCCTAAGGATAATCCACTTCATATTTACCATGCAAAGCCTCTTCCGATGCATTCGGAAGGGGCTTTTTCATTTCCTCGTGATCGTGGTAAGTCAACGTTTCCAACCGAAAAAAATTCATGCACGATTTTCGGCTACGTCATGTATGCAAAAGAAATATAATAGGAACACAAAGGTAAGCCACATGATTTGTAAGGAGAAGAACAGCACACATCATTATCGCCATATAGAAACAAAAGATACAGGGAGGAACCAAACATGATATCAGCCGCGAACCAACAGGAATATTATCAGGCGCTGCTGGATAAGAAAACCGAGTACGAAGGTGTCTTTTACGTAGGTGTGAAGACAACCGGTGTATTCTGCCGTCCGACATGTCCAGCGAGGAAACCCAAGATCGAGAACTGCGAATTTTACGAGACGGCTCAAGAAGCGCTGCTTGCTTCCTTCCGTCCCTGTAAACGATGCCGTCCGCTATCGCACCCCAATCAGGTATCCGACCTGGTCCGGCTGCTCGTAGAAGCCGTTGAGGAGAATCCGGAGAAAAGGTGGACCAACCAGGACTTTCAGAAGCTGTCCGTGGACGCTTCAACGGCAAGACGCCAATTCAAAAAGCGGTTTGGGATGACCTTTGTCGAATATGCGCGGGCACGGCGGATGGGACTCGCCCTGAAGCAAATCCGGGATGGGCATGCCGTCATCGATGCGCAGCTGTCGACCGGCTACGAGTCCAGCAGCGGCTTTAGGGATGCTTTTTCCCGCATTATGGGTGCAACGCCTACCCGAGCGGGGCACCATAACATCTTAAAAGCATCATGGCTCGACACGTGTCTCGGACCGATGATGGCCATCGCGGATGAGGAGGCACTGTATTTGCTCGAATTCGTGGACCGCCGAGGCCTGGAGCGTGAGGTTGAACGTCTCCGACAGAGAACCAAGTCGGCCATCATTCCGGGTTACACAGCTCCGATCCGTTCGATTGAGAGAGAGTTGAGTGCGTATTTTGACGGGAAGTTAACGGAATTTAAAACCCCTTTGTTCCTGTTAGGATCACCATTCCAACAGGAGGTATGGGACCGGTTACTGCAGATTCCACCTGGACAAACGTCTTCGTATGGTGAGATCGCAGCAACGATGGGGAGACCTACCGCTTATCGTGCCGTTGCTCAAGCGAATGGCGCCAACCAGCTCGCGATTGTCATCCCATGCCACCGCGTGATTAATACGAGCGGCGAATTGGGCGGATACGGTGGAGGATTGTCGCGCAAGCAGTGGCTGCTGCATCATGAGAAATCGATGAGTGCTGCAACCACACATGAATAGTAGACGTTCGTCGTAGAAAATGGTCTTACCTATCGGTAAGACCATTTTTGTATAGATCGTGTAGTCATTGGTATGACGTAATTATATATAAAATCTTTAAAATATAGAGCATACAATTGCATCAGTGGAAAAGGGAGCGTGAACATTGTGCAGAATCAAGAACAACTGCCTCAGTGAGGTATGGCCAAGATTCAAATTCAAGTGATGATCCTTTAATAACGAGCCCTCTATCATTATCAATGGTCCAAAAGTGATAGGGGGCTTTATGTCGTCGTGAACGAAAGGCTTCCGTTATCCACCGACCATTGGCAGCTGTATCCCATGTTTTTTACATTGAGCAGGACGATCTGGAATATGCATTTCGCAAGACTATTTGGGAACGACCGAAAGCATTATCGACTTCGTTGATAGAATGCAGAAATCGTTGCTGATCGACGTAGTTTTGCGTACTGAATAACCATACAATATGGTTTATTAGGAGGTTAGTAACGATGAAATGTACAAATCTCAGCAGAAACACATTGGATTTTAACAAGGACTGGAAGTTCATTCTTGGGGATACATCGGGAGCCGAGCTGAGGAACATGACTGATGATGAATGGGAATCCGTTTATTTGCCGCATACGCCTAGAATTGAATCCCTTCATGTTGATCTGAACTATCAAGGTCTTTGCTGGTATCGTAAGCACTTTATCGCAGACGAAGCGTGGAAAGGAATGAAGCTGTTTATTGAATTCGAAGTTGCCATGCAGGAAGCCCATGTATGGATCAACGGAACATTCAAACGGATTCATAAAGGCGGTTATTTGCCGTTTATGCTCGACATCACCGAGGATGTTGAATTCGGGGGGGAGAATGTGATTGCCGTCCGACTTGATAACCGCGACAACGGAGCAATACCGCCAGGCAAGCCGCTGGAGAGTCTGGATTTTTCATATTTCGGCGGACTGTATCGCAATGTGAAGCTCCATATCATAGAGAAACTCCACGTTACTGATGCGGTGTTTGCCGGGAAACAGGCGGGAGGCGGGGTCTTTGTCAAATATTCCAACGTCTCGAAAGCAGCTGCCACGGTTGAAGTTCAGACCCACGTGCTGAATGAGCATGATCATGTCAAGGATGTCACAGTCGTGACATCGATCATGGATAAACAAGGCAGATTACTAGGGACGGCAGAAAGCTTGATCGAAACCGTTAGCGCTGGCGGGGATCACACATTCGAACAAATGATTACGCTTTCAAACCCTCGGCTTTGGCATCCGGATCATCCCTATTTGTACACGTTGTTGACAGAAATTACCGATGGTGAGGGTAGGAAGGCAGATGATCTTCGAACCCGTATCGGAATCCGCACGATTTCGTTCAGCAAGGCGAACGGTTTTATGATCAATGGGGAAAGGTTGGTCATCCGGGGAACGAACCGCCACCAGCAATATCCTTATATCGGCAATGCTGCCTCGAACAACGCCCAATATCGCGATGCGTTGAAGTTGAAAGAAGGCGGGTTCAATTTCGTACGCCTTGGCCATTATCCGCAGGCTCCTGCTTTCCTGGACGCATGTGATGAGCTCGGGTTAATGACCGTTGAGCCGGTACCCGGCTGGCAGTTCTGCGCGGAAGGTGAATTCCAGGAGATTGTCAAGCAAAATATTCGGGATATGATCCGCCGCGACCGAAACCACCCTTGCATGATCATGTGGGAAGTCAGCTTGAACGAAACTTATAAAGGGCGTCCAGGCGCAACGGATGATTTCTTTCGAGAATGTCACCTGATCGCTCATGAAGAATATCCCGGAGATCAAATGAATACAGCGGGAGATACGATCGGCAGGGATAACCCGGCTTACGTTAATTATGATGTACCTTATACCATGTGGGACGAAGCAACGTTAACACGTCCATTGGAAGAGGTTCTGCCAAATAAAGCAGGTTTTGATAGAGAATACGGGGATTATGAATTCGGCGGTCATGAGAGTACAAGCCGTGTGCCACGAGGTGCTGGAGAGGAGAAACTGCTGCTGCAAGCTTGGAATTATCAATGGTCGTTGAATCGGAACCGCGGCAACCGCTGGTCGCTTGGTGACGCTTCTTGGGTTGGCATTGATCATAATCGGGGCTGCTACCCGCAGCTGTCGGAATGCGGAGCCTTGGATACATTTCGCTTGCCTAAATACGTTTACTACTTCTATCAGAGCCAGAGAATTCCGGATGTCATACACGAGCATTTAGACAGCGGACCGATGGTATTTGTTGCAAATGAATGGACGGAACGCGTCTCGCCGACGAAGATTGTCGTTTTTTCTAATTGTGATGAAGTAGAACTGTTTGTTAACGGAAAATCGGTGAGGACTCAAAAGCCTGACCAAGGGCCCGATACGGAATACGGTGAACGCGTGACTGGCTACGAAGTCGATTATTGGCTGACCGACAAGGAGCAGCATAAGGGAAATGATGTGACAACAGAGATTGGCGACGATCCCGACAGCCTGAAGGTAAATCCGCACGACGGAGGAAATTGCCGCAATCTGGAGAGGGCGCCGTTTACGTTTGAAGGCGTGGCCTATGAGCCGGGAGAACTGAAAGCGATTGGACGAATCGGAGGAGTGGATAAGGCGTCGTTTGTCGTGCGTACCCCGCTTGAACCTGAAATCCTTTCCATTCGGATAGACATTAGCGGCAAAGCTCTTGCCGCAGACGGTTCTGATTTTGTCTTTGCCTGTGCGGAGATCCGGGATGCCAAAGGGACTGTCGTAAACTCTGCCAATCATGAAGTGACTTTTGAAGTTGAAGGGGCCGCTGTCATCGTGGGTGAGAATCCGGTTCGAGCAGAAGCGGGCATCGCGACGGTATTATTGCAATCGCGTCCGGCAGCGGGTGAAGTGATTTTGACTACCCATGCAAAAGGATTAAAATCTGCTGTCGCGAAGTTGACAACTGCTTAGGAAAAGTCAATTTGGCTGCTACATAGATTGAACCAAAGAAAAGAAGAAACTTCAGCGGAGAAGGCGGAATTATTCTGGAGAAGCGAAGTGGTCGCCTTTGTCCCCGGATTTTAACCATGGTATGGATGTATAGAAGAAATCTGGGGGCAACAGCGATCGGAAGAATAATCCGCATTCGTAGTGATGCTCAGGCTAAGAATCTTTAGTTCAACTTATGTAGAATACACTTTTCGTTCTAGGAGGTGGTCTGGTTGGCCAAACGTTTCATTTGGCAGTGGGACCTGCAAATTATGGTGATCCCGGCGATCATCATGATCATTATATTTTCTTATTTCCCCATGTGGGGGGTCCTTACTGCGTTTCAGGACTATAGTCCGGCGAAAGGCTTTTTGGGAAGTGAGTGGGTAGGGTTCAAGCATTTCAGGATGTTTTTTAACGCTCCGGAATTTTGGCAGATCATGCGGAATACGATTGTGATCAGTCTTCTGAAGCTGTTCATCGCGTTTCCTGCGCCGATTATTCTGGCCTTGATGCTGAATGAGGTGAAAAACGCGTTCTTCAAGCGCTTCGTTCAGACCGTCAGTTATTTGCCCCATTTTATTTCGTGGGTCATCGTGTCAGGATTCGTAATCTCCTTGTTGTCGGTTGACAACGGCAGTGTAAACATCCTGCTGCAGAAGCTTAACCTCATAGATGAGCCTGTCCATTGGTTATCGATTCCCGAGTACTTCTGGGGTATTCTGATCTCGTCAGGGATCTGGAAAGATATCGGTTTCGGCGCTATCGTATATTTGGCAGCCATTGCGGGAGTCGATCCCAGCATGTATGAGGCGGCTTCGATTGACGGCGCTGGCCGGATGAGGAAGTTGGTATCCATTACACTTCCGTCAATAGCACCGGTGATCATCATTTTCCTCATTTTGCAGGTTGGACAAATATTGAATGCGGGCTTTGAAGAAATATTGCTATTGACTAATCAGGGGCAGAACGTCGTATTAAGGCCGGTGTCGGAAACGATTGATACATATGTCTATCGTGTCGGGATCGAGAACTATCGCTTCTCCTATGCGACGGCGGCTGGTTTGTTCAAGAGTGCGATCAGCGTCGGACTGCTTGTGATAGCTAACTGGATTGCCAGAAAACTGGGGGACTCAAGCTTATGGTAACGGCTTCAAGAAAGGAGGCAGCTTGTGAAACGCTCACTGGAAGATAATATTATCGATATTGTGGTATATGCAATCTTGTTGTTGCTTGCCGTAGTTACTTTGTATCCGTTCTGGAATTCTTTGGTCATTTCCTTGAATGCAGGAAATGACACGGCGGCTGGGGGCGTTACCATTTGGCCGAGAGAATTTACATTGGAGAACTATAAGTATGTTTTCAAGGACGCCCGATTAATTAACGCTTTCTGGATCACGGTTGCAAGAACGGTTACGGGAACCTTCCTATCGATTCTGTTTACCTCCATGTTTGCTTACGCGATGTCCAGGCGCGGATTGATCGGCAAAAAGTTCTATATGATCCTTTGCGTCATTACGATGTACTTCAGCGGCGGTCTAATCCCGAGTTATCTGTTGATCAAGGATTTGAATTTGATGAACACCTTCTGGGTTATGATTATACCCGGCATCATCAGCGTCTGGAATATGATCATCTTCCGCACCTTTTTCCAAGGGCTCCCTGACGGACTGGAGGAATCGGCAAGAATCGACGGGTGCAATCACATTAATACTTATTTCCGAATTGTTCTGCCGGTATCAGGACCGGTCATCGCGACGCTATCGCTGTTCACTGCGGTAGGTCACTGGAACGCATGGTTTGACGCTTCGATCTATATTTCGAATCAGAAGCTGCTGCCATTACAAGTTATTCTTAACCAAACCATACAATCGATTTTGTTATTTGAAGCCTCAACGCAGATCAGTGCGACCAAACAGGAATTTTTGCAGAACGCGCAGAGTGTCACGCATAAATCTATCGTGATGGCGACCACGATGGTAGCAACCATTCCGATTGTTATGGTGTATCCTTTCGTGCAGAAGTATTTTGTCAAAGGAGTGCTTGTCGGATCATTGAAAGAATAGGAGATGTTATGCGCCGATAGGCGATAACCTATAAGAAATGTACGAGAGGGGTAATCGATACATGAACAAGAAAAAATGGCTGATCGGTTTGTTGGTCGCGGTTCTATCTGTCAGTACTCTGATAGCCGGCTGCGGAAGTGCCAAAGACAAGAGCAAAGCTGCAACAGGGAATGGAAATGCCGGGGAAGCTGCTAGCCAAGACCAACCGGTAGAGTTTACGATGTACACTTTTGATGACGGATGGCAGCCTGCCGCTTGGGGAGAGACGGTTACCACGAAGTGGATTCAGGAAAACAAGAAGGTATCCATCAATTATCTTCCGACGAATGGCAATGCCAAACAAAGGTTCAATGCCATGTATGCGAGCGGCGAGCTGCCTGACGTTATTGCGCTTGGACCAGGGCCCGAGCTGGATCGGTTGATCAGTGAAGGCCAATTGGTGGAGCTTGATCCGTATCTCGACAAATATCCGAACTTGAAGAAGGCTGCTGGCGAGCAAATTATAAATATCAACCGTTCGGAAGACGGCAAGCTGTATCTTATTCCGGAATGGTATGTTGGAGGCGATCATCTGAACGGGAACGGCGGCTATGCCGTGAACCGGAAAATCTATAAAGAAATGGGTTCGCCAAAGCTGGAGACATTAACAGAATTCGAGAGCTATCTGCGTGCAGTTAAAGGAAAATATCCGGACATGATCCCGCTTGAAGTCGGTGGTCCATACGATATCAAAATGATGTATTCCGCATTTAGAGAAAACAGCACGCCGTATTTTGTGAGCAGAATGTTCTATCCGGAAGGCAACACGTTAAAACCGATTACAGAAGACCCGGCATTCAAGGAGTTTATGCTGTTCGCCAGTCGATTGTATCGCGATAAGCTGATGACCCAGGATGTGTTCACTCAAAAGGCCGATCAAATGATAGAGAAGCTGAGCCAAGGGAAAGTCGCTGTTGCCATTAATGCGAACTTATCGGGCAGAGCGCGCGTTCCGAACTCTACTCTCCGCGCCCAAGATCCTGAGGGTGGATACGAATTTATTTGGCCTATACACAATGAGGGTTTGGACAAGAACAAAATTTATCCTAACTATACCGGCAGAGAAGGCGGCGGCAAAATCGTCATTACGAAGAATGCGAAAGATCCTGAACGTATTTTCGAATATCTGGATTGGGCTACAAGCAACGAGGGACAGGCGATTCTTTGGTTTGGACCTCCGGGATTCCTGTGGGATACCAAAGACGAGAACGGGGTTCCGATCCCCAACGAGAAATACAAAACGATGGATAAAGCCGAATTGGATAAGCTGCAAATATCCGACAACATGATGGCCGGAAATGCAACCTGGGTCGATCTGGCTAAAGTAACTAGGGAAAGTCTTCTGCCTGAGAATCAGCGGGATTTCCAGACGCAGCAGCAGGTGAACGTCGCTTGGAAGACGTCTATGGACATCACGGCCTTTGCGAATACGGACCCGCAAGGGGATTCTGAAGAAGGCATTATCCTACAGTCGGTGAAGGATATGTTTGATCAAGCTTTCTCTACCATGATTTATGCCAAGAGCGAGGAGGAAGTCGAGTCGATACTGAAGAAGACGAATGAAGACATGCAAAAGCTTGGTTTCCCCAAAGTACTCGATTATGTCCAGAAGAAATGGCAGGATAATCTGAATAAAATGAACGGCAAATAACTTCAGGTTTGCCGGATGTAAGAGTATACTTTCTAGAGTATACTCTATACCTTTTACAAGGAATGATTGCCATATATAACGTATTGCTAGTGGATGATGAACAGTTGGATTTGGAAGTCTTGCAGCGATTTATGCCTTGGGAGCAGCTTGACATGACGATTGTTGGTGCTGTACACGGGGGAGGGGCTGCCTTGAACTTATTGCTGGAACAGCACGTGGATATCCTGATCACCGATATCCAAATGCCGATCGTGTCCGGGTTGGAGCTGGCCGAGCAGGCCAGAAACTTGTTGCCCCATTTGAAAATTATCTTCATAAGCGGTCATGAGGATTTCCAATATGCCAAAAGAGCGATTTCGATGAATGCCAGTTCTTATATTCTTAAGCCTATGGATGATCAAGAGCTTCTGAACACGCTGCAGCTTATCAGAGAGCAATTAAAATACGAAAGGGAACAAATGCAGAAGGAAGAGCAAGTGGACTCATCGATTCCGCTCTTGCAGAATGAAATGATGTATCAATGGCTCCGTGGAATGATTGAATATAACACCCTCTACAGACTATATGAGAGAGGTGAAATTTTCTGGCATGGTGGACAATGCTGCGTTGCCATTATCGAAATGGATGACCTGGCCTGGAAATTGAAGGCGCTTTCAGATGATCAGCGGAGATTCGCCATCGATCACGGATTTCGGTTGATCAGCGATTATCTTCAAGACCGGCAGCTGGGGATATATTGCAAAACGGGAGATGACAAGGTTGTCATCGTCACCAACGCTGCAGGGCTCAATGCTGTGGAAACGATGCAGTCTTTGGTTGAACATGTCCGTAACCATTCCAACTTGACGATTACGGTTGGACTGGGCTCGGAGGTTGCCTCTCTTCAAGACGCCCCTGAATCCTACCTGCAAGCCCAAGAGGCGCTTGCAACGAAAATGTTCATCGGCAAATGCCGGGTAATTACGCTGGAGCAAACGGCAGGCGAGATCGTTCAAACATCGTTGGATCTTGAGCAGATCATGGAACGAATGTTTGAGGCCACCGCGAATTATGACCTTGTGCGCATTCACGACAGCTTGGAACAGCTATTCGAATTGGTGCAAAACCTGAAGGACAAGCTGTCTGTTTACAATTTTTCATTGTACGTGGTTTCAAAAACGGATTTTTTCCTGCAAACATTGAACGTTAGTCTGTATGACTTATTAAGCATAGATCTAAAAAATTTGAACGTACTATACGATTTTGAGACGATTGCCGACATAAAGTCGTGGCTGCGCAAACAATTGTTTGAGGTTTCCGAGCATATGCACAACAAAAAGAAAAATCCGAACCGGAAGCTGATTGACGAAATTGAACGATACGTTGAAGCAAATCTGGAGATATCGCTGCAACTGCGGAATGTAGCCAAGCTGTTCGGCTTTTCGCCCAACTATTTGGGTTATTTGTTTAAAGAGGTAACAGAAGAACATTTCAGTGATTTCGTAACGAAGAAACGGATGGAAAAAGCGCGGGAGTTGCTTCAGGATCCGAAGTTGAAAATATTTGAGGCGGCACACCAGGTAGGTTATCAGAATCTGACCATGTTCAGCAGGCATTTCAAGCAGAGTTTCGGTCTTCCGCCAGTTGATTATCGCAAACAAGGCAGTGGTCATAAATGAAACGGCTCTCCTTCAGATTTAAACTAATGGCCTCTTATATGCTGCTGGTTATCGTGGCCGTCATTTCAATTGGTTATTATGCTTATTATACTTCCGTACAGTATGTGAAAGAACAGACGATCCAAAATGTGAAAGGCACGTTAAATCAGGCTCGCGATAACATCGAGGGAAGAATGAAAACGGTGGAGCAGGTTGATAATCAACTTTATCTCGATCAGTCGCTGCAGCGGGCATTAAATAAACGACTCGAGCCTTTGGAAAGCTATCGGACCGTTACTCAAAACATCATTCCAAAGCTGGAATCCGCATTGAATTTGTCATCGAACAACGTCGTGATTGATTTGTTTTTGCATAACGAAACCTTGCCGGAAATCTATGATACAGAGACCGGCGAGGATCCGCTCCTGCAAGGTAAGCGGTATAATCTGACCCAATATCAACGAGCCGAGCAGATGGATTGGGTAAGAAGGTTTGATGCCATGCCTGTGGAATCCTTGTGGATGCAGGTTAATTCGGATTCGAAGTTCGATAATGTTTCTTGGCTTAGAAAGATGATGGATTTTCAAACCATCAAGGCGATTGGTATTATGCGGATTACTGTCAAAATGGACGATTTATTCGGAAACCTGAATTACAGCGACAACGGAGACGGCATCCCCGGTTATTTCGCGGTGATCAACGAGCAGAACGAAACGGTGTACGAGAACAGGAGCAATCCGCTCCCTGAGAATTGGCAAGCTGAGGCGGAAGCTTATATGCAGATTCATGAGCCCATTGAAGGCATAAACTGGCGGATTATGGCGCTTGTTCCGCTTCAGGAGCTGGAACATGCTGCGCAGAAAGTAAAAAATGTAACACTGCTCATCTGTGTTGCAAGTTTTTTGGTACTCGTGGCGATCGGCGCGATGGTTTCCGATACGTTTTCGAAGCAAATCAACAGGATTGTCCGTTCCCTTCGAGCCTTTCAGGAAGGTAATTTTGCGAAGCGAATCCAATACTCCGGCTCCGATGAGTTTGCGCAAATTTCCACTGCATTCAATGAGATGGCGGAGAATATAGAAGACCTGATTCAGGAGGTCTACGTTAGCAACTTGAAGAAGAAGGAAGCCGAGCTGGATGCGCTTCAGGCTCAGATTAAACCGCACTTTTTGTACAATACGTTATCATCGATCAGCAGGCTCGCGCGTTTAGGCGAAACGGAGAAGCTGCACCGAATGGTTGGCGAGCTGGCAACATTTTACCGTCTGACCTTGAACCAAGGGAGATCGATCATCCCGATTCGGGAGGAAATTCAGCAGGTCCGATCGTACATTGGCATTCAAAAGATTAAGCATGTCGACAGGCTTGATGTTAGCTTTGACATTCAATACTCTGTCTTGGAATACGATACGGTGAAGCTGATTTTGCAGCCGTTTGTTGAAAATGCCCTGGAGCATGCCATGTCCGAAGAACCCCTTCACATCCGGATCGCCGCTTATCAGGAAGAAGGGACCATCGTAATGAAAGTTATCGATAACGGAGTCGGTATGAGCGAGGAGACGATGAGTAAAGTTTTTGGGTGCAAGGATCAAAGCGTTGGTTATGGAATCCGAAATGTGAATGAGCGGATCAAGCTGCAATTCGGAGAATCGTTCGGCGTCACGCTTGAGAGCGAATTGGGTTTAGGAACGACGGTTCGTATCGTCATTCCTTTATATCGTAGTTACGGCTGAAACATTTCAAATCAAGTCTAGTTCCATAATCAGGGAATCCGTGATCAGCGCACGAATGACTACCGAGATGGTTTATCTGTCATGGGGATTGTATGTTCGTCATTATGAAGATATCTATTCATGGGAGTCGACCGATATGTGGATCTATGAATCCTCGTATGGTTCAGATCGCTATCTCTACTTTTTTAATGGTATTTTAGAGAATATCTCGAGTTACTAATGTGCAAAGCAGCCAAGCTCCTGCCTTTAAGGATGAGCATGGGCTGCTTTTTTATTCCTTCATTATATAGTAGAAAAAATTCAGCGGGGGCTTTTCTCTTGCCCCGGCCTGGCCGGCACCGTTGCCGTTGCCCGGAATTTGACCGGGGACACGCCATAGTTGGCTCGGAATACCCGGTGAAAATAGGAGTAGCTAGCAAAGCCGCAGGTTTCCGCGATTTCCTCCAGCGTCATGGTGCTGTATTTCATGCGCTCGACGGCTGCATTCAGCCTGATCTCCAGGGCGTACTGGATCATGGTTTTCCCGTAATACTCCTTGAACAGTTTAACCGCACGGGATAAACTGAGTCCCACATGGGAAGCAGCCTCCTCCAGCTTGAAGGTGATGGTGGCATGTTCCTCTACGAATCGCTTCAGTCGCAGGGCAGTGAAGGCAAGACGATCGGTCGGCTTGATCTCGGTAATAGCCCGATCCAGGCAGAGGCAGAGACTCCGCAGCAGGTAGTCGGTCAGCTCCCCAATTTCTCCTTCAAGTCCGCGCCGCTTCTCCAGCAGCATCTGTCTCCACAGGCCCAGCAAATGATCGTCGAGCCCGACATGGCTGACGACAGGGCGGGGGATGCGGTTCCACCAATCATCAATCCAGGTGCCGTCGCAAAATATAAAATAATCCCCGCTGGACACGCGGCCATCCTCGCCGTCTTCCTTCACCCGCAGCTCGTATTCATCGCCGGGCTTCAGCAGCAGCAGGTCGCCTGCCTGCACGTGGTGCTCGATGCCGTTGCAGTAGATTTCGCAGGAGCCTTCGGTTTGAAGACGGAACAGATAGGTCGTCAAGCCACCCCGATGGCTGTTGCTGAATTGCTGAAAGTGATAGGAATAGTCGCAAATGAGAAGCCTTGCCTCCATCATGGTAACAACCCCCAGTAAAAATATAAGCAGATAGTTCATGTTGCAGCAATATTGTTTATGTTCATTTTAGCCTATTTGCATGTATGATAGTAGCAGATAGAGCAGTAACTCATTTTTGGAATCGAGGTGCGCTATAATGAGAAGAATGAACATTGGTTTGCAAATGTATACGCTGCGCGATGAAACGGCACAGGATTTCCGCGGTACGCTTCGCAAAGTGGCTGAATTGGGTTATGAAGGCGTGGAATTCGCGGGATATGGAGACATTCCAGCCGAGGAAATGAAAACGCTTCTTCAAGAACTTGGCCTGAAAGCGATCGGCAGTCACGTGGGCCTGCACCTTCTTCGTGCAGATCTGCAGAAGGAAATTGATTACCTGAAAACCATTGGCGCTAATTATATGATGTGTCCATATGTGGCCGAAGAAGATCGTAAAGATGCCGAGGATTGGAAGAACCTCTTCTCCTTCCTAGAGGAAGTAGGGGCCGAAGCCCGCAAGCAGGGACTGATCTTTGGATATCATAACCATGCATTCGAATTCGAAGCCGAAGTCGATGGCCAGTTCGTCTTTGATGCGATGTATTCTGCAACGACGCCAGAATCCGTGCAAGTGGAGATGGACGTATGCTGGGTACAATTCGCCGGACAAGATCCGCTCACCTACATTCCGAAATACGCTGGACGTCTTCCGCTGCTTCACCTGAAAGACTTCAGCAAGGATGCGGAAGGCAACATGAAGACGCTGGAGCTGAGCCAAGGCTCGGTTAACCTGCCAAGCGTCATTCAGGCTGCATCCGATGCAGGCACGGAATGGCTGATCGTCGAGCAGGACGTATGTCAGAATCCGCCGCTGCAAAGCGTGGAGAACAGCATGAACTGGCTGAAGCAGAACTACCTGAACCAATTTTAATCTACTTGCCCAAAGGAGACTTTCAATGAGTAAAATTAAAGTGGCTGTGTTTGGCTGCGGCGCCATCGCCCAGCGCAGACATATTCCTGAATACGCGAACAATGCTAACGTGGAGCTGGTTGCTTTTGCCGATCCGGTGAAGGAACGCGCCGAAGAGATGGCAGCTCAGTATGGCGGTAAAGCATATGCAGACTACCAAGAACTGTTGAAGAACGAGAAGCTGGACGCCGTTAGCGTATGTACGCCGAACTATCTGCATGCTCCGATGAGCATCGCGGCTGCGAATGCCGGCCTTCATGTGCTGGTGGAGAAGCCGATGGCAACAACGGCTGAAGAAGGAGAGCAAATGATCGAGGCCGCCCGCAAGAACGGGGTGTACCTGATGGTAGGCCACAATCAGCGCCTCATGCCTCCGCACGTGAAAGCGAAGGAAATCCTGGATTCCGGTAAGCTCGGCAAGGTGCTTACCTTCCGTACTTCCTTCGGCCACGGCGGTCCGGAGAGCTGGAGCCTCGATGGTCGCGACAGCTGGTTCTTCCGCAAAGAAGAAGCGATTATGGGCGCTATGGGTGACCTCGGCGTGCATAAATCCGACTTTATCCGTTACTTGCTGAACGATGAAATCGTGGAAGTGGCGGGTTTCATCGGAACGGTTCATAAAGACGGAACCGATGTGGACGACAACGCGACTTGCATCGTTCGCATGAAGAGCGGGGCCGTAGGCACACTAATGGCGAGTTGGACGCATTATAGAGCCGGCGATAACGGAACGGTATTGTGGTGCGAGAAGGGCGCCATGATGATCGGTACCGTTAACGGCGATGAGGTGGTTGTTGAGCTGACCGACGGTACGGTGGAAACCTACAAGGTTGGTGCCATGGAAACCAATGAGAAGCAGGTTCCGAGCGGCGTCATCGACGCTTTTGTTGAATCCATTCTCACAAACACGCCGCCTAGCATTTCCGGTGAGGAAGGACTTCGTTCTTTGAACGTGATCCTGGGTGCTTTTGAATCTCAAGAGTCCGGTAAAATTGTGAAACTGTAATATGATATACAGGGAGAGCCGTCTGCGGACGGCTCTTTTTTCTGTTGAGGGTGTGGAGCACACTTGTACGGCCTAAAAACGAACCAGATTGTTGATTCGTACAGGCATGCCGGTTGCGATAGCGCGGTTGGCTGCAATTCCGGTCAGTATGGACCTCGCCCCATCGATATGGTTGGCTGCGCGGGCATACGGATCTTCCACCGGTTCCCCGAACAGATCATTTAGCAGCACCGGGTCGCCTCCGCCATGTCCGCCCTGCTGCTCCTCGACGTGAACCTCGTACGGGGCATCGAACATCGGAAGCACCCGCAGCGTTTTCCCGATTAACGCGCCTTCCAGGCTCTTGTCGCCCAGTGAATTGACGTAGGATTGCTCAACGATGTTCATCTCGATCCGGCCTTTGGTGCCGTTGATGGCGATGCGATAGCCTTCCCAAGGCTGATAGGCGACCAGCGAATACGTTAAAATGGCCTTGTTCTGATATCGCACGAGGACGCCCATCGTATCTTCAATGTTGATGCCGTCTCCGAATACGCTCTGATCCCGCTGGTAGCCGTCCTCCGGCTCGGCATCCAGGTACATGGCTTTGAGATGCGCATCGGAATCCAGATGGAGTGCGAAAGGGTCCTCCTTGGCGAGCGGGTTGCCTGTGGCACGATTGTAAAATTGCGTTACGCCCCGTGCCTCCGCATTCTCTCTGCCATAATACATGAGATCCCCGAATGCAAAAACGGTTTCAGGCTGCGAGCCGATCCAGAAATTGACTAAGTCGAAGTGATGGGTGGATTTATGGACGAGCAGTCCACCGCTGTTCCGCTTGTCCCGGTGCCAACGTCGGAAGTAATCCGCTCCGTGGCGGGTATTCAGCAGCCATTCGAAGTGAACCGAAGTTACCTGGCCGATGGTATCGTTCATGATCAATTCCCGTACCTTGGTATGATGGGGGGCGTAACGGTAGTTGAAGGTGACCCTGATATTCTGTCCGGTCCGCTTGGCGGCATTCAGGATGGCCTGGCATTTCTCCTCGTCGATGGTCATCGGCTTCTCGGTCACGACATCGCATCCAAGCTCCATTGCGCGAATGATGTACTTGTGATGGGTCCGGTCGATGCTGGTCACGATAACGAAGTCGGGCTTCTCGTTCTCGATCATCCGGTCGAATTGGTCCGCAGGGTAGGTAGGCACCTCGGCGTATTTATATTTTTCCCGCAGCAGCTGATTCGCGTAATTCATGCGGGTTTGATTGATATCGCAAAAGGCAGCAAGCTCGGATTTGTCACGGAAATTCTGGGCCAGGGCACCATAAAAAAATTCGGCGCGGCCGCCGGTACCGACCAATACATAACGTTTCTTGTCACTCATCTCTATCGCCTCCTTGAATATAGCTCTAGCCTATAACAAGGGAACGCTTCTTTCGCCGCATTTTATGCGTAATCGCTTTCAAACGCCGCTTATTTTGCTATAATCCAAGCAAAGGGGGCAGTGACATGACGAAGCCGTTTCGAGCGGATTACCACGATCCCAGCGGATATTTGGATATTGAATATGACCGCCGCATTGGCTATTTCTCGATGACGGTCGACCATCTCCACGATCATTATGAGCTGTACTATCTGTTATCGGGCGAGCGGATCTACTTCATCAAGGATCGCTCCTATAGAGTTCGGGCCGGTGATCTTGTCTTCGTGGACCGGAATGCCGTTCATAAGACGCTGGACAGCGGCCGGCCCGACCATGATCGCCTTGTCCTCTATATAAGTCCGGAATTGTTCGCGGATCTGGCCGTACCGCCTGAGCTGGCCGAAGGGCTAAAGGAGCCGTTCGGCTGGGATGTTCCGATTCTAAGGCTTCCTTCGCCAGCGAGTGAAGCGGTGGAACGAATGGTCGGCGACATGGTGAGTGAGATGATCCATCCCCAAGCGGGAAGCAGCTGGCTGCTTCGGCACCGAACGGTCGAATTGCTGCTCTTGGCCTCCCGCAGTCGGCATCTGGGTACGGTTCGTTCCGCCGATACCGAGCCCATTCTTCATCCGAAGACCCAAGCGGTGGTCCGCTATCTGAACGACAACTATCAAAAGTCCTTATCGTTGCCTGAGGTAGCGGAGGCGTTTCGAATCAGCCCGCACTATCTCAGCCGGCTGTTCAAGCAGACGACGGGTTTTACTTTTAGCGATTATCTCAACCTGCTTCGGGTCAAGGAAGCGCAGCGTCTCCTGCGGGAGAGTGATGATTCCATCACGGATATCGCCTGGCGATCGGGCTTCAGCAACTTCTCCCATTTCGGCAAGATGTTCAAGCGGACGGTGAATGCTTCACCGAGGCAATATCGTAAACAATATCGAATGCGAAGTTAGAGGGATATGGCTATGTCTTCTTTCTGGTTCACTAGAAAAAGCTGTAATGAAATAGATAATCTCTATTTTATTGCAGCGAGGAGCTCGCCCAGACTTTGTGTATGGCTCAGATTGTATGCGCTTCCTACGGAAATAAGTCGCGCAGCGTGCGTATTGCATCAATGAAGAAGATTAGGCGCGTACCCTCGGGCTATACAAGAGTCTGTTATTTTCGGGCTGCCGGTCGGGTGCGGGAGCATGACAACCAATCCACCCTATACGAGAAGGGGGAATAGAATAGAGGCTGTACCTAGTCCCTAATAGAGGCACCGCGTTCAGCGAGTTGACTCAGCCCGTGACTGTGGTGCTTTTTGGTGTGTATATGGTATCTTGGAAGTGAAAGAAAACGACATGTTTGATAGATTTGTTGAGAGGATCGACAGTCGAATGAAAACAATAATAAAAGAGTTGCCGCTGTCGCCGGGTGTATATCTCATGAGAGATTCGCGGGGGACGGTCATTTACGTTGGCAAATCCAAAAGTCTCAAGAAGAGAGTACAATCGTATTTTTACAACAATAAATCGCACTCCCCAAAAGTGAAGAAACTGGTTCAGCATGTCAAAGACCTGGAGTTTATCGTCACCGACACGGAGTTTGAAGCGTTTATGCTGGAATGCAGGCTCATTCAGGACATAAAGCCGATGTATAACCGTAAGATGAAAAATCCGCTAGGTTATAGTTATATCGTATTGCGGCAAAAGCGAGATTGGCGATGGCTTGAAATTACAGATACACTGGATGAGGGCGGTCCCGACCAGTCTGGTTTTTTCGGCCCATATACAGCCAGCAGAAATAGTCTTGAACATGCAGTGCAAAAGATTAAGGAATGCTGTAAAATCGCCTGCAATCATACACCGGCCGCTTCTTCGGCGAATACTCCCTGCTTGAATTATTCGATTGGCCTCTGTCTTGGCAAGTGTCTTGGGGGCGAAACCGCTCGGCAATTTGATGAAGTCATGGATCGATTCATTGCTCTTCTTCAAGGGGACGACCGAAGTTTATATGATGAAATGGAGCGTAAGATGCTCGACGCCGCAGAGCGTTTCGATTTTGAGCAGGCTGCAAAATACAGGGACGGCATGGAGGCGGTGAACTTGCTCTTAAGTAAACGGCATGTGATCGAGTTTGCCGAAGAGAATCACAGCATCGTTGTCTACGAGCATTTAAACGAAGATACGATAAAGTTATTTCTGATTAAGAGGAACGTTGTGCTGCACAGTGAACGATGCTCTGTTGCTACTACAGTGGACATTGAATCGCTGAGGCAGAGGGTCAAAGCCTTGATTCTCAGCTATTTCACGAGGGATACGGAATGCGATGCTGCCGAGGTTACCCGGGAAGATATCGATGCTGCACAAATCATCTACAGCTATTTGCAGAGCAGCGCCTGCCGCTATCTTGTTATTCAGGATCCGTGGATCGAAGACGTGGGGGAGCCTGATATGGAGGCTGCACTGCGGGATTTTTTAAATAATTGTATTGTGTCATCTTAATTTGATCATGAACCGGGCTGCTGCAGGCCGGTTTTTTTGTTACCCAAAAATCAAAAAAAAGTTTGGAATGCCGATATAAAGATAAAAGAATTATTTTTCTGGAAAATTTGTAATAAAGATGGAGTGATGAAGTGGCTATTATTGGCATTGATTTAGGGACCTCGAACAGTTTAGTTACTTGTTTTATAGAGGATGAATGTGTCATCATTCCCAATGCGATGGGAGAGAAACTGACCCCGTCTGTGGTGAGTGTACTTGAGACAGGTGAAATCATAATTGGCAGTGCAGCCAAGGAGCGATTAATAACTCATCCACATATGAGCGCTGCTGTTTTTAAGCGTCATATCGGTACAGGAAAAAAGTATGATCTGGGCAGTTATCAATTTTCACCAACGGAGCTTTCTTCTTTTGTACTTAAATCACTTAAAGCCGATGCGGAGAACTATTTGGGAATGGAAGTTACGGAGGCAGTGATCAGCGTACCTGCCTATTTTAATGATCATCAAAGAAGGGCTACGAAGGAAGCGGGGATTTTGGCGGGGCTGAAGGTCGAACGATTGATTAATGAGCCTACGGCGGCGGCTGTAGCTTATGGTTTAAATGAATTGAAAGAAGAAAAGCAGGTGCTTATTTTTGACTTGGGTGGAGGAACGTTTGACGTTTCGATTTTAGATATGTTGGAGGATGTCATGGAAGTAAGGGCTGTTGCAGGGGATAATTTGTTGGGCGGTGAAGACTTTGACGATTGTCTAATCCGGTATTTCTTGGAGCAGCACAATATGAAGTTAGATAGGACAGCCCACAAAACCTACTCCATGCTCCGTAAACAGGCAGAGAATTGTAAAAAGGCTCTTTCACAATCAGATATTGGCGAGATGTCATGTATGATCAATGGAATGAATTATACATCGCGGATTACGAGTAATGAATTTGAAAAGCTGGTGATGGATTTACTCGTAAAATTTAAGAAACCACTAAAGCAGGCATTAACAGATTCCTCCGTTCACCCAGATGAATTAGACCATGTAATTTTAGTCGGTGGTTCGACGAAGATGCCTGTTATTCGTGCATTTGTATCTAAATTATTCGGCAAATTTCCTCTTAGCCATTTAAACCCGGATGAAGTTGTAGGCATTGGAGCCGGAATTTATGCAGCGATGAAGGAACGTCATCAGAATCTCCGCGAAACGGTGCTTACCGATGTTTGTCCTTATACCTTAGGAATTGGACTTGCAGGCGGTCGGTTTGCTCCGTTAATTGAGAGGAATACAGTTATTCCTTACAGTAAGGTGGATGAGTTCTGCAATGCTTACGACTATCAGACTCAGATTACCGTCAGCATTTATCAAGGGGAAAGCCGCAATAGCGAGAACAATTTGAAACTTGGGGATCTTGAATTGGATATACCGCCGGCTCCTGCAGGACATTCGGCCATTGATGTTAGATTCACCTATGATATCAATGGTTTATTGGAGGTCGAAGTTTATTCCCACGTAACCCGGGAAAAGAAGTCTAAAGTTATTATCAATAGTTCTATAACCATGACCGAGGAAGAAATAAATCAGCGACTGCGTGAACTTGAAGAATTAAAAATCCACCCTCGCGAGAACAGTAAAAATCAATATTTGTTAGCGCTTGGGGAACGGTTATATGAGGAAAACTTATCCGATATAAGAGTTACCATAGCCCGTGAACTAGAGAATTTCGAGAAAATTTTAGACCAACAGAACCCACAAGAAATTAATAGGGCGGCACTGCGACTCGAACGATTTTTAAGAAGCGTGGAGGAGTGGCCATTTGAATGAATCCGTGGAGTACTTTGGAGATCAAGCCCACAAAAAATAAAAAAGATATTCGACGTGCCTACACCAGATTATTAAAAAAATATCATCCGGAAGATAACCCGGACGGTTTCATGAGGCTTCGGGCTGCATATGAACAGGCCATGAAGTGGGCTGAACAGCTTGATAGAGCCCCTTCCAATAATACTCATTCAGCGCTCTTTGGTTCTGAAGCTGACTTCATAACGAAAGAAGAACAAACGGTTATTACGGATGAGGCCGAGGAAGAAGAACCAATTGTTATTACGGATGAATCCAGCGAAGCTGAGCCACAACTTATCATTACAGATGAAGTCGAGGTAAGCGGCTTTTATGAAGAGATGCGTGCCATCTATGATGATATTTTTAAACGCAGGGATATAAATAGCTGGAAATCACTTTTTTTACATCAATCCTTGGTGGATAGCGAGCGATTATCTGAAATTGCCATACAATTTTTTATAGAGAACCCTCACCTGCCGCATGACATATGGTTATACCTTGACAGCGAATTGTCTCTCAGCAAACGTTCATGGTTTCCTTGGAAGGATATGATTCAATATGACCTGGGGCTCACTTTTCAATACTTGGATCCTAATCTTGCTGTTGATTACGAGAAGTATGCTGATTTAAGATTTCAAGCCTTTTTGGCTATCCGTGATATGAAATACTTAGAGGGCATAGATTATGCGATGCAGGCTATGGAAATATACAATAGAGACCCGGTATTGTATAAGTTATTAGGCGTATCTTACTATGTTGTGGGTGATTATGATCGCGTTGAAATTACTTTTTCCAGTGTATTAAAGTTCATTCCCAATGATGTAGATACCCTTGTATATCGGGGTTATGCATATTATCAAAACGGCGATTATGAAAAAGCGAAGCAGGATTTTAATCAAGTTTTATCCAGAGATCAGGACAACATGGAGGCACGGAGAGGCCTGGGCCTGATTCTTAAGGAAATAAAGGCTCGAAACCAAACGGTGGAAGACAAGTGTTTTGACCAAATTTATGCAATGGATCTGGAGTTGGACTATTCCAAATGCAGTGAAAGTATGTTCTTTTTTCCGGATCTTCCTGAGAAGGAGAATTATTTAACCTTTATAAGGAGGAACCTTCCTCTCCTTTTTCAGATCATAGTGTTTAGCGGCATGTTACTGTTTCTATTAACGGGGATATACACTATGATTTTTGATATAGGAGATGTGTTGCTGTCAATGATCTTGATCGTTGTTTTGATTATTGGAGTAATAAAAGTAGTATTACTAGTAAATCAATTAGAGAGGTAAGTTATTCGATGATTCATCAAAAGTTATGGAATCTCTCTTTAAGTATGACTTCTGCATTTGGAGCAAAGTATGATTTAGAGATCATGTTTACGAAGCAGGATTTTTGGGAGAACATCAAGAATAACGAGGTTAGGCTCGATTCCGAAATCATTTTCGGCGTTCCTGAATCACAAGGGCTAGAGAGAGCGATAAGAAAAGAAGAAGTCAGTCAGTTTTTAGGCCGTTTTGGTGTTTCAAGTCACAAGACATTTAAAGTGAAGATGGAGGAGCTGCTTCAGGGCAGTGAACTGAATGCCTTATTTGATTCAATAAGGGGCTCACTTCTAGTTATGCCATTGCAGGAAAGAGCTAAGCTGCTAAAAAGCATCCAACATGAACAAGAAAAATACATACGATATTCGGTTGTGGCTCAGTATGACAAGACGTTGCTCTCTTGCGGCATTAGAGGTTTCGATATTGCAAATGGTACGAGTCTGTGCCGATTGTGTGCATATTTAGGATACATAGACGAAGAAGAAATGCTGATCTGGTTGGAACAAACGGCTTCTCTTGCCAAGACACATTTTAGAAGTTTTAAAGAATATGCGCTGTCCAGCACGGTAGGAGGAGTATTTTGGGCTGGCAGTGGAAGTGATGATGCTTTCTTGAAAAATTATTATAACTGCCTACAGCATCCATATAGTTACTGGAAACACCTCACATGGGATCAATGTCAGTAAATATAAGTAACCTTACTAAGACTTGGTCAAAGGTCATCATCTTAATGGAGGGTCCCCCAAAAAATCAGGTAATACCGAGTTGGATCTCATTTCAAAAAGACGTCCCCGAATGATCAAGGGAACGTCTTTTTGTGTCTCCGTTTATTTGTGAATAGACCAATTCCGACGTGAATAGATCGTCTTCCATCTATTGCCAAAGTGATATTATATTATTACACTCGCGTTAGAGAATTGATGTAATCCCCGTTTTTCACGAGATCTGATTTCTCAATTAAATCAAACTTTTTTTAAAAAAATCCGAAGTTTTGTTCAAATCATGAGTGCCGCAGGCATCTTCATCTATAGGCCCTATAACTAACCGTTCAAAGAAAGGAGGAGGGGGGACACTTATGCTGGAAACCACGGCAGATGGGACCACCATCGAGACGATGGAGGACCGTATCTTAACAGAGCGGGCGCAGGCAGGAGATACGGAAGCCTTCGGGGAGCTTGTTCGCCGCCATCGTACCTCGGCTCGTTCCTGGGCGCGTTCCATGACCCGGGATACCCATATGGCAGAGGATATCGTACAGGATTCGTTGATCAAGGCATTCCTGCATGTCGGACAGCTGATCGATTCATCCAGATTCATGGGCTGGCTGCAGGCCATTGTCCGCAGGCAGGCGCAGATGAAGCTGCGACGCGGCGGTCCTTATCGAATCGAACAGCCCTTTACCAGCTTGAAGCCATCCCAAACGATGGATTCCGCCAACATCGATTGGGGCGATGTGGATCATATTTTGCAATTTCTGTCTATGCAGCTAACGCACAAACAGAATGAGTTGAACCCGGAGACATTGTACCTACGCAAGGAAACGATTGAAATGATCCAATCTTTCCTGCACTGTTTAAACCGCAAGGAACGCGGCATCTTTGAAGCCTATTTTTTTAAACAATGGTCTCCTGATGAAATCGCCGCGATGTTCCAGACAACAACCCAGTCGGTCTATACCTACATCTATAGGGCTAAACGCAAGGTGCGCGAGGCACATTCCCGCATGTTAGTCCCTGCTTCTCCAGCGAAATTGGGTCAGGAGGAGAATGGAGGAAACGACCGGATGATAAAGTTGCTATTGCCTAAATCAAGAACGAGGAAGACCACGTCTACACTTATCGATACCGTCTCCATGATGCTGGACATGACGAACCATACATATAACGTGAGCGAACTGATGGGACGCTCCGGTTATGCGTTCCGCTTGCGAATCTCCGGATTGTCCACCTATGCTGACGGTGTGTTTGTATTCGATTGGCAGGAGGTATTGAGGCAGCTGTTTGATGGGATGGGATATGAGACTGCATTTGTGAGCGGTCAGCTTCCGGATGAAGGTTTCGTTCCGCTGGTCCCCGTTGCCTCCTCCTTTCCTTTTGCGAAGTCAAGAAGTCCTGAGGTTATAAACTTTGTCAGGGAGTACCTGATTGCGGGAACGCCGGTGATGTTTTTTGATACCTATGTTCAGAAGCCTTTTACGTTTGAATGGAGCCTGATTTACGGTTACGATGACGGTCGGCAGGAGCTTTATGTGACGGACTCGTCGGCTCCTTACACGAAAACCATAACGTACGAAGAGCTAACAACGAGCAGCTTACGTTTTCTGTGCGGAATTAAAAAGCGACCCGAACAGGTGAAAGATACAGGGCCGATTGCATCGTCTTCAATGGAGGAGCAGCTAAGCCGTATCGCCAGAATCGCTGTAGAGGGTGACGGTTATTCGCCGCGTACCCCATTTCCTCATTATGTGCAGGGGTTGGAGGCTTATGATGCCTGGAGAAATCACCTGAAGCAGGGTGAAGCACATATTAATCTGCATGGGATGAGCTATTTGATTCGCGTGTATGGGGATGCCCGTAGGCATGCCGTGACGTATCTACGCGATCTCAAGGACCAATGGAGTGCACAAAAAGAAGGGGATTGCCGTGTAACTGCTGAGAGCGGAATGGTCCAAGATTTGGGGACATCACCTGTGTATCCAATGGATGAAGCCTATGATCATGTCATAACATGTTATGAAGAATCCGCAAGGATGTGGGCGAAATTGGAGAGACTTTTCCCGTTTCCTTGCGGAACCGGAAGTTTTGACCCGGAAGCGATGGTGGCGGCAAGCGATCTTTTGAAACGGGCTCATGAGCAGGAGAAGGAAGCTATGAAGCATTTACAATTCGTGATTAACCATATACGGAGGGATCATTAAATGACAGCACCAACTGAGCTTCGCCTCATCACAGAAGCGAACGGACATGATCTGAAATATGTGCAAACGGTGATTCAATCATTCGAAGTTTTCAGGCCAGACGTCAAAGTGGTGCTGGTCCAGGCGGAGGACAGCTATGGTGTGATGGAACAATTCCATCACGAAGGGGCTGATCTGCTGCATATCCGTGAGGGTGGTTATTCTACTCAGTTACGTAAAGGTGTTGTTCAAGATTTGCTGCCTTATCTGAAGAATGATCCGGTGCTGAAAATGGATGATTTTTATCAGGGAGCACTGTCTCATCCGATGTGGGAGGGACAGCTGGCTGCGCTGCCAGTTCTGGACGTTGCAGTGCCCCAAATTTTTTATAACAAACAGTGGTTTGCCGAAGCGGGCGAGCCTTTCCCTACGAATGAGTGGACGGAGGACCAGTTTCTTGATGCAGCGATCCGCTTAACCCGGCACGGAGAGAACGGGGATGAATCACGGTATGGTTTTTACATTTATCCGGATGTGGAATTTTTGGAACCGTTTCTTATGCGCAGGGGAGGGCGGTACTTGTCGGAGGATGGAACTGTCGGTAAGGGCTATGTGGATAGCGAGATTGCGCATGCGACGTATCAATGGATTGTGGATCTTTACCTCAAGTACTTTGTAGCCCCTCCGCCGGGAGTCCATGCCGACAATATATTCCGTTCGAATCGGTTTGCCATGATCTATGACTTTAGTTGGCACAACGGCATCGCCTACGATCCAGAGCTAAGTGAAATCTATGGCGTGGTGGGATTACCTCATGCAAAGGGCGGTAAGGATATTTATACGATGTATTCGACAGGTTACGGCATTCCGGTTACGTCCAAGCATTCGGAACTGGCATGGGAATTGCTGAAAGAATTAGCGCTGCCTTCTTCGGAGGAAGCGAGGCGTGCTTATTGGGGCGTGCCCATCACAAGAACATTGGCTAAGGAACTTGGACGTATCGATAACCCTTGGTGGGGTCCGGCCTTATATGCCATGGAGCGAATCGAGAAGAATGCTTATCTCTCCAATCAGGTCTGGAACCTGTCCAGGCAGCAGATCAATCAGGATATTGAGCGGATGATCAAGGGAGAAGCCGGCGTTGAGGAGACGTTATCCCGCTGGGCGGGGATTGTATCGTAGGAAAGCTATCAGCAACAGAGAACTGTGGAGTTGGATCTTTATCACATTAGCCTCTATCCAACACGGATAGAGGCTTTGGTTTACTTATTTATTTTCAAAAGAGAGACCTGGGAACACAGTATAATTATCGACATCAAAGAGCTTGGCTCCCTTCATCGATTTAATTTTGCCTTGAGCATTTAGCCGTTATTGAAAAATCGCCCCATCGGTAGCTCCCTCGTAAAGGTGATCCCTCCATATTTATATTTCACTTCAATCTGGGTGATGGGCTCATCGTTATAAAGACGGATGCCGTAATTAAGCGGAATGCGCGAACTTTGATTGAGCGCGGCTCTCTTCTCGTCCGGCATGAGCTCGGGCCGAATCGGTATCTCCCGAATATCCACGAACTCGATATCGGGATCTTCATCAAGGCCCTCGCCGCCGACCAAATGAAGGGAATAACTGACGCCCAGCTCGGCTTTGGCTGGCTTCCGGCCATCGTTCACCCGCACGTCCAGCAGCTCCACATCGGCGAATCCTTCATTGATCACCTCGAAGATCATGGTATTTTCATCCGTAAAGGATGTAAATCCACCCACCTTGATTGGCGTGGGCCGTAGGAATAGTAGGAATAGCAGGTATAGAAGGATAGCCGAGAGGAGTAACCCCAGGCCCAGATATCCGAGCCGGCGGAGAGGTTTGGATTTTGGTTTCATGGTAGAGCAAACTTCCTTCTCTATATTAAATAGACAGCTTCACAACCGATTTGCCTGCCTCAATATCAGCTTTCATCCCTAACAGATAATTCCGTGTGCGCTCGTTCATTTCATTCCAGTTTACAAATTTGGAAAAGTAGACATAGGAGTAGATATTGCGAAAGTCGATGAAAAATGGAATTCGCTCGATCCAATCCGCACTCAGCGTATTCTCTTGAAGGTAGCCGGATAAGAACGAGTCGAAGAATCTGGCGACAAATTCGGCTTTTCCACTTTCAGGCACGGTCTGAACCGCATGATAGATGGCGATAGCGATATCGTAGGCAAACCAATGACAGGAGACATCCCCGAAGTCGAAAAAGATAATCTCCCCATTATGTACGTGGAAATTGTTATGGTGGAGGTCATTGTGAACGATGCCGTAGCCTTCCTGGTCTTGCGGGAGGGCCTCAAGTTCCTTAAGATACTGTTTCCACTGTGCATGGACTTTTTCACCTGCAGCCTCCGGGAACGCATTGGTAAATATTACATGATCATTCCACTGGGGAAATGCCATTTGGTGAACGAGTGAAGCTGCGGTGGAGTCCTTTTTGCCGAGTTTATGCATACGGCCCATCCCGCGCCCCCACTGCTTGATCATGGCGAAATCCGAGGCCAAATCCGTTAACGGGCTGCCCGGAGCCTTTGTAAAAGCAATGACATAATATCGCTTCGACTCATGGGCGATCTCTTCAATAAGAAGATCCTGAGCGGATCGAATCGACTCCACCATGTTCAGCCCATGTTCGGCGAGATAGGCCATCCACGTGAGCTCGCGTATGATCGATGCTTTGCGGTATTTGGATGCGTCCAAAAATTTAATAATGAAGTGGAGTCCGTCTTCACCGTTGTATTCAAATACATTCTGATCGAATCCCCCAAGTAACTTCAGTGAATAAGAACCTTGTCCGAATCGCTCGGCACCTTGATCCAAAACAGCTTGTTCCATGGAAAGTCCCCTTTATCGTATTCTCGATATGCCCCTCTGACTGACATACCGGATAAGTTACAGGTATTCACTACCAACTACAAGTCTACCGAAGATGGTGAGCGGTTGCAAAAAGAGGTAGGCCATGAAAAAAGGGCGCCCCCTAAGGAGCGCCCCTTTTAATCTATGATCTGCCTTCAAACGTCTGCGCCAGTTTACGAAAGTCCAGCTCCGCCGTGCTGGACAGCACGACATCCGCGTGCGGGAAATGCGCGGCATTGCCGATTGCCACGGCGAACATGCCGGCGCCCTTGATGGCATCAACGCCGGATGCGGCATCCTCCACCCCGATGCAGTCGGCAGGCTCTACGCCAAGCTGCGCGGCAGCGGTAAGGAAGATCTCCGGGTCCGGCTTGTTGTTCTTCAGCTTGGTCACGTCGACGATGACGTCGAACTGGTCCATGACGCCAAGCCGGGTCAATACGGCAATGGCGTTTTTGCTGGCGGACGCGATGCCGGTCTTCAGGCCGGCCGATCGGATGTCTGCCACAAACTCCGTAATCCCTGGCAGCAGGTCGGCTGGCGTAATCGTTTCGATCAGCTCGACATACTGCTTATTTTTGCGGTCGGCCAGCTGTACCAGCTCTTCATCGGAATAGCTTACAGGCTTCTCAGCTTGGCTTAACAGCAGCTTCAAGGAATCCATGCGGGATACCCCTTTGAGGTTCTCGTTGAACTCTCGCGTGAAGGGAATGCCCAGCTCGGTTGCCGTGGCTTTCCATGCCTGATAATGATACTCCGCCGTATCGGTAATGACGCCGTCCAAGTCAAAGATGACAGCTTTCAGCTTACGTGTTTCGTTCATGTTTTTATAGCTCCTTTTTGAGATATCAGAAAGTAGAAACTCGATGCATGGACCCTCCCTGATAACGCAAGAAAAATGACGGCTTACCGCAGTCTGTCTTCATGGAATATATGTCGATAGATCGTTTTCTTCGTAAACCGGGAGTGATGTCATGCGTAAAGGTAGGGCAATCACCCACGGCCTAGACCTAATTACTTGCTCTGAAGCGCATGTTTCACAGGTCTCCCGGCTTCAAGCGTTACGGCCTTGTCGTACAGCTTGATCTCGATGGAATCCCCTTCCACGATCTCCAGGGTCACGCCGTCCTTTTCGATGGATACGCCGATGAGGCGGCCGCGGAAGTTCAGACGGAACGCATACTTTTCCCAGTCCTTCGGAATGGCCGGGGAGAGGGAAAGTCCGCTTTCCTTCAGGCGCATGCCGGCAAAGCCGTAGACGATGGACATCCAGGTACCGCCCATGTTAGCCATGTGCAAGCCGTCCTTCGTGTTGCCGTGCGTATTGTCCAGATCCAGGCGCGCCGTCTCGATGAAATACTCATACGCCTTGTCCATGCTGCCGATCTTCGAAGCCATGATGCTGAAGATGCAGGAGGACAGCGACGAATCATGCGTCGTGATGCCTTCATAGTAGTCATACGAATGCTGGATCGTTTCAAAGCTTTGCTCGTCTTCCAGCAGGAAGTGAGCGAGCACCGTATCCGCCTGTTTACACACCTGGTAACGGTAAATGGTGAGCGGATGGTAGTTCAGCAGCAGCGGATATTTGTCCTCCGGCGTGTTGTCGAAATCCCATACCGCTTTGCGGAGGAATGTATCATCCTGCGGGTTAATGCCGAGTGCTTCGTCATACGGCAGCAGCATAGCATCCGCCGCTTTCGCCCATGCCATGATCTCGCCTTCCGTGACGCCCAGCCGGTCACACAGGGATTTGAAACCTTGCGCATCGTAGGATTCCAGAATGGCGCAGCTCTTGGCGGCCCATTTCAGGTTATGCTTTGCCATGACATTGGTGTAATAGTTGTTGTTCACGCAGCAGGTATATTCATCCGGCCCCGTAACCTCATCAATATGAAAGGCACCGTTATAATAGTGGCCCATGTCGGCCCACAAGCGGGCGGTCTCGATCAACACCTCGGCCCCATAGGACATGAGGAAATCCCGATCCTGTTCGGCGAGATAATACTGAATATAGCTGTATGCGATGTCTGCGCTGATATGATATTGCGCCGTTCCCGATGGGAAGAAGGAGGAGCATTCCGTTCCCGAAATCGTGCGCCACGGGAACAGGGCGCCTTGCCGGTGACCCATTTCCCGAGCTCTGTCTCTCGCTTGCTCCAGCGTGGAATAGCGATACAGCAGCAGCTGGCGTGCGATGTCCGGCTGCGTCATCAGGAATACCGGGAACATGTAAATTTCCGTGTCCCAGAAATAATGGCCTTCATAACCTTCGCCGCTCAGCCCTTTGGCAGAGATGTTGCTGTGCTTGTCCCGACCGGCGGATTGCAGCAGCTGGTACAGGTTGAAGCGGATGCCTTCTTGGAGTTGGTCATCGTTCTGAATCAGCACATCGGCCGACTTCCAGTAGGTATTCAAATACTCGGTCTGCTCAGCCAGCAAATCCTCGAAGGAAAGCTCTTTGAGCGTCTCCTGCAGCTGGATTCCGCGTTCGATCATCTCCTGCCCGTGACGAAGACTATCGGTATACAGGTTGTATTTCGTAAAGTGGATTGGCCCGGTCAATGGAAGAGTAGCCGTGAACGTAACCTCTCCTGCTCCGGCTTCGAGCTGAATGTCGGCATCGGCATCCAACTGGTGACGGGTCACGCAAGCCGCGCGCAGCTTGGAGGCCATCGTCTCATCAACAATATAGGCATCGCTGCCCTTCACGCCGGCATCGATGACGGTCATCCGTTCCGCATGCCCTGCTCCGACCCGGGGGTCATTGGCATTGGTGTAGTTCTTCACTTTGCCGTTCACGGTGGAGACGATGCGGACCTGGCCGTTGAAATTGACCGGCTCCATCCGTACATGGATGGCAAACAATTCCCGGCGCGTGAAGGACACCAGGCGGCGGAAGGTCAGCTTGATCTCTTTGCCTTCAGGCGATTTCCACTGCACGATTCGCTCCGAATATCCCTTGTCCATATGCAAGCGGCGCTCATGCGAAGTGATCGTGCCGTGATCGAGACGGAAAGGTTCTTTTTCGTCACCTAAATAGAACAGGACCGTTTGGGCATCAATATTGTTAACGAGTTTTTGCTGTGTATCGGGAAAGGCGAAGAGTTTCTCGCCGTATGGGATTTCAATCACGTCGTGGAAAGCGTTCAGATAGGTACCGCGAATGGTGGACAAACTTTCTCCGTAGCCTTCTTCGAAGTTGCCACGTACACCCAAGTAACCGTTTCCGAGTGCAAAAATACTTTCCATATTCAGCAACGCTTGCTGTGACAAATCAGGATTTGATATATTCCAGGTCATGGTCTACACTTCCTTCCTAGCATGGTTATGCTTGAATTTTAGAGCTAATTGGGGTTATGTTATACTAAAATATCAAGGTTTTTATCAATATTTTTAGGTGGTGTGGAAATAATGAAAGAGTCTTCACGCACGGGAAACCGTCCATTTTATCTGTCTTCCCGTATGCATTATTTGCGCGAGAATTTTATCCATCCCCCATTTGATTATGAGCACGAGCTGCTGGAAGCGATTCGCTTCGGCGATGAGAATAGAGCCATGGATATGCTTCGTAAGATTAACGAGCTGGAAGCAGCTGTGCTGGCGACGTATCCGCTTCGGTCGAAGAAGAATGCCCTGATTGCTTCTTGTACCTTATTTACCCGCGCGATCATCCGGGGCGGTGTGGATCCTGAGATTGCCTTTCATTTAAGCGATACGCTGATCCTTGAGATCGAGAAAATGACGGATGTGGAACGGCTGGTTCACTTTGAATATGAGATGCTGGTGCAGTTTGTGTCGATGATTCGCTCCGAGAAGGAAGACGTGTCCTACTCTCACATTGTGAATCTGGCGATCTATTACATTCGGGAGCATATTTTTGAGGAGCTGACCTTGCAGAGGGTTGCGGAATATTTGAAAGTCCACCCAAGCTACCTGTCCGATCGCTTTAAGCGGGAGACGGGCGTATCCATTACAACCTTTATTAATCGGCGGAAGATTGAGGAATCCAAGCATTTGCTGGCCAATACGAACCAGTCGATATCTGAAATCGCGTTTACGTTCAAGTTCTGCAGCCAGAGTTATTATACGCAATTGTTCAAGAATTTTACGGGGATGACGCCGAGAAAATTCCGGATAAGCGGTACGGCGCGATAAAGGACGATCCCAACGAGAAGAGAGAGACACGGCTCATGAAGAAACTAAAGCAGAAGATGCTTCACTTAAGTCTGGGGAAGAAGCTGATCGCAGCGTTCTCCGCCTTTATCATCGTTCCCCTCCTGTTGATCGGCGGCATCGTATCTTGGGTATACGTGGAGAATAACCGGAGTACGATGATTGATGCCGCGGTGGAGAACAACAAACAAATTATTAAAAATATCGACACCTCCCTGCAGCCGTTACTGCGACTGTCGATGTTTCCGATTCAGGATTCCACGGTGTATGCCATTATGCGCAAGGATTACGGCAAGGTAACGTATCCATTGCTTGAACGGGGGCAGGATTTCGATAAAGTGAACGGCTTGATCCAGAGCGGGATCATGCTGTATTCGGATTTGATTGACTCCGTTGTCATCTATCACGAGAACAGTCAGTCAATTATTGGACGAAGCAACAGGGAATATATGAACTTCGCCTATTTCAAGGAGCAGTTTACCCGTGAGCCTTTTGTCCAGAAGATCAGAGGAGCCCATGGTCGCCTTGTCCCTGTAGGGATTCGTCAGGAGCGGCTGCTGTCAGCCAAGGGAATTCCGGTCGTGTCGGTTGGCCGGGCCATCATGGATCCGTACACGAAGGAGGATCTTGGGTTTATCCTCTTTAACATTTCGGTGGATAAACTCAAGACGCTGTGGAGCGATACGGCATTTTCCGAGAATACGAATTTCTATCTGATCGATGAAGCCGATCATATCGTGCATAGCGTCCACCCCGAGGAAATCGGCTTGTCGGCATCCGAAGTATTGGGAAATGATTTTCAATATAACGCAGACGGCGAAGTGAACACGAAGATCAATCGGGATACCTACATGATTTCTTCTTCCTCTTCTTTGGCTAATTGGAAGGCGGTTACGGTCATTCCGAAGAAGGATTTGTTCTCGATTGTCTATCTGATGGTTGCCATCTTAATCGCCGCATTGATTCTGCTGCTCGTGCTGTCCATCCTGATCTCGGCACGCATCGCGACCACGATCATGAAACCGCTGGCGGTGCTGAACAGCAAAATGAAGCTTGTCTCCCAAGGTCAGCTTGACGTAAGCTTTGATACGAGACAGCACGGCGAAATCGGCGTGATCAGCCATACCGTGGACCAGATGCTGCAGGAAATTCGCGAGTTAATCGAGCGGATCTACGTGGAGGAAGAGGAGAAGCGGAATCTGGAGATGAATGCGCTGCAGTCGCAGATTCGTCCGCATTTTATATATAACACGCTGAACGTCATCAAGTGGATGGCCAAGATTCAGGGGGCAACCGGCATTGAAGAAGCGCTGCAAGCTTTCTCTTCGGTCATCAAGTTTACGGTGAAGAAGGAAGGTGACTACGTGACCATTGCGGAGGAAGTCGAATTCATGGAGAATTATACGAAAATTCTCGATTTCCGCTATTTTAATAAATTTGATGTCACGTATGAGGTGGATCCGGCCGTAATGAATCATAGGACCTTGAAGTTTCTGCTTCAACCCCTTGTGGAGAATGCGGTTTTCCATGGCTTCGAAGGTATCGATTACAAGGGAAGCCTTGTGATATCGATTTATGAGGAACTGGATGCGCTCATCATGAAAGTAAGTGATAACGGACGCGGTTTTCCGGAGGGTGGACAAGCGAAGGTGGAGCAGGGCGGTCCGCAGGATACCTTCAACTCGATTGGACTTAACAATATACGGAACCGGATATCCCTTCATTTCGGGCCGGAATACGGCTTGTGGATCAAGAGGGGAGAGCATGGCGGAACCGTGGCATGGCTTCGGCTTCCGATCATCACAGAAGAAACAGGGTGATAAGCAAGTGCGAATACTTATAGTCGATGACGAGCCGCTCGTACGGATCGGAATCAAATCAGCGATTGACTGGCAAGCCCAGGGTGTAGAGATAGTCGGTGAAGCGGGCGACGGAGAAGAAGCGCTTCGCATGATAACGGAAACCGCACCTGACGTGGTGCTGCTGGATATCAAAATGCCGAAGATGGACGGGATCGAGGTACTCCGGGCGATTAAGGACCGGCAGCTTCCTGTTCAGGCCATTGTGCTGAGCAGCTTCGATGATATTACGTATGTGAAGGAAGCGTTGAAGCTGGGGGCGTTTGATTATTTTCACAAACCCGACATGAATGAACGCGAGCTGACGGCGATGCTGAAGAGCGTCCGGGAGCAGTTAGGAAGCCGGGGGGTTCCCGCTCAAGTAGGGCCGAGTGCAGCGGGCAACCGGAAGGAGCAGATGTTGTATGACGCTCTCCATGGCCATGTTCATGATTTGCATGAAACGGGGCTCAAAGAGGGCAACATGTACGTCGTCCTTTTCAGAATCAAAAATTATCACACGATCATCCAAAGGTATACCAAAGAAACCGAATCCATCCTGCCGAATACGGTTCAGAATGTGGTCAGCGAGATTCTGTCCACGGAGAAGGAAGTTGAATATCTTCAACTGGACGAGCAGTGCAGCGCCGTATTCATCAGCAACAGCGAGCTGAAAAGCCTGCTGGCCTCGTTGACGCGTGTCAATAAAATGGTGCAGATGATCAGCTCCGCGCTCAAGCGTTTTGTAAACATCGACATCGTGCTGGGTATCAGCGACTGGTTTGCTGATTTCGATGGCATTCAGAAAGGTTACGAGCAAGCAGGAACCGCGTTAGCGCATCAATTTTATAACCCGGATACGTCGATATTCTATTATCAGCATCTGAAGCAGAAGAGTGAGAGTGTCTATAAACAGGCAGATGCCTATTTAAGCCAGATGAAGTCTGCACTCAGGGAAGAAGCAAACGATCGGTTTATGGAGCTGCTGTCCAAGTGGGAGACGTTTCTGGAGCAAGAAGAATGCATGGAAGAGAAGGATGTCCGCAAGGTTTACGAAGGTCTGCTGTTTATGATCGGGGAGAGCAGGGGGACGCCCGGCGGGACCGTTCAAGAGGATGTAACGGCTTTTGAAGAGATCCATAATTTCCAGCAGCTGTCGGCTGAATACCGGGCCAGATTCGAGGAGCGGTTTAAGAACCGCAACCATCTGGAGATGAAGGGATACAGCCAGCTGACGCGCAATATTATGGAGTATACAGAAGAGCACTACCCGGAGAGCCTCTCGTTAAAATTGTTTGGGGACCTATTTCATGTCAGTCCGAATTATGTCAGCCGGTTGTTCAAACAAGAGGTCGGTCAAGGTCTGTTCGATTATATTAACGAGCTCAGGATTGAGAAGGCGAAGGTGCTTCTCAAGGACTACCGCTATAAAATCTATGACGTTGCCGAGATGGTAGGATTTAATAATCAGGCCCATTTTGCGATTGTATTTCAGAAATACACGGGCTTTTCTCCTAAACAGTATAGGAAAGAAGAAGTGTGATATTCGAGAAGAAAGTGTGATTTTTCATAAAAACGATCTTGCAGTGCAATATATTTATAAAAAAATAGTCAATTTTAAAAAATTAATCATCATTTGATTAATTTTTTTTATTGCTTCCGCTCTTTATCATTAAGGTGCAAGGTAAAACGAAAAGAAATGTAGGGGGTAGCATCATGGGTAAAGTGAACAAGAAGTTTTCTGCCATGCTGGTGTTGTGCCTGGCTCTTGTTGTTGGTTTAACCGCTTGCGGCGGCAATAAAAGCGCTGACAATACAGATAATGGATCTGGAGACGCTGGGGAAAAAGTGACGGTGAATTTCGGATTCTGGGGTACGGCACAGGATTTGGAGATTTATCAGAAAGCAGCGGATACCATCTCCGAGCAATATCCGGAGCTTGAACTGAAAATCAAACAATATCCAAGCAGTGAGCAATTCTGGAATACACTTCCGGGTGAAATCGCTGCCGGCGTCGCGCCGGATTTCATTAAGATGTCCAACGAAGGTGCTTACGAGTACATCAACAAAGGATTGTTCTCGCCGATCGATGACCTGGTTCAAACGACAGGCGTGGACATGAACCGTTTCCCGGATACATCGAAGAAAATCTGGAACGTGGATGGAAAACAATACGGTGTGCCTAACAGTGATATGCCGGCGATGTTCTTCATCAACGAGCAAATGTGGAAAGATGCTGGCCTCGGCGAGTACCCAACCACTTGGGATGAAGTGATCGAAGCAGCGAAAGTGCTGAACAAAGGCAATGTGAAAGGCATTATCGTGAATCTGGATGCCTTCCATATCACGAACTACGTGAAGAGCTTTGGCGGCGGCTGGGGTAATGGTGCGACCATCAACTCCCCAGAGAACGTCAAAGCGCTGGAAATGATCATCGATATGTATGACCAGAGACTTGCTGTAACTCCTAAATCACTCGGCTTCGGCTGGGATGGCGAAGTGTTCAGCAACGAGCAGGGCGCTATGAGTACAGGTGGTTACTGGTACAAAGGTTACCTGAAGGATGCAAATCCGGACCTGAAAATGGTTGCTATTCCGGTACCAAAAGGAACAACCAACGGAAGCACCATGAGCTCTGACGCTTACATGGTACTGAAAGACGCGAAGAACAAAGAAGCTGCGCTCAAAGCTGCTTATTACATGACCAATGACGATACGCAAACCGCATTCATGGAGCTTGGCTTTAATCCGGCGGTAGCCTCATTGTCCGAGCAATATTTCGAGAAAAATCCTGAATTCAAGGCGCTGCAGCCTGCGCTGGAGTACAGCACAGACTATGGTTATCCGACAGATACCAAGCGTTTCACGGATGAACTCGTTAAAGAATTGGAAGGCTTGATTCTTGGCGGATCCGGTAAAACGGCTCAGCAAATTCTCGACGATATTCAAGGCCAATTCAAATAAGAAAACGGCAACACCCGCTCCCGCTCCTTGTTCTCAGGGGAGCGGGAGCCTTTGTTCACATATTAGAATGTATAAGTTTTTTGAGGTCCCCGCAAAGTATTTGGAATAAGCATCGCATCATAGGTTCCGCTTTGTGGGGGTTTTTCAAGATCCATCCAAATTGAGTATGGGAGTGGGGGATAACTTATGTCCGATTACAGCAGCAAGCACGCTGATTTGAAAGGAAACAAGATCAGGCAATCCTGGTTCCGTTCGTTGGCAGACTCCGACAAGACGCTGGGCTGGTTGTTTTCACTGCCCTTTTTGATATTGTGGGCGTGGTGGTTTCTATATCCATTTATCCAGTCTTTCGTAAGAAGTTTTCAAGATGCGAACTTCGCTGCCTTGGACCAGGCGAAATTCATCGGCCTCGAAAACTATGTCACCATTCTTCAAGATAAAGAATTCTTCCGGGCGCTGCTTCATTCCCTGGAAATCGTGGTCATCTCGATTCCGATTCAGACTGTCCTCGGTTTGCTCTTGGCCATCCTGGTCAATCAGAAGCTGAAAGGCAAGGGGATATTCCGGACGGTATTCTTCATTCCGTATATCACCTCGCAAATCGCGATCACAACCGTGTTCATGATGCTGTTTAAGCAGGGCACCTTTCTAACAGAATTTTTCGGAGCTTTAGGCTTCGGGAATGTAACATGGTTTGCAGATACCAACTATGCGCTCTTATTCGTATGTATTCTGTTTATCTTCCAGCAAGCCGGCTTCACCATGATTGTGTACTTGTCGGGCCTGCAGGAAATTCCGAAGGATCTGTACGAAGCGGGCGAGATTGACGGAGCATCCAAATGGAACAAATTCCGCTACATCACGGTGCCGTTCCTGAAGCCGATCACGTTCTTCATCGTGTCGGTATCGACGATCGCCGGCTTCCAGATCTACGACCAGATTGCGGCGATTTCCCGGTATGGCGCACTCGGTTCGCCAGCAGGCGCTACCAGTACGGTGGTTACGTATTTCTACCAGCACGGGATCCGTTACATGAACATTGGATACGGAAGCGCGGCGGTGGTGCTGTTCTTCATGATCATCATGTTGATTACGTACCTGCAAAAAAAATTCTTGGATGAGAAGGAGTGAGAGTAATGTTGACCCGTACGAACAACGGTCGGCTGTTTCTGTATATCGGCACGATCATACTGGGGCTCTTATTCGCCCTTCCTTTTCTCTATACCCTTTATACGTCCATTATCCCGATGCGCCATGTCAATACCCTGACGTCGCCGGCCAACTGGACGTTCGAGAACTTCAAAATCTTCTTTACGAACGATGCTTACAACGTGCCGAGATGGTTTCTGAACACCGTGATCATGACCGGCGTCGTTGTCATCGGGAACCTGATAATTAACCCGATGGCCGGCTTTGCCCTGGCCAAGCTGAATTTCAAGGGAAAAGGTCTGATTTACTGGATCGTCGTTGCCACCATGATGGTGCCGTACCATATGATCCTGATCCCGGTGTACGTGAATGTGGCGCAGCTTGGATGGTTGAACACATTCTGGGGACTAACGGTGCCTTTCCTGTATCAGGGCTTGTACATCTTCATGCTCCGTCAGTTCTTCATCTCGGTTCCAAATGAGTTTTTGGAGGCTGCGCGGATGGATGGCCTGACGAAGATGGGTGCTTTCTGGCGGATCGTGTACCCGTTGGCCCGTTCATCGCTGATTACGATGTCGATTCTTGCTTTTGCCGGAACCTGGAACAGTTATCTTGTTCCGAGTACGCTTGCGAATACACCGGAAATGTATGTGCTGGTTGTGGGTCTGAACAGCGTGAAGGATATGTTCTTTGAGAATACGCCGATGATTATGGCCGGGGTTGTGCTGTCCACGCTGCCGATCATCCTGTTCTTCTTCCTGTTCCAGCGCCAATATATTGAGGGGATTTCGAACGCCGGCGTGAAAGGTTGATATAAAGCCTTGGGAGGGATTAGATATGGATAACGTGGAACAGCGTGCAAAGGATCTTCTCGCGCAGATGACTTTGACCGAGAAGGTCGGCCAGACGGTCCAGTATGGCCGGTGCGAGGAGCAGGAACTGAAGCTGGTTGCCGAAGGAAAGATCGGGTCTTTGCTGAATGTGCATGGTCCGAAAAAGATCAATGAGCTTCAGCGGCTGGCCGTGGAGGAAACGCGGCTTGGGATTCCCCTTCTCATTGGGGATGACGTCATTCACGGCTTCCGTACCATCTTTCCGATTCCGCTCGGCGAAGCCGCCAGCTGGGATCCCGAAGGGATGGAGAAGAACGCTCGCATTGCGGCGGTAGAAGCGGCCGCGGAAGGCATCCGCTGGACCTTTGCCCCGATGGTCGACATCACGCGGGATCCTCGTTGGGGCCGCATCGCGGAGAGCACGGGGGAGGACGTCTATCTGTCCTCCCTGGCCGCTGCCGCGAAGGTCCGAGGATTTCAAAGCGCGAATGAGGATGGCTACCCGACGGTAGCGGCATGCGTGAAGCATTTTGCCGGTTATGGCTGGATTGAAGGCGGTCGGGACTATGATACGACAGACATGTCGGAGCGGACCTTGCGGGAAACCGTGTTGCCGCCGTTTGAGCACGGGATTCGGGCAGGGGCTCTGTCCGTGATGAGTGCTTTCAGCGAACTGAACGGCGTTCCGGCTTCTGGAAGCCGGTATCTGCTGCGGGATATATTGAAGCAGGAATGGGGCTTTGAGGGTATGGTGGTCAGCGATTGGGAGTCGATTGAGGAGCTGATCTACCATGGCTATGCTGAAGACCGGAAGGATTCCGCGCTGAAGGGATTGAACGCTGGCGTCGACATGGACATGCACGCCGGAGTCTATCTTGATCATCTGGAAACGCTGGTCCAGGAAAACCCTGAGCTGCTTAAGCTATTGGACGATGCGGTACTTCGCATCTTGCAGGTGAAATTCCGCCTCGGATTGTTTGAGAACCCGTATGTAAACGAAGACGCTGAAGGAGCCGGAGATCCGTCGAAAGGTCAAGCCATTCCTGCGGCGCATCTGGCTCAGGCCAGGGACAGCGCCCGGAAATCGATTGTGCTGCTGCAGAATGACAGCGGGATTTTGCCGCTGGACACCGGCGCGCACAAGAAGCTGGCTCTGATCGGGCCGCTGGCGGATGATCGCCACAATTCGATGGGCTGCTGGGCCTGGAAAGGCCGCGACGAGGACGTTGTCACGGTATGGGATGCTTTTCAATCGGAAATCGCACCGAAAGCCGAGGTGTTCTACGAGCCGGGCAGCGGCATTCTGGAGGAGCTGGATGGCGGAGTCGAGCGGGCTGTGGAGCTTGCCAAGCAGTGCGATGTCGCCGTAGTCGTTGTGGGCGAATCCGAAGCGATGACGGGCGAGCATTACAACGTAACGTCCATTACGCTTCCACCCTGTCAGGAGCGCCTGATTCAGGAGCTGAAACGTCAGACCGACACGCCGATCGTCGTCGTGCTGATGAACGGACGTCCGCTTGCCATTCCATGGCTGCATGAACATGCGGATGCTGTGGTTGAAGCGTGGCATTTGGGAACCACCACAGGTCATGCGCTTGTGGACGTGCTTACCGGCACTTACAATCCGAGTGGTCGCCTGCCGGTTACCGTTCCGCGTGCGACGGGCCAAATTCCGATGTATTACAACCGGAAGAATACCGGACGTCCTCATTTGTACGAAGATTATATCGATTGCGATGATTCTCCGCTGTATCCGTTCGGGTATGGCCTCAGTTATACAACGTTCGAATATACGGATTTGCAGCTGGATCGGCATCAAATCGGCCGGGATGAGTCCGTAGATGTATCGGTGACCATAACGAATACCGGACAAAGAGCCGGCGAGGAAACCGTTCAGCTGTACATCCGCGACTTGGTTGCAAGCTCGACCCGGCCGGTCAGAGAGTTGAAGGGATTCCGCAAGGTACAGCTGCAGCCGGGTGAGAACCGGACGGTACATTTTACGCTGGGACGTGAAGAACTTGGGCTGTTGGATGAGAGACTTGCGTTTACGGTAGAGCCCGGAAAGTTCCATGTCTGGGTCGGACCACATTCGGAAGAAGGACTGCAGGCTGAGCTTGTAGTTGTTGAATAACCGGAATCAAAGGGGGATTAAACATGGACTACCGTGTAATTAAAGAAGGAGATTTATTCTTTCTGACCGGGCTTAATGGTGATATCGTCCTGGGGGATGAACAAGGCCATGGTTTATATACGAAGGATACGCGTTTTCTGAGCCGCATGGAGCTGTTCATCGATGGCGAGAAGCCTTCGCTCCTGTCCTCCACGGGGGACAAGAGTTATGTTGCTTCATTCCGTCTGATGAAGGATGCCAAGGATGAAGGGGCGATTGAATTGCTTCGGGAGCGCTTCATCTATAATGGCATTTTGTACGAGCGCTGCACACTGACCAATTATTTCGTGACGGATTCGAATATCGAGTTCGCGGTTTCCTTCGACGCGGATTTTCAGGATATGTTCCTGGTCCGTAAGTACCGTACCGGGGAAGTTGGCAAGATGGAGGGAATTCTGACCGGCGATCAGGATATGACGCTGGCCTACGTCGGGGCTGATAACCTGAAAAGACAGACACGCATTGCTTGGGATGCGGACGGCGGCCAGGCGGATGAGGCCGGGAACGTCTCGTTCCCGTTGTCCCTGAAAGCCAAAGAGCGGAAGGTCATTACTTTCTTTGTCACGCCGATGACGGAGCAGCATTCCGTAACGGAGCCGCTGACCTACGAAGAAGGGCTGAAGAAGCTCGAAGCCTCCTATGAAGAATGGTACGGGAACAGCTCACGGGTCCAGTCGGATTCCGCGCTGTTCAGCGGCTTGTACCAGAGAGGACTGCAGGATCTGCGCATGCTGACGACCGATGTGGGCTTCGGCGATACAACAGTCGCGGGGCTGCCGTGGTTCGCGGTTCCATTCGGCAGAGATAGCTTGATCACGGCCCTGTTCATGCTTCCGGTGAACCCGCAGCATGCCAAGGGGACCTTGAGAACGCTGGCAGCTTATCAAGGCGAGAAGACGGACCCTTGGCGGGATGAGCAGCCGGGCAAAATCATGCATGAGATTCGCTATGGCGAGCTGGTCACGACGAATCAATCCCCGTTCTCGCCGTACTACGGCACCATCGATTCCACGCCGCTGTTCCTGGCGCTGATCGGCGAGTACTACCGTTGGACGGGTGACCTCTCCCTTGCGGAGGAGCTCAAGCCGAATATGCTGCGGGCATTGGATTATATCGATTCCGCACTTGAGGCGGGCTCCGGCTTCATGGCCTACAAGCAGGAAGCCGAGAAGGGCTTCCCGAACCAGGGCTGGAAGGATTCTGCCAACTCGATCATCCATGAGAATGGGGAATACGCGGAATCCCCGATTGCATTGTCGGAGGTTCAGGGGTATGTGTATCAAGCGAAGAAATCGCTGGCACCCGTCTTCGCAGAGCTGGACGAGCCGGATCTGGCCCTCAAGCTGGAAACGGAAGCCGAGAAGCTTCGTACCCGTTTTGAATCGACCTTCTGGATGGAGGATGAGCAGTGCTACGCCATTGCGCTGGATAAGGATCTGCGTCAGGTACGAAGCGTCTCCTCGAACCCAGGACACTTGCTCATGAGCGGGCTGCCGGATGAGCGTCGTGCGAAGGCGCAATCCGAGCGGATGCTCAGAAGCGACATGTTTAACGGATACGGCATCCGCACGATGAGCACAGACTCCACCGGATATTACCCGATGAGTTACCACAACGGCAGCGTGTGGCCGCATGACAATGCGATGATCCTGCTGGGACTCGGCAAGCAGGGATTCAAGGAGGAGGCGGGCAAGGTCATTTCCGGCCTGCTGCAGGCGTCGGCTCATTTTGAGTACCAGCGTCTGCCGGAGCTGTTCTGCGGACATGATGCAAAGCTGGGCCATCCCGTTCCGTACCCGACAACCTGCTCGCCGCAGGCTTGGGCGGCGGGAACCTCGATTGTCTTCCTGCAGGCGATGCTCGGATTGTATCCGAACGCGGCGAAGAAGGAAATCGCGTTGTCCCCGTTCCTTCCGGAAGGGATGAATGAACTGAAGGCCGAGCAGATTGCGATTGGAAGCGGCCATCTGTCCGTAAGCGTCGTGCGCGAGGCTGACGGCAGCACGTTTCATGTGGAAGTGCTTGAGAATACAACCGGATTCAATCTCGTTGGCTGATTCGGTCATAAGAAGTATGGCGGAACAACCTGCCTCTTAGCTTTTAAGGGGCAGGTTGTTTTTTTGTTGAAATGTCAGGAACGTATGTTCTATAATGGTGGAGCGAGTTCGAACATATTCGTGTATACATCTTGGATTGGAGAGAACATATGAATTCCTATTGTACATATGCATTGCATCAAATCGAGGTTGCTGTCATTTCTGTTGTTGCGATTATCGACAGGCTGGATGAAGCGGACCTGCTCGTAAAGCCGACGGAGAGCAAACATTCCGTTGGAGAGCTGCTCAAGCATATCGCAGTGATCTGCCGGGCTGATTTTTACATATCGAGCGGCGCCACGCAAGAGGAGATGGACGCTTATTACGAGGGCGTGTCGTTAAATAACCTGAAGGATTTACAGGCTGAATTATTAAGCAGCTATTCTTATCTGGAGCAGGCTTTTAGAGAGATGACGGAAGAAGAACTCCATCAGGAGATGACGTCCTACTGGGGTGTCACCTATTCGAGGTACGAATGGCTGCTCGAAATCGTGGCGCATGTGTATCATCACAGAGGACAGCTGCATGCCATGCTGGTTCATTGTAACGGGAAGGACCCGAAGGTACCGTTATTCGAGTAGCAATTGCGTGGAGGATATCAGCCCGGCCGGACAAGGATTCATTCTTGGCCGGCTTTTTTTCAGCATTTGAAAGCTCCTTCCTTTTCTCGCATAGAAATTCACCTAAAAAACATACAATCGCGCATCGTCAATTCTTCTGGAAATCCTTTATAGTAATGACACAGCATGGAATATGCTTGTCACCCATCGTTAAGCTCCCCCGCAGATTTACGCACGACGTCATGATGCTTCTACTTTTGCAGCAGTACCTGAACCAGCATACCCACTCATTATATTTCCGCATGATTCACTACTAACAATGCCAGCACGCAAGATTTTACCTATGTTTGGGTTAACCAACAGGGTTATTCGTGTTTGCGGCGTGACGTGGATTGCAGCGGCGGTTGACCAACACAGGGCACATAGGAGTTCAAGGGAGGTGATCGGAACGAACGGAATATAGATGTAAGCGCATACTTATTCTCCCAACATGCGGCCGAGAAGACGAGATGATGTATGCAATGTACACAAGGAAAGCATTTGATATCAGGAGGTTGGATCATGAAATCCAGAAGGTTGATGAATAGAATCAAGCCTGTTGTCATGAGTTTACTCGTATTGATGCTGATATGGACACAACTGATCATTGTGCCTGACTCGGGCTTTGCAGAGGGATCCCATACCGATTTGCATTCAGCCGTTCAGATTGGAGATGGGCAGCAATGGGATGGCGATCCGGAAGCGGGGGGACCCGCTATGAATCAGCCGGACGCAGGCCAGCCCGGCTCCGGTCATGAGGAGGCTTCAGGAGATGGCTCAGGCCATGAAGACACTCCGGGCAGTGGGTCCGAAGAAGGTAAAGCTCCTGTATCCGGCGAAGACGCAAAAGCGCCAGCAGCCGAGGATGCCGTAATCGCAGTGGAGCCAGGCAATCTGGCGGCTGGCAAGAATATGACGGCCAGCTCTTATAACCAGACTTATGTTGCCGGGAATGCCAATGATTCTAACCAGGCCACCTACTGGGAAAGCAGCAACAACGCCTTTCCTCAGTGGCTTCAGGTGGATCTGGGCAGCTCCTACAATGTCAACAAAGTGATATTGAAGCTGCCCGCGAGCGGGTGGGAGACGAGATCTCAGACGTTGACCGTACAAGGCAGCAGCAACGGCTCAACGTTCAACAACCTGTCTTCTTCCGCTGTCTATACATTTAATCCGGCAGACGGCAATAAGGTTACGATCAATCTGACCGCGCAATCGGCGCGATATGTACGGCTGCTCTTCACCGCCAATACAGCCTGGCCAGCCGGTCAGATTTCCGAGTTCGAAGTGTACGGCCAGGCACCGGCCGGGGATACAGAGGCTCCGACTGCCCCGGGCAACCTCGCTTATACTGAGCCAGCTTCAGGCCAGATTAAGCTGACTTGGTCGGCATCAACGGACAATGTCGGTGTATCGGGGTACGATGTTTATGCCAATAATGCGGTGAGAGCAAGCGTAGCCGGAAATGTGCTGACGTATACGGATAATCAGCCTGCAGCCGCCACAGTCAGTTACTATGTGAAGGCCAAAGACGCAGCCGGTAATGTATCTGCCGCCAGTAACACGGTGACCCGCACGGGCAGCGGCGGCGGAGGCACCGGAACCAATCTGGCACTGAACAAACCGATCACGGCTTCCTCGAACGAATACATTTATGCCGCTTCCAATGCCAATGATGGCAGCTTGAGCACGTATTGGGAAGGCGGTGCCAACCGTTATCCGCATACGCTGACCGTCGATTTAGGTTCCAACGCGGACATCTCGTCGGTTGTGCTGAAGCTGAATCCGGATAGCCAGTGGGGAACGCGGACGCAGACGATTCAGGTGCTGGGTCATGATCAGGACAGTACCGCCTTCACAAATCTGGTATCCGCTGCGCAGTATACCTTTAACCCGGTCTCGGGCAATACGGTGACCATTCCGGTTATCGCCAAAGTGAATGCCGTGCAGCTGAGGATCACGGCAAATACGGGTTCATCCGGAGGCCAGATTGCCGAGTTTCAAGTCATCGGCACGCCTGCATCCAATCCGGACTTGACCATTACGGGAATGTCCTGGACACCGGTGAACCCGGTGGAAACCGATAGCATTGTATTAACGGCCGTAGTGAAGAACATCGGGACCCTCTCTTCCGGGGCAACAACCGTCAATTTCTACCATGGCAATACCAAGCTCGGTACTTCGAATGTGGCGGGACTCGCAGCCGATGCTTCGGCTAACGTGACCTTGAATCTCGGTGCCAAGGAGGCGGGAACATATCAACTCACGGCCAAGGTGGATGAGAACAATGCCGTCATGGAGCAGAACGAAGCCAATAACAGCTACACGCATCCGACATCCATGGTCATCAGCCCTGTTCAAAGCTCCGACCTGGTGGCAGCGACAAGCTGGTCACCGGGCAATCCGGCTGCCGGAAACAGTGTGAATTTCACCGTCACGGTGAAGAACCAGGGTACGGCCGCTTCCGCTGGAGGTGCCCACGGCATTAAGGTGACCCTGAGCGATGCGAATACAAACAACGTCATTCAGACCTTTACAGGCACGGTGAATGGCGTCATCGCCAGCGGGGTTTCGGCTCAACCGGTGAACGTAGGCAGCTGGACGGCGGCCAACGGCAAGTACAACGTGAAGACCGAGGTGGCCGTGGATGCCAATGAGCTGCCGGTGAAGCAAGCTAACAACATTGCAACAAGCCCGCTCTTTATCGGACGGGGGGCGAATATGCCTTATGACATGTATGAGGCCGAGGATGCCGTCGTTGGCGGCGGAGCGGCTGTGGTCGGGCCGAACCGCAACATCGGGGATATTGCCGGTGAAGCATCCGGCCGGAAGGCGGTCACACTCCATTCAACAGGCAGCTTCGTAGAGTTCACGGCGAAAGCCAGCACGAATAGCCTGGTTACGCGCTTCTCGATTCCGGATGCGCCTGGCGGCGGAGGGATCGATGCCACGTTGAACGTCTATGTGGATGGTGTCTTTACCAAGACAATCAATCTCACTTCCAAATATGCATGGCTCTATGGCGATGAGGCCAATCCAAGCAACAGCCCGTCTGCAGGAGCACCGCGTCACATATACGACGAGGCCAACATCATGTTTGATACCACCATCCCGAAGGGAAGCAAAATCCGCCTGCAGAAGGACGCAGCCAACACAAGCCAGTACGCCATTGATTTTATCAACCTGGAGCAGGTGACATTAATCCCGAATCCGGACCCGGCTAAATATGTCGTTCCGGCAGGTTTTACGCATCAGGACGTGCAGAATGCTTTGGATAAATTCCGCATGGATACAACGGGGAATCTGGTCGGCGTCTATCTCCCGGCCGGAACCTATCAGACATCGAATAAGTTCCAGGTTTACGGCAAACCGGTGAAAATCGTCGGTGCGGGCCCATGGTTTACCCGCTTTACCGGCCCATCGTCACAGAACAATACCGATATCGGATTTTCCATCAATGCAACGGCGAACGGCTCCACCTTCGCGAACTTTGCATACTTTGGCAATTACACCTCCCGGATCGACGGACCGGGTAAAGTGTTCGATTTCTCGAACGTTGCGAACATGACGATCGATAACATCTGGGTGGAGCACCAAGTGTGCATGTATTGGGGCGCCAATACGGATTACATGAAAATTACCAACTCCCGGATCCGCAACGTGTTTGCTGATGGGATCAACATGACCAACGGCAGCACGAACAATCTCGTGAGCAACATTGAAGCACGGGCAACAGGGGATGACAGCTTTGCTTTGTTCTCCGCGATTGATGCGGGAGGGGCAGACGAGAAGGATAACGTCTACGAGAATCTGACTTCGCTGCTGACCTGGCGTGCGGCGGGCCTTGCGGTATATGGAGGTTACGGCAATACGTTTCGTAATATCTACATTGCGGATACGCTCTGTTATTCCGGCGTCACGATCAGCTCGCTGGATTTCGGATACCCGATGAACGGCTTCGGCGCATCGCCGCCGACCCAATTCGAGAATATCTCGATTGTCCGTGCGGGCGGCCATTTCTGGAACCAGCAGACCTTCCCGGCAATGTGGCTGTTCTCAGCCTCAAAGGTGTTCCAGGGCATTCGGGTAACGGACGTGGACATTATCGATCCGACTTACCACGGCATCATGTTCCAGACCAATTATGTTGGCGGGCAGCCGCAGAACCCGGTCAAGGATACGATCTTTACGAACATTACGATCTCCGGGGCCAAAAAGAGCGGCGACGCATTTGACGCGAAATCAGGCGTAGGGATCTGGGCTAACGAAATGCCGGAACCGAACCAAGGTCCGGCCGTGGGCAGCGTGACCTTTAATAACCTGAAGATCACCGATACCGTAACGCCGATCAAGAATAACACATCGACGTTTACGATTCATGTGAATCCTTAATACTCAAGCTGTGAAGTAAGATCAGCGCGGCTTGCAGAACAAGCAGCTAAGCTAAGGGCAGAGCAGACCCGAATGGTGCATTTGAAGCATGGAACCGCAGGCCGTCCGAACTTTCCGGGCGGCCTGTTCCATGCTCTATCTTAGCTTACGCTTCAGGAAACCTTTTTCTAGATGCACCATAACTGCGGATGGGTGAAACATTACCACACCTTTTTCCTCTCGTAAATCCCCAACAAGAGGTGTTGCGGTGTCATAGAATCGTCGTTCGCGCCATGATATTTGTTACATTGAGTTGATATTCTTTTAAATTCGACAAAATAATACAAACTTCGCTATAGACTATGGCTAAATCATTCCTCTATGATAGATATTAAATAGTTTGGCAAGCTATTCTGAAAGCGCTATCCTCTTCGCTGAACCGAATGATCCTAAGTCTAGGGGGAATCGACCAAACCAGGATATAGCAGAATCTGTTGTTAACTAAATAGTAAGCGTATACATGATATATCGAAGCCCTGGTGAGTGCCGTTAACACAGATTTTACATATCGTTAATACTGTCATGATCTTATCGCTTTATCATAAGAGTGTTCGGTAAAAGGAGGACACGCACTTATGGCAGATCAAAGGAAACGGCGTCTTCCCGTAATCGCTTCGATTACCAAGCTGGAACAGATCGATGCAGCTGTGAACAGCACGGTGGAGCGTGTGAACCTGATGACAGGCGATATCATAAAACTCAGGGATATCGTTAATCGACTTCACTCCTCAGGCAAAAAAGTGTTTGTTCATCTGGAGATGGTAAGCGGCATTGGCCGGGATAATTCGGCTGTGCAGTATTTGGCGGATTCGTACAAGATCGATGGGATTATTACGACGAAGACGAATACGGTATTGGCTTCGCGCCAAGCGGGCATTAGCTCGATACAGCGAGTGTTTGCCATTGATACGACAGCTTTAAGAACCGCAGTGAAAATGATCGGACAAGCCCGCCCGGATGAGGTGGAATTAATGCCGGGACTCATACCCCGCGTGATCCGCGACCTGAAGAAGGAAATTCACTGTCCGCTTATTGTGGGAGGTTTTTTACGAAGCGAGGAAGAAATCGATGAGGCGCTGGCAAATGGTGCAGACCTCGTATCTACAGGAGATACGCGTTTTTGGACGTAAGGTTCCCTGTACGGTTGATGGATTAACTATAATTACATATTTGCTAGGGGTGGAGACGATGAGATAACCCGAGTAGCAGCTACTTTAGCTTTTATAGGAGGTGGTGGCTCTTAGGTTGCGCTCTTTTGACGTCTCTATTTTTGTGCGCTTTTTAAGGGGTAGACGGGTTGATTGGATGGGGGAATCCCCCCATTTTAGGATCCGCGTGCCGTTGAACCGGCCATTTGATGAAGTGGATAGACAGCAGTGATGAAGATGAATGATGAATAGATTCGAGAGGGGATAACAGATCATCTATGAAAAAGAAATCATGGTTGTTAATGTTACTGACCATATTTATGGTTATTACCACGGCTTGCGGAGGCGGCGGTGGAAGTGAAAGTGCCGGAGGAGAGGTTTCGCTCGACGATGTGGAAGCTGCTTCGATGGATATGAAGAATGATACGACGCCTGTCAAAATCCAGTACTGGCATGCCCACGCGGATGCTCAACTGGAAGGCTTGAACTACATGATTGCAGAGTTCCAGAAGAAGTATCCGCATATTACGGTAGAGCCGGTGTTCCAAGGCGGCTATCCTGATCTTCACAAAAAATTATCGGCTGCAGTAGCAGCGAACGATGTGCCGGCCGTTACGAATGTTGAGGTATCTTCACTCGCTAACTTTGCGGACAGCGGCGTTTTTGCCGATCTGGGTCCGTGGATTAAGCGCGACGAAGTGAAGATGGATGATTTCGCTCAAGGTATGCTGAACGCTTATGCCTACAACGGGAAACAGTTTGGATTCCCTCTGATCGTCAGCACCAGCGTATTCGTCTACAACAAAACGATGCTGGACGAGCTGGGCGTAGAGCCTCCTGCGAAATGGGATGAGATCGAGGATTTCAATGCGAAAGTAACGAAAAAGGAAGGCGACAAAACGACGCGTTATGCTTTCTCTGTTCCAGGCTGGGACACATGGTACTATGACCCGTGGAACATTAACGGCGGTGGACAAATTCTGACGGAGGACCTGAGTGCCTCGGCTGTCGAGAATGAGGATTCTCTCCGTTACCTCCAGAATTTCTACAAGTGGCAAAATGACGGCAGCATGCATATGGGCTTCGGTAAAGGGGCCTCCGATAATATGCGTCAAATGTTCCTGAACGGTGAAATCGCGATGGTACAGCATACTTCCGCGATGCTGAAAATGTACCGCGAGAATGCGAACTTCGAGGTTGGCGTATCCTTCATCCCTGGTGATAAAGTACGGACCTCCAACATCGGCGGTGCGGGGATCGTCATGATGGACGGTGCCGAGGATCTGGAGAAGGAAGCGGCGTGGAAATTCATCGAGTTCATGACTTCGGCTGAGCAAAACATTAAGTGGGCTGAATCCGTTGGATACCTGCCGACAAGAAAATCCGCCATTGAGTCTGAGGAAGGCAATCAATATTTCGAAAGATGGCCGCAATACAGAGCGGTATACGAGCACTTTGACGAAGTGACACCGCGCATGCAGCACCCGGCTTACCCTGAATTCAGCGAAGTTTACAAAGAAGTTGTAGGGGAAATGGTGCTGAACAAAAAAGATCCGACACCACTTATGCAGGATGCAGCCAAGAAGATCAACGATATTCTGGCTGACTATGAGTGATGCCTATGGAGACCAATAAACCAATGACAAAGGCGGTGTCCAATCGGGCGACCGCTTCGGTCTCTAAACGGATCTCCCATACGTTGATTGAGAAGTGGAAGGACTTTTCGTTCGCGGTCCCGGCGTTGTTATTCATGGGCGTGTTCCTGTATTATCCTCTGGGTTATTCCGTGTACATCAGCTTTACGAACTGGAATATGACGCGGCCCATGAAGAAGTTCGTGGGCGTCGATAACTACACGCGCTTGCTGTCGAACCCGGATTTCTATCATTCCTTGAAGGTTACGTTCTTGTACACCGTCATGGACGTTGTGTTCACGCTTGTCATCGGGCTGATGCTGGCGCTGCTGCTCAACGTGTCATCCTCACGGTTGTTCGGTTTCATGCGCGGCGTTATCTTCATGCCGTATTATGTCTCGATGGTTGTCGCCGCCATGGTATTTACCTGGATTTACAACGGGCAATATGGGCTGCTGAATTCTATTGTTTCCTGGTTCGGCATGGAACCGGTCGAATGGCTGACCAACCCTTCGACGGCATTGCCGGCGCTGGTCGCCGTTTCGGTCTGGAAGGGTGTCGGCTTTGCGATGATTCTCTTTATTGCGGGCATGCGTGGGATTCCAGCGGAGTATTATGAGGCGGCTTCGATTGATGGAGCCAGCAAGTTCCGGCAGTTCCGCAACATTACGCTGCCGCTCTTGTCGCCTATGACACTGTTTCTTGTCATCACCAGCTTTATCTCTTCTATGCAGGTGTTCCAGTCGATCGATGTTATGACGGACGGCGGTCCGCTTAAGGCAACAAACGCGATTGTGTACTGGATCTATACGATGGCCTTTGATGAATTCAAAACAGGAAGAGCCTCGGCGCTTGTCATGATTCTATTTGTCATCATATTGCTGTTAACATTGGTACAATGGGTGGTCAGCAGGAAGAAGGTGCACTATGAAGGATAATTATATGGCTGGGTCCGCCAAGTACCGAAAGACCATGATGGCGCTCCGTATCATCGGAGCTGTGATCGTGACGCTCGTCATGTTCTTTCCGGTATATTGGCTGCTGATCAGCGCGCTCAAGACGCAGTCTGAGATGCGGATGGCCGTACCTACATTCTGGCCGGAAACCTTTGCCTGGCAGAACTTTGCCGAAGCCTTCCGGGTTATCCCATATGCACGATATTTCGGCAATACGCTGCTCATGGCAGTCGGAACGATTATTCTGCAGCTAAACGTGGCGCTTATGGCGGCGTATGCATTTGCGAAGGGGAAGTTCTGGGGACGGGACGCTCTATTCTTGCTCGTTCTCGCAGCATTGATCGTGCCGGAACAGGTTATTTTCGTTCCGGTATACGTCATGATGTCTAAGCTGGATTGGCTGAATACGTTCTGGGCGCTCATTGTGCCCCACGGGGCTTCCGCCTACGCGATATTCCTGCTCAGGCAGGCGTTCAAATCGATTAACAACGACGTACTGGAAGCGGCGCGAGTGGATGGAGCCGGTCGTTTCTCCATACTGTACAAGCTGTTGTTCCCGATGGCGATGCCAACGATCGTTACCATGGGCGTGTTGATCTTCATCTCGTCCTGGAACTCGTATTTCTGGCCGCTGATCATGACCAACAATAACGACATGCGCGTGCTAACGGTAGGGATTGCGATGCTGAGGGACTCCATTGCCGGAAATGAAGCCATGTTCTTCAATGTCATTATGGCGTCCAGCGTCATGGCGATTATCCCAATCGTGCTGGTCTTTACGGTCATGCAGAAGCATATCGTAGCCGCGATGGCGAATTCGACGTTTAAATAACCGCATAACCGGATGAAGCAGGTATTCTAGACGGTATGGAAACGGTGGGCAAGGATACACCGCCATGCCGTCTCTCTGTTTTCTCCCAAAGGTTATGATCCGCTGCAGACAGCAGGGATCGGAAAGTTTCTGGCGAACAGTCCTATAGAGCTTCAAATGGTATCCCGATTACGTAAGTCAGTCCGTTAACGTACGGTACTGGCCGTGATCGAGGCACAATCGACTTAGATATGGAGGGAATGGCACATGGAAGTACGTGGATTGGCTCATAGAGGGTATCCGCTAAAATACCCGGAGAACACGATGCTGGGCTTTCGGAAAGCGCTGGAGCTTGGCTTCTCGCACCTGGAGCTGGATGTCCAGCTGACGAAGGACGGCGTGCCCGTAGTGATCCATGATCCAACGGTAAACCGGACGACCAACGGAACAGGGGCAATCAATGCCTTCACGCTGGAGGAAATACGCAAGCTGGATGCAGGTTCAGGAGAAGTCATTCCCACGCTGGAGGAAGCTCTGCGCTTTGCCAAGGATCGGATGATCGTTGACATTGAGCTGAAGCAGATGGGGGATACCTACCCCGGCCTGGAACAGAAGGTCATTAACGTGATCAAGGAAACGGGCATGGAGAAGCAGGTATTCCTCACCTCCTTCGATCATTATTCCATTGAACGAGCACGTTCACTGGATCCTGACATCGAGCTGGGCCTGGTGATATATGGAGCTACGCCGTCGGTGTTCCCTTACCTGGAAGCGATAGGCGCTCGTTATGTGTCCGTCAAATACGTGTACGTGACCCCTTCATTTATGGAGGAAGCGCGCAAGCGGGGGGTTCAGCTTATTGTCTGGACGCCAGATGATGAGGCTGTACTGGCATCTCTTGCCCAATACCCTGAGCTCTTGATCGTTACGAACAATCTGGAGGGCTGGTCCAGAGTATACAAGGAGAAGATTGCGCTGAACGCGTAATGGGCTCACGGAACGGACGTGCGTGAATACTAAAATCGAAGGATCTGTCCTAAGTTGCGGCATAGGGCGGATCCTTTTTTTGTGAAGAACATAATTGCCCGTAATTCTATGTGTCTCCACAGCATGATCCGGCGGGTTCGTACCATGGACGGCATCCGTTTTTCTTTTATTGAAAATTCAATGAAAATTTTCAGTTGACCTGCGGACAATTGTCCGTTACAATAAAAAACGCATTACCGGACAATTGTCCGTGTATACAGAGATAAGGGAGGATAAGCTCTTGGATATGGGAGTGGGGCCAAGTTCGGCCAAGATTGATTTAAGCAAAATTAAGAGAGGGCCGATTGTTGCCGCACTGATTATTGGCGCGTTCGTTTCCATCTTGAATGAGACACTGCTGAACATCGCTTTCCCAAGCTTGATGGAGCAGTTTGGTATTGGCGAGTCGACGGTGCAGTGGCTTTCAACATCCTATATGCTGGTTGTCGGTATTTTGGTTCCAGTCACGGCGCTGCTGCAGCTGTGGTTCACGACAAGACAGATGTTTATAGGCGCCATGACGCTATTTCTTATAGGTACGATTATCTGCGGCTTTTCACCAGTATTTGGGGTGCTGCTGGTAGGGCGTATCCTGCAAGCGATCGGAACAGGGCTTATGCTGCCGGTTCTGATGAACACGATACTAAGTATTTATCCGCCTCAGAATCGCGGAGCCGCCATGGGGATGATCGGTCTTGTGATCATGACGGCCCCGGCGATCGGACCGACGCTGTCCGGCTTGATCGTAGACGCGCTGAACTGGCGCTGGTTGTTCTATCTGGTCATTCCACTGGCTGCGTTCGCCATCGTATTTGCTGCGGTCTTCCTTAAGAACGTATCAATACTGACCAAGCCGAAGGTCGATTATATCTCGATTATTCTGTCTACTATCGGTTTTGGGGGTATCGTATATGGATTCAGCAGTGCCGGAGAAGGCACTTGGTCTGATCCGAAGGTAGTATGGTGCATTACGGCAGGGGCTATCAGTTTGCTGCTCTTCGTATGGCGTCAACTGAAGATGAAGGAACCGATGCTGGATCTGCGTACCTTCAAATTCCCGATGTTCTCACTCGTGACCGTACTGATGCTGGTGCTGATGATGAGTATGTTCTCCACCATGATCATGCTGCCATTGTTCCTGCAAAACGCACTGGGCTTAACTGCGCTTGCGGCAGGCCTGGTCATGATGCCAGGCGGTATCATCAACGGATTGATGGCGCCGATTACAGGAAAGCTGTTCGATAAATTCGGACCGAGAGTTCTGATTATCCCTGGTCTTACTCTCTTGAGTATTGCTATTTTGCTATTCTCACGCATTGACTCTTCATGGACCGGTGGTTATGTCATCTTCCTTCATGTTATGATGATGATAGGGATTTCGATGGTTATGATGCCGGCCCAGACTACAGCCTTGAATCAGCTGCCGCGCTTGCTGTATCCGCATGGAACAGCCATCATGAATACACTGCAGCAGGTAGCAGGAGCCGTAGGTATGGCGCTCTTTATCAGCATCATGACAGCAGGTGCTAAAAATTACGTTGAAACAACCGGGGATCTCAATCCGGTAGAGAGCATGGTTGCCGGTCTTCATAATGCTTTTGTAATCGGACTTGTTCTTGCAATCATCGCTTTAGTACTGGGCTTATTTGTTAAACGTACAACTTCACCCGTTGAAGAAGAACAGTCTGCCGCATAAGGTTCCCGTGTGTTCAAATTAGAAAGGGATGCGTGCATTGCCGAAAGAGAATGACGAGTTGGGTCAAAAGATTTTGGATACGGCTCAGGCTTTATTTAATAAATACGGAGTCGAGGACGTCTCCATGCATCAAGTGGCGAAAACGGCCGGGATCGGGCAAGGCACCTTGTACCGCCGTTACCCCAGCAAGAGCAAGATTTGCTTCACGCTGATGGAAGCCAAGATCGATCGGTTTATGGAGGGGCTGGACGTTTACCTTCAGAGCAGTGAGGGTGAACCGGTGGCTCATCGGCTGCGTACGGTAATGACGAAGGTCATTCTGCATTTCAATGAAGATTTGGAGTGGCTAAGGGTGATGCTGACCTCTGACCGACTGGAGGACACCAAGAACATTATGTGCGAGAACCCGCCCTTCACGTTCTTGCGATTACAGATCAAGCGCCTGCTGGAGCGTGCGGCAGAGCAGGGAGTACTGATGCCGCTTGACCCTCAGTTTACCTCTGTGATGCTCGCATCTCTGCCGCGCGCGGATATCATTCTGTACATGCGTGATATGGGGTACAGCGCGGAGCAGATTGCGGAGGAATATTGCAGAAGCTTTGTTGACCCGCTGTTTATCCATCGCTAAGTCAGATAAAGAGGCCGTTTTGGGAGACTTGATAAGTCTATCCCGGAACGGCCTTTTTCGCGTATTATTGGCACGTTTACTTATCATTTCATTGCAACATTTGGCAATTACGCCCCGTCAGTATAGTTGTACATGATAATTTAAGGCACCTAGAAAGGATGATGAACATGAACAAACAATGGAAGAAGCAAGCAGCGGCATTGATGGTTGCGGCCATCGCTGTCTCCGGTGGCGCAGCGGCTTATGCAGCACCCCAGGCTGGAGGCAGCCAGGAACAACAACCGGTCGTGATATCGGCTGTAATTGATTATGGAGTTCTGGTTAACGGTAAGGAAGTGGCCGGTGCCGGTTATATGAACGCCGATGCGAAGCAGGTCATGATCCCGCTGCGGAGCGTATCCGAGGCGCTCGGATTTGAACTGGGCTGGAATCAACAGGACCGCTCCGCGGAGCTGACTAAACCAGGATCCCCGATCTGGACCCTCGTGCAAACGGGCAAAGACCAGTATACGGTTAACAAAATGTACAAGTCCCTCGGCGCTGCGCCGGTAATTGTGAAGGGCACGCTCTATGTCCCGGCTAATTTCTTCAGCGAAGTGCTCCAAGCTAACGTATCGGTCGATGGCACGAAAGTGAGCATCTTGTCTGAAGAAGATGTTAAGAAGGAAACCGTGAGTGGTACAATCAGTGAAATTATGAATAATGAAGATCGTAAAGCCGTTCACATTAACGGCACGGGAACCGAAGGAATCGTTCTGAATGTGGATGAGAGCACCATCATCCGCGATGCGGAAGGCAAGAAGATCGAGTTTAAGGATCTTGCGAAAGGGATGGAGATTGAAGCCGTTCACAGCTTGGCGATGACGGCGAGCTTACCTCCTCAGACCCACGCTTTTGAAATCAGCGTTAAATTGGACAAGGAAGAGGCGGAGCAGCTCGCTACAGCTGGCGCCATCTCGGACATCAATGCCGATGGCGGCAATCTACGCGTAACGATTAAGGGTAAAGGATTAACGGAACAATCGCCGAATGAAGTCGTTCTGAATTTGACGCCTGAGACGGTTCTCGTGAATAAAGACGGTAAAACCTTGAAAACGAGCGAATTGACTGACGATGCGGAAATTATCGGATACTACAGCCCGGTACTGACCAAGAGTCTGCCGCCAATCGGCAATGCGATCAAAATCGTTCTACAATAAGTCATGAACACAAACAAGCCTGGCGGCAGCGCCAGGCTTGTTTTCGGATCATTAATGATACAGGGGAGGGATCGGGATCTCCTTATCGTAGACGGTGATATTTAAACGCTTCTGTTCATCGAGTGAAGCGAAGAACACCTGATCGAGCTTGATTCCCCGCTCATCCAGCTGAGTCTCCAGCCATTTCCCGGTAAGGTTTAATTTTTGGAGGGTGATGGTCTGAATGCGTCCTTCTTTGACGACGGCGTAAGACAGCCCGGAATTCGGCCGTTTTAACTTCAGGTCCTCCAGCGTGACGGCGGTTTTCTCCATCTTTTTTAGTATGGATAAGACGCCACTCGGTTCCAGTACCGCCATATCGACTTCCGCTATGTCAAATATTTGATCCTCGCGAAGCATTTGCAAAATGTTATCGATGGAGTATCGGGCTTTTTTCAAATTCGGATAAATGAACTGCCCGTCTTTAACGACAATCATCGGTTCGAACGTAATCCACTTGCCGATGCGCCGGCTCTTCACATGAAGGACAGAGGCTATCTTCTGTAATACGCCGATGGCGACGATCGCGAAGGCGGTATGGATATGTTCGATTTTTGGATCTGCGATGTCTGCTCCGATCACGGAACCGAGCGACAGGATGATGATGTAGTCAAAAACGGGAAGCTCGCCGATGGAGCGGCGGCCCATGAATAAGGTAACGCCCAAGAGCAGCGGGTAGATGGTATAAATTCTCCCAAGCACTAACAGAAGATCTTTGAGGAGTTCCATGGCACAGACCCTTTCTGGAAATTTTACGGTCTTCATTAGAAGGGTTGGCCGATGCCCTGAAAAATATGTATGCTCATCCAATTCTATGATCCCATCGTGGCTATTGTCCGGTTCCGTAGGCGTAATCAACTTAGCCTTCGCATGGGCAGGTATATTCGCGCCATCCGCAGAATACTGTACAACAAAATCGTCCATGACGGATGGAGGGAAACGGATGAAGCGCAGTTGGGTGAATTCGCCGTATTCATTTTCGCTTGGCATGTTTGCCATGATGGTCCCGAGCCAGGCGTTCAGCTCCTTTTACATCTTTTTCTACGTGGATACATTGGGTCTTGGCATAGGGCTCGCATCCCTGGCACGAACCGTATTTCTGATCTGGGATGCGGTTAACAATCCGCTCATGGGGTATTGGTCCGATCGAACCAAGACCCGGCTGGGACGGCGCAGGCCGTGGGTGTTCGGCGCCATTCCGCTGTTCATGCTGACCTTCGTGCTGGTGTTCTCGCCGCCGGAAGGATTGTCTGAGAACGGACTGTTCATGTGGTTCTTGGTTGCCCTTATCCTGTATGAAGCGGTAGCAACCGTATTATGGGTCAATTATGGAGCGCTGTTCCCCGAGCTGTTCCGCGGAGACCGCATCCGGGCGAAGGCCTCGGCCATCCAACAGGGCTACCAGGTCGTGGCGCTATTGATCGGTACCGCGTTGACCCCGATTATTTATGACGCCATGGGATTTTCGAATATGGCGATTCTGTACGCGCTGCTGTTCGGCGTGTTCATGTTCCTCTGCATGATGAGCGTCCGAGAGCAGGAGGTGTACACCGCAAGCGAGCCGCTCAAGCTTGTCCAAGCGTTCCGCGAAACCTTGCGCAATAAGAAGTTTTGGGTGTTTAACATCTCCAATTCATTTGCCCAGACGGTAAATGGGCTGATAAGCTCCACGATCCCATTTTATGCAAAATACGTGCTCAGCATCCCTGACAATCAAGTATCCATTCTGCTGGCAGCGGTGTTTGTATCGGTCATTCCACTGGTGTTCGTCTGGTATTGGATGATCCGAAGAATGGATGGTGTGAGAGCATGGCGGTTATCGCTCGGCGTGTATGGCCTTTCGGTCATTCCGCTCTGGTTTGGTTACGATCTGATCAGCGGGATTCTGGCAGGCATCGGCGTTGGGTTCGGTCTGGCGGGATTTCTGGTAACGCCGGCCATGGTTAGCGGCAACATCATCGATGAGGATGCGGAGCGGACCGGGCTGCGCAGAGAGGGGATCTATACGGCTGTCAGCGGATTTATTACGCGTTCCAGCGGATTGATCTCTGCTCTGGCATTTTTTGTGGTAGGCATAATATTTGGGTATGAAAGCGGTGACAATCCGGGAAGCGATCCGGAATCGACCTTCAGGTATTTGATCAGCGTCGTTCCATTGTGCTTGCTGGCAATTTCCTTTCTGTTATCGTTTGCAACAAAAATCGAATTTTCAAAAACCATAGGAGGCGGACACGACCATGGAGCGAAGACTGATCATCAACTGTGACGATTTCGGGCAAAGCAAGGCCATGAATAAGGCGATCCGCCATCTGCTGGAGGAGAACAAAGTCTCCTCGGCAACCATCATGACCGTGGCTCCCGGCTTTGAAGAGGCGGCCTCCTGGGCCGCGCGCCGACGACAACCGAACGTGGGGCTGCATCTGACCTTGACGAGCGAATTCGAGGCTTTGCGATGGAGCAGCTTGACCGGGCATCCTTCCCTGCATGACGACAGCGGCAAACAATACCGGACCGTTCAGGAGTTCGAACGTGGGGCGGAGACGGGTGCCGTGTTAAAAGAACTGGAGGCACAGTACCGGCTGGCGAGCAAGGCCGGCATCCGCATCAGCCATGTGGATAATCACATGGGCAGCCTGTACGGGATGGAATCGGGGCGAAGCCTCATTCCGCAGATGCTGTGGAAGACTTCGCGTTGGCGCCTCCCCGCACGACTGTTCCGCTATATCTACCCGGAGGATCCGCTGCTCAGCTCGCTCCCGAATATCGAGCGTCCGGTTGCACTCGCTTCAGGCCTTGCTGACACGTTTGGCGTGCCGATCCCAGATTATCTGCTCTCGCATCCGTTTCCTGTTGTCGAGGGGGAGACCTACGAGAGCTTCAAGCAATCGCTCATCGATAAGCTGTACAGACTCCCTGAAGGAGTCAGTGAAACCTATGTCCATCCCGGAGCGGAGAATGAATGGATGCTGGCGAATGTTCCGCATTGGGAGAAGCGGGTATGGGAGTATCGCCTGCTGTTCGATGACGATTTTGCTTACGGACTGCGGGATGCCAAGGTGATTCTGACGGATTACCGTTATGTGGAGGAACATTTGAAGAGGCCCCGCGTGCGCTCGGCCGTGAAGCTGATGAAGGTCATGACGAAAAAATCGTGATATAGGTCTATACAGAAGAACAACCCCTGCCGCGGCACCGGCAAGGGTTGTTTGTGCTTTAAGTAGGATAGGCATCCACCGGCATATGCTGCTCGGTATAACGTTACTTCGCTTCAGCTTCCAGCTTGGCGATCTGTTCCTTGTATTGGTCCAGCAATTTCGTCAGTGCCTTTTTGATAGAGTCGGAGTCCTTGGAATCCACGGCTTTGAAAAGGTCGATTCTGGCATGGATGAACGCCAGATCCTCATCACTGATCTTCACTTCCAAACTTTCTGCATCACTGATCTTCACTGCCTTCAAACTGGCTGTCTCGCCATGGATCACGTCGTGTTTCCCGTCGCCGGCGTCGGTTTTCACGGCTTCCGTTACTTTGATAGCTGTACCTTCCAGAGGGGCAAGCTCCTTGATCGCTTTGAATTCCTTGATATCCCCGCTGTCCATGACTCCCTTGATATCTGCAGCCGGAGTAGCCATCACGGCAATTGCAATTCCGAATTCGCCATCTCCCGTAACCGGCTGTGCATCTCCGTTATTTGCATTGACAGCAGCAGCCTCCGAGAACAAGAAGGTTCCCTCGGCTCCGGCAAGCTTGCCGTACTTCTCCAGCGTTTCCTTCCAGTCCTGAACCGTTTCCGGGGCGTATTTCTCAGCCACTTCCAACGGATTCGGCATAACGGAAATCGTTGCCGTGGTGGCAACGGGGGCGCTTTTACCTGTTTGGTTCGGTGCATCGCTTGGGGTCTCGGCACCCGAGGCATGGACTGGAAGAGCTGCTGTTCCAAGAAGGGCAGCGGAAAGGGCGAGCTTGCCAAATAGTTTGTGTTTCATCGTATAACACTCCTTATCAGTTTGGTTTGTCTTACAGTACCCAGTGTACGAGTCAGCATTGGCAGAACATTGGTGTATTTGTGGAAAAACAATGGCATTCCCCATTCGCTTCGTGCCGCTTGGTATACTGAGAGGAGATTAAGCTCGGAGGTACTTATATGAACCAATCCTATCTCATCGCCGTTGTGGATGATGATCAGCATATTCGAAATTTGGTGGAAGCTTATTTGCGTAAGGAAGGCTACCGGACGGTGGGCCTTGGCACGGCGGAGGAAGGCTGGGAGATGTGGAGAACGAACCCGCCGGATATGTGGGTGCTAGATATTATGCTGCCCGGCATGGACGGCTTCGAATTGTGCCGGCGGATCCGAGCGGAAGCCGAGGTCCCGATCATCATGATCTCTGCCAAGGACAGCGAAGTGGATAAAATATTGGGGCTTGAGCTGGGAAGCGATGACTACATGGTCAAGCCGTTCAGTCCCCGTGAGTTGGTTGCCCGAATCAAACGGCAGCTAAATCGATGGTACAAATTCAATCATGTGGAGAGTCCCCCTCGGCTTGCGGCGGCTTCCCCGGAGCTTTGCAATGGGCGGCTTCAGTTAATGCTGGAGGAGCGGCGCGTGTTCTGGAACGGGGGAGAAGTGGATATGACCAACAAAGAATTCGAGATGCTGAAAGTGTTTGCCGAGCATCCGAACCGTGCGTTTACCAGAGACGAACTGCTGACCTCCGTATGGGGGGACGACTATTTTGGAAGCGACCGCGCGGTCGACCATCTCATCAAACGGCTGCGCAAGAAAGTGGAGCAGCTGCCGATCGAGGCGATATGGGGACATGGATACCGAATGAGAGTGGATGGGGAGGGATCATCGATATGAAGCTGGTGCATCAGATCAATCTTGCTTTTGCCTTATCGTTAATACTCGTGCTTTCCGTTACGGCTGTCGTCATTCATTACGTCCTGCTGGATCACTTTATCGGTACGCAAAGAAAGGACATGCAGTCCATTGGTGCCGAACTATCGGCAAAGCTGGAGACGGCCGCCGCACAGAGTCTTCCAATCGATAGCACGCCGATCGTTGTCAGCGGCTATGCTGCTTCCCGGATTGCGGATGTGGAAGTCATTATTCAAGATGCACAAGGAAATGTGGTAGCTCCGATGTTAGCTGTTCCTACTTATCCGTATAGTGAGGTTGCGCAGGTCCTGCCGGACTATCCGATGACATCCTTCCAATCTGCCATCAAGAATGATACGTATCTCACAGAGGTCACGGCAGTTCCCCAAGGAACGGTAACGCTGATTACTCCAATCAGCAAGATCAAGGCGATTGAGCAGGCGCTGATGGGGCGTTTGATGCTCGTATTTGCTGTGGGGGGCGTAATTATGGTTATCTTAAGCTTGTTCATCACCAAGAGATTGATTAAGCCGCTCATGCTGCTGCGGGAGGAATTGAAGAAGGTGAAAGAGCGCCAGTTCTCCGAAGTTCAGCGGGTGTCGGCAAGCGGAGAAATCGGCATAGTGGCAGAGTCTGTGTACGAAATGGCGGGTGAACTGGAGCGGTACAATCATGTGCAGAAGCAATTCTTCCAGAACGCATCCCACGAGCTGAAGTCGCCGCTCATGTCCATCTCCGGATATGCGGAGGGAATTCGGGACGGAGTATTCGAAGGGGAAGAGATCCGCAAAGGGCTGGATATCATTATGAGTGAGAGCAGCCGCATGAAGAATATCGTAACGGATATGACGCTGCTCGCGAAGCTGGACAGCGAGGATGATATATTTAAGGCAACGGCGGTCAATTTGAAGGAGCTCGTGGAGGAAACGATCGAAAGAGTCAATCCGGTCTTGGTAAAAAAAGGATTGTTCGTGCATCCTGCCTACGGCGATAACGAATCGTTAATGGTGTATGCTGACCGGGATAAGCTGCTGCAGGCGCTCCTGAACATCGTATCGAATGGAGCAAGGCACGCGAGCAAGCATATATACATTCAAGCCGGTATCCAAAATGGCCGGGTATTGCTCACCGTTTCCGATGATGGTGAAGGCATATCCGAGGAGCTTCTTCCGTATTTGTTCCACCGGTTTGTGAAGGGCAAGAATGGGGAGTCCGGTCTGGGTCTGGCTATTGCCCGCGCCATTGTGGAACGCTGCGGAGGTCTGATCACGGCAGGGAATCGCACAGAGGGTGGGGCCGTCATCTCGGTAGGATTCCCTCCGTATAGGAAGACCAGCATGGTCTAATTCATGTGTGCCCCAATCAATATTCACGAATGAAAGTTCACGATGGGGTAAGAGGGACTTTTTTGGGTATTTATACTTAAATAAAGTCTCTTTTTTTGCGTATTCGCACATATCATTCAATATTCTCTAACAAAACGCGTAAGCTATAGAGGATTTCAAGTTAGAAGGCAGAATTCTGTATATATCCGGGCAAGCTGGATGATAACAGGTGACAAGCAAGATACAAAATAATCAAAAGGCGATGGTGATGTTGTCCATGGATATGCAGTATCGAATTGAAAAAGATTTTCTGGGGGAAAAACAGCTTCCTGTGGAAGCCTATTACGGCATTAATACGGTTAGGGCGGTAGAGAACTTTCCAATTAGCGGGGTACCCATTCATGCAGAATTGATTTCTGCACTGGGCGAGGTTAAGAAAGCCGCAGCCCTGGCGAACATGGAGCTTGGCCTGCTGCCGAAAAAGATAGGCAGTGCCATTATAGAGGCGGCAGACGAGATCATCGCGGGCAATCTCCGTTCCGAATTCATTGTCGATTCCATCCAGGGCGGTGCAGGCACTTCGATCAATATGAATATGAATGAGGTCTTGGCGAACCGCGCGTTGGAAATTTTGGGAAAACAGAAGGCTGAGTATTTCTACTGCAATCCTAATAATCATGTCAATATGTCGCAATCCACGAACGATGCCATCCCGACGGCGATCCGTATTGCGTCTTACCGTCTGACGCAGAATCTGCTTGAGGTGTTCCGGACCTTGGTTGCCGGCATTCAGGAGAAGGCCAAGGAATTTGACGATGTCATCAAGATGGGACGCACGCATCTGCAGGATGCGGTACCGATTCGACTCGGACAAGAGTTCGGAGCTTATGCCAATGTTTTGACGCGTGACATCAATCGGATCGAGCGGGCGGCGCAAGGTTTGTTAGTCGTTAATATGGGGGCGACGGCCGTAGGTACGGGGCTTAATGCAACACCTGACTATATGCACAGCGTTGTCCAGCATTTGATTGAGCAGACAGGCTTCTCCTTGAAGCAAGCCGAGGATTTGGTCGATGCCACCCAGAACACCGATGCGTATATGGAATTGTCGGCTGCGCTCAAAGTGTGTGCCGTGAACTTCTCGAAAATGTGCAACGATATCCGCTTGATGGCTTCCGGCCCGAGAGCGGGCTTGAACGAATTGAACGTGCCGGCAAGACAACCGGGTTCGTCGATTATGCCGGGCAAGGTCAATCCGGTGATGGCCGAGGTCATGAACCAGGTGTCGTTTCAAGTTATCGGCAATGACCATACGATCAGTTTGGCATGCGAAGCCGGGCAATTCGAGCTTAACGTCATGGTTCCGGTCGCAGCGAACAACTTGATGCATTCCCTCAAAATCCTGAAGAACGGCATGGATGTGTTCTACAAGAATCTGATGGTCGATCTTACAGCGAATAAGGAACGCTGCAAGTACTTCGTAGATAACAGCTACGGCATTATTACGGCATTGAACCCGCATCTGGGTTATGACGTAGCCTCCAGACTGGTGAAGGAAGCCCAGAAGACAGGCCAAAGCATCAAGGAGATTATTCTTGAGCAAGGTCTTTTGACAGAGGAACAGATCCAGGTCATCCTGGACCCTTACCATATGACATCTCCAGGCATTGCCGGAGAAGAGTTCCTGCTGAACCAATAAGGCGTACCCTTGTTTTACCGATACAAAGAGCCGACCAAGATGCAGATCTTGGTCGGCTTTTTTTGCTGTCGGTTATCTCGGGTTGATGACATAGATAAGGCTTGTGAAACCGTTTGAGTCGAGTGTGACGATATGACGCGGCAGGGGCAAAGATATGATTGGTATTATGGATTGTTAAGCGCGGCTATAAGGGAGGAGATGACGTTTTTCTCGGGATCCCCCAGCCCCTTATCCGTTTGCCATTGTTCGAGCTCTTGTTTCACCTGTGAAACATCTTGGTAACCAAGATGGTAAGCAATACTCGAAATGACGCTTTGCCTGTTAGCATCGTCACTCAAATCAGCAAGTGCTTGAACTACGCCTTCCGTGTCTTTGGTAAACAATTCTCCTGCGATGGCGGCATATTGCTCGGCAGAGGCGCCGTCGAGATTTGTTGTTGCCAGGAACAGGCTTCTGTAATGCTCGGGTTTGATAAGGGAGCGGTGGGTATACAGCAGCTCAAGAGTCGCCAATGTTTTGCCATTACTCAGGCGGTTATATTCTGTCCAGTCTATGCCTTCCAATTGAGCAAGCATGTTCTTGACTTTATCCTCGCTACTCATCTCCTCCGCTTTATATAATGAAAATACGTTCTCCGCCGTACTGTTATAGTCAATCACTGCAGTAGTCGCAGGTTCAGATGATGAAGTCGGCGTTTCAGCTTGATTGCTCGAGCAGGCTGTTCCAAGAAATAGAACGGCTATGAGGAACAGGTACGCAATATTGGGTTTGAACATGGATTCTCATCTCCTTTACATCCTAAACGGATATTTCCTGTAAAGAGTTACATAACCAGGAGAAGAATAAAAGAATATGCTTCCAAAGTTCTGCTTATCCCGTATATTTTCATAAATGTTAAGATGAACGCTGCCATGTTCACATTCTATTAAGTTTACCAGCAGACTCCATCTGCCGATAAAAGTGATAGAATAAACGTTAGGTTACATTAAAGTGGCAGTATGATAAAAAGGGGTATGTGATTTTGGATAATCAATGTGGTGAAATAACTGATCAGGAAATCATTCAGCAAACGAAGCAGCAGTGTATAGACAAGGGGATGAACCCGGAGCTTGTTCCAACACATACGAATCGATTGAATGATGAGGTATTGGCCGCAAGGCGTGCAAAATATAAAGAGTACATTGAAGTGATCCAAGTTTTCGTGAATAAGTTCCTTTCCTCCGGATCAGGAAATCCTGTCGTGATTACCATTACGGATAACGAGGGATTCATTCTTGATATGGAAGGGGATCCGACCATTATAGAAACAGCCCGGTATTTGGGTATTGCCGAGGGCAACGGCTATTGCCAAGAAGACGGTCCAAGCTCGATTGATCTGTGTCTCCGGTATGAGCGGCCGTTTACGTTGATAGGAGAGGACCATTTTCATCACATTCTTCACCGCATGGCATGTTATTCGGCTCCCTTCCATGGCGAGGATGGCAAGTTGATCCTAGGAACGATTTCTTTAATGACGCACAGAGAGTTTGTTCACCCGCATTTGCATGCTTTGCTGTGCACGATGGCCGATTCCCTGGAACGGGAGATGGTTACCCGCAAACAGAACACGCAGCTGCAGACCTTGAATCAGGTGCTCCTCGGGACGAATCATTATGGCGTAATCATTACCGATGCAAAGGGTCAGATTCTGGAGATGAACGAAACCAGCTTAAGCCTGCTGTGCCCGGACGGTAGCGACCGAAACCGAACCCGATATGTGGGTCGATCGGTATTCGGAATTAAGCCGATTGGCGAGTATTATGAGCGAGTGATACACCGGCAGCAAATCTGCATCGGAGAAGAGCTTTCGCTTGAGATTTCCGGTAACATGAATCACTATATACTTGATGTTCAGCCTGCTTATGACCGTGAGGGACAGCTCATGCGGGTGGTGGGTTTTCTTCGTGATATTACAGAGCTGAAGCGTACGGAGGAAGTGCTGCGGAATACGGAAAAGCTGGTATTTGCCGGTCAGGTTGCCGTAAGCATCGCTCATGAAGTGCGTAATCCTCTCACCACGGTGAAGGGAATGCTCCAGTTAGCAAATAAGGACGCCTGCCTTCGGCACTATGACCTGATTATGTCCGAGCTGGAGCGGGCTAATCTGATGGTAGGGGAATTTATGATTCTGGGCAAGCCCCAGGCTGCGGTCTTTAAGCTAGAGGACTGCGGTGAGATTCTGGCAGAAGTACTTCACCTGTTTGCCATTCAGGCGGAGCTTAGCGGGATCGACATGACCCAATGCATCGGGCAGCATGCAACGATTCTATGTGATCGAAACCAGATTAAGCAGGTATTTCTTAATATTCTGAAGAATGCGATGGAAGCCTTGCCGCATGGCGGGAACATTCACATTCATCTGGATGTGCAGGAAGGATATCAACGAGTGATTTTTACGGATAACGGCTCCGGCATGACGGATGACGTGCTTCAGCGGATTGGGGAGCCTTTTCATACGACCAAGCCCGACGGCAATGGCCTTGGCATTATGATTGTCCACCGGATCATGGAGAGCCACAATGGCCGGATTGTCATCCGGAGCGAGGAAGAGCGGGGAACATCGGTCGAAATAAGTCTGCCGATCTCGTAATATGTCGAAACTTAGATAGGTATATCTTGTTTTGATATTGTGCTAAATTATTTAGAGGGTTTTTATAGCCACACTACGAGATTAACATCTAAAGGAGGACTTATTTCTTGGATTGGCAGGACATCCTATTTAAATTTGTCGGCGGCTTGGGCATTTTTCTGTTTGGCATCAAGTATATGTCGGACGGTCTACAGAAGTCAGCAGGAGACAAAATGCGCGGGTTGCTGGAGAGATACACATCCAATCCGGTACTGGGCGTGTTGGTCGGTGTCGGGGTCACGATACTGATTCAATCCTCATCCGGAACGACCGTGATGGCGATCGGACTGGTTAATGCGGGGCTGATGACACTAAGACAAGCCATAGGCGTCATTATGGGGGCCAATATCGGCACGACAATGACTGCATTTATCGTGGGGATTAAAATCGAAGAATATGCACTGCCTATTATTGCGGTAGGGGCGTTCTTTTTATTTTTCTTTAACAAGAAAAGATTCCAATATATCGGCCAGGTGGTCTTTGGCTTTGGGACCCTTTTTCTGGGGCTATCCACCATGGGCAGCGGCGTGAAGCCGCTAAGTGAGCTTCCAGCCTTTACTGACTTTATGATTCAGTTGAAGGATCAGCCTTTCCTGGCGCTCGTTGTAGGTACTGTATTCACGATGGTTGTCCAGAGCTCAAGCGCTACCATTGGCATATTGCAGACCATTGCAGACGAAGGAATGATCAACCTGAGAGGTTCGTTACCGATCTTGTTTGGCGATAACATCGGGACAACCATTACCGCAGTGCTCGCCTCGATCGGCGCAACGGTCGCCGCGAAGCGCACGGCTCTGGTTCACGTTATCTTTAACGTCATCGGTGCCATTATCTTTATGATTCTGTTGATTCCCGTGCATTCCCTGGTGTTATGGCTGGGAGAAGGCGTCAATATCCGTATGCAGATCGCGTACGCTCACGGCATCTTTAATACAACCAATGCCCTGATCTTCCTGCCATTAATTCCGGCTCTGGCGTGGATCGTAACCAAGGTTATTCCTGGCAAGATGCAGGAGTTTGAATTTAAGGCGATTTATCTGGATGAACGTTTGCTGGCCACACCGGCGGTTGCTTTTGGACAAGCACAGCATGAAATCTTGCGCATGGGGCAGTATGCCCGGGAGACTCTCCATGATGCGTCTACTTTCTTTTTCAGCAGGGAATCCCGGGTGGGGGAACTCGCCCTGCAGAAGGAAGAGCTAATCAACGAATTGAATCGAAAAATCACGGATTATATGGTGAAAATCCAGCAGCAAAACGGATTGCCGGAAGGCGAGTCCGAAAAAGCCTCCGGTTGGTTCCAACTGGTAAACGATATTGAGCGGATCGGCGATCACGCGGAAAATATCGTGGAGCTATCCGAATTCAGCATCAATAAAAAGGTTGAGTTCTCAGAGGAAGCCGGGCGCGAATTGAAGGAAATGCTGTCCCTAGCCGACAAGGCGGTGGAACGGGCGCTGACTGCGTTAGAACATAATGACGTGGCCGCAGCTCAAGAGGTGCTGGACTATGAGCGGCAATTGGACGAGATGGAGGTTAAGTTCCGTAAGAGTCATATCCAGCGGTTGAACCAGAATCTGTGCACAGGAAACTCCGGAGCGGTCTATCTGGATATTCTGAGCAATTTGGAACGTGTCGGAGACCACAGTAAGAATATCGCTCAATTCGTCATGCACGAGGAGTAGGCTTAACAGAAATGGATTCCATGGAAACAGCGCTGACCAGGCCAGTCCCTTGAACCTCAAGGACAGGCACGGCAGCGTTGTTTGTTTGTATGAGGAGTAATTAATGATTATTCCCAGTAACGGGACATGATGTCCGTAGCCCATTCGGGCTGCTTGGTCTTCGTCTTCGGCAAAAATTCCTCCATGACAGGCTTGATATCAACGACGGGAGTTCCGTCTATGGCATCTAGCCCTTTAACGAAAACGGACCTGCCCTCTCTGCTTACCAACTCCACCATGGTGGCTCCTAGCTTGTTGGGACGGTTCTTGCCCCGCTGGGCGAAGATACCGACCTTGGGAAAGCTCGGATTATTTCGCGGATGTCTCGCCGCGTACTGGATGCTGTCGTCCTGGACGAGATGGAATACATAGATGATTTCAAGATGGCTGAACGTTTCAATCCCATCCAGGGAGCTTTCATCCCATTCTTCGCCGAGCTTGATCTCCGAGATAACATCCCCCCAGTAATCATCCTGAATCGCCTTTCTTTCGTTATGGATCGTTCCGATCGCCTGTATCGTATACATGCTGTACCTCCTTCAGGATTCTCGTTCCTTTACATATACTTCTGGTGTTTTACCGATCACCGCCTTAAAATCCCGGATAAAATGCGACTGGTCATAATAACCCATGTCCATGGCCAGCTCCAGCACATCCTGATGATCAAGGCCTTCAAGCATCTCGGCGACATTCTGCAGCCGGTACAGGCGAATCACCCATTTAGGACTTACCCCGACGTATTGCTTGAACAGGCGCTGAAGCGATCTCGGGCTCATCTGGAACCATTCGCAAACTTGCTCGACCCGAATGATGTCCCGGTTGTGATGAATCCGATCAATGATGGTATGAATCCGTTCGATCTGTTCGTCTTCTGCGGGGAGAACGCGGCGAATAAGCTCCTCCATGTACCTAACCTTTTGCTCCGGTTCCTCTGCGGTCAATAGCTGCTGCTCCAGCGTATAGGGCTCGGCTTGGAGAATCTCCATAGTCCCTATGGAGGAATCCGTCAAACGGTCCATGGACGTGTTTATGAACGGATAGAACCCGCCGGGCCTGAACTTGATCCCGAATACTTGCCCCCTGCCCTCCAGATGGTGGGAATGTCTGGTACTGGATACGCCGTAAAAAGCGGTTCGATGGGGCTGAACAACCAAGTTGGCGCAGGGATTAGGAACAACATCCTGCAGATGAGGCTCCTGATCGGTTAAATCCCAATGAATGATCCAGTAATGCTTGATGAAATAGGAAAGGTCCCTGGATGGGGGAACTCGCAGGAGCTGGAACTTCTCTCCGGCTCTTTTCATGTTCAGAATGCCGAGGCTGGACTGATGAGGATGCTGAATGATGGACACATAGACACCTCCGATAATCCGTAACAGGCCTGGATCGATGGTCCACTGGCCCTCACACGGGACTAGAGCTTGAAGTGATTCTACAGGTTGCAGCCTGTCGCATTTTTACAATACTTGGATCGCAGCTGCTTGATAACATCATCATATCACAGGAGGACAAGCCGGTCTTACTGTGCATTTCATGGATGGTAGGAGGAAACTACAATGGAGCCGTTACATTATGAGTTTTATATCGGTGCTTCGCCGGAGAAGGTATGGGATGCCTTAACTTTGCCGGAGGGAACTCGGGCCACTTTTTTCGGGAGCGAGCTGAGATCTTCATTTGAAATCGGGGAGCCTTACGCTTATGTGGGTCCGGGGAATGACGGAGAGGAGACGGTTCATGTCTATGGGAAGGTTCTGGCTTATGAGCCGCAGAAGAGACTGAGTCTGTCCGAACATCCGGGTCCGTCGTATTACGCGAATCATGAGGAGCTGGAGTCTCGGATTACGTTCACCCTCGAGCCGGTAGGGAAATGTACCAAGCTGACGCTCGTCAATGATCAATACACGCCGGATCATCCGTCCCGTGCCAAGGCAGCGGACAGCTGGTGGATGGTCATGAGCATTCTGAAGACCTATGCGGAGACGGGGGAGACCCTGGATCTGGGCTGGTAGCCTCATGGGGAAGAATCGGCATATGGTCGATAGCATCCAAGCATGCCCGGACCGCGCACTGTGCGCATGATTTATGGATTCGTTATATATTAAAGAAAGCCTATTAAAGAGCCGTAATGGCTCTTTTTTTGTAGGGATTTATAGAGGTAGGCAGCATGGATGGAATTGAAAAGTAATGAATCCCGCTGGCCAATTTCACTTGCCAAATCTTCGATAGCGGGTATGATTTAGGTATCCATGCCGGCTTGCCGATAAGCGGCTTCTCGGCAATGGGTAAGAGGGGAGTGAAGGAAACATGACGGAGCGGAGGCAGCTCCCTGTCCAGCAAATTCGTATTGGTATTATCGGAACCCAGACGATCGTTGATAAAATCATGAAGGTCATTGAAACCTTTCCTTCCTTTGATCCCGTGCCGCTTGTATTTCAGGATGATGACGAAGCGCCGGCACTGGCTGAGCGGATCGGAGGCGAGGTTGAGGTGTTGTTCCTTTCGGATCCGTTGTCCCAGCGCAAGGTGAAGGAGCTCGGACAGGTCTCAATCCCTGTGCATTATGTCCCCGTCACGGACGCGGGTTTATATAAAGCGCTATTCCATGCCGGGCAGCGGGGAAGACTGGCTGGTGGCATATCGGTGGATACCTTAACCGAGACGATGGTGGTCCGGACGATAAGGGATCTGGGTATCCCGGCTGTACAAGCTGTTATTTACGATGGACCTGCTTATGCCCCGAAGGGGAATCTGATTGATTTTCACCGTCTTCAATATGAATCCGGCGGGTGCTCCATTGCGTTCACGGGCGTGGAATCGGTGGCCCATGAGCTGACGAGGCTAGGGGTCCCAAATGAGTGGCTGCTGCCTTCTGATCAGGATATCGTGGTATCACTGGAGCGGGCTTTGCTGTCCACGGCATCCCGCCGTAGCAGGGAAGGGCAGATCGTAGTCGGAATGATTAATATAGACGATTTCGGAACCCAGGCGTTAAGACGGAATAATGAGCACGAGGTGCAGAAGCTGAAGCTGGATATTCACCGGCTGGTGCTCGATTATGTGGAATCGCTGGACGGCTATCTGACCCATCTGGGCGGGGACGAGTATCTTTTCTTCACGACGCGCGGTATCTTTGAACGGGAAACCGGCGGTTACAAAACGATTCCCTTGGCTAAAGACGTGAACAAAACCTATGGTATTTCGCTCAGCATCGGCATGGGTTTCGGCCAGTCGGCCAGCATGGCGGGAACCAATGCGCGCATCGCGATGCGGAAATCCAAGGAGGTTGGCGGCAACGCCTGCTTTATCGTGCGCGAGGATGGGACGCTGATCGGACCGCTGGAGATGGCTGACCCCGTACAAGAGGTGCTGTCCTTTACGGATGCAGGGCTGATCAAACGGGCAGAGGACGCCGGGATGACGAGCGCTTATTTGAGCAAGCTGCTGAACCAGCGTGCCCGTTCGGGTAAATATGAATACAAGGTCCATGAGCTCGCTCACCTGCTGGACATTACCGTCCGCAGCGCACATCGGCTGCTCCAGCTGTGGACCGACAACGACTTGGTCGAGATTGCCGGAATCGAGAAGGTCCCGAGGGGGAGACCAAGGCAGATTTTCAGATTTACGTTTTTGGAGTAGCGCTGTGAAAATGCTTTGGAACGGGCGCTTCTTCCGTTATGCGACGGAGGAGGCGCTTTTTTGTGAACGGAAAAGTAAGCCGAATCGCCGAGCGCATACGCGAGGTTAAGGGTGAAAACGCGGCAGATGAACAAACAGGTGCAGTGGATTTCGTTCAGTCCGATTATCCGAACGAGAAGTATTTTTCAAGATATTCCGCGAAATGACAGGCTATCTGCCGGGAGAGTTCCGGAAAAGCTGCAGGCCAAATTGAGCAAACCGGTGCATTGACAATGACGTTCGTACTTACCGTATACGGCGAAGCGATGCATGGAGAGAGCAAAGGCTTCTTGGAGCAAAAGGCCTGCCTTGATAAATTTCTTTAGCGCGCCCGCAACCTTCCAGATGATGGAACCGTTAGTAGATAAAATGGAAAATATTTATCATCAGGGGGTTGAAGTATGAGAAAGCGGGGTTCATGGATTGCTGCTTTGATGCTTATCGTATTGCTGGTCAGCGGCTGCTCTTCGGGTTCTCAAGACAAAAGCGCCGGAGGTGCCGCGGCCGTCGAATCGCAAGAAACAACGGCGGATCAAGCCTCAAACAAAACAGATGGAGGTGAGGCGGATGCCAAAAACGAAACGGCGGTGACGAGCAAAAAGAGCGTCGAGGAGCCGGCCTCGGCGGATGCCGAGCTTCCGAATATGCCATCGTCTGCCGAGGCTTCCGGCGCAGGGTTTAACTCGCAGGATTTGTCAAGCGGGCTCAACAAAAAACTGATGTACAAAGCGAATATCGTGATGGAGATTCAGGACTATGGAAAGGCGCAGTCGGAAGTACGGAACTCAGTGACGCTTTCCGGTGGTTATATTGTTAATTTCAGCGAAACCCAGTCCAGCAGCGAAAAAGGCGGCACGTTTATTGTGAAAGTTCCTGCGAACGGTTTCTCCTCCTTTTTAAACCGTTTGGAGAACATTGCCCATGAAAACCTGCAGCGAAGCATCGAAGGACAGGACGCGACTGAGGAATACGTCGATTTGGAATCCAGGCTCAAGGCCAAGCAAATCATGGAGGAGCAGTACATCGCCTTCATGAAAAAAGCAACCAAAACAGCCGACCTTGTCGCTTTTGCCAATGAGCTGGAGCGCATTCAATCGGAAATCGAGCAGATGAAAGGCCGAATGCGTTACATTGACCAAAACGTGTCTTATTCCACGGTAGAGATCAGGCTTTACGAGACGCCCCAAAAAAAGGATGATCCCAAAACATCCGCCATTCAGGCACCGCTCGGGCAGCGGGTCTCCCAAGCTTTTCAAGGCAGCATCGACGTGATCACCATCGTCGTCCAATGGATTATCGTCATCCTTTCCGGCTCGCTTCCCTTATTGGTCATCGCGGCCTTCGTTCTGCTCATCCTATGGCTGGCGCGAAGATCGGGCCAGCGGAAACGGGAAGAGGTAGCCCGTAAACGAAAGCTGCTCAATAACGGGCCGACATCTGAGCAAGGGCATCCGGAAGACCAAAAGGACGAGGAGAAACGAATGAAAGACGAATAACGGCAGGAGCAGACCCGAATACGTCAAAAAACGCACATAACATCCAGCGGGTCAACATGGCAAATCTTCCGATTCACGTTTCTGGAATAGGATATCATATTTGTACTATAATGGAATACGAGGTGATCGTAATGAATAAAACGAAGGTCAAATTTACTCGCGTTGAGAAAATTGTCATCTTCACGATGCTGGGACTGGCAGCCTCCTTTATCATTGCCTTCCTCGTGCTTCGACACATCGTGCTGAACGTTTCGTTTGCTCCCTGAGATCAGGGGGCTTTTTTTATTGTCAGGATACTCTCGCAACGATGATCGACGGCCAGATGGTGACTGTGCGTTTTCGGACGATTTTCAAAAAATTGAACACGAATAAGATCTTCAAGGTCCGCTATTCTCTGTGGTCTCCATGCTGATCTCACGCAGGAATAACCCCGTACGGCTTGATAACGGACTAGAAATGTTTGGAGGCTGGGAGAGGGCAAGGGAAATTTTAAAGTGACGGTTTACTCCTAATCAATCTAGGGCCCGAGCCTAAAAAATCATGTAAACAAGTTCATGTCAGTCTACTACAGGATTGCATGGGCTCTTTTTGATCCGCAGACGCTGTGGGTCTTTTTTGTATTCAACGAAAACAAAAAAATTCTGCACAAACGTGTTGACATTATTGAACTACGGTTGTAGTATTAACTTGCAACTACAGCTGTAGTTTTTGAGAGTGAAGATTAATAGGAAAGGAGCTTTACCAAATGAAAGCAGCAACAAAAGTAGCAATCGCAACACTAAGCAGCATTTTATTACTGGGTTCTTCCGTAAACCTCGCGGCGGAGGCGGCATCCTCCCAGACGGCGGCCCCAAAAACTGCTGTGAAAAAAGAAGCCAAATCAACCAAGGCTATACCAGCAAAGGACAAAAAGTTTATCGAAAATGAGATGAAAAGGGTTAAAGAGCAGGCTGAAAAATCGGATGATGTGTTTGTCTTGTATCATAAATACAAGGAATTGAATAACGGATTCGATATAAGCTTTTGGGGAGGGATCAAACATTACACCACATACGAGGATTATGTGAAGAAAGCTTCTACCTTGAAAGGCTCCATCTTGGCGCAGCCTACCAACCTGCCAAAGGGATATAAGTTTTCCAAAGCGAGAATTGAAGGTCCAACAAAAGGAAAGATCATTGATGAAGTGAGAGTCGAAGGTAAAAAAAGTGGAAAACCCATCTACGTAAAAAAGATAGATTGGAAAGAGGCGGCAACCATCCGTCTTGAGTATACGAACGGGAAAGACACGCTGGCCATTTCTAAATTTACATTGGATTCAGAGGGAAGCAAGAAGAAAGGTTTCTTTGAAAGTGACCTCCCGGCGGATATCTATCCAAAATACGTTTTTTGGCATGAAGGCGGCTTTGAATACAGCATTTCAACCACCACAGATATGCCTAAGGAACAAAAAATTGAAATTCTGAAAGCAGCGGTAAAAAAATAATATGTTGAGCCAAACAGGGTTCTTTTGTAGATCATCGTTCCAACAGACGGTGTGAACCATTTTGCATGTAACAAAACGAGATATTTTTCTCTACCAAAACATGTTGACATTACCAAACTACAAATGTAGCATGTTTATTGTAACTACATATGTAGTCTGAGTAAATTGACTTTGGAGGTTTCATGCATGAATCAAATACCACCAATTACGGATGCGGAGCTGGAGATTATGCGCGCATTGTGGGCAAATCCGGACTGCCCTTCCAGCGAGGTCGTAAAACAAATGACGGATCGAATGGGGTGGAGCCCCAATACGACCCGGACGCTCCTCAGTCGTCTGGTGCAGAAGGAAGCAGCGGGTGCGAAACTGGAACAGGGTTCAAAGCGCACCCAACTATTTTATCCGATCATCAGCGAGCAGGAGTATCTGCAATCCGAAACCAAATCCTTCATGAAAAAACTTTATGGGGGAGCTTTAAAGCCGATGCTGGCCAACTTTTTGCAGGACAAAAAACTGAATGCGCAGGAAATCGAGGATCTAAAGGCTTTGTTTGACGAAAACAGCAGCGACGGGGAAACAGAAAAGAGAGAGCCCTGATGAGTTCTACATTGCATGAAAATTTATTGTTTTTTTTCGGCTGGGTGATTCGCGGATCGTTCATGGCCTCCATCCTGATCGTACTTGTCCTGATCCTGCAATTTCTATTAAGAAACAAGATTGAAGCCAGATGGAAATACTGGATTTGGCTTCCTGTGGCCATTCGCTTGCTGCTCCCTTGGGCACCGGAATCCTCGCTTAGCCTATACAATGTTTTGTCTCTGGAGGCCATAGCACCCGGTATTCATCAGCAAAATCAAGGTTCGTCGTTCTGGCATAATTTGTGGAAAGGGTCAGGGGCCGAGAGCGCAGCTCATGTAGAGCAATCTTTCATAGTAGAGAGAAACAGCCTTATAAGGGAAACGGGGGAAGCGCCAATTCCGCCCCGTGAATTAGAAAACACGCAGAAAACGCACTTCTGGTGGAGTGGGTTCAAGCAAATGGGCTTCACCAGTATACTGATGTCGGTTTGGCTTGCGGGCGTGCTGCTTCTTGCCGCGAAAACGGCCTACGACCAGATTCGATTGAAACAAGCTCTGCGAGCGGGCCGAAATATGGATACGCCTTTTTTATCGGCAGTATTTCACGAGACGAAACAGCAATTAGGCGTGAAGCGAAAAGTACAGTTTGTGGCCAGCGAGCGAATTCCCGGGCCTGCCGTGGTCGGTTTTAGCAAACCGGCGATCGTCATTTCGCCCAGTCTGCTCATCACGCTGCAAAAGGATCAACTTCAATATATTCTGGCGCATGAGTTCGCACATATTCAGCGACGGGACGTTGCCGTGAACTGGTTGATGCATATCATCCTGATCATTCATTGGTTTAATCCGTTATTATGGCTAGCCGTACGTAAAGCAAGACAAGACCAGGAGATGGCCTGCGATGCATGCGCCTTGAATCGGATGAGCCCGCAGCAAAACAATGCATACGGACAAACGATCCTCCATGTGCTGGAGCATTTTTCAGGCAGCCATCATCAGCCGGGACTTGCCGGCTTGTCCGCCACACATAAAGAGATGAAAAGGAGACTTACGATGATTAAAAAATTCAACAAAAAATCCTACCGCCTGTCTATTCTAGGGTTAGGGATGATTCTCGCGCTTGGCAGCGTGACGTTGGTTAATGCCAAGGAAAGCGACGCAGGGAGCGTAACACCAAAGGCTTCCGTGCAATCGGAACAGGATTTAAAAGCTGCTGTGAATAATAATCAGGATATTATCTATCCCGAGGGGAATATAGACCGAGAGCTTTACAAGAAGGAGCTGGAAAAGGCTCAGAAAAAAGCAGAAACAGCAGCCAAGGCTCTAACTCCAGAGGAAAAGAAGTATATCGAAGCTGAGACCAATAGAGTGAAAAAGCTAAGTAAAGAGACAGGTGATATGTACGTTCTGTATCATAAATATAAGGATCTTAATAGCGGACTCGACCTAAGTTATTGGGGAGGGATTGAAGAATTCTCTACTTACGAGGATTATTTGAAAAGAGCTTCCACATTGGAGGGCTCCATCCTGAAGCAGCCTGCCAACCTGCCTGAGGGGTATAAGTTCTCCAAAGCCAGAATTGAAGGTCCAACCGAAGGAAAGTTCCTCGATGAAGTAAAGGCCGAAGGCAAGAAGAGCGGGAAACCCATCTACGCGAAAAAGATAGACTGGAAAGAGGCGGCAACCGTCCGTCTAGAATATACGAACGGGAAAAACACGCTGGCCATTTCTAAATATACGTTGGACTCAGAGGGAAGTAAGAAGAAAGGTTTCTTTGAGGATGACTTCCCGGCGGATATCTATCCAAAATACGTTTTTTGGCATGATGGCGGCTTTGAATACAGCATTTCAACCACATGGGATATGTCCAAGGAACAGAAGGTCGAGATTCTGAAAGAAGCGGTGCAGAAATAATATTTTGATGGCAAGGGCTTTGAAGCCGATGCTGGCCAACGTTAGAATATCATTTTACGTTCATGCTACAAATCCCTTGATTGGTATTGTTATATAAATAGAAAACAACAAATACCACAAGGAGATATGACTTATGAAAAAGGGTAATAAAAGAGGAAATCGTCAGAATTAACAAATTGCTCGAGAATCATCCGAATGATTATTATATGGTATACGTCAGTAATGAATTGACCAAAAGAGCTTAAACTATATTCAACCAAAACCTCCATAGATTTGGAGGTTCTTTGGGTTGGTCGGAAAAAGTATACAACGAAAAGACACATCACCGTCTATTTAAAGACGATTTAAAGATTTGTCTTTATATCAAGCGGGGCCGTATGATGAGGATGAATCATCAATCGGAGGAGGAGATTGTTCATGTTAACCGTTGCAGAATTAGAAGCGAAGCTGGCTGAGCCTTCAGCACATCTTGTTGCCGATCTGGCGTCTTTGGAGGGGGATATCCTTGTGCTGGGTGTCGGCGGGAAGATGGGTCCCAGCCTTGCAAGGCTGGCAGCCAACGCCGTACGCGAAGGCGGTGGCGGCAAACGGATCATCGGCGTATCCCGTTTCTCGAGCCAGGAGGCCAGACGTGAGCTGGAGGAGGCGGGCGTTCAGACAATTTCGTGCGACCTGCTGAACGATGGGGAGCTGCAGCGGTTGCCCGAGGCTCCTAATGTGATCTATATGGCGGGCAATAAATTCGGCACGACCGGTCGTGAATATTTTACTTGGGCGATGAATTCGTACTTGCCGGGCCGGGTGGCCGAGAAGTTCAAGCAATCCCGCATGGTGGTGTTCTCGTCAGGAAATGTATATCCGTTCTCACCGGTGGGCAGCGGCGGAGTCAACGAATCGGTAGCGCCGGAGTCGGTCGGAGAGTATGCGCAGTCCTGTCTCGGCAGAGAGCGCGTCTTCGAATATTTCTCACACCAGAATGGTACGCCGATGGCGATCTACCGACTGAATTATGCCATCGACATGCGGTACGGCGTTCTGCATGAGCTGGCCAGATCGATCCACGAAGACCGGCCGATTCACCTGGCGATGGGGCATGCGAATATCATATGGCAAGGGGATGCCAACGAGATGGCGCTCCGTTCGCTCCTGCACTGCAGCTCCCCTCCGGAAATCATCAACATTACCGGACCGGAGACGATGTCGATCCGCTGGGCGGCACAGGAATTGGCGGCACGGATGGGCAAGGAAGTGACCTTTACGGGTACGGAATCCGAGACCGCACTCCTGAACAATGCTGCGAAATCCCACCAGCTGTTCGGTTATCCGAAGGTGTCTCTGCTGCAGATGCTCGACTGGACCGCAGCGTGGGTGCAATCCGGCGGCGAGAGCTGGAATAAGCCGACTCACTTCCAAGAGAGAAAGGGGAAATTCTAATGAGCGGACAGGTTCCTGCAACTCAACATTTGGCCCCCGATAAGCTTAAAGCTCTGCATGAAGGGCTCGTTATACCGGCTCACCCGCTTGCTTTGGACGAGAATCGGAAGCTGGACGAACGACGCCAGCGGGCATTAACGCGCTATTATGCGGCGTCCGGTGCGGGCGGTGTTGCGGTCGGCGTTCATTCGACCCAATTCGAGATCCGCGACAAGGGCATCGACTTGTATGAACCGGTGCTGCGACTTGCGGCAGAAGAGATTCGCAAGGCGGAGCTCGATCGGCCGTTCATGATGGTGGCCGGCGTGTGCGGCCCCACGGAGCAGGCAGTGGAGGAAACGGAGATCGCCCGCAAGCTCGGCTATGACGCCGTCCTCCTCAGCATGGGCGGTTTAAGCGGATGGAGTGAAGAAGACATTCTAAAGCGTACGGAGGAGATCGCGCAGAGGATGCCGGTGATCGGATTCTATCTTCAGCCATCGGTTGGCGGCAACATCTTCTCCTTCGACTTTTGGCGCGCCTTTGCCGAAATTCCGAATATCGTTGCGATCAAGATGGCTCCCTTCAACCGTTACCAGACGATGGACGTCGTCCGTGCCGTCTGTTATTCGAGCCGCAGAGCTGACATTGCTCTTTATACGGGGAACGATGATAACATCGTCAACGATTTGTTGACAACGTATCGATTCCAGGTGGACGGAACGCTGGTCGCCAAGCCTATCGTAGGCGGTCTGCTCGGTCATTGGGCAGTCTGGACCAAGAAAGCGGTCGAGCTTCTGGAAGAGATCAAGGAGGCGCGCACACAGGAGGGATTCGCGAAGGAGTGGCTGACACGCAATGTGGAGATTACCGACTCCAATGCAGCTTTTTTTGATCCCGCCCATCAGTTTGCAGGCTGTATTCCGGGCATCCATGAGGTGCTTCGCAGGCAGGGGCTGCTGCAAGGCACATGGTGCCTAAATCCGCATGAGACGCTGTCTCCTGGCCAATCCGAGGAGATTGACAGAGTCTACCGGGATTATCCGCATCTGAACGATGACGATTTTATTCAAGATCACTTGGAAAGTTGGCTGGCGGACTGATACAATGAGGGCAGAATAGTTGAAAGTGGGGAATCGCGAATGCGGTTTAAAGATGTGTTTTCTATTATTGGGCCCAGTATGGTGGGGCCGTCGAGCTCTCATACCGCTGGGGCCGTGCGGATCGGAAGGGCTGCGCGGCGCATATTTGGAGCATTCCCCGATCAAGCGGAAATTGTGTTCTACGGATCTTTTGCCGAAACCTATCGCGGGCACGGCACCGATCTGGCTGTCGTGGGCGGATTGCTCGATTTTGCCACGGATGATATGCGTATCCGGAATTCGATTGAGCTGGCCGAAGCGGCAGGCATTGAACTTAAATTCAAGACGGCACAGAATGTGGCTTTTCATCCGAATACCGTGGAGCTGAGGCTGACGGACGGCGATCATACCGATGTCATTGCAGGCGCTTCCATTGGCGGAGGCAGCGTGGAAATGCTGCGCGTGAACGGCTTCGACGTCAAGTTTACGATGAATTATCCGGTGCTACTGGTCTTTCATGACGATACGCCGGGCATGGTCGCGCATATCACCCGGCTCCTGGAGGCCGGCGGCGTCAACATTGCCTATATGGATGTCGACCGCAAGGGAAGAGGCGGTGATGCCATGACGGTGGTGGAGTCGGATGAAGCGGTTCCGGTTGAGTTGATGAAGCATATCGAAGGGTTGCCGAGCGTGCACCGGGTCGTCGTTGCGGATTTGACAGTAGAGGAGGTGCAGTCATGAAGTTTTCTACGCTGGAGCAGATCATCGCATGCTGCCGGGAGGATCAGGTTACGATTGGCCAGCTGATGCTGAATGAACAGATCAAGGAAACGGGGAAAAGCCGGGACGAGACGTTCAAGCAAATGGCCGATTATTACGGCATCATGAAGGAAGCGGTGCACCGGGGGATCCATGAACCCGTCCCTTCCAAAAGCGGCCTAACCGGCGGAGATGCCGTACGCGTCCATCAATATATGAGCAGCGGGGTACCCGCGCTCGGAACCGACGCTTGTACGGCACTGGCCTACGCCCTGTCCGTGTCCGAGGTGAATGCCTCCATGGGGCGCATCGTGGCGACGCCGACAGCGGGCTCATGCGGCATTATTCCCGGGGTTTTCGTTAGCACCCAGGAACGCTTTGGCTGGGAAGACGAGCATTTGGTGATGGGGCTGTTCAGCGCAGGCGCGATCGGCTACGTTATCGCCAACAACTCGTTTATCTCCGGTGCGGAGGGCGGCTGTCAAGCCGAAGTTGGCTCAGCCATCGGTATGGCGGCAGGTGCTTTGACTGAACTTCGAGGCGGCTCGCCGGAGCAGGCTGTTCATGCTGTTGGACTTGCACTGAAAAATTCCTTGGGGCTCATCTGCGACCCGGTTGGCGGACTGGTTGAGATCCCCTGCATCGTGCGCAACGGCTTCGGGGCCGTGACAGCACTGGCGGCATCGGATATGGCGCTTGCCGGCGTACGCAGTGTTATTCCATCCGATGAAGTTATTGACGTGATGCTGGAAGTCGGCACGGCTATGCCGTCCAAGCACAGGGAAACGGCGAAGGGCGGTCTTGCACAAACGCCGACCGGCAAGAAAATCCTGAAGGACTTGTACGGTAAGGAAGGCAAGAAATTGCGGGAAAAGGGTTCCAAAGCAAAGAAAGACGAAGCGGGTGAATGAATTCGTTCCCGTTTTACGCCCAAGGCGTTCGGCTTCTCTAATGTATGATGAGGAAGAGAAAAAATTTAACATGCTCCGTGAGGGATTTCGATATGAAATCCCTCATTTTTTTTTAGATATAGAATTTATAAGTTATCTAGCTACGCTGATGAAATTCCATATCGCAAGAAAACCAACCTTTGAAGCGCGGTCTGTCTTAAGTACGTCGATAGACGTTTTTCTTATCTATTTCTACCGCTTTAGCATTTTCTACATGCCAGAAAAGACTGATACCATGCGGTTTTTTGGCATTTTAGCGGCTTGGGTGAGAAAAAACAGCATCTCGCTGAAATACGCTTCTTTACGAATTGTGAAAGCGTTTTTATGATGTGGATGGGTAGAAAAATCCGTGCCGGAGCATCGGTATCGGCTGCCGAGTGATTTTAGAATATTCCCTGCGCTGAAGCTAGGAATCTTCGCCAACAAGGAGGAGTGATAGGGAGCATCTTGCCATTTGAAACGTAGTCCAGACGAATAAGCTAACACGCACAGATGAGAAGAAATGACGGGGGTAGAATAGCGATCACACAGATTCAGTCAGCCACATTCAAATGATGGATTTAGAGGAGGAACGCAAATGTCAAAAAAGTGGTTTCGTATGGCTCTCGTATTCACACTCGCAGTTTCGATCCTGGCCGCATGCAGCGGAGGGGGGAAAGGGGCAGCTCCGGAAACGGGCGGAGACACAGCGTCACCTCCAGCGGCGCCGGCCGATCCCGATCAATATGGAGATACAGGAGGTCTCGCGCTTCCATTGGTTGATAAACCGACAACGATCAATTGGATGGTCGTCAGCGAGAAAACCAACCTGAACGATTCCTTGCTTGCCAAGGAAATCGAGAAGCGAACCGGCATCAAGGTGAATTTCCAAGCTTATTCCTCGGCTACCTTTCAAGACAAACTGAAAGTAACCGTTGCATCCGGCAAGCTCCCGGACATTATCCACGGGCTGACGCCTCCGGAGCTGAAGAAGATCGGTAAGCAGAAAGCGGTCGTTGCCATTAACGAATATCTCGACATGCTGCCGAATTTCAAAAGAATGTATGTGGATGAGAATCCGTGGGTCATTCCGTCCTTCGGAGACGAATCAGGTAACATCTATACCTGGCCCATTGCAAACATCAACCGTGACGTCAACCACGGCTTCCTGTACCGCAAAGATATTTTCGACGAGCTGGGCATCAAGGAGTGGACGAATACCGATGAGTTTTACCAGGCTCTCAAAAAATTGAAGGCAGTCTATCCGGACTCCTATCCTTACGCTTCCAAGACCAAGGAACATATTTTCCGCGATTGGGCCTTCGGCTGGGGAATCGGCGGAGCCAACTATCCTACGTATTACGATGAGACTGCAAAGGTGTGGAAATACGCTACTATACAGCCGGAGCATAAAGAAATGCTCGATTTCATGAAGAAGCTGTACAATGAAGGATTGCTCGATCCGGAATTCATGACGGACACCGATGATTCCTGGACGGCGAAAATGACGTCAGGCAATAAATCCTTTGTCACATATGATTGGATTGGACGCTTGGACCTGTTCTACAACCAGGTTAAGGACCAAAATCCGAACTATGACCTGAGATACGGAAATCCGGTTGGACCGACCGGGAACGGCAAGACGATCGAGAGCATCACGAACGGCTTCAGCATCGCGGTAGCAAACAACGACAACAAGGAAGCCTCCCTGAAGCTGCTCGACTACCTGACGAGCCCGTCCGGCGCAACGCTGGTAACGATGGGCGTGGAAGGCGAGACGTTCAAGATGGAAGGCGATAAAGTCGTCTATCCGGAGCTGACCGACGTGCCGCTGGTGGACATCAGCGTGCTGGAGGACCGTTATGGTCTGTGGCTGCAAGGCCTGTATGTCAATTCCGATAAGCGCAGCGTGTACTTCAACTACACGGAGAAGGAACAGGAGGCTCAGGATAAGCTGCTGAACGGCAATAAATTCGAGCCGCTTGATCCGGTTGTGAACTTTACGGATGACGAAACCGCAACGATTGCGGAAATCCAAACCTCGCTGAAAAAATTGGCGGATGAATTTAACGCGAAATACATTCTGAACAAAAACTACGGCGATGCGCAGTGGCAGCAATGGCAGGTCCAGGCTGAGAAGCAGGGAGCCAAGCAACTCGTCGATATTTTCAACGCAGCCCAGAAGAGATTGGATGAAGCCACAAATTAATCTGCAGAAGTAATAGGAGTGATGGCGGTATCCGGGTACCACGCTCGGGTGCTGCTCATCATCATAAGGAGGGAACACCATGTCAAGTGCAGGGACAGAGACCAAACTGACCAATCCCCGCGGCGGGATGGGGAGAAGAATGGTTTCGGCCTTTCAGCATATGAAGCGGGACAGACAGCTGTTGATTCTGTTTATCCCGTGCCTGTTGTTCTACGTTATTTTCCGTTACGGGCCCCTGTACGGCTTAATCATAGCCTTCAAGGATTACAGCGTATTCACCGGCATCATGGAGAGCGACTGGGTGGGGCTCAAGCATTTCGAGAAATTTTTCAGCAGTCCGGATTTCTGGCTGTTGTTCAAAAATACGCTGCTTCTCGGCGTATATAACCTGATTTTCGGTTTTCCTTTTCCCATCATTCTGGCGATTCTCCTCAACGAGGTCCGAGTGAAATGGTTCAAAAAGTCGGTTCAAACGCTCAGCTATCTCCCTTCGTTCCTGTCGGTCGTCATTATCAGCAGCATGATTATCGACTTCCTGTCGCCCAATCAAGGAATCATTAACCAGCTTATCGCCGCGCTAGGTTTTGAGAAAACGTATTTTCTCATTGAACCGAGCTGGTTTAGAACCATCTATGTTTCCTCAGATATCTGGGCAACCGTGGGCTATGAGGCCATCATCTACATGGCTGCGATCGCAGGGATCAGCCCGTCGCTTTACGAAGCGGCCAAGGTGGATGGTGCCAAGAGACGCCATATGATCTTCAGAATTACGATTCCCGCCATTCTGCCTACGATTATTATCATGTTTGTCTTGAAGACGGGATCGATGCTTCGGATCGGATACGAGAAGGTATTGCTGCTTTATAATCCGATGACCTATGAGGTAGCGGATGTATTCTCAACTTATGTCTACCGTAAAGGACTCCTGGAGAGCAACTATAGCTATGGCGCGGCCGTGGGCTTGTTCGAAGCCGTTGTCGCCATGATATTGCTGCTGTCCTCCAACTACTTCAGCAAGCGACTGGGAGGTAGCGGACTATGGTAAACAACAAACGCTTCAGCCTTCGGAACATCTCGTTATTCGGCATCATCAATACGCTGATTCTGACGTGCCTTGCCATTATTACCGTGTACCCCGTCGTATATATCACCGCCGTTTCCCTAAGCGCGACTTCCGAAGTGGTGCAAGGGAATATCACCTTATTTCCCAAGGGATTTAATCTGGATGCCTATGCCCAGGTGCTGAACGATGACCGGGTGCCGCGCGCCTACCTGAACACGATTTTTTATACCGCGCTCGGTACGGCCATTAACTTGCTGCTTACGGCAGTAGCGGCATATCCGCTCGCACGCAAAAATTTCTTCGGGCGCAAGTTTTTCCTGTTGGCGATCATCATGACCTTGTTCCTGAATCCAGGGATCATTCCGAACTACCTGATCGTATCCGAGCTTGGCCTGCTGGACAGCGTATGGGCACTCGTGCTTCCGAATGCGATCTGGACCTTTGAACTGTTAATCCTCAAAAGCTTCTACGAGAATATGTCGGAATCCCTGCGCGAGGCCGCCGTCGTCGACGGTGCTTCCGAGTATCGCATCCTGTTCCAGATCGTGCTTCCGCTGTCGAAACCGGCGCTGGCCTCGATCGGATTGTTTTACTTCATGGGCCATTGGAACAGCTTTTTTATCCCATTGATTTACCTGAACGATGCGAATATGTATCCGCTCCAGGTCGTCCTTAGGGATATGCTGATTTTCAGCGAGAACGGAAGCAATCCGAGTCTGGTGGATGCATCGGCGCTGGCTCCGCAAGCCATGAAGAATGCAACGATCGTGTTGTCCATGATTCCGGTGCTGCTGATCTATCCGTTTGCCCAGAAGTATTTTGCCAAAGGAGTCATGCTCGGTTCCGAAAAGGGATGACGGGGAGGTGCCGTGGGCTTTCATGTTGAATATGAAGGGATGACATCCAAGAGAGGTGAATCCGTATGAATCGATTGATCGCCAACAGGGGGTTGCTCCAGATTTTCTTCGCTCTGCAACTGGTCGTCGGCATCATGTTCATATTCAATTACATCGTGTACAAGAATTCCATTACGGGAATTTACGACAAGGTGAGCGAGAACAACCGGATGGTGATCAGGAACATTATACAGTCGTTTGATACCAGTTTCTCCTCCGTAAACAATTTGATTTTTAACATTCATGCGCTTCCTTCAGACCGGATGCAATTGGATAACGGCATGCTGGACATGGAGAAAGTTATTTCCCTGCAGGACAGCGTCACAAGCATTGTGTCTAATGTGGATATCGTGGAAGATGTGGTCGTCTCTTTTGACAATCATGATTTGGCCATTACGACACGCGGGACCAGCAATCTGGACGCTCTGTTTGACAGACGGTACAACTCCCAGAAGTTCAACTCGATGTTCTGGAAGACGTTTACCCGATCGGAGCACGAGCTCACGATCTTTCCAGCGGAGGTTTATGCGGATCAGAGCAGCGGATATGGCCGGAATTTGATGATTGCCGTGGACGGCAACAAGGTCAGAATGTCGAACAAAAACCTCATGATCTTGATCAACGTGAACCGGCTCCTTAAAGGGGTCGATTTGAACTCGATGATTCCCGGCGCCTCGCTCATCGTGCTGGATGCGAACCGGAACGTCATCTTAAGCACCGAGAAGGATCTGGATTTGGTAGGCATTCTAAACGACGTATACTTTAACCCGTCGCAGGAAGCCTCCCTCACGCAGGACGATTTTGAGTACAATTTTTACAAATCGGATTATAACGGTTTTATTTATATCAACAAGCTGCCTTACAAGTTTCAAAATATCGATTCCGTCACGAATGCCAATACGTGGATTATGTACGGCGCGATTGCGTTAAGCGTCATTCTGTCGGTGCTGTTAAGCATTTATCTGTACCGGCCGGTGAAGAACATTGTGCAGCTGCTCGGAGGCAGTTCTCTGAAAGGGAATGATTTTGTAAAAATCCAGAGTGGCATCATCAAGGTCCAGCGTGAAAATGAATCCCTGAAGAAGCAAATGGACCTGGTGGATGAAGATATTCGCCGCGGCGTGTTTCTGCAAACGCTGGACGGCCATCACCATTCGCGCGAGCAGGAAATGCAGATGCAGAAGCATTACACGCATTTTTTTCAGTGCCGGCATTTCATGATGGCGGCCGTGTATTTGCAGCCTGCCGGCAAGGGAGCAGCCACGGCGGATTTTGTCCTGGAAGAGTTGACGGCCCAGATCCGAAACAGCCTGCAGGAACGCTATGAACATGTGGTGGTCTATCATATCGAAGAGCTGAGATTCCTCGCGCTCATCGGTTTGGATCAGCCGTCGGATCGCAAGCAGCTAGTACGGAAATTCGCAGAGTATATCCGCCTGTGCAACCAGGAGAATACGGATACGTTCATGGTGTGGGGCTGCGTTAGCCAGACGTATGAATCCAAGATCAGCAACTGCTGCGAGGCATACCGGAACATTAAGGATGGCCGATTATACCGGAATGTGAATGCGGACACGGATATGGTCGATACGGAGCAAATCCGTTACGTCCCGGATATTTATTATCCGCTTCAGAAGATTGAGAAGTTGAGCAACTGCATGCTGAGCGGAAAGGTGGATGAAGGACTGCAGATCGTGAGTGATATTTTTCAGCAGAATGCGGACCTTCACATCCATCATCATCAGATGGTGCACATAGCAAAGAGCATGTTCTTTCTTGTCATGAAGCAGGCGGATTCGCCGTCCGTTGATCGCCATGAGCTGTTTCAGCTGGAGAGTGATTTCATCCGCAAGGTCGATCAAGCCTTTACCTATGAAGAGATTCAGAAAGCGCTAATGGAAGTGATGCGCGTGGTGGCCAATACGCGGAACCATGATCCGCGGAGCAAGCTGAATCCCGCCTTCATCTCGCAATACATCGAACTGCATTATATGGAGAATTTGTATTTAGACCATATGGCCGAAGTGCTGGATACCAGCTCGAAATATTTCTCGAATTATTTCAAGAAGACATTCGGCGTGAATTATGTGGAGTATTTGAACAAGGTCCGACTATCGCACGCACGTGAATATCTCCGGAATACGGATCTCAGTATTGCCGAAATCGGAGAGAAAACGGGGTATTCGAACTCTTCCACATTTACGACAACGTTTAAGAAGTATAGCGGCGTCTCGCCGAGTGAATATCGGAAGGCATCAGGAAAATAAGGTGGAGTTGGAGGGTTCATATTGAAGGTTGTTGCCACGATTCATGGAAAAGTGATCGTTGATCAAATCGAGAAGCCGGCCGAATTGCCGGCAGGTCATGTGCTGATTCGTACCGAATACTCGGCGGTCAGCCCGGGTACGGAGATGATCTTTATACGAAGAGCATCGGATCAAAAAGTCATTATGGGTTACAGCGCTGTTGGAATCGTCGAAGACATTGGGGAAGGCGTGCAGGGGTTAACCGCCGGTCAACGGGTGGCCTGTTATGGAGCTCCCTACGTCCGTCATGCCCAGTGGCTTACCGTGCCTTCCAACCTGACGGCGATGGTTCCGGATGGGGTGGACCCGCAGGAAGCGGCATTTGCGGGACTGGGAGCGATTGCGATCCATGCCCTTCGGGTAGCGGATCTGCGCTTCGGCGAATCGGCCGTGGTGGTCGGGCTTGGCATCCTGGGGCAGATGATTGCCCAGATCGCTCACGCGGCGGCTTGCCCCGTTGCGGGATTTGATCTGAATCCGGAGCGGGTTCAGGGATTGAAGCGGCATATTGCCTATGCCTATGATAACCAGGAGCAGCTTGAGGAACAGATTAAGGTTATGACGGGCGGACATGGAGCCGACAGCGTCATTCTGTGTGCAAGCGGCCCCGGGGAAGAGCTCATTAACTCTTCAATGACATGGATTCGGGATAAGGGGAAAATCGTCATTGTCGGCGATTTGTCCATGACTTACGCGCGAGACCGGATGTTTGGCAAGGAGGTGCAGGTGCTCATATCGCGAGCAGGCGGTCCGGGCCGGTACGACCCAAGTTATGAATTCCGTAATACGGATTACCCTATCGGCTTTGTACGCTGGACGGAAGGCCGTAACATCGCCGAGTATATTCGTCTGTTGGCCGAAGGGAGAATATCGGTCAAACCGCTGATCTCGCATGTGATCCCCGTGGATGAAGCGGGCAAGGCTTATGAGCGGTACGGCCCCGGATCAACGACGCTGGGGACGATATTTAACTACGCGGGCAACGCGTGAATTCCAAGGAATGGGATTCGCGGCAAAGGAATGAGAAGAGGGATCATGATAGCTGTCTTTCCGAGCAGTAATGGTACTGCAGAAAGGCGGCTTTTTGCTTGCACTGGAATTCGATCCACCAAACTATTAATTTACAATAATATACAATTCTATTATACTAGTAGTAGATATGGATAATATCTCATTTTATATGAAGGCAGTTACATATCTAATTTTCTTGATAATCATACATACAAGCAGCAGTTTCCTCGTTTCCATCGATCATTTGGAAGGGTGGTGGTTTAATCCGAAACCGGTTTACCAGGCTGTGGTGGTCATGGCTTTTCAATTCGAAAAACAAAGGAGCGAAGCGTGATGAAAGTATTCCGAAATTCGATCATCCGTAAGTCGGCGGTATTGTTCTGTGCTGTTCTACTGATCTTACCAGCCGGATTGTCTCTGGCGGCCAACAAGCCGTTTCCCCAGCATACGTCTTATACGAGCGGTTCGATTAAACCGAACAATGTGACGCAGTCAGCGATGGACAATGCGGTCAAGAGCAAATGGAACAGCTGGAAAGGGTCTTTCCTGAAGCCGGCTGCGACAGGGCAATACTACGTAAAATACAATTCGGCGGGCGAGACAGTGTCCGAGGCTCATGGCTACGGAATGCTCTTCACCGTTCTGATGGCGGGATACGACAGTAACGCACAGTCGTATTTCGACGGACTTTACCGCTATTATAAGGCGCATCCGAGTAATAACAATCCGTATCTGATGGCTTGGAAGCAGAACAGCAGCTTTCAGAATATAGGGGGAGCCAATTCGGCAACGGACGGCGATATGGACATTGCTTACGCACTCCTGCTTGCGGACAAGCAGTGGGGAAGCAGCGGGGCGATCAATTACCTGCAAGCAGCAAAGGATATTATCAATGCCATCATGAGCAGTGACGTTAATCAGTCGCAGTGGACGCTGCGCTTAGGCGATTGGGCAACAAGCGGCATCTTCGACACCGCCACGCGGCCATCGGATTTCATGCTGAACCATATGAAGGCATTCCGTGCGGCTACCGGCGATGCCCGTTGGGATAACGTCATTAACAAAACCTATACCATCATCAACTCCATCTATAACGGCTACAGCTCCAATACCGGCTTGCTTCCGGATTTCGTAGTCAAGTCGGGCAGCAATTATCAGCCTGCGGAAGCGGAATTCCTGGAGGGGGCGAATGATGGAAAATACTATTACAATTCGTCCCGGACCCCTTGGCGGATTACGACCGACTATCTGATGACCGGCGATACGCGTGCGCTGAATCAATTGAACAAGATGAACACGTTCATTAAATCAGCCACAAGCAGCAATCCTGCCAACATCAAGGCAGGGTATAACCTGAACGGCACCGCACTGGTGACTTATAACAGTGGGGCGTTCTATGCTCCTTTTGGCGTAAGTGCGATGACTTCGTCCAGCCACCAGAGCTGGCTGAATTCGGTATGGAGTTACACGGCGAACGCATCCGCAGAGGGGTATTATGAGGAAAGCATCAAGCTGTTCTCGATGATCGTGATGTCGGGGAACTGGTGGACATATTAAACATCACACCCCTTAATTTTAAGTAAATATAAAATAAAACCCTGATCCGTAATGGATCAGGGTTTTTTAGGCCTTTCAAACCAATAATTGATTCATAGAAAAAAATATTGAGAATTAGCATTGATATTTCATGTCAGGCAGTGATAATATCTTATCAAATATAAAATGTTTTATATTAATATGAATTAAATGTGGCAGAAGGTTTTTCTATTGGCATTGACATCTTGACTTTTCTTTCATGAAAGGGTTTACAGAAATTGAATCTGGAACGAAGGGAGAATCGTATGCACAAGAGCATGGTGCGGAAGACGGCTGTGGCAGGAATAGCCGCAGTTTTACTGGTTGGAGGTTTAGACTCGGCAGGCCAAGGGCCGGCGGCGAGCGGTCTGGACGCATACGCCGAGGCGGCGCCGTTGAAGAAAGGGGAGAAGGCGCCTATATTCCGAGAGGCATCCGTACATGATCCGTCCGTCATCAAGACAGGGGATGCATACTATGTGTTCGGTTCCCACCTGGCCGCGGCCAAATCGAAGGATCTGATGAGCTGGGACATGGTGGCGTCCGGGGTCTCGAATGGCAACCCGCTGATTCCGAACGTGACGGAGGAATTGAAAGAAACGCTGGAATGGGCACAGAGCGATACGTTGTGGGCAGCCGATGTGATTCAGCTGGCTGATGGCAAATTCTATATGTACTATAACGCCTGTAAAGGGGATTCCCCGCGATCCGCCATGGGAATCGCGGTTGCAGATCAGATCGAGGGGCCCTATAAGGACACGGGCATTATTCTGAAATCCGGCATGTGGGACGAGATCAGTGAGGATGGAACCATCTATGATGCAACGAAGCACCCGAATGTGGTGGATCCGGATGTGTTCTTTGATAAGAACGGCAAGCTGTGGATGGTATACGGCTCCTATTCCGGCGGGATTTTTATCATGGAGCTGGATTCGAAGACCGGGAAACCGCTGCCTGGGCAGGGATACGGCAAGAAGCTGCTCGGCGGCAACCACAGCCGGATTGAAGGGCCGTACATGGTCTACAACCCGGTGACGGATTATTATTATCTGTATCTGTCTTACGGCGGATTGGATGCGGTTGGCGGCTACAATATGCGGGTTGTCCGCTCCAAAAATCCGGACGGTCCTTTCTACGATGCCGAGGGCAACGATATGAGAGAGGTGAAGGCCGATCCTTCCCTTCCGCTCTTTGATGACCGGTCGATTGAACCGTATGGCGTGAAGCTGATGGGGAACTACTTGTTTAAGCGCTTGATCGGAGATCCGGGAACGGGAATTGGTACCGGGGCCGTATCGCCGGGCCATAACTCCGTCTATTACGATGAACAGAGTGGAAGAACATTCCTTATCTTTCACAGCCGCTTCCCGCAGCGAGGGGAAGAGCATGAAATCCGGGTGCATGAATTGTATATAAACCAGGACGGCTGGCCGGTATCCGCACCATACCGCTATGCGGGTGAAGAAGCCAAGGAATCCAAGAAAATCATGCCGAATGATGCGGCTGGAGACTACAAGCTGATTCAACACGGAAAAGATATTTCGTCCGTCATCAAAGAATCGGTGCCAATGGAGCTTCATAAGAACGGCAAAGTCACGGGTGAAGCAGAAGGCACATGGAAGATCAGCGGAAAGCGGGATGTGCAGCTTACCTTGGATGGAAAGAGTTATAAAGGCGTATTAACTCCGCAGTGGGACCCGGAAGCAAAGCGGCAGGCGATGACCTTTACGGCCCTCGCCGCAGATGGGACCGCCGTGTGGGGCGTACGCCAGCTTGATCGGAGCGACGGGGAACTCGTGGATGCCGTTCAGAAGGACCTGTCCCTCGGGAATGTGAGCGGGATTTTCTATGATCTTGATTTGCCGCTCAGGGCTTCCGGCGGTACGGTCATTCGCTGGAGTTCCTCTCATCCCCAGGTCGTATCAGCGGAAGGCGAGGTCCATCGTCCTGCTGCCGGGGCTGGGGACGCAAAGATTACGCTGACCGCTCAGATTACGAAAGGCAAAGCGAAGACTTCCAAAGCCTTTGACGTGACCGTGCTGCAGCAGTCGGCAGGGCCGGTGCTGCTGAATTATCCATTCCGTAAGAATGAGGGCGGCTCGGTATTAGACCACTCGGATAATGGATTTCACGGCAAGGTCCTTGGAGGGGTCCAGTGGAATGAGAAGAGCAGGCAGGGAGGCGGAATGGACTTTGGCGGGGCAGACGGTTACATTGAGATGCCGAATCGGGTTACGGATACAGAGGACTTTACCTTTACGGCTTGGGTATATTGGAAGGGCGGAGCACCATGGCAGCGAGTGCTGGACGTAGGGAACGGACTTGCCAGACATATGTTCCTGACACCATCCCAGCATTCGGGCGTTCTTCAATTCACGCTGCATGGCAGTGAGGGAGACCAGAGCCTCTTATCAAAGGCACCGCTGCCGAGCCATGAATGGACGCACGTTGCGGTCACGCTGCAAGGGAATACCGGTAAGCTGTACGTGAACGGACAAGTCGTTGCATCCGGTGATCATATGAAGCTGAACCCGAATGAACTGCTGGCAACGGAAGCTTATTTAGGTAAAAGCCGGTTTGCGGCCGATCCTTATTTTAACGGGAGCTTGGATGAGGTGCGGATCTATAACGAGGCGCTAACCGACAGCGAAATCCAGAAGTTGGCGGAATGATTTTACAGGATGCAATCATGAGTTATGAGTTAAGAGTGATGAGTTTTGCGTGCAGACTACCGTCTGCACGCTTTTTTGTATTGGCGTTTAAAATAACGGTTGACAGAAGGATGTATATCATATATCTTAATATTAAGTTAAGTGACTATATAAAAGTTAGTTGATTGAAAGGAGTAAGTTTAAAGTGTTTAAACGTTAGCGAAAATGAAGCAGGTTAATCATTCTATATGTATATATCTTGAAATTAAGATATCGATGAACGGCGTCGATGGAATTCTATAAATACTGAAAATGAATATGGAGGCGTATAAAATGGCTATAGATATTGGATTGTTGTTACTTCGTTTGGTGGTTGGGTTGTCGTTCATGGCGCACGGTGCACAGAAGTTGTTTGGATGGTTTGGCGGTTACGGACCGAAAGGGACAGGCGGCTGGATGGAATCGGTTGGCATTAAGCCGGGTGTCGCAATTGCAGTATTGTCAGGTCTGATGGAGCTTGTTGGCGGGCTGTTGTTTGCTGCCGGATTTCTCACGGTGCTTGGCGCAGCGCTGATCACGCTAACGATGCTGGGTGCAATTGTGAAAGTGCATGGCCGGAACGGGTATTGGTCTACAGCGAATGGATATGAGTATAATCTGCTGTTGATCGCAGTCGCAGTTGCACTGGCGTTCACGGGTGCAGGTGCATATTCACTGGATGCGGCAATCTTTAACTAATCGATAATGGGGGCTTGCAGATATGAGTGATCTGACAACATTAATTAAGAGCCGGAGATCGGCTAATCTGTTTATGGAAGGAATTGAAATTCCGGATAAGGATTTGAATGATATATTTAATGAAGTTAAATATGCTCCTTCGGCTTTTAATTTGCAGCATACACACTATGTTGTAGTGAAGGATCCCGATATCAAGCACAAAGTTTATGAAGCCGCCAATAAGCAGCATAAGATACTCACCGCGTCGGCCGTTGTCGTTGTGCTGGGGAATAAGCAGGCCTACCGGGAAATCGGGAAAATGAATGAGGGATTTCTGAATTTGGGCGTGATCGACAAGCTCGAATATGACATGACGGTTGAATCCGTCACGAACTTTTATGAAGCGGGTGGAGAATCCTTTATGAGGGATGAAGCCATTCGCAATGCCAGTCTATCCGCGATGTTAATGATGATGGTGGCCAAGGACAAGGGGTGGGATACCTGTCCGATGATCGGTTTCGATCCCGTGGCTCTGCAGAAGGAACTGGATATCCCGGATGCTTATGTGCCTGCCATGCTGATCGCGATCGGCAAGGAAGATGAAAGGAAGCCACGTCCGCGGGGCTACCGCAAGCCCGTATTGGAATTTGTAAGCTATAATCAATTTTAAATGATGCATGATATGAGAGGGAGCTCCCGCTGCAGGTCTTAGATCTGGCGGGAGCTTTTTTTCGTCCGCAATGATAAACATTCCTCTCCGTTTTGACGATGATGAATATAAAGAGATCGGTGGCCAATCCTAAATACGATTGGATTCGTTATATATGGGGGTGAACGAAATGAAGACGAGGAAGCGGGCGTATCAGCGATCCGGACAGATCATAGTGCTGGCTGTCATGACAATCATGTTAATGGTGGCATGCACGAGGGAGGTGCCGGGATCCGTACAGCAAAATAGATCGACTGCCGCCGCGTCAAGCGCAGGAGAAGCCGGGTATCCATCGGAAATGCCGGCAGCCGCAACGGAAAGCGTGCGTACGGCATTCCAGCCGGAAGATCAAAGTTATCACCAGATTAAGCAAGAAGCGCAGCCGCCAGAGGGGGAGTCCAACGATGACCCGATTGAAGCGGTTCTCAACATGTATGAGGCGCTTCAGGCTAACGATTCTACATCATATTTCCGTCATGCTGACATTCCGAGCGTCCGTATGTCCCCCGCCAAGCTGAAGGTGTTATTCGAAGAGGCCGGCAAGCGTGAAGTGAGACCGGAACGATTCAAGCTTTTTGATAGAGAAGGGCTGGATCGGGAGAGCCGTCAGTTGTTAGCTCTTACGTACGGCAGCCAAGCCGAGATTGTGCTGGAAGAACTTAGCCAGGGCGATCATAACCTGTGGTTTGTGACGGCGTTTACGGATGGACTTAAAGTGGTGGAGCAATCGACGGTCTACCCCGGAGCCTACGAACTTGGAAGAGAGGCGGCATTGGAAGAACTTGTCGCGATAGAGATCCAGCATACGGCTGAAGATAGGGCATTTCTTGCGGCAAAAGCAAAGCAGCCTGTATGGAACCCGGTGCAGACCGTTTCCTTACTGTACCAGGCAGCGCAGGTGGAGGATGCAGAAACCTTTTATGCGATGTCGGGTGGGGGCGCGGGATACTTTTCGGGTCAGTACGACCGGGACATGGTGGAATTTACGGAATGGATGAAGTCTGTTGAAAGCGTGCAGCATATTTCAATCGAATCGGTTCCGCCGGAGAATATGGCCGGGAGTTATAGTGAAGAATATAATAAAAGCTTTGGCGACACATGGCAATTCATTGTGGTATGGGACCCGAAGGATGAAGCAGGCTACCAAGGGACATACTGGATTATGGCGCCTAGCGAAGACGGAATTCAATATGTGGTCAAGCAGACGCTTACCGCCAATCTGGAATCTTTTTTCAAGTGAGGAATGGAATACATACATAGCGAAACAAATATAGCAACTAGCGAAGACAAATTTAGCAGCGCCGCTCATGAAGTGAACGATGACCTTTCACAAATCGGGTCACAGTTCAAAAGAGCAGGGCTGCTATATTATCGTCAATGGGCTTGGTTTAATTACGGCTGAAGATTTTGGAGCTTATCCATCGTTTCGTTTATTTTAGTGATGGTTTGGACGATGTTGGAATTTTGGAAGTCGGTTACTCCGTTCTGGATTTGATCCATGTATCCGTTGATGTCAGTCAGCAGCGTGTCGTTTAAACCGACCAGCTGTTTATGGATGGTCTGCGCAAAAGCAGGGGCTTCAATGCCATTAAACTCCGAAATCCGAGTTTTCATCGCTTCGAGTTCCTTGGTCAGCGTTTCCTTGGCATCTGTATTCGTGGCGGCTTGCTGGGCAAGCTCCGGGATGGACTCGGCAAATTGGGATGTTTCATTAATAAAAGTGGTAGCTTCTTTTGTATAATCCAAAGAATTGTTCACACTGTCCGCCAAGGAGCAGCCGGAGAGAACTCCCAGTATAAGTGAAATCAACAATAATCTTTTGATCATTCTCATCCTCCTGTCGTCTAAACGCAGTTCTTATACGTTGTATACGTATGGCCAAGAGAATGGTTGTATTTTTTTCGCGGATTAATATTTCCCCAGCAGCCAGCGAATAAGGTCAATCAAACCCGCCAGGATGCCGACTGCACGTGGGCCTTCGGTTGATGGAACCGGCTTCTTAGGCTGGATGCCTTTCCCCAGCGAAGTCACGTCAACGGATGAGGAGGGACCGGTATTTCCGCATAGATGGGGTTTGAACTTTTGCCCGCTTTTGTCTGCGAACACGATATATTCCTTGCCAGTTTCAAAGGATTCCCAGCCATTGGAATAAAGGATGATGGTAGGGGAATCAGAATCTCCCTTCCACCACTCGGAAACCTGGAATACATATTTGCTTTTGGATATATCGGCTTTAGGGGTGGACGAGGCCAACGTGCCCCTGAATACCGCGTCTGAGGTTTTTAACTCTTCGGTAACCTTTCGAGGCTCGGCACATGACAATGCGGATGCTGTGGAGTGATCCGCGCCAAGCCATAATCCGACAGTGAGGGAGAGGCTGAGCATGATGAGAAACCCTATTTTCATATGGGGTCTCCTTTCAGGATGATTATGTATTTAGACGGAGTGGACTTTGTCATGGTTGCAGTTTAGTGGAAAATAAATTCGATACCAAACGGCTGCAAGGAAGCTTAAGTATCGAATTCCTAGTTTCCTCCAGAAGCGCAAATGCCCCGCAAGCCAAAATGGCTGCGGAGCAGGATTGAACCAGGATGCGTATCGCGGGTCGGTTGCTTTTTTCACGGATAATGCTTAGTAGTCCAGGATAGGAGCGGGAACAGCAGGCCAGGTTAGATCTGTCTTGCTTCCAGCCGTTTGGCGATGATGGACAGAAGATAATTCAGCGTGAAGTACAGCAAGGATGCAAAAACAAGGGCGGGAATAACATAGTCATAGCTGGAACCGCTAAGAATTTGCACGTTGCGCATCAGCTCAGGCAGTGAAATGATCACGGCGAGCGAAGTGTCTTTAATGAGTGAGATGAATTGGCTCACCATCGGCGGGGACATCCGTCGCAGCGCCAACGGGAGAATCACGTGCCGCAGTGTCTGCATATAAGAGAGACCCGAGGCCCGGGCCGCTTCGATCTGGCCTTTATCCACCGATACGAGGCCGCTGCGGACAATTTCGGCGATCATGGCTCCTTCAAAAATGCTCAGGCCGACGACGGCCGCCCAGAAAGTGGGGATTCGAATCCCGGTCTGCGGCAGAACCATGCCGATGAAGAAAATGATCAGCAGCAGCGGCAGATTGCGGATTATATCCACCAAAAAGGCCGTTGTCCTCGACAGGAAGGGTGTCTTCGTATATCTCACGGTCCCGAGCACGGTTCCAATGATGAAGCTGAACACAATGGATAAGCCGGCAACCTGCACCGTGATCCAAAAGCCTTGAAGGAGATATCGCAGATTCGGCCAGGAGTACGCACCGATAAAATCCATCTCATGCCACCTCCTGTTTATTAGGCAAACTTGCGTTTAACGTCAATTGCTTCTCGCAAAGCGGCGCTCCATATAATGGACGGCCAGGCTGAGTGGTATGGTCAGGAGCAGGTAGAACAGGGCTACAAACGTATAGACGGGAATGCCCTTGAAGGTGTTCAGGTTAATCAGATCGGCATAATACATCAGGTCGAGTCCGGCAATAACGCCGAGGACCGAAGAATTCTTGACCAAATTGATCAATTGGTTGCCGATGGCCGGCAGTACGATTTTGATCGCCTGCGGAAGAATGATGTAGCGCATATTCTGGATATAACTCAGCCCGGAGGAGCGGGCCGCCTCCGACTGTCCGGAGGGTACCGCCTGGATCCCCGCACGAATGGCTTCAGCAATGAAAGCAGCCGTATACACCATCAGCCCAAGGGTACCCGAAGTAAACGGGTCAACCGGTATGCCGAGAGAGGGCAGGCCTAGGAAAAAGAAAAAGACAACCACCAGGAGCGGAATGTTGCGGATAAACTCTACATAGATGGCGCCGATGGCTTTCAATATGCGGAATGGGGCAATCCGCAGGATGGCGATCAAGGTGCCCAGCACCAAGCTGCCGATCAGCCCAAGCAGGCTGGCGAGAATGGTCTGGCCCAGGCCAGCCATAAATTGATCCCAATGCTCCACCAGAATGTTAAAATCCCACAAGGTCAAAATGCCTCACCTCCAATGGGGGATGATGATCGGGTGGCCGGTCGCAAGAAGCCAGGCAGCTCCGCCCCGCAAAAGGGAGGAACCTGATTGGAGCCATGACGCCTTAGGACCGGCCCGACCATTACATGCTTGCGGTTATTCCGGTTTCACGCCCATCCATTGCTCATACAATTTGTTGTATTCGCCGCTATCCTTCAGCTCCTTCAACAGTTCATTGACGGTTTTCACAAACTCCGGATTTCCTTTTTTGATGGCCATGCCGTATGGTTCATCCGTAAAGTTGCCGCCGACCAGCTCAAAGCTCGGGTCCTGCTGCTGCATACCGAGGAGGATGGAATTGTCGGTGGTTAGGGCATCCCCTTGTCCCGCCTTGAGTGCGGTGAAGGCGTCCTGATAATTCTCGAATTCGAGAATGACGGCGTCGGGCGCTTTCTCACGGATATTTTGCGCAGAGGTAGAGCCCTTTACCGTGAGCACCTTCGTATCCTTGTTCAAGCTTTCCAGACCCGTGATCGGGCTGCCCTTCTTCACCAACAGGGATTGGCCGGCTTCAAAATACACATCGCTGAAGTCCACCTGCTCCTTGCGCTCCTCTGTTATGGTCATCGTGGCGATAATGATGTCAATGTCCCCGTTCTTCAGCATGTCGATCCGGGTTTTGGAGGTAACCTCCTTCAGCTCGACCTTGGTCTCGTCACCGAGAATCTTTTTGGCCAGCGCTTTGGCGATGTCGATATCGAAGCCCTCCACATTGCCGGTGGCAGGGTCCTGCAGTCCGAACAGCTTCGTATCATATTTCACGCCAGCTACAAGCTTGCCGCGTTTTTTGATCGCCTCGAGGGTATCCGTATTGCCGGAACCCCCGCACCCTGATGCGACCAGCATCATTACTAACACCAGAAGGGCCGCACTCCACCTGAAAGGCCTCGTAAAACTTTTCTTCATACACCAGATCCCCCTTATAGATATGAATTCTCTGAACAACCAAGCTCCTAACGGCGCGTTGTCCGAGCGTGGACTCCTTGTCTCTTGCAGCAGCCATCATTACAATCCTAAAAAGTAAAAGCGGCAATTCCTTTTCCGCCCCTACGCACCAAGTCCGGGTTAGTGATGCAGCAGGCGGCTCAGGAACGCCCGTGCTCTCTCCTCCCGCGGCTGATTGAAAAAATCGGAGGCGGGTGTATCCTCGATAATCCGGCCTTCGTCCATAAAGACGATTCGATCCGCAGCTTCGCGGGCGAAGCCCATCTCATGGGTAACCACGGCCATGGTCATGCCTTGATGGGCGAGTGAGCGCATGACATCCAGCACTTCGCCGATCATCTCCGGGTCGAGTGCGGACGTCGGTTCATCAAACAGCATGATCTTCGGGTTCATGGTCAATCCGCGGGCAATCGCAACCCGCTGCTGCTGACCGCCCGAGAGCTGGGAAGGATAGCTGTCCGCTTTGTCGGCAATTCCGACTCGCTGCAGGTACGTCATCGCTTTTTCCGTCGCTTCCGCTTTGGACATCCCCAGCACCTTCATGGGTGCGAGAATGATGTTGTCGATCACCTTTTTGTGCGGATACAGGTTGAAATGCTGGAAGACCATCCCGATATCCCGCCTGAATGTATTGATGTTGATCTTTCGATCATGCAGCTTAACGCCGTTCACGACAAGCTCGCCATCCGTAATGCTTTCGAGCCGATTGATACACCGCAGCAGCGTGCTTTTACCGGATCCTGAAGGTCCAACGATGACAACGACTTCCCCCTGGGAAATGGTTAGATCGATTTCTTTCAGAACATGGAAGGTTCCGAAAAATTTGTTGACGCGGCTAAATTCAATCAGTAGAAATCCCCTCCTATTCACTTCGAATTGAACGCTTGCATGCATGTAAGCTTGTGACCTGTCTTGGTGGCAGGCCCTTTTTACACTGGTATGGCAAAGGGAGCTTGTTCCATGCCACTTTTAGGAAAATTTAGTATCCAAGCGGTGGGGAGTGAGATATAATAGGGGGCGTATTCATATGAAGGAGGCCACATGGATAAACGTGCAAAAATAACCGAAATCGACCTGGTTCGGGGCTTTGCGATGATGGGCGTGCTGATGGTGCATGCGACGTCGTTCGCCACAGTCCAGATGCGCGGGGACGATTTTTTTGGCTTGTATAACTTCCTGAACATATTCTCGAAGGTTGGAACGACGACTTTCATATTTCTGAGCAGTTTTGTGCTGTTCTATAACTATTATCACCGCCCGTTCAAAGGCCGCGACTTGGCACGGTTCTTCAAGAACCGGCTGATGTATATTCTGGTGCCGTATCTGCTGTTCTCGGTGTTATTCTTTACGGTGGCCTGGTATCATCGCGGGGGCGAGCCCGATCTGGCGGCAATGCTGGAGAGCTTCTGGCCCAAGCTGGCGACGGGGAAATCCTACACGCACTTATATTTCATCTTCATTAACATCCAGTTCTATCTGATGTTCCCGCTTGTGCTGATGCTGCTGAAGCGATTCCGCGGCTTCGCGGCGGTCTGCGTGCTGGTCGGCATTGTACTGCAGTGGGTATTCTATATCGGCAATGATGCCTGGTGGGACGTAACGAACCGGAACAGCTGGTCGCTGTCGTTTCTGTCGTATTATTTTCTCGGGGCATGGATCGGCATTTATTATGACCGGGTCAAGGATTGGCTGACTTCAGCGCAGCATGCCGCAAGACCGGCGCTGCGCAAGCTGGGCTGGGTCGCGCTCTGGGCGATATGGCTGGGCGCCGCGCTGGTGCATATCGGCCTGCGATACAATCAGCGACTGTTAGGGACGGAATATCACCCGCTGCTCTACGATGCCTTCTGGAATGTGCATACGTTAACCACCGCCCTGGTCATGCTCCAGGTCGCACTGGCATTCGGGAATAAGCGGGTATGGTGGTTGAACGGATTCAGACGGCTTGGGATGTATTCCTTCGGCGTTTATCTGGTGCATCCGCTGGTCCTGCTCTTCTACCGGGAGTTTCCTCCGCAGACGGAGAATTCCTGGCTGATGCTGGCTTGGTATGCCGGCGGGTTTGTCAGCGCACTGGCGGTTTCGTATGTGGTGGTCTACAGCATTAGCCGTCTCGGGGGCTGGACCTGGATCTTCTTCGGTAAACTGCCAGGCAGCTTGCGGAAGGGAATATCATCAAGTGCTTCGGTTCCGGCTCAGCCGGTTACGGAGGCATCATCGTAAGTTCGATAAGTGGCAAAGGCGCAATCCTTGAAAAGAGGAGAGCGCCTTTTCTTTTTTGCCCGAGTGGCGATATTTCAGAATGATTCCCTGATTTTCGGAATGAGGCTTATCACCTGGGATGTCATGCTATATTTGGTTTGATGCTTGGTCTGTGGGTGGTACGAAGACGTTTCTAAGCACAGGTCAATTACATTCGTTACAGACATGAAAAGCGAGGGAGTGCCAATATGAAGGATAGCAGAGATTCCTTAGTAAACGGTTTCATTAAGGCGGATGGCAAACGTATAGTCAATGGGGAGGGTCAGGAAATTCTGCTGCAGGGAGTCGGACTTGGCAGCTGGCTGCTGCCGGAAGGGTACATGTGGAAGATGCCGGAGCAGGGAGACCGACCGCGGCGCATCGAAGGCATGGTTAGGGACCTGATCGGTGAGGAAAAGGCGGCGGCTTTTTGGGAAACCTATTATGAGCGCTATATCGCGGAAGCCGACATCCGGCAGATTGCTGCCGAGGGCTTTAACTCCATCCGGGTGCCGATTAATGCCAGGTTTATGATGGCGGAAGGACAGCAGCCGCCTTTTGTATATCACGAAGGCCATCTGAAACTCATCGATCGGGTGATCGATTGGTGCAGGACGTATTCGCTGTATGTTATTCTGGATTTGCATGGCGCGCCAGGCGGACAGACCGGCGCGAATATCGATGATTCCGAGCGGGATTTGCCGGAGCTGTTCACAGATCGGCTGAATGTGGAGCGAACCGTGGCGCTGTGGCGTATGCTGGCGGAACGCTATAAAGATGAGTGGATCGTGGCCGGTTACGACCTGCTTAACGAGCCACTACCTGAATGGTTCAGCGAGTATCATGACCAGGTGATGCCGCTGTATAAGGAAATCACTGCGGCTATACGCGAAGTGGACAAGCGCCATATGATCATTTTGGAAGGCGTCCACTGGTCTACGGACTGGAGCATTTTCGACGAGAAATTTGACGATAACCTGATGCTGCAGTTCCATAAGTACTGGAATAACCCTGACACGGAGAGTATTCAGAAGTATCTGGATCTTCGCGAAGAATGGAATGTGCCGATCTTCATGGGTGAGGGCGGCGAGAACAACTTGCAGTGGTATACGGGCGCATTCCGGATGTTCGAGGATCATAACATATCTTGGAACTTCTGGACCTGGAAGAAGATGAACACTCAAAACTCGCCGTTCTCGATCCGCATGCCGGAAGGCTGGGAGAAGCTGACGGGTTACCTGGAAGGCGGAGAGAAGCCCTCTTCAGCCGAAGCGGAAGCGATTCTGGGCGAATATCTGGATCATCTTCCACTGGCAGCTTGCGATGCTTATCCGAACGTATCCCGGTCACTGCTGCGCCGGCTGCCCATTCAGATTCCGGCAGAGTTTTACGGATATCGGGGTGAGGGTGTCTCTTATCATATTGAGGCGAAGGCCAGTCAGGATATCGGGTTCCGGGTTCATGACGGTGTTCCGATGCGGATGATGACGGGCAAGGTGGAGAAACCAAGCTACGCTCCGGAAGGCGGCAAGCCATGGATAGAGGATAACCTGGTATGCGTGCAGCTCCGGGAGGGAGATTGGCTCGCTTATGATGCAAATTGCGCTTCTGCAGACGTTTTTCATCTGGACATTCGGGGACGGATTCCCGAGGGATCGGTGGATATGATGCTCCAGATCGGGGATCGGGAGCCTGAGCTTATCTCCTTGTCAGACTCTGGCGAAGGACAGTGGCGCATCCATAGGGTGGCTGAGGCTATGCCGATTGAGGAAGGCCCTGTGGATCTGGTATTCATGGTGAATAAGGGCCGAATCGAGCTGGATTGGCTGGAATTTACCGAAGCGCGTTTAAATTTATAAGTTGAAGGGGAGATGGCACTGTGACGGAACAGGCCGCAATATCGGAAGGGTTGTACCAATGGCTGGATGGAAGTAATCTGGAATCCAAGCAGCACGAAGCGATGATGCTACTCAGCGTAACGGAAGATGCATGGCCGCATACGGCCATGCTCAGCGTGGGGGAGGTCCTGGCCTTAGACCGGAGCCATTTTCGACTTGCGTTATGGCAGGGAACGGTTACGACTGGCAATCTTCTTCGCTCCGGACAGGGCACATTGGTGGCAATTCATGATGGAGCCGCCCATTATGTTCGGCTGCGGCTTCAAGCGCTTCCCGATCTGCCGGATGCCCGGCATCCGCTGCAGCGTTTTGAGGCCGAGGTAGTGGCTGTTCGCGAGGATATCGCGAATTATGCGGATATTAAATCAGCCGTGAAGTTTCAGCTGCACGACCCGGATGGAGGCTTGCAGCGCTGGAAGGAAACGCTGGAGGAATTGCGAAAGTAAACGTTTTCGGCGTAAAAAACCTGCACAAGATCTAGCTCCCGGCATATGCCGGGAGTTGTATATGCCTGCTCATGCCTAATCGTAATGATGCCGAAGAAAACAACTTTAATTTTTCCGCAGAATCTTTTGCATTGGTATTTGCTATCGGCAGTAAAATGTGTTAAGATATGAATATCGAAATCGACCTGAATTCACATATTGTAGAGGGTTGTCATTTCTGGTAACCTTGTGCAATATGTGAATTTTTTTATTCCGTCTGCGAAGAAAAAAGGTCATGTAAATATATATCAAGGAGGATTCCCCCATGCAAACAGGAACTGTTAAATGGTTTAATGCTGAAAAGGGCTTTGGTTTCATCGAAGTTGAAGGCGGTAACGATGTATTCGTTCACTTCAGCGCGATCCAAGGCGACGGCTTCAAAACGCTTGACGAAGGCCAACGCGTTGAATTCAACATTGTTGAAGGAAACCGTGGACCACAAGCTGAGAACGTTGTTAAATTGTAATTACAATTGAAGACTGCCCTTAATGTGTGACATTAAGGGCAGTTTTCTTTTATACGGCGTTTCTATTTTCTAAGACGAGAATAAGGAGGAGCGTTCATGTATTCGCGTAAAAACTCGATGGAGAGTATTCCTGAAGAAATAACGGAAGTTTGGGCATGCACGAAGGAAGACTGCAAAGGGTGGATGCGGGACGATTTTGCGTTCGACACGGAACCAGTATGCCATTTGTGTCAATCCCCTATGGTCAAGGAAACGAGAAGCCTGCCGCAGCTAGTTAATACCAATAAACAACAGAAATCTCTGGCTAAGGGGATTCAGATCGAGCGCAAATAGCAGCTAATACCTAGAGAAAGCGCTGGGCAAATACAAATTCTTCTTGAAGCTACCTTCGGATTTTATGGTAAATCCGTCTATTTCTGTTTCATTGGAAGGAGAATGGTTAGTAATATGTGTACCCTGTCATTCTCATTCAGAATGATTTACAGCAAAAGGGACGCAAAATTCAAAGGAGTGAAATGTATTGAACACGCAAACCGAGGTACTGAAGCGAAACATTGACAACATGATCATCCAGGATAACCAAGGCGGCTTGAACGATCAGGAGAAATTCATCATGCAAAAGCTGATGCGTGAGAAATACCAACAGGAACACGAAAGCAAGCAGGAACAACGTGAGGAAGACAAAGGGGAATAACTGGGAAACCGTTTGATATACGTGAGGTAAAAAACGATAACACCGCCGTGACGATCCGATGGATCGCTTGTGGCGAAAAGATCGTTAGCAAGAGGAAGGCATGAATGGCAGCCATGTAGGCTGCTGTTCATGTCTTTTTTTGTGCCTGGATTGAGCACAGGGCGCAATATTTCGCTTTTGGGATGCATTTTTTCGTAAATGGCGGAGTCTACCCGAAAAATGAGCCCCTTGAAACGAAATCTGAAACCTTTCGTGCAAAGAAAGGACGATCTACAATATAAACATAGAGAATGTAAAGGTTTTCAAAATGATAGGATCAACCTGGAGGTCATAACCATGCAAAATCAACTTCATGCCGATGTTTCCGAAACCGGTGTCGGTCCCTCAATGGAGCCTTCTGTACAGAAGAAGCTTGACAGAAAAAGATGGCTTAGAAAGCTCTACGGCCAACGACATCTCCAAATAATGGCGCTGCTCGGCGTTGCGTGGATGATCATCTTTAACTACATTCCGATGTACGGTGTCATCATTGCATTTAAAGAGTTCAATATCGTGAAGTCCATCGGTGAAGCTCCATGGGTTGGACTAGAGCACTTCAAGGAGTTTTTCTCAGACGAGGACTTTACGAACGTGATGCGGAACACGCTCGGGATCAGCTTGCTGAAGCTGTTTATCGGATTTCCGCTGCCGATCATTTTTGCACTCTTTCTGAACGAAATCCGGTCCGTTCGCTACAAGAGGACCATTCAGACGATTTCTTATTTGCCTCACTTCTTGTCATGGGTTATTCTGGGCGGCATTCTGATGACCTGGCTTGCGGATATCGGGATTATCAACAATCTCTTGCTGGCTCTGCATATCATCGATGAGCCGATCACCTATCTGGCCGAACCGAAATACTTCTGGGGAATTATTATCACTTCGGACATATGGAAGGAGCTTGGATGGTCGGCAATTATCTATCTGGCGGCCATTGCCAGCATTTCGCCTGAAATGTACGAGGCGTCGACGATTGATGGTGCAGGTCGGTTTCAGAAGATGTGGTACATCACCCTTCCCAGTATCAAATCGACCATATCCATTCTCTTCATTCTTGCGGTTGGTGGTGTGCTGAACTCCAACTTCGATCAGATTTTGGTGCTCCGAAACACGCTGAACGAAAGCGCGAGCAACGTCATCGATATTTTCGTGTACCACACTGGGATGCAGAACGGACGATACTCCTACGCGCAAGCCGTTGCATTGTTCAAGTCCGTCATTGCGATTATCCTGCTGTTGATCGCGAACAAGGTGACCAAAAAACTGAACGACACATCACTATTCTAGCGAGACCAGCGAGAAGGGAGACGAATAATCCATGTTTAAACGCAGAACCAAAGGCGAAGCCTTCTTCGATATATTCAATAATTTCGGCATGCTGATCGTATGCTTTCTGACCATCTACCCGATCTGGTACGTGCTGGTGAATGCCTTCAATGACGGGCAGGACGCCATGCGCGGAGGAATCTACTGGTGGCCGCGGATGATCAGCCTCGAGAACTTCAGTGCGGTGTTCCAAAGCTCCGGGATCATGACGGCGATGGGCATTACCGTGGCCAAAACGGTGATCGGCGTGTTCATTCACGTCCTCTTCACCGCTATGGTGGCTTATGCATTTTCGCGGAAGGGTCTGATCGGCGGCAAATTCTATATTTTGCTCGGAACGATAACGATGTTTTTTGGTGGTGGACTGATTCCTACTTATCTGTTGATCAAGGATTTGAATATGCTCGACAGTTTCCTCGTTTACATCATACCGGCCATGTTCAGTTTCTTCGATCTCATCATCTTCATGACGTTCTTCCGGGAAATCCCGGACGGTCTGGAGGAGGCTGCGAAGATTGACGGGGCCAACGACTGGTCGATCTTCCTCCGGGTCGTGCTGCCGGTATCCATGCCGGTTATCGCGACGATCGCGTTGTTTCATGGGGTGTTCCAGTGGAACGATTATTTCACCGGCGTCATCTACATCAACAATACGGATTTGCAGCCGATTCAGACGTACCTATATAAGGTCGTCGCGCAATCCAGTTCCAATCAGATGATGGCTCAGGTTCCGGGCGGCGTTGCCAAGACGGTCACCTCCCAATCGATCAAAATGGCGACCATGGTCGTAACGACGGCGCCGATCGTCTTCGTCTATCCGTTCCTGCAGCGGTACTTCGTCAAAGGGATGATGATCGGCTCCATTAAAGGTTAATTCTCGGTCTCTGATAACGCAGTTTCCCTCTCCCGGGGCACCCTGGGGAAGGGGGATTCTTACAGGTAGCTTCTCTTGCCTAATTTGGCGGGAGTTCTATATAATCATATTTTTAAATAAGAAAAGGGGTAAACACATGAGCAAGATGCTTAAGCCAAAGAGCCTTCTGTTGTTGATGTTCGCACTGGTCATGGCCTTTACAACAGCATGCTCGTCCGGCGGTGATAATAGCGGCGCGTCGGAAAAAGAAAAAAAGGAAGAAAAGCCGGCAGAAGAAGTAAAATTGACTCAGGATCAGCCGGGATGGGAAGTCGACACCTCCCCGATTACATTTGACTGGTACATCAACTTTGCCTGGTTCCCGAACAAATGGGGCGAGGACATTACTTCTCAATACGTAACCAAAAAGACGGGGGTTAATCTTAACCTGATCGTACCGGCTGGGAACGAAGCCGAGAAGATGAATACGATGATCGCTTCCGGTACATTGCCAGATTTTATTACGCTAGGATGGTATGAAGACGCTGTCAAAAAGATGATTGAAGGCGATCTTGTCCTGCCGCTGAACGAATTGGCTGATCAATATGATCCGTATTTCTATAAAGTAACGGACCCTGCAAAAGTGTCATGGTACACCAAGGATGACGGTAACATTTACGGTTATCCGAATGCCTCATCATCACCGAAGGACTATGAGAAGTTTGGCGACAACATCACATCGAACCAAACCTTCTTGGTACGCAAAGACATGTATGAGGCGCTGGGAAGCCCGAATATGCGCACACCGGAAGGTTTCCTGAAAGCGCTTGAGGACGCCAAGAAAATGTTCCCGGATGTGAACGGGCAGCCGCTCATTCCGTTTGGATTGCATGATTTCCATGAAAAAGGAAACAGTTCTTTGGAGGGTTACCTGCAGAACTTCCTTGCCATTCCACAGGATAAAGACGGAAAATTGAATGACCGTACAACAGATCCGGAATATGTAAAATGGTTGAAAACCTTGCGTCTTGCTAATGAAAAAGGATTGATGTCTAAGGATATTTTCGTGGATAAACGTCCGCAAATGGAAGAGAAAATGGCACAGGGCCGTTACTTCGCGATGCTCTACCAGCGCAGTGATATGGCGAACCAACAGAACGCGCTGTTTGCTACCGATCCGAACTCCGTGTACATCGCGGTTGACGGACCTGCCAACTCCAATCTGGATCAGCCGACCCTGTCCGGTCCATCGATCTCCGGTTGGACGGTTACATTGATCTCCAAGAACGTAAAGGACAAAGCGCGTGCCATTCGCTTCCTGGATTACCTGATCTCCGAAGAAGGTCAGCGTGATACTTACCTTGGCGAGAAAGGCGTGACATGGGATACGATCGATGGCAAAGATCAATTCCTGCCAGAGGTTGCAGAGCTCTTGAACAGCGACCGCGGCGCATTCGACAAGAAGTATGGAGCATCCCATACCTTCTGGATGATGATGGATAACAACGTTACGCAGCCTTGGGCGCCTCCGGCCGTGGAACCGTTCAAGCAGATGGAAGACTGGACTCGCGGAAAGACCGAGAGCTTCTCGCAATTTGACCAACTGGACCCAGATGCAAGCTCCGAGGAAGGTATCATTAACGACAAGGTGTTGAACGAGTGGGGTAAAATCCTGCCGAAACTGATCTTTGCCAAAACGGATGCCGAGTTCGATCAGATTTGGAACGATTACCTCGCGAAGCGTGAGTCATTGGGATTTGCGAAAGTGCAGGAATACAAACAGAAAGAATACGAAGAGAAAGTGAAAAAGCTTGAGGAATTCTTGAAGTAATGATGATTCGCTCAGGCGGATAAACAAAATGAGGACTCAAGGTACCCTATTATCGATTTTGTCGAAATAGGGTGCCTTTTGTCGCATCACGAGCTAATATAGGAGGGTATCCGATCGGCTGATGCCGCCTTACCATTCATGGCTCGGCTGTGGTCATACATAGAAAACGGGAAGTGACAGTCATGATGACACGAATAAAATCGCTTATTCAATCGTTTACTTATTGGTTTGGCCGCAGGTCGATGCAGAGTCGTTTGGTTGCTGCGTATATCTTGATTTTGCTCATTCCGAGCATTATCGTATCGAACTATTTTTTCAAGCAGATCCGCGATACTTATATCAGCGATGCGCTCAATCAGAACTCGTTCCTGTTAGAAATTGAGAAGATGAACATGCTGAACCAGATTGAGGCGATTGAGATGGCCGCACAGCTGGCAATTTCGGATGACGGCATCAAGGATTATCTCCGAATCAAAGAAGATCCCGAGCCGGCGTGGTTAATCGATTTGGCTTGGGGGCCCTTTAAGGATATCCAACGGATCCAAACTAATAATCCGAATATCACGCACCTTCGGTTATATACGAATAATTCGAACGTAACGGAAATGTGGCCGATCATTTTCCAGGAGAAACGAATCGCAAGCGAGCCCTGGTTCCCTAAAGTCAAGGATTTGGATGGCGGAGAGCTATGGGTGTTCAACCACAGCGATCCCGATATTCTGCAGCGTTACGCTGCAGATGCCTCCGAGGAGCTGCCGAAGGTGTCCTTGATTCGCCAAGTCCATAACGGGAGTTACCGTGGCGTGATCCAGGTGGATATGCTGCTTAAGCACTTTGCTCCGAAGACCTTTGCCGGTATCGTGGATGACAGCTCACAGATGGTCATTGTCGATCAGGAAGGACAGCTGTTCATGGACAGAAGCCAATCGTTTATGACCAGTCACGAGGGACTCCGGGATGAGGTGGCGATCCAATTCGCCAATCTGAAGCTGCAGGCGGGTGCCTTCGAGGAAACAGTACATGCCCGGTTCAGTTTAAACGGCTCCTCGTTCTTGCTGATTGCGACACCGATGGAGCGGCTTCATGCCCATGTGCTGAATATCGTTTCACTGGAAGGGGCGCTGAATAACGTATCCAAAGCCCAGGGACAGATTATCGCGGCGAATATCGTATTGATTTTTCTGCTGTCGATCATTACGTATTACCTGAATTCCATTATCCTGAAGAGTTTACGCCGTTTAACGGAGACGATGAAGAGAGTCCGCAAGGGTGAAGTGACCGCGACGATGGCCATCCAGGGCGGTGGCGAGGTGGGAGAGCTGGCGCATCATTTTAACAAATTGATCCGCACCATCAATGAACTGATTGCCCAGGGCGTACGCAAGCAAGCGGTGACCAAGGAAGCGGAGCTGCGAACGCTGCACAGCCAGATTGACTCTCATTTCTTATACAATACGCTGGAAAATATAAAGATGCTGGCCGAAATCGAGGGGCAGCGGACGATTTCGGACGCGCTGACCTCCCTTGGCGGGATGATGCGCTATAATTTCAAATGGTCGGGGGAGTACGTCAAACTGAAGGATGAAATTCGCCATATTCGCAATTATATTGATGTCATGAATATCCGGTTTGATGAGCCGATCCGGCTTGAACTTAACATTCCGTCCGAATTCATGGAGCTCGAGGTATTGAAAATGTCGCTGCAGCCCATCGTGGAAAATGCCGTTAAGCATGCCTGGCCCGAGTTCCCGGATCAGGAGAAACGGATCAATATCGATGCTATTGCCTGGGAAGAGAACCGGATCACGATTAACGTCACGGATAACGGCATCGGGATGGAGCCTTATCGGCTGGGCAGGCTGAACGAGATTCTGCGAACGGCGGACAACGACGAACTCCCCTCCGTAGATTACGGGCGAGGTGGAGTGCAGGCTGGAGGAATCGGACTTCGGAATGTGCACCAGCGAATTCAGTTGTTCTACGGGAATGAATATGGAATCGAAGTGAAGAGCGAAGAGGGGAAGTTCACGCAGGTGACCATGACATTCCCTAAGGTTCTGTTAACAGGAGGAGGCAGTGGACATGAGAAGTCTGATGATCGTAGATGATGAGAAGAATATCCGGTATGGACTGAAAACGATGATTGAACGGGAATTCCCGGATCAATACGAGATTCGCTTGGCTGTCCAGGGACAGGACGCGCTGGATTCCTTCCGCGAAGAACCGGCCGATATTGTCATTACAGACATCCGGATGCCGGTCATGGACGGGATACGCCTTATTGAGGCACTGGCTGAACTGGAAGAAACAACGGGTGTTAAACCCGTCGTTCTAATCCTGAGCGGATATGACGATTTTGAATATGCGAAGGCGGCGATCCGTTACCAGGTGAAGGAGTACTTGCTTAAGCCGATTCGACGGGATGAGCTGTTCGCTGCCCTCCGAAAGACAGAAGAAGCCTTGATTCGGCAAGCGGAAGTGCACAACCAGGTGGCTGCCAGCGAAGTATATCTTCAGCAGCTGCAGACTCATCGGCTGAAGGAACTTCTGGAGCTGCCCCAAGGGATGGACATGGAGGCTGCCGCGAACGAAATCGGGTTTGAATCATTCGTGAAGCCATTCCGGGTAGCGGTGATGAAATACAAGTACGAAGACGGCAATTCCATGAATAAGGATGAGCTGAAGCAATTGATTGATAACATGAGGGCTTCAGTGGAAGGACGGATCAACGCTTGTTTTCTGGACAGCAAGGGGAGGGTCGTGCTCATCGGCAGCCCGGACGGGCAATTCGAGGAGCTGGCACGGCAGTTTTCCGAGCGGGAGATGGACGGGCTCTTCGTTGGCATTAGCCGGGAAGGCTTCCGAATCGAAGATATCCGCATCTGTTACATTCAGGCGTTGACCGCTCTGAGCTATACGTTCATCCATCCCAACGTCAAGCTGATGAGCCATGATGATATTCAGGGAGAACTGCGCACGTATCCGGTGCCGGAAGAGAGCATCCGCAAGTTGGGCAACATGCTCGGCACGGAGCGGGAGCGGGAGATCCAAGCGCTGCTGCTGGATATTTTCCATATCGGAGATATGCCGTATGTGGCCATCGATTATTTGGAGTTTGTCAGCAAGCGGATCAATGAGCAGGTGCTGGATGAGGTGTTTCGCGTGTACGGGGAATCCATGGTGGAAGTGTTGAAGCTGTACCGAAAGGTAGGGACGATGGACAATTACCGTCATTTTCACACCTATTTCAGAAATTTGGAGCATTTGCTGCTGCACGTGAATGAATATGTTAAAGGGATTCGTTCCGCCCACAGCGAGCATTCTGAGATCAAGGCAGCGGTCAGCTACATGGAGGAGAATTATCACAGGCCGCTGAACATGGCAATGGTCAGCAATTATGTGTCTTTGAATTATTCGTATTTCAGTGAAGCGTTTAAGGCCCATACGGGCGAAAATTTCGTAGTTTATCTCAAAAAGCTGCGAATAACGAAAGCCAAGGACCTGCTTCAGGACGGTACCATGAAGCTTGCGGACATTGGCAAAGCGGTCGGTTTCGAGAACACCAAGCAATTCTCGCGCGTATTCAAAGAGCTGGAAGGGATCTCGCCGCATGAATACCGGATCAAGGTACTAACAGGTGTGGGATTGCAGCAGGAATAGTCCGGCTAACGTTTGACATGGTCCCGCCGCATAGCTTGAATTGGCGGGATCCATTTTATTTTTTGCGCTGACGACGAGAGATCGCATCTCGTTTTATCCTTAATATGGTAAAATAGAAAAGTCGGAGGTGCGTTATGTCGAATTCAGCGAAATGGATCTGGGTATGGATGGTAGCATTGGTGCTGGTATGTACCGTGTTTCTGTTTGGTCATCAGAAGAAGATCGAACAGGGGACAAAAATGACCTTGCAAAGCATATTGGGCACATCTCTATTTCAAATATGGAGTCATTACACCGACATTCTGGAATTGAAGTCCATGCCCCTTCATGAAGCACGCCTTGCAGAAGTACGGCTGAAGCTGGCGGCTATCGAGGCGTATTCCAAGACAGCGGATGAAGCCGTCCGTTCTCAGCTGCTTAACCCCATCGCTGCAAAGTTTCTGGCTCTGTCTGACAGCATAAGGGAGAGCTATGTGGAGAACGGGCGCTTCTCGGACGAAGATATCGAGAAATACGCGATTATTATGCGGGATTCGGAGGCACTGATTCCTCTGATGTACAAGGTCTATTATGTTTCGGAATCGGTTGAGGGGGGCGAAGTTAACCTGGACATCTCCGATTACGGTGAATTGGCAGCGCTTAACAACAGGTTAAAGCAGGATCTGGATGGTTTTACTACGAAGAAGTAATTTAGAGAATCCAAAGATCCAGAGAAGAACATATGGATGACAGAAAAAAAGAACACCGGATCGGCTTTCCTGGGAAATGCCTGGAATTCGCGATCGGGTGTCTTTCTTATATGGAGGATTATGTAATCCCCATGTTATTTATGGGGCTGCGGTCTCTAATGTGGACAGCGTCATTTCCATTTTGCGGGTGATTTCTTTCTGCCATTTCACATCTCCAAGCTGGATCGCGAGGTTCAGCAGGTCCAGATAATCATCGATTTGCAGAGAACAGCGGCGGGAAGTCGTCTTCATAAGTCAATCGGCTCTCCTTTATATATAAACTCTTCAAGCGAAACGTGACGTGTAGGAGCTCAAACGTCCATTCTCAACACATTATCACTTGTCCGGTAATGATAATCATTATCATATGGCTAATTCTCATTATAAAGAGTTCCCGCACAGGTTGCAAGTCACTTTCTTAGATTTTTGCGTAAAAATGAATTAATTCATAAAGAACCGCTGCCTGTATTTACGCGGCGAGATCCCTTCCTGCTTTGTGAAACAGGAGGTAAAGTACGCTGCATGATTGAATCCGACCTCTTCAGCGACCCGGCTGATGCTGAAATCCGTCTGCATGAGGAGCATTTTGGCCTGCTCGATCCGGTAGCGCTGCAAATATTCAACAGGTGAACAGCCGAATTCCTTCTGCATGCAGCGTGCGATATAAACAGGGTGGAAGTTAATGCGTTCGCCCAGCTCCTGCACCTTGAACTCTTCACGGTAATGCTTCCGCAGATACGCCGCGGCCCGCTCGGCACAAGCAGAGGAAGGGGAGGACACCGGTGTATCCAGTGCGGCGGCCAGCTGTTCGATGAGCTCCTGGAACACCACCTGCTGCCGCCACAGAAATTTGGCCTGGTGACCGTACTGAACTAACGAAGACATGGTAGCCAGGAGTTCCAGGGCCTTTTCCGGTTGAGGCAGGGTGCCAAATTGGGGGATGTTGACGGAAAAATAGTTCGGCGTCATCGCCTTCAGCTCCGGTGCCTCTTCTCTTCTAGACGCTTGGCAGGCTTCGTCCGCATGCCATTCCCCGGAGGTTTGAAAATGAAGCCAGTAATAATCGGTCTCCTCCGTACATCCCTTCGTGCCGAAATGATGCGTATCGGGACGCAGGATGAGGAACATGCCGGGTTTGATCTCATAAGGAATGCCATTCTCCGTGACATGGAGCTGTCCCTTCATAACCACGAGCAGGTCAAAGATACCGATGTTTTTACGGTTGGGATGTCCGCTGTGAATAGGAGCACGGGTAAGCCCGCTATTGATGTATTCCGGCAGCGGCGGAACGGTGAAATTCAGGATCGTCATAAGAAAGCCCTTTCGTGATTCGCCAGGTTTGAAATTTGATAGTTTTCGTTCGGATAATGATATTATAACTCCAGTATACCATCTATAATTTGAGAAGGTTAAAGACCGTTTCATCATGAATTGTGTTTAACCCTTACATCATGGGTGGAGGTTGGAATGTTGGATAAAAACACAAACAAATTTACATTATGGGTTCTCGCATGGCCCATATTCATCGAGCTGTTCCTGCAATTTTTGCTGGGGGCGGTGGATACATTGATGGTCAGCCGGATTTCCGATGATGCGGTTGCGGTGGTTGGCTTCTCCAATCAGTTGTTTCAGGCTATGACAACGCTGTTCATGACGGTCGCCAGCGGTGCTGGCATTCTCATCGCTCAGAAGATCGGTTCGCACAAAACGGGCGATGCCCGAACGATCGGCATTATGGCGGTGAGTGTCACCACGATCATCGGATTAGTGTGCAGCGTGATATTGTTCACGATGCCGGAGGCGATCGCCTCGATTCTCCAGCTGCCGGCGCCACTGCTTCCGCTTGCCGGAACGTATATCTCCATTGTCGGCGGCGGGATGGTGCTGATTGCCATGATGGCTACGATGAGCACCGTCATCCGGAATACCGGCAATACGCGTGCACCGATGTATGTCGCGATTGGGATGAATATCATTCACGTTGTTATGAACTATGGGTTTATTTTTGGCGCTTTCGGTTTCCCGCAGTGGGGACTTACCGGTGTCGCGATCTCGACGGTGGTCAGCCGGCTGCTCGCTGTACTCTTACTGCTGTATATATTCCTTCGTTCATTTGAATATCGGATCAAATGGAAGGAATTCCGCGTGTTCAACCGTCCGCTGTTCGGCGAAATTCTGAAGATTGGATGGCCGCTCGGCATCAATATGTCTTGCTGGGTGTTCACGCAGCTGATCATCTATTCCTTCATTGCAACGCTGGGCGCTGCCGAGTTGGCTGCGCGCACGTATATGAATACATTGGAATCCTTCTGCTTCCTGCTGGGCTCATCGATCGCGATGGCTGCCCAGATTCAGATCGCGCATCTGTTCGGCGCGGGCCGGATCAAGGAGGCTTATCGGAGCGCGTATCGCGCGCTGGGCGTCGGGGCTGTTTACGTTGTAGTCAATGCCTTCCTTCTGTATGTGTTCGGGAAGCAGCTGCTGGGGCTGTTTACGGACGATAAGACTATCATTGCGATCGGTGCATCGCTCCTGGGCATGAATCTGATTCTCCAGCCTGGCAAAATGCTCAACATGGCACTTGGCAACTCGCTCAACGCCGTCGGAGACACGAGGTTTACGATGTATATTTCCCTCGGCTCGATGTGGCTGGTCGCCACCGTGCTCTCATATATACTCGGTATTCACATGGGGTGGGGGCTCATCGGCATATACTCCTGCATGATTGCCGACGAGTATTTGCGGGGCGTGCTGTCCTTCTTCCGCTGGCGCGGGCAAAAACACCTGCGGAAGGCAGAGCGAGTCGAGCCGGTGAGCCATCAGGGGGCGTCAATGGAACCGGTGCCGGCGCAAGCATAATGGGATTTTGATATGAAAAAGGATACTTCGGCCGTGCGGCATCGGGGTATCCTTTTTTTGCCATACTAATAAAAATAACGCATTCGAAAACTTTTTACCCGCATGGCGGGGTATTGTAAGTGAATGGCTAAGTGAAAGGAGGAAAGCACGGTTTGGTACACGACCTTATACAACGACTAAAGACGGAATACAGTGACGAATGGTTCGAAGAACTTTATCGGTTATACGCGGATCGGGCGATTCGAACGGCTACCGCAGTAACCGGAAGTCCGGCAAGTGCTGCCGACGTGGTCCAGGAAACATTTATCCGGGTTTACCGTAATCTGGAGTCCTATGATTTGAGCAGGCCCTTTGATCCGTGGTTCAACCGGATTCTCTATAACGAGTGCAACCGCTATTTGAAGAAACATGCGAGGGTGGTGCCTTCCGAGATTTCGGAGGAGAGGGGTATTCCCTCGGAGAACGACACCTACGATTTTGACCGGCATGGCGAGGTGTATGAGCTGGTGCAGCGGCTGGATGACCAGCACCGGATTCCCGTCATTTTGAAATATTTGAATGATGTTACCGAGAAGGATATCGCGAACATGATGGAGCTGAACGTCAACACGGTGAAGTCCAGATTGTTCAAAGCGAGAAAGAAATTAAAGGAATGGATGCTGCAGAATAGGGGAGGGAATCAGCATGGGACGTGATCCATTGGATCAAGAGATTACAGACGGCCTGAAAAAGGGTACGGATGACGCGATGCGACATAAAGACGAGATTTGGATAGCGATCAAGGATCGGATCCATAGTGAGCAGGCCCAGCGGTCTGCTGAATCTGACACAGCCTTCACGCCGCGGGAACCGAAAGGGCGCCGCCGTTCGGGACGAAGAGCGGCCGGATGGATTGCGGGAACCGCCGCTGCGGCGGCCATCGTGCTGACCGTCAGCTTCCAGACAGCACCGGTTCAGGCTTTCATTGATCAGGTGAAGGAATGGTTTGCTCCCCAGAAAACAGTAGAGCAGGAGCTTGAGGGCATGCCGGAAACAAGCGTAGATGAGCTGCATGAGGGTGCTGATTACGTGATATATATTGATGAGAGCCGGTTTAAGATGGTGCACGAATCGGGCGTGGACCGCATTGAATTGAAGGAGAAGCCGACGGATGACCGCTATCCGGAAGTGTTCATGGAAATTTCGCAGGAGGGCATCGATCCGAAGACCGCTGCAGAGCAGATCCAGGCTGAGCTGCAAGCGTATCCGAAGGTCGAGGCGAATATGATAGATGAACCGATTCAGGGCTGGGAGGTGCGTGCGGTAGGGGGTACCGGCGGCAAAGAATGGGACGATCCGGTGATACGATATTATGTGTTCGATAACGGGCAGGGCGGCAGCTTTGTCGTCAAGCAGCAGTATTTCCTGGAGGCCTCCGAGGGCTTCGGCGCACGCTTTCATAACATGATGAAAGAATTTCATATTACGACCAATACCAATGCAGAGTCTGACAATGAGTAGGGAGCTTTAGTTCATGGTATGTACAAGGATAGCCCAATCGTATGATGAGGGGCTATCCTTTTTTTTGTGATTAAAGATCGGTCAGAAGCGCTAGTAGATAACTTAATGTAATGTTACATAACATTATTAATGTCTATTGAATATATTAAGTACTCCCTAATTCTGGGATATATTATTTTTAATTTATTGAAAGTGGCTATAAACTCAATGATAATGATGTATATCTTTAATTGGAAGCGCTTTTCCTATCATATGTTCGATTTGTTATATTAAATAACATTAAATAAAATAACTCTAACGAATACATACTTTTATGTTATGTATTATAACACATGAGGAGAGTGCTGTGATGAAACCAAAGTCAAAACGTCCTTTAGCGGTCTGGAGTACCGCTGCATTCACCGCTTTTGCTATTTCTGTATCTCCTGTTGGAACCTATGCGGCACATGCTGCCACGGTGACGGAAGTGAAAGGAACGGTTAGTACGGCTGCACCCGTACAGACCCCTGCAACGCCGGGAAGGAATACAACGGTACCTCCTCTATCGGAAGTTTCCAAAACATCGACCAAGCCGAATGTGCTGGTCATTGCGACAGGCGGGACTTTGGCGGGCCAATCGACGGATGCCACCAGCTTCCAATCCTACCGTGCGGGTACGTTGAAGATTGAGGACATGGTCTTTGAGCTTCCCAATACGGACAAGATTGCGGATATCAGCACGCTCCAGTTCGGTAATTCCGGATCAAGCGCGTACACTATGGCGGATCTGTATGATTTGTCCCAGACGGTAGACGATGCGCTTGAGGTCTACGACAGTGTCGTTGTAACGACGGGGACGGATACGATGGAAGAGATTGCGTACTTCCTTGATCTGACGGTACAAAGCGACAAACCTGTAGTCATTACCGGTTCTATGCGGCCTTGGACGGTGATCGGCTCCGATGCGCAGGCGAATCTGTACAATGCCATCAAGCTGGCTGGAAGCGGCCGCACGGAATCCTTCGGCACGGTGCTGATGCTGAATGATACAATTCATCTGGCGCGCGGCGTAACCAAGACCAATGACTACCGTACCGACACGTTCGAAACGCCTATGCTGGGCGCAGTCGGATATATCGATGATGAGAATATTCGGATCTACCGTGCTCCCCTTCGAGCGATGAAGGCGGAAGGCGAAGGCAAACGGGTATTTGATCTGAGCAAAATCTCGAAAGAGGACCTGGTGAAGGTTGAAATTGCCATCTCCTATCAGGAAGCCGGCGGTGGTGCGATTAAAGGCTTTGTGGCAGACGGAGCCAAAGGCATCGTCACTTCCGGCACTGGTGCAGGTGGCATCTCGAAAGAGATGAGCGCTGCCCGCAAGGAAGCTATCGAGAAGGGGGTGGTTTTCGTAACAACGACCCGTACAGGCTCCGGCAGCGTATACGGCGGCGGTGAAGGCATCATTTCAGGTGATAACCTGAGCCCTCAGCAAGCCCGCGTTCTGCTGCTGCTCTCCCTGTCCTTTACGGATGACTTCAATACCATTAAGGGTTGGTTCGCGACCTACGGCACACCTGAAGTGTAATCTCAGTCATGTTTTAACTGCTGCTTAGTTCTACTGAACGATGAAATTCCTTCCACCAATATATTGCCGCCAGGTTTGCCCTGGCGGTCTCTTTTTGTTGAAAGTTAGTAGTGAAACGTCGATAATTTTAACAGGGTTCCATGTAACGTATGACGAATGATGTGGATAATTTCATCGGTTTATTGCTTTCTATGTCAGCTATTTGTATAATTTACAATAGTAAACGATTACTATAAGTGAGGGATCCTATGAAGAAGCCGACCACGATACATGATATAGCCAAGATGGCAAACGTTTCTTCGGCGACGGTTTCGCGTGTGTTGAGTAACAGCAGTTATCCTGTCAGCAAGGAGCTTAAAGAACGTATCCAGCAAATCGCGAAGGAGTCCAATTATATTCCGAATATGTTTGGCAAACAGTTGAAGAAGAATAGCAGTAATACGATCGGAATCATCATTCCTTCTATTGTGAATCCATTCTATTCTTCCGTCATATTCGGGATTGAAGAGGTGGCGAGGCAGAATAGCTTTACGGTTATCGTATGCAATTCCCTGCAAGATCCGGCGCTGGAGGATGAATATTTGAGGACGATCATGGAGAAACAGGTCAAAGGCTTGATTATTTCCTCGATCTCCAAAGATAAAAGCCAATTGACGCAGTTGATGAAGCTTGGCCTGAACGTCATTGCCATCGACCAGAAAATCGATGAGGATAACATCAACCAGATTGAGTTCGATTACCACAAAGCCGGTTACCTGGCGACTAAGCATCTGCAGGAAAAGGGGCATGAACGCATTAGTTACGTTACTTCTAAGCTAGACCGTCCCAGCCGCCGAAGCATTCATCAGGGGTACGTTTCGGCGATGAAGGACGCGGGTCTCAAGCCGCTGGTGATCGAGTCCCAGACCGAAGAAGTATATAATGCGATTACTGAATTTGATACGGGCAAGCAGCTGACGCAGAAATTGCTGGAGCATTCGCCGCAGCCGACGGCGATTTTTGCATGCAATGACATGATGGCCTTCGGGGTGATCAACGAATTGTCGCAGCGCGATATCCAAGTGCCGGAGCAAATGTCGGTTATGGGCTTTGACGGCATTGACGTGGGGCAGATGATTCACCCGCCGCTTACAACGATTAAGCAGCCCGATTACGAGATGGGAAAGATGGCATGCAAAATGCTGCTGGACATGATGCTGGGCGACGACAGTCCGATGTTTGACGTCATGCTGCAGCCTAAATTGCTGGAAAGAAAATCGGTCCGGGATATCCGGGAGACGAAGTGAATATAGGATGGCATAAAGCCCGGGCATAACTGCTCGGGCTTTATTTATTTCCATTAAAAGATATCGATTACTAACTAATTACTTGTCCATTTCTGAATTAACCAAGTGGAAAACAATGCCTATTAAACCTCGGAATGCCTTATGTATCGCCTGAAGTCGGACTTTTATAATAAAAATCATCGATTAGAACATAGAAAACTCTATTCAAGAAAGGGCTTACATGCTATACTCGTTACAGAAATCGATTACTATAAAATCTAAACATTTGGAATGAGTTGGAGCAGAAAACACGCAATCCTATTTTTAAAACAAAAAAAGGAGGGTTTTCAATGTCAAAAAAGGTAAAGGCAATCTCCCTGATGCTGGCGTTTATGATGATGTTCACCGCATGTTCCTCATCCGGCGGGTCAACCGACGGGGAGAACTCGCCCGGCAAACCGGAAGGCAGCAAAGAGAAGGTGACGCTCAAGATTGGGCTCCCCGGCAGCTATGAGGTGACGAGCAAGGAAATTATCGATGGCTTTATTGCATCCCATCCCCACATCAACATTGAGATTCAAGAAGCGCCGTGGGGGGACTTTACGTCTAAGATCGCCACGCAAATTGCAGGCAACACCATGCCGGACGTCTGGTTCCAAGAGAACGCGACCATACTTAGCTACGGACAGCGCGGTGTAGCAGAGGATTTATCCTCTTACATTGAAGCGGATCTGAAGGCAGACGAATACATCGATGGCTTGTTCTCGGCCAAAACGCCTGAAGGCAAGATTTGGGGTGTACCTCACGGTATTAACCCGATTGCACTCGCGTATAACCAGGATGTTTTTGAGAAAGCCGGCGTGCCAGTGCCTACCGATGACTGGACCTATGACGACCTGATTGAGGCCTCCAAGAAGCTGACGATCAAAGAAGGAGACAAAACGAGCCAATTCGGATTTATCGGATCCTTCTCCATAACCAACGGCTGGTTCCCTTGGATCAAGCAGGCAGGCGGCTCTGCCCTGGACAATACCCTGACGAAATCGCGGTTTGACGATCCCAAGACTGCGGCCGGTTTACAGCAGCTGTATGATGGGCTGGACCAGGGATATTTTGCGGATATCGACTTTCTAAAAGCGAACGGCGGTGAGCTCGAAGTATTCGCAAGCGGCAAGGCCGCGATGTACTTCCTCCAATACAGCTTGCAGGTGAATATGAACGAGAGTTTTGCCGATACGAACTGGGATGTTGTCAAAATTCCGAAAGGCGTTGACGGCAAACGTTATGTTCCGATGGTAGCCAACACGTGGCTGGTCTCCTCCAGAGCGAAGCAGGAATCGAAGGAAGCCGCCTGGGAGTTCCTGAAATATTACCTCGGCGATGAAGTGCAGGACATGATCGTCAAGACGGGATCCACGCTGCCCGTGAAGAAGTCGGCACTGGATCAATTGAAGGACAGCACAACCAAACCGCTGAACAAAGAGGCTTTCACGGACGGCATTAACGAAGGCGGCGTTACCCTGGATGAAAATGCTACTTGGAGCGAATGGCGCATTCTGGTGCAGCAGGTGGTCAATGAAATCATGGTAGGCAATGTCTCGGTTGAAGACGGCGTGAAAGATATTCATACCAAAGTTCAGGACGTACTGGACTCCAGTAAATAGCTTCATGGGATGAGAGCGGTGCAGTCTTGACGACGTATCGGGTTGCACCTCTCTTCCCGCTATCGAAAGGCAGGTGTGTCATGCAGAAGCAAGGGTACTGGGGCTATATATTCACATTGCCGTTTGTCATTAATGTCGTGGTATTCCTCTTATTTCCGATTGCATTCTCCACATATATTTCCTTCACGGAGTGGGACTTGTTTAACGCGCCGCGCTGGATCGGGCTGGATAACTGGGTAACCGTATTGAATAAACATGAATTCTGGGTATCCATCCGAAATGTCTTTATGTTTGCACTCATCTTCGTGCCGATTCAGACGATCATGGCGTTTGTGATCGCCTTTATGTTGAATCAGGCCATTCGGGCCAAGGGATTGTTCCGCTTGTTCTATTTCCTGCCTGTCGTTACTCCGTGGATCGCCGGCGGCGTGGTCTGGGTGTGGATGTTCAACTACCAATACGGCGTCATCAACTGGGTGCTTCAATCCATCGGCCTCGATCCTGTGAAATGGATAGATAGCAGCAATTGGCTGATGGTCGTCTCCAGCATCGCGATCGTTCAGGTATGGAAGGGCGTTGGTCAATCCATGATCATGATCCTGGCCGGGATGCAAAATGTTCCGAAAGAGGTGCTGGAAGCTTCGCAAATCGACGGCGCCAACGGCTGGAAGCAGCTGACGAAGGTGGTGTTCCCGATGGTAACGCCGATGGTATATCTCGTCATGATTCTGTCCACCATCTCGGCGTTTCAGGCATTTGATGTGTTCCTCGGCTTGTTCGGTTCCATCACCACGGGAATTCCGGAACGGAACATGGTTCCGAACCTGCTAGTGTACCGGGATGCGTTCCTGCTCTTCAAAATGGGACCGGCATCCGCAACGGCCTGGCTGCTGTTTGTCATTATTCTAGGCTTCACCTTGTTCCAGAAGTATTTTGAGAAGAAGTGGGTGCATTATGACTAAGACTACTCACCCCTCTCTTAAGGTGCTCATGTACCTGCTACTGATTGTCGGTGCGGTATTCATGGTGTTCCCATTCATATGGATGCTGTCCACGTCGCTGAAAACGGTAGGCGCCATTTCGCAGATGCCGCCGCAGTTAATCCCGAATCCGATGAATTGGGATAACTATGTGACGATATGGAATAAAGTCGACTTCGGTCGATACACCCTGAACAGTTTCTTCATCGTCTCGATCGAGATGGTTGGATCCTTGATCTCCTGCGCGTTTGTGGCCTTTGGACTTGCGATGTTCACCTTCCGGCTGCGGGGGCTCATCTATATGATCATGCTGGCAACCTTAATGATTCCGTCTCAAGTGACCATGATCCCGACCTATTTCATCTGGAAAGAATTTGGTGCACTGAATTCGTATTACCCTTTGATCGTGCCCAGCTTTCTGGGCGGGGCGTTCGGTATTTTCCTGATGCATCAGTTTATCAAATCTTTGCCTAAAGAGCTGTATGAATCGGCTACGATTGATGGCTGCAGCCCGCCGGGCATATTCTTCAGAATTTATTTGCCGCTGTGCAAGCCTGCGCTGGCGGCGCTAGGGGTATTCACTTTCATGGGGGCGTGGAACAACACGCTGGGACCGCTGATTTACCTGCAAGACAAGGAATTATATACATTGCCGCTCGGCTTGCTCTACCTGAAATCGGAGAACGTCAACCAAGCGCTGCTGATGGCGGGAGCCGTCATTACGACGCTGCCGGTCGTCATCGTCTATCTGTTCGCGCAGAAGCAATTTGTTCAAGGTATTGCTTCGACAGGGATGAAAGGCTGAAGGAGGAACTTACGACATGAAGAAGTACGTACTGGTCGGCGCTGGGTCAAGAGCGCTGTATATGTTTGCTAAACCGATGGTAACCGATTGGAGGGGAAGCGTTGCCTTTGAAGGCGTGTATGATGCCAATCCGGTGCGGGCGCGCTTTCTTAGCGAGGAATGCGGGGGAGTTCCCGTATATGATGATTTCCACGGCATGCTTGGGGCAGTGAAGCCGGATGTTGTCATTGTGGCGAGTACGGATTACACGCACCATACCTATATCGTGCAAGCCTTGAGAGCCGGCTGTGATGTCATTAGCGAGAAGCCGATGACGATTGATGAAGATAAATGCCGTGAAATTTTGCAAGCGGAGCAGGATAGCGGTATGAGGGTGACGGTCACGTTCAACCTTCGGTTTGCGCCTTATTTTGCGACCGTGAAGGAATTGCTGCTGCAAGGGGTCATCGGGGATGTCTACCATATTGATTTGGAGTGGTTTCTGGACCGCCGGCATGGCGCGGATTATTTCCGCAGATGGCACGCCGAGATGAAGAACAGCGGCGGACTGCTGGTTCACAAGTCTACGCATCACTTCGACATTATGAACTGGTGGATGAACAGCCGTCCCGTGGAGGTCCATGCCTTCGGAACGAGACGGGTGTATGGGGACGATCGGCAGGATCATGGAGAACGATGCCTTACTTGCCATCGGAAAGACGAGTGCGAGTTCTATATGGATATCGAAAAGGATCCGTTTCTTGAAAAATACTATCGCCAGGCGGAAGAAGCGGACGGATATGTCCGGGACCGGTGCCTGTTTGACAGCCGGATCGACATTTATGACACGATGTCGGTCAATGTCCAGTATGACAATAAAGCGATGCTGACCTATTCACTCGTCGCCTATAGTCCTTATGAGGGCTGGCGCGCTGCGATCAACGGCAGCAAAGGCCGGATCGAGGTCTCGAATGTATACAACAACGCGGATATGAAGCAAGGGGAAGCGAGCCGGATTCATATCTTCAGAACCGATGGCACGGAAGAGGTGGTCGAGGTCAATACATCGGCCGCCGGTCATGGCGGCGGGGATGCGAAGCTGCGCAAGGCACTGTTCGAAGGCGGAATCGAAGATCCTCTAGGTCAACAAGCCAACAGCTCTGTAGGCGCCGAATCCCTTCTGATTGGTGCCACAGCCAATCGCTCCATTGCTGAAGGCCGGGCGATGAAGCTTCCGGACGTTTCGCCGAAGTTCGTCAACGGGAGTTCATCGAGATGAACAGCGTTCAGGAACTGGAGCAGTATATCTGCACATTATACGACACGAGGAATCAGTTGAAGGCGCATGTGTTTGAACGTTCCGATGCCGCCTTTGCCGCCGGGGATGCCATTCGGGATGCCATCGTCACGCCTGAGGCGGCGAGAAAGCGGCAGGAGGAGATCAGGGGGGCTTTCCTGAGGTCCATCGGCGGTCTTCCTGAAGCGTTTTCGAACCCGGAAAGGGAGGAAGGGCCGGCATTCGGGGAGAGGGTACAGCCTGGTGTTTCTTTGCCGAATGTATACACGACCAAGGCGGCAGGGCGAATCAGTACAAAGGCAGAACGGACTTCAGAGGGCGCGTCGCTCGTCAAGCTCCGTTCCGGGCGCGCAGTGGGAGAAACAGGTGATGATGGAGCTCAAGCCAAACATCAGCCTCTGCTTAATGCATATACAGCGGGTGTCGTTAGCGGAGCCGGCTTTCAGGTAGAGAAGGTCGTGTTCGAGTCCAGTCCGGGGTATTATGTCACTTCGAATCTATACCTGCCCGATCACCGGGAAGAACGTTCCGCGGCCGTCCTGTTTCTGAGCGGACACGAGCTGGGGGCGAAGCATGATGCCTATTATCAGCGCGTGATCCAGCACTTCGTTCGTGTCGGCCTGATTGTGTTGGCAATCGATCCGATCGGGCAGGGCGAGCGCCTTAGCCTTCATGATTTCGAAGATCGGGAAGGAAGCGTCATATGGGGAACGAAGGAGCATCAGCAATACGGCGTTCAGTGCCATATGCTCGGCGACAGCGTAGCCCGCTATTTCGTTCACGATGCCATGCGTGCCATCGACTACTTATGTGAGCGGTCCGAGGTCGATCCGTCGCGGATCGGCGTAACGGGAAACTCCGGCGGCGGAACGCAGACGGCCATGATGATGGTCTGCGATGAACGCATTGCGGCGGCGGCTCCGGCCACCTTTATCATGAACCGACAGCAGTACATGCATGCCGGCGGCGTGCAGGATGCCGAGCAGGTATGGCCGGGCCTGTCCGGGCTGGGTTACGACCATGAAGATCTGCTCATCGCTTTTGCGCCGAAGCCGCTGATCGTGCTGGCGGCGGAATACGATTTCTTCCCGATTGAAGGCACGCGGCGAACCGTTGATCGCGGCAGACGCTTCTGGGAGCTGCTGGGTCAACGCGATGACCTGCAGCTTGTGACCGACGCCTCGACGCACCGCTATACGGACCGGCTGGCGGCGGCGGCGGCGGCATTTTTCGTCCGGCATCTTGAGGTGAAGGTTACTGCCAATGATGCAATGAAGATAGAGGCACTGCCCCCGGAACAACTATGGTGCAGCCCCAGCGGTCAGGTGTACCGGGATAAGGCTGATGCAAGGTCGATCCGGGACTTCAATGCCGATCGCTGCGACCAACTGGCCGCAGCCCGGTCGCTGCTGCCGACGCAGCAAAGACAGGATCAAGCAAGGCAGTGGCTGCTGGAGAGAATCTACGCCTCCCGCAAGCCTTGCGAATTGAACCCGCGCATCATTCGGCTGCGCGAGGTGGAGGGCCTTGAGGCTGATTATCGCCTGTGGTGGTCACAGGAAGGCATCATGAACAGCGGTTATGTATTCCGACTGGCCGGGGATATAACCGAACGAAAGCAGCCGCTGACCGTTGCGGTTTGGCGGGGAGGGACCCGCCGATTGAAGGATCACTGGGCCTGGATTCAGGAGACCTGTCAATCCGGCCGCGCCGTACTGGTGTTGAATACGTCCGGGGTCGGTCCTCATGAGCCTTATCCGATATACGAAAAGCCTGCGCATTCCTATTTTGGCGTGCTGCATAAGCTTGCCGATGATTTGATCTGGCTCGGGGACAGTCTGGCTGCGCTGCGCACGTACGATGTTCTCCGGTGCATGGAGGTCATCTCCCACTTTGATGAGTGGCAGGGGGGAGCGATCCCGTTCTATACCGTGGGTCGGGAAGGGCTTTACGTGCAGCTTGCCGCGGAGATTGATCGAGGAATCGGTGCGATCACGGCCATTCATCCTGTGATCAGCGCAGCCGATCTGGTCAGGGCACGGCAGCTTGAGGAGGAAGAAGCGATGAGCGTTGTGTTTCCCGGCATTTTGAAGGTGCTTGATCTTTCCGAGCTGAACCAATCGCGGGGAGTATATCACGGGCAACTAGAGGGAAAGGAAGTGGAAGGACATGAGTAAACCAAAACCATTAACGGTCACGCTGGTCGGAGCTGGCCTTCGCGGCATGATATACAGCGGTTATGCGCTCCAGCGGCCGGAGGAGATGCAGATTGTTGCTGTTGCCGATCCGGATGAAGTGCGGCGAAGCCGCTGCCAAGCGAAGTACGGGATAGCGGATGAGCAATGCTTTACGAGCTGGGATGAGCTTTTTGCTGGGCCCCGTCAATCGGATGCGGTCTTCATCTGTACGAGGGACCGGGACCATTATGAGCCGACGATGAAGGCGCTGGCCGCCGGGTACCATGTGCTGTTGGAAAAGCCCATGTCGCCGGAATGGCAGGAATGCATCGATATGGGTCGGCAGGCAGAAGATTACGACCGTACATTAACGATTTGCCATGTTCTCCGTTATGCGCCTTTTTTCCAAGAGCTTAAACGTTTGATTGATGAAGGACGGATCGGTCGTCTGATGTCGATCCAGCACAATGAGAACGTCGGTTACTGGCACCAGGCGCACTCGTACGTGCGGGGATATTTCAATAACAGCGAGTCATCCAGCCCGATGATTCTGGCCAAATCCTGTCACGACCTCGACATTATGCAATGGCTGGCGGGAGGACAATGCCTGAGCGTTGCCTCCTATGGCCACCTGTCACATTTTCGTCCGGAATCAGCTCCGCCCGGCGCGCCGAAGCGATGCCTGGATGGATGCCCGGTATCCCATGAATGCCAGTACTATGCGCCGAATACGTATCTGATCGAGAATGCGGGTTGGAAGGGCGAGGCCGCGAGCAACGATCCGAGTTACGAAGCGCGTTACCAAGCGATGTTGGAGGGTCCTTTTGGCCGGTGCGTGTACCATTGCGATAACGATGTCGTGGATCACCAGGTCGTCAGTATGGAATTCGAGCATGACATTACGGCGGTGTTCACGATGAGTGCGTTCACGGAGAAATGCAACCGTACCATCAAGCTTATGGGGACTGAGGGCGAGATTCGGGCCACGATGGAAACCAACGAGATCGAGATCCGCCGCTTTGGCAGCGGCAAGCAGGAAATGATCCAACTCGTCGATCCGGAAGGACATGTAGGACATGGAGGCGGGGATACGCGCTTAATTGAGGATTTTGTGAAGTCGGTCAAATCCCAGGGTCAGCATAACAGTTCAACTTCTGCCCAAGCGTCGATACAGAGTCATCTGATGGCCTTTGCCGCCGAGCGTTCCCGCGTAGAGAAGCGCATGGTGAGGCTGGAGGAATTTATAAATAGCGACGTTCTGGCTTAAATTTATAATGCTGTACAACAAGGAGGAATTATCATTATGCAATTGAACATATTGGAACATGCGGATCAAGCAGGTATGGAGGCAGCCCGCGCTTGCGAGGCGATTCTCCGCGACACGATCGCGGAAAAAGGAAAAGCGCGCATCGTCCTGTCAACGGGCGCGTCGCAGTTTGAGTTTTTGTCGCAATTCGTGAAGCTGAATATGGAATGGGATAAGATCGAGATGTTCCATTTGGATGAATATATCGCGCTGCCGGAATCTCACCCCGCGAGCTTCCGTAAGTACTTGAAGGAGCGTTTCCTGAAATATGCGAACGTCGGCCAGGCATGGCTCATTGACGGGGAAGGAGATCCTGAGGAAACGGTGAAGCGGTTGAATGAAGAGATTGCCAAGGCTTCTGTGGATCTGGCCCTGATCGGCATTGGGGAAAATGCGCATATTGCCTTTAATGATCCGCCGGCCGATTTTGATAATGAGTTGCCTTATACGATCGTGAATCTCAGCGATACGTGCAAGAGCCAGCAGGTAAGGGAAGGCTGGTTTGCATCGGATGAGGAAGTGCCCAAACAGGCGATTACGATGACGGTCAAGCAAATTTTGAAGAGCCGCCATATCGTCTCGGTCGTGCCTCATCAGGCGAAAGCGGCTGCCATTCAGAATACCATTCAAGGCGCGGTGGACAACCGGGTGCCAGCTACCATCTTGAAGACGCATCCCAACTGGATGCTATATCTGGATAAAGCATCGGCAGCGCCGATTTATCAATGGGCGTAGTTAGAGGGACGCCTATGTTGTGGCGCGGAAAGCTCCTGCATACCGATGAGCTGGTAGAGGTAGAAGCGTATGACGGACGGATCACGGCTATCCGACGGTTGGGACAGGACGATAAGGCGGCGGCGTTACCCTGGATCAGCAGCGGCTGGATTGATGTGCAGGTTAACGGCTTCGGCGGATACGATTTGAATGGAACCGTGACGTCGCCGAGCGATATTGAAGGTGTGACGCGGGCGCTGCATCGGCGAGGGGTTGCCTCATACTTGCCGACGGTCATCACGGGCAGTTATGACCGGATGCGTCAAGCATTTAGTGGGGTGTCCCGGTATGTCCAGTCCAGGGAGTTCGGAAGTGCCTCGATTGCCGGCATTCATATGGAAGGTCCATATCTATCCGGTGAAGACGGCAGTCGAGGGGCGCATCCGAGGGAGTATATCCGGAATCCGGATTGGGATGAGTTTCAGCGGCTCCAGGATGCGGCTGGCGGGCTTATCCGGATGGTGACGCTCGCGCCGGAGCGCGAAGGCTCGGTTCCTTTTATTGAGAAGTTAGTCAAGGCGGGCGTGGTTGTGGCGATCGGGCATACGATGGCTACAGGGGAGCAGATCGATCGGGCGGTGCAGGCAGGGGCTACGGTATCGACTCATCTGGGGAACGGTTCACAGACCGTTCTGCCGCGCCACCCTAACTATATCTGGCATCAGTTGGCGGACGACCGGTTATGGGCAACCTTTATACCGGACGGTCACCATCTGGCGCCCCCTGTGCTGAAAGCGATGCTGCGGGCGAAACGGGACAAAGCGCTGCTTGTCAGCGATGCCGTCATGTTCGGCGGCATGGCTCCCGGACGGTACAGCAGCCTCATCGGAGGCGTGGTCGAGCTGACGGCAGACGGACGCTTGTATACGGTAGAGAATCCGGCGATACTGGCCGGATCCGCTTCTTCGCTGGACGTTGGCATTGCGAATGCGATCCGCTATACGGATATGACGCTGGCGGAAGCGGTAAGCGCGGTCACCATCCGCCCGGCTGTGGTACTGGCTATGCCGCAATTGGGCGAACTGGCGATCGGGAACCCGGCCAACTTGACGCTGTTCGACTGCGATTCAGACGGATCGGGTATGGCTGTCCGGGAGACTGTTGTGGCGGGCGAGACGATGTACGGTCCTATTTGATGAACCAATTCAAAAAACCATCCTTATGCGAGCGATCATTGCGTTAGCTCGCACAGGGATGGTTTTTCTTTTGTTTTTATTTTTCAATATGCTCCACAAACCAGCGGACGATATGACTCAAGCGTTTGACCCGCAGATGCGGGTGGCCGCTTCGGGACAAGTTGTGATCCGCGCCAGGGAAGCGAATCAACTGGGTTTCCCGGCCGAGTCGCTTCAAAGCGATAAACAGCTGTTCTCCCTGTTCGATCGGGCAGCGGAGATCCTGTTCTCCGTGAAGGATGAGAAGCGGCGTATTGATGTCCTTCACGTAAGCGAGCGGGGAATGCTTCCACAGCTTCTCCAGATCGTCCCATGGATTGCCCCAGATCTGATCCTGCGTAAAGGTGTAGCCGATATCGCTGACGCCGTAGAAGGAGATCCAATTCGATATCGAGCGCTGGGTTACCGCTGCCTGGAACCGGTTGGTATGACCGACGATCCAGTTGGTCATGAAGCCGCCGTAGCTGCCGCCGGTTACGCCAAGGCGGGAGGCATCGACATAGGTGTAGGTATCCAGAACATAATCTACAGCTTCCATCAGATCCTGGTAATCCCGTCCGCCGTAATCTCCTCTAACGGTATTAACGTGTACCTGGCCGTACCCGTGGCCACCCCGAGGGTTGGTGTAGAATATCGCATAGCCGGCTGCAGCAAGCAGCTGGAACTCATGCATGAACGTATGTCCGTACATGGCTTGCGGACCGCCGTGAATCTCAAGCACGGCCGGGACCTTGGTTCCTTCCGTGAAGTCGGTAGGCTTCATGATCCACCCTTGAATCGGCCAGCCATCCGACGTCCGGAACGTAAAGGACTCCGGCGTGCTTAACGTAAGCTCGTTCCACAGCTCCTCGTTGCAGTTTGTCAGACGTTTCTCCTCGTTCTTAGCGATAGAGAAGCTGAACAGATCACCAGGCTGCAGCGGGTCGGCAGCGGCGAACACCACGTTCTCCTCCGGTGTCAGAGCGAATTGGTACACCTCGCGTTCGCCCGATACCACCAGCTCGTAGGATGAACCGTCCAGGGCAAAACGTCCAATGTGAACGCCGCCATCCTGGCTGAGCTGGATGTACACGGATTGGCCGTCCTTACTGAACTGAGGAGGCGTTCCGGCTCCGGCTCTCATGTCGCTGACCGCGGCGTGCCCCAGCTGAATATCCATGTCCGTGAAGAGAACGCGGGATTCTCCGCCCGATAGTGGAACCAGGTGGATTTTGGTCAGCGTGGCAAAACCACAGCTGAGATCGCTGGCAAGCATGAGCATATACTGCCCGTCCGGGGTGAATGCAATGGAGCCGATCGTGAGGGTTCCATCCGTCAATTCGGTTACGGATCCGCTATCGAGGTCCATGACAAACACATCGTTTGTCAAACGGAAATCCGGATCCTGGAATTGTTCCGTCGCAAGGCTGCTGCTGTATGCGATGCGGGCGCCGTCCGGCGACCAGGCGAAGGCATATACATCAAAATCCCCTTCTGTAATTTGCTTGCATTCTTCCGTTGCCGGATTTACGAGGTATAGATGATGTCGACGATCATTCCACAATCCTGTGCCATCGGCTTTATATTTAATGCGATTAATGATCTTTTCCTCAGGGAGCTTGTTTTTGTCGTCTTGGTCTGATTCTTCGCTTTCCGTAGATGCGGCTGCTTCCGCCTCGCTTCTAACAAGCAGGCGTGCGCTGTCCGGGGACCATTTAAAAGCGCTGACACCGTGCTTCATGTCGGTAACCGGCCTTGCTTCCCCGCCGTTGGCAGGCATGATCCATACCTGCGGCTTATCGCCCTTTTTGCGCAAGAAAGCAAGCTCCGACCCGTCAGGGGACCAAGCGGGTGCGGCATCCGCCTCACCGGACGTGAAGGGAACATCCTGGTCTCCTTCTGCAGGAAGCAGGCGGATATGGGAACGGTAACCGTCGTACTTTTCGCTGACGGATTTATGTACATAGGCTATGGCTCCACTAGCTGGAGATACGACAGGGTCATTCACCCAGTGCATCCGATACAAATCCTCTGGCGTTATGAGTCGCTTATCAGTCATGAATCATCCTCCTAATCTTCTTGTGTGAGTTAAACATCATTATCCCAGATAATGGCATGGAAATCTAGATGAAAAATGAGAGGGGAAATGTGAACGTTTCGTACCAAATGCTAGTAAAACAGAGGGGGAATTACAATAATTCTAGGTTGTAAAATGAAGCTCTAGAACTGAAAACAGCTCATTAATTTTCAACTGGTCAATTTAGAAGCGATACGGTGTGCTTTTTGTTATAATTGAGATAGGCTCTCAATTAGGAGTATGTAAAATAAAACCAACTATAAATAGCTCAGGAGGAAATCAGATATGAACGTAAGTGAAGCTATCCGCACGCGCCGCAGCCTTGGCAAGGTCAAGTCTGACGCCGTACCGCAGGAATGGATTGAACAGATCTTAGAAGCAGGAACCTGGGCGCCGAACCATAAGCTCACGGAGCCTTGGAAATTCTTTGTCATGCAAGGGGAGGGCCGCGACGTGCTCGGCAACGCACTTGGTGACATTCAGGCGGCAGGCGGTGATGATACAAGTGAAGAGGCTGTAATTGCAGCACGCGAGTCAGGACGTACGAAGGCATACCGGGCTCCGGTTGTTATCGGTGTGGCGGTTGAACCTTCCACGGATCCCAAGGTGATTGAACTTGAAGAGTACGGAGCGGTATTTGCGGCCATTCAAAATATGCTTCTGCAAATTCATGAGCTTGGTCTGGGCGCGGTGTGGAGAACGGGCGAGCCGTGTTTCCATACGTTGATGAATCAAGCGTTTGGATTGAAGCCTGAAGACAAAATGCTGGGTTTCCTGTACATCGGCTATCCGGATATGGAACCTAAGCAGGGGAAACGGCAACCGGCAGCGAACAAAACGGTATGGCTGAATAGTGCTGCAGACCTGTAGTTGATCTACCCTCAGCCGCAAAAATCCGGTATAATGAACCCTAAGTTTGTCTAAAGGGTGTTATGACATCCGGGCGATTGACACTAGGGGAGTGTACATGGATGAAATTTCGGTTCAAGCAGTGGGATCTGGGGAGCAAGTTTATTTTTATAGCCACCTGTTTAGCGATGGCCTCTTTCTTTTTTAAATGGCTGGATATCGGCGTGGCTGCAGAGAATGGTTTCTTGCAGGGCGGCGTGTTTTTCATAGTATGTTTCATCTATCCATTCTTGAAAGTGGTCCGCGAGAAGAAGATGAACAAGCTGATTGCCTACGTTTTTGCGCTGGTCGCTATATTTTTGACCATGATGTACGTGTCATCCAAGACCGTAGATTTCTTCGGCCAGACAATAAGAGGGGCGGCGGCAGGGCCGTATTTGTTCTTGGTGTCATGCGGACTGCTGAGCTTTGGTATTTTTAGACGCAGGTACTAGACTCGCTGCGCATGCTTTTGTATATGGCGTGATAGGAATGAAGGGCTGAACCCGGAGGCGACATACCTCTGACAGGGACGGCCCTTTTTCTATTTGAGACAGATCACCACTGGGTGAGAAGGACAAAGCCGCTGATCGACACTGCGTAAATGATTAACAGCACCACGGCGTACTTTTTGGCACGGATGTTCAAGTTGAAGACGGCGGAGAGTCCGTTGTTGATTATATTTCCGATGAATAGAATGAGCATGAGCGCGAGTGCAGTGATCGCAACGATGAATTAAAAAATGAATGCAACATGGCAAGTGGTGTAACATTGAGCGGGATACTGGGATTTTGATATACTGGAGAAAGCGGCTTTACAACTTGCTGCATTACATCACCAGGAGGGTTTTCAGAATGGCTAATCAAACTTTTACCGATGGACCTACTTTGAATAACGGCGTAAAAATGCCGTGGCTGGGCCTTGGCGTATGGAAGACCAAAGAAGGCGAAGAGGTTATTCAGTCCGTAAAATCAGCAATCGCTGCAGGGTACCGCAGCATCGATACAGCTGCCGTCTACGGCAATGAAGAAGGCGTAGGGCAAGCCATTCGCGAATCCGGAGTTTCGCGGGACGAGCTGTTCATCACCACCAAGGTGTGGAACGCTGACCAGGGGTATGAGAAGACGCTGCAAGCTTTTGAGACGAGCCGCAAGAAGCTCGGGCTGGATATCGTTGATTTGTATCTCGTGCACTGGCCGGGAAAAGATAAATACCTCGATACGTGGAAAGCATTGATTCATCTGCAAAAAGAAGGACTCGTGCGTTCCATCGGGGTCAGTAACTTCCAAATCCGCCACCTGCAGCATATCATCGAGGAAACGGGTGTCGTACCGGTTGTCGACCAAGTCGAATTGCATCCGCTGCTCTCTCAGAAGGAGCTGCTAGGGTATGCACGCGAGAATAATATCGTCCTGGAGGCGTGGAGTCCGTTGATGCAGGGCAATCTTGATCAACCGGTGCTCGCGCGGATCGCGGAGAAATACGGAAAAACCACGGCGCAAGTCATTCTGCGCTGGGATATTCAGAACGGTGTCATCGTCATTCCGAAATCGATTAAAGAGCATCGCATTCGCGAAAATGCAGGCATCTTCGATTTCGAGCTTTCGGCGGAGGATATGGCGGCCATCGACGGTTTGAACCAAAACAAACGTTTTGGCTCCAATCCGGATGAGGTCCTGTTCTAAATTTTGTTTTCATATAAAAGGAGCGAGCACAACCCTAATTGAGGGAAGTGCTCGCTCTTTTTACGTATTCAGAGATTTAATTATCAGGATGGAGGGCTCTTACAGTTATCGTTCTTCGGGCCCATCCTCCGGAAACAACGGCTCACCAATCGTGCCGAGCTTTCCTTGCACCAGATCTTCGTGCAGTCTTTTCAACCAGTTCAAGTCGGTCTTGGCATGCTCATACATCCCGATCATCAAGTGCTGGGCGCTGCGGGGGACGATATGCTGGTGCTCCACATACAATTGATATGCCTGGTTTACCCGATGCTCAGCATCCCGGATCCGGGCCTGCAGGATCGGGGCCAGGACGGCAGGGTCCGCGTGGAGCGAGAAGGGCAGCGCCATATAGAGCGGGTGGTGCACGGGCTCGGTGTCCCTGAATTTTTTGAGCAGCAGCTGTTCAAAAAGCTTGCGCCCGGTCTCCGTGATCCGGTAGATGGTTTTGTCCGGACGGCTGTCGCTTTGTATGGTTTCCACGGCCTCGATGTATTCTTCCTCGGCGAGCCGGTCTACCGCGTAATAGAGGGAGCCCATCTGAAGCTTCGTATACTGATCCATCCCGCGATCCTTCATCTTGATCTGGATCTCGTACGGATGATGGTCTCCTTCCAGCAGCAAGCCCAGGATGGCCAGCTTCATCGACATGCCATTAGGCTCCTTTGGCCTTGGCAGGAACGGTCACTCGTTCGTTGCCCATCATGAGCACGAACACGAGAGCCAGTACCGCCGGCACAAGCGCCCACAAGAACGTATTCGCAATGGAATCCGCCAAGGAAGCCGTGATCTGTTCACGCACGTTCGGCGGGAGCTGTCCCATCACTTCAGGCGAAAGGACGGCATCCGCATTTAGCTCGGCACCGGCCGGCGCGTTTCCTCCGGCTTCAGCAAGTCGGCTGTTCAGGCCGTTACGCTGGATGATCCCGAAGATCGTAATCCCCACCGTCATGCCGAAGGAGCGAAGGAAGGAGTTCGTCGATGTTGCTGCGCCACGCTGTCTGGCATCAAAGTTATGGATGGAGGCCATGCTGAGCGTGGAGAACGAGAACCCGACGCCAAAGCCGGTCAGGACCATGAAGATCGTCAACAGGTAGCGCGGCGTATCCGGGCTTATCGTGCTCAAGCAGAAAATGCCTGTGATAAAGCACAAGACGGACAGAATCATGATGTTTCTAAACGAAGTCCGGGTCGTCAGCATACCGCCGCCTTGGCTGCCGAATACGCTCCCGAGCATCATCGGCATCAGAATGAGGCCCGAATTGGTTGCTGATCCACCGTACACTCCGCTAACAAAGATCGGGATGTAGATGGTTGCCACGATAAAGGTTGCTCCATAGAACAAGGCAACGATATTGCTCGAAGCAAACAGGCGTTTACGAAACATTTGGAACGAAATAATGGGTTCGGCTGCCCGGGTCTCTGCGAACAGAAACGCAATAAACAGAGCAATGAATCCCCCGAACAAGCCCAAAATTTGCGGTGAGTCCCATGGATAGGTTTGCCCGCCCAGCTCCAGACCGAACATGAGGCAGATGATTGCACCTACAAGCGTTGCGGCTCCCGTCCAGTCAATCTTTTGCTTGGCATGGGAACGGGTCTCCTTATAGGAAGTCATGATGAAAATAAAGGATACGATCCCGATTGGAACGTTGACGTAGAATATCCATTCCCAGCCAACGCTATCGGTAATAAAAGCACCCAGCAGCGGTCCCATAATGCTGGAGGTACCGAATACGGCACCGAGCAAACCCGTCATTTTACCGCGCTTCTCCGGCGGGAACAGGTCAAACACGATGGTAAACGCAATCGGCATAAGAGCACCGCCGCCGATTCCTTGAATTGCCCGGTAAATAATAAGTTCTGTCATGTTGTTGGCCATCCCGCAGAGGGCGGAACCGATCAGGAAGACAACCAGCCCGAATATAAAGAACCGTTTCCGCCCGTACATATCGGACAGCTTACCGAAGATCGGTGTGCCGGCCATTACGGCAACCATGTAGATCGAGGTTACCCAGACGACTTGGTCGAAGCCCTGAAGATCGCGGATAATCGTCGATAAAGCCGTGGCTACAATCGTGTTATCGATGGCAGCCATGAAGATGCCGAGCAGGAGACCGGCCACGACCAATTTGATGTTGCTTTGTTGTGCATTCATGTTAAAAATACTCCTTTTCCATATTCAACTATGTACATATTATTCAAATTTGAATAATTCGGTGGTTATATTGTAGCCGGATTAACAGATGTTGGCAAGATGTTTAATGGCACTGCCTGTCTCTACATTCTGGACAAGAAAAAACAAGGCCAACCCAAAGCTTACGGGGTGACCTTGTGATGCAATCAAGCAGCTGTCAGAGAGTATCTTCACATCATTCTGCCTAGCAGAAATTTTGTTGTTCCTATGCGGTATTTTGTGTAATAACGGAACGACAGCGAGTATATTCAGCTGTTCATCTGCGGCGATTTGGGATCCAACTGCATAAATTCGATCCGATTGCCGTCCGGGTCCCTGGCCCAGCACTGCATATTGAAGTCTTTCCCTTGAACCGGTTCAACGTCGATTGTTATGCCCTGATTGCGGAGATGCTCCGCCAAGCTGTCGATATCTGCAACCTCAAGACAGAGATGGGAGAACCCGACAGGCCGCTCTACATGTGCCGGTTTATTTTGACCACCGTAAAACAATTCGATAAACTGTCCGTCACGCACCTTAATGTACTCGATCCAGGGCTCGCCCTGATCGTTAGGAATATCAAACGCACGGGTGAAACCAAGAATATTACAGTAAAAATGCAGAGACTTCTCCATATCGGCGACATCGAACGCCAGATGGGCGATTCCTTTAATCATGACAGCATTCCTCCTTGGTATGTATCAACGCTTAAGGATCAGGCGAGTTCATAAATCTATTGTAGCTTATTCTGTATACGCTTCCATATATATATTTGCAAAATCGGAGAACTAAAACAATGGAGAGAAAAAGGACCGACCTGTTACGTTCGGTGAAGAACGATAAGGGTCGGTCCTTATTTGTATATTGGATAGCAACCTACAAGCACATGGACTAATGATTACAAAAAGATCGATGTAATTGTTCTCGGTGACTCCAGAAATTAGGCGTCCCTAGCGCCTCTGATGCACCGGAACTTCTTTACGCCCCTGTTTCATGGGCGACTGGCATAAAGGACAGGCCTTGCTCTCCCGATCCCGTGCGCCAACGGCGATTCTCGCGTTGACTCGCTGCCAGCCTTTGCAATTGGCGCTGGTGCACAGCCACACGTCGACGATCTCCGTCGCAGCGGGTGCAGTCTGATGCTGTGAGCTGGGAGCGGAGCCTGGTCCTGGACCGTTGCGTTGGCTCCTCTGGCTGGCAGCGCTCACCGTTGCCCGTCCAGCAGATGAAGGCAGGGATGAGCGCTTGGCTGAGGTTGAGGTCTCTATGCGGACCGTACGGTTTGCCGTAAAAGACGAGCGCGGCGTTGACCCGCCGCCCTTCCTTGGTATGCTATTGCCTTGCTTGCTCTGCTCGTCCGTGACGAACACATCGCGGAAGAAGCGGGAAACCTCCGCTTTTCGCCCCCGATAAAAGCCAGGCGAACTGACAATCAATTCATCCCGTGCCCTCGTGATAGCGACATAAGCCAATCTGCGCTCCTCTTCCAGCGCATCCAGCGCCTTGTCCTCTTTGTCCGACAGCGGGCGCTGATCGTCCCTGCGCTCGGCGTCCAAAGCGGACGTATGCGGCAGAATGCCCTCGCTTGCCCCGATCAGGCATACCGATGGAAACTCCAGCCCTTTGGATTTATGGATCGTCATTAACCGGACGGCATCGGCATGCTCGTCTCGTTTCATGGCCGCCATTTCCTTATGAATGATGATCAGGCGATCGACAAATTCGACGAACTCCGCGATATCGTCAAAGCGCTTCGCTGAAGCTTCTAACTCATCCAGACCTTCCTGTATGAATTCCTTATGGAGGGTGATCTCCTGGCGCTCGTCTGCCTCCAGAAATTTGTCATAGAATTGGCGCCTCATTTCCTGTACCGCCTGAAGGGGCTCCATCGCCTTTAGTCCCTTAATGAGCTTTGTCCGATCTCTAATATTCTCGATCTGGAAATCCTTCAGTCCGGGGAAGGATAGAAGATGCGATAGAGGGCCTTTCTTGGGACGCGGGGCATCTTGCTGCCGGATGAAAGCCATGCCTTTGTCCCGGTTCATATACAGCGTATGGAGCATGCCTTCCATGGCCGTGAAATTGCGCCGGTCCAGCGACAGCCGCAGATGGTCCATGAGCGGTTTGACAATCCACTGCTCGTAGAACAGATCTCCATTCTCGTAATGAATGAACGGAATCTCCCGCATCACGAGCTGTTCGAAGATAGCCCGGCTGTTGTTCGCGGTCCGGTACAGAATCGCATGATCGCGGTACTGCTTTCCATGCTCCCGGACCTGTTCGGTAATATGGGTCAGCAGTTGCTCCGCTTCTTGGTCGGGATCGCCTGGACGGAGATACAGCGGCACGCTGCTGCTCTTGCGGGTAGATCGCAGCTGTTTGGGACGGCGGCGTTCATTGACACGGATTATTTCATTCCCCAGCCCGACAATCGAGGAGAGGGAGCGATAATTGATATCCAGCGTCACCACCTTGGCCCCGGGAAACGTCTGGTCGAATTCCAGAATGAATTCGTTGCGCGCGCCATTGAAGCCATATATGGTTTGGTCATCGTCACCAACAACCATCAGGTTGCGATGCGGGGCGACCATCTTCTTCAGCAGCTCATAGGGCAGCAGCCCCGTATCTTGAAACTCGTCGACCATCACATAACGGTACCGCCTTTGAAGGGAGGCCAGCAAACCGGAATCCTGAGACAACAGACGGTGGGACATGACCAAAATATCATCAAAATCCATCTGGCCATGGTCTTCCTTCCACGCTTCATAACGGGCAAAAATTTGCCTTTGCTCGACTTCCGCAGGTGTTTTGACAGGCAGCTCGTCAAGTCCGGTCATACTCATTCGATGGGCAGACCAGAGCGATAGCAGCGTCTCGGCTTCATAGCTATCCTGCAAGCCCATTTCCCGCAGGATGCGCTTCATAATAAATTGCTGATGTCTGGAGTTGCTCAGGATTTCCTGCTTGTAGCCGCGGGTCCGCAGCAAGTACAGGAAGAAGGAGTGGAAGGTTCTGGCCGTTACTTTGGCGGTTTCGCTAGCTCGTAAGCCGGGAAGCGCCATGATGCGTTCTTTCATTTCGGCTGCCGCCTTGGATGAGAAGGTGACAAGCAGGATGGAAGACGGATCGATCTTCTTGGCCGCAATGAGGTAGCCCGTCCGGCTGACCAGCACGGAGGTCTTTCCGGAGCCTGCGCCCGCAAGCGTAAGCAGCGGTCCTTGCGTATGTCGTACGGCCTGGATTTGGGCGCGGTTCAGCAGGAGCCCCTGTGATTCCAAGCCGCGAAAAAAAGCCGCATCCGACGCGTCATCGCTGATCAGGTCCTGGCTGTTCTCGAAGGAAGCCAGCTTGGCAAACGGAATATCCTGACGCTCACCGCCGTATGGGCGTTTATAGAAGGGTATGGATGTCATGAAATTCACCAATCATTTCGTATTTCGATTATCGTCCTACCAGTTTACCGGATTCTCGGAAGTCTGGCAAAGCTCAGGATATGGATTAGAACCATGGGATGCGGATACTTATGAATTCATGATATGAATATCAGAGGCGCACGCCAGATTTGCACTGATTTGCTCCGACACATCTGGCAGCCAAACCCGAGGATACGAACCAACTTTACACCCGGAGAAATTGTTATATTATTTAGGAGTGTTTTTAGAAGAGCAAAGAAGAGAAGAGACCCTGTTCAAGGAGGAATCGCATGCTCGTTGTTATTGCTATTCTGCAGCTCATCATGATCGGCATTTTGCTGAACATCAACGGCAAGCTGAAGCCGCGAGACTATATTACTGAGGCGATGGAGAGGGATCGTAAAATACGGGAGGAGCGGGAGAGGAAGCGGCAGATGGAGCCATGGTCACATGAGGCGGGCGCTAACAGCGCGGATCATTCATGACCTGAATCATTTATATGGATAACAAAAATCCCGGGCTCGAAATGAGGGGAGTCCGGGATATCTATTACCTCTAAGTGATATTGTTACATGGTGCGTATTGCTCCCTGTGATGCACGGAGTGTAAGTCCTGGGTAGGCTTGGATGGCTAACAACCATTATTCAATGTCAGCACGCCTGCAGAAACATACGACATTCGCCAAAAGACTATCAATCGGTCCAATTCCACAGCCTCACTTCCCCGACCCGCAGGTCACGTACCCAGGATACCTCACGCAGGGTCAGCAGCTCCTTGACGGGCCCGGTTATGACAGCGCCATAGAGGTGAACGCCGTTTTGCTCCACATAAGCTAAGGAAGCGTCTACGTCTACGAACGGAGCTACCCGATTCGCAATAAGCTCATACTCTTGAAGAAGCCGCAGTGATTTGATGAAGTGTTCATTCCGAAGCTCCCCGTCCCCATAGGCCTCTACTGAAGGATAGTGTCCGCCACTGGAGACGACTTTGCCGAACCAGCCTCTTTTTTCTTCCTTATAGGAGGTCACGGTCAAGTCGTCATGATGCCAGACGGGGTAAGCCGGAAAGCCGATGGGATGCGAGATTACTTCGTCTTCCCCGCCGAATCTGGTATCCGGTCCGTTGTCCACCGCAAACCAGACGGCCTCCATATTTCGGTTCTCAAATTGCTTCAGCAGCTCGTCGGTCGAGAAGAAGCGGTTAAACGATACATAAGCCTCGGCCACGGTACCCTCGGGGAGCTTTTCAAGCCTGGACCAGTCACCGCTCTTGGCGGAGGGGGCATTCTTCTGTTGTTTTTTTGACTGTTTTTTGGGATCTTCGTCTTGATTCGTGGAAGAAGTCTCCAATGGGCTATTCGGCCGGTAGAAAATCTGCGATGAACCCGAGCTGCCATTCTTCCAATCCACATCGACGGATGGCAGCCCGAACAGGAAGTTCACGGTATATTCGCCGACGGTCACTCGTTCTTTCCCTACTTTCTTGTCTATATCCCCATACACCTCCTGCATGAAGAAGATTTTGCCCTGACTGTTGAGTCGAACGTCGATGTTAGGTTGGGAGATCGAGATGGCGGAAGCGATGGCATCCCGGTATTTATCGTTCCGGCTCGGGTTTCCAGTACCATAGAATAGCGCCGTTACAATGGAACTAATGACCGTAACAATCAGAAGCAGGGATATAACCGTCAGCGTGTTAGAGACCCGTGCTCTCCATTTGCCTCGGCGGACGATCCGTTTTTCTTTTTTTGGGGAGAGGGAGGTCTGATCATCGGGGCGCTTGGGCGCAGCGCTATTAGGGCTTGTGTTATCCATCCATTCATCGAGGTAAGCCTGGTATTCTTCCAGCTTTTCCATTTCCCGCTCGACTTCGATTTTTTCCTCGTCACTCAAATGGCCGTCTGCGTAATCCTTCAGTCGCTGCTTGAATTCTTCGCTCATAACGTCTCTTCCTTTCGTTTCATGTCTCGCAGCCGCTGTCTGGCCCGAAATAGCAAAATCTTGATATGGGATAAGGTGATGCCCATAATATCCGCCGCCTCCTGGTAAGTGAATTGATGAAAATCCACCAAGATAATCGCCTGGCGCTGATTCTCCGGAATAGCCGTCAGCATCTGACCGATTTCATTCCGGACTTCTTGCTGAAGCAGGGTGTTCTCCGGCGTATCACGGTCAGCCACCTGTTCGAAAAAAACAGCTTCCTTCACGGTACTGCGGCTGGCTTTCCGTTGATAATCCACATAAGCATTATGGGCGACCCGAAATAGCCATGGCTTGATTCGTTCTTCCTTCCAATCCTCCAGATACAGATAAGCCCGGTAGAAGGTTTCCTGAACCAGGTCCTCTGCCGTATGGTGGTCATAAGAGAGGGAGTACAAGTAACGGTAAACGTCTTTCACATAATGTTGATAAATCGACTCCAGACTGTTCAGTTTCATGTCCTCCTCTCTATATAGAAACACGTATAACCGGAGTAAAAAGTTACAAGGGATATAAAAATGGGGGCAGGCCCAAAGCTCGAAAAGCGCAAAAGCAAAAGTAAAAGCAAAAGTAAAAGCAAAAGAGCAAAAGCAAAAGCCCGCCAAGTTGAGCGGGCTCTTTGTATAAAAACTATAGGTGACAGGGGAGTGTGCCTGACCATCAGAAGCAGTGGGCTCAAGCAAGCGATATGCAGCATCCTTGTATCATTAGGTAAGCAGTCAGCGCCCTTGTATCACTTGCTGTTCTTGTCTAGGTAAGCAGTCAGCGCTTTGTATTGCTTGCTGTCCTTTTCGGCATAGTCCAGCGCCGTTTTACCGGACGCATCTTGGATTGAGGCATCCACATGGTGTTGGTTCAGCAGCTTGTCGATGTAGAAATCATTTTTGTTGATAACGGCGAGGTGAAGCGGTGTCTGACCGTCGAAATTTCGCAGGTTATAATCAAGCTCTCCGGCTTTCCCGTCCATCTGAACAAACGGGTCGTATAGGGAGGAATCGCCGTCTATAATCAAATAGTGCAGCAGCCCGTTGCCGGTTGTTTCATCCTGGGAATACAGTCTGGCTTCACCGGCAGCAATAACAATATAAATCTTTTGCATATTCAATTCACCGTTGACCTGGATCAGCTTCCCGAGATTTTTTACCAAATGGCGTTCTTGGGCAGGTGCTCCTTCAGACTCGGAAGGGGCAGTCGGACCGACGGGGATTGCCTCTCCATCCGAGGAATTGGGAATAATTCCGATTCCCTCGGTACCGACGGAGCCGACCCGATACCCAAGCGCTTCCGAGAAGTCCCGTACGGGGACATAGAGCTTGTTCTGTATGACTACCGGAGACTCCGACAGCCGGACTTCCGATCCGTTGACCAAAATTTTGGAATGGGATGGAACGGCTTTCAGATAAACGGCGGCGCCAACGGCCGTACCGGCTGTCAGCGCCACGCCGACGATCGCGCCGAGTGCAAAAGCAGGAACAGAAGAGAAACGTTTTTTCATTATATCCTCCCATGGCGGCATATGGATTTTTACACCATTATATCCCAATGCTTCAATGTAGTGTTATCTCCATTGAATATCCGGATCAAATATGATGATTCTCTGTTCATCCAAAGCCTTTTTCAGCAGATCTTCTTTCAACTGCTTCGTACTGGTCATGACGTCAGGCTGATTTGTCTTCATCTCCGTTGTCCGTTTATTCATGAATCGTTCGATCGATAGCATATCCCTATATTCCGGCGGGGAGTAGTCTTCCCAGTACTGATCTTCGCTGATGCCCATCGTATCCAGAATGCGCGTGTGCTGTTCTTGCACCTGCTGCGGCTGGGTCTGGAGCGTTTTCCGAAGCTCCTTGGCCCTTTGAATTCCATCTTCCAGACTCGCCGCAACGCCTTGTTCATCGGCCAATTGAAGCATTAATTCCTTTGTTGCCATTTCTTTAAGAAGCGCCGAGTCATCAGGAAGGGGCGCGGTGCTGTGCGCGAGATTATTCTTATAGGTCGTTAAATGGGTATGCGCGATGTAGGTGAAACCGACTTGAATTAGCGCCTGTCCGTTCATGTTGTCGTTCATGCCATGATTCCGGCCTGAACGATCCGAAGCATCCGTAAAGAAAAGTATGATGCTTACCGTCAGGACGCTTGCCACAGCGATACTGAGAATGGTGATATATTTACGGTTTATTTTCATACCTGACACCTCTCTTGGCAGGGATATATGAAAACGAAGATATATTATAGACGTTTCGTCAGTCTGAAAGGTTCTAGAAAAATGCGAAAAAAAATCGCCTGAAGGCACAAGATATAAGTGCTTTCAGGCGGAGAAGTTGCATGATGATGGAATAACAGGTTTCACGTTGAAGCTTACTTACGAAGCAGTCGGGTCTTATGCGCATAGATAATTGCTTTGTCCGCGAGAAAGGCGGCATAGAGGAGCAGGAAGACCGAATAAGGAAATCCGGTACCATCGAGGCTCGGAACCAACCATTCGGCGGCAATAAAATACAGCAGGGTCAACAGCACCGGGAGCTGCCGTTTCAGATGGTATTTCCAAACCGACCAGATGACGCCGGCAGTCCCGGCAAACAGCATGAGGAGACGGACGGCGTCCAATGCGGATTGGACGACCTTTCTGGCCTCCTCATTTCCGATCGCAGCCGCATATTTAGAGGTGCGGCCGGCAAATATGCTCCGGAAAAGATGAACCAAAGGGTTGCCTTCGATGTATCTCGATTCGAGCCACAGCGAGGCAAGGTTCCAAGGACCGGACATATACATCAAACGATTGAAAAGCGGGATGTTCAGCCACCATGGGGACAAGATGAGCAAATAACCCGCGCTAATAAGAATGAGCCCGCCGGTTACAATTTTGACCGGACTGCGGTACTTGATCCAAAAGGCAATGAACAATACCGGGTACAGCAGCGCCTGAAGGTTGTAGCAAGCCATAAGCGCCGTAAGCGCGCCGGCAGCCGCGTACCAACCAGCCTGCTTCAATTCAAGCGCTCCGATGACGGCGCAGACCAGAAGAAGCATTAAGGTCTGAATGGTCGTATCCGGCAAGATCAGCCGGACGGCGCCGTAAGCCGGCCAGAACAGTGCGTAGATCATGCATGACAGAAAAGCGATTCGCGTATTAAACATGTAGCGGGACAGCACAAAAACCAAGTAAACGGAAAATGCATGGAAGAGACATTGGAGCAACTGGTAGGCAATCAGGGCAGCATCCATGCTTCCGAACAAGGCGGTAAGTCCGGCAATCATAAGCGGCACACCGGGCATGACGCTGGAGGCATGTTCTTCCAGGTCTCCACCGGGGTGGCTGATCATGGCCGCACTTTGGATATATCGTTCTTCGATTACGCTGCTTATGCTCGGGGAACGCTCATGAAGACCGGTAAGAACCAGCAGACATGACATAACCAGAACGGCTGCAATCAGTACCAGCAGCATCCTTCGCTGCACACGGTTTAACGTCCATATGGAAAACAAAGGGTCCACTCCACTCTGTATATAATCTCTAGGGTTCAAATCAGAATTCATACTCTTATATATTAAAGAATAAACGGTGAAATAAAAAGACTCCGCCAAAACGGAGCCCATAAGTTCAAGTTACGCTGCAGCGACAAGGTCAGTCCCACTATTAAAAGCCGCTGTGATACTTATCGTTACTGGATGAACGATCCTTTGACGTCCCGTCCCGCTGTTTCTCTTCCTGGCGCTCCAGCCTGGCATCTTCCATCGGAATCGGGTCTACATGCTGTTCACTCTCAAACATATCGAACAGGCTTTCTTGTTCCGTCGGGTATTGTTCAGGGTGATCCATGTTGCCGGGACCGTTGTGAAGCGGAAGATCCTTTTTCTTGTCAGCCACCGTTTCTCACCTCATTTATCGTTGTGATACTACCTTTATACCTTATTTGGGGAAGTATCAAACATGAAGAGGCGATAAAGGGGAGGGGATAGGGGTTTCTTTAAGACGTTTCCGAACTGGCTGCAGGCTGCTGCTGCGCTTCTGCCTTAATTCTTAAATAACGGATAAACAGCTCAACAAGCTCCGGATCGAATTGCGTGCCCGAGCAGCGGAGCAATTCTTCAATTCCCTCCTCGAAGGTTTTCGTTTTCTGGTAAGGCCGTTCCGTTGTCATCGCGTCAAAGGAATCGATAATGGTCAGCATCCGGCACAGCTTGGGGATTTGGCTGCCCTTGAAGCCGTGCGGATATCCACCGCCATCATATCTTTCATGGTGCAATTCGATGTAAGGAACCAGTTCCTTGAACTTCTCGTTCGTTTCTGCAATGCGTTTCCCCCAGCTGACATGCCGTTTGACGGTTTCCCATTCGCCGGCCGTAAGCTTGTCCCGTTTGTTCAAGATCCCCCAAGGAATCTCAAGCTTGCCGATATCGTGAATGAGTGCGCCGAGTACGAAATTACGTCGCTCTACACTATCAAGCTCGAGCACTTCGCTGATGTCCATGGCATATCGGAATACCCGTTTGGAGTGTTTGAACGTGTCCACATCTTTATACAAGAACAGCTTCAACTGCTGCTCGATATCGCGGACGTCTTCCGCGAAGTCGATCTCAGATTCTTTTTCGGCGCCGCTTCCGTAGACATGAACATTATTCTTTCCCTGCTTCTTGGCATAGTACAACGCCTGATCGGCAAGCTCTACGAGCTGTGACTTGTCATGGATGTCAATCCGATAGGATGCAACACCGGCAGAGAAGGAGAGACACCCGGAGGGAAAAATCTCGACGCCGTCAAAATAGGTATCGTTCAGTTTTTTGCGGAGCCTGTTAATGAAGGAGCGTGCTTTGTTGTCATCGTAACCCGGCATGAGAATCGTGAATTCCTCGCCGCCGAAACGGGAGGCTACCACCTCGGCCATTTCGGATTCTACCTTGAGGTAATTGCCGAGAAATCCGAGCAGCATGTCGCCTTTCAGATGACCGAATTGATCATTGTATTTCTTGAAATCATCGATATCGATCATGGCCAGCGACAATGGCGTCTCGTTGGTCTTGGCTTTCTTGATCTCGTCCTCCAGTAAACTTTCGAAATAACTGTGATTATACAGACCTGTCCGTTGATCTTTGATTGCTTTTTCCTGTACTTCGTTATACATCGTGAACAGCTGTTTAAAAGAATAAGAGAGCATAACACTCAGGCCGATGAATAAGGTGAGGCCGAATACGCCGTTATGTACGATAAGAACGGAGAGAACCAGCGATAGTATGAGCGTGCTCAAATAAACGAGCAGGGTGTCTTTAATAAAGGACTTCAGAATGTCGTATAAAGATCCCCGATATAACAAGTAATAATAAAATCCAAGCAGAAAAACGTTAATAATGAAATAGACGAGCAGGGCGCCAAGATAAGCCCCGAAATGATCATTGATGATGGGGCCCGTTTGTCCTCCTGCTGCCTTAAAAACAAGCGAGGAGCCAACGATCATGAGTGTATATATGGAGAAGTTAACGAAATGCTTCCAAAAAGGGATCTTCCTGTCGTACAGTGCTGTTGCCAGTGTATTAAATAGGATTACCGAAAGAGCAAAGGGGGCGCCATATATAAATATGCAAGCTAAATAAACGGAGGAATCCATAGATTGCAAATTACCCTCAGGCGGCAGCTGGAAGGTAAAGTAATTTAATATTAGGGCGGCGCCTAACATTGCATAAACCCATACCCACTGTGAAGGAGAGTAGTACATAAATTCTCCTTGATGTACTAGTAGAAAGGTTATACAGCCCATAAGTGAAACGAACACAAAATACAGCTGTCCCGGAAGTTTACTGGAAATCTTAGGACGCTTGAATATGGACATAACGGTTTCTCCTCAATTAAAAAAGCATGATGTATTCTCCACATTTTAAGATATATTGCGTCTCAAAACAACGAAAAAGATGTAAAAAAACAGGCTGAGCATTCCAGCCTGTTTTTTATGTGCTTATGTTATCCCAATCTGTATCCGGAAGTCAGAGCGACAACAACGGAAGCAACGATGATCGCATTCAATACGATACGGGAATACTTAATTTTATCAGTTTTCTTCATAGTTCTCCCTCCTTTCCAGGTGGTATGATGTATGATTAATTCTGCGGTTCAGCATGTTCAGTTGTATCGGATTTGCGTATTAAGGTTGGAACATGGGTATTCTTCCCAGAAGTCATAAGATGGACAATGTAGAAGAAGATACCGATATTCATGATAATATCTCCGATACTGATTACCTGCGTTCTTGGATAAGGTGGAGATAACGGAATGATGTCCCCAAGAAGAGACAGGCGGGTAGAGGCGTCCATAAGATAGTGCTTGGTAGTAGCTGTGGCATCCATTAGCATGTCCACATAAACCGGATCCAGCACGGAAGCTGCGCTCATGGAAACAGGCATTCTGCCACCGTTCACTGCCATGACAAGGAAATTCAGAAAGACACCTGCCAAGATGCTGCCAAAACCTTTCTGATTCCGGTTCATCCAGAGAAAGATCATGCCGGCAACGTAGATGAACATAAAGACGTAGCCGCTTGCGGCTGCCAACCAATCAGAGTTCACTTGAAAGCGGAATATCAGCAGCTGCACAATCAGGAGCACGGGGAAGATTAAGCCGCCCTTAAGACGAATCTTACTGAATTGCTGCAGTCCATGACGGAGTCCGCCACGTATCAGTCCGACAATTAACCCGAGTATAATGCCGTCAAATACCATGATAGAATTCCTACTTTCATAGTTCGTTATCTCTGTAATAAGATAGTTCGACAGCGAATTGGTAATTCCTTCAACAAAAATCAAATTTTATGAAAAGAATTAGAAGGTCGGATAAAAAGCTTGTCCCTTCCTGTATGAATCTAATGATTTATGTATATTATAGCAGATAAAAAGGATAAATCTTCCTACTTTTTTCGTGTTTCTGTTGCAGAAAAGAGCAAATTCTTGAGCTTTACATACCTATGGGGGGTATAGTAAGGTTAAATAGTACAACATTATATAAGAGGAGGACGACAACATGAAACAAGTGACATTGACAGTGGAAGGCATGTCCTGCAACCATTGCGTGAACTCGGTGGAAGGCGCGCTGAAAAATGCGGGAGCTTCTGGTAAAGTCGATCTTGCATCCAATACAGTGGTCGTCGAATACGACGAAACCAAGGTCAGCCTTGGAGCATTGAAAGAAGCGATTGAAGAGCAAGGCTACGATATCGTGTCCTAACGAAAGATTCCCTGGAACAATCCAAAGCCGCGAGCTTTGGCTAAAATAGGAGCCGGCTGCTGTAGCGATCGACAGCAAGCCGGTTTTTTTGCGCTTCCATCACCTCCCGCATGAACTTGCACTGCTCAAGCCGAAGTTTCATAATAGATGGAACAATTCTTTCAGAGCCTAAGGAGTGGATACCCCGATGAATGATACCCTATCACTTCTGATGAACCATCGATCGATTCGTAAATATTCGGATCAGCCCGTGTCCGAGGAGCAGCTTCGGGCTGTTGTGGCAGCAGGTCAGATGGCATCAACCTCAAGCAACGTCCAGGCCTACAGCGTGATTGCCGTTACCAATCCAGAGAAGAAGCAGCGGTTGGCCGCTTTAGCGGGAAATCAGGCGTATATTGTTGAATGCCCGGTATTTCTGGTGTGGTGCGCGGATCTGTATCGTTTGAAAAAAAGCACAGAGGCGCACACGGTTGATCAAGAGACGTATGAAGATTCGACCGAGAATTTCATCGTGGCCACGGTGGATGCCGCTTTGGCTGCGCAGAATGCCGCAATCGCCGCGGAATCGCTCGGTCTTGGCATCGTGTACATAGGCGGGGTTCGCAATTCCATTGCCGAGTTCTCCGAGGTTTTGGAACTGCCGGAGCTTGTCTATCCGGTATTTGGCATGTGCCTGGGCTACCCGGATCAGGAGCCGGGGCTTCGTCCTCGGCTTCCGGTGGAGGCTGTTTTGCACCGCGACAGCTATGATCGCGCGGCTGCAGAGGAAGTGAAGAACTACGATCGAACCTCTTCCGAATATTTGTCTAAGCGTACCCATGGCAAAAACAACACGCCGTGGTCGGCGCTTATGGCTAAACGCCTGGCAGAGCCGGTAAGGCTGCATATGAAGGACTTCCTGAAAGGGAAGGGCTTTATGGGACGTTAGACATCAAGAGTGAGCGGGTAAGGCTGCTCTCGTGAGTAATACTCCGGAGGGAGGGCACGGCGCTAAGATAGCCTCGGAACCACTCCCACGCCAGCAGGCTTCGGAACCAAGCACGGCTGGCGTGGGAGTGGTGGCGTGGAAGGCGCGCAGTGCACCGTAAGTTTGCCGTAGCTTCCAAGCCGCGCAGTGCACCGTAAGTTTGCCGTAGCTTCCAAGCCGCGCAGTGCACTGTAAGTTTGCCGTAGCTTTCAAGCCGCGCAGTGCACCGTA
>NZ_JBCNHV010000004.1:0-62363 GCF_050482385.1 Paenibacillus lautus
TCAAAGATCAACTTCTTCGTTACCGGCGAATCTCGTTCGCACCAGCAACTCTTATAATATATCACACTCTCAATTATTTAGCAAGCTTTTTTTGAAAACTTTTATTTCATTGAAAGCTGCGATATATATCCGCTCAGAAGCGGCAAGAAATAATATATCACAGCATTCCTATGTAGGTCAACCCTTTTTTGAAAATCAATAAATGACTTCTTCTATATAGAGTTGGCGCTGCTGCATCAAGTTAATGATCTCCCCCTGAACGGAAACCATCGGTCTCGTTGGATGCTGGGCGTCCGTAAATACGATTTCTCCCGAAGTGCCATTGCTCAACCGCACTCGAGTACCTGAATGCAAGGCGGTTACCTTTTGGATGAAAGTCCGAACGATCTTTGGATCCAGCTTGCCAAAGGCCTCCAGTTGGATTTGTTCCAACACAACATAAGGCGATTGGGCATTTCGATAGAACTTATCCAGTGTCATCGCATGAAAGATATCGGTAACAGCAACGATCTTGGCATAGATATGAATCTTGTTCCCCTCCAGCCGCAGTGGATACCCCGAGCCATCTACTTTCTCATGATGCTGGAGAGCTGCGAGCCGAACTCCTTCATTCACCGCCGCAACATTCTTGAGAATCTGATAACCGTAAGTCGTGTGCTGACGTACTTCTTCGTTCTCTTCGTCGGTTAGTTTGGAAGGCTTGTTCAACACAATCGGATCAATCTTAGCATTTCCGATATCATGCAGCAGTCCTGCAAAGGCTACCTGCATCCAATCTTTCTGCGGGAGCCCCACCCATTGTGCCAGCTTATAGGAGGAAAGGGCACACAGTACTGCACTGTGATAGCGATAATCATGGCGATTGGTCATGCGTGGAATAAATTTAAGAATATGATACTCATGTTGGTGTTTTAATAAGTTGTCCATTTGATTACGAACTTCATACATTCGCAGCTCGCCCGTTATGGCGGATTGGTAACAGTTTTTGACCAGGGTCATGGTCTTGTCGTATTCCTCATGCAAGGCCAAGTCTTTTCGGACAGGTGCATCTTCGTTCCCGCTGCCCTGTTGACTTCCCGTAAAAATCAGCGACGGCTTCTGTCCGGCGGATTTTACGGTCGGTATTCTAGTGCTGTCTGCTTCAACGGATTCCACAATAACATGATCCACCATGAAAGCTTTCAAAACCTCTAGATCCCGAGGAAGCAAGACCTTCCCTTTTTGAAGCAAAAGGCCTCCCAGAGGCGTATACACATCTTTGGCCAGCTTTACTCCAGCCACCACTTCATTCACGGCTTTGATCGTCATGATCAACCTCTCCATCTATTAAGCTGCGTCATAGCAGCAAACTTCACCTTATATTATACATATTATAGTTCGTCTTTCGCGGCCTGTACAATACCAATTCCCTGAATTTGTAATCCGATAAGACAAAAAAGAGCATGAATGCAAATCTGCATCCATGCCCGATACTTTCGTTTATTCTTCCGTCGGCTCAAGCGGCTCCGTGCCATCTTGACCTTCTTCTTCCTCTTCGTCCGCTTCAGGCTCGTCGCTCTTATCCGCACGGCACACGGTACCTACGGAATCATCCTCACGGATGTTGATCAACTTCACGCCCTGAGCATAACGGCCCATGGTAGAGATGCCCTCCATGCTCGTACGGATGATGGTGCCGCTAGACGTAATAATCATGAGATCCTCTTCCGATTTCACGACCTTAAGTGCCACAACCGGTCCATTTTTCTCCGTAATATTGATGGTCTTGATCCCTTTACCGCCACGGGTCTGGCTGCGGTAGTCGCTTGCAGGCGTCCGTTTGCCGTAACCTTTGGTCGTTACAATAAGGATATCAAGTTCCTGGTCCACCACATCCATGCCAATGACTTCATCATGGTCATCCAGGGTAATTCCTTTAACCCCCGTCGCGCTTCTTCCCATCGAGCGAACATCGCTCTCCTTGAAGCGGATGGACATTCCCTGTGCCGTACCCATGATGATCTCCTGCTGACCGTCTGTCAGCTTAACCTCGATCAGGGAATCATCCTCGCGCAGGTTGATCGCAATCAGACCGCCCTTGCGGATATTGACATAATCCTCAAGTGGGGTTTTCTTAACGACACCCTGGCGCGTTGCAAAGAACAGGAAATTATCGCTATCAAAGTTCTCCACCGGGATCACGGCATTGATCGACTCGCCCTGTTCAATCTGAATCAGGTTGATGATCGGCGTTCCGCGGGCGGTACGGCTAAGCTCTGGGATCTCATAAGCTTTCAACCGGTACGCCTTCCCTTTGTCCGTGAAGAACATCAGATAGTGGTGGGAATTCGTGACGAAGAGATGCTCGACAAAGTCCTCACTCTTCGTATCCATCCCCACAACACCGCGGCCGCCCCGCTTCTGGCTGCGATAGGTGTTCGCAGGCAGACGCTTGATGTAACCGGTATGCGTAATGGTGATGATCACTTCTTCCCGTGGAATCAGATCCTCATCCAGGATGCTGTCTTCCCCGACCGTAATTTCGGTACGGCGTTCATCAGAGAAGCGCTCCTTAATCTCTTGGAGCTCATCATTGATAATCTGAAGTACAAGATGCTCATTAGCCAAGATCTCGCGCAGTTCCGCGATTCTGGCCAGCAATTCTTGGTACTCGTTCTCAATCTTCTCGCGTTCGAGTCCAGTCAGGCGCTGCAAACGCATATCCAGAATAGCCTGCGCCTGCTCATGACTGAGACCAAAACGCTCCATCAAGCCTTCGCGAGCAGCCTCTGTGGTCTGCGACGCGCGAATGAGGGCAATAACCTCATCCAGATGATCCAGCGCAATCCGCAAACCTTCGAGAATATGAGCGCGAGCTTCCGCCTTCCTCAGTTCAAACTCGGTCCGGCGACGGATAACGATGACCTGATGCTCCAAATAGTAGAACAGGACGTCACGAAGGTTCAAAATTTTCGGCTCATTGTTTACGATGGCCAGCATGTTAATACCGAAATTAGACTGCATGGCCGTATGCTTATACAGGTTATTCAAAACGACATTCGGGTTGACGTCCCGGCGCAGCTCAATAACAATCCGCATGCCGTTACGATCAGACTCGTCGCGGAGATCGGTAATCCCGTCAATCCGCTTATCGCGAACCAATTCCGCAATCTTCTCAACCAGACGAGCCTTGTTCACCTGATACGGAATCTCGTGAACGACAATGCGCGCCTTGTTGTTATTCTCTTCAATGGTCGCCTTCGCCCGCATCGTAACGGACCCTCGACCCGTGCGGTAGGCTTGACGAATTCCTTCACGTCCCAGAATATATCCCGCAGTCGGGAAATCCGGTCCTTGAATATATTCCATCAGCTCCATCGGCGTGATGTCAGGGTTTCGAATCATCGCCTGAACGCCATCGATCACTTCACCAAGATTATGAGGCGGAATATTGGTAGCCATACCTACTGCGATCCCCGATACGCCGTTGACCAGCAAGTTAGGATAACGCGCAGGAAGAACGACCGGCTCCTGTTCCTCACCATCATAGTTAGGAGCAAAGTCTATCGTCTCTTTATTAATATCACGCAGCATTTCCATAGCAATTTTCGATAAACGAGCCTCGGTATAACGCATAGCCGCTGCCATATCACCGTCAATGGAACCGAAGTTTCCGTGTCCATCAACGAGCATATAACGCATGGAGAAGTCCTGCGCCATCCGAACCATGGATTCATAAACTGCGGAATCACCATGAGGATGGTACTTACCGATAACCTCGCCAACAATTCTTGCCGATTTCTTATGCGGTTTATCCGGGGCCATTCCGAGTTCAGACATCGCATATAAAATACGACGGTGTACTGGCTTCATTCCGTCCCGTACATCCGGCAAAGCCCGGCTGACAATGATGCTCATCGCGTAATCCATAAAGGACTCGCGCATCTCGGTACCAATGTCCCGATCTTTGATTTGGGAGAAATTCTCTTCCGCCATGCTGGACCTCCTTCATTTTCCTATCAACCATGCCTTGATCTATGTGAAAAAAGCAGAATAGTGATCAGAAACCTAGAAACGCACTAACCTTTATTATATTACTTTCACAAACCGTGCACAATTAAACACGGGATGGATCAAGTGAAAGAATGATTTTTGCCCGAAAACCGGGATATACGCCCTGTCCTCCGTTCCCCTCTTCACATACAATGCATTGCAAAGCACTTTACGAATCATCACATCTTTATATTATACCACTGATTGTCATACTTGTCCTATGTTTTCCGGGCGCACCTCTCTTGCTGGGAGACACCCTGATTCTTTCAAATCGACTCGGAGCGCATGACTTTTGCCACAGGACAGGTGTAATGCTGTCACACACATCATATGGCTGGAAAGGATGAAGATGGTTGACTATACAACGCGTTGCAAGCAAATGGGCGAAAACGAAAATACTGTTGCAAAATAAAGGTCTCGCCTCTTATGTTCCCTCTACCCGCCAATATTCTTTGGAGGCTCTTGAAGACATGCTGGGTACACATAAACTTGTGTATATTAAGCCTGATCGGGGGACCTACGGCATCGGCGTCATGTCAGTTGAGCAGCTCAATTCCCAAAATGCTGATGCTAACGCAGACACGACTGCTTCCTACAAACTTCGCTATGAACAGAAGAACGAAATGTTTAGCTCCCTTGAGAGTCTGCATAAAACGCTGAGCACTCTGTTTCAGGGCCAGGAGTATCTGATTCAGCAAGGCATCCATCTGCTTCGCCATGAGGGCCGGCCCTTTGATCTTCGAGTACTTACTCAGAAGAGTCCCTCGGGTCAGTGGGTTAGCACAGGAATAATTGGCCGGGTGGCGGCCAAAAATAAAATCATTACCAACCACCACAGCGGCGGCGTGGTCAACCACTATAAACCGCTGATGACCGAGCATATGACGGCAGAAGAGGCAGAGAACATCCGAAAAGAGCTGAAAGTGCTTGGGACGAATGTCGCAGCCCAACTGCAGAAATCCTATCCCAACCTGAAAGAAATCGGCCTGGATGTTGCCATTGATGGTCGCTGGAACATATGGATCTTGGAGGTAAATACCAAACCTGCTCTGTTCCCGTTCAAGAAATATTTCAAAAATCCGAGCATCTATAAACAGGTTAAAAAATATGCCGCCGCTTATGGGCGTAAATTATCCAGCAAGAAAAAAGCCAAAAAGACTGGTTAGCATACGATATATGAATTAATCCCCCAAATTTAGGTTATATGGCGATTAGGTTATTTGACGAGCACCCACATCCACATCCATCGTAAAAATAAAGGGGCAACCCTGAGGCCTTCACAGACCTTGGGATGCCCCTTTTTGAAATTAAAATCTTATACGTCCAAATTACGGACCGACTTCGCATGCTCCTGAATGAAATCCCGTCGCGGTTCAACATTATCGCCCATCAGGGTATCAAACAACGTATCGGCCAGGATCGCATCTTCGATGGTCACCTGAAGCATGGTACGGCTCTCCGGATCCATCGTCGTCTCCCACAGCTGTCCGGCGTTCATCTCGCCGAGACCTTTGTAGCGCTGTACGTTAATTTTGACGTTCTCACCGAATTCCTTAATGATCTGGTCGCGTTCTTTCTCACTGCCGGCATAACGGATCACCTTATTGCGCTCGATCTTGAAGAGCGGCGGTTGGGCGATATAGATATATCCCGCTTCTACCAGCTTACGCATGTAACGGTAGAAGAACGTCAGCAGCAAGGTACGAATATGCGCACCGTCGACGTCGGCATCGGTCATAATAATGATTTTGTGGTAACGAGCCTTGGACAGATCGAAATCTTCCGCAATCCCTGTGCCCAGCGCCGTAATGATCGCCCGGATCTCCGCATTGGAGAGGATACGGTCAAGCCGCGCCTTTTCCACGTTGAGAATTTTACCCCGAAGCGGCAAAATGGCTTGGAAATGTCGATCACGTCCCTGCTTGGCGGATCCGCCGGCAGAGTCACCTTCGACGATGTACAGCTCACTGATGGAGGCATCCTTGGAAGAGCAGTCTGCCAGTTTACCTGGCAATGCGCTGACTTCAAGCGCACTCTTACGGCGGGTCATCTCGCGGGCTTTACGCGCCGCTTCACGAGCACGTGATGCCTGGAGCGCCTTCTCCAAGATCCGACGGGAAACCGACGGATTCTCCTGCAGGAACTCCTGCAGCTTCTCAGCAAACAAGGATTCCACAATACCGCGCACTTCACTGTTGCCGAGCTTGGTTTTGGTTTGCCCTTCGAACTGCGGCTCCGGCACTTTGACCGAGATGATTGCCGTCAATCCTTCACGCACATCGTCACCCGACAGGTTGTTGGTGTTATCTTTGATCAATCCCGTTTTGCGGGCATAGTCATTGATGATTCGCGTGAGCGCACTCTTAAAGCCGGATTCATGCGTTCCGCCTTCGTGCGTGTTGATATTATTTGCAAAAGAATAAATATTCTCGGTATAGCTGTCGTTATACTGAAGCGATACTTCGACCTGAATATTATCCCGTGAGCCCTCAACATAGATAGGGTCTTCGTGCAGCGCTTCCTTCTTCTCATTCAGGAACTTGACGTATTCAATGATGCCGCCTTCGTATTTGAAATAGTCGGAGGCACCCGTACGTTCGTCCGTCAGCGTAAGCGCAATGCCCTTGTTCAGGAACGCCAACTCACGAATCCGTGTCAGCAGCGTGTTGTAATCATATTCCGTTGTTTCCGTAAAAATCTCGGAATCCGGCAGGAAGGTCACGGTTGTCCCGTGATCGTCGGAATCCCCGATGACCTTGATATCATATTGAGGAACGCCGCGATGATACTCCTGTTGGTAGATATGCCCGTCACGTTTGACCTGAACCACGACTTTCGAAGACAGTGCATTCACAACTGAGACACCAACACCATGCAGACCGCCGGATACTTTATATCCGCCGCCGCCGAATTTACCGCCGGCATGAAGGACGGTCATAACGACTTCCAGCGTGGACTTCTTCAGTTTGGCGTTCTCGCCGACCGGAATCCCGCGCCCGTTATCGACAACGGTAACACTGTTATCCTCATGGACAATGATTTCGATATGGTCGCATATTCCCGCCATCGCTTCGTCAATACTATTGTCCACAACTTCCCATACCAAATGATGCAAACCCTTGGCACTGGTAGACCCGATGTACATCCCCGGACGTTTACGAACGGCTTCCAATCCTTCCAGTACCTGAATCTGATTCTCATCATATGTCGGTTGATTCATAGACATGCCTTCACCTACTTCTACAGATTCTGTTATGCCTGAGCTACAAAATGATTGGCTCTCTTCTTAAGCGTTGCAGAGGAGATCGGAGAGTAATAGACGATCGATTTCGTCACCACAATGGATTTCGGATCTTCTTCGCCAATCATCTCCACGACTTTATGCTGCTGGGCATGCGTGACGAACTGCTTGGAGATTTTTGAAGATTTCTCTATCGAGATATCAAAAATTCCAACCAGCTCCGACGAACGGATGATCTTCTCTCCGCCCAAATGAATATACATATGGAATCACTCCTTAAGAGCCCACCTGTCCGTCATGGACATGAAAAATGCTGGCACCCTTCAATTTGTCGGTATTCAAACTCTCAATGCCCGTCGCCGTGATGAATGTCTGCACTTTGCTCTGGAATGTCTCGATCAATTGTGTCTGCCGGTACGGATCCAATTCAGAAAGCACATCATCCAGAAGCAGCACCGGATATTCACCGATCTCTTCCTGTATCAGCTCGATTTCAGCCAGTTTCAAAGATAGCGCCGTCGTCCGCTGCTGACCTTGAGATCCATACGTTTGGACTTCTTTGCCATTAATATAAAAAGCCAGATCATCTCGATGAGGACCTGCCAATGTCATACCACGCCGTATTTCTTGCTCTTTCATTTGTGATAATTTTATCATAAATGTCTCAAATAAGACAGCTTCATCTTCTTCCTCCGCGTCAGCAAAGGACGGAAGGTAGTGTAAAGAGAGCTCTTCCAGGCCGTTTGTGATCCCCTGATGGATGCTTTCAGCCCACTTTTGCAGCTTTTTTATAAATTGTTTCCTCTTCTTGACGATTTTAACACCATGTTCCGCCAATTGGCTGTTCCAAATGTCCAGCATCGCTTGCTCGGCGCTGCCCTTTCCCCATAATTGCTTCAGCAGATTGTTGCGCTGCACGAGCACCTTCTGGTATTGCTGCAGATGAAACAAGTAGCTTGGTGCCACCTGGCCGATCTCCATGTCAAGAAACCGGCGGCGAACCCCCGGCGTGCCTTTGACAATCTCCAGATCCTCGGGTGCAAACATCACGACATTGAGCGAGCCGATAAAATCGCTAAGCTTTCGCTGCTCAAGTCCATTGATTTTTGCTTTCTTCCCCTGCTGGGATAAGCTCAGCTCCAGCTTCAAAGCTCCGTACTTGCGGTCAATCTCGGCTGATATATGGGCACTGGATTGCTCGAATCCAATCAATTCGCGATCCTTGGAGGTACGGTGGCTCTTCGTTAAAGCAAGCACAAAGAGCGCCTCCATCAAATTCGTCTTTCCCTGAGCATTGCGTCCGATAATCAAATTAACGTCACCAAACGCCTCAAGCTGCAGCTTCTCGTAGTTTCGATAATGCTGCAGGCTGACATTTTTGACAAACAAGCTTATCCTCTCCCTCGTCTTCCGCGCTTAGCGCCAAAGCGGCTGCGGGAGGCTGTCTATTGTGCTGCCACCTGAAACGTTCCGCAATCCTCCACCTTGACGATGTCGCCAGGAACCAGTTTGCGTCCGCGCCGCTCTTCCTTTTCGTCGTTGACCAGAACTGCTCCTTCCTGCAGCAGTGCCTTCGCCATCCCACCTGTGGATACGCAATCTGAAAGCTTCAAGAACTGATCCAGCTTGATATATTTACTGTGGATAAATATTTGTTTCATGACTTCGTCCTTTCATCCCTATCAACATGGGGATAACTTTAATTGGCCGTACGGTACGGCAGAATAATATATTGGCTCTTGCTGTCGTCGAGCGGTTTAAGAATGATCGGGCTCATAACCCCCATGAAAGCGATCATCAGCTGTTCACTTTCAACCACCTTTAGCACGTCCAGCATATATTTGGAGTTGAACGAGATGCGCAGCGGCTCCCCTTTGAAATCGACCAGATCCAATTCTTCACGCACTTTACCAAGCTCGGAGGAGCTGGAAGAGATCTCGATGCCGCCATGTTCCATCGTTTGCAAGAGAACAATGTTCGTTTTCTCCTCTTTGGAGAGCAGGTAAGCGCGGTCGATCGACTCACTTAATTTTTTTGTGTCCAAAACGAGTTCTGTTTTATGCGATGTTGGAATAATTCTAGAAGTATCGGGATAAATGCCGTCCAGTATACGGGAATAGAACAGAACACGGTCAATTTTAAATAATACCTGATTATCGGCCACAACGATATCCACTAGCGTATTTTGGTCCGGAATGATTTTGCTCAGCTCATTCAGCGTCTTACCCGCAATAACGACATTGTTGAACGAAATGTCCTGCACATTATCCAGCTGTGCGGAGCGAGTTGCCAATCTGTGACGGTCTGTAGCGGTAAATTTCAGCTCATTGTCGTTCAGACTCCATAATACCCCAGTCAAAATAGGCGTTGTTTCATGGGTGGAAATGGAGAATACCGTTTGCTTGATCATATTTTTCAGCAGATCTCCAGGCAAAGAAACGGTTTGGCTGCCTTCAATGTTGGGTAATACCGGGAATTCTTCCGGGTCCAAGCCCACCATCTGAATTTCCGTAGCTCCCGAAGAAATAAAGGTGTGGAAGTTCTCTTTTACCTCCATCTGGATTTCTTGGGAAGGGAGTTTCTTGATGATTTCAACAAAAAATTTGGCTGGCAGCACAACACTACCAGGCTGCTCTACCTGGACGATGGTATGCTTCTCATCTTCCGCAGGAATAAACGATTGAATGGAAATATCAGTATCGCTAGCAGTTAGTGTGACACCTGAATAGGTGACGTCCAGTTTAATGCCGCTGAGGATCGGAATCGTGGTTCGGCTGGAAATCGCCTTGGATACGTGTTGAATGGATTCGTTTAATACATTTTTTAATATGCTGATTTTCATCAATTTCACTCCTTACGGAAAAATGAGAGGGGTTTTTTCACTTGGCGAATGCCAAGAGGATTCCCCTCTTTATGGTTAAATTATTTATTAATTATTATTAGTAATAGTAATAGGGGCACTGAATATGTGGATAAGCCCCAGAAAAGGCATAAAATTAAGCCTATCCACATGTGTATAGATTGTGCATAGGCTTTGAACTTGTTCAGGTTGGATTTTTGATTTTCTCCGTAATATTATTGACCACTTTGAACAGCTCTTGGTCATTTTTCAGAGATTGGGTAATCTTCTCATGGGCATGTATGACAGTGGTATGATCCCGGCCTCCGAATGCTTCTCCGATCTTGGGAAGGGAATAGTCGGTTAATTCGCGGGACAGGTACATGGCAATTTGCCGCGGAAATGCGACGGCTTTGGTACGTTTGCGGGCTTTGAAGTCCTCCAGCCTCAGGTTGTAATACTCGCCGACCTTTTGCTGGATGTCCTGAATCGTAATCATTCGCGGCCGACTGGACGGAATAATATCCTTCAGGGCTTCGGCTGCCAGATGCGTGGTTACGTCCTGATTGGTTAGGGAGGAATAGGCAACGACACGGATCAGGGCACCTTCGAGCTCACGAATGTTCGTATCGATCTGATTGGCGATATACATCATGGCTTCGTTCGGAATATCCAGATTCTCGGCCTTCGCTTTCTTGCGAAGAATAGCGATCCGTGTCTCCAGATCCGGTGGTTGAATATCGGTGATCAATCCCCATTCGAACCGGGAACGGAGCCGTTCTTCCAGCGTCGGTATCTCCTTAGGCGGACGGTCACTGGATATGATAATCTGCTTCCGCTCTTCGTGCAGGGCGTTAAACGTGTGGAAAAATTCCTCCTGCGTCGATTCTTTACCTGCCAAGAACTGAATATCGTCAATGAGCAGAATATCGACGCTACGGTACTTGTTGCGGAAGCTTTCAGCGCGGTTGTCCCGAATGGAGTTGATGAACTCGTTGGTGAATTTCTCGGAGGAAATATACACGACTCTACTGCTGGGATTGTGTTCCAAAATATAGTGGCCGATGGCATGCATCAAGTGCGTTTTTCCAAGACCAACTCCACCATATAGGAATAATGGGTTATACGCCTTAGCCGGAGCTTCGGCAACAGCGAGCGAGGCAGCATGCGCGAACCGGTTGCCAGAACCGATGACAAAGGTATCAAACGTATACTTCGGATTCAGCATATGAGACTGAATTTCTTCTCCGGATATTTCAAGCGGCGGCGAGGGCTGCTGCGGCACAGGTTCGTGTCCTTTAGCCTCTTCAATGACAAAGCGGACATCCACCTGTTTGCCCACCACCTCCAGTACGGTTGCACTAACCAGCTTGGTGTATCGGCTCTCCAGCCATTCCACAGCAAACGTTGTCGGTGCTGAAATGACGACGGAGTGATCGTTAATGGTCAATGCCTTGGTCGCTTTAAACCAAGTGTCAAAACTCGGTTTACTCAGCTTGGTTTGTATGATCGATAATATTTCTTGCCATAATTCGGAAGTATGGCTTTCCAAAACTGTCACTCCTTTAAATCTTCCAAATGTGGCTAGAGCCATGTGTGGAATTGTCGAAAGAAAATGAATGATGTCTAATTATCCCCAGAACTAACTCCTGTGGAAACAAAAAAATATGGATAAATTGAAATTGTTCACAACTTTATCCACAGCCTGTTGATAATATTATAGCTTCATTCACATATTCACAACCAAAAGTAATATCATCATAGCAAAAGAAGGCCTTATTTTCAATGTATGTCGCTAATTTATCCACAAATTCAATACGTTGTGCATAATTTTTATTCACACCACTATATATTGTTTATAATTTGTTTAGCCTTCGACATCATTGGCCTAAATGCGAAAAAAATTATTCACAGGTTGTCCGATTCGCAAGCAGAATTTTCTTCTCTCACCATCTGTTCATAACTTATGGTTGAATGTTCTAGCAGCCAATAAATCGACCAAGGGTGAAAAATGACTGTGGATAGTCTTCAAATGGAATCGATAGATTTCCATTTGAGGGCTTTTTTTTATAGAAATATCGTGCTTAATCTGTAACCGTGAGCCTTTGAAGGGCCCCTTATCTAAGGTTTAAAGCGCGATGGGTGTCGTATAACGGCGGTTAATCTGAGGGACTCAAGTTGGAAATAGACAGACAACACGTTCGCTTTGCAACCTTTTTGCGCTGGGACCGTATGATTTAGAAAAAATCGGAACGGAGGTCCAGGATGCGGACGGAAGGGAAGGCCTTGAATTGGAGAAAAATAGGGTTTCTACTCGCTCTGGCGGCCGCACTGGTTCTAATTACCGTGTGGGCCCAGGGCTATTATTCGAAGAAAGTGTTTCATATGGAAGGACTAAAGTACGCCAAATATACCGATTTGGGAAGCGGGAGCATCGAATATAGGGCTTCATTTGGCCGCGGCGAGCCGATTTATGTTCATACTTATGTAGAAGATAAACGGGTTGAGATTGCGGGCGAGGTATATGAAATCCGGAAATATGGAAAGGAATCCGGCCATTCTGCGTCATATAAAGTGAGTTATCCTGACGGTAAGACCTACCTCGTGAAACCTTTTGGAGACCGGAGCTTTCTTGCTTACAACGAGAAAGGGGAGATGGTGGTACCCGGCATCAGGTTCAGCGATGGAACGGGGCAAGTACACCGATCCGATCCGGAAGAGCCTCGCTACTTTCCCTCAGAGCTTGTTAAGGCTTCCGACGAGCGATATCATGACCCCAATGGCAGCGTAGGATTCTTCATATTGGCGCTCGTGATGCTGATCTATGCCTGGTGCGGATTCCGTTATGAAGCCTTTCAACGCTTTATGTTTCATATGTCGCCCTCGAATTGGATGATAGATAATCCGGAGCCTAGCGATTTCTACTTCTTTATGTGTAAGGCAGGGGGAATTTTCGGTATGGGATTCGCGTTGTGGATATTTTTCACACAGGCATTATGACAAAAAAGCCCGTTTTCGCCATGGATCGGATCCATCGAAAACGGGCTTTTACTTCATATATCAGAAAGTATAAACTTCGAAACATGGCCTACCTGATATCGCAAGAAAAACAAGGTCTAATAGCGGTCTGTTTTCTCGAGAATGTACGTAGATAGACGTTTTCCTTACTATAGTAAGCTTACGATTGCTCGAATCGGCGCTGAAATTGGCTAATGGCTTCATAATCTTCTTCCAGCTTCCGCGAAATGCGGATAAAGATTGGCAGCAGAGCCTTATAAACATCAGAACTTTCCTTCACAGGCTGGTGTTCATAGGTGCCGCCAACCATCGTCTCTACAATGTCGAGTGAATCCGCTCTTCCTGTAGCGTATAGCCCAAGGACTACGGCGCCAAGGCAAGAGCTCTCGTAGCTCTCCGGTACGATCACCTGCTGATCAAAAATATCCGCCATCATCTGCCGCCAGATGGGTGAACGGGCGAAACCGCCGGTGGCATGGATTTTGGCCGGCCGGCCGATTTGTTCCTCCATCGCCAGCAGAACGGTATACATATTAAAGATCACGCCCTCCAGCACGGAGCGGATCATATGCTCTTTTTTATGATTCAGGGTTAATCCAAAGAACGATCCACGGGCATTCGGATCCCATAGCGGCGCACGTTCTCCGGTCAGGTACGGGTGGAATAGCAGTCCGTTCGAGCCTGGCGGAATACGGTCCGCGATTTTGGTTAGAACATCATACGAATTGATGCCGAGCCGCTTGGCCGTTTCGACCTCGGAGGCAGCAAATTCATCGCGGACCCAGCGGAAAATCATGCCGCCGTTGTTAACCGCGCCGCCGATGACCCAGTGCTTCTCCGTTAATGCGTAGCAGAAAATACGACCCTTCGGATCAGTCATCGGCTTGTCGACAACCGTACGGATTGCACCGCTCGTACCGATGGTAGCGGCAACGACTCCCGGTTTGATGGCATTCACGCCGAGGTTCGACAGCACGCCGTCGGCAGCTCCAAGCACGAAGGGGGTGGAAGTGGAGAGCCCCATGGCTGCGGCATACTCGCTTTTCAGACCTTCTATGATATGTGTCGTCGGTACTATCGTAGATAAATGGTCTTCCGTGATGCCAGCGAGCTCGAGCGCCTGCTGGTCCCATGCCAGTGCCTCAAGGTTCATCATTCCGGTACTGGAGGCAATGGAGTGGTCTACAATATATTGGCCGAATAGTTTGAAATAAACGTATTCTTTAATCGAAATGAATTTGGCTGTTTGATGAAAGATGGAGGGCAGCTCATGGCGCATCCACATCAGCTTGGTCACAGGTGACATCGGATGAATCGGAGTCCCGGTTCTAAGATACAGCTCCATCCCGCCGAGTTCTTTTTTGAGCTTTGCAGACCAGGCTGCACTGCGGTTGTCGGCCCAGGTAATGCAGCGAGTCAACGGGATGCCTTGGCTATCTATGGCAATGACGCTGTGCATGGCCGCGCTGAAAGATACGAACAGAACTTGATCCGGATGAATCCCGCTCTGCGTCATGACCCCTTGGACAGAGGAAATGACGGTCTGAAAGATTTGCTCCGGATCTTGTTCCGCCGTAGAGGGAGTAGGGGTAAGCAGCGGATATTCGCCGCCGGCTTTGGCTACAACCTCACCATTCTCCTCGAAAAGCACAGCCTTGGTGCTGGTTGTTCCGATATCGACACCGATCATATAGTTCTGAGTACTCATGAGACATACCTTCTTTCTACGTAAGGGCACCCGGTTCGCTGTTAAGATATCAGCATTCCGGGAGCCCCCATGTGTCTTATTGCTTCATTATACAATTACATTGAGAACCAGAGCCAACACCAGTCCGGTCAGGGACAGGATTGTCTCCATCACGGTCCAGGATTTCAGCGTCTGAGCTACCGTCATGTTAAAGAATTCTTTTACCATCCAGAAGCCGGCATCGTTCACGTGAGACAGTACGATGGAGCCTGCCCCGGTAGCGAGCACCACAAGCTCTACGTTAGCCCCAGGCGTCATGGCAAGCACAGGAGCGACAATCCCGGCGGCAGTCGTCATGGCTACAGTGGCGGAACCGGTTGCAACTCGAATGAGTGCGGCCACAAGCCACGCGAACAGGATGACATTGATATTTGCACCGGTTGCAATTTCGGCAATGGCATTGCCGACGCCGCTGTTGATCAGAACCTGCTTGAATGCACCGCCCGCACCGATGATCAGAATGATCGTAGCGATCGGAGCAAGACATTCGCTGGTGAAGCGGGACAGATCATGTTTATTAAAGCCGCGTGCGAATCCCAGCGAGAAGAAGGAGAAGACCGCAGCGATGAGCAGTGCAATGATTTCATGACCGATAAATTTGCAGAACACGGCTATAAAGCTGGTGGACTCCGGATCGATAATATCGGCTGCGGAACCGATAAGCATCAGAATGACCGGCAGCAAGATTGTAAACAATGTGATGCCGAAGCCGGGTAATCCGCGTTCAGCTTTGCTTGAAAACTGCTCGGCAAGTTCCTCGGGTGGTTCGGTTCGGATCCGTTTGCCGATGAATTTGCCGAACACCGGGCCGGCCAGTATCGCTGCAGGGATCCCGATCAGGAGTGAGTAGAAAATCGTCATGCCAAGGTTCGCATCATAAGCTTCAATAGCAATCATTGGAGCAGGATGCGGAGGCACCAAACCGTGAACGGTGGACAATCCGGCGAGAATCGGAATGCCGATGTGCAGCAGAGACATTTTCGTTTTGCGTGCAACCGTGAAAACAATAGGAATCAACAGGATGACGCCCACCTCGAAAAATACGGGAATACCGACGATAAAGCCGACAATCATCATGGACCAGTGGACCCGCTTTTCGCCGAAGCGATCAACGAGGGTGGTCGCGATTTGCTCGGCGCCTCCGGATTCGGCCATCATTTTTCCGAGCATGGTACCAAGGGCGATAACGATGGCAATCGTTCCAAGCGTTCCCCCTAGGCCGCCGGTTATCGAAGTAATAACATCCGCAGGCTGCATGCCCGTCAATAGACCAAGGATCAGTGCGGAGATCAGTAGGGTCACGAAAGGGTTCCATTTATATTTGGAAATCAGCACGATCAGGAAGACGATCGTCAGCAGCGTCCAGATCAATAAGGTAGCATTATGACTGAGACCGAATAGTGAATTCATATTTTGCTTCCTCCTATAGATTACCCATTTTGAATTGGGAAATGGTTAATATCGAGCTGTTCTGCGGTAGTATACCCAAAACAAACGCGAATTCTATTGTATACTTGTCGACAACTTAGAGCGTGCATAGTGTTTCGTAAGGCGGAGGAAGGGAGGATTAAGCTAACCCTCCGGAAAACTAAGATGAAGCGTCTGACGGGAATCATCGAAGTAATGTTGAACCGCCGTTTGGATCCGTGCCGGATCCATGGATTCCATCTCTGCAATCAGCTGAAGATGCTTGTCCATGACATACCGAATCTTGGTGCCTCCGCCACCGAACACCTGACGGGTCGTAATTAACATGACGGTGATCACGATAGGGCGAATGCTCTTCCACAGATGAAGAATCCGTTTATGGTTCGCTTCCGTAATGATCCGTTCATGAAAAGCCAAATCCTGATAGGAGAATTCAACCGGGTCCTGATGTTTGGCGGCAAGCTCCATCCGATCAACGATTTGTTTTAAATGTTGGATTAATTCCGGCTGGGGATTCGCAAATACTTGGCCTTGAACAAAGCTTTCAATAAGAAAACGGACATCGTATAATTCCTCTACTTCCTTAATCGATAAGCCCATGACAACGGCTCCCATGCGCTCCAATTGTATCAATCCTTCGCTGGACAGCGTTTTCATTGCTTCCCGCACAGGAGATCGGCTGGTGCCGAATTCACCTGCAATCCGGTTCTCGGACAGGATTTCTCCGCGCTTGATGGTACCGCTAATAATCTGTAATCTCAGTTCACTGGCGATGGCCTCTCCGAGAGAAGCTCCTTGAAGCCACGTTGAGGGAAATTTCATAATACAATTCTCCAATCCGGTACTGATTCTAATTTTCTCTAGTGGTAATGATACCACATCGAAAGGAAAAGGGACCATGAAGAAGCTATGACATGATACCCTTAAGAAACAGCAGGTTATCAAAGAGAATCAATGTTATTCCGACTTCTCAACCGCATGGCCGCCGAATTCATTACGCAGCGCTGCAACGACTTTACCGTGGAACGTATCTTGGTCAAGGGAGCGATAGCGCATGAACAGCGACATGGCAATGACTGGAGCGCTGGCTTGAACCTCAAGTGCCGTTTCAACGGTCCATCTTCCTTCGCCGGATGATTTCATCACGCCTTTGATGCCATCCAGCTTCGGATCCTTGGAAAATGCGTTTTGCGTCAACTCCATAAGCCAGCTCCGAATGACGGAACCATTGGACCAAACCCGCGCGACATCCTCATAGTTGAAGTCGAATGCGCTTTTTTCCAACACTTCAAAGCCTTCCGCAATGGATTGCATCATGCCGTATTCGATTCCGTTATGGACCATTTTCAGAAAATGGCCGCTGCCGCTTTCCCCGGCATACAAGTAACCGTTCTCAACAGCCATATCCTTAAATAGGGGTTCAATGCTGTTGAATACGTCGCGATTGCCCCCAATCATAAAGCAGCCACCGTTATGAGCGCCTTCCATACCGCCTGAAGTGCCGGCATCAAAATAATGAATGCCTTGATCCGTCAGCCGCGCTGCACGGGCTTTGGAATCTTTATAATGTGAATTACCCCCGTCAATCAGAATATCACCGGACTCGAGGAGTGGGGTGAGGGAATCGATGACGGAATCCACGATATTTCCAGCCGGTACCATCATCCAAACGATGCGGGGTTTATCCAGTTTGGCAACGAGCAACTCAGTTGATGGTGCGGCCTCGGCACCACACTGGGCAGCTTGATCGACCAATTCCTTATTTAAGTCGTAAGCTACGACCTGATGCTGATGATGAATTAGATTCTGAACCAGATTGAGGCCCATTTTCCCCAGACCGATCATGCCTATTTTCATAAAACAAAGCAGCTCCTTTCTTAGGTGTATACTTGTATACAACTTGAATTCAATTATTTATACTACTCTTTTATAGCTCCTCTGTAAATAAGGGACATTTAAGGGATGAAAGGCGTTATATGGATCGAAAAATGACATCCACAACCTATTTAAAATAGGTTATCCCCATGTGGATAATTCAAAACTAGCAATAATGACTACTTGTGGAAAACTTAAGTGCTTGCTGAAGTTAACTTAGGTTTGACTTTTGGGCCTGAACGTGATTAAATGTATAAAGGCATTTTCTGTGAAGATGAGAACATTATCCGCTACCATTTAGCGGTCTGTTTACAAGAGATACGTCCATAGACGTCGGTTCAACAAATCGCGGTCTATTCTTCCGTGAAAGTGCGTCGATTGACGTTATGATCTTAAAATATGGGTACGACATATTCCTGTAAGGGGGTGCATTAATTCATGAGACCGACTTTCAAACCGAATGTAAGCAAACGTAAAAAGGTACACGGCTTCCGTAAAAGAATGAGCACGAAGAACGGACGCAAAGTATTGGCTAACCGCCGTCAAAAAGGCAGAAAAGTACTGAGCGCTTAATATTGTGCCACGAAGACCACCGAGGTGGTCTTTTTTTCGTAATATCTCCTGCAGTGTGAGGAGATTCCTTTTGAAACCGACAGAATATAGGCTATAGTGAGTCTTAAAGTATTCTAATGGAGTGTTTATCGCGGTTTTGGCATGACTATACTATTATAATAGAAGAGATGCCAAAGAAAAGCATGATTATTGAATTTGATTAACGGCAGGGCGGGAGAAACTTGTGCATAGAAAACTTCGTTTACGGAACCGCGCTGATTTCAGCCGGGTATATCGACACGGAAAGTCCTTCGCCAATCATCAATTTGTTGTATATTGGTCACGCAAAAAAGAGGTAGAGCAGTTTCGCGTTGGCGTTTCATGCAGCAAAAAGATCGGCAATGCGGTTGTCCGCAACCGGATGAGACGGCTGGTTAAAGAGATTGTCAGGCACCATCAGCATCAGATTATCGAGCATATTGACCTGATCTTTATCGTTCGAAAAGGAGCGCTCGATAAGTCATATCAGGAGCTGGAGAAAAGCGTGCTTCATGTATTGAGGAAATCGTCCCTTCTGAAAGCGAAGAGGGGCTGAACCATGTGTTTATTTGTCCATATAAATATGTTATGATTTACCGTGGAATGGAATGGCGAAGAGAGGGGTTTTGAAGTGTCGTTCATGAAGACAAGACGAGGGAAATGGTTCCTCCTCACCGCTGTAATACTTGCAGTGGCCGTTATATCAGGTTGTGCGCCTGGTGGAGCTGACCAAACGCGTACCATTGAAGATTTGAAAAATGGAGGCTTTTGGCAGAGCAACGTTGTTTATTACTTTACATGGGCACTTGATACGTTTGCTACATGGTTTAACGGTGAATACGGATTGTCCGTACTCGTGATGGTGCTTATCGTCCGTACTTTGATTTTACCGCTGACTCTGAAACAGGTCAGAAGCTCGAAGGCAATGCAGGCCATTCAGCCTGAAATTCAGAAAATTCGCGAGAAATATAAAGATCAACCTGAAAAAGTTCAAATGGAAACGATGAAGCTCTTCCAGGAGAATAAGGTTAATCCGATGGCGGGATGTTTGCCGCTGATCGTACAAATGCCAATATTTATCGCACTCTATCATTCGATTTACTATAACAATCTCCTTCGTGATCACGAATTCCTGTGGCTGCAATTAGGTCAACCGGACAAGCTATTTATTTTGCCGGTGCTTGCCGCTGCAACTACGTTTTTCCAAACGAAAATGATGATGAAGATGAACCCGTCTCAGCAAATGGGAATGATGCAGTTCATGCTGTTCGTTTATCCGATTCTGATCTTTGTAATGTCCTTCCAGTTCCCTTCGGCGCTTCCGTTGTACTGGTTCTACAGTAACCTCTACACGATCGTGCAGAACTACTTCTTGTACCGCAACAATGACAAGGCTGCTATCGTGGCAAGCGTTGCCAGCGCAACCGACGGTCAGAAGAGCAATAAGAGCGGTAACAAGGGCGGGAAAAAGAGTGGCAGCAAAGGCGGGAAAAAAGGTTCGAAGGGAGCCAAGAAGTCGAGATGAGTAAAATCGTCGCAACAGGAAAAACCATTGAAGATGCTGTCGCACAAGGGCTGGCCCGATGGGGTGTAAGTCAAGACCGTGTATCGGTTCAAGTATTGAGTCAGCCATCAAGAGGATTCCTGGGCCTGTTCGGGGTCAAGGAAGCGAAAGTCGAACTAACGCTCCTGCCTGACCGTGCTGGCGGCGAATCATCTGTGAAGGAAGTACCTCCTACGAACGCGCAAGCTGTTCCGGCCAAAGTGGTTCAGATCTCTAATACCTCTGTAATGACGCAGGAACCTGCTGTCAGCATGGATACAGAGAACCCTGACACAGCTTCGCTTGCAGGCAAGGATCCTTACCAGGAAGCCATCACCTTTCTGATTGAAACCGGACAAGCCATGGGGCTTGATATTTCGGTTGAGGTCGAGAAGGGGAAAGACTTTACCACGCTTCAAATTTCCGGCGCCGGACTTGGACTGATGATCGGGCGCAGAGGTCAGACTCTGGATGCCCTTCAGTATCTGGCGAATATCGTAGCTAACCGTTACTCCGACAGCTATCTTCGCATCGTACTGGATGCCGAGAACTTCCGTGACCGTCGCAAGAAGACGCTTGAGGATCTGGCGGAGCGGTTAGCGGGACGGGTTCTGAAGACCCGTAAAGAGATTGTGCTTGAGCCTATGCCTGCTGCTGAGCGGAAGGTGATTCACGCCAAACTCCAATCGAATGGAGCCGTGAAGACGTACAGCAAGGGCGAAGAGCCGAACCGGCGGGTTGTCATTACACCCAAGTCGTCCTAAATGAGTTGAAGAGTATATATAAACAATGACTCCTTAAGCTTCAAGAGGGAGTCATTGTTTTTTACAGAGACCTATACAGGAAGACTCCAGCAGGAGGTTTTCTTTAACGTTGATAGATGTAGCAGCCGGATTATATATGGTATGGCTGTATTTCTGATGTTTTTTACGAAAGAAAGAGGTGAAGGAAACGATGTTTAGTGATACGATTGCAGCTATTTCAACAGCTGTCGGTGAAGGCGGCATTGCGATTATTCGCGTTAGCGGGCCGGACTCCGTTCAGGAAGTGGAACGTATATTCAAAAGCAAAAACAAGTTAACGGAAGTGGACTCCCATACCGTTCATTACGGTCATATTGTAGATCCGAAAACAGGAGAAAACCTTGAAGAGGTGCTCGTGACCGTGATGCGTGCTCCTCGATCGTTCACGACCGAGGATGTCGTCGAGATCAGTGCTCATGGTGGGGTCATCTCCGTCAAGCGGGTGATGGATTTGCTGCTTCAATTAAACATCCGTTTGGCGGAACCTGGTGAATTTACGAAGCGGGCTTTCTTAAACGGGCGGATCGATCTATCCCAGGCGGAAGCCGTTATCGACCTGATTCGTTCGAAATCCGATCGCGCCTTTTCCGTTGCCCTCAAGCAGGTTGAAGGAACGTTATCCCGGAAGATCAACGAGCTGCGTCATACCTTGGTCGAAACGCTGGCCCATATCGAAGTGAATATCGATTATCCTGAGCATGACGTGGAGTCGCTTACTTCAGAATTCATTAAAGAGAAAAGCCAGCTTGTTATGGGTGAAATTGATAAGCTGCTGAAGACCGCGCAAGAAGGGAAAATCCTGCGTGAAGGGATTACGACAGCGATTATCGGTCGTCCTAATGTGGGCAAATCCTCGCTTCTGAACACGCTGGCCCAGGATAATCGGGCGATTGTCACGGATATACCCGGGACGACTCGCGATGTCATTGAGGAATTTGTGACCATTAACAATATTCCGTTGAAGCTGCTCGACACGGCGGGCATCCGGGAAACGATGGATGTGGTCGAGCAGATCGGCGTTGAACGATCCAAGCATGCGGTAAACGAAGCGGATCTCATTCTGCTCGTGCTGAATGCCAGTGAACCGCTGCATCAGGACGAATTGGAATTGATGGAACAAATACGCGGTAGACAATGTATTGTCATTATGAATAAAATGGACTTACCGTCTAATCTCGATCTGGACATTCTGCATCGGTACTATCCCGATGAATTGATTGTTCCGATGTCGATGAAGGCACAAGAGGGTATCGACCGGTTGGAAGAGGCCATATCCAACTTATTCTTCAGCGGCCAGATTGAAGGCGGAGATCTGACGTATGTGAGCAATGTGCGACATATCGCTTTGCTGAAGAAATCCAAGCAGTCGCTGCAGGATGCTTACGATGCGGCTGAACAGCTCATCCCGATCGATATGATCCAAATCGATGTGAGAATGGCTTGGGAACAGTTAAGTGAGATATTGGGCGAAGCGGTTGGCGATTCGCTCATTGATCAGATTTTTTCACAGTTTTGCTTGGGGAAATAAGCTCCAAGGATTATTATATATAGTAGGAACAACTCAGCAATTACAGGGATATTCGAGGTAGGATGCCCTTTGATTACGTATATAACACAATAAGAACAGGATGGTGAGCTATGAGCTATATGGGTGGCACTTATGACGTGATTGTAGTCGGTGCAGGACATGCCGGCTGCGAGGCTGCACTTGCATCTGCACGAATGGGTGCTGAAACGTTGATGGTTACCATCAACTTGGATATGGTTGCGTTTATGCCTTGTAACCCGTCCATTGGAGGGCCTGCCAAAGGCCATGTCGTTCGCGAAATCGACGCACTGGGCGGAGAAATGGGACGCAATATCGATAAAACTTTCATTCAAATGCGAATGTTGAATACAGGTAAAGGCCCGGCTGTTCATGCGCTGCGTGCTCAAGCCGATAAGTTTTCTTATCAGCATACCATGAAAGAGACGATGGAGAAGGAAGAGAAGCTTACCCTTCGTCAGGGTATGGTCGATCAGCTCATCGTAGAAGATGGCGTTTGCGTGGGGATCGTGACACAAACGGGTACGGAATATCGTGCGAAGGCGGTTGTGCTGACAACCGGTACGTATTTGCGCGGTAAAGTTATTATGGGTGAATTGATGTATGAGAGCGGTCCGAACAATCAACAACCGTCGGTAAAACTTGCGCATAACCTGCGCGAGCTTGGATTCGATCTTGTTCGCTTCAAGACAGGTACACCACCGCGGGTGCACAAGGATACGATTGATTTCTCCAAGACCGAAATTCAGCCTGGGGATGAGAAGCCTAAGTTCTTCTCTTATGAAACGAAATCCTCCGACAATGAGCAGCTTCCTTGCTGGTTGACGTATACGTCGGTGGATACGCATCAGATCATTAATGATAATCTTCACCGCGCCCCGATGTTCTCTGGCGTTATAGAAGGTACTGGTCCACGTTATTGCCCGTCTATCGAGGACAAGATCGTTCGTTTTGCCGACAAACCGAAACATCAAATTTTCCTTGAGCCTGAAGGTAAAAATACGAAAGAATACTACGTGCAAGGGCTATCCACCAGTATGCCGGAGGATGTTCAGCTTGCCGTTCTTCGCTCCATTCCCGGAATGGAGAAGGTAGAAATGATGCGTAACGGATATGCTATTGAGTATGATGCCATGGTGCCAACACAGCTGTGGCCGTCTCTGGAAACGAAAAAACTGCCGGGTCTGTTCACGGCCGGACAGATTAATGGAACCTCGGGCTATGAAGAGGCTGCAGGACAAGGCATTATGGCGGGAATCAATGCAGCACGTAAAGTGCAGGGCAAAGAGCCCGTTATACTGGATCGATCCCAAGGTTATATTGGAGTGCTGATCGATGACCTGGTGACCAAAGGGACGAATGAGCCTTATCGTTTGCTCACCTCCCGTGCAGAATACCGTCTGCTGCTTCGTCATGATAATGCCGATCTGCGTCTTACTGAAATCGGTCATGACATCGGCCTCATTTCAGAAGAGCGTTATGCTAAATTCATTCAGAAGAAGCAGCTGGTTGAGCAGGAGATCGAACGTCTTCGTCAAACGAAGGTGAAGCCGGTTGAAGTGAATGCGATGCTTGAAGCGGCCGGTTCTGCACCGATTGTGGATGGAAGCAATATGCTGACGATCCTGCGTCGTCCGGAAATCACGTTTGCGATGGTTGAGTCGCTCTCGCCGTCTCCTTACGAACTGGATGAGGAAATGAAGGAGCAAGTCGAAATTCAAATCAAATATGCGGGTTATATTGAGAAACAGCTGGGTCATGTGGAAAAGCTGCAGAAGATGGAGAAAAAACGCATTCCGGAGGATATCGTTTATGACGAGATCAACGGACTGGCTATGGAAGCTCGGCAGAAGCTGAACAAGATCCGCCCGATCTCCATCGGTCAGGCATCACGCATTGCAGGTGTAACGCCAGCGGATATTTCGATACTTCTCGTTTACCTGGAGCATTATAACCGGGTAACCGCAGCGAAAGGATAAGGAATGGACGACATTCAGAAAGCTTTTGTTGACCGGCTCGGTGAGCACGGGATTACAATCGATGAGAAACAGCTTCACCAGTTCGAGATGTATTACGAAATACTGGTGGAGTGGAACGAGAAAATGAATTTAACCGGGATTACGGAACGGGAGCAAGTCTATACGAAGCATTTTTACGACTCGATTACGCTCGCCTTTTACGTGGATATGACTCAAATCGGCAATCTGGCGGATATCGGATCAGGCGCTGGCTTCCCGGGTATTCCTCTGAAAATATGTTTCCCGCATGTGAAACTGACGATTGTGGATTCGCTTAACAAACGAATTAACTTTCTGAAGCATGTTGTGGATACGATTGGCCTTACTGGGGTTGAACTGATTCACGGACGGGCGGAAGAGGTTGCTCGTAAGCAGGGGTACCGTGACGGGTTCGACCTGGTCACCGCAAGAGCGGTTGCTCGCATGGCTGTGTTGAACGAGTTCTGTCTACCGTTCACCAAGGTAGGGGGACGATTCGCCGCCATGAAGGGCAGTGACCCTACGGAAGAGGTGAAGGAGGCGGCTCGCAGCTTGAAGGAGCTGAGAGGGGCTTTGAACAAGGTTCATTCGTTCTCCTTACCCGTAGAGGAATCTGGCCGACATATCGTAGTGATTGATAAAAAGGGAGCCACGCCTTCCAAGTACCCCCGCAAGGCGGGTACGGCCAGCAAAACACCGATTGTGTAAGTATCTTGCAACTTTGATCTAAGGCACTATCAATGACTCCGGTATCCTTTGCAGAAGCAAGCTCTGCAAGAAGAAAGTAAACTAATCAAAGAGAAGGACTCTATGGAGTTCTTCTCTTTTTTTGGCTGTGTAAGATTTGTCTTGAGTGGGCAGGTCGGTGATTAATACTTTTTTCTATTCACAAATGAAATATATAGAAACCGTTGTTTCATTGGTTAAGTCCATCAGTGCGTTTATCTATTCTATACATTGGGGCGGGGGTGAAATAAGAAAAAAATTGAGCTCGGATTGCCGAGCGGGAGGAAGTCTATACGGTAGCATCTTTAGGTTTTGATCACGCGCTCACCCTTTGCGCGAATTTTATTAATCAGAACCAAGGCTGACCTCTAAAGGGGGATTTTTCAGTTCAAGCTGAGCGTATGAATAAGAATGATATCAACGCTGTGGATATACCTGATAAACTTTGAATGTTTCACGTGAAACATTAGAAGTATGTTGGCGGATATAAATAGACATCCCTTTGGAAATATGATCGCTTGATTTCAATTTTACTATCTGACTTGGATATTGAAGGCTAGACCCCCTAGGAAAGGAAGTCTGCAGTGATCATAATCATGTGCCGGACAATGCCATGTGCGCACAGGGAGCAGTAACGCACGATGTTACTTCATTCGTTACATCATTCGTATTCATCTACTAGCTTATGAGATTCAGCTCGTCTTGGACTTGGATGTTATTGGTCGTTGGAGCGATCTAATCTATTGGCAAATCCCACAATTATTCTGAATGCTAGGCTCGTAAGAAAGGCTGCAGGATAGTTGAGGTGGGCTATTAACATGATATCGACACGAAAACTTTGGAACTGTGCACAAATCCTGTATATAGCAAGCGATAAATGAAGGAAAAAAGGTGATATTGGAGAATAGAGTTATAGGACAAAAAGTGGTAGAATAGAATCGTAGTATCCATTTGGACAGAAGGGCCGGTTTGCCCGTTCTTTAATAGGATGAAAGAGTATAAATCCTGGTTTGGTCACTTTTCCATCCTTGCTTCGTGCAGTCAACAACCTTGATCGTTGTGGCTGCTGTTTTTTGAAAAGTGCCGTGCGATCCCAAGGGGATCATGGCCTTATGCGAAGTGGAAAACATATATACCACTTGTGAGATATCGATTGATAGTAAGCATCATGATAAAACCTCCTGTTATATCTCTCAAGAAGAAACCGCTTCATGCAGCGGTTTGGATCAGAGTAATACGGCTATGATCACCACGGGCGTCTTTTCTCTGATCAGCATGAAATCTGTTTTTGCAGGGAAATGCCTGGCACCACAGTGGATTCTAGCGCCAATGGATGGTGGAATCATCTGAGTATGGCTCCATATTGTGGTTGTCCAATCGTTTAACCGATTCCGGGATATTCGGAGGCTTATCCGTGCTATCATGAAATTAGGTGGTAATATACGGAATGAAAGAACAATTTTCGAGATTGTTTGGCTTAGCGGCAGAGCGGAACCAAGGGGATGAAGTGAAACAAATCCCGGTAAACGAGATTGTCAGCAGCCCATACCAGCCACGGACGATTTTTGATGATGAGAAGATTGATGAACTGCTCCAGACGATTAAAACTCATGGAGTCATTCAACCTATCGTTGTTCGTGTCCGTAATGGCATGTATGAGATCATTGCAGGGGAACGCCGCTGGCGTGCGGTTAAGAAGCTGGGTCTGGACACGATTCCGGCCATTGTTCGGGAGTTCAACGATTCACAGGCGGCATCGATTGCGTTAATCGAAAATTTGCAGCGTGAAGGACTGACGTCCATTGAAGAGGCTGTTGCTTATCAGAAGCTGATTGATCTTCATCAACTGACACAAGAGAGCTTGGCACAGCGTTTAGGAAAAAGCCAGTCTACGATTGCAAACAAGATTCGCTTGCTGCAGCTACCGGAAGCAGTTAAAGTGGCTCTGATGGAACGTAAAGTGACAGAACGCCATGCCCGTGCGCTGCTCTCTTTGGATAATGAAGAAACCCAGCTTAAGGTGCTGGATGAGATCATTACCAAGGAACTGAATGTGAAGCAGACGGAGGCACGAATCGCCTTTTATAAAGAAGTAACAACGATGAAGAAGTCTAAGCGTATATCTTATAGTAAGGATGTTCGCCTGGCTTTGAACACGATTCGTCAATCAATTGATATGGTATCCGGTTCCGGGATGGCAATCAAGACAACAGAGAATGATCATGAAGATCACTATGAAATCGTTATAAAAATACCTAAACGTTAAGATATGGTGTGAAGCGGTATGCATCGTACCGCTTTTTCTGTTGATCAAGAGATAGTGCTCTGCACCAGGCTGTATCGATTAACGAAGGGGTTAGGTTTGTTGTAACAGATGAGAACCATGTAATTTATTACTCATTTTCATCGCCGCTATATCCTGGCATCCCGGAGTCACCGGGATCGTTCGCTTAATACATATACAGCCTATCGCTGTATATCATCTATGCGACTACTTAGAAGAGTCTTCCTACATTGAGGTGAAATGAGTGTCAAAGATAATTGCCATAGCAAATCAAAAGGGCGGTGTCGGCAAAACGACGACTTCCGTCAATCTGGGAGCTGGATTGGCTTCGCTAGGCAAACGGGTGCTTTTGGTGGATATAGACCCCCAAGGAAACACAACGAGTGGGGTTGGCATTAATAAAGCCGATGTTGCAAATTGCATATATGATATTATCATCAATGAAGTACACCCGAAGGACGCCATCTGTGGGACTAACATAGAAGGATTGGACATCATTCCGGCAACCATTCAATTGGCTGGTGCTGAGATTGAGCTTGTCCCTACGATTTCCCGTGAAGTACGGTTGAAGAAATCACTACAATTAATCAAGCCTCAGTACGATTATATTTTGATTGATTGTCCTCCATCGCTTGGTATTTTAACGATCAATTCATTGACCGCAGCCGATTCTGTAATCATCCCGATTCAATGTGAGTATTACGCACTGGAGGGTCTGAGTCAGCTGCTGAATACGGTTCGCCTAGTTCAGAAACATCTAAATACCTCTCTCAAAATTGAAGGCGTATTGCTGACGATGCTGGATGCGCGCACGAACCTGGGCATTCAGGTGATTGAAGAAGTGAAAAAGTATTTTCAGGAAAAAGTGTACAGAACGATTATTCCTAGAAACATTCGTTTGAGTGAGGCGCCTTCTCATGGACAGTCGATCATTACATATGATCCTCGTTCTAAGGGAGCGGAAGTATACTTGGAGCTGGCAAAGGAAGTGATCTCGTATGAGTAAACGATTGGGAAAAGGGCTGGATGCGCTTATTCCATCTTTGTCTATTCATGATGATGACAAGGTAGTGGAAATTCCGCTCAGTCAATTGCGAGCGAATCCGTATCAGCCGCGCAAGACATTTAACGATGAGGCAATCCAGGAATTGGCGGAATCGATCCGTCAGCATGGAGTTATACAACCGATTATCGTCCGCAGTGTGCTGAAAGGGTATGAGATTATTGCCGGGGAGCGCAGATTCCGGGCATCTCAATATTGCGGGAAAGCTACGATTCCGGCGGTGGTTCGATCTTTTAGCGATCAACAAGTTATGGAAATTGCCCTGATTGAGAACCTGCAGCGCGAGAACCTGAACGCCATGGAGATTGCTGTAGCTTATCAAGGTTTAATGGAACAATTTTCCTTAACCCAAGAAGAGCTTTCATTGAAGGTAGGTAAGTCTCGTTCCCACATCGCTAACTTTTTGCGGTTGCTTTCTCTACCAGAAGAAGTGAAGGACAATGTTTCACGTGGAACATTATCCATGGGACATGCGCGAGCGATCGTTGGAATTAAGGATCCGATTCTTGTTAAGCAGTTGGCAAAACAGTGTGTGGAGCAAGAGTGGAGTGTTCGTGAGCTAGAGGAAGCTGTTAAGAATCTGGATCGTAAACCAACGGATAAAGCGAAGCCTAAGGTTAAGAATAGAGATCCTTATATCGATCATCTGGAAGAGGATCTGAGAGAACGGTTTAAAACAACGGTCAAAATTAAGCACAATAAGGATAAAGGGAAGATTGAGCTTAATTACTATAGCAGACAGGACCTGGAACGGTTGTTGGAACTTCTTCAATAAAAGTGTCGTGGTTTTGTTGAAAAAGATGCTATTGTGAGTGACGGGTTGAACAACAAATGGTCGAACAGCAAATGAGTGCGATTAAAAACCAAAGACATGTCGACGTTCCTGTAAGGGAATGAGATATGTCTTTATTTAACTAGACGTGAAGCCATAGCCTTGATGCTGGGTTTGAAGAGGTTTGGGCATATCCTGTTAAGAGACACCAATACGGTAAAGATGAAGGGGAAACATCATGGACCCGATCGTTTATCTGGATCATGCAGCCACTTCGTGGCCAAAGCCTCCTGAAGTATTCGAGGCGATGAGAAAGGCGATGGAGGAGGCGGCTGCAAACCCGGGACGTGGGAGTCACCGGATGGCGGTGAAAGCTTCTCGTGTACTCTACGGAACACGAAAGGCGCTCGCAGATTTGTTTGGGGTGAAAAATCCTAATGATATTGCGCTGACATCGAATACAACAGAAGCGTTGAATTTAGCAATCAAAGGCTATTTGCGTGAAGGCGACCATGTGATTGCCACTATGATTGAACATAACTCAGTGCGAAGACCGCTAGAGTTTTTGAAACGTACCCGAGGGGTACAAGTGGACTATATTCCTATCGATGAGGAAGGTCAGCTTGATGTGCAACTAATGGAGGAAGCTTTTCGTTCTAATACTAGGCTTGTTGTATGTAGTCACAGTTCCAATCTTCTTGGTTCGATTATTCCTCTCGTTGAAATAGGAGAACTGGTGAAGAGGAAAGGGGCGGTGCTGCTCGTAGATGCTGCCCAGAGTGCCGGTATGCTGGATGTTCATGTGGAGGAGATGCATATAGGCATGTTGGCTTTTCCGGGGCATAAAGGGCTTCTGGGGCCACAGGGGACAGGCGGGTTGTATATCTCGCCTGATATTGATCTGGAACCATTACTGCACGGAGGCACAGGGAGTCAATCGGAGGCTATTGAACAACCAACGGTACGTCCGGATCGATATGAGGCAGGGACGCCTAACACGATTGGATATGCGGGATTGCAAGCAGGTGTGAAGAAGGTGCTTGAATGGACACCGCAGCATATTTACCGGCATGAATGGGAGTTAACGCAATATATGATAGAGGGTCTACAAGAGGTAGGAGGCCTTCGTATACTGGGTCCTGCTCTTGGGCAGGCGAGGACAGGTATTGTTGCTTTTGTGTCGGAGCGATACAGTGCGTCTGAATTGGCTTTTCGACTGGACCGGGAATATGGAATTGCCGTGCGTGCCGGTTATCATTGTACACCGCTTGCCCATATGGCATCAGGCACGGAACAGACGGGTGCAGTCAGAGCGAGCGTGGGGATATCTACTAGCCGTGACGAGGTAGAGTTCATGCGAAAAGCGATTGCAGAGATTCATAGTTAATCGAATAGATCAAGATGGAGAAGAGGAAGGAAGAAAGCATGTCTGAATTAAATGAATTGATCATGGAGCAGCTTCATTGGTTTGTCGTCGGAATGGTCATGATCATCTTGATCTTATGGGTAACTTTAATTGTACAGGGAACAAAATTGCGTAAAATGAAGCGTCGTTATGATGCGATGATGGCAGGCAGTGGGGTAGAAGACATCGAATCACTGTTGGTCCAATTGAAAATCCAAATGGATGAGATTGAAGACGGGCATGCCAATCATCAAAAAATGCTGGATACGATCAGCGGCAGTTTGAAAGGGATGAAGTCCAAGGTTGGTATCGTTCGATACAATGCGTTTGGCGAGCGGGGAAACGAAATGAGCTTCTCCCTGGCTATTCTCAGCGAACAAGAGGAAGGGATCGTGCTGACCGGTCTGCATAACCGGGAGAGCTCTTTTGTGTACGCTAAACCGCTGAAGGATGGGCAGTCCCAATATCCATTGTCTCCCGAAGAAAAAGAGGCCGTCACTCTTGCGCTGCAAGAAAAGTAGAACGGTTCCACTCTTTGATGCCTGCAAATAGGCAGGTTGCAATAATATCAGACAACCGCATGACCAAGCTTAAGCGAGTGTTTTGCAATACGAAGTATTCCATAAAGCCGCCGACATTGACGATACCTGTTACATGGATATCGCCGACCGGCGGTAATTCTTTATGTACGCCGGCTCCAGGCTTTAGTGGACCATCGGATATCTGAATAGAACCTACACTTGATGATTGCCCCAGGCAGGCGTCAATCCCGATCACAAAAGGGTTATCGAATTTCTCGTATATGGAGGTCAGCGTATCCTTCAGATTCATGGCGTGGACAGGCTCGTCCAGTGTGCCGTAGAGATGAAACAGCGGACTGTTGTAGCGGGCTAGTGAAGTGCCGACCAGTGGCCCCAAGCAATCACCGGTGGACCGGTCGGTACCGATGCAGACAATAACAAGCGGACGATGCTGAATACGGGCGTCAGAGAGATGGAAGAGCAAGCGATGTATAATAGCAGAATGGATATTAGGGTCTGTGTGTGGTATTTTTAAGCTAGAAGCCTCCGGGCGAGACGTGATTTTAGATAGACGGTTCATAGAATCTTCCTTTCGTCTGCATTTGGTAGTATCAGTATATGGATGAAAGACTGTTTTTATACTTTGCGATTTGCTAAAAATGTGATTTATATTCAACTCGGACAGAAGGATATTCTTTGGAATAGCATATGTAACTGGGCTGCATGAGTTATATGAATAGGTTGCTCTATGAAAAGGTTTATATAAAACTCTCAATCATTGGGAATGATGATGAGTAGAACATACATAGAAATGATAGGCACGATGGAGGGGGACGGGGAAGTGGAAGGCGCAATGTTGATTGCATTCGATTCCACCCAGCAGGCGCTGCGTGCGGAAATGCTGTTGGAGTACGCGGATATCGAAATTGATCTTTTTCCTACACCAAAAGAGATTACAGCAGGCTGTGCATTATCGATTCAATTCCCACCTGATGCGTTAAAAGATGTTCAAGAGATTATCCGGCAGGAGCATGTGGAAGTCCGGGGCATCTTTGCGCTGGATAACAACGAGAGGTATATCAACATCGAAGAGTAAGGGGAGGACATCAGGATGAGGGGCTTTGGTTTCTTATCAGGAGATGCAGATGAGGTGGATTTAAAAACCATAGCTGAGGAGGCTGAGGGCTTGAAAGATAAAGTCTGGGGATGGTTAACGAATGAAGAGATGTGGATGCATATCCTGTCATCCGGCATTCGGGTTATCATCATTTTTATTTTGACGCGTATTGTGATACGGGTTGTGTATAAAATGATTGATCAGTTTCTTCTTAGGCAGGAGAAGAGCCGAATTCAAGTGAACTCAAGACGGTTTGTCACGGTCGGGGAGTTGTTAAAAAATGTAACCTCCGTTGTGTGCAACTTTGTTATGATTTTAATCATTCTTTCAGAGTTCAACTTCAAGTTAGGACCGCTGTTAGCCGGTGCTGGGGTACTTGGGCTTGCAATAGGTTTTGGTGCACAGAGTTTAGTGAAGGACGTTATCACCGGATTCTTTATTATATTCGAGGATCAGTTTGCAGTAGGCGACGTAATCAAGAGTGGTGAGTACCGGGGAACTGTCGAAATGATCGGGCTTCGCACATCGCGTGTAAAGGGATTGAATGGGGAGACCTATATTATTCCGAACGGGATGATTACCAGCGTCACGAACTACTCCCTTTCCAACTCATTAGCTATTGTAGATCTACCGGTAAAGAACGACCAGCAGGTGAAGGACACGGTTACACTGATTCAAGCGGCCCTCACGGGAATTATGGATCGCAGTCCCGAGGTACAGCGAGCACCGGATGTATTAGGAATCCAGTCATTGAATACTTCCGAGTATGTTGTTCGTATTGTGGCGGAATGCAATCCGAACGCAAGGGAAGATGTGGAGCGTCAGATTTTTACGGATATCAAACAGGCGATTGAAGCACGGGATTTGGAACAAGAACGCGTGCAGGGTTGATCTAATCGGTTATCCAATGATATATAATAGATAGAAGAAGTAATAGAAGTTAAAGGGAGCGGTAGCCATGGAACGCAAGGTATTTCAGTTAGGGGATATCGTTCAGATGAAGAAGCCGCATCCTTGTGGGAATAATGAGATGGAGATTATTCGCATGGGGATGGATATTCGGATCAAATGTACCAAGTGTCAGCATAGCGTGTTGATCCCCCGTTTAAAGTTTGAGAAGAATATGAAGAAGGTTTTGCGTTCGGCTCAGGAGACGGAAGGGGCAGGGGACACACCGTAAAAACTCCTCCCCGAAGCGTTCAAGCGATTACTGCAGACATATTAAATCGTAAGATAATCTGATTAAGGAGCGGGCTTCCGCATGCACGTGCGGGATCTATCCTCCTCCCAGGCGTTTGCAGTTCTTCAGTGTTTCATTCTCTGCCAATACACTAAGAAAGAATCTGAACAGGAAGGTAGATTCAAGCAGGTTTATGGGAATATCGAGCAGCAACAATCAAACTTTCAATACCAATATTGAGTTTAAGGCAAGCTATTGACCAGATAACGTTTCCATGATATAATCAATCTTGCTGTGGAAAGGTACCCAAGAGGCCCAAGGGGGCTGACTCGAAATCAGCTAGGCGTCGCAAGGCGTGCGTGGGTTCGAATCCCACCCTTTCCGCCACCAATCGTTTAAAGTTCCGCTGTTATGGTTATAAACGATGTTGATACATAAGTTAGGCGTTAAGCTGTAAAGCGTCTTTGAATAAAACACCCTCGTGCAGATACCTGCAGGGGGTGTTTTTCGTTGGAACAAGCTTGAGTTTTGGGTCTCGAGCATTTGCACGAAAAAGAAGGGCCCGATTGGGCCCTTCCTTCTGGGTAGGCGGTGCTGTGAATTGGAATCATTTTATCAGCACTTCTGCGAACCTTGTCAATAGCTTCACTTGTCCAAGAGGTCAAGCATTCGGCTCATTTCCTCAGCTTGCAATCCGTGCGACGATCAGAAACCTCATGCGTCGTTCTGCTGCAACGTTCAACGGAACCACACCTCTCTCATGCACCGCCTGATTATAATGTGCGCATAAAGGTAATTTTGTATACACACTAATTTCACCGGATAAAAATTCCAAGGTTAAATGATTAGAATGCCTGGTTTGGCCGACAGCCATTTGTAGTATCCCTGACTTCGTACCGTGCGCACAGGATGCTGTAGGCACGATGTACGAAGTTCCCGAGGAGCTGATTAGGCTGATCACTCAGGTGGTTACTTAGGCTGCACTCTGCGCTTGTTTAACCATACACGATCGTCATTTTGGGTTTCAGGGAACGTGTCACCCTTGTTCATTTGGATTTGACGAGGGTTTTCGATCCCCATGATATGGTCTCTGACGCCCACTTCCATATAAATGCCGTTGTTTGGGGCTTTGTCACCTGCACGAAATTCGGACTGTTCTCCCATTGTGGAATTCCTCCTCATTATGATGGATGGACTGCATGTATTATCATGCGCCATTGGACTCTAAATCATTGCAGGGAAAGTGAGAAAAGCGCGGTAATAAAGGGAAGAGAGCATATTCAGCATCGAAAAGAAACTTGCATCCGATCACCCGTTCTGATATAGTATTATGGTGCGAGTTAGACTCGCTCCTTGCTCTCAACAGAGATTGAGGGCCGAAGTCCATAAGGAGGTGAAACATATGCGCAAATATGAAGTGATGTACATTATTCGTCCTGACATTGAACAAGAAGCTGTTCAAGCTGCAGTCGATAAATTCCAAGGCATCATCTCCAACGGCGGAGAAATTACAAAGCATGACGTAATGGGTAAACGCCGTCTTGCGTATGAGATCAAGAAATTCCGTGATGGCGTATTCGTTCTGGTAAACTTCAACGCAACACCTGAAGTTGTAGCTGAGCTTGAGCGTCTCATGAAGATTTCTGACGAAGTTATTCGTTATCTCATCACGAACGACGTTGCTTAATACGTAAAAAAACTTTGTAATTGATTTCGTTCTAAGGAGGGGATTGGATTGTTGAACCGTGTCATTTTGATTGGCCGACTGACTAAGGATCCCGAGCTGCGATATACTCCTTCAGGTGTTGCTGTAACGCAATTTACACTTGCTGTCGATCGTCCGTTTACTGGACAAGGCGGGGAGCGCGAAGCGGATTTCATTCCGGTCGTGACCTGGAGACAGCTTGCGGAGACTTGTGCAAACTATCTGCGTAAAGGCCGTCTGACGGCTGTAGAAGGGCGCATTCAAGTGCGGAATTACGAGAATAACGAAGGTAAGCGTGTATACGTCACCGAAGTCATTGCCGATAATGTTCGCTTCTTGGAGTCAAACCGTGAAACAAGCGGTGGCGGAGGAAATCGTGAGGAATCATCGTTTAGCGGAGGAAGCAACAGCACCAGCAATAGCAGTGGCGGAAACCGTGGGAACAATAACTACTCGCGAAACAACAATCAGGATCCTTTTTCCGATGAAGGAAAACCGATCGATATTTCGGATGATGATTTGCCATTTTAATACGGAAAGGACTGACAACACATGGCTTTTAAACAAAGAGAAGGCGGAGACAACGACAAAAGACCGGCACGCCGTGGCGGCCGCAACAAGCGTCGTAAAGTATGTTTCTTCACTGTGAACAAAATTACTCACATTGACTATAAAGATACAGACCTGCTCAAGAAATTCATCAGCGAGCGCGGAAAAATCTTGCCTCGTCGTGTAACAGGTACTAGCGCTAAATATCAGCGTGCCCTGACGATTGCGATCAAACGCTCCCGTCAAATCGCATTGCTTCCATACACAACTGAGTAATCATTTGTGTCAAAGCGGTCCAGCCTAACTTATAGGCTGGACCGCTTTTTTATTATGGAAGAGTACAAGCTGGTTTCGAGGAGGCATGTGATGAGAGTTTTTGTTAGACGAGAGTTTCACAATAACAATCCAAGCGTACCTCCCAGGTGTGAAAGCGCAGCAGTCCTGATGCGGAAATTATTCATTTTGGGATGAATCGGGGTTATCCAGATGTTGAGATATAGAATGTCTCCACAGAGGAACCGTGTCTCCCCAGAGTGTACACTAAGAAGGAAAAGCAGCTACCGACAAACACAAGCCTAGTGTAAAGCTTTCCAGTTTTAAAGCCCTGAAACCATGTCTGCTTAAAACGGACAGTGTCTATTGTAAGCAATACAATTTATAAGATAATGGAGTACTCTTGTAAGAAATAAAAATACGATTATGAAGGCGAAAAAAAGCAATCTGAAAAAATTCCTTCTATTATATATAGGTATGTATTGGCTCATCAAATGAGAGCTGGGATAATCACCACTTTGGAAATAAAGTACAATCGAAACGGCGCCTTAAAAAAGGAGAACGTTATAGGCAAATCTCATGCTTACTTGATTGAAGATGATGTCTATCGTATACAAACATGATATATGAACATTGGTACGACAGAGCGCTAAAGAAAATTTAATAATGTGATTACATAAAACTTGCAGAAACCTTTCAATTTTATGATGTCCACTCCAGGGATACAAGCGTACAAGTAGTGGAAGCTTCATGTTGTTAGTCTTATTATGCATATTCCGCCTCCATTATCCAAACGATAAAGGAAAAAGGAGGTAGTTGTATGTGCAGACGATTCTCGCTGTCCGCAGGGATCGATGAAGTAAATCAACGCTTTGGCATCAATCGGGTAATGTATTACTACAAGAGCCGGTACAACATTAGCCCTACCCAAACCATGCCGGTCATTCTACAGGAACAGGGAGAGCGAGTGCTGGATGAGTATCGATGGGGGCTGGTACCCTATTGGGGTAAAGATGCGGTCAATGCGGATATTACAACGGTTGACCAAAATCCCACTTACCGTAAAGCGATTGACACAAGACGCTGTGTGATCCCTTGTAACGGTTTATATTACTGGAGAACGGTTGGCAAACGGAGTTATGCGGTACGGACCATTATCGGAGATCATGAAATATTCGGCATGGCCGGACTATACGAGACATGGCGAGATGCCAGGGGAAACGAAATGAGAACATGTACGGTTCTAATGACAGAGGCCAATGAAGCGATTCGAGAGTTCGAAACACGAATGCCGGCGATTTTGTCAGAGGAAAATATGGCAAAATGGCTGGATCCGGAAATCCAAGGAAGACATGCTGTGCATCCGCTGCTTCAACCTTACCGTGGACAGATGCGAACGTATCCGGTGACGCCGTTAGTGGCTGACGATACGCATGATCATCAGCAGTGCATTGAAGAGATGGATTTAAAACTTGCTTGGGTAAAGAATCTGTAGTTCGCAAGTATGAAAGAGCAAGGTTGATTTATCTGACATGAAATTCAACGTGAAAGCAATCCGGATCACAGTCCCGGATTGCTTTTTTTAAGCGTTAACGCTGTAGGAGGCTAAACTATGAATAAGTAGAACCACAAACATACGTCATCTAATAACGAATTGAAGCATATCGTAAGGATAATATATTACATAAAAATGGTTTCTAGTTATAAACAAGCCAGACTAACTCAATAAACGTAAAATAATATAACATATAATTGACATTTTAGACCTTATCAATAAATATTCGGATAGATATTTGAATTTTGTGTAATTAAATATTACATGATCTCTTCAAAACCATAAGCGATTATAGTTATAAATTGTAAATATATCTTGATATTACATACATTTTCAGTAAACTAAGGATATACAACGGAGATAAACTTAATTATTAACCTCAAAAATGACGTTAAAAACATGATTTTTGAGAAAAATGAAAAAAAGTAATTGACATTACCTAAATTTACACGTATCATAACATTAATTTTATAGGCATGAAGATTTTGCTAGAGACTTTGGCACTAATTGACCAATGGTATATTTTCTGTAAAACTTTCAATTTATTTCACATCATGCTAATGACATGCTAGAGCGTTAAGAATTCTGTTCGAAATTATTTAAGGATGATTTCAATATTCGTCCTGATAATTTATAATGCAACAACATTTTTTAAGAGGAAGATTCGCATGAAGAAAAGAATGTCACTCCTGCTTGCCATCATGCTTTTGGCCATGACGGTATTGGCAGCATGTGCGGGCGGAGGAACAGCAGAACAGCCAAGTCAAGGGGAGCAAACAGAGCAACCACCAGCTGAAGGCGACAAAGATACTACAGAACCGCCTGCTGAAACTGGAGATGAAAGCCAAGGTTATTTCGAAGCTGAGGACCCATCTTTGAATCCTACAGCAGCTAAAAATCGTAAAGATACACTGATCGTTGGTATGACTTCACCAAAAGGTGTCTTCAACCCGTTCTTCTGGCAAACAGCATATGATAAATATGTTGTAGAAGCAATTTTCGATTCTTTCTTCACGTTGAACGGTGATGGAACGTATGCAAACCGTTTGGCAGAAAGCGTTGAAGTTTCCGAGGATAAATTAAAGTATACGTTTAAATTGAAACAGGGTGTAACTTATTCTGATGGCACACCTGTAACAGTAAAAGATTATGCATTTGCGATGAAAGTTCTTCATGATTCCAGCTATGACGGCCAATCTGATATTTTCTCGACACATGTAAAAGGTGGTCAAGAGTATCATGATGGTAAAGCAACTGACATCTCTGGTGTTAAAGTTATCGATGACCACACCATTGAGATTGAAGTAACTGAAGCAAACGCTATGACGAAGGATTCTCTAGGAGACATTTCTTTCGTACCAGAAGCATACTACGGCAAAGATTACAAACAAGGCAACCTGGAGTACATGAAGAACCTTCATACTAAACCAATCGGTAGCGGTCAGTATGTTCTGAAGAGCTTCGCTCCTGGTCAAGAGGTTGTATTGGAAGCTAACCCGAACTACTTCCTGGGAGCTCCGAAAATCAAAAACGTAATTTACAAAACAACTACTGATGAAACTAAATTGGCTATGTTCCAATCCGGTGAAATCGATATGGATATGGTTACCGTTAACGAAGATACCGTAGAAGAGTTGAAATCCATGGGCTTCTTGGATATCAACATCTTCCCAACCAATGGGTACGGTTACGTTGCCATGAACCATAAAAATCCTAAGTTCCAAGATCCGAAAGTTCGTCAAGCATTATTATACGGTTTGAACCGTGCAGAAATCGTTGAAATTATCTATGGTCCTTATGCTAACGTAATCAACATTCCACAGTCGAATGTATCATGGGCGTATACTACTGAAGGTATCGACACACATGATTTCGACATCGAGAAAGCGAAGCAGCTTCTTGATGAAGCAGGCTGGGTTCCAGGTGCTGACGGCATCCGCGAGAAAGACGGCAAGAAATTTGAGCTTCACTTCTCTGCAACAGCTGATAACCCGGTTGTAGATGCTTTGATTCCGGTAATGAATCAGAACTACCAAGAGCTTGGCATTAAGATCATTGCAGAAACATTAGACTTCAATGCGATCATGGATAAGAAGGATAAAGGCGATTTCGAAATGTTCTTTGCTGCATGGGGCTTGACTCCAGATCCAGAATCCACTGTATACCGTACAGATGGACAGCAAAATGATATCGGATACTCCAATCCTGCTTATGATGCAGCAATGGATAAAGGTCTGAAAGCCTTCGATCTTGAAGAGCGTAAAGCAGCATATGCAGAAGCATATCAAGTGCTGAATCAAGACGTTCCGGATCTCCCGATTCACCAAAGACGTGATATGTGGGGTATCAACAGCCGAGTTAAAGGTATGGAAATTACTCCATATAAAGACTTCGTACATGATCTTTACAAAGTCGAACTTGAACAATAACAGCAGGAAACATATGCTCAGCTCGCAAGAGCTGGGCATATCCACTTATAAGCCGGGAGGAATATTATGAAGCAGTACATTATCCGGAGGCTGCTGCAGATTATCCCGACATTGATCGGGATCTCGATTCTCATATTTGCAATATCAGCAATGGTACCAGGTGATTATATCACTGCAATGGATAACCCGACGATGACTGCTGAGAAAGCAGCTCAGCTTCGGGAAATTTATGGTTTGGATAAGCCGCCGGTGGAGCGTTACTTCACATGGGCTGGCAATATGTTAAAGGGTAATCTCGGAGATTCCCTTCAGCACAAACAACCGGTTACCACCGTTATGGGTAACTATGTATGGAACTCTGTTTTTATTGCTATTTTTTCGTTGATATTTAGCTGGATAATCGCTATCTTTGCAGGGGTATTCTCGGCTAAATTTCAGTATTCATTGTTTGATAAGATCGTAACGTTATTTATCTTTTTGTGTATGTCACTGCCTTCTTTCTTTATCGGACTCCTTCTCATCAAGATTTTTGCCTTGGATTTAGGATGGTTTCCGGTTGGTGGTATGAGAACTTCAGGCTTGAATGGAAACACATGGCAGCAACTGATTGACATTGCATGGCATATGTTCTTGCCAGTGACTGTACTTACAATGCTAAGCACAGGCAGCTTGACGCGGTATTTCCGTACAAGCATGCTGGAAGTTATCCGTCAGGATTATATCCGCACAGCCCGTGCAAAAGGATTGAAGGAACGTACGGTTATTTTCAAGCATGCTTTGCGTAATGCAATGCTTCCTGCGATCACTTTGATGGGCTTCGAGTTGCCAGGCTTATTTGGTGGAGCCATCATTTTGGAAAAGATATTCATTTGGCCTGGGGTTGGCCAGGTATATCTGGAATCGATCAATATGCGGGACTACCCGTTTATGCTCGGCTTCACGATATTTATTTCCGTACTGACATTGCTAGGTAACTTGTTATCTGATGTCCTGTATGGCGCCGCTGACCCAAGAATTCGCTTAAAGTAGGAGGAGATTCATTTGTCCGCAGAGGCTGCACCATTAAAAACGAATCTACCAGTATCGAAGAAGCAGCCGGATTCTCCATGGAGAATGGCCATTCGCCGTTTTTCCAGAAACCGTCTTGCTGTCATCGGACTTTTCATAATTGTATTTATGTTTTTGCTGTGTTTTATGGGCCCGGTATTTTCACCATATTCCCTATTTGATTACAGTGTGGCTGATAAGAATTTGCCTCCAAGCTCGAAGTATTGGTTAGGAACCGATAAACTGGGGCGTGATATTCTCCTGCGCATGATGCTTGCAGGCAGGATTTCCCTCACAGTAGGACTGGTAGCGACAGGTATTTCCATTATTATCGGTTCTACCCTTGGAGCATTGGCAGGGTTTTACCGTAAATGGGTAGATACGCTGATTATGCGTATGGCCGACATCTTTATGGCATTGCCCACGCTCCCAATTCTCATCATCTTGGGTGCGGTATTATCTGATTTGAAGGTAGATCCTTCCAAACGCATCTATTTCTTGATGCTTATCATTGGTATATTGGGTTGGAGCAGTATTTCCCGTCTCGTACGTGGTCAAATATTGGGGCTCCGTGAACAGGAATTTATGCAAGCAACGGAAGCCTTGGGACTTAAAGATCGTCGAAAAATCTTCCGTCATCTGCTTCCTAACACGATTCCAATCATCATTGTATCTGCAACGCTTGGTGTAGCGGGAGCTATCCTGTTTGAATCGGCATTGAGTTTCCTAGGGGTCGGGGTTGTTCCGCCAACACCATCGTGGGGGAATATGATTTCTGCCGCCAACAATCTCATCGACTTCCGCAAGCGACCATGGTTATGGATACCGCCAGGCATGTGTATTCTTGTTACCGTGGTTGCGATTAACTTGATCGGTGACGGGCTTCGCGACGCACTTGACCCGAAAATGAAGAAGTAGGAGATGCGAATATGGCAAAAGAATTAGTTGAATTCCGCAATTTAAAAACGCATTTTCAAACCTCCGCAGGCACCGTGAAAGCCGTCGACGATGTAAGCTTCAAAATCCGTGAAGGTGAAACACTGTGCGTGGTGGGCGAGTCGGGCTGTGGTAAAAGCGTAACAGCCATGTCTCTTATGCGTTTAATCGATACACCTCCAGTAGGAGGAGAAATTCTATATGAAGGCAAGGACTTGCTGAAGATGAGCAAGCGCGAGATGAGTTTGATTCGCGGCAACGATATCGCCATGATCTTCCAAGAGCCAATGACCTCACTGAACCCGGTATTAACGATCGGGGAGCAGATTGTAGAACCTATTGTGTTACACCAGCTCGTAAACCGTAAAGAGGCCAAAAACCGTGCCATCGAACTCATCAATCTGGTAGGAATACCGCGTGCGGAGAAGATTTTCGACTCCTATCCGCATGAGCTCAGCGGCGGTATGCGCCAGCGGATTATGATCGCGATTGCGCTTAGCTGTAATCCCAAGCTCCTGATTGCAGATGAGCCAACAACTGCGCTGGATGTTACGATTCAGGCCCAGATTTTGGATCTGATGCGCGACATCAAAGGGAAGCTGAATACATCCATTATGCTGATTACGCATGACCTGGGTGTCGTAGCGGAAATGGCAGATTATGTTGTTGTTATGTATGCGGGGAAAGTCATTGAAGAAGCGCCGGTTATTGAGCTCTTCAAGCAGCCGAAGCATCCGTATACCAAAGGACTTTTGAAAGCTAAGCCCATCATTAACCAGACCCAAGAACGTCTGTATTCGATTCCGGGACAGGTACCCAATCCGGTAGATCTTGGAGACAACTGTCATTTCCATGATCGCTGTGAATCATGCATGCAGATTTGTAGAGAGAAGACGCCTCCGCTCGGTACGGATCCTAACGGCCACAAGGTCGCCTGCTGGTTGTATGAAGAGGAGGGGAAAGCGTAATGAGTCAAGCATTGATTGAAATTGATGGTTTGAAAAAATACTTTCCCATCACCGGTGGCATATTGCAGCGGACGGTGGGTAATGTAAGAGCCGTTGACGGAGTCAGCTTTACCATCAATAAAGGTGAATCCTTCGGGCTTGTAGGTGAATCCGGCTGCGGCAAGAGCACCATTGGCCGAACCATTCTCCGTTTGCTGGAGAAAACGGAAGGTAAAGTTATCTTTAATGGTCAGGATATCCATACATTATCCAAAGAGAAGATGCGTGCCCTGCGTCCGAAGATGCAGATCGTGTTCCAGGATCCATTCAGCTCCCTGAACCCAAGAATCAAGGTTGGCGAAGCGATCGGCGAGGCACTCATTGACCACGGCTTAGTTAACCGTAGGGACCTTAAGGATCGCGTGATTGAAACGCTTGAGATTTGCGGCCTTGCTGCGTATCATTATGATCGTTATCCGCATGAATTCTCTGGTGGACAGCGTCAACGGATCGGGATTGCCCGCGCGTTGATTCTGAATCCAGACTTTATCGTAGCGGATGAGCCGGTATCTGCACTGGATGTATCGATTCAAGCGCAAATCATCAACTTGCTTAGCGACTTGCAGCGCGAGAAACAGTTGACCTACTTGTTCATTTCTCATGATCTCAGTGTTGTAGAGCATCTGTGCAACCGAATTGGGGTAATGTATCTGGGATCGATGGTAGAAATGGCTAGCAAGGAAGAGCTGTTCCGCAATCCTCTGCACCCTTACACGAAGGCATTGTTGTCGGCAGTTCCGGTACCGGATCCAACGCTGAAGCGCGATCGGATTGTACTGCAAGGCGACATTCCGAGCCCGGCGAACCCGCCATCCGGCTGCAAGTTCCATACTCGTTGTCCGCTGGCTTCAGAACTATGCAAGCAGGAGATTCCAGAATATCGTGATATGGGGAACAATCACTTCGTTGCTTGTCACTACGCTTAATATGACTCTTCATATTTAAGTTTTCTGACAGCAATCAGAACATGTATTAGAAATTAAACGGATTCATAGGGGGACTTCCTCCGTCTGCGGACGGAAGGAGGTCTTTTTTATTTTGAGTGACTAATCGACCCTATTTACAAAAATTTCAAAATAAAATTTCTGAAAAAAAGCAGACCAAATGCCCTTTTTATCCGTCTATTATTATGGAGGGCTAATTCGATGAAAAAACGGTGGCTTTGGTTGGTCATGATGTTGTTAATTATCGTCCCGATTGGGGCGTTTGTCATAGGAAATATAGAACGAGCGGGGTTTAAACCGAAGGTGGACGCGCGAGCGGTTGTCTTGATGGATTTAAATACGGGGCGTATTTTGCTCAGCAAAAATGGCGATATCCCCTTACCGCCTGCAAGCATGTCCAAGTTGATGACCGAGTTGGTGATTCTGGATGATATTAAGACCGGGAACAGATCCTGGGACGATGAAGTCATAATAAGCGATCTCGCAACGGACGTCAGAGGGGTTAAGATTGCCCTGAAATCGGGCGAAATTCTGACGGTGCGCGAATTGTTTCAGAGTATAACGGTTTATTCGGCGAATGATGCCGCCGTAGCACTTGCCGAGCATTTTGCAGGCTCCGAGGAAGCGTTTGTCCGAAAAATGAATGCCAAGGCAAAAGAGATTGGTTTATCCAGCGCGACACGATTCGTGAACGCGTCGGGAGTCGAGCGAGACACAACCAAAGATCAAGCCTGGTCGTCGGATGGAGAAACGGTGATGACCGCAGAGGATACGGCCAAACTGGCAGCGCATTTGATTCGAAGCCACCCCGATATACTCAGCACCTCCAGCAAGACTCAAACGAAAATAAGTGGACGGAATTTATATTTAAGCAACACCAACTGGATGCTGCCATCGGTAGGAGGCCCTTATTCCTATGAAGGCACGGACGGATTAAAGACAGGGTACACGGCGAATGCAGGATACTGCTTCACGGGTACTGCGGAGAAGCAAGGCAGTCGGCTTGTTGCCGTTGTCATGGGTACCGAATCTAAAGAAGCAAGATTTGAAGAGACACGCAAGCTATTTGACTACGGATTCGCTAAAACGTTAACATGGAGAGAGCGGCTGGATGACTGGTTTCAATATTCGGGAGTCTCTGCCGCTCTTACGCATGATAAGAGACCCGTTTAACGGATTGATGAAGATTTGGTAGATTTATAGAACTGCCCGTGAAGGGTTCACATTTGACAATAATCTGGTTTACAATAGATGATGTGTTGAAACTGGCCTGCTGATATGAAGTGAGTCAACGGGAAGAGTTCCCGTTTAATAAGGAGAGGAGGGTGAGCCAAGTAGCTTGGGGTGCAAGCAAGGACCTTTAACGATCTGACTTATCCATTAAATTATTTTATAATAAAGAAGGAATTGAACTCATGAAGAGGAAATCAATATATATTACTCTCGCTTTGGTCATACTGCTGGGCTCCACCGCGTTTCTGTTTAGAACGCAGCTTGCGGTTGTAGCATTTGATCTGTTTATGGCAAAGGATGTAGAGGAATCATTGCAGAAATCGTATAAACCGCTCCAGAGCGACAAGACACCTGAACCTGTAGTACTCCAGAGCGAACCGTTCTCCGTTATGCTGCTCGGAAGTGACCAGCGGGAGGATGAACCTGCGCGTTCGGATACGTTGATCTATGCGGTTGTACGTCCCATGGAGTCCAAAGTGCTTTTAATATCGGTTCCAAGGGATACGTATGTCGATATTATCGGTAAGGACAAGAAAGATAAGATTAACCACGCGTTTGCATTTGGCGGTCATCAAATGGCCAAAGATACGATGGAGGCATTTTTCGAGGAAGAACTTAATTATTATGCTTCCATTAATTTCAAGGGCTTGAAGAATGTTGTTGATGCCATTGGGGGCGTGGACCTGCCGATCGGCAAGGATATCGTCAATAAAGGCAGAGACCATGAGAAATTCACGATTGAAGCCAACAAACCGATTTATAACGGCGAGGAAGCTTTGAATTATGTCCGATATCGGGAAGATAGCGACTTTAATCGTGCGAAGAGACAGCAAGTGTTTTTGGACGTAGCGGCCAAGCGGGTGATGAAGCTTGATCAGATCGGCAAGGTGCCCGAACTGATTGAGATCATGGGAGATAATTTCCAGACCGATATGCAGCCTAAATTCATTATTGACCTGGCGAAGCAGATGCTGACCGGGGGCAAAGTGGATATGACCAGCTTTACAATCATGGGGGAAGGCATGAAAATTGGCGGCGTCTATTACAACGAGCCCGACATGGATGATGTGCAGGAAGCCCGGGATTTAATTGACAATTGGATGAACCCGGATACACCGGCTGACCAACTGCTGCAGCCCAAAGATGCTGAGAAGCAAAAGTTGAAATAAATATACACCGGTATACCCGGATGAATGTCATAGTACGTTGCTTCACCTCAATCAGCAGTCGGATGGCTGCTGATTTTGTGCCCTAAACAAGGAATCAGAACGACGAAGTTAACGTATGTATGAGTATGGATAGGGGAAGGAGTAACCTGCATATCTAGGCTTAAATCAGGAAGGTTACTTAACATGACTTCAGAGGTTGAAGTCATAAGGAGGATAATGCATTATGAATATCGCTTTTTTTCTATTACCGAAGCAGGAAGTGATCTGTTTAACACTGGATTCTACGCTCAGGCAGACGCTGGAACGGATGGAGTTTCACCGATATACGGCTGTGCCCGTACTGGATAAGAACGGACAGTACGCAGGGACTGTAACGGAAGGTGATCTGTTGTGGCATATGAGAAATTCGGATGGCAAAATCACTTTTGAGAACGCTTCGAAATTTTTATTGAAGGATGTTCCTTTTCGTATGGATATTAAACCGGTGTCGATTGACGCCCGGATGGAGGATCTGATTAATCTGGCCAAGGTGCAGAACTTTGTGCCTGTGGTGGACGATATGAACCGCTTTATTGGCATTGTACGCAGAAGCCTCATCATTGAATACTGTGAACGGTTTGTCTCCAAGGAGACGATGGAGTCCCACGGGGCATCATAATCAAGTAGATTTGTGAATAAACCAGGGCGTGGGACCACGATGGCAATGTGGGTAACACGTCCTGTTTTTATAGAAGCGAGGCAGCAGCGAAAGAGCGGGGAGGAATAACCGGGGCCCGATTGGAGTACAAAGAGAAGGTAGGTTATCTCTATCCCACTGGTACTAAGGATGGGCAGGGTGCATGGGCCTTTGTGTGGGCGGCTTTTTTTTATGCTATAATGGAGAATAAAGCTGTTTTCAGGGAGAGATGGATATGCCAAATATGCCGAAGGACTTGGATGTAGCTAAACGCGCCAAAGTGATTGAATGGCTCAAAACCGAAGTAATTGACAATGTATCCCGGTTATTCAAAGCTCTATGGGAAGGCAGCACTACAAAGGTTGGAGACAGTTTGGTAAGCCTGATGATGAGCTCATACATACTGGGCCGAAGGCTCGGCTTGACCTATCGGGATTTGGACGATCTCTTATTAGAGAAATTGAAAAAGCATAAGCAGGAAGGACATCAACTGGAAGATTGGTACCAGGATATTTCCGCGCTCGAAGAACATTTGCGTAAGAGGTGAACATATTGAAACTGCGCTGGACTACGGCGGTATGGAGCGTTATTTATTTGCTTCTGCTGCTATCACTACTCACACCCTTTTCGATCGTAACGGCTTTCTTATTAGTTCTGCCGGTTGCGATTCTGTTTACGGCTTTGAATACAAAATCATTTATCATGCATGTGGTGCCCGTGTGGCTGATTGCGCTTCTGATACATCCCATATATGTGTTATTCGCGATCTACTTTGCCATTCCGGGGATCGTCATGGGGTATTTGTACCGGAAGCGGAAGGCAGCCATGCAGGTATTGAAGTATGGCATGGCTGTCATGCTGGTGGAAATGCTCGTTCTGCTCATGATCAGCACGGCCTTCTTCCAATTAAATCTGTCGGAGTATGTGGATGAGATTGTGAAGATGACGACGGCTCCGCTCACTGAGATGGGTGTAGAAGGCGGCCTGGGTGGACAGTTCCTTGGCACCGAACTCGATACACAGTTCATTAAAGATCAAACGATGCGCTTGGTTCCATTTGCGATGATTATCAGCTCGTTCCTCATGACGGTGGTAACCCATGCTTTGGCTCGTCCTACACTGGGCAGCATGGGCTTGTCCGTGCCACGGCTGAAGCCGGCTAGAGAATGGATGCTGCCGCGTTCCCTGATCTGGTACTACTTGCTCATTTTCTTCATCAACATAGCAACCGTCGATTCGGACAATACCTTCATGAAGATGATTGTGGCTAACGCTACACCTTTGCTGCAGATCTGCTTCATGATCCAAGCGCTGGGGTTCTTCTACTATCTCGCTCACGAACGGAAGTGGCATCCGATTGTACCGCTTTTGACGGCTATACCGATTGTGCTGTTCCCGCCGGCTATGATTATCGGAATCCTGGACTTGGCGTTCCCACTTCGTCAGGCGTTTAGTAAAACCAAAAGATAGGGTGATGAGTCATGCCTAAATTTCTGCAGAAGCGCTGGCACGGCTATCATACCGTCTGGGCGTTTGCGCTGGTGCTTCTGCTTGTTATTTTTCTGTCGTTCTACAATACCATTCTGGGGCTGGTCGGGCTGCTGCTTGCGGTGGTAGGCGGCTATGCGATGCTGAAGACGGAGATGAAATTCCGCCGCGAGCTGGTGGATTATATTGGGGATCTGTCATTTCGGATTCAACGGGTCGAGGGCGAAGCGGTCAGCGTACTGCCATTTGGCATTGTGCTGTACAGCGAAGACAAGACAGTGGAGTGGCATAACCAATTCGTAGTCAATATGTTTCCGCATCAATCGTTGGTCGGGGTATCCTTACAGGAGTTGTTTCCTCAGCTGGTTAACGCGATGAAGGAAGCCCAAGAGAAGAAGGATAACAAGGAGAAGCTGCCGAAAGAAATTCGTCTGGAGATCTCTCACGAGGATAAGTTCTATGGAGCAACGGTCATTCCGGATGAGCGACTCATTTATCTGGATGAGATTACCGAGCTGGTCGTCCTAAGGCAGCGGTATGAGGATGAGCGATTGGCTTTAGGCATTATCATGATGGATAACATCGATGAGGCCTCGCAGGGGATGGATGATCAACAACGTACGGCATTGATTGCGAAGGTAACCAGTGAGATCACCGATTGGGCGCGTGAATTTAACGTCTATTTGCGGAGACTTTCCTCGGATCGCTATTTGATGATGCTCAACCACAGGTCGCTCGATGCGCTGGAGAACAGCCGTTTTCTCATCTTGGATGAAGTCCGGGAGATGACGGCCGATCTGAAGGTACCGCTGACGCTAAGCGTTGGTCTTGCCTTCGGTTCAGACGACATTACGGAGCTGGGGCAGTTGGCACAATCCAGTTTGGATATGGCACTGGGCCGCGGCGGAGATCAAGCTGCCGTCAAAGCGGGTCAAAGGCTCTCCTTCTATGGCGGTAAATCCAATGCAGTGGAGAAACGGACGCGCGTAAGGGCACGTGTCATCTCGCATGCGCTGCGTGATTTGATGCAGGAGAGCGACAAAGTGATCATCATGGGCCATAAGCTGCCCGATATGGACGTGGTCGGCGCTGCAATCGGCATACTGAAAGCAGCCCAGATGTATAAAGTGGAGGCTTATATCGTGATGGAGGGAATGAATCCGTCGATTTCGAGGCTTATGGAAGAGGTCCGCAAGGACGAGGCCTTGATGAACCGATTCGTCTCCACCGAACAAGCGATGCAGATGATGACAGAGCATACACTGCTCGTTGTTGTTGATACGCATAAAGCCTCCATGACGATGGAGCCGCGGCTGGTTCATCGGGCAAGCCGGGTCGTGGTGATGGATCATCACCGGCGCGGAGAAGAGTTTATTAATGACGCTGTGCTGATTTATCTTGAACCGTATGCCTCCTCGACCTGTGAGCTGGTTACCGAGGTACTGCAATATATTCACGAGCGGGTATCCCTTACTCCAGTTGAGGCGACAGCCTTATTGGCGGGGATCACGGTGGATACCAAGCATTTTGCTCTCCACACGGGATCAAGAACGTTCGAGGCTGCTGGTTTCCTGCGGCGTCACGGAGCCGATACGATGATGATCCAGCGGGTGCTCAAGGAAGATCTGACAGAATTTATAGCGAAGGCAGAAATCGTGAAACATGCTAAAATGGTATATGACCATATCGCCATTGCGGTATCGAAGAGCGGGGAGCCTATGCCGCAGCTGCTGATCGCTCAAGTAGCGGATATGCTGCTGAATATGACGGATGTGCAGGCATCGTTTGTCATTAGCGAACGCACAGACGGCAAGATTGGCATTAGCGCCCGCTCCATGGGCAAGATGAATGTTCAGATGATTATGGAACGTCTCGGGGGAGGCGGACATTTAACGAACGCCGCAGTACAACTGGATACGACGCCTGAGGAAGCCGAGGAGAAGTTGATGGAAGTACTGAAGGACATCGAAGCGAGAGAGGGGTTATTTGAATGAAAGTCATTTTCATAAAAGATATGAAGGGTCAAGGCAAGAAGGGTGAAGTGAAGGAAGTTTCGGAAGGATACGCAACGAACTTCCTGATTCCGCGGGGAGTCGCTCGTCCGGCAACTGATGGCAACATGAAAACGCTGGAGCAGCAGCAGGCTTCCGAGGAGAAGCGTAAAGCCCAGGAGAAGGAAGAGGCGCAGGCGCTCGGCAAGAAGCTGGAAGAGATGACGGTTGTCTTGAAAGCTAAAGCTGGAGAGGGCGGCCGTTTGTTCGGCGCCATTACCAGCAAACAAATTGCTGAAGCTCTGGCAGGACAGAAGATCAAAATCGACAAACGCAAAATTGAACTTAGCGATCCGATCCGCAGTCTGGGTGTTACCCAGATTCCGGTGAAGCTGCACCCTGACGTCAAGGCGACGCTCAAGGTTCAAATTACGGAGGAGTAATATGGGAGGAGAACTCTATTTCGATCGGGTCCCCCCGCAGAACCTTGAGGCAGAGCAGGCGGTGCTGGGTGCCATTCTGCTGCAAAGTGAAGCGCTGATCACAGCGATGGAGCGGGTGCAGGCCGAGGACTTCTACGACAAAACGCATCAGATGATCTATGAAGTTATGGTGCAGCTCGGGGAAGGCAATCAACCGATCGATCTGGTGACCCTTACATCTCTCCTGCAAGATAAAGGGCAGCTGGAAGAGGTCGGAGGCGTCAGTTATTTAGCAAAGCTGGCTCATGCGGTCCCGACGGCTGCAAACGTGGATTATTACGCACAGATCATCGAAGAGAAATCGATGCTGCGGCGGTTGATTCGAACTGCAACACAGATTGTCAGTGAAGGATATACCGGAGGAGAAGATGTATCCGGTATGCTCAGCGAGGCGGAGCGCCGCATTCTCGAGATTTCCAATCGTCGCACAGGCAGCGGATTTATTGCGATCCGCGATGTGCTGATGGAAGTATTTGAGAAGGTGGAGGTTCTCCATCAGAACCGGGGGAATACAACGGGCATTCCATCCGGCTTCGTGGACTTGGACAAAATGACAAGTGGATTCCAGCGCAACGACTTGATCATCGTAGCTGCCCGTCCTTCCGTAGGTAAAACCGCATTTGCCTTGAATATCGCCCAGAACGTGGCGATTCGAGCCAAAGAAACCGTCGCGATCTTCAGTCTGGAGATGTCAGCACCGCAACTCGTACAGCGTATGATCTGTGCGGAGGCTAACCTGGATGCCGGCGTCATGCGTAACGGCGATTTCAAAGGTGATGAGGATTGGTCCAAGCTTACGATGGGCATTGCAGCTCTGTCGGAAGCCGAGATCTACATTGATGATACACCGGGTGTAACGGTTGCCGATATACGTGCGAAGTGCCGTCGTCTGAAGAAAGAGAAGGGTCTCGGCATGATCCTGATTGATTACCTCCAGCTCATTCATGGTCGCGGCAAGGCCGGGGAGAACCGGCAGCAGGAGGTATCCGAGATCTCGCGTACGCTTAAACAAATCGCCCGTGAGCTCGAAGTGCCGGTTATTGCGCTGTCACAGCTCAGCCGGGGCGTGGAGCAGCGTCAGGATAAGCGTCCGATGATGAGTGACCTTCGGGAATCCGGTTCGATTGAGCAGGATGCCGATATCGTTGCGTTCTTGTACCGGGATGATTATTACAATCAGGAAACGGAGAAGAAGAACATCATTGAGATCATCATTGCCAAACAGCGTAACGGTCCTGTAGGTACGGTGGAACTGGTCTTCCTGAAGAACTTTAATAAATTCGTCAATTACGAGCGAACGCATGCCGATGCCTTCGCCGCCGGATAACGAAGGTATTCAACCTTAGTCTAGCCAGCAGATACCTGCCGCTGGCTGTAAGTTAGGGGCATTTCTTAAGATATCAAGTATAAACTTCGAAGCTAGGGCCTTCCTGATATCGCAAGAAAAACTTCCTCTAACCGCGGTCTGTCTTCTGAGAAAGTACGTCGACAGTCGTTTTTCTTATGGCGGTTCCCCGAATAATACGGAAATTATTATATAATCTTGTCCTAATTCCGAACAATCGTACACACTGATGTGCGATTGTTCGTTTTTGTATTTGACTTTAAAAATGGGGACTGTTACACTGGTATTGCTGCTTTAGTGCAGTGAGGTTGAATTTTAATCATCATGTAGAGGTTATTTCATCAGTGTTACGTGAAATATTAAGGGTGTAACAGCCCGGGCGGAGGAATGAATATGTCAACGGTAGTCGTTGTGGGAACACAATGGGGAGATGAAGGGAAAGGGAAAATCACGGATTATTTGGCGGAAAGCGCTGACGTGGTAGCCCGTTACCAAGGCGGCAACAATGCCGGCCACACCATTCTGATTGACGGTAAAAAATTCAAGCTTAGCTTGATTCCATCCGGAGTATTCTATAAAGATAAAACCTGTGTGATCGGAAACGGTATGGTCGTTAACCCGGCTGCACTTATTGAAGAGATTAATTATATTCATGATAACGGGTTTAGCACGGATAATCTGGTAATCAGTGATCGTGCTCATGTTATCATGCCTTATCATATGGTATTGGATGCTCTGGAAGAGGACCGCAAAGGTCCGAACAAAATCGGTACGACCCGCAAGGGAATCGGTCCGTGCTACATGGATAAAGCGGCACGTAACGGTATCCGGATCGCAGATCTGATGGATGCGGAAGAGTTCGAGCTGAAGCTTCGCCATCTGGTGAAGGAGAAGAATCAAGTCATTACCCAGGTGTATGGCGGGGAAGAACTCAATGTCGAAGAGATTCTGACGCAATACCTGGAATACGCCGAAATCATTCGTAAATATGTGCGTGATACTTCCGTCATCCTGAATGATGCGATCGATGCGAATCAAAAGGTATTGTTCGAAGGCGCGCAAGGCGTTATGCTGGACATCGACCAAGGCACGTACCCGTTCGTTACGTCTTCGAATCCTTCTGCCGGCGGTGTATGTATCGGCTCCGGTGTAGGACCATCGAAGATTCAACAGGTGATCGGTGTGGCTAAATCTTACACGACGCGTGTAGGGGATGGACCTTTCCCAACGGAGCTGGACAATGAGATCGGTGAGTACATCCGTGAAAAAGGACATGAATATGGCACGGTGACCGGACGTGCTCGCCGCGTAGGCTGGTTCGATAGCGTAGTTGTACGCCATGCCCGTCGTGTGAGCGGAATTACCGGCTTGTCCCTGAACTCGCTTGATGTGCTGAGTGGTCTTGAGACCGTTAAGATCTGTACTGCATATAAATTCCGCGGTGAAGAAATCACACACTATCCAGCAAGCCTGAAAATGCTTGCTGAATGCGAAGCAATCTATGAAGAGCTGCCGGGTTGGAGCGAAGACATTACCGGAGCAAAAACGCTGGAGGATCTGCCGGAGAACACCCGTCGCTATGTAGAGCGCGTATCCGAGCTGACCGGTATTCCGATTGCTATCTTCTCCGTTGGTCGCAACCGGGAGCAGACGAATCAAGTGCTTCCGATTTACGAGAAATAATCTAACGTTGGACCAAGAATAGATAGACTGGAAGTTCAACGATAAGATAGGTCTATGAACCTGCCGATGATATTGTCGGCGGGTTTTTCTTTTTGGTAAAGAAGGTGGAGATCAAAACGCATCGTGAGATAACATTGATACCCTAAAGGTGGAAGAATTTGTCCCTGCATTTGAATAATATTATCCCTTAGTCGGTTGTCCATCCCCCCTATAATGGAGAGAGACATAGAGGACAGCACGCTGATAATTTGGAATTGGGGCTAAAGGCAGCGGGTATATGCAGTCAGAACAATGTAGGGGGGACAGAAGCCATACGAATTCAATGAGGCGTGTGGCCTTCTTGAGAGCTGGACAAGGTACACGATCCAGCATAATAAAAACCGGATTCATCTACTAGGTTACTAGGGATGAATCCGGTTTTTTCATACTATAGCAGAGTGGGCGGTCGCTGTTCTGTTAACTTGCCGTCCTCGATATAGACGATTCGGTCACATAGATCGAGCATGCGCTTGTCATGCGTGACCATGACGGCGGCTTTCTGGCGCAACTTGACCTCATCGGCGAGCATCTGAACAACGGTTCGACCGCGCTCTGAATCCAGGCTTGCAGTCGGCTCGTCTGCCAGAATGAGCTCCGGATTGTTCATCCATGCCCGGGCAATGGCAACGCGCTGCCGTTCACCGCCGGATAAACTCTCAGGGTAATGAAACTTACGGTGCGATAAGCCCAGTCGATGAAGCAGATCATCCGCCCGCTGCTGCGGCTCCTGACCGTGCTGACCTGCCAGCTTGGCAATCAGGAGGAGCTGATCGCGAACAGTCAGATAAGGAATCAGATTGGAGGATTGAAAGACAAATCCGATATGGTTCAGCCGCAGCCGATTCAATTTTTTTGCAGATAGCCTTGTAACCTCCTGATCGCCCATCCATATCCGTCCCTGGGTAGGGGATAGCAGTGCCCCTGCAATGGAGAGAAAGGTACTTTTGCCGGAGCCGGAAGGCCCGACAACCGCAACAAATTCCCCGCTTTTGATGTCCAGTGATATGTTGTTAAGTACGTTAACCGTGGTATCCCCATCGCCGAATTCTTTGCTCACCTGATCCAATAACAGTTTGGATGATTTCATTATGCAGCCCTCCCGATAGCTTCGATTGCATCGATCTTGATGACGCGATACAGCGACAATAGCGATCCCATCAGGGATACCGCGAGGAATAGCAACGAACAGAGCAGGACGACCGAAGGGGGTAATGAAAACGGCACGATGCCGGACAACAGGAGCGATACTCCATAAGTCAGGCCAATGCTGATCGCAAGACTGACGATGGTAAGGGTCAGGACTTGAAAAATTAGATTCCTCACCAGATAGCTGGTTCCAGCTCCAATGGCCTTCAGGACGCCGAACTGATTCATTTTCTGAATCGTGATGACGTAAAAGAACACAGCCAGGACAAAAGCCGCGATCACAAACAAGAATACAATCATCATGATAAGAGAGCCTTGCTCCTCCTTAAATCCGGGGATGCCCTGCAGCGCTTCGCTTTTCGTTATAATCTCAATACCAGATATGTCCCGCGCTAGGGTTTCCTTTTGTTCCGGACTGCCATTCAAAGCAATTGCACTATAGATGGGTTCTTGCTTCGCACTCCTTGGCTGAAGAGCCTTCCACCCTTCAAAATTCATATGAATAACCGGAGCATGGCTGAAGGACTGTCCTTCAGTAAACGCCGCAATGGTATATGTGGCGCCTGTAGCCTGATCAACGATCCGGTCACCTAACTGGTATCCATCATCTTTCAAGGAGCGATCGGCCAAGACATGGTCCGAATCCGTATTGTTAATCATGGTACCTTCAACAACCTTGGGAGCCAACATGCTCTCCACGTCGATGGCAAAAAAAGCTGCATCGAATTTGGTTGTGGAGCCTTCCTTAGTGAGCGTGTTCATGTGTACCCCCAGCGGGGTGGCCTTGTTTCCACCTGGGTGGCTCCGTACTTCGGTCCAGAGCTCCTCGGTAAGAATGGAGCGATTGATCCGATGATCGGACTCTTCCTGAAGGACCAGATAGTCGGCTTTCATATTTTGTATGGAAGAGGCGTTATCGGAGGAGAGTCCCTGGGCCAATCCGGTCACGAACAGGACGAGCCAGGCAATCAGCACCATAATGAAGCCAATCAGCATATAGCGCAGCTTCGCATGTCGAAGTTCGCGCAGTGCAAGAAACATGTTTCTCATCTCCATTCCTGTAATTAAGCAGCACCTTATCCCTTCGTATCTATCTCTGCGGGATATGCCTCAAGTATAGGAATGGAATATGAACGGAGCATGAACTTAAGATAAGGCTGCATTACACGATGGAGAGGATGACGGTGAAGGTGGTTCCTTTTCCAGGCTCACTCGTTACTTCAATACGCCCGCCATGGAGCTCAACAATCTTCTGAGTAATGGATAAGCCCAATCCGCTGCTGCCCTCGGAACGATCCCGAGCCTGATCCACACGGTAGAACCTGTTAAAGATGTGAGGGAGATGTTCTTGCGGAATGCCAATGCCCGTATCCGAGATCTCGATGCTGCATTGATTGTTGTTTTGTTCGGTGACACGCAGCGAGATGACGCCCTCTGGAGCCGTAAATTTAATGCTGTTGGTGATGAGGTTGGTCCATACTTGATGCAGCAGGTGTTGATCACCATAGATATAGGTTGACGGTAGAGACATATCGATGGTCAAGTCCTTGCTGCGCCAGCTCCATTCGGTGTGAAACAATACCTGCCTGATTTGCTCGGCAACGTCGAAGGTGGATTTCTCCAGAATATTCTCTTCCTTATCCAAGGAAGCCAGCATAAGCAGCTGTTTGCTAAGTTGGGATATTCGGCGGCTCTCCGCTTCAATGATCGACAAGTAATGCTGCCGCTGTTCTTCGGACAAGCGCTTGGTTTGCAGCGTCTGCGAGAAGCCTTGAATGGAGGCAAGCGGTGACTGGATTTCATGCGATACATTGGATACAAACTCCTGACGCATCTGCTCCAGCTGCGCCAAACCTTTGGCCATCTGGGAAAAATGATTCGCGAGCTGTCCCAGCTCATCCCGCCGGGTGACATTCAGCTCAATGTTATATTGGCCCTGCGCCACGCTCTGGGTAGCCTCGGTTAACTTCACAATCGGTTTCACGATATATCGCGTAATGATGCCTACAAGCAGAATGCTCAGCAGGATGGCGATGGCCATTATGATCGAGAAGAAGATGCGCATTTCGCCGAACTGAACGGTAATATCGGGCCTGATGAAGAGCGCGTGAGGGCTGCCGTCTACCTGTAATGGAATGCCGATGGAATTGCTTAGGACATTGTCAAAAAAGCCGGTAATGAACAGCTCAGATGGGAACTCCGCGATGCCATGGTATACCTTACCGTCCAGCACCTGCTGCACCGTTTCGGGCGAGAGGTCCCGCTCACGGAAAATGCCGCCATAGAGCCACGCCTTGCCTTGATCGTTCACCAGATAGAATTGATAGCCGAGCTGTCCGATGTGGTGGAGATATTCATGAATATCAATCTCCGGGTGGCTGTCATAGAAATCCCAGATATCCTTGGCCATGGTGGTGACCTTCTGATCATTGAAGGGCTTGAGATTGTACTGGTAGTAGAGATTAGACAACACAAAAGCAATCAGGCTGCTGATAACCATAATGGCGATGGTAGTGAGGACGATTCGCGAATAGAGGGTTTTCACTGCGGCATCGCCTCCAATTTATACCCCACACCCCGAATGGTCCGTATTTGGAAATCTCCGCTTCGGGCCGCGAAGCGTTCCCGCAGCCGTTTGATATGGACGTCAACGGTCCGGTCATCTCCGTCAAAATCCGTTCCCCAGATGAGCTGAATCAATTCCTCGCGCGAGAACGTCCGGTCCGGGTAGCTCGCAAGCTGGGAGAGCAGTTCAAATTCCTTCATCGGCAGCATCAGTACCTTCCCGTGCCCCTGGACTTCATAGCTTTTGCGGTCGATGGTCGTTTCGTTCAGATGGATCTTATCCGCGCTGACCATCTGATACCGTCGCAGAAGTGCCTTAATTCGAAACAGCAGCTCCCTTGGTTCAAATGGTTTGGTTAAGTAGTCATCCGTTCCAACAGCAAAGCCCTTCTCCTTATCCACGAGCTGATCCTTGGCCGTCAGCAGAATAACGGGAACATCATAATAACGCCGAATTTCTTCACAGAGCTGATAACCGTCCTTGTTTGGCATCATGACATCCACGACAGCCAGATGAACTTGTTCCTCCGCCAAGCGAGCAGAAGCTTCTTCCCCATCAGCGGCAGTAAACACCGTGTACCCTTCGGATTGCAGATGATATTGCAGCAGTTCCCGAATATGCGCGTCGTCATCCGCGATTAATATATGAATCATTGCTAGATTGACCTCCTTCATATGAAGTACCGATTGACTATATATGTATCATAAATTCCTGTCTGCGGTCGATTGTACTCTCTATCGCATGGAAGTAGTGTGGCCTAAATCCGACCGAATCATGAAATATATCAAATGGAAGTAGAAAAAATGAGGGAAATGGGATTGAAGCGATTCCGAGCCGTCAATACTGGAAAAAGAAAGCAATTATGACCATGTCATTTCAGAGCATGCATGAGGAAGGAGGAGTACGAATGAAGTGGACGAAATGGTTGCTGAAAATCAGCCTGACCGCTATCCTGGTGAGCACGCTCACGATTGTGACAACAGGCATCGTGGTCAATGCCTATATTCAATCGGTGTTGTCCAGTTTTAACATTCAACTGGAGACGGAGCCGATGGGGGTTGGAGGTATTATGAAATCGATGCTGGGCATGGGCTCCGGCACCAAGCCGGATGCGGGAAGCGTCAATGCCGCGAAGGATCATGGCCAGTTGGAAGAAGATCAAGGCTCCGCGGATGATGAACCGGCATCAGGAGCCGGGTCCGAAACGATTGGAGGTACCAAGGAGGACAAAGAGACGAGTTCGGGATCATCGGGAACGTCAGGAGAGCCGCCGAATGATGAAGAGGCACCGGATAATTCCTTGCCCGTGATGGGCACGAACACAACAGAGCAGCCAGACGATTCCTCGCTTTCCTCGCTGGAGGATCAGGAGATTGTAATGACACCGGGAGAAATTGTGGATCGGAAGGACAGTCTGCCAACAGAGGAGAAGGAAGAGATTTTTACCATGCTGATGAATAAGCTGCCCCAATCGGAAATGCAGAAGATCTCCGAGGCGATGGAGGATGGGCTGACCGCAGCGGAACTTGCGGACATCGAGCAGGGCATATCCAAATATTTGAATGCAGAGGAATTCGATAAACTGATCACCATGCTCAAAGAATAAGGGTATGACGGCTTTCAGGCCTGTTCTGTCACTGTTTTGTCACTGACTCGCAAAGGTAATATATTAGGAAAAATGAGGAAACCCGCGCTGGGCGCGGGTTTTTCGCTGTTTTGGTAAACTTGAAATGATTGTAATGGCTATGTTAAAGTATACGAAGATCGAAAAGGTTAAAATTTTGATACCTTTTGACAGGTAGTGTCACATTCAATGCTAAGTCAGCAAGTTCAAATGAACAGATTCTTACATATGAACAAGGCTTAAAGGAGAGAGACATGAAAGGTTCTAAGGGGAAACGGTGGATGGACAGCCTCTTGCGCAAGCAAGCAGCCGATCATTCTGACCACAACAACAACTCGAATCATGAGCCCTCGGAGCCGTCAAATCCACAAAAACGGGGATGGACTTCACCGCGCAGGTGGATTTGGATTTCGGCAGGGGCATTGCTCATAGCAGGATCGATATATACGGGCGGAAAAGCTTATGTGAACGCGAATACAATTCCGTTCTATCATGTGTATGTAGATGGAAAAGCGATCGGTACCATTCAAGATGATGCCCAGCTTGACCAGCTGCTCAAAGAGAAGCAGAAGGAATATCAGGAAGAGTACCCGGATGTACTTATGGTGCTTCATACCGACGGCATTACAACGAAGGCTGACCGTTCCTTTAAACCCGAGGTGAACAGCGAGGAGACACTTCATAAGCTGGATAACATGCTGAAGGCGTATGCCCGCGGCGTGGAGCTGAAGGTGAACGGCAAGACCGTGGCAATCGTGAAGGATCAGCAGACAGCCAAAGCTGCCGTCGAAGCAGCCAAGCTGAAATTCGCTCCGGCGGCAGCCCAGAAGGAGAAAACGCAGAGGGTCGCTTTCACGAAGACGTCCGCATCGGCATCGGGCAAGAAGAGCGATGACGGAAACGGGCTTCAGTCCGTGGACATTAAAGAGAATATCTCCCTGGCCAACACGAAGGCTGACCCGAACAAGGTGCTGGACGTGGAGGAAGCCGTGAAGGTGCTTACGGGCACGAAGGACAAGCCGGTGGTGTATACGGTGAAAGAGGGGGATACGATCTCCTCAATTGCACAGCATTTCGGTATGAAGTCGGCGGACGTCATGGCGCTGAATCCCGGGCTGGAGGAGAAATATGTACAGATCGGGGCCGAGCTGCAGGTAACGAAACCGGAAGCGCCGCTGACGGTAAGAACGGTGGAGACGGTATCGGTGAAGCAGCCAAGCAAGCCGGAAACGATTGTCCGCAAGAGCAGCGAGCTTCCACTTGGGAAACGAAAGGTCGTTCGGCCTGGGCGGGATGGCGTCAAAACGGTGGATTATATCGTGACCAAAGAGAATGGTAAGGTTGTCTCCAAGCAATGGTCGGGCCAACAAGTGGTTCTGGAATCACTGCCGGAAGTCGTGTACAAAGGCACCAAGGTAGCACCTAAGAAAAAAGCGGTGACAGTGAGCCAAAAATCCGATGGCAGCATGTTTGCATGGCCGGTCAGCGGGGCACGCATTACGAGTTCCTATGGTCATCGCTGGGGAAGAAGCCATGAGGGTGTCGATATGGTTGGCGGAAGCACGATTATGGCAGCCGCCTCGGGAACAGTGGTCTTCGCTGGTCAGCAAAGCGGTTACGGCAATGTCGTCATTGTCGATCATGGCAATGGATACCGCACCCTATATGGGCATATGAGCAGGATTTCCGTGGGTAACGGGCAATCGGTAGGACAAGGCACCAAACTGGGCGTCATGGGTAATACGGGCCGTTCAACTGGAACTCATCTCCATTTCGAAGTGCAAAAAAATGGAGTTGCCCAAAATCCGATGAATTATCTGTAGTTCTGTGTTATACTAGGTAAACCAATGCGACATAAGCCATTATTGGTTCATATATCATAATAGTGAAGATGGCCGCTCCTTAACGGGGGCGGCCATCTTTGCGTCTTGGCAGAAGGTTTGGGAAGGGGGATGTGGGACAGAACGGGAAATATCTTTCCAGCCGCTGTTGTCCGCCCTTTGTCTGAATTGAATTTTTTATGAGGGAACAAAGGGGCTCCCAAAGGCGTCTTCCAAGATATTTTCCCTTATCTGTCGATTCCATCCCCGTCGCTTCCCAGTTAAGCTGCGAAGCGAGTGGCCGCCCCCTGAATCGGGGCGGCCATAGAGAGGCGGAGTGTAGGTGGGACAGAACGGGAAGTCGTCTGCAGCGGAGTCGCAAGTGGTGTCCTTCTCCGTCGCTGTTGAATTCGGAAAATAGGAATGTTGCTTAAGATGAGATTTTCCGAATTCAAAGGCGATCGCTATCGCTCTCCAAATGACACCACTTGCTGCAGCTGAAGATATTTTCCCTTATCTGTCGAATCCATCCCCGTTCCTTCCCAGTTAAGCTGCGAAGCGAGTGGCCGCCCCCTGAATCGTGGCGGCCAGAGAGGCGGTGTGGTGGGGGAGCTCGATTATTCTCTTTTGTAGGCGTAGACTAGGAGATTTACCAACGACAGTATCACTACTGTAATAAACATATTAAAGGAGACAGCGTCGCCGCCGGTTCCTAATTCATCCGAAAGAAAACCTATTTGATAGGTCAAATAAGCGGATACTGCCAAACTAATAAGTGTAATTATTGCTATTGTAAAACCATTGATCACTTTATGACGATGCTTCCAAAAAATCATGATGAGCAATGAGATGATTAGAATGAGGATAAACAAAATATATATGAATCAATTTCATAATGCATCAACCAAAAAAAGAGCATACTGCTCCA
>NZ_JBCNHV010000005.1:0-426383 GCF_050482385.1 Paenibacillus lautus
AACTTTTGGGGGTCACTTCAATCCGCGGCTTCATTTACCCTATATGTTTTCGTCCCCAACAACACCTGCATGAGCAGGCTACCGTCCAGCCAAGGCCAAAGTTGTATCCAAATGTCCTAAGGCTACTCACCCGTTCCCTTCAACCCTTCATGAACTCCGATATCATGACTTTTCGTCCCGTCTTGGCACTCTCAAGGGCAGCCAGCACCATCGCCATGCTGTAGACGTTGTCACTGCAATCCGTCTCCGGCTTGATGCCGGCTTCGAGAGCATGAAACATATTTTCCAGGCAGCCGTGATGTCCGGTCTTCTCCATTTCGGGCAGCGTCCCTTCAATCCGTTCATACTTCCGGATAAAGTTTCCTGATTGATCCCCTTCCGCCACGATCTCCGCATAAATATCATCATGGCCGTCCCAGATTGCCGTTCCTTTCTCTCCCGTTACGCGCCATGCGGCTTCCCAGGAGGTCTGGGCGCCTTCGGCACACCAGGAACCGCGGTAATTGAACACGGAGCCGTCTGACATTTCATAGATGCATATCGCCATCGCGTTACCGGCATACCAGGAACCCGGCGGGTTAAACTCCTGGCAGTACACGGATACCGGATCGGCTCCGCTGATCATTCGAGCCTGATCGAAGGTGTGGATGGCCATATCGAGCAGCAGGGGACTGTCCATCAGGTCCCGAAACCCGCCAAAATGGGCGCCAAGAAAGAAATCCGCCCCTATGAATCCGGGTTTTCCAATCGTGCCACTGTCTATCAATCCCTTGAATGCCCTTATTCGCGGATCAAATCGGCGGTTTTGCATGACGGCATGAGTTCTGCCTGCCGACTCTGCGAGCCTCACGATATCCAAGCATTCCGTCATCGATTCCGCTAACGGTTTTTCGCTGAATACATGACACCCGTGCTTAAGTGCTGCCGTACTGATCCCATAGTGGCTGGCGGGAATGGTCACATCAAAAACGATATTCGCTTCGCTTGAAGTAAGGGCCTCCGTAATATTGGTATATAGGGGACAAGAAAGTCCATGCCGATCGCCAAAAGCCTTTGCAAACTTCTCTTGGATATCTACGAGGCCTACGATTTCAACATCCTCTCGTCCTTTTGCATAATCCGCCCATGTATTCGCCATACTGCCGCATCCTGCTATCACAACTTTAAATGTCGTGGTCATGCCGCTAACTCCCCCTGAGTACGTCTAATTGTTCTAAATCGCTTACCATTCTTCTTCCTAAACCGTTGTCATCATTCCGATATTGGCTTATTGTATATGAAGCAACTTCATTATAATGGCGAAACTCAACAATTTCTCTATACAACCTTGTGCATTACCACTCTTATCTTGCGGTCCGAGGTGATTTCGCGTGTCCAATCCGAGAGAGCTTCATGAGAATACGAGACTTGACTATAAAGCCTATCCCGTGCAGGTATTTAATAACTTCTGCTCCCATGCCAAAACGAAAGACTGTATCCTGTATCTCCACTGGCATGAGCACTTTGAGATCATTAGCATGCGGCAAGGACACGCGGTATTCCATATTGATACAACTCCGTATGAAGTAAAGGCTGGAGAAGTGATCATCATCCCCGGCGGGAGCCTGCACGTGGGATATGCCCTTGAGGATGGAGACATCCGATTTGACTGTGTTGTGGTGAATGCATCCCTCTTTAACGATTTTCTCCATGACCCGATTCATGCGCGTTATGTCGCTCCTTATATGGAAGGTCGGCTCCGTTTCCCGGTCAAGCCTGCCGAGAACCACCCTGCTGGCGCAGACTGCTACCCGCTGCTGGATGAAGTCATTGAAGAGCTTGTTGCCCGCCGTCCGGCCTATGAGCTCATTGCCAAGTCTAAGCTGTACACGCTGTTCGTTCTGCTGGCGCGCACATTCATGCCTGCACAATTCACGGAGAAAACGGCCGAGCCGTATTTTGCGAATCGGGATCGTTATAAAAAACTCATTCAACACATCGAGAGTAACATCGGTGAGAAATTGTCGGTCGAGACCGCTGCTGCGGAGGTCGGTTTGAATCCGTTTCATTTTTGCAAAATGTTCAAGCGCTTAACAGGGCGCACATTCGTGGATTACGTCAACCTGACCCGGATGAATGAAGCGGAGAAGCTGCTTCGTGAACGGTCGTTAACCATCACCGAGATTGCCGGCATCGTCGGCTGCAGCAACCCGAATTATTTTACCAAGCTGTACAAACAGTACAAGGGCATGACTCCTTCTCAGGCTAGACTGTTATAGACCCAGATTTCAGAATCAATCCTTAGCGAACCATTTCCGGCCATGATCTCTACGATAACGCTAGCTGAATCATGACCATTGTGACGAATATGCCAAAAAAAAAGGCTCAACATCCAGCAGCTGTCGCTGAAGTTGAGTCTTTTTTGAGAAATCCGGATCGATTCAGCGCCTCTAAGACTTAATATGCCTTAGGCACTTCAACCTTTCGTGTGTTCCCATCTTCATTCGTGAAATAAATATGAACCCCATGGTCCTGATCGTCCAGGAAATACGAGACGTATTTACTCTCATTCGCCCTCATAGGAACCAGGAGGGTCGCAATGCGATGGCTTGCGGCTGATTTGCTCTCAGCATGAAGATGCCACTGATTATCCAGCCCATCGATTTCTTCGGGATCGACATCAGTGAATTGATTATGCTGATTCAGCGACAAGTCGCCGGATGAACTGTACACGAATCGCCCTTCCATTTCCGCTTTGCTGCCCATCACCCGAAACGTCTGCCCCGACAGCTTCATCCGGTTCAGAGTATGAAACAACCATTCAATGCTGGCTGGCTTGGCAAGATCCACCGTATCCACGAAAACAAAATAAGATTCGTCAAAAAAATAGATTTCGCGCACATACCGCTCAAGATAAGGGACATTCTCCAGGTAGGCCTGCGTAGCGTTCATTCGGGTGTATCCATAACCCGGTGACGCATCGACTTGCTCGACCTTTCCGCTGGCTTCGATACAGAGCACCTTATCTTTTCCCGCATACTGACCATGGCCATCGATGAGAATATTGTTCGTGGAACGCGTCTGCCTCCGCCAATTCATATGCATCGTGCTTCCAAAAGCGATGTAATATCCACTCTCAATAGCGAGGGGTTCACCATACGCGTGCAGCAGGAATCCATTCTGGTCACCGTGACTGTGGCTCATGGAACCGTAACGGCTGCTCTTTGCAAGCAGCATAATGTGCTCATCCGGATCATCCATGCGGTGATGCATCGCCACCCAGTCAATATCGCGGAACCATTTGACGGCTTGGATGGTTCCATCCTTCGCTTCCGTTCCGTTATCTATAGAAAACGGAACGGTAACAGAAGGAGAAACAGCTTCCACCTGAGGGTAATCATGCCGATACAGCATATCGTCAAAGCGGAAATCCCACCAGCCGTAATTGTAAAACTTGGAGTCGGCGTCCGTATCCGCCTTAGCTACTTGTTCATAATACCACTGATATAATCCATTCCCTGTAATGCCTGCAAACTGGCGAATATTGAAAGCCGTCTTCAGAGAAACGGGTTCGCCGAGATAGGACTGGTCCCCGAAGCTGGCCCGAATCGTATCCGGGCTGCTGCAGTAGAGTGGAAAATCGCCCGTGCGCCCAAAGAAGGGCCGTCTATAGAAATCAATCGAGACGTAGTTGCGAATGAGATTAAGCGCATCGATCACAAACGCCATGCCGGTTGTCCAATAGAGCGGCCCCTCGGCCCAGCCTCCATCTTCTCCGCCCCAAGGCGAATAGAGGCAGGCGTAGTATTCCAGCGTGTAATCCAGCCATGTCTGTGCCTCAGCCTCTTCATGAAGCATGGCAATGCAGGCCGGAACAAGCACGGAGGACAACGAACGAACAGCATGGCTGTCATAAGGGACATGATGGATTTTCGAGCGCTCCATCACATGGAAGGCCACCTGCTTCGTACGCCGCAGAAGAGCTCCTCTGACGAGATCAATCTCCTCTGTGCTAAGGTAATTGTGGAGCCAGTCGTATCCCCATGCGAGTGCACCAACCATCCGAAACGCGGCTTCATCGTTATAATCTCTGGACGTTGTACCTTCCGTATCCCAACGGGCCGCGTGAAGCAGCCACGTCTTCGCTTTGGCGATCAAAACATCATCCCGCAAAATGACGCCTGCCACGCTTAAGTGCCGGATAACATATAACATTTCTTGGCAATCCATATACATTTTTCTCCATAGCTTAGCGACACGCTTATTGCCAGGATAACGTTCCGGTTCCGGAATTAACGGCTTATCCAACCACGGAAGGACCGATTTCTCGTAAAAAACGCGCCAGCCGCAGTAATCATCATCCTGACTTAAATGTTCACGGAACGCTGCAATCCCCTTCTCATCAAGCCATAACCGCGGATGCCCGGTATGCGTTCGATCATACCGCTCCTCTCGGTCAGGCAGAGGAGTCTCAGGCAGGCCCTCTGGAACATGAAACATTCGGGATTGGCTCCATGAAGAACGATTATGGGCAATGTCCCCCGTATCCTCCCCTTGTTCCCTCGTCAGCAAGGCATAGCGCCAATAATAAGTACCAGGCTCCAGAGCGTGATTCGGCGTGTATAAGTTATAGGGAATCGGTGCGATCGTCGTTGTCGCTTCCGTTTCATACGAGGGTGAGGTCGAAATCTGGAGTATATAACGGTCCTTCTCCAGCTGTCCCGGCATCCAGGTAAAACGGGGAGGATTCTCAAGCAGCTTGCTTTCTTCATCCGGTTGATATGGAACGGACAACAATCCGCTTTTCGGTTCAAACAAGGTTTTCATCGAGTACCCTCTCCTTCAACCCGTTGTTGGTCATCGTGAAGATTCTCACGGTCATTCCATCGGACACGCTGAGCCAGTTCCCATCCTTTGACCGTTTCCATTCCAATGTGAGCGGCTCGGTGCCGGTACGGTAAACGGCAATGAAGCGGGCTTGCGAATCTGACTGATGAAGCCGTAATCCCTCCATCAATCGGCTGGGATCGTCCGCAATTCCAGGAGACTCTACCTGTGAGCATTCCATACCCTCGAAGGCGATAAATGAGGTTACCGCCAGCGGCCCTGACGCATTGGCAATGTGAAGATTGAATTGCAATCCATCCTCGGGCAAGACGTGGGTGCAGCTCTCTTTTACATAGGCGTATCCATCTTCGTTTCCAAGATCCGGTATAACATGGCCCTGATCAGCAGTTGGAAGTCCGCTCAGCTTGCCCTTGCCAACGTAATGAAACCACCAATCCACAGCTGCCGGCTCTTCCAATTCCACTTCGAACCAATCCAGCAGCCAATCTTCGGTCAATATCAGGTGCCGGTCCAGGACGCCCTGTTCATAAGCCTGATCGGAACGAACCCAGAGATAGGAAAATTTCGAATCCGATTCATACCGAATGCATTTCCCCTCGGTCGCATTCTGGGAGCGTCGTCCAACCGAGACGGTATTGTGACAGACGGTATGGGGATACCACTCCTTCTTCAGAATCGAACCGTATGGTACGGTTCCACGGTCTGGCGAAAGTGGCCGGTTTCCGACATGAATCATCAAATTCAGTTTATCGAAGTGACCATGTGATCCACCATGAGGGCCAAAATCAACCAACGCCTGAAGCCCATTCGAATGCTGCGACTTCAACAGGGCAAATCCACTGTGAGGAAGAAAGACGGAAGAAGTAGACAGATTAGGGGAACCGTCCTCGTTTCGGCCTTCGATGTGACATGCTTCATTACCTTCAAGTTCATGACCTGCTTGGTTTGCATGTTCTGCATCGCCTGCTTCTTGGACTTCTCGTGTAACTCGTACTTCGATGATGTCCCCTACTTCCCATACTCCTCCCGCTGTCTCCTTATGAGAACCCTTCGTCTCAGAAGCTGCCACTCCGGATCTTCCATCCCAATGGCCTGTTCCGTATAACAGAGCTTCCAGCATGCCAACCCGGCCGGCTTCTCCATTCAATTCACGATATACATTGTCCAGCAGTCGTTGATAGCTCTTGTCTCCAAATACGGATAAACCGATTTCCGCAATCTCGGCAATTTCTCGCGCATAAGGAGCCCTGCAATAAGGACCGTCGTGAAGTGCGGGCAGGAAGCCGTTTGGGTCTGCCAATCGAACCAGTACCGTTAGCATGCCCTGCATGGATTGGCCTTGCTCTCCTCTCAGGGAAAAAAGCTCTTCACCAACCCTGGCCCCCATTTCCGCAGCAATCAGGTAAGCACGGAGTACGAATACGTGGTAATACATGCTGCCTTCGAATTCAAGCTGATCCGGCCTGACGGCAATGCTGAGATGATGCTGCAGGCCGCCTTCCTTCACGACCAGTTGCCGCAGCTTCTCCGTTTCGTCTTGTACCGCGTAGATACTGAACAGCGCGGCGATCAGCCAGGCGGTATAGTTGTTCTCGGGATTTCCGCGCTCCCGGGTCAACACATGATGATATTCCGTCATGCTGCTCTCGAGCATGTGCAGGAACCGGTCAATCTTCTCAAGATCCACCTCTTCAAACACCACGCCGGCATCCTGCAGTAGCAGGAATCCGCGAAGAAGCGTCGTTGCCCAGATGGCTTCGGTTAAAGCCTGATGGAATGCCCGCCCTTTCAGCATCCAGGGCTGGGCATCGGGATGAACCGGGTAAAGCGGAAATTGCTCCGCATAGCGGACAATCAACTTTTTTCCAAGATCGGCGTAGGTCTTCTCTCCGGTACCAGCATAGACGGCGGCAGATTGCAGGACGTATCGGGCCATGGACTGGTGCTTGAATACCAGCCACGCCCCCCTGTACGGTTCTCCTTCCACTTCGCAACCATACGGACAACGAAAAGTGCTGCAGTCCGCCTCCAGTGGATCAAACACCAGTTCTGTATGATGTTCGGGACACACGTATTGGTGCCACCAACCGCCTGGATCAACGGGAACATCCAGCCCTTGATCGATGACTTGATCGAGCTCGGCCTTCAGAATATCGATAGTGCGTTCACTCCACGGATAGAATTTGGACTTCGCGTTAACCTTCATCCAATCTCTCATCGCATGAACATGCCGCCGTTAATTTCGATCGTCTCCCCCGTCAGATAAGAAGACAGCTCCGAGACGAGGAACAGAACAGAGCCGGCAACATCGTCCGGGGTGCCCTCTCGGCCCAGTGGAATGCCCTTGATCGTTGCTACTCGCGCGTCATCCGGGGTAAAGGTGGCATGAAATGCTGTTTGTCCGATAAAGCCTGGCGATACGGCGTTTACGTTAATACCGCTTGCAGCGAGCTCCTTCGCCAGCCCTTTGGTAAAGCTCAGGACGGCAGCTTTGCTGGCTGCATAAATGCTTGCGCCGGGCCCGCCGCCGTTATGTGCCGCAACGGAGGTCATATTGACAATGCGACCTTGACCTGCGGCTTTCATACCCGGAATGACGGCTTTGCTCACGAATACCGTGCTTTTCAAATTCACATCCATGACCTTGTTATAGAGCTCCTCGTTCATTTCCGCATTTGTCAGACGCTCAACCAAATGCCCTGCATTATTAACCAGAATCGTAACCGGGCCGCCGAATGCCTTCTCTACTTCAGCTACAAGCGCCTCTGCTTGCTCCACTTGCGTAACGTCTGCTTGAAATGCATGAGCCTCACCGCCAAAACCTCGAATCTCCGCCACAGCTTTCTCAGCAGCATCCTTGCTGCTCAGATAGTTTAGGGCTACCTTTGCCCCGCTTCTTGCCAGCTTCAATGCAACTGCACGACCAATCCCTCCACTCGAACCTGTGACTAAAGCGATGTTACCCGATAAGTTAATATGCATGTTGATCCCTCCTGATTAGGTTTGCAGCTGTTTCAGTCTGCTTTTTTGTTCACGCGCTCTTTCCATTCGCGGCATCGTCATGACAATGCTCGTGCCCTGATCCGGCGAACTATGCACCGTAATCCCGTACTCTTCGCCGTAAACCATCTGAATTCGCCGATGGACATTGACGATACCGATTCCGCCCTTACGCCTAACATGTATTCCGTCATCGTCTTCGACCAGACGGTTCTCCTCGAGCCGCTTGCGCAGTTTATGAAGGTTACGTTCCGCTATACCTGCCCCGTTGTCCTCGACGATAACGAGCAAGTTGTCCTGTTCTATTCTCGTGTCGATCCGAATGTAGTGCCATGCTTCGATCCCTTCCGGAAAAGCATGCTGAAAAATATTCTCGACAATCGGCTGCAAGGAGAGCCTGACCATCTTCTCCAATAGAAGCTCGGGTGGCGTTGCCACCTCGATCTCGAAATCGCGCCCGATTCGATGCTTCAAGATCATCATGTAATGGCGTACATGATTGAGCTCGTTCGCGATCGTAATTTCCTCCAGATTCGTCTGGATGGAGTATCGAAGCATGAAAGCCATCGACTCTACCATGTCCGAGATCTCGTCGGAATCCTGAACGATCGCATAACAATTGATAGTTTCCAGCGTGTTGTAGAGAAAATGCGGATTGATCTGTAATTGTAGCGCCTGGAACTCTGCCCGCTGGCGCTCCAGTTGGATGTCCTGCAGTTCCAGCTGCGTTTTCTGATTGTGGAGCTCCGTGTCGTATACCTGCTCGATCATGTCGGACAAACGGCTGACCATGAGATTGTAGCTATGGATCAATCCGCCGATCTCGTCCTCCCGCGGCTTCACGTCAGTGATATGCGTCCAGTTTCCCTTCTCCGTCTGCCTCATCCCGTTCTTCAGATTGCGAATGGGATTCACGATTGATCTGCCGAATCGATAGGCGAGAATGAGCGCAATAATCAGTGTAACGAAGCCCACAATAATGGTGGTGGACCGGACCCCTGAAATTGGTGCCCGAAGCTCATCCAGCGGCATCATAATGACGAGGCTCCAGCCTGAATACTCCGACTGGCGCGTAATGATCATCGTTTTGTCTCCAAGCACCGGTTCAATGAATCGGTGATCCCCTTTGGCGATAATACGTGCCGGCAGGTCGGTCGATGTAATACCGTCCATATCCACGTGCTCAGGAGCATAGACGACCTCTCCTTCCCGATCCAGGATGAAGAAGAAGCCCTGCTCCCCGAGATCAACGCCGTTCCATAAACTCGACAGCTGGTCTTCATTGAACTCAACCGCGAGCACGCCTTTCACGTCGTACGAGTTCATGCCCCGGATTTTGCGCGCTACCGTAATGACGTTGTCCCGATCCTTCTCCAGCAAGCTGGTCTTCAATATGACGATCTCCCCGTTCTCCGGCGTCTTCTCCGTGAGTTCGCGAAGGCGGCCTGACGGATCAATCGACATGGCGGAGAAACTCTGATTCTGATCAAAAATCGCCCTGCCATGAAACCCGAGTATATACATCATGTGAGTCTGCGTCGGATATTGTATAAAGATTTTCTGAAAGACATCCTTGCGGATAAGATTGGTAAATCGATAATGCTCATAACTGTCGCTTGGGTCCATATCCAAAAAAAGTTTGACCGAATCCTGCAGCAAAATCGTATTGCTGATCCGCTCGAATATCTGCAGTTGGTTATCCGTTTGCCTTGCCGCGTTCGTGATGACGGTGGTCATATACTTCTCGACCTGTTCATCAATCGCTTCGGATGATTTGATATAGAAGAATACACCGACCGTAGAAAGCGAGAACAATATAACGATAAAGAAGTACAAGAAGATTTGACGAGACAGGCTCTTGCGCATCATTCGATCCCCAGCAGCTCCCGGTATTCGGAAGGGGTATAACCGGTGACCTTCTTGAAGGTCTTCGTAAAATGGGGATGATCCGCATACCCTACTTCAAACGAAATATCCGTGATTTTATAATGCGGAATGGCGAGAAGCTTCTTTGCTTTCTCCATTCTTTTCTTGATCCGGTAATGGACAAAGGTCTCATCCGTCATCTGTTTAAACAGCTGACTGAAATAGGACGGGTTGAGCCCAAGCATATCGGCAACCTCATCCAGTGAGAGATCACGGGACAAGTTTCGCTCTATATAAGCCTTCGCTTCTTCTACAGGCTCCTTGGCATTTCCTTTCCGCTTGTCGCGTATGAGCTTCACCGTCTGATCCACGGCTTGACGAAATCTCTCGAAGTAATGATGGTTCCCTCCGGGCGCAGGCCCCGAAATGCCTGTCATGCGCACGAACGAATACACATCCCGGCCGTTTAACTGCTTGATCAGTTTCGCATACATTTCATCCAGCAATTCCTGAAGCTGAATCGATTCGAGCCTGCGCTCGTTGCAGTAATCCTCGATTTCTTGCAGCTTGTTCTGGATATCGTTCATTTGTAAATGCCATACGGCCAGTTCCAGCTGCTCCAGCCAATCCTCCAGCTTGGAGAGCGGAAAATAGATCCGCTGCTTCTCCTGCATGGACTTTCGATCCGCCATCAATTTATTCATGGTGTTATGTACCACCGATTTGGTCACAGGCTTGAGCAGATACTCCTTAACCCCATACGACATGCATTTCTGGGCGTATTCGAAATCACCGTAACCGGAGATGACGACAACCGTGATATCGCCGTATTTTTCATAGAGCTGCCTGCTTAGCTCCAAGCCGTCCATCTTTGGCATTTTAATATCTGTAAAGATGAAATCCGGTCGTGTCGTCTGGATCGCTTCCAATGCTTCCATGCCGTTGCCGGCCGTTGCCGCTTGAATCATAGCCGGATCCGTCTGCGTGATCAGTTTCGCCAGGCCCATTCTTATCATAGGTTCATCATCAACGACCAGAATGCGGTACATCACCCATTCTCCTTTCGAGACAGCGAGAGTAGTTTAGTATCTCTAGCAAGATACTCCTCTGCCAGATCAAGCAGAGGAGTCATTCTTCAACACTATACTAAAACATGCTCCACTTATTCGAAAGCGTTTTCTTTATCGTTATATCGTTTCGTTGCTTCCTCGATAATCTCGTTGCCGCCTTTGGACAAGTATTCTTCCAGCACCTTATTGTAGTTATCGATAGGCTCCCTTCCGTATACCATGCGCAGGACATGTTCCAGGATCAGAGGCGGCAGTTCATCCGATTTCGGATTCAGCTCCGGATATTTCACCATTGCCTCCAGTCGCGGATCGAATTCAATTCCACGGCGACCCTCATTCGAAAGCATGTTATCAAAAGCATCGATCAGCTCTTTGCCGGAATCGGATAGCTCGGATACGCGCTTGTTGTACGTTGTATCCTGCACAAGCCACAGCCAGTAGTTCAAATACCGCATTTTATCCGCGCCGGCGGCATCCGTCGGAACCTCAAAGACCGGCTTGCCATCGGTCACTTGATAATCCTCACCTTCAATCCCGAAGCTGAAGAACAATTCCGCATCTTCACTGACCATCCAGTTGAAGAACTTCACGATATCCTCCGCCTTATCCTTCGCTTTGGCGTTAATGAAGAAAGAACGGGTAACCGGATTATAATGGGCATAGCCCCCCTTACCATCAGGTCCTACCGGAGATGGAATCAGAGCTACTTTGGCATCCGGTACATTCTCGGTGAGCTGGGTTCCCCAGATCGGAAGCTCATTCGCATTCATGGACCACATGCCAGCTTTGCCGCTCGTTACGATGGACTTGAAATCAGCGCTTTCAATGGTCGCGAATTCCTTGCTGATCAAACCTTCTTCGTGCATCGTTTTATAGATCCCAATGGCTTGCTTCATGTTTTCTTCATCGAAGAAGGTAGGCTTCACCTTCCCGTCCGGGAACACTTTGAACTGGTTCAGATAGCCCAGTACGTCATAAGCGCCGAAGAAGGTATCGGCATATTTGAAGTTCTGGCGACCGGCATAAGGCTGCTCCACCCCGGCTTCCTTGAACGCGCGCAGAACATCCATCGTCTCTTCCACCGTTTTCGGGATCTCCTTGCCTACCTTTTCCAGCAGGTCGGTCCGAATCCATGTGGCCCGTCTGGATGGATTGGAGAGAATTTCGGGAATCCCGTAAATGTTGCCTGTCTTCGAGTCCGTCATCCGCTTCCAGGCTTCCTCCGGGATAAACTTGAGCAGATCCTGCCCGTGCTCTTGCAGAAGATCGTTCAGCGGCAGAAACACTCCGTTTTCGACAGCGCCAGCCAGCTCAGGACCGCTGATTCCGCCAGTTCCCTGCACCACATCCGGTATGTCGTTCGTTGCAAACATCTGCACCATTTTATCCTGGTACTCATTATGCGGAATGAGACGGATATCAAGGTCCGTATTCGTCTTTTTTTCCAGCTCCAGCACATATTTATCCTTGTTGATATCCGCATTCTTCTCCACATAGGATACGTTGAGCGTCCGCATCGAGATGGAGAATTTTGTTGCTCCCGCTGTTTCCCCGCCTTCTGTTTTACCGCCACCGGCATGGGTCCCGGCGTCGCCTCCATTGTTACCCGCACAGCCAGCAAGCATGGTCAGAACGAGACCTGCCGTAAGCGCGCGCGTCCACCTTTTTCTCATGAATACCCCTCTTTTCAAGCTAATATAGTCGCTCATAGTAGCGCTTTCAAACTTAATATCAGTATAGAGAGCCGTCAAGGCGGGAACAAGGAATGTCTTTGGCTCGGTTTGTCGTTTTTTTAGGATCACGCTTTGGACTACTCACTGAATTATTCTTTGATCGATCCGATCATCATCCCATGAATGAAGAACCGCTGAAGAAACGGATACAGGAGAATGATGGGCACCGTGGCTACCAGAATAACGGCCATCTGGATGCCTTGCACGGACTGGGAGCTTGCTTCAAACGCAAGGTTGCCTGTATCGGTCAATCCTTCGTTCACGAGCAGCTCTCTTAACTTCACCTGAAGAGGATATTTGGCTCGATCGTTGATATAGTAGAGTGCATCCATGTATTTGTTCCAGTTGGTCACCGAGTAGAATATACCTACCGTCGCCAATGCCGGCTTCGACAGCGGAAGCACGATGCTCCATAATGTGCGGACCTCGCTGCATCCGTCAATACGGGACGAGTCGATCAGTTCATTCGGAATCTGGGTGAAGAAGGTTCGAAGCACAAACAGATTGAATGCACTGATTGCTGTTGGCAGCATCAACGACCACAGCGTGTTCACCAGATTCAGCTCACGCATCAGAATAAATTGCGGTATTAGCGGCGCCGTGAAAATCATCGTCATCAGGATGATGATCATGATCGTTTTTCTGCCTACATACTCGGGTCTGGACAGTGGATACGCCAGTGAGGCAGTAGCAGCCAGATTAATGAAGGTACCGAACACTGTAATATAAACACTGATTCCAAAAGCTCTCCAAATGGAGACGTCATTGAATACATGCTGGTAGTAAGCGAACGTAAACTCCACCGGCCAGAACATGACCTCTCCCCGGTCGATAGCACCTGGGCTGCTGAACGACTGAGCGATGACGTTGAGAAAAGGGAACAGCATGGTGAGTGCAAGAAATGTAAGGATAATATAGTTGCATACAAGAAACATTTTTCTGCCTGCACTGTCATATTTCACGTTGGATGTCACTCCCCTCTAATACAGCGACTCGCCGGTCGCTTTCTTGCTGATGGTGTTCGCTATCGAGATTAGGAACAAGCCGACAACGGATTTGAACACCCCGATGGCTGTTGCATAGCTGTACTGAAGCTGCTGCAGGCCAGCCTTGTAAATGTACGTATCCAGAATTTCGCTGGATTGAATGTTGAGCGGATTCTGGAACACAAAGACGCGTTCAAATCCATAATCCATGAAATCCCCAATCTTGAGCAGGAACAGGATCGTAATGACAGGAAGCAATGCCGGCAGCGTAATGCTGAGGGTCTGACGCCATCTGCCCGCTCCGTCAATATCGGAGGCTTCGTAGAGATCCGGGTTGATACCTGCAAGTGCCGCAAGATAGATGATGGTCCCCCATCCGACGTCTCTCCATAATCCGGAGCCCACCAGCACAGAGCGAATATAGGAATCCTCCCCAAGAAAATAGATCGGCTCCATGCCGAACCAGCCCAGCATCACATTCACGATCCCGGATGATGGAGACAGAATGCCTACAAAGATACCGCTTACAATTACCCATGACAGAAAATGCGGCGCATAGAAAATGGTCTGCACAATCTTCTTGTAAACGACTTGGCGAACCTCATTAAGGAGTAATGCCAGAACAATAGGTGCTGTAAAAGCAAACAAAATGTCGTACGTGCCCAGTAGAAGCGTATTGCGTAATATTTTCAAGAAATCGTAATGCTGGAACATCCGTTCAAAGTGCTCGAGACCCACCCATGGACTTTTGGTCACGCCGGCAAACAGATTGTAATTCTGAAATGCGATGACGGAGCCCATGAGCGGGACATACTTGAACAATCCGAAGAACAGAAGACCCGGTAGCGATATGAAATACAGTGCCCTGTATTTCCACATGAAGCCTAATATGTTTTTGCGCTTAGTATGTTTTCCCGGCAGCGCCTTGCTTACTGCTTTTGTTGGTTCGGCCATCTATGCTCACCTCTTGTTTCTCAAATTGGCCGGTGCATGATCATCTATCGGAATTTCGTCAAACTGGATGCTGATGAATTCGGGTTCACGATCAATAATACGGGACAACTCTCTTGTGAAAACATCAACGATTTCGCTCTTCTGCTCATCCGAGCGTCCCTCATACATTTTAATCGTAATTTGCGGCAACGGCTTTCGCCTCCTTATGAAATGAATGTGATGAATATCCTTATCCTATAAGTTTTCAGGTCCGAGCAGCAATGGAAGTTGATCGCTTCCCTTGTGTTTTTTTTAGGTGCTTCGAAAGGCTTGTGTTTTTTTAAGATCGACTTGTTATTTCAGTAGTTCTTAAGCTGTGAATGTAGAATTTGGCAGCATTCTATGGAACAATGGATCAAAGCAGTTGCGATAATTAGCCAAACAATGACATAAGTACAGGGAGGTTAACGATGAACGGACAACATCAGGAAACGATAACGCCTTATTCGTTATTATGGGGTCAATTAGAAAAGAAACTGTCGCGTATGACCGGACAGCTTCAGGGCAAAGTTCCTCATGCAACAAAGAACGGAATCTATGATTCCACCCGGATCGACTGGTGGACCTCCGGGTTTTGGCCGGGTATGCTCTGGATCATGTATGATATGACCAAGCAGCCGCAGTATAAGGAATGGGCTTGGGAATGGGATGTTCGGCTTGAACAAGCGCTTATCGGGGACAGTAATTTTCATCACGATGTCGGCTTTCAATTTCTCCCGACAGCTGTCATCAAATATAAACTGACCGGCGATCCGGATGCCAGGCGGAGAGGACTGTTGGCCGCTACATTGCTGGCTGGGAGGTATAACCCGGTCGGGAAATTCATACGTGCTTGGAATCAGGTGAAACCAACCTCATGGAATCATGGGAATGAAGGCTGGTCCATTATCGACTCCACCATGAACCTCTCCCTTCTATTCTGGGCTTCCGAGGAGAGTGGCGACCCGCGATTTGCACATATCGCCAGAGAGCAAGCCAATACGGTCGCCGAGTTTTTCATAAGACCGGACGGCTCCGTTCGGCACATCTGCCGATTTGATCCGTTAACGGGAGATTTTATCGAAGCGCTGGGAGGACAAGGCTATGGTCCGGAATCTGCGTGGAGCCGGGGAGCGGCCTGGGCATTGCATGGCATGGCTAACACTTATCGCTATACCCGCGATATTCAGTATCTTGAAGCCGCCAAGCGGGTTGCCCATTTCTTCATAGCTTCCCTTGAGGAGGATTCCATCCCCCGCTGGGATTTCCGTGCGGAGCGCAAGGAGATGGAACCTTCCAATCGTGAAGAGCCGGAATCATCCCTGGTGACTTCCGAACCCCGGGATACGTCAGCAGCATCCTGCGCTGCTTCCGGTCTTCTTGAAATCGCGGACCTCGTGCCTATAACCGAAAGCGCTCTGTACCGTGAAAGTGCCCTGCGCATCATCGACTCCTTGACGGCCCATTACGCCGAATGGGATGACCCCGCGTATGAAGGCATACTGAAGGAAGCCACGGGACATCTGCCAGCCGGGCAAAATATAAACGTTTCGCTAATCTATGGGGATTACTATTATGTAGAGACCGCTGCCAAGCTAATGGGATGGAAAAACCGGATCTTCTGATCCGGTTTTTGGCATGTCCATTCATCTATTCTTCCTTAGGAATCCGAATATAGAAGCAGCTGCCGCCGGCATGTTTCTCTCCGCTCTCAGCCCATACCTGACCACCATGCGCTGATACCAGCTGCTTGACGATGGCAAGCCCCATCCCGCTCCCACCACTTAAACGATTCCTTGACTTATCGCCCCGATACAGCCTTTCGAAAATATACGGCAGATCGGAGGAAGAGATCCCCTGACCTGAATCCTGTATTCGGATCAGAGCAGTTGCCCCCTCGTCCACGAGCTCGGCTAGTACGGTTCCCCCAGCTGGCGTGTAGTGCAAAGCATTACTTAACATATTGATTAGAATCTGAAGCATTCGGTCGGCATCCACCTCGGCTAGGATCGGCGAACCGCTGACATATCGCAGGTCCACCTTTTTTTCATGATACATTGCTGCCGCCAAGGTGATAGCCCTCTCCATAATGTTGCCAAGCTCCTGCTTGGATCGGGATAGCTGAAACTCAGGCGATTCCATATCGTGTAGATCCTCAAGCTCCGTTACGAGCTGAATCAATCGATCAATCTCTTCAAGGCACGTTTGAAACCGAGCTGCAGTCGGCTCCCATACCCCATCCTCTAGTGCACGGGTGTGACTCTTTAATGTGGTTAAAGGCGTTCGCAGTTCATGCGCGATATCTTGAGTCATACTCCTGCGAAGCAACTCCTGCTTCTGTAACTGCACAGCCAGTTCGTTCAGCGAAGAACCGAGTCCCGCAATTTCATCGTACCCTTTGGTTGTCACACGAATGTCCCAATTCCCCCGCGTCATCATCTCAGCTGCTCGCTTCATCTGGACGAGGGGAGCCGATATTCTCTTCGCAACATATATGCCTATTACGGAAGCAATCGCAATTGATAGGAGACATGTCAAAATGATGGATTGCATCTGCGCCTGCTCCAAATGATAATTCAGCTCAGCCATTCCATGATGCACGGATGATTGCTGCTGGAACATGGCGATATGATAATGGTTGGTCACAATATTGATCACGGTAAACATGATCAGAATCCCTGCCGTGATACTGATAATGATGGCGGCAAGCCTCAGGTCCAGCCGATGCTTCAAGCCCCATCACCTCCAAAACGGTATCCGAATCCGTAAACGGTGATGATATACTTGGGCTGTCTGGGGTCGGATTCAATCTTTTGCCTCAGATTCTTGATATGCTGATCAATAATTCGGATGTCGCCAATAAAGTCATAGCCTAACACCCGGTCGACCAGTTCTTCGCGCGAAAAAATGCGCTGGGGGTACTTGGCCAACAGAAGCAACAGTTTGTATTCGCTTGGTGTCAAGTTTACAACCTGTCCATGGCAGGTAACTTCGTGTTTCATCGAATGAATGGCCAGCGCTCCCTGGTGATACACAATAACGTCCGCCAGGAGCTTGCTGTCATCTCCCCTTCTCAAGACGGCCTTGACTCTGGCCACTACCTCCCGAGGGTCGAACGGCTTCACGATATAATCGTCGGCTCCGAGAGCAAACCCGCCAATACGGCTGCTCTGGGCCACCTTAGCCGTTAACATGATAATAGGTACCGAACTGAACGTTCGAATTTCCTGGCACACCCGCTCGCCATCCATATCTGGGAGCATGAGGTCCAGTATGACAAGATCGACGGATTGCTCTCGCAGGAAATCGAACGCTTCGGCACCGTTGGCCGCTTCCAGCGTCAGATAATGTTCTTTGTTCAGATAGGATACAAGAACTTCTCGAATATTCGGTTCATCATCCACGATTAATATAGTCTTCATTCTGGTTTCTCCTTATTGAATCCTTCATCAGTACAAGTCAACTTTAACATAAGACTCCATTGTAACTGAAACTTGTGAAGATTCGATGAGGATAGGGAGGCCAAAAGATCTTAGATCTAACGGGATGCCCCCTTTTTCTGTTAGAAGACGCTCCGTGTACGAATCGTTCCTCCCAGTCGCTGTTGCCCCCAAATTTCTTGGAATGGTTCTAAGCAAGGAAGAAATTCGGGGACAAAGGCGACCGCTCTCGCTTGTCCGGAATCGTTTCGTCCTCTCCGCTACACCGTACATGTGCTCGACTTTTTATATGCAAAGAAACGTTCTGCAGAAAGTAAGCCTGGAGGTCGGATGGCTTTACTTGCCCACAACTCGCTTAAGAAAGCGGCGGTTGAGCATAAAAACAGAAATGGCGATGCAGGAATGACTTCCCTGACACCGCCATTTCATTTTTTTTTCATAACGTGGCATGTATAAGAGCCTTCAGATAGGAGACACATTGGGGCACTTCACGCTCATACAATCCATGAAGAATAAGCGGTCCCTGGAAAAGATAAGCGCGCAGGAGCTTAATGTATGCTTCGTAGTCCAGTCCACCGGTTCCGGCTGCCTTGTACTGTAGTCCGTCTACCGTCGAATAATCCTTGGCATGGGCAATAATGACATGTTCACTGAGCAGTGACAGCGCTTGATCGATAACCTCTGTCAAGGGCCTACTCTCGGTCGGACTGAACAAATTCGCTGCATCCAAGACTACTTTTAACCGGGGAGAATCCATCGTATCCAGCAGCCGCCTGGCTTTGACCGCATCGCTGATCACATTGGCCGGCTCAGGCTCAATGGCCAGTTCAAGCTCGAACTCCTCTGCAATATTCACCAATGCCTGCATGGTGCACAGCAGGTCATCCCACGCTTCCGATGATTCGTTGTCCCGATGTTTCCTCCACATGTTGTTCTTATCCCTTGTGCCGGTGCAGAGGGTAATGACCGACGTCCCCATCGAATGGCACATGGCTGCCAATTGACGAAATCGTCGAATGTCATCCCGCACGCGCTGCCGGTCCGGGTGAATCATGTTGAAGGTTCCGGAAACTGCGGCCATATGAAGATGCCGTTTCTTACATTCTTCTCTTATATGCTCCGCGGTTTCCAGATCGATCTCGTCCGGCAGTGATGAGAGACCCGCGCAGGAAAGATTGAATTGGATCACATTCAGTCCGGTTGCTTTCACTGCGTCCAAATTTCCCTCCAACGTAGGTCGTTCAAACGTCTTGGAGAAAATGCCCAGCCTCATGCCTCATACACCTCCCGTTACGTCAGCCAGCTTCACCGTATCCCCGCTCTCCACCGATCGTGCAATCGCCGCCATGGCACGCATAGCTGCAACTCCATCCTCAAGATTGGCCCCTCTCATCGGTGCCTGCTCCAGAATCGTATCCGCAAAGGCTTCAACCTGCAGCTTGAAGAAATGCGCATCTTCCCCGAGCGGACGATGATAACAACCATCCCGTGCCGAGAATACCTCTACGTCGCTGGACTTAAAAAGCCAAGGATTATACGTCTTGCCAACAACGCTTCCGTGTTCACCGTAGATCTGAAAGCCCTCATGCCAGTCCATCCGCACGGCAACCGTGAGATCCAGATGTCCTACAGCGCCCGAAGCATACTGCACCGTGACAAACCAGTTATACGCTCCGAACTTCTGCGTGTTCCAGGCTGTAACGCTATCCATCTCTCCGCCTAAAAAGCGAGCCGTATCCACCAGATGGCTGCCATGCGTCAGCATGAAGTAACGCAGCTTATCCAGCTTTGGATTGCCTTCCGGTCTTAAGGCATTGGGACTTAGCTGCACTAGCGGCTGTACGTTCTCGGTGACCGTATACCGGTAGGTTGAGTCGCAGTACCATGCTTTCAGTGCCAGTATCTCACCCATTTCTTGATCAATAAACTGCTTGGCATACGCGATGCCCGGGTCAAAGCGCTTCATATTTCCGATTTGGACAATACATCCGGAATGCCGTGCCTTCCGCTGCAATTCTTCACACTCTTCTACGCTGACGCCTAGAGGCTTTTCAACTAGGACATGTTTGCCTGCAACTATGGCTTTAAGGGCAGCTACCACGTGGAATTGATCCGCGATACCGATGATGACAGCCTCCACCCCGGGATCGGCGAGCATTTTATCATAATCATTGTAGATCTTGGTTGGCTGGTGGATTTCGGCCATGCGGCCCAGCAAATCCTCCGCGACATCGCATATCGCGTATAGCCTGGCATTGCGCGCTCTCCGGCAAGCCTCGAAATGTCCGTACTGCGATATGGGACCGCAGCCCAGCACGCCGATATTTAACACCTTCTTAACCATCAAGACAGCACCTCCTGTAATGGATGATTATAAGAAAAACCTCTATCGATGTACTTTCTCGGAAGACAGACCGCAGTTAGAGGAAGTTTTTCTTGCGATATCAGGAAGGCCCAAGCCTCGAAGTTTATACTTCCTGATATCTAAAGAAAAACCTCTATCGATGTACTTTCTCGGAAGACAGACCGCAGTTAGAGGATGTTTTTCTTGCGATATCAGGAAGGCCCGTGCTTCGAAGTATATACTTCCTGATATCTAAAGAAAAACCTCTATCAACGTACTTTCTCGGAAGACAGACCGCAGTTAGAGGAAGTTTTTCTTGCGATATCAGGAAGGCCCAAGCCTCGAAGTTTATACTTCCTGATATCTAAAGAAAAACCTCTATCGACGTACTTTCTCAGAAGACAGACCGCGGTTATAGGATGTTTTTCTTGCGATATCAGGAAGGCCCAAGCCTCGAAGTTTATACTTCCTGATATCTAAAGAAAAACCTCTATCGACGTACTTTCTCAGAAGACAGACCGCAGTTAGAGGAAGTTTTTCTTGCGATATCAGGAATGCCCAAGCCTCGAAGTTTATACTTCCTGATATCTAAAGAAAAACCTCTATCGATGTACTTTCTCGGAAGACAGACCGCTGTTAGATGAAGTTTTTCTTGCGATATCAGGAAGGCCCAAGCCTCGAAGTTTATACTTCCTGATATCTAAAGAAAAACCTCTATCGATGTACTTTCTCGGAAGACAGACCGCTGTTAGATGAAGATTACTTGCGATATCAGGAAGGCCCAAGCCTCGAAGTTTATACTTCCTGATATGTTTACAAAAGCCGCAGGATATATATTCCAGCGGCTTCTTTTCCTTTTATTTTTTTGCCATGTATTTGCGAATGTCAAATGCGACCGCTGCTACGATAATAAGTCCTTTAATGATCAATTGCCAGTATGGACTGACGCCGATAAAGGTTAATCCGTAATTGATAACACCGAAGATAAGAACACCAGCCATTACGCCCGGAACCGTGCCGATGCCTCCTGCAGTAGATACCCCGCCAACCACGCATGCAGCAATGGCATCCAGTTCATACATGTTGCCGTAGTTGTTCGTCGCGCCCCCGGTTCTCGCAGCCTCCAATACACCGGCGATGCCGTACAACGCACCGGAAATCGCGTAGATCGCTATAAGATTACGGGCTACATTGATCCCCGATACATGCGCCGCTTGCACGTTGCCGCCGATGGCATACATATTTTTGCCGAGCCGGGTTTTGTTGAATATCACCCAGCAAATGAGCGCAACGAAGACGGCGATAATGACGATGTAGGGGAGAGAATATCCACCGCCGAAATCGATGTAGCCGCTGCCCCACACGGTAAAGTCCGGTCTCAAGCCGCCAATCGGCTGGGATTGGTTCGGCTCCATATCAAAATAGATGGAATTAACGCCGTAAATGCCGACCATCGTACCGAGTGTCGCTATGAATGGCGGCACATGCAGTTTGGCTACGATGAAACCATTGATTAAACCAACGATAAGTCCCGCTAATATACCGATAAGGATCGGCAATACAACCGATACTTGGGGCAGGTCCGGGAAGAAGCGGTTTGCGTATACATCCGTTTGCAGCATAGAAGCCGATACAACCGCCGTTAATCCGACAACGCGTCCTGCGGAGAGGTCAACCCCGCCGGTGATCAGAATGAACGCCGCACCAAGGGCGATAATTAATCGGGTGGAGGATTGCTGCAAAATATCCCGCAGCGTGGAGAAGGCCAGGAAATTGGGATCTGCGACGGCAATCCCTACAACAAGCAATATCAATACTACGAATATGGCGCGCTGCGCCAAATAATCTTTAACCTTACCGATGGTTTGCGTATTCATTGACTTCCCCTCCCGAATCAGCTGACCGCTGCTGTGCGGCAAGCCACATGATTTCCTCTTCGCTTGCTTCCTGCCCTGCGAGAATTCCCGTCAGCCGCCCTTCGCTCATCACCATGATTCGGTCGGACATTCCGAGCAGCTCGGGCATTTCGGAGGAAATCATAATAATGCTCTTTCCTTGCTTGGCTAACTGCGTAATGATCGAATAAATCTCAAACTTAGCGCCCACATCAATTCCACGTGTCGGCTCATCCAGCAGAAGGATTTCAGGCTCAGTCAGAAGCCACCTTGCCAGCAGCACCTTCTGCTGGTTGCCACCCGACAGGTTACGTATCTGGGTATGGACCGATGGCGTTTTGGTTCTCAGCTGCTCCACGTTCCTTCGCGCATCCTCAGTTCCTCTACGTTCATTTAACAGGAACGCGAAGTTCTGATACCGGCGAAGATTGGCAATGACGGTATTCTCATAGACCGACAGAACCGGGAATATGCCGGTGACTCTGCGGTCTTCCGTTAGCAGCGCCATGTTATTTTTCTTGGCGTCCGAAGGTGATTTGATCTTTACCGGCTTCCCGTTAATCGAGATGGTTCCGGAAGCCACTGGACGAAGCCCGAATATAGCTTCAATCAATTCCGTTCGCTGTGCACCGACAAGGCCGCCAATACCCAGGATCTCTCCTCGTCTTAGCTCGAAGGATACATTCTGAAACGATTTCGGATTCGTGGAACTCAATTGGTGGACCTGCATCCGGGTTTCGCCGGGAACGTTCGTCCGTTCCGGATAGCGCTCCGTCAAGTCCCGCCCCACCATGCGGGTGATAATCAAATCGGTTGTCAGCTCGCCGGCTTGCCAGGTTCCCACATATTTCCCATCGCGCATGATCGTCACGTCATCGGCTATGCGCAAAATTTCTTCCATTTTGTGCGAGATGTAGACAATCGACACCCCTTGCGAACGCAGCCTGTTCATGATGCTGAACAGATGCTCCACCTCATTCCCGGTCAGCGATGAGGTCGGTTCGTCCATGACAATCACCTTGGAGTGATAGGACACCGCTTTGACAATCTCAAGCGATTGGATCTTGGATACAGAAAGAGCTCCTGTTCTTGCTCTGGGATCAATATCGATATCAAGCTCGCGGAACAGGCGGAGCGTATCTTCCGCCATCTGTTTCTCACTCACGAATTTCAAAGGCCAGAAGCCCGTCATTGGAAATCTTCCCAACCATATATTCTCCATCACGTTGCGATGCGGCACGGGATGAAGTTCTTGATGGATCATGGATATTCCATGATTCAGTGCGTCCTTGGAACTGTTGATGGCTACCTTGCTGCCGTTCAAATAAATATCGCCTTCATCAGGCTTGTATATGCCGAATAAACATTTCATCAACGTTGATTTACCTGCCCCGTTCTCGCCCATAAGGGCATGCACGGTGCCTGGTCTCACCTTGAATGTTACGTCGTTTAGCGCCTGAACACCGGGAAACGCCTTCGATATATTCCGCATCTCCAGCACATACGGTTCCGTCACCTGGGGGTCCTCCTTCGCAAGCCGGGACGAAAAGAGCCGAATATAAAGGGACAACGCTACGAATAGCCGCTGCCCCTTCATATAAACCTGCCATTATTTCGCGTCGGCGATATTGTCCTTCGTTATTTTTTTGTAAGCGATCCATACGTATTTACCGTCGGTAATATCAAATCCGGTGTTGTCCTTGTTTGGCGTTTCTCCTTTGGATAGTGCTGCGGCAATCGCAACAGAAGCTTTGCCTTGGCTCTTGGCATCATTAAGCACGGTGCCGAGAAGCGTGCCGTCTTCCAGCGCCTGAATGGCCGGAGCTGTCGCATCTACGCCCACGACCGGCATATATTTGTCGCCACTGAAGTAACCCGCTGCTTTCAATGCTTCAATAGCGCCGAGCGCCATATCGTCATTGTTGGCCAGAACCGCTTCAATCTTGTCGCCATGGGAGGCAAGGAAGGCTTGCATCTTTTCCTGTCCCTTCACGCGGTCCCACATGGCGGTATCCACCGCAAGCGCTTCGACTTCGATCCCGGCATCTTGAATCGCCTGAACGGAGAATTTGGTCCTCAGCTCGGCATCCTGATGCCCCGGCTCACCCTGCAGCAATACATATTGCAGCTTGCCATCCCCGTTCTTGTCCGCCTTCGGATTGGCTTTCCAATAATCGACGATAAGCTGACCCGAAATCGTGCCGGATTCTTCCGCTTTCGCCCCTACGTAATACACCTTATCCCATTTGTTCATGTCTTCCGCAATCGGCTCCCGGTTCAAGAAGACCACTGGCGTATTCGCAGTTTTAGCCTTATCGATAATGACGCCGGCCGCCGTCCGATCCACCGGGTTGATAATCATGGAGCTGTATTTCTTTGAAATAAACAGATCGATTTTCTCATTTTGAGTTGGCTGCGCATTTTGGCTATCCACGATATCCAGTTTGGCTACGCCATTCGCTGCATCGGACATCGCATTCCGAACGCCTGTCATGAACGTGTCGTCAAACTTATAAATCGCCACCCCGACTTGAGGGGTGCTGCCACCCGCCGCTTCACTTCCCTTGCTATCGCTGCCGGTTGAACTGCTCCCGCCGTTATTGCATGCCGCCGTGGTCAGCATCATGCCAGCCATAAGGATTATCAGCCATTTTTTCTTCACCTGGGTTGACCTCCCTTGTTTCATTCGAATTTTCAGTGACGGGTACGGCATTTATATGCCATATCTCACTGTCTACCGCCATTATGCCGCAATGCTCCTGACATTCGAATTCAAAATCCTCATGCTTTCTAGCAAAATTCTCATCACTTTACTTCTAAGCATCGCATCTTCTTTACTTCACAAATGGAAATAGCACCTTCTGATTATCCATCCAGAACATGTTGTCGGCATCAATTACCTTGGTCTCAAGCACAATCGGCTTGTCATATTTCGAACCATCCAATACCTTCACGGCCTGTTCTACCCCCAGATAACCCGTGCTGAACCCGTTCTGTACAACGAGCTTATGAAGGATGCCATCCTGTAGAAGCTGAAGCTGCTCCAGATCGCTGCCGAAGGTGACAATCTTGATCTTTCCCTGAGCTTTCCGTCTTATGACTTCTTTCGCCGCACCCAAGGAAGCCTGAATATCGAGTGCCAGAATCCCGTCAACAGATTCCCGATCCAGCAGCTGCTTGGCTGCCTGCCAGCATGCATCTTCACGTTTGCCGCATGCAGCCCCGTCCGCTATTTGAATACGGCTTATTTCCGACAATACGCTTTTGGCGCCCTCTTCGCGGGCAATTAAGTCGGGGTCCTCCCTGTCGGAACGCAGTATGGCGACAACTCCCCGATTGCCCAGTATGTCGGCCAGCTGCTCACCCGCCTTGCGTCCGGCCACCTGATTATTGATTGCAATGGCGGACAGGACGCCGGCGGTCATTCGCTCATCATTCAAAGCAATGATGGGGACATCAGCTGCTGAGGCATGATCACCTATTTTCTGCAATACGGCTTCGGATGCGGGATCGATCAAAATCGCGGTGGAACCTTTCTCGAGCGCCTTCAATGCTGCTTGCAGCTGTTCCGCTTCATCGTCACTAGGCTCGAGCGGGATATAATCAAGCACCATTCCATATTCCTTGGCAGCTGCCTCGGCGCCTAATCGGATGGCATCCCCCTGCTCTTCGGCATGTATGGGAGCCACGAGTGCAATGTGCCGGAGTGTGGTCTCATTCTCCTCTATGATTGCGCCTGATGAACACGAAGTTAGGAGGAACAAGGATAGAATGAGTACTGTGAGAAAGCCCTTCTGTACAACAGATATCTGTACCACACGATGCATGCTAATCATTCTCCCGCTCCCCCCCTGTGTCGTGAATGACCGGAATCCGTATGCGAACGGTAGTGCCCTCTTCGAGCTCGCTCTCAAATTCCAGACCGTAACGATGCCCATAATACAATTGAATACGGTCATGAACATTTCGAACGGCTACGCCGGAGCCCGCTGTATTGATAAATGGAGTCGGATTTTGTCGCAGCGCTTCACCCTCTAATATCCTTTCAAGCACCTCGGGAGACATCCCGACTCCATTGTCCCTAACCGTCATCTCCAATAGATCGCCTTTTATAGCAGCCGTTATGCGAATATGTCCTTGATCCACCATATACTCAATGCCATGTACGATCGCATTCTCGATTAAGGGCTGAAGCACCAGCTTTAACGTGTAGCAAGACTGCGCGGCTTCATCCGCTTCGATCATAAAATCGAATTTCTGTTTATACCTCATCTGCTGGATGGTCAAATAATGCCTTGCATGCTCCAGCTCTTCCTGAACGCTTATCGATGTCTTCCCTTTACTCAAGCTCAAACGAAACAGCTTCGACAAGGAAGTAATCATCGTAATGACCTCCTCCTTCTTGCTCATGCCCACCATGCGGACCACCGAATTCAAGGTGTTATATAAAAAATGCGGGTTGATCTGGGCCTGCAAGGCTTCCAGCTCGTATCTGCGCTTCGATTCCTGCTCTTTCACAATCTGCTTCATGAGCTGCCTGATCTTATCCAGCATCAGATTGAATCGGCTGGACAGCTGTACCACTTCCAGCGGCCCCTGCATCGGGAGCTCCACGTTGAAATCGCCCCGTTCCACTGCCTTCATCGTTCTGCCCATCCGGCGAATGGGGCGGGTCAGCATAGCCGAGAGAATCAGGGAAACCACGATGGCAAGCACCAGAACCATCGCCACAACTTGAACCAGATAACGATTAACTTCTTCTCTTGTGGTCATGATTTCATCCAAATAGGAGACCCCAACGATTTTCCATCCGATATTAACGACCGACTTCACCGTATTCAGCCGCTTGACTCCATCCGATTCATCAATGTAGCTGTCCGAGGAAGTAAGTGCCCGTTCTACGCTCTCATTCCGAAGCCCCATGTATATTAACTGCTGCTGGGGATGATACACGATGTTTCCCGCTCCTTCATCGATGATGTACGCATACCCTCGCTTCCCCAGGCTGATGCGGCTGCTCAGCTCATCGATCTTCTTGAAGTTGATATCCACCAGCAGAATGACATACGTCGGCTCTCCGTTATGAACAACCGTAATTCCTTTGCTCATCGTGACCACCCATTTAAATGTATGGTCATACAAATTCTGCACATGCGGCAGTGAGAAACTCAGATGGTTGGAGACTCTCATGGCCGAGTGAAACCAGCTCTGCTCCGTCACCCGTGCGCTGGGCTTCACCGGCATGTCCGGGTGGTTCCTCAGCATATCGCCATGTTCATTAAATAAAGCGATGGAGACGATGTCATCCCGACTTCGCATGATGGTGTTCAGCTGCTGAGTCACCTGCTCATCGTCCCATTGGCCGTCCACAAGCATATTTTCCTCAATGGCCCGATACAGCTGTGCCATACCGTCCACATAATCCTCGAGATTATAGCTGACCTGATCCACGATTTGCTGGGCGTTTAGAAACACGCTTTGCTCCGCCGATCGCGAGAATTTATTGAACAACAGAACAGCTACCACAATCACAATAAGCAGAATAAATGCCGAGAAGGACCACATGATGATCGATTGAATGCTGTGTGCGCGAAATCGCCTAACCCATCGCTGAATGGTTGGTTTGATCGAGACCCGCTTGGCATACGTGATTTTCACCGAGTTCTACCCCCTCGCTTGTGTCCGGTATTCCTTGGGTGAGATGCCGACCTGCTTCTTGAAGCAGAAGCTGAAATAATTCGGATCGGAAAATCCGACACGCTCCGCGATTTCGAAAGCTTTAAGATCCGATGATCGAAGAAGCTCTTTGGCCGATTCCATCCGAAGCTGCATCAAATACTGCACGTAGGTCATTTTGACTTCTCTTTTGAACACAGCGCTAAAATAGCCTGTACTGATATGAAGCTGTACGCACAGCTTCTGCAGCGATAGCTCCGAGTCACCGTAATGCTCCCGGGTATATTGGAGTGCCTTCTCCACAATGTCTTTGTACGCATGCTGCCTGGAGCTGGCGATATGCTTGCGTATAGTTAAACAAATGTCCTGAAGCCAAGCTTTAGCCTCCTGCAATCCGGAAAACTTGAAGATCTCCGCATGCAGCTGAGATCCTGCGCCGAACAACGCCTCGATCTCAATCCCGGATTCTTGAGCCGATCGCAATACAGCCGTTACGACCTCCAGAAGGTATACCTGAACGTCCTGAATGGTACAGGAGGCACTCATGAGTTCATCAAATATGTGCAGGATTGCTTCAGTTAATTCCTCTTCCGTTCCGAGCTTTAGACTGCGGATCAGCGCTTGCTCCTTTAATTCATCCAGACGAACTCCCTCTGGTCTCGGGCGCTCGACATCATCAATGAAGATGACTTTCTCGGCACCAAGAATCAACCGATAGTCGAGCGCCAGCAGCGCATCCTGATAGGAATACTTAAGGTCGGACAGATTCCGTACCATAGAGCCCACACCAATCGTAACCGGCAGCTTCAAATAATGAAGAATGCTTTTTAACAAGCGGTCAAGTGTCACCTGCAGCTCGCTAAACCACGCTTCGTTTTCGCTCTCGTCATTCGTAATCAACAGCACAATGCTGTCCTGATATATGAATACGCTTACAAAAAATACGGGGTCCAGAAGCTCCTTCGCAATGTTCAGCATGGCATGCAGCATTAAATCCAAGTCTCCCGAATGGCGGAGGGAGGTTGAAGACGTGTGCTCCTTATCTACAGACGCGGGATATAATGCCATAACCGCAGCCAGGTAACAACCTCCATTCACAGACAATTCGTAATTTCGAGTCTTCTCCTCTATGATCGAGCGGGGCAATTTCCGGGTGAGCAGCGACGCAAGAAACGATTCCCGAAGCAAAGGCAGGCTCGTGCGGTAATGCTCCTTCAACTGGCGTACGTCCTCACGCTCCGCAACCTCCATATCGATCTTGTCTTTGATCTTCCCCAGCAGCTCCATGAAGCTTTCGGCAGAGAATGGCTTCAGCAAATACTCGTCCACGCTGAGTGTAATCGCTTGACGGGCATAATCAAATTCATCGTATCCGGTTAAGATCACGATTTTGCACAGCGGCTGAAACTCTCTGAGCCATGAAGCCAGCTGGAGCCCATCCTGAAACGGCATACTGATATCGGTAATGACGACATCCGGCTCCAATCGCTCCGCAAGCTCCATGGCCTCTCTCCCGTTCTCCGCCGTTCCCTCGATCGTAAATCCGCAAGCTTCCCACTGGATTTCCTGCACGAGTCCCTCTCTAACATCGGCTTCATCGTCCACTAACAACACTTTATACAAGGCAACCTCTCCTGTTCTAATCTGTCAAATTAGTTAAAAGAATCTAATGTGATCTTACCCCGCCGCATCCAAATTTGGAATGCATCTTTTTTCAAGCTTTATGAAGCAAAAAAAAAAGAACGAATGCATGGCTCTTAAACAACAGAATGATTTCTGTTCATTAAGGTCATGATTCGTTCTGAATTTCAATTGTGTAAAAATCCTTACGCCTGAACAGGTACGGAGACGGGTTTGGCAGGCGTGCTTAACCTCTTGATGCTCAGGTAGTAGGCGATGCCGAGCGGAATGACGGCTCCGAGCCAAGCCAGCGGATTTGCCAGGCTTGCGCCGAGGAACCCGATCTGCGCGGTCAGGAAGATGGCAGCCAATACCCGCATAATCAGTTCCATGATCCCGGCAACGGTTGGGATAAAGCTCTGCCCCAGTCCCTGCAGCGTGAAGCGGTAGATGAACAACAGCGACAGAAGCAAATAGGTGCTGCCGTTTGATAAGAAATACAGCCTGCTAAGGGACAGCAATTCTTCCTGTCCTTGACCGACAAAGAGGCTGACGGCTGCAGGACCCGCAAATATAACCAGCAAGCCCACAGCAAGGCTGAAGGATCCCGAGACCCATATGCATTGTTTAACTCCAAGCTTGATTCGGTCTATGCGATTCGCTCCGAAGTTCTGGGCAGCAAAAGTCGCCATCGTAATGCCAAAGGAACTCATGGGTTGCGTAGCGAGCATGTCAATCTTCTGGGCCGCCGTATATGCGGCTACGGCTGTTGCCCCGAGACCGTTAAGCGTAATCTGTAGTATGATGGCTCCGATCGCAATGATGGAGGCTTGAAAGCCCATCGGGAAACCGACCCACATATGCTTGCGTATAAATGTCCAATCGATGGACCAATCGGCATTCTTGAACTGCAGAAGCGGAACCTTTTTGTGAATGTATAATAAGCAGAGCAGGCAGGAGAACAGCTGCGATACCACCGTGGCAAGACCCGCTCCGGCTACTCCCATCTTGAATGCGAGAATAAATAACAGATCGAGTACGATGTTCAGAATGCTTGCGACCACCAAGAAGAGAAGCGGCGTCCGGCTGTCCCCAAGCGCTCTGAGCAGATTAGCCAGCAAGTTGAACAGAACGGCTGCGCCAACGCCCCAGTTAATGACAATCAAATACGAATAAGCATCATCCAAAATTTCGGCCGGCGTGTTCATCATGACCAGGACAGGCCTCGTGAATATAACACTCACAATGGTAAGGAACACCGTGAATATAAGACTAATCCATATACTGGTACCCACGCTTTTGCGGACGCCCGCGATATCCTTGGCGCCAAAGCGCTGCGCCGTTATGATGGACAAACCGGCCGTCAAGCCTTGGGCAAAGCCAATAACAAAAAACAAAATACTGCCCGTCGAGCCCACGGCCGCAAGTGCGTTCACACCAATGGTACGACCCACGATCAAGGTATCCGCCATATTATAAAATTGTTGAAAAATATTTCCGATCAAAAGCGGGATCGTAAACATGATGATCAGCTTGATCGGACTTCCTTGCGTCATGTCTCTCATGTAGATTCTCCTATGCCGTCATAAACGTTCCTCTATATATTTATTTGATATTATAACGCTTAAAACCGTGCCTATAGAGCATTGCATTGAAATCATTATAATGGGTGAGGGTCGTTGTATTCTTGTGTATCTTATCATGAAAGAACATAAATTTCTGCATATTTATCTTTAAAACCAAAACAAAAACAAGTCATGATGATCAGAACGATTCATCCCCTGTTTTGATCGAGGAAATAACTTTAATGAAAAAGGCCAACCGGTTAATCGGTTGACCTTTTTTCATATGATTATGGAAGCACCACCCTAAGAATCGGAAATGATTATGCTTCTTCAACAACAAGCTTATCCAAAGCCAGCTTCGCACGCGAACGCGCTTCCTCTACTTCGCCGGCGGTGGACAACGCAACTGCGATTCGTCTTCCGACCTTGGTCACCGGTTTCCCAAAAATGCGCAGCTGCGTATTCGGAACAGCCAGTGCTTGCTCGGCGCCGGTAATTGTATAATTCTCCAGCTCTCGCGCAGCCTTCAGTGGACGGCTGGCTCCCGGTGTGATCAATTCGATCTCCGGAATCGGAAACCCAAGAATGGCACGGACGTGAAGCGCGAATTCAGATAAATTTTGCGTGACCAGCGTAACCAATCCGGTATCATGCGGTCGCGGAGACACCTCGCTAAAATACACTTTATCCTCAGTCAGGAACAATTCAACCCCAAACAATCCATAACCGCCAAGCTCATCGGTAATCGTCCTTGCAATATATTTAGCTTCCTCGATCTGCTCTTCGGACATGTTGTGCGGCTGCCAGGATTCGATATAGTCCCCGCTCTCCTGAATATGTCCGATTGGCGCACAGAAGCTTGTTCCGTTGACGGAGCGAACGGTCAGAAGCGTGATCTCCGACTGGAACGTAATGAATTCTTCAATGATCACTCTTCCGTTCTGCACACGGCCGCCCTCCATGGCGATGTTCCAGCAGGACTCGATATCTTCTTCGCAGCGGCATACACTTTGGCCTTTGCCTGAAGAGCTCATCAGAGGTTTAATCACGCACGGAAACCCCATGTCCAGGACAGCCTGTTTAAACTCCTCATAAGTATCGGCAAATCGATAGCCCGCAGTAGGCAGCCCTAACTCCTCTGAAGCTAACCGGCGAATCCCTTCTCGATCCATCGTAAGCTTTGCAGCTCTGGCAGTGGGAATAACCCGGTACCCCTCTTCCTCCAGCTTAACCAGTTCCGAGGTAGCCAGCGCCTCGATCTCAGGTACGATCAGGTCCGGCTTCTCCTGCTCAATGATTGCGCGCAATTTCTCCCCATCCAGCATATCGATGACATTGCTATGATCGGCCACATGCATAGCAGGAGCGTCGGCATAACGATCGATGGCTACGGTTTCAACACCCAGTCTCTGCGCCTCAATTATGACTTCTTTTCCCAGTTCTCCCGAACCTAGCAGCAGTATTTTCTTCGTTTTTAACATCGTTGTTTTATCCCCTTTTCGTAGTTTCAGAGATTTATAGAAGCAGAAAATAATAAAGAGGTAAGGAAAATAAGCTTCCCTTACCTCTGCCCAGGCGTACGGCCGTCGTCATCTATGTGCTCCCTCATGGTCCCCCATGCTACGCCAGTCACACATAAACCTATACATTGTTATTTAAATCATACTGAATCTTCCCGTTAATTGCAATATCACCGTATGGCGACATTAGATTTAAACTTCAGCATATCGGATGACAAGATCCTCATACTATGATATGTGATAGATATCACTGATTTCTCGCCAAAACAAGATGTTTCCGTTAAAATCAATCGCTTTAAAGGATTGATGAATGGTATGTACCAACATATAATATGGATAAATTCAATCCTGCCAGAAATTTGAAAGGAGACTTGCAGTGCTGCCCTATTCCACCCCTAATCATGATTTTGCCTTTGAACAATCTGTAATCGGAATGGCAATAGTATCGCTTGATGGAACGATGCTCAAGGTCAATTCGGCACTAAGTGATCTATTGGGATATTCGCAGCAGGAGTTGACTGCCGGGGCACCGCAAGAAGAAAGCATCCGCAAGTTGCTTCATCAAGTGGTTCAGAACGCAAGAACTGCGCAAGATCATCAGCAATCCGTGACCTATTTTGAATACACATACCACCATCCGTCCGATCGTGAAGTATACCTCAGCGTACATACCAGAGTTGAGCATGATATGGAACAGTGTCCCCAGACGTACTTGGTACAATTCGAGGATCGAACGCTGTTGAGACATGTAATGAAGCAGCTTGAGCTGAACGAACAGAAGCTTCATGAGGAAGAAAATTCATATCTACAGCTTTTGGAGGGGCTTCCCCTCTCCGTGCTCATAACGAAGAAAGGCATTATCCACTATGTTAATCCTGCAACACTCAGGCTTGTTAACGCTGCCCATCCTCGGGACGTCCTGGGAATATCAACAGATGTGATTGTCGACGTGTCGTATCATAACGAGCTTTCGAAACGAAGGGCAAGGTATGTCGAGAGTGGAGAGATCGGAAGCGTCAATTACCTGATACGCTGTTTGGACGGGCAAAAGAAGATGGTGACCGGGTTCACGTTAGTCATAAATTATGAAGGCGAGAAAGCGGCTGTCAACATCTTCAAGGACATCACGGAGCAGCGTATGGAAGAGGATCGTGTGATGCAATCCGAGAAGCTGACCACCGCCGGCCAGTTAGCCGCCGGTATTGCCCATGAAATTAGGAATCCATTAACTTCGATTAATGGATTCGTGAAGTTGCTGCGATCAGCGGAACGCAGCAACGAGCTTTATTTTGAAATCATTGAATCGGAGCTCAAACGCATCGAGCTCATTGTCAATGAACTCCTGGTGCTCTCGAAACCGCAAGGCGTTCACGTCAGCGGACCCATCGACGTATTTGCCATTATGGAACAGATCATTACGCTGATGAAGGTCCAAGCTGCCCTCAAAAACATCGAAATCATCCCTCATTATCCGATGGTTCCGGTCTTCGTTCAGGGTGAAGTAAACCAGCTCAAGCAAGTATTCATCAATCTGCTAAAAAATGCCATGGAAGCGATGAATCAAGGTGGCACCATTACCTTAGACATTTTGCACAACGCTCAAGAGGTTCAAATTATCGTGCAGGATGAAGGGGTTGGAATGACGCAGGAGCAGATCCAATCCCTGGGACAGCCCTTTGTTACAACCAAAGACACCGGGACGGGACTCGGTATGATGATTACCAAGAACATTATTCATAATCATGGCGGAACGATGAACGTAGAGAGCATACCTGATCATGGGACAACCTTTACGATCCATTTACCGGCTCTATAACGCATACATATATCGGAGGAAATGGCATGGACAATCAGGATCCAAAAACACATAAACAATTTGCGATAGACTGCTTCAATCAAGTATGGGATATCTTGGAGAACAAACAGCGTTCACCGGAAGACGAAGAAAACATGATTCACATTTGTCACAGCTCGTTCTGGCACTGGACACGGGTTGAGGATCATACACAGCGCAACCTTTCCATAGGATATTGGCAGCTCTCCAGAGTGTATGCGGTAGTGGGTCAAGGCGATCAAGCGCTGCGTTATGCCAAGCGCTGCATCATTGTCGGATCATCGGCAAGCCTCGAACCATTCTATATAGGTTACGGGTATGAAGCGGAAGCCCGAGCCTATATGGTCCTGGGCAACAAGGAACAAGCGATGGCGTCCAAAGAAAACGCGACAAGGTATCTCGATAAGGTAACCGACAAGGAGAGCCATCAGATGCTTGCGAACGATCTCATGAATCTGTAATAGGACACGGCCTTCCTCTGGGCAGACCCATTATCGGAATGGTGCAACCAGTTGATAACCAATATAATAAAAGACTTCTCTGATTAAAAAAGGGACTTTGCTTCTCAGGCTCTGATACGCGCTTCGGGATGCGGGTGAAGGATTGGCTTCCAGCCCCATATCTTCTGCCATCATCATTGCCCGCTTCATATGCAGCGGGTCACTTACGATGAGATAGGAGGACAGCCGAGCTGCATCCCCTATCTCATTGGCATAATGCAGATTCTGCTCGGTGATCGTTGAAGCCGTCTCGACAAGGATATCGCTCTCTGGAACACCGTGCTCCATGGCATACTGCCTGGCAACTTCCGATTCGGCGAGTTCATCCTCCGAACTACGTCCCCCTGTAAATATCAGCTTGTCCACGTACTGTCGGTCATACAGCCAAAGTGCATGATCAATGCGTGCCTGAAAAACAGGCGAAGGCTTCCCCTCCCATACAGCAGCCCCCAGTACTATTGCTGCATCAGACGGGATATTCACTGTTCTTTGCGCATAGTTCCAAATCGTGCTGCCTACAAATATCGTATAAATCAGCAGGATTCCAATTAATCCTAGTATAACTCGAATCACGATACGCTTTCTTCTGCCCCCCGCTTCCCTCGCGGGCATATTTCGCATCATGTTGCACCTCCAACGCCCAATCTTAAATCTGCTTTGTGCATCCATTCTATCATTTTCAGCAAAAAAGCCTGCTGCTCCCTTATTGAGCGTCAGGCTTCATAGTTACGTTCGGGACTTTCATTTTTCAGCTTTAGGATGAAGGTCCCGCCACCTTCATCAACTTCCCTTATTCACAATTCACAGATTTCATAAAAAATAAGCCCAATGCACCTCATTGTTATGCGAGATACATTGGGCACAGCATGTTAAAACAACAGAACTATGAAATAGTACGCCATTCAGACTTTAGCATAGCATAGGAATACTCATCCCACCAAATATCGCCACGAGGGATACACTGTTGAAAATAGCCTTCTCTCCTCATGCCCAGCTTCTCCATCACCCGGTACGAAGGTGTATTCTCGGGCTGGCATGTCGCAATGATTCGATGCAACCCCAATACCTCGAAGCCGTGCTGAAGCAAAGCTCTGGCGGCTTCCGTGGCATACCCCCTACGGTGATAGGTCGAATTAAACACCCAGCCGATTTCATACGTATGTTCGCCGAACCATGGATGAAACACCATGTGACCAATCACATGCTGATCTTCCTGCAGCATAACCGCATAATGATGGGCTCCATTCCCCTTGTTCTGCGCAAGAAATTGTTTTACCGTTTCTTCCGTATGCACCGGCTCAGGAATATAACGCATCACCACCGGATCGGATGTATACTGCAGAACATCCTGCCAATCCCCTGGTTCAAACTCGCGAATCACTAATCTTTCGGTAACGATCTTCATTTGCCTGACTCCTCTTCAAGTTGTATTTAAGTGTCCTCATTCCTCACACTTCAATACAGGGGCAAATGCGATTCGTCGTATATGCAGATATTTATCTTTCTTGATAACGCCGGGTCACCCTCTTTCACTGTACAGCCTTCTCGAAGTATATTCGCCATAAAGTTTGAGACTCCTTCATGATATGTCAAACTTCTGGATATTTTGGCTGAGAATCGACTTCATTTTATCAAAATGCATGCCTTCATGATATAAGCAAAAGCTTAAAAATTCTTCTACCCTGGTTAACTTTAAACCTTTGGAAGTTGTATAGGGAGATGAGACCGTATCGTGCAGATGTGTTGTGTACCTGTCTTCGATCCGCTGAACCTGACCTTCAAGCAGTTCAATAAGTTCTGCCATGGAAGGCCATGGAGCACTCATCTCCCTTGGCTTAGAACCCGTCCGGAACAGCTCGGTATAATGCTCGGGAAGGTTTATGGTTTCTCCATTCACACCGAACGCAAACCTTTCCATTGTGAATAAGACATGTCCCACGTTCCACTTTACGTGATTGTTCATTCCGCTCGGAATCATCTCCGCTATATCATCCGGGGCATTCCTAACAAGATTCAAGGTTTGTGTACGCACAAATTCCAAATGTTCAAACAGGTATGCTCTCATGTAGCCCACTCCTTCTCATCTTTATCCAGCGTCCGCTTTAACCGAGTGTACTCCAAATGCTGATAAAGAAATAATACTGTTTTCACTCCGTTTCATAAAAAAAATGGATGAATCAAAGGCAAGCCTTCATCATCCATGGATATACTGATTTTTTTCGCGGATATCCGCTTGAATATAGGAAATAAAAGTATGGACTTGCGCGGGTCCCGCTTCTTGTCTTTTGATGCATACCCGAATAGGGTGCGGAAAAGTTACGCCTAACACTTCAACCTTGCCAAGTACGCCCGAAGCCAGTTCTTTCTTAATAGAAAGAGCAGGAACTAGTGCAGCCCCGTATCCCGCTTTAACCGCTTCAATGGATTCCTTCAACCCCTCTATCATTATGGAACAGCGAGGTTCGTGTGCATCCGATGCCTGAATCAGCGACAATAACTGTTTTCGCGTGTAACTTCCTTCTTCCCTCAGTACAAAGGGTTCCTCCATAAGCTCGTGGAAAGTCACTTCTCTATCGGCTAGTCGATGAAGGGCAGGTACGGCAAAAATTAATTCATCTTCCATAATCGTAAAGGACTCAATATCTTCTTCTTCAATGGGCCAGCTGCCGCATACGATGGAGATATGCACCGAATCGTCCTGTAACCGCTGCAGCGCTGTTCGGGAATTTCCTTTCAGCAGCTGCACATCCATCCTTGGATGCCGCTGCTTATATCCAACCAGCCACCCGGGCAGCAAAGTGCTCTCAGGCAGCTCCGTTGCGCATATTCGCAAACTTCCCTGCTGACCGGATTTGATAGCCTCCATCATCTCTTCCATCTCGGCTTCCATCGCAAATAACCGCTGGGAATGCCTCGCCAACGCTATACCAGCTTCAGTCAATTGAATATTGCGTCCGTTAGCCTCAATCAATTTCATGCCAAGCTCCCGCTCCAGATTGCGGATTTGGGCTGTCACGGCTGGTTGACTTAACAGCAGATTGCCGGCTGATCTCGTAATGCTTCCCGTCTTGGACACATCATTAAAAATGCGTAGTGCATGAAGATTCATAGGTCATCCCTCGATTCTTGAACTATTGACCCTGGTTGAAGCTGTTGTCATCTTTTAGATCGTTTATATCCTAAATGAAGCACATTTGTAAACCGCTGAATCTGTATATATAACACTGATTCTTTGTAAAACATGTAAAAGACCGTCCAAACGGTCGGCCCTTCTCCCTATAGATATTCTTAAACTATAGTCTGTAATCCGTGACGGAAAATCAGAAGCAATAAAGATAGAATGTTTATCGCTGAGTCAATACGAAGGGGCATATCCTTCATCATGGCTGCAAATGGCGTGTTCCTTCAGCCATATGTTATCAGATATGCGACGACTTGAGCGTGATCCGGTCGGCAACCATTTATTGTTTAATGAATTTTCATTGACACCGGTTTCATTAAGGTTATATTATAAACTTATAAAGAGGTTTACAATATAAATTCTTTATAATTGTTATGGGGATCTCCCGTATACGCCCTTATTAAGTTTAATTTATAAACTTAATGGAGCGGAGTGTTTAAAGAGGAAGGTAGTGATCGCACACAATGGAAGCACATTTGCCCAGCACGATTCGCAGGATGAACAAAGAGATTGTGCTCAACACCATTAAAGATATGGGACCTATAGCCCGGACCGACATTGCTAAAGAGACCGGGATAACCAAGGCAACCGTGTCCGATATCGTCAAGACACTCATTGAGGAGAAGTTAATTTTTGACGAGAAGGATGAAGCGGATTTAAGCAAACGCGGCACAAGACTTCATTTTGCCAAGAACGCTGCGTTCGGTATCGCCGTTGATCTTGGGGGAACCACCCTCCATTTCGGACAGTTCAATCTGGCCGGCGAATGCATCGCTAAGCATACCGTCGCTACTTATAAGCATCAGTCAAGCCGGGAATTTCTAGACCATATGGCAACCGACATCAAAGATTTCATTAAATCTACCGAGCAGCCGACCAACCGACTCGCATTCATAAGTATTGCCACTCCCGGAATCGTTGATCCATCCTGCGGCATGGTCCTTGAAGGATCTCCCAACTTGCCGGAATGGAAAAACATTGATCTAAAGAAGTACTTTAGCAACGTATTTCAGGTGCCCGTTACCGTTGAGAACGACGTCCGAGCTGCGCTTGTCGGCGAGATGTATGCCGGCGCACTCCAGGATTTAAACTCTGCCGTTCTCATTGGCATTGGAACCGGACTGGGTTCCGCTATTCTGATTGACGGCAAAGTGATACGAGGCGCAAGGAACGCTGCAGGTGAAATTGGTTACATGCTGTTTCAGCAGCATCATTTGTATACCCCATCAGACAAGGGACACTTTGAAATTATATGCTCCGGTTCCGGTTTGGAAGCTGCTGCGCTTAAGATTTTCGATAAGAAGCTTACGGCTAAAGAAGTATTTGAGATGTCTGTGGAGGGAGATATCCAGGCACGTCATTTGGTTACGAGATTCGAGGAGCATCTGGCCCTGGGCATTCTGAATATTATTTCCCTACTCAATCCGGAGAAGATCCTGCTTATGGGTGGATTGACGCAGTCCCTCTCGCTTGAAGGATTGAATGCCAAAGTGGGGCTTCACACAACGGACGTAACCGATGTTACGATCGAGATTTCAACCTTACAGCATCAATCGGCTCTGCAAGGCATAGCCATTCTTGGCCTGAAGCAAGCTTGCCCGTCACTTCAATATATGAATGACAAACAACTCTACTAACAGGAGCGTGATTATCAATGTCAGGAATCCAATTGCACCCGCATGATATTGTAGACGAAGGTATGCCGCAGATTATGTCTTTTATTCGCAAGCTGAAAGATGTCCGTTACATCTTCCCTGAAGTTAATACTATTTTCGAACGAAACCCGAACCCTGTTGGCCGTTTACCGCGAAACGCCGTGCACGAAGTTGTATTCGGTACGGGAACGATGCACGCCATCCTTCCTTCTTATCAGGACTCTGGACTTGATCAGCGAAGAGAACTCACTCTCACCCTGGATCAGGATCCCTTGATGATTATTAAAGAATCTTTGCAGGACGAAGAGTACGAGATTATCCCATGGCTGAATATTTTAAATGGTCATTTTGAAGGCCGTTTGCTCGCTAACAACCTGGTTACGGATATGAATGGACAAGTCATACCGCACTGGCTCTGTCCCAATGCCCCCGATGTCATCGGCTTCTGGGAAAAAGCATTGCTCGACTTGCGCGAACGTTACGGATATACCACTTACATGATTGATCGCATCCGGTATCCGGATTGGGGCGGCGAAGAAGTGAACCCGAAAGGATTGCTAACTTGCTTCTGTCCACACTGCGAGAAGAAAATGCTGGAACAGCATATTGATGTAAGCGCCCTCAAGGATACGCTGAGACAATGGACCTCCCTATTTGCAGAGAAAAAATTCGAGGAGGCCGTAACGTTTGCCCAAAACCATGAGCTAATACAAGAATGGATCACGTTTCGTCAACGGAGCGTAACCGGCTTCGTGGAACGTCTCATCGATCGCGTAAGGAAAGTAAACGAAGACTTTACCTTATGGCTGGACCTCTGGCCTCCTGCTTACAGCTGGATGCTCGGTCAGGATTATGCAAGCATCACGAAGTTTGCGCCCGCCTTGAAACATTTTCCGTATCATAAGCTGGGCGGCGGTGCAGACGTACAAGGGTTGATTCATTATTTAGCGGATACTGCAGAGGAACAGGAAATCGCATTCCGGGCTTTTAAAAGATTCTTTGAGCTTCCGTACGACCTGTCCTATGAAACGTTTAAGCGGGAAGGGTTCCCTATTCAATTTGTCGCTGATCAGAACAATAAGGTACGAAATCTATCCGACCCCGATACGCGTATCTATAGCGGAATTCAGATGTGGAACATCTCTCCCCAGAATCTGATCGAAGCCGTAAAGGCCGGTGAGCATAGTGCAGCAGATGAACTGCTGTACTACTGTTACGGCTGGGCTGCGGATGATCTGTTTGAAGCCATACAAACCTATCGAGAGAAAGGAATGAACTAACATGCAAAAAATACAGCGCCCCATCATTTACTTTCTCATCTTTGCTACCATGTTTGTACTCGGCGGAATTCAGAACACCAAGGGTCTTATTCTGGAGAAGGTACAGACCGATATCAATCTGGATCTCAGTCAAGTCGGCGTTATGGTATCCGTCTTTCAAGTTGGATTTTTGCTGGCAAGCCTTGTAGCCGGTATATTCGCAGACCGTAAAGGCATCAAGATCGTCATGTCTTTCGGTACCGTTCTGATGATTCTCGGTTTAATCGGGACCGGCTCCTCCTATACCGTGGCCTTCTTTCTCGGATTCTATCTGATTGTCGGTGTTGGTATCGGCTCCATGACTGTCTCAGTTGCGACGCTGATTCCCACCATTTTCAAGGAACGATCCGGCGTGGTGTTCAACCTAGCCAACGCGTTATTCGGAGTTGGAATGATTGTTACTCCGCTCATACTAAATGCAATTTTCTCTCACAACATCAGTTGGCGGATGTTCTATATCGGAGTAACCGTCGTGATTGCCCTCATACTGGCTGGACTTATGATGTTTAAACCGGAACGGAAGGTCGCCGCCGAAGGACAAGAGAAAGTCAGCTTGATGTCGGTTGCAAGATTGTTTAAGGATCGGCAAATCTTATACGTCATTCTGTTCATTCTGTTCTATGTCGCAGCAGAAGCCGGATTCCTGAATTTCTTTCCCATCTTCTATACGTCGCTGGACATAGCCGGGATGGACGCGGCGCAGAAAGCCTCAACGGCAGCGTATATCATTGCCAGCTTTGCTTTCTTATTTACCATTGGACGTTTCGTGGGCGGGTTCATCATCTACAAGCTTGGCGAAAGACGCACCTTGATCGGATTCTCCGTGTTCGCGCTTCTATCCCTGATTCTCGGGCGGATCCTGGTTGTGAACGCCAGCTATCTGATGATGCTGTTCGGACTTGCCCTGTCCGTATTGTTCCCGACAGCTCAGGGCATCGCTTCAAAACTCACGAAGCAGGCCGGGTCACTGCAAGGCGTCATCTACGTTGCCTCTGGTTTGGGGGGTGCCGTTGTTGGACTCTTGATCGGAGAAGTATCCGATTCCTTTGGCATTCAGCATGGATTCAACCTGATCTTTCTTTTTACAGCAATCATTACCGTGTTGGCCCTGCTCATTCGCACCCCTGAACGGATAAAAGCTTAATCATTCCTGCTTGACCCTTCACCTTCCCAAGATCGCCCGCAGCATCGGGCGATCTTTTTATTTTAGGACTGCCACGATGCTCATAGGAGTTTTTTTCATCATCTGTGCAACATTCGCACATCCCGTCCGTCTATGGATATATAGCAGCAAGTACATTTTACCAATCGCACATGGCTGGCTGTATCCTAACGTTTTAGGATAATCTACACTTGGAGGATACCTATCATGAAAAAAATCTACAAAGTACTAACAACCGCTACGATTCTCGCGATGGCAGCACTACCGGTAGCCGCATATGCACAGGACGTCCCTCCTGCTTCAGTCCATACGGGACAAGACAACATTGTGAACCAAGCTAAAAAGAGTGTTCCAGGAACCATAGGTTACATAACAGACTACGTAAATGATACAACGGGCAAATGGATTACGGTAACCGGCCGTGGCGTCGGAGCCACCGATCAACAAGAAATCAGGCTCTCCATATCCAAGGATACTAAAATCATCGATGCCAAAGGGAACCAAGTCCAGTTGCAAACGATTGTGGATAAAAACAAAGCGATAAAAGCTTTCTATAGCCCAAACATTACGAAGAGCCTGCCTGCACAAGGTTCGGCACTTACGATTATTGTTCAGGATAACGACTTTGCCGGTATCGATGGAACGATCACCGAGGTGAACAAACACGGCATTCTTGTAGAGGGAACCAACCTGTACAACGACAACCAAGAAACTATTCTGCTTCATTTGGATCCAAAGGCTAAGATTATCGATCAAGATGGCAACACAATAAAAGCAAGTGACCTAAAAACCGGCATGAACATCCGCTCCTTCTATGGACCTGCCGTTGCGTTAAGCATGCCGCCGCAATCGTCAACCAACTACATTCGGGTTCAAGCTCAAGCAGAAGAGCCTTTACAAGAAGAACCGGCCGGAACGAACGGAATCATTACCGATACGGCTGATAACAAAATCACCGTCATGGGTCAGGCACAGGAGTCGGGCGGCGTCAATCACGTGATTCTTACCGTTGATCAGGATACGGAAATCGTCGATGCGAATGGTAGACCGCTGACGGCTGAAGCTTTGAAAGCAGACCTCCGCGTTGAGGCCTACTACAGCCAAGTCATGACACTAATTTACCCTGCCCGTACTCATGCTGATAAGATCGTTGTTTCGGAAACGATGGCTCCTAAAATCGAAGGCACCGTTGCAGCATCCGACCGCACAACAAAAGACCAGCTGTACATCAATGTAGGTTCCGACCAATCAACGGAGAATGACGTCATTCTTAACGTCACCAAAGACACGCAAGTGATTGCGGGACTCAGCACGGAATCGGAACTGAAACCGGGTACGAAAATCGTGGCCTACCACTCCCCTATCATGACCAAGTCCATTCCAGCCATCACCTCGGCCGAAGTGATTATTGTTCAACCAGGCCAATAAGCCGTTGTTCTAAAATAAATCGCCATAAAACAACAACCATCGTACTTGAACTGCACCCCACTTGTTAGTCACCATCTAACATTTGGGAGTGCAGTTTTTCTATGGCCAAGTTTAGTTCAAACGAAAAATTACAAGCAGTTACACATTATCAAAATGGAACGGAAGCATGAAATCCATTGCAAAATCCATAGGACTTCATCGAGGTCACCATGTGAATCATAAGAAGGTGCAACGTTTGATGAATGTATTGGGATTAAAGAGCCTGGTACGCATGAAGAAATATCGTTCATATAAAGGTTTGATTGGTAAGATTGCACCCAACGTTTTAGAGCAAGATTTTCATGCTGAGACCAAATGAGAAGTGGTAATCACAAGCGAATTAAAGCAAAACTAAAAGGCATGAGTCCGGTAAAATACCGCACTCATGCCTAACAACTTGCCTAATAATATAACCTTAATTAAGATATGAATCGGTACGGACTATTCCTCAAATTCCACGTTGTGATACACCTGCTGAACATCCTCGAGGTCTTCCAGTGCATCGATCAGCTTCTCGAACTGTACCTGTCCTTCTTCCGGTAAGGTGACAAAATTCTGAGCCAACATGGTAAGCTCGGCAACGGTAAACTCCGTAATTCCAGCGGCCTTGAATGCTTCCTGAACCGCATGGAACTGGTCGGGTTCAGCATAGACGATCACAGCTTCTTCCTCTTCCAGGATGTCTCGGACATCCAGGTCGGCTTCGAGCAGCAGATCCATGACTTCCTCAGCCGACTTACCTTCAACGCCGATTACTGCTGTTGGATCAAACATATACGATACCGAACCGCTGACACCCATATTACCGCCATTCTTATTAAAGGCAGAACGTACAGCAGGCGCCGTACGATTGACGTTGTTGGTTAAAGCATCAACAATGATCATCGAACCATTCGGACCAAAACCTTCATAGCGCAGCTCTTCATAATTCTCATCCCCGCTGCCTTTGGCTTTATCCAAGGCACGGTCAATAATGGCTTTCGGCACATTGTATGTTTTGGCACGCTCAAGAACAACCTTCAGCGCACGGTTGGACTCGGGATCCGGCTCGCCTTTTTTGGCAGCAACATAGATTTCCACACCGAATTTCGCGTATACGCGACTAGTATTAGCATCCTTGGATGCTTTCTTTTCCTTAATATTATTCCATTTACGGCCCATACATTTCCGCTCTCTTTCATCATTGAATCTGTAACCGGTATTCAATAAATACCCCTGTCCATTATATCTCTATTAAGTCCCTTGAACAAGGTTTAGAGCGTAGATCCGGAAAATAGACACATCCCCGTAATCATCAATCCGTGATGATTGCCGACTAGTAAGATTACCTTTCCCCCGCCATGAATTTGAGAATGGTCCAAACCATATACAATTTCGTCTATCAAAGGCGCTTCCTGTTTATGAACAAATGCGGGAAGCGCTTTTCCATAAGTAAGGATTCAGATGAAATAAAAAAAAGCACTTGTAAATTTATAGACAAAGTAATATTATGTCTATGTATTAACCAACGGAATGCGCATTCGCTTGTTTTTTACGATATCCGATCTGTTAAGTACAGATCCCGAAAGGAGACACCTTCATTATGCTAAACAACCCCTATGTTCGAACGATTGTCTTGTCACGCGTTCTCTTGAATCTTGGCATTTGGGTTCGTAATTTTGCCATTCTGCTATACGTTACCGACTTGACTGGCAATAACCCTGTGTATGTATCCCTCATATCCGTAGCTGAATTTGCGCCGATTTTCTTGTTTGCCTTCATCGGCGGCACTTTCGCGGACCGCTGGCGACCCAAGCGTACGATGGTCAGCTCTGATGCATTGTCTGCGGTATCGGTATTTCTCGTGCTGATTGCCGTTCATAACGGGTCGTGGCAGGCATTGCTGGTACTTACGTTCTTCTCAGCCGCCTTGTCACAATTCTCTCAGCCCTCAGCGATGAAGCTGTTCAAACAGCATGTGCCCGCTGAGCAGCTGCAATCTGTGATGGCCATGTTTCAATCCATGGTTGCCTTCTTTATGGTCATCGGCCCGATCGCAGGTGCATTTGTATATCAAAGGTTCGGCATTGAAATATCGCTGATCGCAACAGGCGCGTTATTCCTGGGTTCTGGATTGATTCTGACTTTGCTGCCCCGTGATTTGCATGAAGAGACACAATCCAAACAGCAGAACCTGAAACAAGAGCTGATCGAAGGACTTCGTTATGTATGGAATAATCAAACGCTCCGAACACTGGGCGTGACCTTTGCCGCGGCTGGCTTGGCAGCCGGACTAATTCAGCCGCTCGCGATATTTGTGACGATTGAGAATCTCGGTCAGGATAAGTCATTCTTGCAATGGCTGTTAACGGTCAATGGGGCGGCGATGCTCGTCGGAGGAGGTTTCGTCATGGCATTTGCCAAGAAAATAACCCCTCAAGCCTTACTAGCGCTCGGTCTGACCGTTAGTGCTGTCGGGAACCTCGGTATCGGCTGGTCAACCAGCATCATTTTTACGCTGCTGCTTCTTGTGCTTAACGGATTCTTTTATCCCTCCATCCACATTGGAATCAACACTTTGATCCTAAACAATACGGATGGGCCATACATTGGTCGGGTGGGCGGGACCCTGACCCCGATCTTTATGGGAATGATGGTGCTGGGCATGTCGCTGGGGGGATTGCTCAAAGACCAGCTGTCCCTGTTCGCTGTTTATGCGGCCAGCGCACTCTTGTTTCTGACCGGTTCAGCGCTGCTGATCCCATTGTTTAAAAAGAAAACGAGCACCGCCGGCGTATTGGAGCAATGAACAACAATAAAAGCCGCCTCACTTATTTCAAGAGGCGGCTTTTATTCTCTTATTTTATTTTGAACTCCAGCATATGTTTCTCTACTTCTTGTTCAGATGCATACGATGCACGGGATTCAGGATATAACTTCAGTACCATCGACTCTGGCTCATCCAGCATATTGCTGCTGAACGTATACTGAGACCCATCCTCGGTTCCGGTTCCTGACAAGCTGGACAATTTATAAATTCGCCCATCGGCCGTCTTCGATTCAATTTCGAATGGTTGTACCATGTCGCTAATTAAAAGCTTGGTTTTGAAATTAATTTTTTTCCCAGGATCGTAAGCGAATCTGACTCGTGTCATGAGTGGAGAAATCTCAACCTCAGATAACACAATCTGATGATCGCCAAGCATGAAGGTTTGATTAGGTTGATATGTCTCCGTCTTGATTGAAGCAAATTTCGGATCCAAATTGAACTTAATTTTCATTCTCTCGGAGTACTTCATCTCTGACTTGACCGTTCCTGTCTTGGGATCAGACAGTTTGCCACGATCTACGGATGCAATTTGAAAATCCACTTCAATGCTGCTAGGGAAAGGTTGGTTGCGATCCAACTCTAATGTTCCACGTCCATGCCAGCTTTGACTTTCCCAACCTCCTATTTTTGAGGTAGACCCTAGAGAACGGCCTGTTTGCGCATCCTTCATTCTAACGCTATTCACATCATAGATCTCCTGGCTGGAATTCGTCTTGGCTGTATATAACAATATTAATTTGTTCTCGTCCGCTGTAACAGCGTCAATGTTAATCTGGTAAGGTCCCGACTTCGCCGACTTATTGATCATCTGAATATATTTGTTTCTTATCGCCGACTCCAATGTACTTTGATCGATATCATAGTCCATTGCCTTAAACTTCCTCAGTGCTCCCCAGTCCAACGTCTGCTCCTTGGCTGCCTGTGGAGTAACGGTGTCCTTGAACGGACTGAGCAGCCACAAACCGGCAGCCATTATTGTTATGAGTGTGATAGCAGCCACGTTCAAAGAATGATTTCGAGATTTCCCGCGCGTCCGTCCCATCGCCAACCCGCGCTGAATAGCGTATGTAGCATCGATAGCATGAAACTGCTGCCGTTGTTCCTGACGGATCTGTTCCGCATCGGCAAGCATTGCTTGTTCTTCAGGACTAGTCATCTTGCCATTCCCCCCGATTATTCATTAATTTTCGTAAATGCTCCAGCCCCTTGTATTGCCATGTCTTCACTGTTCCCTCCGGCTTGCCGAGGATCGCAGCTATCTCCTTCAGCGTCATGTCATTGTAATATTTCAATATCAGCACATGTCGGTACTTGGGCTTCACCTTTTTCAGAACGGGCCACATAGCAAGCCTGTTATGATTGAACCCGCCAATAGCTGGTTCGACAATCGCTTTTTCCAGCTCATGATCAGGCACTGGGATAGCTCGCTTGCGACGTCTCTGTTCGTCAATGCAAACATAGATCAAGATGCGGATGATCCAGGCTTTGAATGCTCTCCCTTCCTTTAACGTTGAACGCTTGACCCATGCTCTACACGTCATCTCCTGCACCGCTTCCAGGGCATCATAACGGTTGCGCAAATAACTGTAAGCTATATGGATCAGTGTGTCCTTGTGTTCCATAATAGCCTGGTAAAAATCAGTTTCTTCTTCCGTTGTTGTCAGTACCACCTTTTTCATCTCTGCTTGGGAGCCCATCATGATCTCCTCTCCTTCTCTCTCTCTATGATGCTCTATGGGTTAAGACGGACGAACTCCCCAAACGGTTTTAATTTATCTCAATCCAATGTGCAATAAACAAAACAAACCGAAGCTCTCCACAAGAAGAACTCCGGTTTATTTATAACTGTTTATAACTGAGTATCATTATGCGTGAAATTGTTGCCCGTCTAATACTTCCTTCACGTAACCGGCGCGAATAACAAAGTCACCGAAATGCTCGCCTTGCTCGCGTTCTTGTGCATATTGCTTCATGATGGGACGAAGGGAATCCAAAATCTCGGCCTCACCGATGTTTTCCTTATAAAGCTTGTTCAGTCGGTGTCCGGAGTAACCTCCACCCAGATACATGTTATATTTGCCAGGCGCCTTTCCGATAAATGCGATTTCGGCCAGCATCGGTCTGGCACATCCATTCGGGCACCCGGTCATTCGAATGACGATATCCTCTTCGCGAAGTCCGTTCTCTTCCAGAATGACATCGATTTTATCCAATAACGTTGGCAAATATCGCTCGGATTCTGCCATCGCCAATCCACATGTTGGTAGGGCTACACATGCCATGGAATTTCGTCTCAGGGCAGAATAATGATGACCGTCCGTAAGTCCGTAACGCTTGATGAGTTCTTCAATCTTTTTCTTTTTGTGGCTGCTGATATTGGCAACGATCAGATTCTGATTGGCCGTCAGACGAAAATCTCCATTATGGATTTGAGCGATTTCACGCAGACCTGTCATCAGCAGGTAATCGGCTTCGTCTTTCACACGCCCGTTTTGGATGAACAATGTAAAATGCCATTTGCCATTGCTGCCTTTAACCCAGCCGTAGCGATCACCATTATGATCAAAATGAAACGGTTTTGCCTCCTCCAGCTTCCAACCCAGACGGCTGGTGAGCTCGTTGACAAACCAATCGATTCCGCGATCATCAATCGTATATTTGAAACGAGCATGCTTGCGCACCGCACGGTCTCCGTAATCACGTTGAATCATCACCGTCTTCTCGGCCAAGTCAACGATCTGCTCGGGTTTGCAGAAACCAATGACTTTTGCCACTTGAGGATAGGTTAATGGATCACCGTGTGTCATCCCCATGCCACCGCCTACCGAAACGTTAAAGCCTTTCAATTGTCCTTCCTCAATAATTGCAATGAGGCCAAGATCTTGGGAATACACATCAACATCATTGGAAGGCGGCACAGCCATCCCGATCTTGAATTTCCGCGGCAGGTACACCGGGCCGTAGATCGGCTCCTGCCCCTCCCCCTCCTGCAGGCTGTCTACAATCTTCTCGCCGTCCAGCCAAATCTCATGATACGCACGCGAGCGCGGATCGAGATGATTGCTTAGCATACGTGCCCATTCGTATACCTCCGAATGAATTTCGGATTGATAGGGGTTCGGATTGCACATCACATTACGGTTAACGTCACCGCAAGCAGCCAATGTACTAAGCATGGCTTCATTCACTTCTTGAATGGTGCTCTTCATATTCCACTTCAATACGCCATGAAGCTGAAAAGATTGGCGTGTGGTCAAGCGAATCGTTCCGTTGGCATACTTTTGGGCTACACGGTCCATCATCAGCCATTGCTCCGGAGTTACGACACCGCCAGCAGCGCGAACACGCAGCATGAACTGGTATGCAGGCTCAAGCTTTTGCTTGTGTCGTTCGTTACGTAAATCCCGGTCATCCTGCATATAACTGCCGTGAAATTTCATCAGCCGATTATCGTCTTCGGGAATCGATGCCGTAATGCGATCCTCTAATGTCTCTACAAGACTGCCACGCAGATAGTTGCTTCGACGCTTGATGTCTTCAACATCACTATGCGGCGCACTATGGGGTGATACTAGATTATTATCAGACATGTTCCTTTTTCTCCTCTCGCAACCACAGGGATAATCTCAATACACATCCCGCTGATAACGTTTCTGTTGCTGCATGAGCGTCAAATATTCCGCAGCTTCTTCCGGACTCATCCCGCCTTCTTGCTCGAGAATAGACCCCAGGGCGGAATGCACATCATGAGCCATCTTCTTCTCGTCGCCGCAAACATAGACGCAGGCTCCTTCTTGGAGCCACTGATATAGCTCCTTGCTCTTCTCCAGCATGCGGTGCTGTACGTACACTTTTTGGTCCGTATCCCGAGAGAAAGCAACGTCCATACGCGTCAGGACTCCATCCTTCAACCAACGCTGCCATTCAATCTGATAGAGGAAGTCCGTTGAGAAATGCTGATCTCCATAGAACAACCACGATTTCCCTTCTGCCCCCGTCTCTTCCCTTTCCCCCAGAAAGGCTCTGAACGGTGCCACGCCTGTACCAGGTCCGATCATAATGATCGGAGTGTCCGGATTCTCGGGCAGCTTAAAGTTCGGGTTATGTTGAATGTATACCGGCAGCGTATCGCCAGCTTCCAGACGCTCAGCCAATTGTACGGAGCATACGCCGTCGCGGTGGCGGCCATGTGCTTCATAACGCACTGTTCGAACGGTAACATGAACTTCATCAGGGAAGGCTTTGGAGCTGCTGGCAATCGAGTACAGTCGGGCAGGAATTTTGCGCAGTATGGATACAAAATCGTTAGCCGCCAATTGCTGCAGACCATAATCCTGTACCAGATCGAGCAAATCCCGTTCCTCGATATAGGTGCGCAATTCCTGCTCATGACCTGGCTCCAGCAATGTCCGAAGTCCTTCGTTCCCTGAAATCTTAACTACTTGCTCGATCAAAGGTTTCGTGAGAACCGTAATTTCATAGTAACGGAGCAAAGCATCCCGAAGCGCTCGCGCTTCACCCTGTTTATTAATGACAACAATTTCATCAGCATTCCATCCCATAGCAGCGATGAGATCATCCACCAGCTGCGGGTGATTTTCCGGATAGATTCCTAAGCTGTCACCCGGCTCATACTGCAAATTCGAACCTTCAAGAGAAATTTCGATATGACGAGTTTCACGGTCAGATCCTCTGCCGTTCAAATTCAAATTTTCGAGGATTTCCGCTTGAAATGGATGGCTTCTCGAAAATTCCGATTCCGTACTATCGCTCAGGGCTACCGCACTCCCATTTTCAACAACGTATGATCCCGCTCCAGCCTCGTTCAACGATAGAAGAACCTGATTCATCCATTCTGCAGCCGACTCATCAAAGTCCACATCGCAATCTACTCTTGGCGTCAGCCGCTTGCCGCCCAATTCCTCGAGCCGCTGGTCGAAATCTTTACCCGTTTGGCAGAAAAATTCATACGAGGTATCCCCCAGCGCCAGTACGGAATATTGAAGATGGTCTACCTGAGGTGCCCGCTTGCTATGCAAAAATTCATAGAATGGTATTGCATTATCCGGTGGTTCACCCTCTCCATGCGTACTGACGATAATCAGGAGATTCTGTAACTTCTTCAGATTGTTCGGTTTAAAATCGCTCATAGAAGACATCGTGACCTGCAGGCCAACCTCTTCCAGCTTCTTCGATAACTTTTTCGATAATCCATGACCATTGCCTGTCTGTGATCCGTATAGGACGGTGACTTCTTTAGTTGCTGTTGCCACCGGCGCCGATACAGCGGCTAACGAGTTCGCTTGTGGTGCTGCCACAACTGCTGCTGCGGCTGCCGTTCCCTGTAATGCAGCGATAAATCCACTGAGCCAGGTCCGCTGGGATTCTGTCAGTGTGGGCAGTAGGCGGTTCAGCAGTTCCACCTGTTCCTGATTAAAAGGACTGTTCGTTACATGAAGTTCCAACAATATCCACCTCTCAAAAGCGCACATTATTAATTCCTACTATTACTATACAATTAATTTTATTTCTCCTTTGAACCTATCACAGCTTACCTGGACCGGTCAATTACAATGTTCTTATAGCATTTATCAGTTTTACTAATAAATCGATTTTCCTGGTTCAACTATAAGTGAAACCCAGCCCTGCCTGCTGTCGAGAATATCGATATCCCCGAATGGCAATGATACCAATGATAAGGAGGAAGTTATCGGATGCAGAATCATGATTGCAATTTTACGCCACTGAAAAACAAATTGAAGGAGCAGCTCACCGATATCACGAGACAGTTACAGCATATCATCGTCAATTTGGACCAGGGCAGTTCATGTCTACTGGGTGAGCTGGATCTTGTCAGAACTAAATTTTTGGAAGCTGAATCGATTTCATCAACGTATTATCTCAATTGTTTTCTCTTCCCCTTCACCAGCAAATATCAAGAAATCGCGAAATCCATATATCATCTCAGTCAAAAAAAACGGGGTGCGCTCATTGTGATTCAACGAGAAGATATTCTGGATTCGATCGTGACGCCAGGAATTCCCTTGTCTGCAGAAATCACAAGTCCCCTGCTTGAATCCATATTCGTTCCAGGCAGCCCGCTGCACGATGGAGCTGTGCTCGTACGTAAAGAGATGATTATTTCCGCCGCAAACGTGTTGCCTTTAACAGCCAAAACCTACGGCGATCGTAAGCTCGGAACGCGTCACCGTGCAGCCATTGGCCTGTCCGAAATTAGCGATGCCTTGGTACTCGTGGTATCGGAAGAGACAGGCAAAACCTCTTTCTGCATGAAAGGAATGATTTACCCCTTATCCATTAGCAGCCCCTAATTAGTCAGCATGGAGCTCGGCGTGGCCGGAATCGCTGCATCCTTCATCGTGCAAGACTTAATCGATAAATACCCTATTTATATCCATCCGATTTGTTCTCAGGAGGCGGCACGCCGATTCATTCTCTCCGCAATGCATTAGACCAAACCATGTAAAAAAGAGCCGCAGATGCTAATTCTGCGGCTCTTTTTATGGATCCATCCTATGATGGGGATTTATTCAAATGTATAGGTCCAGAAACGTTCCGTCCCGAAGCGCTGCTCCACTTCCTTGGCCTTCATCTGTTTCTTGCCCAGCAGCTCCGCTGCCTGGAATTGAGAGCGATGGGCTTGAATGGAGTTCAGCTTCTGTACCATAAACATGGATACATCTTGATAAACATCCGGTTTACCCAATTCTTGCTCACAATTGTTGGAGAATGCCAGACATTGAACGACTGGTCTATCACCGGCCGGCATCCGCTGAATCGTGCGGATTACAGCCGCGCCCGTTGCGTCATGGTCAGGGTGAACGCTATATCCAGGGTAGAACGTGAACACCAGCGATGGCTTTATCTCCTGAAGCAGCGAAGCAATCGCGCTATCCAGCTTATTTTGATCCTCGAATTCAATTGTTTTATCATGGAAACCAAGCAATCGCAAATCCTGTATACCTATTGCTTTGCAGGATTCTTCCAGCTCTGCTTTGCGAATGGTTGGAAGCGTGATACGGTTCGCAAACGGGGGAATGCCCATATTCCGGCCCATCTCCCCAAGCGTTAAGCAGGCATAGGTAACATGAGCGCCTTCCATAATATATTTTGCCAACGTTCCGGATAAACCAAATGCTTCATCATCCGGGTGCGGCAATATGACCAGTATGTTTTGCTCCATCAATCCTCGTCTCCTCTCTCTATTAAAAAGGTTCCCGGCTCAGCTGCAAAGCGACAACCAGTTTGCCCTGATTGTCATGACCTGCCATGATCAGCCGATCGGTATCACTCTGTTCGAAATGGGTGAGTCCTTCCGTATATACCCAGCCCTGACTCATTTTCAATCCAACCCGATAGGGTCCATTGCCGGATATCGAACCGTGGCTGTAACGAATGGTTGCATTCGTAATAAAGTTAGCCGCAGGGTGCTTCGTGCTGTCATAATGGGCAGCATAAGCGCCTGTTGTCATCTCAAGGTGAATATATAAATCCTGGTCCTTCAATTTATCAATCATTTGTTGTACTTCGGTTTGATTTATGAGTTCCATAATTCCCTCCAATATAAAGAATCACAACATGTAAGCAGTTGATATGATAATTCTATCATAATTATAGAGCAGGACGAAAATATATAAACGAAGACGTTTGACTTATCTCCCAATAAAAAGAGAGGCGTATTCCGGCTGTGCTGCATATACGCTAAGGTCGTGCTCTGAAATAACCGTATAACCTTCCCTGCGCAGCAGAGCCGTAGTCACGCCATAACCGGCTCTCTTCTCATCGGCAAATTCTCCATTATAAATCATGGCACTGCCGCAGGAAGGACTACTCTCTTTCAAGACGATCAGCAATGCTCCGAGCTCTTGCGCCACTCGAAGCGCTTGGTAGGCACCTTTTATATACATCTCGGTCACGTCTTTCCCGGACAATTCAACCACTCTAGCATTCCCTGCCAGTACGTCATCACCGTTTCCTCCAACGATCTCCGCAGGCTCCCGCGGAATTGAGAATCCGCCAAGAAGTTCGGGACATACGGTCACAGCTTTCTTCGCTTCGACCAGTTGCTGAATGTTCGCATCCAAACTATCCGTAGCGTTATAACGAACCTGCAAACCGGCTAAACACGAGCTTACAACAATCACAGGTGCCACCTCAAATCTCTCGTTCTTACTTACATAAAACAATACTGCCTGTGCCATTCGCCCTCATTTAAGTATCAGGAATCAGAACTCAAATGTCAACGAAATGCATAGGGCGCTAATCATCCCCATCAATTTATCGTAACATGGGAGCAACCCTTTTGAGAAAGTGATTCATTAATAATGGCAAAGAAATCAGAATCGGCGGATCATCCAGCCGGGGAACATGCAAAGTTACATGAAGAGGCGGAGTCTTAAAGTTTGGGGTAACGATAATGGGTTCCTTCGAACGGGTACGCAGCGTAGTGGACTTAGGAAGCAGGAAATCAACCGCCTGCATCCCCCATGGGACCGAAGTAGCCATCAGATAATACGTTCCGGGTCTGACGTCACCGAACCGAAACGAGCCGACGGAGGATAGCAAAGTGCCGTATAACGGTAAACCTTCGGGAATCGGCTTGGCGAACAGCCCGATCAAGATGACACCCTGAAATGGAGCCGTTGCCTCTACCGTGCCCTCAACCGTGAGATTGGGATTCACAACTGGTATGGAGTCACGCCAGCTGTTCAGTTTCTGCAGGGATAACAAATGCTCGTCCGCCTCTTCCCTCGAGTTTCGAAACTGGGAAGGGGTTACTCCTACTCTTTCTGTAAAGCGTGTCGTAAATGTACCCAGACTCTGCTGACCGATCTCCATGGCGACATCCCGGATACTCAGATGTGTATGTAATAGCAAGTCCTTCGCCTTCTCCAGACGAAGCGAGGACACATAATATAATGGAGGCAGTCCGATTCGATCCTTAAATATACGCGAAAAATGATATGGGCTATATCCTATGTAATCCGCCAGTGTCGATAACGGAAGAGGCTCATAAATATTATTGTGAATATACGCGATTACCTCATCGATTTCAGCATATCGATCAGTCATCAGGTCTGCACCATCCTTCATTCCGGATATTATGTCTAGGTCCAATCCAACTCTTCCGAGGAACAATTGTTCGCATTCATACTATCATATCCATCTAAAAAATGGAAGCTTTTATATGTTAAAAATATCACCTCACAAGTTTAAACAAGCACATAAAAAAGCCGCGCTTCACGCGCGGCTTTCTTACCATCAATCCAAGTCCGGAATATGAATCTCAACCTCTTTTTTGCTTTGGGAAGACCGCAAGATGCCATCCAGAATCGCTTGATTCCGAAGCACCTGCTCGCCCGGGATCGGTGCCGGCTTGCCTTCGCGCACAGCGCTTACGAAATCCTTGATTTTCTCCTCAAATACGTTAAGCTCATGATGGACCAGCGGTATTGCGCTTTCGGTATGATGACCTTGGATATCATGGAACAAGGAGATCGATCCTACCTTCCCATCCCACACACCGCTCCAAGGGCCTGAACCTGCCGGTGTAATCTTCATGCCCGCATCCGTTCCAAGGAACATGGTCGCCCCCAAGGTATCCATATGCATAGCCCACGAAGTTTTAAAGTTAAGCACGAGGTCTCCTTCGAATCGAATCATCGCTACGCCGAAATCCTCAACGTTAAACGCTCCGGATTCGGAGTGGTATTTAGGATTCGTGCCAAAATAATTCGATGTATACGCAGATACCGTCAACGGCTTGGGATATCCAAGTGCGTTCAGGGCCATGTCCAAGGAATAACAGCCAATGTCCGCCATGGCACCTGCCCCTGAAATCTCCTGCCGGACAAACGTGCCACCCGGCATTCCACGGCGGCGACCGCCTCCGGTTTCCACATAATAGACTTTTCCAAGCTCGCCGTTTTGAATCAGATTCTTAATGATGCCCATGTTCGGATCATAACGCGGCTGGAAGCCTACATTGAGCATATTCCCGGTCTTCTTCGCGATTTGGACCATCTCGATGGCTTCATCCAAAGTGACCGACATCGGTTTCTCGAGCATTACGTGTTTGCCCGCTGACAGTGCATCAATCGTGGTACTGTAATGAGCAACGTTTGGCGTACAGATGCTTACACCATCCAGGTCGAGATCCAACAATCTGCGGTGATCATCAAATCCGATCGCTCCCTGAAGTCCCCAGCGCTCAATAAATTGATCGGCTCTGCCGGGTAAAATATCAGCTACGGCAACAATCTGCACATCGTCAATTTGTTTATAATATTTTGCATGCTCCCCCGCAATGCCGCCGCTTCCAATAATTCCTATTCGAATGGTTTTGCCCATGGCTGATACTCCCCCTACAATTTCACATTCATTGCTCGATATGTTGATGGCGTATATCCATATCTCTTTCGAAACACGGTATGCAAATAACTTCCGCTTGAGAACCCCTCATGGATTGCGATTTTATCAATCGACCAGTTGGTATCGATCAGCTTCCTGCATACGGCTTCAAGGCGGACATGTTCCAGTATTTCGCTGAAGGATTGTCCTTCCGCTTGCTCCTTGAATATTCGCTGCAGCTGCCTGGAGCTGATATGCAGCTTCTCCGCGACGTCATCCAGTACAACCTCTCCCGAAGAGTTTGCATGAATATACTCCAGGGCCAATTGATAGCGGTAAGCCTTCATATCCCTTGAAGGCAGTTCCGCTTCCGATGGCTCGGATTCATATGCGCGTACAGCGCGCAGCAATATCTGAATAATGCACTGCTTAATCGTTGTATACAGACCCGAATACTTCTCCTGAGAAGCCTGATAAGCCTCAAGGAAATAAGGCATCGCACGATGGATATCCATCGTTGGCTTCAGCGGTAATCCCCTCAGCTTCTCCATACAGTCATCGGCTTCCGCCATTTCCCATGGATCCGAAACAGTCAGCGTCAGGCTCTCATGCTCGGATACCTCATCGCGTTGAATAATGTCCACGTGCAGACATAATTCGTCCATCGGCTCCGCTGCATCCGCCTCCTGATAATGAAGCACATTCGGACCCGTTAAATAAAACATGCCTTCCCGCAGCGCATAAGGTTCCTCTTCCATAATAACCGTCCCCTTGCCGCGGGGTATGAAATGAAACTCATACTCCGCATGCTTGTGGAAGGAAACAATCTTTCCTGGCGGGAAGGTGGTGAGATGAAACCGAAGAACCCGAATCTCATAACGACCCCAATAAACTCTCAGATCAAGTCGCTCCAAGGCATCCTGCCGATCTTTCATCAATTCGTATGGAAAATGGTTATTCATCCTGATGCATCATCCCTGTATCTTATGCTTGCAATTCATCCAAACGAATGGCGCGATGCTCTTTGGCCGAACGGTTGGATGCTTCCATCAATTTGGTTAGCTCAACCGCATATGCGATATTTTCCTCTGCAATGGTATCTTCTTGAATATGGGAAATCCATTGTTCAAATGCACTTGCACGATTCGCCGGTACCGGCAGCTCAACCCAAGCATCCTTGTACTCTTCTTTTTTCGTTGTACGAATCAGAAGCTTGCTATCAGGCGTTCCGTACAGAATGGTTCCATCCGTTCCATGAATCTCAATCGTAAACGGCGAGAAGTTGTTAACAAATCCGGCTTCCACTACACCGACGGCACCCGTGGCTGTAGAGAGCGTAGCAACGGCGTTGTCTTCCACCTCTTTCCCCGTAATGTAACCGAAATTCGCATTGACATCAACCGCTTCTTCACCGAGGAACAAGCGTGTCAAATACATCGGATGACACCCCAGATCGATTAAGGCACCTCCGCGGCACTCCTCCAGGCTGTAGAAATGCTCAGGCAGCCAACCGGCAGTTGCGCCATTATGAGACAAGCGTACGCGAACGAGTGTTACGGTGCCAAGCAGCTCTTGCTGCAGTACCTCATTGATCGCCAGGGTATAGCCATCATTCAGTCGCGGAAGCGATACCGTTAATTTGACTTGGTTCTCATTCACGGCATTGATGATATCATTGACCTCTTGAAGGGTGGCAGCAATTACTTTTTCCGTGAAAATGTGTTTGCCTGCTGCCGCGGCCTTCAACATCACTTCTCTATGCATGGATGTCGGAGCATCCACGATCACGGCATCGATATCGTCACTTTGCAGCATGTCATCCAAGGATTCATAAAAAGGTACACCTTGCTTCTCCGCCGCTTCTCTTCCGCGCTCTGGGTTCTCATCCCATACCGCTACGATTTGAGCATCCGGATGCTCCTGCGCTTGTTTCGTATAATCCCACGCGTGCACATGCCAATAACTAATTTTTCCGATTCTAATCATTCTCGTCACCTCAGTATCTAATATTAAGACATCATGCCATTAATCTATCACACGAACCGCCCGATTCACAGTGTAAAATTGCGACAATCCAGTTAGATATCACGACATAATGACCAAACAAAAACTCCGCCAGTTGACGGAGTAGGATGTGCTATATCTAAAATTTCAATCGTTCTCTTGCAGATGTGATATGTGCAGTATGATGTTTCCCATGCCAGGCGTACATGCCCGTGGCGTATTCGAGACTGGTTTTTCGCTGGTTCTCAGGGTGATAGAACGTTCTGAGATAGTCTCCGTTATTCATGATGTCTAGTAAAGCACCCCATCTGGCATGAATGCCATCAATCAAAACAAGCGATGCGTCAATGTCCAGTATCAATGAATCCTGAAGAGCTGCCCACTTCTGCTCGTCATAAGGCTTAATCGTTGGGTTGTCTTCCGTTAAAGCAAGTTTAAACCGAATATAGCTATTCATGTGGCTATCTGCAAGATGGTGAACGACTTGACGGAGCGTCCAACCGCCATCTCGATAAGATACATTCAGCTGTTCCTGGCTCAACCCCTGGACTGCAGCCCTCAGTTTCTCCGGCAGGCTCTTAATCTCTCGAATCCAGAGCTCCCTTTGTTCAGGCGGGGAGTTCCCTTCCCATTCAAATTGCCCTATCGGGTATCTCAAATCCATGTTCCCTCACTCCTTGACCATCATTTTTTTGTAAAACTCCTATGATAATGATATTCGCATTTTACAACGAGTCCAGTATTCCTGATCCGATGTCAATCCACTGCAATTCTTTCAAAATTACGCAGTGTCCGAAGTGCATTCCATGTCAGAACGCCCTTCCATTCCTCCTTGGCCAACGGCCATACCTCTTCGTACTGGTACCAGCTCCAATTGGGCGCCCAGGCACCATCTTCCCCTTGATTCTCTACAAGCAAATCCAGTTCCAGAGGCAGAAGCTCTTGGTATTTAACAAAATACGGTGAATCCGGCGAATCCATAATGCTAAGAGGCGTTGCTCCGTATCCCTCGCGACTGCCAGGATCCCTGCTTATGCAATGATCCATGAAAACCTCAAGTGTTTCTCCGATCTCGGACGCCTGTTCTTTCGGCAATCTTTCGTTCAAGCGCAAATAACAAAACAATTCATGCATTTCATGAAGATCGCTAGATTGTTTCAGGTAGTTCACAGCATAATCCATCCTTGATTCCAAAAACTCCGAAGGGTATAACTCCCGCTCGTCGATAAAATACGCAATGATATCCGCGTTCGGATTTCCCCAATGATCCTTGAAGGCTCCGTACTGCCACCATATCGCCCTTGGAGACTGCTCTGCTTCCTTCGGAATAATGTCCCACCCTGACCGTTCTGGCACATAGGAGTGCTCAAGATATTTTAACGCGGATATAACCCGTTCGTTCCGCTCCGGATGATCTGGATTCAACCGAAGAATCTCTAGCGCTCTGGTTGTCGCCAGAGCAGATGACTCCTTGCAGCGAAGATCGGGCTCCAGAGCATGTCCAAATCCACCGTCCTTGTTCTGATAGCTGTCGAGCTCGGTTAATACGTCCGTAAACGACCCGTCCTCGAATTCGTACCGGAATAGTGCCCGTTCAAGGTCCCTGGCCTGGTGCAGCATATATTGCCTGGCTTGTTCAAATCGCATCTGGTTTAGCTTCTTCACTTGGATTCCAACTCCTCGTAGAAAGTGATTCGGTTGCCGAAAGGATCCGTAACACATACCTCTTTGCTATTCCAGGGGGCGATCTCGATTCCGGGCCTGGAATACCGATAGTTCTGGCTTAACAGCTGTTCGTGAAAATCTTCAATCCCTGCCATCTCCACGCGAATGGCTGCTCCTGGGGAACAGTCACCGTAATGTTCCGTCAAATGAATCGTTAACGAATCCTTAGTTATTTGCATGTAGAGCGGTGCCGAATCATCAAACCGATGTTCCCAATCCAAGGTAAAACCAAGATATTGAATATAGAATTCCCTTGCCTTCGTTTCATCGAATACCCTGAACAATGGTATGATTTTGCTCATCATCTGCCCCCTACTATATCCCGTATTTTTCAAACTCTTTATGTATGTGCTGCTGACTTATTTAGAATATATCATAAATTCTGCAAGGCTCGTCCCAAACATAAAAACCCAGCACAGATACCATAAAACCTCGTTTGCTGGGCCATCTTTGGCTAGTATTCATTTTATTTATACCTATTCATTCCTGGTCACTTTGGACAGCTTCTTGGCTTTCTCGCGTTTAACACGACTCCATACCAGCAGAACGAGAAATGAACTACCCAGGCAGATAAAGATCACTTTCAAATAATGCTCAACCACATTCAGAATGTACTGCCACTGTTCGCCGAATATAAAGCCTATGCTGAAAAAGACCAGCACCCATGAGGCCACGCCCGTGTATCCATATAGCCACACCGTTCGATAGGGAACCCGAATCATGCCGATAAAATACCCGATAAATTGCCTGACCCCGGGGATGAAAAAACAAATAATGAGCAGCTTATTTCCATATTTGTTGTAATAGGCCTGCGTTTTCTCTACAAGGGACGGCTTGATAAACAGCCATTTTCCATAGCGCTCTATAAGCGGCATCCCCAGCTTGTATCCCAGGATATAGGTAATGGTTAGCCCCATGGCCGCTCCCATAAATGCAGATCCAACGGCAGGAACCATATCGATGATTCCTTTATAGGTTAGAAAACCGGTATAGGTTAAGGTACTGTTTCCAGGAGGAATTGGAAGAGCAATAAAATCAAGAGGAAGCCCAATCAATAACACCAGGTAGCCGTATTGTTCAAACAACTGCTCAACCAATTCAAACAAATTCATGGGGAAAACTCCTTCATCTTACCGATAACTGTCATAGTAGTGTTGTAGAGCATCATTTACATAAACTTCTTTGTTCAGCACCCCGTAAGGCACCGGATGCATATCTTCAGACCATTCATGAGAATGGCGCCGATTCTGTTGAATATCCATCAATCTTGTGAGGACTGATAAAGCCGAATCTTTATGCGTATTAATGGCCGCTCTTCGCTTCATTTCTTGCAACAAGGGCGGACTTGTAATTAATGTTAGCAATTGGTACTGCAGTTCACCCGCCATGGCTTGCCGTGCCACGCCTATTCCAACCAGGTAATCTGCATTATCCTGCTCTTGGCCTGGCAAGGGTTTCACTAACAGCATCGGCCGTTCCATCGTTAATGCTTCGGAAATCGTGAGGCCTCCCGGCTTTGTCACCATTAGGTCCGCTATCGCCATCAATTCATGCATACGATCTACGTAACCCATGACCGTGATTTGCGGATGATCTGAAAACTCTTCCAGCAGTGATTGATATAATTTCATGTTGCGGCCGCACACGACCATAAACCGAACACCCTGCGGGTATGCCCTTGATTTCAAGAGTTCGATAATTTCTTTATCGATCATCCCTTCTCCACCGCCCATAATCAGCACGACCTGTTCGGATGAACACAAGCCGTAATAGGCTCGGAGCCGTTCCGAATCGACAGGTTGACTATACAGCGGATTTACGGGAATACCGGTCACAGAGATCTTTTCGCTTGGCACGCCTTTGCGCTCCAATGCAACCTGTACCACATCGGAACCAACCATGTAATAATCCGTATGAGAGTGTATCCAGTAACTGTGGTCTGTATGGTCCGTCATGACGGTTGCCGTCGGCACATTGGTGAAACCCATCGCTTTCAGCAGAGACATGCCCGCTGCTGCCGGCGGAAAGGTACTAACCACGATAGCCGGATTTTCCGTTTCCAGCATCGTGCTGAGCCTGTGAAGACTGAAGGTACTAAAGCGTTTCAGCATCTGGATGAGGGTGTTTTCCTCGCGCGTTTTCTGGAATAAGTAGCCATAAAAGGATGGAAAGTGCTTCATCCATTGCACAAAGAAAAACTGACCAGCTACATGCAGGCGTGGATGGGTTAACTCCATGTAATCAATGACTTTCACGCGCAGATGAGGGTAGTTTCTTTTTGCTGATTCCACAATGGCCTTTGATGCCTGGTTGTGACCCTCTCCCAGACTTCCGGTTAATATGATGATTTTTTGCTCATATATGGATCTCATGAATATTACTCCTTATCTAACGTTATGTGATTCCAATGACATGCATCAGGTAAACGACCAGCCATCCTGAACCGAATCCAATCAGACTGCCTGCCAGGCAATCAGTTGGGTAATGATATCCCCAATATATACGGGATAGACCGACCAGCGCAGCCAGGATAATTAACAGGATCGTTGGCAGCGGAGATACCAGAAACAACAGTGGTGTAATGACGGCAAAGATTGCCGTGGTGTGTCCTGACGGGAAGGAATAGTCCTTCAATGGAAAATTTCCAATCTTCACCTGCTCCAGAACCCGAAACGGACGATCTCTTCTGACAATTTTCTTGATGAGGACAACAATCAGATGGCTAATGGTTAAGGCAATGGCACTCTGATATGCCGTTATGTCCCATGCTTTAAATGCAGCCCAGGCGATGAGCAGTGCGCTCAGAATCGTAAAGGTGGCTCCACCGAGATGGGTAATGCCGCCGAACAGCCGATCAAAGGCTCTGTTGCTGATCGTCTGGTTGCACCAGACAAATACCCGGTGATCAAATCTTCGTAATCGCTCGATCATTCATTCTTCACCTGCCGTTACATCAACTGAATCTTTTGAACCCTGCACGACAGGGATTTGCGAACGTTTTTTCCTGCGTTTCTTGATAAAGTGAACCGTCAGCCAAATTCCTCCAATCAGAGCACCTACGGAGATCAAAATAATCGGAAGCACGCTGTCCACCATATTCTCTGCAGCACGGCCATATACGTAGAAGAGCACACCTACGGCATAGAACTTCACAGCGCGTCCGATCGCTGCGTAGGTGAGAAGTTTCCATAAGGGATAGCTCATGCAGCCGGATAGAATGGTGAAGATTTTAAAAGGAATCGGTGTAAACGCACCGACAAGAATTGCGGCTTCGCCATGCTTGGTAAACAAGACGGTGGCGGAATCGTACCATTTTTTCTTCATGACCTTGGTTAAGACCAAATTTCCGGAAGCCTTGCCTATTCCATAACCGATCGGCGTTCCGATCAAGCAGCCGACAAAGCCGATGGAGGCGAGCCAGATCGCACGGTCCGGACTCAATGCACTTAAAGACAATTGCGATAAAAGTGCCGGAATCGGAAAAATAATCGCATCGATCATGGCATGAATAAATAATCCGATATCGCCTAAATTACGTAAAAAATCCATCAGGCCTTGTCTCCTCTGCTAGACTACACACTTGGCAGTCCCTATACTGTGCGATATCGCGGGTCAAATTTATATCCGAAATCATCCGTTCACATTCCTCTCACATATCATGTTAATGTAAGAATATCATGATTGAAGAAGGATGCCTTCCGTCTCCAGACGATAATCAACCTAGACTTAGGTCTAGATACTAATAGTAGATATAATATAGTAGATATAGTATAAACGAGTTTTATGATCAATAAGTTGGGTTTATAACCATTTGGACCAAAAACAAAAAAACAGCTTAGCCGCAATATGCGGCCAAACTGCCAAGCTCTAAGACCATGAACTATTCAAATTGGCAAATTTGCGCGACCTCTCGGACCGAGTTCACCACATGATCGGCCTGCGATAAGTCCTGATTCCCCGAGTTCGGGTTCACGAAGCCGATGCATGTCATTCCAGCCGCCTTCGCTGCAGCAACGCCATGCTTTGCATCCTCAAGCACCATGCAATGCTCCGGATTCACTCCGAGCAATTCAGCCGCCTTAAGATACACATCCGGTGCCGGTTTCCCTTTCTCCACTTCTTCACCGCTCACAACGCATTCAAACTGATCCAGGAGATCGAACTTACGCAAGACGGCCGATATAAATACTGGTGGCGATGATGATGCAATAGCTGCCGGTATGTTACGTGCTTTAAGCTCCGCAAGGAGCTCCCGAATGCCATCAATAGGCTCCATTTCCCGTGAGGTGAGTATTTCAATTTTATTGGACAATTGGTATTCAATAATTTCCGAAACGGATTGAGCAAGCTGATGTTCATCTTTAATAGCTGCCCACATCTCTGGATTGGTCATGCCTACATACTTCTCCAACTGTTCATGGGTTATCGCCGATCCGTAGTCGTTCATCACCTGAATATCGACTTCAAAGTGAAGCGGTTCACTGTCAATAATGACCCCATCCATGTCAAAAATAAATGCCTGTATCATGTTCATGCTCCTTTGTTGATATGTATTTTAGTTAACGCCAGATTATATCGAGCAGTTCCATAAGGGAATGGATCTCATACTTAGGTTGAATGGATGTTGGGTTTGCCTTGCGCAGCGGGTTATACCAGCAGGTATCAATTCCGTAACGAATGCCTCCCTGTATATCGGAAGTTAATGAATCGCCGACAATGAGAACTTCCTTCTTGTCGGGGTGATTCAACTTATCGAATGCATAATCGAATATGCCTTTGTGGGGCTTCTGGGACCCGGCATCCTCCGAAACAATGATGCATTCAAAGGAATCGCATAGCGCCGACCCGCTGATTCGGTTAAACTGCACTTCCTTGATTCCGTTCGTGATGATAGCCATACGTTGACCGCGTTCCGCAAGTTGACTGCACAGCTCTTCTGCCTCCTCCATCAGAAAGGAGCCTTGTCCTAGATATTTTATGTATATATCGCTAAAGGCATTGGCATCCAAGGCGCACTTGATGTCGTGTTCTGCCAACAGCCGGTCAAACCTGGCCGTACGCAAGTCACTTTGTGTAACCTTCCCCTGCTCGAAATCACGCCACAACTGCTGGTTAATGTGTCTGTAGCTGTCTACGATGGCATCCGTGCACTCCTGATCAATCTCGCCAAAAACGCCGGATAACGCAAAAGCCTCCGATTTGGCATAGTCGTATAATGTTTCATCTGCATCAAATAAAATAACGTTGTAACGCACGGCTGCCCTCCTTCTCATGCTGCTTAACTTATGGCAATCTGGATTGCTGATTAGTCAAAATGAAGAATCCTACACCCAAGGCAAGCTGTTTCATCATACCTCCTTAACTCTCTCTGTGGAGTCTATAGAGATGATACCGCTCCTGCTCAAGCTCGATATCCCCTACGTACTTAAACCCGCATTTTTGGATCACTTTATTGGAGGCATGATTATGAACGACGGCTAAAGCGATTAGCTCGCGCTCGCTTGTATTCCGGAACAAGAACTGGATTAATGCCCGTACAGCTTGCGTTGTATATCCCTTATTGTAATACCGATTCGAGATTCCGTACATAATCTCTCTGTTAGGCGGGGGCAGTTCTTCCTTAGGACCTGTATTGCACCAGCCGATACATTCGCCTGTTTCTTTTAAGACCATGGCTAGCCGCAGACGCAGCTGCCCCACATCCCCGCCGTCTTGTACGGCTTGCAGGAACCGCCGATTCTCCGGCATCTCATAGTTGGTTAACCATACCAGCCGCTGTTCCCTGGATACATCCCAACCGGGGAGGAAATGTCTGATCTCCGGTTCGTGCGTGATCTTGAAGATCGCCTCAAGGTCTTCCACCATATACTCCCTGAGAAGGATGTCCTCGCAATCTATTGTGAAAGGAATTCCTTGAGATTCGATATCTGTCTTGTTGTTCAATGTAGTCCTCCTATATTCATTCGCTCGCTCCATTTCCCTGGCCCATGACGAGGGCTATTAACTGATCGGGCCGAGTGTAAATATCATCAGGTTCAACGCTAAATTCTACGTTCTGTACGGTATCAAACCAATGCGCTCCAATGGTGAGCACCTGGGCTGATTTGCCTGCCGCTATATCGGCATCGCTGTCGCCGACAAAAACCACGTCCGATGTACTCAGACCGAGCAATTGAACGGCTTTGAATATCCCTTCCGGGTCCGGCTTGGAACGTTCAACCTCATCACCCGTGATGGTAGCGGCAAAAAAACCGTCCAGCTCCAGATTTCTAAGACAGATATCCAGGCACCTTCTGCTCTTGCCCGTAATAATGACCATGGGTATATGTAAATCCCACAACTTCGAGATTAGATTCTGGATCGATTCCGACACCTGTACATGCTTCTGAAAATCCTTCTCAAACACTTCGTAATAATATTCTACGGCTTCGTCAACATGGGCTGGGTTCGAGAGATTTTCAGTAATAATCTCTTCCTCCGTCGGCCCAAACATCTGCACGATTTCCGCATCCGTCAACGTTTTGCCTTCATATTTCATGAAAACCGCTCGGAACGTTTTAAACGATAGCGGCAGCGTATCTGCTAAAGTACCATCAAAATCAAACAGCACCGCCTGAACGCTGGACATACATCGCTCTCCTTTCATCCTTTGCTTCAAGAACGACTATACACCATCCCACTCAGACTAAATTCATCCTCATCTGAATGGTAATCATCTTCTGATTATCATCTAACGTCGTAATACGAACATCGAAGGGCTCAAATCCAAGCTTATGATAAAAAACCAGCCCTCTGGAGTTGGTATTATGGCAGCTAAGATGAAAGGTTGTCATCCCATATTTCTCTTTGGCTATATCCATCATGGTCTGTAACAGCTTCTGCGCGGCTCCCATTCCCCTATTCGACGGAGCAACGATAACATTGCCGAGCCACAGAGATTGATCAACATCCTCATAAAAATTTGCATAAGCGACAACCTGCCCTGTAGATTCTTCAACAATCACCGTAGGATCATATCGATTTTCTAGCAAACTCAAGATTTGCTCCGGCGTCCAAGGAAACTCCGATCTGGGACTCACGTAAAATAGCTCCTCCGGCGTTTGAGGAAAGCTGCATATCGTTGATAAATCCTCGTCTGCCAGCGGCCTATGGATGTACATATTACAAGCTCCTCCTTACTTCATATTTCGTGCAATATACATGCCTCTTCCAATCAAGCCTTGTGGATCGTGCTCCACGTGAAGACCCGCTTCCTGGAATGCCTTGATCATCTCTTCCACGGTAAAGAGCCCCATACGATGCTCCTCCGAATAATGCTCAATTCCATGCTCGCTTCCAAACAAATACTCGAATTTCATGATCGAAATATTGCCTTTGCGGTCCGAATGAGACATTCTGCTCATATAGATCCCGCGATGCTCAGTCATGATCGTGTCCACTCTCCCGGCGGTCCAGACATCCGGTGTAAACCACGGCTCAACCAGAATGACCCCCTCCTCGTTCAGATGCTCCTTAAACTGCGTAAGGGTCTGCACCAATAGATCGAACGTCTTCACATAACCGATGGAGCTGAATAGACACAGGATCACATCATATTTCCGGTCTAAGCGAAAACGGGTCATATCGGCAACGGTATAATCACCCTCAGGATTTTTTGACTTCGCTATCGAGACGAATTCGGAATTTAGATCAATACCATCGATTGCATAGTACTGCTTTAAGAACAAAGCATGTTCAGCAGTTCCACAGGCAACGTCAAGCAGGGTCCGGTAATTCTTACCCTGTTCTTCAATATATTCCCGGACCTGGTGCGCCTCCTGCTCATAATCCTTAAGGCTGTAAATTACATCATAATACTTCGACGATAAATCAAACATGGATTCACCAACTTTCCGTATCGGATATCATTATCTAAAGCCAGGTCATCCGTGCCAGGCATCTTCCATGATTATACAACCGTTCCTCTGATTGAGTAACCCCTTGTTCACGTAAGGGGCAAATTCACGAACATCCATGATTTGGGATTGCATGTGCTTCCCCTTCGATACGCTTGTGTCTGTACCAATAGGAATAAATCTCTACGTACTGAAAACGATCATATAACCGGCTTGCAGCAAGATTATCCTGTACGACCTGCAAATAGCTGCGCGTGGCTCCATTCTTCTTAGCCCAATGCAGAATATGTAATAGTAACTGTTTGCCGAACCCGCGATTTCGATATGCTGGAGCGGTAACCAGATCATATATTCCTACAAATCCCTGCTCCAAAGCTCCGATCCCGCATGCTACAGGCTCAGCTTGATCATATAGGATGAAGAATCCATACGGTATCACGGAATAGTTAAACAGTTTTCTTTTCACAGCCTTGTTTCTCTCGGAAATTCCGGTTATATCCCCGAGCGCTTCCAACCATTCATCGGTCAGCTTTTCTTCGATCTTAACTTCCTTGTGGGATGGGGACTCCATATCATCCAGGTGATCCAACACTCTAATGCTGGTAGGATCCAGTATGGTATAACCCCTGGATTCCAAAATAGGATCGAGTTCCTGCGGATTGAATGGTGTCATTTTAAATACGACGTCAAGCCCGGCCTTCACATATAAACGCTCACATTGTTCAATCTGTGCATAAATGTCTATCGAAGGCTCCGTATATAGAGCATGAATAGAGTTGGATCTCTTGGTATAGCCGTCTGCAAATCGTAACAGCCATCCATCGTGTGTCAAGGTTTGGAGCGCTGGCCAAGCGTTTAAAGTAAGCTCTTCGATTCTCTTATGCACGTATACCACTCCTACAATATGATAGGAATAAATATACATCATAACGAATTTTTATTCAATGAATGAAAATGTACGCCATCCCCCTGAACCAGACCGACCACCTGGTTTCGATAGTCGATTAACCGCCTACAATCTGAATAGAACAGGAACATCCGCGAGCCTTCTTCTCCATATCATATGGTCTGCTCCGCTCCCCCAATGGTTCTGAAGAACATAATCGGGTTCACCCAGCCTCTTCTTCCAGATCTTCTGTGCATGGGAGTATCCGCTATCCAAACAAAATTCCGTCATTCCCTTATTATGAAGCGTAAGATACATAACATTTAACATTAGATTTCCGATCCCTTGCTGTTGGTAATCAGGATGAACAAATACCGTTCCAATTTCAACTACATCACGCCATTCACCATCAGTAGCTTCCCGGATCAATGCATTGGATGGTCCAAACTCGATGCAGCTTACAATGTTGTTGTCTAGCAGTCCGATAAGAAAGTATCTCTGCTCTCCATTCGTATCAAGATCCGCATTCAAGTACCCGTTTTTGCTGTCGATCTCCTGCTCCATGTCTTCAAGTAAATCCTCTAAACCTTCTTTGGCAAAAGTATCGGTAATCACGAACCTGAAAAAATGCTCCATAGCCACTATATCGCCGCGATTGGGTCGCCTAACTTCTACTTGAAGCATATAAAGTCCTCCTTGTATCTTCAATTACAATAGACTCACAGATTTTTAGTGTGTTTCATAACATGGGCTTTAATTTCATCCTTTTGTTCATCGGTTAAAAAGCTTCAACATGCTCTACCTTTTCCCCTTCGCTCTGACAGGAGCATAAAACCAATCCCATCCAGACAGAACAGATCCATAAACCAAATCGAAGTTTATTCTTCAGAGCCACAACCTCCTATATATCCGTAAGCAATAGCTGAAAGTGCGATCCGGTCAGCATATTTTCTTTTCAATTTATCCTCCATGTTCATCGATTCCCGATGGGTTGAATAATGTGTTCAACTCGGCAGCTGTGTCCTGTATGAACGTTTTCACTTTATCTAAGGTAAAATAAATCAGCTCAACCTTCGGCTCATTACGTTCATCCAACAGCCACTCTAATTTGAGCGTTCGGTACTGCTCTACCTCTGACTTTTCAACAAATAAAGGTATGGAATGTCCTGCCGAATCCTTAAGTTTATTCAAAATGGAGTCTGTCCAATGCTCTGATCGTTTCAATTCGAATTCAAGCTGGCTGACCTCTTGGTTATATGTATATCCTATGTTTTCTTGGTCCTCTATGTTTTCTTGCTTAAAATCAGCGTACAACGTCTGAACCCACCTTAAATCCGTGTAGATATGAGCAAAATAACCGTGTATATATTCTTTCCATACCTTCTCCGGTTTCAGATTTAGATAATGCAGATAATTCTCCTTGATAAGGTTTACATCAGGCAGCCTTCCTTCATGTACCAGATGCGTAATCCCTTTCTGTTCTCTCGTGATCTTGCCTCTAACATGAATGGCATCCGGAGCGATACTCCCGATCAGCAAATGCGGAGACGGCTCCGGTCGGCCCAACTTCTCGGCAACCCCAAAATGCACCATAGGCCACGGCATAGCGATAACCTCCTGAACTTATCGTAATTTTGAGAAAGACCCAGCCCCAAATGCTCCCATTCCAGGTCTGAGTCTTGATGATCGGTTTGTCTAAAAATCACTGAAGTATATACCTCTCGTTTCCATGCGTTTACTCCAAGCGTTCATTGCGGATAACCATATGTAGGTGATCTTCCCAGACGCCGTTAATCTTCAGGTATTTAATCGCCAGTCCTTCTTCGTAAAAGCCTAGGCGTCTCACTACATTCAACGAAGCTTTGTTTCTTGGCATAATGTTAGCTTCCAGCCGGTGCAACTCCAACGTATCAAAACAATAGGCGACCACGGCCCTTAGCGCCTCGGTCATATACCCTTTCCCCGTATGAGCCTGTGAAAGCTTGTATCCCACATGTGCCGATTGAAAGACGCCTCGAACGATATTGCTGATCGCAATCGAACCGATGATTTCATCATCTTGATGCAGCCACACTTTAAACAGAGATCCGTCAGCTATGCTTCGACTCTCCGCAGCCAGAATCTCCGCCTGCTTATCGATGGAATAGAACTCAGCTTCTCTAGCGGGCTCCCATACCTTCCAATAGTCATCGTTCTTGACTATAAAATCCACCACATTCGCTGCCCGATCCCGATCCATGGTCTTCAATTGCAGACGCGAAGTTTGTAGTGTAATAGACATGCAAAACTCCCCCTTGAACAGCTTAAACTGAAATCAGATCATACCATATTAGTCCCTTGGGATATAATGTCTTAGCTTTGATCGGGTAATTCCACGGGCTTTCCCCTCTGGCGTCAATCGGTATTCGAACTGCATAATCGTATCATGTGCAAAATAAATATATTCGACATCAGGCTCGTCATTGAACACCACGACGACATAAAAAGCAGGCAGCTTAACGCCCCAGACGCCTTTTACTGACTGTATTTCATCCTTGCTGTAACGTTCTTCCTCAAGCAGGTAGGCATTCACCTTCTTAGCGTAGATCATTTTGTTCGCCTGCACGTACACAAAGGGAGACAGAAGCACAAGAACGAACAAAACCAATAAGGCAATTCTGATTTTCTTCATGTTATTCCCTGCTATTATCATAGATTAAAATGCCGTTTAACCTCTTCGTAGTTCTCCTGAATGCTTCTGCTTCCGTCCACGAAGATAATCTTGAATCCCCGATTCATAACGTCCTTGGCCACATATGCCGCAAAGCCGATATCTCGTCCCATCCAATTCTGAAATGCGGTATCAGGATCATCGCATTGATTCAGAATATCATGGATCCATTCCCGCTTCGCATAATGCTCCTTCTGGAAATCCGGTACCGGCACGACCCAGATCGCCTGATGAGGGCTGGATACCAGCTCTGCTACTTTTTCCGGCAAAAGGGCTGCGCCCTCCACAATGATGGGGTTCGTGTCCGGCATGGCCGATACATCATCCACAATCATCCGAAATTCCTCGCGGTAAAACTCCAGTTCTTCATGAACCTGCTGCTCTACAGGTCGTGACCACAACGCATTCCAGGTCATATCCTTCAATCGGAACATGGTAGGATGCTCAGACGGATTGCTTGCGTTCACATGCTTCTCGTTGAACAGATCACATTGATAATAGGTGTAGCCGTACTCTTTCGTGATCATTTCGGCAATCGTGGATTTGCCTGAACAAGGGGAACCTCCGATCCAGTATACGTGGGAGTAGTCTTTTTTCTCGTTCATCATCACATCATGCCCCTCTGTTGCTATCTTGTCTTAATTCGTTTCGAATTTCCAGCAATACGTTCCAGATCGCCCTCAAATATACTACAACGAATAAAAAGCCTACAATCAATATCCATCCGATCATTTCCATCTTCACCCCACCTTACTGCTTGGACTGGAGACCTTCATTCAACCCTATCTCTTCTATAAGTACTCCCTCTTGCCTTCAGCGCTTTTTTGTATTCGCAGCGTATCAAACAATCGCCCTTCATCATCGATGGCGCGCACTTCCAAGCGATCTGATGTGACGACGACTTGCAGAAAATGAGGCACCGCCAAGGACTGCGAAGTATGCCATTCCCTTTTAGGCAGCAACCAGCCCGGCATGGCTCCGGCGCCGCCTGCCACGATGTAAACAATACCGTTGTCATAATCCACGGTTCCTTGCGATAAGGGGTGGCTTCGCTCATATACAATCGTATGCGAGTTGATAACCAGATCCACGCCATACCGTTCAAATACCGGGCAAAGCTGTCGCAAATCCTCGACTTGATAGCCGCCCGAAACATATGGCGGGTAGTGAAAATATACAATTTTCCACCTGCGATTGCTTGTTGATAGCTCGCGTTCCAAGAAATCATACTGCGCATTTCCTGGACTCATCACGCCGGAGCTGCGAGGATAATCTTCTTTTCTGATCAAATCCGTGCTGTCTAAGCAGATGAAATGAACATCTCCGTAATGAAAAGCGTAGAAATTCTTCGGTTCGGGAAAAGCAAACAGGTCGTAATACCATGACGCGTTGTCCTCATGATTTCCCAGGCAACTGTAGATAGGTGTATCCACAAAAAAATCTCGTCCTGGTCCAAAGAAATACTTGTCCCAATCCTCAGCGGTCTTCCCGTCATGGACGACATCACCTACAAACAAGGCGATATCGGGTCGATACTGCTTCATCCGGCTAAAAATTCTCTGATTTATTCGTCCTCCCGACGAATCAAACCCGCTATAACCTCCGGTTTCACTGGTCACCGTAAAAGAGAATGGCTCACCTTGTCCTGCTGCTGTCTTGAACATATAAAATCCCGAATCAATCTGATCTGATTCATGCTGGGAGTAGATCCTGTAATAATAAGTGGTTCCGGGCTCGAGACCCTCCACCGTTATTTGGTGTATCCGTGTTGGAGACTCATCAGCGAAAGTACCGAATAGGTCAACAGGCTGCTTGTAGTTCCCTTGATGTCCGCTATGTATTCTCTCGGCATGCAGGACGTCCACCCTGGAAGTTGCAGGGAGAGACGTTTCCCACATCACGATCATGGTGTGCTCGGTCGGGTTTTGCAGGTACGGCCCTTTTATAATGGAAAGCATGTTCAGCCTCCTTCGGATCTTGTTATTCGGAAATGTGTTGTTATATGACTCCATTTCCTCTCTAATTATAACTGTCCTTTCAGCTAAAAAGTTACGCTATCTTACAATCACGCCGATGGTCCTAAATAACGAAAAGAACCGGCAATAACCCCCGATTCTTTGTAAAATTTATGATCGTCATCCTTCTCGTATCCAAAACTTAGCCTACCACGGCATCCAGTTCCGTCTCACGCTGTTCATGTTCGGGAACTAACACCTCGACCACGACTCTGGTCGGTACGCAGATGATCTGCTGATAGGGTTCCGAGATAAATCCCATATCCAGTGCAATTCTCTTTGGGGCATCCGAATATATCATCTGGATCCCGTAGTCATACACTTTCAGTGTGTTGTGTCCAAACTTGGTCTTAATGTCAATGATACGTTCGTCCCCGGTCAGCGGGACAGTTTCGTATTCTTTGCCATTCACCGTAATCAAGGCCTGCAGTTGTCCCTGCTGGTAATCCACATGGCTATGCTTCCACCATTGCAGACCCGTAAAAGTGCCAAGGATCAGAATCAAGGCAAACAGGATCATATCTCCGCGTCTGAATCTGGACAACCTGCTCCCTCCTGACATTCACAGTGTTTGGAACCTAAGTATGAACGATGTGCGAAACCATCGAAATGAATTTTGTCACTATGGATTGCAATGTGATTTCATCAATGAATTGCATAAATCACATATCTATTTTCTTCTATCAATACAGCTCCGTTGATCTGCATGCACAGATTACATACCGCCCATAGACCTGGGCGCCCTGATAACACCAGTCCCGTCCGATGTAAGGATTTACGTATTGCGAGATGCAGTCCTGGCACTTGGCCCGCTGTCCCACCGGATCACTTGTATACCACCACCCAGAAGGATAAGGACATAGACCTCGGCAATCGCTAATCACCGTCTTGGGGGTGCAAATGATATAATCGGACGGACAGGAGGCATCTGCGCCGCAGCCCGAACAATATTGTCCATGCGGAGGCCGGCAGGGCCCCGCAGCAAACGAGATTTTGACGATATCATCATCAGGCCGGACCAATACTTTGGCAAGCGTCTCGGCCGTTTTTTGCGCAAATTTATTCAATAGCGACTTTCGATTCATCTTCCGGGTCACCCGACTGATCAACACCTGCGTCTCTTCGTCCTTGTTCTCCGGCTTCCGCCACATACTCTCACCTCATCTTAAGAAGCCCTTGATGCTTTCGCGTACGCTTCAAGTTGTTCCCGGCTGTTAACCAAACCCTTATGCCGTATGACACCGTTCACATCCACCGCATAGGCATAGGGGGTGACCTGCACATCCAGATGATTCGCAAACTCCGAACTTACGATCAGCACCTCATCGTCATAAGCTATTTTTCGGATATACTCCGATGCTAAATCCACGGATGAGAATAACAACAGAACGGGTTTTACGTTATTCATCTTGGCAATCCGCCTAAAATCCGGCAAAATATCGGCGCATTCCTTACACGTCGGCGATCCGAACAGCATGAGGGAAGGCGTGCCAATCAGCTCGCTCGTGGACCACTCGGCTCCCTGCAGGTTTGTCGTTGTGGCCCCGGGTATTTTTTGGCCGACCGGAATGCCGGACTGATTCACGCCTCTCGCGGTACCCATTACCATAATCCCCAACTGCCGGAACAGGACCAGATTCAGAATGACCAACGGTACGACCAGAATCCACAGCACGGTATATGAGATCCAGAAGAACGTATTCATCACGGCCTCCTTACAACCTTTTTATTCTCGAAACATAAGGTGCGGCAATCTCGCGGTATATTCGGATCGCATGCAGCGCATCCGGAACCCCTATGATGATAAACAGCGATAGCAGTATCATCATTCCCTCTATAAGCAGGCCGGTAACAGCGAAAGAGTTATTATGCGCAAACCAGACAGGATGGCTGTAGGCCAACCCCATGAGACTCATCGCCAGATTGAACCCAATCAGTGGAAAGCCAAGCTTGGAGTTGATCTGAGGTCCGAGACAGCCGCAGTCCACCCTTCCTTTTTTCCGGATGAAATAAGCGACGCCCAAGCCCTGAAAGAAATAGAGTAAAGAGATACCCAGGAAGCTGAGCCGCGATGGAAAACAATATACCATGGTAACGGACAGGACTTGCAGGAGGATGAGCAGACCATGCAGACGGGCACTTCCGGGAAAAAGATCCGGATCACCGAATACACGGCTCCAGCCAAAGCTCGCCACCGACAACAGCATGGGCAGCGTAACGGATATCGCGAGCAAATCGTACATGGACCCGTAAGCTCCTTTCTCTTCAGTAGCTGATGAGCCAGATGATGGAACCGATGATCAGCAGCTTGGAGACCGTTTGCCGCACGGCCGTGAGCAGCGTGAGGTTGCGCACCCTTTTTTCAAGCATACGGTACACGATGGATCGGATCAGCGGGAGGCTGAACACCGTACCACGAACGACTCCAAACGTTGCCCCTGCCAACAGGCTCAGCCACCATGGAGCAGTGAACAAGGAGACCAGGATATAGGCGTGAAAAAGGACGCCCACCTGCAATGTGATGAAACCCAAGCCCAGAATCTGCCCCCATAATGCCGCGGAGCGGTACCCTGCGTGCTTGATCCATTCGGAGGGAACAATGAAATTGCCGGATGGAAGAATCCCCGTTTTCTGAATGAACTCCAAGCCCAGAAGTATGGCAAACAGCACAACAATAATATAGTTCTGATATAAACCAACAGAAGTTAATTTCAGCAAAAAATTGATGAACCCGATCGCCAGACCCGTTATAGCGCCGCCCAGAGTACAGGACACGATATACACCAGAGCATATTTGGATTTACTGACCTTCGTGCCCTCCAGACTGCCTAACACATTCAGCCCACAAGTGGTGTCCACGCTGGCCACTGCAGCACCGACGGCAAATATAAAGAGCAGCATCGACAGCAAGTCATGCCACCTCCCCACAATCCCTAGTAATGAACCCTTCACTTCTTCATCTTATGAGTGACAGCCTGTCGATTATTTACACAAATATACGTTGGCATGTCCTGCTGCATGGCTATCTACTTGAGAAATAAGAAACCGCCCATGGATGATCTCCATAGACGGTTTCAATTTATACATGCACGCTCGATGATCTCATTATGCGACTTTATGATAATCCGAGATATCGACCTCAAGCGGCATTTCGGCTGCGCGCGCTTTTTGGGCCGCTTTAAAGAATACGATGACCAATATGACACTGATCACAGCACCCACGATATAAGAAACATTCATGGACTGCCTGAATCCGATCTCCGCGTTCAGAATGTAGACCGTTGTTGTGTAGAGCATAAACGCACCGGGAATCAGCGCCACCCAGTAATTTTTACGGGCAATGAACAGGTACATCGCACTGACAAACAAAGCAATAACCGCGGTGGCCTGATTGGCCCAGGAGAAGTATCTCCAGAGAATGTTAAAATCAATCTGCGTTAAGGCGATGGAAATGATAAACAATGGAATGGCAATGAGAAGACGCCGCTTCATGCTGAATTGTGGCAGCTTGATATAATCCGCAATGATCATGCGCGCGCTCCGGAATGCGGTATCCCCCGAGGTAATCGGCAGCACGATCACTCCCAGTACAGCCAGCGTGCCTATAACGGCACCTAGCGTCACCTTCGCAACCTCACTTACAACAAGACCCGTTCCGCCGGTTGCAAGAAGCTCGTTCAAGCCATTGGAACCCTGGAACAAACTCATCGCCGCCGCGGCCCATACCATGGCAATGATCCCCTCGGCAATCATCATTCCATAGAAGATTTTACGTCCCTGCTTCTCAGTCTGAGTAGTCCGGGAAATAATCGGCGTCTGGGTAGCATGGAATCCGGATAAGGCACCGCACGTAATCGTCAGAAACAATAGCGGGAAAATCGGCATATGATCCGGATGCAAATTGGCTAAGGTCAATTCCGGTATCGGTACCTGCTGTACAATCAGCATCCCGCCGACACCAAGAGATGCAATGAGTAACAGTGCGCCGAATATCGGATAGAAGCGGCCAATGATTTTATCAATGGGCAGCAGCGTAGCCAGAATGTAATAGCCAAAAATAAACAGGGTGATGATCCACAAGCTTACCTTGCCGTTCATCAGATTGTGAAGCAGGCTGGCTGGTGAGGTCACAAAGACGGTACCTACCAAGACCAGCAGCAGAATCGCGAAAGCGTTCACAACATGCTTCATCACTTTACCCAAAAACTTGCCAGCAAGCTCCGGCAGATGGGCACCGCGGTTGCGGATGGAGATCATACCCGTCAAGTAATCATGCACAGCGCCGGCAAATATACACCCTAGCACAATCCAGATAAAAGCAACCGGCCCATAGAGCGCTCCCATAATGGGTCCGAAAATGGGTCCCACACCGGCTATATTGAGGAGCTGAATCAGCGAGTTTTTGTTCGAGCTCATGGGCAGATAATCGACGCCGTCCTGATTGACATAAGCAGGCGTGGCTCGTTCTTCTTTAACTCCGAACATTTTTTCGATGTATTTTCCATAGGTGAAATATCCAACAACCAGCAGAATGATCGATATGATGAAGGTATACATGCCTTCGCCACCTTTCCTTGAAATCGCTTACATTGATTATAAGAAATTATCGAGGTCATGGGGCGATTTTGAAATAACATGTCGTCTAGACGCATTAAGATGTTCAAATTTAAGGTTATTATGCATAGATACGGGGTTCTCTCATCAAGCTCTCATCAATCCCTCGTCTACTCATGAGCATTCCATCATCCTCATCACATCCACGTTTACTACTAGAGCTCCAAAGCTTCTCGAAATGCCTTGGCATAATTTCGGCTTACGGCTAGTTTGTCACTGCAGCCCTTCAGCTCAAGCTGGAATGCGCCGTTAAACCAAGGAACCAGGCTTTTTACATAATCAAGATGTACCACATAGCTTTTATGAATCCGGAAGAATGGATACTGCCGAAGCTTCGTTTCCAGCTCCTTGAGCGGCGTTTTAACATGATATTGCTTATCGGCTGTGACAATCTTGGAGTACGCATCCTCCCGTGAGATATAAATAATATCATCCGGGTCTATAAACTTGATTTCCCCCTCCACATCCAATGACAGCTTCCCCGAAGCTTTTGAATACCCGGTTGCTGCAGAATCTTCCTTCCGTAACGATTGCTCAAGGCGCCTCACCGTCTCCGCCAGCCGATCTTCGTCTATGGGTTTTAACAGATAGTCCAATGCTTCAAACCGGAATGCCTCAACACCGAATTGAGCATACGCCGTGGCAAACACGATTCTCGGAGGGAGCTTTAACTCGTTCAAGGCTCTTGCCGTTTCAAGCCCGTTCATTAAGGGCATTTCAATATCCAGAAATACGGCTTCCGGCTTCAACTGCATGGTCTTTAACACCGCCTGTTCACCGGAATCCGCTTCCCCAACGATCTCGAGTGTAGGATGCTGCTTCAATAAATAGATCAGTTCTTCGCGGCTGTACCGTTCATCATCCACGATGAGTGTTCGAATGCGTTCGATCATGTTTCATAAACCTGCCTTCATGAATGGAGTTTTACGTTAACGGCAGTGGGAATCTGAAATTGGATTTCTGTCCCGACCGCTTCATCACTATTGATGTTTAATGATGCATGGGGTCCATACATCAAGGCTAATCTTCTGTTCACATTATACACAGCCATTCCCGTACCCGATGAAGAATCGAGCATTTGGCGACCCAATAACTGAAGCCGTTCCGGCGGAATCCCCGTTCCATTGTCCTTGATCGTAACGATTACACCGTTAGCCGGATCACCCTGAATGCAGATGTGTATGACACAATGGTCTGTTTTGTTCCTGAAACCGTGGCGTATGCTGTTCTCTATTAACGGCTGCAAGGTCAGCGGCGGCACAAGCACCTGCAACGCAGAATCCTCTACCTCATATTGAATTTGCAGCTTATCCTCGAATCTGGTTTGTTCAATGCTCATATAAGAACGTATATGCTGCAGTTCATCCTGAAGCGTGGCCTTCTCGGCGGTTGCGGCGGTCAAATTCTGACGAATATAGTCTGAGAGACTCCGCAGCAGCTTTCTTGCCTTCTCGGCATCAATCCGTGTCAAGGAGAGGATGGTGTTTAATGCATTAAACAAAAAGTGCGGATGAATTTGTGCTTGAAGCGTCTTGATTTCAGCTTCCCTGGCAAGTTCCTTGGTTTCCTCCAATTGAGCGGCCTCCAGCTGGTAGCTTAACAGCATCGTAAGACCTGACATCAACTCTGTTGTAACGTGGGTAATGTCCTTCGGACTTCGAAAATAGAACTTGAGGGTACCCACGGTCTGACCTCCCTGTTTCAAAGGTCCGATGATAGCCGCGCCCAGCGGACAATCGGGCTCCTGGCACTGAATATGCGCCCGATCCGCAATCAGCTGCTCCCCTTGTTCAATTACCCGACGCGTCACTTCCGTCTGCAGCGGACGGCCCGCCGCGTGATGATCATCTCCCGTCCCAACATGGGCCAGAATCATCCGATCATTCGTAATCGCAATCGCACTAGCGTTGACTTCCTCGTAAAGAATCCGGCATACCGCTTCCGCGGATTGCACATTCATCCCCTGCCGCATGTACTCTATGGTTCTCCGGGCAATACGAAGAGAAGCTTGAGCCTGCTGAGCCGCTACCTTCTCCTCTTCATTCAATACGGATCGGATAATGAGCAGAAACAAAGCGCAACCGATCCCGTTAGCTACAATCATCGGAACTCCAATGTAGCCGACCAAGGTCATCGCCTGTTCGAATGGTCTGGACAAAAGCAGAATGATCAGCATTTGAAGGGATTCTGCCAATGCCCCCATTAGAAGCGCAGCTGAGAAAGAAACCTGCTCATTCTTCTTATGAAACAAGCTGGCCAGAAGCCCAGCAAGTATGGTCGCGAGCCCACAGGCCAAACTCGTGAATCCCCCTAATGTAAAACGGTGAAGCCCGGCAATCAGTCCTGCACCGAGCCCGATTCTGTAGCCTCCGAATAATCCAGCCATGACCACACCGACAACCCTTGAATTCGCAATCGCTTCGTCTCCGGACACCTGCATCATCCATTTGTTAACTTCAAGTGATTCGGTGTTCACCGTAATCCCGGTATACGTCCCGATAATACCTAAAATACCGAAGACTAATATGGCTTGCATCTGTTGTACAGACCCCAGCTTGTCCTGGCTTATCATTGTCCGGAAGAACCTCAACCGGGTTACGATAAATGCAATCGTCACAATAATGCCAATCCGTTCGGTCATTGTAATCAGTAGTTCAAACATGGCGTCACCCCGCAATCTGACTTTGAATCGGTTACTCGTCACGCATAGATTCCTTATGAAGTTTGCCGTAAATCTGGCAATACATACTAAATTATCATGGCAGAGGCTCAAAAAACAACAAAAAAACCTCCCGCTTCAGTCCGTTCTAAAGCGGAGGTTGTTAAACTCCATACCATCCTATTCGTTTGAGAATCTCCGTTTTATATGATTATCGTCCGAAATCCGGCTTTCTCCATTCCATATAAATACGGTCGCTGAACCCTTTTTCCTCTGCGTCATCCTCGGATCTGCGTTCAAATTCCCGGAACCCTAATTTCTGATATAACGATAACGCGACCTGGTTGCTGTCGGTCACTTCCAGAACATAACGCTTGTATGGCAGCTCTTCCATAACATGCTTCATTAAAGCGGTGGAAACGCCTTTGCCGCGCGCTTTTGTGGTAGTTGCCACACATTCGATATAACCCGTCTCGTCATCATAGGGCAATGCCGGGTTAAATTCGTTTTTCATGACGTTATATGCAAGTTCCCCTGTCTTGTCTCCAAAAGCCTCCTGAAGCGGAGCTAATTCGACCGGCATGGCCCGCTGCCCATGATGAGAACAGGCTAAAATCCCGATTATGACTTCCTTGACCTCCGCTACATAAAACACCTCAGGACTGAAGAGACTCCGGAAGGCTTTCTTCAATGTGCTTCGGTCCTGGGTGAAATAGGACAATTCGTTATAATACCCATCGACAAACACTTCCGCCACTTCCTCGCGAACGTCTCGTTCATAATCTGCCATTCTTCTAATCGTCATGGAGCACATGATGTTTACCTCCTGTCAAAAATGTAATCTGCGCTTCATATCCTTTCGAAAACCCTTATCTGCAATCAGGCACATCCCGCTAAACGTTAATAAGGCATATACAGCCGCCGCAACGGCTGTCCATAATACGTGCGACATGCCGATGGCAAAGAGTAATAAGGGCACAAACCCAAGCAAGATCAGGGTTAACAAGTAACCTGCGAACTCGCGCCAGCGCATTTTTCTGGTGCAGCATATAACGGTAATCAGCAGGGTTGCCGCCATCATCAGGAACGGAATGACGTAGCCGGTTGACCAGTAGTTCGTACCCGCTGCAACGTTGAGCCAAAGCAGCATGCCGGACAGCCCGAGCAGCTGTACAACGATTTTGCCGCCAAGGTGCGACTTGGACATCAAGGTATGTCTGATGAACAGCCATGCATAGAGCACGCAGGGCATGAGATACAGACTCCACCATACTTCGTGATTCCCCAGAATATTGATAAGAACGGATAAACCGATGACGGACACGGCAATGAAGGTAAGCCACTTGGATAAAAGACTGCTCGCACGCTGCTCCTCAACAGCCTCATAGACAGGGTACCAAGAATTGCCTACCTGTAGTGCATCGCCCTTACCATGTAAATTTCTCCGGCATAAGGGACATGCTGCGTGCGCCGGTTCTACGGATACCCCACAGCTCTCACATCTCATGCACCCATCCCCCAATCGTTGCTGACGATTCTTATATCCAATCCGCTTAAGCTGGCAAGCTGACGAAAAAAGTGCCTGATCACATCGCTCTCAACGATATTCCTGGCAAAGGTGATGGTCAGCTGGTCATTGATCGAACTGACGGCACAGTTCATTGGACTCTTGGCCGTAGGATACATCGTAGTTTCCATCGACTCGATATGCGCAGCCATACTCGCAGGGATGTCGACTCGGCCCAGATTGGTAAGCGTTAGCGTTTTGGCCTCTTCACCGTAATGGTCGAATCCATAACGAATCGCCAGATCCTTCAATTTCAGCGGCGTGAATCGGGATAACAGGTTCTTCTCGTATTTCATGCTGCTGGCCATCGCTTGGCTTAGATATGGCTTCGTCGTTTTCTCTTTCATCTGTGCATGCACGATGCCTTGTACATCATCCAATGACATGCCTTCCTTCATCTGTACGCCAATGTTGATGACCGCAAAAAAGTTGCGCAGGCTGCTGGAAGGGAAGATTTTTCGCAGGTTCACCGGCATGCTGATCACGATCGGTCGGTTCTCGTTGTTGAAAGGCAGCGTGGTCTCATAAACCGCCATGATCAAAATCGCTGTCAGGTAAGCGGTGAGGGTCACTCCCTTCTGCTTGGCCGCCCCATTCAGGCGCGAGGCGTGAATCATGCCGTGGATAACGTTATGTCCATAAGGAGAGAATCGGGTACCGGGAATTTGCAGGGCCTCCGGCATTCTGGAATCGGCCGTGATCGAAGTATAATGAGCTTGAAAGCTGTCCTGTGCTTCGGCATAACGAGCAAATGATGCGGGCGGCAGAATCAGACCTTCCTTGTCCTCTACGTTCTCACCGAGTAGATATAAATACTGGAACACCAAGGTTTTGAGGAACTCCAGAGCCCCGCCGCCGTCTGTTAGCGCATGGAAAATCTCCACGCTGATCTTGTTGCCATGATATAAAATTCTCACTAAGCTTCCGTTCTCCGTCGAGAGGGCTGCAGGAGCACAGGGATAGGAGGATTCCGGTTCCACCATCAAACGCGTCTCCTTTTCTCGCAGAAATTTCCAGAACAGGCCATTTCTAAGCTCAACGTTCAAAAGAGGGAATCTCTTAATTACGCTATCGAGCGCCTGTTGTAAAACCGATGGCTTCACGTGACTTGTCAGCATCAGCGACAACCGGTAGGTTGATGAATTCTCCCTTCCCGCAACCGCGGGAAACAGCTTCCCGGCGTGGTCAAGTTTATACCATTCTTCCATCTGTTGCTCTCCTCATTTCTTGTTAAACTCCCATTTAGCCGTTTATAACTGGATTACCTTATGTACGTCTCAATGCCTCTTTTACTCAAGCTTCAACCGCAGCTGATACCAAGAGGGCATGCCCCTCTTCATGTGCAGCCCGCTTATCCGCCATTGAAAATCGCTTCATCAGCGATGAGCGTGTATGTATTAACATCATTGGAACAAGTAATTCCGTTCTTCGATCAATCCGGTTCTTGCCATCCGGGTGCAGCACGGATAACAGCATTCGCAGGTAGGACGTGGTCAGCTTTTGGAACAGGTCCGGTTTCATCGCTTGATGCTCAAAACCAAGGCCATGGGTTAATCCACGGTGCAGCAGTGTAATCCCGACCAATGCCCTGACCTCGCTGAACTCAGATTGGCCTTCATATGCACGGCTAATCTGCAGCATGGACTTTCTTGCAAGTCTTGCTATTTTCAAAGCCGCACGATCTGGCCCTTCCGATCGGATGAGTTTCAGAATCGTTTCATTATCCAAATGAAGCTCGCCTACCAGATCTCCATTCTGAATAACCGTCGAGTCCTCGCAGACGATGCACTCACCTCGATGCTTCTTAATCATGACCGTGCATATGCCAAAGCGCGAGATATGCGAGCTGCGGAACCTGGAAATGAAGCTGAAGATCCGTTCCCATATCATCCAGGAGCTTTGCATGACGGTTTTAAATAATTTTCGCAGCAGTTGAAACACCTCATTATTTATGAATTGAATATGTCATTCCACGATCCTCCAGTGGAATTCCGTTAGCTTCATCATAAAGAAGATCTGCACAGGTTCACACCGTCTCAGGTTCAGAGTTGCCCTCGGTCTCAAGACGGAGATGCGGATCAAAAAAAGTTGCTATATAAGTTGAACTAAAGATTCTCAGCCCGAGCATCACTACGAATACGGATTATTCCTCCGATCGCTGTTGCCCCCAGATTTCTATCAACCCATTAAAAATGGTTGAAATCCAGGTGCAGTATATGCTTCCGATGAAAGCTTTCCTTTGGAAAGCTTTCGGGCGACCGCTACCGCTTCTCCCAGAATAATTCCGCCTTCTCCGTTGAGGTTCTTCTTTTCATTAGTTCAATCTATATAGCTTATGATGTTGTATACAAAGCAAAACAACCTTTGATCTGCACCAAAGGTTGGCTCGCCTTAACGCTTATATCAACAACTCATTAGGCTCTCTCTGTCCCAGAATGCTCCGGTCTCCCAATCAAACCATAATAAAATAGACGATCGATATCCCGAAGCATGCTAGGACTCGCTTGTGCCATGAACCCCGGTCGTGCCAGCCCCTCCTTAAACACTTGAATATAAAACAAAACCGCTTCTATCGAAATTTCTGGATCAATAACCCCCTCCTGCTTGCCTTGCTCAATCAATTTCACAAAAAAGGGAATCGTTCTCTCCTTGTAAAATGCCTCGATATGCTCTTGAACAGACGGTTCATTGCTGATTTGAATAAGATCGGCGTTAATCTGATCCACGCTATTCATTCGTGCCCCCAGCAACAACTCCAATTTTTCCTGAAAAGGGATGGGCTTATCTAGCAGCTTCTCATACTCGTTCATGATATTACTCATATAGTCGATAAACGTCAGACGGATAAGCTCTTCCTTGCTGCCAAAATAATTATAAATGGAGACGGGGGACACGCGGGCGTGTTTGGAGATTTCTGCAATGCTTGTCTTTTCAGCTCCATATTTGCTTATCAAATCGAAAGTTGCCTTCATAATTTGTTCTTTTTTCTTCACTGTGCGGAGTTGATAACCGTTCATGTACTCACCTCTCGGATAAAACTATACGGAATGTTTTGTAATAATGCAATTCAAATATTTCAAAAAATATCTTGCTCATTGTTATCCAAAGCAATATTATGAAATATATGAATGATTTAATTACAAAATATAAAAAAGGAAGTGTGATTATGAACCGTATACCAGGACCCGATTCCGCTCTTGGCTGGAGGATCAATATGTTTCATTTCTTCCGCAGTCCGTTCGCATTTCAGCACAAGTTATATGAAAAGTATGGTAAGATCGCTGCCCTCGGGAAAAGCCACAATCCTTCATCAGTCTTTGCGTTTGGACCCGAACTGAATCGTCAAATCCTATCCAATCCAAACTTTTTCGAGATGAGCACGGCTCTTGTTAAAATACCCAAAGATACCGTAATGGGGGATTTATTCTATCATAATCTGCTATTGATGAGCGGTGAAAAGCACAAACAGCACCGTCGCCTGATACAGCCCGCCTTTCTGCATGGTCAAATTGAAAAATACGGCCAGGATATGACATGCATAACGGAACAATTGGCAGACGAATGGAGAGGACGTACCCGAATTGACATCAACACTGAAATGAAAAAGTTAACGCAGCGCATCGCCCTTAAGACGTTATTCGGTGTTCATAATACTGAAATGATGGACTCAATGGGGATGCTAATCAATCGGTTTACGAAGTCTTTCTTGCTTACCACCCTCGCTCCCATTCATCTTCCTTTCACTCCATATCATCGCTCTCTTCGTATTGCACAACAGCTTAATACACAAATCCGGTCCATGATTCATGAGAAGCGGCAAGAGACTAATGCAACGGATGTGCTAGCCGCACTGATTAGAGGACATGATGAGGATGGCTCAACATTAACGGATGAGGAATTAGTCGGGCATGCATTCTCAATCTATGCAGCTGGTCACGAAACAACGGCAAATGCTTTGACTTGGGCATTTTTTCTACTGATCCAGCACCCGGATATATATGCAAACTTGATGGAAGAATTAAACGCCGTGCTGGGTGGAAGCCCTCCAACACATGAGAAACTAGGCCGACTCCCCCTACTGGATTATGTCGTCAAAGAGAGTTTGCGTTTACTTCCTCCAGCAAGTATCGGTACCCGTATTACGGCCGTCCCTTGCGAGTTGGATGGCTTCGCTCTTCCAGAAGGGACAAATATATTTTTCAGCCAATTCATTACCCATCGTCTTCCACAGCTTTACGAGAGTCCGAATGAATTCAAGCCGCAGCGCTGGGAGACGATTAAACCATCTGCATTCGAATTCTTACCTTTCAGTGCAGGACCCCATATGTGTATTGGCTGGCATTTCGCCATGCAAGAACTTAAGATTGTCCTTGCTGTTCTTCTTCAGCGTTATCATTTTTCATTAGTGCGTCATGCCAAAATCACCCCAAATCTAATGATGCGGCCCGTTCACGGTATGCCTATGTTTATAAGCCAGGAACATGGTGATTTTGAACGAGTTGACGTACGCGGCACCATTCATCGACTGATCCAATATGGAGACGAACATGCCCCAATTCCAAAATAATAACCTGCCACGCGCCTAACATCGGTTCTAATCGATTGTTTTCGTAATATTAAAAAGTAAGCGCTTCCTATTTGCGCAAATATATACTCTTAGGATAAGCAAGCCATTGTAACTGCCGTAGAGTCCATTAGGTTTACATCAAACTGACAAGGATGTGACTACGATGATGCTTTCACATTTACGTAGGTGCGGGCTTTTGTTTCTGGCGGCAGTGTTCATCTCTGCAATCTGGGTTCCACTCCCCCATGCCAAGGCAGCAGCGTTAATTACAATCGATTCCCATCAGGATGGGCAAACGCTTCACCCAGGTGTGTCTGAGTTATTCGGGACCTACAATGGTGTGTATGAGCTTCAACTCATCGTAGACGGAGAATTTGTAACGGATGTTCAGATGGATGATCCCAATGGCGATGACAGCGGGACCTGGTCCTACAAGCTCGACACGAGTCAATTGGACGGTTCAGTCGAAATGGTGCTGAAAGCAAATGACGCGGTTACACGTTACGGCATCTGGTCTCCTTGGATTCACCTGAACATCGATAATCCCGCAGCTCATACTCCAGAAGTGGAGATTACCAGCCCTATTGAGTATACTTTGCAGCGCAACAAAATGGATATTAATATATCCGCAGCAGGTAAAAATCCGATATCACTTGTTGAGCTCCGCATCGATGGTGGAGAATGGCTGCAGGTACCCCATGCCAAAAACGGCTATAAATATACATTCGATTCGCGTCAATCCCCGCTACGGGTACACAGCCTGGAAGCCAGAGCAACCGATTCTTATGGCAATATAGGCTATAGCCTAACGGTCTATGCAAGAACAGGGGGGCAGCCCCCGGTGAACCAAGGTAAAAATCCCGCGACGGTTACAGATGCCGTTTATACGGATCTCATCCACCCAACTCCCGTTAACGTAATAGATGAAGTATACAATCCATCAGCTACGAACCCTGAAACGGTAACCAGCAACACTTATAACTCAGAACCGCTGACGGATCAAGATCGTGCGATCTGGATCTGGGAAAATGCCTCCTACCCTCTCGTTCTGAATCCGAACTCCCGCGTTGTCCTCTCGTCCATGGCAAAGGATACCTCAACCTTTAATCAGCGTCCGATTACGACCCTTTATTTGGCTGTAGGTCAATATGACGGAACCAAAATGCTGGAGGATCATCGTAGTAAGGTCCAACAATTCATCGAGTGGGCACACGCCGAGGGTTTTCGGGTTCAAGCGTTGATCGCCGGTGGTACCACTCCACCTTACTTCGGAGCCTATAGTCGATATCAGACTCATGCCGTAAGGGAATTTGAGCAGATATTGAATTACAATTTGGCCTCGGGCGAGTCTGCACGTTTTGATGGCGTGAACTTGGATACTGAACCGTATATCCTGCCGGATTTCAAAACAGCAAAGCCTTCCGTCCAGATTCAGTACCTGGATATGCTGCAGCTGCTGATGGAACGTAAGCAGGCATCGGGACTCGCCTTGTCAGTCGGCGCAGCCATTCCAAGATGGTACGACACTTCGGCCGACGCCAGCAATATTACATGGAACGGAAAGACGAAATGGCTGTCTGAGCATATCCAGGACACGGCCGATTATATCTCGATTATGAATTATCGCGATCAGGCCGATGGCAGCGCAGGCATTATCGCGCAAGCGCTAAATGAGCTAGCCTATGCAAATGCGATCGGCAAGCCGAAGTCGGTCGTAATCGGAGTCGAGACAAAAGACATCGCGGATGGCGGGGATCCCGAAACCATCAGCTTCCATGAAGAAGGGCGAACTTATATGGAGCAGGAGTTAAACAAAGTTTACGACGCTTTTCTGAGCGATTCGGCGTTTGGAGGCATTGCTCTCCATCATTACTCCTCGATCGTTGATTTTCCAAGCGAATGGGGACCTGGCGGCTACACATGGCAGCCTCCTTCCGACCAAGAACCGCCAAGCACGGTTAGTGGGACAACTGCGGTCACGTTTGATTTTCAACGCATCAATATAACTTACAATATGGCGATGGATAACACGGCCGTGAATGCATATCGGATTTACCGCGGGACAGAAGCCGACTTTGAGATCGGACCCGCTACTTACGCCGGAACCTCTAAAGGACTTTCCTACAAAGACACCGGGCTGCTGCCAAGCACCACCTATTATTATAAAATCACGGCGGTCGATATCAGCGGCAATGAAGGAGCTCCCAGCGCGGCCGCTTCAGCAACAACGGTTCCGTCCGCCATGAAACCCATGGTCATTGATCAGATGACCATCACCTATTCTGCAGGTATCGCCAGAGTAACCATGCAGATGGTTGATATGGAAACCAGGCTGCCTGTTACAGCCAAGATCAGCGGACGATTCACCCATATGGCAGGCAAATATGTTAATGCCGTGACAAATGCGGAAGGCGTGTTCCAATCGCAGTCCGAGCTCATCCCCGTATCCCGAGGCGAGATCGGTTTCCTGCCGCGGCGCATTATGGCGGACTCCTATTACTGGGCCAGTGCTTATGACCAACTCCCATACCCGACGGTGATATGGGAGCCTTGAGTCTCATTTAGATTGTACGTTACAGTCGTATTTAGACAAGAAACGCCCAGGCCTCAGCCTGGGCGTATGTTGCTTCACTATTTTTGAAGGAATCGACATTCTCTCTATAGGATCGTATGGGAAATGATCGCACCTAATTAATAGCAATATCCGCATCAACAAAATGGTTGAGCCATGTAGGTCTTATCTGTACAGCTATTCCCGCTGATTAATATGATCATGCATGCACCTCCCGTAACAGCCATGTTTATGATAATGGTTATATAGGCTAATCAAAATACTTCTTATAGTTATCCAATTATTCTATTGGACTTACTTCATCTTCTTCCTTAAAAAACTCCTCGTCCGATTCAACTTGGTATACGAATTTAGAGCCGGTTTAAAAGGAAGCTCGAGAGAGGGCAGTCTCGGATATTGAACGAAAAATCGTACAAATGGGCTTGCCGTGGGCGGACAGGTCCAGCTTTTGTGCGAAATATCGTACAATTGGGCATACCGCAAGCAACCAGACTCAGCATTTGTGCGAAATATCGTACAAACGGGCGTGCCGTGGGCGGACAGCTCCAGCTTTTGTACGAAATATCGTACAATTGGGCATACCGCAAGCAACCAATCTCAGCATTTGTACGATATATCGTACAAACGGGCATACCGTGGGCGGACAGCTCCAGCTTTTGTGCGAAATATCGTACAATTGGGCTTGCTGTCAGCAACCAATCTCATGTTTTGTACGACAAATCGTATACATAACGTACCGTTAACACTCATACTCACCTTTTGTACAAAAATCGTACAAAATAGACACACCGCCGGCGGCAAGCCTCGAGTTTTGTTCGAAAAATCATACAAACGAGCGCACCACGAACGTCTAATTTCGGCAAAAAAACCAAACAGAAACCTCTCCATGTTAATGATGGTTTTATACCACCACATATCAAAGAGAGGTTTCCTTTTTGATAACTATAATCTACTTAATGGTCGACAGCCATCCACACAGCTCCGGACCACGCAACGTGCGCACAAGGAGCAGTACGCACGTTGTACTCATTGTACAGTATCCTTAAGTTAAGGCAGCGTGTTCAAGAATGGTCTCACTGTTTTGGCAAGAGTGTAATTCGTGGTCGCATCCCAGTTAATGGACCAAGTCATTGCTCCCCGTATATCAGGGTATTTAGCAACGGGCTTATAACTACCACAGCTGTTTCCAGTTGCTAGACAATTCAGGGCATTATTTACGACCGTTGGAGAAACATATCCGCCTCCAGCTGCTGAAGAGGTAGCAGGCACTCCCAATCCCAATTGGGAAGGTGATACCCACTGGAGCGTTAAGTCCGAAAGAGCCGTCAGGAAATCAACTGTGCCTTGGGAATAGCATTTTCCGTCACGACCTAGCATGCATCCAGAATTATAATATTGGACGTTAATTACGGTTGTAATATCCTTTAGATTGTTATAGAGCTGCATATAGGAGGTGTTTGGATTCTGCATGTCTATCGTTTGGGGAGCCATCGTCAGAACAAAATCATTTCCTACTTTTAGCTTCAGTTGACGGATCGCATTGGTTAAGTTAGGTACATTCATGCCATGCTCCAGATCAATGTCTATCCCATCAAGTCCAAATTGAGTGATGATTCCGTACATGCTGTTCACAAAATTCGCTACATTCGGGGAAGGATTATTCAAGTTAATGTTTCCCTGTTCCCCTCCAACGGATATAATGACCTTCTTGCCTTGAGCACGTTTAGCCTGAATATCCGCGATCAGTTCAGCATTTGTGTACCCACCAAGAGCAGCGGATAGCGCAGAATCTACAGTGAAAGTGACACCACCAGGGTTAGCAGGGTCCATCTCGGCAAACGCTAAAACAATGATGTCGTACTGATCCGGTATATCTCTCACTTTCAATTTGCTGGCACCATTGATAAAGTTCTGCCAGTACCCTGTCAATATATGCTTCGTCGGCTGGGGACCTCCGCCTGGTCCTTCTGAAGTTGTTGCATTCACGGTCGCACTTGCAGGAGAAAGATTCCCGGCAGCATCCTTAGCAATGACCTTAAAAGAATATGTCGTTTTCGGTGAAAGACCCGTTATTGTCGCTGTCGTACCGGTAACAGAAATGGCAAGGGATGTGCTTTGGTATACATCATATCCTGTCACGCCTACATTGTCCGTAGATGCTTGCCAGGATAATGTAACACTTGAAGTGGTGACTGCGCTTACAGTTACATTCGTAGGAGTTGTCGGAGCTACAGTATCATTACCTCCACCACCTTGAACAAACTGCCACAATGCAGGAACATTAGGCGGTTCCCACCCGGGTAATGAGGTATGAGATTGAATAGCTTTATACGCTTTCCCATCGTATGTCACGTTATCGTTTACGGCATAAGACACATTGGGTGCCCAAGCACCCCGTTCTGCTGCAGAAACCTCAAGGGGAAAAAAGTTCATAATCATAGACACGACGACCAATAAAGGCAACATCATCATTCTCGATTTGTCCAACACTCTGGATAAACCCTTTTTCATCCATTAATCCCTCCTCAATAATTGAAAATTAAGGTTAGCCCTATCTTGCATAAGACGACAAACATCACCTCCTTTATAAAATAGAATCCTTCTGTTACATTCTCTAAAACCAGATGATCCATTCACTTACTCAATTTTGATTCATTTACATATTTCGTAAGTTGATTTATATGTTAAAAATTTACTTTATATGTTAATGACTATCAATAGCCCGGAAGGATCAATTTGTGTATGCAAGAAGATTTCCAAGCAAGATGCGCCTGGGGTCTAGGCCTGGGTTGCTTCCCTATTTTGTAAGATAAAAATAACCGTCCTCCTTGAATTGTGTTCAGGAGAACGGCCGCTGTATGGTTAGTTTAGTCATGGGTCATGTTTCGGGATCTCTCGGATAGATTTCGCCGCTCCTGGCCTTCCAGAAATAACGGCATGAAGTGTGCTCGTAATATTCCTTGGATGTTTCCTCCATGAATCGCAGGGAATCTTCGGATACTTCGTCGGAACGCAGTGCTTGTTGAATTCATTGTATGCAAAAGTGATAAAAATTCAACTCTTCGTGAGGCAGCACTACGAATGCGGATCATGCTTCCGATCCCTGTTGCCCCCAGATTTCTCATTGTACTTCTCCAAGGTTGAAATCCGGGGGCAAAGGGGACCGCTCCGCTTCTCCAGCATGATTCCGCCTTCTCCGTTGGAGAATGGAAGACCTTTAAATGCGAATTATCGAGGAAGCAGCTTATTTATCAAACATGCTTCAATATAGTAGGTTCGAACCCTTTGTCACGGTTAAAGACTGGATATACTCAGCGAAATCCTGATAATTTTCAAATCTCAATATCCGCATCAACAAAATATCGGCCCCTTACCCCGCCAATCACTTTGTTAAGCTCACTCAGTACCCGCTTCTCTTCGATAGGATTGGTCCACCAATTGTCTCGCCTCCCTTGAGAACGATGATCCGGGCACCACACATACTCATACCAAGGAGGCATAAAGGTCCTGAGCATCAGATGGCATCGGCGCATATGACCAGGTGCACTAACGAGCAAGAGTCGCTGGATTCGTTCTAACCCCAATGCCCGATCAAGTACGGTTAGGGAGGCCATAATGTTTTCCTTCGTATGATTGGACATCATTTCAATAAAAATGGATTCTGCCGGAATTCCCATTTTTATTGCTTCATCCCGCATCATAACCGCCTCGGGTTGCTCCCACTCGCCAAACCGGTCTCCACCCGTAAATAATAGATAGGGGGCGCGTCCGCTTTTGTATAATTCAACCGCTTTCCATACTCGGTCCAGGTTTTTTCCGCCAAACACAAAGATACAATCTCCGAACTGCGTACCATCATCCACTTCCGTTTCCGCTCCGAACACCACCGTTGTGATCTGTTCTCTCGTTAATGTCTCCGGATTCATCTGTGAGATCAACAATAAGAACGCCTCCCGTTTCTCAAAGCTAGAATTCCAAAAAAAGACGAATCACACGATCGTCCCATACCTGCACCTATATATCGTTCTGGTCCTTGATCTCCATTTTTATTCCAATCCTGCGGCCAACCAAATTCGTCCACCAGCTGGAAGATTTCATTCTTTAAATAGAGCTTCCGTCTGTAAGGCTTGTCGTCTTTATAACGCATTGTAGGAAATAAGTCACCATACGTAAAACTAATCGTCTCGGGGTCAACATCATCGAGGGGAATCTTGACTTCCCTCCCGTTCTGATACCACTGCTTGATCCATTCACAAGGGCCATGTGTCATGTAATGTGGATATTTATTCATCGCCCTGCCACCCTTGGCTATGAATAGATCTCTTGCACACGACTCTACTTCACGTCGGATTACGATATAATCATCTGCACGTTGACTCGCAAACATATTTTTATTTTGTTGAAGTCTTCTCTGTACTTGCTGCGCTTCTTCTATGGATAGTGCGGATAAATTTCGAAAGGGTCCGGTTGCTGCATCATAATAATGATATAAGAATAATTCCATAACTCCTTCCTTTCCTTGATTACAGCGATACTATTTCGCTCGTAGATTTAAAACCCCCTCATGTTTCTCAGAAGTCTCTGAAGCGTCAAATGTCAGCCCGTCCATGGTCAGCTTACCCTGATTCCATTTTAATCTGGATACTTGTAGCTTTTGATCAGTTGACTGCACATTCATGGGATGATCAGGAATCTCCATCTCAATCTCATGATCATTTATGATTCTGACCTTGGATTTATGAGTAGAAATGACTGGAAGTCCACTTCCATATATCATATAGAGACCATACTTTTGATTATTTTCTTCATAAAAATACACACCCGTCCCTTTTGCATCCCACTCCCGATTTACAATGGTTGTCCATATTTCATATTCATTCTTCATCCATTGATTAACATGAAATAATAAAAACATGGATAGGACTACTGCAAGGACAAGTAATAATTGTTTTTTCATAGGCTACTCCATATTATTAAATAGGGCTCATCCTTTATATTTCACGACTTGTTATTTATCGATTTCCACTTTCGATTTTCTGCTTCTCACCCTCGATGTAGTCATATACTTTTGAAATCTCTTCTTCGTAGTTCTCTTTAATTTCAAAATAAGGGACAGCAGTAGCTAAACACTTTTCATGGAAAGCATCATGCTCCTGTATATAATCTGTAACCGTTCCTTCTTCAGGATACATCCGAGTTTCGATAGCATTTCGATGTTGAATGATGTTGGATTGGAAGTTTTGCTGAATATACGTGGTTGAGAACCCCAAGAATACTGGTATAATGTGCGCTGAGTAGGATGGCTCGATATCCTGAAGATGGTGAGGCAGGATGTAGCAGCCCTCAATGATTAGATTCTGATTATTCTCGATGTTCGTCTTGATGATCCCCTTGAGGATCGGCCATAATTTTTCACCGATAAACTCTGTTGAATCCAGGGGGGTGAAGCCACAGTTCATATCCGCTCTGTATAATCCCATTTTCAAATGGTCGATCGAAAGATATGGAACGTGATACCTCTCCAGCAATTGTTGAGCCATATAGGTCTTACCTGTGCAGCTATTCCCGCTGATTAGTATGATCATGTTCGCGACAGTCCTCCTTTAATGGCATAGGCATCAACTCTTTAGGCAAAAGTCAGCCCTTTGTGGGGTCGACCGTCATACTTGTCTCTTAATTTCAAAATTTTATCGTGAATATCCATGGGTGGGACAATTCCGAAGTCATACTCCAATGCAGCTTCACCTCGCTTTACAAGCTATTCTAAGCAGCACTTAGGCTGCAGTGTACATCTGGTCTGCTCATTCACATGCTTGACTATTTTCCCATGTAAATCGGTTGTTTGGTGAATCGGCCACGCTTTCAAACGGTCTCAAGCAGACCATTAAGATATTACTGCAAACGGTAGTAACCTCTACAAAATATACTATTCTTAGGTTTAATAAGAATTAAAAAAGAATTTATGATATCAGAAGATGATATGACCATGTTAAACCAACAAATATATAACATGAGTGATTTCATGAATCCGCTCATACCTATTGAAGCAAAAGCTGGAACTATAGACAACATCATAAGCGGAAGGCTCATGAATAACCAAAACCTCTTTTTAGATAGGGGAGTATCTGTATTAAGCCAAAAAAATATGCCGCTAAAAGTCAAACTTATATCACCAAGCTTATAGATAACTATAATGTGAAAGAACTCATGTATCACGAATATACATGCACTAAATAGGATTAATGTTATATAAAATACAACACTGCTCCTGGTACTAATGCTTACTTGATTGGTTGCCGTGATCAATTGTGAGATTAAATCATCGCCAAAAACAAGGCCAGGTGCTAATGCAATACATATCATTAACAAATATACAAACTTCATATAATGTGTTCGGAACCAAGGCTTTCGAATGAAAGGAATCCATGAAGAAAAATCAATATCTGTTGCAGGAAGATTTTTAAACCATAAAATCATGTGTTAATTTCGCTCCTTTTCCAATTGAACCGGTACCTCTTTGATTTACGACCAGGTAATGGACTATTTGAAGCTAAAAAACTCGCATTGACGAGGCACCTTCCATGATTATACATCTGTCCACAAGAAGGCGACAGCCAGAAATTACAGAAGAGATAACTTCTCTTCTCAGAAACATTACATTTGGATTTTATTCAAAAAAGGAAACCCTTTTTTATCCAAATGTGGTAAAGTAGAAGTCGAAAGTATAAGCGGTTTAATTTTTAAAAAAGGAGGATTTCATTATTTGTCAAAGCCTTTCCCTGTTGTCATTCCAAAAATTAAAAAGGAAGTGTCGCGATGATCACACGAAGCAAAATGATGGTCTTAAGTCTCTGCATTTGTATGTTGATCACATTATTTCCTACATCGGGCTTTGCTGAAGCAGAGGTTGAGGAAGAAACGGCAGCTGCTGCTGTGCCGAGTCCGTGGAAGCAACAAAATATCGGTTCACCGTCGGTGAAGGGCAATGCTTCTTATGATCCAACGGCTGATCAATTTTCCGTAAGCGGTGCGGGCAAGGACATCTGGGGCAAATCAGATCAGTTTAATTATGTGTACCAGCCCTGGACGGGAGACGGCGCCATTATCGCCCTTGTCTCTTCTCAAACCAATTCACACGAATTCGCGAAGGCCGGTATCATGATAAGGGAAACGCTGAATGCTGATTCCAAGCATGTCGATTTGCTGTTGACGCCTTCGAACGGGTTCACTTTCCAGTACCGGGCCGAAACAGGCGGAACTTCCCAAAGTGAGAAAATTGCATCGACCAGCCCGGCCTGGATAAAGCTAGAACGTAAAGGCAGCGTCATCAAAGGATATGTATCCAACAACGGTTTGAACTGGGGAGATTTAGGCAATGTGACTCTAAACATGAATGCCTCGTTGTATGTAGGATTGGCTGTCAGCAGCCATAATGAGTCTAAATTAAGCACGGCTATCTTTGACAAGGTGAAGGTAAATGCGTCAGGAGATGTATACCCGCCTACCGAACCGACCCACTTGCAAGCAACCAGTGTAACCGATACAACGGCAAGTATATCCTGGACGGCATCATTGGATGATGTTGGCGTTAAGGATTATGACGTTTATAAAGACGACGTATTGGCGCAAGCGAATGTGACGGATACGATCTACACCTTTACCGGTTTAACCCCGAATACCACATATAATTTCACAGTCAGGGCAAGAGATACAGCAGGGAATATTTCCAATGCCAGCAGTCCTCTCACCGTGAAAACGACGAACCAAACCGATACTCAGGCACCAACTGCCCCGACAGAACTTGAAAGCTCAAGCAAAACATCTTCATCAGTTCATTTGACCTGGACGGCATCGACAGATGACGTAGGCGTGTACGAGTACGATATTTATAGAAACGGCTCATTAGCAGGCAGCACGTCTGCCACATCTTTCAAGGTAACAGGACTTACGGCAAATACCACATACAGCTTCACCGTTAAAGCCAGGGATTTAGCAGGAAATATCTCTGAGGCTAGCCAAGCGTTATCGGTTAAAACGAACCCTGCCTCTTCCGATCCATATATACCAGAGGTTGTCGCTAACAACTTGGAAACGCCATGGGCTATCGATTTCGCACCGGATGGACGGATCTTCTTCACGGAACGCAACAGCGGCAGAGTTCGTGTCGTTGAGAACGGGAATTTGAAATCAACGCCGGTCATTACGCTCGGCTCCCCTTTTTATTATATGCCTAAGAGTGAAGGCGGCTTATTGGGACTAGCGCTTGACCCTAATTTTGCCACCAATCATTACATGTATATTTATCATTCCTACAAAACATCCGACAACAAAGTAGCCAACAGGGTTGTTCGTCTTAAAGAGAATAACAACAAAGCTACAATTGACAAGGTTCTGATCACTGATCTTCCTGGTGCAGTCTATCACAATGGCGGCCGCTTGAAGATAGGCCCGGACAACAAACTGTATTTCGGTGACGGCAACTACGGAAATAAAGATGATACTCTTTCTTACCTCGGAGGGAAGATATTCCGCCTTAATTTGGACGGCACCATTCCTGCCGACAATCCATTTGGCGCCTCTTCGCCGATTTATAGCCGTGGACACCGGAATCCTCAAGGATTAGCATGGCAGCCTGGAACGAACCGTCTCTTTGAATCGGAGCATGGTGAATCCTCCAAGGACGAAATCAACTTCATAGAACCCGGTAACAATTACGGCTGGCCTAAATATGAGGGCGGGAATCAGAATCAACCAGGCATTACACCTCCGCTTATTTATGCGAGTGGCACAACCTGGGCACCCTCCGGCATGACCTTTGTAACTCAAGGGCCATGGGCAGGCAATCTTCTTGTTACCAACCTTAAAGGCAAACAGATCATTCGCATGGTCATTGGAGAGCAGAACGGAAAGCCGACGATCAACAGTAGTGATCTTAATTATCTGTTTGTGAATAAATACGGCCGCATCCGCGACATTGTCGAAGCACCGGACGGTTCGCTTTATTTCGTTACCAGTAACAATGGCGATAAAAATGGTGACGGCACTCCGGATAAACTTGTTCGATTGCTTCCTAACTTCTAGCGAATTTGAATCATGTTAATAGCTATACAAACCAGCGCGTGCCGATGTCCCTTGGCACGCGCTGGTTTAAGTTATGCCTGAAACCACAGATCATTTACTATCATCGACTTGCTGTATCTATGCAACGAGCTCCTTGTATCACTTTCTTTTGGAGCTCCTTGTTCGATAATGCGGTACATTCCCGGAAAGCAAAATGTTTACATCCTAAACATTGGTTATGATCCAATTGGAATAATGCGTAATCAATCGCCTCACCCGTATGCCCAAAGAAGTGATCGGCCCCGATAAGATCAAACAAACCCGTTCTCTTCAATACTTCCATAGGCTGTGGTTGGACACCCGATATAAGAACCATCCCACCAAACTTCTTGAAGTGTTTAACTAAGCTGGCTAAATTGTGCTCCCCTGTCGTATCCATAAAGGGTACTTTCCCCATTCGTAGAAGTAAGACTTTAGGTCTTTGATGAATCGTATCCATGATCGACTTCTCGAACATGTTCGCAGCACCAAAAAAGAGCGGACCTTCAATTGTGTACATACCGATTTGGGGACAATCATGCCCCTCGGTTACCATGTGTGCCCTTACTTTTTCATGGTTATCCGCTGGATCGGGAAGCACTTTAGTTACTCTCAAAACGTCACTCATTCGTTTCACAAACAGAATGACGGCTAAGATTAATCCCACTTCAACAGCAGTCGTTAAATTCGTGAATACGGTTAGTAAAAATGTAATGATGAGTACAATGGAATCGCTCGTTTTGGTTTTCAAGACATGAGCAAATTCTTTCCGTTCGCTCATATTCCAAGCAACGAGCATCAGGATGGGAGCCATACTGGCAAGTGGAATCTCCGAAGCGTAAGGTGCAAATAAAATGAGGACCAAAAAAACAACAATACCATGTATAATTCCGGACATAGGCGAGACAGCACCGTTTTTGATATTGGTTGCTGTCCGTGCAATGGCACCCGTTGCTGGAATACCTCCAAATAGAGGTGTCACCATATTCGCGATGCCTTGCCCAATCAGTTCACGACTGCTATCATGACGACTGCCGGTCATGCCATCAGCTACAACTGCCGATAACAAAGACTCAATACCACCCAACATCGCGATGATAAAAGCGGGACGAATCAGCGTTTCAATACGGTCCCAAGTTATTTGCGGAAAATGGAATTGAGGTAATGTACTAGGAATTGCTCCGAACGACGATCCAATCGTTGCTACGTCTCCTTTGAAGAACACAGCCGCAACCAAACTGGATACGACAAGCCCCACTAAAGAACCCGGAACCTTCGGCATAATTCTTGGTGTAAGGAGAAGGACAACCAAACAAACCCCTGCTGTTATGACGCTGTAGATATTCGTGGTTGTCAGATGCATCACAATTTCCTTCATGTTGGGCAGAAAATTTTCATGTTTCTCGATACCACTTAGACCCAAAAAATTAGCAATTTGTCCGCTGAAGATAATCACTGCGATTCCAGCGGTAAATCCAATGGTTACCGGGCGAGGAATAAACTTAATCAACGCACCAAGTTTTAATAATCCCATTAAGACAAGGATGATGCCAGCCATGAATCCAGCAATCAGCAAATTTTCGTATCCATATTGAATTACTATTGCGAAAAGGATGGGGATGAATGCACCGGTCGGCCCCCCAATTTGAAATTTAGAGCCTCCGAGCAAAGAAATTAAAATACCGGCAACGATGGTTGTATAAATACCATACTCGGGTTTGACACCAGCAGCAATAGCAAACGCCATTCCTAATGGAATGGCGATAATACCAACAATCAGGCCTGAAATAAGATCTTTACGAAATGCGGATGCATGATATCCCTCAAATCTTCCCGTCCATTTCATCTGCTTTACCTTCTTTTTTTCATATATTTGATTATTTGAATATATGTGAGATGTTACTCCTGCAAATGAATAATGTCAATCGCTAAAATTGAACCTATTCCTCTATTCTATAAACGAAAAAAACAAGGTGCTCCTGAGTATTGCTCACGGATGCCCTTGTTTTTTTAGTTATGGTTCATTTCGGATGACCTCAAGCAAAGAAATCGCATCAACGAGATGATTATCGAATATCTGCTTTGTAACAGCTAGCAATTCTTTAATCAACGGGTCACGTAAGGAATAGATGACCGATGTTCCGTCTTTTAAGCCAGTAACTACATTTTTATTTCGTAATACTGACAATTGTTGAGAAACGGCTGAACCTTCTGAACCCAAAATACTTTGCAATTCGTTGACGTTTTTATCTCCTTCGCTCAGCACCTCAAGAATTCGAATTCTCATCGGATGAGCCAGCGCTTTAAAAAAATCGGCTTTAAACTGTTGAATATTTTGATTTTGGTTCATGGCTATACTCCCTTAGTGGCTAAACTTTTGAATATATGAATATAATAACACAACCGTATACCAAACATCGCGTAAAAAAAAATCGCCTGAGCATCGATTGTTATTTGGTTGCAACTATCGTATAATACTCTTTATATTCAAATTTTTGAATATTTGATTTTATACCATTAATAAATGAGGAGTGGATGCGAATGTCAGGCTTTATGGTTAATGATCCATCTCAACAAGATTTGCCATCCATTCACCCATCGACTTCGTTATTGAAAAAAGTGAGCAGGCAAGCTGTCATTGCGATTGGTATTCAGGCTCTGCATGAGGTCGGATCCGATCCTATTTGCAAAGTCTGCATTGCCAATGGAGGCTCTTGCTGTAATGGTTGCAGGCATCTTGCGGACGGAATTGGATGCCAGCAACGTAATACAAGTTGTACGGCATGGTTATGTGGGTTTCTTAAATTTTTGTTGTATGAAACAGGCCTGTTACGAGAATGGAATGACTTTTGGGACCAAGTACCGGGACAAGATTTTCGTGAGGATTTCACTCCAGAAGTTTTCTTCGTGGAAAAGTCGTTACATCTTCCGGACATTCGAAATCTTAGCGAAGCTTTGGCTGCGGATCTTCAGGAGTTAGCCAGAACTCACATTGCGATTGGGTTCATACTCACACTTCGGGAAAAAATAGATAAAAATATTGACCAATTGGAGTATTTTGAACATGATCCCAAAAAGCAAATCAGCCTAAAAAGAAGCATTAAAATGTTATCAGGTCCTTTTTATCGTTTTCAAAAAGAACTACATGATTATCGCCAAAAGCTTCAGAAGACTAAATAACAACATTGCCGGGTCCGACGGACTTAGCCAGAGCAGGTGGTCTGCCAGAATTTTTTTCTCGAAGTCTCTCCAGCAGACCACGGGCGCCAATCGGACCGCTGCCGTAAACGCATTGTTATGCAATGTCCTTGCCCATCTTCCAAAATGCTTCAATCTTTATCAATCTTCAAATTTGTTATACCAGAATACTGCTTTTTCATTAGCAGTCGAAAAATTTGAATAAAGCATATTATCAACTGCACCGATAACAAATTTATTCTTTGAGTAAAACCTACATGCTGTAATATTAACATCTTGAGTTTCGAGCATAAGACCGATAAGTTTATTCTCCTTTGCCCATTCAATTGCTTTCTCTAGTAGTATTTTTCCCAATCCCTTTGTTTCTCCAATTCTTTGCAACAGCGATATCTTCTAATAAAGCATAGCCATTCCAATGAGTATGAAGTTGTATCTGGCCTACACAATTATTGTCAACATAATAGAAGTAGACAGCTTTGTTTTCGTTATCTATATAACTGACGTCGATGTCTTCATTATCCCTTAGTATATTGTTCAGAGAATAGTTCTTCCGTGTAAGTCCAAATATCGTCTTCGTATTTAGGAATTATCCTTCCGAATACAATCAAGTCTTCATTAGACTTATTAAAATCCTCTATATTTTCATGTGTCATTTTAATAATCATAATCCCAAGTATCTCCTTAGATCGTTTACGTTTATTCAGATTTGCAAGGATTTCACATAACGTTTGGTATCTACGAACCCGAGCTTATCGGGGTCCCAGCAATCAGTTCCGACGGGCTTAGCCTCACAAGGTTGTCAGCACCTTTTCCGAATAACTTTCATAATCTTTGTATACTATAAACGGCTTGTTCGGCACCAAATCTTATAATTCTTTTCTCCATTATCATACCTACTTTCTCTAACAACTTGCATGATCTAATGTTTGCCGTTTGTGTTTCTGCTACTAACTTCTGTATTCCAAGTTCATTAAAAGCATATTCAATCAATCTACTAATAACCTCCGTTGCAAGACCACCCCCCCAATACTCTGGAAGGAACTGATACGACACTTCAATGTTTTCACCATCGTAATATTCGTCCAAAGATATCAAGCCGATAAATTCTTTGCTTTCTGACATTCTCACAATCCAATAACTTGAACTATCCTCATTAGATTTATTAATGATTTCGGAATATTTGATTCTCAGGGATTGTTCATCATCAGTTGTTCCGCCAAGGTAAGATCGAACATGCTCATTTATGTATAATCTCTTTACATTTTCATAATCACTTTCTTGAATTATAGAGAGTAAACATCGTTTTGTTGTTAACATGGAGAACCTCCACGGATCATCTTTTTAGTTTTTTAAAATCACGCTGATTCACATAACGTTTGGTGTTCCCGACATTCCAAATGCACTAATACATCTCGACGGGCGGTCTGCTCAATCGGCTATCCGGTCTATAATATTTAGTTACGATATGGTACAAGGATTTTTCCTTGAAGCCTAGACTCTCGTACAGCGTTTTCGCAGGATTGCCTTTGACGACCTCAAGCTTAACGATCTTTTCGCCACGATGCATCATCTCATTCAAAAGAAATGAAACGAAGGCTTTACCGTATCCACGAGATTGCATATCTGGCCGAACTGCGACCTGACGCAGCTCACAGCCGTCAATAACTCCACATGCCGCTATTACAAATCTGTTGTTTCTACCTTTCAAAAAATTATTCCGTTCCCATTCTGAAGGTGCAATATAATACGATGGGAGAATACCAACTCGTTCACGCATTTTGTAAAAAGCCATTTCGCGAATAACATCCACTCGGGATAATCATCATCTTCATACTGCCTAATAGGAAAATGACTTTCAGGAAGAATTTCTCCTTCACGCACCATGATATAAGAAGAATGAAGTATATGGTAACCGTTTTTACATACAAATTGCAGAGAAGATCGATCGCCGTCCATACATGCACCAATCGAACGTTCGACTGCCTCGTATTGATTAAGTAATTGTTCTGCGCTTTCAATAAGCTTGCTCCCGATGCCCTTTCCTCTATATTCCTTTCTTACAAAGATTGTCATCTCCGTTCCTCTCCCCTTAAAACCGCTAAAGGAGAGAAATCCCACGGTCATATTATTGTAATAAGCAACAAATATACCTTCAGGAAAATTGATTTCGGTCTCCCGAAACTTTTCCTTAAAGAATTCATCCCCAAACAACATGGCTTGGATAGAGGATATATCCCTTTCGGGTTTGTAGGGTTCTATTATTAGATTTTCCACCTTGATAATCCTTTCAATTTGTCATGTGAGTTGATGTAATTGCCATCTCCAAAATACCGTTAAATCATGTTTCCCTTACATGTACTTCTTTCTCTCCATCTTCCCAAACGACATGAATTTCGAATGTCCCATCTTGGAAAAAGTAAGGCATCCTTCTTCTGATAGATTGTTGCATAGGTAAATCTTCTAAATCTGAAATCTTCACCCACTCTGGTATACCTTCTGTGAAATCCGACAATAATTCTCCAGAAAAATCGTTTGTTAAGTAATTTAAAATAATGTGTCTATCATTGGCTTCTTCATTCACATACTCATAGATCCCTTTAAACCTCAGATTTTTAACAATAAGTCCTGTTTCTTCTTTTACTTCTCTGATCGCACCTTCAATTGGACTTTCAGGAAAATCCAATTTACCTCCAGGAGCAATATATCCCTTAAAATTATCATGGGTTCTATTAAGCATCAAAACCCTATCCCCATCTTGCACCATACATAGAGTCCATATCTTATAATTTATATCTTTCATAATTCACCTCATCGATATAACTTCTTCGCAAAAGCAAACGGATTGATCAGGTAATTTCGCAGTCTCAGCTACTCCATCTATGTATTCAATATCTCCTCTTGATCCGATAATTTCATATGCTATTCTTGGCATTTCCTGTTCAGGCTCTATTGCATAGATCTTCTGTACATTTCCGACAAAGTGTCGAGTAAGGAACCCCCGGTACCTGCGCCAATATCAGCAACAACTCCATGACTCGCATTTACCGAAACCGAGAATCTTAAGGTCACGAAGAGACCGGCTACGCTTGTATAGCTAACCTCACAGGTGTGGCCGCTGATCCCCCTTCCCCTGGATGCCTTCTGGCGGACCGAGGGTCGTCAGGCCCGACGCGTGAATTTTGTGTTAAATGATGTCAAAGCCTTCATCGAATGACTTACAGTTCTTCTCATCAATCTTTGCAAAAATAAATGTATCTCTTAACGTACTCCCATCAACAGATGTATCTTCATTTCTTAGTGTCCCTTCTAATGTAAATCCTAATCTTTCTGGAATTGATCTACTCTTATCATTCAATGTATCGCATCGGATTTCCACTCTGCGAGCTTTTAATACATTAAATGCAAAGTCAGAAATACCCTGTACTGCTTCAGTCATAAATCCTTGCCCACTTTGTCGACTGTCTATCCAGTATCCGATCTCAAATTTAGGTATATTCCAGTTAGGATTATGTAGACCTGAAGATCCAATATATTGGTTAGAATCTTTATGAAAGATTAAAAATCTAAGATCTTCTCTCTTTAAAAATTTCAAATAAGCCTCTCTTAAGTTAGCTTCAATTATTTCCTCTGATTGTTCTTTCTGTGCAAAAGGAAGCCATCTTCTTAATTCATTTAATGAAGCCATAATTGATTCATATACTATCTTTCCATCTCCAGGATATGGACTTCTAATCAGTAATCTATCAGTAAAAAATTGGCTTGGAAAATCTATTAATATCGGATTCAAAAAGTAGTCGCCCCTTTGTTTTTTATTGTTTGCATTGATTTCATATAACTCCGTACGCTCCACTACCGTCTGACTGGTTATTTTCGCCAATCATACCATAATCATCTAGCGCCGGACATGACAAAAAAGACCAGAAACGAACTCCTGCTCCTGGCCTAAACCTATCGTAATTTATCTAATCCATGGATCAAGCATCATCTTCTAAACTTGCCAACCTAAACCTTAAGGTTCAAAACCCTTCTGACTCACAAACAACTGCTCCTCCGGAAACTCCCTGCGAAATCGATCGTAGACCACCTGATAGGCAGCTGGATCGTACCATTCCTGCTCCCCAAGCTCCTCGTACAGAGCCTGAACCGGCAGTCTTTTCGTACGCTTCCCGCCACTGCCATCCCCCATAAAATAATCGTCGATGCACACGCGATTCACAAGCGGCCGCAGGATCTGTGGGAAAGCCTCCGTGCTCGGAAGCACGGGTGCGATTGCTGCCTGGGCAGGAATTCCTGCGTCCCTCAGGAGTGCGAGGGTTTTCAGTCTCGCTTGGATCGGCGGGGCTGACGGCGTAAAATGCTTGCGCATCTCATCACGGTCCGTCTCGACCGTCATGCTTACCCGCACGCGTTCTCCTAACTGTTGCAGCAGATCAATATCCCGCTGGACCAACGGACTGCGCGTCTGTACGAGCAGAAAATCCGGCGGTTCGCTGACCATCACCTCAAGCAAAACGCGAGTCACTTCTTCCTTGGCCTCAACCGGCTGGTAAGGATCGGTGCTGGAAGACATGAAAATCGTGACGGGTCCCTTGGACTTGGCACGCTTCAGTTCTTTACGCAGGATGGCAGCAGATTCGAGCTTAACGTCAACCCAGCTCCCCCATTCCTGATTGCGGAATATCGATACCGGCATTTGCCGGACATAGCAGTAAGAACAAGCGAAGGTGCAGCCCGTATACGGGTTCAAGGTATGGCTGTATCCATTCAGGAATCCTGTTCCTTTATTGAGCAGGGTCTTTGGCGTTTTATAGAGCACTTCTTGTTTCACCTCGGACACCCCATTTCTACACTTTCTTCTATTATACTATTTCTCTCCTCACAACCCGTAATGAACGAGTGAATACACATGCGCCCCTCTACTTTGCATCATGAAAAATAATCCCAAGGCTGTATCTGGTCCCCGACGTAATCGTGCTGACGCCATGACGGAGCGTGGTTCGGTAATACCCCCGCGTTCCTTCAACGGGACGATGATTGGTGGGAAAAATTAACCCCGCACCTTGTTCCAACGTGATGACATGTCCCCGGCTCTGTGCCCGCGGCCGCTGCTCGATGAGAAGGAACTCTCCTCCCGTGTAATCGACTTCCTTCTCATTCAGAACAAACACCACTTGAAACGGGAAAAATTCATCTCCGTACAAATCCTGATGCAAGCAATTATAGCCGCCCTCTTCATATTTCAAAATCAACGGCGTCGAACGCTTTTGCTCCTGCGCATGGCACATGCCAAGAAACTCATCCAAGCTCGCCGGATACCTCTCCTCATGTCCAAGCTGTGTCAGCCAGCGGTTAGCCGTCAGCGCAAGCTCAGGATAAAAGCCTTCCCGAAGCTGCTGCAGCGATTCTGGCAGCGGAGCTTGATAATACTTGTACTCTCCGAGCCCGAACCGGTGCCTAGCCATATTGATCGTGTTTCGAAACCGCTCTTCTTCCGAATATGTGTTGATAATCTCTGTACACTCTTCAGATAGCAGCAGCTTTGGTAGGACAGCATATCCCTGTTCATCCAAAGCTGCTTGTATCCCTGTCCAATCCAGGCCTGCTATGCGTTGCGGCAATGAATTAGGCATAATTCATCGTCTCCCTCATCCTGGCTCGCTCACCCTCAAGCTCCAGCAGCCGGGTCTTCATGGCAAGCCCCCCGCGATACCCCGTCAATGCACCGCTTTTGCCAATTACCCGATGACAAGGCACAGTTATCAGCAGCGGATTAGCCCCAATAGCTGCTCCTACAGCTCGAACAGCTGCCGGCTTTCCAATCTGATTGGCGATGTCAGAATACGTAAAAGTCTGCCCATACGGAATCTGGCACAGCGCATTCCATACCGCCACCTGAAAAGCGGTCCCCTTGTAATCCAAAGCCATCTCAAACCGATCACGCTTCCCTTGAAAATACTCCAGCATCTCGGTGGCATATGGCTGCATGGCTGCATCATTCTGCACGAGCTCACAGCCAGGGAATTTCGCTTGTACCCAGTCCTCCAACTCTGTAAAAGGTTTATCCTGTGATCCGACGTAACATAATCCCTGCTCCGTGGCCGCGATGTATACGCTCCAGTTATCATGACGCAGTTGAGTCCAGTTAATGGTAATCAAATGATTGGATTTCATGATCGTGCACCTCCGCACTCGTATTTTTTAAACATTGCCCGCGATAGTTAAGGGGGGTCATCCCCGTTTTCTTCTTAAACAGCGTGATAAAATAAGCCGTATTCTCCATGCCCACCTTATGGCCGATATCCGAGATCGCCAAGCTGGAATTCGTCAGGAGCTCTTTGGCCTTGCCAATCCGGTAATCCTGAATGTACTCCATCGGGGTCTGACCTTTGACACGCTTAAATATTCGGTGCAGATGGTACGGACTGCCGTGGCTCACATCGGCCAACACATCAAGCGAAAGATGATCGGTATAGTGTTGATCGATATACTCGGTGACGAGTTCAATCCATTCATGGTCCGGCAGGCGCTCTCCCGTCGGCTTGCACCTTTTGCATGGCCGGAAGCGCTCAGCTTTTGCTTCATCAGCCGATTGAAACACGCGCACATTTTCAAACTTCGGGGGTCTGGATTTACAGGATGGCCTGCAGAAGATCTTTGTTGTCTGCACCGCATAGAAAAACTTGCCGTCACTTTCCTTGTCGTTGTTGATAATGGCTTTCCACTGGGCTTCGGTCGGTTGTATTTGGTTTGCCACGTTTCCTCACCTCCGCTAACATTATAACCACAGGATAATCCTGTTGTACGCTTTTTGGAATAGAAGAGCAAGATAACAAAATTATACGGTCTGCATTTATGGTACAACTAGTATAGAAGAGTTCAGGTGCGAAAGGAAATGATGAAGATGCAGGAGCGAAACCAGATACATGACGATAAGCCCTATACTATGGAGAATCATCTCCCCCGGGACAGCTGGGAAGATCATGCCGAAGCCATAAGGCTTTTCGTACCGAAGGAGTTCAGTTTTACGGAGAACCTCAATTATTTGCAAAGATCGCCGAACGAATGTCTTTATCATATTCGGAATGACAGCATCTACCGTGCTATCCCGCTTGATGGTGACATCGCTGTGATTGAAGTCAGTGCGGAGCCTCAAGAACAGGCGATCCTTGTTCGGTTTTTGGGGAATACCGCCCCCTCCGATCCCTGCAAGCGGGCGGAAGTAGCGGGTTATGTTCGGGACTGGTTCGATCTGAATACCGATCTCGTACCGTTCTATACGATGGCGGAAGCAGATCCATTACTCAGTCAAGCCGTTCAATCCTTCTACGGGCTTCGCAATATGGGTATTCCCGATCTGTTCGAGGCTTTGTGCTGGGGCATTCTGGGGCAGCAAATTAACCTGGCCTATGCCTATACGTTAAAAAGACGTTTCGTTGAAGCCTTCGGCCGCCGCGTGGAGTGTGAAGGAGAGATTTATTGGATTTTTCCAAGACCTGAAGACATTGCACCGCTGCGTGTTGAAGACCTGGACGGGCTTCGGATGACCGTTAAAAAAGGCGAGTATCTTATCGGAGTGGCCCAGCTCATGGCAGAAGGGAAACTGACGAAGGAGCAGCTGCTAGAAGCAGGCAGCTTGAAACAAGCGGAGAAACAACTGGTCAGCATCCGCGGGATCGGACCATGGACAGCCAATTATGTGTTGATGCGCTGTTTACGAATGCCGGCGGCTTTTCCCATCGATGATGTGGGTCTGCACAATGCCATCAAACATCTGCTGGGCTTGGAGGTCAAACCGACGAAAAAGGAAATACTGGAGCTGTCGGCAGCATGGGCGAACTGGGAATCCTACGCCACCTTTTATCTGTGGAGGTTTCTCTATTAAAGTTCAAACATAATAAAGAGGACGTCTCCCTCTTCTGCCATCACTGACAGCAGGGAGACCTCCCCTATTTAGCAAAACCTTTGATCCGAGAATCAACTATTCGATGAAGTACAGTTTACCGTCAACCTCGAGTGAGATCGCGGATTGCGACAAATCGTCTTTAAGCTTCTTCGCATAGTCCACCACTTGATTAAGCGAATCCTTATCCAGCTTCTCGGCAAACGCGTACACGATCGTTACTTTTTCCTTGATGAGGGTTTTGTTATTGTCCACCCATGCCCCTTCACCCGGAATCGCCGTTGCCCCGCCAAACCAGCCGGACAGCTTTGTCAGTGTTTGGTCAACAAACTTCTGATGAGCTGCATCCGTAATCGGAATATCTCCCTTCACCGTTGAAGGCACGTAAATCTTAACGACATGATCCAAATGGAACTGATCGTTCAGAGCACTCTGTGTAATGGCGGTTGCCGTCGGATTGCCCTCTGCACTAAAAGACTGCTGAACCGGTACTACGATAAGTGTTAACAATAATGCCGCTGCAAAAGCGATAAGCCAACCTTTTCTCTTCATGTCCATTTCTCCTTTATGTATGGTCTCGTATCCCGTACAAGCATGGCATTTCAGTTGTCCAGTGCAACCTTCCTGCCATCCGCACGATACAAACTAGCACATATTATATACTGGCCTTTGCTTATCAGCTATGGGACATACGGATTATATTATGCGGAATCATGTAAAAAAGCCGATATTCCCGATAAACAAACTACGAGAATTCGACTTTTGATGATTACAGCGCTATTTTATCGATCCGATCCAGGATAAACTCTCCACCGAACGATGATCCATGCTGCCGTTCAAAATAGCTTGAACATCATGCAGCGTATCCTGTAAATGCACCCGCTCGCCAGGTAACCCGTTGTAAGCCTCGGCAACGTAAAAAGGCTGCGTAAGATAAGCCTCAAGCCGTTCTCCACGTTCATAAACCTCCGTCTCGGATGCCGGAATGGCCTGCAATCCTCGCACTTGAACCAGCGAACGCAGCTCGCGATAACGGCGCAGCAGCTTCTGGGCCCGCTGTTGGACCGATAAGTGAGCCTGATCCAGGTGAACGCCTTCCAATACGGAAGATGTAGAATATAACGGGTTCACGGCAGGAAACATATGTCTGGCCGCCAGATCGGCATCGAAATACCACAGCGTCTCCAGCGGACCGTAAGGCATGTCTTCATCAACAACCGCACCTTTAAGGTCCACAAGAAAAGTCGTGACCTGCCTCAAACCCTCTTGTTGAAGACGTTCCTGGAGGTCGTAGATTTTGCCGGTCAAGACATGCTCCCGGTCCGCTGCAAACATAATCTCTTTATCGGTATTTGCATTCGTCACAATGGAATAGGTTTCTTCTATTGAATTGGCAACCCGTTCTACATCATTCAGCATATCCTGCAGCTCGGGATATTCGCCTTCCGGCTTCAGCAGAATCGTCATATACCCTTCCTGCTTGAAGTGATGAAACAATTCACCGAGCAGCACCGGTTGGCCCATTCCGGGACGGGCGACCAGCCCGACGGTACCTCCTTTGGCCAAAGGAGCAAATAGATCAAGGGGCTTAATGCCCGTTTCGATCATCTCCACACTTTCCCCGCGCAGAATCAGTTCATCCAAACTGCATTTTGCCAGAGATGCCAATGCGGCAATGGTGCGGACTTCCGCCCGACCAACGGGAATTTTTCCTGTGCATAGGTTGGAGACCGTGGCCGGCCGTAATCCCACGGATTTGGCTGCGCTGGTCAGGTTCGGAACTCTTTGTCGTAACAGTGATACATTCAGCTTCAGATTGTCCAAGTGCGTACACCCTTTTTAGTGATAGATTGATGGTTCTGCCTAATCTCTTTTTAGAAAAGAGTCTGCGGTGCTGACAAACACATCCACATCCGGTTCAAAAATATTATGATCATGCTCCTCGAACGCCGCGATGCTTGCCTGAGGCAGCGACAGCTTATATTGTTCCACTGCTTCTAATGATAACCCGGGATGTGGTTTTACGCCACGGATAATAAGGACTGGGCATGTCAATCGGGTTAAGTCGTTCCACAATTCGACCTTAGCCGATTCCTGTTGCAGCGCCTGTAAAGCCGATGTTTTCATACGGTCGGACAGCTTCCTTCCTCTCCAAGGCGGTAGCGAAGCAAAGAATTCCACCCATCCCGCTGGCAGCTGGGTATGAACCGCGGGATAGTCTCCGATGATCAGGCCTTGAATGCGTTCCGGATTCTGAACCGCGTAGCCTAACTGATAGGACACCCCTCGGGAGTATCCCATGAGTACGAATTGCTCAAGTTCAAGATGACAAATAGCCGCATCAATGTCGCTGATATGGTCTTCGAGTGCATATCCCGAGACAGGCGAATCACTTCGTCCCCGGCCACGAAGCGTGATGACAACGATATGTCTGGGCGTCAGCTTTTCCATTATGGCGATGTAATCCTCAGCCGACTCGGACAGTCCCGGGATGATGACCAATGAGTTTTGTTCATTCCTAAGCTCCCGATGTACCTCCGTCACATGAATATATACCCCTTGGTTATTGACCATTGTCTCGTATAACTGCATACATTAGACCTCCTTAAAAATGGACATTTATTTATGAAGTTTGATTATAGAGTTATCTCCTTTTTTTCATCCGTCTGAGCCATCCCCCTTAACTTCCTTTCACCTCAACGCCCCAAAAGGTAAAAATGCGTGCACGCCCTTAAGGATGTTCACGATCTGGGTTACCCGCAGATCCACTGTTAAGGTGGCGTAGGCGTACGCCTCCGTTCTTGAAATAGAGTAAAGCTCGGTCATGAGATCAAGCATCCCGCTTAAGGCCATCCACATGGCTTCGTCCAGATCCTCGTGGAACCCCATCGTAAGCCACCCGGTACTCGTCTTGGCTCTGGGCATCGTTATGGGCATGTCGTCACGGACATGAAAAGTTAGACACACCTTATCCATGGGGCATTCCAGGGCGGGACCGCTAACTTCGCCGTCGCCCTGCGCCGCGTGTCCGTCCCCTGTTGAGAATAATCCGCCATCAACCGGGATTGGCAGAAACAACGTGCTTCCAGCCGTCAACTCTTTGCAATCAAGATTGCCTCCATATGGACGCGGCACAAAAGTCGTATGCTTGCCTTTTTCCTTCGGCGGCATGCCCATAACCCCCATAAACGGTTTCAGACCGATGCCGTACTTGAAATCTCCGAACTGACTTCTGCCTGTCATTGTCCTGGCATCCAATTCAAAATCCAGTGTCACTTCCTTGGCGTCGGCCATGCCCAGCTTCTCGTTCCAATAACTCGGAAAACCTCCAGCAGAGGTCCATCCCCACGATCCGGGAATAACTTCGTTGATCTGGATCTCCAATGTAAGCCCGGGTTCAGCCCCTTGAATATGGACGGGACCCATTAATGCATGCCCAAAATGCTCCTCCTGCCGCTCCGGCTTGCGCTCCGTAAACTTCGTTCTCGCCGCGCCCGGGGCACTGCGCTTCTCCAGTCCCCAACCCGCATCTAGGGTTTGATACACGACAGTATCCCCAGATTGAATATATAGCGCGGGCTCCAGTTCCCTGCTGAAAAATCCATGAAGCGTATGAATATCCGGTTGCAGCATATGAACCTGTGACATCCATCTTTCTCCCTTCAAAGCCATAATCAGAGTGGCCATTCCATGTCTCATATTCACTCTGTTACTTTATAGGGTATTTTAAATTACTCTTAGAGTCAATAATTAATTACTCCAAAACGCAAAAATAATTACTCTCAATACATTCTGTTGCTCAATTCCGATCAATACTAAAGGGTCGTTGCAGCACAAAAAACCGTCCGCTGCTTCACTACGAGGGACGGTTCATCACTATGTTCAGTTAAATTTCATATCAGCTAATGATTGAGCGTTCATTGGAATGGTTACCGTTATTTTGCGCATGGCCATTCTCATTGCACTCTATTCTTTCTTCAAATCCTTACACTGGAATCCCGCACGACCATCTGCGGCATCAATTTCACGGCCCGCTCTTCCCTCGGAATTCCCAACATGCGATCCATCAGGATTTGTGCTGCCTTTCGGCCGATTTCCTCCTGCTGCAAGGCAACGGACGTCAGCTTGGGATATACGCGGGAGGCAAGGTCCAGATTATCCATGCCCACAACGGCAACGTCATGGGGAATGCGCAGACCGGCTTCCTCGCAGGCCTTCATGACCCCGATCGCCATTAAATCGTTCGCGGCAACAATGCCCTCCGGATGGTCGGGCCCTTCCAGCCACGCCTTCGCCATTGCATAACCGCCGCTTTCGGTGTAATCGGATTCGGCGATAAAACGCGGGATCAAGGGTATTCCCGCATTCAGCATGGCATCCCGATACCCGCAGAACCGCTCGTGGCCGGTCTGCTCGCTCAGATTGCCGCCGAGATAGGCGATGCTGCGCAGGCCTTGACGGATCAGATGCTCCGTGCTTTGCTTGATCCCGTCATATGTGTCCACATACACATAGTCGAAGCGGTCATTCCCTTCCGGCGAGACATATTTATTCGTGAGCACGACCGGTGCTTGCAGTGCATTGATGGCCCCGATATTCTCTTCACCGAAATGAAAGGACACCATGATCATGCCGTCGGCCACATTTTCCCGCAGGGTCTGAATCGCCTTCATCTCCTCCTGGAACCTGTGCTTGGTGTAGAACAGAATCATCAGGTAATCATGCTCTTCCAGCACCTGATTGATTCCGTTGATCATATCGAAGTAGAAAGGGTTGCATATATCTGGCACGGCAAAAATGATTTTGTTGGTTTGTCTCATTTTCAGCATTTTCGCTGCATGATCGGGCGCATAGTTCATTTCTTTGGCAGCTTCCAGAATTTTGCTCTTCGTCATGGGACTGCAGTAACCTCGTCCCGACAAGGCTCTGGACACCGTAGAAGGGGATACGCCTACCCGTTCAGCAATCGTATAAATCGTATGTTTGTCCATCCTATCCTCCATTAACAGCCATGGAAACGCCATATGCTCCCGCAAAAGGCTCCATGGATTCACACTATCACCTTACCGCCAGGTAAGCAATAGCTGCTCCTTTATATAACCTCCCGCTCATCATTATCCGGAAGCTCCGGGAATGGCGCATGGGGCTCGGCCTGATACCAGAACGCCGTCGATGCAATATCGCTCTGCTGCGGAAGATATCTTCCTCCGGACCTCCAGCCGAGATCCTGAATGGTCACGCGAAGATCGCTTTGAAAGCGGATTGGATCCATGACATGCCATCGATACATGCCAAAACGCTGCTGACTTCGATACAAACCGTCCGGCTTCAGCACTTGGTGCATCCCCAGATATGGCGTCGAGTAGGTTCGATAGGTACCAATCGGCTGCTCCCAATTCCAGGCTCCGCCAAAATAATCTTCCGTTCCCGTACCGCATAGGGTCGGATAATCCTGATCCCCGTCCATATAGAACTTGATCTCGCCTTCGCCCCACCAGCCGTTATTATTCACCTGCCAAGCGAGGTAAGTCCCTACATAGTGCCCGTGTCCAGTTACCCCATCCAGAATGGTGTAAACCTCTTTATAAGGAACGGGATTCGTTCTCCGCCACTGCGCGTGAAAATAAGCCTCATCTTCCGGGATGTCCGTCAGCGTATAGTCAATTTGATAGTAAAGGACTGCCTTTTCCGGCGCACGGTTCTCCATCGTCAATCGGGCATGCTTGCGGAAAGGCATCTGCCAGTAGCTGTTCATGCCGCCGGCCGGATTCACGGCAACCGGAATCGAGTTGACATCGCTGCGCTCCCCCCATCCGTTACAGAACAAATCACCGACGGGTACCTCAACCGAAGGGGCCTGCTCATCGTCCCAATACATACGGATAATCAGATTACGCCACAGCGTCGGATGGCAGGTAAGCCAGATATGCTGAATCGCCCCGGGACCCTGAATGTCACCCATCGTAAACGTTTCTCCCGATAAAATCTCCACGGAAGGAGAGACCTTCCAGCCCACGCCCAAGTCCCTGGAAGCCGCTGCGCCCGTGCCGTCGGTGGCCATGCCGCCCTTTCCTTTGTCACCGGTAAAATTCTCCGCGCTGATGGATCTTGTCTGCGCATTGGACAGCCGTGATAAATTTCCGAGGTGCATGTTGAGCCCATTAAAGTTCGTCAACTGTTATCGCTCCTTTAGTATGTGATATCGTATCCGTACCGTTCTTTCAACGTTTGGCCCAGGTGATCCTTAATCCGCAGGTAAGCTTCAGCGGCCGCGCCGTTCCCCCAATCGAAGATGGTGAATGTCCCCATGCCTCGTCCCTCCTCGTCCACAACACCATCATGACCGTAATTCTCCATCATGAAGCCGTAATCCTTCTCGTTAAAGAAAGGATACGCCCGCTCCCACTGCTGTTTTGTTTTTTCATTCTGGGGACAATACATCATGACGAACGAGGCCTGCAAAGCGGCGATCCCGCGCTCAATATATTCGGGCAGATCCAGTTCCATCCCATATTGTAGGATCAACTCGGCAAACAAGCTTTGCCGCGCATCATTCCACTCCCCATCACAGTTCATGACGCCGAATCCGCCCAATACGTCAACATACAGGTAGGGAGGCTGCCAGGAAGCCTGCGTCATCAGCATTTCATCCAGCACACTTTGGCCAACGTTCAAATAGGCAGGATTGCCGCTCATTTTATACATATGGTATAACGCTTCCGCCGTCCAAAACATGGAGAAATTGCACTGCTTGAACATGTTATTCCTAGCCACCTTGTTGCCTGGAAGCTCTTCACGACCATAACCGCAGCAGGACCAATAGGTCTCGAAATCCTCCCACCTGCCGGTCGGCACGATCTCCTTCATCACAACCTCCAGCGCCCGCTGTGCCGCTTCCTTGTATTTGGAATCCGGGCGCAATTCATGCAGCTTCAGCAACAAAGTGACGGATAGCGAAATTTCCGGGGACTCTCGAAGAATATCCAGCGGCGCTAACGTATCCTGATTGAGCCAGGCCGGAAAATAGCCTTTCGCGTCTTGGAGGGGCACAAGCGCATCTGCATAGCGCACGGCATATTCCAGCAGCCTTGGATCCGGCTCTAGCTCATCAAACCAGCGAAGCATGAGCAGCGCCGTCCAGCTCATATCCAGCACGTGATAAGGGGCATCCGCAATCGAACCCCATGGATCAGCCGGATTGCGATTGGAATTTCCCCAGAAGGCAGACGCCCAGTTCCCGGAACGGTTAACCTCCTGTCCATCTACCACTACCCGCTTCATCTCCGTTGCAATGACGGCGGGAAAGAACCCGCCGCGCTGCGGAGCAGCGAGAGCAAGCTCTTTCATGAGCAGAGCTTTCCGAACTAACTCCGAATCGCCTTGTGCCCGGCCGTAACGACAGATGCCTTGTGCCGAGCGAAGGGAGCTGAACCATGCCTGATTCCAGACGGATCGGCTCTCCCGCTCGTTTGGCACGCCCGGATAATTCGGGCTTTGACTCACATCGGCAATGAATACCGCAGCCCCTACGTTCCGTCCGTCCCATTCGAACTCCTGCCATACCGTGTCTTTCCAGTGACGAAAAGCCCACTCATAGGCATGCCTTACATAGTGGTCAAGATGGACCTCTTCATAGATACTGTGACGGAATTGCGTATGCCCCCACCTGTCCCATAAAAACTGCAGTACCAGCCGCCAGGGATTGAATACGGCTTGATCAGCCTCCACCATTTTAAGAAAGAAGCCGATTCGTATCGTTCCTGGCGGGTATGAAGCCCCATTCACCTTCTCAAACAGCACATGCTCGCTCACCCGAGTTCGGCTCATTCCCAAGACAAGCAGGTTATTAGGAGCATCCAGGTCCATGTACCAACGAGCGTCCGCATCCTTCGTGATCAGATCCAGATCCGGTATGAGCATGAGCGTCCTTGTATCGTCATGAACGATGAGCACAGGCGAACGAAAGCAGTGTTGGTCCATCACATGCCGGGATGTCGGTGTTACATGAGGCGCCCAGTGAAAATGAGGCAGGAATGCCGGCTCCAAGCGCATCTGCCAGTCATCCTGTTGAATCTCCTGCTCCAGCTCGAAGGTCAGTATGCAATGAATCGTGTCTTCATCCAGCTGATGCAAGCTAAGCTCTGGAGCCGTATGCCCTATATTGTCGTAATCCCACCGTTTCACAAAAGAATCCGGTAATCGTATCATTGATGTCTCCCTTCTTCCGGTTTCTCGGCATCATTTCATCATTAATTCTTAACCACGCTGAAATCGTCAACCTGAATCCACATATCCGAAGTTGCCCACATCCCGGCGTATATCTCCAGACTATGATGCTGGCCCGAGTTGAAGCGAACCGTCTTCAGGGTATATCCGGGAATTTGCTGAAATGCAGTTTCATTCAGCACCGGACCTCCGCCAAGCTGCCTTACGCCGAAATATCCATCGTTATGGTTGTCTGAGGTACGGATCCATGCCGATAATGTGTAATCGGTATCCGGCTCGACAAAAATCTCCTGCTTGATTGCATTCCAACCGCTGCTTGCCCTTGCATATCCGTTGTTTGCTCCAGTGTGTGCAAATCCAAGATTGCGGTCTACCCCGGCCGTTCCGTTCGAATACCAGGGCGATGTCAGGCTGGAAGAGGATTGCGATTCAAAACCGGCATGACCCACGAGATTCGAATCCCTCACCAGCGACACATCATCAACCTGAAGCCAGGTGTCCCCGCTCGCCCACAATCCCGTATACAATTCCACAACGGATCGGTTCCCGGAGTTAAAGGTCACCGTCAGTTCCGTGTAATCAGGCAATTGGGCAAAAGCGGTTTCCTTAACGACGGCACCATCTACAGGCTCCCTTATCCCGAAGTAACCTTCCGTATTGTTGCTCGATGTACGAACCCAGCCTTTCAGCGTGTAATTGGTGTACGGCTGCACCACGACCCGCTGCTTGATCGCGTTCCATCCGCTGCCATTGCGTACATAGCCATTATTCTCACCGGTTCGGGCATTTCCGAGCTTGCGGTCCAAGCCGCCCTCGCCCGTAACATACCATGGAGCCATGACCGGCGTTTTTATCTGCGTTTCGAAGCCTGGGTCCGAGATGAGATTGTCGCCGAGCATGTCAGGGGCCAGCGTGGTCTTCATTAGATGAGTATTGTAATCCGGGTACCAGGTCGACATGATAAAATACATCTCAGGCCCGTTATTGGACAGCGGATGCATATACGCATTGTACTGACCAAGGCCCGTAAAATCTCCAGGCACCAGAATTTTTTCCCCGCTCCATGGGCCGATCGGCGTTGCCGCATCCCGCATGACGATCGCCTGCCGGTCTTCGTTCAGATAGGTCATGATATACCGTTTGAAGTGGGCGTTGTAAGCAACGGACATCTCGCCCGCCACACCGATCGCCACTGGCCGGGCCGCAGCCTGTGCGGCCGACCAGCCGTTACCGTCCCAATAACGATAATCCCCGATATTCAGCAGCGCATTCTCCGATACCCGGGCAAGATATACATCCTCGAAGCGGCCATTTGGCGTAGCATACATATAGACGAATCCGCTGTCCTTAAGGAATGCCGCCATTTGAAAAGGATTGTTCCAGGTTGACGTGTTGTTGTACCAGCGAGCGGACGGACTCTTGGTCCAGTTCTGCCCGTTGTCATCCGAGTAAGCGATGCCGGAGTAATTCGTATACCATCGGCCGGCTGGTCCCCAGTGGTTGACGGACATATAATGGATATAATGCCTGTTGCCGACGGTTACGCCCGCCGTCGGAATGACCGTCATTTCATCATTGTTGATTTTTTTGGAGGGGAGAATTTCCTTGGCCTGGCCTGGCCTGCTCTGAATCATTGTGGAGAAGGTAAGTCCATCCTCCAGATTCGTATCTGATGAGATCGCCAGCAAATTGCTCCGGTTCCAGTTGCCTGCCGTATCGTTCGTATCGCCGAAAGCAATGAAAAATTCGCCACCTCCCTTATCCCACACGATGCCCAAATCCGTCCCGCCGACATTGTAGTTTACGTGGGTTTGATTCGGATTCGGCATGGTCTCTCCGACAGGCGTTGCACCCGTTACCCGGGCGATCATCTTCGTGCCTTCCGGCGTCAGCGCTTCGGCGCTGCCTGCCCACGCGGAAGCGAATATTATGGACACGGCGAGAACACCTGTCGTCATCTTTTTCATAAACATCACGGACACCCTCCTTCACACATCGGCCTCAAGCAGCGGTGCTATTTATGTTCTCGAATACATGGCTATGTCAAATTCCAGCATTGCCATGCTTCGGGGCGGAAGCGTTAGCAAGCGCTGAGCATCTTGCTGTGGAGCGCAATTAACGGCCTGCTCACCCGCTAGCGTGAACAGCCGTCCGTTCACTGCTGTTTTCCCGTAGTCTTCCGGACGAAAATCTACACGAATCGTTTGCTCCTCTTCAGTCACATTCGCAAAGAATAAGCCAACATCTCCTTGCTCATTCTGCCATGCCGCGTGTATGACGGAGTCAGTCAAAAGTTCCCCCTCATTGTTATACTCCGGTGTTCCCTTACCATGGTTATAATGAAACCATTTCATGGAAGTCTGAGGGCTGTCGAAGGAGAGCGGCCGAAGCATGGTCCCATATGACCAATACGCCTTCGCTGCTCCGGTCCGTAGTCGTGCATACAGGGCCAAGTAATCTGCCCTGTTCGTGGAGAAGGCATACCCGCGCGGATCAAACGAATAGTAATGCTCCTCCGCCTTATTTTCGTTGCCGTCCAGTACCTCCATCGGGCTGTATTCGTAATTCAGTTCGTACAATCCGCCCCAGAGGTACGTGCGTGCCACCGTAAAATAGTACAGCTCCCCGATCTCCTCCGTCAGCTTGCCCCAGCCATCTAGTCTCAGCGCGCCGTACTCATGATATACGTACGTGAACATCGGGATCAGGCGGGCCTCGCCTGACTTAAGCAGTTCCCGGATCGGCCAGCCTTCAAGCGGCGCTGCGGGCTGCCCTCCGGCCCGCGCCTGATAATAGTCGATCAGATCCAGCATCGTTTCATTGATCATCTCGGTGCCCATGGGGATATAACGGCCTGCAGTTTCGCACATAGCCGCCTTCGTATCCGCATAGTTCCGCCGGTAGGCATCCTCTATCATGATGCCGGCTCCAACCGGATGACCATGACTTTCATCCATGCAGATTTTCAGAATGTTGTTGGCGGAGATGTCATAATAAATCGCATCGACATCATCACTCTGCTGCAGCGCCGTATCCCGTTTCACATGAAAGTCATGAGTATACGGATGTGCCGGACAGAGGAACGGGAAGCGGTACGCATCCACGCTTTTTTTCAGATCGGGAAATTTCTGCGCGGCTTCCCTGCCAAGTGCGCCGTCCGCTCCGTCAAAATGATACAAGTAATCGAACTCGAAAGGAGCGAAGCGGTGGCCCAGCTTTCGGATCAGAGCGATGTTCTCTGGGTTGAAGCGGGTCGGAAACCAATCGTCGTATCCCCCAGGCACGCCGCTGCCAAACGTTTGCGGCCGGTGCGTCCAGTCTGGGCCCAGGATGTGAAACATCGGCGTTCCGATGCTTTCATGGTATTTCTGAATCCATGCAGTCCGATCCGATCCCGCATTGATCCCAAAGGTAGCTGCCCCCATATCCTCATGCAGCCATTGACTCCCCTCCTTCGCAGCCCTGCCCGCAAGCTTGCCGCGTGAACACCATTTCTGCTGTACGGCCCAACTCTTGTATCGATCAGCAGCTTCGTACCACCCGGTTCCTAACAGAAGCGACAGCTGCACCGGGTAATGAGGCTGAATCCCTTTACCGGAACCCATATCACTGCAGCCATGGATCATCGAAGCTTCCAGCATGCCGTTTCCGTTCTTGAAGAAATTAAGCCACTTCGGATGGCCTTCGCCGTCCAGGGCCGCGAAATACAGCCCGCCCCTGTCCTTGCCATAATAGGCAAAGAACTGCATCGTCGCCCCTGAGAAGCTTTCCGGGTACGGCATGAAACGAAAACTGATCCCATTCATTTCAAACACCTTCATCGGGTCGTTGACCTCAAATCCGGTAGCAAAGGGGTGAGCAATATAATCCTCCTCCCCATGCTCCGTAATCGTGGTCAAATTCGGGATAATCGGATATTCCAGACTAAGCAATCTGCAATCCGAGTTGTTTTCAGCGTCGCATCGAAATTCAATACCGTCCCCCTCCGCCGAGAGTGTCAAGGAAGAGGTTACGATCATGCCTTCCTGCGTGTGCCAGCTTAGTCGAACTTGATCCTGCCCGGATGCCGTCTTGTTCCTGTCCCAATCGAATCGCTGAAAGGAACTGCTGAAGCCCGCGTCTGTCTCAAGGCGAAAGGGATCCGTAATGCCCGCAACCGCGATATAATCGATCCCTCTTAAGTTATCGCGAACAGCTTGAATCGTACCGTCCGTCTCGCTGAGTTCAAGCCGGATGAGTCTGTTCTCAAGAATAATCATGCTTCACCTCCACCTGTATGGCTTAGATCGTTTATTTTAATCCGGAGATTTTGATTCCTGATATGATGTGCTTCTGGAAGAAGAGGAACAGGATAATGGTCGGCAGACAGGAAAGCGCCGATCCGGCCATCAACATGCCCATTTCCGTTGCACGCTCGGAACGGAAGGTGTACAAGTACTGCATAATCTGAAACAGCTCCGGATTGGTAATCGTCATCGTCGGCCATACGAAGGAGTTCCAATAGGCTAAATAGGAGCCAATGCCCACAATGACAAAGACCGGGAACGACATTGGAATGAAAATATGCGTAAAAATCTTGATCCTGCCCGCTCCATCGATCAGTGCCGCCTCTTCCAGCGCCATTGGAATATTCAGATAGAATTGGCGGATGAAGAACATATGTCCCGCGGAAGCAATCCCGGGCAATACGAGCACCGCAAGGGTGTCGAGCATGCCCATCTCATTCACCACGATAAAGGAGGTCAGCAGGATCGCCATGCCGGGAATGAACATGGTGATGATGACGTAAACCCACAGAAATGTCTTGAACCGGAATTCCAGCCTGGAGAAGACGTAAGCCGCAGTAGCGTTAACGGCCAAGCTTAGCAATGCAAAAAGAACGGCGCCCCCGAATGTAACCAGCATCGTTTGAATGAAGGCCGAATCGCCCAGAATGTCCATGTAATTCTGAACCATCCATTTCTTCGGGAAGAATCGGAACGGAGTGGCAAGCACCTCCGCTTTGTCTTTGAACCCGGCAAGGATGACCCACAGCAGCGGGAACAGAGCCATAATGGTCACCAGGCCGGTCAAGAGTGTCATCAATGTTTTTTGAAGTCCGTTGAACGTTTTCATCTTGTTATCCTCCTGTCTTCCCTAACCGTCGATCGCTTTTTCCGAATTCAACACTCTGAAGATGATGGCCGAGATACTGCCCAGGACCACAAACAACAGCAGCGATGCCGCGATCGAGTTGCCGACCATGACGTCGTTGCGGAAATGGTTCAAGATGTACAGGTTCGGCGTTGTGGTCTCGCTAAGCGGTCCGCCGCCCGTCATCACGAGGGACAGCTCGAACTGTGAGATTTGCGCCGTAAATCCGGTTACGAGCAGATACAGGATCACATTGCGCATGAGCGGAATCGTGATATACCACATCCGAACAAAGGTGCCCGCTCCTTCCAGTTCCGCAGCCTCATAGTAGCTTTTCGGAATATCGTGGAGACCTGCCAGCATGATCAGCGTTGTGAGGCCGAAGCCCAGCCATACGGCAGGGGCTGCGATGCTGGGCAGTGCCGTAGCTACTTCGGCAAGCCACGCTTTCGGCTCGTATCCGAACAGTCCGATGATGTAGTTGGCCAAGCCGCCTGCATAATCGAAGATAAAGACGAAGATGACCGATGCCACGATCCCGGAAATGATGGTTGGGATGTACACGGAGGTCTTCACAACGCTTGCAAAGCCGGAGCCCAGGTTCTTAATGATGTTGGCGAACAGAAATGAGAGAATCAGCATTGTCGGAACGACCATAAGGGCAAACTTGAGCCCTACCCAAATGGACTGGAGAAAGAGGTCATCGGTCAGCACCATATAGAAGTTCTGTAAGCCCACAAAGGTGGAATCCTGGTAGAAGCTCCAATTATAGAAGCTCACGCGCAGGGCATAGAAGAAAGGTATGATGACAAAGATCGTCAGCAGGATGACGATGGGTGCGAGAAGCAAATAAGCCACCCCATTGTCCTGCCGGTAATTTTTCTTAAACATGTAGAGTCACCACCATGACCTAAGGATGAGGCAGCCATCCGAAATCGGATATCCGTATCTGAAGGGATGATCCCCGGGTGGCCGCTAAAGCGCTAATTTTTCGGATTTGTGCCGGCAAGATTGTTCTTGGATATGAAATCGTTAATATCCTTTTCCGCTTTCTCCAGCGCCTTATCCACCGGCGTTCCTTTCATGGCGGACTCAATGGAAGTGGAGAGTGCGAAGCTGATATCCCATGGATAGATCGGTTCAGCCTGGGAGTAAGGAATGATCTGCTCAGAGACCAGCGCACGCCAATTATCCTTGGATGCATCCGGATCGGATTTCATCGCTTCGTCCACCGATTTACGCGGGGAGAACTTGGAGAATTGGGACGTCTTGAAAAAGTCGATCATGATGTTCGGATCCCCGGCGAGGAGATAAGAGATGAAATCTGCCGATTCTTGCGCATGCTTGGATTTGCCGTCTACCGCGAGCGACCAGCCGCCAAGCGTTGCCGTCGGTTTCGTCAAATCGCCGTCCAACGATGCCATCGGTGCAATCCCCACTTTATCCACCAAATCCTTATAGGTGTTGCGAAGCTGCCCCATCGCCCAGGAACCGCAAATCTGGATGGCAATCTTGCCCTCGCCGAAAGGCTTGATATCCGCATACCCGGCCAGAGCCTGCTTCGGCATGACGCCAGATTGGTAAGCTTTCTGGTAAAAATTCAAAAGTGCCTTGTAGCCGTCATTGTTTACGTCTGCTTTGGACCAGTCCTCCGTAACCGCAAGATGTCCTGCTGCATTATACTGCAGCCCCCAGCTCGACCAGCCCAAATCCGGAGCGGTTTGTGCGATCGATAATCCGAACACGCCTTTCTTGGTCAGCTTCTGAGCTGCATCCAGAAGCTCATCCCACGACTTTGGCGGCTGATTCGGATCAAGCCCGGCCTCCTGGAACAAATCCTTCCGATAGAACATGACGGCAGAAGGTTCGACCAGCTTTGGATAAGCGTAGTACTTACCGTTAACGGATACAAATTCCTTCATGTTGTCGTACAAATCATCGAATACTGCCGGATTCATCAAATCGTTCAGTGCCGTCAGCTGTCCTGTCTTCGCGGCATTAGCCACGTTTCCGTAGTTGATCGTTCGGATATCCGGCGCTTTCCCCGCGGCTTGAGCCGCTTTCATTTTTTGATCCCAAGCGTCGCCCGGAACGATCGTCAGTTTCACTTCCACATTATTCTGAGATTTGTTGTACTCGCCGACCCATTTTTTGAACCACTCATCGGTCGTTTCCTCGAATTTTTGCGCCCAGAAGTTGATTACAATTTTATCGCCGCTGCCACCACCGTTGTTTGCGCTTTCATTTTCCGGTGAATTGCTTGATGCTCCGCCTGCCGGGCCGCCGGATCGTCCGCCACAGCCTGTAACGAGCAGCGCCAGTACCATAAGTGTGGAGAACAAAACTTTCCAGGATTTAAAACTGATGTTTGTTTTCTGCACCATGAACCCTCCTTATAATGGATCAACCTATTTAAACGCGATTCGCATTTAAACCGAACATTCGTTGAATCCGTTGTCATTTTTCCAGAGAAGCTTTATACCAAAAGACGTTGTACGGATCCCACAAAGATAGCGTGAAATAAATCGTTCGCCCGTCATTCTCGGTATACCGATCATTCATATAGGGACCATACAGTCCTGGATAATCCTCGGCTCGGACCAAATCCAGAGGCTCGCCCCACGGCCCCCACGGCGTCATCCCTTCACGTATGACAACACCCTGGCCTTCCTTCAGATATGTCATCAGCCAACGTTCCAGATAAGAGTTCCATACAACAGAAAGCTCGCCGACCGTGTCATCCACTACATTCTGGGCATCTTTCTTATCGGTACTCCATCTGGGATTACCATCATCGTCCAGACCACTATAGTACTCGTACTCGGACAGATTCTCGATGTTCTCTTCTCCCACCTTCATGAGCTGAACGCCGCCATAGCGTCCGGCTGGAATACCCCAGAAATAAATGTCCGTCCCGCCTGCTTCATTCTTTACCTTATAGGGACTGACCTGAATGAAATTGCTGTCCCCCGGCCAACGCAGTTGATCCTGGAGCTCCCACGTCTCACCGTTATCAACCGATTTGGCCACGCTGCTGTAGTTGGCGTCCCACTTCCCGGGATCTCCCCAATGATTGACCGACATGTAGTACACATACAATGCACCACCTGCCGCAATGCCATGAGTCGGAATTTTGGTCATTTCTTCATAATCGATTTTGACGGAGGGCAGCAGCTCCTTGGCTGTACCGAATTCATCCGTCACCATGTTTTCAAACGTGATGCCGTCAGCCGGTTCCATATCCGTGGTATAGGCCATCGTATTGGAGCGCCAGTAGCTGCCCCCTCCGCCTATCTGATCTGGCGCCCGTTCGCCGAACGTATCCCCGAACACGAAGTAGGTTCGTTCCCCATCGTTCATCATAGAACCGAGATCGGTACCGTACACCGCGTATTGATCGGTACGATTGGGGGATTGTTCGCCCGTCAATTGCGAAATTTGTTCCAGGCCGGTAATGCCTGTTAATATAAAGCCCTTGTCTGCTCCATCTAGCTGGGGATTCACCTTGCTGCCGCTCGTGCAGCCGCAAAGCAGCACGAGTAGGCCGGCGAGCAAGGCCGATTTCAATTTCAAGCTCATCTCCCCTTTCGATTCACTATTCCACCCCTGTATTAAGGGTTGGAGTGGCCGAATATTTGCTTCATGCTATCATCGTTAAGCGGCTTGATATCCGGCAGGGGCATTCTCTTATCCACCTTAGGCAGCGCCGGGAAAGGACGATGAGGTTCAGCCTGATACCAGTACGCCGTAGAGGAAACATCGTCGCTCCGATGATTGTTATGTCCGTGCTCGATCGTTACCTTAATGCTGCTCTCGAACATGATCGGGTCGAGGATATGATACCGGTACGTGGAGATTTTGCCGCTCCAGTTCGGTCCCCCTCCCAGAATAATGCCATGATAGGGCGTGCACACTTCCTGCTGCGGACACCAGGCCGTGTTGAAGTAATCCTCCATCCCCGTTCCGTGCAAGGTCGGAGGCCATGGCTCCCCATCGATGAAGATCATGTCGTCCCCTTCGCCGTACCAGTTCCACTCCCGCGTATCGCGCAGGTTATGGACATTGAAGTTGCAGCCGATGTAATGACCTTTCCCCACCGCGTCCAGGATGACATAGTTCCCGTCTCCGGTCGTATTCTTGCCGCCGAATTCATAGAAGGCGTAATCCACTCTGTTATCCGGTATCCCGTCCGTCGGATTTTCCCGATGCCACTGGGCATGAAATCTAAGCTCCTCCTCAGGCAGCTTATCGTATGATTCGTAATTCACATAGAAATAGAATTTGATCGGATGGTCCGCCTCGCTCTCAATCGTAATACGGGCTCCATCCGCAAAAGGCATCCGGAAAAAGCTGTTGAATGCCTTGCCGTCCTCGGGACTCATCATCAATGCCGCTGACGTATAGTTTTTGGTGAGCCCATGCCCCATTCCGAAAAAATCACCGATCGGCGCTTCCACGCTGGGCTCCGTCTCCTGGTCCCAGTACATGCGTAGAACGATTTTACGCGGTAGATACAATTCCTCAGCAGGCGCGTCAGTCGCCATCGTCATCCAGATGTGGGTGATGACGCCCGCGCCTGGAATGTTGCAAATTTCGGTCCGGTCGCCAGGGTTGATGGAGAAGTAATCTTTATTGCCTCCCGAACGGTCGTAGCTGGATTCCCGTTTACTTTTCCCGTTGCGAGTAAGGCTGAGTGAAGATAATGCTGAATGATTGTTCATGGATGGTTCGCTCCTTTTAGATTGGTGGATAAAGGTTATATAAGTATTTCTAGAACTCGTTTCCCAAAATGTGACATCGATTGCAGAATTGATGGTGATGGAATGCAGGGCCCTTCCAGAACCTGCATTCCCAGTTTATGAGTCCAACGCCGCCAGGCGATATTTCGTTGTGACCTCGCGTTTATTCAGGCTTTCATTCACACATTCATTCCGGTGATTTACCGCTTCTTAATGCCTTCAAGCGTTTCAGCACCCCGTTTTCGCCTCTGCCCAAATAATCATGAAGGCCTTTATATTCCTTGTACAATTGATCATACACTCGCACATTGGCCTCAATCGGCTTAAAGGTCTCTTTCCGAACACGGGCTATTGCTTCCGCAGCCTCAACGATACTCCCAAAGCCACCTTGCTCTTTGCCTGCCGCCACGGCACCGAACATGGCTGCACCAAAAGCGGCCGTCTGGATTGTATCCGCTACTTTGATTTCTTTGCCGGTAACGTCAGCATAGATTTGCATCAGCAAACGGTTTCGCTGCGGCAATCCGCCGCAAGCATAGAGCTCCTGGACTTCTACGCCGCTTACAGTAAAAGCATCGATAATCGCCCGCGTTCCAAACGCAGTGGCCTCCAGCAGCGCCCGGTATATTTCCGCAGGCTTGGTTTGCAGGGTCAAGCCGAGCATTACGCCGCTAAGATCGGCATCCATCAGTACAGAGCGGCTTCCGTTCCACCAATCGAGTGCCAGTAGTCCGCTTTGGCCAGGCGCATACCGGGCCGCTTCCTTCTCAAGCCACTCATGAATGCCAAGCCGCTCTTCGGATGCTTTGCGACGAACATATTCCGGCACAGCCTCTTCCACATACCACGCGAAGATGTCGCCTACGGCCGATTGCCCGGCTTCATACCCGTAATAACCGGGAATGATCCCGTCCTCGACGACGCCGCAAATGCCTTCGCCCGTCACTTCCTTGTCGCTTAAAATCAAGTGACAAGTAGAGGTTCCCATCGCAAGCACCAGCTTGCCAGGGGTTACCACACTAACGGCCGGCACCATGGCATGGGCATCGATGATGGCTACGGCGACCGCGGTGCCCGGCAGAAGCCCGGTCATGGCTGCCATAGATTCGGTTAATCCGCCCGCTTTCGAGCCCAAGGGCTTGATCGGGCCTCTCAGCTTCGTCTCCACGAGGTCACCAAACCTCGGATCAAGCGACTTCAGGAACTCCTTGGACGGGTATCCCTCCCGTTTATGCCAATTGGCTTTGTAGCCTGAGGTGCAGCTGCTCCGCGCGAGCTGACCGGTCAATTGCATGACCACCCAATCGGCAGCCTCCATGAACAATACAGCCTGCTCATAGATCTCCGGAGCTTCATTCAGAATCTGTAAAGACTTCGCAAGCATCCACTCCGAGGAAAGCTTACCTCCATAGCGAGCAAGAAATTTCTCACCCCGCCGTATTGCGGCTTCATTAATCAGGTTCGCTTCATCCTGTGCCGCGTGGTGCTTCCACAGCTTTACCCAGCTATGCGGGTTGTCTCTCCACTCCTCCAGCATGCACAGCGGAGTTCCCCCGGCATCCAGCGGCATCATTGTACACGCTGTAAAATCGACGCCGATCCCTATGACTTGATCAGGTGATACGTTAGCCTCCGACAACACACGCGGGATGGATTGCTGAAGGACTTCCATGTAGTCCCCCGGATGCTGCAGCGCCCAATCCTGCTCCAGCTTCAAGTCCGAGTGGACCAGCGCCTCGTCCATAACTCCGTGCGTGTATGGCGTTACATGCGTCGCGACTTCTTGCCCTGTATTGATATCAACGAGCAAAGCCCTGCCCGATTCGGTACCGAAATCCACGCCAATAGTGTATAACTGCTTCATTTCATCCGCCTCCTATTTATACAACGGACCATAAGACGCGCATGCCCGGTAGTCTGCCGAGACCGGCTCCAGTCCGCCGAAAGCGGTCCATGCGCTCGGCCGGAATATCCGTTCCTCCGGTACGTTATGCATGCATACCGGAATGCGGAGCATCGAAGCCAAGGTGATCAGATCTCCGCCGATATGGCCGTAACTCATGGCGGCATGGTTGGATCCCCAGCTGCTCATCACGGTGTATACATCCTTGAACAGTCCCTCGCCGGTCAGATTTGGCACGAACCAGGTCGTCGGCCACGTAGGATCGCTTCGCTGATCCAATACATCGTGCACCGCCTCCGGCAGCTCCACGGTCATTCCCTCGGCAATATGAAGGACCGGCCCGACACCCGCAACCATATTGATCCTCGCAATCGTGACCGGCATGCCTTCCCGGGTCGTGAAGTCTGTTGAGAAGCCGCCGCCGCGGAAGAAATCGATAGCCGGACACCACTTGACCGCATCCAGACAGTCTTGAACTTCCTCCTGCGTGATTTCCCAGAACGGCTTCATCGCCGGTCTGCCGTCCTTCGTCTGCCTTCCCGTTCCGTCAAGGGCAGCAGGCCCGGAGTTGATCAGATGGATCACGCCCTGCTCTGCGATCCACTCAAGCTGATACCCTGTTACACGCTTTACCGCTTCAGGGCTCCAATATGTACGAACATCTGCAAATACCTGGGCTGCGTCCGTCAGGAGATGTCCGAACAGCATCGTAATTCCGTTCAAATTATCGTTCTCCGTTGCAACCATGTAGGGTTCCCTCAGACCATTCCAATCAAAGGAGGAATTGAGTACTGCCTCCATGAAATCTCCGGTCGGGAAATAGTCCGTCCAGGCACGCTGTCCTTGAAACCCTGCTGCCAGCGCATTTCGCCCGAGCGCTTCCTCCCCGTATCCCATTTCAGCCAGCTTCGGATTGCCCACCATCAAATCGCGTGCGATTAACGCCATCTTCGCGACGGTCTCCCAATCCTGCCGCTTCTGCTCATCGGTTCGCTTTAAATGCTCCGGATTGACGTCCGTCCCTGGCTTGCAGTTCTCTTTAATCCAGGCCAGTGCCCGCTCATATTCGTCGCGGTCGTATATTTCCAGCTCGATTCGCCTTACGAATTCCGTCATATCCACGTATTCATTGCGCATCCCAAGATACTTCTGGAAAAAGTTCTCGTCGACGATACAGCCCGCGATTCCCATGGAAACGGTACCCATCGACAGATAGGAAGTCCCCTTCATGGTCGCTACGGCAAGGCCTGCCTTTGCAAATTGCAGAAGCTTCTCCTGTACGTCAGCTGTAATTTCGGTATCCCCGATATCCTGCACATCGCGTCCATAGATCGAGAAAGCCGGGAGTCCCTTCTGATTGTGTGCTCCAAGAGCTGCCGCCAGATACACGGCACCGGGGCGCTCGGTTCCGTTAAATCCCCAAATCGCTTTCGGCCTTGTCGGATGGGTATCCATCGTTTCCGTCGGATAGCACCAGGAAGGTGTCACCGAAATGGTTAGTCCTACATTTTCCCTGGCAAACTTCTCTTCCGTTCTTGCGGCTTCGGCTACTCCTCCAATGCAGGTGTCGGCAATCACGCATTCGACCGGAAGCCCGTTGCTATGCGTTAGATTTTCGGTAAGCAGGCGTGCAGTTCGCTTCGCCATATCCATCGTTACATCCTCTAACGATTCCCGAATGCCTCCCCTCCGACCATCGACGACTGGACGAATGCCGATCTTCGGCAATTGATTCTGCAATCGATTGCAGATTTGGGTTTGATAATGCATTGTCATCATCCTCTCTGTTTTTAGAACGGCAGCTTATAGGTCAATTCAGCTGTTTCACTTCATTGCTGTAAATTTCAATTTCCGGATCAGACAGCGGTGCTTCTTCGCGAATTCGACGTAGAAGAATCTCACCGGCTTTGATTCCCATTTCATAGGGATGCTGTTCCATATAATAAAGTCCCGATCCTTTGAGTAATGGACCGGCCTCTACCTCACCGAAAGAAGCTACTGCCATGTCATCCGGAATCTTTAGTCCACTGCGTACAATCTCAAGCAATACGCCAAGACTCATTCGGTTATTCAGAGATATAATCGCAGTGGGCCGATGCTTCAGCCCCAGAAAATGCCGTACCGCCCGGATTCCGTCCTCTGTAGAGAAGTCGCCATTATACACCAGCGGTTCCTCGTGCAGTCCGTATTCCTCCATCGCCTTCCGAACACCGTCAAGACGCTCCCTGCCCGTACTTGATCTCGTCGGGCCGTTTACCACCCCAATGGCCGTATGCCCATCCTCTAACAGTTTTCTGGTTAGACGGGTTGCGCCTTCGGTATTGTCCTCGGCTACCAGATCGAGTCGAAATCCTATTTCAGGCGAGTCCAGTTTTCTGTCTATGAGGATGATCGGCATTTTAGAATCTGCCAGTTGCTTGATCGCCGGATCATTTCCGCCTGACGTCGCCAGTACGACGGCGTCCACGCGCTTTTCCTGCATAAGCTTAAGCAATCGTTTTTCCTTATCCGGATTCTCGTCCGAGCTGCAGAATATGAGCTGAAAGCCCTCTTTGCCTACAATATCCTCAATACCTCTGGAGATTCCCATGAAATAAGGGTTCGAGATATCGGGAACGATGACCCCGATCATATACGTACGGTCCTGCTTAAGACTTCGGGCGATGGCGCTTGGCCGGTAATTCAACTGGTTCACCGCCGCCATTACGCGCTCTTTAATTTCATCGCTTACATAATCGCTGTCGTTCAGCACTCTTGAAACGGTTGCCGTAGATACTTCTGCTGCCGCTGCTACTTGTTTAATCGTTGCTCTTGCCAAACATTGTTCACCTCAAAACGTTATGATTCCATTATGTAATCGATTACGTAAACGATTACAATCACAGATTACAAGATCGGATATGCTTCTGTCAACCCTCTTTTTTTAATTTTTGGTAAGAAGATTATCCGAGCGTTGTCGGGGCTTTTATGACTTAGCGGGCGCACTTCTCCCTGTGCGCTCGGTGCGTGATCCCGGCTTTGGTGCATCCCGCTGCTTCATAAAAAAGCCCCTTACCATCTTGTTGGATGGTTATAGGGGGCTGAATGTACTGCTGTAAATTTCCCAATTCGATCTAACTCTGATCTGAGGGGCGGCTGTGTATTTTTGTTGGATCAGACTAAATCAAGCTTGAGCTTTAAATAGTTGCTGCGCAACAAGATTGACCTGACCCTTGCGATCGTATCCTTTCTAATGGGTAGGCGGGCCACTTTACTAAGCAAAACCCAGCGCAGACAGGCTATAGCTTCAAAAAGCTCGAGCTCATCCGCTTCGTAACGGTTCTCGGTACAAAATACAGCACGGTAGAAAGAAGCTCCCTTCTCGCTCACATATATCCACATTAAGAATATCGACCAAGCGATGTCATACCTGGGATCGCCCATTTGGACATTAGTCCAATCGATGACGGTCAACTTGTCTTCCATCTCAAGAATATTGCCCAGATGGTAGTCGCCATGGATGACACAATCTTGTTTCATGTTCGCACGCTGAACAAGCTCCATCAATGGCTGTTTGATATCGGGAAACTCATCAATTCGAGGATAAAAATAGGAGATGAAATCATATCTCTTCAACCCAGAGCCTCTCTGGCTATCCAGGGGAAGCTTATGTATATCCAATAGCATCTTAGCAAGTTTCATTAGTTTAGGCTGATTCACATTTTGAACGGGAGTACCATCATAACTGGTCAGCAAAACTGGGTTGCCATTCCGGTCTGTCCCCCAGCCTAAAGGTTTCGAAACCGCGCTTCCATGCGTGCACAATGCATTCAATATGTGATATTGCATCTGAACGTTGGGCTTGGAATCTTTATTCCAAACCTTTAGTACATAGTCTGCCGTTAATGTGGTGATCATCATCACTTCTGCCTCCATCCCGGAATCTAATGGGACGGCATGGAATGAAGTTTCATGCTTGAGCAATGACTCGAGCGTCTCGTTTTTCTCCAACCAATTTATTTCTCGCAAATTACGTTCCTCCGTCATTATGCAACGACTCGATGGTCGCAAAAATATGGGAATAGACAGCCTGGATATTGGTCTCATTCATTACACCGTTGTATAAACCGTAACCCCAATGCGACGCATCCTTGCCGTAATATCCTGTTGCGTACATATCCGATGAAAGATCCGGAACCTCATCGTAGGACAATTCCTCGATCGTGAAGGGGACATGAGATTTTTTAGACTCGATATAGAAAAAAGGCACTTCAGCCTGATGATAAACTTTTGTATACTTGGGCTCAGAAGCTTCCACCAGATGTTCTTTGGTTATGAAAACAGCGTCAAGCTCCGCGGAAAAGTCTAGATCCTCTAGCTGCTGAAACGTAACCTCCCTAAAACCCACATGCCCCTTCTCCCTAACTTGCGGTGTTTCTCCGATCACACCAATAACGAGGCTTCTGCCCTCATAAATGGGCATATCGATCGAATCTCGTTGAGCATTTCCATTTATCAGAATAACAAATACAAGCAATAGGATTACTATTATTTTTCTTTTCATGAACATCTCCTCGCAAATTTCCCTTTCTCACGAACGCATCCCATGTCCCTTATCCCATTACTCTTTATTTTATATGCTTCTTCCTAGCGATAATAACATGCGCAGTATCCAATAACTCCATATTATGTGTTTCCTGAGCTTCGTAAACATTTATCTTAACCTTGAACACATATCTGTACAACAAAAAAACCGCGATCCACGCGGTTTTTCGATGGTTCAATCCATCTTGCTTATTTCTTAGCGCCCCTTCTCCGCTCCCCGATCAGAGGAAATTCACCGATCCGAAGCCTGGCGCTTCCGTACGGAACTAACTCCAATTCCGTAATGGGCTGCCCGTCCGTGTTCGGATGCAGCGGAGGGTTTCCGGCATTATTGCCTTCCATTTTCCAATCCCGAATCAGCTGACCCTTAACCTTCACCCTGACAGGTGCATCCTTTGCCAGGAACGGCTGGCGAACCATATCCTGCTCAAGCACCTCGAAAGACGTATCGGCAACCAAACCGTATTTCCAGGGTGAAGCGGGATACACCTCCCAATCGTGAAACAAGTCGCGCTGCCGGATCATCTGCCAGTTCTCCTTCACGGGCAGCACATACACCAGCGGCCCTCTTTCAATGCTGGTAGCGTACATGCTGCGCGACACGGTCTTCACTTCCATGGGCAAGTGAAGCTCCAGAAGGTCGCCGCTCTGCCAGTTCTGCACAATCCTTGCATAGCCGGATTCAACCTGGAATGGCAATTCGCTCCCATTCAGAGTGATGACGGGATGGTCACACCAGGCAGGGATGCGCAGCGATAGAGGGAACGATTCCGCGCGTTCCATTGACAGTTTGATTTGAACGTGGTCCTTGAACGGATATTCGCCGGTTACCTCTACCACAGCCGAAACGCCCTGACGACCGACCTTGGTGCTCACCGTGCATGGAGCATAGGACACGGCAACAAGCCCTTCCTCTTGATTCTTCATCCATAGATGCGAGGTCAGCTTGGGCCAGCCCTGATGCATGTTGGCGGTACAGCATCCGAAGTTCGGCTCCAGCCCGAACACGTTAGCGTCGGGTCCGTTACTCCATGCACGCGGAGCGACATTGCAGATCATCTGGTTGACTTGCTGATCGTACTGGTGCGAGGTCCAATCCGGAGAGATGGCGGCAGGCAGCGCATTAAACGCGACCTTCTCCAGGATATCCCCGAAACGTCCATCCCCGAAAATACGCGTCAACTGCTCCATCGAGAACATATACTCCACGACAGCACATAATTCCACGCCTTGGCTCGGGTGGGTGCCGGACAACCATTCATCTCCCGAGAACATGCCGTGCGCTTGACCGTGGAACGTCATCAAGGAATCGATACCCCGATGTACGCTTTCCCGCTCCACCGGATTTCCGTTTAATTCATACAGCACGCCCGGCGTTTTGATGCCCATCGCCACATTCACGACATGGGTTGTCCAATCCCACTCTTCAACCTTGCGCCAGAACGGAAAATCATGAAAGATATCGGTCCAGTCCGTTGTTTGTCCGGCAACGATATCGGCAAGCTCTAACAGATAAGGTTGCGCCGTGCGTTTATATAACCATACGATGCACAGCAGCATCTCCGCTCCCCTTGTTTGGGCCCAGCCCCGCAGCGGCTGTTCCTCGATAATCGAATGGACATATGTAAAAAACTTCGTAAGAAAAGGGACAATCCGTTCATCGCCCGTTGCTTCCTCATGCTGCATCATCACTTTCAGCATGATCATGTAATGCCACCAGTCCTGCTCCTTATCGATATCCTGGTTCACGGAGGTAATGCGCGCCGGACCGAACATGCCATTCTCCTGCTGGCTCGCAAGCGACCACTCGATCCACCGATTCGCTTTGGCAATCAAAGACTCATCTTCGAGCAAATAAGCTAACGGAAGCAAGCCGTCGACATAATACGGTCCCCGTTCCCAGCTCTCTCCCTGGCCTCCAAGCCACCCGTTCTCATCCCCTACGTCTTTCCACTGTTCTTCCAAATGTCCGGTAAACCCGCTTGCTTGAATCTCCAATTGGCTTTTAAGCCATCCGGCCGGTTTAATTGCTCCTAATGGCAAGCTGTTAAACGCAGTTTCATGCAGCATCAAACTTCCACGCTCCTTGTTTCTGTCTTGTAGGTGCACACTCTGGTAGAAATATACCATCTGAACCAGGTGTTACCCTATACACAGAAACAACATCTTTTTATCCGATTACAACATGCTGTCTTATTGAAACCGGATCAGTAAAACGATTATCATAGAGAAAAGTTCGTTTGAAGAGGAGGTCTTGTCGCAGATGATCTTCCAGTTTACGGTGCCGCCGTTACCCCACTATATGATTTGTGGAGAAGATACCTATCTGGTAGGAGATAAACATCCGGATCGCTATAACATCGGGGTCTTTGATCTGATTATGGTGACAAAAGGGGCGCTATTCCTGGAGGAGAACGGTGCTCCTTACAGGGTAAAGGCGGGCTGCTACTTGATCCTAAGACCGGATGCAGCCCACCGGACATTTGAGCCCTGTCAGGAGGAAACGCACTTTTATTGGCTGCATTTTCAGACGCTAGGGTCTTGGATTGAAACGGAAGAACTGACCCTTTTTGCCTTATCACAAACTGATCAGCCTTATGTGCAGATCGAGAATTTTTCTTTTTATATACCCAAGTATGGAGAACTACCCTCAATAGAGCAAGCGAGACTCCTGCTAGAGCAATTGCAGAACCTTCAGCTATCGTCATCTTCCGCCGCACGCTGGAAACAGCAGCTGCTGCTGCATGAGCTGCTCCTGCTGTTTCAAGCGGAAGAGGACGGAATCCAGCATCAGAATCCTCAATATGCCATAGCCGAACGAACCGCCAACTATCTGAGACAACATTACAAAGAACCGGTTAGCTATCAGAGATTATCCGATGCCATGCACTTCCACCAGAACTATCTGTCGATCTGCATGAAAAAAACGTTTGGCTGCACGCCCCTGGAATTTCTAACACGGCATCGGATCGAACAAGCCAAGCGATTATTGATCCACACCAACGATCCGATCGGACGCATTGCCGAAGAATCCGGATTCGGCTCTTTTCCGTATTTCATTCGCTGCTTTATTCGTTATACAGGCTTCAAACCCAAATCCTTTAGGCAAAAATACCGTTCCTAAGAGCGTTCATAACACCTCGGTTGCTTAAAATACGCTTCGTACCAAACCCCCGTCGATTCGAAGCGCTGATCCGTTAATCGCCGAGGATTTGGGACTGCTGAGATACGTAACAAAATCCGCAATCTCCTCCGGTCGAATCAATCGTTGAATAATGGAAGTCGGCCGATTCTCCTTCATAAACCGCTGCCCGGCTTCTTCGATCGAAAGATCCTCATTCGGATACAGCGTATTCAGCATCGTTTCAACGCCTTCCGTAAGAGTGGATCCGGGCATGACGGTATTCACCGTTACGCGGGTTCCTGTCGTCAGCTCAGCCAAGCTCCGGGAAAGGGACAGCTGCATCGTCTTGGTTGCGCTGTAATGTGCCATCTCCTGGGATGGCATGACGGCTGCTTCGCTTGCGATAAAAATAATTCGACCTTCATTTCGATTGATCATGTTCTTCAAATAGTGCCGGGTTAACCGAACACCGCTCATAATATTGGTCTCGAAAAACCTGAACCAATCCGCATCAGGGATATCGAAAAATTCAGCAGGCTCAAATATCCCCAAATTATTGATCAAAATATCAACGACCGGAGCAGCTTCTCTGACCTGATGACAGCCCTCCTCCGTTCCGAGATCCGCCACGGCAATACGCAGCTCGGCATCCGGATGCACAGCGTGAATGTCATGGATCGTCTGTTTTACTTTGTCCTCATGTCTTCCATTTATAATGACGGACGCTCCCTCGGCTGCAAGCGACAAGGCAATCGCTTTGCCAATGCCGGATGTCGAGCCAGTGACCAATGCGACTTTTCCCTGTAGATCGAGATTCATGATCCTCTCTCCTTTTCGTTTATGTAGGAATGGACCCTCCCGATTCCCGTCGTTACTGCCCGAGGTCCAGGAGAGTCACAATATTTATTACACTACTATCCTTGCGTAAACGCAGATTTCTTAGACATCAAAATTGTCCGGATCCGGTCCCACTCTAAGATTTTGATTCAAGCTGTCGATGCGTTGCATATCCTCATCGGACAATTCAAAATCAAAAATATCCGCATTCTCGGTGATCCGATGCTCTTTGGTCGATTTCGGAATCGTCACCACGCCGTTCTGTAAATCCCAACGAAGAATAATCTGGGCGATGGATTTATGATGCTTCTTCGCAATGATTTGAAGGTCCTCCTGATCCAGCAGCTGTCCCTGCATTAAGGGAGACCAAGCCTCGAGCTGAATTCCGTTCGCCTCGCAGTACGCCTGCAGTTCTTTTTGCGTTAATCGGGGATGATATTCCACCTGGTTTACCATCGGTTTGATTTCCGTTTCCTTCATTAACTTCTCTAGATGATGGATTTGGAAATTGCTCACGCCAATGGCTTTCACGCGTCCTTGCTTGTACATCGTTTCGAGGGCCTTCCACGCCTCTATATATTTCCCTTCAACCGGCCAGTGTATAAGGTACAAGTCCAAATATTCCAAACCCAGCTTCCTAAGGCTTTCCTCGTAAGCCTTCAAAGTCGATTCATAACCCAGGTCGGCATTCCACACTTTGGATGTGACAAATAGATCTTCTCGATTTAAACCAGCAGCTGCCAAGCCCTCGCGAATGCCTTGCCCGACGCCTTCTTCATTACCGTATATGGCGGCCGTGTCCACGCTTCGATAGCCATGCTGGATAGCCGTACGTACGGCATTCACCAGCTCCGGTCCTTCTTCTACCTTAAATACGCCTAGTCCAAACCAAGGCATGTTGACGCCATTATATAAAGTGGTTGTATCTTGTAAGTGTTTTGCTGTCATGTTGATAAACCTCCGAACATCTTTTGGATTGTAAAAAAGTTGAACCTATTTGTAGTATCTCCGATAAACGCTTAGCCTCACCTCCCTTCATCATAAAATAATCATTCAGGCCACTTGCTTACCCGACTGCTCCGAGTTCTTCCGTTCCAGCTTCAAGCTCCATCCCGTAAGCACGACGGCACCTACTACCATTAGCGCTCCGATCCATGCCGTATGAATCAAGCCCATGGAATTCGTGATCAAGCCGCCCAGAAAAGCGCCGATGGCGATGCCGGCATTAAAAGCGGCAATGTTCAGCGCGGAAGCCATATTCACGGCCCCGGGTGCAAATCGCTCAGCCAGCATCACGACATAAACCTGTAGTCCTGGCACATTCATGAAAGCCAAAAAGCCCATGAGAATAATCGTGATGAGTCCCGCCACTTGAAACGGTGCGGTAAACGTCAGCGTGAACAGTACTAGCGCTTGGGCGATGAACATATAGAACAATGCTCGAAGCGGGTTGCGATTGGCTGCCTTCCCACCGATCACATTGCCGACCGCAATGGCGATCCCGTATACAAGCAGAATGATGGCCACTGTATTTTCCTTGAAGCCTGTTATATCCTGCAGCAATGGGGATAAATAAGTGAAGACCACGAAAGTCCCGCCATAACCGAGAGCCGTAATTAGGAGCATGAGCAGCAGTCTGCCATTGGTCAGCAATTTAGCCTGGTCACGGAATGAAGTTCGTTCTCCCTTAGGCAAGTCCGAAGGGACTAGGATGCTGTTGGCGATGAGCGCGACAATACCTACCACAACAATGGCAACAAAAGCAAGTCTCCAACCCCACTGCTGACCAATAAACGTTCCAAGCGGAACGCCGGTGACCGTAGCTACCGTCAGGCCCGTAAACATAATGGAAATCGCCGATGCTCTGCGGTCCTCAGGCACTACGCTTGCGGCAATGATCGAGCCGATCGACATGAATACGCCATGGGAAAAGGCCGACAATACACGTGCGGCAAGCAGAATACCAATGGAAGATGCACTGGCCGCAAAGCTGTTACCAATGATAAAAATGATCATAATCCAGAGCAGCAATGTTTTTCTGGACATCCTGGACGTTAGCGACGTTAGGATTGGCGCACCAAAGGTAACGCCCAGCGCATACATCGAAACGGTTAATCCGGCCGTCGTCACGGATATATTCATATCCTTCGCTATCAACGGCAGCAGCCCTACGCTGATAAATTCCGTTGTTCCGATGGCGAAGGCACTGACGGCAAGCGCCAGCAGCGCCAGCAAACTTCTTCTTTTATCTATCATCATGATGTTGATATTTCCCCCTATCCTATTCTCTTGCTTGTATATTGTAAAAATATTGAGTATGGTGTAATCCAGCTGGCAAATGCTATTATGATCTATATCGCTTTTTGTGTGAAGAACGTACTTTTTTGTAATGTAGGTACCTGACAGTACCCTAGGTACTTTTTAGTACCTATTAGAAATAGGAGGGTGAATATGCAAGCCAAGAAATACAACATCGCCGTCGAAGCGACATTGGAAGTGATCGGGGGCAAATGGAAATGCGTGATCCTCTGCCATCTGACCCATGGACGTAAACGAACCAACGAGCTGAAGCGTCTCATGCCGAATATTACGCAAAAAATGCTGACGCAGCAGCTGCGGGAGCTCGAGGACGATGGCGTGATCAATCGCATTATTCATAATCAAGTGCCGCCCAAAGTGGAATATGAGTTGAGCGATTACGGCATGAGTTTGAGTGGAATTCTCGATATGCTCTGTGCATGGGGAGAAAAACATATCACGATAGTATATGGGGACAAATTCAGCGTGCTTGAGGATAGTATCCTGAATGATAAACTGAAAGTCTCGGACGAGCCCGCAACAACAGATGAACGCTAGACCTGATGGATAAGCAATCCTGATATGGCATCTTCGAAGATAGCAAATCATAAGAAATTTAGACATATCGTGAATGCTATACTGATCCCGGAATAAACGTTTTTCGTAAATACGAGTCAATACAGGGAACTAAAAAAATGTAGGCAACAAGGAAAATTTCCGGATGGAAGGTGAACCAATCCATGACTCAAGTTATTGCTGAGATGTCGATGTCATTGGACGGATATATTACAGGTCCGAATCATAGCGCACGGCTGCCCCTAGGCAAGGGAGGTGAACGACTGCACGAATGGATCTATGAGCTCACCAGCTGGCGCGAACTGCATGGCCTGGCCGGGGGCGAGTTTAATCAGGACGCGGAGTTGATCGCCGAATCCAATCGCAGAACGGGTGCTGTCATCCTCGGCCGTACGATGTTCGATCATGGCCATCCATTTTGGGGAGATACCCCACCTTTTCATATGCCGGTGTTTATACTGACTCATGAAGCTCGCCCTGCAGAAATCAAGAACGGCGGCACGACTTATACCTTCGTTACGGATGGAATCGAACGCGCATTGGAACATGCCAAAGCTGCAGCGGGGAGTAAAGACGTTAAAATTGCCGGAGGCGCCAACCTGATACAGCAATATATCGAAGCAGGTCTGCTGGATGAGCTCCTGATCACGCTGGTACCAATCCTCCTCGGCAACGGTCAGAAATTGTTCGAACATATCCACTCGCCGAATATCGAATTTATTCGGACCGCTGTCATCGAATCTCCGAATGTCACGCATCTGAGATTCCGACTGTTCCATCACGCGAACGCATAATAGCGGCACGTATTCCTGGCACTGAACTAATGTTCATGAGAACACAAATGGCAGACCGCTCTTGTTCAGGGTCTGCCAGTGCATTACAGAATAACATGCAAACAATTAACAAATTCATGCCGTCCATCCTATCCGTGCAGTATCACCGAGCTCGCAGGTTATTTCGCATTTTCCTTCTCTTTTTGGTTGACGATCATATCCGTCACTTCCTCCGCCTGGGCCAGGACAGCAATCGGATCAAACGGCCAGAATCGTTTGGCATCGAGATAAAACACGCGATCCTGCTTCACCGCTTCAATCGAAGTCCACACCTTGTCCTCCTTATCCATCTCGGCACCATTGGACTCATCAAAGAAGATATAATCGCCTGCATAATCTTTGAGCACTTCCAAAGAAACCTCTTTGTAAGTCACGTTGGCATCAATCAATTCTTTTTGGATCGTTGCCGGAGGCGTTAGCTGGAGCTCCTTATAGATCGCCAAGCCTCCTCGATAAATGCCATCTCCGTAGAGATAGAAGGTTTTGCCGAATGCGCCAAAGATCGAGAACGTCTCTCCCTCTTCCAACACACCGTTCACTTTTGTGCGTAGCGTTTCTATTTTTTCATCGAAACCGGCGAGCCATTCTTTTGCTTCTGTTTCTTTTCCCAGTATAGCACCGAGTCCCTCCACTTCTTCGTGCACGCCTCGATAGGTTTCATAAGGGAGAATGACCGTCGGTGCGATTTTGGATAATTTCTCGTATAATTCCGTGTCCGAGTTAGCGCTGATAATCAGGTCGGGGTTCAGTTCCACAATCTTTTCCGGAGAACTTTCCCCCGTGTTCTCTATGCCCTCAATCATGTCTTGAATATGGACGTTCTCGAGATCCGTCGCTGTCGCGCCGACCGGCTTTTCTCCAAGCAGCAGCAGCGTTGGCAGGTAGGCATCAACTACAATTCGCTCGGGAGCGGCCGGAATATCGATTTCACCGTTCATCGTAGCCACCTTTCTTATCGTAGGGGCTGGGGTTTCAGTCTTGGGGTTGTCCGTGCTCGCAGCTGTTTCATCGGCAGAGCCACCATTATTCACGGTATTCCCATTCCCGCTGCATGCCGAAATAAAGATCGAACATATGACAAGCGTGGAGAGCATGATGCGTAATTTAGACTTGAACATTTTTTTATCCTCCCAAAAAAATGATAGCTGGATTTAAGCACCGAATTGAGCCCGATGCAATCGGCTGTATATACCATGCGCTGCGAGCAGATCTTCATGGACACCTTGTTCGGCGATACCTTTGTCTGCAACAACCACAATGCGGTCTGCATTCTTGATCGTAGCAAGTCGGTGTGCAATCACCAGGGTCGTACGTCCTTCCGACAGTTCGGACAGCGCCTGCTGGATCGCCGCTTCGGTCTCCGCATCCAATGCAGACGTCGCTTCGTCCAGAATAAGAATCGGCGGATTCTTAAGGAACATCCGGGCTATCGACAAGCGCTGCTTCTGTCCGCCGGACAGCTTAACGCCCCTCTCGCCAATGAAGGTGTCCAGCCCATTCGGAAGCGAAGTGACCAGATCCTCTAGCTGGGCACGGCTTACGGCTTTCATAATGTCGCTATCGGCAGCATCCAGTCGGCCATAGGCAATATTTTCGCGAATGCTGCCGTCAAACAGGAATACATCCTGCTGCACGATACCAATATGGGAACGAAGAGATTGCAGCGTCATGTCCCGGATATCGATCCCGTCAATCGTAATCCGGCCAGCGACTGTATCATAAAAACGCGGCAGCAGAGAGCACAGCGTGGTCTTGCCCGCTCCGGAGGGACCCACAAGCGCAACGGTTTCACCGGCACGAATGGATAAACTGACATCCTGCAGCACTTGATCTTTATTCTCATAACCGAAGGATACACCGTGAAAGCCAATGTCTCCCCGCAAATCGTGAACCGGCTTCGCATTAGGCGAATCCGCAACATCCGGTTCGCTCTCAAGCAGCTCCAAATAACGCTTAAAGCCGGCGATTCCCTTCGGATACATCTCTATGACCGCATTAATCTGTTTAATTGGACCGAGGAAGACGTTGGACAGCATGACAAAAGCGATAAATTCCCCGTTGGTCATCCGGCCTTCGATCACGAACCAAGTACCGCACACCAAAACGAACAGGGAGATGAATTTCATCAGAATAAAGCTGATCGAAGAGTTCCACGCCATAATGCGGTAGGCAATCAGCTTTGTCACACGGAAACGATTGTTGTTCTCGGCGAAACGAGCCATTTCATGCTCCTCATTCGAGAAGGCTTGAACCACGCGGATACCGCTGACGTTGTTCTCCACCCGTGCATTGTAATCGGCGATATCGGAGAACATGCGCTTGAACGCAGCCGACATTTTTCCGCTGAAATACAGCGATAAATAGACCATCAGAGGTACTATCACAAACGTCATCACCGCAAGCTCCCAGTTAATCCCGAGCATGATGCCCAAGGCTCCGGCAAGCGTCATAAGGGCAATGAACAGATCTTCCGGACCGTGGTGGGCAATTTCCCCGATATCCATCAGGTCATTCGTCATCCGCGAGACGAGATGTCCCGTCTTGTTATTGTCAAAAAAACGGAAGGATTGCTTCTGAACCCGATCAAACAGCTTTTTGCGCATATCCGTCTCAATGTTGATGCCAAGTTTATGCCCCCAATAGGTGACCACGTAATGCAAGAAGGAACTAACAACATAAATGCCGAGAAGACCCAAACAAGCGTATAAAATCCACTTCCAGTTGCCGCTTGGCAGCAAGTCGTCGATCACGCGGTTGACGGCAACCGGGAATATCAATTCCAGCAATGCTGCAAAGATAGCGCAGCAAAAATCCAGGATGAACAGCCCTTTATATGGCTTGTAATATGAAAAAAATCGACGCAGCATAAGGACCTCCTTAATCCGTAATTCCGTTATAGAAATGAGCAAGTCCTTCCTTTTTAACAATCGCCCATATTTAGATCCGTTACGATCTTATCCTGTTACGCTCTCGACCTGGATAACAGGTACAGGAAATAGGGAGCGCCAATCACCGCAACCACGATCCCCGTCGGAATCTCAGATGGTTGGATAATCCAGCGTCCCAGAGTGTCGGCTGTGATGACCAGCAGTGCACCCACCAACGCCGTTACCGGCAGCAGCATCTGATGCTTCGCACCGACCAAGCGTCTGGACAGGTGGGGCGCGATAAGTCCGACAAATCCAATTCCGCCGCTTACCGCGACGCAGGAGGCTGCCAAGCCAACCGCCGCTGCCAGCAGCTTCAGCTGCTCCCTTGTGACGGAAGCACCGAGTCCGGTTGCCATCGGTTCTCCAAGATTGAGAACGTTCATCACCTGCGCTTTATACATCACGAAGGGCAGAAGCACAAGGATCCATGGGAGCAAAGCCAATACAAACTTCCAGCTTGAACCCCAAATGCTGCCCGCTAGCCAAGTGGCAACAAACTGATATTTTTCAGGACTCAAACGCAGCGTTAGCACGATCATAGCCGCACTAATGCCAGCCGCAACGGCAATCCCTGTTAACAGCAGCCCCGTCGGCTTAAAACCCTGATTCTTCTTATAGGCCAGCACGCATATTAATGCAGCGGTTAAGCTCGCCCCAATCAATGCAAGCACCGGCAGTAGATAGACAGGGGCCGCCGTCGTGCTTGGGAAAAATGAAATGAACAGCATCACCATCAAGCCTGCTCCTGCATTAATCCCCAAGATTCCCGGATCCGCCAGCTCATTACGGGAGATTCCCTGCATCACACATCCCGATATCGCTAACCCGGCCCCAATAAGCAACGAGATAACGATCCGCGGCAAGCGGAATTCGAACAGCACGAGCTCCTGCTTATCCGTCCCGCTGCCAAACAGTGTTTTTATGACCTCAAACGGTGATAAACGAATGACGCCCGTGTTCATACTGATCAGAAATACCAGAACGATCAGTGCAGCCAGCACAGACAGGGTGATGATTTTGCGCTTCTTGTCTTTTCGCCCATGCGTGGTGTTTGTGATGGTCTCCATTACAGTTCCCTCCTTTCTTTGCGTGCCAAGTAGAGGAAGAAGGGCACCCCGATCAGCGCGATGATCGCGCCCACCGGTGTCTCGTAAGGAGGGTTCACCATTCTTGCTGCTAGGTCGGCAATGACGACCAGCAAGCTCCCAAGTACGGCCGAGCAAGGAATGATGAGGCGGTAATCCACACCGACCAGCTTGCGCGTGACGTGCGGAATCATGAGACCGACAAAGCCTACCGCACCGACAACCGAGACGGCAGCCCCTGCCAGCACCAGCACGATCACCGTTCCGGCCAGCTTGACAAGTCCCGTTCGCTGCCCGAGTCCGCGGGCGATCTCATCGCCGAGGCTGAGCATGGTAATGGAGCGTGACAATGCGATAGCTCCCAATATGGCAGCGACGATCCACGGCAGCATAATCTTCAGATGGACCCACTTAATCCCCGCTGTTCCGCCGGCATACCAGAACGCCATGTCCTGTCCGACCTGAAAATACAATGCAATGCCTTCGCTAAGCGCACTTAACAACGCACTAAGCGCGGCACCCGCCAGAACAAGACGTACCGGTGTCAATCCGCCTTTTGCCATGGAACTGACACCATACACGAGTACAGCACCTAATCCTGCTCCAAGGAATGAGAACAGAATCAGATACATATAAGGCAGCCCTGGAAAAAACGAAAAACAGAGAGCAATGGCAAATCCCGCTCCCGCATTTAATCCGAGCAAACCGGAATCAGCGAGCGGATTCCGGGTCATCCCCTGCATGATCGCCCCCGATACCGCAAAGCAGGCGCCAACCATCGCCCCACCGAGGACCCTCGGCAAGCGAAGTTCCTGTATGATCTGATGCTCCGTCACATCGGGATTAAAGAAGAACAGCGCCTCCCATACATTTCGCAGATCAATCTCGGCCGCTCCGAGCGATATCGATAAAGCTATACCAAGCACCAGCGCTGCCAAGCCTCCGGTAAGAATTAGGGTTGCAGCCCATGGTCGCCCTTTGAGTTTAACGTGGGCTTCGGAATCTGTAAGACTTGGATTGGACGTGTTTGATGACATCATTTTCCCCTCAATACTTTGATATTGATTCTCATTATCATCTGTAACTATAAAATAAAGGTCTTTCCTGCGTCCATGGACATCTTGAATTTCTCATCTGAAAAAAGTCCATGTCCAAGTCAAGCACTTTTTTCCAAATAAAAGCGGTACCTCTTTGGGCTCACCAAAAGCTCCGCTCCAAATGGATTGTGCCGTTGACACAGAAACCTCTAATCCATTACAATAAATGCTAATTGAATGAGGCGATGGAGTTCGCCATAACCGCTTCGATAGCTAATGACTCCTACCAGAGGTCGCTTTCCTGGTAGGAGTCTGTTTGTGTATTGAAGGGTTTAGCGGCGAATATATAGAAACGGGTGAATTTGCATGATTAAAAAATGGTTTGAAGGTACCGAAAAATGGCCATACGCCTTGTTGTCCGGTTACTTCATCAAATGGATCGTTCTGGGAAGTGTTGTTGGATTGATGACGGGCAGTGCCTCCGCCTTCTTTCTTTACAGTCTGGACTATGTAACTTCCCTTCGCATGGAGAATCCTTGGCTGCTGTTCTTCCTTCCCTTGGGAGGCGCTGTGGTCAGCTACCTTTATTACAAGTTTGGCAAGAGCAGTACCAAGGGGAATAATCTCATCCTTGAACAAATCCATGGCGGTACGGAATCCGTTCCATTGCGAATGGCACCTTTAGTTCTAATCGGAACATTAATCACGCATCTGTTTGGGGGCTCTGCAGGACGTGAGGGTACTGCCGTTCAGATGGGAGGAAGTTTATCGGAGTGGTTCGGTAAGCTTATCTGCGTCACGCCGGCGGATCGAAAAATACTGCTAATCTGCGGAATTAGCGGCGGCTTCGGATCCATTTTCGGCACGCCGCTAGCGGGAACGCTATTTGGACTTGAAGTCCTTGCCATCGGACTGATCTCGCATCAAGCCCTATTACCAGCATTCGTGGCCAGCTTGGTCGGAAATCTGATCGCCACCTCCCTATGGGGTGTCAGCCATCTGCATTATCCGATCGGAGAAATTCCGGCTTTGAGTTTCATAGTCATCATGAAGGTCGTTTTAGTCTCGATACTCTTTGGTCTGACAAGCCGACTATTCAGTGAGCTAACCCATTCCTTGAAGCGATGGTACAGCTATTTCTTCCGCAATCCGATGATCAAAAGCGCAGTCGGCGGTGTCATCATCATTGGGCTGGTTTATCTGCTTGGGACACGCGATTATTTGGGGCTGGGTCTCCCCCTGATCGAAACCTCCTTCACAGGTGAGGTATCGCCTCTCGCCTTTCTCGGCAAAATCCTCTTTACCTCGCTGACGCTCGGAGCAGGGTTCCAGGGCGGGGAAGTAACCCCACTGTTTGCCATCGGCGCAACGCTGGGCAACGCGTTGTCGGGATGGATCGGGTTGTACGCCCCGTTCCTGGCTGCATTAGGATTTATTGCCGTCTTCTGCGGAGCGACGAACACCCCGATTGCTTGCTTTATTATGGGAATCGAACTGTTTGGTGGGGAAGGCGCGGTGTATATGTTTATGGCCTGTGTGATTAGCTACCTATTCTCCGGGCACTCCGGCATCTACACCTCCCAACAAATCGGCATATCCAAACACCCGCTCCTCTCGTTCCCGCTGGGCACAACGCTTGCAGGAGCGAAAGCATTAAACAAACCGAAGCACAAATCAAAGTCGTCCGAGTAATCGGACGTCTTTGGTTGAGGGGAACAGCGATGAAAGGAACGTTTCGTACACGGAGCGTCTCTTCAAACAAAAAGAGAGGTGCATCGCAAGATCTAATGATCTTGCGATGCACCTCTTTGTTAGATATTATACCGTTGACTTGCGAAGCCACTGACGAGAACACACCGCAATGATCAATACAATCGGAATCATCCACAGCGTCAGATCGAGTGCAGCTTGCTTTGTAAACCATATAAAGATCGGTCCCCACCATTCATATCGCATCGCGATCAAGCTCAAGCCCGAGATGAGGATCATAACGGCGGCCAGCGTGATAAACGTTCGGATTCCTCTGAATCTTAAGAAAAACGCACCGATACCCAACCCTAACATGGAAAACATTAGGAGTAATATGACATTCACAATAAATTGGACAAGCCATGATCCATCGCTCAAATACGGCAAATTAAAGAAATGTACTTTATCCCCCCAATATCCAGTCCATACCTCAACTTGAGAAAGCACCACCAGCACAGCCGAGCAGAAGATACTGATTAATAGAATAAAGATAAATGTCCCTAGGAAAAAGTCCGTTCGACGTAAGCTAAACCCCATAGAGAAAGGAAACAACTGCACTGCCGTGGTTAAAGCGGTAACGAACATGAATATATAGATCGTCGCCAAGCCACCTGTATAAAATGCCTCTCCCCCAATCAAGACGCTGAGCAGCAGATTGACCAAGAAACTGAAGGACATGATGATCCAAGGCAAGTAGAACCAACTTAGTTTATGTCTTAGATGAATCTTAATGACACTGGATATTCCTCTCATCAGCGGTTCGCCACCTTTCCATTTTTCGTTAAATGAACAATTAATTGTTGGAGGGATACAGGCGTCGTTTCCAAGCCCGCTTGCTTAGCTTCCTGCTTCACAACAGCTTCTGAGGCTCCCATAACCGTCGCCGAAACCGTCGATCCCAACATTTCCCGGTGGATGACTTCCCGCCCTTGAATGAAGGACTCAACCGCAGATTGATGCCCGATTACGTTATAGGTGCGTCCTCGCAGTTCATCTGTATCCGTGTCCAGCAATATTTTTCCGCCATCAATCACAATGATATGCTCCAACAGTCTGCTAACCTCGTCAATCAAATGAGTGGACAGAATAATCGTACGCGGATGGTTGGTGTAATCCTCGATCAATTGATCATAGAACAACTCCCTCGCCACGGCATCCAAACCCAGATAAGGCTCATCAAAAATCGTAATGGGTGCGCGGCTGGCGAGTCCGACAATGATGCCGACCGACGACAGCATGCCGCGGGACAATCTTTTCACGAGTCGTTTCATGGGCAGACGGAATACCTCGATCAGTTCCTTGGCATATTCCGCATCCCAGTTCGGATATACATTCGCTGCAGTTTCCATCACATCCCTGACCGTAAACAGATCCGGATACTTCTGGCCTTCCTTTATAAAACATACCTGCTGGATGACCTTTTGATTTTCATAAGGATGCTCACCAAATATGCGGATCTCCCCCTGGCTTGCGAATAACTGAGCAGTAATCATTTGCATGATGGTCGTTTTGCCAGCACCGTTCCTCCCGAGCAATCCGTAGATCTTGTTGGCTTCTATCGTAAAGCTCACATTATCGACGGCTGTAGTATCCTTATATTCCTTACTCAAATTCTTGACTTCAATCACAGTTTGGCTCATCAGTCTTGCTCCCCTCTGCGGATCATTTCCGATAATTGATCTTTGGTAATCCCAAGCTTCGCCGCTTCCTTAACCATGGCGACAACGTACTGCTCATAAAACTCCGTCTTGCGCTTTTCCATCAGCAATTCACGAGCCCCTGAAGCTACAAACATGCCAATCCCCCGTTTCTTGTACAAAATCCCTTGATCCACCAGCAGATTTACGCCTTTGGCAGCCGTTGCCGGATTGATCTGGTAAAAGGCTGCAAACTGATTCGTCGATGGAACCTGTGTCTCCTCAGGCAGTCGTGCTTCGATAATGTCGTCTTCAATTTTGTCGGCAATTTGCATGAATATCGGTCTGCTGTCATCAATCTGAAATGCCATTTACCTCACCAACTTTCGTTTATAACCTTCATTGCATCATTGGTTAGTTACTCATGTAATTAACCATATAAGGGATGAAGTTGTTTGTCAATGGGTTATCGGAATTTATTTACAAAAACAAAGAGGGGTATTGGACTTTTGTCCTAAATAAACAGCCCTTATCTTCCGATAAAGTATAAGCACAATTCCTATGTCACCAATACAGATAAAGAGAAAAAGGAGCTTGAGAGGAAACATGAAAAGAATCATTGCAATCGTCGTACTAGCCATGCTGACGGTAATAACGCCGCTGTATGCCGCATCCGCCCCCAAGAATATGGCTTATGTGGATAAGAACAGCCAATCCTATATTTCGATTGGGGTACTCAAGACCTATGACGGCGTAAAGGTGGCGTATACAGCCGCCGAGAAGAAACTCCACATTACTCGTGAAGATACAGACCTCACGTTATACCTGGGCAGTCGGAATGCCTACGTAAATGGCAAGAAGGTTCAGGCGAAAGCAGCCCCGTTTTCCGAGAACGGATCCACCTATGTACCGCTGCAATTTGTCAGCCAACATCTGGGCTTACAGCTATCCTGGAGCCATAATAGATCCACCTTGAAAATCACGGATGGGAATGTAGCAAACACGCTCCCTGTTCTATCGGGAACATTCATATCCAGCCAAACCAAGCCCGTTACGACGGCTAGGAAAACCTTCAAGGTGGGCTCCCGTTCCTTCAGTGCACAGGTGGTTACCGTTTCACTTCTCCATCCGAGGGTGGAACTGGACGTTGTTCTGGCAGGCAATAAAGCAGGGAAGGTCGAGGATTTGCGCAGTATAGCCAAGCGCAGTAAAGCCGTAGTCGCTATTAACGGCACATACTTTGATGCCTACACATCCGGCGCATACAAAGCGCCTTATGGCTATTTGATCAGCAAAGGCAATATTATGCACAAGGCCTCGGGGGATAATCGGACGATTTTCACCTATGACAGCAACAATCTAACCTCTATGATCCCGGGACTTGATTTTAAATCCGTATATGATGCCGGGCATATGGAAGGGGCCCTTCAAGCTGGCCCGCGTCTGCTGACTGACGGCAAGGTGACCCTGGACGTCAAGAAGGAAGGTTTCAAAGATCCGAAGATTTTAACAGGAGGCGGCGCACGAAGCGCGCTCGGTATTACGAAGGATCATAAGCTGATTTTGTTAACGACAGGCGGAGCAACCATTCCCCAGCTTGCGGAAATTATGAAACAAGCTGGGGCGTACCAAGCGATGAATCTGGATGGTGGTGCCTCCAGCGGCTTGTATTATAATGGATCTTACTTAACGGCGCCTGGACGGCAGGTCAGTAATGCCATCGTCGTAAAATATAAATAGATACCTCCTCTCCCCTGGTTATCCGGATATTCTGCCGGCTGATCAGGGGTTTTCTTTTTACGCAGCACTACCTCTGCTTGGAGCCGCATATGCTGATCTAGAAAATGTTTCACGATGAGGACCCATTGTGTAAATATATACAAACTGTCTTTTGTTAACGTTCTAATCTAATGGTTCATTCAGCGGGGGGTGGATTCCATTACATCGGCTATTGCGGTCATTCGGACGAGAATCAGGGACACGGTCGAGGGGATATATCGGGTTTGGAGGGAATGGATTGGGAGATACCCTTTCATTGCCAAGGTGTATCACTTATTTTCCTGGCTTTCCCTGCTGGTACTCGTGATAAGTCTGGTGCTGATCGAAGAATCACGGACCATGCTTATTCAATATTTGTGGTCTTTCTACGTACTGCTGCAATTTTGGCTGCTCAGCCGGAGCAAAACCATTACCTGGAAGCAAGTCAGTTTGTTTGTTCTCTTAGGCGTTCTTTTGGTCATTCCCTTGACCAATGGGACCATGCAGGGACTTCATTTGATTTTTGGAGGACGGCCTACCGATACATGGTCATTTGCCGTCATGACCCCGGTCGTTGAGGAAATCTACAAGTTACTACCGCTGGGATTGTATTTATTTTTTTCAAGAAGAGCTACTTCGTTAAGCCTGAGTGATTATGTTTTATTAGGGGCTGCTCCCGGCATTGGCTTTCAATTTATGGAGGAACTGTCGAGGCGCTTAGTCCAAAGCAATTACGGGGTGTCTTTTCTCGGCGGCAAAACGCTCCATTGGGAGTTCTTCGATTGGTTTCCGGGCTACTTCGAGGAAAGCTTTATTCCGACCATGATGAATGTTACGCATCCTGTACATAGTGCTATGATCGCACTCGGAATCGGCATCGCTTTCCGGTACGCCAAACACCTCTCACGCTGGGCCTATACATTTCCGGCTCTCCTTCTGCTGTGGGCTATCCTGAATCATGCAGCATGGAATGGGCAGAATCGGCTGCCGGAGTGGGTACTTACTCTTCATGAATGGACCGGTGAGGGCTACCGAACCGAAGGCTTCTTCCTGGTCCTGCTGGTTGCTGGGTTGTTCATCGATTATTTCGATCTGCATCGAATCCGTGACCGTCTTCCGGTTCTGAAGGGTGAGGCCCTCATCAACCCATTAACGGAGTGTTGGCAGATGACGCGTGCTCTCTTTACAGATAGGAAACGCCTCGGTTACTTGATTGGATTCTACCGAGAACGACGCGAGCTCGGATATTCGATATTGTATGGCAATCTCGAAGCAGCAGGCCAAAGGGGTCAGGTCCAGGAAAATGTAAGAAAGTATACTGCCGTACTGGGAGCCATCGGCATCCTCGTGCTTGCTGCCGGGATCCTGTCCAGTATCGGAGCTACGATGATAGCCGGCGACTCCTCTTGTTTTGCGTGCTTGTTCGACTCACTCCAGAACTGGTGGGATCGGCTTAGCGGCTGGGAACAAGCGGGTATGATATTGGGAGCCTTTGCCCTTTCCCTGCTGTTTGTCAGCTTCTGGCCTGCGCTTAGCATTGCCTTGACCGGTGCAGGCATTGCCGGTGGCGGGCACGAGATTGCCGGATACATCCGCGACCCGAAGAAGCTGCTATCCCCACAAAATGCGGCCGCTGCCGTTTTAGCCGTTATCCTCAGCCGAATTCCGATCGGTAAAGGGGTATCTTGGCTGTCCAATAAGCTGGGTCCCCGCGCGAGGAGGTGGCTGGATACGCTTTCCGAGAAAGTCGGTTTGAAAACGCGCGAGGAGCCGGATACCCCGACTGGCGGAAATCGCGATCCGAAGCCTGACGGTACGAAAGAGCAGCCGGAAGAGAACCCGAGGAAGCCGGATGATGACCATGAGAATAAGCCGGAGGAAGATAAGCCGAATCCAGATAAGCCTGACAGCGAAAAGCCGGAGGAAGAAAAGCCAAAAGACAAACCCGATGATGAAAAGTCTGACGAACCAAACGACACACCGCAAGAGGTGCCGAGATATTCCGGAGAGCTGCAGAAGGTTAACAAGCCGGATGCTGCCGCGGATGCGCTTGCGGAGCGACTTGGCGGAGAATCGAGAATGAAGTTTGATTCCGACCCCATCGGGCGGGAATTTGACGCCGTTAGCGATGATTATATTGCCCAGACCAAGCCAGCCCTGCAGCAGGTTAACAAAAAGGTCCGTGATCAGATGAAAGCGACCTTCGAAGCGGCGGAGCAAACCGGCAGAAAGGTCTATTATCATTTTGAAGGGGAGCCTGCCCAATCGGTTATTGACAAATTACATGAATACAGCCAAAGATATGGAATAGAAGTCCACATTGATACCGATCCATTATAACGACAAGGAGTGAGCATTCATGTATGAATTTCACGGCTGGGCTACTATCCAGGAAAATCCTGCGGATGCGGATGCCGGGCAGCTCGACATGATTATTCAGAAAATACAGCTTAAGATGACCGAATTTGCATGGGGTAGTGGTTTGCTATCCTTAAATGCGGCTAACGGCTTCTATTACCTTCATGTTGGAGGTTTTACCAACCGCAAGGGAGCCGAGGCTGCCGAGATCGTGGCGCTGTATCAATTGATTGGCGAAATCGCTCCCGGTTCATACGGTCTTCTGTATACCAGAGATGATGAGAATCTGGAGGGTTATGACAACGAGTTCCGGGTCCAGGTGTTGGCACGCGGACAATTACGGGAACAACGCGATCCGTTTCTTTCCCCTTGCGTCCCGGTGATCGAAGATGAAGTCGATTAATGACATGATAAATGGAGTTAGAAAATAAAAAAATCCCGTTACTCGCTATCTCATGATGTTCCTATGGATAGCGGGTTACGGGATTTATTGTTTATCTGGATATTGGTCATGTATTCGCTCATGTATCTATACTCATTGCAAGAAGGACTGGGTGACAGTGACTTAAGCTCGTCTGTTCAATTCATCCATCGTGGCCTGTACGATGATGTACAGGCCTTTCAACATCGTTTCATGGGATAAAGTCGGCAAGGACGGCTTCTCCACGGCCATCTCCGTCGATGCCGGAAAATGCACAAAGCCGCCAATGGCCGATCTTTGTTCAAGCCGTATTTCGTTCAAAATCGCATACATCGTATTATTGCAAATATACGTTCCGGCCGTATTGGATACCGAAGCAGGAATTCCCGCTTCTTTCAGCCGGTTAACCATCAAACGGATGGGAAGGGATGAGAATAATCCGTCCGGTCCGTCAGCGTCTATGGGCTCGTCTTGAGGTCTTGCCCCCCGATTATCCGAAATCGTCGATTCCGGCGGTATGTCCTTGATATTGATGGCGATTCGTTCCGGTGTAATGGCGGTCCGTCCACCCGCAACGCCGCAGGCAATGACCGCATCGGGTTCGTATGCCTTCATCTCTTGCAGCAGTATTTCCGCACACTCATCGTAATGTACGGGAAGCAGCAGCGTTCTGATTTCTGCACCGGGGAAGGATTCGTGCTTGATCTCCTCAACCAGTCTCTCCGTTGGATTAACAGAGCTGCCACCAAAAGGTTCAAAGCCTGAAATTAATATTTTTAGCATATATCACATCTCCTGTACTCGTTTATGTAAGCTGCCGGGTCACAACAATAGCATCCTAACTTTTATTATAGCAGCGCTTGTACGCTTACGCCTTCAGCTTCAAGCCGTGATCGCAAGGCGCTGGCGAATAACGATGCGTGCGCGCCATCTCCATGAATGCAGACGGTATCTGCCGTAATGGGAATCACCTTGCCGCTCAGAGAAACTACCACTCTTTCTTTCACCATCCGCACGACTTGTGTGACCGCAGCTTCGGGGTCGATTATGATGGCATCCAGTAGATTTCTCGGCGTGAGGGTACCATCATCCTGGTAGGTACGATCCGCAAACACTTCGCTAGCTGTGCGAAGCCCTGCCGTCTCCCCCGCCGCGATTAACTCACTGCCTGCCAACCCATACAGAACAAGTGTCGGATCGATATGCTTGATTGCCGATGCAATCGCATCCGCAAGGGGTCTGGAGGTCGCTGCCATATTATACAGGGCACCGTGAGGTTTTACATGCTGCAGCCCGGAACCTTCCTGTATCGCAAAAGCCATCAAGGCTCCAATCTGATAGGTTACCATATCATAAGCTTCGGCAGGCGTAATCTCCATTCTTCTTCTTCCGAAGCCGGCCAGATCGGGCAAACCCGGGTGTGCGCCGATTGCGGCACCACTCTCGATCGCCTGACGCACCGTTGCCCGCATAACCGCCGGATCGCCTGCATGAAATCCGCAAGCAATGTTTGCCGAAGTTATACTGCGCAGAAGCTCCGTATCATTGCCTAACCTGTAAGCACCGTAGCTCTCTCCCATGTCGCAGTTCAGGTCCACTCGAATCATGCTGACTCACCACTCCTTTAATTTAAGCTTGATCATGGCTTCCAACATTCGAAGCTCTCGAACGTGAGCCGTATAAAGCTGTTCTGCTTCTGCCAAGGAAATTCCCGTAAAGCGAATCGTAGCCCCAGGCGACAGCTGAGCGATCAGCGAAATATCGACGGTTGCCACTTGCGCGATTTTGGGATAGCCTCCAAGCGTCTGCCGATCCGCCATTAGAATGATGGGCTGGCCATCTGCGGGTACCTGTACCGTTCCAAGGGCTACCGGCTCGGATATATATTCCTTCGCATGGCTTAATTGAAGCAGCGGGCCGGACAGCCTGTAGCCCATACGATCCGATTGCGGAGTTACGGCAAACCGATCTTCGAACAACGCCTGCTTGCTGTCGTCGTCAAAGTCATCATATTGACGCCCTTTCAGCACGCGTATCAGCGTCTCCTGTCCTGGACCAGGGTACCCTTCAGCAGAAACGGCCCATTTTACGGTGAGGAAACCGCCATAATCATCAAGGTATCGTTCCGACGAAACCATGGGAAGCTTAGAAGGATGGGCATCCAACATATCCCCTTTCCTCAACGGCCTCCCTTCATACCCGCCGATTCCTGCCCTTAAGTACGTACTGCTGCTGCCCATTACCTGGCAGACATCAAATCCGCCCGATACCGCCATATAAGCGCGACAACCCGTTACCGGCTGTTGAAAGCTCAGAACACGGCCCGCTTTGATTAGCACGGGACGCCACATTGGAACCTTCACGCCTTCAATCGAGGGCGATAGATCCCCTCCTGTAATGGCAACCCACCGATCACTATGAAATTCAACCGCGAATCCAGACCATGTAATTTCCAGAACGGCCTGTTCATCCTCATTGCCAACCAGTCGATTGGCGATCCGATAAGCAGAGGTATCCATTGCTCCTGCCGTGATAATACCGTATCTGCCGTACCCCCGTCTTCCCGCATCCTGAAGAGTAACAAGAAGTCCCGGCTTTATAACGGTTATACTCATAGGCCCACTTCCCTTAACTGTTCGTATTCCTCCGCATGAATAGGCCGAAACCGGATATATTGCCCGCTCTTCAACAACGTTGGAGGCTCGGCTTCGGGACGAAATAAAACGAGCGGCGTCCGGCCGATAATCTGCCACCCGCCCGGCGTTTCGATCGGATAAATGCCGGTTTGCGTACCGGCGATTCCTACGGATCCAGCCGGTATTTGCAGCCGGGGAGTCTGTTTCCTCGGTGTCGCAATTTGCTCCGGAATACCTCCGACATAGGGAAAGCCGGGCGCGAATCCGATGGCGTAGACCAAGTAATCCTGCCCGGAGTGAATTCGAATGACATCCCTGGGAGAAAGGTGATTCTGCTGAGCCACTTCGTCCAGGTCTGGTCCATAGTCGCCCCCATAACAAACCGGAACGTCAACAACCTCATATTTCGTGATGGTCTTCTCGCAAGCGCCCGCCTGCATCCGCTGCTCGAGCATCGCACAGACGTAAGCAAACACGGTATCGAATCCGTCCGGCTTGCCGATCTTATCATAATCATAGTAAACCGCTACGCTCGTATATGAAGGGATGCATTCGATCCAGCCTGGAAAAGGGTTCTGTTCCAATCGTCTCGTCATAGCTGTGACCTGGCGATGTACCTTCTCACTCACGATATTTTCGAATTGAATGTGAACAGCCGAATCCCCTAAAGGGAAGAACGAAAAAGACTTGCTCATGGGACATTCTCCATTCCATATGTACTGCTGTTTATCGTTAATCATTGAATGATTATTCCTATGATAGCAGAGAAACAGGCATCCGTTGAATATGCAGTTTAATTATTTATCGATAGAAACAGGAATAGCTGACTCTGACGGATCTGGCCAAGCGTCAATGCTGTCTTTCTGTATAATTTTAGGAATTGTTGGCAAAATACAGAAGACGTACTTTGATAAGGAGGTGCACCAACATGAGCCAACAAAACCATAATAGTAACGAACCGACAAAAGCGGAAGTTCAAACCACAAAATTGAACAAAATGCCGATTCCAGGTGAATTTGACACCGGAGTCTCTGCCGAAGAAGCAGCCGAGGTGTTTAAACAGCAGCAGCCAAACGCTGGTCATAGCTCCGAGAACCAACAATAATACAAGTAGAAGACCTCACGCATGATCCGTTGTTTACAGGATCGTCTGTGAGGTCTTTTTAGCCGGCTCTTCAGAAATCGATATCATCCATTAGAGTTTCCTTACTTGATACCGCCCCGTTCTAACCTCGAGAATATATTCCTCAGGGGAAGGCATGCCGGATTCCAAGGCATCCTGTACGGCCTGTTCAATAGGGTATGGCACGCGAATAAATTGAATGTTGAAAGGAGCCGGATCTTCGCTGTCATAAATTCCGTCCAAAATGACATAGGAGGCTTCAGGCATCTCAAGGGGATTGCCGACGCTGCCGGTATTAAACAGCGTTCTCCCGTCCAGATGCTGGTGATATGCATTATGAATATCCGCGTAACCGGCGACGTCCGCGATTCTCGGGTCTCCGCACAGCGGGGAACTGTGAAACAAGGTTTCCAGCTGCTCCTGACCATCCCATGGTTGTATTCGCTCGTACACACTGCGGGGTGATGCATGAAACAACCGGATCCATTTACCGCTCATCATGAACTCAAGGATATACGGAAGTTCGGCAAGATATTGAAGCCTCTCGTTTCCGAGTCTATGCTGATGCCATTGGAGGACCGGATCATCGGTTTCCTTACCTATAAAGTCATCCCAATTTCCCTTGATGACTTGCTGGCAGTGGGTTCTCACCATATCAACCGCGATATCTCCGTGCGGGCCTTTCCCAATCAAGTCACCCAGGCAATAGATAGTTTCTATTCCACGTTGTTTGATATCCTTCAGAACGGCCTCCAAGGCAGGAATGTTTCCATGTATGTCGGAGATCAATGCAATTTGCGTCAATGAACCCGCCTCCAAACTTCGTTTATTTCGGATTGCTGTGGTTATGGTTTAGTGAATCCCGTAATTCAACATATGCGTCTCGAAGCCAAGGATGGACTACCTTCAGCAATTCACGCCGATTCCATAAGTAATGAATATATTCAAATGCGGCATGATCCAGCGAGATTTGCAACTGCTCCGTTATCTCCTTTAAATACGGGGGGATTCCCGGTTGATCCCATTCCATCTTATCAGCGACGAACAGTACCTTGTCTAACAATGTAGCCTTGGATCTTAACGTCGTATGGCAACCAACAGCGTTCAAGATTTCAGGTTCTGTAATCCTGAACAAATCCTCTGCTATATATGCCGATATTTTCTGATGTATGATCATGGGAAATTGCTCTTCTTCAGGCAATACTTCCAACCCGATCTCGCGGGCTACTTGAATGCGGACATGATTCGGAAAAACGGCGCTAATATCATGCAGATACCCGGCATATTCAGCAGCGGTCGGATCGGCGCCATAGAGAACAGCAACTCTGCGGGCTTCCTCCCCCACTTTCAGCACATGCTCTGCTGTCTTGGGACATTGGTGTTTCTGCAGAAAGGAGGCCACGTCATTCCTAAGATTCCCGGTGAGATCGTGTCCCCCAAGCTGACGGTAGGAGCTGATCATCAATCGACGGTTATGCGGGTCATTCACTCTTTTCACCTCACCCATTTCCCCTGAATTCACCAATATAGCACTTCATTTTCCATACAATATTAACTTATACTGAGAACAGTTTGAAGCTATTATACAAGAAAGTCAAAGAAAGGAGGTCATCCGATTCCAAGCATCATCGACCAAACCCATACGTGCAGGTGATGCGGGATATTAACGACGAGCATGACATAACGAACCTACGGAAGGAGGAAGCAATGATATATTAGAAAGACTTGATCGATCCGTGATATTGCCCCCGGTTTGTCCATTTATTATTCCTTTTTATGGAATGTTTCGATTTTTAGTCTAATGTTTATAAACGTAATCATATATTTATACTCACGCAAGCTTGGTAACTGAATAAGATTTAAGCATCACCGACTTCACCACGTTAGGAGGCTGACGATAGTGAATACACGCAGGATGGTTAGCTTGGGGTTACTGATTCTTGTTATGATCATCAGCGGTTGCGCTGAAAATGTTTCCACCGAAAAAACGAAAACGCTTACACTCTGGTATTGGAACCGAAGCCTGGACGATGAGCTGATTAAGTCCGTTGAAAAGGAATTTCCGGGAATCCGAATCGATGCGCAAAAAATCGGTGGCGACTTCAAATCGAAGCTAAAAACAACGCTGGCGGCTGGTTCCGGAGGACCGGACATCGTCGCTTTTAACGACTGGGTGGCAGAGCTGTTTACGAGTTCGGATCGTTTCTACGATCTGTATGAGCTGGGCGCCAAGGAGATTGAGCCGGATTTCCTGGATTGGAAATGGAAGCTTGGCGTCACTCCGGAAGGCGCCATGATTGCCCTTCCGATCGATACAGGGCCAACCGCCCTATATTACAGGTCAGATTTGTTCGGGGAAGCCGGGCTGCCGACCGAACCGGAAGAGGTCCACGCGCAGCTCGGCACCTGGGATCAATATTTCGAAGCCGGGCAGAAGCTGCAGGAGCATTTTGATCAAAAAGTGAAAATGCTCGACAACATCACCAACATTTACACGCAAATGAATGCTCAGTCTGAACGCATCTATTTTGCCGAGGACAATACGTTTATCGGCGAAACCCCTGAATCCTCCATGAAGACGGCCTGGGATACGGCGGTGAAGGCTTCACAGATGAAGCTGAGCGCCAACACTACGACTTCCTCCTCCGAATGGAATGCCGCCATGAACAATGGGCGGGTCGCTTCCTTTGTCGGTGCGGTGTGGATGAAGGAAATATTGATGCAGGCGGCACCGGATACCAGCGGCAAATGGAGAGTAGCACGCGCCCCTGGTGGGGACGGCAACAATGGCGGCTCCTTCCTGGCCATTATGAAGACGAGTAAATATCCGCAAGAAGCATTTGAAGTGATGAAATATATTCAGAGTCCGGAAAATCAGGTTCAATCCTTCAAGAAGATCAACCTCTTCCCTTCCGCCAAAGACGCGCTGGATGCCCCCGTGATGAAGGAGCCCGAGGAATTTTTCGGGAATCAGGCAACGGGCGAGGTGTTCTCGGAATCTGCGCGTAACGTCAAACCTGCTTATTTCGGCGGTAAATTTGCTAATGTAAACGGCATTGTCAATCGAGAGCTGTCATCCGTTGCGCTCCAGGGCAAAAATCCTGATAAAGCCTGGGAAGACGCGCTGGCCAGAGTCAAAAAAGAACTGCTGCGCTAAACCCGGATCCGCTTCTTACCTGTTTGTTTCTCGATTGCTATTAGTACTTAAATACCAACCGCTTGAGGAGGTTACAGTACGATGGATAATCCAATGCTGAATCCTACACCCGTGGAACAGAAGCCTGTTCCTAAGCATCCGAAATCACAAGACCGACTGTCTGCACAGATTTGGAAACACCGCAAAGAATATTTGGCGATCTCCCCTTTTTACATTCTATTTGCCATATTCGGCCTCTTCCCGATCGCCTTCTCGATGTTCCTGTCCTTTCAGAAATGGGACGGCATCGGCGAGATGACCTATAACGGGCTGGGCAACTACCAATTCATGCTCACCGATCCGGAATTCTGGAGAGCCGTCGGCAACACGCTTCTCATCTGGATCTACTCCACGATACCGATGCTGTTTATCGCGCTGGTCGTTGCCTTCCTGCTTAATGCATCGTTTGTCCGGTTCCGCACCTTCTTCCGAATCGGTTATTTCCTGCCGAACGTTACGTCACTCGTGGCGGTTGCCATTGTGTTCGGCACCGTATTCTCGAACAACTACGGCCTCCTCAACTATATTCTGTCCTTGCTCGGCCTGAACTCTATCGAGTGGCTGAATACGACATGGGGCATACAACTCGCCATTTCGGTCATGGTCATATGGAGATGGGCAGGATATAACGCCATTATCTATCTTGCCGGGCTGCAGAGCATCCCGACCGTCCTGTACGAAGCAGCCAAAATCGACGGGGCCTCCGGCATTCAATCCTTTTTCAAGATCACCATTCCCAATCTAAGGCCTATTATTCTTTTCACGGTCATCACCTCGACCATCGGCGGCATGCAGATCTTTACCGAACCACAGGTGCTTGTCGGCAATGATGGCGGCGTCAGCGGCGGCGGTATGACCATCGTCCTCTACCTGTATCGTGAAGCCTTCGTGAATAACTATTTCGGATATGGCGCTGCCGTCGGCTGGGGAATGTTCCTGCTCATTGCACTCTTCTCCATCGTGAACTGGAAAATGGTGCAGGGCAGTCCGTCCAATGACTGAAATGGGGGTGAATCGTATGTTCAAATGGAAATCCATTTTTCTTCACATCGGGTTAATCGCCGGACTGCTGCTGTCGATTTTCCCCTTCTACTGGCTGCTTGTCATGGCAACGCGAACCACTTCGGACATTTACAGCTTTCCCCCGAAACTATGGTTCGGTCCTCACTTGCTGGATAACGTGTCGAGGGTGCTGAGCAGCATTGATTTTTTCGGGGCCTTCTGGAATACTCTATTCGTTGCTTCCGCTTGTACGCTGTTAGTCTTATTCTTTGATTCCTTAGCCGGATTCACGTTCGCTAAATTCCAATTCCCAGGAAAAAAATGGCTGTTTGTGCTGCTGCTAGCTACCATGATGGCGCCTGCCCAGTTGTCCCTGGTGCCTTCATTTGTCATTATGGCAAAATTCGGCTGGGTGGGCACTTACAAGGCCTTGATCATTCCGGGTATGGTAAACGCTTTCGGGATCTTCTGGATCAGGCAATATGCACAGGAATCGGTGCCTTCGGAGCTCCTCGATGCAGGCAAAATCGACGGCTGCGGATTCTTCCGCCTCTACTGGAATATATCGCTGCCGATTCTGCGTCCTGCCCTATCGTTCCTGGCCGCCTTCACATTCATCGGCGTATGGAATGACTACCTGTGGCCGCTCATTATTCTAAATGATGAGAACAAATTCACCCTGCAGGTTGCGCTCTCCTCATTGAACGGAATATACACGACCGACTATTCGATGGTCATTGCCGGTACGCTGCTTGCCGTCATCCCACTCATCGTCATGTTCCTGTTCATCAGCAAGCAATTCATCTCCGATATTGCAGCAGGTGCCATTAAGAGTTAACGGTCAGAGGGTATTCCAAAAAGATCTTGGATCTGGATGGATGCCCTCTTATTCTGTTCATAGCAGCCGGCCGAAAAGCAAGAAATGGCGGTGCAAAGGATAACATCCTGAGCACCGCCAATTCTTCATAAGACATAGTTTTCAACCTGACGAACCATCAGTCCAATGAGCAAATCCGCTTATTGGAAAACTCTTTCATGATTTCAACCCAGATCATACCGCCATACCGTAAACGCTACGGCACCATCACCAGCTTTTCATTATCCGGAGTTTCTCCCTCCTCTTCTGAACCAACCACCGCCTCCCTCTTTAACTCCGCTGTTTCATCCAACTTTTTACGCCCCATTAACGTTGCTGCCGCAAGCGCTAATGCTGCAGGAATAATAGCCCAGGCAAATGTAACGGCAATAGAGGAAGCGAGGTTGTCCGAGATTGGTTTGAGCAGCTCTGTCGGAATCAGCGACCTTGTCTCCGGCGCCAATAAGATGTGGGGATCCTTCAAATCGAATCCTTCAGGAAGTCCACCGTTGTTCAATCCTCCCGATGACAGGGATCCGGTAAAGGATCGGCTCTGTATCAACCCGAACACCGTTATTCCAATGGTCATCCCGAGCGATCGCGTGAAGTTAAAAGTCGAACTCGCCATCCCGCGCTGTTTATAGGATAAGCCATGCATGACGGCTGTACTCAGCACGGAGAACGATCCGCCGATGCCAAGCCCGATCAAAACCATGTATAGGGTTACGATGAATCTGCTGGATTCCGCCGTGAGCGTCGAAGCAAGCACCATCCCACCCGTGAACAGGACAAGCGTGGGGATCATGATGTTGCGATACGATATTTTACTCATCAGAAAACCGCTCACCGTAGCCGTTATGACCGAACCCACCATCATTGGCAGCAGGACGAGCCCTGAGTTCGTTGCGCTTCCGCCGAGTACGCCTTGAATGAAGATCGGAATATATACGGAAGCCACGATGAACGATCCTCCGCTAAATAAACCGCATAGCACACTGGATGTATACAGTTTATTCTTGAACAAACGAAAGGAAATAATCGGTTCCTGCACCCTTCTCTCCGCAAGCACGAAGAGGACTAACATGACAAACGCCACAGCAAACAACGCCAGAATAATCCAGGAATTCCACGCCAACTGCTTGCCGCCAAGCTCTAAAGCAAACATGAAACAGATGACGCCTGTCAGGAGCGTAACAGCCCCCATCCAATCAATCGGCTGCTTGGAACGTTCGTGCGATTCCTTATAAAACAGCGTAACCATTATGAAAGCCACGATGCCGATTGGCAAATTAATATAGAATACCCACTGCCATGTAATATGATCCGTAATATATGCACCTGCGAGCGGACCGAATATACTGGATAATCCGAACACGGCTCCGAATAACCCGGTAAGCTTACCTCGCTTTTCGAGGGGAACCGTATCGAACATAATAGCGAAGGCAATCGGGATCAGCGCACCGCCACCAATACCTTGCACGGCACGATAAAGCGCCAGTTCCGTAATGGAGTTCGCCGTACCGCACAGCACGGAACCCAGCATAAATACAATCATCCCGAATACAAAGAACTTTTTGCGACCGTACATGTCGGACAGCTTGCCAAAGATCGGCATTCCCGCAAGCTCAGCGACCATATAAGCGGAGGTCACCCATACGAAATGATCAAGTCCTCCGAGCTCCCCGACGATATTCCCCATTGCGGTCGCTACGATTGTATTGTCCATGGAGGCCATTAAGATGCCGAGCAGCAGGCCGGCGAGCACGATGGGCAATTTGTTGGTCGATTGTGTCTTCACGTTCTCATACACTCCTTCTAAGTAGGTTTCTTTCTTTACTCTCGTCATTCTAATTCAGAAAGTATGACAGGTGACTGTCACACTTTTGTCCCCGATTCCTCTTTTTTTTCGAACACATATAAATAAAGCTTAGACACTTTATGCACACATACTTGGTAGCGGTTGGTCAGTTCGCAGCTCTCCATAAGTTGAAAGACTGCTTGAAAGACAAACCTCCCTTACGGTGAATGAAAAGAATCAGGTCCCTGTCTGACGAAATTAACGCCCCGAGCGTCATGATGCTCGGGGCTGTTCATTTCCATGATTAGATCCGTTATCTGCAAGCCTCCTTAACATGTTAAAATAAAGTGTACATCTGAAATGGAGGAAATCTACATATGGACAATTTCGAGAAAAATCTGGAGAAATACGCGGAGCTGGTCGTTAAGGTAGGCGTAAACGTTCAACCGGGCCAAGTACTGATTGTCAATGCTCCAATCGAAACCGTAGAGTTGACACGCCACATCGTGGCCAAAGCATACGATGCAGGCGCCAAATATGTGCAAGTCGACTGGGACGATGAGAGAATCACCCGCATTCGCTACGAGAAAGCACCGGCTGACTCTTTCGGTTATTATCCGCAGTGGCAGGCTGACGCCATGCAGCAGCTTGCAGAAGGTGGAGGAGCCATTCTGCGGATTAAGGTTCCGGATCCTGAGCTGTTCCGCGGCATTGATTCAGCCAAAGTATCTACAGCCGTGAAAGCCGCTGCCGTAGCTAACGAGAAATACCAGGTTTATGTGCGCAACAATAAAATCAGCTGGTCGCTTATAAAAGCCCCTACCCGTGCCTGGGCCGATAAGGTATTCGCGGATCTTCCCGAAGAGGATCGTATTCAAGCGATGTGGGATGCGGTATTCCAGATGAATCGAGTGGATAGCGAAGATCCGGTTGCCGCTTGGCGGGATCATATTGCTCAGCTGAAGCTGCGCCAGAATCACATGAATGCCAAACGCTATAAGAGTTTCCACTACCGTGCGCCGGGAACGGATCTGCGCGTGGACATGCCGGAAGGGTATCTCTGGCTTGGCGGCGGTGACGAAAATGAAGCCGGCGTATATTTCGTGGCAAACATGCCGACCGAAGAAATCTACACGATGCCGCACCGTACAGGCGTAAACGGGACCGTAACCAGTACGCTTCCACTTAATCTGAACGGCCGCTTGGTAGAAGGCATAAAACTCACGTTCAAGGACGGCAAGGTTGTCGAATATGAAGCCGAATCCGGGCGGGAGCATCTCACATCATTGCTGGAAACAGACGAAGGCGCGTCCTATTTAGGAGAAATGGCCCTCGTACCGCATGATTCGCCAATCTCCCAGCTGAACCGTGTCTTCTATAACACCGGTATCGATGAGAATGCATCGTGCCACTTTGCGCTGGGAAGCGCCTATCCTGTCAATATCGAGGGCGGCACCAAGATGAGCAAGGAAGAACTTCTCGCTCGCGGGGCCAATGTCAGTCTGACGCATGTTGATTTCATGATCGGTTCGGCTGAACTGGACATTGACGGCGTGCTGGCTGACGGCACAATTGAACCTGTATTTCGCGGTGGACGATGGGTTTAAATTCACTCTGAAAAAGTTCAGGTACACATCTGTATACTTGAGACAAAGCCCTGCAGGAAACTGCAGGGCTTTACGAATATCCATGACTCTTACAAACGGGTTGGCGCTGATGTCAAAAAGAATGGCCAAAACCATTTTTCCACTTTACTTATTTTGCGTATGATGCGACCGATAACGGCACGCCGAAGCTGCTCATCAATGATTTGAATTGGGATTCCCAGGGCTGGCCAACTTATTGAATGCTCCATAACCTTAGCATGAATCTCCATTAGCCTTGAATCTAAAAGAGGCAGACACTAAAGCTCCAGCTCTAGTGTCTGCCTCTTATTTGTTCTTATCTCTTACTTCTTCTCCATGTTCTCCAGCATACGAAGAATCATCATGACGGCTTCCGCCCGGGTCGCGGAGTCCTGTGGAGCAAATCGGTTACCCGAGCGGCCATTCACGATGCCAGCCGCAGTGGCGGCAGCGATTTCCTTCTCTGCCCAAGCTGGAATGGCTTTCTGATCACGGAATTCCGTCTCTGCTTCTGGTAAGGTAAGGCCCAGATAACGTGTGATCATGACCGCCATTTCAGAACGGTTGACGGATTGATTCGGTCTGAACGAACCGTCCTGATATCCCTTCACAATATCTTCGGATACGGCCCATTGAATCGCATGAAGCGCCCAGGATCCGATTTGGGAACTGTCTTTGAAATTCAGCTTCCCAGCATCCCCTTGTCCATTCAGTGCCTTGGCCATCATGACCATAAATTCAGCGCGTGTTACTTGCCGGTCCGGTTTAAAGGTATGATCCGGATAGCCGTCAACGATTCCGAGTTGAACTGCTTCCTCTATCGCCGACGAAGCCCAGTGTCCAGCGATGTCTGTAAACATCACCGGCTTTGGCTTCGGCATCGGTTCTTCGGTCCTCGGATTCGCCTTACGATGAATGGTTAACTGGTACGTTCGGGTCGTCCCGTTCTCCGCCCGAATCACCAGCTTCAACAGGTTATCCCCTTCCTTCAGCGCGATAACCTGATCCTTCTTCAGGGGTTCTTCTCCCAGAAGGACTGTTGCCTTGTTATGCGCCGCATCAACACGGAGCTGCACGGAATCGGCTTCCGTCTCAAGTCGGTACTCTGTTGTGTTCTCATTGAATGCAGGGGTAAGTTCAGCTGCTTTGCCGCCGATGATCACTTCAAGTCCTTTTAAACGGTTGTCTCCAGATAATAATATGTGTCCTCCAGAGGACCCCGATCCCGACTCTGATCCCGATGAAGGAGGATTCTCCGTTGAAGGTACAACCGAAGCGTTATAGGTACGGATCGCGGCTTGCAGAGCGGTGATCGCATCCTGTACTGCCTTGGCAGTTGCATGATCCTGTTGCGCTATGGCGCTGGCTCTTTCAATGGCAGCACGGAGTGCGGACCTTGCTGCGGCCGGATACTGCCCCGGCGATGTGCCTTCCCTTGTTTCGTCAAGCCTTTGCTGTGCCGATGCGATGAATCGGATTAACTCGCTCTTGTCTACTTCTGCTGCCGGTGTTGTGACCGAGTTATGGAGTCCGGCGCTCTCTCCCGCAGCGTTATAGGCTTTTACGGTAAAATGATATCGGGTGTCCGGCTCCAGACCGGAAGCGGTATACGAATACACATCATGGGTCACGGTAACAACCGGTTCACTCCGACCTTTCAGATATACACGATATCCATCCACACCATCATCTGCGGTCGCCTCCGGCCAGCTTATGGATACGCCGTTTGACGTGATGTCCGAAAATTCAAGCTTCCCGGCTGTCCATACAGGTGCACCCGGATTTTCTACGGCTTGAGTGATGACCGTTAAAGCCTCACTAGGAGCCGATTCCGTGCCTTGCTTGTCCACGGAGGTTACTTTGAATTCATACAGCGTGTCCGGGGTTAGCCCAGTCGCTTCATATACGCTATCCGTGACCGTTGCCACGCGCTCCCCGTCCTGATACACATTAAAGTTCACGACTTGTTGGTCTGGACTGTTCACGGGATCCCAACCGATTCGAACCGTTGACGATGTCACATTTAGTGCTTTCAGGTTGGTCGGAGCGCCGGGATTCCCGCCATCTGTCGTGAATGTCCACACATCCGAAAGGGTTTTCCCCCCGAATTTGTCTTGTGCGACAACATACCACGAATAGGTTCCATCAGATTGCAGTCCTGACCACGGCTGAACAACCTCAGTTCCGCTAGCCACGTTCTGCGGTGTACCGATGGACTCTCCTCTCAGATGATTTACTTGGATCGAATCCGTTGCTACCCGCTTTAATTTCGGTTCAAGATCCAGATTCATCGTAAATTCATCCACGCCCGGATTCGTATAATAATTATACTTATCCAAGTAAGGCGAATACGTATTCACATAAATCTGATTGCTTTCCTTATCAAAATGCAGCAGTCTCAAGTAACCACTGCCGCCATCGGCATGTCCTTGATAGTCTGCCAGCATCTGATACACGGTTCTGTCCGCAGTACCATCTCCATTATCATCCAATTCATTTTTAAGCAGACTCGCTCCCGTGTAATGGCCGCTCAGAACGGCAACCACGTTGGGATTCGGTACGACAACTTCCTTGTACAATTTGTTACCTATACCGGAACGAGTTCCGTTCGCGAGCATATAATCATGGAAATTCAGGAACGCGGTACGGTCCGGATACGCTGCGAGAACTTCGTTCATCCACTTGATGTCCTCGTCTTCAACGCCCCATCCCATATACATCATGATGAAGTCGTTGCCTTCAATAGAGACAAGGTCATAATGTCCGCGATTGTCCTTGTAGGAACCTCCGTAATATGGCTGATCCTTGTAACGGTTCTCCCCGAAATACTGACTGTAGGTCGTGTAATCCCAATCATAACTTCCCACATCATGATTCCCGGCAAGCACGCCATGCGGCAGATTTGCATCCTCCAGCATCTTCATGTAATCATCGGCACGTTTCCATTGATACTCAGCTGTCGGATCATTCACGATATCACCGGTATGGAACAAATATTTGATGTTCATATCATCGATGGAATCGACAATCCAGTCGAATTGCTTCTGCTGAATATGCGGGTACAGCTCCGTTAAGAACTGGGTATCCGATACCCATACAAAAGTGTAATCATAATCCCCACGGGATGGAATTTCATCCTGTACGATGATATCCACTTTGCTGTTCTGGACGTAGTCTGCTGCCATCAGTTCGCCTCGAAGCGTAAAATCATCTTCAGACTGGGCAATATGTTTGGTAATTTCCGTCCACTTGTTCTGTTTGTGGTTCCACGCATACATCGTGACCTTGCGGCCCGACACCGTATGTCCTTCCCAAGTAACTTCAACGCTGTCACCCGGCTCCACGGCATGCTCCAGCTCTACCTCAAACCGGATATAAGGGAATTTAGACGTGGAATCCACCGTGACGTATTGATCATTGGATTCAGCTACCAGCTTCAATTCCTCTTCGGTCAACGCGGTTTCGCCCGCAGGAAACCTGTCCTTAGGAGGCTCTTCATCCGAGGCGTTCTTGGATAATTTTACTCGATCGCCACTTAATGCATGATACGGATACGCCTGATGGAAGGAGACCTCAAGCTCGTCATCCGATGGATCGCTGACTTGAACCTTCAGCTCTGGCGACAACCCGGTCCCGCTCTCCATATCTCCTGGTGAGACCAATACAGGTGCACTCGGATGCTCCGGTGCCGTGTTAAACGTTACCGTACGTTCCGAGATGTTGCCGATCTTGTCCACTGCCCGGATTTCCAGCTTATGATCACCTGGATCAAGCTCGGACGATGAAGTATCGTATGGCACCTGGATGGCTCGACCATCCAGCAGGACCTTCACCTGTTCCACGCCGGATACGCTATCTTCGGCAGTCACATCGATCGGAATGCTTCCCTTATAGCTCTTCCCCTCTTCAACGGTTACGCTAATTACCGGTCCATTGTTATCTACCTGAACGATGGCAGATGCTTCAGACTTCCCCTTTACATTCAATTCAACCTTGTGCTGTCCGTCTTTAACCGCCTTGGTATCCCATGCGTAAGACAGGGCCTTTACTTTATCGGCTGGAATATCGAATTGAAATGCAACAAAAGGTAGAAACCGTCCATCATCACCAAGGTCATGGATAAGCGCAGGATCGCTAAATTGCGGATCCCGAATTTCTGTCCCATCCCCTAACAACAGCCGTACGTTGCGGGCATTAAAGTCATCCATATTTCCGGTCGGCTTGTCATCCTCGAAATAGGTTTTCTCATTATCGCCGGCCCGAAGGGTAATTTCGTTTGTGCCGCTTATCAACCATTGCGGTTCGATGGGGACAACGATGGTTTGATAACCGTCAATGTTCGCTTCGGTCTTGAACAGAACATTCTTGCCGATGGTTACCGTGTTGATCCCATCGTCAATGCCATCGCCTTCAAAAACAAAATAAGCGGAATACTCCATAACGGGTGTACCTTGAACCGGCAGCCCGTCGATATGAAGCTCAAGATCCGCAGATTCCACCCCGTCAGCTGCACCCCGGATATACGTGATCCCGGTGACGGTCTGTTGATCGTCAACATTCAGGCTGGCGCTGGCACCATTCCCCGTGAGATCGACTTCATATTTGGGACTCTCTACTTCCTTAAAGGTGTTGGACACCGTGAAAAAATACTCCAGCTTGGTGTGTCCCAGCAGCTCCAGGTAAGAAATCGTATGACTAAGGCCTTGCTTCCCTTCCTGAAGCTGTACGACCTTGTAATCGTTCTGTCCATCGACACGATAAGATAACGCGAGCGAAGTAACCATACGATCATCATGCGCTTCTGCGAGAATCTCCATATTTTCGCCAGGCGTCACATTTGTCGTTGTCGTCCGATTGGTGACCGTTGGTTCCTTGGTCACATCAATATGTACCGGCTCCGCAGGCACCTCGGAATGCTGCAGCGAACCCGGCGTAGCCTTATGCTCCAGCTGGGAGATCCGCTGCATCTTCAGGCTGCCATCCTCCGGGTATTTATAGAAGATCCCCTGATCGGCGGCGTTATGAACATCTCCGTCATTGTAAAATGCGGACACGATCGGACGGCCGGTGTTCGTTACAACCACGAGCTCCCGCATGCGTGAATTGGACATGCCGCCTGAGAATATTTTGACGACATCGGTGTTTTCAATCAGGTTAGTGCCGTAATTTTTATTAAAATCAGCAATCGTTGATTTGCTGTTCTGTGCGTTAATGATCCAGAACACCAGCGTGCCTCTGGATGGAATCATCACCTCATCGGGTACATGAGCCCAAAGGGTATCACTCTCCAAGTAACGATAACGAATTTTGTAATGGCTGAAATCGATGTCTTGATCGGTATTGTTGTATACTTCAATAAATTCATAACCGTCGGCGGTTCCTACATTCGTAGAATCAGGGACAAGCTCGGTGATCAGCAGTTCAGGTACGTTGTTCAGCGCGTTGGATGACTGGGCTGAAGCCTGTCCTGCGAAACCGGCAACCGAGGCCGACAACATGATACAGAGAATCAAGAAACAGGATATACATCGATTCAGGACGATCTTAGACAATGGAAAACCTCCTAGAAATGATTTTTGAACAATCAATTCAGTTTCCCAATTCTCCAGGTCTCCATGGGATCTCCAAATTTTAATTAAAGCGTTTTCAATATTAAATCCCTCACGATATCCGATTTAGGCTGTCCCCTAGAGAGATCAATGCAGCACCTCACCTCCTAGATCAATAATTGCATATTCCCTTTCTTTTTTAAACCGTTTTATGTAAAATCTGATAAATGATTCACAAGTCCCGGTATCCGTTAAACATCTAGCAAAATAGGACAATTTGTTAATAGATATTCATTACTATATATAAGTAGGTACCCCTATCTCAAGGTCCACAAGCGGGGTCAGCATAGCGTATAAAGTTCATTACTTCCAGACTATTCACGTCTTAATCCGGTTCATCTTTGGGCAAGCATCCGTCACGATCCTCTTTCATAGAATGCAACTTCAGCTTATTCAGATACTAACAATTACTCCGGTCTCCCGCACAAAAAAAGACCCCGCGAATGATTTCGCAGGATCCTTATCAGTGGGAAGCGATTTAAAATTCATTATGCAGCCATTTTCCAATTGCTAGGGTGCCTTACCTGAAAAGAATCGAAGAAACTTCGCTCTCCTTCTCCTTTTGCGAGTGTTCATGGTGAATCAACTGCCTTTCGGAATGACATCAATGTTCTTCCGTCCGTCGATTGACAATACCACTTCCCACTTGTTCTATATTTACCCGCTCCTCAGGAAGTGAAACACTTTAGCCCAAACTTCCTCTCGAATTTTGAGATTAGCCTATGTACCCCTTCATTTGTATACATGATGGCGACTACTCACTCTTCATCGTCTGGGACAGTTGGACCAGCTTGTTCATGGTTTTCCAATTCCGCATGGTCATCGGTACGCCGAGCTTGGTCAACTGAACCGCCAGCTTGGAATTCCGAACGCTTTCCTTAAACAGTAAGTAAACCTCTTCACCAATAACCTCGAAGGTTTCCTTTTCGTTTACATAAAGCCTTAATTTCTCCACATCTTCAGCAGCAGGCGCTTCCGGCAGCATGGCAACATAAAGACTCTCAAACTCCGACGCTTCCTCCGCTTGACGTATCGTCTCTTCCGAAAATGGACAGTTCCGAACGATACCCTCGATTTCCTCAGAGGTTCTAAGGATCACCGATATCGAAAAGCCGAACGTTTCAAGTATGCCTTGTTGCATTTGGACGCGCAGCGTTTCCTTGGATTCCGCAGATTCGAAGAGCACGTTTCCGCTCTGGATGTAGGTCTGCACGCGAGTTAGTCCCATGCGTTCAAGCATCTTCCTTAGATCGGCCATTTTGATCTTGTTATGGCCGCCTACATTGATCCCTCTGAGCAACGCGATATAGATTGTCATCCAAGCACCCTTTCCACGATCAGACCTGCCGTCTTCTCCCCGTTCGCAATGCAATCCGGTATACCCACTCCATAATAGGAGCATCCCGCAAGCATAACGTTAGGGTACAGGTCACCCATTTTATACTCTAATGACTCCACGATTTGCCGGTGCTTCAAATGATAATTCGGCATATTATCATGCCATTTAGTGACTTCACAAGAAATAGGCTCTGCCTTAATGCCAAGGCTTTGGCTGATATCCTCCATCCCGACCCGTTTCAATTCTTCATCGGATAATCGGATCAACTCCTCATAATGCGGATTGGAGCTCTTGTAGAACAATCGCATTAATAACCGCTTGTTCTCGGAAGTATGCTCCCATTTCCGGCTCGTCCAGGTACAAGCATCACACTTCAACTGGGTTCCCTTGGCCGTAATGAATCCCGTTCCATCGTAGGGAAGCTCTTCGTCTTGAATATCATAGGCAAGATACACGCTGATAAGCGATTTGGTATGCAGCTGGTCAAAGTCCTCGTTAAGCAGCGGATCTTGCAAGAGCTCCTTCGCGGCGGATCCCATTGTGCTTAATACAACAAAATCAGCTTCAAGCTTTTCGCCATTTGCCAATGTTATCCCGTAGCCGCTAGCCATTTTCTCCAGCTTCTCTGCGGAAACGCCCTTGTATATCTTCGCGCCTGCTTGTATCACGGTCCGTTCCAATGCATCAATCAATACAGAGACTCCGTCTTGGAAGGAAACAAACTTCTTATTTTCTGAGCCCAGGAATTTCTGTTTATGCTCGGCTAGACCACCCATGATACTGCCGTATGTATTTTTGTATTCTAGTAAATAAGGAAACGTAGACGCAATGGTGAGATCATGAAGCTCTCCGGAATATACGCCAGATATGACTGGAGCGATCTGATTCTGAACAATTTCCTTGCCAAGGAAGGCTTCAAGAAACTCGCCCAAAGAATCATCCTTGGTAAACGTTTCATTCGGCGTGTAGTAGTCCTTGAGCGCCTCCACCTTCCCCTCGGCAGACACGAGCTCACTTTCCGCCAAGGATTTCATGCTAAGCGGGATGCCGAATACGCTCTCATCCGGGATTCTTTTCAAACCTGCAGTCGTATATATGAAAGAAGTCCCCGTGGCATTATACACAACCTCGTTTGTTAACTGAAGCTCCTCCAGAAGTGGTGCCACATTCGTTTTCCGGGATACGATCGAATCCGCTCCGGTTTCCATAATAAATTCACCGTTCTGAACGGTTCGGATTTTGCCTCCCAGCGTTTCACTTGCCTCGATAAGCACCAATTCCATATCCTGTTGACGGCGATTTAACTCTTTTTGCAAATAGTATAAGGTCGAAAGTCCGGTAATGCCGCCGCCGATGACTACGGTAGTTGTCACAGTACATACACCTCTATTATGTAGGTTCATCACATCTTCATCATGTTTGTTACCATTGTATCCAATTTCTAAGTATATCATAGAGCCGGTTCTTTCGAGGGCCGCCAATCCCTCAATATTGTGAACAGAATCGTCCCCACAGTCATCGGCTTCCCACCAGGAACACAATTTGTATATCATGCATACTCCCTTTGTGCACGTGCAGATTCAGGGGCATGCCAGGATGGTTATCGACAGCAAAAAAAAACTCCGCGAGATCACTCGCAGAGTTTTTTCGTGGGAAGCGGTTATTTCTATTCTAACGCAATCGTTCCATTGCTTAAGGTGTACTTTGGAATAATTCAGGTAGTGTCGTCCTTATTCCTCGTTATGCTGTACATGGGTATCAAATCCTTTCGGTAATTCCGACTTAACGTCTTATTATCCGTCTGGTGTTGATGTGTTTCCACTTCCCACTTAGGATATATATACCCGGTGTACGGATGATGAAACAGGTGAAGCTTCTCTTTTTTTCGCCCCTGCCAGAACTTTAATTATCCTCGGTCAACACTTCAAGCAATCCTGCCGGAAGCTCATACTTGCGGTTGTTGATCTGTATGCTCTTCAGTTCCTCCAGCAGTGAATCATTGCTTTCCGAATCTTTAATGGCTTGCACTTCGTGGTGCAATTGCTCCATCTGACGGTCCAGCGCGTTAGCCGTATCCGCAGCCTTCTTAAGCTCTTCCAGCAGATGCTGGGGAACCGACTTATTATATTTGTAGAAAATTTTATGCTCCAGACTGGCCCAGAAATCCATCGCAATGGTCCGAATTTGGACTTCAACGCATACCTTCTCCACCCGGTCGGAGAAAAAAACAGGCACTTCGACTAACAGATGCAGGCTTTGGTATCCGTTTGGCTTCGGATTCTTGATATAATCTTTGACGTTTAGAACCGTTAAGTCGCTCTGCTTCTGCAGCATGTCGCTGATTTTGTAAATGTCGGTAATAAAGGAGCAAGTGATTCTTAGACCCGCGATGTCTTTGATGTTATCTTCGATGGAACTGAGAGATATGTTTCCGCCTTTTCGCAGCAGCTTCTTCATGATGCTCTCCGGCGATTTCAGGCGGGATTTCGTATGTTCGATCGGGCTATAATCATGAAGAGCCTGGAACTCCTCTTTTAATATTTCCATTTTGGTTTCGATCTCATCTAAGGCGAATTTGTATTTCATCATAAATCGGGTAATTTCGTTCCGAATGATTTTGAGCTGTTCGATTTGCATAGAATTCATGGGATACTTCCTTTCGATTGTGTGATTCAGAGCCGTGATGACTCGAGTAGTAAATAAAAACAAAACACGCTGCTAACATTCTAGAAGTTCTGTTCCCTCTTTAAATAGTAGTTGATTTTGAGGTGCGACTGCAACTTTAGTGCAATGACGTCAAAAAGACGCTGCAACCAGAAGGTTACAACGTCTTTTATCATATGCCAGCATCGTAGTGCTTGATATCGTTGTATAAACCATATCTTGCGAAACGTTTATGCTCGTATTTTATGATCCTATACAGTTTATGGACGTGTTATTATTTCTCGGGCAATCGCAAAATACTCATGGTTTCGACATCCATTCACGATGGATTTCCCCGTTTATATCCAACCCGCTTGCCCGTATATCAAACCACGTCCATTACTAACCACCATTTATGAAGACAACTTTGCAAAGATCTCTCTCAATTTAGCAACAGCTTCGATCTCCAGAGCTTTAATATCCTCTACCAGCGATATCGCCTTCGTTGCTTGATCCTCCGAATTAGGCTCTCCCCCCACCGGGAATGGGAACATCTGATGCAGGACACTGAACTTCTCACACATTCCTGTATATAACACGCTGGCCTCTTTAAATTGCTGCGTGAGCTCCGGTCCTTCCTTATTCGCATCCGGCCAAGCTGCATTCAGTTCCTTGAAGAACTCCGCAGCGTAATACCGGGCATCTCTTAATACCTCGATGTTGTAAGCATGACCGTTCGGTTCGATCTTCCGCCCCTGCAGTGATTCAACCCAAGCATCATATGCCGCAATCCCTTTCACCGCCGTCGGCACCACGCTTTCTTTCCCCTCATATTGCTCGATGGCGGTTTCAAGCGCAAGTCGAAGCTGCTGCTGAAGCGTTAAATCAACGGAGCCCTCAATAGCCAGAACAAATAGATCTTCCATCACGCTTCTGCCGAGATTTTCGTAGGGCAGCGTATCCGCTCTTCCGCATACTTCCCCATAGAGGGTTCTCGTTTCATCGTCGTAACCATACAGTGTGCCAAATTCCGGGAAGAATATATCCCAAGCCAGCACAGGGTATCCCCGGTCTAGTGAAGCATGAATCAGATCGAGGGCCCTTGGCAGCTCCTGATGAATGCTGCGCTTGCTCATGGCGCTCTTCTCCAAAGCGGATGGATCCAGCAGATTGGCATTGGTGCCGACGCCGTCCGACATGCCATCTACAAACTTGGAATGAAATCCGATATTATGAAGGCCCCGAGATAATACTTCACCAAAAAAATACGCCGTTGGACCTGCAATGTGAACTTCATCCGGAATGATGTTGATCCGGAATGCATGACCTGTAAGCCCCATGACCATCGGCAGGGATAGCTTCCGATCTGTAAATTGCAGCATTTTATACGTGGCATCCGCAGCGGTTGTCCAAGTTTTGATTTCTTTCAACGGTCCTTCATAAGGCAGAATCTTCTTTTTCATAATTCCCAAGTCCCTTCTCATCTTAATATAAGAGTCAACCGTGACCCGGATTTTTTCTTGGATCACTTTCTTCCGTGATCTCGAAATAATCTGATACACATTGGCCGAAGAGAGCTGAAACAAGTCGGCAATTTCTTGCGGAGACAGCTGATCGAAAAAATGGGATTCGAAAATAAGCCGTTCGCGTGGCTTCAGGCATTGAATGATGTCCGTTAAAAAGCGCAGCGTCTCTTGCTGGACGATCCGTTCCTCCGGAATGTGGAATCCAGCGGCAGCTTCGGTTGCAGAATGATGGAGCCTGCCCAGAATGCTGTCCAGATTGTTCCACTGATCCGAACTCCCGGCACCATCAGCCCTTCCCCTGCCTTCAAGCTCGGTGAATGTCTGCTCTTTCATCGCAGGGCTTCCCTTAAGGCGGGTATAGGCCTGATTCCGAACAATCCGCTGCACCCACGGCAAGAACCGCCGGGCATCGACCAGTTTCCCCAGATGCATGAACGCACGGATTAGCGCATCCTGTACAACGTCCTCTGCCAGGTAGGACTCCCGGGTTATAGCTCTGGCATAGCCATAAACCTTGGACCGATGACGCCGAACAAGCTCCCCGAATGCTTCCCGCTCCCCTGCCTGCGCATATTTCACCAACTCCTGATCTTCCATCTCATCCCACTGGACCGTGCTGTCTGCTGCCGTTTCCAATTGCTCAAACCCTCTTTCGTATCGTTGACTACTTATATGACCAGAGAAGTTCTTCATTTCTGACAAAGTAATTGAAAAACATTATACCTTTTTTTGATTGACCCTGGTGCCATGATGCTAAGAACGCAAGCAAAAATAAATCCAGCCAGCCTAATACATGGCTTTTATCATACATAAAAAACGTTCCAAGATGACCCCTTAACCTCGGTCACTCGAAACGTTCTTTAAAATCGCGGCTCGCTTAGATTACATCCGCGGCTGCCTGGTGAACCTCCCGGCGAAAATGTCCGGGGTCAGGACGTGTTAGGCCCAGGTGCTCCCTTAGTGTCGTTCCGCTGTATTCAGTACGGAACAAGCCTCGTTCTTGCAGCACGGGTATAACCGTATTCACGAAATCATCCAGATCACCCGGCAGAACCGGCGGCATGATATTAAAACCGTCGCAGGCATAACCTTCGAACCAATCCTGCATCATGTCGGCTAATTGTTCGGGCGTCCCAACAAATTGCATATGGCCCCTCGAGGTCAATATCTTTCTGCCTAACTCCAGGACCGACAGATTTCCTTGGTAAGCCATATCCATGTATAATTGGACCCGACTCTTCATGCCGTTGGAAGCTGCCACGGGGTCCGGGATGTTTCTTGGCAGCGGCTGGTCCAGCGGATAACCGCTCAGGTCGTAATTCAGGAACCCGGATAGAACGGTGATCGCCGACGCTGGCGGAATCAATTCCAGCAGCTCCTGCGCCTTGCACCGTGCCTCATCCTCTGTAGACCCGATGACAGGCGACAGGCCCGGCATGATTTTCAGGCTTCCGCTTCCTCTTCCATAATGAGACAACTTCGAATGGACGCTTGCATAAAACTCCTGCGCTGCCTGCTTGGACTGCTGAGCCGTGAAGATAACCTCTCCATATTGGGCAGCGAAGTCCTGTCCCGGACCGGAAGAACCGGCTTGTATCAGCACGGGGTAGCCTTGCGGCGGCCTGGGTACGTTCAGCGGGCCTTTCGTGGAATACCATCGTCCGGTAAAATCCACAGGCTGTACCTTCGCTCCATCCGCAAATCTCCCGGACTCCCGGTCAAGCACAAGCGCATCGTCTTCCCAGCTGTCCCATAAACGGGTAACCACTTCAACAAACTCACGCGCCATTTCATAACGCAAGCCATGTTCTGGATGCTTGTGCTTCCCGTAATTGTGGGCTTCGATATCCAGCTGGGACGTTACGATATTCCACCCCGCTCTACCTCCGCTGATAAAATCGAGCGAAGCGAACTTCCTTGCCACGTTGTATGGCTCATTGTACGTTGTGGAGACCGTGGCGGTCAGTCCCAGCTTGTTCGTAACGGTGGAGAGAGCGGATAAGAGCGTCAACGGGTCCAGCATGCCGGAGGCGGAATTTTCAACCTGGGTCACATACAGCAAATCGGCAAAAAACATCATGTCGAACTTCCCCCGCTCCGCTGTGGCGGCAAGCTGCTTATACAGCTCAATTCCAAACATTCCCTCCACATCGGATGCTGGATGACGCCACCCGGCATGATGATGTCCGGCATAATAGATAAACGCACCCAGATGCATCTGGTGATTTCTGCGGTTGGTTGTTCCCATCTTCGTTAACACTCCTTTTCATAAATGGTCGACCTAACTTCCTAGAAGCCCTTATAGGTCTCTCTCCAGCTCAGCAGCCTGGATTCCAGCAGACGCACCACGGAATCGGACAGCTTGCCCACGATCGCGAAAATAATGATGCCTACAAACACGATATCCGTCTGCGAATAGGCTCTGGCGTCTTGAATCATATAGCCAATGCCCGCGCTTGTCCCCATCATCTCCGCGACGACCAGAACAAGCCAGGAGACGCCGAGCGACAGGCGGATGCCAAGCAAAATGTTCGGCAAGGCAGCCGGTACGATCAATCGGATGAGCAGCTGCGGCTTGGAATATTGAAAGATCCTTGATACTTCATACAGCTTCGCATCCACGCTCCGAATGCCAAGGAAGGTGTTCACATACATCGGGAAGAAAGCCCCCAGGGAAATCATCAGAATCTTGGAGAATTCCCCGATGCCGAACCAGAGAATAAACAGCGGAATCAACGATAAGAGCGGCACAGTGCGCAGCATCTGCAATGAGGGATCCAGCGTACGCTCCGCCATTTTGCCTAGACCCGTGGACACCCCCAAGGCGAGACCGGTCAAACCACCCAGTAAAAAGCCCGAGAGCGCTCGAAGGATGCTGATCCGAAAATGCTCCCACAGCTCACCGCTGGCCCCCAAAATCGCGAATTGCTTGGCAATCGTTAGCGGCGTAGGCAGCAGGGTTGGTGAAATCCATCCGAAACCACCCGCTGCCTGCCATAAAGCCACAATCGCGATCGGCACAAGCCAGGCATGAAGCGGCCTGGGTATGACCTTCAACCCATCCTTCTCCGCAAGTTCACGGATGGTAATTTGACTTTTCATGACTTGTCATCCCCCTTGTAGCTGTTCTGCCAACCCAGCAGTCTGCCTTCGAGCCATTTAACCAGCGTATCCGAGAGCTTTCCGACGATCGCAAACACCATAATTCCGACGAAGACAACCGTGGTCCACGAGAAGGATCGTGCGTCATTGATGATATATCCGATGCCGGAGCTTGCGCCCATCAGTTCGGCCACAACCAGACCAAGCCATGCAACACCGATCGAAAGGCGGATGCCGAGGAAAATATGCGGCAGCGCGGCGGGAACGATCAGCCTGCGAATCTGGTCCCAGCGGCTGAACTGTAGAACACGTGCTACGTCAAACAGCCTGTTGTCCACGGATCGGATCCCGAGAAACGTGTTCACGTAAAGTGGAAAGAACGAGCCTTTGGCGATAAGAAGTATTTTCGAGGTTTCCCCAAAACCGAACCAAAGGATGAACAATGGGGCGATCGCCAGATGGGGAAGCGTCCGCAGCATTTGCAAGGAAGGATCGATAAGCCGCTCGGCTTTGTACGAAAATCCTACCCATATACCCGCGGCCAAACCGAGGCTGCCGCCAAGCAGGAATCCGAGCAGCGCTCGCCAGGATGATATGCCAAGATGCCTGATCAGCTCGCCTGTGCTTGTTAGATGAACGAACTCATTCCAGATACTGAGCGGAGTCGGAAGCAGAATCGGGTTGAGCCAGCCCAGAGCTCCCGCGGTCTGCCATGCGATGATAATAAAGAGCGGAACAAGCCAGCCGATCAGTGCGTTTGTAAGCTTTAGCCGGAACCTGCGGTTTAGCCGATTTTGACGGCGTATGGACTCGGCGGGCACAACCACGGCCCCTTTGCTGATCCCTTCTTGGAGCATATACGATTACCCCCTTTCCGATTCAGATGATTTGCTCTTATTTAGACGCAGCCTCAATGTACTGATTATCAAACACGTCTTTAACCTGGATTTTTTTGCGGATCGTTTTTTGCTCAAATTGGAAATCGGCCGTTTTCTGCTGTTCGGCAATAATGGCATCCGTCACCGGAATGTTGATCGACCTTGAACGGTCAAAGGTGCCTTGAATGACTTCCTGTGGAATGCCGCGCTCATCGGCATACCGCTTTAGCGCCTCGGCCTCGTTCTCTTTCTCCCAAGCGAGCGTTTTGTTCAGCACTGTAAGATAGAGCGTGACCAAATCCGGATATTGATCGGAAAAATCCTTCCGCACGATATTGAACGACGGTGACAGAACGCCAAGCTGCTCGCCGTCTACCAGCACTTTGCCTTTGCCTGTCAGCGTGTTCAAGGTAATATACGGATCCCAGGTTGCCCATGCATCGACGCTGCCCGATTCGAATGCCGGCTGGGCTTCATCGGGCTGAAGCTGGATGATTTCAATATCGGACACCTTGACTCCTTGATCCGCCAATGCCCGGTACAGGAAGTTAAAGGCGTTGCTCCCTTTGGTCACCGCTACCTTCTTGCCCTTCAAATCACTCAAGGTCTGCGCGGAACTGCCCGGCGGCACGATGATAGCTACATTCTTCTGGCCGTGCAGACTCTGGGAAATGACCTTAAACTGAATATCTGCCGCCTGGGCAGCGATAATCGGCATATTGCCGAGCCCCGCAAAATCCAGGCGCTTCGAAGCCATCGCTTCGGTCATCGGGGGGCCGCTCTGAAACTCCGACCACTCCACCTTGACGCCCAACTTGCCAAACTCCTCCTCAAACCACTTCTCTTCGCGAGCCTTGCCAAACAAACCGCCGCTGCCTTGTACCCCGAGTCTTACGGTTAGATCTTTGTATTTACCGTCCGCTCCTTTCCTTACAGCGCTAACCTTGGGCTGGCTGTTTGCGCCCGCGCAGCCGGATGCCAAGACAGACATGATGAGGAAAACCATAATGACTACACTCTTTTTCTTCAGTTTCATGCTCAAACTCTCTCCTTTGTTTTCTATCTTTCATCTATCCTGTTAGACGTTCAGCATCATCCTGCATGTTTAAATGCCCGCACCGGTATCAAACTCCGGTTCTTCCACTTTCTCAAACTCGTGCAGCACTTTGGTCCGCAGCTCCTGAAAGGAGGAACCGGTTCGTTTGCGAGGAAACGGCAGATCAATCGGCAGAATGGAACGGATGTGGCCCGGTCTCGGGTTCATAATAACAACACGCTCGCCGAGGAACACAGCTTCATCCAGATCGTGGGTAACAAAGAGCATGGTCGTGCGGCTATTTTGCCAAATATCGAGCAGCACCTCTTGCATGTGGGAACGTGTAAATGCATCCAACGCGCCAAACGGCTCATCCAGCAGCAGCACGTCCGGATTCCGCAGCAGCGCCCTGGCGATTGCCACCCGCTGTGCCATCCCCCCTGACAGCTCCCTGGGATATGCTTTCTCGAAGCCTTTGAGCCGTACCAGCTCGATGAACTCATCCACCTTCTTGCGGATGTCCTTCTGCTTCAGCGACAAATTACCCGCGATATTCTTCTCCACGGTCAGCCATGGAAACAAGCGCGGCTCTTGAAAGATAAATCCTTTCTCGATGCTCGGACCGGATATCGGCTTGTCATTCAACAAGACACTCCCTTCGTACGATGTGTCCAGACCGGCAACGATTTTCAGCAGGGTGCTCTTGCCGCAGCCGCTCGGTCCGATTAACGTAATGAATTCTCCCTTTCGAACCCGCAACTCAATGCCATTCAGCGCGATAACATCTCCCGTCGGAGCTTGAAAAATTTTATTTACCTGTTGAATAATCAAGGTGTCCGCTGACATTCGTTTCACCATCCTATATCATAATTATTCACACCTGTTTACTCGGTATAAAAGACAAACAAAAACCTCTTTCGAGCTACTTTCTCAGAAGACGGACCACATTTAGTGGAAGTTTTTCCTTGCAGGATAAGGATGATAAACGTCTGAAGTTTATGCTTTCTTATCTCATAAAAAAAAGGAGATATAGCGCTTGTCTAAGTACGTCCATCCATCATCGTACTTGTTCATATGCGCGATATCTCCAGTTATCCGGTCGATTATCTCGGTATTCATTTGGTATGCCGTTATATTACAACCGCTGGTAAAGGTTGTCAAACCTTTTTTTCATTCCGCGCCCAAGTCCTATATGTCAGAATATAGTCCTTACAGGCAATGGACAAAAGCTGCCCAATAATGCGACAATATAATCTGCATGTCATATCTTATATTGTAAGAATTTTGCACAACTCAACGCGAAGAAGCAACATTGCATTTATAGGAAGGGAACGAAAGCATGGCTCAATTATTTTTCAAATACGGCTCCATGAACAGTGGTAAATCCATCGAAATTTTGAAAGTCGCCCATAACTACGAAGAACAGAACAAACCGGTGCTCCTCTTTACGTCTGCTCTTGATGACCGGGATGCCGTTGGGTATGTATCCTCACGAATCGGCCTTCGCCGGGAAGCAATACCTGTAACCGATACGACCGACATCTATGGGATTGTGAAGGAACATCAGCCTAAGCCATACTGCGTTCTTGTTGATGAATGCCAGTTCCTGTCCAAGGACAGCATCCTGCAGCTCGTACGGATCGTAGATGAGCTTAATGTGCCTGTCATGGGCTTCGGGTTGAAGAATGATTTTCGGAACGAGCTGTTTGAAGGCAGCCGCTGGATGCTGATTTACGCTGATAAAATCGAAGAAATGAAGACGATCTGCTGGTTCTGCGAGCGCAAAGCGATCATGAACCTTCGCGTCATTGACGGTAAGCCCGTGTATGCCGGCGAGCAGATCCTGATTGGTGGGAATGATACCTACTTCCCTGTTTGCCGCAAATGTCATACCAATCCCCCTTTATCATAGGACGTTTTCACAAGCAATCCACCATTCAAACGTGAGGAGTAGGATGACCCATGCCGATAGTCAGACCGCTAGTAACCGACCAGGACTTTCAGGAAGTTATGGAGCAGCAGATCCGTATACGCATCTTCAAGGACAATCATCTGATTGATTCTGGCAGTCTCGTCATCCGCTTCACAGACGAAACCGTCATTACACAATCCAGCGTCAGTTCGCTCGGCTATCATAAGCGGGATGAATGCGAATTTTTTGAAGTACGGAAATGAGAAATGATAGATGGATTGCCTGAGTGCTTTCATGATAGACCTCTTCTACGAAGATCTGTCAGAGCCTCAGGCAATCTTTCTTTATCTCAGAGTGAGACCACATATAGCGGTCACAAAAAACAGCGGCCTTCTGCAGAACTATCTGCAAAAAACCGCTGTTCGTTAATCAACTTATTATAAGTGCGTACGCTTATACCCTAGTGAATATCAGACTTCGCCATGCTCCCGCCCAGCACATCCGCGACATTTTGAATCGAAATAAATGCGTTCTTATCAATCTCCTGCACAACCGTCTTCAGCTTCGCAATCTCCAGCCGGGTGATGACGCAATAAATCATCTGTGTATCTTCTTTCGAATATCCACCCTTGGCATAGATCATGGTCGTGCTGCGGCCAAGACGCTGCATGATGGCACTTGAGATTTCTTCATATTCATTGGATATAATCGTAACGGATTTGGACTCGTCCAAGCCCTCTACCACAATATCCATCACTTTTGCCGCTATGTAATATGAGAAAATCGAATACATGGCCGAATCTGCACCGAATACAAACCCTGCCGTAATAAAAATAAACACGTTGATGATCATGATGATTTGTCCGACCGGCATCCGCAGCTTTTTGGACAGCAGGATAGCGACGATCTCCGTACCGTCGAGCGCTCCGCCATAACGGATGACAAGACCTACCCCCAGCCCCAGAACCAAACCACCAAACAGCACCGCCAAAATTTTCTCGTTCGTAAACGGGTCTACGTGATGCAGGAAGGTTGTCGCCACCGACAATACCACGATCCCGTATAACGTGGAAAATGCAAACGTTTTGCCGATCTGCTTGTAACCGATGAACAGAAACGGTAAGTTGATAATGAACAGGAACACACCCAGGTTAATGGGCGTAATCGATGATAATACGATGGAAATACCGGTAATACCACCGTCAATAATTTCGTTGGGCACTAGGAATATTTCAAGCGCCACGGCCATCAGAATTGCACCGATGGTAATAAAGATGAACCGTTTCAGAATTTCGCCGACTGTCAGATTTTTGTGTTTTTTGACCATGCCATTCTCCTTTTGTATCTTTTTTCACACGAAGTGCCTGTCGAAGAACCATTGTATTAAAAAAAGGAATGACATGTCAATGTTGACACGCAAAGTTACTTAGGACTTTTAGGCCATTGCCTTGTCATCCAGACATAAGGAACGCAGATGCTGATCGATAATCCTCTCGATCTTTTCTTTGGCGAGCTGCTGTGGCCTCATGATATGATGAATCGCTAACCCATCCACCAATGCGTATATTCGCTCCTTCTCATATTCAAGATCCAGCTCGGGTTTAGCCAGCTTATGGGCAACCAGGGTATCCACCACATAATGGCACGCCTTGGTTAAACCATCGTACATATGATCCGTCATTATTCTTAATTCGGGATACACTAGCGCTTTGGCAACAAACGACAACCACACCTCCATTTCCATCGTCCTATCCTCATCCATCGGCAGAAATTGCATCAACACTTGCTTTACATCCGCTAAGACGGGTCCGTTTAAGGCTAGAGAAGAAAAACGTTCTTCAATCCTCTCGATAATAAGCTCCATACAGAAAGTCAACAGCTCAGCCTGGCTGGTAAAATAGTGCCTCAGCGAACCTACGGATAATCCCGCCTCTTCCGCAATATTGCGTACCGTCGCTTTTTCGAGTCCACCCCTCTGAATCACCCGCAGGGCAGCCTCAGCGACCCGTTGTCTTTGTTTATCATGATCTACGATTTTTGGCATAATCCCATTATACACTTCCGGTTTTTTTTAATACAACGTACTATAAACAACATTTCAGTTTCCTCGGTTTGCTTCTGCAATGCCTACTCTCGTAAAAATAGGTTCTCTCTTTGGAACACCTTGGTAGAACCAATACTATATATATTAATATCAAAAAGAATCGTGAACACGCACAGCGTGTTCTTAGGAGAGGGGCGAGTTTGTCATTCGCACATTAACTGAATCGAAGGCTAGGCATGGTGTCTCTCGTGCATTCCGTGATCGGGAGGGACGTTTAAACCTGTTCTGGCGTGTCGTCCTTGGGTGGCTGGCTTTTGTTACAGGGCTCGGACTAGCGGTTGTGATAGCCACGACAGCGAGTTCCTACGAGATCCCCACGCTCGGGCTGCAAATCCTCCTTGCAGTCGTAACAACAAGTGTATCCGTACCGCTGATTTATCTGCTTAGGCGTTATGTCGACCAGCGTCCCTGGAGCGGACTTGGTCTTAGCTCTCCTCCTTCCGGTTTTCGTTATTTCCTTCTCGGCATTGGTCTCCTTGCCCTGGTCACAGCAGCAGCCTTGCTGATTGGCAGTGCCGCCGGGTGGCTCCGAATCGTGGCATTCCACTTCCCTGTCGCTACGATGCTCGTTATCCTCATCAACGTTCCGATTGCTTTTTTTTACGAAGCCTTTCCTGAAGAATTAACCTTCCGCGGTTATGTGTTTCGGAACCTGAACACCCGTTTTCCGCGCTGGCTTGCGCTGATCCTTCAGGTTGTGTTATTCGTACTTGCACCTATCGCCGTAACGGGATTCATGGTGGCCATAGGAATAGGTACATGGGATCTGATTACGGTGGAGTATATCATCAATTTAATTGCTTTTGGTACGGTATTGCAGCTGTGCCGCATCGTATCCAACAATCTATGGATGAATATTGGCTTTCACCTGGCCTGGCTGGAGATGGTACGGTATGTCGTGGTGCCTTCGAATTATGCATTCATCGAGATCGAATACCTTTCTATTTGGGGCAATTATATAGTCACGATTGGTTCGGTCATCATCGGAATTATTCTCTTGGTCGTGTGGTCACTGCGGAGCAAGAATCGAATCGATTGGAATGGGGTCGAGCCGGATCTTCCCCCGGATACGAATCCAGAAACCAAGGAAGCTGCCCTGCCCTCCCATTCTGGATAACAAATCGTTAACTGGTATAGCTCAAACTTTCCACGCCTTTCGGGGAGTTTGAGCTTTATTTGTGATCATCCATCCGGTCCAATACCTGCAATTTATAATATTGGTTTCCGTTATGCTATAATATATTCCATCCGAGATCGACCAGAAAATACATAATTTTACCCTAGGCAGGGAGAGGATTTACTCATCATGTTGGAATGGCTTCAGAATTTATGGACCCATATAAAGGAAATGGACATGGATCAAGTACAGGGATGGCTTGAGCAGTATTCACAGCTCGGTCCCATTCCTGGTATTTTGCTTCCATTTATAGAGGCGTTTCTGCCCATACTGCCCCTTATCGTCCTTGTCATGGGGAACTCCGCAGCCTACGGTTTATGGTGGGGATTCTTACTGTCCTGGATCGGTGTTTGCCTTGGATCCATTACCGTGTTTTGGATCGTTCGCAAGCTGGGCGGCAAGCTGGGATTGCTTATTCAAAAAAGAATGCCGGGATCCCAGCGTTTTTTCCATTGGATCGAAGAAAAAGGTTTTACGCCGATCTTCATCCTGTACTGCTTCCCCTTCACACCTTCCTCGCTGATCAATATTGCTTCCGGCTTCAGTACGGTATCGGCTACGACATTTACGATAGCGGTGATGGCGGGTAAATCCGTAATGATCTTCATGGTCGCATTTATCGGACATGACTGGCAAGCTTTTATAACACAGCCCTGGCGTATTCTTATCGCAGTCGTTGTCCTATGGCTGCTGTGGTTAACCGGCAAAAAGATGGAAAAACGTTACCATCATGAAGATCATCCGGGAAGTATCGTGATAAGCAACAAAAAGACAAAGCGTTAAATTCATAACAAGACCCGCCTATCCGTTGCAACCGGGACTAGCGGGTCTTGTTATAGTAGACGTGCTTAGATGCGGAACAAACCCATCTTACTCCAATACGTAAGCCGCCAGTTTATGTACCGCGTCGAACCCCGCACGTTGATACAGCTGGATCGCGCCTTCATTTCTCTGGTCCACGCATAACGAGATGTCTTCCGGCTGTACGATATGGAACAGATAATGAAGTGCTTGGTCAAGAAGTGCCCGGCCATAGCCCTTCCCCCGGAAATTTTCGGATACGGCGATGTATTCAATGCTGCCTTCCTTAAATTCGGGTTCACCTTCCACATAAACATAGCCAACGAGCTGTCCTTGTTCCGTAAGCATAAAGAGTCGGTGATCCTCATCCAGCTGCTGCATAATATCCTGAGCGCTGAGATAGGTATAAGGGAAATTCGTACCATGCAGCTTCACAAATTCATCCGCATACTCGGATGTGAAATCCTGGAGTTCAGAAAGGCGATCCTTTAAAAGGGCCGATTTTCGGATTCGTAGAACATGATGCTCTCCTGACTTTCTCCCCCCTTTGTCTTCCATAAAGCGTGCAGCGGATTGATGATCCACATTATAAAAACCGTAATAACGATTTACGCAGCCTTCCAGCTTCGAGGTCCCTGTATCCCATAGCTGCTCCGCCAATCGATTCCATTGCTCACCTTCCGCGCTGATAAAAGGTCCCCATAATTCAGCGGACCGTTCTTCTTCATCAACATCGAATCCCAATGCCCCCACAATCTGATCTTGATCATATATGACGGTGAATTTTTGACTGCTCAGTTCGCCATTCTCCGTGAACTCCGCCTGAAGCGTGTTGTAAATCTCGCCTTCCTGTTCACCGCAGTATCCGACATGATGATGACGAATCCCATTTAATCTTGCAAGAAAGGAAGATAACTCTCTAAGTTTCATATCAGCTTGCTCTAAAATCATCTGTAGATGTTCTCCTTGTTCATATTCTGCTGGAAGTGCTAACGTTCATTCCCAAGCATTTCGAATAGATTTTGGTCAATTCTACCATGGTGATGCCCACTGACCAAGCTTTAACAAAAAAATGGGCTTCCCAAGTTTATGGAAAGCCCATTTTGTCAGTTGTCAATATGTCAGTCTGGGACTCCCTGTTCGGTCATCCCTTCTCGGAGCGCTCCCCTTTCTGGGAAGCGCGCATCCGCTCACGTTCGCGCTTGAGTTCAGGCTTAAGGTCATCGTGAACGCTGTTCTCCCACATGGACACGCCGGATCGATACGCCGCCCTCCCATTCAAGTGACCCGCTACCGGCCCCGTAATAAATACGAATACAATTCCCAGCAGCAGTTTTGCACTGACATGCTCCAGGTAGAAGGTGAAATACAGAAATGCGCCTGCAAGAATCAAGAGGACGCCTAGCGTAGCACTTTTAGTTGCTGCATGAGACCTCATATAAACATCCGGCAGACGGATAAGGCCAAATGCACTCAAGGCACCAAGTAAAGCTCCAAGCAGTACCATCAGAGCGATCAGAAACTCACCGATCTGACTCATCGTTTGTGCGTTCAATGACATCACCCCTCTCGATATATCTAGCAAGCGCAGTTGTTCCGATAAACGTCAGTATCCCGATCAACAGAATGATATCAAAATAGACGGTTGTCCGGAACAGCATGCACAGAACAGCGATCATGGACAACAGTATAATTCCAATCGTATCCAGCGACATGATCCGGTCGTTCATGGAAGGTCCCTTGATTAACCGGTACAAGCAGCCCAGAATAGCCAGGGACAAAATCACCAGAGAGGCAATCAGGATGCTATGAATCATGTGCGGGTCACCTCCTTGATCGCGCGTTCGAAGGTATCGCGGATCTGATTCGACAGCTCTTCGACATCTTCAATATCCATCGCATGAATATACAGTGTCTGACCATCGCGAGACACTTCCAGAGTAAGCGTTCCTGGCGTCAAGCAGATCAGGCACGATAACACCGTAATCTCCCAGTCGGATTTCAGCTCGGTTGAGTAGGCGAAGATGCCTGGACGAACATTCAGCTTCGGTCTTAGGATCTGTCCAATTACCGTGATGCTCGATTTTAACAGTTCCCTTAGGAACAAGAGCAGCAGCAGAATGATGGACCACAGCTTGCGCAAATAGAAATCGTGCGGCCAGAAGCGTCGCAGCAGATAAATCAGCAGGATTCCGATCAGATACCCGATGATCAATTGCTGGGGGGACCAATTATTGTTCAGGAACATCCAGACAACGGCAATGATGATATTTAACAGAATTTGATGGCCCATATCCACTACTCCTTTAATACAGCGTTAATATATAGTGATGGATCGGATAATACGGCGCCTGCTTGAGAGGTGTAGGAATATATCCACTCCGAACCCACCCCAAGGACAATCACCATAACCGTTAGCCCAATAGCTGCCGCATAAGCTGTCTTGTGGATTCTGACCGGTTTCGATTCTTGGAGTCGAGGTGATTCGCCCCAGAATGCCCCCATAAACACTTTGATCAAGGAATACAATACCGCCAAACTTGATGCCAATGCCAGTCCCGTTAGCACATAATGGCCTCCGCTCAATCCGCCGCGAACGATGAGGACTTTGCCAAGAAAGCCGCTAAGGGGCGGGATGCCGACCAGAGCCAGTGCAACGATAAAGAACATCCATCCCACCAAAGAATGGCGCTTCATCAGCCCGCCCATCTCGCTCAGCTTGTTCGCGCCTGCACTGGCGATGATGATACCGCCCAGAATAAAGAGCAGCGCCTTTGCTATCATGTCATGCATCAAGTAGAATACGGCTCCGTTCAAGGAATCAGAAGATGCCGTCGCTATGCCGAAAGCGATAAAACCGACACTGATAATAATGTTGTAGTTCAGGATCCGTCCAAGATCCTTATACGCAACCGCGCCCAAACTGCCCAGAATCATCGTTGCCGCAGCCATCCAGCCGATGACGGCATGGATGCCGCCGGTATCGTGATAGAAGATCAACGTAAACGTACGGATAATCGCATATAACCCAACCTTCGTAAGCAGCGCGCCGAACAAAGCCGTAACTGCCGCTGGAGGTGCACTGTAGGAACCGGGCAGCCAGAAGAACAGGAACAAACCCGCCTTCAGTGCAAATACAATCAGGAACAGAAGACCGATGACCGATAAGATTCCATCCTGCTGCACTTCGGCCACGCGCAGGGACAGATGCGCCATATTCAACGTGCCGACTGTGCCGTATAAATAAGCAACGGCTGCAACAAACAAGGTGGATGAAATAATATTTATCAGCATGTACTTTAAGGTTTCCCTCAACTGGCGCTTGGTGCCGCCCAGCACGATCAAGGCGTAGGAAGCGATCAGCATAACCTCAAAACAGACAAACAGGTTAAACAAATCCCCTGTGAGGAACGATCCAATCACGCCAGCCAGCAAAAATTGAAAAAAAGCATAGAAGTAATGCTTCTCTCTCTCTTCCCCGATGCTCTGGAAAGAATAGAACAAACAGGCAGCCGCGACAATCAACGTTGTAAGCACCAGCAGTGCCGCGAGCATGTCGGCCACAAATACGATTCCATACGGCGGCTGCCATCCACCCATGTGAAGTGTCTGGATGCCCTCATGGTTTACCTGACTTACAATGAACAACGCCACAAGCAGGTTGACTGCGATACTAACCGCACTGATCCAACGCTGAACACGAACATATTTGGAACAGAAAATAAGAATAACAGCTGTAACCAGCGGAATAAGGAGAGGAAGAACAATTACATTATTCATCATCCATCCCCCTTAGCTCCTCCATGTTGTCCGTGCCCAAGCGTTGATACGCTTTATACGCCAGTACGAAGAAGAACGATGTGACGCCAAAGCTGATGACAATGGATGTCAGAATCAACGCTTGCGGAACGGGGTCAACGTAGGATGAAGCCTTCTCGCCAAGCAGCGGAGCAGCACCGGTCTTCAGCCGCGACATGGTGAGCAGCAGCAGATGGACACCATGGGTTAACAGGGAAGTACCGAGAATAATCCGCAGCAAGCTTTTGGATAAGATCTGGTATATCCCAACCGCAAAAATAATCCCGATGGCAAGCGACATATAAAGTTCCATGGTCAGTTATCCCTCCCAATCGAATTGATGATGGTCATCGTCACGCCAACGACGGCTAAATAGACGCCGAGGTCGAAGAGAACCGCAGTAGCCAGCTCGGTTTCCCCGAGCAACGGCAGGTTGAAGTAACCGAAGGAATGACTTAAAAACGGTGCGTCAAAAGCAAAGGAGCCGATCCCTGTAAGGAGTGCAATCGCAAGTCCAGTAGCCGTAACCTTTCGAAATTCGAAAGGTACGATTTTCCTGGTCATATCCATGCCGAAAGCCATCGACAACAGAACCAGTGCGGCTGAAGTCATCAGCCCCCCGATAAATCCTCCACCCGGCTCATGGTGTCCCGAATTGAACAGGAACCATGAGAAGGTTACGACGATAAAGATAACCACCCTGGATATGGTGCGCAGTATGACATCATTGCTGTTAGGGAGATATGCCCCTTCAAAACGATCCCGTTCGCCCAAAATGCCTTCACCTAAATCGATTTTAATCAAGGCATAAATCCCAAGGGATGCTATGCCGAGAACCGTAATTTCAAGCAAGGTATCAAATCCACGGAAGTCCACCAGAATGACGTTGACGATATTTTTACCGCCGGCCAAATGGTAGCTCTCTTTAATGAAGTAATCCGCAATGGAGTCAAAGGTTCTGCCGCTGCTCGCAGCCAATGCGATCAAGGTCACGACAGCACCGACGCCTACCGAAATGAGCAAATTTCTCCACTTCAGGCTCATCGGTATCTTCTCCCGCTTCAGCTTCGGCAGATGATAGAAACAGAGCAGGAACAGCATGACGGAAACCGTCTCGACAACCATCTGGGTCAGCGCCAAATCCGGAGCCCGGAACAGAACGAAGAACAAGGTCACCATATAGCCGGCAGCACCTGTCAATATTATGGCCATCAGTCGTGTCCGTACGAACGGAAGCACAATGACCGGGATAACCAGACCAAGGATGGCAACTGCCTCATAGAAGGACATCGGTGCGTAGTCCGTCATATCAAATCCAATATGATCGACCAGCAGAAGCCCCCCGCCAAGAACGGCTATGAAAAATACAAAAATATAGATCACATAATGACGGAGTGAACCTGTCATATAAGTGGAGGTCAGCGATTTGCCGCCTCTTTCGAGGACTCGCAATCCCCCGTCATACAGGTTGTTCAATGTGAATCGCTTGAAAAGCGTTGTATTCAAGATACGCGCTCTGCCGTGAAGCTTATACAGAACGGTACCGAGAACAATGATTCCGATGGTCATGAAAATTTCCGTTGTCCACCCGTGCCACATCTCGATATGCACGTGGAAACGATCCTCTGCCACGAGCAGCCCGGGATGAATGGCGGCCATCGCCGGTTCAATGAGCGCATGAGACAGCAGGTTCGGAAACAACCCGAACACAATGGCCAGCGATGCCAGAATAACCGGGGGAATCAGCATCCCCAGCGGTGCTTCATGCGGCTTCTTCTCCAGTTTTTCAGGCTGGAAGCGTCCGGTGAAGGTTTTAAAGACCAGGATCATGCTGTACAGGAACGTAAACACGCTGGCAATCCAGGCAACGACCGGTATCAGCACACCCCAGGTCTCGGCATTCCAGAAATTCATGTGAGACGCTTGAAGGACCGCCGTAAAGAACATTTCTTTACTCAGGAATCCGTTAAACGGAGGCAGACCGGCCATGGAAAATGCACCAATGACGGCCACGGTGAACGTGATTGGCATGAGCGACATCAGACCTCCGAGTTTCCGCAGATCGCGGGTGCCCGTCTCATGATCGACGATACCGACAACCATAAACAAAGCGCCCTTAAATATAGCATGGTTCATCAAATGAAAGATGGCGGCTGTCGTTGCTTTCGTATAGAGCAGCGTGTCCACGCCGCCTCCATAATAAGCTGCGGCAGAGCCAAGACCGAGCAAACTCATGATCAGCCCCAATTGGCTGATGGTGGAGAATGCCAGCAGTGCTTTTAGGTCCGTCTGCTTGATCGCGCGAATCGAGGCATAGATCAGCGTGGTCAGGCCCGTAATCGCTATGATCCAGAACCAGGAGGCTTGCCCGGCAAACACCGGACTAAAACGGGCCACCAGATAGATTCCGGCCTTGACCATCGTAGCGGAGTGCAGATAAGCACTAACTGGAGTCGGTGCTTCCATCGCATCCGGCAGCCAGATATGGAACGGGAACTGCGCGGATTTGGTGAATGCTCCCAGCAGGATCAGAATCATGGCCGGGATAAACAGCGCGTCTCCCGCAATGCTCCCCACATTCGCTACAATCTCCCGCACGCAAAAGGTGCCTGTCATGATATAAAGGAGAATAAACCCTGCAAACATGGCAAGTCCGCCGAATACGGTAATCAGCATGGATTTTAAAGCTCCGTATCTGGAGCGGTCGCGATGATGCCAGAATGCAATCAGCAGGAATGACGAGATGCTTGTCAGTTCCCAGAAGCCGTACAGCACCATCAGGTTATCCGAAAGCACAACACCAAGCATGGCGCCCATGAACAGAAGCAGATAGATGTAAAATCTATGAACGGCTTCCTTGTTCTTGTCCATGTAGAAGATGGAGTACAGTACAACGAGCGAACCAATACCAGATATTAATAGTGCAAAAATTAAACTTAATCCATCCAAATAAACGGTAAAGTTTATTCCCACGCTTGGAATCCATTCCAGGACAGCTTGAAGCTGCTCACCTCCCTGAATGGTTGGGATAAGCCCCAAAAAATAGGCGAACAGGACAACCGGTACCGGCAAAATCACCCATCCGGTGTGAACACGGCCGATGAGCTTGTAAGTCAACATAACCACAAGCGCTACGATAAAAGGTGCCATAACGGCGATGTGCAGCAAAGACAAAGTCTACTCCTCCTATAGTCCGATTTTTCCTTCATTAGTAGTATTTCCCCATTATTTAGGCATAAGTCCAAAAAAACACAAAAAGAGCCCGCTGTTGGCAGGCTCCTCCAGGTAAAACCATATGGTATTTTTTTCGAATCACACTGAAAAACAGTATATCTTGAGATCAAAACTTTGTCAAAGGGTATGTTGGAATGAAAACGGGACAATCAGGAAATCACTGTATATAAAGGAGTGGTTCCCATGATGATCAAAAAAGCGGTTGTTTGCGCTTTCATCTTTCTCGTTATCTTGGCGGCCGCCATCGTAACAAATACTCGTACACATCCCAGTTATCCACAAGAAAACACGTCAACCAGAGTTTATCAAATTCAAGAAACCCCATGGTTCTTACCACGAGAATACGTAAGAATCATTCGAACATCACCCGAGCCCTTGCCGGATGAGCCCTAATTCACAGACATGCGGCATTTATCCGTGAAACTGAATTTCATTATTCTCATTGCTTCGTTTATTTCTTCGAATCACTCGCGAAATGATCAGAAGGATGACCAGCACCACGACGATTCCCGCTGCATAATATCCGTACCGGTTAATGAGGGCTCCAATATGATCGACGACCTGATCTCCGACGAACATGCCTAAAGAGAAATAACCGATGGTCCATACAAAGGACGCGGAATACGAATACATCGCAAATCTGCGATACGGCATTCCTTTCATGCCTACCGCATAGGGAGTCACGTTGCGCAAGATGGGCAAAAAAGCGCTAATGCATATGGCGTAATTGCCGTATTGGCGGGTCAACCGTTCGGATACATTAAGAAACTGGCGGATTTTCGACTTTTCCTGGGCGCGGTTTAACAGCTTGCTCGCGGTAAAGCGACTAAGCATATAACCTACCGTCGATCCCGAGCACACACCAAGTAACGTCATGATAAAAGACGGAAACGGCGTTAAAATCTCGGATGCCGCTAACGCGCCGCCTGTCATTGCCACGATTTCATTAGGCACAGGAAGACCGACCAATCCAAGGCACAATACGACGAATAATGCGTAGTGCCCGATCTGTTCTATAAAATTCAATAGCGTATCCACCCCTGCCCCCCTTATCCGTCCCTAGAATAGTATCAGCTTATATGACAACGTAGTTTTCGCAAACGTGCTGCAGGCGAGGATATGAACTGGACCTGAGACCAGTTTTATTATGGATCATGCCATTAGAGATTTTTAAATGCCGAGATGAAAGAACCCGGATCATCCTTCACCGTGTACGAATACACTCCTTGCTGGGTGTGCAAGTATAAGAAACCACCGCCGTCTCCCATCGACCGATACGACAGGTCAAAGACCTGCTTGATGGGGAACTCCCGGTATTTCGTTACGATGCGATCCTCGTACAGGAACATCTCCCGCCCCTGCTCTTCCGTCCGTTGTTCGATACCATCCACGACTCGGTTGATTTTGTAGTACGGCTGTACGGCTACCCAATTCACAAACTCCCTCCTTGCTGTCTTTACATGTTTATTTGGAAGATTGCACTTCCCCCTTCTTCTTTCTGCGGCTCCTGATTCGTTCCAGCAGCTCCAGCGCCCCGATAAATAGTACGAATACAACGAAAAGTGCAATCGCCCGGCCAGGCTCGATCAGACCGGTAATAGACGCAACGATGCCGGTAATGCCTACAATAATAATACCTATTACGGATAGTTTCCAACCTGTTAACATATGTATGCTCCTAAAGTAAACGTAATTGCCACCCACCAAGATCACAGCTGCATGATCAAAAAACGTTAGACACACACGGAATGTATCATAAAGAAGTCCCTATTTTCAAGTTATAATCGATTTTCAATTTCAATTGCCAACCCTCGTAACATTTGCAATAATTTATTCAGGAGAGAATGAATAAACCCACCTCCAAACACTAAAAAGACAGGAGGAACACGGTATGAATTCAACAACCTGGATACTGATTATTCTTTTCGTTGCGGTGGATGTATGGATTATTTCTTTTTTCGTAAAACGCTCATTGCGCAAACAGAGCAGCCAGTCACTCCCAAATGGCAATAAGCTTCGACGCGGGAAAATACCCGAGCTGCCGCCGATCGTCAAGGCAGGAAGCCCGGCGAGTGAGCTTGTCGGCAAACTGGAGGCTGCGCTGCCCCACACCTATCAGAGCATGCTGAAGCAACGAGTAATGAGTGAGCATCCGAATCTGTCCGAACAGGAGTATGAATGGAGATGGCAGGAGCTTAAACGGTTCTTCATGATGTGCGCCGTGCTGGATCGTGTCCCAATGTTCAGCAAAGACGTGGATGAAGTATGGCATGAAATGTTGATGTATACATACGAATACCAACAATTCTCGGAACGCTTTCTTGGCAAAATGCTTCACCACGCTCCAAATACCGGAAGCGAGCATGTGCCTATTCCGAATGAACGCGCGTGGTTTGATACGGTATATGTACAATTATTTGGTTGGCATGAATACAGCGCCAAGCTATGGGGAGCTTTCTTTCGCGTCCCGCTGCCGCGCGAAGAGCTGGAGGTCTATACTTCTCGCCATTTCACCGTGAATCATGGCCAGAAGCGCTTCAATGCCTGGACCTACGAGAAGATCCCTGCAGCGCGTACGGCCATCGATGCAATCATCCTGGATCTGCAGGATCGGGTTCGAACCGCCCAAGAGGAGCCGGCGCGTCATGAGAAGCTGGTCAATTTCCGGAATAGCGATGTGCTCCTGGCAGCGGCCGTCTATTTTGCCTGGAACGCACCAGAACAATTTGGTGACCACATGATCCCTGATGAACGTGAGCTTCATAAAAACAGCAGCAGTTCCTCCTGCACCTACGCATCGGCATGCGGGTCTGGTGGATCGGATTCGGGCGATGGGTCATCAGGCGATGGATCTGGATCCTCTTGCAGCAGCGGTTCATCCTGCAGCAGCGGGTCCTCTTGCGGGAGTGGCTGTGGCGGCGGCTGCAGCAGCTAAGTAGCAAACTTAACATGAACATGAGCGCATACTTATTAATATATAGAACAAAAAGCATGGGCCGAGATTTCAGGCCCATGCTTTTTGTTTGATCTAATGTTCAACCCCCGCCATATACAATTTGGCCTCGTTTCACCTGGATATGGCCAAACCAGTTGATGTGAAGAGACTTCGTATTGACCCTAAACAGATCCGGATGATCCGACACCTGAAAATGCAAATGAGCTTCGGTTGAATTGCCGGAATTGCCGCATCGACCTATCAGATCGCCTGCTTCGACCTCAGCGCCTTCCTTCACGCATACCGATCCCTGCTTTAAATGTGCATATAGACTATATTCTGAATTTCCATGATCGATGATGACATAGTTACCGACGGGTTCAGTTTCGTTTGTCATACCCACTGGTTCATTGTCCATGATGTTATTCTCCATACTCACCACCTTCCCACGGGCACCAGCAAGAATCTCTTCTCCAAACGCAAAGTAACTCTCATTCTTGGCGGGATCTCCTTTATAAGACATCGCGTTCTCAGTCTTTATGACGTCTATGGCGTACCGCTGGCTTTCCTCGACGTAATGGTAATTATCCACAACATTCTCGCCGCCCCAGAACACGTACCATTGTCCGTTAAAAGGAAGTCGGAAAACGGAGTCTGTTTGCTTGGCATCCGATTCAGGAAATCTCTCAATAGGTGATAACATAAGCCCTCCAACCGTCCCCTTTTCATCGATCATCGCTTGAATGCCTTTTTGCCCGCTATCATCCATCCAGTTTATCATTCGGATCCTGTTGAGCGTGTCGTCCATGGTGATATGGAACGCGTTTACGCCTGCCGTGTATTCCTCTGCCATCGCTTCAAATTGTTCGACCGTTACGAGTAAACGCAATTCCTCCCCAAACAGCTCGTACAGCTTGCGATATTCCCCATTTAACAGGAATCTCGAAACATCTACCATTTTCAAACCTCCTCATGTATGCCAACTCAATATTATCCATAGTATATCTGACGAAATTAACCTGCATCGAAACAGGAACTTAACATGGGTTAAACTTTCGGTTCCCTTAAGTTACAGAGGGTCCATGACAATACGCCGGGATAACAATACAAACGGTCATTGCATACATCTCTAACCAAAACAAAGAAGCACCTGAACCCGTTCATCGATGGTTCAGGCACTTCTATTCATGATATAAATTCGGCATATTAATTGCTAGACGAGAGAACCATACCGGAACGGGTTTGCGGTCCGACCTTACGTAAGGAAACCTGATTCCGCTCGGCCCAACGCGTTAGACTCCGAATCCCTTCACAATTCTTCTCTTCAAATTTAAAGCAGCAATACATCGGATTCACGTTTTTGTCCTTGAGGTTGATTTGGAATGCGGCTTTATGGCATCCGGAAACCTTGATCTCACGAATCTGGTCGGCATGAATTTCTACGCCATTGATGGTAATCGTATCCGAATTCTCCTGAATATTCACTTCCCGTTTCACCAATCGGGCATATCCTTCAATCGCTAGTGCCGCAACAACAACGACGTTCACCACCATCTGCATATAGAATAGGACAGGATAGGAATATTCGGTCAAGGTAGCTACCTGAAACAGGATAATGCTAATAACAAAGGAAAACAATATAACGTCTTTCATTCTCGTAGAGTAATGGATTGCGTATTTCATCATAATCAGCTCCGTTCATTGTGTAAGGGTTTTCATTCAACTCTTACTTTATTATAACACCATTGTACATAATTTTGACACATATCATTCACATTTTTGTCAAAAAAATTATTTGCGTCGTTCCATATCCTATGCTTATCCGATGGGTCGCGTGTCGTTCATGGTCTAGCCAACCATATTAATACACGATGACGGAGGAAAGTTGGCTCGTTAATGGCGGCAAAAGTGGAGGAGGAACGATTTGTGCGTAGTGCCTGTGATTCCTCCTAACAACAAAAAAGAGCATCCCGCCAGATCGAAGATCTGTTGGGACACCCTTTGCTTCAACACTTTTCTCTTTACTTGGTTAACGCCGTATTTCCTTCCTTTCCCCGGAACCATTTCATCCCGACAGATACGGTATCAATAAGGGCAATGACCACAATGATGTAAACGAGGCCTTCTCTGGATCGATCCCAAATTGATTTTACGGTATCATACGCTTCATCTCCCGGTGTTACGAGGCCTGATTGAACGAGCTGATCCATGAATGTCGGATTCCAAATCGTCATATCGGAGAACAGGATCACCGCAACGATAACGGAAGCAACGTTAAATATGACATGCATGAAGGCAATCTGCGGCGTCCACTTTTTTGTGATCAATTTCCTGGCTTCATTGAATATGCTGAAGGCGGTAAGAAACCATATGAGCGGCAAATACTTGGCAAAGGCAGCCTGTTCAAACACCGGAATGGCGATCGAGTTTTCATTGAATCGATGAACACCGATCAGGTTAATGGAAAACGTGAACAGGACGAAGAACAGCACGGAAAACAGGATGCCGAGCACAGGCTCGATCGGTTTAATCCGAGCGGCTGGTTCCGGAATTGCAGGCAATTCCGAGGGTTTCCATGGATCATTGGAGACTTGGCGAGCCCCGCGGTATTCGATAAAGGCAAAAATAACGATTACCCAAGCAAATCCGTGGATTCCTACGCTAAGCAGCGAGACAAGGTATTCCAGCAGCTTCTCGGCAGTGGGTTCCGTGCTTATAAAGAAATCAAAGATGTAGACGATCCCAAGAGCAACGGCTATCGAATACATAACGATCCTCAAGACGGACCAATAGCTGTCAATCAAACCGGGACCAATGAGATACCTTTCCTTTCCTCTGTATCTGGTTGCCATTTCCCCCGGCGGCCCGAGCTCAAGCAGCACCTGCTCTACTTCTTCCAAACTAGCGCTCTCTCCGCCGACTCCCCGGTCTTCCAGCATGTCTTCGACGAGTCCTTGAAGCTCCTTCTCAATATCCGCCCGCTGCGATTCGGGCAGCTTCTGGGTCACCGCATAAATATACCTGTTAATCAGATCCATCGCCTTAGTCCCCCTTGTCATTCACAAGTCCCTCAAGACTTGTCATCATCTCTTTCCATTCATGGTAGAGCTTACGATATATATCCTTACCTGTCTGACTTATGATGTAATATTTCCTCGGCCGGGCTTCATTCGTATCCCACTCGCTGTTAAGCAAGCCTTGTTTCTCCAGCCGTCGCAGCAACGGATAGAGCGTACCCGCTTCCACGTTGATCCCCCTCTCCTGCAATATGGTCACTAATGAATATCCATACTGCGGTTCGGACAACTGACTGAGAACTCCAAGGATGATCGTACCTCGCCGAAGCTCCTGCACCATACTGTTTAAAATGTCTTGATCCTCTGGCATATCATCATCTCCTGAAATTATTATACTGTATGACACACACTAATGTAAATGAACCATTAATGATTTCGGAAAATTATTTTAACTTACCTCATGTTAACGGTTGCTAAGTTTGATGGCTACCAAATTCGAGCAACTCCTTGTACGCAAAAAAAGGTTATCCTACAGCCGTGACGGACCATAAGATAACCTTCTCTATTTACGCTCAACCCATTACAGGGTTCCTTAGGATGTTCACACTTTCAGGGAACCGATCTGCCAATCTCCCTATAATCCGTTGGCAGATATATCTTCATCTGCTTGCCTATCTCGATTTTCTGGGAAATCCGTTCTGATACTGTGTCGGAATTGCCGTCTCCTTCTGCAGGACAGCTGCGGCCTCTAATGCCCAATACGGGTTGCGCAGCATCCCTCTGCCCACAGCGACGAGATCCGCGTCTTCGTTGCCGATCACCGCATTCGCCAAAGCAGGCTCATCCAGGCGGCCAACGGCAATGACCGGTACTTGCAGCGCTTCTTTAATCTGCCGGGCAAGCGGAACTTGATAGGCTACATGAGTGCCCGGTCTTCCTTCCGCCGCAATCGGTCCTTCACCGCCTGCGCTGATATGGAACATGTCAACGCCTGAAGCTTGATATTCCTTGGAGAACGCGATGCTCTCTTCGATACCATAACCGCCGGCTACATATTCTCTTGCAGAGATCCGCAAGATTAATGGCATGTCCGCAGGCATTTCGCTTTTTGCAGCTTGAATGACTTCTTTGCCGAACTTGGTTAAATCCCGGCCGTACTCATCCGTTCTCCGGTTAGTCAATGGGGAATGGAACTGATGGATCAGATATCCGTGGGCCCCATGCAATTCAATCGCATCAAAACCGGCCTTCACCGCACGTCTTACAGCCAAGCGAAATTTCTCCACCATCTGCTTGACTTCTTCCGTTGTAAGAGCCCTTGGCGTTTTGGATTTCTCGTCAAAAGGAATAGCCGACGGTGCCACTGGTGTTTCAGCATCCTCCGCTTTGCGGCCGGCATGCGCAATCTGGATTGCTGCTTTCGAGCCTTGCTGGTGTATCGCATCCACGATACGAGCCAGTGACGGAATTTGATCGTCCGACCATAATCCAAGATCATAATCGGAAATGCGGCCATCCGGTTCCACATCCGTCATTTCCACGATAACGAGTCCCGTTCCGCCAATCGCCCGGCTTGTATAATGCAAATAATGCCAATCGGTAGCAATACCGTCTTTGTTCGTTACGGAGTACTGGCACATGGGAGGCATAACCACCCGGTTTTTCAATTCTAAAGATTTCAATTTGTATGGACTGAATAAATGTTCCATTGAAGCACGCTCCCTCTATCCTAATAAAATTCGCGTTCTATAAATGCATGCGCATGCATTCAAAATATCAAAATAAAAGCCATTCGTCAAGAATGGTTGTTTTGAAAATACGTCTAACCTTTGATCTGCTTTAAAACTTCCTGAAGCCCATGCTTCAATTTAGGCGTTGCGAACTGCTGCTCCAATACGTGTTGAACCGTGCTCTTGGCTTTGCGTAGCTTCTCTTCGCCAATGGGGGTCAGCGAGGTATAAATTCCTCTTCTGTCATTCTCGCATATGGCCCTTTGCATCGCCCCGCAGCCTTTGGCTTCAAACCGGCTGACCAGCCTCGACATCGCGCTTTGGCTCAGCCCCACCATCGTTTGCAGCTGCTGAAGTCGCAATTTTTGCTCGGGAGCCTCAGACAGAAATAACAGCACGTAAAATTCATTCAACGATAAATCGTGTTTCTGCTGAAGTGTTTGTTCCAGTTCGTTGGTGATCAACGCCTGAATCTGCGTCAAAGATAGCCAACTTGTTATAAGATGTTGTGTTTGATCGGCTGACATAAGGTCTCCACCTGTTCCGGTATTTTTCCGCCAGATGATTCTACACCATAAAGCGGGTCACTACTAGTTATTAATAATAACAAGCCCCTGTTTCCTTCGTCAAACCTGCCGCTTCAAAAAAGGTGCTTCAAAACCGAAAACATGCCAGTCCTTAACGCCCGGCGAGGAGCGAAGACTGACACGCTGCATAATTTTTATATCAAAAAAACTACACGATCTCCTTCGCTTCCATTCCCAGCAGGCCCAACATGCGGAGTCCGTGCTTGATCCCATCTTGATCAACATCGCGAGTTACATGTCTAGCCGCCTGCTTGACAATCTCCGGCGCATTGCCCATCGCCACACCGTGGCCCACGTACGACAGCATCTCCAGATCATTCAGATAATCGCCAAATGCGATGGTATCTTCCAGATCGATCTGTAGCAGCTGAATCAATTGTTTGATCCCTCCGGCTTTGGATCCGTCAAACGGCAACACATCGACTCCATAAGGACCCCATCGAACGAAATCGAACCGCCCTTTGAATCTGTTCACGTAAGCCGCTTCCTCATCCTCCGTGCAGAATACAATGGCCTGATAAATATCTCTGCCCAAGTAATATTCCGGATCATATTCCGGGATCGTGAGTTTCAGTTCCCCCCAGCTGGAATCGATATGAACATGCTCAGTTACGTTCATCTTCATGGATTCACTGCCGGCATAAATGATCGGATGGTCAAGCTCCACGGCTTTCTCCGTCAGCTGCTGCAATGCGTCTTGTGCTAATGGATTTCCATATATCGGTTTGCCTTAATGAACCACATACTGACCGTTCAAACAGACATAAGAATGGATACCGAGCTCTTCCCGCAGCTCTTCAAAATGATAAGGAGCGCGCCCTGTCGCTATGGCGACGATATGCCCGGCTTCCTTTAACTCTTGAATGGACTCCTTCGTTGTAGCCGGAACCTTCTTTTCATGATCCAGCAGCGTCCCGTCAATATCAAAAAATATGATTTTCTTATTCAATGAAACTCGCCTCTCTTCCGTATATTCTAGCCAGTAACCATATTGTAAATGATGAAAAGCATTTCAGAGCAAGCCATTATTTCAGCAAGATCGCTCAGACCCTTCCCGAACATGCATAAAAACCGCGCTGTAGCACGGTTTTCACGATATCAAATATGGATGAGTTAAAGATACCTATCTGCATTAACATTTCGTGTATTTGCTGTAATTTTCTTATCTAACGACAAAGAGTCCGCCTATAACAGACGGACTTCTTCTGTGGTCTTTATTTCGCTTCCGAGCGAACCTCGTCGAGCATTTTATCATTAAATCCGAACAGCCAAGTCAGCACAAAAGTTAGAGCCATAGCTGTTAAGTTGCACAAAATGTAAAGTGGAAGCTGACTGTTCAAGTATAAGAGCGTACCGGGAATAACGGTAATCGCCATACCCGTAGCCTCAAGCTGGAAGATGGAAGCCATGAAACCGCCCACGCCACCGCCGATCAGGGCGATAACAAACGGTCTGACGTAACGGAGGTTGACTCCGAAGATCGCCGGCTCCGATATTCCCAGCATCGCCGAGAATGCGGATGGCAGGGATAACGCCTTTAGTTTTTTGTTTCTCGTCTTAAGTCCGACAGCGAGACAAGCTGCGCCTTGCGCTGCCATGGCACTTGTCACGATCGCATTAAACGGATTGCTTCCCGTCTTCTCAAGAAGCTGAATTTCAAGGAAGTTAAAAATATGATGCACACCGGTGACCACAATGATCTGGTTGAAGAAGCCAATCACAAGACCCGCAATGCCGAACGGCAGCTCCAGCAGAAGGTCGTCACGTTCATCACGACCTCTTCCAGGGAGTGGAACACGGGTCCGATTGCGAACAGACCAAGGATGATCATAACGAGCAGGGTTAAAAATGGCGTAACGATCAAATCAATTGCTTCAGGAATGCGTTTTCTCAAAAATCTCTCGAATTTCGCGCCAAGGAGTCCGATGAAGAAGGCTGGCAGGACCGAGCCCTGATATCCGACAACCGGAATGAAATCGAAGAGCATGAGTGCTTCGGCCGAACCGTTCGCCACGCTGTAAGCGTTGGGAAGAGCCGGGTTAACCAGCATCAAACCCAGCACGATACCGAGCACGGGGCTGCCTCCGAACACCCGGAATGCGGACCATGCCACCAATGCTGGCAAGAAAGCAAAAGCCGTATCCGTAAGTACCTGGGTGAAAAGCAAAAAATTAGGCGAGATATCATCCGGTACCGCTCCAAACCAGGCCAGAACGGTTTCTTGCGTCAATAATCCACGTAATCCCATGAACAAACCGGTGGCGACCAATATCGGGATAATCGGCACAAACACGTCTCCGAACGTACGAATCGCCCGCTGAAACGGATTTCCTGATTTTTTCGCCTCGGATTTCAACTCATCCTTGCTTGTGCTCTCCAGCCCAAGCGATTCAACCGCTTCAAAAATCTGATTAACGGTTCCTGTTCCGAAAATGATCTGATATTGGCCGGAGTTGAAAAAAGCGCCTTTGACCTTATCGATATTCTCGACCTTCTTCTGGTCTATCTTCTTCTGATCGTGAACCATAATTCGGAGTCTCGTAGCACAGTGAGCAAAGGAAGCGATGTTCTCCCTGCCACCGATGGCTTCCACTACCTGCCTTGCAATTTTCCGATGATCCGCTGCCATGTTCATTCATCCCCTTCTATATCTTTTACGGCTTGGGCAAGATCCCACTTCGTGACCTTCAAGCCGGTGCTGCCGTTTTTTGCGAAAAATCGAATATGACGGCTGTCCTGCTTGGGAAATATCCGACTCGTAAACACCTCTTGGCCATCATTGACGAACACTTCTGCCGAAGAAATATCCACAAAGAGATGGAATTTGATCGAGTCTCCTTTGTTATGCAGCATGCAGGTTCGTGTCGTTCCGTAATCACTCACAATTATTGCACCCGATGATGAGCGATCCAGTGTAACCTTCTGCCTGACAGCGTCATACCAGATAATTGTGCGCTCCGTTTCGCCGGCTCGAAATTCAATGCCAACAACATCCGCTTCGATCGCATGGAACTCGCATATCATCTCGAATACGGTCCCTTCAACACCTGTATAACTCTTCACCTCGCTGTATAGCGTATCCGCTGCTTCCATGGCTGTCCCACGAAGAATTTCCAACTCGGGAACCGGCTGCTGAATCAGCTTGCCCTCACGGAAAGCGAGCACACGCGGAAGAGTCAAACAATGCGCCCAGCCATGCGAGTCGGTTGGATAAACGACCTCCGGCAAACCCATCCAGCCTACCATGATGCGCCGGTCCTTCTCATCCAGCATGGTCTGCGGTGCGTAGAAATCAAAACCTCTGTCCAGCTCGTAAAAGGAGCCGTGTTCAAACTCCAGTGTCCCCCGATCCAGCGGCTTGCCCGCGATGTAGCCGGATTGGTAAACGTTCCGGAATTCGTCGCCTTGCGGACTCAGCCCCTGCGGCGAAAACAGCAGCACGCCCTGTCCTTCCAGTTCAAAATAATCGGGGCATTCCCACATATAGCCGAAATGTTCAAGACGGGTCTGGATTTCCCCTTTGCATGACCAATCCAGCAAATCCGGTGATTCATACACGACAGCCGTTCCTGTTTGATCGTCCCTTTGGGCGCCGATGACGAACCGGAACAGGTCTTCGTCTTTCCATACCTTCGGATCCCGGAAATGCTCGGTATATCCGTCCGGCACACGGTCAATCAGCGGCTTATCGAGCTTCGTGATGGTGCCAACACGGTCCATCACGGCCATGCATTGACAAGAATGCCTGTTCCATTCCTCATCCCGGGTATTCCCGGTATACATCAGATACAGTTTGTCGTCTTTCACGATCCCGCTTCCCGAATAGGCGCCATATGCATCATGCGAGTACCCGGGCTCAATGGCGATGCCTTTGTTTTGCCAGTGCACCAAGTCCGTGGAGGAGGTATGGTACCAGTATTTCAGGCCGTGAAACGTGCCCAGAGGAAACCATTGATAAAACAAGTGGTATTTCCCGCTATAATAAGAAAATCCGTTGGGGTCATTCAGCAAGCCCATGATGGGCTGTATGTGAAACCTCTGCCTCCATTCGCTTCGTTTCGCTTGCTCCTTCAAGGAGGCAATCTCTTCAGGAGAGGCCTGATCCAGGCGTCGGTATTTCCGTTCTCTGTCCATGTCTCTTCTCCTTGTATATAGGCTTTCTCAAAAAAACAAACTGATCATGCTATGCGTGAACATCAGCCTAACCCATTTATAACGGAACCGGTTCCAAAGAGGGTTAAAAATAATGAACTCAGCTCCAATACCAAGCAAAAGCAGTATTGGAACCGGTTCCGTTTTTTTCAGTATAAAATACCTAATTTAGATTGTCAACGCTTTCCCGATGAATCATATCGCAATTCATGACCGTCAGGAAATCCACAGGCTCGTCGTTGACCAGCTTTATGATATGCTGAGCGGCGAGGTGGCCCGCTTGGGAATATCCATATTTAACCGTTGTCAATCCGGGATGAATTACCTCGGTAACGTCGTATCCGCCAAATCCGGTAACGGAGAGTTCGTTGGGGATCTGGATGCCCTTCATATGAGCCGCTTTCATAACACCTAACGCGATGTTGTCGGTAGCGCAGACCATTGCAGTTGGCAGCGTTCGGTTCAACTCAAAAATGGACAATGCGGTCTTTACACCATCCGACATCTTAAACCCACTCTCATAGAGAACCGCCTCCACCTCGTCATACTCGCTTAACGCCTTCAGAAACCCTTCCTTCCGCTGAACTCCGACAGCAACGTCTTTTTCCGTCACGCCGATATAAGCTATATGACGGTGTCCCATGGACAGCACATATCGGCCCATGTCATAACCTGCGGCATAGTCGTTATATATCATGCTGTGGACATCCTTATGCTGTTGTCCGAGCAGGATGACTGGGATGCCGATCTCTTTAATCGCTGCAAGATGCGTTTCCGTCACCTGAGTGGCGAATAAAATAATGCCAGAAATTTTTTGTCTGGCGAGATCATACAGCGCTTCAATCTCCCTGGATAAGTCCTGGCTTGCATTAATAATGAGAAGTTGATAACCGTGTTTTCTTAATTCTTCATCCATGCCGGCAACGGTCTGTGATGCTGAGAATGAATCCAGACGCGGCACAATGGTACCGATCATGCTGGTTTTTTTCGCTTTCAAGCTCTGTGCAAACGAATTCGGAATATAACCGGTTTCCTGAATGACCAGCTCTATCTTACGGCGTGTTGCATTACTGACAGAACCTCCGTTTAAGAAACGGGAGACCGTGCTTTTGGCAACTCCGGCTTTTTTGGCAATATCTGCAATCGTGTTCTTCATTCGGTGCTCCCGGGAGCCACTTGCGGCGCTGCAACGAACAGATTATCGTCCACAGCTCCTTGTTGGGCAGCACAACTGGAAATGAGTTGTTTGTCCATGAATCTCTCCCCTTCGATTTTGCTTTTTCCTAACTATACCATGACGTCCAGCGATCCGTGAAATGCAGACTCCAAGCCTATCATTACTGGAGCCATATCTCTTCCATGTTCCACACTCTTTCATGAAATGAAGCGATTCGAAGGGGATTATTCATGGGCGCCCTCTTAATTCATATGCAAATAGTCTGTGGCTGTCCCTTAGCCTTGCACGGTTCGCTCAGCCGATTCGACGGTATGCTTCAGCAATGTAGCAATCGTAACGGGGCCTACACCGGCAGGTACCGGTGTAATCGCAGATGCCACCTTCGCGCAGGCTTCATAATCGCAGTCGCCGATATTTCCTTTATTGTAGCCGGCATCCAAAACAACGGCACCCGGCTTGATCCAGTCCCCTTGTATGAAATTAGGTTTGCCTACGGCCGCAACTACGATATCTCCCTGAGACACAATCTCCCCGAGGTTCTTCGTTCTCGAGTGGCAGATCGTAACGGTAGCATTGCGATTGAGCAGCATCATCGATACCGGCTTGCCCAGAATCGGACTGCGTCCGACCACCACGGCATGCTTCCCTTCGATCGGCAGGTCATAATAATCCATAATCGCAATAATCGCAGCAGGCGTACAAGACGGGTAATCGGCAAAATCAAACGCATTTTGCGAGAAACCTAGCGTGGTTACTCCATCCACGTCTTTTTTAATGTCAATGGCATCAAAAGCCGCCCGTTCATCGATATGATGCGGTACCGGATGCTGCAGCAGAATACCGTGGACATTCGGATCCTCGTTCAGCTCTTGAATCGCGGCAATCAGCTCCTCTGTCGTTGTCGATGTCTCCAGCACCACTTTTCTGGATATGATGCCAAGCCGCTCGCAAGCATTTCCCTTCATCCGCACATAGGTCGCTGAAGCAGGATCATCCCCAACCAAAATCGTTGCCAGACAAGGCGTTATCCCATGCAACTTCAATTCCTGTACCTTTACAGCCAGCTTGGCCTTGATATCGTCGGATACCTTTTTTCCATCTAAAATTACGGGTTCCTTCCTCATGCTAATCCGCTCCTTCGCCATTGTATTAAAAACATAAAGAGGCAAGGCGACTGATCGTCTCCTTACCTCTTGCCCAGGCGTACGGCATATGATCCTATGTGCTCCCTCTTGGTACCCCAAGCTACGCCAGTAACACATAGATAACTTTTTTTAAATATACCACGACTTTGGACATCGCGCTACCGAGTATGAAGCTGACCGCTTTAGATCGCAATCTCTTTGATTCATTTGCTGGAATCACATATGATTCTGATTAGTCCCTCGGATAATTCACTTCCATAATGTCCATAAAAGGAACCTTCGTAATGACGCCATTCTGTTTCATATGTACCTTCCCTGTTCGGGAGTCCATTTGATCGATTTGTCCGCGGACCGCCTCTTCCCATCCCCAGACCGTCAGCACGATAACCGATTCCTCCTGGTAAGCTTCCGTAAGCTGATTTCCGAGCTCTTCCAGTACAAACTCATCTCTAGTGGGTCTCTTTGGAACCTTTGCTTTTGCCATAACCTTGTCCTCCTGATTGATGTTGCTCATGCGTCAGCATTACATTCTGAAATACGATAAAGCTATCATCGAAACTATAAATTGGGAATCTTCTTCCTATTCTTCCTATTATACAACAAATACAAAGTAGGCGCTCTGGACTTGAATTGATTTAACCAGCCGAAGCGATACACTACAGATTTTCTTTTTTTGAACTTTCCATGACAAAAATCCCCTTTGAGTAAACTGTAGCGCTCTTCTACAGCACTGTCTACGCAAAGGGGATTATATTCTAAAAAACCTGTAAAGCCACTCAAGTGGCCACTTATATATTCGTAAACATTACGATTAATTCCAATCAAAAAAATATAGCCTTACAGTGATAGCTCTTCGATGGCCATCCAAGGCAGCGGATTGTTAAACGTCGACCAATCCAGCTGCATTTCCTGATCGGTCAACAGACAATCGTCCAGCTCCTGCTCGATTAGTGACTGTTCCATCCCAATCCCGATCATCACGAGTTCGGTCATCCGATCCCCCCAGACGCCATCCCATTTTCGCTGCACATCCGGCTCACTTTGAATCAGCTCCTGCTGCTCCTGCTCGGTTAAAGCAGCCACCCAATATCCAGCTGGCCCGAACTGAATCGAAGGACCCGCTTGACTTAGACTTGCCGCAACATCCTCAAGCACAGCCAGCCAAGCGATCCCTTTCGCGCGTACGACCTCTTCCGGCCAATAACTCATGAATGCTGCCAGCCGCTCCGGATGAAACGGTCTTCTTCTCCGATAAACAAAAGAGCTGATGCCGTACTCATCCGTTTCTGGCACATGCTCTTCCTTCTGAAGCTCCTGAATCCAGCCTGGGGCCTGACTGGCCTTCTCAAAATCGAATAGACCGGTATTCAGAATTTCCGCAGGTGCGACTTGTCCTTTCACGGTACGTATGATTTTGGCGCTTGGCTGAAGCTTATGAAGTATACCTTCCACCTTGGCCAATTCGTCTTCGCTTACCAGATCACATTTGTTCAACAGCAGCACATCACAGGTCTCAACCTGGTCGATCAACAGATCCACGACTTCCCGCGTATCCTCTTCGCCCAGCGCTTCCTTCCGATCGAGCAGGCTTTGGCCCGAAGAGAAGTCTTTCCAGAATCGGTTCGCGTCCACAACCGTCACCATGCAATCCAGCCGGGCAAGGTCGGACAGCTGTACGCCGGATACCTCATCCGGATAGACAAAGGTCTGCGCAACGGGCACGGGCTCGCTGATACCCGTAGATTCAATGAGAATATAGTCAAAACGGTTTTCTTGTGCTAGCTTCTGAACTTCCTGCACCAGGTCTTCCCGGAGGGTGCAGCAGATGCAGCCATTGGACATTTCGACCAGCTTCTCATCCGTTCGGGACAGGCTCCCTTCCCCTCGAACCAAATCCGCGTCAATATTCACCTCGCTCATGTCGTTCACAATGACCGCAACCTTCAATCCATCGCGATTATGAAGCACATGATTCAGCACGGTCGTTTTGCCTGATCCGAGGTAACCACTGAGAACAGTAACCGGAATCTTATTGTTGTTATTCATCTACTGAACTTCCTCCATTCATTAATCGTAATTATTACGATTTATACGGTATGATGATATATCTCCTTCAGCGAATTGTCAATCCTTCCGCGCAGAAAATGATCCGGCCAGCAAAATAAACCTCCGGCACTTAGGTACCGGAGATTTATTTCCTCACCATTTTCAATTATCCTGGTAGCCCATTTTCTTATGGTCAAGTGTCACTAATCGTTTGTATACATAATATGAATTATCTCAAGACGAAAAGGAGAAATTCGATGAATCAACAAAACTATAACCTTCAAGAAACTCAACAAAGAGAACCTGAGCCTTATCATCATGGTCATCATCATGGTCACGGTCATGAGCATCACCCCCATCTTCATCCATATAGTTATCCATCAGGCCATCATATGATCCATCATCATCACCATCACCACTATCACCATCACTACCAAATGAGGAGAGAAGAAGAGCAGTATTAATAATTAATAACGAAAAACGTAAGGCGAGAAGATTTACGCCACGGTTGTATGTCGCATTCATGCAGCCGTGCGTGTCATTCTCGCCTTTTCTATCCTTACATAGTATTACGGTAAAACGACCATGGATGCGCAACATACCGCTAAACCACTCTCAAATTGTGCTCACCTTATGGTCAAATTATGTTCAGTTGCTTACCCATTAAGGAAGGTAAGATTCGTTTCATAATATTCCTTTACAAGAATATTCCCATTATGGTATATTGTAACCGACCGTTGGTTAATCTTTACAAATAAAGGAGGGCAAGAGATGAGCCAAGAAGTAGTTTCGTTCATCGAAAACCTTAGTTTGCCTTGGCAAGTAGACGTCAGCAAAAAGCTTCGACACATGGTCCAAGAAGCAATTCCGGAGGTAGAAGAACGGATTCAGTACAAAAAGCCACATTTTCTAAAGAACGGGCAGTATGCAGCTGTAATTTCACCATCAAAAGATGCAATCGCCTTTATGATCATGAACACAACAAATCTAGAAATCCCCAAAAATTTCGATGGTCCTCCCGAACGAAAATGGCTTAAAATTCGAAAAGATGATACACCAGACTATGAACTGCTAGCAAAACTATTAGTTCAAGCATCAAGTTCGTTGTAATAACAAGATCGGGGGTAAGGTCATATGAAACAGACAACATTGAACGCACTAGCCGAACCTAACCGATTGCAGATTGTCGAACTATTACGAGACGGTCCCTTAACTGTCAATCAGGTTGCTGATCGTCTTAAAATCCGGCAACCACAGACTTCCAAACATTTAAAGATATTGCATGAAGCAGGAATGGTAGAAGTTCAGGCGGAGGCGAATCGACGAATATATAGACTACGACCTGAACCGCTTCAAGAGATGGACGAATGGTTGGATTCGTTCCGCAGCATGTGGGAAAAGCGCTTTGATCAACTTGAGGATTATTTAGACAAGTTACAAAAGAATGGGTAGCAGCCGCAACCTTTCATATTAGGAGGAATTCAAATGACCGAGCAAAGCAAAAGTGGCTTACTTCTAACCCGCGTTTTCAATGCCCCTCGAGAACTGGTTTTTAAAGTTTGGACGGATCCAGAACACTTCGGTAAATGGTGGGGGCCTCAAGGGTTTTCACTAGATGTTATTAGAATGGATGTACGTCCAGGTGGTATGTTCTTAGGTTGTCAGAAGTCGCCAGATGGTACCCAGGCCATGTGGGGTAAATTTGTATATCAAGAAGTAATAGTTCCTGAGAAACTGGTATTTATCCAATCATTCTCTGATGAAAAAGGTAACACTGTTCGTGCACCTTTTAACGCAAACTGGCCACTTGAAATTATGAATATCATCACACTTGAAGAAACCGATGGAAAAACTACTCTGACTATGCAGGGTGGCCCTGTCAACGCAACTGCAGAAGAACAAGCAGCTTTTGATGATATGGCTCCAATGGTGAAACAGGGATTTGGCGGTACATTTGATCAACTCGATGAATACCTTGAGAGCCAGCAATAAATACATTGGATCAAGGAAGCTCAAACCAGCGAAGGCGAACCAACAGGTTCGCCTTTTTATTCTTCAGAGCTCAGCATCATCGCGCTCGACTTGCCCATACATTCATAACCATTGTTCAAAAAAAATTACTACTTCTGTGCGACTGCTTGCTCCTTTGCCTGTTCATTCTCTTTATTCTCAGGCAACTCGCCGTCTTTCCAGATAACCTGTTCGCCGTAATCTTTTCCCCAATCGTACATCAATTTCAAGATCGGCATAAGACTCTCCCCGTAGGGCGTGAGCGAGTATTCGACTCGAGGCGGAACCTCGGGATAAACCACACGATGAACGAGCTGATCTTCCTCCAGTTCACGAAGCTGGTTGGTCAGCATTTTTTGCGTGATATGAGGGATCATCCGATTCAGCTCACCGAAGCGTTTAACGCCCTCCAAGCCAAGATGCCATAGGATGATCAGTTTCCATTTGCCGCCGATGACCGCCAGGGTTAACTCCTTATGGCAGTTTATTTCCTTCAGATTAATTCGCTGCTTGACCTCGTTTGCCATAATGCATCACCCCTTCTTGCCCTATAGTATACAACGGGTGCGGGCATATCATCAAAACGGCATCTTTACCCAGACCTTGGCCTATTATTCCAAATTGGCATGCAGCCCAAACATATTTTCCGAGTGAAGTTCCCTCATCTCCATCAATCTCAAGATGACGGCATCCAAAACGATCAGCATCGTTTGCTCAAATAATGAAGCCATCGGTTGAACGGTGACGAGAGTATCCTGATTCTGCTCCTTCGTTGTGCCCGGAAGCTGAACCATGGCATCCGACAGCTTACCGATACTCGATTCGGGTCTCACGGTTACGACCGCAACGGCGGACCCGATTTCTTTGGCTTTCCGAGCCATGGATACCAATCCTTGCGTTTCGCCGGAGCCTGAACCGATAAGAAGCAGATCACGCGCTCCGATGGCCGGAGTTACCGTATCGCCCACGATATGAACCTTATACCCCATCTGCATTAACCGCATGGCAAAAGCTCGGATCATTAGACCAGATCTGCCGCCACCCGCTAAGAAAATGGCGTCGGATTGCACGATCCGTGCAATCAACTCCTCGATCTGGCCAGCATCCACCTGCTGTACGGATTCCGATAACTCCTTGACAATGACGGATGCATGTTGAAAGATGTTATGACTCATGGTGATTTATGCCTGCTTCACAAGTTCGTTCATTTGAGCCGCTGTGGCCTTCTTGTCGGTTTGGCTTGTAATTCCGCCGCCGACGATGACGAGATCTGGATTCGCCTGAATCACCTCAGGGAGCGTCTCCATTTTAATTCCGCCCGCAACGGCAGTTTTGGCTTGTTTCACGACACGTTTGATCGCCGCCAATTCCTCGAATGAGTTTTTGCCTTCCGCCTGGTGGTCGTAGCCGGAATGAACGCAGATGTAATCCACGCCGAAAGCATCAATCTCCTGTGCCCTGCCTTCAATGTCCTTTACATTGATCATATCCACCATCACTTGCTTACCTTGCTTGAGGGCTTCCGCTACCGCGCCTTTGATCGTGGAATCGTCGGATACGCCAAGCACCGTAATGATATCCGCACCGGCTTCGGATGCCTTCATCACTTCATAACCGCCGGCATCCATAATTTTAAGGTCGGCCAGCACGCGCAGATGCGGGAACGCCTCTTTAATCGCTTTGACGGCATGAAGCCCTTCGTTAATGACAACCGGCGTGCCAATCTCCACGATATCGATAAACTCGGCTACCTCCGCCACGACTTCTTTTGCTTCCGGAATATTCACCAAATCCAATGCCAATTGAAGTTCCATATTGTCAATCTCTCCTTATGAGTGTATTGGTTAATGACTACACGATCATTGTAGAATAAACAGTTTACTTTACGGAAGTACGTACTTATAAGTGAGATACTTACGTGGAGGTAAGTAATACGAGGGATAAGGGGTTATGGACTCCGTTTAATTAGCAATGGATACTGTCTCCAACAAGCTGGTAAAAAACAATTAAGCCTGTTTGTTCACTTTCGACTGACATCTGGCTATGGTTTAATATAGTTGTCAGGCCGGACAAAATGATTGGAAAGGAGGCTGAACGAATTGATTCAGAATATGGAGGTGGCATCCGCATAAGCGGGTGTCACGTTTAGGGGAGCCCCATATAGGGCTCCCCTTCATTTGCAATCCTATAAAATTGGAGGCAACGCGATGTCACATTTACGTCAACCAGCCGTTATCGTCGTTACTGGGGTCATGGCCTCTGGTAAGTCGTCGATAGCTCAGCTTCTAGCGGAGAAGTTTGAACGAGGAGTCCATTTGCGAGGGGACTCGTTTCGGAAAATGATAGTCAGGGGCAGAGAAGAAATGCTTCCGGATGCTTCCCTTGAGGCGGAGAGGCAGCTTGCATTACGGTATCGGCTATCCGCCTCCACTGCCAGAACCTATGCTGAAGCCGGTTTTCATGTCGTTCTGCAGGATGTCATTCTCGGCCCGGCGCTGCACCAAATAACCGAAATGCTAAACGGCCTTCCGGTTTTCGTCGTTGTGCTAAACCCATCCGAGAATGCCATTAGCGCCCGAGAGCAGATACGTGACAAAAAAGGCTACGGGGTATGGACCATCCACGAGTTGAACCGGCGGTTGACTGACGAAACGCCAAGGATCGGCCTGTGGTTGGATACCTCCGATTTTTCTCCTGAGGAGACCATTGAAGAGATTTGGAAACGGATTTGGGATGAGGGGAAAATCCGTTAACATATACCCGGTATCATTCATGACAAGACTTCCTGGTAAAAAACAATTAAGCCTGTTTATTCACTTCTATCCCGCCTCCGGCTGTGGTTAAATATAGTTGTCCGGCTGGACCAAATGATCGGAAAGGAGGCTGAACGAATTGATTCAGAATATGGAGGTGGCATCCGCATAAGCGGGTGTCACGTTTAGGGGAGCCCCATATAAGGCTCCCCTTCATTTCAGTTTACTCGTAAATGACGGCTTTGATCTCGTCGCTATCGATATTGTTTTTGTCATACCAGTAAAATCCCGTATCGATCTGCGGTTCGACCTTCTCCCCTTTGATGGCCGCCACAGCGGCTTTTACCGTCTCATATCCGATGCCGACCGGATTTTGCGTGATGGCTCCCGCCATCGTTCCGTTCTTGATCGCGTCAATCTGCGCTTTTCCGGAATCGAAACCGACAACGATAATCTGACCTTCCTTCTTCATCTCCGTTACCGCATTAATGACGCCGACCGCTGAGCCTTCATTCGCGCCGAATATCCCTTTCAAATCCGGATGCGCCTGCATCATCGCTTTGGCCAGGTCCGTCGACTTCAGGTGGTCCCCGCCTCCGTACTGGATGTCAACGATTTCGATATTCGGATACTTCTCTTCGATCTGCTTCTTGAAGCCGTCGCGGCGGCTAACCCCGGTTACGCTGGTCTGGTCATGGACCACCATCGCAATTTTGCCTTCATTCCCGATGAGCTCCGCCATTTTATCCGCCGCAAGCGCGGATGCAGCCATATTGTCCGTTGATGCGGTCGTTACCGGAATGTCGCTTTCCACGCCAGAATCGAAGGCGATGACAGGGATGTTGTTTTCCTGGGCTTTTTTCAAATAGGGAATGGAGGCCTGGCTATCCAGTGCCGCAAAGCCGATCGCGCTTGGCTTCTTATCGAAAGCAGCCTGCAGCATTTCGATCTGCTTATCCACTTGAGATTCCGTCTCCGGTCCTTCAAAGGTAATCCGTACGCCAAGCTCTTCTCCAGCTTGCTCGGCACCGGCTTTTACCGCCTGCCAGAACTGGTGCTGAAAGCCTTTGGAAATGATCGGAATGTAGATTTCCCCTTCGGCTGCCGAACCGGAACCAGAGCCGGATCCGCCCTCGTTTGGACTGTCGGTCCCAGCAGCGTTCTTGCCCGATGAACCGCAAGCCGCCAGCATACTTGCAGTCAGCATGAGAATCAGAGCCAATACGGAAAGCTTTTTCATAATCTCAATCTCCCCTTGTTTATCAAAATAGTACATCTATAGAACTTCCATCCAAGGAAGCTTCTAACCCGTTAACATTCGGCTAACTCAGCGCGGAACGCAGCTCTAACCAAGGGCTTACGCTTTGCGTCTGCGCAAAATATCCGCATACACCGCGAGTATGATAACGAACCCTACGACAACGGTTTGCCACTCCTGCGGCACGGACAGAATGCGTAATCCATTCGTCAGCACGCTCATGATCAAAGCGCCGATAACCGTCCCGATGATGGTCCCCTTCCCTCCGCTGAGCGAAGTGCCTCCGATCACGACCGCCGCGATGGCCTCCAGCTCATACCCGGCACCCAGCGCTGGATTGGCCGAGTTCAGCCTCGATGCCATCATGACGCCGGCCAAGCCGGTAAAGGCGCCGGTTAGGGTGTAGATGACGATTTTCCAGAAGCTCACATGGACACCGGACAATCGGGTCGCCTCTTCGTTGCTGCCCAGGGCAAAGTTATACCGCCCAATGATGGTCTTCGATAAGATGAGGTAGCCCACAACCGCCGCAATGAAGAAAATAACGACCGCGTTCGGAATATCGAGGCCCGGTATCAGCCAGCCAAGTACGCTGCCTTGTGACACCTCGGCAAAGTTTTCGGCTTCGTTAAAATAGACCGGCTTGGCTCCGGAGATAATCAGTGCCAGTCCTTTGGCGATCATCATCATGGCCAGCGTAGCGATAAAAGGCGGGATCTTCATTTTCGCTACCGCCGTCCCGGACAGAAGCCCGCACAGGGCGCCCGTCAATATGCCGCCAAGGATGCCGACCGGAACCGGTAATCCCCAGAAGGTTATGCATACGCCGGTCATAACGCCGCTCAGGGTCATGACCGTCCCGACCGACAGATCAATACCGCCGGTAATGATGACAAAGGTAGATCCCAAGGCCAGCACGCCGATTACCGCGGTCGAGAGAAGAATGCCCACAATATTGGAGAACTGAAAGAAATTGCTGGATGAGAACGTAAAGAATAGAATGAGAACGACCAAGCTGGCTAGGGCCAGCACTTGCTGAAGCGCGCCCGATTTGATTTGAATGTTCATCTGCTTGTTCCTCCTGACATGTATGGATAACGGCCTACATTCTTGCTGTAGCCAGATGCATAATGCTTTCTTGGGTCGCCTCTGCTTGATCCAGCTCGCCCGTAATCCGGCCTTCACACATCACGAGAACCCGATGACTCATCCGAAGGATTTCAGGGAGCTCCGAGGAGATCATGATGATCGATTTGCCCTGTGCCGTAAGATCGTTCAGCAAGCGATAGATTTCGCTCTTGGCTCCTACATCGATCCCTCGCGTAGGCTCGTCGAAGATCAGGATGTCGCAATCCCGCGTCAGCCATTTGCCAATGACGACTTTCTGCTGATTGCCGCCGGAGAGGAACTTGACCTCCTGGTCGACATGCGGCGTTTTGACCTTCAATCGCGACACTATATCCTCCGCCTGCTCGCGAATCCTGGCTGTATTCATCCAGCCTCCGAGTCGTAGGAAGCTGCCGTATGAGGCGATAGCCACATTGCTCTTCACATCCAGATCGACAATGCATCCAAAGCGCTTGCGATCCTCGGATAAATAACCGATCCCTTGGCGTACCGCATCGTGCGGGCCCTTGATCGTTATTTTGCGACCATGAACGTGGATCTCACCGGATTGAATGCGATCGGCACCGAAGATCGCTCGGGCAAGCTCGGTTCGCCCCGCTCCAACCAGGCCTGCAATGCCAAGGATTTCTCCCTTTTTCAGCGTGAAGTTAATGTCCTTTAATGTTCGACCTTGATTCAGTCCTTTAACCTGCAATACCGTCTCACGTACATCTGCGCTCCTCTCTGGCTTCGAGGTCTCGTAGATTTGCCGGCCAACCATTTTGGAAATAATGTCCTGGGTGGTGACCTCATCCGTTAATACCGTATCGATGTACTGTCCGTCACGCATGACCGTAATGCGATCCGTAATTCGCTTGATCTCATCCATCCGATGAGAAATGTAAACGATTCCAACTCCGCCTTCTCGAAGCTGGTGAATGATGCGGAACAAATCCTCAATCTCGGCTTCGCTTAAAGCCGCCGTAGGCTCATCCATGACCAGCACGTCAGCGTTATAAGACAATGCCTTGGCAATCTCCACCATCTGCTGCTTGGCAACCGTTAGTTCCGAAACCTTGATGGATGGATCCATGTCCAGCCCCATCCGTTCGAACAGCTCATTCACCTGCTGGTGCAGCGCCTGCTCATCCAGAAACAATCGGAGCTTTCGCCGCGGCTCCCGTCCGATGAATATATTCTGGGCAACCGTCAGGTCAGGTGCCAAATTCAACTCCTGATGGATCATGCTGATCCCGGCATCTTGTGCCGCTTTCGGATTCGTTAACTCCACGGGCTGCCCTTTGTACCGAATCGTACCTTCGTCCTTCTGGTATACGCCGGTCAAAATTTTCATCATCGTTGACTTGCCGGCACCGTTCTCACCCATAAGCGCATGGACTTCACCGCGCAGCAGTTCGAATCGGCAGTTATTTAATGCAAGTACGCCCGGAAATTCCTTCGTAATTCCTTCCATCTGTATCAATACTTCGCTCAAAGCCCCTCACCTCTCCAGCTGGCACCTTTTATGAATCATTGTACAAATCGCTCCCTTGCGGAGGAATGGAATATTCTCTGATCGATGTTGAATAATCTATGATCTGTTAACAGGACCCCATATAGGAAGAAGCTACTCTTCCACAAAGGGAAAGAGCAGCTTCTGGTTCTCCTCGGTATACATATTGACTTTGGTGATAACAACGGAATCGGTGTACACGTTGCGTGACACCTTGTCGCCTTCGATGATGGATACGGCTGTTTTGATGCCCAAATAGCCGATATTGAAGGGTTTCTGAACAATGGTGGATTGAAGGACCCCCTCTTCGAGCAGCTTGACTTCCTTCACCGAGCTGTCGAATCCGACCAGCTTGACCTTGCCTGCGAGCCCCAATTCTCGAATCGCTCTGCCTGCCCCGACTGTAGAAGGCTCATTCAGGCCCACGATTCCATTCAGGTCATGCCTCTCCAGCAGCAGCTTCTTCGTGATTTCATAGGCTCTCTCCTCCTTGCCTTCGCTGTAGTAAGTGCCCACAATTTCCGTGCCACTGCGCGGCTCCAAAATACTTCGAACCCCTTGTTCCCTCTCGATCTGCGTCGAGGTACCCTGCACGAAACTGACGATAGCAACCTTGGCATGTGCCGGGAGTAATGAAGAGAGCTCTTTGCCTGCCTTCTGTCCGGCATTCACATTGTCGGTCGCGATCAAGCTCTGCGCATAATCACCATTAACGGCGGAATCAATCATAATAAGCGGGATGTGAGCCTTACGTATTGACTCTGCTAAGGGAACAAGACGGTTATAATCTCCGGCGGCCATGACAATCGCATCCGGCTTCTGTTTGATGGCTTCCTCCAGCAATTGAATCTGCAAGTCCACTTCGATTTCCTGGGTGGGTCCTACCACCGAGACATCCACGCCGAATTCACGAGAAGCCGTGTTCACCCCTTCAATCAGAACCCGCCAGAATTCAATTTCATCCAGTGCTTTAACACCCACGATGATCTTCTTGGCACCGGGCTCTTCCTTGGACCAATGAAAGGCGATATAACCCAGAATTAGTACCGGAATCAGCAGCAGTAAAATATATCGCAATCTCATGTACGACTTCAAGGCACATCTCCCTCTAAGCTCCGCCATTCATCCGGTTGAACAGCCGGAATAAGTACCTTTACGTTTGTCCCCGATCCGGGCTCGCTCGTATATTCAAGGCCATATTCCGCTCCAAAATATAACTGAATCCGCTGGTGGACATTCGCAATCCCAACGCTGTTTCTCGATGGGTTGCCTTCTTTGGACGTTAGCAGAGTCTCAACCTTGGACTGATCCATGCCGATACCGTCATCCTTGACTTGAAACTCGATCCGGTTATCTTGAAGCTTCCCCGTAATCGTCACCGTTCCCAGACCTTCCTTGTTCTTGATGCCATGATAAATGGCATTCTCCACCAGCGGCTGCAGCAGCACCTTCAATGTCAGATATGGGTAAAGTTCGCGATCGATATCCAGGGCAAAACGGATTTTGTCCTGGTACCGCATTTGTTGTATTTTTAAATAATTCGTTATATGTTCCACCTCGGTAGCAATCGGTATCATCTCCCTCCCTTTGCTGAGCGAAGCTCGAAACAACCTTGCTAAAGCCGATGTCATCAGAATCACTTCATCATGCTTCTTGCTTTCAGCCATCCATATGATGGAATCCAGCGTATTATAGAGAAAATGAGGATTGATTTGGGCTTGCAGGGAATTCAGCTCGCTTTTCCTCTTAATCTCTTGTTCTACCACGATTTGAACCATTAATTCTTTGATCTTCAGCACCATTACATTGAAGCTGCGGGCCAGGCCGGAGATTTCCCTGGAATGCCCTACGGGAACCCGGATATCGAAATTTCCCTTCTCCACTTCCATCATTTTTTCTTGGAGCTTCTTGATGGGACGCGTCAGGTTCCGGGAGATGACAACGGAGAACAGCACGCCCACGCCAAGACATAACAACCCCGCTATGGCAAAAGAAAGCTGCATCTGCTTCTTATTGTCCACCAGCTCATTCTCGTAAAAAACGCCAACGATTTTCCAGCCGAAATCCGTATCCTTGATGCTGTATATCCGGCTTGCCCCGCCCTCCTTCACGACAAATCCCCCTTGCTTATCCGAAAGCACCTGTTCTAATCTCTCCGTCTTCAAATTGCTGTAAAGCAGCTGCTGCTGCGGGTGATACACAATCCGGCCTTGACGGTCAATCACAAACACGTAACCCCGGTTCCCCAGATCCAGCTTGCTGAGCATATCGTTAATCACCTTGAAGTTAAGATCGATCAACAGAATGCCGAGCCCGTTAGAAGGATTCACGCCGCTGAGCTCGCGGCTAAGTGATACGACCCAGCGGTACTCTCCCTTGATGACCGGCTGTACATGTGACGAGGAGATCACCGTCTGTCCCTTATTTTCCTTCGCCTGCCGATACCAGGGCTGCTCCGATATCACAATATGGGGATTCAGTTCGGCGTCCGCCCGATCCGAGATAAAGGTGTCGCCGGCTCCAAACATATTAATCGACGCAATATCTTTGCGCGAAACCCGAATCGAATGAAAATATTCCGGTATCTTCGCTTTCAATATGGCCAGTTCCGCAGGCTGCAGTTCATCGATCGAAGCCAGATATTCCCTCACGTTCGGATTGTTCATCGCTGCGAGCGAGATGTCCTTCATGCCCGTAATGTAGGTTTGGATATTCGCATTGACTTGGTTGATCAGCTCAGAGGTATAACTCTCCGCCGTTTCACGCACAGCCGACTCGGACAGCCGGTAGGAGATAACGATCAGCAGCAGCGCCGTAAACAATACCAGCATCACAAAGGAGCTGGCAATGCGGGACTGAATGCTTTTGATTCGCTGCGGTGCCTTCATGGCCTTACCTCGTCTGACGTCATTTTATTTCGGTACTCGGTCGGGGTATCCCCGGTATGTTTCTTAAACAGCACGCTAAAGTATTGAGGATCCTGATAACCAGTCTTTGCCGCAATTTCATAGGTTTTCATCGAGGAATGCTTCAGCAGTTCCTTTGCTTTTTCCATACGGACTTCCGTTACGTATTCAACGAAGGTTCTCCCGGTATGAGTTTTAAACAGGGCGCTGAAGTAACTCGTGCTCATGAAGATCCGGCTGCACACGGTCTTAATCGATAACTCCGGATCCTCGTAATGTCGCTGGATGAAATCGACCGCCTCCAGCATCTGGGAGCGGGTCAAGTCCTTTCTCGTCTTGGCAACTTCCCTTAACGCCTGCTCGCACACCTCGTTTAACCAACCCTCGATCTCATCCAAGGACCGAAAAGAATGTAGATCGGATAGCAGCCTTTTCTCTTTGCCGATCAACTCGTTCTCATTGCAGCCGATTTCCATCAATGTTTGAAGCACGGCAAGCATGACCCGAACGACTCGCACATAACAGAGCTCGATCGAAATCGAAGCGCTTCCAAGTTCGCTGATCAACCGCCGGATGCACGCCTTCACTTCAGAATCCGTACCGGCCCGGATCGCGGAGATTAGCGCTGACTCGGTTTCGATCCCAACCAGGAGAGGAACATCCCCCCGCTTTTCAAGATCCGTGATATGCACCACCCGATCGCGGCCGATCAGGAGCCGATATTCCAATGCAGCTTCCGAAGCCCTGCAGGAATAACGGATATCCTGAAACTCGCGGCAAATCGTTCCGATGCCGAGCGTGACCGTGAATTTCATGAACTGCTTTGTAGATTCGCGAATTTCCTCCGCTAGCTCCTGCGCCCGAGCGTGCAGCTCCTCCTCGTCGGAGCCCGACAGGATGGTCATAACTTTGTTCTCTTTATACCTAAAAATAGCTATACCGGGCTCACCCTCCAATATCTCCTGCATGATATTGTATAAAGCAAAAGCATACAGCTCATTATCGACATGCTGTTCATCGGGATGAAGCTCATCCATATCCGCTGCCATCGCGATATAAAGCGGCCCCGGAAGCGGAATATCAAAATATGACAGCTTGCTCTCGATCTCGGATCGCTTCATCGGCGATGACGCCAGTCGTTCAAGAAATCGTTCCTTAAGCAGGACCAAGCTCTCATTCAACTGATATTTGAGCCTCTTCAAGTGCTCCGTACGTCCGTGTTCCTCATCCATTTCCAGCTTGAGTTTATCAAGCATCTCCCTTAACTCCGCTGAAGTAACCGGTTTCAAAATGAAATCCGTGACCTGCAGCTTCACCGCCTGCTGGGCATATTCGAAATCGTCAAACCCGGTCAGGATGATGATCTTCGTCTTGGGAAAACGTTCCGTGATCTGGCGTGACAATTCCAAGCCATCCATGTACGGCATGTTGATGTCCGTTAACACCACATCAGGTTGTTGGCGGGTGACCGTCTCCAATGCATCCCTGCCGTTCTCACAATCTCCGATGCATTCAAAGCCATGATCCGCCCACTGAATCCGGTTTCGGATCCCTTCCCTTACAATCGGTTCGTCGTCCACAATAAGAATCGTATACAATCGAAGCCTCCCCCGTTCATAAGCAAATCCCATCTGCTTAGGTTCTATCGTGTTACGAGGTGAATATACAGGAAAAGCCCTTTGGCAGGCAACTGCCAAAGGGCTCCATGACTTCATATTTATTTGCGGGTGTTCATCCATGTAATGAAATTGTTCACCACAATATCGAGGAAACCGATCGTCGGCTCATGAATCAGCTTGCCGGACTCATCTATCTTCTCGTGCACTGCGCCGATGTATACTTCATTGTTCGGAAGCAGCGGCGAAGTAATGCCGACAGAAAACAGAATATCCCGGAGATGCTCTTGAGCGCGAACCGTTCCAAGCTGTCCCATCGACGCCCCCATAATCCATGAAGGCTTCCCGTTCATAACCTTATCAACGCGCGATAACCAATCAAGCGCGTTCTTGAGCACGCCCGGTATGGAGTAATTATACTCCGGCGTGATCCACAATACCGCATCGGCGGCAGCAATCCGCTCTTTGAAATCCTTGACGACCGCAGGAGGGTCCAGCTCAATGTCTTGATCGTAAAACGGAAGATCACGAAGCCCCAAGATTTCAAACGTGATTTGATCCGAGTAGCGCTGCTTCAAATATTCCGCCAGTTTCATATTGTACGACTCTTTTCTAATGCTTCCTACAACGATTGCGACTTTCATGATACCCTCCAGTTCTGTGCCCTCTTAGCACATTACATTCTATTGTTGACAACTAACTTTAGCCTAACACCATATTTTACCAATGTCAAAATATTGTTTGTCCTACTTCATCAACGAAAGCAGCTTACACACATCGCGCTCCATGCCTTCTCTATGTTCAGGCGGCACATATTGGAGCAGAGCCAGTGCCGCATAAGGCACTTTGATGGCATGCGGATCTTCATACCGTTTACTCCAATAGGCCGAATCCGTAATCGAAGCTTTTTCAGGTGCCTGAACCCCCTGTTTCGCAAGCGCTTGTGGCTTTAAACGGTTGAGTTTCATTTGCAGCCGATGATTGCTTTGACCAAGCTTAGCAAGCTGGGCATAACCGAGCCGTTCCAGCTCAATCAATGCGTGGGCGTGGGTAATGCCATGCTCAAGCTCACCTGCAAAAAAGTAGTACTTCCCTTCAACGTGTTGATCCGGCAGCACATGATCCAACTCGGATAAGGCACGACTGGCCAGATCGGATGCATTCCGGTACGGCGGTATTTCCGAGAGTGAGATTTCCGATCGATCCAGCTTCGTATAATCATCGATTTCGTAATACCTAGCAAGCTTGTGTTCAACTGCTGCATCCTCCATCAGCTTGAGTAAGCCTCGCACGATAGATGGCGTCAGTAAATCCGGACGGTCCCGCAATGCTTTCAGTCCCAAGACGGCCAGGGTTACACCATGTCCGGAAGTGCTCAGAGTCGTCAGGTTAGGCAGCAGTCTTTCTATCAATTGATTCATTAATTCAGGCTGTGCAGGCTCAGGAGGATAGGGTTCGAACCAATCTTCATGCTGACTACGCAAATGCTGGCAATTGGCAGCCAACCCCTGCAGTACATCTTGCGGCAGATCAAACTCCTTCTGCATGTAATAAGCTGCCAGATATGCTCCGCCAACATGTCCTTCAAACCAGCCAACCTCGCCGCCTCGGCTCAAGGCTGTAAGACCATCCTCCAAATACCGGTCACTAAAGACTGAATTCACCTCCTTCCCTTCGATTGCACTCGGCAGATTCAGCCTTGCTGCAATGTCATTGGGGAAGCTCGTGATCTTCAAGCGGATGCTGTAACCATACATTCTAAAATGTAAACCATCCTCGTTATCCGAAACCATCATCCGCCGATTCAGAGTGGAACGAACCCGGTCCAGAAAGCGTTCGTCCGTTACTCCGTAAGTTATCTCCAAGGATGGTGCCAGCGCATACATCGAAATCGGAATCCATTTGCGCTTTGTTGATACAACAACGGAATGAGCCGTTCCTCCAATGGCAAATGCGAATTGCTCCGACTCCTTGGCGATCGTTAACCCGAGCGTCCGCTTCATCCACAATCTTGCGGCTACCGGATCCTCCACAGGCAATCCCACCTCCCGCAAGTACAGGATGCCATAGATACCGTTCGGCGTCAGTACCCCTTCCTTCAAATCATCATGCGCTATAAACTCCAGCAAGTTTCCATCGCCATCCTTGAAGTACACGTTCACGCCGGAATCAAATCGCTCAACCACTTCACCACCAGGCCATTTCAACAAAGGTACCTGCTCTGCGAGCTTCTGTATTATGGATTCAAATTGGGAATAAGGCACTTCAAACGCAATATGAGCAGGAGCTATAGGTTCATAAGCTTCTTCAAAAGCGAGCGTGAAATCCGGTGTAGGCTGAAATACGATCTCAGCCTCGCTTTCGCTTGCAATCGGGAAATGAAGTATCCCGTGGTAAAATTGTTTCACGCCCTGAATGGATACCGTCTTTAATTTCAGTCCGGCAAAATGAGTGATCATGAGGTTTCAACCTCCTCTTTAAGGCTGACCTTCTTGACCAGCTCCATAAAGATGGATAGCGCCTCTTTAGCCCGATAATCCAGTACAATCGTGCCTTCTGCCGCTTCGGATTCGTAAATGGTCCGCTGTGAACCGCCAATGGAGATCCATTCCGGACTATTAATCCCGTGCAGATTGCGTATGGTAGCCTGCATTTGCTGCAGTGAACTCACGCCGACCGCCCCTCCTGCTGAACTTACCGATAAAACCGGTTTACCTGAGAAATGCATCTGTCCCAAATGATCCAAAGCGTTCTTCAGGACTCCGCTCATCCCTCCGTGGTACTCTGGTGTCGTCAAAATAATGCCATCCGCCTCCATTAACAGACGCTGCAGCTCGCGCACGCCATCATGACGATTGAATATCTCGTCTGGTGAATAGAACGGGAGCGGTGTTTCATACAGGTTAAACAGCTTCACTTCTACGAACAACGTATTCATTTGCGCTTCGAGGGCTTTGGCCAGAACGGTACTTGTTGCTTCCTTGCGATTACTGCCAGCTATAATCACGATCTTCATGGTACTGCCTCCCTTATTGGTATTGAATGTTTTGTTATGTCCATTGTAGAGGAGGCAAGCCATGGAAATCGTCAACATTTAGAGTGATATTACGAGCAAAAGCTCTCATGCCTTCGGCTGAGAGCTTCCACAACTATAGTCTTAGATTTGATCGTTATGTACGCCAAATACAGCAATCCTTATACGATTCCATGCTTGAGCGCATAAATGGCCGCCTGTGTTCGGTCGGCAACCCCCAGCTTATCGAGCAGATGGCTGACATGGGTTTTAACCGTCTTCTCGGTGATGTAAAGCGCTTCGCTGATTTCCCTGTTGTTCATGCCCGATGCAATCAGCTGCAGTACCTCCTGCTCCCGGCGGGTAAGTTTATCCAACTGCGCTGCCTGTTCCTGATGGCCGGACCCGCTGGTCTCATCTGCTCCCGCCGGGGATGTAACATGCGTCATGAGCAGGCCTGCCGCATCCGGATGCAGTTCAACTTGGCCTTCATACACGCGCCTGATCGCAGCCACCAGATCCTCCGGCTCTATATCCTTAAGAAGATAGCCGCGTGCGCCTGCCCGAATGGCTGGCAGAACATGGTCATAATCAATAAACGAGGTCAGCACGATGACTTTAATGTGAGGCTGTTCCTTTTTTAACCGTGCAGTCGTATCAATTCCATTGAGGATTGGCATATTCAGATCCATTAATACGACATCGGGATTTAGATGTTTGGCCGTCTCCAACGTCTCCTCGCCATTCGCGGCTTCACCAACCATCTCGATATCCGGCTGCGTAGCCAGAAAAACCTGCAATCCCCGGCGTACCATGGCATGATCATCAGCGATCATCAATCGGATCATCCGTTATCCCCCCCTTCTCTGTTGATCTCACCCTTAAGGGCATCGAAACCTCAATGATGGTTCCCTCTCTGTACACACTGTATAGACGGAATTGTCCTCCGAGCGATTCGGCTCGTTCCCGCATGCTCGACAACCCAATCGAATGCCGCGTCAGCTCGTTCAATCGTTGCTTGGTAATCCCGCGGCCATGATCTTCGATCCGAAGTTCAACTTCATTTTCCTGTAGAGTTAATACTACCGTTACTACCTTCGTATCCGCATGCTTGCTCACATTATTCAGCGCCTCCTGACCGATCCTCCACAAGGCTTCTTCCACGATCCGGGGCAGGTCCTGTATCCCGCTGATATGCGAACTTACGTGAAGCTTCAAACGTTCGCCGTATTGTTTAAGACCTGTCATAAGCCCTTCCTCAAGTCCGGGAGGGCGAAGCTGCATGATCAGTTCCCGCATTTCCTTAAGGGCGCTTTGCGATAAGAACTGTATATCATGGATGGTGTCCTGCAGCATGCTTTTCCGCTCATGCGGCTCCGCGGCAAGCATTCCACCCACCCCCTTGGACATCATGACTAACGAGAACAGGGATTGACTTACCGAGTCGTGCAGGTCTCGGGCGAGACGATTTCGTTCATCCATTCTTGCGAGCTCCCGCCGGTTCTCCTCCAGACGGATGCGCTGCAGGGTCATGCCGATATGTTCAGCCAGTGCCTCGAGCACCTCCATATCCGCCCGGTACGCACCCCCGTAATGATCGTAGCCTACCAAAAGCAGTCCAAAAGAGGTGTCTCCGGCAGCCACCAGAGGAACCGCAACCGCTCGAGTGATGGAGGATATCCATCCCTGTTCAGCCAATAGATCCGCAAGCCGCTGCGCTTCTTCGGTACTGACCGTATCCGCAGAAACCTTTCCCTTGCCAGAACGGGTTCGTGCGGTTTCAACGAGCTTGAATTTGGCATGGGGCAGCGTCGTCTGCCCTCCGCTGTATAGGGCACGCAGTGTCATTTCGTTGCCGATTGGTTCCAACAATGCGGCAACCGGCCAATCAAAGTAATGGCCCATTAAACTCATGACTTGCTTCGTTAATTCGGCCCGGTTAACCGCTTGGGAAGCATAAGCACCGAGAGCGCTGCTATATTCCCCAAGCCGGGCAAATAAATCCGCGCGGCGCTGCTCGGCTGCGTACAGTCGCATGCGCTCAATGGCGCTGCCAATTTGGTAAGCTACCGATTCCAGCAGTGCCAGTTCCTCTTTGGTAAAATGCAGCTTCCCGGGTGCAGCCACATTCAGTACACCGAACCTGCGGCTGCCGGATCGCAGCGGAACGGTTGCATGATGGGTTATGCCCTTCGTATCGCCCCACTGATACCGAACGGCGTTATCCAGACGTTTGCAATTCAAAATGTTCACTGCATTTTTCAGACGTCCGTCATCGTAACGCTCCAGGCACCAGCAGCTGCCGCATCTCATGGGTTCGTTATCGTTCCGGCTCAGGGCAGGCGGCAAATTCCGGCTGGCAACGAATTCATGCGCTCCCCGATCTTCCACCAGGAACAGCCAACCGGTCATAAGTCCCGTTAGCTCCAGCAGCTTGGCAATAACAACATCCAGCATGGGAGCAAGCTCATTGGACTCGTTCAACGTTTCTGCGATCGTCTTCAGCGTAATTAACTCCTGAATATGCGGATCGTGATTGGACATACACGAAAGCTCCTTCTTTTTTTTGCATTCTGAAGTAACTATATTATATAATCCTGTCACACACCATCAAAATCCCTTATGAGCCCTTCGGGCTTTTCTCAGATCATTCACCCCATGAATTTTGGTAAAAAACAATTAATATCGTTTTATCTCTTGCAAATTTCCACCTACATATGGCTTAATATAGAAGTCGGGGCCGACGAAATGAGCTGAAAGGAGGCTGATTGCAATGATTCAGATCCGTGAGGTGGTATTCGCGTAAAGCGAATATCCGTTAAATGGGAGCCCGCTGCGGGCTCCCTATATCTATTTTTAAATCCAAAAATCCAAAAATCCAAAAAAACCAATATCACGAAAGGAGGAGGGCAAGCATGATCAATGCAATTGTTTTGAAACTCAGCGATAGCTTAAATATGTATACAGAAAGAGGAGGGCATCGATGGGCCATTACAAGAACGGAAGAGAAGTGCTTCCCCCCGAGCTGCTGCAGCAAATTCAACAGTATATAGATGGAGAATTACTCTACATACCGAAACAGAGCGAGCAAAGAGCCGGCTGGGGAGAGTTAAGCGGTTCCAAACAACGCATCGAAAGTCGAAATAAAGAAATGTATCGCGCTTACTGCAAAGGACGGTCCATTGAGGAATTGGAACGGACCTACTTCCTGTCTGGAGAAAGCGTACGCAAGATCATAAGTAAACTTACCCGCGTAGGGACCTGAACCGATGAGATTTAACGGTCCGTACAAGGGTTAACATAGGACTGTTCCCCTGGGGCGCAGTCCTTTTCATTTTATTGAACACTACTACATAATAAAAAATGCCCGACTGTAGAGTCGGGCATTTTTTTATACTCTAGTGATCTTCACGCTTCTCCCCCGCGACATCCCAACGATGGCGAAATTTCTCCAAACGCGGGTGCAGGTACGGAGGCTCTGACAGGAGGATGAGCCTCAGCTTCACAATCCATTCCTCGAAAGAAGAAAAGGATGCAAACACATTGGCCATCTCAGGTGTCAGAATAAGAAAATGGGGACTTTCGTATTTTTCTACCAGATGACGAAGCGCAGTATCGATCGGCGTGTATTTTTTCCGTTTCGACTCAAAAGGTTCAATCACAACCGATGATCCTTCATGCTCCTCTACCCATTCTTGAAGCTGTTTTTCCCGCTTATAATAAGGGCTTACCGGCTCCTTAAACATCCGCCTCGCCGTCTCTTCATGCAGCGGATACAACACCAATTTTACAAATGACCGTTCTTCTAATATGGCGGCAGCCTGATCCAAATCTTGCTGGACCTGCTCGAAGAGGTCGTAGAATATCAAGGTTCCTTTGGTTGTCGGCTTTGGGGGCTCGTAACCGTAAGGAACATGCTCCAAATTGCGCGGCATGATGGAACTTCACCTCTCTTTTACTCTGATGACTGGGATGAAAGCTTCGGTGGTACGCGATGCTGGGTAGCCTGCTCAAAGCCGTAGGCTAATTGGATGAGCACGGGCTCGCTATATGCCGTTCCGATGAACGTAATGCCCTGCGGCCCCTTCGTGATATAGCCTCCCGGGGCAATGACGCCATTCTCGGCATAACCGCCGGGTACGGTAACCGATGGATACCCTGCCCGGGCAGCCAAATCCGGTCCATATTCATTACCCAGAAACAGCAGGGCGTCGAGTTGATACGTCTGCAAAACATGGTCAATCCCTCTCGTTCCCGCCATTTCTTTGTTCTTCTGCTTGCTCTCAAGATACTCTGCTTCGGTCAGCGTGCCGCTCGTTTCCTCGGCCCAAATCAATGTCCCCTGTCCATATTTCAAGGCAGCATCGGCGTGTGCCTCATTATAAGCGATCACCTCGGCCAACGAATGAACCGGCAGAGACGCATCTACGTTCGCCAAATAATCATTGACATATTTCTTGAACTCATAGCGAAGGACATTGGCATCCCACTTGGTATCCTGGCAAGGCAGCTCCACCGGATCCATAATGGTAGCTCCTTGATCCCGAAGCACTTCAATGGCGGACTCTACAATATCTAGTCTATCCCGATCCAGGTGCTTATAGTAGTATCGGGGAATCCCGATTCGGGCTTTCTTCAAAAACTTTGAATCCAGAAACTTCGTGTAGTCCTCCACCCTTTTTTGGGGATCGATCATGGTCACTTCGTCCAGATCATCGGCTCCCGCGATCGCACTAAGCAGAATCGCTGCATCTTCCACCGTTCTGGTCATTGGACCGGCCGTATCCTGCGTGTGGGTGATAGGTATAATACCTGACCGGCTTACGAGTCCGATCGTCGGCTTAATGCCAACCAGACTATTCTGGCTGGAAGGACTGATAATCGATCCGGATGTTTCCGTCCCGATGGCCGCTGCGGCCAAATTCGCCGCCACCGCAGCACCGGAGCCTGAGCTTGAACCTCCAATGAACATTTCGCCAGGGCCGTAGGGATTTAACGTAAGTCCATGTCTTGACGAATATCCTGCCCACATCGTCGATGACATGAAATTCGCCCACTCGGTCATGTTGCTCTTGCCCAAAATAACAGCACCCGCTTTACGCAGCTTCGCAGCAACAAAGGAATCTTTGACGGCAAACGAATCCGCAAGGGTGATGGAGCCTGCGCTCGTATGCAGCCGATCCCCGGTGTCGATATTGTCCTTAAGCAGGATAGGAATCCCATGAAGCAATCCTCTTGCCCCCTGATCTTTGCGCTCCCGATCCAACTCCTCGGCAATTTGCAGCGCTTCAGGGTTCACCTCAAGAATCGAACGGAGAATTCCATCGTATAACCCGATCCGCTCCAGATACAATTGAACCAGCTCTACTGAAGTCACCCAACCCTCTGCCATCGCCTGCTGCATATCCGAAATGGTTGCTTCCACAATCCATGTTTTTTTATCCATGATCCTATATAGTCCCCCTGACTTATCTTACTGACCTTACGGTAGGTGATGGGGATTAATGTTTCATATTTTAGCCTCCAATCTGTTTATATCCTTATTTAATTCGGAAATCAGGAACAAAATTCCTCTTATTATGCATAATCCGAGCGGTACCTATATGTTTCCGTCTTCCCTGATCTTTGCTTGTAATCTCTTCATCTCCAACGAAACACAAAACGCGGACCAAGAATAGTTCTTGATCCGCTCCTGTCCCCACTCGAAATATTCAACTTAATGTACGATTCTACCGATACCATTGAGCCTGCTTGTTGAACATCTCGGCATAGTGGGCACCCTGCTCAATTAACTCCTCATGTCTTCCCTCTTCGACGATTCTCCCATCCTTGAGAACGAGAATGCGGTCCGCATGTCTGCAGCTTCCCAATCGGTGGGATATGAATATGGCAGTTTTGCCATCGGTCATGGACATCAGATTCTCGAAAATGGCGGATTCCGTCAACGGGTCTACTGCTGCTGTCGGCTCGTCCAGATAAATCACTTCGAAATCCCGATAGAACGCCCGGGCGATCGCTACCTTCTGCCATTGGCCCTGAGACAGTTCACGCCCTCCCGAGAAACGCGTTCCAAGCTGGGTTGTGACACCATCTTGCAGCGAATCCGCGAGTGAGGTCATCGATGCCTTATCCATGGCATCATTCAATTGGCGATGCGCTTGACAATCATTCGGATCCATCTCCTGCAGCGCTATGTTCGCCTCAAGGGTCAATTCATATCGATAAAAATCTTGAAAGACCGCCGTTACTCTACTGCGAAAGCTCGCAGGATCATAATCCTGTATCGGGACGCCGTCATAACGCACAACGCCATGCGTCGGTTCATACAGTCCCAGCATAACTTTTACGAGGGTGCTCTTCCCCGCACCGTTCTCGCCGACAATTGCGACCTTCTCTCCGGGCTTGATGCGAATCGTCAAATCCTCAAGAACAGGTTGTTCCTGGTTCGGATATCGAAACGTTACGCCTTCCACATCGATTCCTTCCCGTAAAGGCGTGTCCATCGGCAGAGCTTGATCCGTTTGCGGAACCGGCGTATCCAGAAATTCAAACAGTTCGTGGATGAACAGGCCGTCATGATAGATTTGCCCGATGTTCTGACTGATGTTTTGTATGGAATAACGGGTGTCCTGTACCGCTTGATAGAGCGCGACATAACTGCCAATGGTTAGTTTGACGCGGGAGCCGACCCATATGAATACAGCTAAAATGCTAAAAGAAAAAATCGTGACCGCCGATTCCACGATCAGGCGATTCTTCATATTTTTCCGTTCGACGCCCAACATCTCATACGTATTCTTGAAATAGATGCCCCGCCATTTGTTCAATAAGTAGTCTTTAGCATGAAACAGCCGGATTTCCTTGGCCGCTTCCTTCGTCTGCAGCAGCTGGTTCATATACGCCGCCATCCTGGATGAAGCAGTCTGCTGATGGATCACCACGAATCGGGAAGTGCCCTCTTTCTTCTGGATGATCAGCAGTGGTATGATCAGAAGCAGCATGACAATAGGCAATATGTAATGAAAGCTAAACAATAGAATGAGCAAACCGACCAGCGTAATGACGCTCTGTGCAATCGAGAACATGTAGAACACCATGTTAATACCGCATATATTCAGATTGCGCAGAGCCCGCTGCAGCTTGTCATAGCTTTCTGGAGATTCAAAGAATACGAACGGAAGCTTGCTTAACTTCTCAGATACCTGAAGGTTAAACCAGAAGGAGACATAAGCATTCATCTTTCGCTCGGTATACTTTTGAAGGGAGGCCAGCACAATGCCAATCAGCATAGCCATCAGTTGAAGAACCAGCCAATATAATGCGTTGATTGGAGTGTCGCCCCGAGTAAGAACGCCAGTAATGGCGTTTATGACTTGAGCCGTAACGTAAATCTGTGCTACGGGCAGAAAAGCTTGGAGTAGATATATCATCGTAGATCTAGTAAACATGCGTGGTGAGACACGGTACACTTGCTTCATAACCTCAAACATCAGGTTTGCATATTTCATGTTGTGCAACCTTGAGCCTCCTTCGTCATTAAGCCGATTTGTTAAGGGCTGAAGGTTTTGCCTGCGGCAGCTGCTTGATCATTTGTTCAAAATGATGCAAGTAATTGGTTACGCTTTTGTTGATCACGATCTGCTCCTCAGATAAATAGAACGCCATCGGAAACCGGTTCACCTTAAACGAATCGATCAAGGCCCGATCAGCCCACACCACCTGCAAATCCGTTAATCCATTGGCACTGGCCATTTCAGCGGCCTCATCGGCATCCTGGGCGTACAGAAACAACGTAATCGGAAGTTCCGGATGCGATGTCATGAACGTTTTGATAGCCCCGTATGTTTCCTTGCATGCATTGCAATGATTCATCGTGAACAAGAGGATTTTGGACGTATCGTCGTACAGATTAAGGGGTTCCCCGCTCATGCTCACGTAGGTTGTTCGGGGGATCTGCATGCCGAGCTCTAGTCCCTCCTTCGGAACGGTCGGTTCCTCATCACCGCTTACGGCTGCCTGCGGCCTCAACTTCAACTCTCGAACATGCCGGTACAGCTTCATGACAAAGAAGGCCAAACTGAATATCAAGCCATATTGAATCACGAGTACAGTTGTAATCAAATCCATAGATTTTATTCTCCCCTCGCCTGTATGGAATCAAGCGTATAAACATTCAATGCGATTAACGAAATAGCGGCAATCCCGACGGAGGACAGCAACGTGAGAACCGCCTCTTGGACCGGCATACTTAGTGGATTCACGGGTTCTGAAAAAAGCCAAATTAGCGCATTTAATAAACCTAAGCATGCAACTTTAACAACCGTATTCCTGCCGAGGGTCTCATTAGACCATGAGCCAAAGCAGCTGCATGTTATCTCCTGTTTCTGCACGACCCTGGCTTGGTAAACAGCGTAGCCGAACCCTGCCAGCAACATAAAAATCGCGATTTGCGCAAGCATTCTGCTCCAGGAAAACAATAAACCTGTCCCAGCTGCGATCTCAGCGGTGCAAATGAGAACAGGTACAATCGGTAAGCGACCTGCAGGCAGCTGCAATCGTTCGATTGTCGTCCTGAAATCCGCTAACGACAACAGTTTCGACACTCCCGAAAACACAAAAATCAAGCTCAGATACAAGAGGCACAGCGCACTCATGGACACCGTTCATTCTCCTTCCCGACAACCAGGGAGACCAAGCCCCCATCCGATGACATTGATACCTTGCCAGCACTGCTCCTTGCCGTTCTTCTTCGCTGCTCACTGTCTCTCTTTCATATTGCAATTGCAATGGACCTGTCATCATAATTGATACCTCACTCTTTAACGGTGATAAGAAACCCGAGAACCGGCGCGAAATATAAACAGCGGAACAAGGAGTTCCGCTGTTTATGCATGCGCTTTCATAAAAAAGTTAGCAACCGCAAGTATATCTCTCTTCGGAACCATTACCGCAGTCCCATACCTCAAGACGAACGCCAAATTTATCACGTCCGCATTGCTCCGTTGTGTTACAGGAAGTATGACGGAGAATACACATAAATGTTCACCTCCTTTCAAGTCATGAAATTCATCCATATAGATGAAAGGTGTTGCCGTGCTGAAGGATCGAGGTGTATTAAACACTGGATGCAGGAGCTTTCATTTCACAAGCCGAAAACACTGTAAGCGGGTTCAATTCAGAAGTAGCGTAAGAGGAGTTTGTCCTAACTAACTAGCTTTCAAGATATTACAAATATACTATATTTGTATTTTATTACAAGGATAATATCTTACAGTAAAATAATAGGATATTATCCCTTATTTAAGAAATTACACAATGAGGGTTGCCCCTCTCATGTTGATTAGGGCAACCCAGTTATAGTAATAATGAATCCGGTCAATCTATCCGTAATTAAAGGATAAATGTCCACTCAACTCCCCCTCCGATGACATAAACTAAGTACATACATTCATCCGGGGCGGTGATAAGACTGAAAACTCCCGTGATTAAACGGAAGCGGTATCCAACATTAAAATCCCATAGGCAACACAAACGCAGGAACTTCTAGAAGCGCAAATGTAAACATGTCGTATCACCATGCAATAGAAAAAGAAGTCGACCGTGCAAATCCAGATCCGATCATTCAACCATCATCCCATCTGTATGGCCGGAAACAGAACGGGGAAGGAGTTCAGAGGGATTACCTGGATTGCCTGCTCAGCCAGGTAATCCAGGGCTCTAAGGTGATCCAGGCATTCAAGGACCTCCAGGCGCACCAGGTCTTCCGGGCTCCACCGGAGCATCTGGTATCCCTGGTCAAGCGGGTCCCCAAGGGCTGCCGGGTATTCAAGGCATTCCTGGGGTGCAAGGCATCCCTGGAGTGCAAGGCATTCCAGGCCCTCAAGGTCCTCCGGGTCCCACTGGTCCACAAGGCATCCAAGGATTACCCGGTAGCGTGATTGTGCCGGAGATCATTGTAATGCCGACCACGCTTCGTTATTTTTACGTCTTGATGTCCGAAGTTAATCTGGATGCTCCCTTCGTCATATCTGCCAAGCAATTTACGGATGATGACGGAAATACATTTCAGAGCATTGAGGTCGGTCCGAACACCACCTCAACGGTTTACATCAACGGCATGATTCAGGAAGGCCGAATATACACCCTCACGCCGGAAGCACTAACCTTGTATTCTCCCGGCGATGTACTCCTGGCCGGCACTCCGATCTTGCTGGAGGTTCTATACCTCACCGTTCAGGTGGTGGCTTAAAACACACAAAGACCCCCACTGCATTCAGGCAGCGGGGGTTTTAGCATAATTAAATGACAACGCCTTTTTTGAGGATCACATTTGCATACAGCGCCTTTTCACCTGTCGACACGATGGCATAAGCCTTCTTCGCCCGTTCATAGAACGAGAATCGCTCTACCTCATCAAATGCCATGGGAACAGCGTGAAACTGCTGAACGATCTCACGGTATTCATTCCAAATCGGAGTTTCCACGGTATCACCCGGCGTCACTGCCATTAGCGCTACCGGGGACTCAACATACGTATCCAGCGGGAATAACGGCAATATCGCGTTTAATAATTCAGGAATCCCGTGTCCGTCTGCCCGGACCAACCGCTGGGCATGACTGGCTGCCGGAAAATTGGCATCGCCGAGCACAATTTCATCCGCGTGCCCCATCTCCATTAGAATCTTCAGCAGCTCAGGCGAGAGCACATGAGATATGCCTTTTAGCATGATATGTCATCCTTCTCTATCGAATTTAGATGTAAGGCTTGGGATTACATTAGGAGACCGTCAGTCTCCAAAGATCCCTGAACCTCACTGTTGTACCTGCTGCTGTTCGACAATGGATTTGTAATGTTGGAATGCTGCCTCCCAATCCTCGTCGGACTCAGGCTCGTACCAGGCAAGCGGAAAAGAACGCTTGACGAGTTCTACTCCCTCTTCCCGATTGCGCAATGTGCCATTCGCCACAAATTGAACCAGCATGTTCCCGATGGCACTTGCTTCAATCGGTCCGGCCCACACCGTTCGGCCCATGGCATTGGCCGTATACCTGCACAACAACTCGTTTTGAATGCCGCCGCCAACCATATGGAGCCCATCGAAATGCTGCCCTGTCAGAAGCTCCATCCGCTCAAGCACTTCCCGGTATCTTAGGGCCAAGCTCTGCAGTATGCACTGGACATACTCTCCGGTGCTATGCGGAATAGGCTGCCCTGTCTCCCGGCAGTAATCCCGGATTTCAGCCGTCATATCCGCCGGATTCATGAAGCGCAGGTCATCCGGGTTTATGAAGCTGCGGAACGGTTCCGCGTCCTGTGCGAGTTCAACCAGCTCTGCAAACGAATACGTCAACCCTTGATTCTCCCACTGCCGCTTGCACTCCTGAAGAATCCAGAGGCCCATGATATTCTTCAGCAATTGAAAGGTTTGGTAAGCTCCACCCTCATTGGAGAAGTCTTCTTCCAGCACGTCCGGGTGGACAAGCGGCTCTGGAAGTTCGGTTCCGAGAAGCGACCAGGTTCCGCATACAAGATAGGCAAAAAGGGATGTGTTCGCCGGAACGGCTACCACGGCGGATTCCGTATCATGCGAAGCTACAGCAATCGCTTTAATCGCCGGAACACCCAGCTCTTGCGCCACGGTATCCTGCAGACTTCCAATCACGGTTCCCGGCTGCACAGGTTCAATGAACAGGGATGTGGGAAGCCCCAGCTCCTCCATTAATGGTTCATTCCACTTGCCTTCTGTAACATGGTATAGCTGAGTCGTGGTGGCCATGGTAAATTCGCACGCCTGGACCCCGGTCAGAAAATAATTCAGAAGATCCGGCGTGAGCAGAAACTTGTCCGCAATATCCAGCATCGGGGATTTTGACTTCAGCACCGCATTTAACTGAAAGATCGTGTTAAACGGCATGAATTGCAGACCGGTTTCTTGAAACAGACGTTCTCTCCCGACCTGCTTGCAGGTTTCCTCCACCATGCCTTCCGTCCGCAGATCCCGGTAATGATAAGGAACTCCGATGAGCTCTCCATTACGGTCAATCAGTCCATAATCGACGCCCCATGAATCAATGCCATAACTGACCGGTTGATAGCCGGCCTGGAACGCTTTGCGGATACCATGCTTAACCTCCTGCAGCAGCATCGGGAAATTCCAGTGCAAATGCTCTCCCATCTGGACGGGTATATTGGCAAAGCGGTGAATCTCCGTAATCTTTAGCGTGCCGGGTGATTCATGATCAGAAGAGGTGATCTCGCCCAGCAGCGCCCGGCCGCTGCTGGCCCCCATGTCAAACGCAAGCACCGCAGATGATTTGCTCATAAGCCGCATCCTTTCTCACCTTTAGTACTATATCGATCCGAGTTTGAACAACCGGATCTGATCCACAATCTTTTATTTCATCTTCTGCAGGAGCTGAATACGATAATCTTCGCTCTCCAGTGCAGCGATATCATCCACTTCCTGGTCTGTCAGCGGCACCGGTGTGCCGGCTGCCTTGGCGCTCAGATAAATTTTGGCGCTCTCTTCAACCACCTGAGTTCGGTAATACGCTTCACGCAAATTCCGGCCGGTAGTGACCAGTCCGTGGTTACCCAGCAGAATGGAACTGGCTGCAGTTACTTTCTCCGCAACGGCATCTGCCAGCAAATCTGTCGTTGGAATGATGTAAGGAATATAGGCTGTACGTCCAACCAATGCCGCCTGGTCGGGAAACATCACCGGTAATTCCTTCTCGACCAACGTGAAGGCAATGCAATGGGATGGATGTGTATGAACCATCGCCCCGATATCAGGGTTGCTGCGATATCCATACAGATGCATCAGCACTTCGGAAGATGGTCGTAGACCTATATCGGTAATATCCCCGGTCGGGATATCCACTTCAATCCATTGCTCCGGTTCAATCTCCTCCAGCGCAAAACCGCTCGGGGACAAATACATTTTGTCCCCGGCTCTGGCGCTGATGTTTCCTCCAGGTCCTACAACGAGTCCGCTGTCGACGATTTTTTTGGCATACTTGCAGAGCTCATTTCTCGTTTCTATGTTCAGCATGATGTCCTACTCCTCTCGATTAACCTTATTTATACAGAGGACCGAAGTTCTGACAAGCGCGGAAATCGGCGCTCTCCGGATCGGTCGTTCCGAACATCCCCCATGCACGCGGGCGGAACACCTCTTCGGCAGGCACATTATGCATGTTGACTGGAATACGCAGGACCGAAGCCAGGGTGATCAGATCCGCTCCGATATGTCCGTAACTGATCACGCCATGATTAGCACCCCACTGGTTCATGACCTCATAAACGCTTGAAAACGCACCCTGTCCCGTAAGGTTCGGTACAAACCAGGTCGTTGGCCATGTTGGGTCGGTACGCTTGTCGAGCGTGTCGTGCACCTCCGCCGGCAGGTCCACGGAATAGCCTTCGGCGATTTGCAGGACGGGACCAAGCCCCTTTACCAAGTTTAGACGGAACATCGTCATCGGCATGCCGCCGCGCGTCAAGTAGTCGGTTGAGTAACCGCCGCCTCGGAAATACTCCAGGTTAGCCGGTCTCCATTGCGTGGCCTTCAGCGTGCGATCAACCTCTTCATCCGTGATCTCCCAGAACGGTTTCATAGCCGGTTTGCCGTCAATCTCCTGCTCGCCCGTTCCATCCAGTGCAGCCGAGCCGGAATTGATCAAATGCAGGATGCCGTTCTCCGCTTTGCCTTCAAGCTTATAGCCGGTCACCCGTTCCACCGAAGCCGGACTCCAGTAAGTCCGCACATCCGCGAAAATCTGTGCCGTATTGGTTAGCAGGTATCCAAACAGCATGCCGACACCGTTCAGGCTGTCATTCTCCGTTGCCACGATATACGGCGAACGTCTGCCGTTCCAATCGAAGGAGGTATTGAGGATGGTCTCCAGGAAGTCACCGTTAGGGGAATGATCTGTCCACTGGCGCTGACCCTGGAATCCGGAAGCGATTGCGCTGTGGCCCTGAGCTTCCTCTTCGAAACCAAGCTCCTTCAGACGCGGATTGCCAATCATCAAATCGCGGGTGATCAGCGTCATTTTGACAACAGTTTCCCACTCCAGATCCTTGCGCTCCCGGCTGTTCTGGAGATGATCCGGATTGTTATCCGGTCCTTCCGTACAGTTCTCCTTCACCCAAGCAAGCGCCTGCTCATACTCTTCAGGGTCATAGATGCCTTCTTCCAAGCGGCGCGTAAACTCACTCATGTCCACATATTCATTCCGCATGCCCAGATACTCCTGGAAGAAGCTGTCGTCCACGATCGAGCCGGCGATGCCCATCGACACCGAGCCCATAGATAAATACGATTGTCCGCGCATATACGCTGCAGCCAAGCCGCTCCTTGCAAAACGCAGAAGCTTCTCTTGAACGTCATCCGGAATGCGGGTATCCCCTTCATCCTGAACGTCTTCGCCATAGATGCCGAATGCAGGAAGCCCCTTCTGGGCATGGGCCGACAGTACGGCGGCCAGGTAAACCGCGCCTGGACGTCCTGTTCCGTTAAAGCCCCATACCGCCTTCGGACGGGAAGGATCCGCGTCCATCGTCTCGGTGCCGTAACACCAGCAAGGCGTAACAGTTATGGTCAGGCCGACCTCGGCATTCTTGAATTTTTTGGCAGCTGCAGTCGCTTCGGCCACTCCGCCAATGCACGTATCCGCAATCACGCATTCAACCGGCTCGCCGTTCGGATATTTGAGCTCCTTCGTCAACATCTCGGCGACAGCCTTAGCCAGATTCATGGTCTGTTCCTCTAGAGATTCCCGTACCCCTCTCCGTCTTCCATCTATCGTAGGGCGAATGCCGATTTTCGGAAATCCGTCCCGCCATCTGTAATCGTTTTCAATTGTCATGTGTGTCACGCCTCCCTATAAGGATTATGACATCATTGTAAGATTATTCGGTGCAAGAGATAACCCACTATTTTGTTATATCGAATCATAATTTCAGCAAGACTGTGAACCATTCCGAATAGCAGATGTAAACGATATCCGCATCGAAGGGCGTTTTGCATTATAATAGGTAGAGGATGTTGCTTTCCAGGAGGGACAAGAACGTGCCAAAGATCGAAATCTCGCATAGCAAAAGCGATCACTTCCGCTTCATCAAAAATCCGCAGCTGCTCTTTGCCGGGCAGGTCGTGGACGAGGACTTCTTTTATGGACCGCCGCAAATTCATGATTTCTGCGAGATCATCTATGTTGTAGAAGGACGCGGAGAATTCACGATTGCAGGAAAAGTATACGAACTCCACAAAGGCGATGTCGCGATTTATAACCCCGGCATTCCTCACGAGGAGAGATCTATCACGGACGAGCCTTTTAAGGTGATCTACTGCGGCGTGGATTCGCTTCACATTGAAGGGGTTCCCCAGGGGATGCTACTCCCGGCCTATGTGGAGCCGGTCATATCCTGTGAGAAATACGCCTATAAAGTAGAGAGCTATCTTTCCGAGATCCTCCGTGAATGCGATTCTCAGGTGCTTGGGTATGAAACGCTGAGCACCAACCTGCTGATGTCATTGATTACCGTGATCTACCGCATCGTCGATGTGAAGCACCAATTCCAGTCCTTGAAGGGCAAGAACGAAATCGCGCTGCGGACCAAACACTTTATTGACACCAATTATACCCAGAGCATCAGTCTCAAGGACATTGCCGATACGATGTATGTCAGTCAGCATTATTTGTCCCATCTGTTCAAAAAAGAAGTCGGCGATTCCCCCTTCAATTACTTGATATCCCGCCGGATTGAAGAGGCCAAGCGCCTGCTGGCAGATTCCGAAATGCCGATACATGAGGTTGCTTCTCAAGTGGGTTACGGCAACGATAAGTACTTCTCGATGTTATTCAAAAAAATTACCGGACAAACGCCGAGTTCGTTCCGGGAACAAAGCAAAATGGCCATGGAGTAAAGGGATTCATATGTGTAGACAGTTAAAAAAAGCTCATTCCTCCTCATCGTTCAAGTTGGAATAACAAAAAAACAGGTCAATCATGGTAGCATCTGACCATAATCGACCTGTTCAATGTAACGGACAAACCCTACCTACCATTCTAATCCACATACTTCTCAATCTCATTGGGCTGAAGTACAATCATAGCTTTAGTTATACCTGATTCATCTACGAATTCGATTTCATAGGCTTCATTCGGAATTGTATGCACTGAAACTACTACCCCGATGTCACCCTTTTTTAATCCCTCATTTGGGTAATCATTTAATATCACAACGGTATCGAGTTCATTAAAACTCATATCATCACCTACTTTACATATATGGTTGTCATCTCTGGTGCATCTGAACCTGGCTTAATAATCCAACCTGTTCTGACTGTAGTGGTGTTACCATTTGGACCTGTTATCTGCAAATCAACAGTATACCTTTGTCCATATTGGTCAACTTTACCCAAAACAGCTTCACTCTGGGGCAACTTCTCTTGAACCTGTTTCATTAAATCATCGGCATTGGATCTATTGTACCCTAGAGCACTTTCAAACACTTTCGCTTTGTTGCCCCCGACCGGATGTTCCGGATTTAGAGCGTAGTGTGTAAGTTTTCGAGGGTCTATCTTTGCATATTCTAGGTTAGGTAAAGCATTTTCAACTTTATCCGTTCCCTCATCGGCTTTATCCTTATTCGGCGGATCGTCATCCGGCCTCTTGGGATCGTCCCGATGCTTACCCGGGCCGTCATTCTTCGGAGGTTTCGGTTTAACCGGGACGTCGATATCCGGCTTCCGGGAACCGAACTTATCCAGAAGCTTGCGCACATAGCGGCGTCCTTTCATTCCTGCCCAGCTTAACGCTTTACCGAATGGGATTCGGCTTAGTACAATGCGTATAGCAACGGAAAGCGCTCTTTCGGGAGTCAAAAGCTTCTTCGGATCGCGGATATAGCCGGCAATCTCATGACCGCTCCCAGCGATTCCCATCCCTGTCATAGCGATGCCAAAAGCCGGCCAGAATCCGACGAACAGCAGTGACAAGGCAAGAGCTCCAAGAAGGATCGCGCCCTGTTCATACCAATCCAGCCGATCCCACCAATCTTGCAGCGAGTCGAACATACAGGCAAAACATGCCGTTTCTCCTCCGCTCGTATGTGTCCCGATGCCTGTGAACAGACCCGCCACGAGCAGAATTATAGCAAGTCCGGTTAGCACCTGGTAAAGAGCTTTTACCCGAGCCTGGACAGGTTCCTGTCTACCGGCTGCTTCTTCATTTCCATAAAGTAAATGAAATCCGAGCTCCCTGCGCTCCCGGTAAAATCCTAGCCAATATACGAATTTCCCACGGTCCAGACAAAAAGAGCGGGTCATATTCCACAGCTCGGTAAATGGATTAAGCAGCGGCTCGCTCGGCAGCGACGGCAGTCGGTTTCGTATTTTGTTCAGCGACCAATAATCGGCAATAATCGATGCAAACAGCATCAGCAGGAAGACCGGTTGAGTTCTATAACCGCTGCCGGTCCAATCATGAAACCGGAACACCCAACCCGGCAGCTGGTGCTGACCATTATAAGCCGCGTGATCAAGGATGGCCCACAGCAACATGATTGCTGGGAACAGAAAAACCCATTTCGTCAGTTTTGTCCGCAGCCTATAGGCTATTCCGCACGCAAGCGCGATCATGGCGGTATGCACAGGATGACCGACGGTCATCAGCGTCGGAAACACACTTTCTTCGAAACGCCCGGGAAACAGTGAGAACAAATCCCAATGGATCGTTTCGCCGCCCAGCCATGTAAAGCTGTAGCCGAACTTTTCCGCAAGCGGGCCGGAACTTAGCCATCTTCGGGAGAGCTCTTCCATCAGTTGGAAGCCAACGCCAGTCGCCGCGCCGATGAGCGTGTAATCGCTTAAACTCAAGGCGGAAGCTCGACGTGAAAACAACAGAAATATGCCTAGCGGAAGGAGCTTCCACAATTCTTCGAAAATTGGCGTGATAACGGCAATGGACCAAGTGTCGGATGTTTCTCCGCCAAAAAGCACGTGGAGAGCATTGACCGTAAGCGTCGTGAACGGAACGACAAGAAAAACGCCTGCCAGAACAAACAGCACAATCTGCTTCCACGGTATCGTTTTGCTTCGGCATAGAAACCAAAATTGCAGGAGTACATAAAACGACCATAAATATTGAACCATCATGGTACGCGATTCTTTAACGAAAAACAAGCTTAAAACAAACAGGATTAGCGACAACCAGGAAAATATCGTATACGCCGTTTTAATAAACGGATATTTCTCAATCCAGGACCGGCCAGTTCGATAGATAGACTCCAGGAAATCCCGAATTCCGGTTCGGATGGACCAGATCGAATTCATAACGGTCGCCTCCTTTGAAAGCGGCTTCGTGCGAGCAGGACGTCTCCCTTGATGTCGGTCCGGCCACGAGTAATGATAAGAACTCATAAAACCATGGTCACCGATCGATCGCAGCGGAGTTTTTGTGAGTTTCTCCGCAAATTATCTATAGTCTGTTTTTTACAAGATATTAGTAGTATAGTCATTCTAGTAAAATGTGGCAAAAGGCGCTAGTCTCATATCTGATGAATATTTTCAACAACATCCCAGGAAACGAAGTTGAATTATCAAGGGTGGCTTGCTTTTGTTCCCCATGAAAAATCCCCTCCAAGTAAACGGATGTGCTCTTTCTACGCACTGTCTACTTGAAGGGGATAATGTCCATTGTACGGCTGCCTGATTTTTTAAATATGAACGGCATCCGTCTTCTATGTCATCAAAAGTATGGGGCATGCTTGATTTTAATGGGACCGACCGCTTCGATCTTGCTCTGGCATCCCAGACGATATCCTTCTTCGATCTCCTCAGGATCCAGGCGTTGTTCTTCGGCCAGATTGGGCCCGGACAAATACTCGATTCCCTCCGCCACCATGCAGCGGCAGCGTGCACAAGTTCCTCTTTTGCAAAAAGAGTTCCAGTCCACGTCATTCCGTTCGGCCAGATCAAGCACCGTCATGCCAAGAACAGGAGCCACACTGCGGCGAACCTCGCGACCTGTTAGTTCAATGATCCGATCCGGTACAGCTTCGATCATCTCTTCCGGGATGCGCGAGTTGTTGTCTTCGCTATTCCTACCCTTTTTGTTTTTCCAGAATTTAAACACGCGTGTTATCCCCCTATGCATATCATCATCAGGTTATGTATTAAATCCTTCATTTATTATACCGGAAAGTTTAAAAAATCAACATGCTTACTCTTATCTATTCTATGACATCATGTAATTGGAATTCTATGAAAATTTTGCTATACTAGCGTATGCTATATAAGTTGAACTAAAGATTCTTAGCCTGAGCATCACTACGAATGCGGATTATTCTTCCTATCGCTGCTGCCCCCAGATTTTCTTCTATACATCCATATCATGGTTAAAATCCGGGGACAGTATATGCTTCCGATGCGAGCTTTCCTTTGGAAAGCTTTCGGCCGACCCCTTCGTTTCTCCAGAATAATTCCGCCTTCTTTCGTTGAAGTTCTTCTTTTCTTTAGTTCAATTTCTATATAGAACAAATTCTATGAAAATCATTCTATTATTTTTTTAGGGTTGGAGGGGAAACAAAGTATGCTGCAAATACGAATAGGAAAAATAGCTGTCGCTGCCGTTCTTGCCTTATCCTTGCTCGGCACCGCCCCCCATGTTAGTCAGGTGTATGCTGAGCCTGCCATATCGGTAAAGCTGGATGATGTTACGCTAACCTTCGATGCGGCTCCGCGGGTGGACAAAGGGGTCACCTACGTTCCATTCCGAACGGTCGGTGAAGCGCTTGGCATTCAAATCACCTGGAATAGCAAGACGCAGACCGTAAAGGCCATCGGCCGTGTGAAAGGCCAATCGACTGAAGTGTTACTTCAGGTGGGAAGCACGACAGCAACGGTCAATGGAAAACAAGTGAAGCTTGCGGCCCCGCCGGTTCAACGGGAAGGCCGTGTACTGATCCCGCTTAGCTCGTTCAGCAGCCAATTCGGTGTCGATGTGGGCTGGAATCAGGCAACTCGCACGGTCTCCCTTGTATCGCCGCAGCGCGAGATGCATTTGAGAGCCTTCTATGCATTGCAATCTTTCCAAGAACGGGATCTTGTTACATCTATGAATTCAGTCGCCTTTGGATGGAGCCGCATCGATCGTGAGGGTCAGTTCACGCTTCAAGGCGACGAGTACCGCCTGCCCGCTGCGGCCGGTGACGTTACGCCGCAATCGATGGTAACAGATGCTGCGGACCAGAAGATTAAACCATACCTCATGGTCTACGCCTTGGATGGAAACGGCGAATTAACCAAAGTACTGAGCGATAGCAGCCTGCGCCAAAAGTCCATTGAAGGCATCACAGCCGCGGTAACGGAGAACGGCTTCGGCGGCGTTGTACTTGATTTTGAAGGGCTCGGTTTTAAACTGGATGTCGTAAACCAGCAGAAGCTGCTCAATGATTATGTCAAGCAATTAAAGGCAGCATTGCCGCATGACATTGCTCTGTCCTTAGCGGTGCCGCCATTGAACAGCGCCTATAAAGGCTATGATTACAAGACGCTTGCTTCCATCGCCGATGATCTCATCGTTATGGCTTATCAGTACAATCCGGTCGGAACCAAATCTCAGGTTCCCGAACCAAACAGTCTGGTGGACCAAGCGATCCAGTTGGCACTCCAAGCAGGTGTCCCGAAGCAGAAGCTTTTGCTCGGTATCAGCTTAAGCAGCGAAACAGCCACTTCCGTGGACGATAAGCTCGGTTTGGCCAAGCGTTATGATCTGAAAGGTGCCGCTTTCTGGCGTCTTGGCTTGTTCCGTCTTTATAATAACGGGATGGAAGCAGCTGTGAATGCCTCCGTTGTTAAGGAGTAACCGAACAACCCCTGTGGGATTGACAGACTTATAGTAAGAAAAACTTCTATCGACGTACTTTCACAGATGACAGACCGCAGTTAGTCGAAGTTTTTCTTGCGATATCAGGAAGTCACAAGCTTCGAAGTTTATACTTTCTGATATCTAAAAAAAGAAAGCCTGACAAGGACATCCCTTTGTCAGGCTTTCTGGTTATGTATTGAACCCTAAACTGCAATGTAATCCAATTAGCTTGCGCTTCCTATCAGCCTCGCATAATTTTCTTGACTCAACACACGACGTGCCGTGACATAACGGGGCTCGTAATATGAATCGCTAAGCTTGCTGATTCTGACTCCCTTGCTACTGGAAGCATGCGCAAATTGTCCATCACCAATGTAAACGCCTGCATGAGAAATTCCGCTGCCGCTCGTATTGAAGAATACCAGATCTCCAACACGCAGATCTTCACGATCCACATGTTCCCCGGCGCTAGCCTGGCTTTGGGATGTGCGTGGAAGATCTATATCGAAATTTCTAAACATGTACAGAATAAACCCGGAGCAATCAAACCCGCTAGTGGTCGTTCCGCCCCATTTGTATGGCGTTCCTACCAATTGCTTCACTTGATATTGAAAATTCGGTTGTTGATCAGCAAATGCTGATACGGCACCAGAAGAAAAAATAATTGCAGACCCTAGCAAAGTGATGACAAACTTCTTCAAAATATGTTCTCTCCTTCGATGCCTACGGAGTTAGCTAAAGGTTCGGTTGAAGGTTCCCTATACTCTCTATACAAGAGTAATTCACCCAAGACGGTTCCCCCGTTTTCACAAACGAAATTCGGCAAAATTCATTAACGTTTTGTAACCTTCTCTTAATATAGTATACAAGCAAGGATGCTGTCAATCATATCCTAAAAATCTATCGTTTTATGTTTGGAGCTGTCGTAAAGATGAAATATTTCTGCCGGATATTTGTTACCATCTCACCCAGTCATGACAATTATGTAACTCTGCCTTCCTTCTCACACTGCTTTTTATAATAATCTATATAGATTGAACTAACGAAAAGAAGAACCTCAACGGAGAAGACGGAATTATTCTGGAGAAGCGGTAGCGGTCGCCTTTGCACCCGGATTTCAACCCTTTTTAATGGATTGATAGAAATCTGGGGGCAACAGCGATCGGAAGAATAATCCGTATTCGTAGTGATGCTCGGGCTGAGAATCTTTAGTTCAATCTATATAGCAACTTTTTACAAAACTACGCGTTTACATAATCAGAAATGAAATTAAAGAGGTGATCCATCCCTTATGAGTCAAATTACGATGGCAGAAGCTTTGGCTGTCCGGGCAGCAATCAACCGTCTCATCAATCAATTGATGTCGGAACGATTGAACAACAGCAGCACGATCATTGAAAAAGGGGAGACGGCGGAATACCCTACACGCAGCGTGGATGCCATTACGGAAGAGATCGAAGCGGCCGCGGCGGATTACAGAAAGCTGGATTTGCTGATGGCAATCTCCAATACAACGCAAACCATTAGCTGGAACGGCTCCGACATGACCATCATGGAAGCGATCGAACTGGCCAAGCAGATACGCAGCGATATCGGACAGCTTGCCCATCTCGGCTCCCGCAAGAAGCTGGAACGCCAGAGCAGCCGTGGCAGCGGAGACGGTGCCGTAACGTTGTTCAACGTCGCCTTATATGATCCGGAAGCTTATCAGGCGCAAGCGCGCAAGAAGGAACGCGAAGTAACCAAGCTCTCTTCACTGATTGAACATGCCAATCATACGTCCATGATTACGTTTGACGCATCCAAGTACATGGAATAGCGGCAGCCGCCGGCTCCAAGCCTGCAGGTCACCTCGCGTGCGGGTTTGGAGCCGGCGGTTTCCGCCGGCATTGCGGGAAAGTGTGAGCAACCGCTTATTGTTTGTCGGATACAAACAAACCTAACCAGGAAACCAAAAAATCGACTCCAGTGAAAACGGATGACGGCTTACGGTTCACGCCTATCACTTGTCACATGTTACGGACTTATAACGATAAAAATGATCGCTCCGTTTCCCGCTCTCTATGAATAATTGGAAAGCCGCCCCCTGAAGGGCGGCTTTTGTCTAATTCGGTTAAGCTCGATTAACATGAAACTACGTTGCCGATCCAAACACTTTCTATCTAAACTCTATTCCATCCTTTATCCTATCCGTGACCTTCTCTTTACCCCTATGCTACTGGAACAAGGCCGCAGCTCCAACCAGACCAACATCGTCCCGAAGTCCTGCAGGAACGATTTCGTACGTCCCTAAATAGGATGGCATCACCAGCTTGTCTGTCATTTCCCGCAGCTGCGGAAATAAAAGCTCGCCAGCTCTGCTTACTCCCCCTCCAATCACGATGCGATCGGGGTTAAAGCTGTGAATGACGTTAACCAGACCAAGCGCCATGTAATAAATAGCACGGTCGATGACCTCTACAGCTACAGGATCATGAAGACGTTTTGCCTCAAACACATGCTTTGCATTCACTCCCGATTCGGCTGCAGCCAGTTCTGTTATGACGCTGGTCTGGGAGCGCATCCGCTGGGAGGCCTCATGACCAATGGCCGTTCCTGAAGCAAATACCTCCCAGCAGCCGTGACTGCCGCAATTGCACTGCGGACCGTTCGGATCAATAATATGGTGTCCCAGTTCCCCAGCAAAGGAACTGCTGCCCAGAAACAGCTTCCCATCCAGCACGATGCCTGAGCCGATGCCGGTGCTTAGCGTCACGTACACCATGTTCGTCGACCCTCTTCCGGCACCTCTTACATACTCTCCCCATGCGGCTGCATTCGCGTCATTCAGCACCTGAACCTCCGTTTGCAGATCACGTTCCATCCATGCTTTGAGGGGGACATTCGTCCATTCCGGCAGATTTGTTCCATGAATGACAATGCCCTCCCGGCTGTTAACCGTTCCCGGCGATGCCATGCCTACGCCTCGGAGCGTATGGCCGCCCGACACGCTGCGGATCATGGCCGTAATTCTTCCGACCACATCCTCCGCCGTTCGCGTACCTGCTGTTTCCATCTGCTCCCTTTTCAGCAGCTGTCCTTCGGAATCAAAGAGCGCTGCCGCGATCTTCGTACCCCCAAGGTCAACACCAACCACAAATTCTTGCTGTTTATTCCATACGGTTTGCAATTTTTGTTCACCTGTTTCCGATAGGTTTGCTACTTCTATTGATGGATGCTCTCAGCCAGCGATCGCAGCTCGACCGGATCGATGGGCTTCAGCCCTGATCGACCGTACCGGACAGCAGAGCCGAAATGCACCTCGCTCACACCGGTCCGGTCGATAAAATCGTGTATGATTTCCCACTTCAGGCCATTGCCGGCCAATATTTTAAGCTCACTGCCTGCCGTTTGTTCTACAAGCTCCCGAATTCTCGGGATGGCCTGCGGTGCAGGCTGCGGTCCTCCTGAGGTTAGGACACGGGTAACCGACGAGTATTTCTGCAATGTACGCAGCCCTTCGAACTGATCCTCCAGTTCATCAAAAGCCCGGTGGAACGTGACCTGCATATCTCCTGTCCATTCCAGCATTTTAACCAAAGAGACCTCGTCAATCTTCCCTTCCGGCGTCAGCATGCCAAGCACAACGCCAGCTGCACCAGCCATGCGGATCGCCTTAACCTCCGCCATCATGGTAGCTATATCATGTTCGTTGTACACAAAGGATCTGCTATGAGGTCTAACCATGACATGAACAGGAATCTGAACGGCTTTCACTACCTCTTCAACAAGCCCGATCCCCGGCGTAAGTCCGCCTTCGGTTATCGCCGTGATCAATTCCAGACGATCCGCGCCATTCTTTTCTGCTGTGATGGCATCATCCACGCATGTTGCGATTATTTCAAGCAGCATCGTCGTCACTCCTTACTGAAGTTGATTCTTTAAGATGTTGTTCAAAAAGTCCGCTTTTGATCACGAAGTGAATCAGGAAGTGGGCTCGGCATCGAATCTTGAATTCAGCCGGGTCTTCCGGTGCTCACGTACCCACAACGTACGCTCCGCTCCTTTCGCCCCTAGCTTCATCCAACCTTCTCGGTGCTGAAAACCGACCTTTTTGAACACGTACTTTATGCATGGAGAAACTGCTTCTCCACATAATCCGCCAACAATCTTGCACCATAGCCGGTAGCCCCCGCTGCGGAGTGGGGGAATTCCCGTTTATACTGGACCGTGCCCGCCATATCGATGTGCACCCATTTCATGGAATCCGCCACAAAGTGCCGGATAAACAGCGCAGCCGTTATAGCGCCTGCCAAAGTGGACGTACCCACATTTTTCAGATCGGCATAATCGCTTCTGAGATCCGATTCGTACTCGTCCATCAGCGGCATAGGCCATAGGCGCTCTCCGTTACGCTCACCGATCTCAACCAAATCGGCCGTAATCTGTTGATCGCCCCAGATGCCCGCAATCTCCAAGCCCAGTGCGGCTCCGACATTACCGGTGAGGGTTGCGATATCAATCACCTTTTCTGCGCCAAGCTTTGCTGCGTGCAGCAGCGCATCCGCAATGATCAATCTCCCCTCCCCATCCGTATTTGCGACCTGAACGCTTAAACCATTCGGATAATGAACAACGGAAGAAGGAAGCATCGCATCCGGTCCCGATAAATTATCCGCAACGGCTATAAGCGCCGTTACTCGTACCGGAGCTTTTTGCGATACTAGAATATCTATGGCACCCACGACGGCTGCAGCGCCTCCCATATCCATACGAGCATCGCTGATGTCTCGGCCGATTTTGACGTTCATCCCGCCCATATCAAAGGTTACGCCTTTACCGATGAGCACAATATGAGGACTCTCCTTCTCGGAATCCACCCCATTATAGGAAATCTCCATCATGGCAGGCTCGTATTTGCTGCCGGCACCGACAGCGATCAGACCGTTCATCTGCCGATCATGGAGTTCTTGTCCGCGATACACATGAAGCTGAACGGGTGCCTTCTTGAAACGATCCTCGACAACCGCAACAAACGCCTCTGGATTTAGCGTTTCCGGTGATTCATTCACCAGGTCTCGGGTGAGCTGCGTCCCTTCGATTCGGATTTCTGCCGTCCGTATGATGACATCCATCTCTTCACGGGAAAGCCCCTGCCAATCTTCCTGTCGAAGATTTAGGGACAGAGCTTGCAGATTGGCCGTAACCCCGCGATGCTTATTGAATTGATATAATCCATACATCCAGCCTTCAACCCACGCTTGAAGTTCTTCCTCCACCGAAATCCGGGAAGAAGCCCGGTCATCGCGGATTGAGGTGCGTATCAGTACTGCGCTTGATTTGTATTCCTTGAGCAGTGCTCTCGCAGCTGATGCGCCTGTTCTGCGAACTTGCTCCAACGTCAGGTTCGAGCGCTGCCCCATTCCAACTACGAGATCGTCTGCTTCTTGATCGGAGCGGCCATAGAACCAAGTCAGCTTCATGCTATGCTTTCGAGATTCCGTTAATCTGAAATGAGTCTCCTCGCCCTCATAAACCACATAAATCGAAGTATCTGCCAATGAAGCTTCATCTATTGTGATATTCATATCGAGGCCTTTCCTCCTTATATAAGAGAATCAACGCTGTTAAGCATTTTTCATGATTTCTTCGTCATATAAATGACATGCCACCTGATGGCCCGGCTCCACCTCACGATAAACCGGGGTAATCTGTTTGCACACTTCCATGCAGGATGGACAGCGTGTATGGAAGCAGCAGCCTGTCGGCGGATTCACCGGACTCGGCAGATCCCCCTTCAGAATGATCCGTTCCTTCTTCTGCTTCGGATCCGGGACAGGTACCGAGGACAGCAGGGCTTGAGTATAAGGATGCAGTGGACGGTCGTACAGCGTATCTTTATCGGCCGTCTCCACGAGCGCGCCCAGATACATGACACCAATCCGGTCGCTGATATGCTCAACCACGCTGAGATCATGGGAGATGAACAGATAAGTCAGGCCGTACTCCTCCTGAAGATCCTGCAGCAGGTTCAGCACCTGCGATTGGATAGAAACATCCAGTGCAGATACTGGTTCGTCGGCTACGATCAGATTCGGACGCACGGACAGCGCTCTGGCAATGCCGATCCGCTGCCGTTGACCGCCGCTAAACTCATGGGCAAATCGTTCCGCATGGAAGCTATTCAATCCGACCGTTTCCAGCAGCTCGCAAGCCAGTTTGTCCCGCTCTTTGGTGCTCAGCTTGGTATGAATGAGCAAGGGCTCTGCGACCAGTTCTTTGACCTTCATCCTTGGATTAAGGGAAGCGTAAGGATCCTGGAAGACCATCTGCATGTCTTTGCGCAGCGGGCGCATCTGATTCTCATTGTATCCGCTAATATCCGTCCCGTTAAACAGGACCTCGCCGCTATTTGGCGTCAGCAGTCGGGTCACCAAGCGACCTGTCGTCGATTTGCCGCAGCCGCTTTCGCCAACCAGGCTGAAGGTTTCGCCCTTATGGATTGCGAAGGAGATTCCGTCCACGGCACGAAGCTGCTTGGACGTACCGAAGAATCCTTTTTTCACCGTGAATGATTTCTGCAAATTCTTTACTTCTAATAGAGGTGTTTCTTTCATGCGGTTTCTCCTCCCTTCGAGTGACCTTCCTGAGTCAGCCAGCAGCGGCTCTTGCGATGTTCTTCATGTGCGACAGGGAGAAGCTCAGGCTCCTGGGAGAGGCATTGCTCCATCACAAATGGACACCGCGGGGCAAACTTGCAGCCTTTCGGCATGTTCCGTAAATCCGGCACATTCCCTGGAATGGAGTCCAAACGGCGTACCTTTTGTCTAAGCTTGGGCACTGAATTAATGAGTCCTTTGGTGTACGGATGCTGAGGATTCTCGAACAGCTCTTCAACCGTCGCCTCTTCCACGACTCTGCCTGCGTACATGACAACCACCCGGTCGCACATTTCGGCCACGACGCCAAGATCATGGGTAATGAGCAGCATGCCCATTTCCTGCTCGGTCTTCAGTCGATTCATCAGATCCAGGATCTGAGCCTGAATCGTGACGTCAAGGGCGGTGGTCGGCTCGTCGGCAATCAGCAGCTTCGGATTGCAGGACATCGCCATCGCAATCATGACCCGCTGTCGCATACCGCCGGACAATTGGTGTGGATAGTCATCCACAACTTCATCGGCCCGCGGAATCCCCACAAGTTTGAGCGAGTCGATGGCATGCTGCCGCGCTTTCTTGCGGCTATACCCCAAGTGCAGCATGATGGATTCCTCCAGCTGTTTCCCAATACGAAGGACGGGATTCAGCGATGTCATCGGCTCCTGGAAGATCATGGCCAGCTCGTTTCCGCGATAGCGGCGCATTTCTTTTTCCGACATTTGTACGAGATCCTTGCCCTCAAAGCTTACCGAGCCCCCGGATATTCTGCCGGGCGTATCTTTAAGAAGCCTCATGATGGACAGGGAGGTCACGCTTTTGCCGCATCCGGATTCACCCACGAGTCCAAGCACTTCGCCTTTATTGATGTGAAAATCGACCCCTGCTACGGCAAGCACCGATGAGCCATCGCGTTTGAATTCGGTTTTGAGACCCTTTACTTCAAGCAATGTTTGCGTCACGATCTATCCCCCCTATTAGTTTTTCGTTTTCGGATCAAGGGCATCATTCAGTCCGTCACCGATCAGATTGAATGCAAGCACGGTCAGGAAAATCAGGAGTCCCGGGTAGTACACGATATGCGGAGCAATACTTAAGTAATCGCGCCCCATACTGAGCATGGCGCCCCAGTCAGGTTCCGTCGGCTTGGCACCAAGCCCGAGGAAGCTTAAAGAAGAAGCAGCCAGAATAGCGCCGCCGATTCTCATCGACACGTTGACAATGATGCTGGGAACCGTCTCAGGAAAAATATGCTTCCACATAATCCGGTTATGCTTGGCGCCCATGGATCTTGCAGCTTCTACATATAAAGACTCCTTGGCAGAGAGTGTCACGCTTCGGATGATTCTGGCAAACGACGGGGTGCCGAAGACAGCCACGGCGATGACCACATTCGATAAGCCCGGTCCCAGAATCGCTACGATTCCGATCGCAAGCAGCAGATCGGGGAAGGAGAACATGACGTCACTGCCCCGCATGATGAGACGGTCGATCCAGCCGCCATAATAGCCGCTGATCAGACCGAGAATCGTACCGAGAACTGCGGATATAAATACCGCGCTTAAGCTGACCGCCATGGTCAACCGGGTGCCGTCAATCAAGCGGCTTAAGATATCGCGGCCGTACTCATCCGTACCCGCCCAATGGGCTGCCGACGGGCCTTGCATCATTGCATCATAGTTAGGCTCATTCGGAGGATACGGGACGATTTGCGGACCGATCACCGCCAGCACTAACAATAACAAGATAAATCCGCTCGATATAACGGCAAGCTTTTGCTTCATAAATTTGGACATGAACGCTCTGAATTTGCCAGTTGCCTGACTCTTCGCAAGCGTATCCTCCGGTACGGAGGAATTGACCGTCACTGTTGAATTGTCGCTCATGGGTTCCCCCTCCTATTTCGATGCATACCGGATTTTTGGATTCAGTACACCGTACAATAAATCGACAATCAGGTTAATCAGAATAAATTCGGCTGCAAACAGCAGTAATAGTGCTTGAATGACGGTATAATCCCGGAACGCAATCGAGTCTACCAAGAGACGCCCCATGCCGGGAATACTGAATACGGTCTCAACCATAACCGAGCCGCCCAGCAAAAATCCGAACTGCAGCCCCGCAACGGTTACGACCTGAATCAGGGAGTTGCGCAGCGCATGTCTTCCGACAACGACGAATTCCCGCAGACCCTTAGCGCGTCCCGTCCGGACATAATCCTCACGCATTGTCTCCAGCATCGACGTACGGGAGTACCTAGCCAGCATGGACATAATCCCGGCCCCCAGTGTAAAGGAAGGCAGAATGTAGGACTGCCAGCTGTCGACACCGCCTGTTGGGAACCAGCCCAGCTCGACGGAGAAAATTTGAATAAGTACAAGACCAAGCCAGAAGCCTGGCAGGGAAATACCGGATATCGCAGTCAACATCCCGATATAGTCCGGCCATTTTCCGCGATTAACGGCAGATACGATACCAATGATCAGACCAATGACCAATGCCCAGCCAAGGCTGGTAAATGTCAGGACAATCGTCGGGAAAAAGCGGCTTTCCAACATGTCCGTCACCGGCAAACCGGAAGTAACGGATACACCCAAGTCACCCTTCAACAGATCACCCATGTAGTTCACATACTGCTGCCATAGTGGCAAGTTTAAGCCTAGCTGCTCTCGAATCCCGTTGATCTCCTCAAGGGTGGCATCCTTACCTGCAACAAGTCGTGCCGGATCTCCAGGAATAAGGTGAATGAACATAAATACAAGAATGGATACAACGAACAACAGCGGGATAACACCCAGCAGCCTCTGAATTGCATATCTTCCCAAAGGATGTGCCTCCTTTCAACATGCCAGCTTTTAAAATACGATGGGCCGCTTCCTTATTGATTCAAGAGGCGGCCCACCACAAGGTATACGTTTAGCAAGCTCTTCGCTGCCTGATTATTTGACTTCTGCGTTGATCACACTGATCGATCCGTCCGGAAGGGCTTTAACGCCTTCAAGATAAGCTCTCTTGCCGGTGATGACCTGATCGACCCCGAGGAATGCCCACGGAGCATCTTCCCAGATTTGTTTTTGGATGTTCGCATAGATTTCTTTTGCATCTTCAGCTTTTACGGATGCGTTAGCATCTTTGATCCATTGGTCTACATTGTCGTTCTTGTAGTATGCCGTATTGGAGCCAGCCGGCGGGAAGAACTCGCTGCTGAACAGACCTTTTGTTGCGCCGTCAGCATCACCTGACGAAGGTGACCAGCTCACATACCACATTTGAATTTTTGCGTTTTCCGGTGTAGCCGAGTTAATCTGATCGGACAAGGTAGCGCCCTCCATCGATTTCACGTCGACTTTGATTCCGACAAGCGCCAGCTGCTGCTGAATGAACTGCATGCCTTTCATCGTTTCGGAATCATTTTCTCCCCAAAGCTCTGCTTCGAATCCGTCCGGATAGCCCGCTTCCGCCAAGAGGGATTTTGCTTTCTCCAGATCATAATCATATCCGGATTGCTCGGAGTAGTGCTGCGTCATGGAGGACATGGAAGACTTCAGCTTCGAGCCCAGACCGGATTTAACCACTTTAATGTAAGCATCTTTATCGATGGCATAGTTGATGGCTTGACGAACCTTCACATCGTCATAAGGCTTCTTCATGGTGTTAAGCGTAATATAACGAACGATAGTGGAATCGGTCTTATCAATAACGATATTGGAATCGCCTTCTACGTCAGAGACTTGCTCGGTAGGCATTGGATAGATGAAATCCGCTTCGCCCGTCTTCAGCATCGCGATCCGGGAACCGTTCTCCGGTACCGGCTTGAACGTTATGCTGTCCACCTTCGGAAGACCTTCTTGCCAGTAATCTTCATTCTTTACAACAACAAGGCGGTCACCTTGAATCCATTCCTTGAACTTGTATGCCGCCGTACCAACAGGATTCTTCGTGATGTCAGCACTTTCTTTGAGCGCTTTCGGGCTGATCATCAGCGCCATCGCGGTCTTGTTCAAGAAAGCGTTGTAAGGTTGGCTAAGGGTGATGACAACCGTGTGGTCATCCGGAGTTTGAACATCGGCGACGGTAGAGAAGCTTTTGCGCATTCTAAGGTTGTTCTTTTCATCCATGATGCGATCCAGGTTGACTTTTACGGCTTCTGCGTTGAAATCTGTTCCATCATGAAACTTCACGTTCTGGCGCAGATTGAATGTGTAGGTCAGACCGTCTTCGCTGATCTTGTAGTCTTCAGCCAGCACAGGAACGAGTTCCATCTTCTCGTTGAAGCCCATCAAACCTTCGTACATCGTGCGTGCACCGGAAATAGAATGCGTGTCTCCGGCATTGTGAGGATCAAGCGTAATGAAGTTGGCGTTAATCGCAATGACAACATCTTTGTTATCTTTTGTCACCGGCTTGCTCTCGCCGCCGCCTTCACTTGCCCCTTTGCCGCTTCCGCTGTTTCCGCCGCAGCCTGCCGCAACAATCGTAAATGCGAGCAGCAGCATGAGTAGTGACCATGTTCTACCTTTGAATCTCATTGTTTTACTCCCCCTTTGATGTAGTGAATATCTATAGATTCACTCGCCGCGCCAGCATATAATATCCTGCCGATCGCCTTGAGTTCCTCACAGCTTAAACATTCCATTCATATACCGCGCGTCGCTTCCCAACCAGCGTACCGCCATCATTGAAAATCTCATTCGGAACAAGCGCATACAAGCGGTCGATCGTAGCCTGATCGCTGTAACCGAGGCGCTCCAGAATGGAAGCGATAATGCATGGCCATACTTGCTCGGAGCCATCGGATACTTTAAGCGAGATCGCCAAGCGTTCTTTCCGAAGTCCGATACCATACACACCCTTTGCGCCGCCCTTGGCTGCCAGATTGTGGTCCCGGAGCAAGGCGGAGCACACAAATTTCGTGTCTGCAATGATATCCGGATACTCATTCATCAGCTTTGCCATTCTGGCAGCTGCATCCGCCGTCTCTGCGTCCTTGATCAAATCCGGGCAGGCCAGCTTAAGGAAAGCGTATCCGATACGGTCCAGCGGAAGCGCGAAAATGGGAAGCCCACAGCCATCAATGCCTTGCGGAATCGAGGAAACCGGAACTTCGGCAAAATAAGCCAGCGTCTCGATGATCTCTTGCTGAACCGGATGCTCCGGCTTGTAATACGTGCTCTCGTCCCAGCCCATATGTTTACACAAAGCGATCAAGCCGCTGTGCTTGCCCGAGCAGTTATGGAAGATTCGCCGCTTGTCCTCATGATCGCGATGGCGCTGCGCCTTGGCATCCTCGTTCAATGGATACGTTGCGCAGCAGTGAAGCGCTTCTTCCTGAATCCCGGTTTTCTTCAGAATCGATTCCAATGCGTCGATGTGGAATCGTTCGCCTCGGTGGGAAGCGGCAAACAATGCTGTCTCCTCCCCCGTAAGTCCGTACACTTCGTCAATCCGGCGTTTCATTACAGGTATTGCTTGGAACGGCTTAGCCGCCGATCTCAGAAAGGTCATGTGATGCGGATCACCCGCCGCATAAACCACCTTCCCGTTCTCGTCTACAACGCTGATCGCTCCGTAGTGGATGTTCTCCAGTACGTTTCCGCGATATTCCTCTACCAATGGCACAAATCCCATGATTTTGCTCCCCCGATCTCCAGTTGTATTAATTCAATCGAAAATAACGATCCTGTGCGACAAGTCCCGACCCTATGATGACCCCATGCTCGTGAAGCTCCGAGCGAACAATCGTGAAGGAATCCTGAAGCGGTTCCCAGATATACTGTGAGTAGCACAGGTGGGTGATCTCTTCATATACTTCAGGAAACTTGTCCAGAATCTCACCACTCAATATGACGCTGTCCGGATTGTACATGCTGACGACGTTATTAATCGTAATCGCCATATACGCGAGTGCCCTATCGATTAAATAAGTCGCCCATCGTGTTCCAGCCTGTCTTTCCGTGAACAGCTCCTCAATCGTACGAACGGGTTTAATCTTGCTGGCTTCCGACAACAAGGACGGTATATTGATATAAGTCTGGAGGCAACCGGCTTTACCGCAGTCACACATCATACCTTCAGGATCAACGGTCGTGTGTCCGATTTCCCCCGCGCTATTGGTCACCCCGCGGTAAATCTCCCCTTCCAGGATCAGCGCTGAGCCTACGCCATTACCGAATCCGAGGAGAACCGTCCGGTTGGAGCCGTATGCCGAGCCTTTAAGCTGCTCCGCCAATGCCTTTACCTTCAGTTCATTGTCTACCACCGCTTGAAGCCCGGTTAATTCCTTGAGCCTCTCGGCAAGCCTCACATTTTTCCAACCAAGCTGTACCGAGAAATTGACCACTCCGGCATCAACATCGATGATACCCGGCAGTCCCACGCCAATACCCACCACCCGTCTGCGATCGATATCGCTTTCCGCGATGAGTTCCTCAATGGTGTCTGCAATTCGGGCTACCGTGGCTTCAGCCGTATCCTCCGACAATCTTGGAAAACTTCCGCTGCACAATACATTTCCCTGAACATCGATGAATCCAATATTGGCTTGATGGCGATCGAGCTCAACGCCAATCGAGATGACTGCCGTATCCAGCAGTCTTATTAAGGAAGACTTTCTTCCGCGTCCGGACGAGGCTTGTTCTTCCGTTTCGTGAACGTACCCTTCTTCCGTCAGTTCCGATACGATCCGGCTGACCGTTGTCGGACTCATTCCCGTCTGTTTGGCAATAGCTGCTCTTGAAATCGGCTGTTCGTTCTTGATGATTTGGAATACTGTGAGTCTGTTCTGCCGCTTCATAAAGTCTTGATCATGCTTTTTCACGAAGACATCCCCTATTTAATTTCATCAGTAGATTAATTAGATCATTTTTCCAAATAAAACGATCCGAAATCATCAAAAAACCGTGATTATTATCAAATTCTATATTTTTATTCTCCAGTGATATTAATAATAAAACGTGTTTTGTAAATGTGTCAATATATATGACACATTTAAATTATTATTTTTTTGTTTCTGGAAATGTAAGTGTTTCAATGTTTTGCGAAAGAAATTCATTCTCGTGCATACATACAGATGACCGCGCTTCGCGCACAACATGACATTAACCTAACACAAAATCTCCTAAAATGTAGATAACAACGTCGTTCCACCTCATAAATAAAGCCATCTGAGGAAAGAATGATTGGGACATTCTTCATCTCGGATGGCTTCAAAAGGAGGAAATCTATGATTATTTTGGTATTATCCCGAGTCTTTAGTTGCTTCCCTGCATGATCCGCCTAAAACGAATTAAACCACCCGAGAAATAAATTCGAGGTGACCCTCGAAAATCTCGGATGGCTTATGTATATAGAAATTTTTATATTCATATTGTTCTGATTCTTGATAGAATGAGCTGAACCTACAGGATAGTAAATAATTGATCCTGAAAATTTTAGAATGCTTTAACCTTTATGTTTATTGAATCCCCGTTTATTAAAAGCTGACTCTCTTATTGATCTCTTAATATGATCCTTAGTCCATTGTCATTATCTGTTAATCTTTTATCTTTTGAACTTGGGAGTTTCACCCACCCAGCGGAGGTTTGAGGATAGCTGATCCTTTGGGAGTCCGTTTCTACCTTACTTATTTCATTCAGGAAACGGACGGACAACAGAGCGGATAGCCTCAAACCGGAGCACCCGATAGCCTCAAACCGGAGCGCCCTACTTGTTTTTGTAATATTCAACCGCTTTATCGAAATAATGCTTCTGGTCTTCCGGCAGATCCTCAAAATAGAAAATGGCCGCAACCGGACAAGCCGCTTCGCAAGCCCCGCAGGAGATACAAATATCGGTATCGATGTAGAACTGGTCATCCCCTTCTTCTATGCAATCCACAGGGCAAACGTCAACGCACTCTCCCGCTTTCTCTTCAATACAAGCTGAGCCAATAACATACATCCGTATTCCACCTTCCCGAGTGTAATAATCTTTCAAACATTCGACTGGCTATCATTGCAAAAAGCTCAAACTTCATCAATTCCTTATTTTTCTATACTTTTTATACTATAATATATCATAATTATGTGGTTAATCATGCCAATTGTCAATAAAACGCGTAATGATAGCCTCAAAACAGCCATTCCGGTTGACTTATAGAAGGTAAAGACATAAGATGAGACATATTGCTTTTTAACCTTTTTTGTTAAAAAAGAAAGCATTCATCGAGAAACAAGGCGGTGATTATAGTGGATCAAGAAGTCGCATACAGTACTCGCGAGTATATCATGCAAATGTTAAAAATAAATGGTGAACTCAGCACAAAATCCATTACCGAGGCGCTGGGCATAACTGGCATGGCCGTTCGGCGCCATCTGGAGAGCTTGAAGAGCGAGGGTTACATCACCTATCGAACCGTGAAACAACCGATGGGAAGACCCGTCTCCTTATACAGTCTTACGGAATCCGCCGAAGATTTTTTCCCTAAGAACTATCATGCGCTTGCACTCGATCTCCTGAACGAACTGCAGGACGAGGCCGGTGATGATATGATTTCACGGCTGTTCGACAAGCGTAAGGATACATTGCTGAACAAGTACACGCCTACGGTGAAAGCCGATGCGCTCGAAGATCGGGTTGCAGCCCTGGCCCAGGTTCAGAATGACAATGGATATATGGTGGATTACAAAAAAGTCAACGAAGAAGAATATCTCCTCGAAGAACTGAACTGCCCCATATCCCAGGTAGCCAACCGGTACCAACACGCATGCCGCTGTGAGCTTGACCTGTTTCAGTCCTTGCTGGAGGCAGATGTGGAACGTACCGAGTGCCTTGCCAAGGGAGACAAAAAATGCGTCTACCGTATTCGAAAACAAACCGAAGCCAAGCAAACATAATATCTGTTATTGCCATTTCAGGCTCCTTCCATACAGGAAGGGGCCTTTTTTGTTAAGAGATAAGAAATTATAAACTTCAGAGGCTTACCCACCTTACCTCGCAAGAAAAACTTCCGCTATATGCGGTCTGTCTTCTGAGAAAGTACGTCGATAGACGTTTTGTCCTATCATATCCTATTCTCTTACCATGCAAGACATGTACAGTTCTTTGAATTATTTCAGCACCAGCAGTCGATCATCCTGATCGGAGGGCACACCCCGGCCATCGGTATTGTTGGTAATGACATAGGTTTTGCCGTCATGGACTTTGACGTCTCTTAATCGGCCTTCCCCCTCCAATACCGCCTCAAGCGAGGCGTTTTCCGGCTGAAATCGGTACAGCTTCTGACCGCGAAGGGTTGCCACGTACATGTGATCCTCCTCATCAAAAGCGATGCCTGAAGGAGCAATAGCCGTTTCGCTGCTGTGGTAGATCGGGGATTTCATGCCCTCTTGCTGTTCATCTCCGATAATCTCGGGCCAGCCGTAATTGCTGCCGGCCGTGATCTCATTAATCTCATCATGTCCGCCGGGTGTGCCGGACGGTCCATGCTCTGAGCTGTAGAATTCACCTTCCGAATTCCAAGCCAAGCCTTGCGAATTCCGATGCCCTAACGTATATACATAAGAGCCTGCAGTCGGATTATCCGCCGGGACCTTGCCATCCAGCGTCAATCGCAATATTTTGCCTGCTAGACTCTCCTGGTTTTGCGCAAGCTCTCCTTCACCTGAATCTCCCGTCGTTACGTAGAGCATCTCGTCGGGTCCGATCGCAATTCTGCCGCCGTTATGTACGTTGGAGCCGGGAATACGCTCAAGAAAGACATGCGACTCTGTCCATTGATTCCCCTCCTGCTTGAGAAGGACCAACCTGTTCATGACTTTTCCACCCAGATCATAGGTGTGGTAGGCGAAGGCCTTGCCGGAATTCTGAAAATCAGGAGCTAACGCAAAGCCCAGAAATCCGCCTTCTCCTTGATGAGCGACTGGCTTTTCGGTATGTACCGACTGTCTCGTTAATGTCCCATCCTTGATCTGAACGATATTTCCTTCCCGCTCGCTGATATAAATCGTATCGCCGTCAAAATCGATAGACCAAGGCGTCCTCAACTGCTCTGCAAGCACTTGATAAGCGGAATCATTTTTTTCCTCCCGACGGTCTTCCTGCCTCCCTTCTTCCTTAGAAGGAGTAGACTGTGTACAGGCAGCAAGAAGCAGCAAAACTGCAATTAAAGTTGCCCCAACCACCATTCGTTTCAAAATCCAGCACCTCCCGGGTAATTTTATAGCTCCGGTGTCATCATCTGGATGCCATGTTCCATGTCCTGCAATGAACGCAACACCATATCCTCATCGCTAAACGATTCGATCTGGCTGCCTGCTACATAATGAGTCTCATGTCCTCGTCCGGTAATAATGATCCTGTCCTCGTCACCGGCCAATTCCACAGCTCGTTGAATGGCTTCTTTACGATTCAGGATAACCTCCCAATTTCCCGCTTCATGCGAGGTTAAGCCACCCAGCATCTCGGCCATAATCTGCTCCGGATCCTCCGAGAACGAATTATCTGTCGTGAACAACACATAATCCGAATACGAAGCTGCAATGTCTGCCATGAGCGGACGTTTCAAGCGATCTCTTTCGCCCCGGCAGCCCATCACGCATATCATTTTGCCTAAAGTGATTTCTTTGGCGGATTGCAAAGTTGCCTTAAGTCCACTTGGATTATGCGCATAATCCACAACCACATGAAATCTTCGTCCTGTTTCTATTTCTTGAAATCGTCCATGAACCCCTGCAAATTGGTGAAGACTTCTGCGGATTTCTTCAAGCGTTACCCCTTCCAGCAAACAAGTGGTCATGGCAGCAAGTGCGTTATACACATTGTGAACACCATGCACCTTCAGACTGAAGTCGCCGTTTCCCCATGGCGTTTCTACATGAAACGTGCAGCCTTCCCGCATGTTTTGAATTTGTGTTGCCCGAACATCAGCCTCGTTGCGAATGCCATAAGTTACGATCTGTGCGGATGTACGTTTTGCATAATAGGATGATGCTTCATCATCCGCATTCAGGACGGCCCTCTTCAACATATCACGGTTACTGTTACCGAGCTGGGCGAACAACAGCTCCTTCGTATTGCGATAGCTCTCCATATTCTGGTGGAAGTCCAGATGATCATGCGATAAATTCGTAAAGACCACGGTCTGAAAATCGCATCCGCGCACTCTCCCCATATCCAATCCATGCGAAGACACTTCCAACACGGCATAGGCCCCGCCATGGGTGACCATCGTGTGAAAACAACGCTGCAGCTGGATCGTATCCGGCGTGGTATTCAGCGTCTTCTCTATATGATCTCCGATCTTCATGTAAAGTGTGCCTATAATGCCTGTTTTGCGGTGAGCGTCATTAAGTATTTTTTCTACCATATGGGTTGTCGTTGTCTTGCCGTTCGTCCCCGTAATTCCAATCAGTTTCAACCGCTGCGTGGGATCTTCAAAAAAAGCGTTTGCGAGAATCGGCAGAATTCTTCGGGTATCCGGTACCGTTATACGCGTTACGTTTCCTGGAAGCACTGGCAGCTCCCGCTCTGCTACGATGGCAACTGCACCATTGCGTATCGCATGCCGGGCATAGTCATGGCCGTCCACTTGAAAGCCCGGAACACAGACAAACAGGCCGCCAGGACGGATCTCTCTTGAATCTGTATCCAGGTTCGTGATTTCCACGGAAGTACTGCCCGTTATCGTCTTAAGTATCAACTGCTCCGTCAGTGATTTCAGAATCATGTGCAGGTTCCTCATCTCGTGATGTAATCAAAATCCCAGTGGTCAGTGGCAGTGTGATATATAAGATGTAGAATTTACGACGATGTATCATTTTAACCAGTATTTCTTATTAACCTAACCAAGCAAACGCATTCTGAAACTTGAAAGGCGGATTCCATTCCCCCCATATACTGGAACTTTCATTTGGCTCCTGCGTATTTCACTTTAAGGGGTTGATCTTATGTTTTTATTACTACTCTATGCTCTGATCATAACGGTCAACGTTCTGATCGTTTTGTTCGGCCTGTATGTCTTCAATCATCCAGATAATGATTGGTTACGAATGTTCAATGGAATTCCTGAGGATGTAGAACAAGATGATATTGATTTAGTAAAAATTAAGTCAGGGCTGTAATCGCAATCATAGTCGGTCTGATCATGGGTGCGTTTTCGGTATTACAGGCCATCGTTACACATATTGGATAGGGAGGTACATTATTTGTTTCCAATGCTAGTTGATGTGATCATGAAATTAACGATCATGACATTTTAAAGGTGCAAACACTTGGAATTTTAATTCCAACAAATTTATTTGAAATGAGGTATATATATCATGAGAAAGATTAACTGGCCCGGACGAACCAAGTTAGAAAATTTATCTGGTAACGCCTCTCTGGTCTTGGATGTTATTCTCTATATCCCTCGTTGGATCATGAGGCTTTTTTAGTGAGGGTATTGGCTCTATCACCTTGTCCGGTTGCAATCAGGAATAACGTTGCGTTGCTCCAAGCCTCTTACTCACCTTCCTTACGAGTTATTCCCAACCTCCTATCCTCTCGATCTGCTTCGGGTTAGAATTTCGAATAGCTCAGTCCATGCGAGTAGCTCAGTGTATTGCAATTCCCACATGGTATACAACCGACTCGCCGCATTCCAAGCTCGTACTCCTTGCCAACTTAAAGAATGTGATGACTGGAATCATTAACCATGTTACGCTGGAAGTAAGCGGTTGCAATTCCAATGTTGTCAGGGGTTAGTGCAACCTGCCAATATAGGACGCGTACAGAAGATCCGCTGCACTATTCCATATCTGCTTGAAAGGAGATCCATCGATGGGACCGTTCACTGACGATTTGCTTCAAAATAAAGTCGTATTGATCACGGGAGGCGCCACGGGGCTGGGGCGCGCCATGGGGGAGAAATTCGCCCAGCTTGGCGCCAAACTCGCCATCTGCGGACGCCGTGAGGAAGTTCTGCAACAAACTGCTGAAGAACTAAGACAGCAGGGCTGCGAGGTATGGTACAAGAGCTGCGATGTACGGGACCCTGCGCAGATCTCGGCTCTTGTTGAGGCGGCAGAGCAACATTACGGAGGCATTGATGTGCTTGTCAACAATGCAGCCGGGAATTTTATCAGCCCCACGGAGCGTCTCTCTCCTCGAGCTGTAGATGCCGTACTGAACATTGTGCTGCACGGCACCTTCTACGCAACCCTTGAAGTCGGCAAACGCTGGATTGAACAGGGCAAAAGCGGAACGATGCTCAACATCGTCACAACATATGCCTCGACAGGCTCTGGCTACGTGGTCCCTTCGGCAGCCGCAAAAGCGGGCGTGCTTGCGCTTACACGGTCCCTCGCGGTGGAATGGGCTCCTTACGGTATCCGTCAGGTAGCAATCGCCCCAGGTCCGTTCCCGACCGAAGGCGCCTGGTCAAGATTATCGCCCACGCCGGACCTGGAGCAAAAAATGATCGACCGCATCCCCCTGAGGCGCGTAGGGGATGCTGAGGAACTAGCTAATCTTGCCGCGTATCTCATTTCCAATTATGCCGGTTATATTAATGGCGACGTGATCACCATCGATGGCGGCGAATGGCTGCGGGGTGCGGGGCAATTCAACGACTTGGCGGAAGTAACGCATGAGCAATGGGACCATCTGGCCGAACTGACACGCAAAGGCAAATAACCTCATATGAAAGAAAAACATCTATCGGCGTGCTTCCACAAGTAGACAGACTGCGTTTAGAGGATGTTTATCAAAATTTGCAGCTTCACTAAAATCTTATACACTCCATAAACTTAAATTAGCCCCAAGCGTGAGCATGTCGTAACTGCTCCCGCTTGGGGCTAATCCTGTGTTATTCGTTAACTATTATAGGAATCGACCAGCAGGGCGTACACGATGCCTGGCCCGTGAACGCCAATCGTAAGATCGTTCTCGATATCGGCGGAACGGCTCGGACCCGAGATGAAATGGATTCCCGCGGGCAGCTGCTCACGTCCAACCTGATCGAACTGAACCAGAATCTCCCCTAGTCTGGTAACCATCCGCTCTACGGGGATGATAGCTATCAACACAGTCGGCAGCAGGCTGACGGATCTGCCTTTATGCGGGGCCGATTTCACCGTAATCGAACCGGTGTAAGCCGCTGCGTAATCCGCCATGACGACGCCAAAATCGGCTCTGGCAGCTACAGCCCTCCAGTCCGTGTCGGCTGCATCATTCCAGGAGAGAACAAGCGCCTCTGGCAGACTCTCTTCCAGCGCCAGGCATTCCAGCGCCTCTTCCTGCTGACGAAGAATCGTAGCCGCACTCATCTCCATCGCTTTGTCCCTAATAAACCGGCTGACCTCTTCGCGATTGCTCAGCCTTGCCACATGGCCTCCTGCCGCTTCAAAGTTGGCGGTAAACTGTGTAATCCTCTCTTCAAGCGGCCACTCAAATTCATTCCAGAAGTCGGGGGCACCTCGGAAAGGGTGCTCCGGGGCCGTGCGAACCCGGTCTCTCCCCAGCTTCGCGGCGATTCCATCCATGAACTGCTCCTGCTTCATGCGAGACTGTTCTTCAAGACGGTTCAGCCAGCTGCGATCGGTTTCGTTAGTCATGGGTATTCTCCCCCTTTCCGGACTTCTGCTGCTGAAGTCGCTCCTTCAATCGGTTTGCGATTTCAGGGTCCATCGATCCGGAGGTTCTGCGAATATCCTGCTCCATCTTAGGCCATCGGTCACGGAAGGATTGCTTGGGGAGACTCGGGGTTACCCTGTACGAATTCCACCCCTTCAAAGGGCCGATCCGCGTTCGGATCTCGCCGCCTCGTACCACCAATTTCTGCCCCCACTTTCCGAGGGATACCACACTACGGTAACGCTTGGCATTCCCCATAATCGCCGAGAAGCCCTTCATTCCCATCGCTTCCAGCTTGTCACCGCGCCCAGCTTCAATCTTCCGGCGGCGCAAGGATACCAGCATATCATGCAGCGGAATCTTTACGGGGCATGCTTCATAACAGGCACCGCACAGGCTGGATGCGTTGGCGATATCGTCCCATTCCGCGACATTCTTGTTTAAGGCCGGCGTTAATACGGCACCGATGGGGCCGCTATATGTGCCTCCATAAGCGTGCCCGCCAATATGGCGATATACGGGACATGCATTCAGGCATGCGCCGCAGCGTATGCAGTTGAGCAGCTCCTGAAATTCGGGGTCGCCGAGCTGGAGAGAACGTCCGTTATCGATGATGATAATATGCATTTCGTCCGGTCCATCGGCATCCAATTCTCTTTTCGGACCACTGATTCCGGACATGTAGACCGTCAGCTTCTGACCGGTCGCCGAGCGCGGCAGCAAGGTAGCCATCACTTCGAGATCTGCCCAAGACGGGATAATCCGCTCCATGCCCATCAGGGTAATCTGTGTCTTTGGCACCGTCGTCACCATGCGGGCATTACCCTCATTCTCGAACAATACCATCGAGCCCGTCTCGGCGATCGCAAAATTACAACCCGTCATGCCAATGTCCGCTTCAAGGAATTTCTCGCGCAGCTTCATGCGGACAAAGCCGGCCATAATCGCCGTATCAGGCGGCAGCGTTTCGCCTGCCTCTGCGGACAACAGCTCGGCGATCTGATAACGGTTCTTATGGATGGCAGGAATGATGATATGAGATGGCGTTTCATCCGCAAGCTGAATAATATACTCACCGAGATCCGTTTCGATGGCCTCCACCCCGATCGAGTCAAGCGCCTTGTTCAGATGCAGCTCCTCGGACACCATCGATTTTGATTTCACGACGGACTTGGCCGCCTTATGCTCCGCAATCTGCAGGGAGATCGCGACAGCTTCTTCCGCCGTCTCCGCAAAATGGACATGGGCTCCGTTCGCCCTGGCCTGTTCCGCAAACTCATTCAAATAATAATCCAAGTGAGCGATGGTATGAAGCCGGATTTGGCGTCCCCGTTCCCTCCACGCATCCCAGTTGCCATGCTCCTCCGATGCAAGCTTTTTGCCAAGCCGCAGCCGCTCTGTCGTAAACTTCACCGCATTGCGCAGAAAATCATTATTAAGGGCGTAGCCTGCACGTTCCTTAACCGTCTGCGCTTTCGTTTCAGCTGTGCTCATGTACGCTCACCCCCTCATACAGCAGCTCGGCCAAATGTTTGACCTGAACCTTCTCGCCCCGGTGGCGCAGATTGCCGGCAATATTCATGAGGCAAGCCATATCGAGACCGACAAGCACGGACGCCTCGGTCTCTAACACATGATCGCTTTTCTCTGTCACCATGGCCCCCGAAATGTCCGCCATTTTCACGGCAAACGTTCCACCGAACCCGCAGCAATCCTCGGCAAAGGGCAAGGGAACAAACTCCAGCCCTTTGACGTGGCTGAGCAGTTTCATTGGTTGCTCCTTAACGCCGAGCAGACGGCTTCCGTGACAGGAAGGATGATAGGTTACCTTTTGCGGATAAATGGCGCCTACATCGGTCACACCCAGCACATCAACAAGGAATTGCGTAAATTCATAACATTTGGATTGAAGCGCTTTCGCTTTATCCAGGTATATGGGATCGTCCTTGAACAAATCCGGATAATGATGAATCATATACGTGCAGGAGCCGGAAGGAGACACGACGAAGTCGCTATCGTCAAATGCGTCCAAAATCGTCTTGGCACTTAAACGCGCATCATCCCAATAACCACTGTTGTAGGCCGGTTGGCCGCAGCAAGTCTGGATTTCCGGGAATTCCAGCTGCACCCCGTACCTTGCCAGCAATCTTGCCATCGATTCAGCTACCCGCGGGAACAAGGCGTCGCTGAGACAAGTGACAAATAATGAAATCTTCAACCTCTTCACCCCGCTAATCATCAGGATATGGACCGAAGAATCGGCCTCTAGCAAGAACCCCCCGGAACGGGGGGATTCCATGTTGATATGTTATAGCAGCTTGCTCTATACAGATTCGATCTTGATGCCCAATGCTCGATATGGTGCCGCTTCCTCTTCCGTCAATCTGCGATCGGTGATGATCAGATTTACTTGGGAGAGATCGGCAACCTGCGCAGAAGCCTGCGTGCCGAATTTGCTGGCATCGGCGAGCAGAATGGTCTCATCCGTCATTCCGATCATTTTATGCTTGATTCTCGCTTGAAGCTCATTGGATTCGCTAAGACCCCGCTCGATGTGCACACCCTTGCACGACAGAAAGGCTTTATCCACGTAGTAAGCATCCAGCGAGCGTTCCGCAAGCGGACCGACAAAGGACAAGGAGCGATGAGCCAGAATGCCGCCTGTGGAGATCACCTGAACCCTCTCCTTGGTGCTCAGCTCAGCAGCCACTTTAATCGAATTCGTCAGCACGGTAATCGGAATATCCGGTATGATCTTTGCCATGTACCAAGCCGTAGAGCTTGCATCCAGCAGGATGCGATCATTCGGATGGATTCGCTTGACCGCTTCCTCCGCGATCCGCTGCTTCTCCAGCGCATGCATGATTTCCCGCTCAGCATACGGTATTTCCGGCTGCGACCGCTGAATTTCCGGTTGATCCTTCACGCTAACCGCTCCGCCATGGGAACGACGCAAGCGCCCTGCTTGCTCCAGCCTGTCAAGATCACGGCGAATCGTTTCTTCCGTTACACCGCAAAGCTGACTCAGCTCGGAGACTCGGATGCTCCCTCTTTCGTTGACCAACTGTACTATTTTCTCATATCGTTCTGCAACCAGCATCATACCGCCCATCCTTACTGTTCATATATTCTATCTCTTCCCGGTTCGCTGACCGAACACGCCGTAAGCTTCCTCCCATACGGGAGCATCCTTCGGCTCATAAGTCTTGACCGGGAAGGACTCTCTAATGACTGCCCGTGCTTCCCATATATCGGACAGCTCGCCTTGCGCGATCCACTGCACAGCCATATTACCGATGGCACTGCCCTCACCGGGTCCCGCCCATACGGGCTTCCCGATCGCATTCGCAGTCCACTGGCATAATGTTTCATTATGAATGCCACCGCCTACCATATGCAAGCCCTGAAATTTTTGCCCCGACAATTCCTCGGTCAACTCCAGTACATAACGGTATTGCATGGCCAAGCTCTCCATAATACAGCGCACAAGAGCACCTACCCCCTGCGGAACGCTCTGGTTCGTGCGGGCCGCATATTCCACTACCCGTTTCGGCATATCACCCGCAGGGAGGAATACAGGATCATCGGGATCAATAAAACAAGCAAATGCCGGCGCCGCATCCGCCATATTAACCAATTCGGGATAGGAATACGTTAACCCTTCCCGCCCCCAGGTCCGCTGACATTCCTGCAGAATCCACAGTCCCATGATGTTCTTGAGCAGTCGGTACGTGCCGTAGGCTCCTCCCTCATTCGTGAAGTTCAGCTCTCTGGCCCGTTCATGAATGACGGGCTGGTCGACTTCTGTTCCCATCAGCGACCAGGTACCGCAGCTTAAGTAAGCAAACGATCGTTCCAGAGCCGGAACCGCGACCACGGCGGAAGCCGTATCATGTTCTGCAACCGCATAGAGCGGAATCGGCGGGATCCCCAGTTCCTCCATGACGGATGTCCTCAAAGCCCCAACATGCGTACCAGGTTGAACAACAGGATGAAATAACTTAGGAGGAATATTCAATGATTTCAAGAGATGATCATCCCAGCTCGCCGAAAGCGGGTTATACAGCTGCGTTGTGGTAGCGTTCGTAAATTCATTCGCCATCTCGCCGGTCAAGAAGTAGCGCAGCAAATCGGGAATCATAAGAAAACGCTCGGCTTCTTGAAGCAGGTAGGGCTTCTGCCGCTGCAATGAGGCCAGCTGATAGATCGTGTTGAATGAGAGGAACTGAATCCCCGTCCGATCAAAGATCTCGGCAGGCGGCACGTCCCGAAAGACCTGTTCCATCACGCCATCTGTGCGTGTGTCCCGATAATGATACGGATTCGTAAGCAGCTCCCCGGTCCGATCCAGGAGACCAAAATCCACCGCCCAGGAATCAATGCCGATGCTCGATGGCAGGCTATGCTGTCCCTTCAACCGGAGCAGGCCCTGCTTCATCTCGTGGTAGATCCGTAATATATCCCATTGGAAACGGTCGCCGATTCGAACCGGATCGTTCGGGAACCGGTGGATTTCCGTTACATCGATGGTGCGGCCGTTCCATTGGCCCAACATGGCCCTTCCGCTGCTCGCGCCCAAATCAAATGCAAGAACGCTCAACACGCCCCAGCCTCCTTGTCAGATCAAAATTTAGCGATTCGGGCACAAACCCGAGTGGTTCTCCGTCTCTTCTCATGCTTGCGAACGCTTCAGCAATACTTCCTGCTCATACTGCTTCACTTCGGACAGCCACTCTTCTCGGACAGGTACACCCATGCGTTCGCAGTAATAATCCCACACCGCTCCAAACGGATACGATTTAAACTCCTCGGTTAACGCCAGGCGGGTCGTGTAATCGCCTTCAAGTTCAGCCTGCTTCAGCTTATCGACAGGCTCCAGCTTGGCACGCAGCAGCGCTTTTATCGTATTTCGTGTCCCGATAACCCACGCGGCGATGCGGTTAATGCTGGCATCGAAAAAATCCAGTCCGATATGGGTAACATCCAGCAGGTTATTGCGCACCAGCTCGCGTCCGATCTCGATCAGTTCATCATCCATGATGACGACATGGTCGCTGTCCCAGCGCATTGGCCGGCTGACATGGAGAAGAAGTCCATCGGTGAAAAGAGCAAGCGACGACAGTTTCCCGGCAATGCTCTCGGTTGGGTGGAAGTGACCCGCATCCAGACAGATCAGCTTGTTGTTTCGAATGCCATACCCCATATAGAACTCGTGGGAACCCACAACATAAGCTTCGGAACCTAGTCCGAACAGCTTGCTCTCGACGGCATCGAGGTTCCATTGCGGATTCATTTCTTCAGCAAAAATCTCATCCAGCGCATCCTTCAGCCGCTGCCTCGGCGCCATTCGGTCTACCGGCATATCCTTGTATCCATCCGGAACCCAGATATTCGTCACACAGGTTTGACCCAACTGTTCGCCGAAGTAAGCCCCGATTCTTCGCGATGCCTTGCAGTGCTCAATCCAAAATTGACGGATAGCCGGATCGGCATGGCTTAGCGTAAACCCATCCTTCGATTTGTCGTGGGAGAAACAGGTCGGATTAAAATCGAGGCCAATGCCTTGCTCCTTGGCCCAATCCACCCAAGACTGGAAGTGCCTCGGCTCGAGCTGATCCAACTCAACGGACTCGTCGGTATCCGCGTAGATTGCATGGAGGTTCACCTTGTGGGATCCCGGAATGAGCGACATCGCTTTTTCCAGATCGGCTCGCAGCTGATCCGGCGTACCTGCAGCCCCGGGATATTCCCCGGTCACGGAGATCCCCCCGGACAGCTCCCGATCCCGGAACAGAAATCCACGTACATCATCACCTTGCCAGCAGTGGATGGAGATTTTGATGCGCTCAAGTTCCGTCAAGATTTCGTCCACGTTGATGCCATGCTGCCCATAGAGCTTTTTAGCTTCTTCAAAGTTCCTTGCAACATCCTGACTCATCACATAACCTCCCGTATGATGGATAGCCGGGTCATATTAGACCCAGCACCCCATCTTAATAAGAAATCTTGATTCCTTGCGGTAGATGTGTCATACCTTCATTCGATTAACGAGTAAACGCAGCAGGTACTCCGCCGTCAATCGTCAGCATGCAGCCGGTCGTCTTCGAAGATCTTGATGATGCAAAGTAAGCGATGCCTTCGGCAATATCCTGCGGATAGATGTTGACAAGAAGCGTCGTGCGTTTACGATAATGCTCTTCCAACTGATCGGGTTCAATCCCGTAAGCTGCTGCCCGCTCGTTTCTCCAGTTCGAATTCCAGATCGCGGAACCTTGCAGAATGGCGTCCGGCAGAATGGTGTTGACTCGAATACCGTATTCTCCGCCTTCAGCAGCAATGCAGCGCGCCAGATGAGCCTCCAGTGCTTTTACAGAGCTGTATGCGGTCACGTTCTTGCCTGCATAGACGGAATTCTTCGATCCGACAAACACCATGCTTCCGCCAACGCCCTGTGTCTTCATCAACGAGAAGGCTTCTCGCGCAACCAGGAAATAACCTGTGCCCAGCACGTTCATGTTCAGGTTCCATTCCTTCAGCGATGTCTCGTCAAACGGGCTGGATGTTGCAAGGCCTGCATTGTTGACGATAATATCAACACCGCCATAAGTGATGGAAGTTTCTCGATAGGCGCGCTTCACCGCCTCTTCGTCAGTTACATCCATTTTAACAGCAAACGCCCGATTCTCCCCGTATTTTGCGTTGATCTCCTCGGCAACCTGCTGAGCCCCTTCCAGGTTCAAATCCGCCAAAACGACATGCGCGCCTTCAGCTACCAGCCTGCGGGCTGTGGCACTTCCGATACCGCCTGCTCCTCCGGTGATAAAAGCGATTTGGCGGGAAAACTCCGCCTCAGCCGGTGCAAGACTCAATTTATACAACTCAAGCGGCCAATACTCCACGTTGTAGGATTCATTTTCACTCAAGGATACAAAATCGCCCAGGGCCGTCGCACCGCGCATGACCGCAATCGCCCGATGATACAGGGCGCCGCTGACTTGCGACATTGCCCAGCTCTTGCCCGTGTTGATCATGCCGATGCCGGGAATAAGAATGACGCGTGGAGCCGCCTCGAACATGACGTCGCCTTCATGATGGTTGCGTTCAAAATAAGCTTTATACTGCTCTTTGTAAGCAGCAATCCCATCGATAAGCTTTGCCTTAAGGCCTTCCACATCTTCGGCGTCAGGTGTCCAGTCGATGAAGAGAGGAACTACCTTGGTATGAACCAGATGATCTGGGCAAGCTGCGCCTACCTGGGATAGCTTCGGCGAATCGGCACCGCCGACAAAGTCCAGTACATCATCTTGATCGTCGAAGGACAGGATCATTTTCTTCACGTCGCTGACGGCGCCGCGAACGGCAGGCATCACTTTGGCAGCGATGCTGCGACGCACTTCCGAGGTAAGCGGTGTATGCTTCCGGCCGCCGAACAGCTTGTCGTTATCTACACGAGCTTCGATGAAGGCTTCCGCTTCACTAATGATACGAATCGTTTGCGCGTAACAGGCTTCCGATGTATCGCCCCATGTGACAAGCCCGTGCTTCTCCATCAGTACCAGCTCGGCCTTCGGATTAGCGAGCACCCCTTCGGCAATCATCTTCGACAAAGTAAATCCGGGACGAACGTAAGGAACCCACACAAATCGGTCGCCAAAGATCTCCCGTGCTAATTCCTTGCCGTTGTGGGCGCAGCATAAGCTGATAATGGCATCCGGGTGGGTATGGTCCACATGCTGAAACGGCAAGAACGCATGCAGGAGCGTTTCAATGGATGCGCGCGGGTGCTTTGCATCGACCATGCAATGCCCCAGATAAGCCACCATTTCCTCATCCGACATCGAATCCCTTTCGAATAATGGCCGGATATCCTCCATACGCAAGCCTGTGAAATTGCCCGATTTCATGGTAGCCAGATCGGATCCGCTGCCTTTCACGTACATAACCTCTATGTCTTTGCCGCGAAAATCCTGAATCGTTGTTTTGCTGGATGTATTGCCGCCTCCCCAGTTGCACACGCGCCGGTCGGAACCAATCAAATTCGAACGGTAGACGAGCTCATCCAATGTATGTTGTGCCTGCTGTGCCTTTGACTGTTCCCATAAGCTTTGAACCATGAAGTTTCCCCTCCGATTGACCATATGAATTTGCTTTCATTTGTTTCTCATAATATCACGCCCGTTTATCTTTGAATAGTGAATTTTCAAAAATAAACAAAGATTTTTATGTGTTTATTTAGAATTTCATCTTATAAACCTGTTGCAAACAAAAAAAGCAGCCCTGCCAGAGTTCCCTCTAGACAAAAGCTGCTATTTTACAATCTACGATGGATCTGAGCCTGCGGCTGACATTGGATCCGCCTTCGCAATGCCTTCCATCAACGCATCACGAAAGGCGATCTCATCCTCGTCCTGAATAACACTTGCTTCATCCCCGGCTTTAGTCCAGCCCAGAAATCATTCCGGGGTACAGGGCCTGTTACATCCCCAGCCCGTTAAAGTCACTCCCATTCTCCTGTAAATTATAAACAATTCATCATTACGGAGAGGGTGTCATTCATATGAATCAACCTGCACGTGAAACGACGAACTGGGTGTTCAAGCTGTATAAGCAGGAGACTTGGCTTTTGCTGACGGGGCTGCTCGGGTTTTTGTTAGCCGGAATATGCGGGATATGGGTATTGCTGAATGGAGGGCCTGTCTCGCCGGATGGAGATATCTCCAAAGCGTTTTCCTTCAACGCGGCACTGGGGATCTTCATCGTATCAACCGCAATCATTTTGCCGGTTTCCGGTATGAGGCCACGAAGCAAATCGTTCTACCGCTGGTGCTATATTCCGCTCGTTCTGTTCTCTTACTTCGCCGAAACCGTTCAAAATTTCCGCGGTGTCGATCCGCGATTCGTTCAGAACGGCTCGACCTTTGATCATGTCATCTCGGCTATTTTCCCTGCCGTTGCGATGCTGCTTGTCGTGTTCTACCTGATCCTTGGCACCCAATACTTCCGCAAGCGTGTAATGGAAGCCCATCCTGAACTCGGACTCGGCATTCGTTATGCCATGATCGCGGTGCTGTTATCTTTTGCAGCCGGCATATGGATCTCCATCAATGCGGGACGCTTTACTGGGATCGGCGGCAATATCATCTGGCTGCACGGACTAGGGTTTCATGCACTGCAGGCGATCCCTTTTGTGGCGTGGCTGTCCATGAGGAAATCCGTCAATCCTGCAGTTAAACCGATCCTCATCCACATTAGCGGCCTGGCATATTTGCTCGGATTGATCGCCATCGGATGGCAGACGCTTCTTGGATACTCCATCGCCGAATGGTCCTTGCTTCCGATTTTGGCGGGCAGCTGTTTTCTCGTGGCATTCACGCCGGTCATATGGCTGCTCAGTCAGTTCAACGCATCAGCTGAACCCATCCACAGCGCCAAATCCACACGTAATATATAAGACTGGCATAAGAAAAACGTCTATCGACGAACATTCTCAGGAGACAGACCGCGTTTATAGGATGTTTTTCTTGCGATATCAGGAAGGCTCATGCTCTGAAGTTTATACTTCTGATATCTAAAGAAAAACGTCTATCGACGAACATTCTCAGGAGACAGACCCCGTTTATAGGATGTTTTTCTTGCGATATCAGGAAGGCTCATGCTTTGAAGTTTATACTTTCTGATATCTAAAAAAAGGAGACAGTACCGGGATACCCCCGTCTGTCTCCTCTATAAAAACACTGCGCCCGTGATCTAAAGTCTATGAGCGTTTAGATAAACAAGAACGGAATGAGGAACAACAGCGCTATGGCTTCCCAAGCAAACACATTGGCTCCAAAGCCATAACCGCCGTATGCACCGTAGCCGTAAGGTCCAAATGCTGACGTTTGCGCACCGCGTTTAGCTGACTTCGAAGACTTTCTGCCCTTTTTACCCTTTGTGGACAAAGTATATGCGGATGGGTTCCCAAATTCGAGTTCAAGGCCATGATCATGTACACCGCGAATAGTCCCCACAACTTCCCTTCCATCACGCATGACAGCGCAAACGGTTTTGCCGACGTAACCTCTGCATCCTTCTGCCGAAATTGGTATTGGTTGCACTTATTTTCCCCCTCCCCAGCGTTTGTGTATTATATTCCGCCTGGGGAGAAGGCGGCAGAGATAGGTGTCTACATCTCCAAAAATCCGCCTTTTAACTTCACTTAATCACGCTAGCTTTTCGATAGGCTCTAACCATCAAATCCTCGTCGATCGCGCCTTGAAACCGCTCTGATATCATACCGTCCGGCGAGATGACGTAGGTGGTCGGATAGGCCATCACCTCGTACCGTCTGGTGTTTGCTCCGTTCTGGTCGTATAGGACAGGAAAGGTTAACCCGTTCTGTTCGACAAAAGACTGTACCTCACTCATACTATTTTCCAGATGCGTCATGTTTACAGCCAGTATAATCACATTCTCATCCTGATGTTTATCGTAAAAATCCTGCATATAAGGCATTTCTACTTTGCAAGGCGGACACCAGGATGCCCAGAAGTTCAGAAGAACGGTTTGCCCTCGATAATCGGATAGTTTGATCTCCTGCCCTTCCCGATTCATCAGCGAAACATCCGGTGCGCGAAGACCAGGCTTCAACCCTTCAGCAATGGCTTCGGGATTGTTTTCGTCATTCGGAGATACGAGCGCGTCTCGTTCGCTGACCGAGGTGGAAGCGAAGTCATAGATTGCCCACACGAAGAGAGCCCCGATGATGAGTTGCACCACTCCATTTCTTCCTAATCCCAGAGTAAGAAAGCGGGACAGTGCAGAATCGAATTGAAGCCAGCTAATCGCCAGCAATGCACCGAATAATAAAATAAAGAATAATGAAGAGTTTATAGCGGCCCCGTCCGCCCATAACCACTGAAATACATACCCGGCCAATCCGCTCGCGAATGCCGACAACAGAGCGGACTTCAGCAGCAGACCTGAATCTTTTCTATTCTTGTTCCAGCGCAGAGCTATGTAGATCAGGGCTAGAACGGCCCCAAGCCATATCCCCTTCGTTCCGCCCGTCATGTAAATAAGCGAGGTCGGATGCTGAACGGTGCGGATCGGATCGAACACCAGCATCCCGAATTTCCATGAAATAAAACCGATAATAAGTACAGATAAATAGGTATCCAGGATCCATTCCCGCTCCGGCATCTGACGCAAACGAATTCGAAGCGCAGCGAAACCAGCCGCCGCACAAATTAGAAAAATCACAATGTCGGCCCTCATCATAAAAGGACCTATCGGAATTATACTCAAATGCGAACCTCCTAAGGTCGGCATAGTTCTCTCTATTACCCGCCAGGGTATATTCTCATCATAGTGGATTCCCTCTCCAATGTAAACTTAAGCGGAGCGCTTTTTAGGAGAAGGACCGAATTCGATCAATGGAACTCCACAGCAGAGCCATTTCAGCATGTGTTTTTCCGCCGATGACAATCTCTTTTCGTTTCAGTTCCTGGCCGCCCATATATTTATAAAAATGTTCAGCCTTATTGCCTTCCAGTACCCAGACCAACAAAGAACGATATCCTCTCATTTGCAGAAATTCCTTGAGCCTGGCAAATAGCTGCTTCCCCCAACCCTTCCCCTGAATCTCTTCCAAGAGATAGATCGCGTAAAGTTCTCCTTCATGAGACATCTTCTGCTCTCGTTCCGTGCCGTAAGACATGAACCCATATACCTCGCCAGCTTCATCTGCAATGACCAGAAGTTGTTCGTCCTCCGGCATATTGGCAAGCTTCCAGCGCCAGCCTTCTATCCGATCCGCAGCAGACAACTTTCCTAGAAAGCTATCATCCACGATTCCTTGATATGTTGTTTTCCAGCTATTCACATGGACGTTAGCGATGCCTGCAGCATCATGTTCATTTGCGTGTCTAATATGCATAAACTTCCTCTTCCTCCTGCTCATATCTTAATCTCTATGTATTCGCGGACACGATCTGCGATCCTCCTTTTTTGAATGCTTCTTCCCTGATGACGCAATGCCCATTCCCGGCATACATATATCGGGATCATAATCTCGAGCAGCTACCCATGGAAGGAGCGCATCTTGATGAATAAAGCATTGATACGGCTTGAAGATATCGGACCAGGCGGCTGGTATGAGACAGAGGAACAACAGGCGAAGCTGCTGGTAATCGCACAGTTCCTGCATCATCAACAGATCCCCTTTCACCTAGCCGTCATTCCGCGATATGTCGATCCAGCCCAGCATGCGGACCGGTCGATAGATGATCTGCATGATGAAGTTTCCCTTCGATTTGTCCGGCTGCTACGAAGGATGGTAGCCCTTGGCGCCTCGCTAGGTATTCATGGATATACGCATCAGTACGGGGGATCGGTAAGCGGCGACGGATTCGAATTTGCTTATCCCGAATGCAGCGCCAATTGTCCTCCGGATGATCCGCCCGAAGCGCTCCATTCGCTCCGTCAGTTGCAGCAATCCTATGCTTATCAGCGGGTTCAACAGGCTCATAAGAGGTTTCAAGCGGCTGGTCTTACAGCGGTCTGGTATGAAACTCCCCATTATACCGCTTCATCTGTCCAGCGCCATATTATTGAGATCTGTAACGGCATCCTCTATGAATCTCCGCCTTCCAGCCCGGATGCAAGGACAGTCACACTCCAGCACACCCCGGACGATCCATTGACAAACGGAACGATCTACGTTCCCACTCCGCTTTATTATGTCGCAGGTGACAAGATTGAGGAAGAAGTCACTCGTATGGAACGGACATTACAGGATTTCACAGGCGATCGTGAACTGGCCTCGTTCTTTTACCACCCCTATCTCGAATTTTCCTATATCCGCTTTCTTGCTGACGGCACTGTACATTATGACGAGCATTCGCCGCTTAGAAGAATCATGCAGTCCTTCAAGAGGGAGCGTAAATCGTTTGTGACCATAACCTCAATCTTGCCTTTCATACCCGATTTCAGGGAAACCCGATGGCAGGAGAGGATGACCATGAAACTCCCTAAGTTTCTGCACGCCACGAGAAAAGAGCAGCCGGATCGATGGATCGTCCGGGACGAGGCCAACAACCTATGGTACGACGCTTCTTTTGGGGTCTTGTCCCCCATTAAAATCCATAATGGCATACAGTATATACGCCCGCTGTTAGCAGATTGGCCGCTTTACCCCGGTGGGACTGCAATGGCAGGCGATTATGATGGAGATGGCATCATCGATGCGGCTGTATGGAATACAGAGCTGGGAATATGTGAGGTTGCCTTGGGTTCAGGCAGCCGTTTAGTACCATCGGGTTATTGGCTCTGTGAACCTGGAGCCGTGGACTGGAAAGCTCTTACGGGGGATTTGGACGGGGACGGCAGACATGATTTATTTTTATGGGACCCTGTCACAGGAAAAGCCGCCATTGCTTATAGCTCCGGGTGTCATTTTTATTCTCCCCTCATTCAGCATGAGGTTTCCGTACAAGGTGAATGCATGATTCCTTCCATTGGAGATGTGAATGGCGATGGGCTGGATGACCTGGTTGTGTGGAACTCCGACTCAGGCACATGCCAGGTCTGGTTAAGCAGCGGAAAACAGCTCGTGGACGCCGGAAATTGGTATTCTGACAAAGACTCCATCGGTTCGCCCGTATCTGTGATGCTAGGTGACGTGGATGGGGATGGGCTGAAAGATTTGATTCTCGTTGAACATACCGCAGGGAACTGGCTCGTTCTCTATAGCTCGGGAACCGCCTTCGGGCGGCAGGAGGAACGGTTTGGGCCTTGGGTTGCCGGTGAACGAATGACACCTCTCATTGGCGATCTGATGGGCAATGGCCGTGTCAGTCTGCTGGCATGGTCTCCGAATCGGCTCGGCGGAACCTTGGACGCCGCCATCAATTCCAGGGACCGGACAATAGGATAAGGACATGATATACTTCTATACAACAAAACTAGGTTTATTCAAAACTCCTGTAATATGTGGTCTGTCTTCTGAGAAAGTACGCCGAGAGACGTTATTCTTATAAGTTCTAATCTCTATACTTATTTCTATGTTCGGAGGAGAAGTCATGTCATCCAAAAGAGAAAGCCATACCAACAGCAATACAGCCAGTCCATCACCCCCGGTCAAAATCGTGAAACCCAAGCTTCCCAAACAGCTTGAGCCTATGATTCTATCCGATGCCGGCGTTGACGATGAGTCCTCGTTCATTCAATCCACATGCCAGGACGAGACCCTGTCTTATATTTCAGCCGACAAGGTTCAATTCGATCAAATGATATTCCATAACGTTACGTTCCAGCACGTCACACTCCACCATGCCGAACTAACGGATCTGGTGTTTAACCATTGCGACTTGTCCAACGTAGATCTCGGAGAGGCTATTATGTACCGCGTACAATTCAATCATTGCAAAATTTTGGGGCTCGACTTGACGGCAGCCACTATCCGTAATGTCGTGTTCGATCATTGTACGGGCGACTACGCTACGTTCCGTTTTGCTAACATGAAGCAGGTGTCCTTCCAATCCACCTCGCTCGTAAAGTCGGATTTTTATCATTCTGAATTAAATAAGGTGGAATTTGTGGATTGTCAGATCGACCAATCGCAGTTCTCCGGTACGAAACTTGCAGGAATCGACTTAAGCCGAACGGATTTCCATAATATTGGCGTGACCCTGGAAGATCTTCAAGGATGCATCATTTCACCGCATCAAGCCATCCCGTTAACCAAAATATTCGGTCTTGTCGTCAAAGAATGACCGTAAGTTATACGCGCTCCCAATCATCGCTTCGTTGATATGAAAAACGTATCCGTGCGCAGCATAAAGCGGCTTACTCCGAGGTCCGCTTGGACCTTTCGGGTTAAGCCGCTTTTTTAGATCATCCTGTTATTGATCAAGAGTATACTTCTGCAAATCAAGCGGCAGCGGTGCTGGGATATCACAGGTGCTGATCATCTCATAGCGCTTGCCTTCATCGGAAGCATCATGGAATCCCCACATGGCTTCAAGCACATGGTAGGCAAGCTCGCCGCTCGCACGGTGAGCTCTCCCGCTGCGAATAGCGTATGCCATATCCGCTGGGCCGATCCCTCTTGTATTCTCGTTATACCCCGGAAGCAATGGTTCTTCCGTCCACTCGGTTTCTCCGGTCAGCCGATATTGAACCGAGCCGCCAAAACCGTTGGGATCCGGGACGAGCATTGTACCCTTGGTCCCGTAGATTTCAATAGTAGGGAGCGTGCTCCCTCCAAATACATCAAAACTCGTAATCAGTGTGCCAATCGCACCGTTATGAAACTCCATAAGTCCAGCCACGTGAGTAGGAATGTCCACCTGAATCTTCTGACCCTGTTTCTTCTCACTGGTAATCGTCCGCTCTGTAAGGGCCGTTCCGGTCATGCCGCTAATACGGCGGATTGGGCCCAGCAGCTGAACCAGCGCTGTCAGGTAGTAAGGCCCCATGTCAAACATTGGACCACCGCCAGCGGCATAATAAAATTCCGGATCGGGATGCCAATGCTCATGTCCGCGGCTCATCATAAATGCGGTTGCTGCAATCGGCTTGCCGATGCGTCCGTCTTCAATGAGCTTCAGTGCCGTTTGGATACCGGCTCCAAGGAATGTCTCGGGAGCGCATCCGACAAGCAGCCCTTTGGATGCAGCCATATCCAGCACCGCCTTACCCTCTTCTCGGGTTACGCCAAGCGGCTTTTCCACGTACACATGCTTGCCGGCTTGCAGTGCATCCAGCATAATTTGCGCGTGAAGTGCAGGTATCGTCAAATTAATGACCAGCTCAATCTCCGGATCTGCAAGCAGTTCCTCGGTGGTGTATACATTCGGGATATTATACTTGGCAGCCTGTTCCTCGGCACGGGTACGATCGATATCCGCACAAGCCGTCAGCTCCAGGATATCGAACTTATGGCAGTTTTCCATATATATGCCGCTGATTTTTCCGCAGCCGATGATGCCAACCTTTACTTTCTTCATAATCCAAGTCTCCTTCTGCCTTATTGGCTGTCTCCCATGCCTGTGTAGCCTTGACCTTCCGTAAACACACTCATGTCCGAACCCGAATATAACGCTTTGCCTTCAGCAGCCCAGAGCAATCCCCTACGCATCATTTCCTTCACCTGCGGCATATCGACGATATCGGCATGATGGCCGAGGGAATTGTAATAGACCCGTCCATATCCCCAGCGCTTCGTCCACGCCACCGGCATGTCGACCGCTTTGTTCAGCAGGTGCGGTCCGGCCGCAACCGGAAAACGAGTGGTTGCGAGCACTTCAACGGCCGGATCCACATGCAGATAATACTGCTCGGAGGCAACCGTGAAATCCTCCATTCCTGCTACCAGCGGGCTGGAGCTCGATTTAATCTCAACCCGGTACTTCACGCCGTCGTTGCCTGGATGCGCAACCCAGTTTCCGCCTGTCATGAACTGCCAATCCACATTGTTGCGGAACGAATCACACATGCCGCCGTGGCAGCCCGCCAAACCGGTTCCCTTCTGTACGGCAAGCGATACGTTCTCCACCTGCTCCTTCGATATTTCTCCCATCGTCCATACAGGCACGATCAGATCCAAGGCTTGAAGCTTCTCTGCATCATGAAAGGCCTCCAGCGTGTCGGATACCTCTACCTCATATTGCTCACTCCGAAGCAATTCCGCGAAAATGCCGGCAACCTGCTCGGGCTCGTGTCCGTCCCAGCCGCCCCATACGATTAAAGCCTTTTTCATGCATAGCACTCCTTTTTTTATGTGTCCGGCCAAGGGTGGCCGAATGACTTGATTACATTTCCGACAGCTGCACCCAGCGGCGCTCTTCAATGGATTTATCCACGGCTTCCAGCACAGCCTGACATTTCACGCCATCCTCGAAATTGGGCATAGGCTGCCTTCCCTCGGATATAGCGGTTGACAGCTCCAGAATTTCATGCGTAAAGGTGTGCTCGAAACCGATCGTATGCCCCGGCGGCCACCATGCTTCCATATAATCGTGAACGGGATCGGTTGCCAATACGCGGCGGAAGCCCTGAACGTCCTCATCATCGGATGTAAAGTAAACCTCCAGCTCATTCATCCGTTCAAAATCGAATTTAACGCTGCCTAAACTGCCGTTGATCTCGAAGGAGTTAGTGCTGCGGTGGCCCGCAGCAAAGCGCGTCGCCTCAAAACTGCCCAGCGCCCCGTTCTCAAAGCGGGTCATGAATAGCGTAGCGTCATCTACCGTCACTTTCCCCATGGGACCGCCTGTGCTTCCTTTTGCGCTTAACCCGGTCATCTCGCTGGCAATAGGACGCTCCTTGATAAAGGTCTCACTCATTCCGATCACTTCCTGCATATCGCCGACCAGATAATGGGCGAGATCGATCAGGTGAGCACCAAGATCCCCGTGAGACCCGGATCCTGCTACTTCCTTCTGCAACCTCCATACCAGCGGGAACTGCGGGTCCATGATCCAATCCTGCAAAAACCAGGCGCGAAAATGATAGATCTCACCCAATCTTCCACCTTCAACCAGCTTCTTGGCCAGTCTTACGGCTGGTGAAAATCTATAGTTAAACCCGACCATATGGGTGACTCCCGCTTCTTGCGCAGCCTGCAGCATCTCTCTGGCGTCCGCCAAGGTCAAAGCAAGCGGCTTCTCGCAAAATATATGCTTGCCCGCCTTGGCCGCGGCAATGGCAATCTCCTTATGGGCATCGCTTGGAGCATTGATATCGATCAGATCGATATCTTCCCGATTGACAAGCTCCTTCCAATCGGTAACGCTTTCACTCCAGCCCAGCTGAGCCGACGCTGCTTGAACAGCCGACACATTACGGCCGCAGATCGCCACCATTTCTGGCTTCAGCGCCTCCGGAAAAAACATCGGAAGGCTCCGGTACGCATTGCTGTGAGCTTTACCCATAAATTTATAACCAATCATACCGACACGTAATTGTTTCATCCTTCATTCCTCCTTGAATAAGGGTTCATTGATTTCGATGAAGCGAAGATCCACGGACGACCAGGCGAGTTGGCAGTTGGCGATGGAGCACTGCGTTCGTTACGTTACCTTCTGGCAAATCGGAGGCGTCCAGCATGCGAAGCACATGCTCTGCGGCAAGGCATCCCAGTTCATAGAACGGAACTCTCACGCTGGTAAGCGGTGGGGTGCACAGCTCGGCGGCATCCGAATCGTCATACCCGACAAAGGCTGGCATTCGCTCTTCTGGAGTGCCCAACGCACGCAGGCCCTGCTGAAGTCCAATCGCCATGCGGTCATTGGCGGCAAATACGGCTTCAATCCGGTCCAACTTCCCGGCGATTAACTCGGCTGCGGCATAACCGCTTTTGCGGCTGAAGTTGCCTTCGAACAGCAAGGATTCATCCAGCACGATTCCCGCTTCATTCAGTGCCCGGGTGTACCCCTTCAACCGGTCGCGACTATTGGAATACTGAGGCGGCCCATTCAGAAAAGCAATCTTCCGAAATCCCTGCTTCGTCAAGTGATGAACGGCTTGATAGCTTCCATCCACATGATCGGCATCCATAACGTGAAACGCCTCGCCGTCAAAGTATTGATTAATCAGGCAATAGGGTTGATCCGCTTCACTCAGCTGTTTGATGGCCGCACGTTCGCCATCATCATCCCGGGCGCCCAGAATAATGCAGGCATCAACCTTCTGGGTTCGGAATAGGTTCAAGTAGTCCATCGAACCGCCGGGCTCGCGGAACAGCATCAACAGATCATATTGACTCTCCAGCGCCTTACTGCCAATGCCGCTTAATATTTCGGAAAAATAATAAGCGGAGAATATACGAGCCTTCGGCAGGTAGGGCATGACGACGCCCAGGTTACCACTTCTTCGACGGGCAAAACTTCGGGCAAGCGCACTCGGGGTATACCCGAGTCGATCCGCCGCTTCCAGCACTCGCTGCTTGGTCTCCTCCTTGATTGGTCCGACCCCATTCAGTACACGGGATACCGTTGCTTCCGAAACGCCGGCAAGCTGTGCGACTTCTTTACGACTAGCGATATTCATCAAGCCTCCTGCATTTTATGTACGCGCGTACATTTTCTCATGGAGCCTTTCTGTTGTCAACCGCTTTAATCTAATTTCATGTTTAATCGGGCGCCAAGAACGCTGCTGCGGTTCTCCATGATCCTGATGCCGATCCTCGGCGGTGCCATCATGCTTCTGCGATAATCTCATGTCGCAAAATTGTTCTTGCACCATCATTTGAGATATGCAATAATCTTCTCCAGACACTTATTAAACTCGTTTAAAAAGAGGGGGGAGTGGTGATGACAACGCGCAAAGAAGCTTTACCCACACCGCAATCCATGAAGTACGCCGTGCGGCGCGCGCTCCGATCTTCTCTACTGGAGCTCGGCAGTGGAACCAAAGCGGAGCTAAGCGATCGGCTCGGAATCAGCTTTCCTACGGTGAGCAAAGTTCTGGAACAGATGGCGCAGGAAGGCGAGGTCACCCTGCTCGGACTGGATGAATCCAGCGGCGGCAGGCGTGCAAACCGCTACGCTTTTAACCCGGACTATATGCTGGGTCTCGCCGTTTATTATGAGAAGGAGCAGAGCGTATATACCATTTTTAATTGGAACGGCGATCTGATCGAACGGAAAGCTGAAGACGGCATACTTCAGCTTGGGCCGGAAGCGCTGGCTTCCCAGCTAAGAAGCTGGATCCACCGTTATCCGAAGATCCGCTCGATTGCGGTCGGCATGCCGGCTGCGGTGCGAGATGGCGTCATTTTTTATGTGCCGCTGTACGGGACATTCCAGGATTACGACCTCAAATCTTACCTGGAGAACCTGTTCTCCATTCCTGTCATCGTGGAGAATGACATGAATGCGGCCGTGCTTGGTTATCAGAGTTTGAGCCGGTCGGAGGAAGCTTCCCTGGTATACGTGTATCTCGGACATAATGGACCGGGGGCGGGGCTGCTGATCAACGGAAACGTCGTTCGGGGCAGGTCGTTCTTCACGGGTGAGATCGGCTATGTACCGATGAGCAAAGACAACAATTTTCATGATGTATTGGACCGTAAAAGTTCCGTCATGAGCAGTCTCACCCAGCCGGATGAGGAGCAAATCGATGCGTTAGGCCGATTAAGCGCCGCCTTCACCGCGATTCTGAATCCGGATGCCATTCTGTGGTGTGAGCATAACCTTCTGCCCTCCACCCTGCTCTCCGTCAAAGACCGGGCTTCCGCCTACGTCCCGGAGCGGCATCTGCCCGAAATGCTGCTTCGCGAGTGGGAACATGACTATATAGCCGGCCTGCAGCGGCTTGCTCTGGATATGATGATATCCGATACAAGTGCAATGTAAAATTCAACGATGACGATTGGGGAATAACCGTGAATACAGACCTTCAAACGAAAACAAAACCTAAATTCAGCAAAGACTACACCCTTCATTTGGCAACCATCTTTCTCGGCTTTATCATTTTCGGAATATCGGAAAATATTAAGGGACCCGCCATCCCAAGGATTCAATTCGATTTCCACCTGGATGAAATGCAGATCGGTACCCTGCTATCGCTGAACGCGCTAGGGTACTTGATTGCCTGCTCTTTCACCGCGCTGTTAACCCGGAAGATCGGGATCAAGTGGGTCAGCATGGCTGCCTTCGGTTCGATGGCCATCTCGGGTGTGTTGATCTTCCTGTCGCACAGCTACCCGATGTTTACCGCATCCTACTTCTTCATGTACATCGGAAACGGTATGCTGGAGATCGGCCTTGCCATATTGGCGGCCCGGATCTTTGTGCGAAACACAGGCACGATGATGAACCTATCCCATTTCTTTTACGGAATCAGCTCAACCGTGGCGCCGATGATTGCATCCGGCCTGATGACCGTAACCGTGTTTAATTACACGCTGGACTGGCGGGGCATGTATCTGGCCATGCTGATGTTATCCGTACTGCCGATGATCCCGGCACTCATGAGTAAGTTTCCCGGGGACGATCTGTCCGAAACAGAACGAACTCCGCTCAAGTTATTAGTTAAAGATCCTGCGCTGTGGCTGGTCGTCATGATTCTATCCTTCGGTGTTGTATCGGAGATGGCAGTTGGCGGTTGGCTCGTAAACTTTCTTGAAAAATCGTACCAATGGGAACCTACGGCTGCAGCCGGGATGCTGTCCGCCTTCTTCCTCTGCTTCTCGGCAGCACGCCTGCTGCTTGGCCCGATAACGGATCGGATCGGCTTCACGCTGTCCATCATCATCCTGTCCGCGCTGACCGGAGTATGTACGTTTGTCGCGATCTTTGGCGGGGAATCCTATGCCTTCCTGTTCGCGGCTGCCGGTATTGGGATTGCTCCGATTTATCCCACGGTCATGGCTCTCATTGCCAAAAGATATCCAAAAGAGAGCGACACCGCGATTACGTTCATCGTCACCATGATGGGAGTCGGCAGCGTTATCGGAAATTATGCGATCGGAGCGATCACGAACGGATTCAAGCAAATGTACGGCAGCGGGACAGAGCTCGGGTTGCTGCGCGGGCTGCAGGCTGGCTATAGCTTCATCGGATTGTGTGCCATCCTATGTTCACTCTTCGGCATCGTTCTGTACCGTTATTTAAAAGTTCGTAAGCAATTGGTCTAACCCTTTGGTTCTCTTTTGAACACTAAAGGGAGCCCTCTCATGAGTACAAGAGGGCTCCCTTTTATTCATTATTACCGTTTGTCTACTTACACCCTCATTAGCCTAAGTCGGGTTGATCAACAAGTTCGATGCTTGCTGTTTCGGTATGATGCAGCTCAAACACCAAGATTTCATTGCGCCCCTGCTTCAGCAGTGGTCCAGGCAGATAAAGCGCTGCTTGCGGTCCTTGTTCCCAGTAACGCCCCAGGTTAAAGCCATTGACCCAGACGACCCCTTTTCCCCATCCATCCAAGCGGATAAACGTATCGCCAATGTCATCCACCGAGAATTCACCCCGATAGAAGGTAGGGCGATCTCGCTGTTCAAGCGGACCCGCAAGCGGTTGAAAAGGTGCCGCATTCGGATTCTCCAGCGGCAAAGGATAGATGCTCCAGTCATATAGGAACTGGTTGTTCATCCGGACTCCCTCAGTAATCCCTTTATAATCCTTCAGCTTCGGGCCGTAATTGATACGCCCCATATTCTCGACAACGATCTCCAGCTTGGCGCCGGCTGCCGGAACATCGATCTGCAAGGCTTGGGGATTCCAGCGTTCAACCGTACCCTGATATTTACCGTCCAGGAATACCTGTGCCCGGTCATGCACCTCTTGCAGATACAGCGATTCTCCTTGACGAGGTCCGGAGATATCCGTTGCGTAAACGATGAAGCCATAGCTTTGAGCCAGCAGTTCCATCGGTACAGGTGTCGTACGTTTCACCGGCTCGGATAGCACCGGCAGATGCTCCAGCAAGTCAGCATAATGCGTCATGCGAACCGAACCATAGCTTTTTTTCTTGACGGACTGAGGCAGACTTGGGAAATCAGAGAGCTCTTTCCCCTGATGCTTCGCAATCGTGCTGCGAATGGCCTCGTACTTAACGGTTACATCCCCGCACTCCGAGAGTGGGGCATCATAATCATAGCTGGTGATCGTGGGCTCATACTTCTCGTGGAAATTCGCCCCGTTATAAAATCCGAAATTCGTTCCACCATGAAACATGTAGAAGTTCACGGATGCATTCAAGTCCAGCATCTCCTTGAGCACGGCAGCGGCATCTTCCGCGTCCCGGGTATGATGCGGTTTCAGCCAATGATCAAACCATCCATTCCAGTATTCCATGCACATCAGAGGGTCTTCCGCCCGATATTCCCGCAGTTTAGCAAAAGCCTCCTCGGTTCTTGAACCGAAATTGACGGTGGCAAGCACGCCCGGAACGGTTCCCCCTTGCAGCATCCCGTCGGTGGGACCATCCGAAGTGAACAACAGTACATCTACGCCCCGCTTGATCAAGCCATCCTTCAGATACTCCAGATAAGCCGTATCATTTCCAAAGCTCCCGTACTCGTTCTCGATTTGCATGGCAATGACCGGACCTCCATTGGAGGTTAATAACGGAACCAGCCGCGGAATCAGTTCATCATAATAATGGTCAACCTTCTCCAGATACACCGGGTCCATGCACCGCAGGTGGATATCCGGATACTGCAGCAGCCAGGACGGAAGCCCGCCAAATTCCCATTCTGCACATATGTAAGGGCTTGGTCGAAGGATCACATGCAGCCCGAGATCGTCGGCGATTTGGACGAATCTCTCCAAGTCGGCGATACCATCAAATGTAAATTGTCCTTCCTTGGGTTCATGCAAATTCCACGGAATATAACTTTCCACGGTGTTCAATCCACAGCTTTTCAGCTTCATTAGCCTGTCTTCCCAATATTCCGGTACGATCCGAAAATAATGTACGGCACCCGACAGAATCTGGATCGGCTCATCCCCGAGCACGAACTGTTGATTAACCGCTTTCAATTGAGCTTTCATATCCTGTTTCCTCCCTGCTCGCATCATTTCGCTTTCTATTATCATCATCTATCAAAAGCTCGTGCTGCTCAATCTCCAAATGGATCATTCTTTATACCTTTTGTGCCGAACATTCAGAATCGCAAGCTCCTATTATGATACAATATATGGCATAATCACTGGAATTTTCGATGCCAAAGGAGCCTGACCATAATGGATATCGCTTTTCGCTTTCCTAATATGATTAACACGCTTCAAGTAACAGGATGCCTTTTTGATTCCCATCCCCCCGGATGGAGTTATCCGAGGCATCATCATCATCTGTTTGAGCTGCTGTACTGTCTGGAAGGCGAGGTCCTGCAGGAAATTCATCGGGAGTCCTTTATGCTGCGGCAAGGGGAATGGCTTCTGATCAAATCCGGGGTGCCCCATCAAACCTCTAATCTGGCGAGCGGGCCGTATGGATACTTCAACGTTCATTTCGATCTCGATGACCAGGAAATTCGGAGGTTATTGTCCGCCGCCCCTTACCGTCACATTCGCCAGCAGGAAAGCGAGCACAGCAATCTGTATGCATACGTTCAAGAGCTGGAGGGAATCGTTCGGCGCAGTCAGCCGGCAGCCCACTCGCTTCACCCGGAGAACCCGAGAGCTGAATACAATCTCACCTTTGAAGACAGGCTGCTGCTCCAATCCTATACATTGCTCATCATCCACGATGTCCTCTCCCTTCTCAAGGTGCAGGATGAAGTCAAGCTGCCTTCGTCGACACAGGCTGCAGCAGGCTTGCATAAACCGTCTTCCTTGCTTGCTGCCGATGCGGCGCATGCCATTGAAGAGAAACTATCATCAGGGCTCACAGAGGAGATCTCTGTCGCTGCGGTATCCAAAGAGCTTAATTTAAGCCGCAGCCAATGCAGCAAGTTGTTTCGCCAGGTTTATGGAATCTCGCCAAGACAATATATCAGCCGTCAAAAGCTCACCCTAGCCAAGGAGCTGCTGGTCACAACCCACCTGCCAATGACGGCGATCGCAGACAAACTCGGTTTTCGCTCAGCCAGCCATTTTTCAAGACAATTCCGCCGCTGGACTGGGCAGTCGCCGACCGAATACCGCCCCAGACACTAAATAGTGGGATTTGATTATTTTTAGTAAGTTACTTGACAATTAACAGCATTGTTGAGTATGATACAATCTATAGTTTCAGCTATACAAAAGTTAGTTGATAACAATTAAAAACAAAAACAAGGAGCTGTTACCATTCATGCGTAGTTATTCTTCTACGGGTACATTTATTATTCGGGTTATTCTGGGGGTCATCTTTTTGGCTCACGGTTTGGATAAATTCCAGAGCGGCATCGGGAATATCGAGGGCTTTTTCGCAAGTTTGGGTATCCCCGCATTCATGGCATCCGTTGTGGCCATTATCGAAATTGTGGGTGGTATTGCACTGATTATCGGTTTGGGAACGAGAATTGCCTCCCTTGTTCTTGGCGTTGTGCTTGTCGTTGCTATTTTTCAGGCCAAGCTGGGCATGGGCTTCCTAGGTGGCTATGAATTGGATATAGCGCTGCTCGCAATGGCTGTCCACCTTGCCCTTAGCGGCAGCAGCCTGCTCTCGGTTGATTCATTGTTTAGCAAGAAGAACAAAGCCTAAAATAAACGCAAAGGTTTGCCGGTGATCCGAGGCGACAACCTCATGAAAGAAAAACGTCTATCGGCGTACTCTCAAAGAAGACAGACCGCGTTTAGCGGTAGTTTTCCTTGCGATATCAGGCAGCAGATGCTCCGAAGTTTATACTTTCTGAAATTTAAGAAAGAGCCGTACCTGACGATCAGTCTCCCATGACCCTGATCCAGATACGGCTCTTTTTATAACATTTTTATGAAAAGTTGCTTCCGCTCGATTCTGCTGCTAAAGCCGAATTCCTCTGCAACCTCAGAAGCGTGAATGACAACCCTGCGGATATCGCAATACAGATTGAACCTGCGATGTACACCATACGAATGCCAAGTGTATCCGCTATTAGACCTATTACGGCAATAGATAAACTCGTTACCGTGGATAGCAAGATATCACGCGAAGCGTAAATTTTCGGCAGCATCTCTTGATTTACACTGGATTGGAGCGCGGTTTGCTGCGCCACATCCCGCAGCTGATAGGCTGGTCCCATCGCAATGCACAGGATCAAAGCCACGATCGGGATACTGTTCAGACCATACCACAGAGTAAGTAAACTGAACACCGCTGAACCTACAGCCATGCATGGAATCAGATTTTTCTGGATAAAGGAAGACAGCAGCAGCATCAGTAACCCACCCACAATGGCGCCTACATAATAACTGGCGTTAATGAATCCCCACCAAGCTTCGCCTTGATGCAGCACTTCCTTGACATATACCAGCGTGATCGCTCCAACCCATATGGTTCCGGCAATCCCTTCAATCATGTCCATCATCGTGACGATTCTTAATGTCGGATTTCTCCACAGGTAGAACCAGCCTTCACGAATCACTTCCCAGCTTGGTTTCGCTCGTCCAGCCGCAGCCGTTTCCTTCGCCTTCATGGAGCGCGCTGCGATCCAAAGGGACAAGACGGATACCCAGATGAGTACGCAGCTCATGATTAAAGTCGGCATATGTCCAAACCGTACAACTAGAAAGCCCGTAAAGGTATACCCTGCAATCTGCAAGGATTGGCTGGTCACGGATAATGAGCTGTTGGCCTTAACCAATCGGTCAGGTGCAACTAATCTCGGAACCATGGACTGGATGAGCGGGTTTCCCCATCCTTCGGTAAAAGCTATGAACAAGATAAACATACACAGTATGGAAACCTGAGATGATATGTATGGGAATGCAATGACCAATCCAGTTAACAACAGAGCTTTCATGACTTGAAGCCTTACCAAAAGCTTGGAGAAACCGAATTTCTCCATGACAAGCGGAGCTGTAAGACCGGCGACAAACCGTGCGACTGCGTTAAACAGCGGGAACAACGCGGCAATAAAGGCCGAGCCGGATTCTTGATACATAAAGGTAGTCAGTACCATAATGTAGACAACGCCTGCCAGCGAAATGCTCGAGTGCGCAGTCCAGTAGTATAGAAAGCCTCCTCTTTTCATGTTCACACCCTATCCTGACGATCTTTTTTTCTAATAGTCGTAACATAGGTTGAAAGCTATGTAAAGATGTAAGAAGTTCCCCCATACTAAAAAGCCTGCTCCCACGATCCATCCATGAGAGCAGGTCTGACTATAATCTTATGAAGCGCTACTGGCAACCGACCAACGGTCTTGCCCCGGATATGGGCATCGCTTGTCTTTCAGCTTTGCTGCGATCTGTACGATGCAGCCGCACAGCGTGCACGTCGTGTCCCCTTGCAGCTTTGGACAAGAGAAGCACGCACGCAGACGGGCGTCATACTCACTATCCGACACGCACCGATCAGACGCAAACATGGGAGATGCTAGAACGCGTGTAATTTGTTCATCGTTAACCTGGTAATCGTCATGACAACCTTTACAGCGATTATCCGCCATCACCTTCGTTTATCCTGCCGTGATCTCGAGAACAGTAACGGACATCGGTGCCAGCTTCGCACGCAGAACGTCGCCTTCCTGTTCAAAAGCATGGAATGCCGCTGGCCTCAGGGTCTCCGGCGATTCAAAGGTGTTATGAGCGTCCAGCGAATCGGAGGCAAGCTGCTGGCCTACGATCTTGGATACCAATCCGTTTAATCCCCGAAGCTGAATGGTCACGTCACTTTGCTCCGTGTGGCTCACATTACACAGGCTCACATGGATTTTGCCGGCTTGATCCTTCGAGGCCGTTACGGATACTTGCGGAATCTTCTCGCCGTCCATCTCGTAATCGGCGCCGCTGTAGTTGGTTGCCAAACGTTCTGCATCCTGATGCACTTTATACATATCAAACACATGATAGGTCGGAGTCAGGATCATCTTCTCGCCTTCGGTCAATACGACAGACTGAAGGACATTGACAACCTGGGCAATGTTCGCCATGACCACCCGATCATTATGCTCGTGGAAGATATTCAGCGTTAACCCCGCCACCAAGGCATCACGAATCGTATTCTGCTGATACAGGAAGCCCGGGTTGGTGCCAGGCTCTACATCAAACCAGGTCCCCCACTCGTCTACAATGAGGCCGATCCGCTTATTAGGATCATACTGGTCCATGATCGCGGAGTGTCTGGTAATCAATTCATCCATATGAAGTGCCTTCTTCATCGTGGTGAACCATTCCTGTTCGCTGAATCCGGTAGCAGGTCCTTTACCTGTCCAGAATTCGCCCGGAATCGTGTAATAGTGAAGACTGATCGCATCCATGAACGGATGCGCTTCTCTCATCACGATTTCCATCCAGCGGTAATCATCGACGTTCGGGCCGCAGGCAATCTTGTAGATCTTGTTATCGCCATAACTGCGAACATAAGTCTGATAGCGTCTGTACAGGTCCGCATAATACTCCGGCCGCATATTCCCTCCGCAGCCCCAGTTCTCATTCCCAACGCCAAAATATTTCACGTTCCAAGGCTTCTCGCGGCCATTCTCCTGACGCCACGCAGCCATCGGCGACACGCCATCAAAGGTCATATATTCAACCCATTCCGACATCTCCTGCACGGTACCGCTGCCGACATTGCCGGATATGTAAGGTTCGCAACCCAAGAGCTCGCAAAGACGCAGGAATTCGTGCGTGCCAAAATGGTTGTTCTCTACAACGCCTCCCCAGTGCGTATTGACCATTTGCTTCCGATTCTCGCGCGGACCAACGCCGTCCTTCCAGTGGTACTCATCGGCAAAACAACCGCCGGGCCAGCGCAGCACCGGTATGTTAAGCTGCTTCAACGCTTCCAGCACATCATTGCGGATCCCCTCCGTGTTCGGAATCGGTGAATCCTCCCCCACCCATATGCCCTCATAAATGCAGCGGCCTAGATGCTCGGAGAAATGACCATAGATATTGCGGTTGATTTTACCCTTGGATACATCCGAATGAATGGTAATAACATGACTCATGACTTATTCCGCTCCTCGCTGTGTTTTATAGATGTTTATATCAAACAGTTTAATAATCTTTAAAACAATGATATCGACCAAACCAGATTCCGTCAACCCGTAATTTAAACGCTTTCACGAAATAACCATATTTTCGCCCAAAAAAAAACGGGCCCACAGCCGATCTTTCGATCGGGCTCTGGGCCAGTCACTCTTCAACGCGTCGCCCGAATTAGGAATTCCCGGGTCCGCTCTGCCTTCGGTTGGTTAAATATTTGATCCGGCGTGCCGGATTCGACAACCTGTCCGTTATCCATGAAAATAATTCGGTCCGCCACTTCTTTGGCAAAACTCATCTCATGCGTCACGATGACCATCGTCATATGCTCCTCAGCCAGCTGCTTGATGACCGCCAGCACCTCGCCTGTCAGCTCGGGATCCAGCGCCGATGTCGGTTCATCAAACAGCATGATGTCCGGATTCATCATCAGCGCTCTCGCAATGGCCACGCGCTGCTTCTGCCCGCCCGACAAATTGCCAGGATATACATCCGCCTTATCAGATAAACCGACCTTCTGCAGAAGCGCTGCGCTGTTTAACCTAACTTCTTCCTTCGATTGTTTCTTCACATGTTTGGGTGCCAGCCCCAGATTCTCCTGTACCGTGAGATGAGGAAACAGGTTGAAATGCTGGAATACCATGCCCATCCGGGCTGTGATTGCTTTGATCTGCGGTGGGCTGACATACACGCCATCCTTCACGAGATATTGATCCTGCAGCTTGATCGATCCGCCATTGATCTCCTCCAGATGCACCAGGCTCCGGAGCATGGTGCTCTTACCCGAGCCGGAAGGTCCAATGACGGCAATCACTTCATTCTTCTGTATCTCAAAGCTGACGTCCTTCAGCACGTCCAGCTGGCCGAAGGATTTCTTTACATGGGTTACTTCGATAATTGCCATTACACGACAGTCCTTCTATTCATATTTAAATCGGCGTTCCAGAAACTTAAATAGCATGGTTAACACTAGCGTCATTAGCAGGTATATAACACCTGCGATGAAAAACGGCATAATCGTAACATCGCGATTGACCGCCGTATAGGCGAAGTGCAGCAGCTCCGGAACCGCCACGGCATACAGCAGCGCCGTATCTTTTACCAGCGTAATGGATTCGTTGGATACCGCCGGCAGGGCTACGCGAAACATTTGGGGCAGAATCACTTTCGTGGTCGTTTGCCAGCGGTTCAGGCCCAGCACCTTGGACGCTTCGTATTGGCCCTTGTCAATCGCCAAGAGACCTCCCCGGAAGATCTCCGCAAAATAAGCAGCATAGTTTAGCACAAAAGCCAAGCATGCGGCTACAAAACGGTCCAGAACGAGATATTCGCCGATCACTGGCAGCACCGGCAGCCCGAAGCAAAAGAACAGCAGCTGCAGCAGCAGCGGCGTACCCCGAAAAACATAAATATAGGCATTGGCCAACCAAGCGAGCGGCTTGATTGCGCTTCGAACCATTAACGTGAACACAAACCCGAGAGGGATGGAGACCAGGATGGCAATTAAAAACAACAGGATCGTTGTCTGTGCGCCCTCCAGCATCGGTTTGCCGATTTGAACAATGTAATCCATACTCATACACTCTTAACTCCTAATGGAAAAACTTCTTGAGATGCTTGAAGTTCTTCAAAGATATCGTTGACCCATGGCAGGGAACACAAAACCGGAGCCTTTGGTCAAAGTCCGGTTTCTTGGAATACCTATGGAAGGATGAATTGCTATCCTTGTGGGAACGCCCTACTTCAACACTTTGTTTTCACCAAACCATTTCTCGGAAATCTTAGCTGCCGTACCGTCGGCATTCATATCGTCCAGTGCTTTTTGCAGACTTTGAAGCAGCTCCTCGTTGCCTTTCTTAACTCCAATGCCGTACTGCTCCGGTGCCAGGGATTCCTCGAGAATCTTGTACGTTCCCTCTTCCTTGGACATGAAATATTTCATCACGACTTCGTCTATGATCACAGCCTCTACGCGTCCATTCTTCAGATCGCTCAGAGCCAGCATATTGTCAGGGAATTCGTTGATCTTCTGCACTTTAGTGTGAATCTCGTTAGTACTTAACGCATCAGCAGCTGAGGATAGCGACTGCAAACCGACTTGTTTGCCTGCCAAATCGCTGATCGAAGTTATATCCGAATCAGCCAGCACGGCGACGACCTGACTGTTCTCCAGATAAGGCTTGGTGAACAACACTTTCTCCTTGCGTTCATCAGTAATGGTATAGCCGTTCCATATCAAATCAATACGGCCGCTGCTAAGCTCGGACTCCTTCGATTTCCAGTCAATGGGCTGGAACTTGACTTCCTTCCCCATCTTCTCGGCGGCTGCACGAGCATAATCGATATCAAAGCCGACAATTTCATTGCTCTCGTCACGAAAACCCATGGGCGCGAACTTGTCGTCAATCCCGACAACCAGCTCATTGCCATCGCTTGCTGAGCTTGAACAGCCGACTACGGTTAATAAAAGCATGAAGCCTGCTAATACGGATGCTATCTTTTTCACCAAAAAATCCCCCTCGTAGACATTAAACGCAGCCATATTCAGGATGTATAGAAATCCGTTTCATATGCAAACTGCTTTTTCACTTTAATACGTTATCAAGACTCCATGATACCATATTAGCATAGAAGAGTCGATAGTTTCATAGAATGGCCACTTTCACCATTCGACAAGAAATTTATGTATTTTCATCCTATTTTAAGGTTACTTTAAGGATGATTTCAGTTTAGCGGGAAAGAATGATGAGCTGTAAGACCAACATCAAGAAAGGCGGTAAACAACAATGACAACCCACTTGAAGTCAATGAAGCGGCTGGTGCTTGTCGCCATCGCTGTAGTCATGGGCCTCGCTTATCTTCCCGTCTCGGTCTCAGCGGAACCGATTGGACAGCAAACAGAATCACCGGCTGTTCCTTCTTCCCAGGACGAACGCGGGCAACATAAACCCGGTCATATGTTCAAGGCAATCTCCCAGTTTCTGAAGCTGGAACCGCAAGTTCTTCAGGATAAACTCAAAACCTCGACACTCGCGGAAATAGCCAAGGAACAAGGTATATCTAGAGATGTCATGAAAGCCAAAATCGTTGAGCTGTTGAAGGATAAAATCGCCTCACATCCGAAGCAGCTGGGTAAATCCATCGATTACTCCGCTGCGGCAGACAAGCTGCTTGACGCCAAAGGCGGGTGGCATAAGCAGCGGATGCATCAGCGTCATGGCCGATTAATCTCGGATAGCGTCGAGCTGGCCAAGCTTCTGAAGACAACGCCGGAAGCACTCAAGCAGTCGCTCCAATCCGGAAAATCATTGGCTCAGATCGCGAAGGAGCAAGGCGTGCCCGTCCAGTCCGTCATTGATCAACAGGTCCAGGCACTTACCAAGCGCCTGGACCAGAAGTTGACCGAAGGCAAGCTGACGAAGGAGGAATACGAAGAGCGCAAATCCAAAATTCCTCCGTTCGTCAGCGATGTGGTGAATGGTAAACTCAAACCGATGAAACATAGTCGGTAAAGTGCCGCTTATTCTTGACCCTTTTGTCATTGGATAAGAAAAACGTCTATCGACGTACTTTCTCAGTAGACGGACCGCATTTAGCGGAAGTTTTTCTTGCGAGATAAGGATGCTAAGCCTCGGATGTTTATACTTTCTTATCTCTTAACACAAAAGCCGCTCCAGCGGTTAGGAATAACCAATGAGCGGCTCTTTATCATCATCCGTTTATTCTATTCATCACCCATTTAAGGCACGTATTGTTGGATCATCTTCACAACGACACCGTCTTCGACGGTGACATGAAATGGAAACCATTTCATATCTACGATATCATCCTTTTTGTAGATGTCCGTGAATTTGTCAAGACTTACCAGCTGGTTCCAGGAAATCTGGGCATCCTCATACCGTCCGGTATGATCATACAATTGAAGCAGCACTTCTGCATCGTCTGCCACAGGAAGTTCAATCTGTTCTTCCGTATCGTTTACGATATAATAGCCGTCCGGAGCTTCCGTCATCTCAGGGTCCTGCTCCCGTTCGCGGAATACCTGATTCGCTTCCTCTCCCTCATACCATTCAATCGGATCTACTTGCAGATAGACCTTGCCGTCTTTAATCTCGAGGCCGTTGATGTAGACAGCTTCCTGATTCGAAGCTTTCGGAACCGGCTCATAATTGTTGCCTGAGGCTACGCCAACGGTTGTCATCATGATCAGTACAAGCAGCATCATTGCTCCCAATTTCCAAGCCGACTTCTTCATCTTCTCATCGCTCCCTCTCATCCTTCTATTAAATAGATTCACCTGTGAACCCGACTTATCGTACATTAAACATCATTAACCCAATTCCTGGATATTTGAAACGTATATGTATTTTATCATTCCTATCTTTATTATACGAACCCACTTGGTAAAAAGGATGTCAATTCGATGTAAATTCATTACAATATTTCAATCTTCGCAAGCGCTTAACATTCGCGGGCGTTGAAGGGTCCTCCAATTATGGATGAACCAGGAAATGGCCGCAATAAAAAACAAGCCTTCCCCGCTGATTCCTCAGTCGATGGTCAGGCTTGTTGATACTCATTCAGATATTATGAATTGAATGCTTCGGTCAGAACAGGAACGATCTGCGATTTGCGGGAAACCACGCCTTTAAGCAGAGCCTTGTTCTCCGACAGAGACACATTGTAAGCTTTCTCAACGGCTTTGGACTCTTTACCGAGTGCAAGAGCGATTGAATCGTTGTTCAGAATATCTGTTACGACGAAGACGAACAGGTCAAGGTTTTTGTCAGCGATAATCCCTTGAATCGCATCTTCGAGTTCTGCTTGACGGGACAATACATCATTGGTATCGACCGCGTTAACCTGTGCGATTTCCACTTTGGCTCCGCCCATTTGGAATTCCTTGGCGTCCAGGGAGATCAATTGCGCGATAGTTTTGTCGCTCAGATCGGCGCCTGCCTTGAGCATCTCGAGCCCATAGCTGTCTGCATCCACGCCAGCGATCTCAGCCAGCTCGCGAGCTGCTGCGATATCTTCGTCCGTGCAGGTTGGGGATTTGAACAACAGGGAGTCCGAGATGATGGCGGACAGCATCAGGCCAGCAATTTCTTTACGAACGGCCACACCTTTTTCCTTGTAGATCTTGTTTAGAATGGTAGCTGTGCAGCCGACAGGCTCAGCACGGTAATATAATGGATGGCTTGTCTCAAAATTCGCGATACGGTGATGATCGATAACCTCAATCACGCGAACCTGATCAATGTCGCTTGCGCTTTGCTGACGCTCGTTATGATCCACGAGAATAACGTCTTGCGCTTCGCTTGCAACCGTCTCAACGAGACGTGGCGCTTCTACCTTAAAGTAATCGAGCGCATATTGCGTTTCACCGTTAACGTCACCAAGACGTACGGGCTCGGCGGAAAGGCCGAGCTGGTTCTTCAAATCGGCATAAGCAATAGCAGAGCAGATCGTGTCCGTATCCGGATTTTTGTGTCCAAAAATTAATGTTTTTGCCATATATAATGCCCCTCTCGCAACAAAAATTTCATCGTTTATATCGATAAACAGATGATCACCTATTTGATTATATCGTTAAATTCTACTTATTCCAATTCCTTTACAGAGATTATTTTTAGGTCGTGTTTATACCAATACAATTTCCGGTTCCGGAACGAATCCAAAATGGTTGTTAATAGACTCCGAGATCAGATTCATCAAGTACAGAATGTCGGTAGCCTTGGCATGCTTCTGGTTCAGAATCATGTTACCGTGATGCGGAGAAATAATCGCGCCGCCATATTCGGTTCCTTTCATATTCAGCTGATCCACGAGCGAGCCGACGGCTACCCCATAATCATAGTTATTTTTGAAAACGGAACCGCAGGACGGGTAATCGAAATGGCGTTTACTCGTCCGGTACTTGATGATGTCAAGCATTGACTGCGGCGTCTCAATTCCTCTTCCTGCCAACGCGTGCACCTCGCCCAGGAAGAATGAGAAAAAGGACGGCAAGGATGATGGATGGCTGCCGCGGGTCTTCCACTCCGTAAGCAGTTCGGACGTCATGCTGATCTGCTCCTCCGAGCTGACCGGAATATTGAGATCGGCGCCAACTATGATCCAAGGGTGCTCCTGGAAGATGGATTGCTTGTATGCAAATAAACAGTCCGCCACGGGAATGGACTGTACCTTTAAGCTCGAATCCGTTGTATCGATATAATAAACCGTGTCCAGAATATCGCAGATTTGGCGCGCATTATATTTGGCGTTCATATAGATGCCGGCCCCTACGCATCCTGGCAGCAAAAAAGTAAAGTCGAGCAAATCCGTTCCACCCATTAAACCCATCAACGACAGTAACGACATTGGCGCGCCGGATGATACGTACCATTTATCTCCTGACACCCGAAGCTCCACCAGGTTTTTGAGCGATATAAATACCAGATCATGGTTCGGTACATCCGGGAACAGGATATTGGAGCCCATCCCGAAGATGTACCATGGCATCCCGCGTTTCCTGCAGTCCTGCAGCAGATCCGCCAGGTCATTTGCCGTTTCAGGCATGGCCAGATAATTGGCTGAACCGCCGATCCCATACGTAGAAAAAGCAGATAGCTCCACATTGCGCTTGCACAATCGGTCGATAGCAGATGTATGTAAAGTCATCGTAGACATGTCACTCCCTATTCTTCACATTAGGCACAACATTCCTTACTAAATGTGGGGATGTTACATCATTATGATCCAACTACTCGGGTGGTGTCAAACTGGAGTGGGATCCTGGGTAAATAGCAAAAAATCCCTGGATCACAGCCATTAGACCGTAACCAAGGGATTCATTCATGATCTCTGTATTTGTGCACCGATTTTATTCAAGGAAATCCTTGAGACGTTTGCTGCGGCTAGGATGACGCAATTTACGAAGCGCCTTCGCCTCAATCTGCCGAATGCGTTCACGCGTAACGCCGAACACCTGCCCTACTTCCTCCAGGGTGCGGGTCCGTCCATCCTCAAGTCCAAAGCGCAGCCGGAGTACATTCTCTTCACGCTCGGTGAGCGTATCCAGCACTTCCTCCAGCTGTTCCTTCAGCAGCTCAAACGCTGCGGCATCTGCCGGAGCCAATGCGTCCTGGTCCTCAATGAAATCACCCAGGTTGGAGTCGCTTTCCTCGCCGACCGGCGTTTCCAGGGACACAGGTTCTTGGGATACCTTCTGGATCTCACGTACTTTTTCCGGCGTGATATCCATCTCTTTACCGATTTCTTCCGGTGTCGGTTCGCGCCCCAGCTCCTGAAGGAGCTGCCTGGAGACACGAACGAGCTTATTAATCGTCTCTACCATATGGACCGGAATCCGGATGGTTCTTGCCTGGTCAGCGATCGAGCGGGTTATCGCCTGACGTATCCACCAGGTGGCATACGTACTAAACTTAAAGCCCTTGGAGTAGTCGAACTTCTCCACCGCTTTGATCAGGCCCATATTGCCTTCCTGTATCAGATCAAGGAACTGCATTCCCCGACCAGCATAGCGTCTTGCTATACTTACAACGAGACGAAGATTCGCTTCGGCCAAACGGCGCTTCGCTTCTTCATCTCCCTCCTCTATTCGTTTGGACAGTTCCACTTCTTCATCGGCTGTAAGGAGGGGAACCCGACCGATTTCTTTCAGGTACATGCGAACCGGATCGCTAATCTTGATGCCTGGTGGAAGTGAGAGATCGTCATGAACCGAAAAATCCTCTGTCGGAGAATTAGCCGCTTTCTCTGTATCCGTAACCTCTCGTTGCAATGCAAAATCCGCACTTTGACGGTTCTCCATTCTATGCCCCCCTGTTGACAATCCCATATTTTCATGCTAATCTAGCATTAGGTTATTATGACATTAAGCCAATAGTTATTTATCCTTCATTCTAGCATATTTATCACACTATATCAACTTCTAATATATTCTAGTTCATTTCACCCGATCTCAGCCTGAGATCGGGTTTTTATATGCTCCAAGTTCGTCTTTGTCTTGGGGAACTAGACATTGCCTCCTCGTACAAGTACAAGATCATCCTCTTACACTACATATGCTACGTTTATTTGAGCTGATCTAGTACAGCTTTCGTTTGCTGATTCAACGATTTCACATCGGGAGCCTTCACGGGCTCATCGCTCAGCTGATATTTGTGCTTTAATTCAAGCGTTGCCCTTACGCGGTCGTTCAGCATCTCCTCCGGGATTACGCCGCTATCAACAGCTTTAGTCAATGCCTGAATGACCGCTTCTTCCAATGCATATTCATGTCCGACCAGAATCATGTTACTCCCTGCGACGACGGACTTCACGGAAGCCTCTCCTACGTCCGTGCTGCTGGAAATAGCCCCCATTGTCATATCATCCGTTATAACGACACCCTTAAACCCCATTTCTTCCCTTAACAAATCGTTTATGACGGGTTTCGAATAGGAGGATGGCGTATCCGGATCAATGCCCTTCATCAGCAGGTGCGCAACCATGACCACATCGGCCCCTTCATCAATCGCTTGTTGAAACGGTACCAGCTCCACTTCATGCAGACGCTTCAGATCATGGCCAACGACGGGGAGACCGAGATGGGAATCGACCGATGTATCGCCATGACCGGGAAAATGCTTTACAACAGGAACGACACCTTTCTCTTGTATCCCCTTCATGGAGGCGATTCCCTGCACGCTTACGGTTTCTGCTGTTCTGCCAAAGGCTCGATCGCCGATGACCGGATTGTTCGGGTTGCTATGAATATCCAGCACCGGGGCAAAAACCATATTGAGTCCGACTCCCGACACCTTCTGCGCGATAAGACCACCAACACGTTTGGTCAGTGCAAGATCCCCGCGGCTTCCGATTTTGCCGCTTGACGGCAGCTTCACATATTCATCGGGAAAACGGGTAACCCGTCCACCCTCCTCATCAATACTCAGCCATAGCGGCACTGGATTCACAGCATTTGCCTTCTTCAGCTCATTCAACAGGTCTACTGACTGCTGTACGCTCTCGATATTATCCTTAAAAAGGATAATTCCGCCTACATGGTAATCCTCCAGCAATCTGCGCGAGGTATCATCCAAGGCAGTCCCTTCGATTCCAACGAGCACCAGCTGACCGATCTTCTCCTTGACGGTCATGCTATTCAGAAGCTCAGCTACCGCATCATCAGGCTCGTTCTCAGGCAAATTCCCGTCCTCGCCTTCGTTGTCCGTGCTGCTTGATGGAGGCGGTGTCCCGTCTTCATCATCTTGAGAAGGAGTCTGCGGCTCCTCCACTTGCTCCGAAGGCGAAGCTCCTGGTCCGTTGTCCGCGGGGCTGCCCGACTCGGCTCCGCCCCGGCAACCTGCCACAGCCAATAGCAAGATGACAACCAGCATCGTTAAGCACATCCATGTTGTCTTACGCTTCAACTTGTCACCTTCCTTCAAATTCACACTATTATATTCGTCCTCTGTTCCACAGAGTCCTTCCATCATAACATGATTTCCTTACAGCCCAAACCAAGCCTAAGCTGCCCACCTAAGAAAGAAGAAAGAGCTGTATCGACAACGGCCCTTCCTGGTCTATTTAAGCAGTCCGAGCTTACGGGCTTGCTCCTCGGTTAATATAAACTGCTCCGTGTCCCACACTTCATCCTCATCCGTTCTTCCGAACATCAGCATAATTTCATCCCATATATTCTTTTGCATCGCCTCAGCTTGCGTGATAATCACCTTCATGTGAACGTCATTCCTTTCCTTGGTATCATCTCCTACTACATATACAACCATAACAGGTCGTATAGAATCGAAAAACAAGCAAAAGCCTGCAGATAGTATCTGCAGGCAGGATCTATACTATAACTAGGAATAAGCAGGATGATATTTAATCCACGACATCGCAATGGTACCCTCGCCGGCATGAATGCCCGCAACGGGAATAAAGGTCATGATTTCGGTTTTCAACGCTGGATGGGCCCCGCTAATTTCCTTCTGGATTTCTTCGGCCTCTTCTACGTTGTTTGCGTGCATGATGCAGACCGTTTTAATTTTCTGCAAATCCAGCTTCATAAGTTCCAGCATTCTCTGCTTGGCCTTCTTGAACGTCCGGATCTTCTCTTCCACAATGACCTTGCCTTCATCAAAACGCAGCAGCAGATGAATGCGGAGCAGGTTGCTGAGAAGAAGCTGGGTACCGGATACCCGGCCGCTGCTGTGAAGCCGGTGCAGGCTTGCCGGAATAAGGTAGAACGACATGTTTTGCACCATGGACTGGATTTTATCTTTGATCATCTGCACGGTATCCCCTTGGCTATGCCAGTGAATCCCGGACATGATCATTTCACGTACCGGAAACGCTCCCGCTTGAGAATCGATGCCAACCACGGGTACCTCGGCAATCTCTGCCGCCTGCATAGATGAATTCAATGTTCCGCTGAGCTCGGATGAACAGTGAATGGCGATAATATCATCATACTTCACTTTCAGCGATTCATATAATTCGATGAATTCACCGATTGGAGGCTGTGAGCTGCTGACTTTCGGTTCATCTTTCATTCTTTCATAAAAGGTCTCTGCCGAGATGTCAATTCCTTCCCTGTACGCCTCCTGTCCAAGTATCAATCTCAAAGGTACAATATAAATATGATGTTCCTTGGCGAATTCAGGATCGATCGTACTCGTGCTGTCGGTTACCCAAGCTATGGATCTCATTATCGTGTTCACGTCTCGCTTTCGTGTAGTAAGAAGTAGGAAAGGAAGCGATTTAAGCCTCTAAATTCATCATATCTTACCCTTACAGCGCATTGCAAACGAAAGGAATGTGATTTCATATCCTACACATAGCTTCGCCACACAAAAGCCTTATTTTCGCTCTGTGTTATACCCCTTTTCTCCAAAAGGTTCCAGCTGTTCCATCCAATATGCCTCCCGTTTGCTGACCGCGTCCTTCAGATCATAGAAAGGATCTTGCTTCGGCTCAATCGTCTCCAGAATCTCGAAGACAAAAGCATCCTCACCATACTCATTCCATTCCCGCTGAAGCGTCTTATTGTAGCTTGTTCCCATCTGCAGCTCGAATCGTTTGCCGTTCATGGTCTTCAAGTTATTCGTTCCGGCAACAAATACCTTGCCGTTCTTTGTGTTTCGAATTTGATACACGCCTGCTTCAATCTTGATTTCCTTATACATTTGATTTAGTTCCTGTCTGCGATTCATGGCGTTAAAACCTCCTAATCTTAGCGTTTATGTCGTTAACCAGTACTGGCTTCCATCATCCTTGCGATTCAAAAATCCATATTCGATCAAATATCGGCGAATGGTCACATAATCGGGATTGTCTCTTCCGATCGCATCGTTGATTTCCTGTTCGGAATACAAGACATCCGGTTTAAAACGGGCTGCGATTTCTCGTAAAACGACATACTTCTGCTTCTCTTTGAGCTTAAATGTCGTTAGCGGGCCATCGGTCCCTTCGGGAAACACCTTGGCCAGGATCGATTGTCTCTCTTCTTCCGTGACATTGTAGCGCTCATCCACCATCTTGGCCCGCTTGGGAATTTCCACGAATGCCGGTGCATGGTCATCCTTTTCCTTCAGCAGCTCCATTAAAGTCAGCAGCACCTTGGACTGTCTTTCCTTCTCCTTCAAGGCAAACCGGTGATTGCGAATCGTCGATGCACTGCCTATGCCGAGCTCCTGTTGTACCTCTTTATCGTTCTTGCCTTGGTAGAAGAGCTGCAGCAATCGATTCTGATGCTCGGTCAGTCCAGTCAGCTTCTTATCGAGGCCAGACAGATACTGAAACACGGACCCATGCTCCCGGCGGATATGAACGGTCATATATCGTTCTGACTCATATAACACATCTTGGTCCGGGTAGATAATCCCTTTCTCAATCGTCTTGCCGCACAGGAGGCATACCCATATGGGACCTTCGTCGATATAGCCTTGTTTAAGTTCATCTATAGAAGCATTCCAGAAACGCTCGTTCGGATCCAATGCAAACACCACTTTTCAATTAGTTATTTATATAGACATTTTATATTTTTGTCTATGACATGTCAATCACGCTCCGATCCGATATAATATTTCTTCCTCCCTTATGTGGAACCTGCTAGAATAGAGGTTGCTGCTGTAAAATTTAGGGGGTATCATCATGGGTTTCATTCAACAGTCGGCAAAAGAAATGCGTTCTTGGCCGCGTAACATCAAGCTGTTTTTTCTAGCTAACGTGCTGTATCAGATCGGTACCGGCATGTTTAGCGTGCTCTACAATTTGTACATACAAGGCCTGGGGTATAATGACTCCATGAATGGAACAGTGGTCAGTATTCAATCCCTGGCAACGGCATTGATGTTCATTCCGATCGGTCTGATCGGAGACCGTGGCAGCCGCAAGCGAATCCTTGTCCTCGGGGCATTGTTAAGCGGTGCGGGACTGATCGCGCGCTCTTTTCTGCAAAGCGAGTTCAGCTTGCTTGGTCTTGCGATATATACTGGTTTGTTCGCATCCTTTTTTCAGGTGCTGGCTATCCCCTTTTTAGCGGAAAACACGGCGAAATCGGCTCGCATGCGGATCTTTAGCATTCACGCCTCGCTTGTTCTTGCTTCTCAAGTGCTCGGAAGCATGGGAGGCGGATTCTTGGCGGATGCCCTGCAGGCCGTTGGTATGAACAAGGTCGGCAGCTTGAAAACCGCGCTTTTCATAGGCGGCCTGGCAACCTTTGCAGCGTTTATCCCGCTCTTGTTCACAACCGACCAGAAGGCCGAGGAGATACAGGCACTGGATGCACCGCCTATTGATCATCAACCAGCTCAGGCAGGAGGATCTGTGAACACCTCCGGTTTGGGGGATTACAAAGTCATCGGTCAGTTCGCGCTTGCCCAATTGTTAATCGGCCTGGGCTCAGGGCTTGTCGTACCTTATTTGAATTTGTATTTTACCAACCGCTTCTCGGTATCGTTATCGGCTGTCGGAATTCTGATATCACTCGGACAAGTCATGACAATCGTATCGATGCTGATTGGACCTACACTGGTAAATCGGGTGGGAGCCGTCAGGGCCGTGGTGCTCTTTCAAGTCCTATCCTTGCCCTTCCTGCTGCTAACCGGGTTCACGAACGTACTCCTCATTGCATCGGTCGGCTTTCTGTTCCGCCAAGCCCTGATGAATGCCGCCAATCCGATACAGTCCTCCATTCTGATCGACCGCGTACCGGATCACCGAAGAGGCATCGCCAATTCGGTCACGCAAACCGCCTTCATGCTGGGCTGGGCTACCATGGGACCCGTACAATCTAAACTTGTCACCACTTATGGCAGCTATTGGGGATATGCGATCACATTTTGTATTACCGGAACGCTATATGTTGTATCTTCGTTTCTTTACTACCGAATGTTCCGTGAGCGCAAGAGCAGCAGCCTCTCCTCCTCCGATACCGCCGCTATTCTCTAGACTCAACCCGCAGAGGTTTCACATGGAGCGGAACAGCTCCATCGGCTACAGCCATGGTCCGGGCCTGAAAGCTTCCCTTGTACCGGAAGACAGGCCCCCATATCGGATTGTCCACCTCAACGGAGATCCGGTATTGTTGGTTCCCGTCATCATACCACTCGCATACATCGGCAGTTCCGGTGAACCACCGGGGAACTCGAAACTGCAAAAGTCCCTCATACAACCTCTGCTCCCCCGATTGAATGCGAATTCCGCCGTTAACCCCCGCAGCTATCCGGAGATCGACCGCCAAGTGCTGTTTATTCCCTAAATAATCCACGACACGGCAGCGCTGCGCACTATAGATCATCGTGGCATCAAACCGCCGCTGAATACCCGGAAAATCAAAGCTGCGACACCACGTCACCGTTTCTCTTCCCCATTCGTCACGATAAGCATAATTCTCAATCCGAAACGGGATCCCTTTCCCTCGATTCGGAAACATAATATGCCGCGTCGTGCCTATATAGAGAGACAGTGCAGCCCAAGGTGCGTACCAGATCTCCTCCATGACGCCTTCGCCAATCGAAGCAATGTTATCCCTGCTGTCAAACCCGAACCGCTCCCGAATTTTAGGATGAAGCCTTTGAAATTGTGTGCCTAGAGCTTGTTCATAGATCGAGGTCATGCCTCTCCCCTCCTTTGCGGGAAGTATGCCCGGGGACGCGTCTTCGTGCCGGGCGGTAGGCGCTCGGTAAATCTGCAGCAGACAGCAAAGCCATGATGCATAATCCCATCATGGATACGCTAAGCGTTAACGGATTGAACGGGGCTTTCATTAATTGAGGGTCTGTTATCCATGCTCCAACCATCAAGATCGCCAGCAAGAGAATTTGCAGCCTGTACCACAATCGACTCTTATGAAAGAGCAACGTCAATAATCCGACGCCGATCTCGGTGATGCCGAGCAATGTCAGCACCAAGCCCTCCTGGCCTCCTGCCAAGCCCGACTGCCTCAATAGATCAAGCTCCCCGGCTTCCGGGAACAACAGCTTCGGTACCAACCCCTCATAACACCATAGAATGACCAGCATAAATACGCTCAAGGCATGGATGAGTGCCTTTTGGATCGTTGCCGAAGGCGGGATATCCTTCTCTGCCCATAAACGCAGCACATCAAAGCTCCATGCCGTCGCTGCGCCGAATATAGGCCGGAACAGCAAGCGGTCAAACCAGGCGCCCGCCATGCCGAACCTCGTTTTGTAATCGTATTGGGTAGAGAAACTTATGCCATCGCTTCCCTTGTCAGCATACTTCCAATAGCCGCTGCCCTCCCGAATTAGGGAGCTGCGCTGATCCGAGCCAAAGCGCAGCACCGAGATCCGATTCCCCGTCTTCGGGTGGACAGCCGTTTTCGTGGCTCCCGCCCCTGTAACTTCCAGTCCGAACCCAATACAAGTTTTATATAAAAACCGCTGGATGTCCGAATCAGCCTCCGGTAAATAATGAATCTCGGAAAATCGCAGATCCCACTGTTGATGCAGCTCAGGCCTTTGCGTCAACGTCCACAGCTTATCCATATCCGTCTTGATATCAAGTTCAACATAGATCGGATTTCTCTTCATGTGCTTTAGCTCCCTTGGGATGTCCTTTAGATTTTCAGCCGGACACCTCTCTAATTTACAAGTCATTTTACAGCCTCGGGTAACTCGCGGTTAGACCTCACTTTTGTAGAACATACCAAGAAGAGGTACTACGTTTCGTAGTACCTCTTCCAATCCTTCTATATAATTCGGTCTTAATTTACAAGAGCTAGTTGTCGTCCTCTCTTACAATCCCTTTGCGGCGGACCTTCTCCACGGCTTCCTTGCTGCTTCTTACCCCGAGCTTTTTCAAAATTTTATTGATCTGGTTCTTGAGCGTGCTCTCGGTTTTGAACAGCTTCTTCTCCATCTGGGAATGGGTGTACCCTTCATCCAACAGATCAAACACCTCACGCTCCGCAGGCGTCAAGACGCGCAGCTGCTCTTCACGCTTAAGGCGGGCAAATTCCTTGAGCAGCACCTCCATCGACCCCGGATGGAGCACGGCGCTTCGAATCGCCGCCGGAAGCTCTTTATACTTCGACTTCTCAATATAATTGACGGCTCCAGCCGTAAAGGATTTAGTGATTACCTGCTCATCACTCAGCGAGGTCAACATAATGACCTTGGCCTGCGGCTTACGCTCATAAATTTCGGCGGCAGTGTATATCCCGTCAAGTCGGCCCGCAGTCAGTTGGATATCCATAAGCACGATATCAAAGGAGAGGATTTGCGCCATCGCAATTGCTTGTTCAGGCGACTCGGCTGTCCCGACAACGATCATATCTTCCTGCGCATTTAGAAAAACGGTCATCGATTTAATCCAATCCGGGTCATCCTCTACCAAGAAGATTTGTATGCGATTCAAGCTTCTTCCCTCCCGGATAAACGAATAATTTTACTACGCGGAAAATATAACGTAATCTCCGTACCAACCGATTCACGGCTCTCCAGACCTACGGAACCTCCGCTTTTCTTCATCACGTTATACACATACGACAAACCAAGCCCGAAGTTATCCTGCTTATGACCCTTGGTGCTGTAAAAAGGTTCAAACACAAGTGCCTGCTGCGCTCTCGGAATGCCAATCCCGTTATCCTTAACGGAAATCGCCGCTCCTTTGCGGTCTGCGATTATCGTTATCGTAATCAGCCCTCCTTCAGGCATCGCCTCCACACTGTTACGAATGAGATTGCTGATCGATTCCTTCAAATGGACGGAATCCGCGAGCAGCCACGGCCGCTGACTACAGATCACCTTCAATTCAACGCCATGCCTGAGCAGCAGATCCCGTTCGCGGAGTTGCAGTTCAGCAAGCAGCTGATCCACGCGGACTGGCTGTTCCATCAGCTTAAACGCCTTCATCTGCTGCTGCATGCGCCCCACCATGGCAAGCAGATGTTCCGATGAGTTCGCTATAACTTCAAGCTGTTCGATGGCAACGCCGTTGTCATGTGGCAGCAGCCGCTTTACGTTTTCCGTGCTCATTGCAATCTTCCCGATCTCGTTCTTAATCGTATGATTCAGCATCGATGTCCCCGAGCTGACAGCTTGCATCGTGCGATCCAGCGGATCGCGCTCGAATTTCAGGCGTACGCCCAGGACGCCGTACACAAAGGTACAGATGACGGCAACGCCCATCGAATACAGAATGAACAGGGATACGTACTGAAATGAATCATAACCGGGCGAGATCAGATTTCCCACATTAATCAGCAGCATCACACCGAGCAAGGTAGGCACCATAATCCAGGTGGTGATCCACATGCTTTTGCGTTTTTGCGGATTCATCTCTTGCGACAACGCGCGAATAAGCAAGGCACATGCGGCCACATAATAGGGAACCGTCCACACGAATAACCAGCCATAATGAATTCGGTAACCCTCCGTCAAAAGCACTTGTGCCAGCATCGCGAGAACTGGCAGAAACAAGCCTAGCTTGAAATCGCGCATACTCTTATGATGCTGAGGTCTGCGGGTATACACCATGCAAAATATCAACACGCCGTACGGTGTCAGGGTATGGTTGAGAACTTGTATCCACGGCTCGTACCGAACCGGAATAAAACCGGAAGGTCCAAGCAAATCCGTCAAGCCGCCGATCCCTGCGCTCCATAGAAAAAAAGCCGCCCAGCGGTTCACCTCGCTCCGAGGCTGATTGAACAGCAGCACAGCCGCCGCGCTCCAAAGCGCTACCACATAATATATCATGACGCATCGTCCATTCTCTTCCCGATTATAGTTTCATCCTACCACAATTGCGACAGCAGCGGGACCTCCTGCCTTACCTTCACGAACATGCCCGATCCATCGAATCATGAATTCTGTTTTACTTCGAAACTCCGATTTTTACATAGCAAAAACATTCAGTTTACATTCAGCCGCATTTAAGAAAGATATCAGGAACGATTGATAGGATAGATTTCGTAAGCAAACAAGCAAACGAATGATAGAGAGAAACGAGGTGGAATCATGACAACCCCATTGAAATACCGGAACGAGCTGAAATTTTTCGTGAATATTCACCAATACCGAATCATCCGTCAACGATTGGAAAATCTGGTGAACTACGATCAACATGCAGGGCCCGGCGGGGAATATCACATTCGAAGTTTGTACTTTGATGATATCAACAACAAAGCTTTATACGAGAAGCTGGCTGGGGTTCGGGACCGGGTGAAATACCGCATCCGCATCTACAACGGAACTGACGACACCATCCATTTTGAGAAAAAAATCAAATTCCGGGATTACATCGCCAAGCTGAAGGAGCCGCTCACAAGGAAGATGGTCGATCAGATCATGGCTGGCGAATATGAATGCCTCTATCAGCCAGACACGCCATTGATGATGGAGCTGTATCACGAGATGAAGCATAAGCTGCTGCGGCCCAAGGTTATTGTCGATTATGTCCGCGAGCCGTATGTCTGCCCTAACGGAAATGTCCGGATTACGTTTGATAAGGAGCTTCGAACCGGCCTGCACTCCACGGATCTGTTCAATCAGAATCTGCTGCCCATCCGGGCGATCGATGAGAATCTGATCATACTGGAAGTCAAATATGACGAGTATATCCCGGATTACATCAAAATCGCGCTGCAGTTGGAAGGACTGGGCCGTCAATCGGCCTCCAAGTATGTAATGTGCCGCAAATTTCTGAAATATAACACATGGGAGGATCAATAATTCATGAACACCACATCTACATCAAGCAGTACAAGCACCACCAATTTTTCGGATATCATCAAAAACTCCGTCATGGAAAACTTCGTATCCGATATCAGCATCGCCAAAATTCTAATTACGCTGGCCGTTGCCTTCATTATCGGATTATTCATTTATCTGCTCTATAAAAGAGTCTTCAGCGGGGTGCTGTATTCCAAAAGCTTTAACGTGTCTCTGATTGGGATGACCATGATCACGGCCGTTGTCATCATTGCCATCAACTCGAATCTCGTGCTCTCGCTCGGTATGGTCGGCGCGCTCTCCATCGTCCGTTTCCGTACGCCTATAAAGGACCCAACCGATCTCATCTTCCTGTTCTGGGCCGCGGTTGCCGGGATCGTAACCGGAGCCGGGTTCTACACACTGGCAGCCATCGGCTCCATCGTAGTCGGTCTTATCCTGTTCTTCTTCATTAAAAAAGCAACTGTGGATACGCCTTACCTACTCGTCATTCACTGCGATAATGAGCAGAGCGAGCAGGCTGTAAAGGAACAAATCGGTCAAGCCGTGAAGCGTTATAATCTGAAGCAAAAAACCGTGACCCCAGGCAGCATTGAACTGACGCTGGAAGTAAGGCTCCGTGACGCCGAAGGCCAGTTCGTAACCAAGCTGTCCCAGCTCCCGGGTGTCCATAACGCGGTTCTGATCAGTTACAGTGGCGACTATGTATCCTAAGTCAGGCGGTGGTCAGAGATGAAAAAGATAAGATTGACGGTCCTGCTGTCCCTTGTGCTGACCCTAGTCCTCCTGATCTCAGGCTGCCAATGGACACCCCCAGCTGCCGAAACGGTGAGCAGCACGGAGAGTGATGCCCAGCAGGAGCAAATCGATTCAGCGGTTTTTCCGAAGAATAAGGTCATAGATGTTAAAATCACGATGAACGAAACGGATTTTCAGAATATGCTGGACAACGCCAGCGCCGAAGAGTATAAAGAAGCATCCGTCAATTACAACGGCATGCAATTTGATCATGTCGGCATTCGCACCAAAGGCAATTTAAGCCTGCGCAGCGTGGTCAATTCCGACTCCGACCGCTACAGCTTCAAAATATCCTTTGACGAATACCTCAATCAAACCTTGAATGGAATCAGTAAAATCAATCTGAACAACAACTACAGCGACGCCTCCTATATGCGGGAATTTCTGACCTACGAGCTGGCGGATTCCGTCGGACTGCCAACACCCGGCTTCTCTTACGTCAATGTATACGTTAACGATGAATTATGGGGGTTCTACCTCGCGATTGAACAGATTGGCGATTCCTATCTAGAGCGTCATTTCGATCATTCGTACGGCGCCTTGTACAAGGCCGAAATGAACGGTGCGGGCAGCGATCTGACTTGGCTTGGCAATGACCCGGATTCCTATACCGGACTTGTCATGAAATCCAAATCATCCAACGACGATGTATTGATCGATATGCTGGATGAGCTCAATAACGGCTCCGATTATGATAAGGTGCTGGACGTGGATAATGTACTCAAGTACGTTGCCTTGAACGTGGTTGCCTCCAATATGGACAGTTATCTGGGATCGAACAAACAGAACTATTACTTATATGAGAACAACGGCATTTTCTCCGTACTGCCTTGGGATTATAACATGGCATTCGGGGGGCTTGGCGGCTCCGGCATCCTCATTGACGAGCCGACCCAGGGGGCTTTGGCTGAACGACCCCTGATTGCCAAGCTGCTCGAGGTTGACGAATATAAGGAACGCTATCACGCCATCCTCACGGAGATGCTGGAGGGCTACATGCAGCAGGAAGCATTCAACGAGCGGGTGACGCAATTACAAGACTTAATTTCCGAACACGTAAAGCAAGACCCTAGACCTTTCTATTCCTATGAGGAGTACGAGCAATCCATCCCGACATTGACCTCATTCGTGGAAGAGTCAATGGATAATATCCAGCAGCAGCTGGATGGGACGATCCCTTCCGCAGGTGACGGAAGCGGCAGCGGCGGCGGCATGCGACCTGGTGATGGCGGAATGGTACCTGGCGGGAATAACAGTACGCCGCAGCCTAATTCGAATGAAGGTGCCAAGGGGAACTCGACTGATACTGATACTGATACTGGCACGAGCACGACACCGAAAGGAGCTGCCAGCGGCCGTACGAATGGAAATGGGTTAGTTCCTCTAATCGACACCCCGGCCGGAAGCATCTCTGGTGGGAACACGCCTGCCAACAACGACGGCGCTACTCCTGAACCTTCTGGCGACGCATCGGGAAGTAGCGCAGATGCTACAGGCAAAGCTGAAGGAGATCTCGACACCGACACCGTACCTACAGGAGATGAACCTTCCTTGTCAGTCGTATCGGCTGTCGGATCGAGCGCTAGCGCCCCTTCCGATGGAAACCAATCAACCATGCCTCAGGACCCCGGCCAGAATGGTCAAGGCCAGATGCCGGATGTCCCTCAGGGGCAGAGGGGGAACGGATTCGGCGGCGAGTTTGGCGGTCAAATGCAGGGAGGCCGGGGAATGGGCCGGCCGGGCGATTGGTCGAACGGGGCTGCCGAGGATCAAGGCAGTGCCAAGGAGGCCTTGTACGCCGGAGTCTCAATCGTGCTTCTTCTTCTCTCTTGTCTCTTTGTAACGCTGTATAAACGTAAAAGACTGTAATCATCAAACAAGGGGCAGCTCCAAAGGTCGATACCTTTGGAGCTGCCCCTTTATATCCGATCGTTTGAGCCTATGGCCGATGGATTAAACCTGTTATACAATGAACCACGTGATCATGATGGGCGCTCCGATGAGGATCATGCCCGGACCCATGACGATCCTCGTCATATTTCTAGACAGCTTGCGCTGGGTCGCGGTTGAACGATACCAACCGCTGAACTGCAGACGATTTCGGTAAAGTACAAGAAACCACAATACATTCCCCACAAACAGGAACAGGAAATATAGTCCGTTCCAAGGTATCCAGGCCTTCAGTATTTGATGTTCAATGTTGCCCAGAACCGTCACAAAGATCATCATAATGATCATCATGCGTATCATTTCGAGAATGGATGAGGCCAATTTGGTCATAACACTTACTCCCTTTTCAATCATGCTGGTTTAGATATCACGATTTTTCCATTATACAGCAGAAGGCGAGATCGTGATATGCCAAAAGGCGATATGGCCATAAAGAACCATACCGCCAACTTTATTTTTTCCTCAGCAATGATGCTATTCAATGGGACTCGAACTCTGCTTGTTGATCGTGTACCGATTGTTTTCTTATAAAGTATGAATCCAGCTTCCGACTGACCCATAAGGACAGCACGATAAAGGCAAGAACACCGAACAATTTAAAAGGTTCCGCAATAAAATCGGACAGGTTGGCACCGATGTATGAGACACAGAACACCATAATGCCCTTGCCCAAGGTTACAGCCATCAGATAGGACATCAGGTTCATTCTGGCCAGCCCGGCGGCTACGTTGACCGCGACAAACGGCCCTACGGGGAGTATGCCTAGCAGGAAAACGTAACTGAAACCGTTGCGCTGAATCCAGCGCATACCACGCTGAACTTTAGGTTTATTCGCCCAGCGTTCGATCAGAGGTGTACCCGATATTTTGCGCACGATGAGAAAGGTCGTTAAGCATCCAGCCACCATACCGATCCAGGAGTAAAGAAACCCTGCCCACAGCCCATACACCGCCGCATTCACACCTACGATCACGATCGTGGGCATCGGTGGAATGAAGGATTTCAGGAAAGTCAGAAGGATGCCCGGCAGCGGGCCTAAGGCTCTAAATTGTTCTAACAACCATTCCAGGTTGCTCTCTGTAAAGTAAGACATGATGTCCAAGTAGCCAATCAATGACTTCACCCATTTCTGCTAAGTATTGCCGACTAGCTGACCTGAAGCACCTGATTCAGCTGAGCCAGATGGTGGTTGTCGTGCCAGATGAAATCCCGCATAAATTGCGCTACCTCAAAGGGATGCCCGTCCCCGTCCGTGTACCGCAACTCATATGACGTTTCAGGCAAGGATTCGATCGCCTGAATCAGTTTCTCCCTTGCGGTTATCGTCTGATCCACCAGCGCTTCTGTTGATAACGTCTTGGCATATTGCCTCGACTGTTCATTGAAAGTGTCATAATCCACATGCCGGACGGTCAATACATCCCCTGCAGAAATTTTGGCAATGGCTTCATTGTAAAAATACTCATCCCAGCGCATGATATGGCACACCACATCACGCACGGCCCATTTCCCCTCAGCAATCGGGGTGCTCCAGAATCCCTCTTCTTGTTCCGCGAATTCTTTCACTTTGCCAATCCATGCGGAATACTCATTCAGCAGCTGCTGTTTGTCACTCATATCCATTCTCCTTGTCGATATAAGATTTAATATAGGCGTCCATTCGATCCTCCGGCCAGTGATACATCTTGAGCAGCTCCTCATAAGGATCGCCTGTGATATGTAACAGCTTCGCAAAGGCAGGCTCCGTCTTGTAACCCGACCTCTTCAGCTCGATGATGCCTTGTCTTGCAGTTTCACCGAGTCGCTGCAAAAGCTTGTATTCCACAATCATATGACGGTAACCATTCTGCTTCGTCGAAGGTAATGGCTGTGCAAAAATCTCAAATTCCCACCCCTTATACCGAAAACGAGCTACCGTTCGATTCACGTTGTTGACCATACGGGATGAGCAGGTGAAATTCGAATCAAGTTCACTATAACGCGACATGAGCTCTTGCTCAAAACGGGCAAAATCCGTCACATGGCATATGATATCGAGATCGCTTGAAGCGATGTCAATCCCAATAGGGATCGTACCCACCAATATCGGGTTGCAGGGTTTCAAATGATCCCATAGTTTAAGCTCGTCTATAACTAGGGCTGCTTGCTTCTGTTTAGCAGTGCCTAGTCGTAAGTACTCCAAATTAAGAAAATCCATATGATCTTGCATGGCTGCCACCACCTGCCTTACTGCTCTGAACTTTCTGGTTAGCGCTCGGTCCACGTCGTCCGAACATAGCCCAGCTTCATGCCAACCGATTCCATATTACGATGGCTCTGCGATAAGAAGGCACATTGGGAGGCAATCAGATCGCATCCTACAAGCTTCGCCTCCTGTATTCTCCTACGAAGCAGCTCCTGCTGCAAGCCCTGTCTACGATGCTCCGGGATTGTTGCCGCAAATGTTAGTGACGCTGTCAATTGATTTACATACATGACGCCAGCTGCAGCCGGCTCATCTTCGACATAAGCGATATAGAAGCTCCATCCCGGGCGTGAATACAATACACGGTTATTCGCGGCTACAGATGGAATCCCTTGATCAGGCAATCCTGTTCCACGGCAATGAACTTTAGCATAATCCTCAAATTCATCTTTGTCTATTGTTCTGATCACAATTCCATTACCTTGCACACCCTTCAGCTCTTGCGGGTCCATATACATGGAATTATGAAAAGCAGATTGATAGAATCCGCGATCGGCAAGCGCAGTCAGAACTTCCTGATTCACCAGGCCGGGTACGATCTCAAACTGGAATTTGCGGTCCCTCGATTGATAAAAGTCGATGATATCGTCCAAATTATTCAGATCCTCTGAACGCAGTCCTTTCACCGTGTTAAAAGAAAGCCAAGGCATCGTCTTGCTGTACAAGCACAGCGCATGGCCGAAGCGCTTCATTTCGACCCCTTCGGGATTTCCGGTCCGACCTTCGATTGCTTTCATTCGATCCAACATATATTCCGTTTCCGAATCCTGAATGCGATGGATAAGTTCCTCAGATGGAAGATGCCGCATATGGCCTCCTATGTATTATCATTAGTAATTGGAAAAATAGAGCCCGAAGATCGCTTACTGATGCTTCGGGCCCTTACTTGCTGCTTATGTTTTATTTCGCGCTGCCTGGCAAATCGCAAGATCCGTCGGCACACATGCCGTCGCTGCTGTCGGAATCATTCACCATCACTAGCGGATTCGCTTCACGATAAGCCTTATCTAGAGCGTCCGTGAACACTTCCAGCGGCTGCGCACCGGACACGGCGTATTTGCCTCCCAGCACGAAGAATGGTACTCCCCGAATTCCCAAATTGGTTGCAGCTGATTCATCTGCCCTTACTTCGGATTGGAAATCGTCACTCTCAAGCGCGGTCACTGCCTGATCCCGCTCCAGGCCGACTTCAGCTGCCAGATCGGCCAACCGATTCTTATCACCAAGATTCTCGCCGTCTGTAAAGTGTGCACGGAACAACCGCTCCGTCATTTCTTTCATTTTACCATGCCCGGATGCAAAATGAACCAGACGGTGAGCATCAAATGAATTGGCAGGGATGACGCGATCCATGTGATAAGTAAGCCCGACGCTTGCCGCTTGCTGGGTCACGTTGGCGTTCGCAGCCTCAGCCTGTTCGATACTCATGCCGTATTTGGATGCCAATATCTCATCCATTGAAATCCCGGCCTTATACGATGCATTGGGATCAAGCTCAAAGCTGCGGTATACCACTTCAACCTGATCTTTATTAGGGAATTGCTCCAAAGCCGATTCGAAACGGCGTTTACCAATATAACAGAACGGACACATAAAATCCGACCATATTTCAACTTTCATTCTTTACGCCTCCTAGCGAGTATGAATACTAACTTACTTATTGTAACCCGCTTTCAGCATGACATCAACACCTCACATGAATACGGAGAGGTCTTGCATGGATGTTCCAGGATTCCGAGTACAAACACGCCTGTTATCTAAGCGGATTCCTGTTCTCCAGTAATCTGGTTAGAATCCAATCCGTCACAACCTCAAAGCCTTGATTTCTCGTCAGGGAACTATTCATTACCAGATCCGCATGCCAGCGGGTAGGCTCAACGTATTCATCGTGCCTGTATCTCACAAGCTGTAAATATTCCTGAAGCACACTTTCCTCGTTATGCCCCTTATCGATAAACCAGCGGTTTCTGCGAAGCATTCTTTCATCTGCAGGGCAGTCTACGAACAGCTTCAAATCAAGGGTGTTCCGAAGATATTCGAATTGATACAGAAGAAATCCTTCCATGACGATTACATCGTATTTGCCACTATGGACGGCGTGATCATATTCCTCGGTCAGACGCTCGATATCGACGGCATCCGGATGGTTAAAATCCTCAAATATTTGATTCGTGAAGGGCGCCTTGGTCAAGGGCCTCACGGACTTATAGTATTTATCCATATGGAAGATGACCACCCGGTACTCGCTTAACCTCTCCTTGAGCTTAAGGCTTAGCGTTGTCTTGCCGCTGCCTGAACCTCCGCCAATCCCGATCCTTAAAGTCTGCCTATGCTCCATATGCTTTCATCTTCCTCCGCATGTATGTCCAATGTATAGGTTCCATTATTATACAACCGATCCAAGGAAGTTGAAAGTTCCTGCGTTACAAGAAACACATCAACCGGCGTACTCTCACACAAGACAGTACCGTTGTAACAAAAAAAACAGACAGCATACCGCCGCCTGTTACTTATATTTTTTCCAATCCATCTCGCTGTGTTCCAGTAAATATTCAAAATCATTATCGCGCCGCTTCTGTTCAGCCTTGCGCACAGCTTCCCGTTCCTGCCTTTCCTGCTCAAGCCGCTCGGCTTCATTGGCTTTCAAGGATTCGGTTGTTGCCTTCAACTTCGCCAGAACTTGAGGGTCCAGCATATCCTTTAACGTTGCGGGTTTATCGGCAGCTTCGGTTCGCGGCAATGGGGATGTTCGTTTCTTTTTTGCCATGATGATTCACCTCGATTTCCACATCATTATATCATCTTATGTACGGTCTGGCATCTATATCTGTTTGAAAAAATCAAAAAAAAAGAGAGCCTCTTGGCTCTTCTTCTCATTACGTATACTTTACTTTGAGGGCGATCGATGGGACTTGAACCCACGAATGCCGGAACCACAATCCGGTGCGTTAACCCCTTCGCCACGACCGCCATGACAATGAGAATTTCATATTCTTGAGAAGATATTTTATCAGACATTTATCCATTTGGCAAATTGTAATTTTTTACAGACCATTCTTGATTTCAACGGAAAGAACGTACTATACTTACTTGAACTCCAACATCTGATAATAGAGCCCTTTTTCGATACAATATGATTTTAGCATAGGAGGTAGGACATCGATGATCTATCATATTGATTATGTCTCAGAGGGATTACATGTTAAGGGATATCTGGGTTTGCCGCCGCAGTTACCCCGTTCGAGCACCCATGAGATGTCCAAGACGGTCGATGCCATACCCGGCGTAACGGTAACCGACACGCTTGCATGCTCCTTGAATCAGGACAATGTCCCGGAAGGATCCTTCGGGTCAACTGAACCTAAGCTGCCACTGGTCCTGTATTGCCGCGGTGGCATTGGACGGGTTGGGGCGGTAAGGTTGAAGTGGGTCGAAGAATTCGCGGCGCAAGGTTATGCGGTGTTTGCTCCAGCCTATCGTGGGAATGAAGGCAGCGAGGGCAGGGATGAATTCGGCGGTGCCGATACGATGGACGTGATCTCCGCAATCGAATGGCTATCGCGCATTTCATGGATAGATAACAATCGTATTCATCTGTTAGGCTTTTCCCGCGGAGCGATCAATGCAGCCGTGGCAGCCGCCCTGTCACCGCATGTATCCAAATTGATTCTTTGGAGCGGCGTCTCCGACCTGGCGCAAACCTACGAGGAACGAATCGATCTGCGCAGGATGATGAAACGCATCATTGGCGGTACGCCAACCAAGTTTCCGGAACGATACATTCTCCGGTCACCGATCCATTATGCGGACCGAATCCGATGTCCGGTCCTGATTGTCCATGGGACGCAGGACGAACAGGTCCAGGTGGAACATAGTTACCGGATGCTGGACAAGCTTCATGAGCAGGGACATCAGCCGGAAGCCCACCTGTACGAAGGGCTTGGGCATCATTTCCCACCGCCGCAGCATGCAGCGGCGATCAACCGGATGTTCGACTGGTTGAAGAAATAAGAAGAAGTTGAGGAGCGCTCCTCACTTCTCCTCATCTCTCTCCAAGCGCGTTTGTTTGGATTGCTTCCACCTAGTTGTGCCCAGCAGCCGTCTCAATCCAGTATTTACACGTCCCGTTCGTCATGGAACTTAATTCACCGTGATTCCATTCAATGATGCAACGTGAAGCCAGGTTGAATTCATCACAGGTCAGAAGGACCCGGTTTATGTTTTTGTCATAGGCTTTCTTGACCAACTCCGCCAGCAGCCGCTTGCCATATCCTTTCCCACGCTCCGACGGCCTGATGACATACCCGATATGTCCCCCTAGCTCTTGCAAATTCTCATTCAGTCGGTGTCTCAGCTTACCGTATCCTACAGGCTTGTCGTTATCGTATAACCAATATATCGTCTGGGGAACATACTCTTCCGGCAGATCGATGCCTCTCGCCATTTCGTAGTTGCGTTGGACCTTAGAGGCGAACTCTTCCATGCCTCCGCTATTTAGACCATTAACGAAGCCATTCTCGCCTTGGCCGATTTCCTGGACCATAAGCAGCAGGCTTTCATCCTCCTTCACCTGCAGCTCCCTTAACACTAATACCATGCCTATTCCTCCACTTGAAAGATTGAATCTACAATAACAGGCAGTTGTTCCCGTAAGGATACGGCTCCGAATACGGATCTGGCGTGAGTCCCTTGGTCTCCGAACACCTCAAGCATCAAGTCCGAGAATCCATTCAACACCTTATGATGCTCCTCATAGTCGGTTGTTGCGTTAACGAAGCCTTGAACCTTGACCACGCGCTTCACTTTATCAAGTGATCCCAGGCCTTCGCTCAATACGGCCAAGACTTCAATCCCGGTCAATCGAGCATATTCATACCCCTGCTCTGTTGTGTAATGCTCTCCCAATTTCCCTCTTGGCTGTCCTGAGGGACCCTTGCCTGAAACATACATCAATCCGTTAACGATGACATAATTGGCATACTTCGCTGCTGGCGAGCCTGCTTTAGGTAGGCTGATGCCCAGCTGCTTCAGACGTTCCTCCGCACGATCGGTCATATGATCCCCCCTACAGGAAAAATATTCTATGTAAATTCCAACTATTGTATCACGGAATGACCTCTTTACAAGTAAAAAAAACTTTTTTTTGAATTAGATGGTGGTGCTGAAATAGAGTTGTACTGTATCTATGATTATTGTGATCCGGAGCAAGATTGTTACCTAGACGCGCACCTCTACCGTAAAATCGGATACCTGAATTGTATGAAAAATCGTACAAAAGCATGTACACAGTCATTCGTTGTAAGAGAGTTGTACGAAAAAACGTACAACAACGAATACATAAGGATACAGCTCCAGAAATTTGCACGAGAAATCGTTCAAAAACTAGTGTAAAGCGATCCTAGTGGGATTTTTGGACGAAAAATCATTCAATATTTGGTGTGCTTGGCTTATCTCCTTGCAACTTGGAGCGATTTAGATAAGATATACATACTTATAATCAGCGCGGCGAAGCACGCCATTTCATTGGATGAGATGAAAGAAAATCCATCGATCGTGCTGGCCATGGTGCGGAGCATTTTAGCCCCTTATCTTGCGGCAATCCAAGATGTGAGCGGAACAGTCTATCGAGGAAAAAAAGACCCGCCTCACTCATCGAGGCTGGTCTTGAAATCAACATATCTGATGTTTAGATCCGGAACGAATAATAAGCATAACGTTCCGCATTATGAATGGCCTGCCATACGTCAATTGTCTCGGCGCCCGGATACCAGTAGGCGTAACCGGAAATAGGGTATCTGGCAGCCATAAGATGTTTCATGGATAAAGAGCGGGCCTCCTCGGTCCATATGCGATGCTGAATGCCGCCGCTGCTATAAGCCGCTTCATACTGCGCCACGCTGGCATTCCATGTGAGTGGAGCCTTGTTAAGGCGAATGCGATGTCCTTGCTCGGCCAAACTGATGTCCTCCGAGGATACCGACGAAGCGATCTTCCAATCCCTCGTGTACAGCGGGTACGCGATAATGCTCTTCTTAGCCGGAACTTGAGTCAGCAGCTTGCGCAGCGCGGATTCACTCCAAGGGAGCGAGGAAACGGATCCCGCTATTGGCGAACCACCCCAGTGCTGGTCATAACTCATGAGCACCATATAGTCCACCTGAGTGCCAAGCGTGGCGTAATCGAATGCAGCCGTCCAATCCGTATTCAGATCAGGTGAAACATCGATGGATAACTTGGCTCCAAGCCGCCTCATCTCTATGGATAATTGCGTGATAAAGGCCGTCAGATTCTGACGATCCTGTGGCAGTGGCATGACGTTCTCAAAATCAATATTGATCCCGTTCAATCGATACCGCGATACATTCGCTGCAATACTGTCAACCACGGACTTCCGGGACTGTGCGCTGCTTAAAACTTGATGAGTTCCTTCCGCATTCCCGCGGTTCCCCACCATAGCCCACACCTGCCGACTGTTGTTATGAGCCCAATTCAACAGCTCCTTGTCGGTATGGTCCGTCAGCTTGCCGTTAGCCTCCATGTAATACCAGCGTGGTACCAGAACATTCAATCCGGCCCGTTTGGCATAGGAGATATATTGATTCGTTGTACCGTTATACAACCAGCCCATATGAACATTTGCAGGAGTCTGAAGGTTTATCTGGGTCAGCACATTTCCCGACTGCAGGACCCGATCCAACAGCATAGCCGTTTCCTCACGGGTGATCGCATCCTGCGGCCTGAACTGTCCCTTACTCCCCTGCAGCCAGCCTGTATCGGTCGCTTTGCCAACGGCATTCCAAGCCCATTCCGCGATAGAAGCAGAATCCGTGTATTGGCCAGCTGTATTTCCGTTCATATATCCATTATCTTTCATGGCACGAATCACCATCACAGCAGCCTCTTGCCTTGTTATAGAAGCATTGGGGTAGAACCGGTAACCGTTCCCCTCAACAATGGACAAATTAAGTCCCGCGTGAACCCAGCCATAATACCATGCGGATTTGGGAACATCCCGAAACGCGGATAAATCATTCGGAACGGGCTCCATCTTGAGCATCCTGGCAACCATGGCAATGAATTCGGCCCGGGTAACCGAATTTCGCGGCAAAAAAGCTCCTGTGCCATCCCCGCTTACGATACCTCTCTTGGCCAGACGCTGGATCGCGTCTTTTGCGAAGCTTGCCGAGATATCGTGAAAATCGGTCGGGCTAGGAGCTTGAGCCGCTGATGCCTGAAAAAGGCCAAAAAACGATGTACATGACAGCAGCAAACAAAGTGACAGGAAATACTTCTTCAAAGAGACGCCTCGATTCTATCATCTGATACCATCAGCATATCAGATGATCATAGAATCAGGCATTATTCATTTTTTGGTAATATCCGCTTCCTGTTTAGTATTAACAGGATAAAATGACAGCACCGATCCCTTCTACGACAAGGGAATTCCGGGTTAAACGCTTAATATGCTCTTCGCCAAGCAGAATCTTCCATTCGCCCAGCTCAGGTAAAACCAGGGAGGATTCTTTCCGTGCTGCATAATAGAGAACATAGATATGCTTCTCTGGATCACCGCCCGCATGATCACGAAGCGTGAAAGCAACGGTATGCTCAGGACATGGTTCAAACTGAAGATGCTTGCGAATCGACGCGGCATCCCTCAATCTGAATGCCGGATGTTTCTTGCGGAGCTGAACGAGCCGTTGAATGTATTTCACTCCATCCTGGTGCTCCGATGCCATACCCCAGTCCAGCCGGTTCACTTCATCACTAGAATTATAGCTGTTCTCCACTCCGTTCTTGGAGCGGTAATACTCTTGACCAGCATGCAGAAAAGGGATGCCTTGACTGGTCAAGATCATGGCTGATGACAGCCGGTGCATATCGCGACGTATGGCATCTTTCTCCCCCGCGGTGGACTGTATAATTTTGTCCCATAAGGTATGGTTATCATGACATTCCACGTAATTTACGCACTGATCCGGTTCGGAAGCAAACGCCTTGATATCTTTGGAATACGGAATACCACCGACGATGCCTTGCTTCACCTTGTCCTCATATCCTTCTCCGCCGCTCACGAAGCCTCTATAATCAAACTGGAAGATGTCTCCTTTGACCGCATCGCGGAATCCGTCGTTAAAGTGAGCGATGCGCGGCATCACGGGGGCCTGCTGCTGATTCGCTCGCTTCTTCTCATCCAACTCGGTATTCATGACCCAGCCTTCGCCGATCGTGATGATGGACGGATCAATCTCGTCCAGGCGCGCACGGATTTCATTCATCGTCTCCACATCCAGCAATCCCATCAGGTCAAATCGGAAACCGTCAATCCGGTACTCCTTCACCCAATGTAGGACGGATTCCACAATGAATTTCCGCATCATCGGACGCTCGGATGCCGTGTCGTTACCACACCCGGATCCGTTGGAGAATTTGCCGTCCTTCGTATAGCGCAGGTAATATCCGGGGACCAGCTTCGTGAAATTGATCAGATACCCGTCATATACATGGTTATACACCACATCCATGATGACCCGAAGGCCATGATCGTGGAATGTCTGAATCAACTGCTTCAGTTCACGAATCCGAACCTCAGGCACATACGGATCCGTAGCATACGAGCCTTCGGGAGCATTGTAGTTCTTCGGGTCGTATCCCCAATTGTACTGCGGCTCATGAAGCTTGGTTTCGTCCACGCTTTCCGTTGCAAAATCGTAGATCGGGAGCAGCTCCACATGCGTGGCCCCTAGCTCGACAATATGATCAAGCCCTGTGCGAATCCCTCCCGGGCCTCGGGTACCTGTCTCCGCCAGACCTGCAAACTTACCTTTATGCTTCACTCCACTGTCTTGATGAATGGTGTAATCACGAACATGCAGTTCATAGATTACGGCATCCAGAGGACTATGAACTGGGGGTTTCTCTTCTGTCCAGTGTTCCGGATCGGTCGAGGCCATGTCCAAGATGTAAGCACGATCCCCATTGACGCCTACAGCGGCAGCGTAGGGGTCGACAGCTTCGTTCCATTGATCCCCGATAAGGACCTGGTAGGTGTAGAACATCCCTTGAAGATTTTCTCCTACTGTCAGTATCCAAGTTCCCTTCACATCACGCGTCATCGCGATTCGCCGGGCTTCTACTGCATGCCAATCCGGATAGAGCATAACGTATGCCTCACTAGCAGTCGGTGCCCACAGGCGAAAGGTGGACTCTTGAGCTTGGTAGGTTAGCCCCAGGTCCGTTCCATCATAATAAAAAAGCTTGTCAAATTCCTTATCGAAGACGGAGACTCCCCCAGTAACCGCGGGATCTCCGTAGTGAATAACAGCATTGCTTTCTTTTTGTACCGACAAGATGTTCACTCCTCATGTATGCTTCCTATCCAATTGCAGCCGTTCAACTTCTTCTTCCGTAATGGTGCGGGTACCATATCGGGCTTCCTCGTAAAGCTCGATCAAGGATTGTGGAATACGATCCTTCCTTCCGTCCCATTCCTTAAGATCGCTTTCGGTTTCCCGCGGTGTTAGCGATGCTTTCCAATGATAGCCTTCCCTGATACTTCGGGAAAGTATCATCCGATACATTTGGCGAATTTTCTCATTCAAACGCTCAGATCCTTCTCCCGTCCGAAACTTTCCGCCGATACGCATACCGGACAACAGCCGTTTTAGTCGTTTGGATGCCGGGTCATGTTCAATATTCTCCACTTCATCCTCATAACCTAGTGAGGGCTGAACGCTCTGTCTGTTCATCATCCTGTTCATCCATGCAGAGAATCTTCGATACAGCTTAGGCAGTACTTTACCAAACCTGAACAGAACATACAAAATCCCGATCCCTATAGCGCTGAACACGCCATAGATCAGTACTTGCTCCAATACTTTCATCCATGGACTCGGCTTGGCTTCTTCATCAAGGACTGGCATTTCGGGCGGAGGCTCCGACATCGAAGGCGGCTCGGGGGCCTGCTCCGCTCCAGTGCTAAACCATCCGGAGATCCATGCAGCGATCCCCCGCGCCATATCAGAGACCCATTGCTGCAGCTGCGGAAGAAAAGCGAGCACCGCGACCAGAAGCAGCAATACGATGATAAACCAGCGATTGTAGCGCAGAACTCGCCGTTCCAATATGGGTTGATCATTGCCTGGCAGTGTTTCATCCAACACCAACTGCCGATTGACAATCAACAGGGTCAGTGCTAACGCCGCTGCCCCCATCCAGGTCAGAGATGATATGCCACCCTCAAATGAATCCATAAAACTTAACATAAAACTGCTGACCCCGTACAGAATCAAACCTATTAAGAAATAAGTCCCCGGAAACATCAAATTCCAGCTTCCCTGCTCCATTCGGCATCCGCGATAACTGGAAATAAATATCAGAGGGATGAAATAAACAAGAGTCAAATCAACGCCTATGAAAGCAATGGATACCGTAATGGAAACCAGGCTAGCCCATAAGGTTGCCTTAAACTGACGATCCAGCTTGAACCATCGCGCACCGGTATAGCCAAGTAAGTACCCGCCTAATACTAGGACAGGCCATACCCAGCGGTACGATTCAGGCAGCAGATAGAACGCCGGAATAAAGAGAACCGGAAAATAGAGCACGCATTCCACAAATCCCTGCAAGAAAGCCTTTATAAATCCAGTGCCTTGAGAGGTCATGCAGACACCTCCTTTGCAGGAGACGGCACATCATCGAGAGGAAATACCTGAATCGTGTGCCCATGGTCCCGAAATCGCTGAAACATCTCTTCCAGCCTAGGGCTGACGTAAGTGCTCAGAATGAGGATATCTCTTGCCTCTTCATGCCGGGACAGTTCATGGGCCAGATAATCATGAAAAGAAGCCTTGCGCGTCAGCTCCAGTCTCGCCAGCATTTCGAATATCAGCTGCTGCTGCGTCATGCCGCCTGCAACCGGGACGAATGCTTCATCGGTTGAATCCTCCCCAAGCGTTCCGTTCGTCCCCATTCCGATCTCCATGCCCTGCGCCAATAAGTGAGCTGTAATGCCAGCCGCCAGGCGGATGCCATATTCGATCGGCTCCGGCCTCGTCGCTTTGCTCCACATCTGCTCATGATCCTCTATATTCAGATAGATCAAGAGTCGGCTGTCCGCTGTGGTATCCCGCCTGTGGACCTGCAGGATGCCCGTCCGTGCGGTCGCTTTCCATTGAATATCCTTTAGCGGATCGCCGTCGCGATATTCGCGTACGCCCGATATCAGGAAAGGATCCTCCAAGATCCATCTGCGGACCAGCATTTCACCCATCCAAGTCTGGACCGGAAGGGCCATATCCGACACATCCATCGGCATCGGGTACACGATAATTCCACCAGACAACGTCTTACTCTGGACAATCGACTCCATTCCGACCAGATCACCCGTCGTCATGGATACCGTACCCAACTTATACAGGCCTCTGCGCTTAGCAGTAATCCGATGTCTGCGAAGGATTTTGGTCCAAGGCAGAAGACTGAAGAAGCTTTTGTGGTTCTGATTGAACTGCCCCTCGCTGATATCCAGGTTCAATTGATTATCAAATACCAGACCCGAGCGGAATTGGGATTCTACTCTTAACCAGGGTACAGGCCATGCTTTGCGGTTCTCAATGACTTCGATCAGTTCCACGGAATCCCCCTCATAGCAGGTCGACACTTTGAAGGAGCGGCTGTAGTTCAACCTTTTCAAGGCCATCCGTTTGAAAAGCTTGCCCTGCACGACGACGACCACAGCGGCGATGAACAATATCCAGTAGGCTCCCATAGCCATCCGCCCCCTACGACGAAATGCCTTCTTCAGTCGGTACGGAAACCTGCTGCAGCAACCGTTCGATCACTTCTTCCGCCGCAGCAGCACCGCCGCGGCTGTGGAGCGTCCCGCGAAGCTTCAACCGATGCGCCCAAGTCGGAACAGCCAAATCCTTCACATCATCAGGGGTAACAAATTCCCTGCCCTTCAGGATAGCTTGTACCTGCACAGCCTTCAATAAGGCTTGACAGCCTCTTGGGCTTACCCCGGAGGCAACCGCTTCATCCCGTCTCGATTGCTCCGAAAGCGCAACGATATAAGATAACATCTCATCGCTGACATGTACTTTGCTGACGATCTGTCTGGCTTGTACGATCCGCTCAGATGTTGCAACTGCCATTAATGACTCCAAGGGTTGATCATCTTTAAATCGCTTCAGAATATTCACGCTTTCCTCTGAGGTAGGGTATCCCATATTCAGTTTGAACAGAAAGCGGTCCAGCTGCGCCTCAGGCAGCGGAAACGTTCCTTGCTGTTCCAGCGGATTCTGCGTCGCGATGACCAGAAACGGCTCTTCCAGCTGATGGGTTACCCCGTCAATGCTGATCTGGCGTTCCTCCATGCACTCCAATAGACTGGACTGCGTACGAGGTGTCGCCCGGTTGATTTCATCGGCTAGAAGGATATTCGTGAACAAAGGACCCGGACGGAATTCAAACGTCGCGGATTGTTGATTATAGAAGTAAATGCCGCTCAGATCCGTCGGCAGCAAATCCGGCGTAAACTGAACCCTCTTAAACGTGCAATCAATCGACTTCGAGATGGATTTAGCCAGCAATGTCTTGCCTGTACCCGGCACATCTTCCAGCAGAACATGACCTGAAGTAACCATGGCAATAAACAGTCTGTCAATCAGCTGCTCTTTACCTACCATAACTTTGGAAACGTTTGCCCGAATGTCGTCGGCAAGACGACGAACGCCATGATAATCTAGAGTAATTGTAACCACCCCTTATGTAGTTTAACCTTACAACAAAGTTCGTCATGACACCCCATAATTCCTGTTATTCGGGACAAAATAAGACCGATTACAATAGACCGGCTTCTCCTTCTGTTACCATAAGCATATATCCCGGTCTCCTGTGCTTCCGATATGCCAAGAAGCTGTCCAAGGACAGCTTACGAGAATGCACCCTATTGGCATATCACCCGATATTCGAAGATATGATTATTCTGTCGTCCTTTCGTCATGGGAAACCGAATCCGTTCCGCTCTCAGGGATCAATAGCTTAGTCAGCTCCGCCTCAGCCTGCTCGCGACTATCGATCCGGATATCGATATAATGCCTAACCTCAGGCGGCCGGGCATAAAACGGCTCCAGAGACGCATTCCATAGCTTATAGTCCGGATGCCCGCGGAAGCCGATCAGATGATCCTTAATGCCGCTCCAGCGGACGAGGAATATATATTCATCCCGGTTCTCCACGCACTTGTTAAGCTCATGGCTTACATATCCCTTTTTCGTTAACAGAATGCCGGAAGCTTCCCGAAAAGCACTTTCAAACTCGCTTGCCAGCCCCGGTTTGATATAAAGTATCGCTGATTCCAGTATCATATCGCATCCCCCTCTTCGATATCCATTCGATCAACGGTAAACAGTTACGCTTGTTATTTGGCAGCGCCATGCTAAGGAAAACAAGTAGGTGCAGTCAAGTATATGCTGATATAATGAGAAGCATGAATACACTTATAAGGATGAGACAAACATGGCATTCGGCATCTCGAGACAGGAACTGCAGCAATGGAAGCAGAAGGTCGCACAAGGAGACATCGCTTTTTTAACCCATTTTTGGTACGACAAGCGGTTTCCGGAGTTCCATACCGTAACCAAGGTAGGCTGCTCGAACATCCAGCGCCTTGAGGACTGGTGTGTATCCAACGGTCTTAATCCGGAATATATCCATTATCGCCTGCCTTACCCGCATTTTGATCTGATCGGTCCCAAGCAAACCGAATTATTGCAAAAGTATAGGCTCGAAGAGCATATCACCCGATTCGGTCTGTAAATGCCTATCGGCGTACTTTTTTTAGGACAGACCACATATAGCGGAACTTTTTCTTGCGAGTAAAGGATGGTCAGCCCTCTGAAGTTTCTATGTTCTTATCTCTTAACAAAAACCCGCCTTGATCCACGGCCATGCTCGCTAGATGCCGTGCCTGATCAGGCGGGTTTTTTTAGAATGTTTATCGACTGAATCGTACCGTGATTTTCTAAGCCCCGCTAGTCATCTTCTTTAATGTCTTGTTGATCCAGATCGCAGCTGTCGCACCCTCCCCCATCGCCACGGTGGTTAATTCGGAATGGACGCCCAGGTCACCAGCGGCCCAGAGCAACTCGACACTCGTCATTTTGGACCTTGGATCGGTCTTGACATGACGATTGTGCTCCAGCTCTGCCCCCAACTGCTCGGCCAATTCGGAATAGATCATATTCCCGCCGAAAGATATGAACCCCCGCTCTGCGGGCACGATGCTCCCATCCTCCAGCACGACGGCCGACAGGATGCCGCCCTCCTCATGAATTTCCGATACCTTTTTCTCTATATACGGAATCCCGAGCTCCGCCAATTGGGACATATGCTCGGAAGAAGCTGGCTCCCCCTCATGATTAATGTAGATGATATCCTTGGTTCGCTCCGATAGCAGCACGGCCATACTGGCACCGGGATCCCCCGATCCCATCACGACGGTCTTTCGATCCTGAATTTCATAACCATCGCAATCGGGGCATACAAAGACGGATGTGCCCAGGGTGGGCATCAGGCCTGGCAGCTTGGGAAAACGATCCATCACGCCTGTTGCGAGTAGCAAGGTTTTGGCCCTGTACTGAACTCCATCTTTACCGGTTAACACAAAATATTCCGTCACATCTCGTTCCGCCTTCCGAATATCATCAGCAGCAAACGTGACACCAACAGACTCCGCCTGCTGACGTCCGCGTCGCCTGAGCTCTTCACCAGCAACCCCATCCGGCCATCCTAGGATATTGCGGTAGCTCTTGCATATGGTGGACCGCCCCGTTCCCCGGTCGATCACCAGGACATCGTAGGCAGAATACCGCCCCAGCTGTATAGCTGCCTGCAGACCTGCAATTCCGCCGCCAATGATAATGCAATCTTTCACTTCGGTATCCAACATGTAGCTTTATCCACTCATTTCTATATCGAATTAAGAGCAGGAACGCTTTGCGTCAAGATATACTTCAAGAAGAGAGGTACACCCTAAATATTTAACCAATCGGCCGTGATTTACTCCTGAAAAACCAAATAGACCCCGGCGCAAAGCGCCGAGGTCTAAATCAATGAATCACAGGAGTAGCTGTCCGGCTAATGCACCGGCAATCACAACCAGCCACGGAGGGCTCTTCCAGAACATCAGCATCCCGAACAGACCCGCGCCGATCACAAATTCAAGCGGACTGTGGATGGAGGATGTCCATATGGGATGATACAAAGCGGCCAGAAGAATCCCGACCACTGCCGCATTCATGCCTGTCAGCATGCCTTGCAATTTGGGGTTTCTGCGGATACTGTTCCAGAAGGGCATTGTTCCAACGATGAGCAGAAATCCAGGCAAAAAGATAGCGAGTGTAGCAACGACACCTCCAGGAATCCCCTGGATCAAGACCCCGAGGTAAGCGGCAAAAGTAAACAACGGACCGGGCACGGCCTGAGTTGCTCCGTAGCCGGTCAGGAATTCCTCTTTAGACATCCAGCCGTTCAGCACCGTCTCACTCTCCAGCAGTGGGAGAACGACGTGTCCGCCGCCGAATACAAGCGATCCTGCTCGGTAGAAGCTGTCCACAATGGCTACCCAACCATTGTCGGTCAGCCCTTTAAGGAGCGGCAGACCCACTAATAACACAACAAACATGCCCAAGCAAAAGAGTCCGGCTCTCCGTCCGATCGGCATCTTCATTTCGGGTGCTGCCTCTTCGTTCGCTTGACGCTTGAACAACCACAGTCCCGAGATGCCGGCCAGAGCGATGACCGTCACTTGAGAAATGGGGCTCTGCCACAGCAGAACGACGGCCATGGCTACCAACGCGATGGCCGCCCGTACGGGGCCAGAAGCCAGCTTTCCTGCCATACCCAGAACCGCTTGCGCCACGATGGCAACTGCCACAACTTTCAGCCCTTGAATCCAGCCTGCCGAGCCGGGATCGAAGGTTTGCATCAAATAGGCGAAGATCATGAGCATGAGCACGGATGGCAGCGTGAAGCCAAGCCAGGCCACGATACCGCCCCATAATCCCGCTCGCATCACCCCAACACCAATGCCCACCTGGCTGCTGGCGGGTCCAGGAAGAAACTGGGCCAGGGCCACCAAATCAGCGTAACTCTTCTCATCCAGCCATTGTTTGCGCCGCACATAAGTCTGGTGGAAGTATCCGAGATGGGCGATCGGTCCGCCAAATGAAGTAAGTCCCAGCTGTAAAGCAGTCCACCAGGTTTCGCCGAGGGCACGCCACCTGCCAGACGGTTGTCTATTGGAAACTTGAGCCTGTGCTTGTTCTTTATCTGTCTCCGGATTCAAAATCCATCGCTCCCCATATGCTTGATTAAATGAAATGAAACTGTTAATTCGTGCATCCCAAGGTATACAGAACATTATCAAATTTCAGATTATAACAAATACTCATTATCAATCTACCCATTTATGTAAACGCTATGTAAAATTATATAGGATCTTGAATGCTACGATCTGGTCCCTTGCCGATATCCATTATTCAGAGCACCTAGGCACTCACTCTGATTTTTTCTTAATTATTGGAAACTAGTCCATACAGCAGGGATGTGTGATGAATATGCTCTTTATACCTGGAATTCAACAAGAGGAGTGGATTTCATTGACAGTTGGAAAAATGAAGGATCAGAGCGGAATGTTACAGAATCATATCTTGCGTCCACATTTGCCTGAAACTCGCTGGATGACAGGTTCAAGGATCTTACGGATGCTGAAAACTTATTCATCCGTCTTCATAAAACCCAATCTCGGAAGTGGCGGCAACGGAATCATCCGTGTCAAGGAATTAAGTAGGGGATATGAAGTTCGCTGCGGCCCAAGTCGGAAGATTGTTGGAATTCACTCTGTCTTAAAAGCAATTGATTCATATCGGAATTCAAAGCGCGGGTATTTGGTGCAGAAAGGCGTGCGAATGGCGAAGTACCATGGGGAAATCTTTGATATCCGTGTATACCTGCAGAAGCCAAAGCACAAATGGATCATTTCAGGTATGGTCGCCCGTGTAGCTGCACCTCATAAATTTGTGACAAACTATCATCAAGGAGGGCATGCAGAACCATTGCAAGAGGTTCTCTTAAAGCTTTTTCAGAATAACCAAACCAAAGTGGACGCCTGTTCTCGTAAAATTAAACAACTCTCCATTACCATTGCCGAGACGGTTAGTAAATGGAAAACGACTCATGAATTGGGGGTTGATCTTGCCATAGACAAGAACGGCTACATTTGGATCCTTGAAGCTAATCCACATCCCGGCCATAGTTTGTTTACCCAACTCTCCGATAACACAATGTACAGAACCATAATAGAAAACAAACGACGCATAGCAAAACAAACTCCATGATTGCAGAAGCTTTTATTACAGATGGGGATTAGGGCGTTCGTCAACAATTGGATTCCCGCTTCCGTTGATGGAAACAGGGCTTGTTGCTGCTCCACCATGTCCGAAGAGGTGCTTTTCTTGTGCGGCCGTTTCCCACCCGGTTTCATCCCCTAGTTCGTATCTTCATCGTCCTTCGCCGCTTTTGCGCCCTCGGTCGCTACGAGCTCATTGAGTTCCCCAAGCACATCCGCCAGCCGCTGATTTCGATAGAAAGAATCTAAATCCCTTGTTCTTATGCAGTTTTCAGTCCAAATATGTGTCGTTCAGCAAGCCCTATTTACTCACAGATATTCGTCGTTGTCATGATGATCTCTATCGGTACGCCTCCGGCTTCGCATCTTTCGGTACGGAGAGATAACCTGGTTTCGCTGCACCGAAGCCGAAGATAAACAACACCACAACAATAGCGGACAGCACCGCCAGCGGCACCTTCCATCCTCCTGTCGCATCATGCAGGAACCCGATCAGCATCGGACCGACGGCAGCCAATAAATAACCCAGTGACTGAGCCATTCCGGATAACGCGGCAGCTTCTTGAGCCGTTTTGGTACGTAGGGTGAAGAACATCAGGGATAAACTAAAATTGGCCCCGCCTGAAATACCTACCAGCATCACCCATAGCAGATTCAACGAAGTCATGCCGGAAAATAAGCCTGCATAACCAGTCAGCATGGACAATGCAGAGATCGTCACCAGCAAACGCTGATTAGGATTTCGGCCAGCCAGAACAGGAATAATGAAGGAAAATGGCAGGCTGACAAATTGGAGAATCGAGAGCATCCATCCCGCAGCACTATAATCCATGCCTTGGCTTCTCAGAATCTCGGGCAGCCATGAGATGTTCACGTAGAACGTAAACGATTGAAGACCCATAAATAAAGTAATATACCAAGCAAGCGGAGACTTCAGCACACTCTGTTGTTTGGTAGCAGTCGAACTAACCGCAGCTGTTTTACCGGCACTCCGGCGCTGGATGATCCACACGATCAGGGCCAAGACGGACAATGAACCCCAGATTAGTAGGGAACCTTGCCAACCAAGCCCGGCTTGGGTTGCCAGCGGAACGCTAATCCCGGATGCGATTGCGGCGAGGAGGTTCATCGAGGCAGAGTACGTGCCTGTCATCAATCCGATATGCCGCGGGAAATCCCGCTTGACCAGACTCGGAAGCAGCACGTTCCCTACAGCGATGGCCATTCCAAGAAATGCGGTTCCGATTAACAACGTATATGGAGATGATACCGAGCGTATGCCAATTCCGAATGTCAGCACCACCATACTGAGCAAAAGGGTATTCTCCAGTCCCCATTTTTTGGCCATGGCCGGTGCCATCGGCGATAGCAGGGCAAAGGCTAATAGCGGCAGCGTGGTGAGCATACCCGCCAACGTGTTTGAGATTCCCGTATCGTCGCGGATGATCCCGATCAGCGGGCCGACCGATGTAATCGCCGCTCTCAGGTTAATGGCAATCAGGATGATACCTGCAAAAATCATCCATGTGCGCCCTGCGGAATTTGTGTTTTGATCTATTGATGTTCTTGATGTCATGACATGGACTCCTTACTTTCAAGCGATATGTAAAAATAAACTTATCCGAGTTTATCACAAACCCGGACATTAGGCCATAGCCTCGGGAGGCTATCATGGCAGCTTTTAGGACCAGTCCGCCGCCGATTCAGCGCCTATGCATTAGCCTGTAGACGCACGTATAGAGCCCTACACAAGTGGGCTCCAAGCATACACGGATAATTTTTGAACATCACGAATGAAATCATTATACCGTTTCTGTGTTTCCTCGGATGCGTACTGACGGAACTGCTCGAAGATCCCCATGCACCGCAGCATTCCTCGATCGCTTTTGATCTTAATGGAATACTCCAGGCTATCTACAATGTACGTCAGCCCACGATCAAATTGCTTGGAATTTAAATAGTATATTCCCAATTCGGATAGAAGCCGCGTATATTGATTCATTGTGATGTGCTCACTAACTTTCCCAAGTTTGTTTTTCTGTAATTTAAATACCTGGCATTCCCGAAACTGTTCCAGTACATGATCTATGTTGAAATGATATCGGTTAGCAGCTAGTGCAATATTACAAAGGGCTGGAAAAATCTCATCCGTTCTTGATTCAATATAATCTATATATTCAGGCAGTACGTCAGAATCTCCAGCCATGAGTCTATACAAGTAACGGTTCGCTTTGGCCCATTCTTTAAACTGATCAACAGTTAAAATTTCCTCATCAGAAAATTCCTTTGCCTTTAACCAATTAGGATTTTCATACATTGAAAGATATCCTAATGCACCTTCAAAATCCCCTGCCTCACGATGAGTATTTGCTAGAATTAGATACGAATATAATATGTAAAAAATGGTGGGTTTCTCTTGTTCATCTTTCGATATCTTTTTTTTATTATGGTTTCTATATTGTATTTTTGCCTTATATCCCATTTTTTCAGCCAGAACTTTCACCATATCCCATCTGAGCAAAGAAACGTTAACGTTAATAAGCTTCCTATATGCATCAAGTTGATATGCCTCATCCAGCCGATCAACATAATGTTCGAAAGTTACAGCCACCTTTAAGTTAGATTCCATATCATCACTTAATTCTAACTTAAACAATCGATAATGACATAGGGCAAGCCTTTCAGAATGCTGGAACTTCTCACTCTCTGCTACACACTCATACAATATAACCGCTGCTTTATAATTTTCTTCATTGAATAAATCTTCCGCCAATTCAAAAAGCAGCGGAGCATAACTGATATTTTCCATCGTTAATCGGGCGGCTTTTTGCAGACAATCCAGCTTGCCAATCTCTGCGCATCGCTGAAGAAAAACTCCTAACCGTCTCCAGTCAGGCGTGGTATGAAATATACATTCAGAAATGTATCGATCATAAAAAAATCCTTCAGGATATCCTATACTGGTATTGATGCGATCCAATTGATTCATAGACATGGGACGATTTCCGTTAAGTATACTGCTTAAGGACCCCGTATTCACACCGGATATTCTCGCAAATTGATTTAGAGTTAATTCGTTATCCTGTAAAAATTTCATTATTTCTCCGCGAATCGTGGCTGTCGTTTTCAAATAACAACACCCCCAGGGAAATCCAAATATTAGTGTATTCTACACTTGCGGGCTCCAGGCGTATACCGATAGCTTCTGAACATCTTGGATTAATTCGGTATATCGCCTCTGAGTTTCCTCGGAAGAAAAATGACGGAATTGCTCAAATATCCCCATGCATCGCAGCATTCCATTGTCACTTTTGGTTCTGATGGAATACTCCAGACTGTCCAAGATGTATGCCAGTCCACGGTCAAACTGTTTTGAATTTAAATAATATATCCCCAGCTCCGCAAGAAGCCGCGTATATCGGTTTAATGTTACCAGATCACTGATCTTTCCAAGCTGATTTTGCTGCGTTTTGAAAACCAAATGCTCCTTGTACCGATCCAATATATGATCGATATGAAGTTGATAGCGATTGGCTGCAATCATAATGTTACACAGCGCCAAAAAGATTTCATCTTCTCGTGAGTCCACATAGTCTACATATTGGTTTAAAGCGTTGGGTTGTCCACTCATTAAACCGTACATATACCGATTAGCCTCAGCCCAATCCTTGAACTGCTCTATAATTAGTAACTCTTCCTCATTAGGTTTGTTTATCCAATCAGGATGTTCATATAACGACACATAATAAAACGCATTATCATAGTCTCCTTGTTCTTGATGCATAGAGGCCTGAATTAAATACGAATATAATATGTAAAAGATAACTGACTTCCTAGGATATTCGTACGTTCTGAACCTATATCTATTTTGTTGATAATGAATTTTAGCTTTATGTCCCATCCTTTTTCCAAGCGCAACAATTTTATCCCACCGTTGTAATGATATATTCACATTAATCAACTTAACATACGCGTCCAATTGATACATATCATCTAATCTGTCGATATAGGGTTCGAAGTATACAGCAGCTTGTAAATTCTCATCCTGATTCTCACCTAATCCGATGACAAATAATCGATACTGACAAAGAGCTAACCGCTCAGAATACTGAAACTTTTCACACTCAGCCACACTTTCATACAACAAAGCTGCCGCTTCATGCTTGTCCTCATTGAATAAGGCCTCGGCCATATCAAATAGCATCGGTGCGTACGAAATGTTCTCCAGCGTCATTCGGGCTGCTCTATGAAGACAACCCAGCTTACCCAGCTCTGCACATCGGAGAAGAAATGGCCCCAATCTCCGCCAATCCGGAGTCGTATGAAAGATACACTCAGGAATGTACAGATCATAGAAATAACCTTCTTCCAGACCCATTCCGTCGGTAATCCGATCTAACTGATGCATGGACATAGGACGATGACCATTTAGAATGTTGCTGAGCGTCCCGCTGTTGATGCCCGATATCCTGGCAAACTGGTTAATTGTCATAGAACGATTTTGCAAAAATGTAACGATTTCTCCGCGAATCGTGGCTGTCGTTTCCAAGTAACAACACCCCCAGATGAGTACCAGAAATTAGTATATTAAATATTTAATTACATGCTATTATTTTACTTTCGCGAGGTCAATAGCGAATCAACATAATGGATCTGTAGTTTTCAAATGATGAAATATACTAATAATACTACGAAATATAATAAAGAACGCTTCCGAGGATTTCGGAAGCATCTCAAAAGACACATCTATTCGAGTTTAAAAGATAATTATGTACCTCCAGATCCAAATCCATGACTTAAAGTTGAAAATACCACTATTTGTTTGTTATTGTTGTCAGCATGAGTCGTTAAGTTTGGAACAGCAAATGTCCAAACTAAACTAAACATAACTAATAGAGAAACCAATTTTTTTCTCATTTAATTTTTGCACCTCTCTAACTAAATTGGTATACCGTTTTTGTGATTCCAGAGAAGAAATATGACGATACTGTTCAAATAACCCCATACATCTTAGCATGCCATTATTACTATTGATTGTAATGGAACTTCCCAAACTTTCCAATATAAATTCTATTCCTTTATCGAACTCCTCCGAATTTATATAATAAATACCTAATTCGGCTAATAAACGCGTATGTCTCTCTAATGTTACTTGCTTACTCACTTTACCTATGTAATTTCGTTGTTGCTTATAAACTAAATATTCTTTGTAATCCTCCAAGATATCGTCTACCTGAAATTTATGTCGATTAGCTGCTATCATTATGTTACACATAGCCACGAAAATTTCATCTTCACGTGTCGATACGTATTTCACATATTCAGAAAGCACCTCTGCTTGCCCGACCATTAACTGGTACACATATCTATTAGCAACTGCCCACTCTTTAAACTGGTTAATTATTTGTAGTTCTTCATTATTTGTGTTACTTACCCATGAAGGATCTGCATATTGTGATACATAGTATAATGCCTTTTCGTATTCTCCACGCTCACTATAGCTATTTTCTAATGATAAATTTGCGTATAAAATATAAAAGACAAGAGGATTCTTCCTTCTTACTTCAATATAACTTTTAGTCTCACTATACTTAAACTCAATCATTGCTTTATGCAACATTAGCTCAGCGAATTCCTCTACTTTATCCCATCTATGAATAGAACCATTTACATTAATTAAATCAACTAGCGCATCCAATTGATATACTTCATCTAATCTATCAATATAAGGTTCGAAGTATACTGCAGCCCGAGAATTGATCTCCTGATCATCGCCTAGCCCAAGCGTAAACAACCGATACTGACACAGGGCCAACCGCTCCGAATGCTGAAATCGTTCACTCTCCGCCACACTTTTATACAGCAGTACAGCCGCCTCATGTTTTCCCTCTTTGAAAAAAAACTCTGCCGTTTCAAAGAGTAAGGGTGAATACGAGATATTATCCATCGTCATCCGGACAGCCTTGTCCAGACAATCCAGCTTCCCCAGCTCCGCGCAGCGGTGAAGAAACGGACCCAGCCGACGCCAATCCGGCGTAGCATGAAAGATACATTCTTCTATATACAGCTCGTAAAAGTAACCCTCTTCCAGACCCATACCTAACGTAATCCGGTCCAACTGCTGCATGGAAATCGGGCGGTTGCCATTCAGAATATTGCTGAGCGTGCCGCTATTGACCCCCGATATCTCAGCAAACCGATTAATCGTCATTTCGTGCTTATGTAGAAACTCTTCCATTTGTTCGCGAATCGTGGCTGTCCTTTCCAAGCTAACACCACCCTTTAGGATCAGAACCCAAATATTAGTATATTTCTCTATACAGTAATCATATTGATTAATATTCCAGCGGTCAATACTTATTTACGTCATTTTATTACAAAAAATACCCAATACCATTTAAAAATACCAAATTCAATACTTTTCTTTACTATTATATATCGTCATATTGATCACTACGATGAGAAAAAGCGCTCCGAAATTTTCGGAAGCGCTTTTAAGTTGGGCTATATAATAACGGCCCTGACTTCAACTAAGTCAGGGCCGTTACTTACTATATCCTCTCCTAGCTCCTTCTTGCCTGAATTAATGTGAACCAATTCGAATCCCCATTAAATACACCGTGTACTGTGTATACAGGCTGATAGAAATTTTTCGTGTCATACATAAACGAAAGCTCAACTCCTGTTATATCCAGCTGATCCCCCTTTTTAATAACGAGTTGTTCAGGCTTTAATATTGCATTTCTTTTGATTTGTGGAAATTCGCCATTCTTTATACGCTCATATACTTCTGCAGGAGACAATATATCTACTTCCTTAATATATTGATTCTCTTGGATCCCATTATTTATCAAATAGATACTGCCATCTTGTTTAAGACCGAGCAAGAGTTCGCCAGTCCAATAACTCTCGTGTACACCCGCTTTATCCGGGAGGGACCATTGAAATTCTCCGTCATCCAACGCTGTAAAATCAGCGTCTTGAGGAAGTAGCCCAAGATCGGCCATCATGGTTTTCGCCTTTGCGAGCATCGGTTCTTGGTCAGCGAATGAAGTTCGTTCTGGTATATCATTGTTCTCGGTTAACGACCAATTTCCCTCTTTGGATTGATAGAATGTATAGGGTGTTCCTGATTTGTCTTCCAATAGAACCTCACGATCGCCATCCCAATCCTTAACCTTCAACTCAGATAATCCTAATTTCTGCTGCAGCAGGGCTTCTACTCCATCCCGCTGAGTGATTTTCTTGTAGACGGGGGCGACTGAAGGTGCCGTGCTTAGCTGAAGGGATGTTGTCAGCGTGTTAGCATGTTCATCAACCTCCAAATGTAGTGTTGCAGGACTTACCCTTCTCCCTTCGACTGTATAATTGCAGGTGTCTGGGGAGACTTGTCCCGGATGCCGAGCGCCCAGATTTGTTTAAGCAGCTTACCGTGACTGACGTTATCAAAGAAACCTTTGATGTCAATGTCGATCACTTGGCTGAACCATAAGTTCTTTGTTGAAGTAACATTATATAAAAAAACATGCAGGGATCCCAGGAATCCATGAAGGAAGTATTGACTTGCCAGGGCATTTAAATAATAAGACTAACGAAGTATTAAGAATATATGGTCCGCCGGCTTCTCACCGCCCAGACTTTGATAATGCTGATTATGTACTTCGAAAAGATCAAGGAACCATTGTTGTATGGGGAGAGAGCTGGGGTTGTGATGGTTTTTATGTCCCTGCAGACAGAAAGCTAAAGCAATTGGTAACCGGCTTTGTAGATGGGCCAATCGCAGTTAAATTCGTTCCTCCTTTTACTGTAACTATCACCCAAGAAGGCGCCGTTTATATTGTTGATCAACCAAACTTTGGGATATTTAAACCTGAAGAATTTTGCCGACATACGGACTACCCAAAATGTTTGAATTGGTATATACCAAACGAGGTTTATCCCGAAGTCGAAAAATGAGCCACTCAAAACTCATAGAGGTGGATATCCTTATAGTATGACAAACTATGCTACGATGTGTTTAAGAGGCATTAGAAAAAGGCACCTGAATTATCCAAGTGCCTTCTTCTCTTTCTTCTTTATCTTTGTTGGGCTTTTTCCTTACGCATGATTTCAATCATGGATTTCCGGATTTCCAATCGCTCTTTTTTGCTGTCGACCGGCGAAGCCAGAACGGATTGACCAGAGTCTGTAATTCGTTCAAGCTCTTCTTCGAAATTTTTGGGGATTGGTTGGACTTTAATTTTAATGCTCACAAGTTTTTTCTGACTCCATAAGTTTTTGATTAAACTCCTCGATTTTTTTAACTAATACATCCATTCAAACAGCACTCCTTCTTGTTTCAAATATTTGGGTCAGGCAGAAAAAAAGCAACTTAACGAAAAGGACCCATTTACCTTAATAGGTAAGCTGCCATATAGGCAAATAAGTCACTTTCGTTAAAGTGCATTCATTAAGATAATCCCTTAAAGCGCATGCTAGGGACTGATAAAGATAGTAGTTAACTATCTATAATAACAGGATGTTTGCTCGATTAAAAGTTCTGTTAATCAAAAAGAAGCGGGATGACCCGCTTCAATTGGAACAAAATACACCAAGTTTATCAACTTTTATAGTGCTTCATGGAGCTTGACACATAAAAGGAGCAACTGTAACCAAAGGTATTGTTTATAACCATCAATTAAAGATTTGGATTTTCGAAAAATTCTCTTTTATTAAGAATATTCGTTATTCAATCCTAAAGATAAAGTACAGTGTAAGATCTTATCCAAGTTATCTTTTAATGATCTAGCTTAGTGATGTTTTTAGCAGTGACCTGTCCTGGATATGAATCTTCTATAGAATTATATGAGATCTCAACTTTCTCACCGATTGTAAACTTAGAAGAATCAATTCCACTTACCCATAGTACTTCTTTATATTTTTTCAATTCTATTAATACCTTGTAATCTTCTTGCAAATCTTCTTTCTTCAATCCAGAAATGACAAGGATTTTTTTGTTTTCTACATCAATCTCTTTAACAACGCCAGTCAATGTCTCATAATCAGATTTAGAACTACTGCAAGCAGTTAGAAAGAACAAACATAAACATATTAACAATGCTTTTTTCTTATGCATAAAATCGCTCCCAGTTAGTATCACTATTGTTTTCTCAAATTAATTTAATATAGCATTCATTTGAAGTCGACTTAATACATTACCTACATGTGAATATGTTCCTTCGCCATTATGTCTCCCTTTATGAACTCCTTTTAAAACAGAACTATAGTAGATTGGACCTCCACTGTCTCCTCCATAAGAACTGTAACTGGCACTCCTTAAACCTGTAAAATTCACACCTTCAATAGTATAAGAAACAGATTTACTTTTCAGCACACCGCATGAAACTGGATTGTTATATGAAGACGCGCCTGAGATACAAATCATTTCCCCGACAAATTCATTACTACTATTTTGAACAGTATCAAAATATCCTCCTCTTGAATTACTAGTGTACAAATGATTGCTATATGTTAGAGAAGATATACCAATTGCTGCTGCATCTACATTACCACCGTATATTCTTGAACCCATTGAACCAACACTATTTGTTCCTTGTTTGAAGCTATTCCCAGCATTACCACAATGGGCTGCCGTAATAATATATCCTGAACTAGTACTTGGGAATTTTGCCATAAAGCCAAGGGTACACAGCCCACCATTTGTTGTATTAGTAATAGCGGTACCGGCTTGAAGAGGATTATATGTTGAGTTTCTATTTTGATCTTCAACCAATGCAGATTCTCTGATTAATAACATATCAGGATTAAAAGCATCTTCAAGTATTTTCTTTTTTTCTGAATCTAGATTCTTAACTCCTACTTCTACTTTTTGTTCTGGCAAATTTATTAAGGTATCGGTGATTAACACTCCATTATGCTCAATATTTAATAATATTAATAATCTTTCATTAAGATCAATCAGTTCTTGTTCTGAATACTTAGCTAAGAAAACGTTAATCAATGTAGGATCCCCATAAATATTTATCAAATCAGATTCAAGTTTTTCTTTATCATTCTTATCCTTAGTTCCAACATTTAAGACTCCACCTAATTTTTGATCAATAAATACAATTGTTTCATCTCTAGTGCTATTGGTTGATAAATAATTTTTTACCAAAGGTAACTTATTCAATTGATGATCAATACGATATGTTAGTTGTTCTTCCTCTTCTCTTGTTAATTTAACACCAAATTTTGTTTCGTTCATATTTACATTCTTAGACAGAAAGCTCTTATCTTCACTAATTTGAGTATTCAATCCGAATTCTTCTCTGAATTTCATTTCATTTGAATAATCAGAGGAATAGGAATCAATTTCAACTTCGTTTGCACTTACATTAACTGAAGACATGACAAGACCTATTGATAATATGAATGTGAACATTTTGTTTTTTATCTTCATGAAATTCACCTCTTTTCTAGATTTCTAAATACCGTCTTTCTAGCGCCTCCTGTCAAGTTTACCTGCTATCGAGTAATTAAGATTAAGAAAAATTTTTTCCTCTTAGTTTTATAACAACATCAATAGGTATTCAGCTCCTTTTTTATTTTTTTTCAATACACTATTAATAACCATAGTACTAGAGAAAAAGTTACGGATAAATTTGGGTTATTTCTCAAAATCTATATTTAGAAGTTGCTTTGTGTGAAAACTAGCCTTTTCTATTAAATTCGCGCTAAAATCCTGCCAGTTAGTTTTAACAAAAAAGCAACTGATCACATTGACCAGCTGCTCGACTGTGTTTGTTTAACTATCTATCCGTTAGCGCATCGACTTTTATTCGAATTATTAACGGTCTTGCTTAGAATATTAATTTTTTACTTTACATATTCAATCAACATTAAATAAGCTTGCTGGTATCTTTGCATTCTCTTCATGTCTGACTCTGTAGGAGACGTAATCCTACTCCAGTCCATATTATCTTTAACATCTGCAAGTTTTACTTTACATCCAATTGGGTTTAATCGTGCCCTTCTAATGAAATCCCAATAATTTTCTTTTCTTTGTGGAGAAATATGAATTCTTGTGACACTTTTAACAGCTGTCACAATTATCTCGGAGAATCCTAATCGGACCAAATCAACTTCCTTAATATCCGAATCCTCCAAAACATCATGTAATACACCGACAACCCTTTCTTCTTCACTTTCCAGCTGCAACGTATATGACTTTATTTTAATGATGGTTGACACTATCTTTCCTTGCAGCTTCAAGTCAGAGCCGGTCACTTTTATATACTCTCCTGTTTTAACGCGTCGATAATGTTATCCTTTTTTACTTTCGCGCTGGAATATAGCATGGCAGAACCGACAATGACAAATACGGCGGCAATGACAGACAGAATACTCATCCAGGGAAGGACGAATCCGTAGCTAAATTTGTTCGCAAATGCCCTATAGATCACATACATCACGACGAAGCTGATAGGAAGCCCGAACAGAAGCGATTTGGCCCCATAAAAAACACTTTCGTAGTTCATCATTTTCGCAAAGCCTTTTGGCGTCATTCCAACGGATTTCAGCATCGCAAATTCCCGCTTACGAAGAGCGATGCTCGTTGAGATCGTATTAAAAATATTCGCAATCGAAATCACTGAAATTAATACGATAAAGCCATAAGAAAAGACGGACATCAATAGTATCATCTGTTCTTCCTGTTTTCTGGATTGGTACACATTGTACACATACAGATTAGGCTCTTTCATTTCCTCGATTTCCTGCTGCGTTTTCAGCGGGTCCGCACTTTTCAAATAGAGATAGGTTTGAACGAACTCCCCGCTCTTATCATCTGCCAGTTGATTCAGGACCCGTTCCGAGACGACGATATTTAACCCGCCTGTTCCGATTAAGCTCATCCCCATCGGAGATCGATCCGTCAACGCCGCGATGTACACTTTACTTACATCCGTCTCTCTTTCCGTTTCCTCATGGATCGTTGTCAAATCGAGACTTTGCCCGACATTCGCATGGATAGCCTTCGTTTGGACGTATTTTCCCGTATCCATATCTTTATAATCGATGGTATCGATCACGATGGCGGCGGGATGATTCGGATCCGTCAGTAACTCGTAATCTGCTCCGACTGCATTGGCATAAGCCCGCAGGTTCGAATCGTTTAATGCAGCGATTTTAATATCATAAGGATATTTTCCGTCCTTCAGCATACTCTTATCCTTCTTAACCGCCTCCTGCAATTCATCGGCGATAGACGCTTCTTGGATCCAAGCGTTCCTGTACAACTCATGAATCACGCTGTATTCCGACACATCCGAAAGGGATGCAATGGATTGAACCAACCGATCGTCTATTCTTTTTCCATTGCCGTAAGAGAGTTCAATATCATAGTTGACGCCTTCCTGCGACATGGCCAAGGTTTGTTTCAGATTACCGGTAAAAAATGATACCGTTAGAAACAAAACGATGCTGATCACGAGTGAAAATACGATGGCATGGTATCTCCGCTTGTTTCTTTTTAAGTTTTTCAATCCGATCTCCGCTTCGATTCCGAAGAGCCTTCGAATCCATTTCGACGTTTCCACGCTTTTGCCCGTAAGCTTCACATCGGTTGTTTGACGAATCGCATCCATAGCGGAAATCCGGGATGCTTTGACGGCCGGGTAATACGTCGAAATGAAAATCGTCAACATTGAAACAGCACAGGCAATCAAAAGAGATAACGGCGTAACGATTACCGTTAGCCTTTCAGTAATTCCTAAAGCCCCTTGAATTATAGCGTTAATGAACTGAAAGGTTATGCCAATCCCGGCAAGTCCGCATAAGATCCCAACGGGAATGCTGATCAAACCAATAATGACACCCTCAAAAAACACCGAATTTCTCTTCTGCCTTTTCGTAGCCCCCACGCTTGCAAGCATCCCTAAATGGCGGGAACGTTCCGAGACGGAAATCGCAAAAGCATTATAGATCAGTGAAACCGAGCCGATCATAATGACTGCCATCAGGATCACCGATAAGGAGAACATCGTGCTGTACGAGGCTTCGCTTTTGGAGACGCCATAATAATGAAGCAAATCGTGGTGATATTGGACCGTTTCGATATGGTTGTTCTCTGCCAGCTTTTCTGCATGAGCGAACAAGGACTGATTGACTTTTTGCAAGACAACCGCCGCATTGACTCGATCGTTTGCCCCGATGAGGTTTTCATCGACATAGCTAATGGTTGTATACCCCGGGGCCCACGCCGGTTCCCATACGGGATGTTTGATGAAGCCTACAACCGTGTAATCCCTTGTCGTTTTATGTTGCAGCGTTTCGTTCTTTTCGTTATCTACGATACGCAGCGATTCATTTTGACCTAGCAGTTGATCGTTCCCTACCTCGAATCGTTTGCCGACGCGAAGTGTGAGACGATCCCCGATTTCGTATTCCACCTTGGCGTTCGTCGCAGCGGCTTCAGAAATCACAACTTCCTTGTCGGTTTGCGGCAGACGCCCCTTGCTCAATTCAATCGGAAATTGCGCTAAACCTTGTGCATCATACGCCTTGATGAACAAATACGGTTTATTGGGATTTTGTCCCCCTTCCAATGGGGCATAACCAAGATCGTTTGTGATCGCAACGTTCTTGGTTGCGTCATCGTTTTTTATCGCTGCAAGCTGTTCCTTGTTTACATCCTGATATAGGACATGCCATTCCCCTTCATCCGCGATGGTCTGCCTTTTCATTAAATCCAAGTAAGAAAAACCAAGCGTTGCAACAGCCGTCACCATGGCAACTGACATGATGACACCGATGATGGTTACAAGCGTTCGTCTCTTGTTTTGCCTCAAATGTCTGACGGTGAGTTTATTGACAATATTCAAGGGCGAATCACCTCGTCTTTGGCAATCCTTCCGTCTTCAATCGAAATGACTCTGTCAGCTTGCAAAGCGATTCGTTCGTCATGCGTGATCACGATCAGTGTCTGATGATAGGATTTATTCAACATTTGCAATAAGTCGATGATCTCGCTGCTATTCTTGCTGTCCAAATTTCCGGTCGGCTCGTCCGCCAGCATAATGGCAGGATTACTAATGAGCGCTCTGCCGATCGACACCCTTTGCTGTTGTCCGCCTGATAATTGATTGGGCAGATGGTTTAAGCGATGTTGCAGATTCAAAGTCTTCACGAGACCATCCAACTGCTTCTTATCTACCTTTTGGTTATCAAGCAAGAGTGGGAGCGTAATATTCTCTTCCACCGTCAGGACGGGAATCAGATTGAAAAACTGGTAGATCAGTCCGATTTGTCTGCGCCTGAAGATGGCCAGCTGCGTTTCGTCCAAGTTATACATGTCCGTATCCTCTACGAGGACTTTGCCGCTCGTCGGCCGATCCACACCGCCCAGCATATGCAGCAGCGTGGATTTCCCCGATCCGGACGGACCGATGATCGCGACAAATTCACCTTTTCGGACCGAAAAGGAAACATCGTCAAGCGCCTTTACCGCCGAATCGCCTGTGCCGTATATTTTAGACAGATGCTCTATTTTTAAAATTTCCATTGTCATATCTCCCTCCCTTCATGCTCAATTCCAGCTATATACCATCTCTTTATATCCAACATCCCACAGGGTTACATTTCCCTCAATGGTTATCGTAAGCTCATTGGCCTGAGGGAGATAAATGGAGCCCATATCTGGCTCATGGCGTCCGGCTTCTACAGATACAGTCAGGAACTCTTGTCCATCGGCGGTAACCCTAATGCTGCCTCGGGAATCCTCCTGATCGGGAATTCCATAATTCAAAAAGAGGTACACCTCCTTCTTATTGCCTAACGTGTACCTGTACGTTTCCTTGTTTTTGCCTTCAATGCTGTACACATTATATTGGGGTTCCACATCTTGACCGCCTATCTTAAGACGGTTCGGTTTCGTTCCCGTTGATGGATTGCCGTTACTATCCTTCCATTCGTTTATCGCCACAAAGGGGCCCATCTCTTGGGTGAACGCTTGGTCAACTATCCCGAAGATCCCCCACACCCCGAGCATCAAGACAATGCTGGAAATACCCGTAGCAGCAATATTTCTCCAGTCGTTTTTTGTACGAAAGCCAAGTTTGTACGCCCCGAATCCGATGGCTGCGCCCGTTGAGTTCTGTATGACGTCGTTCATGTCGAAGCTGCCGAGAAAAGTTAGTGCCTGAATCGTCTCCAGCAGCAGGATGGATAGGATGAACAATGTCATGAAGCGAACAAAGCTAGTCCGATATAACAACGGAATCAATATGCCAAAAGGGATAAAGGCTGCGATGTTCCCGAAACCCACAAAATCCATCAATGTAGGATGTAGAAGATCTGATAGTCTTGGCAACCTGAAAAAACTGTCAGGCAAAAACATAAAGGTGTACTCGGAGATTTGATCTACTTTACCTACTCTGCCGAAAGCGAAAAACAAAAAATAAAGAATAAACAGGGTGTAGAATATCGTGATAGCAAAAATAATTTTGCGTTGTTGTTTCAAATGCATGGTCGTACCTCCATCGTTCATCTGTTGAATATCATTGTATCTGTCTAAAATGACTTTTCAGTGACGATGGAGGTGACAATTCAGTCACTTACGGAGTGCCGCTAAATCACGTGCTTATAAAATTTAATCCGAAACTGCGTACCCTTGTCGCTGCTGCTCGTCACATCGATCACGCCGTTCTGGCTTGCAATAATGCTGTAAGCCATCGCAAGACCAATACCGATGCTCCCCTCGCTCGCATTTTTCCCTTTATAAAAACGCTTAAAAATATAAGGAACATCTTCTTTTGGAATTCCTTTTCCGTTATCAGCAATGATAATTTCCGTAAATAGCGCATTTTCGGAAAAAGAAATGGTTATTCGTCCGCCTTCATGCGTATGCTCGACGCCGTTTTTCAAAATATTGATAATCGCTTCGGCCGTCCATTTAAAATCACCGATAAAAGAAACATTGTCATCGCCGTTGATGGAAACCGTTTGGTCCTTGATTTCCATCGGAATCAAAACCGGTTCTAATGCCTTTTGTATAAGCTCATGCACGAATACTTGATCTTTTTTGAACTGGATTGTCTTTTCCTCGATTTTCGATAGCTTCAATAAGGAAGAAACAAGCCAATCGATTCGTTCAAGCTGAATACGGATATTGCGGGTGAACTCCGTTCTTTTCGCTGGAGGTAGGTCAGGTTTGCTTAACAAATCCGCCATCACCGTCATGGAGGTAAGCGGCGTTTTAAGCTGATGCGAGATATCGGATATGGCATCCGTTAGCCCCGTTTTGTCTCGCTCCAGGAGCGATCGCTGCTCTGATAGCATGAGCGTCACTTTATAAATATCATTCTTTAAAATGCTAAGCTCGCCTTCCTGATTATCGCGAGCGTCAAGTGAATAATTACCGCTGCTAATTTCACGCAAATAGACGGACAGCTTTTCAAGTTCGCGGTATCTCCATCTCGTGAATAACAGACTGCTTCCCATAAGTAAAATAGACATGATGAAAACGAGCGCTGCAGCTACAGACGAAATGAAAGCAGCCGCAACGCCCCCCGCTAAACTGATGGAACCCATGATCAACAATAACATTTGAATCTCTCGATTGCGTAGCATCTAATCACCGACCTTATATCCTAAACCGCGTACCGTTTTGATCATCGTGGGATGCTGCGGATCATCCTCCAGCTTTTCCCGCAGCCTTTTGATATATACCGTTAGCGTATTGTCGTTCACGAAGTCGCCTGCCACGTCCCAAATCTGCTCTAACAGCTGATTTCTTGACAGAACTTGTCCAATATGGTTACCAAAAATCAACAATAAGCGATACTCCAGAGCGGTCAATGAAATTTCGGCGCCGTTTTTATACACTTTTCCTTCCAGCGTATTCATGCGAACCTGGTCAATGTTAATGATCCCTTGGGTCTGAGACGACTTATGGTATCTCCGCAAGACGGACTTGATCCGCGAGAGAAGCTCGCGAATACGAAATGGTTTTGTAATATAATCATCCGCTCCCATGTCAAGCCCCATCACGACATTGACCTCATCGTCGATCGCCGTTAAGAAAATGACCGGAATATCTCGTTGTTCTTTCACCATGCTGCACAATTCATAACCGCTTCCATCCGGAAGCGATAAATCAAATAAGCATAAAGCGAATTGATCTATATCTTCCGCGAGCACTTTTTTTGCAGATGCGACATCATAGCAAAGAACGGTAGAAAAGCGATCTTGCTGCAGCGAATATTCCAGACCGGACGCGATCGTTTTATCATCTTCCACTAATAATATTTTCATTTGCAGATCATCTTTACGAACGACCATGGAAGAATAAGCCTCCTACATTCAAATGTCCGCTAGTTCAAGATTAGCGGTCGTCAGGCATTTTTAAAGCACACTCTTGATCTTTTTCCGGATTAAAGATGTGGCTCACCCAACATTAACACGTTATCAGGAATCCATGCAAAAAGCGATGGAATTGAAAACAGTCCTATCATTAAGCGACATCAGTAGTTAACTGGCCAGGAAGAAATTAGCGTATAGAAAAACGCTAAGCCTGTCAAGATTGAAGGCTTAGCGTTATATTCATTATCATGTTTCCCGTCTCAACGCAAGATGCTTACCCAAGAACCAAACGATCGTCCGACAACTTATGGCCGCTAATCTGCTCAAATTCCCCGAGCAGCTGCGCCACCGTCAGGGATTTCTTGCGCTCTTGGTCTACATCCAGAATGATGCGTCCCTTATCCATCATAATGAGGCGATTGCCAAGACGGATGGCTTGCTCCATGTTATGCGTGACCATGAGCGTGGTAAGCTTCATGTCGCGCACGATGTCATCGGTTATTCGGGTGATCAGCTCCGCACGCGCCGGATCGAGCGCTGCCGTATGCTCATCCAGCAGCAGAATTTGCGGCTGCGTAAAGGTCGCCATCAGCAAGCTTAGTGCTTGACGCTCCCCTCCCGACAGCATCCCGACTTTGGCTCGGAGCCGATCCTCGAGTCCAATGCCAAGCCGCTCTAAGTGCTTGCGGAAGCCCGCCCGCTTGGAGGCTGTAACGCCTATGCTGAGCCTGCGGGACTGGCCCCTACGATATGCCATCGCGAGATTCTCTTCAATGGTCATATGCGGCGCAGTGCCCGCCATCGGATCCTGGAATACCCGGCCGATCCAGCGACTGCGACGAAATTCCGGCAGATGGCCGATCGAAGTGCCGTCAATGCGCACTTCGCCTGCATCCGGTCTCATTACCCCGGAAATGATATTCATCAGCGTGGATTTGCCTGCACCATTACTTCCGATAACCGTTACGAAATCCCCCGGATTCAAGTGAAGATTGACATCCATCAAGGCAATCTTCTCATCCACCGTTCCCGGATTAAACAGCTTGGACACATGGTTCATTTCCAGCATCAGAGCGCACCTCCTTTGGTCTTCCCTTGCGTAGCTAACAGTTCGGTTGAGCGCCTCCGTGCCTGTGAACGCTGCTTCATCGCCCGGTTGATGGTCGGAACCACGAGAGCGATAATGACGATGATCGCGGTGATCAATTTTAAATCTGAAGCTTCAAGCCATGGAATCTCATAGGCAGCGGCAACAACAATCCGATAAATAATCGAACCGCAGACTACAGCCAGCGTCGTCCGGAATACCGAACCGGTCCCAAGCACGGCCTCGCCAATGATAACGGATGCCAAACCGATCACAATCATACCGATACCGGAGCTAATGTCGGCAAAACTGGATTGCTGGGCAACCACTGCGCCGGATAAGGCCACCAGACCGTTTGAAATGCTGAGCCCCAGAATGGTTGTGGTGTCCGTGTTCGCACCAAAGCTGCGGATCATCCGCTTGTTATCCCCTGTCGCGCGCAGCGCTAGACCAAGATCCGTGCGGAAGAATGCATCGAGCAGCAGCTTGCCGATGATCACAATCACTAACATAATATAAATCGGATCGATCGATCCGAAGATATTCGCTTCCTGGCTCAACGAAATATTAGGCTTACCCATAATCCTCATATTGATCGAATACAGGGCAATCATCATAATAATGCCTGAAAGCAAACCGTTGATTTTACCCTTGGTATGCAGCAGGCCTGTACAGATACCGGCTAACATACCTCCGGCAAACGCAGCCAGCGTAGCAAGCCATGGATTCACACCGTTGGTAATCAGAATCGCTGCAATCGCTGCGCCTGTCGTAAAACTTCCATCCACTGTTAAATCCGGAAAATCCAAAATTCGGAACGTGATATATACGCCGAGTGCCATCAACGCATACAGCAGCCCCAATTCAATCGGACCATCCAGCCTCATCACGAAATCCAGCATGTCATTGACCTCCTTAAGGATTAAGAAGTAAGGCGCGGGCTGTTATCTCCGCGCCTTACAGTTACTCGATGATGTTGTTATCCGGGTCTTTGACTTCCTGTTTCATGGCGTCGGTCACTTCAATACCATAGTCAGCCGCAACCTTCGTGTTCAAGATCAGATCCAGCTTATCCGGCTTCGTCACTTCCATGTCCGCCGGATTTTTGCCGTTTTTCAGGATCTCTACAGCCATCTGTCCAACCTGATAGCCGTGGTCGTAATACTTAAATCCGACGGTTGCAAAAGCCCCCTTCTCCACCGTATCGCGGTCGCTGGAGAAGAACGGAATTTTATTCTTTTGTGCCGTTTGGATAATCGCGTCAACGCCGCTGACCACAACGTTATCCAACGTGATATAGTAAGCATCTACCTTGCCGACTAACGATTCCGCGGCCTGTTTCACTTCGGATGTGTTCGTTACAGCCGCCTTAACCAGCTCGATGCCATGCTCGGCGAGCGCCTCTTCAGCCGTCTTTGCCATAACCACTGCATTGGCTTCCCCTTCATTAATGACAAGGCCGATCTTCTTCACATTCGGGAAGTTGGTGCTGATGAAATCCATCAGCTGTTTAGCTGCCTCCGGGTTGGTATCCGATGCACCGGTGACGTTGCCACCCGGCTTCTGCAAGTCGCTTACCAGCTTTGCGTCAACCGGATCGGTCACCGCTGCGAACAGTACCGGCTTTTCCTTTACGTTCTCAGCCACTGCCTGCGCGGATGGGGTTGCGATAGCGACCACCAGATCCGATTTCGTATCCTTCAGCTTCTGGCCGATCGACAGGTTGTTCGCTTGATCGCCTTGCGCATTGTTGTAATCGATTTTAAGCGTGTTGTCTTCCTCGGAAATTCCGGCTTCCTTCAAAGCCGCCAGAATGCCTTCCCGCGTTGCATCCAAGGATGGATGCTCTACGATCTGCGAAATAGCGATGCTATAGGATTTCTTCTCCGCTTCTCCCCCGCTGCCCGTTTGAGTCGTACCGCCGCCTTCGGGCTTGTCCCCGCATCCTACCGCTGTAACCAGCAGTGCGGAGAGTGTAAGTGATAACCACATTTTTCTCTTCATCATGATTCCCCTCTCATTTGTTAACCGCTTCAATAATTTTCTACATAAAGCGACAACGCTTCCCCGCTTTCATAGACGAAAGCATTAAAGTCAAAAAATAAGTCGTTCCTATTGAACAACGGTCTATTATGAACATTTTATATGTACCCAATTGTTTTCGTCAATCAAGATTTTCAAAGGGTTGACGCTTTCCATAAAGAACATCCCCGGATGTCACATGCTTCCGGGGATGCCAGCATAACGAACCATATTTATATAGTAGAAAAAAATCTTAAAGCAACCTCTACAGAATGGAACGGCCCTGCATGGTCGCAAGCCAAGCATCTGCCATAAGAGCATGCCCTGCCGGCGATGGATGCACGCCATCGGGCGCCCAATAACTCATCTCAATCTTGGCGCTGGCTGCAGCAAAAATGCCGTCGAGCGGAACGTACAACGTCTCAAATTCTCGCGATAATTCGCGAACGGCCTGAATTTTGGGGTCCAGATCTTCCCGCCATTCCTTCTTCGCTTCCGTAACGGGCAGCAGGAAGGGCTCCATGAGAATGAAACTCGCGCCGGTCAGCTCGCGGGTTTGGATTAGCAGCTCCCTGTAGCCTTCATAATAAGCTTCCACGGACGTTGCTTCACCACGGTTATACTTCCAGCCGGTCTCATTAATGCCGACTAGAATGGATACCCATGTCGGATCCAGGTCAATGCAATCTTCCTCCCAGCGCCCCCGCAGATCGACGACCCGGTTCCCGCTGATTCCGCGGTTTACAAAACGCAGCCTTTTCAAAGGCAGCTCCATACCAAGCCGGGCAGCAGCCATCAGCGCATATCCATGCCCCAAACTGTCCGACTCCTCGTAATTTCGCCCGCAATCGGTAATGCTGTCGCCTTGAAACAATACGAGTGCATTTTGCTCGATATGTACCATGCTGTTCAACGCCTCCAATAATTGAAAGTGTTCTCAAGCTCACCCCTTCATCATAACCGCTTTCATGCAATCGTGAAACCCCTTAAATTCACATATCATGGCAAACTTTCTATACATTTAAGTTGACTATGTGGAGTGAATTCACTACAATTCTATAGGTACACGTATGGCTGAATATATAAAAGAACAGGTGATTAAATCATGTCAGAGCAACAGAACTATCAGATCCTTCTCTATTATAAATTTGTTCAAATCCCGGACCCTGAAGCGTTCAAAGACGAGCATCTGCAATACTGCAAAGATCTCGGACTCAAAGGACGTATCCTGGTTGCCTCCGAAGGCATTAATGGTACGGTATCCGGTACGATTGAACAAACTGAGCAATATATGCAGGATATGCACGCCAACCCGCTATTTGCGGACATGGTATTTAAGATTGATCCTTCCGAAGGTCATGCATTCAAAAAGATGTTTGTCCGTCACCGCGAAGAACTCGTTACCTTCCGTGTGGAGGATGAACTCGACCCTAACGAGATCAGCGGAACCCGTTTATCGCCTCAAGAATTCTATGAATACTTGCAGCGTGATGATGTGATCGTCATCGACGGACGGAATGACTACGAATACGATATCGGCCACTTCCGCAATGCGATACGTCCAGAGGTGCAATCCTTCCGTGAGTTTCCGGAGTGGATTCGCGAGAACCTGAGCGAGCACAAGGATAAAACCATCCTGACTTACTGCACAGGGGGCATTCGCTGCGAGAAGCTGACCGGCTTTATGCTGAAGGAAGGCTTCAAGGACGTTGCCCAGCTTGAGGGCGGCATTGTCACCTACGGTAAAGACCCTGAAGTACAAGGCCGTCTGTTCGACGGGAAATGTTATGTATTTGATGAGCGTATTGCCGTGCCGATCAATCAAACGGACGAAGATGTCATCGTTGGTAAATGCCACCATTGCGGAAAGCCGGAAGACCGGTATATCAACTGCGATAATGACGCTTGCCACCTGCAGCATGTATGCTGCGAAGAGTGTGAGGAGCTTCATCAAGGCTGCTGCTCTGCGGAGTGTGAAGAGATTGTTGCTGCAAGCCACAATGCTTCCTGAGTCCAAACCAGCCATAAATAGTGATAACCAAACAAAAGGGCAAGGTGCGAATCACTCGCACCTTGCCCTTTTTACTATACGATCTCGTCTGCATTCAGACGTATTATATATCATGGAAAACAGCCAGTTCAGCTTCGATAGCAGCTTTGATCTTCTCGACGCATTCTTCCGTCGTTGCCGCGAATACACGTTTACCATTCACCAGTGCATATGGCCGCAGCTTGCACAGACCGCAAAGATTCATGCAATCGGCCCGCAGGACAGCGATTTCGGGATACAATTCCTCAAGATGCTCAAGTTCCAAAGCACTCATCAAGTTGCTGTCGCATATTTCCACAACAACAATCCCCATCCCCATCTTCATCACCACTATTCCATTTGACAATATGTTCATTTATTATGAGGAAAACGCCCGGTTTTGTCAAATCGGTCTTTGTGGAAGATCAATGAATGAGGGATTCCGCTCCGTCGATATAGATTTCAGTACCTGTAATATGGGAAGCGTCATCGGATGCAAGAAATGCGACAAGCTGGGCAACCTGTGAAGGTTGTCCCGGTCCATCCGCCAATGGCTGGTCACCTTCCGGATACTCAATCGGGATCGTCACCTCATCAAGCTCTGGCTTCTCGATGGTGCTCTCATCAATGTTGGTTGAAATGGCCCCTGGACAAATGGCATTGACCCGAATTTTATAACGTGCGAGCTCCAGTGCCGCCATCTTCATGAAAGCAACCTGCCCGGCTTTCGTGGTGCTGTATGCAGAGAAACCAAAGCCGGTAAACACCCGGTTACCGTTGATGGAGCTGGTAATGATGATGCTGCCTCCACGCTTCTTCAAATAAGGAATCGCGTATTTTACCGTGGCAAACGTTCCTCTTAAATTGGTATTGATCGTAGCATCCCATTCATCAAGCTCCATCATCTCGATCGGCGCCTTGGTCCCATTGATGCCGGCATTGGCAAACACGATATCTATCTTTCCCCACTTCTTGGCAGCTTGGCTGAAGCAATCCTTCAGCGATTCCGCTTTGGAAATATCGCAGTTGCCGGTTAGCGCTTCGCCCCCGCTTTGTTCAATCGTTTGCTTCACCTTCTCCACGCGTTCACGATCAATATCGATCAACAGCAGTTTCGCTCCTTGCTCCGCCAAAAGAAGGGCTGCGGCCTGGCCGATTCCGGAACCAGCACCGGTAACGATGGCTACCTTACCATCCAAACGTTGTTTTGTTGACATTGCCACAACCTCCTCGTTTAAGTTTTCCTGATTATAGATAACCCAACGAGTCGGTGTCTGAATCTTGGCTGGCCTAAAGCTGGAACACCGCCGGTTTTACACATACCGGTTTGGATTGCGACACTGTATATCCTGTAAAGGCAAGCTTGCCGTCTTCCGGATTCACATTAAATAGTACGAGGTTATTCCCGTCTCTATTGGCAACAACCAGGAACTTGCCCCCAGGCATCAGCGTAAAATGACGCGGGTGACCACCTTCCGTCGAAATATATTGAACCGGGCTTAAGCGACCGGTATCTTCATGCACGGAGAATACGACAATGCTGTCGTGTCCGCGGTTCGACCCGTATACCGTTTTGCCATCCGCCGACACGGCAATCTCGGCGCAGTAACTCTCTCCGTCAAAATCCGCAGGCAGCGTCGATATCGTTTCCAATATTTCTAAACGGCCTTCGTTCGGGATGTAGCGAAGCACCGTTACACTGGAATTCAACTCGTTAATGACATAAGCGTAAGCGCCGCTTGGGTGGAACGCCAGATGACGAGGGCCTACACCCGCTTCCAGCTGGGTTTCACCATGAAAGCTCAATTCTTGGGTATTCTCATTTACCGTGTAAGCGAGAATTTTGTCCAGTCCCAAGTCTTGTACGAACACGTATTTACCATCCGGACTGTAAAACGCCGAATGCGCTCTGGATTGCTGATCTTCGCGTACAGACACGAGATCCGCATGTTTCTTCTCATCCAGCAGTCCACCGACTTGTCCATCCTTACCGATCGGATGAAGGCCTACCAAGCCTCCATGATAACTCGAAACAATCAGATACTTACTCGCTTCATCACGCTGGATATGGCAAGTCGAGCTGCTCACACTGCGAACACGGTTCCGTCCGGTCAGCTTGCCGGCCATAGGGTCAATCTCAAAGCTGATGATCTCGCCAGCCTTACCGTCTTCCTCTGAAATTTCACCAATGGCATATAAACGTCTGGCTTCCGGGTCCACGTTCAGGAAGGTCGGATTCTTAATACCGGATACCTCTTCAAGCAGCTTCAGTTCGCCGCTATCCTCGTTAAATTCATATACGCATACTCCGTTTTGGTTGTCTTCCGCATACGCACCTGTAAACAGCAGCGTACGCTGTGATGGATTCGCCATAATGCCTATCTCTCCTCTCATTTATCTATACTTATCATTTTTTTATGTAGTGTACTTTCAGTTACCATGTTAACTTCAACCCCAATGAAAATCAAATGACTTGACGTCTGATGCCTGTTTGTCTTTTGTCATACCGGGTATGTATGTATTATATCGACTGAAGGAGGTTTGCCCATGAAACAACCGAGCAGCGAGGAAGTACGCAATCAGCAGAATACGAAGAATGACTCTTAGGAACAAAGGGACAAGGTGAAGAAACATCAGGATATAGAGCCTCAGGCTGAGAACTGGAACCCTCGGGATCTCCCCGATCCAAACGATAACAGTGAATCCAAATCATAATCGTTTATATAAGAAGGCCGCATGGCAATGTCCATGCGGCCTTCTTATTATGAATGTGTCGCAAAGCTTGGATGATTAACCTTCCAATAGCAGCGACTCTGGATCTTCAAGGAGCTCTTTCACCGTTACCAGGAAGCGAACCGCTTCGGAACCATCAACGATCCGATGATCATAAGACAGTGCGATGTACATCATAGGACGATTCTCCATACGCTCAGCATCAATCGCTACAGGACGAAGCTGGATTTTGTGCATGCCGAGGATACCCACCTGAGGCGTATTCAGTATCGGCGTAGACAACAGCGAGCCGAAGACGCCGCCATTCGTAATCGTAAATGTACCGCCTTGCAGCTCAGACAAGGACAGCGCATTATTACGAGCCTTCCCAGCAAGATTCCCGATTTCCTTCTCAATCTCGGCAAAACCAAGACGATCTGCATCGCGAACGACAGGAACGACAAGTCCTTCTTTCGCGGATACCGCAATACCGATATCATAGAATTTCTTTACGACGATATCGTCGCCGTCGATCTCGGCATTCAGATGCGGGAATCTCTTCAACGCACCTACAACCGCTTTGGTAAAGAAGGACATAAAACCGAGGCCTACGTCATGCTTCTCCTGGAAAGCTTGCTTACGACGCTTGCGTACATCCAGGATCGCGGTCATATCCACTTCATTGAAGGTAGTCAGCATCGCAGCCGTATGCTGTGCTTCGACCAAACGATTCGCAATCGTTTGACGACGACGGGACATGCGAGTCCGTTCTACCGGCTTTCCATACTCAGCAGCCGGAGCCTGTGCTGCCGGAGCAGCTGTTGAAGCTGCAGGCTTGCTTGGTGCTGCAGGCTGCTTGGCTTCATTATGATTCTTCACATCATCATGGTAAATCCGACCGATCGGGTCGCGGCCCTGTACCTGGTCCAGATCAATCCCGCGTTCACGAGCCAGTTTGCGTGCGGATGGCGATGCAGTCAGACCCGCTCCTTCCTCGTTCTGAGCCGGTACCGGCGCTTGCGGCTTCGGTGCTTCTGCCGCGGGTGCCGGAGTTGCCTCCGTTTGCGCGGATGCAGGAGCTTCAGCAGCCTTCGGTGCCGGTGCGCTTGCAACGCCTTCCTGTGGAGAAATTTGACCGAGCACTTCACCGATCGTTACATTCTCCCCTTCTTGACGAAGGATTTTTTCCACAACGCCTTCTGACTCTGCGCTAATTTCAAGATTAACCTTATCCGTTTCTAACTCGAGCAGCACATCACCGATGTTAACGCTATCCCCTTCTTTAACATGCCATTTGAATATCGTTCCTTCGGTGATGGATTCGCCCATAGCTGGTACAGTAATTTCGCTCACAGCCGCTACCTCCCCAATGAGATCTGTTGATTTATAGTTTTACGATTAAGGGCAAAAGAAATGATGGTCTGTTGCTCATAAGCATGAACATCCTGATAGCCGCTAGCAGGGCTCGAACGCTCAGGACGTCCGCTGTAACGGACCTCTGTGCCTTTAGGTGCAATTTCACGAATTCTTGGTTCCATGAAGCTCCAGCTGCCCATGTTCTGAGGTTCTTCCTGAACCCACAGAATCTCTTTCAGGTTCGGATACTTCTGCATCACACGGGAAATTTCTTCTCTCGGGAATGGATATAGCTGTTCCACACGAAGAATATGAAGCCAGGACTGATCCTGATCCTTCTGCTTATCCAGTGCGTCCTCCAAATCGATTGCAACTTTCCCCGAGCACAGAACAAGACGCTCCACCTTCTTCGGTGATTGACCAAGACCCGGCTGCTCCATCACTTTCTGAAAACCACCCTCACTGAACGCGTTCACGGGCGATGCCACGCGCGGATTACGAATCAAGCTCTTCGGAGCCATGATCACCAGCGGTCTCGCATCTTCGGTTTCGGTCAAGGAAGCCTGTTTGCGCAGCAGATGGAAATACTGGGCAGCGGAAGTCAGATTCGCAACCGTCCAGTTATCTTCACCACTCAGCTGGAGGAAGCGTTCCAGTCTTGCACTGGAGTGCTCAGGACCATTCCCTTCATACCCGTGAGGCAACAGCATCACCAAACTGGACTTCTGTCTCCACTTCGAGCGACCGGCTGTGATGAACTGGTCAATGATAACCTGGGCACAGTTAACGAAATCGCCATACTGCGCTTCCCAGATAACCAAAGTCTCAGGAGAGTACACATTGTAGCCATATTCAAATCCAACAACAGCTGCTTCAGTCAACGGGCTGTTATGGATCGCGAACGAAGCCTTAGCTTGCGGCAACCGGTGCAGCGGGCAGAAGGTCTCTCCATTAACCGCATCGTGAAGCACGAGGTTACGATGGGCAAATGTTGCACGTTCGGCATCCTGTCCCGTAATCCGGATCGGCTTGCCGTCTGCAAGAATCGTAGCGAAAGCCAGCGTTTCGGCATGGCCCCAGTCCACCTTCTCGCCTACGTCGAGCGAATTGCTGCGCCGCTCCAGAATACGTTGAAGCTTCGGATATACCGTAAAGCCTTCCGGCCACTGCAGGAGCTCGCGATTAATCCCGCGCAGCACTTCTGCAGATACATTCGTAGCTACTTCCGGTTTGGATTTACCGTCGGTCGCGTTCAGACCAAGCAGGATCTGATCAACAGGATCCTTTGACTTCACGCTATCGTAAGAATTCTTCAAGACCTCCAGAACGTTATTCTTCAGACCGTCCACTTGTTCTTGGCTCAGAATGTTTCCATCCACCAGCTTCTTCATATAAATCGTGCTGACGGTTGGATGGTTTTTCACCTTCTGATAAATAAGCGGCTGGGTGGTTTCCGGATCATCGGTTTCGTTATGGCCATATTTCCGGTAGCCGACAAGGTCAATCAGAATACTCTTCTTGAACTTGTTCCGATAATCGCTTGCAAGACGAGCAACCGCGATACATGCTTCCGGATCATCGGCGTTCACGTGGATAATCGGAATCTCATATCCTTTCGCCAAATCACTCGCATAATGAGTCGATCTGGAATCCTTGCCTTCTGTTGTAAATCCGATACGGTTGTTCACGATAATGTGAATCGATCCGCCCGTACGGTACGCCGGTAGTTTATTAAAGTTCAAGGTTTCCGGCACGATCCCTTCGCCAGGGAACGCGGAATCACCATGAATCTGAATGCTCAGCGCTTTGTTTACATCCTGCTTCGGATATCCCGCTTCACTGCGATCCTCCTGAGCAGCACGAGCGAAGCCCTCTACCACCGGATTGACATATTCCAGATGACTTGGGTTGTTCGCAAGGGTAATCCGCACCTGCCGTGCTTCATCCTTCTTCAAATAACGATCTGCACCCAAATGATACTTCACGTCACCAGTCCAGCCATAGTTAATGCCCATGGAGCCTTCGGATGGAACGAGGTGTTTATTTGGAGAGTGCATAAACTCCGAGAAAATCTTACTGTAATCCTTGCCCAGTACATGAGCCAGGACGTTTAAGCGACCGCGGTGCGCCATCCCTACGAGAATGGAGTTGACATCCACCTCGGCCATTTGGCGAACGATTTCGTCAAGCAGCGGTACGAGTGCTTCGTTGCCCTCAACAGAGAAGCGCTTCGCACCTACGAATGTGCGGTGCAGGAACTCCTCGAATTGCTCGGCCTCAAGCAGCTTCTTCAAAAGCCCTCTGCGCTCTTCTACGCTCATGGCAGACAAATAACGTCCCGATTCAGCCTGCTCATTGAGCCACTTGCGTTCTTCTTCATCGTGAACGTGGCTAAATTCATAGGCAATGGAGCCTGTATATAGTTGTAACAGCCGCTGGATTGCCTCTAAGCCATTCTTGATATCGCTAGGAGCCTCCTCCCAGACGATCTCTGCAGGCAGGGCTGCCAAATCCGCTTGACTGAGTTGGTAGCTTTCTGGTTGAAGCAGACGCGTGTCAGCTTCGTTTCCAATTCCAATTGGATCAATGTCGGCGGCCAGATGACCATAGGTTCTAATGTTCCATACCAGTTTGCCGGCAGCTACCCCTTTTTTCAGTAATTGCGGGTCGTAGCTAACACCTTGTCCCTGCGAATCCGCTTTCTTTTCATTGTTTTCCAAAGATGGAGGCGGTCCCCAGCTGGCGAACAGCTCACGGTATCCTGGCTCCACAGATTGCGGGTCTTGCAAAAACTTCTCATACTGATCTTGAATGTACCCCAAGTTCGGACCGTGATATTTCTGCCAAGGTCCCTCTGTCATTCTGTCAAGGGTCTTCATCGCTGACTCCCTCCGTCAGATTATTTTGATTGCTCAAGGACGGAATTTCTAATTTTACATTAAATAAACGTTTTCTTACGATTACATTATAATACACTTGGCCTCAATACCGAAAATACCCTTTATATATAATAATGATCTCAGAAACAGATGAATTTGCGTCAATTTCTTGACGATTTGTTCACGCTCCTCCAATTCTCTGTATAGGATTCCAATTAAAGTCAGTTATCTGTAAAAATATCCACTTCCAGCCAGTCCATCTGCCGCAGCGGTTCAGGTCCGGTATCCATGCCCAGCAGCTGGAGAAGCTGTTTGGCATTGTCGGAAGCATCTCCTCCCGAATTGTTATTGAATATAATCCAGCATTGCTTCGACTTCTCAAGCAATTGCTCTATCCATACCTTCCACTGCTCCAATTCCTCTAAGCTGTAACGGTATAAATACCGCACCTCGCGCCAGTTGGGCTGGCCGCTGGAGTGCCATCCTTCAGCGTTACGGCCATGCATCCGGATCATCACAGCCTCTGTACCCGATGTCTCCAGCACGACCGGAACGGATCCAATGCCCGCTTGCGGCTCGTCGGCGATGCTGTGAATCCAGCCCTCGCTTCGCATAAACTCAAGAGTCTTCTCCCGAAACTCTGGCGCATACCAGCTCTGATGCCGAAATTCCAAAGCTACGGGTACATCCTTCATCCACTCCCGCGTACGCTTCAGAATGTCCACGTGTTTGCGTTCGCACCCGAACCAGGGCGGGTATTGAAACAGAACGGTCCTTAATTTGTCCGCAGCGCGCAATTCCTCAACTGACGTGAGCAAATGATCAAACATCGCTTTGACGCTAGGATATCTGTCCTTACCCTGGCCGCGTGCATGACCTGTCATGCCTTGATAAGCTTTTACAATAAAGCCAAAGTGGTCTGGGACGGCAGCTGCCCACTTATTCATTTGTTCCGGTGACGGTATGGCATAGAACGAATTGTCCATCTCCACGATGGGAAAATGTCGGCTGTACATTTCCAGCCTGTCCGCGGCCCTCGCCCCTTCATCATACAGCTTGTCATGATCTCCCCATCCGGACAGACCCACCTGAATCACATGCTCATGCTTTTCTTCCTTTAACATAACAATCCTCTCATCCACATGATTTACCATATCGGGGACTTCTATTAATTAACCGCATACGGGTAATTTCAAAAGCAGGCAACCCCTTACTGTTTTTACCAACCGCTTTCCTCACAATCACTTCTGATCATAAAAAATATGTTGTGCCTCCAGCATTCCGTTCACGATGTGTATCCTTCCATATGAATACCGGGGCTGCCGTCTTTTGTCCGTGGCGGAACCGGGATTGAACAGTAGCACCCCTTGCACATGTTCTTTAAACGGTATATGGGAATGGCCGAACAAGATGCAATCCACCTCCGTGTCCGCAAAAGCTTTTCTTGCGCGGGAGGGGGTTGTTCCTCCCTGTCCGTGCCCATGCACCATACCGATGCGTTTACCTTCGATTTCGACCAGCCTCTTGTAACCTAGCCGTTCTATGATCCGCTCGTCATCAACATTTCCGGCTACTCCTTCCACCGGAGCATATTGACTAAGCTGTTCATAGAGCTCCCAATTGGACCAGTCGCCAGCATGAAGAATAAGATCCGAATGCCTCACATCTTCAAGGAGCAAGGCAGGCAGCTCTTTCGCTTTTCTTGGCATATGGGTGTCTGACAATACCGTAATCCGAAATGGAAAACTCATCTTGATCGACCCCTTCTTCATCATTTTAAATGCTGAAATACCTGCTGTCTGGCACTAATCTATATCCTACCAAATAAACGAATTCAAATAAAACCGCGCAGGTGAGCTGGGCGGTTTGTTGGTCTGTTACGACAGAAAAAATTTCCAATCCTAAGTTTTAGTTTGTCCGGATGCTGAATAGAATGTACGAACATGAAGGTACAAGCATTCTTATCCATGTTCATGACGAGAGGTGGAAGTCAATGAGTATTTTTATTAGCTACATGATCCTGGGACTTTCTCTATCGGCCCCCGTAGGCCCGGTCAATGCAGCGCAGCTCGATAAGGGGATTAAGAAAGGGTTTTGGCATGCATGGTTGTTCGGTATCGGTGCGGTCCTGGCGGATATCCTTTATATGATCCTGGTCTACCTGGGCGTTGTTCACTTTCTGAATACGCCGTTTATGCAGACCTTCCTGTGGCTGTTCGGTGCCTTTGTTCTTATCTACTCCGGGCTGGAAAGCATCCTGAATGCCAATAAAGTGACGATCAGTCAAGAAAACAATGAAGATTCGTTATGGAAAAGCATGCTCTCCGGGTTTCTCTTGTCCGCGTCCAATCCGATGACGATCCTGTTCTGGCTGGGCATCTACGGCTCTATTCTCGTTAAAACCGCAGCGGACGACGGATCCGCCAACCTGCTTCTCTACAGCCTGGCCGTCATCTCCGGGGTTGTGCTATGGGATTTGTTCATGGCTGCGCTCGGCAGTGTATTCCGTCGATATTTAAGCAATAGAGCCCTCTCCCTGGTCTCCATTCTATCCGGAATCTCGTTGATCATCTTCGGCGTTTATTTTGGAATCCGTGCGCTTGCGCTGCTATACCCGCTTATATTCTAACGGGCTGGCTTGGGACGGAACTTGGGCTTGTCCGCCTCCCTGGCGTGGCCTTGAGCTGATTTCCTCCACACGGAGCGCATACATAGGACAACCAGTCCGATTACCACGATAAACCCAAGACTGATCCAGAGCCCCGGTCGACTCATAGGGTGCAGCGCGGTTCCACTGACAGCAGCCGCGATCAAGAGCATCCCGATGTATCTTTTGATCTTGCCCCATATCGTAAGCTCTATAAGCCGGCCAGCCGAAATGAGGATGAAGAACCAGTTATACAGCAGCATAAGTCCTGCACCGGTGGTTAAATATTCATAAATCTTGCCTGGCATGAGCAACGACAACACAATGGATACAATCAATCCGATAGCTGTAAGGGAAAGTGCGTAGATGGGCGTATCCCGCTTAAACTTTTTCCTGGAAAAAAGCTTGGGAGCGTCCTTATCTTCGGATAACGTAACGAGCATTGTGGTCACAGCGTACAACGAGGCAACCATCGTCGAGAAGCCGGCTATAATCAATACAGCATTAAATATATGCGGGATAAAAGGAAGATGGTAGGAGCTTAGCGCCACAACAAAGGGACTTTTCGTTGTGGAGAATCGATTCCAGGCCACCATGATCACGGCCATGCCAATAGAAAGAACGTATACGATGGATAGCAGCAGAATCATCACTCTACCCGCTTTGGGTGCTTCCTTCGGATTCTTCAAGCGAATCGCCATGACCCCCATGACTTCAATTCCGCCGAAGGCATAAAACGCAAAAATCAAGGACGACCACATGCCCTTGCCACCTGCCGGAAAAAATGCGTTCATACTGCCTGGAACGTGCGGCTTCACCCCTCCTTTTAACCACCCCATCAAGGCGGCAGCAGCAATGACAAGAAACATGACAATCGCGGCGACCTTAATCACAGCCAATACATTCTCCAGCCGGTCGAAGCCTTTGTTGCCGATCCATATGACAAACAACCCCAATACGGCATAACCTGACGCAAATATCCACATCGGAACGCCAGGATACCAAAAACGCGAGAAAATCGCCAGCGCCGTCATCTGACTCCCCATGATCAACACTTCGGAGCACCAGTACATCCACCCTGTAGAGAAGCCTGCCCATCGGCCATAGGCTTTTTTGGCATAGGTTCGGAACGAGCCCTTCTGCGGGTCCTCGGCCGTCATCCTCGACAGCACATCAAACACGAAGAAGGTGGCTGTCGCCGCCAATATAATCGATAGAAGAAAAGCGGGTCCTCCAAGCCGGATACCTAATGCGGATCCGAGAAAATACCCTGTACCTATCGTTGAAGCAACCCCAAGCAGCGATAGCTGCCACCATCTCAAGTCCCCTGTCTCCGTCTTCGCCCCTTTGTTCACGGTTCTGTCCTCCAGATTATTGTTATGAAGTTCGTTCAAAACTTTCCTTATTATGAAGGGAACCACCGTGATTTATGTACCGCATGCCCCAGCCTAAAAATGTCTTTCGGCAAAAGAAAGCCATGAAATGAAGCTCATATCCAGCCTGTAGCTGGGTTCTCTCGCATATTTTGGTTGTTCCCCGAGAACTCTAAACGGAAGAAAGCTGAATTGGGGGATCACACATGTCAGTAGTTCGCGGTATTCCTATGAATCAGGCGTTTATGATTATGATGCTCACGGCCGGCTTGACCAATCATGTCATGATCATCCCCGTGCTTCTGGAGAAATCCGGACGGGATGCCTGGATCACCATTATCGTGTCCGCCGTATTATTCCTGCCCTGGATTCTGCTTATATACGGAATCATCCAGAAAATCGGCACCCGATCCATCACGCAAGCGCTGGACGAAAGCAGCGGCAGACGAGCTCGAATCCTGACGATGAGTTTGTCCGGTTTGTATTTTTTCACCTTTGCCTTTTATACCTTAAAGGAAGTTATCGATTGGACCAAGTCGACCTATATGGTTCAAACTCCCGTTATTGCTACCGCACTGATACTTATGGTGTTATGTCTTGTCAGCGTAAATCACGGCATAAAGACCATCGGTGTTTCAGCCGGAATCTTGCTTCCTTTCGTGGTAATGCTAGGCATATTCGTATCCTTGTCCAACCTGAGAGTGAAAAATTACAACTATCTGCTGCCGGTCCTTGAAGACGGCTTGATGCCGGTTCTGAGCGGGATCCCTGTTATGTTCGGGGGACTGTCCCAATTTATATTCATATTATTTCTTCGTCCTCATCTTCATAAAAAGCCCAGTTTCCTTACGATCCTGCTGATCCATCTTGTCCTCATCTTCCTGACGTTTGGACCCACGATCGGCGGCATTGCCGAATTTGGACCGGAAGAAATGAAGCTTCAGCGGTATCCTGCCTATGAACAGTGGCGTCTCGTAAAGTTAGGCAAATTCGTGGAGCATGTCGATTTTTTATCGATTTTCCAATGGCTTAGTGGAGCTTATATCTCCATTTCGATTTCGATATTTTTTCTTTGCGAAACCCTGCTCCCCAAGTCTAAGCAAAGTGTCGGCGTATTAGCCATCTCCACGCTGCTTATTATTTTGTGCGCTTCTCCGATCAGCAATCTCAAAATGTATTATGCAATGGCTGACTATTTTTTACCGGCATCCACTCTCTATATCACCGTCTTAAGCCTCCTCATGTTCATCCTGATCCGCAAGCCGCAACAACAGCAACAACAGAGTTCCACTTCAGCGAAAGGAGAACCTCAACAATGACCATAACAGAACAACTGCTCCGAGAGCGTTATACCGATTCCGATGACGTCTATATTGTTTCTTATCCGGGTGCGGAAGGCGATACGCTGCCATGGGCGATCATGGTTTACAGTCCGATGATGTGCGATTCGCAGACGATGTCCAAGATTCTGCTGCCTGTTATCAGCAAAGAATGGAATTTATCCGTTTCCCAAATGCAACCGTTCGATCCAAAAGATTTGGAATATCATCTTACCCTTGACGCATCCGAGGCTAACGTGGAATCGGTTGATGACATTGTTTATTCAGGTTATGTTGCGTTGTATTTTCCTAAGGACAACAAGCTGTATTCTTATAGCGCAAGCAAAAGTATTGGACGTTCGCCTGAAGAGAGTGCCGCAGAGACCTCTGTCAAAGGACCTAGAGACGGATTTGTTGAGGAACTCGATATCAATGTATCCCTTATTCGCAAACGGCTGAAGTCCCCCGGTCTCGTCTATTCCTCCTTTAAGCTGGGGGACAAGAGCAAAACCTCTGTCGGCATCATGTATTTAAAGGACAAGGCGATACCGGAGACCGTTAAGTCAGTAGTAGATAAACTAAATAATTTCTCCGGGGACCCTCCCGTTGGCATCGGCGAGCTTGCCGAGCATTTATCGCCCTATCGATTCACAGTGCTACCCATGTTCGATTACACGGGGAGGACGGATCTAGCTTACGATTCATTAACTCGAGGCCGAATGATCATTATCATGCAGGGAAGCCCCGTGATCTTGATTGCGCCTGCCAGCTTCATGCAGCTGCTGTTTGCCGCTGAAGATCCTCAAATGCCGTTTTATTTCGTTATGCCCTGGAGAATTTTGAGGCTGGTTGGATTCTTGATCTCCATTTTACTTCCAGGATTTTATATTACTTTGATGTCGTTTCATCAGGATCAAATCCCCTTTCCCTTGCTCGCCACCATCGCCAACACTCGGTTAGGAATGCCCATACCGACCGGAATTGAAATGCTGGTCATTCTGTTCCTGCTTACCTTGCTGCGGGAAGCTGGCATGCAGATGCCTTCTCCCATCGCATCCACCATTACGGTTGTTTCGGGCATCATCATTGGTGACGCTGCGATTCGGGGCGGTTTTTTCTCGCCGACGATGACGGTAGTCGCTGCACTTTCCTTTGTTGCGGGTTCCACTCACTCCAATCAGGATTTTGTTGTCTCTCAGACAATTATTCGCTTTTTTGTCCTTACCCTTTCCTCAATATTCGGGTTATTCGGTTTCTTCATATCGGTCTTCTTAATCGTTCAATATGCAGCAAACCATAATCCGTTCGGACAGCCGTTCCTTGCCCCCTTCTCTCCCTTCTCCAAATCCAAAATCCTGGGAAATCTCATGCGATTTCCGGGGAAACGGAAAAAAGGCGGAATGCTATGAAACGGGTGTGGATTCTCGTATGTATAGTATCTTTGCTGCTCGCAGGCTGCTGGGACAACAAAGAAGTTCAGGATATCAACTATATTACGGCATTGGGTGTCGATTATCAGGACGACAAGTACATTGTCTTTGTGCAGATGCTGGACTTCGCAACGATTGCCAAACAAGAAAGCAACAAGCAAACTGAGAAAGCGCCGATTTGGGTCGGCCGAGGAACCGGTACCACTTTGGCTGAAGCCCTGATCGATTTGTATACATCGAGTCAGCAGCGGGTTTCTTGGGGGCATGTCACGGCTTTGGTGCTTGCGGAAGCGGTGTTAAAACCTAAGCAGTTGTCCCAAGTGTTCGATCTGACCAACCGTTCGCAGGAAATCCGCTATACGAAATGGATCTATGGTACCAAGGACAATTTGGAGGATCTCTTTACGGTATCACCCTTCTTCCAGCTCTCACCTCTGCATTCGCTGCTTCATGAACCCAGTGAAAGCTATGTCCAGTTCTCATTTATACGTCCGATTCAATTCGTGAATTTTATTCGGCTCTACCGGGAAAAAGCCGCTACCGTCGTATTGCCCTCGCTCCATATTTCAAATCAGAACTGGTCGGAAAATCTGAAGCAGCATCCGATTTTAGAAGTGAACGGCGGCTTTCTGATCAAGAACAAAGAATTGATGGGTTGGCTCAATCGATCCGATCTGCTGGGGACCCGCTGGTTAGCGTCGAATCATACTCATGCTTCCGTCATCGTTCAGGCGGATGGCGAAGCCATTGGGAGCATACGGCTGGAGAACCCCCAATCCTCCATTGAGGTCATCCGCAAGCCAAACGATGTCTCGTATCGAATCAAGTTGAACGTCATCGGGAGGGTACAGACTATGTATAAGAAGGTCGGAATAAAGGAGATGAAGCGCTTAACGGAAGATTCCCTGCGAAAAGAAATGCATAATACCTTCCATAAAGCTGCATCGATACACGCGGATCCCTACGAGTTATGTCTCCAATTGTACCGAACCGATCCGAAGCTCTGGAAGAAATTAGTGAAACAGAAAAAGGAGATCTATGATGAAACACCTCTTGAACTTGAGGTTGACGTCAACCTCCGATACTGGGGACAGCGCAAAAGCTTGGACCGATAAACGCGGGTATTCGTGCTACTGCATTTACCTGAATTGTAAAAACAACAAAAAGAAGCAGACCTTTAGCGGCCTGCTTCTTTTGCTGTTCTCTTATTTCTTCATAATTTTCTTGATGTCGTCCTTGATGGATTCTGCCTGCGGTCCGAATACGACCTGAACCGCGCCTTGACCCAGACGCATGACACCCGATGCGCCTAATTTTTTCAACTCCGAATCCTTAACAGCCTTCTCGTCCTTAACTACGAGGCGCAGGCGTGTGATACAAGCATCGACGCTGACAATGTTATCTTCTCCGCCGATGTTTTGCAGAACCTTGGCCGCTTTGGACTCATTGGATACTGCACCAGATGGGGACGGCGCTGCTGTATAAGCATCGTCAGAAACCGGATCCAAGTCGTCGTCATCCTCGCGTCCAGGCGTTTTCAAGTTCAGCTTGATGATCAGGATTCTGAACAGCAGGTAATAAACAACACCAAAGGCCAATCCTACCGGTATGAGCAGCCAAGCATTGGTAGACTGCTTCAGATTCACCAGGTAGTCGATCAGACCCGCCGAGAATGTGAAGCCCAAATGTACATCCAGGACATACATGATCAAACCGGAAAGACCTGTCAAAATCGCATGCACCACGTACAAAACTGGTGCGATGAACATGAACGCGAATTCAAGCGGTTCGGTGATACCTGTCAGAAACGACGCCAGAGCCGAACCGATAAAGATGGAGCCGACGAGTGCGCGTTTGGACGGCTTAGCGGTATGCATAAAGGCTAGTGCCGCAGCCGGCATCGCAAACATCATGATCGGGAAGAAACCGGACATGAACATACCAGCCGACGGATCTCCCGCAAAGAAACGCCACAGGTCGCCGTGAACGACTTCGCCCGCGGCATTCGTATAATCGCCGATCTGGAACCATGCGATGGAGTTCAGTACGTGGTGCAGACCCAGCGGGATCAGCAAGCGGTTAGCCGTACCGAAAATGAACGATCCGATGCCTCCAAGACTGACAACCCAGTTGCCGAAAGCGGAAATGACATCTTGGACCGGGCTCCAAATCATGCCGATCAGGACGGCGAGCACCATCGTGGAGGCTGCGGTGATAATCGGAACGAAGCGTTTGCCCGCAAAGAAGCCCAGCCAATCCGGCATTTTTATGGTGTGGAATTTATTATACAGGTAGGCGGACCACAGACCGACAAAGAAACCTCCAAGGACACCCATATTCAGCTTCACGTCATCTGGTATGAACGGCATTTGCAGTGGCACTTTGTCAAGCACTGCTATAAACACCATGTACCCGATAAGAGCGGAAAGAGCCGCAACGGCGTCTCCGGCGAATCCAATCGCAACACCGATCGCAAAAATAATCGGCAGATTGTTCAGAATCGCGAGTGCCCCGGAAGTCATGAATGGAGTTACGAATTGATTTAGAAAAGCCCCGAGAGCTCCCAAAGGTATATCTTTTTGATAGTCGATCAATCCAAGCCCCTGCAAGATACCTGCCGCAGGCAAGGTGGCCACCGGCAGCATAAGGGACTTACCCAGCTTTTGCAATTTAGCCAGCATGTAAATCATCCTTTCAACTTCAATAATTTAGCTTTTTTCTGAAACCGTTTACATAATGCGTCGAATGAATAACCATTTATTCCCTTCCACTCAAGGAACAAAAAGACTCAGAAAATCCTCCTCCTTGGTAGTACATGTATTGATCATTTTAAGGCGGCATGGATGCCATCTGATTCTATTCCGACAAAAAAAGCCAAGAAGAACGCATGACTATAATTGTTATAGTCCGCTTCTTCTTGGCTCATGCCCATGTTTATGGTAACACGCCTTAAAACGTATTCATTTGATGTTGTTATCTTAATTCACGACTTCCTGTTTTGTCAATAACCAATATTACAATCAATCGCCTATAGAATTGAATTATTTCAATTCTATGGTCAGGACAGGGTCCTGGCCGGACACGACATTACCGGTCTGACCGTCAACCTTGGAAGCCACCTCATCGGCATTGGTCACAATAACCGGGGTAATCGTCGGATAACCTGCGGCTTGGATTGCAGCCATGTCGAATTCGATGAGCGTCTGACCCGACTTCACCTGATCACCCGCTTGAACATGGCTTGTGAAACCTTCGCCTTTCAAGCCGACTGTATTAATCCCGATATGGAATAAATATTGCAGACCGGTCGCTGGATCCTCCAGCATCACGGCATGCTTGGATTTGATGACATGTGCCACAGTTCCGTTAAAAGGCGCAATTAATTTGCCCTCGGTAGGCTCGATGGCTATGCCTTTTCCCATATGGCCAGCAGCAAATGCCTCATCGGGCACTTCCGATAAAGGCACGGCTTTACCTGACAATGGTGCGGTGAGTTGAATGGCAGTAGCTGTTTTTTTCTTTTTCCAACGATCAAACATATTAAGATTCCTCCCTGGGTTGATTCTTTTGTTGTAGCCGGCCTGTGAAGAGCCGATATAGATGCATCGCTAGAAAGCAAACCTCCGCTTCAGGTACTTTCTTGCCGAGTTCTTTCTCCATCATGCCTGCGAGGCGTGTTGCCAGACCGTATTCGTTCGTGAACTTGGAGCGGATTTGGTCCGCGAACGGGTTATCCACATGGATTTCTTGATTCAACATACGATCTACCGAGAACCTCAAATGCATCAGAAGACGGACATAATCCATGCTCCCCCGGTCAAAAGCGACCTGCCGTTCCTCTTCGATATACCTTACCAGGTTTCCCACCACATTGGATGCCTTCACCAGATAGCCCACGGGTACATGGCTGACGGCGGAATACACATGGTAGGTCAAGAAGCCGATCTCGTCCTCCGGAACTTCGATATCGAAAGCCTTGCCGATTAATTCCGCTGCCTTGGCTGCGATATCATATTCTTTTGGGAAGCTGATCCGGGTTTCTTCAAGGAAAGGATTAATAATATCCATGCCTTTACGGATTCTGTATATCGTAAACTGGATATGGCTTGGAAGTGCCAGGTACACCTTGTCATTTAATGTGCCCGGAAACTCTTGTCCAATGAGATTGAGTATCTGATCTGTAATCTCCATCACCTGTGGATCAAATTCTTCCAGCAGATGGTGAGCTTGACTCCACTGCTCCCGATCCTCCAGCCTGAAGAGTTTCTCAATCCGCTTGTCGTCCGAAGCGATCGTTCCGCCTGCTTTGGCGCCGAAGCCAATCCCTTTGCCCAAAATGACGTATTCCGATTCTTTCTTACCGCCGGTGACCATCACGACATTGTTACCAATAACACGAACGACTGTAAACAACTCGATCCCGCTCATAAACTTCCCCCTTTCCTTTAAGTTTAATCAGAGAAACGGCGAAGGATTCATGTTCGTAGAAATGCTGCATACTGATTCCCCAAAACATTAAAAAAGCCAAGAAAAGACCCCATGTGAAAGCTGTCTCTTCTTGGCTCATGCCCTGTTAAGGTAACACGCCGTCTTATGATCCTGCTATGAATCCATCATAAAACAATTGGCTCGCATTCGTCAACATACGACATTATGACAATATCCGAAGCTACCGCCACAGGTAAATATTCGATCGCTTCCCTTATTTCCCAATCCATTTCTGGAGCGTATGGATCACTTCTTGGATATGAATGGGTTTGTGAAGATATCCATTCGCGCCATCTGCGAGAAACTGATCCGTATCCCTCATTGTGTTGGAGCTCATCACGATAATGGGAAGCTGCGCCCATTCCGGGTTCTCGCGAATCCGCTTCATCGTTTCGACTCCGTCCATTTCCGGCATGACCATATCCAGCAGCACCGCATCGATGGTTTGATGTGTGTATAACATCTCCAAGCATTCGAATCCGTTCTGGGCTGTATGCACGGTCATCTGGAGTTTCTCCAGCACATTGGTCAAACCGTATACGTTCCGAATATCATCATCCACGATCAATACGGTTTTGTGTTCCAATCGGCTAGTTACTTCCATGTCGAATGCCTCCATTGGGAGATCACTCCAACTGGCGTTGCTTGAAGCGGCAGCCACTTCAGGCAGCATAAACATACTTTCGCTGCTGCCATATTCCGTTAGCAGCGGTAAATATAAAACAAACGTGCTCCCGATTCCTTCCTCGCTCTCCACGGTAATATACCCACCAAGCAGTTTCGCCAAATGCAGCGATATGGATAAGCCGAGACCCGTTCCCCCGAATTTTCTGGCCGTAGCCTCTTCGCCTTGCTGGAACGCTTCGAAGATCGGTTGAAGATGCTCTGCTGCTATCCCGATTCCGGTATCCTCAACGAAAAAAGCAATGACGTCGCCACTGATCACAAAATCCGAGGTCACAATCGAATTCATCTTCTTCACTCGTAGTTTAACACTGCCACTCTCCGTAAACTTAATTGCATTTGAGAGCAAATTACGCAGAATTTGATGGAGCCGCATCCCATCGCTGTACATCAGGTCAGGCAAGTCGTCGGCCATCTCAATATCAAATTCCAGATTTTTGGATTCCGCGCTTTTGGAGAAATAACCTTCCATCAGTTCTGGCAGCTCCGTCAAATTTACCAAGTCCATTTCGATTTGCATCTTTCCGGCCTCGACCTTGGACAGATCCAGAATATCATTGATTAAATTCAGCAATTCACTGCCTGAATTATGAATGACAGAAGCGTAATGCTGTTCTTCCTCCGTCAGGTTCCCCTGCTTGTTCTCAGCTAAAATCTGGGAAAGAATTAACATGCTGTTCAGCGGTGTCCGCAGCTCATGGGACATATTGGCCAGAAATTGAGATTTGTACTTTGAGCTCTTCTCCAGCTCTTTCGCGTATTTTTCCAATTCGCTGGCTGCGATTAATGCGGCCTCTTTCTGGGCCCCCAATCGTTCGTTCAGCATATGCATTTCCACGGAATGGGTTTGCAGCTCCTCGGTCTGGGCCTGTAGTTCTTCGGTCTGACTCTGAAGCTCCTCATTCAGCGTTTGGGATTCATGATACAATTGTTGGATTTCCATTTTACTCTGAATCGAGTTCAATGTTACCCCAAGCTGAACATTCAGTTGTTCGATCAACTGAATTTCCAAGTCATCGAAGGGCTTGAACTTGGCCAATTCAATGACCCCAAGAACTTGTCCTTCAAACATAACGGGCGCTAGCAGCAGCGTGGTAGGCTCGGCATCACCCAGCCCCGATTCAATCCGCACATAGTTAGGTGGTATATCGTCCAGAATAATCATTCGCTGCTCCAGCATACATTGTCCCACCAAACCTTCGCCTGGCAGGAAACGGTCTCTGACCTTGTTCCAGGGCTCACCATCCGGATCGGCAAAAGCAGCTGCCTTTACCAGTTCCGATCCACCCCGGTTAATAAAAACGGCACCGTACGGCAGCTTCATAATCAAAGCCAGCTTATGAATGAAAAATTGTACGGCTGTCTCCACGCGATCGGACGATTGAAGAAGCGTCGACATAACCGAAATATGATCCTTGGCCCAGTTCTGTCTGCCCACCTGTGCAAGAAGTTCGTTGGTTGTGTCCGCCAACTGGCGGACCTCATCTTTGGATCGCACATGAATCCGTTGGGAGAGGTTACCGCCTCTGACAATATCGGAGATGATATGAGTTACCTGCGTGATCGGCCTTACGATGCTCTTCGATATCACCCAAGCTCCACATATGGTAATCAGCGCTGCACCAGCCCACAGGAGATACATCGTATACAATAAACGGGTATTGCTATCCTTCATCTCTTCAATCCTGCTGGTTGTCAGTTCACGTTCTTTGCTTCGAAATGAGAGGAACAGCTCATGAATGGAGTTCATGGCTTGCTGGCCGGGATCGTTAATAAAGAAATGAAGAGCCTCCTCATCCTGTCCGAGCTGCTTCAATTGGACCGCAGGCTGACCGGCGTTGGTAATCCACTCCTTGATATTCTCCTTAATATTTTCCAGATGGTTGGCTTGCTCTGAATTATCGCTAACAAGCTTGTACAGCTTGTTATAGTTAATCTGCCAAGACGACAGCGCTTGGTTGAAAGGTTCCAGGTAGGTGTCATCCCCCGTTATCACATACCCCCTCTGACCGGTTTCCATTTCAAGTAAATTCTTCTCGATTTCGTGCGTGAGATTATGTACTTCGATATCATGCTTCTCTATAAAATCCGCCTCTTCCTGCAGAGAAGAGATGCGGTCTGATACAATCCAGAGAAAAGCTCCAAGACATAATAATATTATTAAATATCCAACTACAATCTTGCTGCGGATGTTGAATTTCAGGTTGTTAGACAAATGGCTAACCTCCCTTGTCATCTATCAGTCTAAGTCTGCTCCTATTCTCATAGTAATTGTTATGAAAATGGTTTACAAGCAAAACCAGTTTTGATGTCATCAATGATTCTTTAGTCGTAGGCAGTCAGATTTATAAACGTGTGGGCATATATTATAGATGAACACGCTTGTACAACATAATAGGCTCTCATTCACAACAAAGGAGGCGTTACTCGTATGATGACCTTTAAAGCGCCAGCGGGAATACTGCATTGACGAGGCATGTTTATCATTCCAGGAAACAGGCTGAGCGTATAGCAGGCCTCGGAGTGGCGAATGTGTCGTCACTGGAGCTGCCTCTTCTGCAAGGCATGATGATGTCAGAAATCCACCTTGAACGTGGTAAAGGCCTCTCCCCCCATAGCCACCCGGACACGGACGAATTGTGCTACGTCATTCAGGGAGAAATCAGCTATTCCCTGATCGATCCGGTTACTCATCAGAATCTCGTATATCAGATCGTACCCGGTCAGGTGGTACACGCCCCCATGGATTGGTGTCACTGGATAACAGCGCTAACGCCTGGAACGATCTTGCTATTGGTGTATAACACTGAGCGCCCACACCAAATAGACATTGCGTCGGTCTGGGCGTATACGCTCATGGGAGCAGAAGCGTTGCAATGTGATGATACGTACAAGAAACCTCACTCGAAGGCGCTCATTACACCTGTCTCGCTACACAAAATGGAGAGTGACATTTCGGATGATCCTCTGCCGGCGCCACCCTTACTCATAACCGGGCACCCAAACAACAAAACCACACGCAGCCGGTAATCGGCCAAGTGTGGTTATTGTTATTGGGACGCTTCTTATGTAATGATTTCGCTCGCGACGATATGGCATCAATCAATATAAAATCTTTGTTCAGGGCGGATCTGCTTCTTAAGGGTATGCAAGTCGGCTTCCAGCTTCGCCACTGTCTCTTCAATCTCTTCCGGGTTCAAGGCCGGGCGCTCTGCCTCTGGCTTAACGCCAGCCCTGAGATCGCGAATGGTGATTTGCTGCTCCTGCCATTTATCCATAAGATCGGAGATGGTGGCATAAAACCGCTCATAATCTTGAATCACTTCGTCTAGAAAGGAATCCACTTCCTCCTGATCATAACCCCGTAGTTTATTCGAAAAATTCTTTTCATGGATAGACAAAGCGTCCAGTTGAATGCCTAGTTGCTTAAATAGCTTTTTCTGTTTATCCAATCGGCGTTTCATGTGTTCATCCATAATGATTTACCTCCAAATATTGGCGCAGCCCTACTTTTTTTAGCCTTCTCTCTCTATCTTTGTTTATATCACATTAAGCACTGCGATTAAAACAATCCAGGGCTTTTTTGGAGAATGTTCCAAAAACGATGGGCTGCCATTCCCATAATTCATGTGATTGTTACCAATCCATTTCGGGTATTGATTTTACATAAGAAGCTTTATTGTGTACTTAGCGAAAGAGAGGAGCGACTTATCAATGACAACGATGACAAAACAACAATACAATGAACTTAAACGACGGTTGCTCAGTGATAAGGAACGATTGGAAGAGCAATTGGAGTCCCGCGATGAAACCAATAGGGATCATTCCCTTCGGGACTCTACGGGAGAGCTGAGCGCAGCCGATAATCATCCCGCCGACGTAGGGACCGAGGTTTTCGAACGCGAACGGGACCTGGCCATTCAGGAAACGCTCGATCATGAATTGGAGCAGATTATGTCTGCCTTGCAGCGAATGGACCAGGGCGAATACGGTACCTGTGTCCAGTGCGGCCTAGAAATTCCGTACGAGCGGCTGGAAGCTTTGCCTTATACGGCCTATTGTCTCGAACATACGCCGCGGAAAGATATCAACGACAACCGGCCGGTTGAAGAGGATGTCATGACCCCGCCCCCTTCCGGAGCTGGCGTCAACCGCCAAGCGGCCGACGGTAAATTTGATGACGCTGGCGCGTGGGATGCCGTAGAAGATTACGGAACGTCCACCTCTCCCGGCATGTCCATTAAACCTGGACAAAACGATTATAAGAAGAATGTATGAACCTATCCAGTAAAATAGAAGGGAAAGCTGGTACCTGCACGATAGGTACCAGCTTGTTTTCCGTGATCAAGATTCTTTATGTGTCCGAACATTGGAAGCAAAAAACTCATATTCGTCGTAACCTTCACCGCGTTTCTTTTTATAGGGGGTCAACATTTTATCCAGTTCAACAAAAAATTCACGCGCTTCTTCCTCGCTCATATACAAGGTTGTATTAGTCAGCGTGGAGGTTGTTTCGCCCTCTTGACTCATATTTTTAAAGAAGCGGTCTCTATTCTGGTCAAACAACTCGGATAATAGTTTGTTCGTTTCGGTTCGAATTAATTCCTTGATAACCGGCTCCTCGGAATTTGCCCCGCGTTTGATCTTTACCGTACCGACAAAAGGCTCATAATATTTAGCAATGATACCGTTGATCTCCTTCGTGGATACGATCTTGACCAGTCCGATTCGCTCCAGTTTTTTCATATGATAATGAACTTTAGCAGGCACATCCCCGATTTTGTCCGCAACTTCCTTTACCGTTGCCGGACGGTCAATCTTATTCAATACATTCAAAATCTGGAGCCGATATGGATCTGAATATATTTTGATCTCTTCCAGTGTAGTCAATTCCTTCGTTTCCACACCGTACACCTCAGCTTCATGTTATTTTTCGCTTCTTTTCATTATAGGCCGAGAATATCGAAATTACAAAACGCAAAAGATTTAAATGGCACGGAAACTCTTCTTCCGAATGAGGAATATGACGGGCAGTATCATGACGATTCCCATGATCGAATACAGAATGGGAGGAGAGTAATGCTCCGCTACAACTCCTGTAATCAAGCTTCCCACAGGAATGGCAGCCGTGCACGCCACCGCCATAAGGGCACCTATTCTGCCGAGCATATGCCTAGGCGTTACTTCCATCAGATACGTCGAGATAGGGGCATTCAGCATGGAGACGGCGAAACCGGCAATGAACATACAGACCGCTGCAGACTCCACGCGCCATGCCGGCAGATGTCCTGGAATCCCTAACGCAAAATAACCGATTCCGAGCAGGACAGATCCTGACATGATCAACGTGCTCTTTTTGAAGCTCTTGCCGTAGCGTCCAATCCATAGCCCGCTGCAAATCATGCCGATCAGGAGGGCCGTTCCTAGTACACTCAGACCTCCGGCTCCGGCACCCAATGTCTCCTTAACATAGACCGGCTGCAGCACATTCAGGGGTGCCAAACAGAAATTATTGATCATAGCGAGCATAGTTGTTATGAGGAGCAGCGTATGCTGCTTCACAAATAGGAGAGCCTCTTTAATGTCGCCTAGCACCGTTTTAGTCATCTCTGTCTGTGTGGAGGCTTCCTTGGCTTCAGCCTGTTCGGCTGCCTCTGGATTCGGCATAAAAGCGATAATAGAGGCTGCAATGAGAAACGTTACGGCATCGATCAGGATCGTTCCCGAAATTCCGATCAGAGCGATAAGGGCTCCGGCGATTGATAAACCGATTAATTCTGCGCTCCGACTTACGGAAGTTGAGAAAGAATTGCCTGCAAGCAGTTTATCCTTGGGCAGCAACCGGGGGACGATAGAGGTCTCGGCGGGTCTGGAGAAGCATTCCAGGGTTGAATTTAGAAACGTAAACAGAAACAAATGCCAAACTTCAAGAGAACCCACAGCGTACAGAAAAGCCGTTAGTGAAACCGCAATGCCGCGACTGAGATAGGTTAAAGCAAGGACGAGTTTCTTCGGCCAGCGATCGACATAGGTGCCGGTAAACAAACTGAAAAGCAGCCCGGGCAGAAAGTTAAAGGCAAACAATGTACCCATTAATAGTTCTGAACCTGTGAGCATATAGACCATCCAGCTGTAAGCGATGGAATCCAGGGAATCCCCGAATCGGGTAATGGCCTGGGCAGATAAATAAATCAGGTAGGGACGGATTTTCAAGAGCTGACCAAATCCTTGCTTTTCTAAAACAGCGGCATTTTGCATGATTTCCTACTCCTCTTCGTTAAATGGATAACATCATTAAACTTTTTCAATTCATTAAAATAATATTTACGTTAAAATTATTTTATCGTTAAGTTTATTTTAATGATTTTGAAGAGGAATGCAATAGGTAAAAAAAATAAATCGCCATCACGGCGATTTATGGGGTCTAACGAATATTTTAAGAGCGTTGCTCCTTATTTAATGACCACTCGCGATGAGGATCTGGCTGCTTGAAGACATGCTTCAATGGCTCTGATATTGCTGATGGCATCTTCCGGACCATAGGGGAGCGGCGTGCCGTCCATCACGGCCGCTGCCATAGCATCCGCTTGCAGTGCAAAATGGTTGTAAATCCCTACCTTCTCCTCACGGGATCCCTTGGCCGTATGAACGCAGATCTGGGCCATGTCCTCCATCCTCTCCCATCCAAAGGCTGAAGGAAGCTCAATCCTGCCATCGGTTCCCGCGATCTCTAAAGAGCATCTGGAATATGTCCACATCCCGCAATCAAATGTAAGCCCCAGTCCATCTTCAAATTCCACCATCCCGTGGACCATCATGTCCACACCGTCATGCTCCTCAGAGAAAAAAGCATGGGCCGTTACAGCCTTGGGCTCCTGCCCATATATCATTCGCGCCGCCGAGATGGGATAGCATCCCACGTCATAGATCGAACCTCCGCCCATATCCTTGCTGTAACGAACATTGCTTTTATCCTCCGCATTGTTGAAGGTGAACGATCCGTGAATTCCGCGAAGCTGGCCGATTTCGCCGCTTTCGATGATTTCGCGTACACGTGCGTGTTTCGGATGATATCGGTACATAAAGGCTTCCGCGAACAGCACGTTGTTTGCTTTAGCAGCCTCAGCCATTTCACGGACATCCGCTTCGGTCAGGGCTGCCGGCTTCTCGCATAAGATATGCTTGCCCGCTTGTGCCGCTTTAATGGTCCAAGGTTTATGAAGGTGATTCGGCAAAGGAATATATACCGCATCAATGTCGGGGTCCTCCAGGAGCTCGTCATAAGATCCGTAGTATTTCCCGATATGATATCGATCCGCGAGCTCACTTGCTTTGTCTGCATTGCGGCTAGCGACCGCCCCGACCTCACAGCGTTCCGATTTCAATATGCCTGGTATCATTGAATTTCTTGCAATCCGAGCAGTACTCATAATTCCAAAGCGCAATTTCTTGCTCACGAGGTCATTCCTCCTTTGGCTGAATTCCATTCAGATGGTATTCTAAAAATTATCGTTGACCGCTTTATGAAGAATCCCCAAACATCGATCCAAATCTGTTTTAACCTGTTTTTTGTAGAGTTTAGCTTTCTCGGCACCGTCATCGGTAAAATGATAAAGAACGATTTCTTGAAAATCGACCCGCGGATCATTCCCTTTCAGCTGCTTCGTACGGTATAATACACCCTCTTGCACCAACTCATGCAGAGCCCGGTAAATTTCGCTTTGCGGCGGTGAATACCCATGGCTCTTGAATTCTTGCCGCAGTTCTTCCAGCATCTGATATCCATATCCGCGCTGCTGCTCCACCATGGTTATGAGATATACTTTGATAAAAGCACGCTGGGCGATCATAAATGCCATCTGGACGCCTCCTCCTTCACGAGCTACTTGTCCCATAATATACCTAATTATAACCCACAGTTTCCCAGTTTGCACAATAGGAAGCATCCCTCTCTTTTTAAACCAAGAAGGCGTAGATTGAAACGTAGTTGGGTGTTGGATGAAGAAGAGTGATGCAAGAGCGTCAATGTTTATACTATTGTGAATTTTTCATATGTTGAAATTATATAATGTAGGGTTTTTCATCTGCTGTTTTTGGGTGGTTGGTGGATCAAAGGATTAAAAACCCCACCCTCGAAGGGTGGGGTTAATTCTTCACATCCCGGTGGATGTGCCGGTGGTTGGACGCGATTTGCCGTATGGGCGAACCCCGCGATTTTTTCTTGCTCCAGCGATTCCGACAAGCCACTTCCCGAACGGCAGCTTGGCGAGCAGGCGAGTGGCACCATAAGCCACGCCCACGCTGATGATCCATGAAGAGAGTATCCGAACCAGAGGATGCATGCTGATCAGCAAAGATTCGTCGACTGCATAGCTTATACGCAGTGTCAATAGATGAATCAGGTAAGCACCATACGAATAGAGCCCAATGGAGGTCAGAAGCGCATTCGCTCCCGCTCCGGCATGACGACATATCCAACCGGCCACATCGTACATGACCAATATAGAACTAATCAGGAAAAGTGCCATCATCGGGCGAAGCAGCGATAAGGAATAGAACGAGATCGCGCCATTCGCGGCGGAACGGATCTCATTAACGGCCTGGATGAGCATCCATCCGAACAAAAATGCGAAGACGAGCCATATGGCCGGCCGTGCCTTTTGCAGCCATTTTTTCCAAGCGTCATGGTATAAACCGGCCGCCGCCCCCAGCGCAAAATAGAAGAAATAATAGAGTGCATTCCGATCTGCGTAGGTTGTGAACAGCTCACTCCATACCGGGATATTCAGGCTTCCCATCCATTGGCCAATATCATTGATAATTCCTGTTAAACCCACGTACAATAGCCCGGATAAAATCAATATCGTAAGCTGCGTCTGCCAGCCCCATCGCTTCTTTATTCCTAATATAGCGGAGCGGAACAGCGGGTACAGCAAATAGAATTGAAACAGCATAATGATGTACCAAAAATGCGAGCTCGATTTTCCGGTTAACCATACTTCCCCAAGATACTTCCAATCCTCAATTACAGCAGGATTAAATTTATGATTGATCAATAAAGTAATCCAGGTCCATACCGCAAACGGAACGTAGATATCACCAAAACGCCTTTTGATGAACCTTCCGTAATGCAGCTGACCTTTATCGTTATAAAACAGCACCATGCCGGTAATAAAAATAAAGACGGGCACAGCAAATTTCGTCGCCATCAGAAGAACTGCCATCATCAAACCATCGCCTGTCGTCATTCCCGGCGCGACAGAATAGTGTGCGATGGAGTGCTGTAAGACTACAGCCAGGAAAGCAATTCCCCGCAAGCGCTCGATTTCCGGTATTCTTTCTTTGGGCATACTGCTCCCCCTTCGTCTGACTTCGTGTGAACACTCCTCATTGTAAGGGACACTGCCCTTAATCGGGTAATCCAATTATTTACTGATCCTAAGGACCCTCGAATGAAGGTCCACTTTGTTATTTACTTCTGCGACTCAGCCAGCTGGGATTGATATCTATAGAAAAACCCGGTTCCAATGAGAACCGGGTTTGTTTCCTTACAGCAGCGTAGTGCCTCGCGGTGGAAGCGAATCGTCCCGATCCGGATCAACGGCACCGGCACGACCCTCGTTTCTATAATCATAATCGCGGAATATATCGTAGATGCCTGTATTTTCTTGATCAGCGTCAACCAGTACCAGAATCCGTCCTTGCTCTATATAGGACTCGTACTCTTTCGCCTCATCTTCCGGGATGCCAAGGCCGATAAAACCACCGACCAGCCCCCCGGCTCCCGCACCCACTGCTGCGCCGGTAAGCGTTGCTGCAATAGGTCCTGCGGCAAGAATCGGACCGATGCCGGGAATAGCCAAAGCCCCAAGTCCTGCCAGCAAACCTGCCGTACCCCCAAGTATGCCGCCTGTTGCTGCGCCTGCAGCTACTCCTTCTGGCGCCATTGTCCCCGTCTGCTCGGCAATCATGTCTGCTTCGCGTTTATCCTTCGCTATAATGGAAATGGCATCGTTCGGAATCCCATGCCGCTGAAGGTGCTCGATGGCTTGAGCCGCTTCCTGTTCCGAACGGAATACTCCAACAATTTTCTTCTCCATGATAAACCCTCCTCATCGGTGGTCGTTCATATTTAACATTACCCGACGGAAGGAGAATTTAAACGTGACGCTGCACTGTTAAGCCTTGGGCCGGGTCCGATGGGTTGCAGTGGCCTCCATGGGATCATCAGGCCAATAATGTTTAGGATATCTTCCCTTTAAGTCTTTTTTCACATCGAAATAGCCGCTGCGCCAGAAACTGGATAAATCCGAGGTTACCTGAACGGGCCTTTGTGCAGGTGACAACAAATGCAAGGTCAACGCAACTCGTCCATTGGCAATTCGCGGCGTATCCTGAAGTCCGAACATTTCCTGCAGACGAACGGCCAGGAACGGTTGTTCAGGATCACTGTAGTTAACTGGGATCAGGGACCCGCTCGGCACCCTGATATGAGTCGGCGCTTCCTTCTGAAGCTGCTGCTTTTGCTCCCAGCTAAGCATATGCTCCAAGAGCGTTCCCGGAGCAAGACGTCTCACATCATGTCGATTTCGTAGCCCTTCCAAATAAGGGAGCAGCCACTCCTCCGCCTGATTCAGCAGACCTTCGTCCGAAACATCAGGCCAATCCCCCTCGGGATCATGCCGGAACATAAAGGCGAGCCGCTCTCTCAGCTGTAACGCTGCCTTGCTCCATTGCAACAATCCAAGGCCCTCCTGTCTGATCCCTTGCAGCAAGGCTAGGGCTATTTCCTCCCCAGTCGGATTCGAATAGGCTTGCTCCTTGATAACGAGCGCTCCAAGCATCTGCCTCTGCCTCGCCCTGATGCTGCCGGAAGCAGCATCCCATACGACCTCTTTATGCTGTTCCATCTCATCATGATAATACTTATCGAGCCATAATTCATCCATTTCAGAGGCAAGCTGAATATTCCCGTCTGCACCTTGATCATCTATAGCAGCGACCACAATATAAGGGGCACGACTCATAGGCTGAACCGATACCAATTTCACGCCTCTGCCGCTTCGCATGAGGAACCCGGTTCCTCCCCTGTTCTTTGCGATCCGGTCTGGGTAAGCGAATGACAACAATAGTCCGCAGAGGTTCAGGTCCCCGCTTGTTGTATATGCGATATTTAGCTGTGTATGCAGTTTCCTGATCTCTTGTTTCATCCGCTGCAGTACGGCTTCATTGGACTTATCTTGTTCGCCGGACCGCTGCCCATCCTGTTCATACGCGAGAAGCCGCTCTACGCGCGAGCGCATATCCTGACCCCTTAAGGCTTCACCTCTGCTCATGATATCACGATCTTGAAGCAGTACAGCGATCCGGATGGCCAGCGATGTCTCGCCTAGTTCTTGTGCCTTCAGGAGCATATGGGCCAGCCTTGGATGAAGCCCGAGAAGCGCCATCTCACGGCCATGCTGCGTGATACTGCCCGAATCATCCAGAGCCGACAGCTGCTTCAATAACGTTTGACCTTGCGTAAGAGCTGGTCGAGGCGGCACATCAAGCCAGGCAAGCTGCTCCGGGTCGCGCGTCCCCCATACCGCCAATTCCAAGGCCAGCGGCGTCAGATCGGATTCACGGATCGAGGGAATGGTGCTTTCCGGCAGATGGCGATGCTCTTCCTCACTCCATAAGCGATAACATACACCAGCAGATACACGCCCAGCCCTTCCCCTCCTCTGATCCGCGGATGCCCGGGATAACCGTCTTGTAATCCGTTGCGGCAGTCCCGTTCTCGGCGAGAACACCTCCGTCCGCATATAACCGCTGTCAATGACGGTCTTGATTCCCTCGATGGTAATACTGCTCTCGGCAATGCTTGTGGAGAGTACAATTTTACGCCTGCCCTTCGAATCGCGTCTGATCGCTTCATCCTGCTTCTCCACCGGAAGCGCGCTGTATAACTCCCGAATGACGACATCTTGGCCTAAACTCATTCTTAATAATTCATTAGCGGTTCTCCTGATTTCGCGGGCGCCCGGCAAGAATACAAGGATATCGCCTTGCTGTTCGGCGAATGACCGCATGATGGCATTCGCAGCACCTTTATGTAACTCTTCAAGAGAGAATGAGCGCAAATAGTGAGTAGACACTGGAAAAGCACGCCCTTCGCTAACGATGACCGGGGCATCGCCAAGAAGCTTCGCGACCGGTTCTGCCTCAAGGGTAGCAGACATGACAAGCAGCCTTAAGTCTTCCCGCAGCACCGATTGGGATTCCATCGCAAAAGCCAGGCCGGTATCGGCCTGCAAACTTCGTTCATGAAATTCGTCGAATATAATCATACCGATGCCGGTTAATTCCGGATCATTCTGCAGCATGCGCGTCATGATGCCTTCCGTCACAACTTCGATCCGCGTGTTCTGCCCGATCTTGCTGTCCATTCGGACGCGATATCCGATCGTCTCACCAACTGCCTCCCCTAAAGAGGAAGCCATATAACTCGCAACTGAGCGGGCTGCGATCCTTCTGGGCTCCAGCATGATGATCCGCTTGCCTTCCAGCCAGGGTTCATTCAGAAATGCTAAGGGCACCTGGGTCGTTTTGCCTGCACCCGGTTCAGCGATCAAAACCGCATGGGTTCCAGTAGATAAAGCCATTTTCAATTGTGGAAGTATTCGGTGAATCGGTAATTCAGTCATGGATACATCTCCAGTTATCCTATTAAATATCAATATAATCCCTTAATTATATAAAACAGCCGATGTTCGTCAAGGGGAGCTCCTTGTTCGCCACGGCTGGAAAGTATCGATATAATTGCGCTACAATATGAATATCGTTCCCAAGTAAACATCAAGATTCATGGAGTCGGAAGGTGAAATGTATGGAGCAGCATGCCACATTTCGCGGTCGCTTTGCCCCTACGCCATCAGGCAAGATGCACATCGGCAATGCGTTGACCGCTTTACTTGGATGGCTGCAAATAAGGAGTATGAACGGCCAATATATACTCCGAATAGAAGATATCGATGTCCAGCGTTCCCGACAGGAACTTGCCGTCGAGATTATGAGAGATCTGGAATGGCTCGGTTTGGATTGGGATGAAGGTCCCGGTCTTGCCGGTGCCTATGGACCTTATCATCAGGCGGCGCGCCAGGAGCTGTACGAGCAGGAAATCGCCAAGCTGAGGGAATCGAATAAACTATACCCCTGCTATTGCAGTCGGGCCGATATCACGGCTGCAGCCAGCGCACCGCATGGCATTGCATCGGAAGGCCTCCGCTACCCGGGAACTTGTAGAGATTTAACTCGGGAGGAAGCGGCGCTTAGAGAGCTTCATAAGAAGCCTTCGCTGCGGATGAAGGTACCGCAAACGATCGTTTCCTTTGTTGACGGCATCGCCGGAGAGCAGTCCTACCGGCTATCCGATGGAGGAGACTTTGTGGTTCGCAGGGCGGACGATATGATCTCTTATCAACTTGCGGTGGTCGTGGATGATGCATTAATGGGCATAACCAATGTACTCCGAGGAGCCGATCTACTGGACTCCACCCCACGTCAGCTGCTCTTATACCAAGCGTTAGGCTACCAGCCGCCACAGTTTGCGCACACCCCGCTGATGGTGGATGCGGAAGGCAGAAGGCTCGCCAAGAGAACCCGCAGACTTAGCCTCTCATTTCTTCGCGGCCAGGGCATTATGCCCGAACGCATTATCGGCTGGCTGGCTTGGACCGCCGGTCTTCTGGATCATCCGGAATCCGTTCGCCCTGCGGATCTAATTCCTGTTTTTGACTTATCGAAAGTATCTTCTGCCCCGATAAAAATGACGGACCATGTAAAAAACCAGCTGTTTGAATCCTAAGTGCGGCTCACCGAAATAAAGGGATTCATGAGCATTATTCAAATTACGTTCCTTCGTATCTCGACAAACAATCAGCGCCAGCACGATCATTCTCGAAAAGAGAAGTAAGGCTGGCGCTGTTCTGTTATTCCTCATGGGTCAATCGTTCCCTGACCTTGGATTCATACTGCGTAAACGCGCTATTGCCGCTAAGTCCCCGCTGTTCCAGCAACCATTGCAGTCTTAGATGCTTTTCATTCAGTTTGCGTTGAAGCTGCTCCTGCTCACCCTCGTTTTGGGCAGCGCCGAGTAGGTCATACAACTGAACGCATTCCTTGCGAAGTGTAACTTCTTCAGGAACATAACCCGCATTTTTCATGATGCGGTAGGACATTCTCAGATCCTCTGGAATGTGCGAAAGATCATCGATCGGAAGTTTCTTCCCGGCATAAGGCAAATGATCGAGCTCTCCGTTGCGGATCGCTTCTTCAATCTTCTGCTCAGCCAATCTGGAAAAGATGCTCATTATTATTCAGCCTCCTCCTTTTCCCTTCGTCCTCCTCATCATATAGCAGCGCAGTTTATATTCCAAGTTCTAAATGCAGGGAACCTTCGGGGGTTCAACTGATCTCATTTACAACAGTGATTCCGCTCCATCTATGAAAATTTGCGCTCCAGTAATATGTCTCGATTGATCGGAAGCAAGAAACGCCACCAAATCCGCAACCTCTTCAGGTGTACCCGGACCGTCAGACAGCGGTTGACTCCCTTCCGGATATTCCACCGGAATCACGATCTCCTCCAGATCGCCCTGCTTCTTCGTGCTTTGATCAATGTTGGTAGAAATTGCGCCGGGGCAGATTACATTAACCCTGATTTTGAATTTTGCCAGCTCCAGCGCAGCCATCTTCGCAAAAGCCACTTGTCCCGCTTTGGTTGTGCTGTAGGCGCTCATCCCAAAGTTGGAGAAAGTTCGGGTGCCATTGACGGAGCTGGTAATGATAATGCTGCCCTGTCCCCGTTTCTTGAGGTGCGGAATCGCATATTTGACCGTCAGAAACGTACCATTCAAATTCACGTTCAGCGTCTTGGTCCATTCCTCCAGCTTCATTTCATCAATGGGCGTCATCACGCCGTTAATCCCTGCATTGGCGAATACGATATCCACGCTGCCAAAAATCTCCACCGTTTCGAGGACCGCCTTCTCCACCCGGTCTGGATCTGTGGTATCCACATCAAAGGCTCTGGCGGAACCCTCCCGAATCGAGTTGATCTCCGATTCCGCTTTATTCGTTCGGTCATCCAACAGATCAAATAAGGCAACATTTGCGCCTTCCTTCGCCAGCTGAATGGCCGCTGCCTTTCCGATGCCGGATCCAGCTCCGGTAATGATCGCTGTTCTCCCATGAAAACGTCCGTGTCCTTCATTCATTATCAACACGCTCCTTTTATCGTAACCCGTTATACATTCATCTGTCACAAGATTACCCAAATGGAGTTGTTTTATAATCATGATTCTAATTTTTTTGCACAAAAAAGCCGGACCCTTGGGTCCGACTCAGCGTTTATCATACCATAACCTTCTTGGGAACCTACCATACTATCTCCAGAAACGAAGCATCATCTTCCAGACCGTCCGTATGGCGAGCATTCATTAATACCTGCACCTGCTCATCAGGAATCGGCTCCTTCATTGGGTCCAGATCGTTGAGTCCATCGCTGTATAGCTGAAGCCGATATTCGGTCTCCGGGTCTAATTTGCACGAGAACACATGAGGACTGCCTCCGATCGGGCCACTTCGGGAAGACCAGCGTTCCGACGTTCGGAAATGATCTCCGAATACCGAGGTGATCTCGTCTTCCTTGCGCCACAAGCGTAGCCTGGAATCACCCTGCCAGGCGAGCCACAGCCTTCCTTTGCGACGAAAACCCGAAGAGAGCTCTATGCGACCACAAATATACATGGCTTCGCTTCCCTTGCGCTGCTTCTCTTCCAGTACTTCACGAAGCAGCTTTGGCGTTTCGGAACTGAGCGAATGAGTCCGCATTTCCCGATCGGCTTCATACGTAAGTTCCTTCAGTTTGCGTTCAAGCGATGCGCTCGTGAGTTCCTCCACCGTTTCCAGCCAGTTCATTAACCCCTGACCCAGCAGACGTGAAGCCACATCGCCTCGATAACTCAATCCGACACCATCACACAGTACAAAATGGCACACATCCTCATTCATCTTTAACGCAATGAAATCCTGACCCGTCTCGGAGAGCATGACAGATTCTGCCGCTCTGCCATACGCATAACGACATGTGAACAAATCTTTAATCTTCGTAATCGGTTCTTCCACCGTCTGCTTGCTCTCGTAATAAAACGATGCTGCTTGAGCCTTCCGCTTACGAATTCCCAACGATTCCATGTTTCTCGCGTATGATCGCTTCATCTTTTCGACCTCTTACCTTACCGGCGTGGCAGCTGACATCTGAAACCCGATGGACACCAGCTCAGAGCAAGTGCCTGGAAGCATCATCAAGGCTCCCGGGTTCAGTTGATAATCCGCCTCAAGCAGCATTTCTCGATAGCTTTCGGGAAGAACGGAAGACATCATTTTTAGCTTGCGCCCATGTTCATCCTCAAGCGATGTATCAGCCAAAATCCCCTTCCACCGGCGCGGTTCGGATATCGGCTGGCTCATCAGATGATCGGAAATGAAAATATTCTCCACGAGCACGTTGCCGTCCGGAACGCTCATGTTCATGATACGGCGAGCAATCGGTTCCGGATCCTCTCCCGTGGCCACACCATCCGTCATATGGCACACAAGCGGCGCAGGGCAATCCTGCATATTCGGAATCTCCGATTGCAGTATTTTCTCGGCTTGAAGGAACGCTTTCGCCGAATCGGAGAACCGCTTAGGTGTTAAATCCGGAAGCGAGCCGATCGCCGCAATTTCGTCAATGCCCTTGATTCCGTTTAACAAATCATAGACATCATCGCTGTATGCAAGGATGGCAATCCGGTACCGAGGCGTCAGGCGATTGCCCTTAGTGGAGCGAAACACCATTTGCCGAATGGCCAAGGACAATGCTTCGTATACGACGTCGATCCGCCTGCGGTCCTCCATCAGCATATTCATAGACGCGCTGATATCAATCAGATATATAATGAGCGCTGGTGTGCGCTGTGATGCTTGAATGGTATAGTTCATCGTGAATTAACATTCACCCCTGCATTTTCGTCATGTTTACGTCTTTATAGTTTTGGTATCCAGTGGCTGTCATTACTTATGAATTCCTGCAGATTGTTAAGGCGACTGCTCATTTTACCAACCGTCTTATAATAGGCTTTATCGTTGTTATACAGCTCAATGAACTCACGCGCGGCATTCTTAGCGCGGTCTTTGTTGCCGGCTACCTGCGCATTATACGCCTTATTATATAGGGCAACCAGTTCTACTACGTTTTGTGAACGCTGCTTCTGAAGCTTTGCGGCTTGGGCTTTTTGGGCAGCCCTGGCTTTCGCCTGACGCTCTGCCTCCGCCTTGGCAGCCGCTGCTTCCTGGGCCGCCTTTTTCTTCTTCTCTTCCATTTGGGCTAAGTACGCCTCATATTTGACTTGATTATCATATTTCTCTTGCAATGTTTGTTTCTTTTTCTTCTCTTCTAGCGATGCTAGGTAAGCTTCATACTTCGCCTGCTTCTCATACTTTGCCTGAAGGTTGGCTTTCTCCTGTTCTTTCAGTGCCTGCTCAGCTTCTTCAGCCTTCTTGGCCTCCTCTGCCTTCAAGCGCTCCTCTTCGGCTTTTTTAGCCTCTGCTTCTTTGTGAGCTGCTTCTTTCTGAGCCGCCTCTTCCTGCTGCTTCCGCGTCTCTTCCTCTTGCTTGCGCGCAGCTGCTTCTTTCTCCTGCGCTTGCTGCTCGGCTAATCGCTGGGCATCCAACTGACGGCTCTCTGCCTTCTCCGCCAAAATCTGGTTCACCGTAATCGCAGAACCTGCCAATATGACGATAGCCGCAGCGGTTGAGAGCATGAATTTACGGGATAACAACAGTGCTTTAAAACCTTTGTTGGATGATTCTTCAGCCGGACGAAGCTGCTCCTCGAGCCCCTGTATAGCGGCGGCAAGCTCCACTTCAAGCGGACTATCCTTCTTTACAAAATGGTACGCGGAGCGGAATATTTCCAACGCACCGGAAAGATTGCCCGCATCCTCCAGATCACGCGCCTGATGAAACAAGCGTCCAACCACACTGTCGTTGACTTCTCGGGTGCCTGGCTCAATTCCAAGCGAAGCCATAATCTCGGCCGGCACCTCTTGGGAAGTTTCAGGACGGGTTTCATCCGAATGGTCGTCATGGGCAGTTGCAGCTACTACAGCAGCTGGTACTTCCTCCACCACTTCTTCCTCACTTAATGAGGATAATGCAATCAGCCACTCACCAAAGGTAGGACAGCTGCTCAAATCCTGGCTGTCCCAGGTTCTGCCGAACAGATCCGAAATCCGTGTACCCCAACGCTGACCCAGCGACTTTTTCAGTAAAAAATAACGCTCGCACGGAGTCTGCATTTCATGCTGATCAAAATAACTTTCGCCCCAAGCCCGATTAACGATAGCCGGATCGCTCCATCCCAGCATTTCCGCAATGATAACAGCACCCGCGAAACGATCGGCATATGCACTCCACAACCCGCTATGTACCGTTCGATGAGCCGCATATCCAGGAGAGCCAGCAAGCAAAACATCAGGTCGATCCATTTTGGGGCTGTACATCTGCTCCACATCGACAAGTTCAACGGCGGCGGCGCCTTCCGGAAGCTTCACTTCCGAAAAAAACGGAAGCATGACATTAGGCGCAGACAGGTCACAGTGTGCTAATCCGCGCTGCTCCATGCTTGAACCGATGGCTGCCAATGCCTTGGCAAGCATCAGACTTTCAGAACGTCCCAGATTACGCTGATCGCTTATTACGTCAAACCAAGTACATCCATGAATCCATGGCATGATGACCGCGTAGAGCAAATCCGGATATTCCGCTATCAAATCTCCGTTTCTTTCGGGAGTGAGCACCTCTCGACTACTTACCTGCAAACCCGGTATCTCGCGATAATTCCCCATATGCTCGGATTGGTACACCATAGCCGGAATTCTGAACTTAGGAAAAAACACCTTTAGTGCTTTGGCTTCATGCAGCTCCCCATCCACAGGTAGCAGCTGATAGACGATTCCCTGCCGCCCAGCTTGGGCGTAGGCTACACCTGGCGCTGCGGGATGCTGTCCTACTGTATAAGCCGTTCCATTTACAACAATCCCATCGCCCGGGTTTGGCTGAAATGTCATGAACGTCATCCTCTCTTAACTCCGTTACCTAACTATATAACTCTATACTCTATTAACCAGATTGTTATATTCTAAACATCCAAAATTGCAAGAAAACCGGGTTGTCTTCCACCCGGTTTATTCTGCCTATTAAACTATTATAAAGCAAAAGTCTCCGAATGGGTATTAACGAGATTCGTCAGCCATACGGAATTTCTGAGCGATCGCTTTCAGCTCATTGCTGATACTGTCAAGCGTTTGGACGAAGGAGTTCATCAAGCGGCTAGCTTCCTGGAAAAAGCGCTGCTTCGTCATACCGTCCCATTGACCTTCCATACCGTTGATCGATTGAGTCAGGCTGTTAACGATTTGCTGACTTTGATCACCGCTCTGTTTAAATTGGTTCGCTACTTGCTCGACTTGCTCCGGCGTAATTAAAATACGTCCTGCCATTTATGTAACCTCCTAGAAATTCGTTTTCTGGTGACACTTGACATCTTAGCCCAAGAGTCTCAGTTTATCAAAATGTCCTCAGACCTAATTTCCAGTTACCCTATACGTCCCAATTTGAAACATTTACCATCCTGATAATCCCAAAAGAAATAGGGATTTAGTTGGCAATACCAAACGAAGATGGATCGGTAAAGGTCCAGCTTTGCCCGGCTAATGCGGCTTGTTTAGCTGAATCCCCGTTGTCTCCACTGGCCATGCCTACGGCAGCGGCTACCGAACTCGGGTTCGATATTACCGTCGAGGAATTACCATATTCCGGTAATATGGATGAACGCCCCTCCATGCCGGAAGCCGCAAACAGAGCTGTCGGTGATACTGTGCTTATGATTGCATGCTCCAAAATTGTATGGTACTGATGATCCGTTTCTTGAAATTGATCGGCTTTGCTTTGAAGATGCTTGCCCAGCTGAGCTAGAAGAGCTCCCAGATGCTCTCCAAGACTCCGGGCAGACTGCCACTCATCAATAACCGCCGCTTTGAGAGACGTCTCCCAAACGAGTGATTCCATAGCTTGGTTGAGCGTTCTCGTAATCGCTAAATATTCATCGCCACTATGCTGCAGCTGACGGCTTAACGTCCGGAGAGACTCCGGCTCGACAGAAATACGCATTGGTCCTCACCTTTCATACAGGCTCTGTTACTGTTTCAGCCACATAAGTAGCATATGACGAAACTGCTCTTTGGTCGCTGGCGCTGCGGTTAACCAGTCCTGGTCTCCCTCCAGGCTCATACGCAGCAGCCAATTCATGGACTCGTTCACTATAAATGCTGCATTTTGACTTTCCCAGCTGATTCCGTTCCATATCGACAGCTGGAGTTCCCCCGAAGACACCTTGTTTTTCATACATTTCGCTAAAGCGATTGAACCCTCTGCATCATCCGTCAACCTGGCCAAGCGATCGCCGATATCGTCACACTTCTGTTCGGAAACGGAGGTGAAAATATCTCCGAATTCCTTCCGGCTAAGCAATAAAGCCGGTATATCCCCCCAGTTTTGGTCGCTTAGGGCCAGATCCTGCACCAGCTGATCGCAGGTTTGTTCGATAGTACCCAGTTCACTAAGCAGGTAACATCGGTTGTCTTCGCCGCTTCTGCATACTTGTATTACCCGTTCGTCCGTAACATGCAGATATCCTTCAAACGCCGAATCCTGATTTTCATATTTCAACCAGCACGCACGTTCCGCAAGTCCGGCAATAGCCACTCTTGAGAAGACTTCGGGTGGAATCGACAATTCCCCGCCTTCCTCTTGAATCAAATATTGCTTGCTTAGGAGCGATTGTTTGGTTTTCTCCCACTCAACCGCGATTTCTTCCGTTAAGTATCCTACAAAAGGATCTTCAACACCAAGTAATCGGTCCGATCCGATAATTCCAGCCAAGAAGAAAAATTCCTTGTCGTTCAGCGTGATCGTTTCTTGTTTGGAAGCATGAATTGTCAACATTATGAGCCACCTCCCCTCAAACTACAACATGCCATCGGTCGCGAATTTCTGTGACCCATCTTTGGGCGTTCCATTCGTCATCGAACGGAACTGCGCCTTTTATTCTGGAAAATTTACGTTTTACGTAGTACCCCTGTCCTGGCGGAAGTATTTTTAGTCCTCCAGGACTATTGGTGGATTCGGAAAAAGGAATTCTGAAGAACGATAAATCGTTGGAATCCAATGTTCCGAATAAAAATCCGTTTTGTGCAGCCTTGATATCGGTAAACCAATCGACGCCATACGTCGGGAAATCGGCCGGTACACCGGCAATGACAACATGTACCCTGCGGTCTCTTCCCTGTCTGACGATGGCAGACAGCTGGTCTTTCAAGGTGAAATCGGAAAGCTGCTTGCTGAGCACGTCAGCGTCATCAATCATAAGCAGGATCGTCGGGTCTTCACTGTCCTTCGACCGGGTCTGAACCCGTTCATAAAGGCCTGAAATGAGCGGAGCCAAATCTTCCTCATTCTCTGCATGCCCACGGACATGCGGAAGGTGGTTCATCCGACTCAGACCGCTGCTTCCATAGCGCGTATCTACCGTATATATTTCCAGCTCATCCGGAGATGTATGATATGCAAGTGATAGCATCCAGCTGAGGAGGAACGACGTTTTACCACCTTCCATCGGACTCGCCACAATAAAATGCGGTCCATCCTCCAGATTGATAGCAAAAGGTGTCAAGTCATCCGTGGCCACCCCGACAGGAACCCGATACTTCACCATACCTGCTGATTCATAAGGCTTTTGTACCTTCAGCAGTTGATGGAGCGGAATCTTGTCCGGCAGTGACTCAATCCGTGGCGCTTCTTCCCCGTGCCACGCAGCCCGGTGAGTGCGAATCATATCACGGAGCGCTGCGGAACGGTCCCCCTCTTCCTGACCGGAAGCCGGCAAGGCCGTCTGAAATTCAAGCGGCGGCACCTGCCCTTTGACCAGTCCTCTCCCTGGAGGAAGCTGGCTGGGAGCTCTTGTTGGACGCCCCACTGCATAATAGTAATCAGCAGGATCGGCGAGTTCGTACGATACCGCTTGCGAGATATTACTTCGGACCTTCTCGAACATATCCGAAATCCGGTTCGCCGTAATGACAAACGTAATCCCCAAACTTCCGCCTTCTCGCAGCAGGTATTCAAGCATGTCGTTCTCATCCGGATAAGAGTTCCGGAAATTCAGATACCCGTCAATAATCACGACCAATTGCGGAACGAGTCCAGTGTTGCCCCGGCGGTAGGATGCAACGGTCTTCACACCCGCTTCAGCAATCATGTCCTTGCGAGTCGCCGCCGTTTTCGTCAGAAAACGGAACAGGCGCTTGATACGATCCTCTTCCTCCGCCATCATGACTCCTCCGATATGAGGAAGCCCTGCAAAGTCCCGCATCATCCGGCCCATATCCACGATATACCCATGCCAAAAGTCCGAGGTGTACCGATTGGCTAACGACATCAGCATCGTTTGAATAAAGGTGGTCTTTCCAAGTCCGGGCATGCCGTATACGGCCCAGTGGCCTTGCTCAAGATTGAGCATCAGCGGCTTCTGGCATTGGTTTGGCAGATCATCAACCATCCCGACATAGGACACAAGTGCCGAATCACTGAACAGATCCTGCTTCTGCAGCTCGGTCCCAGACGGTATGCTCTCCAGATCCAGACTCTCCGGAAGCGGTGGAAGCCAAGGCCCCTGGAGCCGTTCGATCCCTTGCTCCTTGGCCACCTCAGCCACATGGTCGATAAACACCTGGAGCTGTTTGGGCACCTCCAGATGCGCTCCCAGGGAGGGATTAGAAGCAAGCAGAGGCTCCGACTTCCCGTTAATTCGCACCTCGCGAATAACCACTGCGCCGGGCGTATCCTTCTCTTCAATGTAAGGAGCGCCGCTCCAGGCAAACTGCATTTCTTCAAACACTTCGTCGCTGCCCACCTGAAAATAGCCTCGTCCGGGCTTATTAATCCAGGCTGCATTCGGAATCTTCAGCATATCACGGCTGTCGCCCTCGCTTTGTACCCGAAGACAGATCCGAAAGCGCGAGTTACTCCAAATCTTATCGTCCACGACACCTGCCGGTTTCTGAGTCGCAAGAATCAGATGGACACCAAGTGTTCGTCCAATAGCGGCAATACTGATCAATTCATCCATGAACTCCGGTTGATCTTTCTTCAGCTGTGCAAATTCGTCAATGATAATAACGAGATGCGGGAGCGGCTCGCCATGCCGATTGCGCAGCAGCTTGTAGTACTCGTCGATATGCTGCAGATTTCCCGCATCGTTCAATATTTTCTGGCGGCGGACCAGCTCGGCTTTCAGCGACACCTTCGCCCGTTCAATCAGATTGTTATCCAGGTTCGTTATGGTGCCTACTACGTGCGGCAAGTTAACAAACGTGTTGGACATGCCGCCGCCCTTATAATCAATAAGCATAAATGCCAGGTCATGAGGGTGAAACTCGGAGGCCAGGGAGGCCACAATGGATTGAATAACCTCACTTTTCCCGGAACCGGTCGTTCCCGCAATCAGACCGTGTGGTCCATGACCTTGACGCTCTATTTTATCATGAAGATTCAAATTAATCTTCTTTCCGCCCGCCCGGACACCCATCGGAACGGGTAATGAATCCGGATATCGGTTCTGCTGCCAGCGTCTGTGTACATCCAAATCGTTGATTTTCTGAATATCCATCATCTCGAAGAGTGCCAAAACGCTAGGGATATCGGACGCAGAAGATCGCTTCAGCCGGATCGGTGCCATGGATCGAGCCAAGGCTTCAATCTGCTCCCTGCTAATATGATGGGATTGGAAGGTTTGCTTGGAGACCGTGCCGTCCGCTTTCTTAATCGTGTACGCCGCCTGCTCCCGGTCAACCTCAACGATAAGCTGGCAGTGCATCGGCAAGCTTTCCTTCCGGTCGGACAAGACGATGGTGACCGCATCGGTCGCTTCGGCATCTTCCATTAGCAGAGGCAGTAGCGGTTCTTCCTCGATTAATTGGGTAGCGGATAAGATCACCACGTATGCCGGCATCTCAATCGATTTCTTCCCATGTTCGGATCGATTGTTTTTACGCCGGTACAAATGAGTAAATATTTCATCCGCAAGCTGATGGGCATTGCTCCGTCGATCCGCAAGATAGCGGCTGGAACGATCATCATCCCATGTATGAGGGAGCCAGCGCAGCCATTGCCACTCGCTCGCTTCTTTTTCTTCGTAGAAAGCGGCGATTTTCACTTCATCGGGTGAGTGCCGCACAGCCGTTTGGGCCATCATCACGCGCAGCATATTTAATACGCGGTCTCTTCCGCCTACAATCCCTATGACCTTGGATTCGAATAACGGCAGCGCAATCGATGCATCGTCGACGGACTGAAATTCGGAAGTCAGCAATTCGGCTGCTTCGATCAAAGGATCCTTGTCATACCCATCTGCGCGGGGAGGCTTAACGTTAATATAGAACGGAACCTCTCCCTTGCCCACGCAAATCTCCAGAAAATCCTTATCTTCCGGAGAACGTTCCCACAAGCTGCTGCTCCGGTTCTTCACAACGTTGTAACACACGTCCGGATCGCCATGGATATCAAACAGAATGTGTACCTGATCCTCCTGCCGCTCCTTAAGCTCTTCCCGGTGCAGGTCAAGCTGTGCACGGTACTTCTGATTTCGTTCAGCCAGCTTCTTCTGATAAGTCTTCTTGTTGCTTAAATATATGAAGAACGGCAGCGTGTAGGAAGTCAGCATCATAAAGATGGAGAGTATCATGTAGTTGCTCCCCATTTTGCCGTTCGCGCTCATATAGAAATAGAAACCAACCATCGCAGCCGTCATAATAATCGGAATAATGATGGCAATCATCGAAAACGACGGTTTGCTTGGCTCGGACGGCGGTCTCAGAATCTCCATGTCTTCATTCGGTAAAGCCGGTCTAATACGCGGCGAACGTTGGTACAACACGTTCATATGTCACTTCCTCCTAATCCAGAGCGTCTGAAATGTACAATTATGTATTTTGCTGTTTCAATTAAAACCAAAGGGTTATTTACCCAATCTCAGCTTTCTTGAAACAACAATCTTCTGCCATAGACAGGAGCTTCCTCGGTGGTTGTTGAGAATGCCCGCTGTATACGGATATAGGAGCCTTCTCTAAGTCCTGCTTCAACCAGGTTAGAATGGCCCCCTACCGTAAACCATAAGCCTTCCGGGAACTTTGCTTCCAATATATATTGAATCCCTTCACCCGCGGGTTCACGAAAAAGACGTAGCCCCAGCAGCTCATTCAACCGTTCAATGGAGCACTCATCGGGTACGTCGATATCAAACCAATCATCTTCATTTCGCCCGCTGATCACGGTGAGTATCATCCGGTTAACCTGCCTTTCCAAAAATGGTAATCCTTATGTTTATTCCATATGCAAAGTCCAATCACCTATTTCAATAGTTGCAAAAAATAGTTACATTATTGTAATAATATCATCCCAGGGTCAGTTCTGTCAATTTGTGTCATATTTCCTATTTCCTATTTTTCACGCGGCTTTGTTAGTCCCAAGGGACTATTTATGTATTGATTATAGGTTAAATCCGGGTTTGTCGTCGGGAAAATATCGTCGTTCACAAAAATGTCACGCTCAGAAAAATGATGCTGATTAATTCTATGAATTTAAGGTTATTTTAAGATTGGCAATTTATAATGCAAATATCATGAAAAATCTTTCGTGAGGTGATTGATATGAAAACACTAATCATGTTCCAAAATAAGCCGGTTCCCGTGTACTTTACAACGGATAGCAAGCAGCCGGTACAGAAGGTACTAAAACTGCTAACCAGCGCGCTTGACCATAAAATTCAAACCGGTAAAAACGCGCTGCAAAAATGCCTCAATTCCCTGATCAGCATTGAAATCGAGGGATCCGAGGCAATTCTTCACAGCAAAAGCGAAAACGACTCTCTTGCGCTATCTCTCTTTTAAAGAGGGATAGCCCTTTTTTTTGTTTAACATCATTATAACCCGTAATGGCGATCCTCGGCTATCTGCGCTCTATGAATTCGGATTTGAAACAATTTTACGAGATTTCTCCGCGTTGTGATCTCCTGGCATCTGTCCAATTTTTTTAATATAAACCGATCGATGGACATACTGTTCATCCCTCCATTCTTCTTTTGGAAAAACGACCCTATGTTCTGATAACTTCTATTAACCGTGCCTTTTCAAGATTAAACGAGACTTTCTTTCGTTTAACAAAGCTTCTTATGATTCGACGATATTCTGACGACAACCCATTTTATAATCAGTATCTTGCATTAATCAGTACTAAGTGATATCTTATTCATAGACCACTACTGAATATTAATTACTACCTCATGTTTCCAGCATGAACATGGTCTTATGAAAGGGGGGATCTGCCGTATGAATGTCAGTATTCAATTCAAAAAAGGCGTTCTTGAACTCTGCGTGCTTGTGTTAATCCATCGCAAGGACCAGTATGGCTACGAGTTGGCTCAAGCGGTATCGAGGCATATTGAGGTAGCCGAAGGGGCGTTGTACCCTCTCCTTCGCCGACTTGTTAATGAAGGCTATTGTACGACGTACCTCCAGGAATCGACCGAGGGTCCGCCCCGTAAATATTATAAGCTGACGCCCAGCGGAGTGATTTATATGAGAGCCTTGGTAAAGGAATGGCAAGCTTTTGTGGGCAATGTGACCAATCTGATAGAGGAAGGAAATTTGTATGACTAAAAAACAGTTTATTTCGATTTTGGAATCGCGTCTTGCCGCGCTTCCTCCCGACGAACGGCAGGAATTCATTCATGATGTGGCGTCCCATTTTGTCATTGGCATGGAGAATGGACGAACCGAAGAGGAAATCGCCCGTGAACTGGGAGATCCTTTTGAAATGGCCAAGGAAGCGTTAGGCGACCGGTATGTGGATATGGATATGCCTGTTCCGGCAGCGATCCGAAGACCGTCTTCTTTTGGAAAATATGCGTTAGGAGTCGGTTTGTTCTTCTGTGCATTGGTGGCAGTCCCGTTCCTTGCAGCATTATGGTCCGGAGGGGTCGCCATTGCTCTGGGAGCCCTGGCAACCTTGCTGAGCCCAGTGCTCGTTCTGCTTGACTATATCATAAACGGAACGTTTTATCCGGCCAAATTATTCTTATCCATCTCTTTGATCGGAATCGGCATCTTCCTCGGATATGCCACACGCTCAGCCATGGTTGGATTGTTATCGTTAACCTTGAGGTACTCCAGATGGAATACGCGTTTGTTGAAGGGACGTGACGCACAGTGAACAGAAAATGGTTGTTCAGTTTAGCAATCGCACTTATATTGTTAGGAATCGTCGGCATGGCTGCGAACAAGTTTAAATTCGGTGAAGAGCTTGTCAGCTATCAGAATCGATGGGATCTGCAGGATGCCGTAAATTTGAAGAAATTAACTATTGCCAGCAATATTAATATCAGCTTCGCGTTTGAGGACAGCGGCGATTCGAACGGATATATCGCGTTTGACGGCAAATTAAAACCGGAGCATGTCGATATTCTTAAAAACTTTAATCCATCAGGCCCTGACGTGAAATTAGATCTGACTACACCTTCCACTTTCCAGTTGATGAGTGTGAACTTTCGTTCACCGAAAGGAAAACTGACCATTGTGCTTCCATCAAGCACGAAACTGGACGAACTCGATTTATCGACGCTCTCAGACAATATCCAGGTAAGCGGAGCTTCCTCCAAGATGATTGACATCTCCGTGAAGTCAGGCGACATTAACATGAGCGGAATACAAGCCGAGCAGTTAAGCGTTGAGAACATTTCAGGAAATATTCGCGGTTCTGACATCCGGGCATCCACCCAGCTGGTCAATCATTCGGGAAATGTCGTGCTGAAAAATATGGAAGGTCCCGTCGACGTTGAGGTCACTTCCGGTAACGTAAACGTGGGATTGCTTGGCGTTTCATCGGTTAATATCCTGTGCAGATCCGGCAATGTGAAAGTGCAGCCTGACCCGTCATTCCGGGGATTCTATGACCTTAAGACACTATCGGGAGACGTTTCAGCGCCAGAGTCACTGAAGGAAACAACCGATACCATCCATGTGGAAATCTACTCCGGAAATATCGATATCGTACATTAAGACATTGTTGACAAACAATAAAAATGAAATATACTATACTTTATAAAGTAAACCACACAACAAGGAGAATTTTCATACATGTCTAATGTACTATTCATCAAAGCAAACAACAGAGCAATCGAACAATCGGTAAGCGTAAAAATGTACCATGCGTTTTTGGAATCCTTCAAAGCAAGTCATCCGGAAGACCAAATCACAGAGCTTGACCTTTTTGCAGAGAATCTTCCTTATTATGACGGCACAGCCATCAACGGTATGTTCAAAGCTGCCCAAGGATTGGAATCTACCCCGGAAGAGCAAGCAGCTGCTGCGAATGTAAGCAAATATCTTGACCAGTTTCTTGCTGCAGACAAAATCGTGCTCGCTTTCCCATTGTGGAACATGACCGTACCTGCCGTTCTTCATACCTATATCGACTACCTGAACCAAGCAGGCAAAACGTTCAAATATACGCCTCAAGGCGTTGTAGGTCTTGTGACAGGCAAAAAAGTCGTCATCCTGAATGCTCGTGGCGGTAACTATTCCGAGGGACCTATGGCTGCGGCAGAGATGGCCGTTAACTTCGTAATGGGTAATCTTCGTCAATGGGGCGTGCAGGATATCGAAACCCTCATCATCGAAGGCCACAACCAATTCCCTGACGAAGCGGAAATGATCGTTCAGAACGGTCTCGAGCTCGTTAAAAAGGCTGCTGCCGGTTTCTAATCGAACTTATACGTGATCATACCAATGATAGTTATATACAAAAGCCACCTTCCACTGTCTTACGCAGTGAAAGGTGGCTTTTTGTGTAATCGCGTTAAACCTTTTCCCATTGGGTCCATAACTCTCGCGGGTTACGTGTATAGATTTCATGATCACGGCTCATATATTGATGAATGATAAATTCCCGCCGAATGGTCGCATAATCCGCATGATAACGCTTGATAAACGCATTGATGTCCTTTTCCGGATATTCCTTCCCTGCTTCAAGCTGCTCTACCAGATATTCCAATATGACAAGTTTCTTTTTGTACTGGGCCGGAATGGAACGCAGCGTTCCGTCTTTCGTTATAAAATTCCGGAGAACGGATGCCTTATAGGCTTCACTTGCAGTCGGTTCCATCATGGTGTTCTTCCTCCCTTTGAATTATAAATTTCATGATTATCTAATTTAATATTTATCTAATTAGATGTTAATCAAATTTCAAATGTTTGTCAATCCCGTCAAATCTGGATTTATCCTTTTATTTGCTGTAGGATTATTATGCAGATCGATAGCGTAAGGTTATTACATAAGGAGGTTCACCATGCTCGACGTCTTAATTATCGGCGCAGGCCCATGTGGTCTCTCAGCTACCATTGAATGCCGCAACCAGGGCCTCAGCTGCGAGATCATCGATAAACACAATGTAGTTCATTCCATTTATCTCTATCCCACCCATATGCAGTTTTTCAGTACGGCTGAAATGCTTGAAATCGGAGAAGTTCCGTTCGCGATATCGAATGATAAACCGTTTCGGCACGAGGCGCTGGCTTATTATCGCAGAGTTGCCAGACACTTTAATCTGAAGATCTCCCCATACGAAGAAGCTCTCACCATAACCAAGCAGCCTGACGGCAGCTTTCAGGTAAAGACCCAGCGCCGCGGCGGTGTAGAGTCCATACGAGAAGCCAAGCACGTAGTCATTGCTACGGGTTATTTTGATCATCCGAATTATATTGGCATTCCTGGAGAAGACTTGGAGAAAGTTACCCATTATTTCCGGGAAGCCCATCCCTATGCTGGAATGAAAACCGCAATCATCGGCGGCAGTAATTCCGCTGTGGATGCTGCCATGGAGCTCATCCGTGTCGGAGCCGAGGTCACGATGGTATATCGGGGTGAGGAAGTTTCACAGAACATCAAACCTTGGGTACGTCCTCTGTTCGATAGCATGGTTCAGAAGGGACATATCCAGCTTCACCTGAACTCGCGTGTCGTACAAATCGCGGAGTCTTCCGTTACCGTTCTTTCAAATCAAGGCCAGGAAACAATCATTGAAAACGATTTTGTACTGGCATTGACCGGATTCCGTCCTGATCGCAAACTGCTCGCCTCCTCCGGCGTTGAACTGAATGAAGACATGGAGAAACCGCTCTATAATCCGGATACGATGGAGACCAACGTTCCGGGACTCTACGTCGCTGGCGTCATTGCATCCGGTCGTAATGCCAATGAGGTGTTCATTGAAACAGGCAGACTACACGGTCGTTTGATTGCCGAGCATCTGGTCTCGAACGCTTAACAAAAAGGAGCGATCCCCCATGGACGTAACTTCACTCATCCTGCTGGCTATGGCGGGAATTGGCATTATCAGCAGCAATTCCGCCGTGACGATTGCGATGCTGGCATTGCTTCTCATCCGTGTAACCGGCTTTCAGCAAGCATTCCCATGGCTGGAGAAATACGGACTGACGCTCGGCATTATCATTCTCACCATCGGTGTCATGTCACCGCTGGCCAGCGGCAAAATGAGCCTGCAAACGATCGGCGAATCCTTCCTAAACTGGAAATCCCTTTTGGCCATCGCCGTCGGCATGCTTGTCGCTTATCTGGGCGGTCGTGGTGCCACGCTGATGGGAAACAACCCTACCGTGGTTGCCGGTCTTCTCGTTGGCACGGTGCTTGGGGTCGCCCTATTCCGCGGCGTGCCCGTCGGGCCGCTCATCGCCGCCGGTCTGCTGTCCCTGCTCATCGGTAAATCGTGAGGAGCAGGAAGAGATGCAACCCTTTTTTATAAAAACAAATAGAACAATAACCTCCCTGCTGGTTCGTGAACGCTTGGGGAGGTTTATTTGTTCTATTAACAAGCCTCGTAACGGATGGATCCTTACCATATATATCTATTTTATGGTATGATAGCTATCGTATTTTAGCGTTTTTTCCCGTAATCCCTTATGAAATATGATGTATCAGGAGGTAACACACTTGTCTTCAACGAATACCGAATCGGCAACGGCTCCGCTTAGGCAGCTACCCATGCTGCTCTTCAGGCAGTTGAGGCCGAAGCAATGGACCAAAAATCTGCTCATATTTGCAGCCCCCCTCTTCTCGTTTGAGGTGGTAAATCCAGGCGTGCTCTTCGACACCCTGATTGGTTTTTTCCTGTTGTCCTTCGTTTCCGGCTGCGTCTATATTGTGAACGATTATGCCGATCGCGAAGCAGATCGCAACCATCCAGTGAAAAAATACCGTCCCATGGCCTCGGGTGCGCTGCCGCCTAAGCTGGCTATTGTATTCGGCGCGCTGCTGCTGATCGCTTCGCTGGCCGTATCTTATTTTCTAAATCCGCTGTTTACCGTGTTATTGGTGCTCTATTTTGCCATGAACGTAGCCTACTCCTTCCGGCTGAAACATGTTGTCATCATTGACATCATGATTATCGCGGCAGGGTTTGTGCTGCGCGCCATCGCAGGCGGATTGGTCATCCACGTCCCGTTCACGCCATGGTTCCTGCTCTGCACGATGCTGCTATCGCTCTTCCTGGCGATCGGCAAGAGACGGCATGAGCTCCATCTGCTGCAGCATGACAAGGGCTCTCACCGCAAGGTGCTCGATCAATATTCGTTCGATCTACTGGACCAGATGAGCAGCATTGTCACCACAGCAACCATCATCAGTTATTCGCTGTTTACCTTTACGTCAGGCAGAACCGTTCACCTCATGTGGACCATACCGCTTGTCATATATGGGATGTTCCGCTATCTTTATCTGATTCATATCGAGAAAAAAGGCGGGGCTCCGGATCGGGTGCTCCTGGAGGACACTCACATCCTGGTCACCGTGATCCTCTATGTCATCAGCGTTATCGGGATTTTAGTATACTTTGAATAATACAGAATCAATAATTGAGGGAAATGATATGAATCAGAAATTCGCAATCTTTGACATCGACAAAACGGTCATCCATACAGACTCCATGTTTCAGTTTTTAAAATATGGTATACAAAAAAAACCGTCCACGGCACCCATCATTCTGAAAGTCTTGCTGCATTCCTTGCTGTACAAGCTCCGTCTTCTAGAAGCTGAGAAGGCAAAGAGCGCTTATTTTCATGCGATGCGCCATATGGATGATGCTGACCTGAAGCATTTTTACGAAACGGAATTGAAACCTGCCATCTTCCCGGCTGCGCTGAAGGAAATGCAGCAAAAAAAAAGCGAGAGTTATCATGTGCTGCTTGTAACGGCGTCCCCCGACGCTTACATGAGATACTTTGCAGAGCTTCCTTGCGTCGATACCGTGATCGCTACGAAACTTTCCGTACGGGAAGGACGCTTTACCTCGATGATCGAAGGGAACAATTGTAAGGGGGAGGAAAAAGTGAACCGGATTCAGCAGTACTTGAACGAGCGGCAACTGACGATTGATTATGCAGCTTCCTGCGCTTACTCCGATTCCTTGTCCGACCTCCCGATGTTCGGGCTCGTCAAACACAAATATTTGATCAATCAGAAATCTGCTCAGGGATGCGAGGGATTAACATGGAACAGATAAAAGCGCAGAGCGCCCCGCGCCACCTGGGCAAGCTGTTCATGGTTCTATCGGCTTTTTTGACGGCTACCGGCCAGCTGTTCTGGAAATGGGGTCACACCAACTTGATTTACATGGGAATCGGTTTTATCTGCTACGGCCTTGGGGCCATTCTCATGATCAAATCGTTTTCATTGGAGAAGCTGTCCGTTGCCTATCCTCTGATGTGTATCAGCTATATTGTGGCTCTGTTTTATGGTGATTTTTTTCTGGATGAACCATTAACCCTGCAAAAACTGGCAGCCGTAGCCCTGCTTGGAATCGGGGTGACATTAACTTCCTATGAAAAATGACGGGTTCCTATACTTGCTTCTGCTCCTGATGACTTTACTGGGCTCACTGGGCAGCGTATTCTTCAAAGGGTATACCGCAAACAAACAAATCAAACTGCTGCTGATCGGTTTTCTTAGTTATGGACTGGGAGCCTTGTTAAACATATACCTTCTAGGAGAGCTTCCTTATACGCTGGTTATGCCGGCGAATGCACTTACGTTCCTGTGGGCGTTGTTGTTTGCCAAACTCGTATTCAAGGAAACCATCGGGATCCGAAAAATCGCTGGCGTCGCTTTTATTATTTCCGGATTGCTTCTGTTGATCTGGTAAGCGAATGCCGTTTGGCCTATTTTCAATACATAGAATAGAAAGATGGGGGGAACAAAAAACATGACTTTTTTCAGTTATTTATTTCGACATAAAAAAGATAATTACACGGCGATCGGCCTAAGCGTCTGTCTGGCCCTATGGTATGTGTTCATGAACCTTCCGTTCGTAGCCTACATCAAGGATCATGCAGCCGAGTTGATGCCTCATAGCCCATTCTATGGTGCGCCTTTCACATTGAATCTGTTCAACTTCGATCCTTCAATGGAATACGGACCGGAAAATATCTCAATCATCCATCCCTTCATTAATTTCCTGACGAGCCCGTTAACAACGATGATCGGGAGCGCGAACCTCCCCTATCTTCTGATTCAATCGGTCTTGAACGCCTTTAGCGCAGCGCTGGTCTATTACATCGTCCGAAGAAGCAGAGCTAGCTGGTTGTTGTCTCTCGTCACGGCTGCTTTCTTCGGTATCAGCTCATATACGCTGTTCACGGCATTGATACCGGATTCCTACGCTTATGCACAGTTCATGATCATCCTTTCAGCCGCTTATCTGCACTATGGCCGGCTTACGAATCGATTTGCCGTCATGCCCAATGCCTCCCTGGCCCTGATCAATTTCGGCATCACGTCTACGAATGTGGCTACGTTCGCAGGAGCGCTGCTGATCAGCCAGTTCGATAGAAGACAGAAGGGAACGTTTAAACGGTTTATCATGATCATGCTGGTTTTCCTGGGGATGGCGGTGATTGTAACTCTGCTTCAACACTTGCTGTTCTCAGGGAAATCGTGGATCGCTAACGTGTTTTCAAGCGTGCAGAACGGTGCACTCAGCTATGTTTCTCCTTTTTCATTCGAGCACCATTCCCGAGTCTTCTACATGCTGTTTGTAAGTCCTATCCTGTCGCCTGAGCTTGCCATGATCGATCCGGGGATCGCTGCATTCGTGACGAATTTGGCCAAGCCATATCCGATTCATGTTCATATCGTTGGTATCGGGATGCTTATTCTGGCGGTTTTGTCCTTCATTAAGGGCATCCGCTCCCGCGATACCTGGGCATTTGGCATCTATATTTTATTCGCGATTCTGCTGCACATCATCGTTGGTTTTGGTTTGGCTACGTATGCTTACGATCTATACTTGTACGCAGGACATTATCTGTTTGCCCTGTTTGTGCTTGCAGCTCTGTTTATTGCCAAAATGAAGAACCTCCGGATTCAACAAGCTCTGACCGGCATCATGGTACTGTTCCTGCTGATCACCTTGGTGAACAATATCGTATTGCACGGGCAGACGCTGGAGTATATTCAGATGACCTATGACACGGTGTTCAAGAATATCGAGAAATAAGCCTTTAAACACACCAAAAGACCCGTCCCCTGAAGCATGGCCGAACACCATGCCTTAGAAGGACGGGTCTTTCGTTAATCAATGAAATAAGAGAATATTAATTCTCCAAATGCTGCACGTTGTATAGTCTGGCATAACTTCCATCCAGATTCATCAGCTCGCCGTGCGTGCCTTGCTCTGTAATTCTGCCATTCTCCAGCACAACGATTTGATCGGCATGCGTAATGGTCGAAAGGCGATGCGCCACGATTAACGTGGTTCGGTTGTTGGACAAGGACTGCAGCGCCTGCTGTATCAGATGCTCGGACTCCAGATCCAGCGCCGAAGTCGCCTCATCCAGCACCAGAATGTCCGGATCCTTGAGGAAAACACGGGCGATCGCAAGTCTCTGCTTCTGTCCGCCCGAGAGCTTGACCCCACGTTCACCTACTTCGGTCTCATAGCCTTGCGGCAGCTGGGTGATGAAATCATGCGCATTGGCGGCTTTGGCAGCGGCGAAGATCGCATGCTCATCCGCTTCCGGATTACCAAACAGAATATTTTCACGAACGGATCCGCTAAACAGGAAGTTATCCTGCAGTACCATCCCAATCGATCCGCGCAAGCTGTCCAGCGTCAAATCCCTGACATCATGACCATCCACCTTCACTGCTCCCTGCTGTACGTCGTAAAATCTCGGGATCAATCCAATCAGGGATGATTTGCCACCGCCGCTCATGCCGACGAAGGCAACCGTCTGCCCCTGCTTGATGGTCAGGTTAATATCTTGCAGCACCCAGCCCGCGGCATCATTGTACTTGAAGCTTACGCGGTCAAACTCGATCTGTCCCGCTGTCTTAAGCGTTTTGGCACCCGGACGGTCCACGATGTCATATGGCTCGTCCATGAGCTCCTTGACCCGCTCCAGCGACGCTGAAGCCTGTGTCAGCACCGTTGACGAGTTGATCAGGCGGCGAAGGGGCGCATACAGCCTGTCAAGATAACCAAAGAAGGCAACAAATGTACCTAATGTCAGATCTCCCTGAATCACCCGATATCCCCCATAACCGATAACCAGAATAGGCGCAATATCGGTGAGTGTGTTGATAATGGAGAAGGTGAGCGCATTCCAGCGGGTCTGCGCCATCGCTTTTTTCAGAAAATTGCCGTTGATGCCTTCGAATTTCTTCTGGTCGTACCGCTCCAGCGTAAAACTGCGAATAACCGAGATCCCTTGAATCCGCTCATGCAGATACGCTTGGATGCCGGCGAGAGCCTGCGACCGGTCCTTAGTCAAGCGCTTAAGCCGCTTATACAGCAAATTCACCGCTAACCCGTAGAGAGGAAGAATCGAGATGGCAACTAGCGTCAGAACGGGATTCATGAAGAACATGACGATTAATACAAACACCAATGTAAACATATCCAGCCAGATGTTCATCATACCGACTTCCACCAGGTTCTTGGATTGTTCCACATCATTGATAAAGCGCGATATCGCCTCGCCTACCTTGGTATTCTGATAGTAACGAAGGGATAACCGCTGCAGATGGGCATACAGTCGATTACGCATATCGAATAAAATACGACTGGTAATGAATTGGGCAAAATACTGCCGCAAGTATTCCACCGGACCACGCACAACGACAAACAGCACCAGGGTCCCGGCGAGAATCCACATGAGATCCTGGATTTTCTGTTCGATGGTCATCTGCTGGTTGATCAGCAGATCATCCACAACATATTTCATGATCATGGGCAGTAACAACGGGATTGCAAATTTGATCATGCCGATAATAAGGGTAAGGATGATCCACTTCATATATGGCTTAACAAACGGATAATAGATTTTCCATGATTTCAAAGGTGATAACAGCCCCTTTCTGAAGTAACATCCACACGGTTGTCAGGCGAAGAGCAGTTGACATTTATGCGCTTCAATGCTTTATTAGTTCTAAACTTATGAATTGTATCATGTCTTGCAGGAGGATTTAGTCATGACCAGAATTTTCGTGACGGAGGCCGTCATGCTGGCCATTTACGGTCAGCTGTTAGTACCACCTAAACCCGTCGAGTACATCATTCCGTACACTACCATTTTGGAATTATATGAGCTTCATACCACCGAGGAACATCTCATGAATAGCAGTGCTGATGACCAGCACGTCAAGATAAAGATCGGCGAATTGATTTCCTATTTTGAAGAACCACTGAACAAAAAGAAAATCGAGCGCGCCCTGCAGGTTCCCTGGTCCAAGAGCCCCACCATTCCCGTTAGTGAAACTACCCGGGTCGCGGTCATGAACACCATGGACACCGCACCCTATGGGGAATCCTTTGATCCTGTGGAAACCGAGCTGCTGCTGGCATCCCAAAGAGCCGCGGCTCCCATACTGACCGATCAATACGAATTGATTCAGCGTATCGTCGAAAGCGCTCTTCCCGTTCAGGTCTATGATATCGACGATTTCGATTTTGCATTGGAGGTCCCCCTGTCCGGGCAACCATAATGATCCTATGTACACACCTTCGCATGGCAAAAGGAGTCCCTTCCCCCGGTTTGAATGGGGCAGGGACTCCTCATGTTGACCGAAAAAAATTCCCCGTGCGGGGAATTTAAGGCGTACAAACTGCCACCACGAAACGAGCCTCAGCTGTTCTTTTTTATCTTGTCCAGCAAGCGGACCGTGATCGCATCCATAACGGGCAATGCTTGAAAATCAAAATATTTAAGAGATACTTCCGTATTCGGTGACAAATGAATGGCACTGTGCAGGCCGGTTGCCGCATACACACCTATCACATAATACACTTCATCTCCACCTATTTGCTTCTTCATATACTCCGGACCCGACACAAGGTCCAAGAGTCGCATATCATCCGCTGTCTGGCCGCTCTCCTCCCACAGCTCTCTGGACGCCGTGTCTTCAAGAGCTTCGCCGGGCTTCAGGTTTCCGAGTGGAAGTCCCCACTCGTCCTTGTTCTGCCGCTTCAGGAGCAGAATCTCTCCGTTATCGTTCAGCACAAGCACCGCCGCTTTCACACGGACCACCGAGCGTTTGCCGATGTATTGGCGAATATCGCGGTGATATACGCTCATCTTGGGAACCTCCTTTCCCTAGATGGCGCTGCAGTCTCACATCAGGTTAATTCACTGCGCCCTCTTCTTCATAAATATACGAAATGTCATCCAAGGATTCCTCATACTTCACGCGTAGCGTATATCCCTCCAAATACCACAAATCCTGTTCTTCCATAAAAAATGTTACCTCTTCAGAATGCTCCGACAGTCCCGCTTCTCTTGGTTCTTCTACCGAAATACCGAGCGAAAATCCGGGATGGAGACCTCCGCCTGAGCTATATCGTGGAAAGAAGCGAACGAACGTGCCTGACTGAAGATCAAGTTCCTTCTTGTACCAACGTGCCGCCTGGTCGCTGACTTGAATTTGCATGTGTCGTACACCCTCCTTAGACGTCATATTATGTTGACCCCTATCTTTTTTGCAGACCGGAGATCTTAGGGACGGTATCTTATAAATAGTTGCAATATTATCATAACGCATACGCACGTTAGGATACAAATCATTTTGATAATAAAATAGTGACATAAGGTTCAACCCTACCATCACTATCGAAGATCTTGCTATGATCCTGAAAAATAAGTTTGACACATTCCAGTTCATGGTGATAAAATTCAGTCCATACGAGATCGATTTGAATAAAATGTAAATTGCGAAGAAAGGGTGAGTGACATGTTTAAAGCGTTTGCGATGGATCAAGATCATCTGGATCATCATTTCCTACAATTAAATATGGATCGACTCCCCAATGGTGCTGTCTCATCATCATCAAGCCTCGTTCATTCGCTGCCAGAATGATCAGAACGAAGCAGCTAAACGTTGCACGGAAGTCATGATCGCCGTGCGAATGATAAGTTCAAAATTAATGAAGCATATCGTCCGTCGTCGGATGATGTGCTTTTTTTGGTTTTTAGGATGATATGATGCCGGAACGACCTACGAAAGGAAGGGATAATGTGTTTGCCGTACTTAAAAATTTAGGCTGGTTTTTCAAGCAAGAGAAAAAGCGTTACTTGATCGGCCTTGCGCTTCTCATCTTTTGCGGACTAGTTGAGCTGCTGCCGCCGCTTCTGCTCGGAAACGCCATTGACGATATCGTCAGCAGTTCCATAACGTGGGCGTCCCTCGTCCAATATCTGCTCATGATTCTCGGCATCGTTGCTGTCGTTTATTGTGCCACTTACATATGGATGCACCGTTTGTTCGGAGGAGCGAACCTCGTGGAACGCCTGCTCCGTACCCGGTACATGAACCATTTGCTGCGGATGCTTCCGCCGTTTTTCGAACGTAACCGTACAGGAGATCTCATGGCAAAAGCTACCAATGACCTTCGCTCCGTGGCAGCAACTGCCGGCTTCGGGATGCTCGTCATGACCGACTCCACCATATACTTGATTGTCGTACTGTTTGCCATGGGCTTCATTGTCAGCTGGAAGCTGACATTGGCAGCCATTCTGCCCATGCCGATCATAGCCATTGGTATGGTCATCTACGGAAGAGCCATTCATAAACGCTACACGCTGGCGCAGGATGCCTTCGGTGACATGAACGACCAGGTTCTTGAGTCCGTAGCCGGTGTGCGTGTCGTCCGCGCTTATGTGCAGGAACGCGCCGATCAGCAGCGCTTCCAGGACATTACGGATGACGTTTATCGTAAAAATCTGGCGGTAGCCAAAGTGGACGCCTTATTCGAACCAACCATCAATTTCTCCATCGGTCTCAGTTACGTCATTGGTTTATCCTACGGTGTGTACCTGGTGTTCCAGAATCAAATCACGCTCGGAGATCTCGTATCGTTTAATATGTACCTCGGGATGATGATTTGGCCGATGTTTGCCATCGGGGAATTGATCAACATTATGCAGCGCGGAAACGCTTCGCTGGATCGGGTCAACGAAACCTTGAAGACCCCGCCGGATGTTACCGACGCCACGAACCCTGAAGACGTGGAGGTTCCGGATACGATTCAATTTAAGGATGTCACTTTCCGTTACCCAACCTCTACCATTGATAATTTGAAACATATTAATTTTACGCTGCAAAAAGGCCAGACGCTCGGCGTTGTAGGACGCACGGGAAGCGGCAAATCGACGCTGCTGAAGCAGCTTCTCCATGAGTACCCTACCGGAACAGGCGAAATCCTCATTTCCGATATACCCATGGAGATGCTGGCGACTGACCGGCTCCATGGCTGGATCGGGTATGTGCCGCAGGAGCAGATCTTGTTCTCCAAGACGGTACGTCAGAACATCCAATTTGGCAAAAAGGATGCCAGCGACGAATTGATTATGGAGGCCATTACGACCGCTGCGTTTGACCGCGATCTGGTCACCCTGTCCGATGGGCTTGATACCCTTGTAGGCGAAAAAGGCGTGGCGTTGTCCGGCGGGCAAAAACAAAGAGTCTCACTGGCCCGAGCTTTTATCGGCGACCCTGAAATCTTAATATTGGACGACTCCTTGTCCGCTGTGGACGCCCGGACAGAAGCCAGAATCATCGATAATATCCGGAGCAAGCGCGCCGGCAAGACGACCCTGATCTCCACGCATCGACTCTCGGCCGTTCAGCATGCCGATGTGATCGTGGTGCTGGAGGACGGTCGAATCACGGAGCAAGGAACCCATGATGAACTGCTGGAGCTCGGTGGCTGGTACCGTGAGCAATTCGAACGCCAGCAGGTAGAAAACAATCTGACCTCGGAGGAGGTGTCTTAATTGACTCCAACCGATACAACTATATCGAATGAATCCGGCATCGCCAAACGGCTGTTCCGTTATGCTTTAACGGCCAAGGGCACCTTCATCGCCGCCTTGATTCTGCTGGCCATCGGCGTTGCCGCAGAGCTTGCAGGTCCCTTCATCGCAAAAACGATGATTGACGAGCATATCCTGGGCATCGAACGGCCTTATTATGAGACGACGCAAGCTCAAGGTGCCGCATCCTATAACGGGACTTATTATAAACGCGAGGATCGCTTTCTTGAAGGCGAGACGCGAGGACAGGAAGTACGCCTCGTTCAGGCTGGCCGTAATTTTTACTTCATTAACGAGCCGGTAGCCCGAACCGAAGGAAACCGCTCCTTTCAGGACGGTGTTATGACCATTTCCTACGCCTCGGAGGAGATGCAGTATCCGGCTGTTAAATTGACCAAGGAACAGCTGTTTGAATTTTATAAACCCGAACTTCCCAACATATATAAGCTGGTCGGCCTGTTTCTAATCTGCCTGTTGATCTCCATGATTACGGTATTCGGCAGAACCTACTGGCTGCAATCGGCAGCCAATCGGGTCATTCAGAAGCTGCGCACCGATGTGTACGCCCATATTCAGCGGCTGCCCGTCAACTTCTTTGATGATTTACCGGCGGGCAAAGTCGTTTCCCGGGTAACCAATGATACCGAAGCGGTAAAGGACCTGTTCGTTGCGGTATTATCCAACTTCAGCTCCGGCGCCGTGTATATCACGGGTGTCTATGTCGCTTTGTTCCTTCTGGATGTACGACTGGGCTTGATCAGTTTGTTTGTTATTCCGATGCTGATTGTATGGACTATTCTGTACCGTAAATTTGCAACCAAATACAATACCGTCATCCGCTCCCGTCTGAGCGAGATCAACGCCATCATTAATGAATCCATTCAAGGCATGGCCATCATTCGTGTATTCCGCCGCCAAAAAGCGACCCAGGACGAGTTCGAGGCGCTGAATGCGGACTATATGGCTCATCAGAACAAAATGCTCAATCTGAACTCCTTCACCACGCACAACCTGGTGAATGTGCTGCGTAACGTTTCCTTTGTGGTCGTGCTCTGGTATTTCGGTTCTGCATCATTAAATGGTGCCGGCATCGTCTCGATCGGCGTCCTCTACGCCTTCGTTGATCTGCTTGGCCGCATGTTCCAGCCGATTACGGGCATGGTTAACCAGCTGGCAGCGCTCGATACCTCCATCGTCTCCGCCAAACGGGTGTTTGAGCTGATGGATGAAACAGGCGAGAAAGTAACGGACGGCAGCATGCCGCGGTATTTAGGAAATGTGGAATTTCAGAACGTGTCGTTTGCGTACAAGAAGGACTATGTCCTTAAGAACATTTCATTTGAAGCGAAGCAGGGCCAAACCGTGGCGCTTGTAGGTCATACCGGCTCCGGCAAAAGCTCCATCATCAATCTGCTGTTCCGCTTCTATGACCCGCAGAAAGGCACGATTACCATTGATGGCCAGCCCGTTACCGATATTCCAAAGCAATGGCTCCGCAAGCATATGGGGATTGTACTGCAAGACCCGTACCTGTTCACAGGCACCATTGCTTCGAATGTCAGCCTGGGTGATCCGAGCATTACACGGGAACAAGTGGAGCAGGCGCTGCGCGATGTAGGGGCCGATCGGCTGCTCGCTCATCTTCCGCAAGGCTTCGATGAGCCGGTATTGGAGAAAGGCAGCACACTCTCCGCCGGACAGCGCCAGTTAATCTCCTTTGCCCGGGCTCTTGCGTTCAATCCGGCCATACTGATTCTCGATGAAGCTACCGCGAACATCGATACGGAGACGGAAGCCTTAATCCAGGAAGCCCTGGAGGTACTGAAGCGAGGGCGCACGACCTTTATCATCGCCCACCGCTTATCCACGATCCGCAGCGCCGATCAGATTCTGGTCCTTCACCGCGGCGAAATTGTGGAACAGGGTTCCCATGACGAGCTGATGGCTCTGGGCGGAAGATACTTTAAAATGTATCAACTCCAGCAAGGCAGCACCGCTCCGATTGCAGAGACTAAGGAGACGGTACTTGCCACCTCCAACAGTAAAATGGCTGGTGGTCATGTATAAACCAAGTTAGAAGAAGTCTTTCTTGCGATATTAGGAAGACCCAGCTTCCAAGTTTATACCTACAGATATCTATAAAAGAAGGCTGTCCCCTGTCGAATGTTACATTCGCTTGGGAACAGCCTTCTTTATTGCATTATATATTCTTTGCGGTTCATGACAAGAATTACTTTGCCGGATCAAGAGTTGCTTCTGCTTTGACCGTGATTTTGGTGTACTTGGAAGGCACGAGCACGTCATCTGAAGATTTGGAGATGACTTGCGGGTACATTTTGTCCAGATCGGGTTGAAGAACTTTGTAGTAGATCACAGCTTCGGTATCACTAACATAGTCGACCGACGTAATTTTAATGCCGTACCCCGGATTCGGTAGGTCTTCCTTGGTTACCGTGACTTTGTTCTGCGAATCATCCACCTTAACGACGCTTGTACTTACATCCGGTTCAGATTGTCCCGGCTCCTCGGGTATCATGTTCTTCTGATGCTCCTCAATAAATCGAATGGAATTGTACGCAAGCTCTGCCGCTTCAATACGGGTTAAACTCTTGGTGGGATGGAACTTGGCGTTGGCGTCGAGCTCAGCGATCTTGGTTAACAGCAGGAACTGCACCGCTCCCCGGCTCTCCTCTTTCATTAAATCCTCGTCGGCCACATGCAGATACATCATGACCACGGGATAATTCCCGGTCTTCTGAATCGCTTCCGAGAGCAATGTCGCGAACCCTTCACGGGATATCCGCTCATTCCATTTCATGTCTGCGGATACGGACAATCCGTTCTGAGCCGCTATATTCACAGCATCCGCGAACCAGGCATCCTTCGGCACACTGTCAAACGAACGGCCCGTATAGTTCGGTTTTACCTTCAGGTCGGCGACATTCACAATCATCTGCACCGCTTGGGCGGTCGTTATTGTTTTGGCCGGAGCGAATTTGTCGGCACTAATCCCTTGGATAATTCCTTTCGCTTGCAGCTCCTTCACCATTTGTAGTGGCTGCTCCTCTTGAATATCGTTGAAAGCAGAGGCGGCGCCGGCACCGAGCAATGATGAAGTGACAAGCATTGCAGTTAACAATTTCGTAGTTTTTTTCATAATTACACCTCCTAATCTTTCTGACGCAGAGGTGCTGGAATATGTTTCATCTCAGCCCTAATTTCTTTTATAGAGGTTGTTCAAAAAGTCCGCTTTTGATAAGAAAACCAATCGAGGCAAATTCAAGGCTGAGCGACCGCGATTCGGAAGTAGGTTTCCTTGCGATATAGAATTTCATCAACTCCGTTGATAACTTATAAATCCTATATCTAACACGAAGCGAA
>NZ_JBCNHV010000006.1:0-134696 GCF_050482385.1 Paenibacillus lautus
TCGAATCTTGAATTCAGCCGGGCCTAAGCAGAAGCTTCCGAAGCATGTTTCCTGCGGAAACATTTCAGGTGCTCACGTACCCAAAACAGTAGATGCTTTCGAAGGCGTTTTCTGCGAAAACGTACGCTCCGCTCCTGACGTCCCTAGCTTCATCCAACTGAAGCGTTTTGAAAAAACGCACATCGGAAGCATAAGCTTCGGTGCTGAAAATCGACCTTTTTGAACACGCACTTATACGCTTTTTTCGCTGTCCAGGCCAAGCTTCACATACATTTCACGGGAATAGCCCTGCAGCTTTTGCTCCAGCGCTTGGGCCTGGTCCTTAAATGCGGTCAGCTCCCGAATCATTCGGGAACGACCAGCCGGACTGAACGTCTCATGAATCCGTTCTTTGAAATAATCATGAACGATGTAGTTTCGCTGCTTCCAGACTTCTTTTAATTGAAGTGTTTCTTCTTCGGAGAATGGAAAGTAATGCTGGATCTCGTGTACCAGTTGGCCCAGAGAGCTGCTTAATTTCCGATGATATAATTGGGTGAAATCTTCTTCTGAAGGCACATTCCCTTGGGAAAGCTTGATCAGCATCAACAGATTCGCGAGCTGCTGCTCAAGCGCCTGTGAATAATACACCGCTAATCCGAAATAGGCAAACAGCTCTTTGGAGTGGTCACTATCCATCAGTCGAGATTGTTTCATGGTATCCTCCTCTAGTATTGGCTGTCTTTACCGTTTCTATTTGTGTATATCCCTATGGTAAAGGAAGATTCCTCCTACTTCAACCTACTTTTCGGATTATGGTTGCCGCATCCTTACGACAGGCCGTCCATAGATAAACAGCCAGCAAAATAAAGCTGTATAGGAACGTGTACGCAATCGTCATGAATAACACGAACGGGGAACGATCGTCAGCATGAATGAACATGTCAATCATAACAGAGACAGGTGGCAGCACATAAGGAATCATTCTCAAATAAGCAAGATCATCAGAAACGATAGATTGTCCGGCTAAGGAAATAACGATAACGATTAACAGCCATCCTGTCGCTCTTCCCTGATTCTCCATAAAGCCAAACTGAAAAAATACGGAAAGAGAAATCCCGAGCAAGGACAATGCAGCATGTCCCAGATAACCCAAAACAAACTGGGATAATGTAATCGGCTTATCAAACATTCCAAATACGATCGGATAAAGGACAGCAAATAAACTGAACAGGGCAGATAGAAGCGTTACGGTTATATATTGGGCGGCATAATATCGTATGGCCTTCCCACTGTGAACGATCAGGAGCATCGTTTGACGCCCTTGATCATGATTGAGAAAGTTCAAACCAAGCCAAGCTGAGCCCACAAACAGAAATGCAGCCGTTACGGCATAACTGTCCATGATCGGGTTGGGCCGGTAGGAGTAGATAAACACCACCGATATCAACATGAAGGCAATCGGAGTGAAATATCGATAGGATCTCGTGTAACTGGCTAGCATGTAATGAATCAATGCTCCCATTATGCTCCCTCCCCTTCCATGGATTGACCGGGGGTTGAGTACACTTGCTCTGCCATCTCTCCATTCCAGGGCTCCAGCCGTATCAGCGAACCGCCTGACTGTAAAATATCCAGCAGCATTTCATCCGCGACCTGCCGCGACACGACCATCGATGCAGGGTTACCTCTCGATATCCAATAGTGAAACCCTGTACGGCGTTCCAGTTCCAACATGTTATCCTGAGTAACACGCGTGAATTCCAGCCTCATCCGTCCTCTCTCCGGACCGGCTTCCAGCGTTCCGTCCCGTTCGACCCGCCCCTGGCGGAGCTGCGTTACCCGGTCGGCCAGCGAAGCAATAAGCAGCGGCTCGTGAACGGACATCACGATCGCTGTCCCTTGTCTTTTGATTTCACTTAGAATGCCAATCATCTCCATTTGGGAGGACTCGTCCAATCCCGACAGAGGCTCATCCAGAACCAATAGATCGGGCTGACGAAGCAGCGCCTGCATGATATTTACTTTTTGCAGCATCCCCTTGGAGCATAATGTCATCTTCATGTCCTCCAACTGAAACACATCCAGCATCGCATTAATCCGGTTCTCGGCTTCTTGCTTGTTCATACCCTGAATGCCGGCCATATGGCGCAAATATTCAGAAGGGCGAAATCGAAGCGCAGGAAACCGCTCCGGAACATATCCGACGCGAAGCGAGGAATCATATTCGACCCGGGATCCTTCCGATGGGTTAGCAAGCCCGGCTATTACATGCAGTAGGGTACTCTTTCCCGCGCCGTTGCTTCCTGTAATAGCTACACACTCGGCTCGGGAAATGCTCCAGGTAATGTTATGTAAGACGGCGAATTTGCCGAAACGCTTGTGTACTCCGTTCAATTCCAGCAGCTCTTGCAAACATTTCAACTCCTGTTCACTAAATCTGGTGTTGTATGTATTGTAGAGCTATTTTACCTGAAAGCACAAGACTTCAAGCTCTGTGAACAAAGGTACCGTTATCTCACATGACATGAAAATCCAGCGATTATTCCGGCCACGAGGCCATTATCAAAAAGCATCGTAGGTCACGGGCAGGAAGATAAAATAAGCAAAGGCGGCCTAATGGCCGCCTTGTTAATCATTCTTTCTTAACGTTTATCTTGGTCATAACCCTTTTCTGATTAACCCAACAATATTTACGTCGCTAATTATTTTGCTTATTCTCCAGATCTTCGATATTCTTATCGCCTTCATTCTTGATATCATCATAAACCTGATTCCCACTTTTAGTGACTTCGTCATATAAACGTCTCCCTGTATCACGAGCATAATTCCATGCGAAATTCTTACGATTAGTAATCTGCATCCAGATCTCACCGTGCGGGATAGCATTTCCGTATTTCGTTTCTAGATGCTTAAGGGCTGCTAGCAGATTATAATATTCTTTGTTCGCTAGAATTTGCATATCCATTTCTGTATTATTGATAGCTCCCTGCTTCTGTTCTTTTTGTGTATTTGCCTGTCCTTCTCCTTTTGCTTGCCACGTCTTCCACTCGCCTAGTAATTTGATATACGCTTTATTGAGATAATTTTTTAGTGATTCGTCATTATCTACAGAAGTGAACTCTCCACCACCAGATGTAGCAACTTGTCGAAGCAATTTCTGTCCTTCGTTATCCACATCAAAGCCAATAATATTTACAACGGTCTTCACTTTGGATTGGTTGAGTTCTTTAGCAATCTGAACTGGATTACCTCCACAAGTTTCAATTCCATCACTTACCACATATACGACCGAATCGGTTGTCTCAGGATCTATATCTTGTTTTACAGATTTCAGAGCATTTGCAATGGGGGTCCATCCAGCTGGTTTTACGCTTTGAAGTGCCGTTTTCATTTGATCTGTCTGGTTACCTTGGCCATGAAATATTTCTTCTGTACTGTTACATGATACTTGTTTATCTTTCTGACTTCCCGTTCCTTTATGTCCATATACCCGCAAAGATACCTCTGCATTTTCAGGTAATTTATCTACGAAGATCTGTATAGCTTCTTTGGCAGAGTCCATTTTTGATTTGCCATTGATCTGCGCTTTCATGCTGCCACTGGCATCAAGTAGGATCGAAATGTGTAATTTCCTACTTGCGGGTAAAGTGATGTTTCCATTAGGTCGCTCATTATCCACTTTAACTTCTGTGTCATATTCTTTGAAAGTGGTTATATAAGACCGATAATCTTCAGCCAATAGTAGGAGGAGTTCTTCCGTATATTGATCAGCTGTCATTTCACTTGGTAATTCATCCAAAGCTGCTTGAACTTTCTGTTCATTATAGTTAGAACCAGCAAAGCGACCTGGAGGTTTCATTAATATTTCTTCATCAGTTAAGGGAGTCTGACTAGAGTCCGGTGGACTCTGAATTTCCGAGCTGGGTTCACTTTGATCTGAATCTGATGGGGTTTGAATTTTAGAAGGGTCCTTTTCTGGTTCATTACTTTGCGCAGAATCCGAAGAGTCAGGAATTTTTAAAGCACCCTTATCTGTTTCATCTCGGCAACCTGCAAGCAAGAAGATTAACATCATACAAATGAAAATAGATCTTCGAAACATCAACTCACCTCAAATTTAATAATCAACTGATACATAATCAAATACCACTTACGGTCAGCGGACATGATGAATGTCTCCCCTTTAAGCTCGTGCAGCTGTATTTAAGGGAAATTTGGAACCTGCCCTCTCGTATTCGGACTTCCCTCCTTAATCTAATTGTTGTTATAAGGACCCGGATCTCCTGTGTCTTTCCAAAATCATACACTACAATCAAGTAATTAACACCTAATAATGGTTAATCAAATAAATATTAGACTTTCTTCCCATAACCATGGGACCATGAAGAGGACCCACCAGCACATACCGTGATCCTTCGTAAATAAATGCCGGATAGCCCGGTACAGTCCGCAATGCCTAGACTTTGGTAAGGATGAATATACTTCGGCAGCAAAAATAGATTAAAAAAGCAAAAACAGCCCGTTTATCGTTGGATAAACGGGCTGTTTTTGCTCCCCTGCTAAACTCACGGATTTGCCTTGCCAAAATCAATACTTGAGCATAGCCAAGAACATTCAGAAATTTATTAAACCTTATTTAATATTAATGAAGGTGAAGAAGTCCTTTTCCCTCTAATCGCTCATTTCATTCAGATATTTTTCAAACACAATCGTCCCTGCACCAATGATGCCCGCATGTTCTCCAAGCTCTGAAGGCTGCAGCACCATCTGATTATGGAAGCTGGACGAGCTTCTGTTAAAGGATGTTTCATTAACATGATTGTAGAAATCCGGGTAACGATTAGCCAGTACTCCGCCAAGGATGATGGTTTCCGGTGTAAGCAGATTTATCATATTGGCCAGGGATATACCGACATAACATGCCGATTCATGCAGGATATTGGCAGCTAGTGGATCTCCAGCCAGCCCGGCATGGATTACATCGACTACATCCAGATTCTGATTCTCACCATTTAAATAAGAACAAAGAGAACTTTCAGTCCCACGTCCTATCTCCTCACACACTCTACGGACGATGGCAATCCCCGACGCCATTGCTTCAAGGCAGCCGTCATTACCGCAAGTGCAGCGCGGACCGTTGATATCTATCGTACAATGCCCAATCTCACCGGCTCCAAAGGGGAAACCCTGATATATTTTCTGGTTGATGATCAGGCCGCTCCCAATCCCGATATCCGCATCCACGTACACCAGATTGTTGAAATGGCGACCGTTTCCATACCATAGCTCACCGAGTGCCATTACGTTAGCGTCCTTCTCTACATGGGTTGGGAGCTCCGTATTCTCCTCGATTAGTTCCTTTAAACGTACTTGATGCAGACCGGGTAAGTTGGGCGGAGACAGAATTTTGCCTTGAAACGGATCAAGCGGTCCGGGAGCCCCTACGCCGATGCCGATAATTTCGGACTCCAAGCCTGACTTGTCCAGTACAGCTTGTATTGTGGATATAATAATATTCACTACACTGCCGCGATTGGCGTTATCTTCAAAGGAGCAATGTTTCGTGAACAACATGTCTCCCTGCAAATTAATGACCGCTACCCGCACGGAGGCTGCGCTAATATGGACGCCGACCGAATACTTATCGGCGGGATTCAACGAGATGAGCTTGGGCTTCCTGCCGCGGCTGGAGTCATCATATAACCCGGCTTCAATGATCAATCGCTCCTTCATCAGCTCTTCCACCAGATTGTTAACCGCCGTAAACGTCAAGTCCATCTTGGCTGCGATTTCCGCTTTCGTTAAACTGCCATAATCGCGAAGCAGCCCGATAATGCCAATACGATTCATTTTTCGGACATACCGATTGTTTTTTCCAACTGAATTATTCATTGTTACAACCTCATTCTTTACCATTCATTGTACTTACCTTCCTCGCACATCTATCATAGGGGAAAATACGAAGTTAGTAAAATTCCTCCAGTTGATCTCGTGGAGAAAAGTCAGTTCACCGAACCTGAAGACACTCAACTTACAACTAAAAAGCCTGATCTCCCGCTTCGGAAATCAGGCTTTGTTATATCGTACGATGGAGACCTGTTAACTTACATCTGATTTAGCATTTCGCGGCATGCTTCAGCACATTTCCGGCACGCCTCGGCACATTGTTTGCAGTGCTCGTGATCATGCTTCCCGCATTCTTCCGCACAAGCCAGGCATGCCTTGATGCACAGCTCGCAAATTTCCTTAACGTAAGGACTTTTCCGTGACATGGCTTGAGCCGCAAACGCGCATATATCGGCACACTCTCTATCGAGCGTTATACAATCACGAAGCATGGCCAGTTCGTATTCTTTCAGACAGGATACATAGCATACATTGCAAGCGTTCATACATTGGAGACATGCTTCAATACATTCTTTATATTTGAGTTCATTTAACATTGGGTAGATCCTCCTTGTAGTTATTACGCTATGCCTTTGTATTAAACTTTGAACTGCCCTCTGAATCAAACATGGGCCAAAAAGCCCCCAGTACAATTGCCCAAAAATTGATCAGATAAGTCTGTGACTTATGCCCGGCTTGTCTTCCCTTCCAGTGTTTCAAGCTGCTCTCGCAGCAGCGACTTCTGGAAGTGCTCCCCGATAAATACCACCACATCCGGTACTTGACCCTGCGGTGTAATTTTCATATAGTCGGATTCCCGAAAGGCGTACTGAAACAAGAATCGGCTGTTGGTATCGTTGAAGGTGAGGATGCCTTTAGCCCGGTACACATCCCTTGGCAGCCCAGCTATGAATCGTTCGAATTCCACACTGTTTACCGCATGGCTGAAATAGTAGGTGTAGGACATCACATGATCATGAGAATCGTGGGCATGTCCATGGTCGTGGGCATGCTCATGGTTGTGTGCATGGTCATGGCTGCTGGCGTGCTCTTGCATGTCTATATGCTCATGGACATCCCTGTCCTCTCGGCCATATACATGCGAATGCTCATTCTGTCCATGTGGACCGCTCTGCAGCAGATCTTCAAGATTCAAGTCGCAGCGTACCGCAGGGATAATCGGAGCATACGGATTCCAGCGCTCAACCAGCTGCTGAATCGTCTCCTTGTCCTGATCGTTCACCAGGTCCATCTTATTGAGGACCAGCGCTGAGGCGGCGCGAACCTGCTCCTGCATCAAACGATAGGTTTTCCCCTTCTGCTCTATGTTCAAATGCAGCAGATGCGCGGCATCCACGACGGTGATCAGCTTTTTCACATCGATTCTCATGTATAAAGAAGCTTCCGCCGCTGCGTCCAAGATTTCCATCGGATTGGCGATCCCCGTCGCTTCAATGATGATGACATCCGGCTGTTCCCGCTGGATTAGCATCGCAATTTCAGATGATAAATCGGATCGAATGGTACAACAGATACAGCCGCTTAGCATCTCTGCCGTCGGTACCTCTGCATCGGCGACGAGCCCTTCAATGTTGACCTCGCCGATCTCGTTCATGACAATGGCCGGCTGCAAGCCCTGCTGCTTGAAGTAGGTAATGAGACGGCTAAGCAATGTCGTTTTTCCACTGCCAAGAAAACCTGATAAAATATAAATGGGTGTTACGTGCTCCACGTTCCATACTCCTTTGCGTGCATCATGATTATGCTAGCGAGTGTACTACATTTCATCCGACTACTGCAAGCTCACCACCATTAACTACAACAGGAGATGTCATTTCTATGAATTCAACGCAAGAGCATAAACAGCAATCCCCCGCTTCCGTGAACTGTAAGGTGATTACGGTCTCGGACACGCGGACCAAGGACACGGACAAGAGCGGTAAACTGATGATCGGCTTGCTTGAAGAAGCCGGGCATGTCGTTGTATCTTACAGCATTGTCCAGGACGACTACGAAACGATCCGTGAAACGATCTATTCCGCGGTCAGCAATCCGGAAATTGATGTCGTTCTATTAACCGGCGGAACAGGCATATCGAGCCGGGATACCACCTATGAAGCCGTATCTTCACTGCTTGATAAGGAACTCCCCGGATTTGGCGAGATCTTCCGCTTCCTAAGCTTTACGGAGGATATTGGGTCTGCAGCCATTTTGAGCCGCGCAATCGGCGGCACGCTAAGCCACACGGCCGTCTTCTCGATGCCAGGATCGACCGGAGCCGTAAAACTTGCGATGAACCGGATTCTGCTGCCCGAGCTGCGGCACATCAAATATGAGCTCGATAAACACAAATCATAATAGAAGCGGGTTTTAACATGCCGAAGGCCGGATGCATATGCGCATCCGGCCTTCTCAACATTTTAACTGCTGGCGCGTCGTTGATGTTTGGCAAGCAGGGAGGGCGCTATTTTTTTGACCTGGTCATAATAGTTATCCGTTTTGTCGCCCGTCGACATATATACGATGGACGTTTCCTTGTCACTTACGATCAGGTTATGCCCGCCTGCCGCATTGGCGTCCCCTTCTGTAACGCCGAATATCTCCTTGATCCCTTTTTCCCTGGCCGCTTGATCCTGATAAACATACACGGTAATAAACTGGCTTGCATCATAATTGATTCGGTATTGATACGTGATGTTGCCTACATTGTCCTCCGCATAGGTTTCATTGGTCAGCGGCATGCCCACCTGATTGAATGAGGCCTTGAGATCCTCAAGGAATTTTCCGTTCATGCCCCGCCCCGATATCCGGGCCTCCCTGGAACCTTCCTCGTAAGCCCTCATGTTATATAAGCGCGCCTCGTCCCTGGCCACCTGCCTGGAACAACCGACCGATATGGCAAGAATGGAACAAAGCAATAAAGCGGTAACGATTCTGCGATAATTCATGTTCACTCACCCTTCCTTAGGTGTCAGAGGTTGCCTTCCCTTAGAATGCCTGCGGATGAGGAACATTATGCGTATGCGAAATCAAGGTAATATTATAGAGCGATGACGCTTCTTCCAACCGCCCCGCCCTTCAGAATGGTGTTCAGCACTACAGGCAGATCGGTTAGTCCGTATTCGGTAATTCCTTCTTGAAGTACGGATGCCGGCTTCCATTCACCGGCCAGCTTCAACCATACCGCTCGGCGGTAGGCCATAGGGCAGTACACCGAATCGATTCCGAGAAGATTGATCCCCCTAAGGATAAACGGAAACACCGTCGATTCAAAAGCTCCGCCGCCCGTCATACCCGAAACCGCGACGCTTCCACCGTATTTTACGCTTTTCAGAAGTGAACCCAGTTGGTTTCCTCCTACCGGATCTACCACCGCTGCCCATCGCTCGGCAGAGATGGCCCCCTTGGAGGCTGCCGCAGCCTCTTCCCTAGATATCACTTCATGGGCTCCCAGCTTTAAGAGCCAGTCCCTCTGACTGGATTTGCCTGTGGATGCCGTCACCCTATAGCCTAACTGACTGAGGATGGAGACCGCGAAGCTGCCCACGCCCCCTGTTGCCCCCGTAACTAGCACGGCCCCCTGTTCCTGCCGCAGTCCATTCCGTATCAAGGCCTCGATCGATAATGCAGCCGTAAAACCTGCGGTTCCGATAGCCATCGCATCACGCGGGGACAAACCCTGCGGCAACGGGACGAGCCATTCTCCCTTAACCCGTGCGTACTGGCTGAACCCGCCTTCATGAGATACCCCTAATTCATAACCGGTACAGAGAACGGCATCGCCTTCCTTGTAATCAGCATGAGCGGAATGCACAACCGTTCCTGCCAGATCAATGCCCGGAATGAACGGGTACCGGCGGACAATTTTCCCTTCCGGTATGCTGGCCAGCCCATCTTTATAGTTGACCCCGCTGTATAATACCCGCACAATAACGTCACCTTCGGGCAGCTGCCTCAAACTCATGTTCTCCACGCTGCCGCGAACCCCTTGCTCATCTTGACGCAGCACGTAGGCTTGAAATTCGGTTTCGTTGTCCACACGTATCACTCCTTTGGTTAGTTTAGGTGCTGTAAAGCAATCTGGATCTCATAAATATGTTATTATGGAAAAAAATACTTTTTTTAAAAAAATCATCAGCAGGAGTTGAAATCCACGTGATGACTCATTTTGATCATGGATCTAAACGTAGATCCTTCCGCTTCTCGTTCTTGCTCACTCTGGTGACACTCGTTCTGTTACCGGTCGTCCATAAACCGATTAGCCAGGTTTTTGGATTCCTTGGTATACACACACAATCAGGGGGCCTTGCCGGCTCGTTTCTCATGCTGAAATCATACAATCCGAATTAACCTCTGAGAAGGTTTATTCTTTCGTGGTGACATCTAAACTGGGACTACAATTATCCACCTATACCAAAGGATGGTTCGGATGGAATATGTCCGCCGTATCTACATTATACCCTTCTCCCGAGAATCCCGCTTCTCCGTCCGTATTCTCGGAGACAAACCTGGATTCATCACTCGTGTTTGGCCTGTATAGGAGCACAGAACCCATTCAGATTCATGTAAATGGTCAGCCGGCGCATACCATACCCTACCAACAACTGAGGCCTGATGTCAGTGAAGATTTGTACATGTGGTATTACGAACGTCAGCCCGACATGCTAGAGAACAAGGACAAGGTGCATCTCACCGCGCGTGACGTCAACGGAAGTATAGTGGATCGACTTGACCTATAGCCGAGTACAAAAAGACGCTCCTTCTCCTGCCAAGCGGCAAGATTGGGATAGCGTCTTTTTCATTGCTGTATTTTATAACCTAATCTTCATGCTGTTCCATGAACTCGGCCATCATCCGCTGTTTCACTTCCCAGACCTCTTCACTCAGATTAACGCGGTAAATTTCCGGATTCAGCTTCCGCAGATACTCCGGCCAGAATTGATCTAGCTGAGCGTCATGATAGCTGCGAATCTCTTCAAGCTTCGGCAGCTTATACACCAGTTCGCCATTCATGAACACCGGTTCAAGCATGGACACCGCTTCAAAATTCTTTACATTCTTGCGCATGTAAGGATGCAGCGGATTAAACAGCTTTAGTTTCCCGTTTTCCGGCGGCATCTCTTCTTCGGGGAAGCAGATGTAATCGGCTATCGCTTTGCCACTTCCCTTGGATATGATGCGGTATACCTCTTTTTTGCCTGGTGTGGATACTTTTTCGGGGTTGCCCGAGATTTTGAGAGTCGGCACCATCTTGCCGTCAACCTCCCGCTCCACGAGCTTATAGACGCCTCCAAGCGCAGGCTGGTCGGCTGCCGTGATCAATTGGGTACCAACGCCCCAAGTATCCACTTTAGCTCCCTGTGCCTTGAGATCCAGAATCGTCCCCTCATCCAAATCATTGGACGCCACGATGCCAACATAATGAAGACCAGCCTCATCCAGCATCTTCCGTGCCTGAATCGACAGATAGGCCAAATCCCCGCTGTCCAGACGAATAGCATTCATCCGCTTCCCTTGGGCCTCCAGCTTCTTCGCCGTTACAATGGCATGGGGAATCCCGCTCTTTAACGTATCAAAGGTATCCACCAGCAGCGTCACTTGATCCGGCATCACCTCGGCAAAAATATCAAAGGCCTCCTGCTCACTCCGGAAGGTCTGCACCCAGGAATGCGCATGCGTACCTTTTGTTGGGATTCCGAACTTCTCGCCAGCCAGCATATTCGATGTGGCATGGAAACCGGCCAGATACGCAGCACGCGCGCCCCAAACCGCCGCATCCGCTTCCTGTGCACGTCTTGTGCCAAACTCCAGCAAGGTATCGCCGCTGGCAACCTGACGGATACGGGACGCTTTGGTTGCGATCAAGGTTTGAAAATTCATGAAGTTCAAGAGTGCCGTTTCAACCAGCTGTGTTTCAAAAATGGTGCCTTCAACTCGAATGAGCGGTTCATTCGGGAATACCAGTGCGCCCTCTTTCATCGAATGAATATTCCCTTGAAAACGGAACCGGCGAAGCTCCTCCAGAAATTCAGGCTTATACTTCTCTTCCTGTTTGGCCAAATACGCGATATCATCCTCCGAGAAACGCAAGGACTCAATATAATGCACAATCCGCTCAAGACCGGCAAAAACCGCGTACCCGTTGCCGAATGGCAGCTTGCGGAAATATCCCTCAAACACCGCACGCGTACGATGAGAGCCATTAATCCAGTGAGCGTACATCATGTTGATCTGGTATTTATCCGTATGTAGTGCTAATCCTGTCAGCATCACGATCATCCTCCACTGTTACCCGGTTCATCTAGGTTCCCGGGTGGTTCAAGCTGTCTATTGATTAAGAAGTTCCTTACTTCGCACGACCGATGCCCCGAGACTGCCTTGAAAGTGACTTAAAGCCCACTTGTGTCCTTCAGGATTAAAGCTTGCGACGGCATCTTCATAAACCGTAATCCGATATCCGTAATTGTAAGCATCCACTGCGGTATGCAGCACGCAGATGTCGGTGCACACTCCGATGAGATCGACCTCGGTAATCCCGCGTTCCCGCAGCTTCTGGTTCAGATCCGTACCGCAAAATGCGCTGTATCTCGTTTTGTCCATCCAATAGATGGCGTCCTTGCGTTCCTCATATACCTGCTGAAGTTCACCGTATAATTCCCGTCCCCGGGTTCCCCGAATGTTATGCGGAGGAAACAGCTTCGTTTCGGGGTGATAAGCGTCATTGCTCTCATGCAGATCCACGGCCATGACAACAAAATCGCCACGATCGCTGTATAATTTGGTTAGCTCCGCGATTGTGTTCTGAATGTTGATGGCGGGTTCGCCTACCGGCAGATTGCCATCCACGAAATCATTCGTGAAATCTATCACGATCAAAGCTTTCATCTGACACACTCCTCTACAACCTGATTAATGTGATCGATAAAATAACAGCGTGTGAATCCCATCCTACGTATAAATCGATAGCAGTGGCGCATGATCCGTAAAACGATACAATTGGGCCGGCCGCTGGGAATATTGATTGGAATTTAGCGGCTTGCCGTTCTCATCCCGGGCTTCTTCCAGTATCCCCTGCCTGCTGCGGGTCGATGTGATTTTGCGGATAAAATTCGGCTCGTTGAACTCGGGCACGACGGTCTGGATGACCTGGTATAACTCACTCAGTGTAAAATGCTCCGGTAAAAACTGACGCGCAATCGTCGTTTGCAGCATTTGCTGTTGAATCTTGCGGTACGCATCCATAATGATGTCCCTGTGGTCAAAAGCAAGCTCCAACTCCTCCAGAGCTTCCGCTACAGTAAACAGACCCACCTCTTCCGCATCATCGGCAGCCTGGCGGTGCTCCAGCATCCATTCTTCTACCAGCGCGTAGAATGCATGGCTAATAATCCAGCCCCTTGGATCCCGTCCCGGTGCGCTGTACACGCCCAAGTACTCCAAATGACCGCCGTCCACCCCGGTCTCTTCCTTCAGTTCCCGTTTGGCGGCATCGTAAATAGACTCACTCTCACGGCAAAATCCGCCGGGGAGTGCCCACATCCCCGCACATGGCCATGATCTGCGCCTGATCAGCATCACCTTAAGCTCACGTATGGGCAATGTCTTGGTGAAGGTTTTCCTTTCCCGCTTCGTCAAGGTAAACATCACGATATCGGCGGGTACACCATCCGGTGTTCTGTATTTCTTGGCACTGCTCTTTGGCGCCTGTTCGCGATCCGTCATTTCCATCACCATAACTATTATTTTGATAATTTCATTATGACATATTTAAAGATGATGTCAAGGATTTCCTGACCTCATCCTTTTTATAAGTGTACTATGCCCTATTCATTCTCATTCTGTGCATAATGTAACAAATGTAACAAGAATAGAAAAGGTGCGGAACCATTCCGCACCTCGTTTTATCTATCCGCAGCTGCTTGGCGGCGTATCTTTTCCTGTTTCCACATTCACTTTTTCCGAAACGGTATCATGAATTACGGATACGACCAGCTGAAGAAGATAATTAATATCGCTTTGACTTTGCTGGAACTCCATCACGAGCGGAATACCGTCAATCTCCTCTTGCAGTTCTTCGATCTCCCGTTCGATTTTGGCAACCATGTCCTTGTTCTGGAACGTTTCAAAGGCTACGATTTCTTTTTGCTTTTTCTTAATGGTTTTAATCAGGTTTTGAACCCGTTCGTGGTTCTGAATCTTCTCTTCTGCCTGCTTAAACATCTGCACTTCTTCACTGGTGGATATTAATTCAGCCAGCTCGCCGGCTTTTGCTAAAATATCGTCACGTATAATCAATTCACGCGTGTTGTAAGTTGACATACCGTATGTGTTCGTACGAACATGATCATGTGCCAAGGTTCATCGCTCCAATTCTTCATCATCTATATGGGAATATGCAGCACCGGCGGGTTCTGCTAGCGCGCCCAATGCTGCATTTGAATGCTGTGCTTCTCTATTATACCGCATCCGAGGCAGGAATCGTGTCCGGGATCATATCCCCCTTGATATACCAGGTCTTCGTATCCGTAATTCGGACATTCACGAAGCTGCCTATGAGATCCGCTGAGCCTTCGAAATGAACCAGTTTATTCGTGCGCGTGCGTCCCGACAGCATGGAATCATTGTTCTTGCTGACTCCTTCTACAAGGACCTCCACCGTAGCGCCAAGCAGCCTGTCATTGCTCTGGCGGCTGTAGTCACTAATGGCGGCATTCAAACGTTGAAGCCGCTCACTCTTGACCTCCATCGGTACATTATCCTCCATCACCGCTGCCGGCGTTCCTTGGCGAGGAGAATAGATGAACGTATAAGCAGCATCATAACCTACTTCTCGCACAAGAGACAGCGTCTCCTCAAACTGCTCATCAGTCTCACCGGGGAATCCGACAATGATGTCGGTGGTGAATGCTACATTGGGAATCGCCTTCTTAATCTTATGGGCCAGTTCCAAATACGTCTCGCGTGTATATTTGCGGCTCATTTTTTTGAGCACTTCCGAGCTGCCCGACTGTACCGGCAGATGAATATGCTCAACCAGGTTGCCACCCTTCGCCAGCACCTCAATCAGATGATCGTCAAAATCCCTTGGATGGGATGTCGTGAAGCGAATACGCGGGATATCGATCTTGTGAATATCATCCATCAGATCGCCGAAACGGTACTCGATATCTTCAAAATCCTTGCCGTAGGCGTTCACGTTCTGACCGAGCAGCGTAATTTCCTTATACCCCTGCCGGGCCAATTCACGAACCTCAGCAATGACATCCTCCGGACGCCGGCTGCGTTCCTTGCCGCGGGTGTATGGAACGATGCAATATGTACAGAATTTATCACAGCCGTACATAATGTTGACCCAGCCGCGGAGACCTTCTCTCTTCTTCGGAAGATTCTCAACAATGTCGCCTTCCTTGGACCACACTTCAACCACCATTTCCTTGCTGAAGAGCGCTTCCTGAATAAGGTGAGGCAGACGATGTACGTTGTGCGTACCAAAGATCAAGTCCACGAAGCCATGCTTTTGGAGAATTCGATTAACAACCGATTCTTCCTGCGACATGCAGCCGCAAACGCCAAGCAGCATATCCGGCTTTTCCGTCTTCAAATGCTTCAGGTGGCCAAGTTCGCCAAACACTTTGTCCTCCGCGTTTTCACGAATGGCACATGTATTGAGCAAAATGATGTCCGCCTGCTTCCGATCCTCGGTTGCCCGGTAGCCCATCTGCTCAAGCAATCCCTTAATCGTTTCGGAATCATGTTCATTCATCTGACATCCGTACGTATATACAATATAAAACTTGCCAGCTCCGATGCTTCGGAACTCTTCCGGCAGCTCGGTATCATACAATACTTCGACGCTCTGCTTGCCGCGCTGTTTTTCCTGTCTATGATTAGGCTCCGAAAGGATGTTGATTTCCCGGCCATTGATGCGAATTCTCTTCCCGTGTTCATCTTCCGAGAGAATTTTGGCTCCTGAAAAATCAAAATACTTGGAGTAGTCCTTACTTTCTTTGGACATGCTTGGTCACTCCTTAGATCCGCAAAATCTTTGGTTTACATGACAAAATATCTTAATTAGGCACTGTTTTAAATTATATCATGATCTTATTGCCTAAGCTACCACCTCGGCGTTATTGAGGCTAAACCTTAACAGATGATCTTTCTCCTTCAAATTGGCTTCCCGAAACATTAAACCCTTGGGAAATTTAAAAAGAGCCTGACATCGAAGTGAATCGACTCAGGCTCTTCCGGCTGTGATCGCTTAACAGCAGCACATGCGTGACACATACAGTATGTTCATAAAGGTTTACTGAAGCTATGGATTAATCAATAATTTCAGCAGTGTCTCCGTTTTTGGCGCCAGCAGCGTTAGCTTCATCGGTATCGATGTGCATGTCGAGCGCAAAGTTATCGGATACGCGGGCAATGACGTTCTCCAGTACAAGACCGCGTTCGCCGCCTAAGCGTACTTTCAGCAGGTCCTTGTCTTTAATCCCCCATTGATTCGCATCGGACGTATGGAAGTGAATGTGACGAGCAGCTACGATAACACCTTCGTCCACCGTAACTTCACCTGCCGGGCCTTTAATGGTGATGCCCGGGGTTCCGGCGATGTTTCCGGATTCGCGTACGGGTGCTTTCACACCGATGGCGAAGGAATCCGTGCGGGAAATTTCCAGCTGGGTTGCAGGACGTGCAGGTCCCAAAATTCTTACTTTATCGAATTGTCCCTTCGTTCCAATGACCGCTACCGTTTCGTTGGCTGCGAATTGTCCTGGTTGGGACAATGGCTTGAACTCTGTAAGCTGATATCCAGGGCCGAACAATGCCTCAATATGCTCTTGGGTTAAATGAATATGGCGGGCGGAAACACCCACAGGTACAGTTTTACTCATCTGTCTCACTCCTTGTTTTTCTCTATATGCTGTACATGCCATCACCTATTATACTCTCTATTACCCAAAAATAAAAAGGCAACCCGGGTGATTCAGGCCGCCTTCTTCCGTTTCACGAGCAATCTGCAACAGGATTGTCAAAGTTATCCTCGAATCACGGTCGTTATGCGAAAGGTTACTATGCTTGGGCTGACAATGATGGTAAATTCTGTTCGAGAAAATGGAGAGCATACTCCGACATCCAACCCTTGACCATCGATTCAGGATAATGTTTAAGCAGCAGCTCTTGAAAAGCCGGATACCGACCCGGGTGCTCAAGTCCGGCAACCCATTGATCAATGCCGTCGAAATCCGAACCAAACATGATGTGCTTCTCTCCGCCCAGTTCACAAATTTTCTCGACATGCGGCAATACGTCCTCCGGCTTGACACGCTCTACTCCGCTGCGGATGAACCAGGGCACAAACGTGATTCCGATCATCCCGTCTAGCGCGATTAATGCCCGTATCTGTTCATCATTCAAATTCCGGGGATGCTGGCAGACGGAGTACGCATTCGAATGCGAGGCGATGAGGGGGCGCTTGGTCAGCTCCGCGAGCTCCCAGAAGCCAGCTTGGGACAGATGGGACACATCCAGAATAATACCTGTCGAATTGCATAGCTCTACCAGCTGACGCCCCCGTTCTGTGAATCCCCCATTTCGCTGCTCCAGTGCTCCATCTGCAGCCCAGTTCGCATAATTCCAGGTAATCCCCATAAAACGAACGCCCATCTCAAATAAGAGCTGGACGTAATACAGATTCCCCTCCAGCCCGTCAACGCCTTCCAGCGACAGAACGCCGTACCGTCCACTCTTCCATTGTCCGATCTCTTGGACTTGTTCCCGCCAGAGCAGCGGCTTCAGATGACCCGGTTTAACAATGCGGCTGCGATAAGTATCGATTTGTGCCAGCACCCGTTCAAAGGAAGGTCTCCCCCATTTCTCCGATAAAAAAACAGCGAACACCTGAAGGGCCAGATCCCCCTCCTCCATGCGCTGCAGCGTTACATCCAAATACGGGTCATCCACAAAGGAGGTTTGGGAATCTTCCCACATTTTGCTCAAAACATCACAGTGAAAATCAACCGTCCGCATCGCGCCGTTCATCTCCCTTCTAAACTTGTCACAGCAAAAAGCCTGTTTACACCAAGGAGAGTAAACAGGCTAATACCTCAACATTCCAAATTTATCTAGGTTCTACGATCAATTTAATTGCCGTCCGGTCTTCGCCATCAATCACAATATCCGTAAAAGCAGGGATACAAATCAAATCCACCCCGCTCGGTGCTACAAATCCCCGGGCAATCGCTACCGCTTTAATGGCCTGGTTCAGTGCTCCCGCCCCAATCGCTTGCAGTTCCGCCCCGCCCCGCTCCCTAAGAACTCCAGCGAGCGCCCCTGCAACTGAATTAGGATTGGATTTTGCTGAAACTTTTAATACTTCCATGGTAAGTACCTCCCCTGGGAATGTTGAGTGATGGTTTGCTTCCGCTTACTAGATGTTATTCGTGAGAGGGGAAAAAATTCCTGCTTTTTACCATCCGTTCCTAATTTAATTAAACGGATTCCGCCTTTTTTAATCCATCCGCCATTCGTCTTCATACATGCGGATTTTCTGTATCTTCCGGGCTCTTCCTGTTTCCTCATCCATATCCACGCATACGGCATGGAACTGCCATTTGCCTTCGTCGACCTGGAAACGAGCAGGAAGCTGGGTCTTGAACTTATACATTACCGCATCGCGCTGCATGCCGAGGATGCCTTCCTTGGAGCCCACCATGCCGGTATCCGTAATGTAAGCCGTTCCTCCAGGCAGTATGGTATCGTCATTGCTTTGCACGTGCGTGTGCGTTCCGACCACCATCGAAGCACGGCCTTCCAGATGCCAACCCATAGCAATCTTCTCCGAGGTTGCCTCTGCATGGAAGTCCACCAGAATGCACTTCGTCTTCTGGAGAAGTTCATCCACAATGTCATCGGCTGCACGAAACGGGCAATCGATCGCTGGCAGGAATGTTCGTCCCTGTAAATTCACAATCGCCAGCTGTTTGCCGTTCGCTTTGATGATTGTGTATCCGCGGCCCGGTGTGCCGGGCGGAAAGTTTGCCGGACGAATCATGCGAGGCTCATCATCGATAAACTCAAAAATATCCTTGTTATCCCACGTGTGGTTTCCCAAGGTGATGCCATGAATGCCCCAATTGAAAAATTCATTGGCTATGGCCGAGGTAATGCCGCGTCCTGAAGCTGCATTCTCCCCATTGGCAATAATGATATGCGGATTATATTTGGACTTCAGCTCCGGAAGGGAAGCTTTCAAAGCTTTACGTCCTGTACTGCCGACAATGTCTCCGATGAATAATACGTTGATGTCAATCACTCCTTCAGGGATGCTTGTCCTGATTCCGGGCAGGACCGTTCCCGATTCATAAATGTCCGAACTGTATTTTCGGAAATTTCAAAGATAAAAAGTGGCCGGATTGCGGCCACTTTTTAAGGTCCAAACTCTATTTTGCGTAATCCACCGCTCGGGTTTCCCGGATAACGGTGACTTTGATATGACCCGGATAATCCAGTTCATTCTCAATCGTTTTGGTAATGTCGCGTGCCAAGCGGAATGCTTCGGCATCGTCGATTTTCTCAGGCTGTACCATGACACGAACTTCACGTCCTGCTTGAATGGCATAGGATTTCTCAACGCCTTCAAAGGATTCGGAAATTTCTTCGAGCTTCTCAAGACGACGGATATACGTCTCAAGCGTCTCTCTGCGTGCTCCCGGTCTGGCAGCAGACAATGCGTCAGCTGCGCCAACCAGCATGGCAATAACCGAAGTTGCTTCACAATCACCGTGATGAGAGGCAATGCTGTTGATAACCACCGGATGTTCCTTATACTTCTTCGCCAGCTCCACGCCGATTTCAACGTGCGATCCTTCCACTTCATGATCCAGCGCTTTACCGATGTCATGCAACAGTCCTGCCCGTTTCGCAAGCACGATGTCTTCGCCCAATTCGCCGGCCATCAGGCCAGTCAAATAGGCCACTTCCATGGAGTGTTTCAACACATTTTGTCCATAGCTCGTACGGAATTTCAGTCGACCCAGAATTTTGATCAAATCTGGATGCAAACCGTGAACGCCAACCTCGAAAGTGGCTTGTTCTCCATACTCGCGAATGCGTTCGTCCACTTCCTTGCGGGATTTCTCCACCATTTCTTCGATACGAGCCGGATGAATCCGTCCGTCTGCCACGAGCTTTTCCAAAGCTGTACGGGCAATTTCACGGCGAATCGGATCAAAACCGGAGAGAATAACAGCTTCCGGAGTATCATCGATAATAAGGTCAATCCCTGTAAGGGTCTCAAGCGCACGAATGTTTCGGCCTTCACGTCCGATAATCCGGCCCTTCATTTCTTCATTCGGCAAGGTGACTACAGATACCGTGGTCTCAGCGACGTGATCAGCCGCACAGCGTTGAATAGCCAGCGTGATGATCTCGCGTGATTTCTTATCTGCCTCTTCCTTCGCCTGCTGCTCGATTTCTTTAATCATCTGAGCGGTTTCATGACGAACTTCCTGCTCAACATTACTGAGAATGATGCTGCGGGCATCCTCCATCGTCAGGTTGGAGATGCGCTCCAGTTCTGTCGTTTGTTTCTTGTAAATGGCATCGATTTGCTGCTGGGTCTCTTCTATTCGTTTCTCTTTGTTCGCCACTTGTTCTTCTTTACGTTCCAAAGATTCTATTTTTTTATCCAGCGACTCTTCCTTTTGCAACAATCTGCGCTCCTGCCGTTGAATTTCATTCCGGCGTTCACGAGTGTCTTTTTCAGCTTCGGCTCTGATTCTATGAACTTCGTCTTTAGCTTCGAGAACCGTTTCTTTCTTCAATGCTTCTGCTTCCTTCTTCGCACTTTCTACGATCTGCAAAGCGGCATGCTCGGCACTGGAAATTTTAGCTTCTGCAAGGGATTTGCGAATAAAATAACCGAACCCAAAGAATATAGCGGCTACAACGAGAACGATTATGATCCACCAAATTGGATGCATCTGATCACCTCCTCGTTGGTTCCTCCAAGGCATTCCTTGGGAAATGTGCAATTGTCAGGTTACTCATTCATACATAAAATATTCCGGCAGTGGAAGCTGCCGTCCATACTGCGAACGCCGTATCACGTACGCAAATTCCGCCTTACCCAGCGGAATACATTTCACTATGAATTGGCGATTTAAGAATCTTTCACAAAGTAGTCACTTTTTTGGAAGGAAAAAGGATTCTAATTTATGATAAAAAGATTCATATTTATTTTAGTATTTATAAAAAGATATTGTCAAGGGAAAGCAATGGGTAAACGTCAGTTTCATCCAATGAAACCATTTCTTTCACGAAAAAGTGCCCAAATTTCCCTTTATTCGAAATCTTCTAGCCCGTCGTCCCACTCACCCTGTTCCTGATCCTCATCGACCAGACGTTTGAGTACCTGACGCACCTGCTCCCCGCCGAAGCCCCTACGCATTAAATATGCTCCCGTTTTTCGTTTGCGATCCAGCATCTCCCCATGGGTTTGCTGCCATTTTTTCCGTCCCACGGCGAGCGCGCTCTCCAATTCGGCGTCTGCACTGATCTCGCCCAATGCCTCGGAGATCAGCTCCGTGCCGATTCCCTTCTGTCTCAGCTCCTGCTTGACCCACAGCCGTCCCTTCTTATGGCTCGTCATTCGCTGCTCAGTCCACATCTTGGCGTATAATGCATCATCAATCAGCTTGTCCTTCTCAAGGCGCTCCAGCGTCGTCTCCACGCTGCTCGGCTCGAAACCTTTTTGCTGCAGACGCTGGGTGATCTCCTTGGCTGTTCTTGGTTTCCTGGCCAGATGATTCAGCGCCTCTACGTAAGCCCGCTGTCGCTCGTCGGCCACGATAATTTCTTCTAACTCTTCCTTGCGAAAAACGTTTCCCTTGAACATCCGGTATTTCAGCATTACATCTTCATGAACGGTCATGAGGTACGGACCAAACGCGATTTGGTATCGGTGTTTGGGCTTTTTCAGCATTTCAACTGACGTTACAACCAAATCCTCGTGAGCCGGAAAATGCCCAATACCTGATGATTCTGCCTGCTCCGACATTTCTTTATTCTCTTCTTCCATATGTCGCTCCTCTCACTACCGCACCATCCTAAGTCAAATAATCAAGACTGACTCTCAAGTCTGGATAAATGCAAAGAAGACCGTCTGGCGTTACAAACACCGGACAGTCCTCAACACTATAATCGTTAACCAGCCATTTACTACTCTACTTTAAACAACTCTTGCTCTTCTATTTCCTCTTGTTCCTTATCCTTCTCGGAAGGCTCAGGAACAGCCGTAGTCAGATTGCTCGCTTCACGGATTTTGTTCTCGATAACACTAGCGATCTCCGGATTTTCCTTCAAGAATTGCTTCGCATTCTCACGTCCTTGGCCAAGACGGTCACCTGCATAAGAATACCATGCACCACTCTTATCCACGATATCGAGGTCCGTTCCGATATCGATTAGGCTTCCCTCTCTAGAGATGCCTTCACCGTACATAATATCAAGCTCAGCCTGTTTGAAAGGCGGCGCTACCTTGTTCTTAACAACCTTAATCCGTGTGCGGTTACCCACCACATCGTTCCCCATCTTGATGCTCTCAATTCGACGCACATCCAAACGAACCGTCGAGTAGAACTTCAGAGCACGTCCGCCTGGAGTCGTCTCAGGGTTACCAAACATAACACCAACCTTCTCACGAAGCTGGTTGATAAAGATGGCAATCGTTTTCGATTTATTAATAGCACCCGACAATTTACGAAGAGCCTGGGACATCAGACGAGCTTGCAGACCCACGTGGGAGTCACCCATGTCGCCTTCAATTTCAGCTTTTGGTACAAGCGCAGCAACCGAGTCAATAACGATGACATCCACTGCACCACTGCGTACCAGAGCTTCCGCAATTTCCAGCGCCTGCTCACCCGTGTCCGGTTGGGAGAGCAGCAATTCATCAATATTAACGCCCAGTTTGCTTGCATAAGATGGATCCAGAGCATGCTCGGCATCGATAAATGCAGCCTGTCCACCAGCCCGCTGAACCTCCGCAATAGCATGGAGGGCTACTGTTGTTTTACCGGAGGATTCCGGTCCATACACTTCAATAATCCGGCCTCTAGGTAAGCCGCCGGTTCCTAAAGCTATATCCAATGCCAACGATCCGCTCGGCACAATCTCTACTTGCATGTGGGTGGATTCACCCAGTTTCATGATGGAACCTTTTCCGAACTGTTTCTCTATCTGACGAAGCGCCATTTCCAGCGCAGCACGACGATCTGACAATTGTTCCACAACCCTTCACTGTTGATAGTCATATCATACCTTGTTTTGACACGTTTGCCAAGCTTTTTTTCGAACATACATTCGTTTTTTTTATTCAACGCCCCTTCCGGTATATGCTCTATACCTTATGTATAAAGAACAAGAACCGTGGCAACATCATTCGATATGCCACGGTTCTTCCGTATTTCCCATTATACTTGGAACTGTTCGTTAATTCAAGAAGAGGCACCAAGCAAGGTGTAAATTATTTACTTTTTTTGAAAAGCGGATATCTCTATTCTGCAAAATCAATCCTGTTTGGAGGCATCAAGACGCTGCCAAAGCCGGTAGAGCAGCGCCTTCGTTGCACGGAGCCGGATCGTCTCACGGTTACCCTGCAGGTGCAGCTCATGCACTTCTGTTTCTTTTCCCCGTTGAGACAATCCGATGTAAACAAGACCTATAGGCTTGCGTTCAGCGTACCCTGGACCTGCTACGCCCGTTACCGATAAACCAAAGTCGCTGTCGGTTACCATCCGGACATGATCCGCAAGCGCTTCGGCAACCTCCGCACTGACGGCTCCCGGTGCATCATCCCCCTCAAGCAGCGCATGCGGGATATGCACAAGCTTCTCCTTGATCTGGTTGGTGTAACAGACGATCCCGCCAAGGAACATCGATGCGCTGCCGGGGATGGAGGTCAGCGTCTCCGCTACAAGGCCTCCCGTGCAGCTCTCCGCGGCGCTCAGCGTCCAGCTATGATCTGCCATCATATCCACGATAACCTTCTCAATGGGCACATCCTCGTTAGCATACATAAACTCAGGGCCTCTCTTCTGGATTCGGGCCTCCAGTTCATTCAGCCGGACCATGGCCTCAGACTCGCTGGAGGCCTTCGTGGAGATACGGACAGTGACCTCCCCTTCCTTGGCATACAATGCAATCGTCGGATCGGTCTGGGCCGTAATCAGGTCTTCCAGGCGCTTATCAAGCGCGGACTCCCCGATGCCTGCGAATTTGAGCATCTTCGAATAGATGGGAAGCTCTCCCGTAAGCACATGCTGCAGGAGCCAAGGCTTGGCCTCCTGCTCAAACATCGGCATCAGTTCTTTCGGCGGTCCCGGCAACACAATATAATGAGTGCCTTCATAGGATACCGCGTTCCCGACGGCGAGGCCTGTTTCGTTCGGAAGCGGAGTTCCTCCCTCAATAGCCAGGGCCTGGCGCCGATTGTTCTCGGTCATTACGGCTCCCCGTTCTTGGAAGAAACGTTCAATCCGGTCCATAGCCATCCGATCAATATGCAATGAACGATTCAGAAAGGATGCGAGCGCATCCTTCGTCAGGTCATCCTGTGTGGGGCCCAGGCCGCCGGACAGAAGCACGATATCGGCTCTGCTGCTGGACAACCGCAACGTCTCCTTGAGCCTCTCCATGTTATCCCCGACAACGGTTTGATAGTACACATCGATTCCCATTGAGGCAAGCTGCCTGGACAAATACTGTGCATTGGTATTCACAATCTGTCCAAGGAGAAGTTCGGTTCCAACTGCAATGATTTCTGCTTTCATGATTCGTCGATCCTCCTGTATCTTGTATCTCTTCACAATACTCGCCGTCACAAATTATTACCCTGCGGAAGAAAAAAGCAATAGGATAGCTCCTATTGCCGTTATGCCCCGGTACCTTTGAGAAGATGCCTGTTCTGGACAAAATATTCGATTCCCGAATAGATCGTAATGATCGCGGCAGCCCAGATTGCAATGACATCAAACGGAATTCCCAAGAATACAAACGGGAAATTATTGATCAGAAGCGCGACAATCGCCACAATCTGAATCACCGTCTTGATTTTTCCTGATTGACCTGCTGCAACGACGGAACCTTCCAGGAGCGCAATTTGTCTCAAGCCAGTAACCGCGAATTCTCTGCTGATAATGACAACAGCGATCCATGATTCACATTTCCCCATCTCCACAAGCGATATGAGGATGGCTGCGACCAGCAGTTTGTCCGCGAGCGGATCCATAAGTTTACCCAGGTTTGTCACCATATTGTTTTTCCGGGCCAAATACCCGTCAATCCCATCCGTGCTTGCAGCAATTATGAATATCAAAGCCGCAATCAATTGGTTATAGGGCAGGACAAAATCATTCCATACAATAGGAGCCGGATAAAAATCAAAATCCACCAGCAGAAAAATCATCATGACAGGGATCAAGCAAATGCGGGCCAACGTGATACGATTGGGTAAATTCATGGGGCAACCTCCCTTGCAGCGGGTTGTCTTGAAATTTCCGCAGACCCCGCGACTGTGATCCATCTGTAGTTCAATAGGGTCGCTCTTCCCAAGAGCCTAAAGGGTTTGAAGCGTGAAGCGCTGTCTGTCATATTCATCCCCCAGTGATCTATGTATACGTTAATCCTTATATATCGTTTTTTAGTATAATATTTCCGCTCACGCCCTGTCAAAAGAAACAACCTGTCCATCCAATCCTACGTGAGCCTGTGGCGGCGTTTATTTAAAATTGGTGAACTGCAGGTCCAGAGAAAGATCCGCTTTACGAAGCAGCTGCATGATCTGTTGAAGATCATCCTTGTTTTTGCCGGTTACCCGAATTTGGTCACCTTGAATCTGACTCTTGACCTTCAGCTTGGAATCACGGATCAATATATTGATCTTTTTCGAATTTTCCTGATCGATTCCTTGCTTTAAGGTCAAACGCTGGCGAACGGTCCCCATGGAAGCGGGCTCGATCTTGCCGTACTCCACATTTTTTAGCGACAAGCCCCGTTTCACCAACTTGGTTTGCAAAATATCAATAACGGCGTTGAGTTTATACTCGTCATCGGATGCAATGACCAGTGCGTCCTTGTCCAGCTTCAAGCTGCTCTTGCTGCCTTTGAAGTCAAAACGGTTCTCAATCTCCCGCTCCGCCTGATTAACCGCATTGCTAAGTTCCTGCATATCCATTTTGGATACGATATCAAATGAATTTTCTGAAGCCATGGTGAATCCTTCCTTTCATTAACGATAATGCTTCTATTATAGGTAAAACATAGAGACAAGTCTAATCCTATAAGGGATCAGCGGGTGGATCAGGAACGAAAAAGACTCCGCTTATCGCCAACAACAGGCGAAAACGAAGTCTGCTCCTTCAACTGCTAGCTTTCTCATCACGCACCGGACGGCGGAACATGCTCAATATACCAAGCAAAATATGTGCCAGTCCAAAACCTAATATGCCATATCCCCAGTCACTTGGAATCAAATAATAGCCCAAGAGGCTGACGATGACGCCTAATCCGAATATAATCCAGTTGACCGTCACGAAAGCAACACCTCTTCCATGAAGCGAAATAACAGCATGCAGCTGCATGCTGTTATGATGGCCTGGAGGTGAGACAATTATTCTACATCCGTGGTGCCTGTAGAGTCAGTAGTACTGGTGTCCGTAGTCCCTGTGGAACCATCCGCCGGCTCCAGCAGGATACGCGACGTTGATTTTCCATCTGTTACGGGCTGGCCGCCAACCGTAATGGTGGTTGCAGCGGAATTCCCCGATTTCACGTAGAGTCCCTGGCTATCCAGGTCAAAGCTGAGTGCAGCACCATTCTCAAGCATTTGGAAAGCCAGCTTCTCCCCGGAGGTATTGTAACCACGATACACTTCTACCCAGCTCTTTCCGTCGCTCGTTGCCACAATTTCAACCTTCACAGACGAGCCTGATACCTTAAATACGGTGTTCTTGCCTTCCGTCCGGTCCTGCGTCACCGTAGTTGCTCCAGGCGTTGTATTCCCTGGTTCATCGATGTCCGTGCCATCTGTTCCGTCCGTCGCGTCTGTTCCTTCACCGTCTGTGCCTTCGTTACCTGTCCCGTCCGTGGTGTTATCGCCGCCCTGCGCTCCGTCACCTGGCGTGGCGGGATCCGTATTGCCAGAATCTTCCGGCTTTTGCGCTTGATCCGTCTGCGTCTGGTCATTATTGCTTACCTGAGGTTCATCCTTAGGCTCATTCGAATTAATTGCCACCAAATAAATGACAACAACGATCAGAATTGGGAATGTCCACATCAGCAGAGTAGGCAGCCATTTCATGTTCCGTTCGGCTGAAGGTCTGGTGGCACGTTTTTGAATAACCGGCTCCATGGTCGCTTCCGGTTCGGATTTAGGTACATCTTGTTTATGGCCTTCAAGCAGTTCGTCCGGGTCAATCCCCACCGCTTCCGCATAGGTTTTGATGAATGCCCGCACGTAAAAACTGCCGGGAAGTACTTTGTAATCCCCTGCCTCGATGGCTTCTAAGTATCGCTTGCGTATTTTTGTCATTTCCTGCACATCATCAAGGCTCATCCCTTTTTGTAGACGCGCCTCCCTCAATTGCTGTCCCAGTTCGGACATGCCATCACCTCCTACTTTAGAATTTCGTGGTCAAAATCAATAAAAATATTATAAATCGTCACTATAAGAGCCCGTGAACGTATCATAAACGATTTCCTCTTCCGGATTGTTTCGCAATTCGATTATAATGTCGAAATCATCATAGGAATATTCGGATTCGCGAACAAAAATATCCGGATGCTCGATCACCTTCGTGCTCTCCATCCCCATAATATCTTGCAGGAGCTGATAGTGGCGCTCATTCGATCGGATCGTGCTGACAATTCCGTCAATGATAAAAATGTTGTTCGAATTCATCTCGTCCTCAGAGAGTTGACTGCGAATGGTTTGGCGGAGCAGCGTAGAGGAGACAAACGTCCAGCGCTTCATCGCACAGACACTGCCGGCGATAATGGACTCGGTTTTGCCGACGCGGGGCATTCCGCGAAGACCGATGACCTGATTACCTTCCCTTTTGAACAATTCACCCAAAAAATCAACAAGTAAACCGAGCTCATCACGCGTAAAACGAAACGTTTTACGATCATCCGAGTCCCGGTCAATATATCGTCCATGTCGGACAGCCAAAATATCCACCAGTTTCGGGGGTCTCAAGGCTGTTACCGTAATATTTTTCATTTTGTTTAACATTTTGCCCATCAGGATAATTTTTTCTTCATCATCCGTTTCCAGCAGCATTCCGCGAGTTTGGCCTTCAACGCCGTTAATTGTCAGGATATTCACTTCAAGCATACCGAGCACAGATGCAATATCACCGAGCAAACCAGGCCGGTTCTTATGTATCTTGTATTCCATGTACCATTGATTCGATTCCACAAAGACACCTCTTTGCACTTCTTTTCCATCAATATTCGACAAATTCCAGCGAAAATTGCACGCGAAAACAGGTCAAATGAAAAATGGGTCACGTTAATGATATATAAAATAAAAATGAAAGGCAAGTATTAACGATGACATGAAAATTACATTCTTTTTTCTTGACAAAAAGCCCCCGTTGGCGGGGGGCTTTTTGAAAGAGGGTTATGCGTTGTTCTTGGCCAGTTTCACCATCAGACGCGCGATAACGTGGCGTTCTTCCTCGTTACCTACATCCCACAATTCTTTCAGAGCCCGGTTGGATGAGTTTTGCGGATCAACCTTCTCATCGAGGAAATCTCCGATCTCATAAGCCAGCTGAGAAATGGTGTCTTCACTCATACCCGCTTTCTCGGCTTGAACGACTCGATCGCCCAGGAATTTCTTCCAGGAATCAAAGTTTTTGATTACGGATGACATGAGTTAAATCCTCCTTTTGCGTGGTGGCAATTCAGATTTAAAGTAACAATAGTAATATGTCCCCGTAACCAATACCTTATGAGTGGTGAATTGCACCACGAACGACGATCAGGTCACCCAGCCGCCATTTGGGCTGATCACTTGCCCGGTAATGTATCCCGACTCGGGAAGCGCCAGAAAATACACCAGTGATGAAATCTCATCCGGCTGCGCCAATCTGCCGACCGGAATTTCATCCTCCAGCATGCGGATCTCATCCGATTCCAGATGCCCCAGCATGGACGTATCCACCGCGCCGGGTGCAACGGCGTTCACCGTCACGCCTGATGGGGCAAGCTCCTTCGCAAGGGCCTTCGTAAAGGCGTTAACGCCGCCCTTGCTTGTTGAATACAATACCTCGCAGGAGGCACCCGATAAACCCCAGATCGAGGACACATTGATAATCCTGCCAAACCGCTGGGAGATCATACGCCCCATAAACGCCTGGGAACACAGAAACATCCCTCTCAGGTTAATGGACATCAAAGTGTCCCACTCCTCTTCCGTCACGTCGGACAGAAGCCCATAATGGGATACCCCGGCGTTGTTTACCAGGATATCGGGCTCCATATCATGACTTTGCAGCTTCTCTTTCATGCGCAATATCTGCTCTTTGTCGCGAAGGTCCGCAGATACGGTTAATACCTTAGCTCCATAGGCCATACAGCGACGGGCAACTTCATTGGCCGCTTCATGCGAATTCATGTAGTGAATAACCACATTCATGCGTACCGAGGCAAAGCGCTCGGCAACAGCCGCACCAATGCCTCTGCTCGCACCGGTGATCAGCACCGTCATTTCCCCGATCGGTTTTAGTTCTCTTCCCATGTCTTGCTTCATTACGGACTCACAACGATCGATACGGCCAATTGATCCCAATCGACATGTTCCTGCAGGCGGCGGTTTACATCATCAATGGTAATGGATTCATAAACCGAAAGAACCTGGAAGAAATCCACCCCGCGGAATTGATAGCGAGTGAATTCATGAGCAATGTTTTCCGGGGAATTGAGCATACGCAAGTATCCGCCCATTTTCTTTTTGCGGGCACGTTCAAAGTCGGAGACCTGAAAACCGGTTGCCTTTAGCTTATCCACCTCAGTGCGTATGCGCTCCAGCAGTTGATCCGGATCCTTCGTATCCCCGCCAACCGCAGAGAACGCATACTGGGGTGAACTGTTATACTCATGGCCGAAGCTGTCGGAAATCAAATCTTCGTCATATAGCTGCTGATACAGTTCAGTACTGGATCCGAACAGGAGATCCATCATCAGCTTCGTTGTCAAATCGCGTCGAAGCTGCTCCTCGGCCGTTAAGCCGACCTGCTTCTCCTTGAATCCGAACAGGCATTTCGGCAACGATACAGCCAGGCGGCTCTCTCTCCGCTTCTCTTCAACTCCCTGCGGCTCCGGATCGAATAAACGCTCAATGGAGCCTTGCTTCTCATACGATTTCGCGGCTTGATTCGAACGGATCAGGTTCATCGTTTCTACAGGATCTACCCCACCCACCACGAACAGCAGCATGTTGCTCGGGTGATAAAACGCGTTGTAGCACGTATACAGATCTTCCTTCGTAATCGTCCCGATGGATTCAACCGTACCGGCAATATCAATATGCACCGGATGCACCTTATACATCGCTTCGATAAGACCGAAGTATACGCGCCAATCCGGATTGTCCTGGTACATGTTGATTTCCTGCCCGATAATCCCTTTTTCCTTCTCCACGTTTTGATCCGTAAAATAAGGGTTTTGCACGAAATTGATCAGTGTCTCCAAATTTTCATGGATGTTCTCCGTGGCAGAGAAGAGATACACGGTCTGGTCAAAGCTTGTAAAGGCATTCGCCGAGGCACCGTTCGAGGCAAACTTGGCAAAAATGTCGCCTTCCGGCTCCTCAAACATTTTATGCTCGAGAAAATGCGCAATGCCATCGGGTACGCGAGTTTCGGACTCGCCTTCGACCTTGAAATGGTTATCCACCGAACCGTATTTGGTTGCGAAGGTCGCATACGTTTTCTGGAAGCCGGGTTTAGGCAGCACGTACACGTGCAGCCCGTTGTCCATCACTTCGTAATACAGCGTTTCCTGCAGGTTGTCATAATGAATGCTCTCCACCGGCTATTCCTCCTTTTGACCTTTCAGGAAATAGATCGTATCCAGCGAAAATGCCGCAGCCGCCTGCTTCACATCATCCACTGTAATGCCTTCCACCTGCTGCAGCAGCTCATCCGGCGTACGTTCCCGGCCCGACAGCGTTCGATTGAAGTCATAGGCAATCATCTCAAAGGCCGAATCCTGCATTTCCTTAACTACGTTGCGAATCATCGCTTTCGTTTGGGTCATTTCGATATCCGTAATGGCACCCTTGGCCATGTCATCAAGCTGCTGGCGAATAATTTGGACGGCTTTCTCAAAGTTTTGAACTTCGATGCCGGACTGAATGGTAGCAATCCCTTTATGGCCGTCATATCGGGACGACGCGTAATACGCCAGACTTTCCTTCTCCCTTACGTTAACGAACAGCTTTGAATGCGGGTAACTTCCCAAAATCCCGTTATACATGAGCGCGGCGGCATACTCATCATCTCCGTAAGTAATCGTGCTTCTCAGACCCATGTTAAGCTTGCCTTGATTAATGTCCAGCTTCTCCACAACCGTCTGCGTCTCGCTCGCGACCGTTCGTGTGGAGGAAGGAACATAATCCTTACTTCTGGTTCGGTTCAGTTTAAAATGCTCCTCTACGAGCTTCTTCACCTCATCCAAACTCGTATCGCCAACCACATACAGATCCAGAACAGATTCATTAAGCCAATTCTGATAAGACTCATACAAGCCTTCCGGCGTAATACCGTCAAGATCCTTCCGTTCTCCTAACGGATGTAATCGATACGGTTCGTTCTTGCACATGACCTCGATGCAGCGCTCTGCGGCGTAACGAATCTTATCATTGACAATGGACTCCAGCTTCTTGCGGACCGTGTCACGCTCGGTCTGTACATAAGATTTGCGGAATGCGCCATTCTCTAGCACAGGCTGGGTGAAAGCCTCGCCCAAAAAAGCAAATGAAGAGCGCAGCAGGCTCTCCGGACTTTTAACAAAAGAGTCATTGATCGTATCCATGCGAAAGTGCACGATCTGATAATCGCCGCGCTTATACACGTCAAATCCAAATCCGGCGCCGTACATCCGCTCCAGCTGTTCTCGGAAAGCTCGCGTTTCAGGGTAGGAAACGGTTCCTCTGCGCAGCACAAAAGGCGTAAGCGCGGTCGAGGTCACGGTTTCTTCTGCTAACGGACTTCCGGCGTAAAGCGATATCGCAAATGTCTTGAATCGGTTGGTCGGCAACACGTGAATTCGTATTCCTCCGACCGTACCGTGTTCAAATTCCGTTTTCGTCAAGGTCCATATCCCCTTACATCATGGATTGTCGTTGCCATAATTTACTTCATAGATAACTTTCATTCTAACCCATTGCAAAGTGAAGAAGCAACCGAAGACAGGCCCCGGTTGCTGTTGTTTTGCGACTTACATACAGAAGATATGTTGACCGATGGTTTTGACTTGAGGGCGGGTCCATATCCATGGCGAGGTCGCTGTTTTCGGATTAAAGTAATACAGACATCCCCCTGTCGGATCCCAGCCATTTAGCGCCTGCTGTACTGCTTTCTTCGCCTGCTCGTTCGGTTCAAGCCATATTTGACCGTCGGCTACCGCGGTAAAAGCTCTCGGCTCAAATATTACCCCATGCGGCGAGTTAGGGAAGCTTGGAGATTTCACCCGATTGAGAATAACCGCCGCTACGGCAACCTGGCCTTCGAACGGTTCTCCGCGCGCTTCGCCATAAACGGCATTCGCCATGATCCTTAAATCGTTGTCTGAAAGTCCCATTGTATTCGAAGAGGCTAAGTTGTTATTGCCGCCTTCCTGGTTGGATGTACCGCCGCCAGCACCGGCCGCTGCTCCGCCCCCACCTTCATGAAGCTTCGGAGCGGTCGGACGGAAATCCTTGGTTGCATTATACAGTTTAAGCTTGACCTTCGGACCTACGATACCGTCCACCTTCATGCCAAATTCCGATTGGAACCATTTAACGGATCCTTGGGTTTTGGAGCCAAATACGCTGTCGATTTTCCCATGATAAAAGCCCAGGTATTTCAGACGGCCTTGCAGCTCATACACATCTTCACCAGTAGAACCAAATTGGATGGTCTGCTGGCTAAAGGTTGGCAAAGCTTCCTGAAGATTCGAATGATCTGTTTTCAGGCCTCCCTGAGCGAAGACAACGGCAGACAACAGAATCGCAATGCTTATCGGAATCCAGATTCTTGAGTTTTTCATGCTGCGCTCTACCTTTCTCTTGTGGTTTAACAAGCCTCGCTACCGTTATTATGACAAGCCTGCCAGTTTCCTATGCACCTGTTCGACGAGAGACCGAAGACAGCACATAAGCGCAGCACAAAGAGAGCTGTTCCTCAAAGGAACAGCTCTTTGATGTTCGGAATCGATTTAACGATCATCCACGGATCTATCCATTATGTCCTGCCTAGCTCTACGCACGCCATGATCAACGCTCCAACCCCATGGAGATCATTCTCGCATTGCTGCCTTTCCACATAGTGCTTATAATCGCCGACACCTGTACCTATGCAGATTTTGGGCATAACCAGGCGCCCCTGACCATCTATATATACGGATTGAGCCAAACCGTCATATCCATGTCTTGCATGGGAGATCAAGGATGAATCCAGATAACCGAGTCGAACCCCCTTGGCCAAAGTATAAATGAAGAGACTGGAGCAAGAGGTTTCCAGCCAATTGTCCTCCCGGCCCCCTTTATCTATTACCTGATACCACAACCCTGTAAGCGGATCCTGATAACGCACCAGCGCCTCACTTAATTCCCGGAGCTCGACAGCCAGTTCTTCCCTCGCCGGATGATCCTCAGGCAGTAAATCAAGGAACTCCACGAGCGACAGCGCATACCAGCCTAAGGCGCGTCCCCAAAATTCCGGGGATTGCCCGCTAACCGGATTAGCCCAAGGCATTGTTCTGCTCTCGTCCCACGCATGATAAAATAACCCGGTTGTCTGATCCTTGGTATGGGAGCGCATCAACCTCTCCTGGAACAGCACCTCGTCAAATAAACGCGGTTCATTATACTGCTGCGCATATTTCATCGTGAACACGCCGCCCATATACAAGCCGTCCAGCCACATCTGGTAAGGGTACCGATCCTTATGCCAGTATCCTCCCTCCGTGGTCCGATTCAGCGTAGATATCAGACGGAGCAGTTTATCCGCGGCAGCCCTGTACCGATGTTCGGGACATACAGCATCCAGTTCCATCAGAAGTTGGCCCGCTTGAACGGAATCCAGCTCCCCCCGCTCCAGCAGCAGATTGCCGTTAGCGTCCACCAGTTGATCGACATAACCCTTTACATAATCCAAAAACTTTGACTCACCGCTAAATTTCCACAATTGAGACATGCCAACCAGAAATACACCCTGATGGTAATGCCACCTCCCTACGGGCGGCAGCTGCTCCGGCGAATACGTTTCCATGATCGATTCGCAAGCCTTGGTGCCGAGTTCTAAGGGGGATAAGGTTAACGGTCCTTGCTGCTGAATAGGATTGGACATATGTGCTCCTCCTCTTTTTCTAAACATCGTTCCAACAACTCACGCTATAAAATGACGCCATCCTTAAAAATGGATATTTCCCGGAAGCCATTGCGTTCATTTCTCGTCTGTTCAACGCCAGAAGCTAGTTGGATTATACGATCCATGAGTTCCTGATGAAGCTCATCCATGTTTTTCCCTTCCAGCAAAGCTCCTGCATTAAAATCAATCCAATGCTTTTTGCGAGCGGCCAGTTCGGAATTGGTCGAGATTTTGACGGTGGGGACCGGACCGCCAAACGGCGTCCCCCTGCCCGTCGTGAACAGCACGAGATGGGCGCCCGCTGCAGCCAAGGCCGTAACCGATACGAGATCATTGCCTGGCGCTTCGATCAGGTTTAACCCCGGCTTCGTTGATCTCACGCCGTAACGGAGTACATCGGAAACGGTGGCATTTCCCCCTTTTTGAGTGCAACCCAGCGATTTCTCCTCCAGGGTTGTGATGCCGCCGTCTTTATTTCCAGGGGAAGGATTTTCATAGATTTCCTGTCCGTGCGAGATGAAGTATTGCTTAAAATTGTTAATCAGCACCGTAATATCCTTAAACACCTGTTCGTCGGCTGCCCGGTCCATCAGGATCGTTTCCGCTCCGAACATCTCCGGCACCTCCGTCAGCAGAGCTGTGCCATCATAAGCGGTAATGGTATCCGCAATGCGGCCTGCTAGCGGATTGGCTGTAATGCCCGACAGACCGTCCGAGCCCCCGCATTTCAGTCCGACCTTCAGCTTGGAGAGAGGAACTTCCGTTCGTTTGAAAGTCTCGGCATATTGCACGAGCTCCGAGATGAGGGACAACCCTTCCTCCAATTCATCCTCCATGTCTTGGGCACGCATATATTTGATCCGTTTTCCGTCCTGCTCCCCAATGATGGCCTGCATCTGATCGATCTGATTGTTCTCGCAGCCGAGCCCGACAATAAGCACGCCTGCTGCATTGCCATGCTGGGCCAGGGACGAGAGCAGGCGCTGGGTATGGCCCAGATCATCTCCAAGCTGCGAGCAGCCGTAGGGATGCGGGAAATGATAAACCCCATCAATGCCTCTCCCTTGAAACTGCTGACCAGCCAACCGCGCGAGCAGCTCGCAGGTTTTATTAATGCAGCCAACGGTGTTGATGATCCAGATTTCGTTGCGGATCCCAACCTCACCGTTCGGTCTCACATACCCCTGGAACGTTGAAGATTCCAACATAACAGTCGGCGAATCTTCAGGTGCTGCTTTTGCACTAGGTTTATACTGGTACTCCACTTCACTGGAAAGTCCGGTTTTCAAATTGTGAGTATGGATCCATCGCCCCGGCAAAATGACTTCCTTCGCCAGTCCGATCGAATAGCCGAATTTTAAAACATGGCTGCCTGGCTCAATCAATCGAAGAGCCACCTTGTGACCTTTTGGCACGTTCTCGGTTACCTCGATCGCATGCTCCTTCCCGTTCAGAAACCCGAGGGCATGTTCTCCTGCCGACAAAGGACGAAGCGCGATACCGACATCATCCTTGTTGTGAAGTATGACGATGTCCTTCATGTCTCGATCAGCTCCATTTCTTCGATATAACTGCTTACAACTTCATGAAGATTGGATATCCGGTTCAAATCCTCGCCCCATAAAGTCTGATTGCCAAAAATGGATGCCACAAGCTGACGTATACTCCATTCCCCGTCTTCTACCTTTTGCCACGCTTGGTAAAAGGTCATCAGGCTGTCCGGATCATCTCTTAACAGCACCTCTTCACCATCAAGACGCATTCCGTACCACTGCCCCTCGATCGGTTTGGCATGGTACAGACGGATCAAGGAGGCCAATCCCCGAGTCATAAGGCTTGGGAGCGTGTTGTGCGAACTGACATATTCCTTTAAGCTTGGCAACAGCCTCACCTTGAACTTGGAGAAACTGTTCATAGCAATATCCTGGAGCTTGTGCCGAAGAAAGGGATTGCGGAATCGCTCCCATACGGTTTCGGCATATGCCGTGACCTCTTCCCGCGGGAGAGGCACCAAGGGGACGATCTCTTGCAGCATTGCGCTGCGAATCTCTTCCCCCCATTCCGTGCTTTCTGCGATCTCTTTCACTTCAGTGAATCCGTGAAGCAAGCCGATGGAAGCCATAAGGGTATGCGTTCCATTCAAGATTCTTACTTTTCTCACCTGGTACGGGGTCAGATCGGGTACCCACCTTACCTGCAGACCCGCTGACTGCAGGGGCAGCCTGGACTCCAATGACGGGTCGCCCTCAATAGCCCAGAAATAATAGGGCTCCGCCGTGTTCAACAATCGGTCTTCATAACCCCATTTGTCAAAATAGCGCTCAGCCTCTTCCGGATAACCGGTTACGATTCGGTCCACAAGCGAGTTCAGAAACAGGTTGCATTCCTTGACCCAGTTCCGAAAAGCCGACGATAGCTCCCAATCCTCTGCATGCCGCAGCACAATCGATCGTAAGATGTCCCCGTTTCGTTCCAGCAGCTCGCAGGGGAGGATCAACAGGCCCTTATCCGGCGAGCCTTCATAACGCTCATAACGCCGATATAAAAGCAGAGTCAGCTTTGCGGGGAACGACATCGGCGGTTCCGATGGATTCCAGTCACTGCGCTGATAATCGAGACCAGCTTCCGTTGTATTGGAGACTACGATCTCCAGGGAATCCAGCTCGGCTACGCTCAAGAAATGCTCCCACTCCGCATAAGGATCTATGATCTTTGAGAACACCGGGATAAACCGTTCTTCTTCAATCTTCCGTCCATCCTGCAGACCTCGGGTCAGCAAACCGTAAATCCCTTCCTGCTCTCGAAGCTGCTCCAGCTTGCGTCGTCCTCCGGGTCTTGGCTGACTGACGGCAACGCTCCCTTGAAACAGCCCCTGCCGGTTACATTCATAGATCATCCAATCGAAGAACCCCCTAAGAAAGTTGCCCTCGCCGATTTGAAGCACCTTAACGGGGTAGTTCAACATTTCCAAGTGGTTCTGCTGTTGTAATTGTAAAAAATCCCGTCCTATCCACTTCAGCGCTCGGTCACGGTCTGTCTTTGCTTCCATGATCTATCTCCCTTCCATCCGGCCAAATCGGAAGTAACTCTCGGCGTTGTTGTAACAAATATCCTGTACGATTCCCCCGAGCCATGGGAGATCTTCCGGCGCTTCTCCCCGTGTAACCCACTCTCCGAGGAGATTGCACAAAATCCGCCGGAAATACTCATGACGGGTATAAGATAAGAAACTTCTGGAGTCGGTCAGCATGCCGACAAATCGGCTTAACAGCCCCATATTGCCGAGTTTGCTCATCTGGTCGACCATACCGTCCTTGGTATCGTTGAACCACCACGCGGATCCGAACTGGATTTTACCTGGAATGCCGTCACCTTGAAAACTGCCGATCAGTGCTGCGAGAATATCATTATCGCTTGGGTTAAGCGAATAAAGAATCGTTCTCGGAAGTGCCTGCTCTTGATCAAGCCGATCCATCAGCTTCACGAGCGGTACCGCGATTGGACTATCGTGAATCGAATCATAACCGGTATCCGGGCCTAATTCTCGGAACATCCGGGTGTTATTGTTGCGCTGGGCATTCATATGAAATTGCATGACCCAGCCGAGTTTTGCGTAGACCTGGCCCAGATAAAGCAGCGTATACGTTTTGAATTGTTCCTCCTCCTGACGGGAAATCCGCTCCCCTTTAAGCGCTTTCAGGAATATGTCAGCTGCTTCCGCCTCCGTAACCTCTTGATAAGGCACGTAATCCAGCGCATGATCGGATACCCGGCCGCCAACCGAATGGAAAAACTCAGCCCGCTGCTCAAGAACCTTCAGGAATACCGAATAATCCGTAATCTCCATCCGGCTTCGGTCCGCCAACAATTTCACCCAAGGAAGGAACGTCTTCCGGTTAATCTCCAGTCCCTTATCCGGACGGAATGAGGGGAGCATCTGAAATCCGGCATCGCCTTCTTCCGCCAGCTTGATATGATATTCCAGGTTATCCGTCGGATCATCTGTCGTACAGACCACTTTCACACGGCTTGAAACGATCAATCCCCTGGTTGTCAAATCATGTTCCTGCAGCCGCTTGTTTGCCGCCTCCCATATCTGCGGAGCATTCTGTTCATTAATGATATCCTTAATGCCAAACAGTCTTTGCAGCTCCAGATGAGACCAATGGAATAACGGATTGCCGATCGTCATCGGAACGGTGCGCGTCCAAGCCAAGAAGCGGTCATAATCGCTCACACCCGGGCCGCCCGTGATGTATGCCTCTTTCACTCCAGCGGCTCGCATTGCCCGCCATTTATAGTGGTCGCCGTTAATCCACGCTTCGGTCAAGTTCTCAAACCGGTGATTGTCATAGATCATTTTCGGACTCAGATGACAGTGGTAGTCGATGATTGGCATGTTTTTTGCATAATCGTGGTATAAGGTACGCGCAGTCTCGTTGTTGAGCAAAAAATGTTCATCCATAAAAGGTCTCATGATAACACCACCCGTTTCTGTAGATTTACCTACTATGTTACGGCATCATCAGTTGGAATTCTTCACGTTTATTGCGAAATTGAAGGATTATTCAACATATCTTGCTTTGTTTTGGTCAATAGAAGTTGCTACAATATAACTAAAGAACTGGAAACTGGAATAGACCTGATCATAAAGGAATTGAAACGAAGCGGGGGCGATTATGATATCCAGCGATACCCATACCGTAACTTACGGAGAAGAAGAAGGGGAATTTTACTACCATCGCATTCATCGCACAAAGCCCTTTGAACGAAATAACCATTATCATGGAACCTATGAAATCTACTATCTGGTTTCAGGCGAGCGCAATTATTTTATCAAAGAAAAATTGTACACCATTCGAGCCGGAGACCTCATTCTCATCAATAAATTCGACGTTCATAAAACCTCGGGTCAAGGCGATCCGGAGCATGAACGTATCGTCATTAATTTTAGCGATTCTTTTCTGGGGAAAGGCCACCCCTTGCTGGCATCCGGATTGCTCAGCATGTTTAATCAGGATACGCCGCTGCTGCGTTTAACCGTTCCAGAGCAAGCAATCATCATGCAAATTTTGAATAAAATGGCCGATGAAATCAGCGAAGGCTCCGCTTCGTACGAATACATGCTGCAGGTACTGCTTACGGAGTTATTAATCAAAACCTCTCGGTTAACCCATTCCGCCTCGCTGCCTGCTCACACCTCCATGAACCCGCTCCATCAGAAAATAACGGACGTTGTTAAATTTATTCACGCTCATTACGCAGACAAAATCACGCTGCAGCAATTATCTGAAACCTTCTACATCAGCCCGTTCTACCTGTCCCGGATATTCAAAGAAATTACGGGTTTTACGATTATTAATTATCTGAACCTCACCCGCATTCGCGAGGCGCAGCGCCTTCTGACGGATACGGACCTGAAAATCGTGGACATCGCCGAATCGATCGGCTTTGAAAGCCTGACGCATTTTGATCGAACCTTTAAGAAAATTATGAAAATGACGGCAAGCAAATACCGCAAAAGGCACAGTATCCCGTGAACCAACAAAAAAGGAAGCGATCAACCCAAAATTTTGGTTTGTTCGCTTCCTTTTTCTGAAATTGAGGGATTGACTCCCTTAACTGATTCGATTCTGCTGTTGTTGGTATTGCTCCATAGACATCAGCACTTCCCGCGGTTTGCTTCCCTCGTAAGGTCCGATAATCCCGCGTGCCTCCATGGAATCAATAAGACGCGCTGCACGGGTATAACCTACGCGCATTCTCCGCTGCAGCAGCGATACGGACGCTTGCTTCGCTTCCAGTACGATGGTCACCGCCTGCTCATACAGCTCATCCAATTCTTCTTCATCCGAATTCGATGATTCCTCTATCTCAGGCACTAACGACTCATCATATTCCGCCTGCCCTTGATCCCGGACAAAATCCACAATGTTCTCGACTTCATGATCACTCATGAAGGCTCCCTGCACCCGGATCGGCTTGGAGGAGCCCATCGGCATAAACAGCATATCCCCGCGGCCGAGCAGTTTCTCTGCTCCCGCCATATCCAGAATCGTTCGGGAATCGACCTGCGAAGATACGCCAAAGGCAATACGGGACGGAATGTTCGCTTTAATGACCCCCGTAATAACGTCGACCGACGGACGCTGCGTTGCGATGATCAAGTGAATCCCGGCGGCACGGGCCATTTGGGCCAGACGCGTGATCGCGTCTTCCACATCGTTGGCTGCAACCATCATCAAATCGGCCAGCTCGTCCACGATCACGACGATATAAGGCAATACTGCCGGCAGATTATCCTTCATCAGATTGTTGTAACCTTCAATATTTCGCGTCCCGGATTTGGAGAACAGCTCATACCGTTTCTCCATCTCTACGACGATTTTCTTAAGTGCCAAGGATGCCCGCTTCGGATCCGTTACCACCGGTGCCATCAAATGCGGAATTCCGTTGTAGACATTGAGCTCGACCATCTTCGGATCGACCATCAGGAACTTAACCTCATCCGGCTTCGCTTTATACAAAATGCTGGTAATGATGCCGTTGATACATACGGATTTACCCGAACCCGTTGCACCTGCAACAAGGAGATGGGGCATGCGTGCCAAATTACCGACAATCGTTTGACCTGAAATATCACGGCCAAATGCAATCGACAGCTTCGATTCCGCTTCCTGGAACGTCGGCGTCTCCATAACCTCTCTCATCGTAACCAGTGATACTTCGTTGTTCGGCACTTCGATCCCGATGGCTGATTTGCCAGGAATCGGCGCTTCCATCCGAATATCCTTGGCCGCAAGCGCGAGTGCAATATCATCGGTCAGATTGACGATCCGGCTGACCTTAACCCCGATGTCCGGCTGAATTTCATAGCGGGTTACCGACGGCCCCCGGACAACCTCCAGCACCTTGGCCCGAACGCCGAAACTTTCCAGGGTCGCCTCCAGCTTGCGCGCTGTCTGCATATAATCGTTCTGGTCTCCACCCTTACCGCCGTTATTCGGTTTGGATAGCAGCCGGAATGGAGGCAGCTTGTACGGCTTAGGCGGCGGAGCCGGAGGTACTGCCGGTGCCGTTTCCTCCTGCCCCTCATTACCTGCAGCAGCAGCTCCATTCAACTCGCCATTCGACGCCTCAGGGCCGCCCATGGGCTCAGGACTTGCTGCCGTGTTCCCCGAAGGGTCTTCTTGTGCCGAAGGTATCACTGCTTCGTGATCGTCGTACTCGTCATCCAGGCGCCCTTCTTGTTTCACTTGCTCGAAGAAATCACGAATAATCGGCGATGAAGGCACGGATTCTGCTGCAGGAGTCATCACATCCGCTCCCTCCTCCGGTTGAACCGGACTGTTGAACAGGACGACCTCCCCTTTCTCCTTAGCACCATGCCCGTTGCCAACGGTAAATACCGGAGCCGCCTCATCCGCAGCCTCTTCCACTGCTTCGTTCCGTTTGTTGCCTTTACCGAACAGCTGGAAGAATTGCGGCGCTTTGCGGCGCGGCAGCCTTATGCTCTCCATATCATCCAGATCATCATCTTCATCCAGATCTTCCGGCAGCTGCATGCGTTGTTCCTTCGCGCTTGATTTTGCCGCAGCTCTTGATTTGGTCTGCTGGCTGTTCACTTTTTTCTGAATCCGTTCTCCGGCCTTAACAACCCTCACGCGGAACATCCGCATTAAATCAACATAGGACAGATTGGTAATCAGCATGAAGCTGATCACTAGCATGACAATCACAATCAACTTTGCCCCGATGCTGCCGAACAGCATTAACAGAAAGGCAAACTGCAACGCTCCAACGTAACCGCCGCTGATGTCTCTGCCCATGACGGGATGATGTCCATCATCTGCCCCGGTATGAAGGAGCTCGCCTTGCAAATCACTATGTATCTGGCTCATCGCATTTGATGCATTCAATTGTCCAATCGGGGCCAGCTTCGACTCCAAACCTGCAATGCTGCTCATTAAAGTAAGCGATAATACCAAGAGAAGGACACCGGTGCGTCTGCTGTTCCAACGTTTGGGCCATTTCCGGTGAATCATCACCATTAACCCGTAATAGATGCCGATTAGGGGGATGATAAAATAATACTTGCCCAGCAGATATCCCGACATCTTGGACAGGGAACGCCCCACCGGTGCTTCTCCGGATAATGCGATGACCGATAGTGTCATCAATACAATCCCATAAATTTCATACTTCAATACGGCTGCAAAGGCTGCCTTCTTCTTTCTTTTCCGCTTTGCCAAAAGTGTCACCCCCGAATCCATATTATAGCATAATATTCGGTGGCGTACCTATGTTCTGTTTTCAGCCTTTAGCCTCATTTTCTACCGTCGGAATATAGCGAATCATTGCCCCCGGAGCGTAGCGTGGATTCAAGTAATCTTGAAGCCCGCAATCCAATAAACGGACAATTTTCGCCTGATCCTCTGCCGTAGGTTCAACTTCCATTAGTATTCCTTCAACCCGAACTTCCCTGGATGTGACGGCTGCCTGTTCCCCTTGCAGCATCCCGGTCGGATCCAATGGCATGACGCTGTACCATATCATTGCGTAATCCCTCCAGGACTTATCGTTTTACGTTCTCCAATCATGCTGTTCAACCGGCTTAATGCCTGCCCGATGCCCCCTACTTCGTTCATGAGGCCATATTTAACGGCGTCTGTACCCGAAACCGCGGTACCGATATCCCTGTTCAATTCACCGGTTTTGAACATCAGATCCTTAAACAGTTCCTCCGTTATCCTCGAATGGCTCGTCACAAAGCGTACGACACGTTCCTGCATTTTCTCCATGTATTCAAAGGTTTGCGGCACGCCAATGACTAACCCGCTCATGCGTATCGGGTGAATGGTCATCGTCGCGCTCTCCGCGATGATCGAGTGGTCTGCTGCTACAGCGATCGGGACGCCGATACTGTGCCCCCCTCCAATGACTACCGTTACGGTCGGTTTGCTGAGCGATGCAATCATCTCGGCAATGGCAAGTCCGGCTTCCACGTCGCCGCCAACGGTATTGAGAATGATCAAGAGTCCTTCGATCCGCGGATTTTGCTCAGCTGCCACAAGCTGTGGAATCATATGCTCATACTTCGTGGTTTTATTTTGCGGTGGAAGCACGATATGTCCCTCGATTTGTCCAATGATGGTCATGCAAAAAACGTTGGATTCCCCGCCGTTGGGCAGTCCCGTCTGTCCCAGCTGCTGTATCGTTTCCGTTACGGCCGCTTTCTTGCCCTCCTCGGTGGGGACGACCGCAGGCGCTTCCGTCTCGCCAGTCCATCCTGCTTTTCTGTTGCCGGTAGTCCATTGATCTTTCTCCATCGCGCATCCCTGCCTTTATCTTAATGTCTAGCTGCTGCAATCAACACATAGCTAACCCTTAGTATGGCAAATGACGGGACCATTTTATGCTTATATGATACATTCAGCTTGAGGTCGGAATGGCAGCAACCAAAAAAACTTCTGCCGAAATCATTCGGGAGAAGTTTAAGGATCAACCTATAAAAAGCCCCTCTTTCGCGGGAACCGTCCAATTATTACCTGCGAAAAAGGGGCGACTGTGTGCCTGATTTATTTTATTATCTTGTATCAGACTTCCATAATGATCGGCAAGATCATCGGTCTGCGACGTGTTTGTTCATACAAGAAGCGTCCCAAAGCGTCTTTTACGCTGGTTTTCAGTGACGCCCACTCATTCACGTTTTCACTCATCAGCTTCTGAAGCGTGCTGGAAACGATACGGTTGGCTTCATCCAGAAGCCCTTCGGATTCCCGCACGTATACGAATCCACGCGAAATAATATCAGGACCGGATACGATGGAACCATTTTGCTTGCTCAAGGTAACGACAACGACCAGAATTCCATCCTGGGACAGAAGCTTGCGGTCGCGCAATACGATGTTTCCTACGTCACCAACGCCAAGCCCGTCAATCAGAACATTGCCAGCGGTTACTTTGCCAGCTTTGCGGGCCGAGCCGCCTTGAATTTCCACAATTTCACCGATATCGGTAATAAAAATGTTATCTGGATCAACGCCAACGGACTCTGCAAGCAGAGCGTGACGGCGCTGCATCCGGTATTCGCCATGGACAGGGATGAAAAATTGCGGTTTCATCAGATTCAGCATCAGCTTGAGTTCTTCTTGGCTGCCGTGACCCGATACGTGGACACCCGAATTGGATCCGCTATAAATCACGTCTGCTCCAAGACGGAACAACTCATCAATCGTACGTCCTACATATTTTTCATTACCTGGAACCGGTGTCGCTGCAATGATGACCGTATCCCCTGGCAGAATGTCCACCTTGCGGTGAGTGGAACGTGCCATGCGTGTGAGCGCTGACATCGGCTCTCCCTGACTGCCTGTACACAATACTACAACGCGGTCGGCTGCCATTTTGTTAACCTCTTCAGGTTCGATCAGCATGCCTTCTGGTATGTGCAAGTATCCAAGCTCAGCGGCAATGGACACCACGTTGACCATGCTTCTTCCGATAACCGTTATTTTGCGGCCCGTGGATTCGGCTGCGTTGACAACCTGTTGAATGCGGTGAACATTCGATGCAAACGTTGCAACAACAACCCGCTGCTCGGCTTTGCGGAAAATATCTTCCAGCACGATGCCCACATTTTTCTCGGAAGGCGTGAAGCCTGGTCTCTCTGCGTTCGTACTATCTGACAGAAGAGCCAATACTCCCTTGCTTCCGATCTCAGCCATACGCTGCAGATCCGCATATTGGTCATTTACCGGAGTATGGTCGAACTTAAAGTCACCCGTATGCACCACATTGCCTTCCGGTGTTTCGATACAGATCCCTACAGAATCCGGAATACTGTGATTGGTCTTGAAGAAGGTCGCTTTCAGTGTGTTTCCGAGTTGTACTTCCGAATCCGCATGGATCAGAATCCGTTTCGTCTCACCCAGCAAATTCGCTTCTCTGAGCTTGTTTTCCACCAATCCGAGCGTCAATTTCGTTCCGTATACAGGAACATTCAAGTGTTTCAATACGTAAGGGAGCCCGCCGATATGGTCCTCGTGACCGTGAGTCAGCAAAATCGCTCTCACTTTGTCGCGATTCTCCGTTAAATAGCTAATATCAGGAATAACAATATCAATCCCAAGCATATCTTCTTCTGGGAACTTCAATCCCGCATCCACGACAACGATGTCATTGGCATATTGAATGACATACATGTTCTTCCCGATCTCACCGACGCCGCCCAAGGCAAAAATCGATAGTTTATCGTTGCTTATTTTCTTAGACAAATGTATCTAACCCTCCTATAGTTTTGGACGTCGTACCATTGTTATATTAAATTTCAAAAAAATACCGCACCCAGTCACTTGAATTCATTATACATGATGAAAAAGTGAAAACACAAGTCAACCACCTTCGTGAGCCATAGGATACCCAGAAACAGAAGGGTTTAAAACGAAGAAAGCCACTGCCTTCATCGAAGGCAATGGCTTAGGTATGGTAGGTGCGCAGCTTACAAGGAAGACAGCATATTGCGGATAAATGCAGCCTCATTCTCACTAGGAGAAACGAGCGGCAGACGAACACCGCCGACCTGATAGCCCCGCTCATGCAGAGCGAATTTAACCGCCGCCGGGTTTGGAAGCGGGTCAGGACATTCAAACAGGCCTTTGAACAAGGTGAACAAGGATTGATGCAGCTTGGCGGCTTCTTTCACGTTTCCTTCCACATAGGCGTGGATCATATCCTTCATGCGGGCGCCAGCAATATGGCTGGCCACGCTTACGATTCCGTAAGCACCTACGGCCAGAGCAGGCAGTGCTGAGGAATCGTCGCCAGAATAAACGATGAAACCGTCCGGAGCACCTGCGGCAATGGCGGTGACCTGATCAATCGAAGCACATTCCTTCGTCGCAACGATGTTCGGTAATTGAGCCAAACGCAAGGTGGTAGCCGTGCTTAGGCTGATGCCCGTACGTCCAGGCACATTGTACAGCATGATAGGCAGAGAAGTTGCCTCAGCGATCGCCTTAAAATGCTGGTAAAGCCCTTCCTGGTTCGGCTTATTGTAGTACGGAGCGACAAGCAAAATGCCATCGACGCCGCAGCTTTCCGCTTTTTTCGTCAATTCTGCAGAATGTGCCGTATCGTTGCTGCCAGTACCTGCGATAATCTTGCTTCGCCCACCTGCCTGCTTCACTGCGAACTTAAACAATTCAAGCTTCTCGTCTTCGCTAAGCGTTGGGGATTCGCCCGTCGTTCCTGCAATGACCAGAGAGTCCGACTTCTGTTCGACAATCAGGTACTCAATCAATCTCGCAGTCTCGTCCCAATTGATATGGTTATTCTGATCAAATGGGGTTACCATAGCCGTAATCAATCTTCCGAAATCCACAATGATTCCTCCTTAAAGCTCTCCCAAACAGGCAAGCTTCCTTCGTAAGTAATCTTATATATAGTATTTCCTATCAAACGATTAACGAACAGACTCTAAGGTATTATCGGTGAAGTTCAAATTTGTGATGCAATGCGCGCAGCGCTTGAGCCATGTCTTCCTTCTTCACAAGCACCCAGATCGTTGTGTTCGAATCTGCCGATTGCAGAATCGGAATATCGTGCTCGCTTAAGGATTCTACGATTTTCGCCATGATGCCCGGAACCCCGTTGATGCCGCCGCCTATGACGGATACCTTCGCACAGCCGGACAAGCTTTTTGGTTTCAAATCCAGGCTCTGCAGCACTTCAATCGCCTTCTCCGAGTCGCTGTCAAACACTGTATAAAGGACCCCTGTAGGGGTAACATTAATAAAGTCCACACTAATGGAATGCTCCGCCATCGATTTGAAAACCTTCAGTTGAAGACCTTCCGTGCGATCGCATTCCACTGAGATTTGCGTAATATTGCTTACATAAGCAACTCCCGTCACAAAGCGGTCCACAATTCCGGATTGTATATCTCTGAAGCCTTCCGGCTGGGTAACCAGTGTCCCCTCATTATCCGAGAAGGTCGACCGCACTCTGACCGGAATTTGGGATTGCATAGCAATCTCAACTGCTCTAGGATGAATGACCTTGGCACCTTGATGAGCCATATTGCAAATCTCCGTATAACTTACATAACTGAGCGCCTTCGCATCCTCGACGATGCGGGGATCTGCCGTAAGAATGCCGTTGACATCCGTGTAGATATCAACCATTTCGGCGCGAAGGGAGGCTCCAAGCGCGGTGGCCGAAGTATCGCTTCCGCCCCTGCCCAGCGTCGTGAAGTCACCGGAATCGGTCTGCCCTTGGAACCCAGTGACGATAACAACTTGGTGAGACTCCAACTCTTTCAAAACCCGTTCAGGTTTTACGTCCTTAATGCGTGCATTTCCGAAGTGATCGTCTGTAAGAAATCCGGCTTGGGCACCCGTCAGCACCGTCGCAGTTATCCCTTCATGCTGAAGCAGACTGCATAGCGTTGTGGCTGAGATAATCTCACCGCAGCAGAGCAGCAAATCCCGCTCTCTGTCTGGAAGCGCGTTTCCGTTATGATCGATCCAGTCCAGAAGGGTATCTGTAGCGTAAGGCTCCCCGCGGCGTCCCATAGCCGAGACGACCACGACCAATTGATAGTGATTAGCCAGTTCGCGCTGGATGTGCCCAATAACATGGGTTCTTGCTTGCGGTGTAGATAACGAGGTTCCGCCGAATTTTTGAACTAAGATGCGCATAAAATATTCCTCCGTTTATATATGCCCAGGAGACGTAAATTTCGGGCTGACCGATTGAAACGGCCGGCTACAAAGCCTGGCCGTTCCGTTTGTTGACGATGATTTCTGCGATTAGCACGGCATTCCATACTGCACCCTTCAGAAGATGATCTGAAACGATCCACATGTTAAGTCCGCGCTGATGTCCCTTACTGATCAAAAGGCTTTATCGTGGTTAATGCGAATATTCAACGATCATCGGCTGCAGCTGCTTCCCTTCCAGTGCCGCATAACACGCTTCCGGAATCAAATCCATTTTGGCGACAAGCGAGTTAGGCTTCTGCTGCGGATTATCCTGTCCGTAAGGAACAAAATAAATATTTTTCGCTACAAGCAGCTTCGCGATATTCGCCGCATTCAGCCCAAGGCCATCATTCGTTGAAATCGCCAGAACCAGCGGTCTGCAATTTCTCATCTGCGCCTTGGCTGCCATTAACACAGGGCTGTCAGTCATCGCATTGGCCAGCTTGCTGGTTGTGTTTCCCGTACATGGGGCGATAACCAGAACATCAAGAAGCTTGGATGGGCCTAGCGGTTCCGCCTCCACAATTGTAGAAATAATATCATTCCCGGTTATATCTTTCAACTGTTTCTGCCAATTCTCCGATCTGCCGAATCGGGTATCGGTTGTCATGATCGTGCTGGACACAATCGGCACCACATTCGCTCCACCATCTTTGAACCGCTGGATCTGCGGCATCACTTCTTCAAGCGTGCAGTGCGATCCTGTCAGGGCATAACCCACTGTTATTCCATTCCAATTCATCTACGCATCCCCCCGAATCTTGATTTCTTCAGAAATCAGCTCCACCAGCGTATTGGCCATAATGATGCCGGCTGTTTTAGGAGCCACGATTCCGGGTAGTCCGGGTGCGAGCATGGCTTTGATACCCCGTTTTTCAGCATAGCGAAAATCGCATCCGCCAGGTGCGGAGGCAAGGTCGATGATGACAGCCTCCCGAGGCATTTTTGAGATGATTTGTGCTGTGACTATCATAGTTGGAATCGTGTTAAAAAGCAAGTCGATATCCGACACATAAGAACTCAGATCCCTTACCAGGAAGGGCTTCCAGCCCATTTCCTCCGCTCTGGCATAGTGCTCCGATTTGCGTACGCCCATCCGTATTTTGGCACCCAGGCCTTGCAGGCTGCGCGCCATGGTGAACCCTGTCCGTCCCATGCCAAGCACCATGCTGGTTGATCCGTGAATCGTAAAATCCGTGTTTTGGATCGCCATCATCAGTGCACCTTCCGCTGTCGGAATGGAATTATAGATGGCTACATCGTCCCTCTCCAAAATCTCTACCAGCTTGATCTTATATTTGTCACATAGCGAGCGCAAATAGGGCTTCGCCATACCTGTATAGATCACTCCATGTCCGGGCATCGCTGCGATATGCTCCTCCTGCAGTCGCAATGGCCCCTCTGAGAATAGCGCGCTGACACGTCCCTCATCATCACATCCCACGACAGGCAGGATCAGAGCATCGGCATTCGATAACAGCTCTGGCGTGAGCGGCTCGCGAGTCACTCCCTGAAAAGAATCCTGCAGTTTCTCAAACCCGGCGATCATGACGGAGGCATCCATCTCAGCGCATTTTCGTATGACTTCAATTTGCCTTGCGTCTCCACCTACAAAGACGGTCCGGACTCCAGTCAGCATGGAAGGCCTCGCTCCTTTCTTCTAACCAATGTATAAACCATCTTATGCCGTCGCCTATAGGGTGGTGAGCGCATTTCAATTAAACTACCGCCTTAACGCAATAAATAACACTATAGATGACAAGGTCGGATCCGAAGCCGTTTTACATAGACGCTAATGCAAAAAACACCGCCCGGCTAGGCCGGAGCGGTGTGCTTGGTAAAACCATGATGATGATACCCATGAATTATCTATAATAGTTTACTTGCCGGTATGACCGAATCCACCTGCACCCCGTACGGTATCGGACAACTCGTCAACTTCCATGAATTCGACCGCCGGGACGGTTTTGAACACCATCTGGGCAATGCGTTCATTACGCTCAATTGCAAATGGCTCTTGTCCCAAATTCACCAGCAGCACCTTCACTTCCCCGCGATAATCAGCATCAATCGTACCTGGAGAATTCAAGCAGGTAATACCATGTTTGTAGGCCAGTCCGCTGCGCGGACGGATTTGAGCTTCAAGTTCGGCCGGCATGGCAATCGCAAAACCGGTCGGAATTAATTTACGTTCGCACGGGTTCAATACGACCGGCTCCGCAACTGCCGCGTGCAGATCAAAACCTGCGGCTAGTTCGGACATTTTTACGGGAAGTTTCACATCTTCATTACCTGGCAATCTATTGATTTGAACGTAGTGCAACAAATTCATTCCTCCTAAGTACATTCAGTGCTTTATCTGAAGTTCCTACCATCGCTAGTGCATATGGAGTCCCGAACATGCGGTCAAGAACCGCGTCGACATCCTTCATGTCCACCTGTTCAATCCGCTTAATAATTTCATCCAAACTGAAATGACGACCCAGCATTAACTCGTTCTTACCCAAGCGATTCATACGGCTGCTCGTGCTCTCCAGACTCAGAATGAGACTGCCCTTCAGTTGTTCTTTCCCTTTGCGCAGCTCTTCCTCCGTCATCCCGTTCTGTGCCAGATCCTGCAGCATTTCCGTGGTCAGTTGAAGGACTTCCTTTGTCTGCTTGGGCGCTGTGCCCGCATAAATGGTGAACATTCCGTTATCTGCGTGCGAACTATGATATGAGTATACCGAATAAGCCAGTCCGCGCTTCTCCCGGATTTCCTGAAACAAGCGTGAACTCATGCCGCCACCAATGGCGTTATTCAAGAGTACCATTGCATACTGAAGCTCGTCTCCGATGGAGCAGCCGGGAAACGACATGCAGATATGATTCTGCTCTGTTTTCTTCTTACGGAACTGAACGCCATCCAAAAAGGCGGGCACGGCCAGAAGCTCGGAGCTGCCGTGATTGGCAAAGCCGCCAAAATGACGCTCCAATAATTCAATCACATCATCATTGATGTTACCTGCCAGAGCGATTACGGTGTTCTCAATGGTGTAATGTTTATCCATGTAAGCTCTCAGCGCTTGCGAATCCATCGATTCCAGCCGTTCCTTTGTGCCGAGAATCGGATATGCCAGCGGATGGTCGCCGTACGCCGATAACGACATCAGATCATGGACCAGATCATCCGGTGTATCCTCATACATTGCGATCTCTTCCAGAATGACATTCTTCTCCTTGGCTAACTCGCCCGCATCCAGCTTTGAGTTGAAGAACATGTCGGACAGCACATCAACCGCAATCGGAAAATGCTCATCCAGCACCTTGGCGTAATAACACGTATATTCCTTGGACGTAAAAGCGTTGACGTTGCCGCCGATAGCATCAAATTCTTCAGCAATGGCACGGGCGTCAAAACGCTCCGTCCCTTTGAACATCATGTGCTCTATAAAATGCGTTATCCCGTTGATGTCCTCCGATTCATTGCGGGATCCGGTCTTCACCCAAATACCGAATGAAACCGAACGACTTGTCGGGATTTGCTCCATAACCACTCTTAGGCCGTTAGACAATTGTATTTTTTTCACGAGGGCCCCCCTAACTGTTCCATCCAGGCTCACTTTAGCTGATTACCAGCCTCATGCCATCCATTCATTCTATCAAACTTTACCATGCCGCTCAACTTCCCTTCGGCATAATTCGCTCAGGAGAAAGCGTCTGGCTCACGGTTCCGATTTCCAGCCCTTTGGCCCGTATTCCGTCAATCATTCCCTTTAACGCCTGCGACGAGGAATCGGTGGGATGCATCAAAATCAAGAAACCCGGCTGCACCTTCGTGGAGATTTTCTGAACGACAGCATCCGGTGCAGGATGCTTCCAATCGACCGTATCGAGCGTCCACAGGACCGTCTTCAATCCCCTTGCCTGGGCGATGGATACGGTCTGCTGATTAAAATCGCCGGATGGCGGCGCAAACCATTTGTTCTCCACACCGAGGCTTTCTTTGAGCAGCTCCTGCGTCTTCGCGATTTCCAGCTCCGCCCGATCCCTGCTGAGACGGCTCATATTCGGATGCGTATAGGCGTGATTCTCCACCTCATGACCTCGTTTCAGAATTTCGCCTGCAAGCTCCGGGTTCTTCTTCAACCAGCTCCCATCCAGGAAAAAGGTCGTCTTCACTTTCTCCGCATCCAGCGTGTCCAGCATCGGCACTAGAAATTCATTCCCCCAGGCCACGTTAATCATCAGAGATACCATCGGCTTGTTGGGGTTGCCCCGATAGATCGGTTGATCTCCAAGATCATTAAGCGTTACTTTGGCCGGAATTTGCCGGTATACGTAAGGAATGGCCTCTCCGGCTTTTCGCTTTTTCGACGATGCTGCTTTGTATGTAGCTTCGATATCGATTTCAAGTCCATTATAACCGGGAATCGCTTTCCACACGGAGTCCACCTTGGCATCCACCGGCTCAATGCGTGACTTCGCCGCGGCGGTTTCGATTTGACTCAATAAATCCAGGTCGACTGCCTTCTCCGAACCGCTAACGAGTTGCACCTCCGGTTTATTCTGCAGTCCCGAGACATATCCCCAAGCCCCGCTGAACACAGCAACAGCCGATACCAGTGCGGCACCGGTAAGCAGCACAGCCATCTTTTTTCCATTCACGGGCATATCCACCCTCCCCTTGAGAAGCTTTGTCCCATTTTATGTAGGTTCAAGAGGAAATATGTGCCTCAAAGTGGGGCTTATGCCGTGAAGCCTATTTTAGATTTTAGATGCTTGTCCAAGACAAGCCGAATCCCATGAGCCGAAAAGATTAAAAAAAGAGCCAGAATGATAGGTTCTGCCTCTTTTCCTTTTATCTATATGCTGTTAAACAAACAAAGCGCGGATTAAGATCCGCTCTTGTTTGTTTCCGCAGTCAAAACCGCTTTACGAGACAGGTTAATGCGTCCCTGCTGGTCGATTTCAGTAACCTTCACGGTAATGACGTCACCGATTGCAACCACGTCCTCTACCTTCGCTACGCGCTCCGTCGAGAGTTGGGAGATATGAACAAGCCCGTCTTTGTTAGGCAGAATTTCAACAAATGCTCCGAATTTCTCAATCCGTTTGACAGTACCTGTATAGATTTCGCCAACAGCTACCTCACGCACAATGCCTTCGATAATCGAAAGAGCTTTTTTGTTCATCTCATCGTTGGCAGATGCAATAAACACGCGGCCGTCTTGCTCGATATCGATCTTCACGCCGGTTTCCTCGATGATTTTGTTGATGATCTTGCCGCCGGCACCGATCACATCGCGAATTTTGTCCGGGTTGATCTGCATCGTAATAATCTTAGGCGCATACTGGGACAACGTCTCTCTTGGCTTTTGAATGGCTTCTGCCATTTTTCCAAGGATATGCATGCGTCCTTCTTTTGCCTGCTGCAATGCTTCCTGCAAAATCGCGCGGTCGATACCGTCAATTTTGATATCCATTTGAATGGCGGTAACCCCTTCAGGTGTCCCTGCCACTTTGAAGTCCATGTCGCCGAGATGATCTTCCATCCCTTGAATATCTGTCAAGATGGAAACATGATCTCCGTCTTTAATCAAGCCCATCGCCACGCCGGCTACAGGTGCTTTGATCGGTACCCCTGCATCCATCATAGCAAGTGTGCTTGCACAAATACTCGCTTGGGAGGTTGAACCATTCGATTCAATTACTTCGGAGACGAGGCGAATCGTGTACGGGAATTCCACTTCATTCGGAATAACCTTCGACAATGCACGTTCACCGAGTGCACCGTGACCTATTTCACGACGGCCTGGAGCACGAAGCGGGCGAGCTTCCCCTACGCTGAAAGGCGGGAAGTTGTAATGGTGCATGAAACGCTTGGTCTCTTCCAGATCGATTCCATCGAGGATCTGTACATCACCTAGAGCACCTAGTGTACATACGCTAAGAGCCTGGGTTTGTCCACGTGTGAACAGACCGGAACCATGCGTTCTAGGCAGCAGGCTGGTATCGCAATCGATAGGACGGATCTCAGACAGACCACGACCGTCCGGACGAACCTTGTCATGCGTGATCAAACGTCGAACTTCTTCCTTCACGATATCGTGAAGGACTTCTTTAACATCCTTCAACAGCTCAGGTGTCTCGATATACTTCTCTTCAAATACGGTGTATGCTTCATCGTTGATAGCGTCAATCGCATCCTGGCGAGCATGTTTCTCCTCAACGCGAACAGCTTCAACAAGACGAGCTTCGGCGAAATCACGCACTTCACGATTCACCGTCTCATTGACCGCATGGAGTTTAACCGCCATTTTCTCTTTACCGCAAGCGGCTACGAGTTCTTCGATCTTGGCTACGATTTTCTTGATTTCCTCATGCCCGAACATGATCGCTTCCAGCATGACTTCCTCAGGAACTTCGTTCGCTTCGGCTTCAACCATCATGATCGCATCTTTGGTACCCGCAACAACCAGATAGATGTCACTGGCTTCCTGCTCGGCAATATTCGGATTCACCACAAATTTGCCATCGACGCGACCCACCGCTACGCCGCCGATCGGACCGTTAAAAGGCACATCCGAGATGCTCAAGGCAGCGGAAGTACCGATCATGGCCGCGATTTCCGGCTCGCAATCCTGATCTACGCTCATCACGAGATTCAGAACCTGTACATCATTACGGAATCCTTCAGGGAACAACGGACGAATCGGACGGTCTGTCAGACGACTTGCAAGAATCGCTTTCTCGCTTGGTCTGCCTTCGCGTTTGATGAATCCACCCGGAATTTTACCGACTGCATACAAACGCTCCTCGTAGTTGACCGTCAATGGAAAGAAATCCAAATCCTTCGGTTCACTGGAAGCTGTCACTGTACACAGGACTGCCGTTTCGCCGTAACGAACCATCACAGCCGCATTTGCCTGCTTCGCAAGGCGCCCTGTTTCGAACACGAGGGGTCTTCCGCCAAGCTGCATTTCAACACGTGTTTCCATGTAATCCCTCCTCATGGGGATAAATTTTTTTGAAATCTTCTTCTACCATCAGCATGTCTTTTGCAAAACGCTGTCCACATTTCCTAACCAGAGCCATCCAAACGGTCGAAATCGCAAACCTATGTACAGGAACAACCCGAACCGTATAGAACATTCTCCGTATAGATTGCCCCTGGTTATACCATTAAGCGAAATTTAGCGAACAGACCACGCCTACAATCTATAAAGAATCTATATTAAGATAACCCCACAAAGTGGAGTTTAGGCTATGAAGCGTACGCAGTACTTTGTGGGGAAGCTCGAAAACGGTAAATTGTACAATACTTAGAAAAGAGCCCGGCTGTGCCGCTGTCGTTCCAAGAAGGACAGTGGACAACCAGGCTGTTTTCGGCACATCTTATGGATGATTAGCGACGCAATCCAAGCTTCTCGATCAAAGCACTGTAACGTTTAACATCCTTGTTTTTCAAGTATGCAAGCAACTTACGGCGTTGGCCGACCATTTTCAACAATCCACGACGGGAATGATGATCCTTCTTGTGTGTACGCAAGTGGTCAGTCAGGTTCGTAATGTTTTCCGTTAGGATAGCGATTTGCACCTCTGGAGATCCAGTATCGGACTCATGAGTTTTGTGCTCGTCAATCAGTTGTTGTTTACGTTCTTGAGTTAATGCCATCCTGTTCACCTCCCTCATTATAATCGCCATTGGCCCAGGTACCGACGGTGAGATCGAACATCCAAGCCAAGGTTAAAATCGCCCAATCTTCGGGCGACCTCTAAGAGTATAGCATACTTTACCTGAAAAAGAAAATCCGTTTGCGAACAATTTGTCCCAAAACGTTTATTCACTGACTTCTAATATTTTGCGAGCCTCGACGGCATCTCGCTGAATCCATTCCACAAGCTCCTGAACCGATTCGAATTTATGCTCCTTGCGGATATATTGAACGATATCGACCGTCATGGTCTGATCATACAGATCCCCTTCAAAATCAAACAGATGCACCTCAAATATAGGCTCTGTGATCCCTTCATGGAACGTTGGCTTCACGCCGATGTTCATCACGCCCGGAATCCAGTCGTGATGTTTATCCGTGCGTGCCCGGACGGCATAGACGCCCAATGCAGGCGCCACGAAGGGATCCGTCAATTCCAGGTTTGCGGTAGGAAAACCGATCTTTCTTCCCCGCTTCTCCCCATGAACGACCGTGCCACGGATGTGGTAATTCCGTCCGAGCCAGCGGTTTGCGTCCGACAGCTGTCCCGTTTTTAAGGCAATCCGTATGGATGAACTTCCTACCTTCTCGCCGTCGATCAGGAACGGCGGTACCGTAACGACCGACATCCGGCCTTCACCGAGTTCCTGAAGTTTGACTGCATCACCGGCTCCTTTATGGCCGAAACGGAAATCAAATCCGACCACCGCTGTTTGAAGATTCAAGGGAAACAGCATCTCTTCAACAAATGTTTCCGGACTCACCTGGGAGAAATCCTTATTGAACTCGACAACGTACAAAATATCGATGCCCATCTCCTCAAGCAGCTGCTGCTTGTCAGGCTGAGGTGTCAGATATCCCTCATAACTCCCTTTACCAATCACGTCTTTCGGATGAGGATAAAAGGTAATGAGGGCGGCCGGCACCCCATTCTCCCGCGCAATATTGACCGCGGTCGAAAGCACGCTGGCATGTCCCAGGTGAAGGCCGTCGAACTGGCCGATTGCAGCTACCTTCGGCTCGGCAGCTTCTCGTACGATATCAGAAGATACAGGATAAGATAAAGAAACAATCCTCATGATTACTCACCTCCACTCACTAAATCCAGTCATGCTTAGGAAAATACTTTCACAGGAACGATAGCCCCTGTCTCCTCTTGCCGCTGATAGATTCCCAGAAAGTTTTCCTTTATATCATACAAGCGAATAGGCTCCGAGCTGTCAACAGGTGGTTCTACCGCTCTCGAGGACAAGCGCTGTCCCTGCAGGGCAGCATCCGTTTTCTCTTCTGAAACCGTATGCTTCGGCAGATAATCAATCGCTTGATCCACCGGAATAAGCCGGGTGTGCAGCGTGTCATCCTTCATGAACTGCTCAATTTGCTCCAGGGTTAAGCACTGCTCCTCCGTGATTCCCGCCGATACTGTGCGTACCAGCTTAACCATGACAGACGGAACGCCGAGCTTCCTCCCGATATCCACGCAAAGCGTGCGGATGTATGTACCTTTGGAGCACAATACTCGAAAAGAAATTTCCGTATAATCCCCTTCAGCATCAAAATCCGTCATTTCGATTTCATGAATCGTTACGGTCCGGCTCTTGCGCTCCACGGTCTTACCTTCTCTGGCAAGCTCGTATAATCGCTTACCATTGATTTTGACAGCGGAAAACATGGGCGGGATCTGAGAAATCTGGCCTGTAAAAGATTGCAGCGCTTCAAGCGCCTCTTCCCGGGTCACATGAACATCATCTGCCGTCTCTACCACTTGCCCAGTGATATCCTCGGTATCCGTCGAATATCCAAGGCGGAGGACCGCATGATACTCTTTAGGCAGTTCCTGCAGGTATTCCACTACTCGTGTGGCTCTCCCCAGGCATAAAGGAAGCACGCCCGTTACTTCGGGGTCCAGCGTACCCGTATGTCCAATTCGCTTCAAACGAACCATTCCCCGAACCTTCGCGACCACATCGTGGGATGTCCAGCCTGCCGGTTTGTGAACGGCCAAGATGCCTTCTAATTGCGTCATAGCTTTAATCTCACCTGCTCTACTACTCTAGGGATGATGTCATGAAGGGAGCCTTCAATGCTGCAACCGGCTGCCCGAACATGGCCGCCTCCTCCAAAGATCTGGGCTAATGCCGCAACATCCACTTTTCCGGCTGAACGCAAACTCGCCTTGACCATTCCAGATTTCAACGACTTGAATAGAATCCCGACTTCAACTCCCTGAATGTTTCGGGGGTAATTCACAATCCCTTCCAGATCCTCGCTAACGGCGCCGCATGATTCCATAAACTCAGGCGTTACGTATACCCAGGCTATTTTACCATCATCCGACACACTTAACGTATTTAACGCCTGAACCAGCACCTTCATCTGTGGAAGCGTCATTTCCTCTAGTAACGTTTCCGCAATTTCGGGTCCGTTCACACCGTAGGACAATAGAGCGGAAGCAATGCTCATAACCTTGGGCGATGTATTCGAGTACCGAAAACCGCCTGTATCCGTTAGCAATCCTGTATAAATCGCCGTTGCAATATCGGCATCCCAGTCCACTTCAAACAAATTCAGCAAATCATAAAGGATTTCTGCGGTTGCTGCCGCTTCCGGCACGACCAGGTTGACGGCTCCATAACGATCATTTGTTGGATGATGGTCAATATTAACGATGCTTGCCTGATCAGCAAATACCTGTTTCGTATAGCCTACTCTAGCAAAATCCGCACAATCCACGCAAATGACGTGAGAGAACGTTCTTCCTGGCTGCTGTTCAGACAGATCGAGAATGTCTTCTGCATGCCACAACATTTTCATGCGTTTTGGAATGGGCCCCTCATTGATCATCGTGAATTTCTTGCCCAGACATGAGAGAAGCCAGCCCACCGCAAGGGTGGAACTGACTGCATCTCCATCGGGCTGAACATGCGACACAACCAAATAATCATCGTGCTCCAGCAGGAATGATTTCACCTGCTGCAGCTCTTGTTCATAGGTCTGCATTCGCCCTCTCCTTTATAAAAACGAACTACTCTATTTCTCTTCGCGATCCACGATTTCGGTCAGCAGCTTCTCAATATGGCTGCCATACGCAATGGAATCATCGAATTTGAAGATCAGCTCCGGCACATGCCGGAGTCGGATCCGCTTGCCCAGCTCGGAGCGGAGAAAGCCGCTTGCCTTCTCCAATCCTTTTAAGGAAGCTGCCTTCTGCTCGTCGTCGCCGAGCACGCTTAGGTATACCTTCGCTTGAGACAGGTCATTTGTAACATCAACACCGGTTACAGTAATGAAACCGATTCTTGGGTCTTTCATTTCCGTTTGGATCAGTTGGCTGAGCTCTTTTTTAATCTGCTCGCCTACGCGCCCAGTTCTGATTTTTGCCATGGTCTGATCACCTCATTCGTTAGCGCTCTACCGTCTCCATGATGAAGGCTTCGATTACGTCTCCTTCTTTGACGTCGCTATAGCTTACCAAGGTAATACCACACTCATAACCTTGTGCCACTTCTTTAGCGTCATCTTTAAAGCGCTTGAGGGAATCGATCTTGCCTTCATGAATGACAATGCCGTCACGGATCAAGCGAGCTTCTGCGTTACGCGTAATTTTACCGGATGTCACCATACATCCTGCAATCGTACCCACTTTGCTTACTTTAAAGGTGTTGCGGACTTCCGCATGACCGATCACGGTTTCTTTGTACTCCGGATCGAGCATCCCCTTCATAGCTTGCTCAATTTCCTCGATTACATTATATATTACACGGTGCAGACGAATATCAACCTTTTCCTGCTCGGCGGTTTGTTTCGCTTGGACGTCCGGACGAACGTTAAAGCCGATAACAATCGCGTTGGAGGCAGCTGCCAAAATAATATCGGACTCCGTGATCGCTCCGGCACCGCTGTGGAGAATTTTGACGCGAACGCCTTCCACTTCGATTTTGTTCAAGGAACCTTTCAGTGCCTCAACAGAACCTTGTACGTCACCTTTGATAATCACGTTAAGATCTTTGATCTCGCCGTCCTTAATGTGTTGGAACAGGTCATCCAGCGTCACGCGAGTATTCGTGTTCAACTCGGATTGACGATGGGTAATCGCACGCTTATCAGCGATATTACGTGCTTTACGCTCATCCTCAAACACCATAAACGGATCGCCGGCACCTGGAACTTCAGTCAAACCGGTAATTTCAACTGGTGTTGAAGGACCCGCTTCTTTTAATCGACGGCCTTTATCGTTCACCATCGCACGAATACGTCCAAAGCAGTTGCCCGCTACGAAGGCGTCGCCCACTTTCAATGTACCATGCTGAACGAGAATGCGTGCTACCGGACCTCTGCCTTTATCCAACTCAGCCTCTATAACGGTACCGCGTGCGCGTTTGTCAGGATTTGCTTTGTATTCATTCACTTCTGCTACCAGAAGGATCATTTCAAGCAAGTCTTCCAGACCCATCCGCTGTTTCGCTGAAACGTTAACAAAGATGGTATCTCCGCCCCACTCTTCAGGCACTAACTCGTATTCCGTCAATTCTTGTTTCACTTTATCCGGGTTAGCATCCGGTTTATCGATTTTGTTCACGGCAACGATGATCGGCAAACCTGCTGCTTTCGCATGGTTAATCGCTTCGACTGTCTGTGGCATTACACCGTCGTCAGCCGCAACCACGATGATCGTCATGTCCGTTACTTGTGCACCACGGGCACGCATGGCTGTAAACGCTTCGTGGCCCGGTGTATCCAGGAACGTAATCTTCTTGTTATTGATCTCGACTTGGTAAGCACCGATATGCTGCGTAATACCGCCAGCTTCGCCACTAGATACGTTCGCGGAACGGATCGCATCAAGCAGCGTCGTTTTACCGTGGTCGACGTGACCCATAATCGTAACGACTGGTGGACGCTCTTTCAGTTCTTCCGGCGCATCGTTTTCTTCAACGGTCTCAAAACGATCTTCCTCTACCGGAATTTTCACTTCGACTTCTACACCGAATTCACCAGCGAGCAATAGAATCGTATCGATATCCAGCTCCTGGTTGATGGTGGCCATCACGCCGAGGAAAATCAGCTTCTTGATGACTTCGGAAGCGTCCTTATGAAGCAGCTTCGCCGTTTCACCGACGGTCATGTTGCCACGGACGATAATTTTCTTCGGCGTGTTGTCGATTTTCTCGCGAGGCGGCTGCTGATTATATTGATTCCGGCCGCGGTTGTTCTTTCCACCGCGATTGTTGCCACGGAATCCTCCCTGACGGTTGTCATCAAAACGCTTGGAGTCTGAACGATTGTTATTGTTGTTTCTGGAATTGCGGTTCTGGCCATTGCTGTTATTGCTATTGTTATTGTTGGATCCTGAGAAACCGCCTCCGGTTCCACCCGGCTTGCTCTGAGTACGCGCTCCGCCTTGGTTGTTGCTGCCCTGCGGACGCGTTCCACCTTGATTATTGCCTTGCGGACGTGCGCCGCCTTGACCTCCGCCCTGAGGACGTGATCCGGTCTGCGTGCTGCCGCCTGGTCTGGATGATTGGCTACGATTGTTCTGCTGACTTCCTTGTGCGGAGCCAGACTGATTTCTTCGGGTATCCTGCCCTCCTTGGGGACGCTGGGAACCTGAAGTATTCTGAGTGTTTTGATTCGTTCTACTATTCATACCTACCTGCTTTTCCTGTTGTTTTTTGGGCTGGCTTTGACCTTGTTGTCCTGGTGCTCTCTGTCCTGAATTACGCATACCGTCCTGCCCATTACGGTTGCCTTCGGCGCTTACACTAGCGGAAGTGCCTTCTGTTTTTGTATTGGATACAGTCGCAGCCGCATTGGCTCCGGAAACCGCTGGTTTACGGTTCTCGGTTCGGGAAGCGTCGCCACTGTCCCGCTTGGCTGCTGCATTGGATTTGATATCTTTGAAGAACTGCTCTACCTTGGACACCGTATCGTTTTCCATTACGCTCATATGGTTATTGACCGGAATGTTCAAACGTTTGAGGATCGTGATGATTTCTTTACTGCTCATGTTCAACGATTTAGCATATTCGTATACTCGAAGTTTATTGTCTTTGTTTTCCTGTTTACTCAATATACTCCACCTCCGACATTGTCTCCAGTTTCTTGGAGATCATTTCTGCGAATCCTTGATCCGTAACTGCCAGCACAACCCGCTCGGGTTTACCTACACTTGTGCCCAGACTTTCCCGGTCAAATCCGATTACCAGAGGGATATTGTAAGAACCGCATTTATCGCGGAACTTCTTTGTTGTATTAACTGAGGCGTCACCCGCCAGAATAACCAATTTTGCTTCAGAAGACCGGATGGCTTTGAGCACGATCTCATCCCCGGTAACCACCTTACCTGCCCTCATGGCCAGGCCGAGCTGAGAAAGCGCCCTATTCATCATCGGCAGCACTCTCTTTTGCAGCCAGGAATTCATCTTCCACCTTGATGAAATCCTGTGCCAACTGTTCATAGATCTCAGGCTTCACATGTTGTTTCAACGCTCGATCCAGTGCTTTATTTTTGTGTGCCAGCTTGAAGCAGGAAACTTTGCCGCATAAATACGCTCCCCGTCCCGACTTTTTGCCGGTGAGATCGATCAGGACAGCATCCTCGGGCGTCCTAACAATCCGGATAAGCTCTTTCTTCGGCATCATTTCCTGACACGCTACACATTTACGCAGCGGTATCTTTCTCTGTTTCAAGACGACAACCCCCTGTCATTTGGAATTAATCGACAGAGACGGAATCCTGGTGCATTTCACCTGATTGGGACTTCGGTCTGCCAAATTCCTGCTCCGCCTGACTTTCGCTCTTAATATCAATCTTCCAGCCTGTCAGCTTCGCCGCGAGACGAGCATTCTGGCCTTTGATCCCAATCGCAAGCGAGAGTTGATAATCCGGAACAATTACACGCGCCATCTTCTCATCTTCAAATACTTGAACTTCAAGTACTTTGGATGGGCTCAGCGCATTGGCCACGTATTCTTCAACCTGATCGGAATAACGCACGATGTCAATTTTTTCGCCGCGAAGCTCATTGACAATCGTCTGTACGCGCATTCCCTTAGGTCCTACGCAAGAACCAACCGGATCGACTTCATCGTTGCGGGAAAATACCGCAATTTTGGAGCGGAATCCAGCTTCACGCGCAACCGAGCGAATTTCAACGACACCATCAAAGATTTCCGGCACTTCAAGCTCGAACAGGCGCTTCAAGAGGCCCGGATGGGTACGGGACAGCATAATCTGCGGCCCTTTGGTTGTGTTCTCAACCTTGGTAATGTAAGCTTTGATCCGGTCGCCGTGCTTGAACTTCTCGTTAGGCATAAGCTCGGTAAGCGGCAGGGCCGCTTCGATCTTGCCAAGGTCGATATAGATGTTGCGTAAATCTTGGCGCTGCAGCGTACCCGTTACGATATCATCTTCCTTGTCAATAAAAGCGCTGTAGATCAGGCCTCGTTCGGCTTCTCTAATGCGCTGGGTAACAACTTGCTTTGCCGTTTGAGCTGCAATCCGTCCAAAATCACGTGGCGTAACCTCGATTTCGGCAATATCTTCAATCTGAAAATGCGGATTGATTTCCCGGGCCGCATGCAGCGAAATTTCAGTCCGCGGATCCAGCACCTCGTCCACAATCAGCTTCCGCGCGAACACCTTTATGACACCCGTATTGCGATTCATGTCTACCCGTACATTTTGCGCCGTGTTGAAATTGCGCTTGTAACTCGAGATCAGTGCCGCTTCAATGGCTTCAAACAGCACATCCTTGCTGATGCCCTTTTCTCTTTCCAACTCATTCATCGCTTCAATAAAATCCATACTCATTGAAAATCGGTTCCCCCTTTCAAAACTTCCGTTTAAAAAATGATGGCCAATCTGGCACTGGCTACTTTTGCATATGGAATCACGTGCTGCTTCTTGACGGTTTGAATGACTAGCTCCTCGTTATCGAAGGATTCCAGCTTGCCTTCAAACTCTTTCAACCCGTTAATCGGCTCGTATACCGTAACAAACACGTTTTTGCCGACTGACTTCGCAACATCCTCTTTTTTCTTAAGGGGACGTTCCGCGCCAGGAGAAGAGACTTCAAGAAAATAAGCTGTCGGGATCGGATCATTCTCGTCCAGCTTCTGGCTCAGGTATTCACTGACTAAACCGCAATCGTCAATATCAATGCCGCCGTCTTTATCAACAAACACGCGCAAGAACCAGTTGCTTCCTTCCTTAACGTATTCCACATCTACCAGTTCAAAGCCGTGTTCGTCCAAATACGGCTGCACCATTTCTTCCACAGTCGTTTTAATCTTTGATGTGCTCAAAGAACATAACCTCCAAGTTGATTTCCTATATACCAAAGAGTAAAGAGTGGGTTGCCCCACTCTTTACACAACGGTTTTATCTCCATGATTACCAAAAAAATTATAACATAGTCTGGTAATAGTGACAAGTATGACTCCTTGACTGTCAAGGCGTCACGGCCATGAAAGGATGACAAGAATCAGAACAATGATAACTGATTGCTCTCCGGCAGACCGCGGAAACATCCCATTTGGGTTAACAGCTCCACGGCGGTTTTGCTTGCCTTCGATTTTTGCTGGAAATCCTCTATGGAGAGGAATTCACCGAATTCACGTGCGGCAGCAATATTGCGGGCGGCATTATCACCGATCCCCTGCAGAGCGGAGAACGGCGGAATGAGCGAATCTCCATCCACCTTGAATCGGAGCGCATCCGATTGATACAGATCGATGTTCTTGAACGAGAAGCCCCTTGCCGTCATCTCCAGCGCCATCTCCAGAATCGGCAGCATCCCTTTTTCCTTCGGGCTTGCTCCGAAGCCGAGCTGCTCGATCTCTTCAATTCGGCGATAAATCGCCTCATAGCCCTGACAGCATAATTCAATATCGAAGTCCTCGGCTCGAACCGAGAAGTACGTTGCATAATATTCGATCGGATAATAAAGCTTGAAGTAAGCCGTCCGCACCGCTGAGATAACATACGCGGCGGCGTGGGCTTTCGGGAACATGTACTGGATTTTGAGACAGGAATCAATGTACCACTGCGGTACTTTGCATTTCTTCATCTCATCAATCCATTCCTGTGACAACCCCCGGCCTTTACGTACACTTTCCGTAATCTTAAATGCGAGGCTCGCGTCCATACCGGCCTTATAAATGAGGAACAACATGATATCGTCGCGGCAACCAATAACGGTTTTGATGTTGCATGTACCATTCTTGATAAGCTCTTGAGCGTTGCCGAGCCAAACGCCGGTTCCATGTGACAGACCCGAGATTTGCAACAAGTCGGCAAAACTCGACGGCTGCGATTCCACTAGCATCTGGCGTACGAATTTGGTTCCCATCTCCGGCACGCCGAAGGTGGCCACCGGCGAGCGTATTTGCTCCGGCTTGACGCCCAGCGCTTCCGTTGAGTTGAACATGCTCATCACTTTCGGGTCGTTCATCGGAATGGTTGTTGGATCCACGCCGGTCAAATCCTGAAGCATTCTCATCATGGTTGGATCATCATGCCCGAGTATATCAAGCTTGAGCAAATTCGCTTCAAAGGCATGATAATCGAAATGCGTCGTTTTCCACTCGGCGTTGACATCGTCCGCAGGGAATTGCACCGGCGTAATCTCCTCCACTTCGATGTAATCCGGCACAACGACAATACCGCCGGGATGCTGGCCCGTGCTTCGCTTGACGCCGGTACAGCCTGACGCAAGCCGGTTCAACTCCGCGCCCCGCCATCGCTTGTTGTTGTGTTCCTCGTATTTTTTGGCGAAACCAAACGCCGTCTTCTCTGCCACGGTACCGATGGTTCCGGCACGGAATACATTCTCCTCGCCAAACATCTCCTTGGTGAAATTATGGGCATGCGGCTGATATTCACCGGAGAAGTTCAAGTCAATATCGGGAACCTTATCCCCTTTAAAACCCAGGAAGGTTTCGAATGGTATATCCTGTCCCTCGCCTTTCATCATGTTTCCGCATTCCGGACAAGCTTTGTCCGGCAAGTCAAATCCACTCGGGACGCTGCCGTCCAGGAACCATTCGCTGTGCTTGCAGTCGCTGTTCAAGCAAATGTAATGGGCGGGAAGCGGGTTAACCTCGGATATGCCGAGGAACGTGGCAACGACGGATGAGCCTACGGAACCCCGTGAACCAACCAAATAGCCGTCCCGGTTTGATTTCTTAACCAGTTTCTCGGAAATCAAATAGTTCGCTGAGAAACCGTATTTAATGATCGGCTCAAGCTCTTTCTCCAACCGGGCCACTACAACCTCCGGCAAGTTCTCGCCATAAATGGACTTGGCCGTGTCGTAGCAGGTGTTGCGGATTTCTTCATCCGCGCCATCCAGAATTGGCGTAAACAGCTTATCCGGGAACAATTCCAACTCTTCAAAGCGGTCGGCCAGCTCGCTAGTATTCGTCACAACAACTTCATAACATTTATTCTGTCCCAAAAACTCGAACTCTTCGAGCATCTCTTCCGTAGTCCGAAAATGCGCGTCGGGCTTGCGCATATCCTTGAGCGGGCTGAAACCGGTAATCCCATGGATGGTAATGTCCCGGAACAGCTTATCCCGCGGTTCAAGATAGTGCACGTTTCCTGTGGCGATGACTGGCTTGTTCAGCTTTTCGCCGATACGCACGACTTTGGAAATCGCGGTTTTGATCTCTTCGGGACTGCCTACCAAGCCCTTGTCCACCAGATGCATATACATCGTCAACGGCTGAATCTCCAAAACATCATAGAAGCCTGCAATCTCTTCGGCTTCCTCCTCCGTTTTGTTCAGCACCGTTTCGAAGAACTCCCCTTTTTCACAGCCGGATAGCACCAGTAACCCATCTCGCATCTCTTGAAGCTTGGATTTAGGAATACACGGCACTCGCTTGAAATATTCGGTATGTGACATGGAGATCAGCTTGTAGAGGTTTTTCTTGCCCGTCATATTCAAGGCATAAATACCGCAGTGGAAAGGACGGGTATTGGACAGATCCTTACCGACGTAATCATTGAGGCGGTCCAGCATCTTGACGCCTTTGGTTTTGTCCACATCGCTAAGGAGCCCGTTCAGGATTCCAGCCAACGCAATCGTATCGTCAATCGCACGGTGATGGCTTTCGAGCAGTACCTTATACTTGTCTGCCAAAGTGTTAAGACGATGATTCTTAAGTCCCGGATGCACGAGACGTGCAAGCTCCAGCGTATCCAAGGAGGGATTGTCGAGCGTATCCATCCCGGCATTCTTGAGTGCTGCCTGAATGAACCCCATGTCAAATCGAGCGTTGTGAGCCACAAGTACGGCATCCCCAACGAATTCAACAAACTCTTTCAATACCGGCTCCAATTCAGGAGCATCCTTAACCATATCGTCATTGATATTGGTCAATTGCTGGATATGATATGGAATTCTCTCGTGCGGATTAACGAAGGTCGCGTAGCGATCAATCTCCTTGCCATCGTTCATCTTCACGGCAGCAAGCTCGATGATTTTGTTCGCGGTGATGGACAAACCTGTGGTTTCAATATCGAATACCACGTAAGTCGCACTGCTGAGTTCAATCGGTTGTGCTTGTTCCACAATGTTGACGGCATCATTCACGACATTGGCCTCAACGCCGTACATCATTTTAATCCCATGCTTCTTGGCGTTCTTTGCTGCATCAGGATAACATTGTACACCACCATGATCACTTACGGCGATGGCTTTATGTCCCCAGCTCGCCGCTGTTTTGATATAACGGTCGATCGGCGTGACCGCGTCCATCGTGCTCATGGTCGTATGCAGATGGAATTCCACCCGCTTCTCGGCCGCGTTATCCTTGCGCGATGGAGGCGACGGTACTTCGTTGAGGTCGGACGGGATCATCACCAGCTCAGGCACCTGCATAAACCGGTCATATTCAACTCGTCCGCGAGCCTTCACCCACTTGCCGTTTTCAAGCAGGCTCAATACCTTAAGATCGTCCTTCGTCTTGCCAAACATTTTCATTTGCAAGGAATCGCTGAAATCCGTCAGATAGAATGTGAATAACGTACTGCCGTTACGAAGCTCCTTACGATCCAATCCGAAGATGGTCCCCTGAATCGTAATTTTCTTCTCTTCGTCTTGGATCTCCTGGAGCGAAACCGGTGGGTCCTTGATATCATACCCGACCTGCAGCCGAACCGCGCCCTCTTCCTCATCCTCCGCATCCAGCTCAGCTTCCATGCTGCTCATGATCTGCTCGATCACTTCGCGCTCTTCCTCGCGCTTCCTCTGCTCGAACTCCTCATAAGCTGCCTGACCATTATCGCCAACCTGCATCTTCACACGCAGCGTCAGATCAAAATATTGTCCGAAAAAACGGGTAATGGCGGCATCGATCTGTTTCTTTCGGGCAAGCTCAAGCGACATGCCATCCGACATGGAGAGAAGGACTTGCCCATCTTCCACCACGTATTTGGCCCTTGCCATCCATCCATTCACTGAAGGGATCTCCCGATGTGCCCACTCTAGAAACAAGCCCCAGTATTCTTGCACGATATCTGCTTCAGGAACGCCGCTTCCATATCGGAACACAAATTTGATCTTCGCGATATGCCCCATCTTCTCCTGAATTCTTAGACAAAATGTGCGATAGACCTCAGCTGGAACTAAGGACTCCTTCAGGACGGTGATTCTCCAGTCCTTGCTGGCTCTGCTTGTCTCTACTTGTTCGATCACACCATCCAAAAAATAGGATTCCACCAGATTGGCGGGAACATCTCCCTGCTTGATCAGCAGTTCAAATCGTTTCCTTTTATCTTCTGTTGTGCCCATGGTTCCCTCCCCCTGCATTGCACAAAGCTATAAGAAAAACTTCTATCGACGTACATCCACAGAAGACAGACTGCGTTTAGTCGATGCGAAAAAATAGAATAAAGCCTCCGCTGGCAGCACCCATTCGTCCTGCCCCAAAAAGAAGAGCGTCCGCCATACTGCCATCCGGAAGCTTACTCCAGATGATGAATTCCCGGTGCGGACGAGCAATTGCCCTTCGTCATGCAAGCCGGAAAGTCATAATATCGAATTTCTAGTACGCTCTCGCGAACAGCACCGTATGCTTCGCATCTTCACCGCATACGAGACACTTGGTTTTCTTCTCAGACGGTTCAAACGGAATGTTTCTGCTCGTAGCACCGGTTTCTTGCTTAACTGTATCTTCGCAAGCTTCCGAACCGCACCATCCCGCCAAGGTAAACCCGCGTTTTTCTTCCATGCTTTCCTTCATTTCATCCAGCGTTTCCACGGAATAGAAATGATCCTCACGGAACTGCTTCGCCCGCTCGAACATTTCCTGGTGCACCTGCTCCAGCATATTCTGTACTTCCTGTGTCAGATTAGCTTGTTCTACGATTTTCTTCTCGCCTGTGATGCGGGAGACAAGCACGCAGACGCCATTCTCCATGTCACGCGGCCCGATCTCCAGACGCACCGGAACTCCGCGCATTTCATACTCATTAAATTTCCAGCCTGGACGCACATCCGGATTATCGTCAACGCGTACGCGGATACCTGCGGATTTCAGTTCACGGAACAACTCGTCCGTACGTCCCACAACCGCGTCTCTCGTCTTTGGTGGACCGATTGGAATCATGATCACTTGCGTCGGTGCGACTTTAGGAGGAAGCACCAATCCGCGGTCATCCCCGTGAACCATAATCAAGGAACCAATGAGACGCGTGCTGACGCCCCAGGATGTTGTATGAGCGTATTCCAGCGTATTTTCACGGTTCAAATATTGAATGTCAAAAGCTTGAGAGAAGTTGGTACCCATATAATGCGAAGTACCTGCCTGTACAGCTCGTCCGTCTTTCATCATCGCTTCGATCGAGAATGTATCCACGGCGCCCGCGAATTTCTCCGAAGGTGTCTTCTGCCCTTTGATTACCGGAATCGCGAGATAGTCCTCTACGAATTGCTGATAGATATCCAGCATTTGCATGGTTTCCCCTCTTGCCTCAACTTCCGTTTCATGAGCAGTATGGCCTTCTTGCCATAGAAACTCGCTCGTGCGAAGGAATGGCAGCGTGCGTTTTTCCCAGCGTACCACGTTGGCCCACTGGTTGATCAGCACAGGGAGATCACGATAGGATTGAATCCATTTGGAATACATATGCCCGAACATCGTTTCAGAAGTCGGACGGATGGCCAGACGCTCTTCCAGCTTCTCTCCAGCCGCTTCCGTTACCCATGGCAGCTCCGGATTAAATCCTTCGACATGCTCCTTCTCCTTCTGGAAAAAGCTCTCGGGAATGAACAGCGGGAAATACGCATTCCGATGGCCCGTCGCCTTAAAGCGCCGATCCAACTCTTCCTGGATATGCTCCCAAATTTCATAACCGTCCGGTTTGAAGACGATGCAGCCTCTGACTGGCGAATAATCCATCAGATCCGCTTTTTTGATGACATCGATATACCAGCGCGAGAAATCTTCCGCTTGCGGCGTAATCTCCGTCACGAATTGTTTATCCTTCGATTCCTTAGACATATAAATCGTGTGCCTCCCATTAATAAAACGCATGGTCAAAGCCCCTGATTCAGGCGACTCGACTGGCGTTATTGGCGATATGTGTGAACGAGCTGCGGCTATAAAGCCAGCCCTTATAGTAACTCCATTTGCTAGATAGTGACGCGTCATAATCTGCTAACAATAGAAAAGGTACGGCATTCGTTGCGGCTGGCGCACCGAGCCGTACCTTAGTGTTTATCCGTTGATCAAACGTAAAATATCGTTATAGGTTACGGCTATCATTAACAGGAACAGCATCGCAAACCCGATAAAATGCACCATGCCTTCTCGGTTCGGGTCAACCGGCTTGCCCCTTAAAGCTTCGATCCCTAAGAATACGAGCCGGCTTCCATCCAATGCCGGTATCGGCAGCAGATTGAATATGCCCAGATACAAGCTTAGAATGGCTGCCCAATAGGTCAGCTGTTCGATACCCTGTTTGGCGATTTGTCCCGTCACTTCGAACGTCCGTACAGGACCGCCAAGATCATCCATGGAGAACTTCTGAATCAACTGTCTGAAGCCCTGGAAGATAATATTCGTTGTATCTACCATCGCGGTCCCGGAACTGGTGATCGTCTCCCCAATTCCTGCGGATCGGGTAGGAAGTTTAGGAACAATCCCGACCTTGCCGCCTTCCTGACCCTCCATCGTCCGCGGAGTTAAGGTCAGATCAAATGACTCCTCGCCCCGGCGTACCGTCCATTCCATCGGCTTGTCCTTGGAAGCCGCGATCAATTCGATCATCTTCTGATAATCGGCACCAATGGCGGTTCCGTTAATGCTCTCGATGATGTCTCCTTCTTTCAGATTGGCTTCATCTGCAGGCATGCCTTTAGTAATCTCGCCAATCTGCACATAAGTTGGATTCTCAACCGGTATACCGGCCATTTGGATGTGAAGGGCAAACAGCACGAAGGCCAGAATGAAGTTCATGACAGGACCGGCAAAAATCGCAAGCGCTCTTTGACCCACGGTTTTGCTGCCGAATTGGCGGTCTCTCGGTGCGATCTGCGTCTCGACACCTTTGGCTACCGTTAAGGCTTGCGGATGGATTTCAAATTGCTGGAATTCACCATCCACATCAAGCCTAACCGACAAACGATCCACCATATCCATAAATTGGACTTCGCCGCGAATAACATTCTTACGGTTGTCGAGTTGATCCAGATAAATCTTCTTCACTTGATTCTCTGCATTCAATCGAACCGCAATCGTCTGACCGGGCTGAATCTCGACAAGTTCCGGATCTTCGCCGGCCATGCGGGCATATCCGCCGAATGGAAGAAGACGAAGCGTAAACTGCGTTTCATTGCGTTTATATGAGAACAGCTTTGGACCAAATCCAATTGCGAACTCGCGCACCAATATTCCAGCACGCCGGGCAAAATAATAGTGACCCCATTCGTGCACGGTAACGATCACAAAAAACATGAGCACCGTTAAAAAAACGACCCGAACCATTTCCAATTCTTTACATCCCCCTTTTCCTCTGAGAACGCAGTATGTCCCTATAGATTATCATTATTCTCCTATCGTCCACAAGAGAATCACAAGCTGTCCGCTTTTTTTCAAGGGAGATTTCAAAAACACTTCAAATCCTATAGTCGGGAAGCTAATTCACGTGTGATTCGATCATTCTCTTCAATCGTCTCCAGTGCCGGTTCCGGCACTGCATGATGGCTTTGCAGCACTTCCTCAATGATCTCTTCAATTCGCAGAAAAGAGATTTCGCCACGGAGAAACCGGGCAACCGCAATTTCATTGGCAGCATTGAATACCGTTGGCGCTGTCCCACCCATTTTACCACATTCATAAGCAAGCCTTAAACAAGGAAAACGTTCAAGGTCCATCTCCCGGAAATGCAGCTTCCCCGCTTCTGCCAAGGATAGCCTTGGCGCAGGCGAAGACCATCGCTCCGGATAAGTCAGCGCATATTGAATCGGAACCCGCATATCCGGGTTGCCGAGCTGGGCAATGATACTGGAATCACGGAATTCCACAAAAGAGTGAATGATACTTTCCGGATGAAGAAGCACCGAAATATGATCATAAGGAATACCATATAACCAATGGGCCTCCATCACCTCAAGCCCTTTATTGACCATGGTCGCCGAATCAATCGTGATCTTGGCACCCATGGACCAGTTTGGATGTTTAAGCGCATCCTCCACCGTAACGTTAACCAGTTGTTCACGGGTATAATCCCGGAATGAGCCTCCGGATGCCGTCAGCGTGATCCGTTCAATATCTTCATGCCGCTCTCCGTTGAGGCATTGGAATATAGCGGAATGCTCACTATCAATCGGCAAGAGTTTTACCCCTTTTGCAGCCGCTCGAGCCGTAACCAGATGACCTGCGGTTACCAACGTTTCCTTATTGGCAAGCCCGATTGTCTTCCCTTCATCGATCGCTGCAAGCGTAGAGGACAGCCCCATGCTTCCAACGACTGCTGTAACCACCATTTCCGCATCGGTCGCTGCCGCAATCTCGATCAAGCCTTCATGACCATGGAACACTTCGGTTCCGGCAGGAAGATCATGCCTGATGCTGTCAGCAAGCTCTTTTGTGGCAACGGACACTTTACGCGGAGAAAACTCCTTGACCTGCTGAAGCAGCAGTTCCTTATTACTCCCTGCAGCAAGGCCCTCAATCTGAAAATGTTCCCGGTGTTTCCTCACGACATCCAAGGTCTGGGTACCTATGGAGCCCGTGGAGCCGAGTACGCTGATCTTCTTCATGCACATCTTTCCTTTCATCAGTAAGGCAGGAGACTCAATATATGTACAAACGGAAATACGACGATCCAACTGTCACATCGATCCAGTATCCCTCCATGGCCCGGCAGCAGTTTGCCCGAATCCTTGATGTCATACACCCGTTTATAGGCGGATTGCACCAAATCTCCGAGTTGACCGATAACAGCGCAGGAAAGTCCGATCAGAATCGCTTGTCCAGCCGTCAGGAATCCATCTGAGAAGAATGAAAAGAGCAGTGATGTGAACACGGCAATGACCACACCGCCGAGCGCACCCTCAATCGTTTTGTTCGGGCTTATGGAAGGCCATAATTTATGGCGCCCCATGGCGCGTCCGACAAAATACGCTCCCGCATCACTTGCCCAGATCGAGGCCAGAAGCAGAAAAGTCCAGAATACGCCATGGCCGTCAGGAGCATGTCGTGATTCGGCGATAAAGGAAAATCCGATTCCGATATACGCTGATGCCAAAAACAATAATGAAACCCGTTTGATATCAATTACATTCTTCGTCGTCACGGTCGCCAGCAAAAATAAAAGCAGCAGGAGCCAAAGTACATGTTCCCACGGGATCTGAATATTCAAATGAAGCGGACCCCATGGAAATACGAGCAGCAGCACCCCCGCGTACCCAATCCATGCCGTTCCCCCGAATGGTGCCGTATTGGTCATGCGCACAAACTCATAATAACCGATTAGCGCCATCGCCAGAATAAGAAGATGGTACCATAGACCGCCTATGAAACATAATCCTAAAAAGACCGCTCCCGCTATAATTCCGGTAATCAATCGCTGTTTCAAAACGTTCCATCCTCCATCGGCTACGAAAGTCCACCGTAGCGTCTTGTTCTTTGTTGATAATCGGCTATGGCCTCCACCAAATGATCTTTGGTAAATTCCGGCCAATAGGCATCCGTAAACCATAGCTCACTATACGCGAGCTGCCACAGCATGAAATTACTCAGCCGCAGCTCGCCGCTTGTGCGGATCAGTAAATCCGGATCCGGCAATTCGCCTGTGAGGAGCCGCTGGCCAATCAGTTCCTCTGTAATATCCTCAGGACGAAGAATTCCGTCTAGCACTTCTCGTCCGAGCGCCTTGACACTTTCGGTGATCTCTTTCCGGCTGCCGTAATTGAGCGCAAAGTTAAGTACAAGCCCGTCATTGCCGGCTGTCTTCGCAACTGCTTCTTCCATCGCAGACACGGTATGGGACGGAAGGTCTTCCGGATGCCCCATCATGCGGACCTGGACATTTTTCTCGATCAGCTCCTCCAGTTCAATAGCCAGGAACTCTTGAGGAAGCTTCATCAGAAAATCGACCTCATCCTTCGGACGCGTCCAATTTTCTGTCGAAAAAGCATACATCGTCAATATTTTGATTCCCAAATCATCGGCAGCAATGGCCGCTCTTTTGACAGCCTTCATGCCATTCTGGTGGCCAACGATTCGCGGCATACCGCGCCGTTTCGCCCAGCGTCCATTACCATCCATGATGATGGCAACATGATGTGGGATGTTGTCCGGAGAGAGCTGATGCGTCTGCTGACTGTCCTCCTGATTCAACCACGATCGAACCCGTTTGATCATTCCATTTCCTCCAGGCATCTTTCTGCAAAAAAAGAGACAAACCCCACCATTGACAGGAGGGGCCACAAGTCTCTTATACTTCCATAATCTCTTTTTCTTTAGCAACGAGGACTTTGTCGACTTCTGCGATAAATTTATCCGTCGCTTTTTGGATATCTTCCTGATGTCTCCGGGACTCGTCCTCGGAAATATCTGTTTTCTCCAATTTTTTGATGTCGTCGTTGGCATCACGGCGAATGTTGCGGATGGCCACTTTCGCTTCCTCGCCGAATTTCTTCGTCATTTTCACCAGCTCGGTTCTGCGCTCTTCCGTCAGTGCAGGTACGACGAGACGAATTTGATTACCATCATTCGCCGGCGTCAATCCGACATCCGATTTCATGATCGCTTTCTCGATATCGGCCAAGGACGACTTGTCCCAAGGCTGGATCATAAGCGTTCTGGAGTCCGGCGTGCTAATGTTAGCCAGCTGATTCAGCGGGGTTGGTGCTCCGTAGTATTCCACCGTGATCCGGTCGAGTAGCGCTGGCGCTGCCCGTCCTGCGCGCAGCGTTGCCAGATCACGCTTCAAAGACAGGATCGCTTTTTCCATGCGTTCTTCTGCATTCTTTTTCACCGATTGCGGCATTAATCTACACTCCCTTTAACGATCGTTCCGATTTTCTCGCCCAGAACGACACGCTTGATATTACCTTGCTCCGTAATAGCGAAGACGATGAGCGGGATGTTGTTGTCCATACATAACGATGAAGCTGTAGAGTCCATTACCCCAAGGTTTTTGTTCAATACGTCTAGATACGTCAGCTGCTCGTACTTCTCGGCAGTTTCATCCTTAAATGGATCAGCGGAGTACACTCCGTCCACCTTGTTCTTCGCCATGAGAATCACTTCTGCTTCGATTTCCGCTGCGCGAAGCGCTGCAGTCGTATCGGTGGAGAAGTAGGGGTTACCTGTTCCTGCCGCGAATATAACGACACGACCTTTTTCCAAATGCCGAATGGCTCTACGGCGAATATACGGCTCTGCAATTTGCTGCATGGAGATAGAGGTTTGCACCCGAGTCGGCACATCGATCTGTTCCAAAGCATCTTGCAATGCCAAAGAGTTCATCACCGTTGCCAACATCCCCATATAATCTGCTGTTGCACGATCTATTCCGTTCGCGCTGCCAGCGATACCGCGCCAGATGTTTCCGCCGCCGCACACGATCGCGACCTCCACACCAAGCTCGACAACCTCACGAACCTGCTCAGCGATCGATGAGATCGTCTCAGCATCAATACCATATCCATTCTGCCCTGAAAGGGATTCCCCACTGACTTTCAATATCACTCGTTTATATACAGGCTGTTCCAAATGATAACCCTCCACTTTAAGACGGCGCCTAAGTATACGACGCCCGTTTGAAAAACGACAGACAGACACACCGGCACACTGCTTGACGGTTTATAAAAATCGGGTAAACACATCCGTCTCAAGTAGAAACTTCTGGTCGTCTAATCAAGACTTAATTCCATACTTTCTTGTGAGATAAGGGTGCCTTGACTCCGAATTTATAACAATCTTATCTCTCTTATGCCTTTATATCTCTTAAAAAAGAAGGAACACAGGTGTGTTCCACTCTTTTCTATAACTTATATTAGCCTATTCGGCTTATTTATTCACCTGGGACATAACTTCTTCAACGAAGTTGTCTTGTTTTTTCTCCAAGCCTTCGCCCAATTCAAAACGAGCAAAACGACGGATGGAGATGTTCTCACCGATCGTGCTGATTTTTTCGTTAAGCAGCGTGTTGATCGTTTTGTCAGGATCTTTGATGAAGGATTGCTCAAGCAAGCAATATTCTTCATAGTATTTGTTGATGCGGCCTTCAACCATTTTTTCAACGATTTTTTCAGGCTTGCCTTCGTTCAGGGCTTGGTTTTTCAAAATTTCTTTTTCTTTCTCAAGCTCTTCTGTTGGCACTTCTTCGCGACGAACATATTTAGGGTTTGCAGCGGCAATATGCATGGCGATATCGCGAGCAAACTCTTTGAATTGATCTGTTTTACCTACGAAGTCGGTTTCACAGTTGATTTCAACGAGTACGCCGATTCGTCCGCCGCCGTGAATATAAGACTCCACAACGCCTTCAGTTGCAATACGACCAGCTTTGTTTGCTGCTGCAGACAAGCCTTTTTCGCGAAGTACTGCGACCGCTTTGTCGATATCACCATTTGTTTCATCCAGCGCTTTTTTGCAATCCAGCATGCCCGCGCCTGTTCTTTCGCGAAGTTCTTTTACCGCACTAGCTGTTACTGCCATTAGAATTCCCTCCAAATTGGTATGATGAAGTTTGCGTTTGAACCTCTAGAAAACCGTCATACGATGGTTCTCTCCAAGATTCAGACCGCGTTAAGTAGTTATTCTTCCCCTGCGATGCAAGGCTCCGGATTCCACACGTTATTCGCATGTCACCCGTTCTAACATCTTAAAAAAAGGGCAGTGAGAGGTTATACACCTACCAACCACCCTTTTCATTTAATTCATGATTTATACGTTTAATCCTGATTACGCAGTTGTTTCTTCGCCTTGGTGAGCTTCAACAACAGCATCGGCCATTTTACCAGTCAACAATTTGACAGCGCGGATCGCGTCATCGTTACCTGGGATTACATAGTCGATTTCATCCGGATCACAGTTCGTATCAACGATACCAACGATTGGGATACCCAATTTGCGAGCTTCCGCTACAGCGATACGCTCTTTGCGAGGATCGATAACGAACAATGCGCTCGGAAGACCCTTCATGTTCTTGATACCACCCAAGAATTTCTCAAGACGATCTTTCTCTTTGCGGAGAAGGATAACCTCTTTCTTAGGCAATACTTGGAACGTGCCGTCCTCTTCCCAAGCTTCGAGCTGCTTCAAGCGGTTAATACGCTTTTGGATTGTTTCGAAGTTAGTCAAAGTTCCGCCGAGCCAACGTTGGTTGATGTAGTACATACCGCAACGCTCTGCTTCTTCCTTCACGGAATCTTGAGCTTGTTTTTTCGTGCCGACGAACAGGATTGTACCGTTCTCTCCAGCTACGTTTTTCACGAAGTTGAATGCTTCTTCAACTTTCTTGACCGTTTTTTGCAGGTCGATGATGTAGATACCGTTTCTTTCAGTGAAGATAAATTTATCCATTTTCGGGTTCCAGCGACGAGTCTGGTGACCGAAGTGTACGCCAGCTTCCAAAAGCTGTTTCATGGAAATTACTGCCATCTTCACGCACCTCCTAAGTTTGGTTTTTGTGTGTCCCTCCGCCAAGATCATTTTTCATTAAGACTCCCAATCCTGGAAGCACCCTCAACGAAATCACTCTAGCGTGTGTTTTAACACCGTCAATTACTATAACATAACCATGGGCAGGTTGCAATGTCTTTTGTGTACTTGATCCGGTCCATTCCGTCAACGGCTGCAAGCAGATCCTGCAAAGAAAAAAAACCACTCTCAACCGAAGGGCTAGTTGGAGGGTTTTGCTGTGATTTTGGTTATGATCGAATTGTAGCTCTCACCTGCTGTGAACGAATATGTACCGCTTTGGATCATGGTGTTGATCTTTTTCTCGGTTGCCTTATTAATGAATGCTTGTTTGTTATCAATGATGCCGGCACGCAAAAGACTGTTTGCCACATCACTGAGATTATTTCCAGCTGGAATATTCACTTTAATAGGCGCTTCCGCTTTGGCTGGCGTTTTCGGCTTGGCCGGATTCGTCACTTTGGGAGTAGATTCCTGTTTCTTATCCACGTCCGCTTCCGGCTTTTCCGGCTGCTGCGGTGCTTCCGGCTTGTCCGCCCCCGTCTTCCGTGCAGGATCGGCCCCTTCTTCGGACTCACCAGCGCTCTCACCAAGCCTCTTCTCTTCCCACTGCTCCGCCGTCATCAGCTCATCCGAACCTTCGACGACTTGCATATCCAAAGCTTCCGCTGCAGCCATCAGCTGCTCCTTCGTTAATTCCTGCGTCTCCGATGTTGCTGTGCCTTGACCGATCCACATCAGTTGAAGCAGCACCGCACCGATCACGAGACCGCTCCCCAGGCCCATCATAAATGTACGATTCTTGATCACACGGATTCCTCCTGTTTGGCCAACTGGATAATAAGTTGAACTTCGCCTCGCTGAAGACCCGTGCTCTTGGCAATCATATCGATGGACTTTCCTTGTTCATATAGATCAAACAGCTCCGCGTATCTGGATTTGATGGAATGGGCAAGTGGTGCAGGCTCAGCTTCGGAAGCCGCTGCAGCCTCTCCTGCAGACAAAAAAGCAGCCGCAGTCTTCTGCGCCAGCTTCTCTTCCGCTGTTCGAAGACGCGTTTGCGATTCGGTCATTTTCTGCTCCATGGCCAGCATGCGCTGCCGCAAATCACTGACCTGTTCTTGATGTGCTTGCTGCTTGGCATCAAGCTCTTTCTTCATCTGACCGACCAGTTCCACCAGCTGTTCGTTCTCGTTCTGGATTTCCGCCATATATCCTTCAAGCGTGTTCTCCACTTCTTTTACAACCCGCTCGCTGGACACGGCCTCTTCACGGCGTTTCGGCAGCATAAAAGCATACAGCACGGCGGCAATGCCAAGCAGCACGATATATATCCATGGTTTCAAATCCATTAACTCCTTTGTGCCTATAAATTATCTAGAGCGAAACATCGAAATTTTTGCCTTTATAGGGATGCTCTGCCGGCTGCTCCACTGTCTCGCCCGATTCCGCCGTTCCCCGGCCTTGTTGCTGCCCAGAGGATTGACGGCTCCCGTCATCGCGCACGGCTGTTTCTGCCGTCTCACTCACTTCCGTGCTTCGCTGAGCTTCCGCACGGCTGTTCTTGGTTAACTCACCCGCAAGCAGCGTCTGATCATTCATCGGGCGCTGCTGGGATTCATTATGCATCTTGCCCGCTTCATTGGTTCTGGGGACCGCAATTTGCATCTCAACCGATTTCAAACTCAATGGAATCACCTCATGATATAGGATCATGTCCACAAGCATTTAAAACGTCTGTTCTGTCCTACAAGAGCGGCACCATAGTGATATCCCCTTCATGATAGTAAAAAGAAACCCGCTGCGTGGGATCCTTAACAAAGCGGGTATACCGCCCTATGACAATTTTGGCACCGCCGTAGATCGTCTTTACCACATTCACTCTTGCTTTGCCGGTATCCTCAAGCATCTTCTCGATTTCCAGCATTCGGTCCTTAATATCGGATTGTTCTGCCATGTTTGATTTTTTGGTGGCATTCAGTTTGATTCGCAGCGCCAGCTTGTCTGGCGACAATTGACCCGAGGAAGCTAACTGATTCAGAAGATAAAGCGCTTTATCGGTTTTATCCATACTTTCTAAGGACTGTTTCAATTGGGCTCTAAGATCTGCCAGTTCATTCCGCAGCTCGGGTAGAACACCAACTTCAATTACGGTAGCTGTCGACATGCTGTTTCCGATCGTTCGGGCAACCACTTTTTCTCCCGCCTGCAAAATACCGCCTACCACAAGGCCCTTCATACCGTTGCATTCGATATTCCGGACCGCCCGGATATTAGAGTGCATGATGCTCTGCGAGACAAATACGCTAGCGCCAGCTATGACGTTTCCATCCTGGATGAATGAGCTTTTGACATCCTGACCCGCCTTGACATAACCCTTGTTATAACCGATAATTCCGCCGGATATATCGATCGAGCCTTCAGCCTCCAGCTCAGCTCCTTCCACAAAGCCAGTGACTCGGATGTCCCCTGCTGCCTTGATTCTGAATCCGGTAAGAACATTGCCGCGAATGACCACCGTACCAACAAAGTCGATATTACCTATACTGTAATCAACATCTCCGTTAATCTCATATACCGGAAACACATTGATTTTTCCCTTTTCGGTTTTGGTGAGGAGTCCGTCAATTGCAGCGTACATGGCGGTTTTCTCGGCGTTAACAACGACGTTCTTCCCAACCTTGAAATGCGCTTCCTTTCCCGGTTTGCTCGGAATCTCCTCTCCGGTCACCGCCGTTCCGGGGACTCCCTTCGTTGGCGGGATTCGGGTGGCAAGCAGTTGCCCCTTCTTTACATTATTTAAACGAATCACTTCTTTATAATCCACTTTACCATCTTCGATCTCAAGCGGCTTCAGATTCGTCTCATTCCCAAAATTAACGGTAAATTCGATTCTGCCGTTCTGTCCGTGCATAGGTTCCGTTCCCATTGCAATCGGCGTTCTACTATATTGATATTCCTCCGCATGATCTGCGATTCGCCGCAACGTATCATGTTGAAGTCCATATCGTATCTGGTGACTTCTCAGAAATTGTTCAAGAGCTTCTACAGAGCAAGAGAAATCCTTCTCCCACTTGGTGAACTGTATATAGGCGACGACCTTGTCATCCGATAGCGTAACGCTAAAGTACTGATCCAATGCATAATCTACAGACAATCCAGGAACCCCCTTCATATATGGCAAGCGTCAATCGTTTTGCATCAGCAAATCCCGATCTTTATCGAGCGCGCCCCGAAGTCTCAAAATCGCTTTGGAATGAAGCTGAGATATTCGTGAAGGTGATAGCGACATCACTTCAGCAATTTCGCTGAGTGATAAATCCTCATAATATAATAAGGAAACTACGGTCCGCTCTTTCGGGGTTAATTTACCGATACCCTTCATCAGGGCTTCTCGCAGGTAAAATTCATGGACCTTGTGATCCGGATTTTTCGCTTTCTCATCAACCAGGAGCGACATTCGGGTCTCAGACTCCTCCTCGCGGATCGGATCCTCCAGAGATGTCAATGTCATGACCGCTACTTCCTGCAGCATGTGCCGGAATTCCTTCTCGGTCACGTCCAGGTAATCACTCATCTCGGAATCACTGACGCTGCGTAAATACTTCTGTTCCAACTGCTGATATGCAGTTTCAATCTTCTTCGCCTTCTCGCGGACAGAGCGCGGCACCCAGTCCCCTTGGCGCAGCGAGTCCAGAATAGCCCCACGCACACGCCAAGAAGCATAGGTTTCGAATTGCAGGCCTCGTTTGTAATCAAACTTCTCGATGGCGTCAATCAGACCCATTACCCCATTGCTGGCCAAATCTCCCTTAGAAACGTTCTTCGGAAGACCGATGGCCAAACGGCTTGAAACATAGTCAACGATATGCAAATGATATTCGATTAGTTTCTTCTTCGCTTCATGGTCTCCATCTTCCTTCCATGCGCTCCATAAATCCGCATGGTTCAGCACAGAAGCTTTACGTTCGTCCAATTACCTTCACCCTCCTTATTTTTCCGTAAGGTGACGAACGGCCTTGGCCAGTTCTTCGGGTTCTTTCGTTGAAACCAGCTTAGGAGGATTTAGCGGTACAAAGTCTCCATTCTCTTTGCTGCTGGATTCGGAATGGATTAAATCCATCAATTCCCGATCCTCATCAGGCGTGGATAAATCAAGAACAGTTCCTCGGTCATGCTCCCGCTGCGTGTCGGCGTCCCCTTGAACGGTGGCTCGCGGACCCGTAATGGCAGCAAACATCCAATTCAGTAGGAACGCCAGAATAAACCAAATCGCACATGCAAGGAGAGCCCGATACATGCTAGTCATCCACAGATTGTTACGTATGGAGAAAATAAATGTGAACACAAACCCGGCAATTCCAGTCATCAGATAAAAACGAAGTTTTCCCATTAGCTACAATTCCTTTATGCCCTTTTGTACGCTTCGTATTGTAAACTTACCCGTTGCACAGTCCAACTCAACGGTTCTTCCGTAATTTCCCCCGGTATCCTCGGCAATTAGCGTGATCCCCATCTGCTCGAGCCCAGCCTTGCAGGACTCCACATTACGAGGACCAATGCGCATGGTGTCACCGGAGCCGGCAAAAGCAAACATTTGGGCTCCCCCCGCCATTTTGGCTACCATACGTGCCGGGGAAGCACCCAAATTCCTCATCTTGTTCAACAGGATCGGAAGTGCCGTATCGGCGTATTTTGCCAGGTTTAGCTGCCCTTCTCTGGCAATCGCTGAAGATGGAAGCATCACATGAGCCATTCCACCAATCTTCGTCACCGGATCATACAACGTCAGTCCGACACACGAGCCGAGTCCCGTTGTACGCAAAATACCGTTTGGACCTGCGACGTTCAGATCCGCCATGGCTACTTTCACTATGCTTTGTTCTTCAATCATGCTCAAAAGGCACTCCTAAAGCTTCAAAAATTTGAGCAAATGATTGCGGATCAGGTATGAGGAAGAACTGGCCTTCCACCTCGTTCTGCCCTTCTAGGAACGTCGTGTTGATTAAGAGGGCATCGTCTCCCATTTCTCCGAACTGCAGCAGTCCATAACTCAAGATGGCACCTGCCATATCCATCGCAAGAGCCGGCACCGTAGGTGTCATGGACAGATTGGTCAAATCAGCGAGCGACGATAAGTACGAGCCTGACAATATATTTCCGATCTCGCATAATGCGGACTGCTCCATCTCGGAGAATTGCTCCTCATCCGAGACTTCAAAGCCCGCCAGATTCTGCAGCAAATTCTTCCCGGCTTCCGGACTCATAATAAAGAAGAGATTTCCCGGCGCACTGCCTTCTACCCGTAAAAATACGGCAAGAACGAGTTGTTCGCTCCCTCCAACACTTTCGGCAATCTGTTCAAATGGCAGGAGTTGAACTTTGGGAACAGCCATATCAATCGGTTTGTTAAGCAAGCGGGAGAGGGCGGTTGCCGCATTGCCCGCTCCGATGTTTCCAACTTCCTTCAAAACATCCATTTTGATTTCCTTGCCATGCTTAAACAGCTCCACTGTCTACTCCTCAAGGCCTTCCAGCTGAATAATCTCACTTTTGTTCAGCACTTCGGACAAATTCAGCATGACGAGAAGGCGCTCCTCTCCTACCTTCGCGACACCGCGAAGATATTTCGCTTTAATTCCGCCGACAACCTCAGGTGGAGTGTCAATGCTGTCCGTATTCAGATCGATGACATCACTTGCGGAATCCACGATAAAGCCTACCTGCATATCATTGACCGCCACGATGATAACCCGCGTTTGATCGGTTGCTTCAACCTCGTCCAATCCAAAGCGGCCGCGCAGATTGATTACAGGAATGACGACGCCGCGCAGATTAATAACCCCTTTTACGAAAGCATAGGTCTTGGGAACACGCGTAATGGGCATCATTCGCTCAATGGTCTGAACCTTGTCTACCTCGATGCCGTATTCTTCCTCGCCAAGTCTAAAGACAATAACCTTGATTTCTTCTCCCATGAATAAGTCCTCCTTCAAAATGTGTGGCCTGCCGCCTGAGTTATAGCAACCTGTTATTTGATAAATGCATTTGCGTCAATAATGAGAGCGACTTGTCCATCCCCTAGAATAGTTGCTCCGGATACCCCCTGAATGGCAGGCAGATATTTACCCAAATTCTTAATGACGATCTCGCTCTGTCCGATAAAATCATCGATGGTGAGTGCCGCCAGACGATCCCCCTTGCGGATTACAACGATCTCTGTTTCTTCTTCCAGCTCCTCATCGAAATCCGGAATTTCAAACAAGCGGCTGAGCGAGATGACCGGAATCAGCGATTCCCGGAACTGGATCATGCGGCTGCCGTGAACATGTTTGATTTGGCCGCGCTTGATGATGCCCGTTTCAACAATGGAGGAAAGTGGAATCGCATATTTTTCAGATCCCATCCGAATCAGCATAGCTGCAATAATAGACAGCGTTAATGGAAGCTGAACGGAAAAGTTCGTGCCTTTTCCCGGTGTCGAGTAGATGGTGACGTTACCGCCAAGCGCAACTATTTTGGATTTAACAACGTCGAGCCCAACGCCTCGGCCTGATACATCCGAAATTTTCTCTGCCGTGCTGAATCCCGGTGCGAATAGCAGTTGATTGACCTCGTCATCGGTCATGGTGGCTGCTTCGGCCTCCGTCACAACGCCTTTTGCCAGCGCGTTCTTCAGAATTTTGTCACGGTAAATGCCGCGTCCATCATCTTCAATCTCAATGAAAACATTGTTGCCGCTATGAAACGCACGCAGATGCACGGTACCGGTCTCCGGTTTACCAGCAGCGATGCGGTCGGCAACAGGTTCGACACCATGGTCAGCCGAGTTGCGCAGCAAGTGGACCAGCGGGTCACCAATCTCATCAATAACCGTACGATCCAGCTCCGTCTCAGCTCCGGTAATAATCAAATCAATCTTCTTGTCCAATGTTTTGGCAAGGTCACGTACCATCCTAGGAAAACGATTAAACACCGTATCCACAGGAACCATGCGCAGCTTCAGGACGATATTCTGCAAATCGCTGCTCACGCGGCTCATATGCTCAACGGTGTCCGTGAGCTCCTGATTCTTGGACTCACTGGCTAACTGCTCTAGCCGTACCCGGTCAATCAGCAGCTCACTGAACAGATTCATTAAGACATCCAGCCGCTCGATATCAACCCGGATCGTTCTCGAAGGATTACCTCCCCCTGCATTTCGGGCAGGTGCCTTGGACTCTTTGGCAGGCGCTGAAGGACTCTTGGCTTCCGGTGAAGCCGCAGCCGCTGGAGCTGCCTCTGAAACTTGCGGTTTGACAGCTTCTGCTGTAGCCGCACTCTCCTGAACCATTTGCTGCAAAGATTCATGATCGAGCGCCACAACCGTAGTAGTCTCGATCTCCGAAACGCCCAGAATCTGGCTTTCAATGTCTTGCGTTTCTCTTTGCGTTATGTAATACAACGAAAATACGCGATCGAATTCACCTTGTTCAATCTCTTGAACGTCCGGATACGTTTTGACGATTTCCCCGGATCTTTCCAGCGTTTCGAATACCATGTAGGCACGAACCGCCTTGAGTTGGCAATCCTCTCGCAATGTCACTTGTATATATAAAACCTTATGTCCTTCCGAAATCGATTGATCGAGCACGGAAAATTGAAACTCATCCAATTCAATTCCTTGTACGGCCACAGCGGAGTTATCTCCTTCAGCAGCTGCCCCGCCAGGCGAAGCTCCTTCACCACGTACAATCGACTGCAAGGAAGCCACGATCGAGGAAACATCCGCTTTCCCGTCTCCGCCTTCGGTAATATCCTGCACCATCGATTCAAGAGCGTCCAAGCTTTTGAAGAGCGTGTCAAAGATAAAATCCTGCATCTTTAGCTTTTCGTTCCGGACAAGATCCAGCACGTTTTCCATCTGGTGGGTAAGTGAAGCCAGATCTTCGTATCCCATCGTTGCTGCCATACCCTTCAACGTATGAGCCGATCGGAAAATAATCTGTACGATCCCGATATCGTCCGGGTTGCCTTCTAATTGAAGCATGTTTTCATTTAATGATTGCAGATGATCATTTGACTCATCAATAAACATTGTTAAATATTGATTCATGTCCATTGAGAGACACCTCCTCTTCAAGTTCACTTTCCGTTATTTACAGCTTGAACCATTCTAGGTGCAATATCATGAAGTGGCAGAACGTGGCTTACGCATCCGAGCTCAACAGCTGATCTTGGCATCCCGTATACGACGCAGGTTTGCTCGCTCTCCGCATAAGTGGATGTCACTCCTGAATCGTAAAGCTTCTTCATCATTCTCGCTCCATCGCTTCCCATGCCGGTCATCAGCACCGCATGACGCTTGATCATGGTCAACGGCAGTAGGGATTCGAACAGCACATCTACAGATGGACGGTGACCATTTCGAGTCTCATCCTGACTGATCCTGATTTGGTAAGCGCCGCTGTCCGAGCGGTAAACCCTCATATGGCTGCCCCCCGGTGCAATGTAGGCTTTCCCCGGTTCCAATACCATCCCTTGTTCTGCTTCCATGACCTCCAGCTGACTGAATGAATTCAAGCGCTGAGCAAGCGATTTGGTAAAACTCGGCGGCATATGTTGAACGATGACAATCGGGGCACAGAAGTCGCCGGGAATGGGCTCGAGAAAAGCTTTCAATGCTCTTGGCCCACCGGTCGAGCAGCCCACCGCAACCAAATCCGTCAATTCCGTTGACTGCGGTACCTTGGCTTCATGGAGCTGACGACTCTCGTTCTCTGGAAGCACGACTGGAGCTAGGTCTGCAACAGGCTTACGATCTGCCCGTTTTCTCTTTGATCCAGAGGGCTCGGCTCCTTCCGTAGCAGTAGACATCTTCTTCTCAACAGTCCGTGGTGACGGCATACGAGGCGAATCCATTCGCTTGCTCCGTTGGTCAGTCTCGCGGACCGTCGTTCGCGTCTCATTCACCTGCGGCTTCTTGTTCAGCGTTTTGTCAGAAGGCTTTGGCGAAAGAGGAACCGTTATGTCCGCACTCCGTCGTCTCTGCTCTTCTTCTTCCCACAATGCCCTCCGCTGTTTAGCCTGCATCGCCGCATTCAGTTGCTTCATTAGTTCTGAACGCACCTGCTCAATATCAAGCGCATTAGAAATGGAAGGCTTTCGTATAAAATCAAATGCTCCTGCCTCAAGGGCAAGAATGGTCTCTTTCATGCCTTGCTCATTAATGCCGGACAACATAATGACCGGACGGGGGCCCGAATCCATAATAAGCTTCAGAGCATCAAGGCCGTTCATTTCCGGCATTTCTACATCCAGTGTAATGACATCCGGATTCAATTCCTTTACTTTCCGAACGGCGTCAAGCCCGTTATCAGCTGTTCCGACAACCTGAAAAGATGGGTCACGCTCGATGAAATCGGAAAAGATTCTCCTCATAAATGCGGAATCGTCAACGACAAGCACAAGAAAAGGCTTCATAGATGTCCACCTCAGTTTCCATTAATCCAAGCAAAGAATCATTTCGTACGTTTGAGCCACCGATGCATAAATCCTTTGATTCCCTTCGGAGCTTCCGGCTCTGTGACAGCAGGAACGGTCATGTAGCGAAGCGCGATCCGTCTGATATCACTAGAGGCGTTACATCGCGGATAAGCTGCTGTAAATGGGACCTGCCGCTTAACCGCCTGGACAACATACGTATCATCGGCAATCGATCCGAGCAGCTTGATGTCGATATCAAGGAAACGCTGGGCCGTCAAAATAATTTTGTTTGCTGCCTCCCTAGCCTCCTGCTCATCACTCGCACGATTGACAATCAGGCTGAACGGAACCTGGTTTTCCGTGCCGTGCACCACTTTGATTAAGGCATAGGCATCCGTAATGGATGTCGGTTCCGGCGTCGTGACGACAAGGCATTGATCAGCGGACGTGATAAATTTCATATTTTCCTTGGATAAGCCGGCTCCTGTATCAAAGATGATATAGTCCATCTCGGAAGCAATACGCTCAATCTGGGATATAAAATAATCCATCTCGTCTTCAGATAGCGTCATCATGTCCGCCAAACCGGAACCTCCGGCAATGTACGGAAGCTTGTCCGGCCCATACTGAATCACTTCTTCAATGCTCTTCTCCCGGCGAATGAGATGATACAAGCTGTACCGGGAGCTTACGCCCATAAGAACGTCAATGTTTGCCATCCCGATGTCGGCATCAAACACCAATACCTTTTTGCCCATCGACTGCAAAGTCAGCGCAAAATTCAGTGTGAAATTGGATTTCCCAACCCCGCCTTTTCCGCTGCTGACCGTTATAATCTTGGCCGTTCTTGGAGATGTTGCCTTACCGCTGTTCCCTGACTGCTGGGACGAAACCAGCTGGCGAAGCGAATGAGCTTGATCCGTCATGTACGAATCTCTCCCAGCAGCAAACCGCATAACCGCTCACGATCAGCCATCAACAGATCATCCGGCACATTTTGACCATTGGTCATATAGGACAAGCGAAGGTTATGGGCATCTATCAGATTAAACAAGGAACCATAACTGCCGGTCTCATCCATCTTCGTAAAGATGACCTTATCCAGTTCGTATTTGCTGAAATGATCCGCGATTTCGATCATATCACTGCTCTTGGAGGTCAGGCTGAGCACAAGATAGGTTTCGCTTTGATCGGAATGGGAGAACAGACTTTGAAGCTCGGATACGAGCAGCTCATTGCGATAGTTCCGACCCGCTGTATCCATCAACACCAAATCACAATCCTGCAGCTTCTGGAGGGCCCGCTGCATATCGCCAGGCGATTGCACGACCTCCATCGGCACATTGAGAATGGATGCATAAGTACGCAGCTGTTCAACGGCAGATATCCGATACGTATCGGAAGTAATAAAACCTACCTTGCGTTGGTTACGGAACAGCTGCTCTGCAGCGATCTTCGCGATCGTGGTAGTCTTGCCGACCCCTGTCGGTCCAGCGATATATACAATCCGCGTCTCGGGTTGAACGCCGCCGCCGATACGCCCCTCAAGGAACGCCTCAGCTTGCTTGTAAATCACGTTCTGCAGTTCGGCCTCACTCATCTGCATATGATTAGCTTTCCAGGCTTCCTCCGCGGCTGTGAGCCACTCTTCCGTCAGTTTGGCCGAAAGATCCTGCTTGAGCAGCTGATCCCGAATGAAGTGCAGCGGCTCAGGAAGATGCTGTGCTTCAAGATTTTGCCTGGATAATCGCGCAATCCATTCCTTCATTTCCTTAAGCTCTTCAAGGACTCTTTGTTCGGATTCGCTAATTCCCAGACGGGAACTTAAAGACTCCTCCTGTCCCCCACGGGATGATTGAACAGATTCAACGGAAGCTGCTGTTTCCGTTTGATCGTTTCGCATCGCTGCTTGTGCAGTTGCTGCAGGCTGTTGCACATGGCCCACTTCGTTCTTTTGCCTGTTAACTTCCTCCTCGGAAGCTGCGACCTGGCTCAGAATCTCTGCAAAACGACTAAAGTCATCCTCATGCTGTACGCCGGAAGCTGTATCCGTGTTATTCGCCGAATTCGTGGAGGTCTGTGTACCGGGCTTCGAAATTTCAGCCGTTCGTTGATACGCCTTGGGTACAGCACCAGAAGGTACAGCAGGCGGAACTTTGGACTTCATCGGAGCAGAACCTTTGGATTTCTCCGCTTGCTCTACTGCCGCGATCACCTCGATCTTCTTACGGGTAAACATCCCCAGGAATCCGCCTACCTTGGTTTCCTTCGTACTCAGTATGACGGCATCCGCACCCAAATCCGTACGAATGTGCTGCATCGCCTCAGGCATCGTGTCGACGAAATACCTCTTCACTCTCATAAGTTCACCACTCCGACACTTTGAATTTCGACGTTCGGCTCCAGCTCACTATAGGACAACACCGGAATATCCTGCATGCTTCGTTCAATGACCTGCCTTAAATACATTCTTATAGCCGGTGAGGTAAGCAGAACAGGCTGCTGTCCCATCTGAATGATCCGGTTAACCTGTTCACTGAGCTTCTGAAACACACTCTGTGTCGATGCCGGGTCCATCGCGAGATAACTTCCTTGGTCACTCTGCTGGACGCTTTCGGCGATCTTCTTCTCCAGCTGTGGCCCAACCGTGATAACCCGCATGGCCTCGCCCTCTTGAGCATATTGCTGGGTAATTTGGCGCGAGAGGGCTTGTCTAACATATTCGGTAAGGACATCGGGATCTTTCGAATAATGTCCGTAATCCGCAAGGGTTTCGAGAATGGTGACCATGTCGCGGATCGAGATTTTTTCGCGGAGCAGCTTAGCCAATACCTTCTGTACTTCTCCAATGGTCAGCACGGAAGGAATAAGCTCGTCCACAAGGACCGGATAGCTTTCTCTAATGTTGTCAACCAATGCCTTGGTTTCCTGGCGTCCAATCAGCTCATGGGCATGTCTCTTAATTAACTCGGTCAAATGGGTAGCCACAACGGACGGCGGATCGACAACAGTATAGCCGGCGAGATCCGCTCGCTCTTTCATGGCTTCATCTATCCAAAGAGCAGGGAGCCCGAATGCCGGTTCGGTCGTTTCGATCCCCGTTACGGAATCATCCTCGTACCCAGGGCTCATGGCGAGATAGTGATTTAATAATAATTCACCACCGCCGACAGCATTCCCTTTTATTTTTATGACATATTCATTCGGTTTTAGTTGAATATTGTCGCGAATTCGGATAACCGGTACGACGAGTCCCAGCTCAAGTGCGCATTGTCTCCGAATCATAATGATCCGGTCCAATAAATCTCCGCCTTGCTGCGCGTCTGCGAGCGGAATCAACCCATACCCGAATTCGAATTCGATCGGGTCAACCTGAAGCAGGTTGATCACACTTTCCGGACTTCGAACCTCTTCGATTTGCTGTTCCTCCTCAAGCTGCTCCACTTCGACCTGCTTGCGATCCAGATTGTTCTGCATCCTCCGTGCCGCAATGAATAAGATGAGGGCAATCGGTGCGGTCGTAATCAGATGAATGGGTGTGAAAATCCCTAGCAGCAGAACGGTACCTGAAACAATGTACAATAGATGAGGGTAGGAGAAGAGCTGCCCTGTTAGATCCTCCGCCAGGTTCCCTTCCGAAGAGGCTCTTGTAACAATCAAGCCCGCCGCAGTGGAAATCAGAAGCGCCGGAATCTGACTGACCAATCCGTCCCCGATCGTCAGGATGGAGTATGTGCTCATCGCATCTCCGAATGACATTCCATGAATCGAGATCCCGATGATAAACCCGCCGATCAGGTTGATCAGCATGATGACAATCGTGGCGATGGCATCACCCTTAACGAATTTACTTGCACCATCCATAGCCCCGTAAAAATCGGCTTCCCGCTCGATTTTTCTTCTGCGTTCCCTGGCTTGCTGCTCATTGATCAAACCTGCGTTCAGATCCGCATCGATACTCATCTGTTTACCAGGCATCGCATCGAGCGTAAATCTTGCCGCAACCTCGGCCACCCGCTCCGAGCCTTTGGTAATGACGATGAACTGTACCACAACGAGGATCAAAAAGACGATGAAGCCAACCGCAATTTCGCCATTCGCTATCCACTTACCGAACGTGGCTACAACCTCACCCGCGCTAGCTTCCGACAAGATCAGCTTCGTTGTCGAGATGTTAAGCGCTACACGAAACAGTGTCGTGATAAGCAATAAGGAAGGGAAAATGGAGAAGTCCAAGGCTTCCTTCGTATTCATGGCCACCAGCAAAATAATAAGCGCCAGCGAGACATTGATAATCAGGAGTACATCGAGCAGCCATACCGGGATCGGAAGAATCATCATGAGTACGATGCCAATGACACCCGCAAGGACAGATAGATCTTTTATTTTCACTGCACTGACGCCTCCGGTCCCTAATTATTTCACTTTACCTTTTAGTTTATATACATAGGCCAGCACTTCCGCTACGGCCTGGAACAGGTCTCCCGGAATCGAATCCCCGATTTCCGACCGTTGGTACAAAGCGCGTGCCAGCGGCTTGTTTTCCATCGTTATAATTCCGTGTTCCTTCGCTATTTCTTTAATCCGCAAGGCCATGAAGTCCTGCCCCTTCGCAATGATCTGCGGGGCTTCCATCATGGACCCGTCATATTTGATCGCCACTGCAAAGTGGGTCGGGTTTGTGATGATAACGTCGGCATTCGGGACTTCCTGCATCATCCGCTGAAGTGCCATCCGACGCTGGCGTTCCCTGATCTTTCCCTTGATCAGCGGATCGCCCTCCATCTTCTTGTACTCGTCTTTGATGTCCTGTTTAGACATCCGAATGTTTTTTTCGTAATCATATTTCTGATACATGTAATCCAGAATGGCTAGAATGATCAGCCCGATGGCAATCTTGAAACCCAGTGACATGGTGATATCGGCCACGAAATGAAAAATGGTGTCGGGTCCCATCGTTGACAAGGAAGATAATCCTTCCCTCGCAGCCCACAAGGTGGTGTACACGAGGTAACCGATGATGGTCAATTTAATGACCGATTTCAAAAATTCGACCAAGGAACGCATCGAGAATATGTTCTTGAACCCTTTGATGGGATCGATTTTACTGAACTTCATTTTCAAAGTCTCGCCCGTCAGCATAAACCCGACCTGCAAATAATTAGCCACCAGCGCAATAACGAACACCGAGATAAACAACGGAGCCAGCAGAAGCAAGATTTGGACACCGTACTCCCCAAATAACTGCATCACATTGTCTTTCGTAACGTCCATGGAGAGCCGATTAATATAAATGTCGGTGAATAATCGAACGATGCGATCTCTCATATACCCGCCGAAAATTAACAAGCAAAAAAATGCGGCCAGCAAAACCGATGCACCCGATACCTCCATACTTTTGGCAACTTGGCCTTTCTTACGCGTATCCTGGCGTTTCTTCGGTGTGGCTTTCTCCGTCTTTTCACCAGCGAAGAGCTGTAAGTCGACCGGATACCGGTATGACATCTGCTTCACCTCCATCCTCCTTAAGTCGGCCCGTCTCCAATAACGCCGAGCAACTGCCGGAGTGCTTCAAACATTTTGGCAAACAGATGATCAAATAGTGACACCAGCATCGGCATGAGCAGCATCAGCAGCACGAGTCCAACGATGATTTTGATGATAATCCCGATAACAAACACATTGAACTGCGGTGCCGTCCTTGCCAGAAAGCCAAGCCCGACATCGGTCAGGAACAGGGCTGCTACCAGCGGAGCCGCCATTTGAAGCGCCAATACAAAAGAGTGCGAGAATGTTCGTACGAGAAAATCCGTCACATTGCCGTCATGAATCTTCCCAAACACATCACCCGTAATCGGAATCCAATCATAGCTGTACATGATCGCATCGAGCAGATAATGGTGACCATTCATGCTCAGGAATACCAGTAGAGCCAGATAATATTTGAAGGTACCGATTAATGGGGTTGAAGTCCCTGTAAAAGGATCGATGACATTGGCCATGCTGAACCCGATCTGAATGTCAATTAATGCTCCTGCCGTTTGGACGACGGTCATAATTAGATAAGCAGTGAAACCAAGAAGCAGTCCCACCAATACTTCCTGGACAATCAATATGACATAAGACAGATCTTGCGGAACCACTTCTCCGAGCCCGAACGAAAAATATACGATCAGGGCGATGATGGCCGAAAGGCCTATTTTGTAAGAAGGTGGTATACCGCGTGATGTAAACACTGGCGATATTACAAAAAAAGCTGTTATTCGACAAAAAATAAGCATGAAAACAGGTAAACTTTGCTGTAACCATTCCATGGACACTCAGCCTATCCGATATATTTGTAGAGATTGTCCAAAATACCGTGGGTAAAATCCACTAACGTCGTTAATATCCAAGGACCAAACAGCAGTAATGCTACAAGAACAATAATAATTTTTGGTACGAAAGCCAGTGTCTGTTCCTGGATCTGTGTTGTCGCTTGAAAAATACTGATGATAAGTCCGACAACCAGTGCGAGAACCAGCATCGGTGCGCTCACCTGGAGCACAATATAGACCGCTTGTCCTGCCAGACCGATAATAAATTCAGCGCTCACGGCGAGTCCCCCTGTATTCGAATTACTTGCCGCTTATGGCTACGTGTTAAAGCTCATCAGCATGGATTTCACGACCAGATACCAGCCGTCTACCAAAACGAAGAGCAAAATCTTGAATGGCAGCGAGATCATGACCGGCGGCAGCATCATCATACCCATCGCCATCAGCACGCTGGCAACCACGATATCGATGACCAGAAACGGAATGAAGATCATAAAGCCCATTTGAAAGCCGGTCTTCAGCTCACTAATGGCAAATGCCGGTACCAAAACCGTTAATGGAATATCCTCGTAAGATTCGGGTTTCTCTGCGCCTGTGTAATTCATGAACAACAATAGATCCTTTTCCCGTGTGTGCGCGAACATGAACTTCTTCATTGGATCTTGAGCCTTATCCAGCGCCTCCGCTTGGGTAATCTCACCTTTAAGATAGGGCTGAAGCGCTACATCATTTATCGACGACAACGTTGGAGCCATTACGAATAAGGTAAGAAACAGAGCCAGCCCGATCAACACTTGGTTTGGCGGTGTTTGCTGTGTTCCGAGCGAAGTACGGACAAAGCCAAGCACGATAACAATCCTTGTAAAACTAGTCATCAGCACCAGTATCGCCGGTGCAATGCTAAGAATGGTGATCAGGAGTATCAAGGACAAGGAGCTTGTCCCCGGTGTGTCTCCCTTATTGCCGATTTGAATATCGATGTTTGGAATCGGATCCGCAAATGCCGTATGGGAAAACAGAAATCCAAACAATATGAAAATCGCGATAGCGTACGAGATCTTTTTATTCATGAATCTTTATGATCCTCCCGCAGCAATTCTTCGACCTTTTCTTTCCGGTTCGGTACGCTGCGCAGCTTGGATTCGAACACTTCATGGAAAGAAGATGTATCGTCCAATTCCATTTCTTCCGGTGGTTTGTCTTTACGGAGTTTTGCCGCCAGTTTCGTTATAAAAGGCGGCAGTGCCCCATTATGTATTCCAGAATCCTGTTCAAATGCAGCTTGGATAAGCGCAACTTCAGCTGGATCAGAAATTTTGTCCACCAACCGGACGTCTTCGCCAACTCCGATCACATAGATGATGCCCCCAATTTCGACGAGCTGAAGGGACTTGTTAGGGCCCATCCCAACCGCACCCAAAGTACGAATGGAGCGGCCCTGCATCCAGCTCTGATTCTTTCTGCTGAGAAAGCGAATCAGGAACACGATCAACGCAACGATGATGGCAAGTACGATAAAGACATAAAATAACTGTAAATAATACCCGGTAGTACTACTTGAGCCTAATCCATCAGAAGCTGCCATCATCATAAGAAGAATCCTTATACGCCAAGCGTCTTATTGATGGCTTCAATGACTCTGTCCGATTGGAACGGTTTAACGATAAAGTCCTTGGCTCCAGCTTGGATCGCATCAATAACCATCGCTTGTTGGCCCATGGCAGAGCACATAATCACTTTTGCGTTCGCATCGACTTTTTTAATCTCTTTCAGCGCCGCGATACCATCCATTTCCGGCATCGTAATATCCATCGTAATCAGATCTGGACGAAGTTCTTTAAATTTCTCGATTGCTTGCGCACCGTCCTGTGCTTCTCCCACAACCTCGAATCCGTTCTTGACCAATATGTCACGGATCATCATTCTCATAAATGCAGCATCGTCCACAATCAGAATTCGGTTAGCCATTGATAAAAATCCTCCCTAAAATGTTTGTGCTATTGTAATTTTTGAATCCGGTCCCATTGGCTTACGATATCCGTCACGCGTACACCAAAGTTCTCATCGATGACAACGACCTCGCCTTTGGCAATCAGTTTATGATTGACAAGGATGTCTACAGGCTCACCGGCAAGCTTGTCCAGCTCGATGATCGAACCTTGTGACATTTCCAGGATATCCTTAATTTGCTTTTGAGTCCTCCCTAATTCTACGGTGACTTTAAGGGGAATGTCCATCAGTAAGTTCAGATTGTTTTCATCCACCTGGGTGTAAGGCGCAGATTGCAGATTAGCGAACTGTACGGGCTGTACATTCACATTGCGATTCGGCATGCCGCCATACTGTTGCGGCTGCCCTTGGAAAGGCATCTGCGGCTGTCCATATGGCATGGATTGCGGGATCTGTCCTCCCTGTCCTTGCACTGGCTGGCCGTAACCTTGTCCGTAGTCGAATCCTTGGCCCATGTCATTGCCATTAACAGGGTTAGCCGGTGCTTGAGCCGGTTCCTGTGTACTGACAGGTGCTTCCACCGTCGGCGCGGCTTCCTGCTTCGCAGGCTGCGGCTCTTCCGTCCCGTTGATAAGCATGTGAACCATATCCTTGGAAAAATGAACGGGAAGCAGCTGCATAATGGTTGAATCAATAAGGTCACCGATAATTAATCGGAATGAAATCTTAATCAATGTTTCATCCGGCGGAAGGTTATTAACCCCTTCACCATTTGCCATGTTCAGAATGTCAATGCCTGGCGGCGATATATTGACAAACCGGTTAAAAATCGTGGACATGCTCGTTGCGGAAGAGCCCATCATCTGGTTCATCGCTTCCTGAACGGCACTGATATGAATCTCGTTGAGTTCCTCTTCCACGGGGTTGCCTTCCCCGCCTAACATCAGATCAGCAATGACCTGGGCATCGCGTGTTTTAATGACTAGAGAGTTAATTCCTTCAAATCCATCCACATAAGTGACATGTACCGCTACATGCGGCTTCGGAAATTCTTCCTCAAACTCGCTTCGCTTAATGATCGACACTTTGGGTGTCGTGATATCCACTTTTTTGCCCAGCAAGGTAGACAGAGCGGTTGCAGCACTTCCAAAGGTAATGTTACCAATCTCACCAAGCGCGTCCTGCTCCAGAGGTGTTAATACATCATCGACAGTCGCCGCCGAAGGAATTGATGCTGGTGATGCCATTTCCGACTGTTTTAACAAAGCGTCGATTTCTTCCTGGGATAAATAGTCTTTACTCGTCAAATTCTTCAGCTCCTTCGATGACAATTTCATCGATTTGTACAGCAACCCGGTCTTTTATCGTTCCGGGACTGCCAATAAACTTTAATCTGTCCCCAACCTTTATGGAAAGTCCATCATGCATCGGTTTGTTTAATGAGATGACGTCGCCGACACTCAGTCCTAAAAATTCGGACACGGTAAGCTGTGAAACGCCCAGCTCGGCAACAATCGGAAGCTTGGCTTTACTTACACGCTGCTTAAGAGCGTCTACTTCCTCTGGAACACTCGCTTTTTTCTCCGAGATAAACCACTGATGCGCCGATAGCTTGGACATGATCGGTTCCAGCACCACATGCGGGATACACAGATTAATCATCCCCGTGGTATCGCCGATTTTGGTGCTAAGGGAAATTAGCGCAATGGTTTCGTTCGGAGAAACGATCTGCATAAATTGCGGATTCGTTTCCAATGCTTCAAGGCGCGGTGAGATGTCCAGCACCGTTTTCCACGCTTCCTGCAGACTATCGAATGCCCGGCTGAAAATGCGCTCCATGATGATGGTCTCGATTTCGGTCATCGAGCTGACGGAAGAAGGAGCAATGCCCGTTCCTCCCAGCAAACGGTCCAGCATTGCGTAAGCAATGTTCGGATGGACCTCAAGCACCATGCGCCCGACAAGCGGTTCCGCCTCGAATATATTAAGAACTGTCATTTTGGGTATGGAGCGAATAAATTCATCATATGGAAGCTGTTCAACCTGCACCACATTGATTTGCACAAAAGTACGTAATTGTGCTGAGAAATAAGTGGTCAGATATCGTGCAAAGTTCTCGTGAATGCGGGTCAAGCTCCGAATATGATCCTTGGAAAACCGGAGTGCCCTCTTAAAATCATAAGAACGAATTTTCTTTTGCGTTTCCTCTTTTTTCAGTTCTTCAGCATCCATTTCCCCTGAAGAGAGAGCGGCCAATAAGGCATCGATCTCATTCTGCGATAAAACATCAACCATCTACTCACCCCCTTACAGGTCGTCCGACGAACAGTCTAGATACCTACGATCATTACTTCTGTCATTTCGATTTGAATCAACTGCCCGGACGTTACCGACTTATTGATCAGGTTCTGCAGCTTGCCGATAAACTGTTCGCGCCCTTTAGAGTCATTAAGCAACTCGGGTTTCGTGTCGGCCAACGTTTTGATAATAATCGGTTTGATTTTAATCTCCTTGATTTTGTCGAATTCTTCCTTTGCTTTTTTGTCACTAAGCTGAAAAGCAAAGGCCATCTGGGCAATATATTCAGGATCTGCGAGATTCGTCTTGATCCCGGTTATTTCCGAAGTCATCTTGACGATCTCATCGGCTGACAACTTGGATAAAGCCGCTGCATTAGCCGAAGCCTGACTTTTACCGTTATCGCCAAGCAGTTTGTCCGACAACAGAAAGATCGCCACAACAATCAGCGTAATGGATAACAGGATCGTAATTAACCAGGGGAGCATCTTTTTCATGAAGGTTCCTCCAATTGCTGCACTTTAATGGTAGCTTGATGAATGCCTACCTCGTGATGATACGCCTTAACGGAAGCGATGATTTCATTTGCACTTTCAAGCACAATCATGCGTTTTCCATTAATCAATGTAATGTAGGTGTCAGGAGTCTCCTCAACCATTTCTATCAACAGCGCGTTAAGCCACAACTGCGAACCATTTAACCTCGTTACCGATATCATGGACAGCCTCCTTGTTTAATCAGGGAGGGGATTGCCCCTCCCTATCCATCCTTATCGTTTCAGATTGACAACTTCTTGAAGCACTTCATCCGAAGTCGTAATGATCCGGGAGTTGGCTTGGAAGCCGCGCTGAGCGACAATCATTTCCGAAAATTCGCTGGTCAGGTCAACGTTGGACATTTCGAGCTGGCCAGCAATAATGGCCCCCGTCCCTTCCTCAGCGTTGTTCCCTTCAAACCTTACGGCATCCAAATCGCCATCCGGGATTGCATTCAGCGTTACGCGATACAAATTACCGCCGATTTTCTCCAGACCTTCGGGATTCGGAATTTTCGCGACGCCGATGATGGCTCCCTCTTCCGTTGTCCCGTCACTCATCTTCTGAATGATGGCGCCATTCTGTGCAATCGTGAATGCCGTTACATCATCGCCCAACTGGATAGGGTCACCGTTCGAATCAAGAACGAGCATACCGTCCGAAGTTACCAGGTTACGCGCTACGTCTACGTGAAAGTCACCTGCGCGGGTCAAGAAAGCCATATCTTGATCCTCGCTAAGCTTCACCATGAAAAATCCGTCTCCGTCAATTCTCAAGTCCGTCGGATTATGGGTTGTCATTGCGCTGCCTGGCGTATGCAATGTATCAATCGAACCGATCGATACACCAAGACCGATCTGCTTCGCGTTGACACCACCGGTTGGATCGTCGGTTCCCGGTGTAACCCCGGACATCGTTTGGCTAAGAATATCTTTAAACATCACACGTCCCGCTTTAAACCCAACTGTGTTTACGTTGGCAATGTTATTACCAATGACATCAAGCTTGGTTTGGAAACCTCTCATTCCGGAAATACCGGAATACATGGATCTTAACATCGATTTTCCTCCTTTTGTTATGGACCGCTTCTGTCGATCAGCGGCCGCCTGGCTTCCTCACGGGCCAACCAGATTTATGAAATAATAACTGCACTATCAATTTGCGTAAATACGTTGTCCTTCATCGCTTTGCCATCCATCGCAGTGACCACGGTCCGATTCGGAATATTTACAATCAGAGCCATATCCTTCATCAGAATGAGTGATTCCTTGCTCCCCTTCGCTGCAGCTTTGTCCACCGCGCTCTGAATCTGCGCAAGCTGATCACCCTTTAATTCAATGCCGCGCTGCTGAAGTCTCTTCGCTGCATGATTGCTGATTTTTAGAAGATTCTCATTTAAGAGTTCCTGGAACGTCCCGGCGGGTGGATTAGTCTGAGCTTGTGCTGGTTTACGCTCATTATGAAGTGCTGCAGGATGTATTTTCCCAGGGTATAAATGCCCTATCATCATACGGTCACTCATGGCGCTGTTCCCCCAGGCTCATTTCCCCCTTGCCCGGGATCTCCGGCTTCAGGATCTGACGGATCGGGATTGCCTGTTTCAGGTACGGAAGGATCTGGATTGTTTGTTACAGGATCTGTCGGACCCGGATTACTTGTGTCAGGTACAGAAGGACCCGGATTGTTTACTTCAGGATCTGTCGGACCTGATTTAACTGGATCATTCTCGGTTACAGCGTTCTCGATTTTCATAATTTGGTCAAGCGATACTTCACTGTCACCGACTTTGGCATAATGGACGCCTTCACGAACAATAATGGAATCTACGATACCGCTCTTTATGACGGACTCCGTGCCATCCTCCGGCTTGAACATCCAGCTGATCTGTTTACCGATCAAACTTGAAGCAGCACCCAGAGACTGACTCATCGCCGTTAATTGAGTATTGATATTCATCAGCTGCTCCAGGGAAGTAAACTGGGCCATTTGGGCAATAAACTCCCGGTCCTGCATTGGCTGAAGCGGATCCTGATGCCTTAATTGCGTAATCAGGATACTCAAGAACTGATCCTTTCCAAGCTCCTGGCCATTTCCGTTTTTATTGCTGACATTCCCTTTACTATAATTGGGCCACATATTATTAGTAGATACCGGATTTGTTGCCATCCAAGCTCACCTCCTCACTGTTAGGCTTTAGCAGTAAATGTCCCTGCTTGCACAAGTTCATTGTCAGCTTGATGCTCAGCAATCCAATCGTTTAATTCTTCTGTCAGATTTGCTGCCAGCACGGCATCGTCGGATGGTCTATCCTTCTCCTTTGAGCGATGCTGTGACTGCTGCTGACCTGATCCAGGCTGACGGCCGTCTTGATAAAGATTCGTATTGGAAGGCTGACTGCTCTGTGTGACTTCAATTTTCTCGATCTGCAGCCCTTGTGCAGTCAATGCGCTGCGAAGCTGTGCCATTTGCTGGTCGATCAGCTCTTTGGCATCCGTCGACCTTGTCATGAACTGGGCGATTAATTGGCCATTCTGCATCGTAAGTTTGATATCTACTTGACCCAGATGTTCCGGATTCAAGGAGATTCTCGCTTCCGTAAAACCAGTTTGTTTCACGATTTCGAGCTTATTAATAATGAAGGAAGTCATTTCGCTCGCGAAGTTCTCAACAGGCACCGGCGGAGCTGCAGGCTTTACGGCAACTTGCGTTCCTGAACGCAGGGCTAGCTGACCGGCAGTAACCGTTCCTTGCTCCAACAGTGAATCTCCTTCGTTAATCACGAACTCAGTTGCTGTACCATCAACGTCGATACTTGTCGTCAGCGATGACCACTTGGCATTCGCTTGGCCCGTTGTTTGAGAGGAAGCCGATTGTCCTGAAGTATTCGTTGATACATTAGACTGAACGGCATCCGGTTGTTTTTGGGCCAAAATGTTATCAAAACTGCCGCTTGCCTTACTCTCCCCGGTCCCTGTTCCTTGACCAAGCAAACTATGGAAGGATTGAACAAGCTGTTTTACAGCAGCTTCTGTATTCAGATCCACCTGGCCAGATTTGGAAAGCATCGATGCCAGCTGGCTGATCGTATCCTGTACCGCAAATCGAATGGTCTCCGATCTGGAAGCCAATGGAGATATCTCATTCCCATCCGTATTTTCTTGTGCTTGAGGAGAAGCTCCGCTCAGCATAAGATTCACTTGCGTTAGCCAGTTCTGCAGCTCTTGCAATAAGGATGGTTCCTCCACTAAGGCTTGGTCCATGGTGTCCAGCTCCTGCAGCAAACCTTGAAGCAATTCCATCAAGCCTTCAAGTGATGCATCGGTTTCCGAAGAAGACTGCGTTAGCAAGGATTCCAGCTTGGCAGCGACTTCCGTCGAAGTTGTTGAAGCGCTGTTGCCGCTGCTGTTCATCTGGTAAGCCAGTGTCGCATCAAAGGAAACACCCGCTGTCGTTTGACCCGCCGCGCTTGTCTTTCCGCTTCCCGAGGGACTGCTCACGGATGGAGACATGTTTTGTACCGTTATTGTCATCGTCTTATTTCACCTCCTTTCCTGGGGATGGAGATTCATTTCAGAGCTTATTTAGAGCCCATCAGGCGATTCAATATCTTTGCTGCCAGCTCCGCATCTTTCGAGGACATCGCATTTAAAATCCGTGAACGAGTAGCATCATCCACTGTGTTTAGAATGGTCATGGTCTTAGCCGGACTGATCTTATACGTTTGCATCAGCAGCTCGGCAGCGTTGGCAGGTGTCATTCCGGCAAAGGTCTGATTCAACTGGTTTTTATCCAGATTGTCAGATGACTTCTTCTGTACTGCCTCCGTTTCGTTCTTCTTGAGCCTGGATTGCAAAGCCGCAATGGCCAGATCTTCAGAAGTCTCAGCATCTTTAAGCATCATGGTTGCATCTGCGGCCGTTTTCGGATCCATTTTCTGCAGAATGGCAACCCGGTTGCTGCTCTTCATCTGACTAAGCATAAGCACCATTTCTTCCAGCGTAAGGTTTTGCATAATCGGTGCGGCTTTGCTTGGACTCATGTCCGCGTAGAGCTTGGACAGTTCACGAATCTGCTTGGTATATGCGTCTTCTTCTTCTGCCTCCCCGCTTGCCGATGTGCTTTGCATCGAATCAATTTGGGTTTCCAGCTCTTTCACCTTGTTTTCCTGCGCTGCTTTTTGCTCTGATACTTCATTTAATGTTTCTTCGCGTTCGGCAAGCTGCTTCTTGAGTTCAACAATCGTAGCTTCCGCGCTTTCTTCCTGCTGCTTCGCTTCTTTGAGTTTCTGCTCTTCCGGGGTCAAGACCGGATCCGGGACCCAGTTCTTCACGATCGGAATTTTATTAGCTACATCGATGAGTCCATCCCGCACATCGGCTCTAAAAAATACGGCAAGCGCCCCGAGCAGAACAATCGTGAATATAGCAGGTACCAAAATCAACAGTATCCGTTCAAATCCTCCGCCTGATTCTTCCTTATCAAGCGGCGTGTCTTTTCGTGCCACTCTCATTCCTCCTTCGCGGTCATAACCCTTCGGTGTTTGCAAACCTTATCGGGCTTTGATCGCAAAACGTACCGTCGCCATTTCGTCCAGCTCGTTTTGTTCCCGAAGGAGACTTTCATGCCGGAACTTTTCTTGGGATTTGTCTCTTGCCTTTAACCACACTTTTTCGTCAAGCATCTTGTCAGACAATACCTTTTGTTTCTTCGTTACATTGACATGAGCGATCCGTATGTCATCCCGCTTCCGCTCAATGCATTCTTCCAAGTACTCTGCATATACCTGAATGTTTCGGATCTCAGCGACCGGCACGCACCGCGATGCCACCTCCTGCTGAGCGCGATACATTTGATCCCGCATCTCATACAGCTCATTCAGACTTTTCTCTTCTGCCTGCAGCTTCCCGATGGCGCTTGACAGCATCCATTCGGCTTGCGTTTTCTCGTTGCTTTTCAGGTCTACGATTTTCTGGAATGCATAATGAAATTTCATTCTTCAAAGTCATCTCCTTGAAAACTCGGAAATCAAACGTTCCTGAACCTCATTCAATGTTGTCTTCTCATTCACTTTTTGCTTCGTGAAATCCCATATTCGCCCGATATATTCAATCGATTCATCGATATCAGCATTCGAACCCTGTTGATATGCCCCAATATTGATCAAATCCTCTGAGTCCTTGTAGATCGCCATCAGTCGCTTTACATTCTCGGAAGCATCGATTTGTTCCTCCGGAGAAATATCTTTCATTACGCGGCTAATGCTAGCCAGCACATCGATAGCCGGGAAATGCCCTTTGTTCGCTATATTCCGGTTTAGAACGATATGACCATCGAGGATCCCCCTGACCGCATCCGCGATCGGTTCGTTCATGTCATCACCGTCTACCAGCACCGTGTAAAAAGCGGTAATCGAGCCCGTTGGCCCTGTGCCTGCGCGTTCCAGAAGCTTCGGCAGACTAGCAAAAACAGACGGAGTATAACCACGCATGGCCGGCGGTTCTCCCACGGCAAGCCCTACTTCACGCTGCGCCATTGCATAGCGGGTAACGGAATCCATCATCAGCATCACATTCAGGCCGCGATCCCGGAAATATTCAGCGATCGTTGTAGCGATCAAGGCTCCCTTAATACGGATGAGTGCCGGTTGATCCGAGGTCGCTACAATCACGACGGACCGCTTTAACCCCTCGGGACCCAAATCCCGTTCTATGAAATCCAGCACCTCGCGTCCACGTTCTCCGATCAAAGCAATGACATTGACATCGGCAGATGTGTTTCGTGCGATCATTCCCATCAGAGTACTCTTCCCAACACCAGATCCGGCGAATATGCCGACCCGCTGGCCTTTGCCGATAGATAGCAATCCGTCAATCGCGCGGACGCCGATGCTGATCGGCTCCTGAACCCTCGGCCTATTAAGCGGGTTCTGGGGGACATTATGTGTTGAATAATGCGGCATACGCGCTGGAATGATAGATCCGTCCAGCGGTTGTCCCAATCCGTCGAGCACTTTGCCAAGCAGTTCCGAACCTACCTGCACGCTCAGCGGTTTGCCGGTACCGACTACATCACAGCCGGGGCCAATAGAGTGAAGCTCGCCTAGAGGCATCAGCAACACTTTGTTGTCTCTAAAACCCACGACCTCCGCCTTGAGCGGCTTGGATTGCTTCGTGGGATAGATGTAACAAACATCGCCGATGCTTGCATCCGGACCTTCGGACTCCACCATCAGCCCGATAACCTGCGTAACTTTGCCGTTGATGCGAACGGGGTCCAGATGTTTCAGATAATCCATATACCGCGCGCTATTCAGCTTCTTCATCTTGATTTCTCCGTTCCTCATCATCAAGAGCGAACCGCACGAGTTCTTTTTTGATCTCGGCTAGCTGTGTATCGATGCGGGCATCCACGCTTCCGAAGGAAGACCTGATCACGCACCCGCGATCCTTAACCGTGGAATCCGGCAAAATTTGAAGTTCTGCCTGAGAATCGATCGATAATCCGAGCTCTTCCCGTGCCGCGTATACAAATTCGAATTGCTCAGGAGCTACGCAAAGGGAAATGACTCCTTTTTCCCGCTTGCGTGCCAGGTTCTTTCGAATCAGCTCCAGCGTGAAATCAGGTTCAATCGTAAGCTGACGATCCAGTACTTTCTCCGCTATGCTGCAGCTGAGCTCCACCAAGAACGGCTCCGCTTCCTGAATTAAATCATCCTTAGCTTGATGGGCGAGCTGAAGCAATTCACTCGCTTGTAATGTCGCTTGCTCCATCAGTTCCTTCATCTCAAGTTCCGCCTTGGCTGAGCCCTCGGCGTATCCTTGGTTAAATCCTTCCATCTTCAGCGTTTCAGACAAATCCTCGTCCTGAAGCCTTCTTTCGGTCCACCACGCTTCCATCTGCTGCTGCGCTTCACTCAACAGCCGCTCCGCCTCTTCCGAAGCCTCACGGATTTGCCTTTCGGCAAACTCTTGAGCATCCTTCAGCATCTCTTGCTTTAAGCGTTCAGCTTCAGCCAGCGTCTGTACAACAGCCGGCTCGGCAGTCGGAGGAGTATATTCCTCGACCGTTTCCTGGGTTGGTGACGCATAACGACGAGCAAGATCCAACTCTTTCAACACATCCATCGGTTTATAGTGGGACGATTTGATCAAGTTAGACAATGATGTCATCTCCTCCGCCGCGAGCAATAATGACCTCGCCCGCTTCTTCGAGTCTTCGGATCGTGCTTACAATCCGCGTCTGAGCTTCCTCTACATCACGCAGCCGCACCGGCCCCATGTATTCCATTTCTTCGCGGAAGGTTTCGGCCATACGCTTGGACATGTTGCGGAAAATGACATCCCGTACCTCTTCGCTTGCCACCTTGAGTGCAAGCTGCAAATCGGCGTTCTCGACATCGCGGATAATACGCTGTATCGAACGGTTGTCCACGTTGACGATATCTTCGAATACGAACATCCGCTTCTTGATTTCTTCTGCGAGCTCGGGATCCTGGATTTCCAGGGAGTCCAGGATTGTTCGTTCTGTTCCGCGGTCAACGCCGTTCAGAATTTGAACGATGGATTCAATGCCACCCGCACTCGTGTAATCCTGGGTAACCGTCGCCGACAGCTTCTGTTCCAGCACGCGTTCCACCTGGGCGATGACTTCTGGTGAAGTACTGTCCATGACTGCAACCCTACGCGCTACTTCGGCCTGCTTCTCTTGTGGAAGCGAAGATAGGATCGCAGATGCCTGCTCGTATTGAAGATAGGACAAGACAAGTGCAATGGTCTGTGCATTTTCGTTCTGGATAAAGTTCAGAATTTGGCTCGGGTCCGCTTTGCGGGCAAAGTCAAACGGTCTTACTTGAAGCGTTGCCGTCAGTCTGTTGATCACTTCCATCGCTTTTTGCTGTCCAAGCGCCTTCTCCAAAATCTCTTTAGCGTAATTAATACCGCCTTGCGAGATGTACTCCTGGGCTAGACAAATTTGATGGAATTCCTGAATAATGCTATCTTTCTCATCACTGTCGACTTTGCGAACATTCGCAATCTCCAGCGTTAATTGTTCAATTTCTTCATCTCGAAGATGCTTAAATATTTGAGCGGACACTTCCGGGCCAAGTGTAATGAGCAGTATAGCCGCTTTTTGACGTCCGCTTAACATTTGGTTATTTCCCTTAGCCAATGCTTCCACCTCTATTCCTCAGCTAGCCATGTGCGAAGTAAATTCACGAATTCATCTGGCTTCTTCTTCGCCAAGGTTTCGAGCTGCTTACGAACCTGGCTTTCATTGGTTATACTTTCGAGATTAATCGATGGGAATTCCGTAACTGGCGGAAGCTGAATGTCATCTTCAAACTCTTCCTGCTGCTGTCTGCGTCTGCGGATTATGAAATAGGCTCCTCCAGCAATTAACGCCAATGCAGCGATGCCAATCCCCCATAATACAGGCTTTGAAAAAACGGTTTTCGGATTTTCATCCGCATTTACATTAAATACCTGTGAAATAACTGAAACTTTTTTGGACAAATCAGCGTCTGTATAAGTAGAGCCTGTATCCGAGAGCGAGGCTCGTACGATATTAACCAGAATGTTCTGTATTGCCGTTCTTGTTGCGTCATCCAAAGTTTGTTGTCCGGCAGGTGGTTCAACCGAGACATTAATGGTTAAATCTTTAACAGTATATGGACTTGCTATGATATCCTTCGTAATCCGGTTAACTTCATAGTTAACGGTTTTGGAGAGCTCTTCCGAGTTCGTTTCCCCACTTCCAGAATCGCTTGGATATCCCGGAACAGCTTCTTGGCCTACACCGGCGACTCCGCCGGTTGGACTACTGGTTCCAGAATAGTTCTTCTGGATCTCCTGAACGCTGAGCTCAATCCCCTTCATTTCTTCTTCATCAACAGGGGTTACGATGTTTTCTTTGCTCTGCACTTGATCAAAGTTCAGTTTGGATGCGACCAGTACATTGACTTTATTCGACCCCATGTATTGGGAGAGAAACTGTTGAACATTTTGCCTAACGTCGCTTTCGAATTTTTTCTGAAGCGCGAAGTTTTCTTCCACCTTACCCATCAATCCACCTTGACCGCCTTTAGCTGTTGCGAGCAGCTCGACTTCGTCATTGGTGATAGTAATGTTCTCGACCGGTAAGTTCGGAATGGCTGTCTTCACCAGGTTGTAATACCCGTCAATGACTTCTTGATTAGGACGATAGCCCGGTTTGAATTGCACAACTACGGAAGCACTGGCTTTATCTTCGTTTCCGTTCTTGGCAAATACACTTTCTTTTGGCAGATTTAATAATACCGTTGCATCTTGGACGCCCTGCATTTTCTCAAGCAGTCGTTCTACTTCGCCATTCAGTGCATTTACATATTTCACTTCGAATTCGTTATCAGTCATCCCGATGGCTGATGCGTTCTTCTCGAAGGTTTCGAATCCGATCGTACCATTCTGTACAAGTCCTTGAGACCCTACATCAATCTGGACTTTAGCTGCGCTCGTACTTGGAACCAGGATGCTTCTGCCATCCTCGCTCAGCTTGTAGGAAATCCCTTGGGTCTCCAGGTGGCTGATGATTCCTGCGGCGTCGCTGGAATTTAGATCCCGGAATGCTACTTCGTACTTCGTTTTAGAGAACTGCATCGTTAGTACGATTAGAGCAATCAAAACAAATGCTATTGTAGCGATTAACATTATTTTTTGTTTGTTGCTGAATTGGTTCCAATACTGGGTCATTCTCTCCCGATATTGGGTAATTCTCTCGTTCACATTGTCACCCCATCCGAAACTTTGCTAGAAACATTTAGATTTGCGTGCGCATGATCTCTTGATAGGCTTCTACCACTTTGTTTCGGACCTGCGTTGTGAGCTGAATGCTCAACAGAGCCTGTTGGGCGGATATCATCGCCTGATCTACGTTTACTTGTCCAATCATTAATTTATCGCTCATGACATGAGCGTTTTGTTCCTGTGCTGCCACAGAGTTCAGTGCTTCATTCAGGTAAGAGCCAAAATCGCGAATCGATTCGGAAGGAGTCGCTCCATTTTTCACTTGCTCCTGCAGTTGAAGCGGCTGTACGCCCTGAACACTGAACATTGCATTTTGAATCATCTCTCTCTCCTCCTACAATATGGGCTTATGTATTTCCACTTGTTATCTACCGATCTCCAATGCCTTCATAATCATCGCTTTCGAAGCATTTATCGCAGTAACGTTAGCTTCGTAAGAACGGGTAGCTGCTAGCATATCCACCATTTCCTTCGTAATGTCCACGTTAGGCATAAAGACATAGCCTGCCGCATTCGCATCAGGATGTGTAGGGTTATATACCTGTTTCAGCGGGGTTTGATCTTCCCGTACCTGGGCAACCTTTACCCCTTGTCCCACATTCTGTCCATTCATCTGTGCTCTAAGAAGCCCTTCAAACGATTCCTGCTGCGGCTGGAACACAACCGTTTTTCGACGATACGGAACGGCTTGGCCATTCTCGATTCGTGCGCGTGTAGTTTCCGCATTGGCTATGTTGGAGGAGATGACATCCATTCGAAGCCGTTGTGCTGTTAGAGCTGATGCATTAATACCGAAGCTATTGCTAATATTCATGAACCCTATCTCCCTTCAATAGCTGTACGCATCATTCGAATCTGCTCATTTACAGCTTGTATGTATGAATTATAACGGAGCTGATTCTCTGCAAGCAGCGACATTTCTCTGTCTGCATCGACATTATTCTGGTTGTTATTCATGGAGCTGCTGCCATCCTTCATAACCGAAGCATCAGGAATCCCCCCGGTTGGACCAATGACAAAATGTCTGGGATCTGTTCTTCTGCCCTGAAGTGACAATTGGGCCCCATCCATTTCTTTTTTCAAAAGACTCTCAAAGGATACCTCGGATCTCTTAAAATGAGGAGTATCCACGTTGGCGATGTTGTTTGCAATCACATTGTTCCTGAGATTTGCTGCATCCAAACCGCTTTGAAGCCGTTGAAAAGAACTATTATTCAACAGATTCACTAGCTCATTCCTCCTGACTGGACTTTGCAGAAAGGTATTCCACTCTTCCTAGCTAAATCCTCTTTTTTCGACAAATCATATAATCCGTATGAACTAACCTAGGTCTTAAGTAGAAAAAGACAACATGATGTCACATAAACTAAGTTTCTTAAAGATTGGGACTTTTTACAATAAGAAAAAAGCCCTATCTTTTACCAAAAAGAAGGGCTTTGTGTTCATTTTTATCCGGTTTTTTTCTATATTATTGCAAATCGTACCACTAAATCTGTAAAATTTAAGCGATTTTTCCCGAAGGGTAGGTCCTGCTACGACCCATAAAATTCACAAAAAATTACGAAATCCGTCCCGATCCCTTCCAACATGCGAAAGCGCTTCGACAACTTGCTGGTAGGGTCATGATGAATATCGACAATTATTTCCTTTCGCACACCCGGAAGATAGACCTATATGCATGCAACTACAGAATATACTGGCTCAGATCCCGGTCCTGGGCGATGCCGGCAAGTTTCTCCCGGACATACTGCGGCGTGATCACCATGCGGTCCAGCGTCAACTCAGGCGCTTCAAACGACAAGTCTTCGAGGAGCTTCTCCAATATCGTATGAAGTCTCCGCGCGCCTATATTCTCCGTGTTCTGGTTAACCGAAGCCGCGATTTGGGCGATCTCCCGTATAGCTTCTGGGGAAAACTCAACCTCAAGATCTTCAGTACGCAGCAGATTGACGTATTGCTTGGTTAGTGCATTTTTCGGCTCGGTCAAAATGGATACAAAATCGTCGAGTGACAAGCTGCTAAGCTCCACCCGAATCGGAAAACGCCCCTGAAGCTCGGGAATCAAATCCGATGGCTTCGCAATATGAAAAGCACCAGCGGCGATGAAGAGGACAAAGTCCGTTTTTACCGGCCCGTATTTCGTCATAATCGTGGAGCCTTCCACGATCGGCAAAATATCACGCTGCACACCTTCTCTGGACACATCTGGACCTGATTGACGGCCCTGGCTGGCAACCTTGTCGATCTCGTCGATAAAGATAATGCCGGACTGCTCTGCCCGACGAATGGACTCCTGAATGACATCATCCATATCGATAAGCTTGCCTGCTTCCTCTTGCGTCAGCACTTTCCTGGCTTCCTTGACGGACAGCTTGCGGCGCTTTGTACGCTTTGGCATCAGATTACCGAACATTTCCTGCATGTTCATCCCCATCTGATCATTGCCCTGCCCCGCAAACATATCAAACATGTTTGGAGCAGCATCCTCGACATCAATCTCAATCGTTTCGTCTTCAAGCTTGCCGGATAACAGGTTAAAGCGCACCTGTCTCCGTTTCTCTTTGAGACTAACGTCCTTATCGTCCGCATCCTCATCTTCGGCCTGGGTATCATTATTAGCACCGCCAAACAGCATTTCAAAGGGATTGCGCTGGCTCTTCTGCCCTTTGGTTGAAGGCGCCAACAGCTGAACGATCCGCTCGTTCGCCATTTCCTCGGCTTTGTCCTTTACCTTCTCGGTACGCTCCAGCTTCACCATCCGGATCGCGGTTTCCACAAGATCACGTACCATGGATTCCACATCACGGCCGACATAACCAACCTCGGTAAACTTTGTCGCCTCGACCTTGACGAACGGTGCATGGACCAGCTTGGCAAGCCTTCTTGCAATCTCCGTTTTGCCGACCCCGGTAGGACCGATCATCAGAATGTTCTTCGGCACGATTTCATCCCGCTCGTCATCGGTAAGCAAACTCCGGCGATAGCGGTTCCGAAGGGCTACAGCGACCGATTTTTTAGCGTCCTTCTGGCCTACGATGTATTTATCCAGCTCGGATACAATCTGTCTTGGCGTCATCGATTCTTTACTCATCGCGAATACCTCCACCCCTGATATGGCTATATGTTACTGTATGGCATCCTTACAGCTCTTCGACAATAATGTTGCTGTTGGTATAGACACACACCTCAGAAGCGATCTGAAGCGCCTCTCTGGCTATATCTTTCGCTTCCATGTGTCCGGCATGTCGCTTAAGCGCCCGGCCTGCCGACAAGGCAAAATTGCCGCCTGACCCTATGGCCAGCACATCATCATCTGGCTCGATGATTTCGCCGCCACCTGAAATTAGGAGCATTCCTGTTTTATCCATAACAATCATCAAAGCCTCAAGTTTGCGAAGCACACGGTCTTGACGCCAGTCCTTCGCGAGCTCAACAGCGGCACGCTGCAGGTTTCCATGGTGCTCTTCCAGCTTGCCTTCGAACTTCTCAAATAACGTGATTGCATCCGCCACAGAACCGGCAAAACCGGCGACAACTTGTCCCCGGTAAAGACGGCGCACTTTCTTGGCGGTCTGCTTCATGACTACACTTTCACCAAATGTAACTTGGCCATCGCCGGCAATAGCAGCTGTGCCATTATGCCGTACTGCGCAAATCGTCGTGGCGTGAAAAGTCATTTTCATGATGGCAAGACCTCCCTAAGAAAATAAGATTAGATTGTATTTAGTTCGTTAGCATTAATAAATATTCGTACTCCGTCAAGAGCTCGGCTGGCAAGCGCTTCGTTCTTTTCCTTTTTGTTGCGAATGCGCTTCTCGAGACTCGGAAGAAGACCGAAGTTCGCATTCATCGGCTGGAAGTTATCGGGATCTGCATGGGTGATGTAGTAGGCCATACTCCCGATCGTTGATTCCTGAGGGAATACGATCCCCTCCTGCCCCTGAGCTGCTTTTGCTGCATTGATTCCAGCAATCAATCCGGATGCCGCCGATTCAACATATCCTTCAACACCCGTCATTTGTCCCGCCAGATACAGATTAGGCCGTGTTTTCACCTGATAGGTTTGTTCCAGCAGTCTAGGCGAATTGACAAACGTATTGCGGTGCATGACGCCGTAACGCACAATTTCGGCGTTCTCGAGTCCCGGAATCATGGAAATGATCCGCTTCTGTTCGCCCCACTTCAAATGAGTTTGGAAACCGACAAGGTTGTAGAGGGTACCTGCCGCATTATCCTGACGGAGCTGCACCACAGCGTGCGGCAGCTTGCCTGTATGCGGGTTCACCAATCCAACAGGTTTCATGGGGCCAAACAAGGCGGTTTGTTTACCACGCTTCATCATAATCTCGATCGGCATGCAGCCTTCGAAATAAATTTCCTTTTCAAACTCTTTCAATTGAGCGACTTCGGCATTGATAAGAGCGTCATAGAAAGCGTCAAACTCTTCTTCCGTCATGGGACAATTCAGATATGCCGCTTCGCCTTTATCGTAACGAGATGCCAGATAAACCTTGCTCATATCAATGGAATCCTTTTCCACTATCGGAGCAGCCGCGTCGTAAAAATAGAAATAGTCCTCACCCATCAGCTCACGAATCTGTGATGATAATGCGGGCGAAGTCAGAGGCCCTGTGGCAATAACAACGATGCCTTCTTCAGGTATATGCTGAATTTCTTCATTTACAACCTCAATTAAAGGATGTTGATGCAGAGTTTCCGTAATTTCTCCCGAAAAACCGTCACGGTCAACGGCCAATGCGCCGCCAGCCGGGACGGAATTGCGGTCTGCCGAACCGATGACAAGCGAGTTCAGCATCCGCATTTCTTCCTTCAATACCCCGACTGCGTTGGTTAAACCATTCGCGCGAAGTGAATTACTGCATACAAGCTCAGCGAACTTGTCCGTATGATGAGCCGGCGTCTTCACGACCGGCCGCATCTCATATAATGTAACGGGTACGCCGCGGCTAGCGATCTGCCAAGCAGCTTCACTGCCTGCAAGCCCTGCACCGATAACCGTAACTCTCTGTGAATCTGTCAACGTCATTACCCCCTGTATGCCTTACAAATCTGCTGCATCGTCCTGTTCCTCGACCATTTCGGAATAATCACAAGAAGTACATTGAAGCTTGATGCCTTGCTTGCTTTTCTTCTCTACCATCAAACTGCTGCAATTCGGACACGGCTTCGTTGACGGTTTATCCCATGATACAAAGTCACATTCGGGATAACGATCACACCCAAAGAAGACGCGCCCCTTCTTGCTCCGGCGTTCCACGACATGGCCTTCCTTGCATTTCGGGCAGGCTACGCCGATATCTTTTACGATCGGCTTGGTATTCCGGCAATCCGGGAAGCCAGAGCATGCAAGAAACTTGCCAAACCTGCCCAGCTTATATACCAATGGCTTACCGCATTTTTCGCAGATTTCATCGGAAACCTCATCTTCGATTTCGATTTCCTTCATTTCTTCCTCTGCTACTTCAAGGCGCTTTTCAAAGGATTCATAGAACTCTGCCAATACCTTGACCCAATCTTCGGAGCCCTCCTCCACATGGTCGAGGTCCTCTTCCATGTTCGCCGTAAACTCCACATTGAGAATTTCCGGGAAGAACTGCTCCATCTGTTCGATGACAAGTTCACCGAGCTCGGTTGGCATGAATTTTTTCTCTTCGATGGCAACGTAGCCTCTCTTCTGGATCGTCTCCAGCGTCGGTGCATACGTACTAGGACGCCCTATACCGAGCTCCTCCAGCGTTCGGACAAGACGTGCTTCCGTATAACGCGGAGGCGGCTGCGTGAAGTGCTGCTTCGGCTCAATATCCTGCTTCTCCAGAATGTCGCCACTATGAAGCTCTGGCAGGTATTTATCTTCCTCTGTCGTCCCGTCGTCGTTGCCTTCAACGTAGACCTTCATGAATCCAGGGAAACGAACCTTCGAACCCGTTGCGCGGAAAACGGTCTTGCCCGCGGTAATATCCACAGAAAGCGTATCCAGCACAGCAGAAGACATCTGACTTGCCACAAAACGCTCCCAAACCAGTTTATACAGGCGAAGCTGATCACGACTCATGAACGGCTTCACGGATTCAGGATCCCGCAACACCGATGTAGGTCGAATCGCCTCATGCGCGTCCTGAGCGTTGGCCGCTTTTTTCGAGTATTGTCTCGGGCTCTCTGGAACGAACGGATCACCATACTTCTCGGTGATGTATTCTTTCGCTTCTTCTTGAGCCGTGCCTGAAATGCGCGTGGAATCCGTACGCATATAGGTAATCAAACCGACGGTGCCTTCCTTGCCAAGCTCGACGCCCTCGTACAGCTGTTGGGCAACGGACATGGTCTTGGCAGCCCGGAAACCAAGTTTACGTGCAGCTTCCTGCTGCAAGGAACTCGTCGTAAACGGTGGAGACGGGTGGCGCTGACGTTCGCGCTCTTTTACTTCGCCGACTTGGAAGGAAGCATCCCGAATCGCTTCGAGAATTTCATTGACTTCCTGTTCATTGGTCAGCTCCTTCTTCGCGCCGTTAAGCTGCGTGAATTTGGCTTCGAATGCGGATCCTTTAATGGCCAGCTTGGCCGTAATGGTCCAATATTCTTCCGGAACGAAAGCGCTTATCTCATTCTCACGGTCGAGAATGATTTTGACGGCTACCGATTGAACGCGGCCGGCAGAGAGTCCCTTTTTCACTTTCTTCCATAGAATAGGGCTGATCTTATAACCAACCAGACGGTCAAGGATACGTCTTGCCTGCTGCGCGTTAACCAAATCCATGTTAATTTTTCGCGGCGTCTTGAAGGCGTCCTTCACGGCCGTTTTCGTTATTTCATTAAATACAACCCGCAGGCTTTGAGTATCATCCAGCTCCAATGCATGCGCAAGATGCCATGCAATGGCTTCCCCTTCGCGATCGGGGTCAGCTGCGAGGTACACTTTTTTCACCTTTTTGCTAGCATCCTTAAGTTCCTTTAAGACAGAACCTTTTCCGCGGATCGTAATGTATTTCGGATTGAAGTCGTTTTCCACTTCAACCCCGATCTGGCTCTTCGGCAAATCGCGAACATGACCCATCGAAGCCTTCACGATATACTTGCTGCCGAGATATTTGCCGATCGTTTTCGCCTTAGCAGGCGACTCTACGATGACGAGTGAATCCGCCACAGGTTCATCCTCCTCTCCAACATTCAAACTTTCCCATTAAATGATCTTATATATAGCACCGGGTAATTGGGTAATCTGCTTTTTTATGATTAAAGATAACAGAACTGAATGCAAATGTCCAAAATCCCACCGGGTTCGCTCGATCATCTCATCCAGCGACCCGGGACCCTGTTCGAGCATATGGTATATTTGTCGTTCGTCATTTGTCAACCCGGCTAATTCATCCGGATGCTCCTGACGAGGGGCCCGCCGCTCCTTATTGTATGTATCCGAAGCCACTTTTGGCAACCAGGAATCATATTCTTCTATTATATCACTAGCTTGCGTGACCATCTTGGCCCCTTGCTTGATCAAATCCAAGGTTCCTCTGCTCTTGGGTGAAGTAAGTGGTCCCGGAATGGAGAACACGTCCCTTCCCGCCTCCAGGGCTAAATCCGCCGTAATCAACGATCCGCTGCGAGCATCCGCCTCTACCACCACGGTACCTAGCGTGAGCCCCGCAATAATCCGGTTTCGCTGCGGGAAGAATCCCGGGAGCGCCTTAGTGCCAGGCGGATATTCGGAAATGATAAGTCCCTTAGCCGCGATTTCTTCATACAGCGATCGGTTCTCCGGTGGATATATAACGTCAATGCCGGCTCCGAGAACCGCAACTGTCGGTCCCCCACTTCGCAAAGCCGTATCGTGGACAACGCTATCAATGCCTCTGGCCATGCCGCTCACAACCATGAACCCTGCTCGTGCTAACTCCTCGGATAGCATCGTTGCAATCTTGCGCCCATATGCAGTAGGCATTCTTGTACCTACCATCGCAATCCCTGGCCTCGACAGCAGATGAGAATCGCCTATGCAATACAACACCCAGGGTGCCTGTGGCGAAGATTTTAACATGTCCGGGTAGATATCATCGAGGGCTGTTATAATACGTATTTTTGAACGGTTTGTCAAATTCCATACCCCGGCTTCATGTTGTCGAAACCCGTCATCATCCGCAATCGAAAGATCAATCTGCTTTCTTTCGACAACGGAAGAAAAGTCTTTGGCCAGTTTATTCGCTTTTTCGACAGATAGGCCACAGGCTCTCCAATCATTCGCATCATATGACAGCAGCCCCTGATGCAGTTCACCGTTCAATATGATACGGTTAATGGTCTTCCATCCGATACCTTCGCTTTCATGCAATGCGATCAGCAGTAAGCTATCCAGCTTCATAATGGGACCTCCTTAAAATATAAAATCAAAAGCAAAAAAGCAACCCTTCATTTCCTGTTTAGGAAATAAAAGGTTGCCTACCTTAAATTATAACCATAGGCTTAGCCTAGGATTGCATAAGAATCTAGTACTAGTGAGTCGTGCAAGACTCCAAAAGACCCTTCTCCTCAAGGACGCTAACCAAGGTTGAGCCCATTTCAGCAGGTGTAGGAGCTACCTTGATACCGCAAGCTTCAAGTACAGAGATTTTCTCCTTGGCTGTTCCTTTACCGCCGGAAATAATCGCGCCTGCGTGGCCCATACGTTTTCCTGGAGGCGCCGTTGCGCCGCCAATGAAGCCTACCACCGGTTTAGTCATGTTCGCTTTGATCCATTCAGCCGCTTCTTCCTCTGCTGTACCGCCGATCTCACCGATCATAATAACCGCTTTGGTGTTAGGATCTTCATTAAAGAGTCTCAATACATCGATAAACTCCGTCCCTTTAACCGGGTCGCCGCCAATCCCTACGGCGGAGGATTGTCCGATGCCGCGAGCTGTCAGCTGATGAACGGCTTCATATGTCAGGGTACCACTGCGCGATACAACGCCGACATGTCCTGGCGTATGGATGTAACCAGGCATGATGCCGATTTTGCATTCACCCGGTGTAATGACACCAGGACAGTTAGGACCGATCAGACGAGTTTTCTTGCCTTCCATATAGCGGGATACTTTTACCATGTCCAGCACCGGAATGCCTTCCGTAATACAGATAACCAGATCCATCTCAGCATCAACGGCTTCCAGAATGGAATCAGCTGCAAAAGCCGGAGGCACATAAATTACACTAGCGGTTGCGCCTGTTTTGGCTTTGGCTTCCTCAACGGTGTTGTAAACCGGCAATTTGACGGTTTCGCCGTTCTCAAGCGTAATTTCGACTTCGGTTCCACCTTTGCCAGGTGAAGTTCCCCCGACCATCTGTGTACCGTAATCCAGGGCGCCTTTTGCATGGAAAAGGGCTGTTTTACCTGTAATCCCTTGCGTGATAACTTTTGTATTTTTATCGATCAAAATACTCACGATTGATTCACATCCCCTATTGTTATTTGAAAATGAAAGCAACCGCACGGCAGGGCTAAGAAGCCCATCGTGCCATGCCCCTTCAGGAATGAAATATTACTGAACGAGGGAGACGATCTTCTGTGCTCCGTCGGCCATGGAATCAGCAGGTACGATATTAAGACCGGACTCAGCCAGAATCTGCTTGCCGAGGTCTACGTTCGTTCCTTCCAAGCGTACAACAAGCGGACGAGTTAAGCCCAGCTGTTTTGCAGCTTCGACAACACCGGTAGCGATAACGTCGCAGCGCATAATACCACCGAAAATGTTGACAAAAATCCCTTTTACTTGAGGATCGGACAAAATAATCTTGAAGGCTTCCGTTACCTTCTCTGTTGTTGCACCGCCCCCAACATCAAGGAAGTTAGCAGGGTCGCCGCCATAATACTTGATAATGTCCATCGTAGCCATGGCAAGACCTGCGCCGTTAACCATACAGCCGATGTTGCCATCGAGAGCTATGTAACTCAAATCGTATTTGGATGCTTCGATTTCCTTCTCATCTTCTTCGTCCAGGTCGCGCAGCTCAAGGATGTCTTTATGACGGAACAACGCATTGGAATCGAAATTGAGTTTGGCATCGAGAGCCATGACGTTTCCGTCACCGGTTACGACTAGCGGATTGATTTCAGCGATAGAGCAATCCTTTTCTACAAATGCCTTATACAAGGCCAGCATGAACTGAACGGCTTTCCCTACCAGTTCATTCGGAATATTAATGGAATACGCTAATTTCCGCGCTTGGAAAGTTTGAAGTCCGATCGCTGGATCTACGACCTCTTTGAAAATCTTCTCAGGAGTTGCTGCTGCAACCTCTTCGATCTCGGTACCACCTTCTTCGGACGCCATCAAAACGACACGACCGGTAGCACGGTCAACGACCACACCGATATAATACTCTTTGCGAATATCGCAGCCCTCTTCAATGAGGAGACGCTTGACTTCCTTGCCTTCCGGACCTGTTTGGTGAGTCACCAACACCTTGCCCAGAATTTCTTCAGCATAAGCACGAACCTCGTCCAGGTTCTTCGCCACTTTAACGCCGCCAGCTTTACCCCGACCGCCTGCGTGGATCTGTGCTTTGACAACGGTTACGGGACTGCCCAAAGATTGTGCAGCTTCAACTGCCTCTTCTACCGTAAACGCCACCTTGCCGTTCGGAACAGCTACTCCATATTGCTTCAGTACTTGTTTTCCTTGATATTCATGGATATTCATTCTCGAATCCTCCTATCAACATGACTGGAACAAGGCTGGCTAACACGGAACCAATCTATGAAAGATTACCCTGTCAACCTTTATATATTAAACCCAAGCTATTGTAACATGTTTTTAAAACGCTTACCTTAAAAAGTTCACAGTTTATCCACTCGATTTGGCATGGGTATGATTCCTTCCAGATATAAATTGGAGAAATATGTAAAATTTATTTGTTTTTTCGTGCAAAGCGTATCAATCCGATAACCCCCAATACGACAACGGCAATGCCAACTAGTGAAATGATGATATTATCCCATAAAATTGTCATCCCAACACCCTCTCCTATCCCGAAATAATTAGTACATCGGTTACTATTATACCATTAAATCCCTTTTCATTTAATATAAACTGTGACACAAAATAAAACTCTTTATCCTTTATCTGCTATCCGTTAGAATGATTGAAAGATTAGTGAACGCATTAAAAGGAGATTCAGCATGAGTTGGTTAAAGTCATTTTTTCCGCTGCAATCATTATTTGTCAAAATGCTGGTGTATTTTCTCATCGTGATTTTCCTGCTCTCCTCCTACAACCTATGGTCGATGACATTCTATTCTCGTAATGTAAACAATGAAATTGTCAAATATAATCTGACCCTGATTCGAAATACCGTAGATCATTTTGAGAAACAATACTCTACTTGGAAGAATCTCCTACTCAACCTTCAGCACGATGAATTTGTCGGCAATATCAGCAGACAGGCCGATTCCGGCGGAAAGAAGGGCATCAATTATCTGCAGGTGGATACGGTGATGGATCAGATCCGGACTCTGGTAAGCCAGCCCTACTATCACTTGAACAATGTCATGATCTACTACCAAAATCATTCCTTCCTGCTTGAACGTGATGGCATCGTTGACGATGACCGCATGTTTAAGCATTACTACATAAGCAGCTCCTATCCATACGAGTTCTGGAAACAGAGAGATTACCCAACCGGTTTTCTGCATATGCTCCCCAGCAGCACTTTCTCCATCGGGACAGAGAAGAGTGAGTTACAGCTGATGCCTCTAATTACAAACGTACAGGGCAGCCCCTGGAAGATCATAGCTTTCATAAATATGAAAAGCTGGTATGAATCCTATAAAGGAATGACCGGTTCCCGTTTTCTGCTGATGGACTCGGAGGGAGAAATTCTGTTCGAATCTGCCCCGGACGTGAAAACCCAGCCACTACCGGAATGGGACGGCCAATCGGAATGGATGATGGAGAAGGGATCTTATTACTTTTTCGAAAAGGGCACCCGCTCCGGCCTTACCTACGTCTCCATTATTCCGCATAACGAACTCAACCAAAGCATCAGCCGCATGAACTGGATTGCCGTGCTGTTATTTGCAGCTACCCTGCTCATCGGGATTTTGGCATCATGGGTATTTTCCCGCAAAATCAACCGGCCGCTCAAGAGAATGGTTACGGGACTGGGCCAGGCGGAGATGGAGCTATATCAAGGGAGCATCGCCGAATTCAGCGCCATTTCCAACCACCTGAAGGGCTTGCAGCATGAACGGAAGAGCATCAAGGAGTGGATGGACCATACCAAACCGCTCTTAACCAGCTACCATTATTTGGCCCAGTTCAAAAACATTGCCCTAGATACCGCCGCCGCCAAAGAGCTTTGGGTCGGCGAGGGTGCATTCATGGTTATCGTTTATCAATTGAGGTACCGGCACGTCCCTTCTCTCCAGCTTGATGCCTTGATGACAAGGGCAACCGGCAAGATCAAGGATATGATCACGCTGCAGATCCAAGAAGCGTTTCCTCTATCACACACCCTTCAGATGGAGGGCAAGCAAGTGTTATCCATTGTGTATACACAAGAAAAATCTGACATGCTCCAGCAGTGTCTCAGTCAACTCAAACAGATTTTTGATCAAGATCAAAGCACCTATCTCGTGAATATTGCGGTTTCGTCCGTGTTCCAGCAAACCTCTGATTTTGACCGGGCTTATGCAGAAGCCATGTCGCTCCTGAATCAAGCCATGCCGATTGAGGAAACCCAGATTATCTGGGAGAAGGAACGCCGGGAAGATGTAACAGGGTTGACTGCCGAACAGGAACACGAGTTTTACGTGAATTTACAGGCCGGGAACGAGAGCAGCTGCCAATCGCTTATCGAGCGCGCCCTGGATCGATTGCAGCGGCAAGAGGCCACGGCAGATCAGCTAAGCCACTTTGCCAAATCGGTCTCGGTCCGCATGAGAAGGACAGTAGAACTGCTGAAAATCAATACCGATGAGCTTCCGGATTACGCCGAAAGACTTGCATACAGCATAACCCCCGGGCAATACCAGGAAATCCTTCTCGACGAGCTCGCTCATGCAACCCATGCGATCCGTCTGAAACGAGAGGAATATTACGATATCATTCAATATGTTATTCATTATCTGGAGTCCCATTTCGCTGAAGAAATATCACTTGAGCAGCTTGCCTATAAACTCAACATGTCGCCTACTTATCTGTCAGGGTACATTAAGGAGAAGACGGGGAGTAATTTCAGTGACCAATTGAATGCGATTCGAATATCAAAAGCGAAAGAACTTCTGAAGACGACAAATATGCCGATTCAGGAAGTTGGTAACCGGATCGGCTACCGTAATGTCACCTCCTTTATCCGCATGTTCAAAAAAATAACCGGCCAAACACCGGGTGATTACCGGAAAACCAACTGGGTCCGATAAACACACAGGTGAGAGGCCGGCCGCTTTAACCTTTAACAGAGCCAATCAAAGCCCCTTTCACAAAATACTTCTGTATAAACGGATAGACAAGCAGGATCGGCAAGGTGGATACCATAATGGTAGCGAATTTGAGGCCATCCTCTACCACCACGATATCGCCCACAACCGGACCATCCGTCCCCGTCAATTGCCCCGACAGCACGATGTTTCTTAAAATCACCTGGAGGGGCTGCATATCAGCATCCCGCAGATACAGCAGCGGCCCCAAGAAGTTATTCCACATCCCGACGGCATAATACAATCCGATGGTGGCCAGCACTGGCTTGGAGAGCGGGAGCACAATCCGGAAGAAGATTCCGATTTCGGACAACCCGTCTATTTTTCCGGATTCCTCTAGCTCTTGAGGCATACCCATGAAAAAAGTTCGCATGATGAGCAGATTCCAGGTGCCTACCGCTCCGGGCAGCACCATGCCCCATATGGAATTGACAAAGCCAAGCTCCTTCACGACCAGAAACGTCGGAATCATCCCACCGTTAAAAAACATCGTAAAGACGATTAGCATCAGGATCGGTTTGCCCATGACCATCTTGGTCTTGGACAGCGCATAAGCCCCCAGTGCCGTTACAATCAAAGAAATGGCGGTCCCAATAATCACATAAATCAGCGTGTTTTTATATCCTTTCAGCACCCGTCCGTCCTCGAACACATACTGATACATATCCAGGTTGAAGCCATTCGGCCATAGCCATACTTTCCCGGAGGCGATGGATGCGGAATCGCTGAGGGACACGGCCAGCATATAAACAAACGGGTATAGACACGCTATCACAATCCCGGACAAAATCAAGGCATTGAGCGCGTCAAACCAGTTCCATTTCGGTTTCATCACGTTCCTCCTTTACCAGATGCTGCTCCCGCTGACTCGCCGGCTGAACGCATTCGCCGCGATAATGAAGATAAAGCTGGTGATGCCGGTAAACAGATCAATTGCCGTGGCGTAGCTGTAGTTGCCTTGCGTTAAGCCGACCCTGTACACATAGGTGGATATAATATCGGCTGTCTCATAAGTGGCCGGAGTCGAGAGCAGGTATACTTTCTCAAAGCCGATCTCCAGTATTTTTCCGATATCAAGTATCAGGATGATCACGATCGCCGGCGCGATGCCGGGAAGTGTAATGTTCAGTGTCTGCTTCCACCGGTTAGCCCCATCCATCCGTGCCGCTTCATATAATTGCGGATCGATTGCCGTCAAAGCAGCCAAATAGATGATGGTGCCCCATCCAATATGCTGCCATACGTCCGTCGTTACATAAATCGATCTGAACCATGAGGCCTCAACCAAAAAGTTGATTCGTTCGAATCCGACGGCACTCAGCAGCTGGTTGACCACCCCGCCTGTCGGGGACAGGAACATAACCGCGATCCCCGCTACAACCACGTTGGATATGAAGTGCGGAAGATAACTGACCGTCTGGACAAACCGTTTTAAAAACGATTTGCTCACTTCATTAATGAGTAACGCAAGTATGATGGGGGCCGGAAAGCCGAAGATCAGCTTATATAACCCCAGCAGGAATGTATTTCGGAGTACAGGCCAGAAGTCGGGCGTATTAAAAAACATGCTGAAATATTTGAACCCCACCCAGTCGCTCTCCGTGATCCCCTTAAATAAGTTGTAGTCCATAAAGGCGATCGAGATGCCGAATATGGGAACATACTTAAAAATGATGTAATACAGAGCACAGGGAAGAAGCAGCAGCAGCAGGTATTTGTCCCGCTTCACTTTCGTCAAGAAACTCGAATTCTGTCCTTGCAAAAAACGTATCCTCCTTTAGCAGCGAAATCAAAACTCAACCTACAGGCCGCTCCCATATGGACCGGGGCCAGCTTGTACTTAGCCGAAAGCCCGTCTGGGAAAAGAAAGCAGTGCGCTCATCTGGCAACATGCCGTGAAGGTATAAATTTTACTTGGCTTCGTTCAGGAATTTTTGCGTCCGTTCATAAGCGCTTCTATGAACATCCAGCACCTGCTGCACGCCAAGTTTGTTCACTTCATTAACGTAAGCATCCCAATCATCCATCGGTTTCTGTCCTAGAATGAACTTGGCAATCTGCTCCTCATGGAACTTTTTCACGGTTTCGCCGACCATGCTCAGCACTTCATTTTCTTCATTCGTATAGGCGAGTCTTGGCTGCGGCTTCGTTTCATGGTCAGGCGCGATTTTCATCGCTTCCCGCATTTTTGGGGAATACATGGACTCATAAGCCGTCATATCCAATACCATGTGTGCCCCGATCGTTGCAATGCCCGTCTTAGTTCTCAAGTCGCCGAACTCTTTGTAATCCGCGTTGAATTTGCGAACCCCGTTCTCGGCTGTGAATGTCTCCCCTTCCCTACCCCAAGTTGCCAATTCAATTCCTTCGGGGGAAAACAAGAAATCGAGGTACTGAAGCAGCCGATCCCGCTCCTTGGAATTTGCCGCCACCGCAAAGCCGTCGGACTGCAATCCGGCAAATACATTGTAGGACTTGCCATCCGGGGTTCCAACAGGAGGAACCATATAATCGAGACTGAACTCAGATGCCTTATCCCCAAGCATTAACGGAAGTTCATCCATGATGCCGATATAGTCGCTGGCGATAAACGATTTATTCTGAAGCAGCAGATCGTTAAATTGCTTGCGTTTATGCGCCATAAAGTCAGGTGCTACCAATCCCTCCATATAAAACTTGTTCATGTATTCTACCATTTTCTTGTAATTGTCCTCTGTCGGGCCGTAGCTCCATTCGTCCTTCTCATCATCGTAATAATAGCTGCTATTGGTGTTAAACGCCGGTGCCATATTGACCAGAGGACTCAAACCATTAAACACGGCAATCGGGAAGCTGTCCGGGTACAATTCCTTCAATTTTTTCGCAATCGTGTACAATTCGTCGTAGGTGGTCGGTGGCGTCAGATTGTGTTTCTCGAATACATCGTCCCGGTACAGCCATGACCGCCTGGATTGCTGCTCCAGTCCATACAACGGCATAAAATAGTTCTTCCCCTCAGGAGACAGAATAGCTGCCTTCACCTCCGGATGGTCCTCGAGAAACTTCTTATAGTTTGGCATCTGATCCAAGTGCTCGAAATAGTCGACAAACGCTCCGCTTGCCCCGTGCGTATTGGCGGCATTCAGGCTGTTGACCATCATAAGATCCGGTATCTCGCCCGAGGATATCGCCAGGTTCATCGTTGTGGTGTAATCGCTCATCACGGGTTGTACCTTGAAGGAGATGCCGGTTTCTTCTTTTAAATACTTATAAATCGGCCAATTTTCCTTATACGGCCAGTTCGTATGAGAGAAAGTCATCATCTCTAGTGTGACTTCCTTGCCTAAGGAGACGTTTTCATGATTCTCCTCCTTTACCGCGTTTTCTTTTGAGCAGCCGCTCAATAATGTGCCGGTTATAACGGCGGCTAATGCCACCAATCCGAGCTTTCGGTTCCAAATTTTCACGCGAGCCCTCTCCCTTATGTATGATGATGCAACGCCAGCCGCTCTTAAAGCAGCATGTCGTTTATGATTTTGATTCTACTTGCCGAACCCGTGCGTTGACTATTCACATTCCTTCCCGTTATTGCCTGTAGGTACGATTCTGAAAAAGTGACAACTTTCTGAACCACGGTACATTCACCGCTCAGATCCCGCACCACGGATGGGCTCTGGCCTATTGAATGGAGTTTCTTGCATAATGCGAATTGACAGTCGGGAAGGAAAATTTTACAATACGGACAGAGTGACCCAGCGAAAATGAGGAAGCACCCTTTTCGAATCTTGGATGTTCTATTACGATTTAATCCACTGATATCTGAAAAGAGAGGTGCTTTCATTTATGTACGGAAAACTTCATAGCGCTTGTTTGCACGGCATTGACGGCGTTGTCATCCAGGTGGAGGTGGACCTGGCGAACGGGCTACCCCAAACATCCATCATCGGTCTGCCTGATTCCTCCATTCGCGAATCTATTGAGCGGGTTCGGGCGTCGATTAAAAACTGCGGTTTTACCTATCCCTTAAAACGGGTAACCGTCAATCTTGCGCCGGCAGACCTGCGCAAAGAGGGCTCTTCATTCGATCTGGCGATCGCCGTCGGCATATTAATAACAAGCGAGCAATGGACCTTTTCGAATGCCGGGCAAATGTTGATCCTGGGCGAACTTGCACTGGATGGTACGCTTAGGCCCATTACAGGGGTTCTGCCGATGGTAGAGCAAGCGAAAAAGGAAGGGTATGCCGGGGTTCTTCTCCCGCGCGAGAATGCTCCGGAAGCTGCATTGATTGGGGGCATTGAGGTCTATGGACTTCAGCATTTAAAGGAGCTTATCCAGGAAGGACCCGATGAAAACATCCATCATCGTGAAGCTGGGGGAGCTACAAGCTTTACCGTTTCACTGTCAAAGCTCAGATATGATCGGTCGACGCATATAAGCAGAACCCATATGGACGGCTTACAGGACAAGCAGCTGGAAGACTATAGAGATGTGATCGGGCAGCAGCATATCAAACGCGCCCTGACCATTGCTGCCGCAGGGATGCACAATATTCTGCTCATTGGGCCACCGGGTACTGGAAAAACGATGCTCATGAAGCGCCTCCCCACCATACTGCCGCCGCTGGCAGATCAAGAAGCCTTGACTACGACGAAAATCTTCAGCGCTGCCGGAAAGCTAAAGCCATCCGATGGGTTGATGACCAGACGTCCCTTTCGGTCCCCTCACCATACCATTTCGGCTGGCGGGCTCATCGGAGGCGGCACCATTCCGAAGCCGGGGGAAGTCAGTCTGGCCCATAAAGGGATTCTATTCCTGGATGAGCTTCCTGAGTTCTCAAGGCATGTGCTGGAAGTTCTGCGCCAGCCCCTGGAGGATCGCGAAGTAACCATCAGCCGGGCACGGGCGGTGTTTACCTTCCCGGCGCATTTCATGCTCGCTTGCTCGATGAATCCCTGTCCGTGCGGTTATTACGGCAGTGATCATCCCCATCAACGCTGCACGTGCAGCGTTACACGAATCGCTCAATATCGCGCTAGAATATCGGGGCCCTTGATGGATCGGATCGACCTTCAAGTGGACGTGCCTCGGCCCAAGGAATGGCCGGGAAGCGCAACACCTATATCCTCCGAGCAAATGCGGGATCAAGTCTATGCGGCACAAACGATTCAATTGGAACGCTACAGCAGGCTCCCGTTCAGTTGGAACAGCGAACTGTTTGGCAGCTTCCTCAGGAAACATGCGGTGCTGGACAAGGACTCAGCAGAGCTCCTGCAAGCGACAATCGATACACTGGGCTTGAGCATGCGCGCTTATGACCGAATTCTGAAGCTGGCCAGAACCATTGCCGATTTGGAGGCATCCGATGCAATCCAGAGCCAACACATCGCTGAAGCGATTCAATACCGTCAGCTGGATCGCCAATATATCGCAGCCGACGAAACAACTCGTTGATGAAATGAAGCCAATAGTCCATGGTCATCAGTCCGATGACTCATGAAGATATGAATGACATTATTATTGAAATGAATAGCTTAACGCATCCAAGGCCGATGGCGAAACCAGCAAACCCTGATTTGGAATTAAAAATAAAGTCTCTATGGAGGAAGCGAAGTACTACGAGCCGCGACATGCCACGTCTCCAATATCAAGGAGGCTTATCAGCATCTGAAAGAAAACGGAGTACGTGTCGATACCATCTGGAGTACGGCACAACCTATTTCACTTTCTATGATCTGGATAACAACGGTCTGAAAGTTTGCTCCTATTGAGTAAAATGCCTATCCTACGCAAAGAAGGTGATGGAGCTCAACTCCTATCACCTTCTTTGTTATGTAATCCTTATGGATGCTTCGGCTCGTACCCATCTAAAATGCATTCTCGATATGATCCATTGAAGCAGGCGTCAGATCCGCGCGAAGCATAACGGAGATAACATCAAACCGGATCGACCGGTCATAATAACGCTTATGATGAACGTACTGCTGGGCCGTGTTTCGGACCTGCATTACTTTGCGGGCGTTTACGGACTCGGAAGGCGTGCCAAAACTGGTCGTTCCGCTTCGACTTCTGACCTCAATCACCACAAGGGTCTCCCCTGTTTCGGCAACGATGTCCAGTTCTCCAAAGCGGCACCGCCAATTGCGGTCCAGAATCCGGTATCCTTTTTCAATCAGGGCAGCGGCCGCCAGCTCTTCGGCAGCGGCTCCTTTTTGCTTGCGGCTGTCCTTTTTACCGGATGGGGAGTTCATTATGGCATCACCCCTCCATCCTTTGCTTGACGATCCGCACGATAAACATACGTCAGCACTTCCGCTACAAGCTGATACAGCTCCTCCGGAATCTGCTGATCCAGATCCAGCTTGGAGAGAATCTCCACCAAAGCTGCATCTTCCTGAACAGGGACGCCATGCTCTTTGGCTTTGTCTAATATAGACTCCGCCAATTTCCCTTGCCCTTTGGCAACCACAATCGGTGCCTCGCTCTCGCCAGGCGTATATTTAAGAGCGACCGCCTTTTTCATGGCCGTTATTTGCCCTTGCTCTTTCTCTTCCTTGCTCATATCCGCATATCCACCCCTTTATAGGTTTGCGGGGTGTATTCTGCCGCCGTTCCCTGCACGGACGTGTCTGAAGCAAGCGGTGCAACTAGGGGCAGCGGTTCTGTTTTTACGCTGAGCAATTGATAGCCGATAGACGAAACAGCCTGAGCCAACTCTTGCTTTTTCCCCTCAAACAGCTCCGCGGCATAACTCTGATCATTCCGAAAGCTGAGGCTGACAATGCGGTCAACGACCTGCACATCGATCAAGGTCGGGCCCAGAAATTTCATGTCCAAATCGAATAACAGCCTGCAGTTGGTCGCATCCAGCTCGCCTTTTCGGCCTCTGCGTGATTGAATATGTACGGATGCCGTCTGTTCCCCATCGACCCCATGCAGAGGGATGAACATCGTGACCTGCGCGAACGGTGCCGTTCGATCGGTGTTTAGCAAGAGCTGCTGGCCTGTTAAATGCTGAACGATTTGCTGTGCCGCTTCCTTTAGCGCAGGCGGCGTTTCCTGGCTGGACAACACCTGAAGCAATACTCCCTTCAGTGTGTCTTGCAGGGCAAGCGCCGATTCACCCGATGGCGTTGAGGCCATGACAGCCTGTTGTACGCCTTGGGCGATATTCTGCTGCCCAGATGACATAACTGGCTGCGTCGAGCCCTGCTGATTCACAGCACCGGCCTGAGCATTCGGAACAGCTTGCTGGCTCGCATTCGCCGCATTCCCTGGCGTGCCGAAAGTCCCTGATGTAATCGTTGCTGCGCCACTGCTGCCAGGGGCAGGGGTTACGGGCAGTAAAGCTGCTTGTCCGCCTGCTTGGCCTGCTGCGGCAGCGGTTGGCTGAGCTGCAGCGGACGGCGGCGCAGCGGCACTCGCAGCTGAAGCAGATGCGGGTGCTGGCACGGCAGCATTCGCTCCTGACGCGGCGCCTGGAGCCGCGCCTGCGGCCGTGTTGCTGCCGGGCTGCGCGGCTGCCTGCTGCCCGGCAGATGATGCGGCGCTACCCGTGCGCGCCGCTTCGCCCGCGGGGCCCGTACTGGCCCCGCGCAGTGCTTGCTGCTCGTGCTCCGCACCGAGCAGCTTCAAGAGCCGCCCCACCCACGGCTCCGCGCCGGGGGTGGGCTGCTTTGGCGAAGGGCCTACGGCCCCTTCGCCTGGAGCTGCCGCCGGGCCCATGGCCACGGTGGCGGGTTGACCGGCCGCAGGCGTTGCCGTGCCGCCGCTGGCCCATGGCTGCGCGAGCTCGCCGCGCAGCTGCTGCAGCAGGCCTTGGAGCTTGGTCAGCAGCGCCTGCTGACCTGAGCCGGCCTGCGCGGTACTGCCAGCGGCGCCGTTCGCAGCCACTGCTTGCTGCGGTGTCCCAGCGGTGGCCTCACCGCCAACCGTGGGAGGCGCTGCGGATGCTGCTTGTTTCCCCGCATCTACCAAACCTCCGCTACCTGCGCTTAAAGCAGACGCCAGCTGCTGCTCCAACGACTGCAGAAGTTGATGCAGCTGAGGCCCGAATACCGCCTGATGCAGTCCCTTCACGCTTTCGGGGGTAATCGGCAGTCCGCGGTGAAACGCGATCGCAGCCGACTCCGCCCATTCCGCCGCGGGAATCTGCGGTGGCTTCACGGCCAAAGCCTCGCGGAACATGGCGATATTGTCCTTCGTTAGCGGAACTCCCGCGTTCTGCATACCCCGGATCATTTCGCGGTTTTCCTTCGTATCCGGAAGACCGGCAAAATCCAGCACTTCAGCCATCGAAGACGGGGACAGCGGCAGTCCAGGCGTTTGACTAAGCGGCTTGAGAACGGCCGTCCCTCCCTCTCCCGGCGGCTGAACCTGCAGAAGGGCCGTTTCCCCGGCTCGAAGCGGCGTTTCCAACTTCGCCTTCACTTGAATGCCCTGGATCTGCACCACGGCTTCCTGTCCGTCTTCCGATACGTTCATAACGACACCGCGAACGACCTGACCCGGTTTTAATTCCAATGTCTTGGCGTCTCCCGGCTTTTGCTCTCCCAGGAGGCCGCGAATCAACGATCCGATGTTCACGATAGTTCCTCCCACACCTTCTGTTTACCTTATATATCGGCAGCAGCCCGCCTTTTGACGAGGGCGGGCTGCATCGAAATCTAGAATAAGGATAATTGCTCAATCTCCATATTTTTCAGAAAGCTTCTTCTATGCATGGCGGTAGGTCCGTGCAGCTGCAACTGTTCACGGTGAAACTTGGTAGCGTAGCCTTTATGTACGGCGATTCCGTATTCCGGATAACGCGTCTCCCATTCCCCTTCGCACAATCTGTCGCGAGTGACCTTGGCAATAATGGAGGCCGCAGCAATGGACTGGCTGTTAGCGTCGCCTTTAATGATGGCACGCTGGGGAATATCACAATCCACCTTCTCGGCATCAACAAGCAGAAACTGGGGAGTAACAGCCAATTGCTCCATGGCCATCTTCATGGCAAGCCTTGCGGCTTGTTTGATGTTAATGCGGTCAATCGTTTCCGCATCCACCAAACCAACGCCAACCGCCAGCGCCTGTTCCATGATAAGGTCATAGAGGGTTTCCCGCTTCTTGGCACTGAGTTTCTTCGAATCGTTGATCCCCTCAATCACTAACCCCTCTGGCAAAACAACCGCCGCAGCGACCACGTCGCCGAACAAACAGCCGCGCCCTACTTCGTCAATACCTGCAATATGTATATAACGGCTCCAGTACTCGCGCTCGTACATTAATAAATCTGTCATAGGTTTAACCCCTTTGGTTCCGAATTACCGCTTGTTTTATGTCTGTACATACGGTGGTTCATACACATTCTATCAATCTAGTACTCTTCTAGATTATCACACTCGCCACGGAGCGTCACCCTTTAACCCCCCCTTCCGGCTGGGGCTGATGCGAAAATGCCAGTCCAAACAAGTTATACGTCAAAATGATTTCAATGAGGTTCATGTGATGAAATCATTGTAGAATAAAAATATCGCCATTTTCGTTGTCATTGCCGGCGGCTTCGATAATGCACCTGAATTGCGTATTGTTTAGCCATAAAAAATAACCATTCCGCCGTTTACCGGCAGAATGGTTATTTTGGTTTAATCTAGTGGAAGATTGTTCTCGTTCACCCTATTGAATCAATAAGGGGATTCCATCGAATAACGCCCAAGCTTGCCTGCGCGTAGTTCGCGTAGGAAAATGCTCGAGGCTTTTTCCAGATCGACTCTTCCTCCGCTGACGATGCAACCTCGTTTTCTTCCGATCGCTTCCATAATCGCCACAATTTCATCCGGGTTATCCAGATCTGTTGGGCGCTCTTTAAGATCAAAGCGTTCGCTCATCGATTCCCAATAATAGTTGGAGAAATATTTGATCGCAAAAAAGGCAATATCCTCTACGTTCAATATTTCCTCTTTGATGGCGCCGGTTACCGCAAGGCGGTACCCTACATTCTGATCCTCGAATTTCGGCCACAGGATACCGGGTGTATCCAGCAATTCCATCTCACCGCCGGCAACCTTAATCCACTGCTGTCCTTTCGTGACACCCGGACGGTCTCCCGTCTCCGCAATGTTACGACCAGCAAGACGGTTAATCAGCGTGGATTTGCCTACATTCGGTATGCCTACAATCAACACACGCATAGCTCGTGGGTTCATGCCCTTGGCTATTTGTTTATCGATCTTCTCTTTCAGCAGCAGCTTTATCTGGTTCGGAATATCCTTAACGCCTGTCCCCGTGGATGCATCTACAGGAAAGGCGGTTAGGCCATTTTCTTTGAAATGGGCTTGCCATTGCCTTGTAACCTCAGGATCTGCCAAATCGGCTTTGTTCATAATAATGAGCCGCGGCTTGCCCTGCAAAATCTCGTCAATCATCGGATTTCGGCTTGAGAGCGGAAGCCTCGCATCGATCAGTTCTATTACAGCATCGATTAGCTTCAGCTTCTCCTGAATTTGGCGGCGCGCTTTGGTCATATGTCCGGGAAACCATTGTATTGTCAAACGTCGTCACCTCTACTTTGCTCTGCAAACTTTCATCGTTTCTATAGCGCCCTCACTAATGGTTGATAAGCCCTATGTCTTTAATCGGCCAGAAAATCAAGTCTGCTCGCCCGATAATATCCCCCAAAGGCACGTATCCTATCATACGGCTGTCCGTGCTGTTGGAGCGGTTATCCCCCATCACAAACACATGGCCCTCTGGCACAACGCCGTCCTGAACGAACGAGTTCGGGAAATCTGTGTTATTGTATAATCTGTTTTCAGCATGGGCTTGATCAATCGCTTCCTGTATGTAGGTTTCATTCACAGGTTCCCCGTTGACTAGCACTTTATCGCCTTCAACTTTAACCGTATCACCAGCAACTGCGATCACGCGTTTAATGAAATCCCTGCCCTCATCAGGAACATGGAATACGATAACTTCTCCACGCTCGGGTTTGCGGATATCATATAAAATCTCATTGACGATCAGCTTCTGATTGGATACAAAGTTAGGTTCCATGGATGGACCCTGCACAATAAACGGTTTAAAGAGAAGCCAGCGAATGAGAACGACGAGAACCAGAGCAATGAGAAGAGCCTTCAGCCATTCTACAAGCTCGTTCTTAGCCTTTTTGGCCGGTTTCCCCACGTTGGTTTCAATTGCCTCCTGGTGTTGATCTTTCTCCATAACCCACCGTCCTTCTCTATAGATCGCTTTCGCATTATAGCGATTTTTGGATATACAAAAGGGGCTTGTATATACGCACAAGCCCCTTTTACCGCCTTGTAATTAACGACGAATTTCTTTAATTCTCGCTGCTTTACCGCGCAGTTCACGAAGATAATAAAGCTTCGCACGACGCACTTTACCACGGCGAGCCACTTCGATTTTATCGATTTTAGGCGAGTTGATTGGGAAAGTTCTTTCCACACCAACACCGTAAGAAATTTTACGAACGGTAAAAGTCTCACTGATTCCGCCACCGCGACGTTTAATTACTACACCTTCAAACAACTGGATACGCTCACGAGTTCCCTCGATAACCTTAACGTGTACTTTTAAAGTATCACCAGGACGAAAGCTCGGAATATCTTTACGAAGTTGTTCTTGAGTAATCGCTTGAACGATATTCATCTATGACTCCCTCCTCTCACACAGGTGTTCTTGCATCTTCCGGAAACTCTATGTATTTCCTTCATTATCCGCAGCGGACCACCGTATTCACAACAAAAGAAATGATAACATATTTTGTAGACCGAATCAAGTGTTTTATCTTTACACCCTCATGTATAAACCAGCTTTTTCACCTAGCTCTCGTCCATAAAAAACCACTTTCAGCATGAAAAATCATGCCGAAAGCGGTTAGCCTCACCTTAATTTACGGTTTCTTTCGAGTCGTGCATGCCCTTATGTCGCTTGCCATAGTATTCAAGGATGTCGTCTACCGTTTGAAATTGAACTTCTGTATTTGTTGTTTCTTCTATTTTCGCTTCATGTTGTTGTCGATGTTCTGTCATGACAAGATGCCTCCCAGTTCTCAAGTGATTCTCCAGTTACATATTACCCATCAACGCGGGTGTTGTATCAGCAATATTAAAAAAATATGACACTGAAGTATACAAATCTGGGCTAAGAGCCAATTCTAAAGATAGAAATCCTTGCGCCGGTTTGAGGAGCATTAATCGCTTTGCTGACTGGCGATAAATTATAGAGCTCCACGGTGTTACCGACACTTAAATTGATGACCGCAGATCCTGATACCTCGGCAGTGGTTGAATTCGAGTTCATGTTCGCCGTACTGGTTATATTCCCGTTCACGACGATTCCGAACGTGTTGGGAGCGGTTTGGCCATTTTCGAGCGATATCTGCCAATCAAAATAGTAAAAACCCGCTGTCACAATGGTCAACGTCGTTGTACCATTAAATGTTACCCCTTGAAGTGTGTTTGATGAAAAAGTAACCGGCGAGTTGGTAGCCACATTTTGTGCAGTACCATTGCTAGCATAAATCACACTACCACCCACGAGGGTAGTGGAGCCTGTCGGACCTGCCGGTCCAGTTGCTCCGGTGGCTCCTGTTGTACCCGTTGCTCCGGTAGCTCCCGTTACTCCCGTGGCTCCGGTTGGGCCTGTTGCTCCTGTCGACCCGGTGGCTCCCGTTGTTCCCGCTGCACCTGTGGCTCCTGTTGCACCCGTTGCTCCGGTAGCTCCTGCTACTCCCGTGGCTCCTGTCGGGCCCGTAACA
>NZ_JBCNHV010000007.1:0-7048 GCF_050482385.1 Paenibacillus lautus
TCCAGCTACCCCGGTGGCTCCCGTTACTCCTGTTGCTCCCGTTGCACCAGTTTCTCCTATTGCACCTATTGCACCTGTGGCCCCTGTTACCCCGGTGGCTCCTGTTACTCCTGTTATCCCAGTTGCTCCCGTTGCTCCTGTCGGACCAGTAACGCCTGCTGGACCTGTGGCACCAGTTTCTCCTGTTGGACCCATCTCACCTGTTGCTCCCGTTGCTCCCGTTTCACCTGTTACTCCTGTTGCTCCCGTCGCGCCTGTCGGGCCCGTAACACCTGCTGGACCTGTGGCACCTGTTTCTCCCGTCGCTACTGTTACCCCAGTTGGTCCTGTTGCTCCTGTTACCCCAGTTACGCCTGTTGCTCCCGCTTCACCTGTTACTCCGGAGGCTCCTGTTGCTCCTGTTGCTCCTGTTGCCCCGGTAACTCCAGCTACCCCGGTGGCTCCTGTTACCCCAGTTACTCCTGTTGCTCCTGTCTCTCCTGTTGCTCCCGTTACTCCTGTCACTCCTGTTGCTCCTGTTGCTCCTGTTGCTCCTGTTGCTCCTGTTGCTCCTGTTACCCCAGTTACTCCTGTTGCTCCTGTTGCTCCTGTTGCTCCTGTTACTCCTGTCGATCCCGTTGCTCCAGTTTCTCCTGTTGCCCCGGTAACTCCGGTTACTCCAGCTACCCCGGTGGCTCCTGTTACTCCTGTTGCTCCTGTCTCTCCTGTCTCTCCTGTTGCTCCCGTTTCTCCTGTTGTACCAGTTTCTCCCGTTGCACCAGTTGCTCCTGTTGCTCCTGTTACTCCCGTTGCTCCCGTTGCTCCTGTGGCTCCCGTTGCTCCAGTTTCTCCTGTTACCCCGGTTGCTCCTGTCTCGCCCGTTGCTCCCGTGGCTCCTGTTACTCTCGTTACTCCCGTTACTCCCGTTGCTCCTGTCTCGCCTATGGCTCCTGTTACCCCAGTTACGCCTGTTGCTCCTGTCTCGCCTGTTGCTCCTGTCTCGCCTGTGGCTCCTGTAGCTCCTGTTACTCCGGTTGCTCCTGTAACTCCCGTTGGCCCTGTAACACCTATTGCGCCCGTTGCACCCGTAACTCCTGCTGGACCCATAATGCCAGTGGCTCCCGTTGCCCCGGTCTCGCCTACTGCTCCAGTCGCACCGGTTTCACCAGTCGGACCGGTCGCTCCTGTTATACCGCCAGATGCTCCTGGCGGTCCTTCCGGACCTGTTGGACCTGTAGCACCCACCGCACCCGTCGGGCCAGTTGCTCCCGGCACGCCGTCCAATCTGGGCCCGCCTGTAGCACCTGCAATGCCTGTCGGGCCAGTCACACCCGTCGCTCCTGTCGCTCCAATCACGCCCGGCTGATCGTTACCTGGCACGCCTTCCAACGTTTCCTGGATCGTGAGACCTTGAACACTTTCAGCGCTCGTCCTTGCTACAGCTGGCAGAGATTGCAGAGCAGCATCTTGGACAGCCACCGGAATGCTTAATGTCGCTATCGTTCCTGAAAGAGCATTCGTATAGTTGATCAACTGTTCATTCAAATGTTCAGGCGACGCCCCATTCTGCAACGAGGCATTAATTCCATCCGTTGCTTGTTGCAGCCTGCCCAGCTGTTGTCCGGAACTCCCTAATCTCGCAGCCTGCTGGTTAATTCCCTGAAGTACTTCAGTAAGCTGCTGACGAGACCCGGCCCCTGGATTCGTCGTTGCATTCATAATGTAAAAAGGCAGATTGTTCATTAAATTGATTAGAGGGACAGCATCCGCACTCGGAAACGCATTATCCAGCCTTGATTGAATACCATTTTGCAAAGCAGCGATATCCGGACCGATCTCGCCGCCGACTCCAATTCGTTCTCCATACATTTGAAACAACGTCATGACTTCATTCAATCTTGTTAAAATCCCTTCCAGATTGTCCGAATTGGAAATCCTTGCAATTTGCTGTACAACCTGCCTAAGATCCCGCCGTTCCCGCAGCGAGAACCTCATTTCCGAAACCAGATCGTTAAGGCTCTGCAATTGTATTTTAATAAGTGTGAAATCCTCGTTAACCGGCTGTTCCACAAATGCGTGTAACAGTGATGTTAATTGACGGATCAATGTAACGAATGGAGTGGCTTGGTTCCTTCCGACACGGATTCGTCCGGGTGTAAGTCCCTGAATTACAACCTTGCTGTTCCTACGTTTCCTTCTTTCTTGCCTCAATCGATTTCACCCCTTACGATTAATGCATCCGCAAACGCCTATTTATCACACTATTCAATTCATACGAATTTTGTTCTCAGGTGCAAACATGAAACGTGCATATTACTACATACTAGCCACATTCAAGAAATAAAAAAAGAACAGACCTGTGCTTACAGATCTGTTCGTGAGATTAAACAAAAAAACTTATGAGGATCCCGCTTCTCGCTGAAGCTTGTCTAAATATGCCCGATCCTGCTTGGACAACTCCAGCTTGTCTAACAACTCAGGGCGGCGCTCCCATGTCCGCTTAAGCGCCTGTTCCCGACGCCACACGTCAATATTTGCATGATGACCGCTTAACAAAATATCCGGCACTTTCCAGCCGCGAAACTCAGCCGGACGGGTATAATGCGGATATTCCAGCAGGCCAGTACTGAATGAATCCGTCACCGCTGACGTTTCATTGCCTAGTACACCCGGCAGCAATCGGACCACTGAATCAATGGCAACCATCGCTGGCAGCTCTCCACCGGTAAGCACGTAATCCCCGATGGATAACTCATCGGTAACAAGAAACTCGCGAATCCGTTCATCATAACCTTCGTAATGACCGCATATAAACACCAGATGGTCTTCCTGAGACAACTCTTCGGCCTTTTTCTGCGTAAAGGTCTCTCCTTGCGGACACATCAGAATGACTCGTGGAGGCTTGGCTGTTCCTGAGGTTTCCACCGGAATCTCTCCGGCAGGGTTAGCCCCAACCTCATGATTCGAAATTTCATCCGTAGCAGAAGCAAGAATATCCTCCACCGCAGCAAAAATCGGGTCCGGCTTTAACACCATCCCCCCACCGCCGCCATATGGAGTATCATCGACCTGACTGTGCTTATTTCCGGCATACTGGCGGAAGTTGATGGCATTCAAGTTCACAATTTGTTTTTCGGCAGCTTTACCCAGAATACTCGAATGAAACACACCATCGAACATCTCGGGGAACAGCGTCAGCACATCGATCCGCATGGACTATAACAACCCTTCCATGAGATGCACCCGAACAAGCTTCGATTCCTTGTCTACATCAAGTACGACATCCGGTATGGCCGGAAGGAGAACTTCTTTTCCCTCAGGTGTCTTGACAACCCACACATCATTCGCGCCTGGGGTCAAAATTTCGGTGATCAAGCCAAGCTCCTCGGCAGGGTCTTCGTCGGTCATCACCTTGCAGCCAATGATCTCATGGAAATAGTACTCGTTCTCCGGAAGCTCTTCCTGAAGATCCGCAGTGATCTTCAGCAGCGAGCCCTTATATTTTTCAGCATCATTGATGCCATGCAGCTCCTTGAATTTAACGATATACATGTTTTTATGAAAACGAGATGTATCCACCGTTACTTCAATCTTGCTCCCCTTGTCCGGGACAATATACAACTGGCTCTTTGGAGCAAATCGCTGGTCGGCAAAATCCGTATGCGGCATAATTTTAACTTCCCCGCGGATGCCATGCGTATTCACGATTTTCCCTACAGTTAACAACTTTTCAGACATGGACTTCCTCCTGCATCACTTAATGAACGTTCTAAGCTGGTTTGACCGGCTGATTTCTTCAGCATGTACGAAAAAGGGCTAGGACATGCATCCTAACCCCCTTTCGTATATTTTAAGAAATGATATCAACGGTCACCCGTTTATCCATTTTAACCGCCGCCGATGTTACGACTGTACGCAATGATTTGGCGATACGCCCTTGTTTGCCTATGACCTTCCCGACATCGTCAGGATGCACGTACAGCTCATATACAATCAAGTGCTCCTTCTCAACGGTTTTCACAGTCACATCTTCTGGATGATCCACTAAAGCCTTAGCAATAACGCGAACTAATTCTTCCATAGATAACCCTCGCGATCAGTCTTATTTCTGATGCTTCAGCTCATGAAACTTCTTCATTACGCCCGCTTTGCTAAGCAAGTTGCGAACCGTGTCAGATGCTTGCGCACCATTTTGAAGCCAGTTCAGTGCTTTCTCTTCATCGATTTTAACTTCAGCCGGTTGAGCAACCGGATTGTAATAACCGATTTCCTCGATAAAACGGCCATCACGTGGGGAACGGGAATCAGAAACCACCACGCGGTAGAAAGGAGCCTTGTGAGCACCCATGCGTTTCAGACGAATACGTACTGCCATTTGAAAATTCACCTCCTTCAAAAAATGTCCATTCGATATGGCCGAGACTTAACGGAATGGAAACTTCATACCTTTCCCGCCGGTCAAGCCTTTTAGCTGTTTCATCGCTTTGTTCTTGCCGCCTTTAGGACCCATCATATCCGAGAACTGTTTCATCACGCGGCGCATTTCGTCAAACTGCTTGATGAGCCGGTTCACTTCAGCCAGCGAGGTTCCGCTGCCTGCCGCAATCCGTTTACGACGGTTGTGATTGATGATGTCAGGCTGCTGCTTCTCCGCCGTTGTCATGGAGTGGACAATAGCCTCGATGCGTCCCATCTGCTTCTCGTCAACCTTGAGATCCTTGGCTTGCTTCATCTTGCCCATGCCCGGAATCATATCCATCAGTTGGTCCAGAGGACCGAGCTTCTTGACCTGATCCATCTGCTCCAGGAAATCCTCGAACGTAAATTCGGCATTACGCATTTTACGTTCCATTTCCTTGGCCTTATCTGCATCAATGTTCGATTGTGCTTTCTCGATAAGAGACAGCATATCGCCCATTCCGAGAATCCGTGATGCCATCCGTTCCGGATGGAACGGCTCAAGTGCATCAATCTTCTCGCCGAGCGCGGCGAATTTGATCGGACATCCGGTAACCGCCTTAACCGAGAGGGCGGCACCGCCTCGGGTATCACCGTCCAGCTTCGTGAGTACGACACCTGTCAGCGTCAATTGCTGGTTGAAGCTTTCCGCAACATTCACAGCATCCTGACCCGTCATCGCATCAACGACAAGTAGGACTTCGTCAGGAGTTACAACGCTGTGAATCTGCTTTAATTCTTCCATCAGCTCTTCATCGACATGAAGGCGACCGGCCGTATCGATAATGACATAATCGTGGCCATTATCTTTGGCATGCTGCAGGCCTTGCTTCGCGATTTCAACCGGGCTTGTCTTATCTCCCAGGGAGAACACCGGGACGTTGATCTGATCACCGAGTACTTCGAGCTGCTTGATCGCAGCAGGACGATAGATATCGCCGGCAACGAGCAGCGGTCGGCTGTTCTGCTTCTGAAGCAGCTTGGCCAGCTTGCCCGAAGTCGTTGTCTTACCGGCACCTTGCAAACCGGCCATCATAATGACCGTTGGCGGCTTATTGCTCTTCGCCAGTTTGGCTTGGCTTCCTCCCATCAACTCCGTCAGCTCTTTATTAACGATGTCAATGATCACCATGCCGGGCGTAAAGCTGTCCATCACTTCCTTGCCGATGGCCTTTTCTTTTACTTTGGATACGAAATCCTTAACCACTTTGAAGTTAACGTCGGCTTCGAGAAGCGCGAGTCGAACTTCACGCATGGCGGCTGTTACATCTTCCTCGGACACCTTGCCTTTACCACGAAGCTTGCTGAACACATTCTGTAGTCTGCTGGTCAATCCTTCAAACGCCATATCCGCCACCTCCGTTCATACTTAATCCCATACTTTTAATCGTTCAACCATATCGGTCATTACATTCTTATCATGTTCACCCAGATCGCTACTCTCCACCATCTCCCGAAACTTATTCAGCTCCCGGATGCGCGTCTCATGCTTGCTCAGAAGCCCCAACTTCTCTTCATAGGACTCGAGCACCTGCTCTGCACGCTTGATATGTTCATAGACGGCCTGACGACTAATCTCAAATTCACCTGCGATTTCTCCAAGGGAAAAATCATCATGGAAATAATATTTCAAAAAGGTCTGCTGTTTCTCTGTCAGCAGTTGCTCATAGAAATCGAACAACAAATTGATCCGGTTCGTCTTCTCGAGCCGATTCTCCTGACTCATTTAAGGGCACCCCCCTCGTCAAGGAAAAACACTTTACAGTTCGCTTAACGAACCTTATCATACAAAAAACAAAGAAGGATGTCAAGCCATTTCCCTTGTCATCCTTCTTCATGTTCAGGAAGCCTTCTTCCTGCCCGTTCAACCGATAGGAAGAAGGTAGATCAGTATCGCAAAAAAGTGGAGAATCGAACCCGCCAGCACAAACAAATGCCAGATGGCATGATGGTAAGGAAACCCCCGCCATACATAGAATATGGTGCCCAGCGTGTACAGCACGCCCCCAATGGCAAGCAAATTCATGCCTTGCGGCGCTACAACCGCCGTTAACGGATTCCAGGCAATGACGATCAGCCAGCCCATCGCAATGTAAAATATCGTGGAGAGGAACAGAAACTTCTTGACGAAGAAAGCTTTAAATACGACACCGAACAGCGCAATGCCCCATACGATCCCGAAGAGACTCCAGCCCAGCGTTCCCCTGATAGCTACCAGCAGGAAAGGCGTATACGTCCCCGCGATAAACAAGTAAATAGAGGAGTGGTCCATAAACTCAAAGAAATCCTTTGCTTTCCCGTCTCTCAAGCCGTGTACGAGCGTTGAGCTCAAATACAGCAGGAGCATCGTCGATCCGTAGATCGTAAAGCTAACCACATGCCAGGCATTGCCCTTCAAACTTGAAAAAACAATCAGGAGCACCAGTGCTGCAACACTTAGTGCCGCTCCTATGCCATGTGTTATTGCATTCGCTATCTCTTCTCTGCGTGGATATGTGTAAGTATCGGCCATAACAGGTATCCTTTCGCTTGAAATCTTATAGAGGTTATTCAAAAAGTTCGCTTTTGATAAGAAAACCTCTATCGAGGTCACTTCAAGGATGAGCGACCG
>NZ_JBCNHV010000008.1:0-6580 GCF_050482385.1 Paenibacillus lautus
CGTATCCAAAACGTACGCTCCGCTCCTCACTCCCTAGCTTCATCCAACCTTCTCGGTGCTGAAAACCTGACTTTTTGAACCCACACTTATACTCCATTATACGCGCTGCGGGCATGCAAAATCAAAACCGCCCCCTATATCAGCCACCCTGCGATTGGAAGAATTGCTGGATGGCGCTGACGATTTGGCGGGACGCGGTCCCGTCGCCAAACGGATTACGGGCTCTTGCCATGCTGCGGTACGCTTCCTTATCCGTCAGCAGCAGCTCTATTCCAGCCTGAACCGCTTCACACTCCGTACCAACACATTTTAGGGTGCCGGCCGTGACTCCTTCCGGGCGCTCCGTTTTATCCCTCAGCACCAGAACCGGCTTCCCCAGGGACGGCGCTTCCTCCTGTATACCGCCGGAGTCGGTCAAGACCAGATAGGAACGCTGCATAATATGATGGAGATCAACGACATCGAGCGGTTCGGTCAAGTGGACTCGTTCGTGCCCCTTAAGCTCTTGCGCGACCGCCTCCTGCAGCACAGGGTTCGGATGGACCGGATATATCACTTCAATGTCAGGGTACTTCTGGATCACCCGCTTCACCGCCGCAAACACCCCTTTCATCGGTTCTCCCCAATTCTCCCGCCGATGCATGGTCAACAGTATGAAACGGTTATCTTTCCGTAACTTGTTCTGTATCGGATGCTCAAAAGGAGCCTCGAGCGTCCACTTCATCGCATCGATTCCCGTGTTTCCCGTTACATACACGTGAGCCGAACGATTCTCGGCTTTGAGATTTGCAGCGGACAGTGCCGTTGGGGCAAAGTGCATATCCGCCACTCTGCCGATCCACTCGCGATTCATCTCCTCTGGAAACGGTGCGTATTTATCATATGTCCGCAGCCCTGCTTCCACATGTCCCACCGGAACCTTCGCGTAATAAGCTGCCAAAGCACCAATGAATGCTGTCGTTGTATCTCCGTGGACCAACACAAGATCATATTTTCTCGCTTGGAATACCTTCTCCATCCCTTTTAGCAGGTCAGCGCTCAGACTGTATAAGGATTGTCCTTCCTTCATGACATTCAGATCCGTTTGCGTCTGGATTTCAAAAAAACGGAGCACCTGATCCAGCATCTCCCGGTGCTGGGCGGTTACGCATACGATTGGAGTTAATCCCGGGGCTGACTCCAATTCCTTGACCAAAGGTGCCATTTTGATCGCTTCCGGACGCGTTCCGAATATAACAAGAACATTTTTCTGCTTCACGAACCTTCACCCTCCCCCTTGTTTTATATGAAAAGATAGATGACACCTCATATCTTAAGCATCATATGGAAAATTGATAGATTCGTTCCGGTCATGAGCATGCTTGTAGAAATCAACCATTTTTTGGTCATTCAGCTCATTCGTCCAATTCTATGAAGCTAGCAATGCATATATTATCCCGAGTACAAAGAAAGGAGGAAACCTCTTGGCTGTTATCATTTATCCGAGAACGATGAACTGGTCGTATATGAAACAGAGACCGCAGCAGCTTATGGCTCAATTGGGCGCCCTTGGTCATCAGGTTTTCTTCGAAAACCTGGCACCGCTGGATAAGGAGTTCAAAGAAATTGAACCAAACGTGTTCCTATTCACAGATACCAAAACATTTCTGCACAAAAAGCTGCCTGCCCTTCGCAAGGAACATCCGATTGTCGTCTGGACGACCTGGTCTAAACTCCGTACGCGCATTTCTACACTCTTCAAACCCGACGTCACGATCTACGACTGCTGTGATGAATTTCCGCATTGGGCAAAATATGAACCTAAAATGATTAATGAGGCGGACCATGTCGTATGTACCGCAGAGGTGATTCATACCCGGTTGTCCCTGGCTTATCCGGATAAACCGCTTACCCTGATCCCGAATGGCGCTGACTCTTCATTTTTTCATATTCCATTCAGTGAAAGGCCCGCCGATCTCCCTCCGGGTCCTGTTGTGGCTTATATCGGCGCCTGGGCGTATTGGGTAGATCATGAGTTGTTTGCTAAGGCGGCCCTTCGTTTTCCAAACGTCCAATTCGTTTCCATTGGAGCTCCTTACGGCAGCTCCGGCGATTATTCGAAACTTCCCAATGTGCATATACTCGGTGAAAAGCCGCACCAGGAGCTCAAACGTTATCTGACTCATATTGACGTTGCATTGATCCCCTTCCAATACCACCCGATTACGCTGGCAACCAATCCAGTCAAGGCATACGAGTATCTGGCATCCGGTGTTCGCGTACTGTCAACAGCTCTGCCGGAATGCATTGCCATGGAGCCGCACGTTACCACAGCGACAACCCATGATGATTTCTTGGGCAAGCTGTCCTCCATGCTCCGTCACCCGGACACAGCAGAGCATAAGCTGGCCCGCATTGCCTACGCCAGAGAGAATCGCTGGGTTGATCGCGGATTGAAAGCCGATCAAGTGATCCGGCAGGCTATCCTGGACAAAGGCATGAGCACCCATTGAAACCCTATGCCATACTCCGTACGCAGCCATTCGGCTACAGAGCCACCGATACGTTTGACTATCGTGAACAAATCATTCAGGAACTCTCGCAAATAGACCGTGAGTGGATTCTATGGGGCGGTAACTTGTCCTTTTCCAATAAGAGCGCACAGACTTCCATTCCGATGCCAACCCCTATTCCAGATCATGTTGTCTGTATATGCATGAACGGTGCCCCACTGTATTGGAGAAAAACCTGGCTGCTTGCGGCTCTAACCTACTGGAATAACAGGCTTCCGGCTGCCAAATTTCTGCCTTACGATCTGCTGCCCGCCGATCCAAGCCTTACGATGCATCTGGACCCAACGCAAAATCCTCCGTATCAAAAGGATCTAGAGTATATTCTCCCTATTCTGTCTGCAACAAGGATGCCAGAGAACACCACCAGCTCCAAAGGGACTTTATCCCCTGAAATCCCTCCGCAACCTGTGGTCTCCATTCTGATGAGCATCCATAATATGAAGGACACTTTAGGTTGGAGCATCCGTTCCGTGTTGGCACAATCAAGCGATAACTGGGAGCTGCTAATAGGCGATGACGGCTCTGAAGACGATAGTCTGGAGGAAGCCTGCGCTTATCCTGACAGCAGAATTCGGGTTCTGTCCCAAACGCGCAACCACGGAAAGGCAATCATGATGAATCGGCTGCTTTTTGAAGCAAAGGGTCGATATATCCTGGAATTGGACGGAGATGACTGGCTGGCACCTGATGCGTTCGCACTCCTGTCCAACGCGCTTGACAAGAATCCGGACAGCAGGATGGCCACGGGCCGGTATGGTTGCTGGGAACGCACCCGGCAGCTCGGTCCTTTATGGAGAAGAAACGTTGATTCCGGCAAGCTTTATTCGGCTTGGTCTACTTCCTTAAATCGAACGAATTTACACGGCCACCCGCTCGTCCCCCGTATGTATCGAAAATCATCCCTAATCGCCATTAGCGGCTGGTGGAATCGGGAGGATCGCTTCGGACGTATCTTCGAAGATATCGATGTCACTGCCAGGCTTCTTAAGCACAGCTCACCCGTTCAGGTCGATGCAATCTTGTATCATCGCGTCATTTATGGCAGCAGTACCAGCCAACGTAACCGCAGCCTCTTTGAAGCCTGGTATCAGCAAACACACAAGAGCTAGACAGCGCTTGAAAAGGAGGTGATACGTACATGCATATTGCCGCTTCCGGGTACTATGGAATGGGAAACTTCGGTGATGATTTATTTCTCCACACCCTTCGCCAAGTGTTCCACGATCATCACGTTTATCCCTGGAACTCCCGATTGGATCCCCATCAGACGGATGCCTTCATCATCGGGGGTGGAGATTTAATTACACCCTATTCGTTCAGTCCCTATTACTTTCCGCCTCAGCTCGTAGGACAGCCCACTTGGGTCTATGGCGTCGGCATTGTGGATGCCTACCCCGAACACACCTGGCCTGAAGAGCAGGTATCCGCCTATCGGGATATCATCTCCAAGGCAAACCGCGCGGTGTTCCGGGATGAACGATCGACGGCCATCGCCAAGCGGGCAGGCTTCCACCGAAATGTCGAAACAGCCCCTGACATGGTATTCGGCTATCGTCAGCCCGAAATCCCGGTGAAACGTTTCTCTAGACGTCCAACGATTGGCGTCGTTGTATTTTCCTATACGTCATTTCCGATGGACAACATGACCAAACTGCTGGCACATCTTATCGCCAAAGGTTATCATGCCGTCCTTATCCCGGTCATTCATCATCCGGGCAACGCGTACTCCGATTACGACACATGCCTGCAATTGCAGCAAAAGGTAAAGGAGTCTACACCCGCTGCTTCCATTGAGACGCTGCCGTTTCTCATGGATATTGAGCTCACTTATCGTTTCATTCAATCTGTCGACTATTTGATATCTTTCAAGCTTCACCCGGCGCTAGCCGCTTTACGTGGCGGCAAGCCTGTACTGGCGCTTAGCACCATGAGCAAAGTGCATAGCCTGCTGAGCTCTTTTCAACTCGGTCAGTACTTCACGGATTATCGTCAACCACTAGATGTGCTGATCGATAAAACCGAAACCTTCCTCAAATACGGTCCTGGTCATGTACAACAGATTATGCCCATGATCCGCGCAGCGGAGGAAGAAAGCACTGCTTCGCTTCTCGATTTAAAGAGGCATATCGAAGAGCACAATCGTTGGTAATACAGAAAGGAGAATGACTATGTGTTGCTTCCTGTTCTGCAGAGGACTTGCAAGGCGAGTCAAGATGTTAACACGGCAGGTCGAACTTCTAAGCCAGGAAACCAGTCAATTAACCGAACGGGTAGAGTCATTGGAAAGTCAGGTCCTCACGGGTTTAACGATTAATCCGGAGCTGACTCAATTTTTCGAAGTCCGTACCGGCCAACAAGTCCGGGTCAGCACAACGTTTGTCACGTTGGAAGGGGTCGTTTTGGCTACTGCTGAAGATGGTGTTCAGCTCCGTGAGGCATCTGGTGACCTTGTGCTGATTCCATTCGCCCATATTACTTCCGTTCAGTAATTCCTTCGAATGATGCTGGATATCAGCTTCAAACTTTCATTACGTCAAGGAGGTTAACCGATATGCGCTACGTGGATTGGCTGCAGGGATTTATCGGCTCGGAAACCGAAGTAACGGTGTCGGGAGATGTGATCATTGGCACGCTGACCAAAGTGGGCGAAGCAACCATCACCTTAAAAGTTCCGCCCATCATCTATGGTCCTCCTACAGATACGGCCATCATCCCGCTTCGTTCAATTGAATTCGTTCGGGTCGTCTCTTCATAAAAAGCATGTGCGTAGACCGAGCCGAACATGAAGAAGGACCGAAAGTATATCTTTCGGTCCTTCTGTATACATATTTGATTAGACAGTGTCTAGTCTTGTTGTTCTACAGCATTCTCTTCTTCTTTAATCAAACCCGCGAAGAGGGCATGAACGAACTGCTCCGAGTCAAAGGTCTGGAGGTCGCCCATTTTCTCTCCCAAGCCTACCAGCTTCACCGGAAGATTTAACTCTTGACGAATCGCGATCACGATGCCGCCCTTAGCCGTTCCATCCAGCTTGGTTAATACGAGGCCGGTCACGCCGCTCTTCTCCCCAAACAGCTTCGCCTGGCTCAACGCATTCTGTCCTGTCGTCGCATCAAGGACCATCAGTACCTCATGCGGGGCACTCGGGATTTCACGTTGAATGACGCGGAAGATTTTATTCAACTCTTCCATCAGATTCGTTTTGTTCTGAAGGCGTCCCGCCGTATCACAAAGCAGAACATCCGCTTGCCGCTGCTTGGCGGCTTGAACCGCATCGAACATAACAGCTGCCGGGTCTGAGCCGGGCTGCTGTTTAATGACTTCAACGCCAACCCGTTCTCCCCATACCTCCAGCTGTTCAATCGCACCCGCACGGAACGTGTCGCCCGCCGCGAGCAAAACCTTCTTGCCCTCCTGCTTGTAACGATGCGCCAGCTTGCCAATCGTAGTTGTTTTACCGACTCCGTTAACGCCGACAAACAGAATGACCGTAATGCCATCCGGATTCTCCCGGAGCTCATTGCTGCTGTCATCACGTAGGAGTCCCATCAGCTTCTCTGACAATACCGGCTGCAGATCGGCAGCGTCTTCAATCCGCCGTTTCTTCACTTCGGCACGAAGATCGTCCATCAGATCCATCACGGTATTCACGCCAACATCAGCACCAATCAGAATCTCTTCCAATTCCTCGTAGAATTCTTCATCGATTTTTTTTCGGCGAATCACCAGGTCCGACACTTTCTCGATAAATCCCTTCCGAGTTTTCTCAAGTCCGTCGCGGAACTGTTTTGTTACGTTTTCCGTTTTGCTGGAAATGCTCTCTTTTAACTTCTTAAAAAAGCTCATACGTTCCCTCCATGTCGTTTATGTTAAAGTACGTGTTCAAAAAGGTCGGTTTTCAGCACCAAGAAGGTTGGATGAAGCTAGGGACGTCAGGAGTGGAGCGTACGTTTTGGGTACGTGAGCACCGGAAGGCCCGGCTGAATTCAAGATTCGATGCCGAGTGCCTTCCTGATTCACTTCGTGTT
>NZ_JBCNHV010000009.1:0-125822 GCF_050482385.1 Paenibacillus lautus
TTAGCCGTGGGAGTCTCAAAACAACATTTAATTGAAAGATTTGATGTCAACGTTCTATTCTTGAACGGTAGTACCTTACAACAAGAACGGACGAAGATGGTGGATGATTTCCAAAACAAAAAAACACCTATTTTTATTCTTTCCTTGAAAGCTGGAGGAGCCGGTTTGAACCTAACAGCAGCTAACCATGTTATACATTTTGATCGTTGGTGGAACCCAGCAGTTGAAAATCAAGCCACCGACCGTGTACACCGCATAGGTCAAGAAAACTTTGTACAAGTCCATTGATAATTTAATTTAATTTACGATGGCCGAGGTCTAAGATAGCCGTTTTTCCTGATTCGATTGGTGTTTTGCTACCATAAATGCGACAAAAAAAGCGGTGGAGAGATCCATTGCTTTTTTTGTGGTTAATTATCCTGCGGTTTGTGTTTGTTGTTTATCCAGCCGTTTTTGTTTGGAACGTTTAATGAAAAGTGATACAACAATTGCGATTACGGCGAAAATAAGTCCTAAAGTGAAACGTGTAGAAATCATATGAAATAAATATAGAAATTTCCGTATTATTGCTTGGAAGTTTCCATCATGCAAGCGGTAAATCAGCTTCAAGATTCCGTTCAAGCAATGACCCCAACCGCCCCGCCATGAAGGAAGGAGGGTGAGGTTTTCCATTCTTGAACCACCATTCCACTACCCCTACGATAGCCGCTCCTAAAAATTGAATATCAACATGCTCACCGTCAGTTATCCCTTGATTGCCCCCTTCGGGTTCTTTTTTCTCTAGCTCTTGGAGGAAAAACTTAAGAAATCGATCGCGGAAAAAAGAGCCTCCTTTACTCGCCAGCACCGCGGAGAAGAATAAATAATGACTCTCAAAATACTCGAACCATAACAACCCCATATCTGTATAATCGACATCATCGACTGTTGTATCGCAAATGTCCCGCATCTCGTCAATATGTTCTTTGATGAGCTTATCCAGAAGATCAAATTTGTCCATGTAATGAAGATAGATGGTTCTTCGGCTAACATCTGCCCGGTCGGAAATATCTTGTATCGTAATCTGATCAAATTTTTTTTCAATCATCAGTTCAATAACAGCCATTTTTATGGCTTCTTGGGATTTGCGTATCCTTCGATCTATCTTTGACACTTGAGAATCACCAGCTTTCCTGAAAATAAATACACAATGATAAGGGATTTGTGAACTAATACACGGAATCTGCCATTTTAATAATTGTTGAATTTCTATTTCTGTTTACAATTATACATAGCTGTTTCTTAATATACTAATGTGCATTTTATGTGTATATAAAGGGATGGATTTAATCATGATCACCAATCGAAGGGGAACTTTTCAATGAAAATTGCAATTATTGGAGCAACAGGGGGAACTGGAAGGAAAGTGATGGAGCGGGCACTTGAATTGGGGCATGAGGTTGTAGCCGTGGCTCGCCGGCCTGAAGTCATTCCCCCCGCAGAGCGGCTTAGCACTCGGCAGGGGGATGTACTCGACGCATCGAGTATGGCCAAAGCCATTGCCGGTACAGATGTGGTAATCAGTTGCATAGGTCCAACCAAAAACTTCCCGCCGGGGACTTTCATGTCGAAGGGAATCCCGAATATGCTTGCGGCAAACTTCTCGCCGGGTACCGTCATGTCGGAGGGAATTCCGAATATCCTTGCGGCCTGTAAGCGTGCTGGAGTTAAGCGCCTAGTCATGCAGAGCGGCATTGGTCTGACCGACGGGAAAGAACTTTCCGCAGTCAATCGGTGGGCAATGCGCATTCACCAGCGCATTTTCTCGAAGGCGATCAAGGACAAAGCCATGGCCGAGCGTGCGGTGCAACGGAGCGATCTGGATTGGGTTATTGTACGACCGGTCGGACTTCGTGACGTTTCTGCCACTTTGAAATATACGGCAGGTCCATCAGCTCGCATCACTCCATTCCTGCCGATTACCTTCTCAGACTGTGCTGATTGCCTCGTACGGGCAGCGACGAGTGAGCCAACCTGGGTAAGGAAGTTCGTTAATGTTGGACGATAATCATATATGGAAGAAGTCTTCCCAGCCAAACGCTCAGCAGGGCAACTTGGATAAAACAAACTCTAAACTTGCTCTATATGACGTATTAGAATCTCAGATTGAGCGAACTAGCACAAAAATCTGACTCAATGCTGCGATTGTACTGCATAGTATTGTAATTGGAGTTTTGATCCAGAAACGAGTCATGTAAGAACCAGCTTCTGAATTAATTAATTCGGAAGCTGGTTTTTCTTCATCGTTATCCAAATAAATCTAACGGGCAGGATATCGCGGGAACATAGCGAGCAACGCAAAACGTTACGCGATTGCATCCATCATCAATTGTGTGCATGTGGGTCTTTCGCTTATTCATTCATTGGTGAAGGGGATGACAGAGGTTAAGAAATACGTGTAGATTCAACAAATCTAGTCTAATGTAGTGTAGTCATTAGGAGAAATAAAGTAAGCCTATCACTTTTATTTGGAGATTAATAATTTCCAATTAATAAAGGGATAGGCTCTCTTTGGTATTAAATAAGGCAGTGTAAGGTATGTGCAACTACAAAACATCATCGTCCGCTAACTCATCTGCCTGGCGTTCATAATCTTCTACATTAGCTGGGATCGTGACAAAGGGATACAATGAAGACATCTACTCGAAATTTCAATGGCAGATGCCTTTTTGAGTTTTAAAGGTTCAGCTAGAATGGGAAGCGTTAGTCATTCGGTGGCCCATTACCGAACAGCGCGTTGTCACCGTTTTGTTAAAATTATAGCCCTATTTAGTCATGCTAAAAAAAGAATACAGACTAGGGTCCAGCAGAAGCTCCAACGTTAGGCGGGCCTTTCGACCGAACTACAGACCGATGCCTTGTTCATCTTGATTTGTTAAATTTTATGGGTAAGCAATCTAATTTGAAGGAGCGAAGCAAGTGAAAACTGTATTACGCATTATTATCTATCTCATCGTTTTTGTCGTCGTCGTAGGGGGGATAGGCGCGGTCGGGTCCGTCAATACGATGAATGCCGGAATGTCGGTTTACGATAAAGCCCCCCCTGCAATGACGGATTTGCAGGTACCGATATATGACTCTAACAAACCGACGGTGGCTGTACTTCTGGCGAACGAAGTGACGGAAGTGTTCGATTTTCTCGTCCCGTACGAGATGTTTGCGATGACTGAAGCTTACAATGTATACGGCGTTTCCCCCGATCGCGAAATTAAATCACTAACCGGTGGACTCGATGTCGTCCCGCACTATTCGTTTGATGAAATGGATGAGATGCTCGGCAAAAGCCCGGACATTATCGTCATTCCGTTTATGCCGATTTTGGACGAGAATAAATATACGCCTGTCCGTGAGTGGATTCGGAAGCACTCGGGTGCCAAGACGACATTGATCTCCATTTGCAACGGGGCTGAAAACCTGGCGGATACTGGCTTGCTGAACGGTAAATCGGCCGCGACGCACTGGGGAGACATGAGCAGACTCATTAAAAAATATCCGGAAATCCAGTGGGTGAATGATCAGCGCTACGTCCCACAAGGCAATATCATATCTTCTGCCGGTCTGACATCGGGGATCGACGCTACGCTATATGTCATCTCCAAGCAACTGGGCGAGGCGGCGGCGAAGAAAGTGGCGAAAGAGATGAACTATCCCTCTTACGAGTATGTGATAAACCCGCAAATGAAACCGTTCGTTGCCGGATTGAGCGATATAACATACGTAATGAACAACGCTTATCAATGGAACAAAGTAAAGGCGGGCGTGCTGGTATATAACGGCGTCGATGAACTGGATTTGTCCGCCGCATTCGATACGTACGCCGCTTCCGGTACGACAACGACGTTGACCGTTTCCAGCGGGAGCAAACCAATTGTAACGAAGCACGGCCTAAACCTAGTCGCACGTTATCAGATAAAAAACGTGCCGAAACTAGAGAAAATGATTGTCGTTGGTGCCGATGCCGAATCTGCAGCCGCCGAAGACATCAACCAATGGAAGAACAGCGGCCACAGCGCGAAACTGCTGTTCCTGCACCGCAACGCGGCGGATCGGTTTGCAATGGATCCCGCATTCGAGGATTTGGCCGAGCAAGAGGATATCCAGACGGCGAAATTTGCCGCCAAACGGCTCGAATATCGCGCCACCGACCACCTGAAGCTGAAAGGCAACTCCTTCTCTTTTGAATCGTTTGGCGTACCTGTTTTACTCGGTATCTTGTCCTTGCTCATCGCTTTTTTCATCGATCGGCGCTTCATCCGCAGGAAATAGGAATCGTCTGCAAATGAAGCATCGAGGGATGAATGAGTTTGCGAGACTCAGCTATAGGTATTGGGTATGTACCAGTCCTCGATCATGTTTTCGTTTTTTCAATTATATTGGTGTAATCTGCCTGCGATCTATCATACACCAACGCACTCACCATTGGACCGGGAAAATCGACAATAATTCACTAAACTAACGGCGAAGTGATAATTAGTTATTTAAAATTATAAGTACATGGCGTTAAACGTCGTGGACCTTTTATATTTCCGCTGATGATCATGGATGACTCCTCATAATCCCAGGATCAAAATGTATCCTACCTTACAAAAATGATCGGATCATACAAAAAAGTGCGTACTACTCAAGCATAAGAGAACCTGATAACCTACATATAGAACGATCAATCCAGATTTCGTTGAGCGGTACGATCGTTTAAAAACTTGTAGGATGAGGTGTGAAAACATGCAAGAATATCAACTTACCTTGAAAGATAAGCAAATCGTATGGGGGAAGGCTATCGATATTGAGCCTCTTATTGTCAAGTATCCTAACGACTCATTCAGAACGGGTGCGAACGAGGCATTGGATTGGAATATGCCTGCCGGTATTTATCGGGCTAAGGATATCGTTATGGAGCTGGACAAGATGCTTCAGGCGATGCTGGTGCAGCTTGGGGAACCGGTAAACGACGATCCGACGGTGCTCTTGGACAGTCTTCAGGCCAACTTGGCGATTTCCGGACGGGTGTCATCCCTGCCGCTAGGCCCTCTAGCGCTAGAAGATAAAGCTGGCGTCGAGCTCACAGCTCAAGCGGTGCGCATAGGAGAACAATTGGTAAGCTGGGCCAGGGATATTAATTCAGAAAAGCGGGCGCTTGCACAGTATGGTCCGGAAGCGCTTGGCAAGCTGGAATTTCGAAGCCATTGTTATGGGCATTCCCTGATCCCGGAAGCCATCGCTCAAGTATGGGGACCCTATGGCGGCCCGAGGATCATGCAAATTTATAATGAATACCTGCACCAATTCGTTTTGCTGCGAGATGCTTTGATTCCGTTCTCTAATTGGGAGGAAGTTCCGTTTGAAGTCAAGGAATATACGGAGTTTAAAGGGCTGCGTTTTCTGGAGCCGGTTCGTGAGGTCTTTTTAACGCAATTGCTCGGAAAAAAGCTTACGCACAAATCGATTGTTCAGTATGCGCAAGGTGTGCTCAGCTCCGGGTTAAGCCAAGCCGGTTATGGCTTCCAATACCGTCTCGGGACCGTCTTGCCGGCCGGCTTGGGAGAATCGGCCCGAACGGCCCCGCTTTATCTGCTGAAGTGGCATCCGGTACAAACGATAGCTGCAGATGCAACGCAAGATTTAATTGCGGTCTCCTTCGATTATGAATATGGCGACTATTATGCTGCGCCTCGTATCGAGGCAGGAATGGGTACACCGGTAAAAGAGGACGCGTTTTCGTTTTCTGGGGAGAATTACGATGAACCATCCATCGCCCGGTTGCTGCCATATTCCGATACCGCTCGAACGACGCTGCGATTCAGCCTGGAAATGGATGAACGCGAATTTTCAGTAGATCTCGGTCAACTTTTTAGGGGGCTTCGCTTTTTGTATCGGCCGCAAAGAAACGGCGATGCCAGCACCGCATCTGCAAAGCGGAATACCATCAGCTGGCACCTTGCGGCAGACATCCTTTCCCGCTCCGGATTGGTGACGAATATGGACGGGATCCATTTCATCGCAACGGGCGGAAATGAACTGGTGTTATGGGCTTTGTTAGGGAAACTATATCCCGAAAATGTGGTTTTATTGGACAACGGGGATCCGGAGGAGCTGGAAGCCGCTTATGTTTCCGGCAAAGGCTTCGGTACGCAATTTTTATTGCTGTAAGTGGAAAAAATTGGGTGTATTTGTCACGACGAACATGGAGCTCATTGATCTTTCCTGGATCGGGGGGATAGTGGCCGTATTAGCTGCCAGCCAATACGAAGGAAGCATGTGAGTTCAGAGTATAAAGTTAAGAGGTACCCTTATTGGGTACCTCTTAAAGTTCCAAGTAAGTTGTATACCGGCAAACGGACAGCGAGTCGGGTTGAACTAATTTTTTCTCAGGCATGCTTTTGATTGGTGTGCGATACTTCATCGGGAAAGCTCTCGATATAGGTGGAACCAAAATCACATAACATCAGGAGCATGGGGGCCAACTGTTCGCCCAACTTAGACAAAGCGTATTCCACTTTTGGCGGTGAAACCGGATAAACTTTGCGACTAATGAGTCCGTCATTTTCAAGCGTTCTTAGCTGCATCGTAAGCATGCGTTGTGTCGTGTCCGGAAGGAGTCGCTGCAGCTCATTAAATCGGATCGGACCTTTTGCCAACTGGTTTAAAATAGCTATTTTCCACTTCCCACTGACTAAGCTGAGTACAATTTCGGAAGCACAGCGATATGTTTTGTCTCTAAACGTTATCATCTTTCAACACATCCCTTTCGGTAAAATAACGAAGAATAGTTCGTTTCCTACTTATGATGAATTTCGAATCGATCATTCCACATATTAATTATAACCCTGCTCGTTTGTCAAGAACCTTATGGACCCATTATTAGGGCCGTTTTTAGTCACAGCTATATGTATAGCACCAGGGGGCTAAAAATGAAATGCTGGCCTGCAGAGAGAATGAAGGAGAAGATGATGCAAAGTGATTAATATTGCCAATACGTAATCAAGAGGACGTATGAATAAGGTGTCGAGGGACAAGAACATGGTCTAAAACTCCTTGCTTTGGCACGCAGTTTTAGTTTTCATTGTACAGTGAGATCGAATCTGATTAACCTAGTTGCTGCGAACCATTGAACCACACGGATTTGATCGACAAGGTATCCGAAATATTAGTGGTCGGATCACCGTTTACGAGAATAAGATCAGCGCGGCACCTTCGGTAATACGGCCGCGATCGAGAAGAGCAAAGCAACGGGCAGGTTTGGAAGTAGCCGACTGAAGAGCGTGTATTGCAGAGTCTGAAAAGGGAGACCCCCCCTTTCACAGGCTGCTTCAAAGGTATTTTGTTAACCGCTTGTGAACTTTCTGCAAGCCAGAGAGAGTAAGGGACTACCGTTTTTCATCAAGGATTGTATTGGAACAGGAATTCCTTTTACGCAGGTGTCGAAGGGCAACAACATGGTCCCTTACGAAGTCGCTAATTAGCGGCTTTTTTGTTTTATCGGTACAAGTTCTTATCCCGAGTCGAGGACAAGAACATGAGCCTACCGATTACCGATTAGATAAGTATATCTAACTATGTTTCCATGCAGTTTCATTAAGCTAACAGGCAGGAATGTGACGTTACTGATCGCCCTTTATTCTTTTGCCGCGAAAAAAGGAGCGAACAGCATGGACAGATGGACCTGAAGACCGCAATAAAGCTGAAGCTTGGGGGTACTTGCGGTGTCCGGGCTGCGTTTATTCTAAAATGTTGTACCGAAGCCGCCGATCGCGCTAAAATGGCTTTAAATGAAACGCTTTAAAAAACGGAGGCTTCGCCGTGACGATTAAATGGATCGACTTGTCCAGGAATGCGATAGACTTATACGAGCAGAAGCATACGGGGGGACATCTCGTGTCCGAGCACTATCACCAGACGCACCAGCTGCTGTTTGTGCTGGAGGGCGAAGGCGCTATCCGGCTGGGGGGGGAATTACGGAAGCTGGCGGTCGACGAAACGGCGCTGATCGTGCCGTATTCCGTCCACTCGGTCATGTCCGACTCCAGACTTACCTTGCTAGTGTTGGCGTTTGACGAGGCGGTGCTCGATCCGGATATGAGGGGGCAACTGCTGCACGCCCATTTCCCGGCCTCCTGTCTGATGAAGCCGGGATTGTTTGCCGCGAGCGAGCTGCGTCAGTTGCTGAGGAAAATGCTGTTCGAGCAGTCCAGGGAGCTGTCGCCGCTCGTTCGGCTTTCGCTCAAAGTACAGCTGTCTCAGCTGCTGCTCTTGCTGGTTCGCTCGGCCGGAACGGAGGCCACCGGAGTGGGCACCAGCTCCAACAAGCTGCGTGCCGAGAAAATTCGCAGCTATATCGATTCGAAGTATTTTGATCCGCTGACCGCGGGGGACATCGCCTCCAAGCTGGGCATCAGCACGCGGCACGTGAACAACATCTTCAAGGAACGGTACGACTTGACGCCAATGCAATATTTGACCGAGGTGCGCATCCGCGTCGCCCAGAAGCTGCTGGCGGAAACGGGCAAGGACATTATTTCGATCTGCTTCGAGGTCGGTTACGACTCCGTGTCCACGTTTTACCGGTCGTTCAAAGCTGTCGCCAAGCTGTCGCCGAAAGCGTACCGGGAGCTGAATGCGCCCGCTCAAGCCGAGTAGGCAGGGAGCCTTCCGTCAAACGAACAAACGAGCACACAAACGTGCGATCAGCGGACGACCGGCCGATTGATAGAAACGTAATTTCCCCTTCATCCCCCATCGGCTAAGCACCGGCGGGGGATATTGTTTTTCGCTCGAATAATTCGCTTCCGAAATTGAGAATCGTGTTCCCAGAATCGTAAGAAAAGCGGTTTCGCATCGACTACAATACGGTTATACGAAGCGAAGGGAGCAATGAACGATGGCAGTTCGCAACATCGGCATTATTATGAACGGCGTTACCGGACGGATGGGAACCAACCAGCATTTGATCCGTTCGATTCTTGCGATTCGCAAGCAGGGGGGCGTCGCGCTACCGGGCGGTGACGTCATCATGCCCGACCCGATTCTGGTCGGCCGGCAGGAGAACAAGCTGCAGGCGCTGGCCGCCGCCCACGGCGTCGGGCGTTGGAGCACCGATCTTGAAGCATGCCTGGCCGATCCGTACAATGAAATTTATTTCGACAGCCAGACGACGGTGCGCCGCGCGGAAAGCATCAAGCAGGCGATTGCCGCGGGCAAGCATATTTATTGCGAGAAGCCGACGGCCGTCGATCTCGAAGGGTCGCTCGAACTGGCCCACATCGCCGCCGAGGCGGGGGTGAGAAACGGTGTCGTGCAAGACAAGCTATTTTTACCAGGATTGCTCAAACTGAAGCGCTTAAACGACTCTGGCTTCTTCGGGCGTATCCTGTCCGTGCGGATGGAGTTTGGCTATTGGGTGTTCGAGGGCGACTGGCAGCAGGGTCAGCGGCCATCGTGGAACTACCGCAAGGAAGACGGCGGCGGCATTATCGTCGACATGTTCGCACACTGGCGCTATGTTCTCGAGAATTTGTTCGGGGAAGTGAAGGCTGTCTCCTGTCTTGCCGCTACACATATTCCGAAACGTCTGGATGAGCAGGGCGTTCCGTACGAATGCACGGCGGACGATGCGGCGTACGCCATATTTGAGCTGGAAGGCGGCATTATCGTGCAGGCCAACTCGTCCTGGGCGGTGCGCGTAGACCGCGACGATCTGCTCACGGTTACGGTCGACGGCACCGAAGGCAGCGCCGTGGCGGGTTTGCGGGACTGCAAGACGCAGCATCGGGTCAACACGCCGAAGCCGGTATGGAATCCGGACATTCCGAATCCGTTCCAGTTCCGCGACCAATGGGTGCAGGTGCCGGACAACGCGTCGTTCGACAACGCGTTCAAGGTGCAATGGGAAATGTTCTTGAAGCATGTCGTCATCGGCACGCCGTTTCCGTGGGATCTGCTCGAAGGCGCGAAGGGCACCCAGCTTGCCGATCTCAGCTTGCAGTCGTGGCAGGAACGCCGCTGGATCGACGTGCCGAAGCTGAGCCTGTAAAAATAAATACTAAAAAAATCGGCTTTTCAGCACCGAGAAGGTTGGATGAAGCTAGGGACTGAGCAACGCAGCGTAGGTGAGCCTACGTGAGTAGCGGAAGGCCCGGCTGAATTCAAGATTCGACGTTGAGTAAGCTTCATAGCTATACTTCGTGATCAAAAGCCGATTTTTTAATTACCTCTTAAGGAGGGGACTACAGATGACCCAATCGCTGCTCCTCCCCCGCGCAGGGGGAGCGTTGTATGAATATACTCCGGGCAAAGCAGGCTCGTTCTCCGTGCCGGCCAAGCCGTTTACGGGCCGCATCGCCTTCTCGGCCGCCCATGTCGTCTGCGATCCGTTTGCGGACGCAGATCCGCTGCATCATTCGCAGATTGATTGGAACTCGACGCTCGCCTACCGGCACCATTTGTGGTCGCTCGGTCTGGCCGTGGCGGAAGCGATGGATACCGCGCAGCGCGGCATGGGCCTCGACTGGAACCGCTCGAAGGAGCTTATCCGCGCTTCGATCGCGGAAGCGCGCTCAGTCGGCGGCAAAATCGCCTGCGGAGCAGGAACCGACCATCTGTTTCCGGGACCGTCGGTCACGATCGCCGACGTGGAAGCCGCCTATGAAGAGCAAGTCGGCTTCATCGAAGGCGAGGGCGGTCAAGTCATTCTGATGGCGAGCCGCGCGCTTGCCGCCTGCGCCAAAGGGCCCGAGGATTACCAGCGGGTGTATGGGCGCATTTTGGGACAGGTGAAACAGCCGGTCATTCTGCATTGGCTCGGCGACATGTTCGATCCCGCTCTGGCCGGCTATTGGGGATGCAAGGACGAACTGGACGAGGCGATGGACGTTTGTTTGCGCGTCATTCGGGCAAACGCGGACAAGGTCGACGGGATTAAAATCTCGCTGCTCGATGCCGGTAAAGAAATCAAGATGCGCCGGCTATTGCCGGAAGGCGTCAAGATGTACACCGGCGACGACTTCAACTACCCAGAACTGATCAAGGGTGATGAGCAGGGCTACAGCCATGCGCTGCTCGGCATATTCGACGCGATCGCGCCGGCCGCCGCCCAGGCGCTTCATGCGCTAGACGCAGGCGATCTGGTCAGTTATGAGGCGATTATGGAGCCTACCGTTGCCTTGTCGCGTCATATTTTCCAGAAGCCGACGTACGCCTACAAGACGGGAATTGTGTTCATGGCCTACTTGAACGGCCGCCAACCGCATTTCCGCATGATCGGGGGAGCGGAGGGATCGCGCTCGATTGTCCATTTGGCTGAGCTGTTCGTGCTTGCCGACAGGGCCGGGCTATTGGCCGATCCGGAGCTTGCCGCCGAACGGATGAAGCCTGTCTTGGCGCTAGCGGGTATTCGGCCGTAATCATTTATAGAGATGTTTGAAATCCGGGAGGGATCAGTATGGAACCGCTTCGTTCCATAGACAGACTCAGCTTGAACCAGATTACGACCGATCGGCTGAATATGCGTGAGGCCGTGGAAGCATGCGTTCGCGCCGAAGTGCCTTGGATCGCGCTGTGGCGGCATAAAGTGGCCGAGACCGGCCTCGCCGAGAGCAAGCGGCTTGTGCGGGACGCGGGCCTGCGCGTCTCCAGCCTGTGCCGTGGGGGTTATTTTCCGGCAGCCACCGCGCCTGCGCGCAAAGAGCGGCTGGACGACAATCGCCGCGCTGTCGAGGAAGCGGCCGAGCTCGGCACCGATGTGCTCGTACTCGTTTGCGGACCGGCGCCAGACCGGGATATCGATTTCGCCCGCAAGACGGTCGAAGAAGCGATCGCGGAACTTGTGCCCTTCGCCCGCTCGCACGGAGTCAAGCTCGGCATCGAGCCTTTGCATCCGATGTACGCCGCTGAACGCTCCGTCATCAATACGCTGGCGCAAGCCAACACGCTCGCGGAGCAGCACGACCCGCAAGACGTCGGCGTCGTCGTCGATGCGTTCCACGTCTGGTGGGACCCCGAGCTGTACGCGCAAATTGAGCGGGCCAGGGGGCGAATACTCGGCTTCCACGTCTCCGATTGGATCGTGCCGGTACCCGACCTGCTGATGGGAAGAGGGATGATGGGGGACGGCGTTATCGAGCTGCGCCGGATGCGTCATGCCGTTGAAGCGGCCGGTTACGTGGGGGCGATCGAGGTAGAAATCTTCAACCGGCAGGTATGGGATATGCCGGGAGACGAGGCGCTCACGCGCATCAAGGAACGTTATTTGCAGCATGTATGAATTATAAATTTGCAGCTTTGGCAGGCCGGGAGAATCGTTCCCGGCTCGTCAAGGCATAGCTTTGGAGGGAAGGAATGTGAAGATTTGTCGCACCGCGCTGATCGGGATCGGGGGATTCGGCGCTGAACATGTGAATATCATGCAGAAGCTGGTCAAAGAGGGTAGCCTGCAGGTTGCTGCTTTTGCGGAGCCGAATGTCGGCGCTCATCAGGAGTCTTACGGCAAGCTGACCGCGCTTGGGGCCGTCCATTATATGGACTACGTGCAGATGCTCACGCTGCATCCGGATATCGATTTCGTCGTAATCGTCACGCCGATCTCCTCCCACAAGCCGATGTGCATCCAGGTGATGCGGATGGGCTTTCACGTGCTGGTGGAGAAGCCCCCGGCGGTAACGATTCAGGACTTGGACGAGATGATCGCGGTGCAGCTGGAGACCGGACGCTTATGCCAGGTGAACTTCCAGAATACGTCGGGTCAGGCGTTCCGAACGCTGCTGGAAAGGATCGGCTCCGGTGTGCTCGGGCAGGTGGAGCATGTGGTCGGCATTGGCATGTGGAAACGGCTTCGCTCTTACTACGATCGAACCCACTGGGCTGGCAAACTGGTCAGCGACGGCCAGTATGTGCTGGACGGGACGTTCAACAATCCGTTCGCCCACTTGCTGCACCATAGCTTGCTGGCGGCCGGAGGGGGCGCTGCAGGCTTGTACCCGGAATCGGTGCAGGCCGAGCTTTACCACGTCAATGACATCGAGGGGGACGATGTCTCCTGTATTCGCGCCGTTATGGCAAACGGTGTGAGCGTTCATTTTTACGCCATGCTTTGTCACGAAGTAAGCGAAGTGCCTTCAATTGCCGTGTACGGAACGCGAGGGGAAGCGCATTGGAATTACCAGAACAAGCTGACAATTCGCGCACAGGACGCCGAAGAGGATTTGGCGTTTGGTCCGACCGATTTGATGTGCAGCATGTATCTGAACCTGATGGAAGCGATTGAAACCCCAGGGAAACCACTCTTCTCGCCGCTCAAGGCAAGCCGATGCTTCGTGCTGGTATCCAACGGCGCCTATGAGTCGGCTCGCGCCGTTCGTGCCATTCCCGGCCGATTCGTGACCGAGCGGGAGGATGGAGATTCCACGGTGCGCTTGCTGCCCAGCTTGTCCGAGAAGATGAGAGACGCGGCAGCGAAGCGGCAACTGTACAGTGAATATCCGCTTCCTTGGGCGGCGCCGACCCGGCTGTTCCGGATGGAGGGCTACAACCGATTCGAGCTGCCTGCCAATATGCGCTCAAATAACGGTAGACCGACCAATTAGAGGCGTTCCTTCAGGGCTTTTCTTTTTACAATGTCGTGGTTTAATCTAAAGATAAACCATAAATCAATAGTTTGCCGAGGCAACTCCACATTTCACTGTTTTTTGGATTCCAACACAGTTAAAGATGGGGGTTCTTGTTGCAAGAGGAAGCCGACCATGTTACATGGTTTAAATTTTCATTTCATGTAATTTTGGAGGCATGCTACCTATTTAAATGAATCAGGACCAAATGGTCTCTGGTTCTTTATTTTTTTACCTGACTAATTCCTCACTCTTCAGTTTACATACAACTACCTTTTTAAGTTATTACCAAATTGATTTAAGGGAGTACATTTTTTTATTTGATCCTGAAGGTAAAATGATAAACATGAGAGCTCCTTATTACAGTCGGAGGGATGGGAAAAATGAAAGCGGTTTTAGACAGCTCCCGAAAGTACGGCACAACAAAAAGGAAAAATAACTTTCTGTACTACATCAAAAGAGACGGTCTGTTATATTTTCTTTTGCTGCTGCCTATGGCGTATATCCTGATTTTCAAGTATGCACCCATCTATGGCCTTGTGATGGCATTCCAAGATTACAACATTTTTGAAGGAATTAAAGGGAGTGAATGGGTAGGACTGGATGTGTTCCGGTTTATTTTTGAGCAGGACAGCTTCTACCGTGCATTGAAGAATACGCTGGTCCTGAATGTTCTGGACTTGATCGCAGGTTTTCCGGCGCCCATTCTTCTGGCGATTTTGCTCAATGAAGTAAGACAAGCAAAATTAAAGAAAATGACCCAGACCGTGTTGTATCTGCCCCACTTTTTGTCCTGGGTTATTATTGGCGGTATGGTCTATCTGATGTTTTCCAACGGCGGCATGATCAACAATTTCCTGTCGAGCTTTGGTCTTGAAAGAATCGAGTTTCTGTCGCGGAAAATACCTTGGCTGATTACTTATATTGCCGTTGGCGTATGGCAAAATATCGGATGGGGCACCATCATTTATTTGGCGGCCATTACCGGAATCAATAGGGAGTTGTATGAGGCCTCCGATATTGATGGCTGCAGCAGGCTTCGCAAAATGTGGCATATTACACTGCCTGGCATTAAATCAACCATCAATATTTTGTTGATTCTCCAAATTGGCAGAATGGTTTCGATCGGGTTTGACCGTCCCTTTGTGATGGGGAATTCACTGGTTAGCGATTACTCTGATGTTATCAGTACTTTCGTGTATAGAGTTGGTATTAGTTCGGGTGATTTCTCCCAGGCAACGGCGGTAGGATTGTTCCAATCCGTGGTCGGCCTGATCCTGCTGTTATCTGCAAACTTTGTTGCGAAAAAATTAGGCGAGGATGGGATATGGTGAGGGTGGCGAGCAATAGGGGCAAGATGAAAAAAATGACTGTAGCGGATATTGCCATCATTGTATTTATCGTGGCATTGTCCTTCACATGTATCGTACCGTTTCTGTACATGATTGCGCTTTCTTTTAGTTCCAACGAAGCGATTATTTCTCAAAAGGTAGGACTGTGGCCAGTAGACTTCACAGCAGAAACGTACAAAACCATATTGAGCGATATGGATATGCTTTATACGCTTGGATACAGTATTGTGCTTACGATATTTTACACTTTGGTATGCATGTTCCTGACCATATGTGCAGCGTATCCGTTAACGAAGAAGCGGCTGAAGGGAAGAAACTTTATTTTGACGGCGTTGGTCTTCACCATGTATTTCAGCGGCGGTCTAATTCCCTCCTATATTCTGGTTAAAAACCTGGGCATGATGAATTCAGTTTGGAGCCTGGTTTTGCCGGGTGCCATGAGCGTGTTTAATATGATCATCCTGAAAACCTTCTTCAGCAATCTTCCGGAGAGTCTGGAGGAATCGGCAGCCATTGACGGATGTTCGGATCTGGGCATTCTCATCAAGATTGTGCTCCCCCTTTCGTTGCCATCGATCGCCACATTAAGCCTTTTCTATGCGGTGGACAGATGGAATGGATTCCAGGATGCGCTGTTCTACATTACGAAAAAAGAGCTGTACCCGATGCAGATGAAGCTATACCAGATCATTTCGGCCAATCAGCAGCTGGATAGCCAACAAGGAGGAGAAGGAAGTGTCGGCTCCTATATTGTCCCTGAGTCTTTGAAAGCGGCCAGTGTCATGTTTACAACGATTCCAATTTTGCTGATCTATCCTAAACTGCAGAAGTATTTCGTGGATGGTGTGATGACTGGGGCTATCAAGGGTTGATGAGGAAACAGATTATGATGAAGGGGGGATCCCGGCCTTGCGGATGATTTAAGAGAATCAATTACAAGAACGAAAGGGTGGTTAAAGTGTATAAGGGCATAAAGAAGAAAGCAGCAATTCTATTTAGCACAGTGCTTCTAGCCGTAGGAGTGGCTGGCTGTGGTGGCGCAGGCAATAACAATGGGGAGACGGTATCAAAAGGGTCCAACGCATCGGAAACGGGCTCCGGTTCCCCGGCAACCTTGACAGTGGAAGTGTTTGACAGAGGTATTCAGGGACAACCGGACTTGAACAACAACACGTGGACCAAATATGTCAACGAAAAATTCGGGAAGCCTAATAACGCCATTGTAAAATTTGTTCCTGTCCCCCGTTCCCAAGAAGTCGATAAGCTGAATGTGTTGATGGCTGCCAACGAGGCTCCTGATATTTCCTTCACTTATGACGGGAATACCGTAACCCGTTTCGCAAAAAGCGGTGGCCTCTATACACTGGATGAATTGTTGGAGAAGCATGGCCAGCAATTAAAGTCTTATCTGGGCGAGAAAGTTCTTTCCTACGGGAAATATGAGGGCAAACAAATCTCGATCCCAGGCAAGCGGACTCTGATTGCTTGGAACGGCATGTTTATCCGCAAGGATTGGCTGGATAAGCTGGGAATGCCTGTTCCAACGAATCGGGATGAATTATATAATACCCTCGTTGCTTTCCGTGACAAGAACCCGGGTAATGTGGATGGTGTCATTCCGTGGGCAACAGCGGCTTCCGGCATGAACTACACCTTTGGCAACCTGATTCCTTCGTTCTGGGGTCCGATGTCGGAGGAGGAATTCGTTACCACCACCAATTGGCTGAAGCCTGGCACCAAGGATGCTTATAAATGGCTGAACAAACTGTACAATGAAAAGCTGATCAGCCCCGACTTTGCGCTGGATAAAACAACCAAACAAGCGGATGCCGATGTGACCAATGGCAAGGTAGGCTTCTACGCTGCCAACTGGGATTATCCACTTTCACAAAAAATTCGTGAACCACTGAAGCAAAATGCTCCTGATGCCAACTATGTTGCTGTAGATACCTTCAAAAACGACGAGGGGAAATACCTGAAAGAGATATACAATGAAAACGGGATTTTCTCATTCATCCCGAAAAGCAGCAAGAATGCGGAGCTGGCCATAAAGTATCTGAACTGGATGGCTGATCCGGAGGTGTTGTTCTTCCTTCAGTTTGGTGAAGAAGGCGTCAACCATAAGCTTGTAAACGGCATCCCGCAAGGGATTGCGCAAACCGGCGAAAATATGCAAACGAGCAATCTGAATATGGATTATACTCTAATTGTAAACGGTGCAGAGCTGGGCGATACCGAAAAGAATGTCCGAACGTACGCAGCAGCCTTAGCAGCCGGAGATCAGAGCTATGAAAAACTGGCTGTCGATTCATACAAGATCAATACGACGGATGGTTATACAGGCTTCTATTACGGCGTCTCGAACGAAGCTAGTATCAAGTACGGCAAAACGTTGGGTGACATGAACAAGCAAATGAGTGACAGGCTGGTCGTTGCCAAGCCGGCAGAGTTCGACGCCTTGTATGACAAGCTGGTGAAAGAATATATGGACGCCGGCGGTCAGGCTGTTCAGGATGAAAATATAAAGAATTATAAAGATATCAAAGCACAGAGCAAGTAATCCATGGCATAAGGATAAACCTGTCTGTGGTTTATCCTTATTTCGTTGCTGTTCCCGAATAATTTTGCTATTATTCGGGGGAATCCATATGTTCAGGAGGATACCCATGTACAAGGTCATGATTGTAGATGATGAGCCGTGGGCAATTAAAGGAATCCGCAACGCCTTCGATTGGGATAAATATGGATTTGAAATTATCGGACAATTTAAAAGCGCTTACACAGCATGGGATGCCATAAAAGCGAATGAACCCGATTTGGTATTTACGGATATCCGTATGCCAGAGATATCCGGACTGGATCTGATGAAGAGAGCCAAAGTAGAAGGGCTGGACATTGAGTTTGTCATCGTAAGCGGATATGCGGAATTTGAATATGCCCAGGAAGCGCTGCGCTATGGCGCGCTGGATTATTTCCTGAAACCCCTGGATATCGATAAGGCTGACCCCTTCATCGCGAAACTGGCCATGCACTTCTCCCGAAGAAGCACAGCACGCAACCAACTCCTTCTGGATGCGCTGACCTCGGCGAATGAGGACGAGATAAAGAGCTTCCTACCGCTTCCCGATGATGCAGCTGTGTACTATTATCAGGTGTTGACCATCTATTTCGAGGGAGAAAATAAAAATATTAGGAACCTGCTTTCTTTGGAGGGAAAGCCTGTTCATGTTGTGGAAGTTGAAGCTGGAGCCCGAAAAATGCTAGTTGTCCTGATGACGGAGCATAGGGCTTGTCTGGAAGGACATTCGGATAAGTGGGTTCTGAATAAGACGGGCATCCATGTTATGGGCGTCAGCAGCATCTCTAATCAACTAAAGCATATGAGCAAGCTCATAAAAGAAGCAGACCTGTCCGCTTCCCAGGTTTTTCTTGAAGAAGCTGGGGGCGTCGTTCACTACGAGCCGAAACTACATCTGGTGAAGCCATGTATCGATGAAATCCACCACATCCTTCAGGGAAATCAATTTGACGATGTGGAAGCGTACATTAAAGGGCTGCAGGCATATTTCAGGGATCATCATCTGGGCATGTCTGAGGTTGTCTACCTGTGGAATCAAGCCGTCGGGATTATTATAAAAGCATATTCTGAGGAATTGAAGGATATGGAACTGGAATTCCTGAATTATTCCGAGATCAAGGAACGATTTGAACACTTTGAGTCGCTATGCAGCTTTTTACATGAGGTTCTCGACTCCATCAGGATAGGAAACAGTCGCTCTGTGCAGGAAGGGGACATCCAGTCCTGCTTCAACAGGATGATAAATTATATCAACCATCATTTTGAGCAGAAATTGTATTTGAAGGATTTATCTGCCCAATTCTTCATTAACCAGGTGTATTGCTGTCAATTATTCAGAAAAAATCTGGGCAAAACCTTCTCTGAATATGTGTCGGAGCTGAGAATCAAGAAAGCCCGTGAGCTCCTGAAGCGGACGGATCTATCCATTGAAGAAGTGGCCATTAAGGCCGGGTATGTCGATTATTATTATTTCAATAAAGTGTTCAAGAAGCATTGCGGGATGACCCCCACCAAATTCAGAAAAAGTTGATATGAACGGAGCGGCGGGCCATGAAGCTCAGTAAACTGAAATTGAAGCATCAGATATGGCTTATCTTTTTTTTCTCAATCATCATATTTACTGTCATGGAATTTTATTATTATTATAGTTTCTCTAATTTAACCCAGAAGAGAGCCGCCCATTACAGTAACCAGATGATAGAACAAACACGCCGCAAAATTGATTCTGCATTTAGTGATATCAGGGTCAGCACCAGTATTGCGGTCAATAGCAGACGGGTTCAGGAATTTTCTGTAGTGGATGATGATTACAAAAGGGCGTTTAATAGCGGTCCCAATGCATTGGATCTCATGGAATATATGAGATCCTTTAATTCGTATGTGGACGGAATTGTAATTAATGATATTCGGGGAAGACGGCTTTACAGTTTGGCATCAGCAAGCGGAGATATTTTTTTTCTCAATCGTTACGATACCTTTATCCAGAAGTATAAGGAAGATCCTTCGCTGCGGGACAAGGGGATGTTCACCTCGATTCTAAAAGACGATAGAACAGGAACGGAACAGTTCTTTTATATAGCGCCGATTGTGGAGGCCATCGGGGGAATCTATTTCTCCCAAATTACGGGTTACTGTACCGTTTTGGTCAATATGGACAAAATGCAGGGGCTTGTGGAAAATACGGAATTAACGCCCAACTCTATCTTGTACATTCTGAATAGCCGAGATGAGGTGATTGCTTCCACCAATTCCAATGCCCGAGGTGCGTTATTCAGGGAAGTTCTGTCTATGGATAAGGGCATCCTGCTTAACGGGGTCAAAACAACGATCGATGGGGAAGATATTCTTGTCCAGGTTAAGGGTTTGGAGCAGGCAGACGGGTGGCGGGTTGTGAGTATGATTCCAGTGCAAGAGCTTACTGCAGACATGAACCCTATACGGAAAGTCAGCATTATCGTGGGGATTGGGATGATTCTAAGCATGCTTATCATGGGCAGTTTCTTTATGAACAATCTGATGCGTCCGGTGATGGGACTTGTTCTGGATATGAAGAGAGTGGGGAGCCGGGACATGGGCTTCCGCATTAAAGTCCGGTCTACCAATGAAGTAGGCATGCTGGCCTGCGACATTAACCGGGTAATCAATGAAAGGGAAGAGATGGCAAGAGATATGATCAATACCCAGGCCAGATTATATGAATCTGAGTTGAGTCAGAAACAGGCGGAGTTTGCTGCCCTGCAAAGCCAGATCAACCCCCATTTTCTCTATAATACGCTCAATTGCATCAGCAGCATCGGATTGGAATACGGAAGCAGAGAGATCGCGCAAATTGCATCTTGCATGTCCAAAATATTCCGTTACAGTATAAAAAAAGATGATCTTGTACGGATAAGGGAAGAGCTGGACTGTATTCAGGCTTATATGAACATTATCGCCATCCGGTACGAGAATAAATTTATCATCGACATTGATGTGAACGAGGGACTCCTGGAGATGCAAACCCCCAAGATGATTCTCCAACCCATTGTGGAGAATGCGGTTTATCATGGGCTGGAGCGGATGGATCAAGGGGGCCGGCTCCAGATTACCGGGAGCGTGGATGCGCATGGGGAGGTGTGCTTCCAGATCATGGATACCGGGAAGGGCATGGAGCCGGAGCAATTGGCTTCCCTTCAGGCCAAGCTGGGCATGGCATCCCCGGAACCTGCACCAGATGGCCAACCTGCTACAAGCATCGGACTTTCCAATATCCATAACAGGCTCCGGCTATTGTTTGGAGAGGGTTACGGGATCGCCATACAAAGCCAGTTCGGCCATGGGACGACAGTGACCGTGAGGATTCCAAAGCTGTTAAACAACCGCAAACCTTCTGAAGAGTAAGGTTGTATCGATAGCCGGACACACTACAATGTAATGTTTTTTCACCAGGACACAACCCTTAATTGGGGATTGTGTCCTTTTTTTCTTCGAATTCCCGGCAATATCAATCAGACGTTGAGAGGGTTAAGTATAATCCGAAGGTCAAGACACTTTTTCTAAAACGGTTACCAAAACCATTTAAGATAGTACATTTTTTAAATTTTCTCTGAAAGTAGAATGAAGACATGGCTGAAAAAATCAATGACAGGGGGATGGATGAGGTTGAAAGCGGTTTTATGGGATCGGAAAAGAATCAGGTATTTGCTGTTTTGTCTCGCAGTGCTGCTGATGCTGCCGCAATGGAACGGAGCGGCTATGGCGGCAGAGCAAACGCCAGATAGGGCGGATTTGGCATCCAGGCAGGAGGGAAAGGAGGTGTCTGATTTCTACAATGTTATCATGCAGACAGGGGCCGACCCTTGGGTTTACAAGCATACGGACGGCTACTACTACAATGTCTTTGTCAATGCCAGCGGCATCATGATCCGCAGAGCGAAGACGATTACCGGCATTGATGCGGGCGAGAGAAGCCTAGCCTGGACACCGGTTAAGGGTACAATGTACAGTTCCAATGTTTGGGCACCCGAAATGCACTATCTCAAAGATATCGATGGCAAATACAAATGGTATATTTACTTCGCGGCTGACAACGGAACCAACGCAAACCACCGCATGTATGTGCTGGAGAACGCCAGTGAGAGTCCGATGACCGGAACCTGGGAGTTCAAAGGGAAAATAACCGATTCCACGGACCGCTGGGCGATCGACGGCACTGTGCTGACTGTAAATGAGAAACACTATTTCATCTGGTCCGGATGGGAGGAAACGGATGGGAGTTTCCAAAATCTATATATAGCGGAAATGAGCGATCCATGGACCATCAGCTCGCAGCGGGTATTGATTTCGACGCCTGACCATGATTGGGAAACGTCCCCGGGCAGGATCAACGAAGGTCCCCAAGTCAATATACGCGGTAACACCATCAACTTGGTCTATTCCGCAAACGGAAGCTGGACAGACAGTTACTGCCTCGGACTGATCACGGCCAAGATTGGCGACGATTTGATGAACCCCAGCTCCTGGGTAAAACAGGACAATCCGATTTTCTCCAGCGCCAACGGCGTTTATGGCCCGGGTCACCACAGTCTCACCACTTCTCCCGACGGCAGTGAGGACTGGATTATCTACCATTCCGCCCGCTGGCCAGGATCAGGGTGGACCCGCAATGTCCGAGCGCAGAAATTCATCTGGGACGCAGACGGAACGCCAAACCTGGGAGAGCCCGTCGATCCAAACAAACCGATTGCCAAGCCTTCAGGGGAGCCGGCACGTCAGCGCTATGAGGCGGAAGCAGCCCTGTTGGTGAAAGATCCCAGCGGCGGAACCGGCCCCGGCGTTTGGTGGGAAGGTACCGCTTCCGACGGGAAGAAGATCGCCAATATCAAGAACGCCAATGATTATGCCCAGTTTACAGTCAACGTGCCAGAGGCGGGATTTTATGTGCTGTCTGTGCGCAATGCCAACGGCTCATCGAATGGGGTGGATGCTTCACATATCTTGTCGGTTAACGGCAGTTCCGGCGCCCGTTTGAACATCGTCTATTCCGGCTGGAATCGTTGGGGAGCCTCCACGGTGAAAGTCTATCTTAAACAAGGCAACAATACCATCCGTTTCTCGACGGGTGCCAACCTTGCCGAAATTGACAGCATGGATATATTCAAGCTTGATGTTGCGTCGGAAATTCTATTCGATTCTCCGGGGTACACGCTGGGGTTAGGTGAAAGCCGCAGTTTGCCCGTGTATACGGTAACAGGCACTACCTATTCCCCTGTGGACAGCGGAGTTTCCTTCAGTTCTTCCAACAAAGAGGTCGCTGATATTGATGGGATGGGGGTCAAAGGACTCAAGGCAGGCAGCGCCACGATCACCGCGACATATAACGGAAAGACGGCCACAGCCACGGTTATCGTTGCCGCTGAACCTAAGTCTGTGCAGTCCATTGCCATCAGCGGATTGAACAACATCCTGACCAGCGGGCTGACAGGGCAACTGCAGTTAACAGCTCACTACAACACCTATGAAGTCCAGGATGTGTCGGCTGAAGCCACGTACTTCAGCAGCAAACCAGACGTGGCCAAGGTTACGGTCACCGGTCAGGTATATGACACTGGGCCGGGGGATACGGTGATTACAGCCGTATACGGCGGCAAGGAAGCAAAATTCAACTTAACAGTAACACCCGATCCGTCTCAGGTTCCTCAGATTATTTCTCAAGTAAAAACTCCCTCCGGAGTGACACCGAGGCTGCCCGGCGTTGTTGACGTCAATTACAAGGGTGAGATAAGCATCGCCGAGGTCAGCTGGAAGCTGGAAGGAATACACTTCAACTCACTTGGCACGATTCAGGTGCCTGTCATATTAACACTGAATGGCGAGAAGATTCCTGCTGCCGTTTCCGTAGAAGTGATCCCGGGATGGGGTCTTGATGAGATTGTAGATAACATGCGCAGCAGGATAGTCGGTTTCTCTTTTCCGCTGGGCGAAGGCTTGGGAACCTATAGTCAAGATGCGTATAATGCTCTCTTGGCTGAGCTGGATCATGCGGAAGAGATGTCTGTAGACCCTGATCTGCGTGAAGAGCAGTTTGAGGAGGCGCTGGATCGCCTTGCTGAAGCGGAAGTAGCCCTGCTTGGCTCACTTAACCTTACCGAGGATGGCGTGACCTATAACGCCTACCGGGATTTCTCCGGCGATGAGACGGGCAAGTACCCTTACGGCATTACCATCGAATCTCTAACCAATGGCGCTACTGCCACTGTGCAAGAAGAGGACGGGAATAAGTTCCTTCGACTGACCACAACCGCTGTTGCGGGCAAGGCAAATTTGTTCCTGCCGTTTGCAGGCGAGGTCAAGGCAGAAGCGGATCAGCGCATCGTCATCGAATATCGTGCCAGATTAAACAGCAGCTTTCAGTACGCCAATGGTGCCATGGTGAGAAATGACAGCGGCACCGGCAATTATTCCATGGTCACAGCTTTTGATACGGGTAAAATCATCGTACAGAATGGGGGGTCCAAGAAGCCGGTCAAGAACACTTCATACAATACATGGTACAAAATTAAAATGGTGGCAAACTGGGACGCCAAGACTTATACCGTTTATATTAACGATGATCCAGTTCCGGCGGCCACTGACTTCCTCTTCCGCCATACAGGCGGCAGTAAGTTGACCGGCCAGCTGTTCGGCATCGACGGCTACGCCAACGCTTCAATCGACTTCGACGATTTCAAAGTCATGGTTACGGGAGGATCGAAAACTGCCCCGATCACATCCGCGGCTCTTTCGCCAGAAGTTCCGAATGGCCAAAATGGCTGGTATACGCATCCGGTAACGGTAAGTTTGTCAGCAAAAGCTCCACGGGATAGCGTTGCAAAAACCGACTACAGTCTGGACGGCGGGACAACTTGGCAAACCTATACGGCACCAATCACATTCAGCCAAGACGGCACTTACACAGTTACCTATCGTTCGGTTGATCCAGCAGAGAATGAGGAGATGGCGAAAGCCGTCAGCTTTAAGCTGGATACGAAGGCGCCAACTATAGAAGTTGCCATTCCTGAAGACGGCAGCATCCATGAAGATAGCGGGGATTTGACCCCTTTGGTGACTATGCTGGATACGGCATCGGGAGTCGACAACAGCAAGACGATGGTGACGCTGGATACGTATTCTTATCCGGTTGGCACGACGGTCCCACTCTTTTCATTGCCGCTGGGAACACATACGCTTGAGGTGTCTTCAGTTGATCTAGCCGGCAATTCAGGCAGTAAAACCGTTGTTTTCCATACCGTGGCAAGTATCAATTCATTAAAGGCATTAGTGACGCGTTTTGCCGAGAGCAAGGAAATCGATAATGCCGGAATCGCCCGTAGCCTGCAGAAAAAACTGGAGAATGGCAATTTGAACAGTTTTGTTAACGAGGTGCGGGCGCAAGGCGGAAAACACATATCGAACGATGCGGCAAACTATTTACTTAGGGACGCACGCTTCTTGTTGTCCCGGCAATAATGTGAAGGAAACATTAAGCTCTGGCATTTAAATGAAAAGCTAACGCAAACGGGAAAGGGAAGCACCAAAAAAGGACGCGAGCGAATTCGCGTCTTTTTTTTTCTGTACGTGAAAAACAAAAAAACTATAGAAAAACCTAGAGATTCTTAAGGTATGCACAGGTGGGACTGCGATACAGTATAAACATCATCGAAAAGCAATTAACCAAGAAAGAAGGTTAGAACATGCCAACAACACCTGCGACCGCCGAAACGGACAGTGTGCCGATGGCCAAACAAGCCTTTTACGAGACCAAGAGGTTTCGGCAGAATATTCCGCTGTTCCTCATGCTCGTACCGGGGATCCTGTATTACGTGATATTCCGGTATTTTCCTATGGGCGGGCTTGTGATCGCTTTCAAGGATTACAATTTCCGCGATGGCATTTTGTCCAGCCCTTGGGTGGGACTCAAGTATTTCAAGATTTTATTTCAGTCCGACGCTACGCTGCAGATCATCTGGAATACCCTCGAATTAAGTATTCTGAATCTGATCTTCGGTTTTCCCGCGCCGATCATTATCGCCATCGCGCTGAATGAGGTTCGAAAAAGATGGCTGAAGCGCTGGATTCAAACGATTATTTATCTTCCCCACTTTCTGTCATGGGTCATCGTAGCAGGGCTGGTTCTCACCTTGTTTTCGATCGACGGCGGCACCGTTAACAAGCTGCTGGAGCAATGGGGAATGGAGCCGGTGCCTTTTCTGTACCGCATCGAATCCTGGGTTACGATCTTTATCGGCTCCGGGATGTGGAAGGAAATGGGGTTCGGTGCCATTATCTATCTCGCCGCCCTTTCGTCCATTGATCCCAGCTTGTACGAATCCACCGCCTTGGACGGTGCGGGTAAGCTGAGACAGATCTGGCATATTACGCTGCCGGGCCTCCGTCCTACGATTATCCTTCTGCTGATCCTGGGCATGGGTCGCTTGATGGAGGTAGGGTTCGATCAGGTTTACAACTTGCAGAATCCCACAGTCCTGGAAAAAGCCGAGGTCATCAGCACCTATGTGTACAAAGTGGGGCTGCAGAAGGCCCAATTCAGTCTGACCACGGCCATGGGTCTATTCGAGTCCATTGTCGGCTTGGTGCTGCTGTTGTCGGCTAACGCACTGGCCAGGAAATTCGACCAGGGATTATTCTAGCCCATGCTTCCGAAGCGAGTTTTGTACGAAGCTTATCCGGAAAGCAAGGCTCACAAAACTTTTAGGGAGGGGAACTGCATTGAGAGAGTCGGCTAGCGGAAGGGTTTTTTCGGTCTTCGTTCACACGGTTTTAATTATCATTGCACTCACCTGCATCCTGCCTTTCCTGCATTTGATCGCTTTGTCCATAAGCGAAGGGCAGGCAGTGGATCTGGGACAAGTCTTGTTCTGGCCGGTGGGCCTAGATTTCACCGCTTACAAATATTTTTTTCAGAACACGCCAGCCTTGCGGGCGTTTGGCAACAGCGTCATCATCACATTGGGCGGAACGGCGCTTAGCATCCTGACTACGGTTCTGACGGCGTATCCTTTGTCCCGCCGCTATCTGTATGCCCGCAAGCCGCTCACAACGGCCGCGCTGTTTACGATGTTGTTCAGCGGCGGCATGATTCCTACTTATCTGGTGATGAACAATCTGCATTTGACGAACACGTATTGGTCCTTATGGTTCGTTGGGCTGATCAGTACCTATAACATGTTAATCATGAAAAGCTTCTTTGAAAACATTCCGAGTGAAGTGACGGAATCGGCTCAGATTGATGGCTGCGGAGAGACGCATCTGCTTTTGCGCATTATTTTGCCTTTATCTCTGCCCATGCTGGCCACATTGACGTTATTCTACGGTGTTGGTTACTGGAACATGTTCATGAATGTCATTCTTTACATCAATCGGACGGAACTGCAGAATCTCACGGTCATTGTCCAGAGCATGCTGCAGATTCAGAGCATGGACAACATGATGGCGATGGATATCATGCAGCAGCAGGAGCTGATCTCCGAGAAACTGAAGGCGGTAGGTGTAATGGTGATGGTGGTGCCGATGCTGGTGGTATATCCGTTTTTGCAAAAGTATTTCGTTCAAGGGATTATGCTTGGTTCCATTAAAGGTTAGCGGAAACACATCCATTCATTATAGATCATGGGTCGAGAGGAGCTTGTAAATGTTAAAACAAACATCCAAGTGGAACAAAAGGGTCTGGTCATCCGCAGTATTGGCTATCGTGTTGACGGTAGGGGCTGCCGGCTGCAGCCAGCCAAAAGAAGGGGAGGGAAGCGGAGATAAACCCGTCATTACCGTGTCAAACTATGACAGAGGCAATATCCCGGCCGCGGAGGGAACCGTGGAGGAGAATCGCTGGACCAAATGGATTAATGAACATTCTCCGGTGGAGGCCAAGTTTGTGCCCGTGCTCCGGTCGGAATCGACTCAGAAGTTAAATGTGATGTTCGCATCCGGCAGCGCACCGGATATGGTCAATGATTATGATACGGGCTTCCGGGATTCCCTATATCAGCAGAAGCAACTGCTGCCACTGGACGATTACTTGCAGTATGCCCCTGAATATGAAAAATTGCTGGAGAAGTATCCCCAGCTGCGCGAGGTGGGCACCAAGCCGGATGGCAAGCTTTACGAAATCGGCAAAATTAACGAGCCCCATCTTCAAAGCGTGGCGTTTATCCGGGTGGATTGGTTGAAAAAGCTGAACCTGGAGGTGCCGAAGACGACCGAAGAGCTGATTACAGTCTTGAAGGCTTTTGTAGAGCAAGATCCTGACGGCAACGGCAAGAAGGATACGTACGGAACGAATATAAGCTATACCTCCGGAGGCATGGTGGATTCCATGTTCGGCTCGAGCGGTTGGGCCATCTCGGCTGACGACAAAATCATCCGCAGCTGGGATAATACGCTGGAGGCGACGAAATTCAAGAAGAGATTGTTCGACGAAAGACTGATCGACCCGGATTACCTGGCAGACACGAATGGCTCCAAAGCTAAGAAGGATTATTTGAATGGCAAGGTAGGCGTATTCCTTCCTCCGCAAATCAACAACTGGTTTGAGAGTACGGTCACCGATATCAAGACCATCAGAAAGATGGTCCCGGATGCGGAAATTGCGCCGATGATGCAGCCTGAGTCCCCTATGGGACAGTTTACCCATCACGTGACCAACCCGATTCAGATGACAACCGTGGTTAACGCCGCAGCCAAAAATCCCAAGGCTGTGATGGAATACATCAACTTTATGCTCCAGCCGGATACAGCGCTGACATTGAGAAAGGGGCTGGAGGGAGAACATTGGAACAAGTCAGCGGAAGATGCGCCCATCGTGATTGATCCCGACAAGAATACAAAGGAAGTGGATTGGGCCGCGGACTACACGATGTTCTATTCCCTCCCGCAGAACGAATTTTTGACCTCCGTATCGGCATTTAATGTGGAGGATCCGGATCAGAAGGCGGGGCTGGAAATGATGAAGCAAGCGGACCAGTTCTTGCTCAATCCGGATGCTAAATATCCCGCTCTGAGTCACTACGGGCATATGCCGGTTCTGCCAAGCGACTTAGTGGTTATCAGTACCAACGTGAACAAAGAAGTGAGCGACATCATTGTCAAAGGAATCATAGGCGGGTCCAAATATACGGCCGAGCAAGCTATTGCGGATGCTAAAGCAGCCTGGGAGAAAGGCGGCGGCAAGCAGGTTGAGGAATACATGAATACGTGGTATCAAGAAAATAAAGACACGGCCTTCCTGGGCGATGATGTACTGGAAATGGTCCGCTCCCAACTAAAGTAAAGTTCGGACAGAGCACTGGGAATAGAATAAGGACTTGGTCCGGTAGAAGCCGGGCCAAGTTTTGTTTTAATTCAGGATGAAAGGGATTACAATCGGATTACATCATCGTTACGGGGAGGGAGCCAGACTGAATCCGATAAGTTGGCCGGGGAGAATTGCCGGAGAAATGAAGGGCAGCTTCAAGTTGAAGCTGATTGTACTGCTCTCGTGTATGGTCACATTAGCCTTTGCATTAGCGGGGTGGCTGGTCTACCGCTTAAATGTCCAATTGATGGAGGACGAGATCAGCAAGCAGTTCTCCATTGCCAATGAACAGGCTTTGGCCCGATTGGAACTCACCTTCCAAGAGGTAAGCCGGGTATCCCAATCCATTATACTGAACCCTTCTATAGAAATATTCGTCACAGAGAGCCTTGATCCCGGAGGGGATCTCTATACGCAATACAAGAACCGTAAGTACGTGGAGGAGCAGCTGATCACGCTGCAAGTGGATACGCCGTCGATTCGTTCCATCTTTCTGTTCAATGAAAATGGAGATTTGGCTATTCGCTCCCAAAATGGGGCGTCAGGGGAACCCGGACCTGAAGAAATGGCCATGTTGATGGGCAAGCTGGAATCGCATCGGGGGAACTTGGTCTGGGGACGGGCCAGTCTGCCTAGTAGTGTCGATCCCGGCGGACGCCGGACGGTGCTAATTGCCGCCAGACGGATGCTCAATGATAAACTGATCCCGTACGGAACCATGGTGGTGGTCATGGAGGAAAGACTGGTGTCCAAAGTGCTGCGGGATCTTACGGAGAACGGCAACGGTAAGGTACTGCTGCTGGAACCTCTGGAGGGACTGCTCTACGCCAATATGAATCAGGAGGAGACGGAACAACTCATGCGCTTGATCGAAGCCGGCGATCCCCAATATGTCAAGATGAGTGGGGTCACCTATTTATTTGTCCGCCATCGTCTGGAACCGGCAGGCTTCACGTTATATGGAGGGGTTTCTCTGGAGGAAATTCAACGCAAAAACAAAGACATCATCCATATCTTTGTTTTTGCCGGAATTGGCGTCGTGCTTCTTAGCGCACTGCTGATTACGATTTCTACCAGAACCTTGCTGAAGCCACTGGCTGATCTGCTGCGGGGGCTGCGCAAATTGCGTTCGGGGGATTTCTCGGCTCGGATTAGCGTCCGTTCCGGCGATGAGCTCGGGTTCATCGGTGAGAGCTTCAACAGCATGGCGGAGCAAGTAAGCACTCTGATCAACAAAGTGTATCTGGCCCAGATCAGCCAGCGGGAATCGGAATTAAAAGCCATTCAGGCGCAATTGAACCCTCATTATCTGCATAACCTGTTCAATGAACTGTATTGGAAGCTGTATAACGACGACCAGGCGGAGGCGGCTCTACTGATCAACGCCATCTCGGAGATGCTGAAGTATTCGCTTAAATCCGTCAAGACCGATACGACGCTGGGAGAAGAACTGCAGCAGATACGGAATTACATTAAGATTCAGACCGAATTGTTTACCGGCCAGATTGAAACGATCATTCAGGCCGAAGAATCGCTTCTGGGTCTGCGGATGATGAGATGCCTGCTGCTGCCGGTGGTGGAAAATGTTTTTGTGCATGCCTTCCGAAATATGGATGAAGACCGGGTGCTCAGGGTGAAGGCGGCTTTACGGGATGGAGCGCTGCATATCGAGGTGGCTGACAACGGCTGCGGCATGGATGACAGCACTTTATATGCTTTGAAGGAAGCTGAGGATGCGCTGTCTGAGAACAACAAAACGGGAATTGGCTTTAAAAGCGTGCTGCGACGCATTGAACTGGTGTATGGGGCTCCTTACGGAGTAGAGATTTCCAGCGTCAAGGGAAAAGGAACGACCGTTCACATCAAGCTTCCCATTCAGACGATCCCGCAAGAGTACTAAGCCTATGCTTTCGAAGCGAGTTTTGCTCGAAGCTTATCATGAGGTAACGTTCACAAAACTTTTAGGAGGGAAATGGATGAAAGCCAAGCTGTTTATCGCCGAGGATCAACCGAATTTTCGCAAAGGATTGCTCAAGCTGGCCGGGAAACGGTCCGCCGAGTGGGTGGTGGCGGGAGAAGCGGCAAATGGCCTGGCCGCTCTGTCTTCGATGGAGCAATGCATCCCGGATTTGCTGTTAACCGATATTCGCATGCCCCATATGGATGGGCTCGAACTGGCCGAGGAAATCAAGGCTCGAGGCTGGGGGACCAAGATTGTGATCATCACGGGATTCAAAGATTTTGCTTACGCCCAGTCCGCCCTCAAGTTTGGAGTGCTGGACTTTATCACGAAACCTTGCGTAGAAGCGGATATATTAAACATGCTCGATCGGACCTATGTACGGCTGATCGAAGAGAATCAGTCCGGGCGGCTGGTGGAGGATTGGAAGCGCCAGCATGAGGACAGCCAGCTTCGCTCAGCGATTATGGGCATGTCCTGCAACAACGGAGAGGTGGAGGCTTTGCTCGGACGGATGAAGGAATGCGAGCTTTACTTTCTTAGCATCCCTACCTATATTTCCTCAGAAAAACATTATTCCGCCCAGGATATGCCGCTATTGCAGTTTGCTCTCGGCAACATTGTCAGGGAGCATTTGCATAAATGGTATGGCGGAGGCTTCCGTTTTTTTTCCTTGAGTTCATCGGAATGGGCTTTATTGGTGGACAGGACGGATTCCCGGCCGGAAATGCCTTCTTCCTGGTTGCAGATCCTCACCGATTCGATTCAGCAGTATCTGAAACTGGCGCTTGCCTGCTGCGGACAAGGACGATGCCGCATGGCGGAGGACCTGCGTCAGGCTTACGAGCGGTATTGCAGCGGGCTGGGCCGGGAGGTGGCCTCTGAGCGCAGTACTGCCTATGAATCTTTACTTAACCAGACGGCACTTTACGAAAAGGAGAAGGAAATCGTATCTTGGCTTATGTCGGGAGACAATGGCCGTTTGAACAAGGAGCTTCTAGATCAAGAGGTGCGGATCAGTAGTATGCCCCTGCAAACCGCTAAAATCGAAGCCCTGCTCCTGGCCACGGCCCTTCTCCGGCTGGTGCAAGTACAGTTTCCTGTATGGCGGATGGCCGCACGTTCCATCGAGTGGGGTTCCGTCTACAAATGCGAGACGCCCGAAGAGATTGTGGCTTGGCTGCAGGGATACATCCATGAATTCCTACTCTCCCATAACAACTGGCTTGCCGGCAAAAAAGATAATCCGGTCAAGCAAGCCATCCGGTTTATCGAAGAGAAATATATGGACGAATGCGGATTGGCTAAGGTGGCGGCGCATGTTCATCTCAACCCCAGCTACTTCAGCAACCTGTTCAAGAAAGAAACTGGCGAAAGCGTCACCGGCTATATCCAAAACCTGCGCGTGCAGAAAGCGAAGATCCTGCTCAAAAGCACCGATATGAAAATTTTTGAAATCGCCCAAGCCATCGGTTTTAACGATTCCAATTACTTCACGCATATGTTCAACAAAATAGCAGGGCTCTCGCCCAAGGAATACCGAAAGCGGACAGCAAAGCCGCCGCAGGGAGTCGCGGATGGATTTTGATGCGAAAGGAGAAGCGCGATATTCGACAAATACAAAAAATCACAAAAAAGTGCTACTCAGACTTCTCCGGGAGAATGACTTGCAGGCTACCTCGATGCCAATGACTTTGAATGAATCCGGCGTAACCATGGGGAGTATTTGGGAGCGGCACTATTTTTCAGCCAAAATCAGAATGAATGTTCACTTCAAATGATGAGGGAGGATTACGCACACTTTCCTGATGATGCGAGGTTTAAGGAGCTTATTGAGGAGTTTATGCAGATTAGCGAGCTATTCCGTGAGCTATGCCGCGGCTTGACGTTCAGGTTATTACAGATTGCCACAAACGTTGGTCTGACCTTCGGATCGGAGAGATGGAATTTGAACATATAACCTTGCAACCGCCTACCAATCCGGAGCTGAAGATCATGATTTATACCGCTTCAAAGGATACGGCTGCCCGTTTGCAAAGTTTTATGGGCACCCAGACTTTTAGGGACAGTTCGGAAAACCGTATTATATAGAGAAACTAGTTTATTGCGCTAACGGGGAACGATATTTGAATAAAAACAAGAAGACATCCAGTTTCTTGATTGGCTCTCTTTTCTCAACAATCGGGCAGGAAAGTGCCGGGTTGGGGGCCGAGCAGCGTGCCCGCACTCTGGCAGCTTCAACCGTAAACGCATGCTTTAGAAGAGCAGAAAGCCCGCCGCTTGCAAAGAGCGGTGGACTTATTTTTCATGGTCGATTCGATCAAATGGATTCCATGCAATGACTCTACCATTCTAATACTACCAGTGCGAAATAATCAGGCTAGTGCAACCGATCCCGGCGACGAGCGATGAGCAACGACTTAAAATAATCAATTAAATCAACCAAAACTCCCTACTTTAGCACGGAGTTTTGGTTTTTATTGTACAGTGAGATCGAATCTGATTAACCTAGTTGCTGCGAACCATTGAACCATACGGATTTGATCGACAAGGTATCCGAAATATTAGTGGTCGGATCACCGTTTACGAGAATAAGATCAGCGCGCGCACCTTCGGTAATACGGCCGCGATCGAGAAGACCAAAGCAACGGGCCGGTTTGGAAGTAGCCGACTGAAGAGCTTCGATCGGAGTGAACCCGGCCTTCACCAGCAGCTGCATTTCGTGGTGGACACTGGCCCCATGAGCAAGACCGCCAAGGTTCGGAACGGGAACCGGCGCGACATCCGTCCCTACCAGAATATCAACTCCGGCATGGTGAAGGTCCATCACATTCTTAAAGCTGTTCTCCATATTGCCTTGCGGGAACGTATTGAAGCTTGAGTTCAAAATATCGATCCAATCCGGACTTAATTTGGAATGAACACGCGGATCATTCGCCAATTCCGATGCCGGATTTCCAATAATCGAGGAATTCAACACCAAGCAGGGTGTAACAAAAGCGCCTGAATTCGCTATGGATTTCACTAACTCGGACGTGTACTCGGGTCTGTCGATAAACAAGTGGCCCAAACCGTCGACTCCAAAATCGATGGCTTCTTGCGATGAAAGAGCCGTCAAGACGTGTGCGATGACCAGTTTATCGAACTTGTGGGCTTCTTTCACGGCTGTTTTTAGAATCTCGTCACTTAGTACAGGCAGGCCAGGTGCACCCATGACCGTTCCTTCCTCAATCATGATCTTAATATAGTCGGCACCATTCTCCACTTGGGTATGCACATGTTTAATCGCTTCTTCTACGGTTGTCACTTGCGGGATTTCTTCGTGATCGTGAGCGTATGCGGCCAACATCGCTTCCCGGTCTTCCTCCGATAACTTCGCTAGTTCCTTTAATACGAATTCCGGTATTTCATCTCCATCCGGCAGTAATTCATCTGGGTGTCCGCCCGGAGCGGTGATCGCTGTGCCAGCAGAGCGGACGTCTGCGACATCATTCACATTTTTCAACTGAATCTCGCGCCCTCTTTTAGTAAAATCTCCGTTCATTTCGAGTTCTGTTGTAACCCCGAATTTTAAGGCATCTCGTAATCCGCCGATTGAGGTGTGGACATGTGCATCAATCAGACCAGGCATTAGAGTCCCATTTTCTCCATCGATAATCGTTGCATCGGCCGGAAGGTCTCCGCCCACTGAAATAATAGACTCCCCTTTAATGACAACATGTCTGGGCGCAATCATTTGATCTCCATCAAAGATACGTACATTTATAATCGCCGTAACTTGTTCTAACGCTTCATTTTGAGTTACCTTCTCCATTTGAATTCCTCCCAAGTGTTTGTGCGGTTCAACAATTCGAAGTATAACTGTTAGATATCTAACTGTCAACAAACTAATATTTGTTTGACAAGCCTATTGGATCACGGTATAGTTTAGTTGCTTACAATTAGATTTCTAACAATCAAAGAGGGGGACGATCATGCCATCCCGAAAAGATACGCCTTATCTGGATTTGTTTCAGATTATCGGTCTTAAGTTAAAGAAAAGAGCGGACGAGAGTATAAAAGAACTGGGGTTAAACGCTCAACAAGGAAAAGTAATCGACTATATTTACGAGAACCAACATAATCATATTATTCAAAAGGACCTTGCAGATCGGTTTCATCTACGTGGGGCCAGCATTACAAGCATGCTTCAAGGTCTAGAGCAAAAAGGGTTCATCGAGCGCAAAATCCCGGCCAATAATGAACGGCAAAAAAATATATATGTATTGCCAAAAGCGATTGAACTGATTGAAGACTTTCAAGATTCATTCCAAAAGGTGGAGGAAGAAATCGTTCAAGTCCTTACCGACGAGGAGAAGCAAGTCTTAAAGAAATTGTTAATCAAAATCAATGATCGCATATAAAGAGGATGGCGCTAATTTTTTGTCGAGGGACAAGAAAATAGTCCTATTGAAAGTCGCTAAAATAGCGGCTTTTTTGTTTTATCGATACAAGTTCTTGTCTTGAGTCGAGGCCAAGAACTTGTACCGATTGCTGAAGAGGATAAGAACATGCTTCAATTACCGATTAGATATGCATTTAACGTGGTTAGTATAGCAGGGGAGAGTGGTCAAGAAACCAGTGTCCTCGTGGGGACGAAATCGAAAAAATGAGAAATAGGAACAGTAACAAGATTTAGGAGTCATGCTGCTGTTCTTTTAATAATGTCTTTATATCAGTCATAATCTGTTCGTTCTCCATATCTTCACCCATCCGGTAGATCCGGCGCACACGCTGCTTACCATCGATTAGCAGTAACGAGGTGATGGAATGCGCAAACAAGCCATCGTCGAGGCGGACAATCGATAGATTATATTGAGAAGCCAAATCCTTTACTTTGTTTTCATCTCCTCGCAGCAATGTCCATCCGCTCTGATCAATTCCCATCCGCTCCGCATATTGTTGCAACACCTCAGGTGTATCGTTCTCAGGATCAAATGTAATGGAAACGAACTCGACTTCATTGCCAAACTGTCCTTGTTTCTGAAGCTCGGTTTGGAGTGCAACCATATTAGCGGTTGTAACAGGGCAAATATCCGGACATCGGGTGAAAATAAATGACGTTAATCGTATTTTTCCGTCAAATTGCGATTCAGTTACAGTTTCTCCATGTATATCAGATAAAGAGAACGCAGGAGAATCCATTTTAACTGGCAGAGCAGGTTTGAAAAAGGATACACACAACCAATAACTGATGGCAATGGTGATCATGATTAGAGCTAAAACCATATACAAACGCTTTGAAGCTGTGCGAACAGGGATCATACTTTTTCTCCTTTGCTATATTGGTAAATTGCGGTTTTTATTGTAACGAATATCAAGGATGGTTTCTATGACTCTAATGAGCTATGTCATGCATCCGATTTAATAGCATCATCTTTCGCTTTCTAGATCTTGTGCGAATCATAGGGTATATTACTTTTTTTGACTCGTTTTCTTTTGCAAGTCACAAATCTGTCGATTTTCAACCTTTGAAATGGCTCCATAGAGTTATAGGACTGAAACATCTGAATTGCTAAAATGTGAAAGACTGACAACCGGGTTGGAGGGTGGTGATTGCATGAAGCACAAATTAGTTTCATTTATGGCAGTGGTTATCCTTTTGGGTATCATTACGGCATGTTCAGGCGAGGAATCCGTCAATTTGGAAGCTGTAGAAGTAGAGCTGTCTACGAAACCTGAAACCGTTATAGTGGGAAGCCAGGTCGATTTACGGGCTTTGTTCACTGGAATGAACGTATCTGACAAGGCACAGGCTACCTTTGATTTCCGGATTGGGGATAAACCGATACTCATTGAAGCTGAGAATGAAGGGGATGGTGTATTTAGCGGTTCGTTTGCTTTTTCAGAAAAGGGGAACCAGACGGTTTTTATACACTTGTATGAGGACGATATCCATATTACTAAGAAGAAACAGGTAGAGGTGCAATGACAGTCAGAAGAAGCATGATACCCCTTTTTTCACTATGGCTTTTTTTGGCGTTATTGCATAGCAGTCCAGTAAGTGCAGAAGACAAATGGCTTAATTTGCAAGCTTTATTGGACCAAGCCAAGCCAGGAGATACGGTTATATTGAAATCCGGCAATTACGAAGGCCCGATTACCATTAACAAGCAGTTGACGATACGGCCGGAAGAAGGCGGCACAATAGAACTGAGAAATATGAGTCACCTACCGGCCATCACGATCGAAGCTGACAATACAACGATCGCCGGACTCCGTATCACCGATGTAATGGTCAAGGAAACGCCGACTGTGCTCGTCAAGGGTCATCGCGCTGTCATGGACAGGTTGCATATCCAGACAGGTGGAGATGGAATTTCAGTGCGTGACGCAAACGAAGGTTCCTTGACGAATAATACGATCGATTGGATGGCAGATGGCGTGCAAATGGCCGACAAAGGCAATGGCGTGGATGTATTCAATGGGCATCGTTGGAAAATAACCGGCAATACGATTCGTGATGTACATGACGGCATTTATATGGAAAGCAGCGATGATATCCTCGTCTCAGGTAATGTGATCGAACACTCTCGTTATGGGGTTCACTGCATGTACACAAATCGGACCATCATCGAGCGGAACAAAGGCAATCTGAACGTGACCGGGGCCATGGTGATGACGGCTCGACAAGTATCTGTTATCGGGAATGTGTTCACGAAGCAAAGTCAGAACGTAAACTCGCAAGGAATTCTGCTATATGACACGCACGAGACGACCGTGACAGACAATACGGTTGATGGCAATCGGGTAGGCCTGTATGTGGAACTATCGACCGGAAACTTCTTGAAGAACAACCGAGTGAGTTACAATTTTGTCGGTATGCAGCTGCTGGAGTCAAGTGCTAATTCCATCGAAGGCAACCAATTTATCGGGAATGTGTCGGACGCACAGGCACGAGGCAGTGAGGAAAATCGGATTAGAGAGAATTATTGGGACAATTTTCGGGGCATTGATGCGGATGGGGACGGGATCAGCGATATAACCTATGGAATGAATCCATTTTTCCAGGGACTCACAAAAAAGCGACCCGCATTCCAATTGTTTTTTCAATCACCGGGCATGGTATTCCTGGAAGGACTCTATCAAACAGATCGAGATCGCTGGACAACGGATAAGGCCCCTCTAATGGTTCCGCCCGGTAACGATTATCAAGGCGGAGATCAGGGAGGTTTAATACAGACCGGACTTATGGGGTTCATATTGCTAGGATGCACGGCCATATTAATCTTATCGATGAGGAGACGAAATACATGAGAAAAGGGATTCAACTAACCTTAATTATGGCAGCTATGTTGCTGGTACTATCTGCTTGCGGAGGTGATAAGTATGAGCCGCAGGCTATCAACGAAAATACAGATGTATGTGTCATCTGCAAGATGGCCGTCAAAGACGACCAATACGCGACTCAAATCATAACGAAGGACGGTCAATCACTCAAATTCGATGATATCGGCTGTTTAAACACGTGGAAGAAAGAGAACGGAACTGATACGATCGGCGCTGAATTCGTCCGAGATTTCAACAGCAAACAATGGCTCCGTTATGAAAAAGCATACTATGCCTACGATCCTTCATATCAAACACCAATGGCTTATGGAATCGTGTCGTTTGAACAAGAAGCAGATGCCACAGCTTATATTGAAGAACAAGGCAAAGGTAAACTCATGACAGCGGAAGATCTCGCCAATCACTCGTGGGAGGTCAATCGGGATATGATGGATATGGGAGGGGAGCACGGTCACGATCATGATCATGCACCAGATCAGGAGCATGGTGATGACATGACTGACCACAGCCCCGATGGGCAACCCGCAACTGGAGGACACGGCTCGTGAGTGAAATGGGTTATGTCGCCGTAAGAGAGATGAAAATCGGATTTCGAAATCCATGGGCCTATTCATTCATGGCCCTTTTCGCCATGTTTATGGTAAGTTTATTGATCATTAACTCGCAAGGTTATGTAAGCGGATATTCCGGCACTAGCGGTACCATGTTAAACCTGGCGCTATATTTGCTTCCCCTAATGTCGCTAATGTTGGGTTCTTTTTCCTTAACAGGCGAGAAGGAAGAGGGCAACTGGGAGCTTCTCTCAACTTACCCACTGGGCACCTGGTCATTTCTGGCTGGCAAGTATATCGGGCTTTCCATCGTCCTGTTATCCATTGTTGCCTTCGGATTTGGATTATCGGGAGCAGCCGGTTGGCTTTCGGGGAGTGGTTTTGATTTTTTGACTTATAAGCAGCTTCTGGTCTTTTCGCTAGGTTTATCCTTGTTTTTCCTCGGATTAGCCATGCTGATCGGTACACTCGCCCGCAATCGTTGGCAAGCACTTACGATCGCGGTAGGTGTCTGGTTCTTTGCCATCATTGCATGGCCATCTATTCTCATTGCATTGCTCGGGATGATGCCGTATCCCTGGATCAAACCGGCTGTAACTACATTGACATTTCTTAATCCTGCAGAATTGACGCGTCTGTTTACCGTCGTCAAGTTAGGTGGAGGCTCGACGCTCGGTCCGGAGTATTACAATTGGATGGTATGGATTCGTTCCACTTGGGGAACCCCGGTGTTTATTGGCGTCATGTTGGTCTGGATCGGCACCATGTTGGCCATCTCTTTTGGATTATGGGAAAGGGGAAGAAGTCGTGGATAATCATCTGGTTCGGTTCGATGGGGTTCATAAATCGTTTAAGGGAAAGACGGTCATTGAGGATATACAGCTGTATATCAGACGCGGGGAGGCCGTTGCTTTGTGCGGGGGGAACGGTGCAGGAAAAAGCACGTTGCTTCGTATGGTGGCTGGTATTCTGCGTCCGACGAGGGGATCCATCTCCGTAAATGGTCACGATTGGCAGGAAAACAGACAAAATTATGCTCGTCAAATCGGATATATGCCGGATGATTACCGATTTAGTCCAGGATTAACAGCAATGGAGACTATGTTGTTTTGGGCAAGGCTTCGCGGTCTTGGGAAAACTCGTGCCAAAGAGGTGCTCTCGATGGTCGGCTTATCGGATACAGGTAGTAAGCCCGTAGCTTCCTTCTCCAAGGGCATGAGGCAGCGGGTGTTGTTTGCACAAGCACTGTTAGCAGAACCACCGCTGGTAATAATGGATGAACCAACCAATGGTCTGGACCCTTACTGGATGAACACCTTCGTAACGCTTGTGCGTCAAGCAGTATTTAATGGGCAAACGCTTCTCTTTTCAACGCATCAATTGGAAATTGCGGAAGCATTGGCGGATCGTATCGTTTTTTTACGTGATGGGAACGTGGTTCTAGACAGAAAGAGGGATGACATCCACCTAACAAACGAAACCGAGGGCATGCAGGAAGTATTCAGAGAGTTGTTCGGGATCGCAGGAGGATTCTCCAGACACGAAGATAAATGATCGTTGTGACAATTCTTTTTCTATGGCTCTCGAGAGATAAAAGATCAAGAAGTTTGACTACACTGTGAGCGAGGAGTATATATTGAATATTTTAATACGCAGAATCATTCATTATATGTTATTGGTTGTTATCCTACTGGGGGGAGTGTATGCAGTCATCCGATTCCAAGATGCTCCCCGAAGTCATGCCGGTGTGGGGGATATCGCACCGCCGTTTTCCACAATGGATCTTGAGGGGAAACAGGTACGATTAACGGATCATAAAGGTAAAGGTGTCTTCATCAATTTCTGGGCATCTTGGTGTAATCCTTGTGTTAATGAGTTGCCGCTACTGAACGAGGCATATAAGATTGCAGGAGTTGACATGCTTGCAATTAACGTAGGTGAGAAAACAGGAGCCGTTCAAAAATTTGTTGAACGGTATGAACTCGAATTTCCAATCGTTTTGGACAGCGCACTCAATATTAAACAAGCATATCAAGTGGTCGGCATGCCGCTTACATTGCTGATCGATGAGGATGGTACTATTATTGATAGACACGAGGGGGAACTGACCGAAATAGAGGATATTTTGAATTTAATGGAGCGGATTAAACAGGAGTAGAGTAATAAAAACCTGTAAATTATCCAGCAGAGCTTCTCACATGTATAGATTTACGATTAGATACATATTTAACTACTGAAGCAATCCAATCTATGTTTTCGTTTGCCCTCAGAAAATTGCAATGCTAGTCATGAGCAAACCAGATGATGAGAATATCCAACTCCAAAAATCGCTAGTAGGCGTAACCAAAAGGCATGCGAGTCCCAGTCGCATGCCTTTTTATACTACCCTTCAAGTTTATATGGTTGTTCAGCTGCTCCCGGCTTCCATGCGCAAGCCAGGATGACGATAGCACTCCCAAGACCGATCCAGGTAAGCGTGGATACGGCATGATTCCAGTGCAGCCCGTTGCCGAAGAAGAACAGATCTCGAAGACCATCCACCATAAAACGCATCGGCAGCCATGGCTGTACCCAGTCCCGGTAGAAAGGAGACATCATCTCCGGAGCTAAAGCAAGCAGTGGTGCACCAAAGAACAGAATTAAGGCAAAGATGGCAATCCCTCTGATGCCCACAAGGGACATCACGGCGGAAATCATCAGGAAAAAGCTGAAGAAGGTAATCGATAAGAACAGTGCTGTATCCGTAAACTGCGGGATATGCAGTCCGATCATGCTGTCAGCGAGCCAAGTTATACCAAATCCCACGACTAACGCCACAACGGCTCCCATGGCAATCTGGATAGATTTGGCTGCCAGGTTCTCTGTGCGGGACGTTATCTTGCTCTTGCTGACAGCTAAAAAGAGGACCGCCGCGCTTGCCATACTAGCCATCCACAGCGGCTGGAACAGCGAAACCGGGGAATTGCCGTTGGCGCTGTTGGTCCCGATTTCATTAACATTCGTTACCTTCTTGGTAATCGGATTTACCAGGCTGGAAGCCTGCTTCACGGATAGTGTTGCACCCTGGGCATCGAATCCTTCAAGGATCTGCGTGCGGACTTGGTTATTCATGTTATCCACAATTCCGTTCAGGATTTGTCCTGCCATGGTGGAAGCTGCCGTATTCATGCCTTGATTGATGAAAATTTCAATTTCAGGCGATTCCGGCGCCGGACTGCTTAAGGAAACTTGCTTCGCACTGAAATCCCCAGGTATGACCAGCGCAGCGTAATAATCCTGGTTATCCAAGCCGGCTTGTAATGCTTCCATATGGTCGACTTCGACCCACTTGACAGCCGGTTCCTCTCCAGATGCGGACGAAGCGGTCTGCTGGATCGTGTCCACGAACGTTTGCCCAATATTCAGCTTCGGTTGATTGGGAAGCTCAACTCCTTGATCCTCGTTGACAATGGCCACCGGCAGATTTTTAGGCTTGACTTGAACAGACGGAAATAATGTAAGCGAGAAAATAAAAATAACAACGAATGCAAGGATGGGCGCTACCCATACAAGTTTGTTATTCAAGACTTTCATCAATATTCACTCCTATCGATTTCGAATGCCATCCATGACGAAAGTGATTGCCTCTTCAATTTCCTCGTCAGGGATGGAATCCATATTAAACAATACAAAACGCGAAATGATAAACCCGCCAATGAAGCCAAAAACCAGTTTCAATATTTTGTCGACCGGGATATCGGCGAGTTCACCCCTTTCTTGGAAGGCTTCAATCAATTTCGTCAAGCGCGGTACAATCATTTCGGATACATAAGGCAGGAATTCGTGCTTCAATTCCTCCTTGTATATGACCTCCTTGATGAGTACCTGAAAGATTTCCTTGTTTCCCCGGATGAATTCGATGCGATTATGAAGCAAGGTCCGCAAGAATCCTTCGAATGTCGAATCCCCGTTGCTTATAATCTGATCCAGCGCCTCGTTCGCCATGGATGGGAAAAATTCCTTAATGTACGGAACGATAAGGGACAACAGCAAATGGTCCTTTGTTCCGTATTGCTTAAAGATACTTGCCTCGGATACCTCGGCGACCTTAGCGATTTCAGCCGTTGAGGTATTGGAATAGCCTTTATCAGCAAACAATGAAATGGCTGCCTCGACAATCCGTTGCTGCTTCACGGTTCGCTTGGCGGAGTGTATGGACAGGATTTCGTTAAACAGGTTGTGATTGGTCAAAATTCGGTTCACCACTTTCAATATGTCGATGATAACTTCAGCAAAAAGTAAGTAATCACTCACTTTGCTAATATGGTTTTAACACTGCAGTTGTCGATTGTCAACAAAAAAGTGAGTACTCACTCACTTTTATCTATCATGCAGAACACCTTATCATGTATACTGTAACCAAATGATGATTAGACTCGTTTTGGCATCGAATAGGGAAAGGGACCCACCTCTACTTATAAGATTCAATGATTCAGATCAATGAACAACATTATGAAATAATGTACATAACAGCAAAAGGTGTTGGTTATCCAGCATATCAGATAATTCTGATCATTGTTGAAGTTTGTTTAAGTTATTATAATGAACTCATATAGAAAAACAACACGTTGTTTATTTAAAAGATGAGCAGAAAGGTGGAGTTTATCATGCCTGTCATCGAAATTGAGCATCTGACTAAGGATTATGGTCATCATCGAGGCATATTCGATGTTTCTTTTAACGTTGAGAAAGGGGATGTATACGGATTTCTAGGTCCCAATGGAGCTGGAAAAACCACAACCATCCGTCATATTATGGGATTTTCCCGCCCGCAGCAGGGACACACCTTAGTCAATGGACGCAGGAGCTGGGACCATGCAGCAGATATTCAGAAGGAACTGGGCTATTTACCGGGAGAAATCGCGCTGCCTGAGTCGCTTACCGGGACGCAATTCATCAAAATGATGGCGGAATTACGCGGGATTAGCGATATGACATACACGCAATCTTTGGTGAAAAAATTTGCGCTCGACCCTTCCGGGAGCCTGAAGCGGATGTCGCTTGGCATGAAGCGAAAACTGGCCATTGTCACGGCGTTCATGCATGACCCGGCCGTGCTTGTGCTTGACGAGCCTACAAGCGGATTGGATCCCATGATGCAGGCTTTATTCATCGAGTTCATTAAGGAGCAGAAGGCAAAAGGGAAAACGATATTGATATCGAGCCATATTTTTTCCGAGATTGATGCGACCTGTGACAAGATTTCCATCATTAAGGAAGGCCGGTTAATCTCTTCGTTTGTGGCCGATGATTTGCGACATCAAGAAACCAAAACCTATGAAATCGAGTTCAAATCCGAAGTTGCATTCCGGCGTTTTGAACTTGAAGTGAAGGCTCAACCCGAGCTTGAAGTGCTTTCGTTGACACCTTCCAAGTTGCAGACGACATTGCGAATTCGGGATGCGGATATCAATCGCTTTATTTCATTCATTGCTGATTATGACATGAAGTTCTTCTCGGAGATTAAGTTCACCTTGGAGGATTATTTCATGAAGTTTTATGATCGCAACACAAGCCTTAAGGAGGGGGAGTAAACGTATGCCATACATTGAAATAAACAATCTAACAAAAGACTTTGGCGACGGGAAAGGCTTGTTTAACCTCAACCTGAAGATTGAAAAAGGCGAGGTGTTTGGATTCGTCGGAACGAATGGAGCCGGCAAAACAACAACCATCCGCCATATCATGGGATTCTTGAAACCGGATAGCGGTTCCGTGAATGTCCAGGGGCTGGACTGCTGGAATGATTCCGCCGAAATCAAAAAGCTGATCGGTTATATTCCTGGTGAAATTGCGTTTCCTGATGCCCCGACGGGAAGTGAGTTTTTGAAGCGGCAAGCAGAGCTGTTAGGATTGCAAGATATGTCGTACGCAGAGCGTATGATCAAAAAACTGCAGCTTGATCCGTCAGCCAATTTGAAAAGAATGTCCAAGGGGATGAAACAAAAGACAGCGATTGTCGCCGCTTTCATGGCCGACCCGGACATATTGATTTTGGATGAGCCGACAACGGGCTTGGATCCGCTCATGCGAGCGGAATTCGTAGATATTTTGAAGGAAGAGAAGAAGAGGGGCAAAACCATATTCATGTCGAGTCACATGTTCGAGGAAGTCGAGCATACGTGTGACAAAGTCGCCTTAATTAAGGAAGGAAAGCTGATTGCCGTCAAGCCGACGGTCGAGGTCAAACACAATGAGAACAAAGTCTATAAATTGGAGTTCCTTCAGCAGGCGGATTACAAGCGCTTCTTGTCAGAACCCTTTCAGATCACGGAGAAACGGGAGAATCAGAATCAAGTGCTTATCGAAATCCATGATCGTGACATCCAAATGTTATTTCGTACATTGAGAGGTTATTCCGTGAAATTTATATCCGAGAAGAAGTTTACGCTTGCGGATTATTTTAATGGCTTATATGAGGAGGAAAGCGTCCGTGCTTAGCAAACCGATCTTCAAACAAACGCTTAAGGCCAACTTTAAGTTATGGTTTATCTTCACACTCATCATGACCGCACTTCATATCGTACTGATTGCCGTATTTAATCCAGGCACTTTATCGGATATGTCGAACATGGTGAAGGACACCCCGCTTGCAAATCTGCTTGGAGAAGCTACATTCCTTGGCATGCTTTCCAAAACCTTCTATGGCATACAAGGGGTGCTTCTGCCGATTGTGTTCATCATTATGACCGCTAACAGTCTCATCGCTTCGCAGGTGGACCGAGGTTCCATGGCATACTTGCTGTCGACGCCGACCAAGAGAAGTACCGTTGTCTTGACTCAAGCTGCTTACCTGATCCTGTCCCTGATCCTGATGATTCTCATCGTGACGCTGGCAGGTCTGGTTTCCATCTCGGTATTTCAGGCTGACATACAAGTAGATACGACAAATTATCTGATGCTAAACCTGGGCTTGTTTCTGCTCATGTTTGCAACCAGCGGGATTTCGTTCTTTTTCTCCTGCGTATTTAACCTCTCCAAGAACTCACTGGCTTGGGGGGCAGGCCTCCCGATGGCTTTTTTCCTCCTGAAATTGATGGGGGATGTTGATAGCAGCCTGGAGGGTTTGAAATACCTATCTATGAATTCGCTATTCGATACATCCGCGATTATAGACGGCGGGAATGTTGCGGTTCCGTTCGCTATGTTGGCTCTTATCGGGATTGTGCTGTATCTGTACGGAATGCGTGTGTTCAAGGAAAAGGATTTGCCGCTGTAAGAAAACATTATACTGAATTAGAGGCCGCTGCAAATGCGGCTTCTTTGTTTTTTGCTATGTAAACATTCGACCGAGTGGAGAAGATACTCGATTGTGTTAGCCAGTATTGTTACATTAGCATGCCGGTTGGTTCCACGGAACTCCGTTTGATTAACGAAATTTGGCCGCTTGTCACCGGACAGCCCTTCAGAACAAAACATACGGAAATGGGGGGTATTTGCTTCATCTGCTCTATCTCAAAGGCTACGCCTACGAATCCCTCATAACCCGGGAAACAAAAACGATGGAATACTCAGGGATGAGGCGTTACAGAAAATGGTGGATTGCAAGATCAGAACATGTACACAAGAGATTGAGCTCACAAGTGTGAAAAGTCAAGTGACGCCTACCCTCGGGTAGGCGTTCTTATATTAATATTGAACATAGGTGAGCGCTGAAGGGGCGTAGCGCCCCCTCCAAATACAGTTCTGCCAAAGCAGTTACCGTTGCGCTCAAAACCGTTTGTCTTTTTTTTCCTTAATCCTTCAGAATCTTCATTGTTTTCAACGTCTCCAGCGTCAATTGTTTGGCGGTTGCACCGCTCCCGGCCACATTGGTTGCGAAAACCCACGTGTTTTTATCCGTCTCGACATAACCCACATACCAGCCAAGCCCCATATCGGAGAGTCTTGAGCCTGTTTTTCCATGAATCGTATACTCGTCTTGTTCGTCATCAATCATGATCCGTTTGACCGTCTTCATCGTTTTCTTCTGAAATGGCAAATCCTCCTCAACCAGCCGCTCGATAAAATCCACCTGTTCTATGGCAGAAATCTTCAAGCTGCTGTCCAGCCAGAATGTATCGATTCCTCCCGATATGTCACGGTTTCCATATTGGATTCGATTCAGGTAGTGCTGCATCGGAACTTGGCCGATATCGCGAGCCATGGCTTGATAATACCAGATGGCTGAATCCCTCATAGCCGAAGCGAGCGAATGATCCCGGTTCCAGACCGGAAAATCCCTCACGATACCGTCCCATCTCTTCACATCATATTCGTCGGCAACCGCCTTTACTTCCAGTCCAATGAGGGCATTGGCCACTTTGAAGCTCGATTCCGGCGTAAACCGCTGGTTGCTTCTCCCTGGATTGAATTGATAGACTTGATCGGTCTTCAAGTTCTTGAGGACGAGTGTCCCTTGAGTGTCGTGAAATATGTGCTGCAATTCAAGCGAGCGGACACCAGGCTTGGCAACAGCACTCGGCGAATAGGCAAACAAACCAATAAGCGTAACGAATACAATCATCAAATGGGATAAACGTTTTAACTTTTTCATCTGTAACACGTCTGCATCACTCCTGCACATCCATTTTTCGGGAAGGGTTTCAATGGCCATCGAACAGAATCATTCCCCAGCATCAAATGCATTTTGATACTATTAGTCTATGGATACAGGTACGGCAAGTAAATCTTGTTATCTACGGATTGTGCCTGTACAGATTAAAGAAGAGAAGAGGGGGACACTTATGATCTATGCAGAGGTCATGCAGCATATTGAAATGCTAATGGACACCGGAGAGTTAAAACCGGGCAAAAAGCTGCCGTCCATACGGTCTCTGGCCAAGCGGCTCGATTGCAGTGTCAATACCATCATCAAAGCGTATTCCGAATTAGAGAAGAAACATAAAATCTATTCCGTCTCGAAGAGCGGTTATTATGTCGTGGAGCAGGTTCCCTCCGGCCATTCAGGCTCGGCTAACACGGGAGTCATTGATTTTCTATCGGCTGGTCCCGACAAGAAAGCCATGCCTTACAGGGATTACCAGCACTGCATCAATCAAGCCATCGAAGTGTATAAGGAGGAGATGTTCACGTACTCCGAGATCCAGGGGCTGCCTTCACTGCGAGTGGAGCTGGCCCGTCATCTGCGGGAACTGCAAGTGTTTACCGTACCCGAACGAATCTGCGTTGTATCCGGATCCCAGCAAGCTATTCATCTATTGATTTCACTCCCGTTCCCCAATAACAAAAAGAACATCTGCGTCGAACAGCCTACGCATATGAGTATGATCGAATCGATCAAATATCAGCAGGCCACGGCATACGGAATTGAGATTACAGCGAATGGACTCGACATGGAACGGCTGGAGCATCTGTTCAAATGGAATGACATTAAATTTTTCTACACCGTGACCCGATATCATAATCCGACCGGCTACAGCTACTCGAACAAGGAGCGACGGAAAATCGTGGAGCTGGCGCAAAAATACGACGTTTATATCATCGAAGACGATTATCTGGGCGACCTGGACCCCGACATGCAGCAGGATCCGATGTTCGCTTACGATCCGTCAGGAAGGGTCATCTATATCAAGAGTTTCTCCAAAGTGATGCTGCCCGGTTTAAGATTGGGGCTTGCGGTCATTCCGGACTTCATACGAGATTCGTTCTTAAGTGCGAAGTTCGCTTCGGATTTGCATACGCCGGTTCTGACGCAAGGGGCACTGGAAATCTATTTGAAGAGCGGCATGTTCAAGGCTCATATTCAGCGTATGAGATCGATCTACAACAGGAAAGCAGCTTTACTGCAAAAAGCCTATCAGGAACTGCTGCCGCCAAGCGCCGCATATTCGGGTTCGCTTTCGGGATTCTATTCGACGATCCGATTGCCGAATCCGTTAAAAGCCAAGACGTTCATCGAGCATTTGAAGCAGGAAAACGTACATGTAGATGACGCCCGAAAAATGTATTTGCCCGATTTTGTACAAGATTCGGTCATTCGCTTGAGCGTATCGCAGGTGGAGGAGACGTATATCGAGTCGGGTGTCCAAACCATAGCTCGCGTGATGAAAGAACTCACCAACACAACGCCCCAAGTCAAATTTATTTAACAGGACGGGTAAGCTGGATCGTCATCGTTGTGGATTCAGGGCAGAGATCTCGGAATACTGCTTGGCCATCCGGACAACCATCTGTACGGGTACAGAGTCGAAAAACAAACGTTCCTGCAGCTTGGCTATCGAAGTATACTCTACAATACAACAGGCGTTGTGCTGTCATTTTATTGTTGGACAAGGAAAGCGAGGTGCCGCCAGTAGATTTTTTATGGTTCGAGCGGTTGGGTGTTTATGCACTGATTGGAGGTTATCTGGTATGGGCTTACTGGACCCGTAAACCAACCAAAGCAAAGCTGCTCCCTTTGTTGGGGCTGTTGATTGGAAGTGTGGTTATCCAGGCTGCTGCTGCTTCGCTTCTATGGTTCGTTCTTCTGTTTCCGATTACCGAGGCCGTACTATGGAGCTTGACCGCAGTCACGCTGATTGAAGCCATCCTTGCCTTCTACCGGAAACAGCATGCTAAATGGGTCGCGTTATTCATTCTCGTGCTTGTGTATGTGTCTCTGCTCATATTGTTACTAAGGGCTATGTAGAGTCTTCTCCAAGAGACTCGCGGTTCCTCCAGAGGTTTCTGGGGAGCAGTAAGCGTTGGTGGAGACATTCTGATCGAAAACAAAATCATTAAACCAATCGCCCGAAACATCGAGTCGACTGAAGATATGGAAGTTATCGACGGTTCCGGCATATGGTCATGCCGGGTTTCGTAGATACACACCACCATGTGTTTCAGCAATTGTTCAGCCAAGCCTTGGATCGACTTTTAGCTTGATGTTCAACTAACGGGCAGGATCATCAGAATAAGTTGGAATATACGAAAAAAAGCACCCGATACTTTTGGGTGCTTTTTGTTTTCCCACTTTTGTTTTTAACGAAATGCGCTATATCACTACAATATTTTAGGTATTTTTAATATTTTCCCACTTTTTTCTTAAGCAATCTTATCTATTCTTAATGCATTGGGAAGCGTAACAGGCCAGGATGGAGGTCTGAACTTAACTGAGAAAGGATGGATCGGTCAATCATGAAAAAATGGCTCCGTAAAGATGCTTCGGCGGCCATGATGTTTCTCGTGCCAAGCGGTATCGGATTTGCACTCTTTTATCTTATTCCATTTGTCATGGGCGTGTACTATTCCTTTATGAGCCAATCGGTGGACGGTCATTTTGTGGGGCTCGATAATTACCTGGAGCTGCTTGGAAGTGGTTCCTTCCGCAAGGCGGCCTCCAACACGTTTTACTTCAGCGCGGTCAGTGTTCCGCTTATGGTCATGCTGTCCCTGGGATTAGCGATGCTATTGAATAAAAATATATATATTCAAAAATGGCTTCGAACAGCTTATGTCATGCCGCTTGTTGTGCCCGTCGCCTCCATCATCATGATCTGGCAGCTGCTGTTTGATTGGAACGGCTCCCTGAACGCCTGGCTGAACAGCTTCGGATATGAACGGGTGGACTGGATGAAGACGGAATCGGCTCGCGGGGTCGTAATCATTGTGTATTTATGGAAGAACATCGGTTACAACGTCATTTTATTCCTGGCGGGGCTGCAGCAAATTCCGAAGGATTACTACGAAACGGCCCGGATTGAAGGGGCTGGTCGTTTACGACAATTCCGAAGCGTGACGCTGGTCTATCTGACTTCCACCATGTTTTTTGTTGTCATTATGTCCATTATCAATTCATTCAAAGTGTTCCGGGAAACGTATCTGATCGCAGGCGATTATCCTCATGACAGCATTTACATGATGCAGCACTATATGAACAATATGTTTGCATCACTCGACATTCAGAAGCTGACCGCAGCGGCATCCTTGATGTTTGTCTGTATTATGCTGATCGTCCTGGTGCTGTTTGCGATTGAACGACGGCATCGACAGTACATGGAATAGGAGGTGGAGCGAAGTCTGTGCGAGTAGTCTACATAATGAAAAAAAGTGCTTTAACGTTTCTTATGGGCGTTATTGCTGTGATCTTAATATCACCTATTGTGATTACATTCACAAATTCATTGATGACAGAACTGGAAATTGAGATCAATTATGGCATCATCGGGAAAATGAATGAAGCGACTCCAGGTAGAGACGGCTCCTTTGCAAACCTGAAACTGATTCCGGATAAGGTGTCTTTTGCACAATATGGGAAGGTGTTCATCGACAATCCGAAATATTTGACCATGTTTTGGAATTCCGTGTTCATGGTGGTGCCAATCATTGCGGGCCAGACCCTCGTAGCAGCCCTAGCTGCCTATGCATTCTCCAAGCTGAAATTCCGCGGCCGGGATCCTATGTTTCTTGTATACGTCATGACGATGCTCATGCCATTCCAAGTAACGCTGGTTCCCAACTATATTATGGTCGATAGGCTTGGCATGCTGAATACTACAGGTGCCATCATCTATCCCGGCATTTTCGCAGCATTTGGCGTGTTTATGCTCAGACAGTTCATGCTGGACATTCCCTATGCCTACATTGAAGCTGCCAAAATGGATGGCGCCGGACACTTGCGGATATTTATGACAATGATCGTTCCGATGATTAAGCCAGGACTGGCCGCTCTCGTGATTTTGCTATTCGTTGATTATTGGAACATGGTGGAACAACCGCTTGTTTTTCTGGACGACCCATTCAAGCAGCCGCTGTCCGTTTTTTTATCCAGTATCCATGATAGCGAGCGGGGGATTGCCTTTGCTGCATCCTTCCTCTATATGGCCCCGATGGTGATGTTATTTCTGTACGCGGAGTCGTATTTTATTGAGGGCATTCAATTGTCAGGAGTTAAGGGTTAACTTTTCAGGGCGGTTTTTAGGAGGAGAAAAAAGGATATGGAGTTAGGAAAAGGGGTTGCTGACCATAGACGAAAGCGAATCATTCAAATCGTGTTCATGGGTTTTATGGGATTGCTGCTGTTCTTCACATTGTTCAGTAACACATTGCAATCACTCACCTTGCCGAAGGTGACTACAGAACAGCCGAAAATGGGAGGCATCGAGTTAGCAATTGAAGGAAGCGGAATCATTCAGTCGATTGCTGATGCTAAACTATCCAGTTCAACGGACTGGAAGGTTCAGCAGATTCTCGTGAAAGAAGGGGAACGTGTTAAGAAGGGGCAGAAGCTCATCAACTATGATAGTCAATCGGCAAGACAAGAAATAGAAGTTGAAGTAACGAATCTGGAAAAGCAGAGAATCGAGCATCAGAATCTTCAGGACCAGTTTATTCAGTCGTCCATCGATGAAGATGAACTTAAGCTGCGCAGCGCAAAACGTGAAATTGAAAAAGGTAAACTTGATATGGTTGCGCAGGAACGCAAGATCAACCAGATGAGAGAACGCCTGTCAAAAGATCAGGTACTGACGGCTCCGTTCGACGGGATTGTAACCAAGCTGAATGCAGTAGAAGGACTGGCATCTGCGGGCGAGCCGGATGTGATTGTCTCAAACAGCAGTCAAGGGTACCGGTTTGAAGTGGGTGCGGATGCCAAGCGCTTGTCCAGCATAGGGGTATCCATCGGAGAGCGGATCGAGGTTGAGGTAGATACGGGTAAAGAGCAGCAAGCCAGCATCATGGACGGCATCATTGAAGAAATAACCAATGCGGAGCCGCTTATAGAGGGGGGATCGGATGAAGGAGCGGTGACTGCAACCGTCCCTCAAAAGATCATTCGCATTAAGATCATAGATGCCAAACTGAAGGGAGGTGAGCAGGCTCGAATCAAAATCGAGAAAAGCTCACTCGAAAAAGGGCTGCTTGTTTCAAGCGGCGCTGTTCATCAGGACCGGGAAGGGAAGTATGTTTTTGTGGTTGAAGAGCAGCCAGGTGCACTCGGTAATGTATTTGTTGCCCGTAAAGTGAACATTGAATTCGGTGAAAAGAATGACAAAGAAACGATGATCCAATCCGATCGCATCTATGAAGAGGATAAGATCATTCTGAAAAGCAGTGAGCCTCTGCAAGATGGAAACCGTATTCGATTGGAATAGTATGGCGTTTCAATAAGAAAAGATCAGGAGGAATTTGTATCATGAAAAAATGGCTATCGATCATTTCAATAGGTGTTATTATCGCAAGTTTAACCGCATGCGGCTCTGGAGAAAGTGGAAAGGTGGATCAGTCCACAACGAAAGAGGGAAAAACGGTGCTCACCCTGTCGCTGTTGGAGTCGAGTCCGTTCTATAAGACGCTGGAAAAAAAGTTTGAAGAGAAACATCCGGATATTGATCTGCAGATCCATGAATCAAAAGACTACAAGAATTATACAAACACAACGAATACAGCCATGTTATCGGGAAAAGGTATGGATATCATTGAAGTTGACGTCTTGCCTCTTAATGAATATGTGAGCAAAGGTTTTGTTCTCGATATGAATGATTTACTGGAGAAAGAACAGACATTGAACAAAGACGATTTACAAACCACTATTTTGGACGGTTTGAAGGTGAATGAGGGGGTTTACGCGATCCCTTCGGGCTATTCCTTCAGTGTGTTTGTAGGTGACGGGGACATGCTGGGCAACGCCAATGTAAAGTTCGATGATCAGACCTGGAACTTGAAGGAGTTCGAGAAAGTTTCGAAGGAAGTTATCCAAAAGAATAGTGGTGCCGATGAACTTTATGCGTTGGCAGACTATCCGCCGGAATTCCTCTTTCAGGAGATGTTATTTACGAACTACTCTGCGTTTGTTGAGGCTTCCGCCAAAAAGGCAAAGTTCGACTCGCCCGAATTTGTGGCTCTTCTCCAGCAAGTCAAGAAAATGTCGGACGATAAAATCATCACATCAGAAGTGGCAAAGGCGGGCAATCAATTGTTCTACTCCAGCCGGATCGTATCCCCGACTGATTTTATCGAAGGCCCTTATTCGATTTTTGATAATCCCAAGCTATTGCAAATACCGCGAGCGGGAGAAGCCGGAGATCGTACAGGCGCGAGAGTTGTTCCTTTGTCTCAGTTCGCAATCAATGCCAAAACGCCGGTAAGAGATGAAGCCTGGAAGTTCATCACTTTCTTATTGTCGGAAGAAGCACAATCGATACAAGAAAGAACAGGGTTCTCGATGCTTAAATCCGTGAATGAAAAGATGATCAATGACCTTCAGGAAAAAGTGAAAAGCGGCGATTATACGCTTGCGAATGGGGAGAAGGCAAAAGTATCTGATGAACAATTCACCGTGTTTAAACAAATGGTTCAATCCGCCGATCAATACGTGGAACTGGATGTTAAAGTGTTAAACATTGCCCGTGAAGAGTCCTATGCGTTCTTCAGCGGACAGAAGACTGCGGAAGAAGTGGCTAAGCTGATCCAGAACCGGGTAACCACCTATTTAAACGAATAGGAAGATGGCAGGAAGCAGCCCACATACGTGTGCTGCTTCCTATTTCACAGAAGAGGGAAATATAGATTTTTTTATCGGGAGGTACATTTATGCACAGGCCAAAAAAGACATGCATGGCAGTGATGCTATGCGCTGCGGTGTTGAGTCAATCGTTTGCCTTTGACACATACGGGGCATCCGCAGCTGATTCGTCTGTTTCCAAATCTGCTGCAGCCGCGTCGATGTTCACACTGGATAAACTCGGCTCGGTTACATTGAAGCAGAGCGTCAGTGTGAAGCTGACGGATATGAATATTTTTGCTCAACCTGACGGGAATATCCTCACGTACACACTTCGTTACAGTAATAACAGTGGCAGCAGAGTAGATCTTATCGATTATTTTTCCAAGGTTTCCACGCCGAGTGGTGCCATCGTAAAAGGAAAAGTTGTGACGAGTGATGCTGATAAAAGAACGGTGCCTGCGAACAGCAGTCAATCCGTGACGTACTATGTGAACATTGGACGATCGGCACAGGTAAACGGAATGAAGGTTTCCATATTCGGATGGGATTTTAGCAGCGCCACTTATGAGAAGAAGCTGGGAGGTTTCACGATTCCGGCCCAGTACTCATCTGTAGTTCCTGTAGGCAAGAGCAAGAAGATAAAGATGAATAATCTTTCAGTTACGGCCAAGGCAGATACGGTACAGAGGTATAAAATCAATGGAAAAGTATATATAAAACTGGGCATGCAGCTCTCGAATGAAGGAACCAAGATGCTTAGCGATCCCGGATATAAAGCCTATCTAAAATCGGCCGGCGGCTCGATATTTGAACTCTTGCCCGAATCGGTTAGCACTGGCTACAAGCTCCAGCCTCAGGAGAGCAGAGTCATTTACTATTGGGCGGAGATTCCTTCCACGATGAAGACGAATGGTATGACATTGCAGCTGGCGCAGGAAGACGAAGCATTGAAAATACATCTTCCGGTGCAATCGTTCAAACTTCCTGCGGCAGCTTCGGATATCGCCGTGGCTAAAGGTAAAAGCGGAAAGCTTATGATGAAACAGCAGCCTGTTACGGTGAAGGCAGAAAGAATGCAGCGTATGAAACATAACGGGAAAGTGTATTTGAGAGTCGGGGTCAATGTTGCAAACGGAGGTAAGAAGGTGCTAAGTGACCCTGGATATAAAGTACAACTAAAGTCGGCTGGCAGCTCGGTATTCGACCTAGTACCTGAGGACGAAACAGGAGGCAGCTTTAAGATTCAGCCAGGGCAGAAGCGAACGATTTATTATCTGGCAGAGGTTCCGTCCAAACTCAAAACCGATAATATGACGATGCAATTCATGCAGGAAGATGAAGCTTTAAAAATGACGCTGCCAGTAAAAACCTTCAAGCTGCCTTCCGTTACGGCTGATGTGCCTGCGGCGGATTATGCCGTCAAAAAAATATCCGTTAATCACCTTATGATTGAAACGCAGTTGAAAAGTGCTTCCGTATATGCTGAGAACGAAACCGGGAAATGGAGCCTACAATTCCGAGTTAAAAATCTTGGTGAAAAATCATTGAAGCTGCCGGCGTATGAGCTTTCCATCCTCACGAATGAAGGCTACAGCATCCCGGTGAATGCGAAGGCACTTGCCAATGTTACGCTGAAGCCGTTAGAAGAAAAGCTGATTGATCTCCGTGCAGATGTGCCATTGCACATGAAACAAAATATGCTGCAGCTGCAATTAACGGAGCCTGTGGTGGAAGGGAAGATCAGCTTCCCGGCTGCCCACTATAAAATTCCTTATGCTCAGGAAGGTAAAAGCCATCTGGGCTCAGAGAATGTCATCGAGAACGACCATGGGACATTCGGCGTAAAGCTGAACTCATATCAGCGGCTGCCATGGGGAGATGGGGATCAAATTGCAGCCCGTATCAGCATTCGTAACACCAAAGCGTTAACCGTACAGCTGCCGGAACTCAAAGCTCAAGTTAATGCTGATATGCGAGACCTCAGCAGTACAGCTCAAATCGTGATTCCGAATGATCAGACGACTCTGGCGCCTAATGAAACCGTAGAGATGTATGTACTTGCCAATGTACCGTATTCCTACAATTTCAATCAATTACGAATTGAGCTGCAGGAAGTTTCAGGAGAGGACGTCACGAGGTTTCTGTCACTAAATACCCGGGCGGTCAACAATGTGGTGAACCAGGTTGCTGCAGGCGAATCCTATCGTATCGATACTCCAGGCAAGAAAGCGGAGGTCCGTGAACGAATGAGTACCGTCTACCAAGACAGCAGCTCCAATTTGATCTACACGGAACTGGAGATGACCAGTCAGGAAACACGTCAATCCAGGCAGGCGCAGCTGGTGGCTAATTACAAAACACCGGACAACGAGTATTTTGAGGCAGAGGTCAATCAATCGTCCGTCAAGACAGGCCCGAACGGAAAAAATCTAGTTACCGTTTGGAGCAAGCTTCCGCTGAATGTGAATACTTCGCAGCTTGTATTGTATATCGGCGAAGGTATAGCAGGCGAAAAGTTGACAGATCAGCGGGAGGAATCAACGGAAGTTATTGGATCGATCAATACTGTGGGATTAGCACTTAGCCCTAGAGCTTTCCAACCAGCAACGAATCTAGGAAATGTGGAATTATTTCCTTATAAACTCTCCATTACGAGAGGAGAAGCTGCGCTTAGTGAGGGGAAAGACACGCTCAATACCGCTATTCATTATAACCTCTCCAGGAATGGCGATTACGAGACAGGTGAATATGAACATAAACTCATTATGGAGATGATTGACCCGACCGGACAATCCACGGAGAAGACTTTAACACTCGGCACCGATTTGACCATCGGCAGCAATAAATCATACACCATTACATTGAATAACAACTTCAGCAAAAACGTAAGTGGAGGGGGAGTTCGCATCAATCTGTATGATGAGTTCCAAGGGCGGAGAATGCTGCTTGGAAGCCAGTCATTTCTGATTATTTATGAAGAGAATCAGGCGAACAAGTCGGATAGCGATTAAATACGATCTAGACATAACTCTTTAAGAACTCTAAAAGGATTCTTGAGATATTCCGCTTAGACTGGTATAGTCGGGAGGTGCTTACAGGCTGTTGGATTGAATGACTGAACCCTCCTGCCTGTAGTCTCAAGTTTCAATAATGTTGCAAAGCGAACGAAGAGGATGGATACCATGAAGCGGATTACAATTCTCGTTGCAGACGATGAGGCAGAAATTGCGGACCTGATTGAGCTGCACTTAAAAAAAGAAGGCTATGATGTCCTTAAAGCGGCGGACGGGCAGGAGGCGGTACAAGCAGCTCAGGCGCATTCCGTCGATCTGGCGATCCTGGATATTATGATGCCCAAGCTGGATGGTTATGAAGTCATCCGGCAAATTCGGGAACAAAATCACATGCCGATCATTTTTTTGAGCGCCAAAACGTCAGATCTTGATAAAATTGCTGGGCTGGTGAGAGGCGCAGACGATTATATGACCAAGCCCTTCAACCCGATGGAGCTGATTGCGCGCGTGAATGCCCACCTTCGCCGTTATATGCAAATGAGTCAACCGACGACTTCCGGCAAACCCGCGCTGGAAGCGGGAGGGGTGGTCATTTACCCCGATCAGCGGATTGTGACCCTGTACGGCGAAACGATCGAGCTGACGCCCAAAGAATTTGACATATTGCACTTACTGGCCAGTTACCCAAAAAAGGTGTTTAGTACAGAAAATATATTCCAGCACGTATGGGGCGAGGCCTACTTTGAAACAAGCAATACGGTTATGGTGCATATTCGGACATTGCGGAAAAAGCTGCATGAAGATACAAACAAAAACAAGCTGATCAAAACGGTTTGGGGGGTAGGCTATACGTTCAATGGCTAACTTGATACGAAGCTTCCGTTCCAAAATGATTGTGCTCTTCGGCTTAAGCATGCTTATATCCGGCATCATCATGTTCGCATTATACAAAATTCTGCAATATTATTACCGAACTCAGGTCAAATTCGAGGATCCGCTGGCTTATGTCCGCTTGTTCATAAGAACGGTCGGGGACATTAATTTTTTTCTGATATTTTTTATCCCGTTGGCGGTCTTTTTTTTCTTACTGCTTACGAAGCCTTATGTGGCTTATTTTAATGAAATTTCAGCGGGGATTCGGCATCTCGCCAACGGCGATTTTGACAAGCGGGTTTCGATTGCGTCCCGGGACGAATTCGGGGATATCGCGGCGGATATCAATCTGACCGGTGAGATGCTCAAGCAAGCGGTGGCGAGAGGAGATTTTGCCGAGAGCAGCAAAGATCAGCTGATCCTGAATTTGGCCCATGATTTGCGTACGCCGCTCACTTCCGTTATCGGTTATCTGGATTTCATTCTCAGGGACGAGTTATTGACCCCGGAACAGGTTCGGCATTATACAGGCATTGCTTTCGCGAAGTCGAAGCGCCTGGAGAAGCTGATCGATGAATTGTTCGAAATCACGAGAATGAATTACGGTATGCTGCCGGTCGAAAAACGACCCATCGATTTAAGCGAGCTGCTGACGCAGTTAAGCGAAGAACTACTTCCGGTTTTTGAGAAAAACAAACTGAAAGCCCGATTGTTTGTTACACCGCATCTGATCATTTCGGGTGATGGTGACTTGCTGGCACGCGTGTTTGAAAATTTGCTGACCAATGCGATTCGGTACGGCAACGATGGTCAGTTTGTCGATATTCATGCTTTCCTCGAAGCAGAAGTAGCGGTAGTTCAGGTGATTAACTTTGGCGACCGCATCCATCCGAACGAACTGCCGCATCTATTCGACATGTTTTATACCGGCGATAAATCCCGGAGTCTTCGGGAGGGCAGCACAGGCCTCGGCTTATTTATCTCGAAAAATATCGTGATGCAGCATCATGGAACGATTACGGTCGACAGCAGCTTGATTCGTACAGCTTTTGAAGTACGGCTGCCGCGAGGCATGCAGATACCTGAATAAAAAATGGTAGGACTGACTATGAAAGGGGGCGGGGAGGAGATTTGCGGAAATATGTATGGGCATGGGTATGGTTCGGTTTATTAGCTGTTATCGGCTTGGCCGCTTATGGCGCAAGCTCCTCGATTGACTTCCAGTCATCCGGGAAATTTGAGATTAACGGTAAAAACGTCAGTCTTCCTGTAATTAACTATAACGGAAACGTCTACGTTCCGCTTCGCCTTGTGGGGGAAGAAATGCATTCCGAAGTTTATTATGATGAGAACAAGGAATTAATCTCGATCAAACAGCATAGCTTAGCATTCGATGAACAAATAGAGGCACCTGTCCCATCCATTGCTTATGAGCACGAGTATAAGGATGGTAGCGTATGGATGCAGGAGATTCCGCTGCTGCAGGGAAACTCTTGCTGGAATGGATGCCTGGAAATGAACGATCCGGTAGTACAATGGGTGTCTGAAGCCGGGTATCCGCCGGTTCGCGTGAAGCCTGGATCAAATCTTGTCATAACTTATCCGACTGGATTGGAGCCTGACAGCTTGAAAATATCTAAAGTCCTTGATTTGGGCAATGGCACAGAGCAGTATATTCATATGATGCCGGATAATAATCGAGTACAGCTGCCAACAGAACAGGGATTTTATACGATTTTAGTTGATTCGGACTGGGAGACAGGATTCACCTCGTATGCTTTTATTATCCATATTACAGACTCCGATGATCTAAGCGATTCATCATGAATCACGCCGCCGGCAGCCGATGTGAATGGATTAGTGCCAGACGACAAGAATATATACACTAGGAAGGCCGCATAAAATGTGGCCTTTTTTAATTTTTCAATCCGGCTGCCGTGAATGGGCCTTTCACCGTGATTGTTGCAAGAATGCGAGCCATCTCTTCAGGAGATTCGGTTCCGTTGCCATTCAGCCATTGCTCGATGACACCGATATGTGCCGAAACCAAATAGGCGATTAAGTACTCGCTGGGAACAAGCAATTTCTCTTGCTTTACTAGAGGGAATTCTTTTCTGACAAACAATGTATTCCACAAGAACTCCTTCATTTTCGTTTGGAAGGATAGGCCGCCGTTGGGACCGGATACGGCTCTCATAAACTTTCGGTTCTGATCCAAATACTCAAACATGGAAACCATGACATTAAAGGGCAGCGTTGGGGGAACATTCGAATCTGCATCTACATTAATGTCCGTAACTTTTTCTTTAACGATGTCCCTCATTTTGTCCATAAACTCTTCTTGGCATCGGGCCATTAAATCAAATTTATCCTGATAATGCGCATAAAAGGTTCCGCGATTAATTCTGGCCTTCGTTGTAATGTCCTTAACTGTAATGGATTCGAATCCTTTTTCCTCAATTAAGTCAATCAAGGCTTCACGGATAAGCTCTTTCGTTCGAATAATTCGCAAATCTTTGCTCGGTTCTCGCATTCTTAAGGCAACTCCTTTTATGAAAAAATGTATACGCTTGATAAAAGTGCCGATATCTGGCACAACGGACGATTCTGATGATTGTTGACTGTTTACATGAAATTATAAAGAAAATCGCATATTTAAACAACACGTTGTTTGATTGGATAAGAAACGAAGGCTCGTGTTTGTTATTTATGGTTAATGAATGGAGGGTTATTATGGATTTAAATGGGTTGGATATTGTATGGTCGAGAGACAAGGACATGTTCCGATTACCGATTAGATAAATATCTAAATAATGTAGTTTTAACTTCATCGTTATGGGGCCCTTTATGAAGTATATTCATGCAGTCAATGGACAACGCTTAAGGGTAATTATTATCTAATGCGGGAGGTCATCGCTTCTTGAAATTTGAACTAGGACGTTGCTTACTGAATGAACGATTGATGGAATCCGGAAAGTCAGCGGAATGGCTGGCAAAAGACTTGCTTTTTAAACCGGAACGAGTTTACGACTTTATTGAAAATAAAAGAGTGATGCCACTCAAAATTGCCATATCGATCGCCGATTCCATCGGTTGTGATGTTCGTGCCTTGTATGAATTAATTCCGAACGATAATGAATAAAGGGAGATTAATGGAATAAGTGGTGGGTAGCACTAAGACTACAAATGTGATCCATTAAGCTAAGATAACGGGAAACGATAGCTCAATCAAAATAAGAAGGTAGCTGATCATTGTGATCGGCTGCCTTTGTTAAACGAACGGGCAGTTTAATTGAGCAACATGTTTGATAATTCTTGCTGAACATTAAAGACAGCAATTCAAAAGAAACTTAAAAACATGGATTGTACTATTATTGAAATGATAATGTCGATCTTCCGAGGGTTGAAGTCTTTTTATTATATTTGGACGCAGAGGAGGCTTAAGCATGAGTGACACAAAAAGCGGTTACAAGAATGTACATGGATTGAATATGTATTATGAAATCCATGGGAGTGGAGAACCGTTAATTTTGCTCCATGGTCAGTTTGCAACTGCCCGTATGTTCGATCCGATATTGCCGGAGCTGGCTGACCACCGTCAAGTCGTATTAATTGAACAGCAAGGACATGGCCATACGGCAGACGTTGACCGTCCGTTAAGTTTTGCTCAAATGGGCCGTGATACCGCTGAATTATTAAATCAATTGGGGATCTATGAAGCCGATGTGTTCGGATATAGTTCTGGCGGAACAGTCGCATTGCAGTTGACCAAGACGAATCCCCACCTGATCCGTAAACTGGCACTAGCCTCGACCATATATAGTATGGATGGCTACTTTCCTTTTATTGTCAAAGGACTCAAACAAGCTTCCGCCACAGCTTTCCCACCCCAGATGAAGCAAGAATACGAACGGGTAGCTCCATACCCTGAAAACTGGTCCAAACTGATTGCCAAAGGTGCAGAAATGGCAAACAACGTCAGTAAAGAGGATTTTCTAGAACCTACACAACTAGAACAAATTACTGCGCCCGTCCTACTCATCAATGGAGATCATGATATTATTCGCCCTGAGTACGCTCATGATATGGCAAAGTTGCTTCATACCAAGCTTGTAGTAGTGGCTGGTGATCATGCTTCGTATATTTCTACACAGCCTCAGTCATTGTTGCCTCATCTAAAAGATTTTTTCGAGCTTAACATTAACCAGTAACGATCTCCTTAATACTAAAGCTTCGACGATTAAGCTAACTGGGAACGATAACGAAATAGACACGTAGACAGCCGGCGACGCGATCAGCTGTCTTTATACTATGGGCAGGCAGAATAAACTGCAAGAATAATTCAACAATCTGGATAGTCTTAAATATGTGATTTGCTGGAGGAGATAGTGCTATCGTTCATCTTGTAATAATTTCTTTATGGTTGGTTGAGTACAGCAGGGAAGAGAAGTCAAGAAACTAGTGTTCCTCACTGAATCCAATTATTATTTTAACAATGAATTATCGACATTTTTTTGGTGTGAAATACCCTAGGGGGATGATACACTTAAATACGACATAAAATACATAGCATCTCAATTAACAGGGGCAAATCGAAGGATGATTCAGTACTTTCGCAACAAAACATGGCTATGCGCCTTTCTGCTGACGATTTTTTTGGCAGGGCTTTGCATATTCGTGTCAGCAGATTCCGTACAGGCGCAGCAGAAGAGCATGCCTGTTGAAAAATTAAAAAAGATAAGTAGATTGTCTTTTACTTTACGGGATGCGTATCAGAACTCCTATACGGTTTATATTTTCGCTCAAGATGAAAAATCTTCAACCTTGGCTGAAATGGACTATTGGACCGGAAATAAACCAGGTGATAAGAATTACACAGGTACATATAAAGCTGCACTTGTCAAAAAAGGAGCGACATATGGAACGTTACAAAGAGTGAACCTTGGCTTGCATGCGGTTACGCTGCCTCAAACATGGCATTATACGGTTAAAAGCAAAGAAAAGGGGACACCGGATATTCTGATGATCACGGAATGGGGGACATCCAATTTTAATCTGGCTACTCCCTTCATTATTCGTTCGGGGTCGCTGATGTCCGTGAAGTTCGTCAATCACAATGGTAAAAAAATAGATGACTACTATCCTGCAGGACGGGGAGACGGTGTTCGCATGCTGTCAGATGCCCGGTTGCAGTTCAAGTTTTACAATAATGCTGTTACCAAGTATGCCGTAAATACGTTCAAACTGAATGTGAGCAAGCTGGAATTGCGTTTGGCGGACACACGATACATGGATTATAATCATCCATCCTGGCCCAACTCGGGAATTGGTGACCGTGCTTATCTCGAAAGCCTGAAGGCTGCAGCAAAGAAAGGGATTCTTCCCGACCAGCCAGGGATCAAGCTCGGCATGACTCATAAATCGCTCCAAAGTACGCTTAAAAAAGCCAAACAGCGGGAAAATGGTGAATGGGGTGCATTTTATGTTTATCAGAACTATGCGATAGGCTTCGATTCCTATCTCCATGAGCTGGATTCCAGCTCAAGACTTACGGTATTCAACCTTTTTGTCGAAAAGCAAAATTTGTACCCGTCAACAGTTAAATTGTGGCTTGGCAAACCGAATGATGAATTTTTCAATGAGGCTGAAGGCGTGTATGACATGATTTACAACTTTGGTTCAGGCAAGCTGTCATTTCATTACGAGGAAGAGGATGGACAAATCTTCTTGGCAACGATGTATAGATAGTTAGTTGATGAACCGGCACTCGGAGAGTTCCGATAAATGGGCATTACGGATAATTAGGTTAGCCGGAAATTCTGGCTAGCCTTTTTATGCTCGTTTACGATGGGATGCATTTTATGACGGAATGCCCGATGTAAATGGTTTTTCAACGATCGGTAAGTCCATAAGCTGGGGGTTGGGGGCCTGGGCATTTAGTAAGAAGCGGATGGATGACACGGGTCGTCTCTTGGGGTAGTAATAGACCCGGGGGCGGGCTTTTTTGTTTTACGGGAAAAATAATAGGGAAAATAAGGTTGACAGAAGGTCCTTTGCATGTTAATTTATCGGTAAATAAATAGAGGGAGTTCGATATGACCAAATTCAAAGATCAGGACATCGGTTCCTCCAATCGCAAAGATCAGATTTTGGACGCCGCTGCGACGCTGTTCGCGAACAACGGCTTCTACAAGACGACGACGGCAATGGTGGCTACTGAAGTCGGTGTTACCCAGCCGTATGTGTTTCATTTTTTCAAAACCAAAGAAGAGCTGTACTTGGCGGTGTTGGATCGGGCGTTCCACCGATTGATCAAAGCGTTTAGCGCCGTCGAAGGGCCGCCGGAGCGGTTGGCCGACCGGATGGGGAACGCCTACAACGAACTGATGGAAACGCACCGAGATGAAATCTTATTGTGTGTGCAGTCGTTTGCTACGCCGGAAGCCAACGTTCGGGAGTACGTGCGCAAGCAGTTCGAGATGCTTCACCGAACCGTCACGAAACGATTTGCCGATGCTGGAATCCCGGACCCTGCCCAGCAAGCGAATTTGTTCTTTGCCTGCGGAATGATGGTCACGTTATCAGAAGTGCTGGCGCTTCCGCAGTTGGGAGATCTGGGAGGCTCGAATTGCAATAGGTAATAGCGATTATAGGAGACTTCTGGAAATGCATCGTACGGCGTCAAACCGGTTGCCGGTCTCCCGCAGTTGCAGGTACCGACTGCGCCACACGACATCAAGCCCGCCGTACGAATCTTCCAGCTTAGACCATCCGATTTTTACGCCGAACAGTCGGCGTTCTTTTTTGGGGAATTATTTATTTATCTATAAATAATATATAAAGGAGTGCATTAGAAAATGATGTCTGCCGCAGATCGAATCCGAATGATGGTCATTACCTGCATTACACTTTTTATGGCCATGCTGGACAATTTGGTTATCGGGGTGGCGCTGCCGTCCATTCAATTGTCGCTGCATGCGAGTATGTCCGACCTGCAATGGTTCCTCAATGCTTACACACTGGCCTTCGGGGTGCTGCTCATCCCGTTCAGCACGCTTGGAGAGCGTTTCGGCCGCAAGCGCATGTTTCTGACCGGCATCGTCTTGTTCACGCTGGGCTCGCTCGCGTCGGCGCTTAGCGACAGCTCGATTCAGCTGATATTGGCTCGTGCCTTGCAAGGCGTCGGCGCCGCTGGAATCATGCCGATCAGCCTGACGCTGGTGAATGCCGCGTATCCACCCGAGAAGAGAGCGGCCGCGATCGGCATCTGGTCCGGCATCTCCGGGCTGGGGCTGTCCGTCGGACCGCTGGTCGGCGGCGCGATTATCGAAGGGGCGCCGTGGGAGGCGATCTTCTGGATCAACGTTCCAATCGGCGCGCTGGCGCTGCTGTTCGGCTTGCGCTGGCTGAGGGAGACGAAGGGGGAGCGAAAGCCGATCGATCCGTTTGGCATTATACTGCTTGGCGCCGGCTTGTTCGGATTGATCTTTGGCATGGTCCGCGGCAACGAGGAAGGCTGGGGCGCCTTCAACGTCTGGGCACCGATGGCAGGCGGCGTGTTGCTGCTGCTCGCCTTCTATGCTTGGGAGCGAAGCCGCGTACAGCCAATCGTGCAGTTCAAACTTTTCCGGGATAGGAATTACAGCGGGTATTTGTTGGCCGGGTTCTGGCTGAACGCCGGCATCTTCGGAGCGATCTTCTTACTCACGTTGTTCCTTCAGCAAGCCCAAGGCTATACGGCTCTCGGCGCCGGCATCCGGGAGATGGTTTGGACCGGCTGCACGATGCTCGCCGCTCCGCTAGCGGGCGCGCTCGCAGGAAGGTTCGGCTCGAAGCGGGTGCTGCTGCTCGGCTTATTCCTCCAGGCTGTGGCATTGGCCGGATTTGCCTTGATCATCCTTAGCCAAGGAGCGATTTTCCCGTTCGGGTACATGGCTCCGTTCATGATGGCTGCCGGCGCCGGCATGGGCCTCAGCTTCACTCCGCTCTCATACGGGCTTCTTAGCTCGGTGTCGGATGAAGCGGCAGGAGAAGCGAGTGGTCTGAGCAACATGGCCCGCGAGCTGGGCGGCGTGTTCGGCGTCGCCATCGGCGGCCTCGTATTCGCTAGGGGCGGCGCCGTGGCCACTCCGGATGACTTCGGCCATCACCTGGTGCCAGCCCTCTTCGTGTTCACCACGATGCTCGCCGTCGGCTTTCTGCTCGTCGCCATTCTCGTACGAGGCGCCCGGAAAGTGGCAGAGTCTCCGAGCGAATCCGGCTCTCCCCCTGGAGCAATAGTTTATCGCCCAGGTGAGGGAAGAGAGAGGAGTGGCCGTGTATGAATAGCTTATGAAAATGTGTATAGATGGATGGAGCAGCCCACGCACGCAAATTGCTTCTACTGCGGAAAGCAGCGAGATCCGGATGAAATGGCCTATCACTTCATCAAGTAATAATTGCAGCACCAAAAAATTACAGGAGGGCGAAGCTCAATTGAAAATTCAATCTGTTGTTAGTAGGAATGTAGCTCTACCGTTTTTTCAAGGCGAGAAGTGGTTAGTGTATACCGGACTGCTTGGCTTTTTACTTGCAGGTCTATGCGCGTACTGGGTTATGCTGTACGGAGGGCCCGTAGCCCCTTATGGCGATGTTTCAAAGGCGTTTTCATTTAATGCTGCACTCGGAATATTTTTATTGTCCACAGCAGCCATTCTTCCGTTTTCTGGTCTGGGAACGAAAAGAAAGGCATTCTTACGCTGGTCTTACATCGCGCTTTCTCTCTTTGCTTATGTAGCAGAGACCATGCAAAATTTTCGCGGGATGAACCCGCGGTTCGTCAAGGATGGCACACCTTTTGACGTAGCAATCGGTTCAATTTTTACAGTAGTGGCTCTTCTCTTCATCTTATATTATGTATTCATTGCGATCGCATTTTTCCGCAAACAGGCTTATTCTTTACAGCCTAAGCTGGTACTTGGCATCCGCTATGCGATGATTGCAGTCATGCTATCGTTTGCGGCAGGCATTTGGATTTCCATCGAAGGAATCATTGGGAAACACGGAAGCATGATGTGGCTGCATGGTCTTGGTTTTCACGCACTACAAGTAGTACCTTTTGTCGCTTGGTTATCGGAACAAAAAAGACATGTAACCGCTGCCCGACATCGATTTATCCATTTAACAGGTATCACCTACTTGCTTGGATTAGTAGCAATCGGCTGGCAAACGTATCTCGGCCGCGCCGTTTTGGAAATGTCCATATTTCCCATTCTCGCCGCCTGTTGTTTCTTGATCGCCTTCATTCCCGTCGTGGTGTTACTACTGAACAAAACGGAAATTCGCCATACTTCCGAGATTCAGAACTAATTGATTACAAACTCACTAGTGTTGCATAAAAGATTTTGAAAAATGTCAGGCCAAGTTCGACGAAGCGCTGAAGGCGGCACCGCCGGAACCCACACGGTGAATCTTAGGGAGTTACCGGTGAAAGGACATGTGCAATTCCATGTCAAGCGGAATGGCAATCATTGGCCTAACGTCTGAAAGAGAGCGGTCTGCAGGTGGATGAATTGGGGCTCGTATCGAAAACAGGTCATGCGACAACGGGGCGGGTATCAACATTAGCAGAAAGAATACCCGAAAATGTTAAAACGCTACTGACATAACGTTGTCAGTAGCGTTATTTTATTATCGATAAAGTAAACATAATGGGGTGGAGAGCTTGTTCTTGCCCATAAAATGATATGGTACTGTATCATTTATTATAGGAAGGATGGTATTTTATGAATTTTGCTTCTGTACGTATCATTACCGACGATGTGGATCGTCTTGTTGAGTTCTATGAGAAAGTCATGGGTGTTTCGGCGGAACGTCCGGCGGCTGCCTTTGCCGAACTCGTTGTGCCATCGTGCACCCTGGCGATCGGTCACTCCCAGACGGTGCCATTGTTCGGCATTGGTTCCGCAGTGGCGGCCGACAATCGCACGGTCATCCTCGAGTTCCGCGTCCACGATGTCGATGCCGAATACGAGCGCTTGAAGCCGTTTGTCGACGAGTGGGTAAAGGAACCGACCACGATGCCGTGGGGGAACCGTGCTACGTTGTTCCGTGATCCCGACGGCAACCTCATTAACCTCTTCCAGCCGGTGACGGAGGAAGCGATCAAACGGTTCAGTGGTAGAGGGTGACTCTTGGGGACTTCCAAGAAAGCGGACCTGCACACGTCATAACTGACAGAAATGCAACAGATTATGAAGACCACCCCAGAACGATTGTTGAGATTGCTACCGATGTAAAGCTTAGAGACTACGATATGATAAGAGATGGAGATGTTGTAGAAATACAACTAAACTAACGGGAAACGATAGCTCATAATACAACGGCAGCCGAGCAAGAGCGTGACTGCCTGCCAGCGGACTAATTATTTCCTTTACTTAAGCGAGGATCAGGGCGTATAATTCGTTCAGACATCGGAGTGAGAAGAGGGAATTAATTATGAACAATGGGTTGATTAACGCTATTATCGCCTATATCATGTGGGGGGTTCTCCCGCTTTATTGGAAGTTGTTTGACGGTGTGCCGGCAGGCGAAATTCTGTCACATCGGGTTGTCTGGTCGTTCGTCTTCATGGGTATTCTCGTCGCCGTCCAGCGCCGCTGGGGTGACATCAAGCGGATTGTGGCTAGCCGCTCGCTCCTGCTGTCACTCGCCGCCAGCGGACTGCTGATCGCTGCTAATTGGCTCATCTTCATCTGGGCGGTCAACAACGGCCACGTTGTCGAGACAAGTCTCGGCTATTATTTGAACCCGTTGCTGAACGTACTGCTAGCGGTTGTCTTCCTTCGTGAGAAGCCAAACCGCGGCCAATGGCTGGCGATTGCCATCGCTGGCGCCGCGGTGCTTATCATCGCCATCGACTACGGGCGATTCCCGTGGATCGCGATCTCGCTGGCCGTGTCGTTTGGCTTGTACGGCCTCGCGAAGAAGAAGATCGTGCAAGACGCTTCTGTAGGCTTGTTTTCGGAGACGGCTGTAATTCTTCCGCTTGCGCTCGGCTACTGGATCTATTTGGCGGCCGTGGGAAAGACGACGGCATGGACGCTGCCTACGTCCATGTTCGTCGAACTGCTTCTATCTGGCGTGGTAACGGCGCTGCCGCTGCTTTTCTTTGCACGGGCGGCCGCCCGGATGGCGCTGTCCACGCTAGGCTTCGTACAATACATTGGGCCGACGATCATGCTGTTACTGAGCATATTCGTGTTCAAGGAATCGGTCTCGCCGGTACTGCTCGTCGGCTTCGCGCTCATCTGGACAGCGCTCGTCGTATACGCTGCGGCATCGGTTCGCAGCACGAAACTCGCGAAGGCGAGCTGACAGCACAGGTACCCCGGTACTGTCATAACGGCCATTTCCGTCCGATTGGGCGGAGATGGCCGTTTTCCATTTGAGGTGTAATCTGACACACTTGAGCACACTACGTAATCAGCTGCTTTCCTTAAGTTAACGGGCAGGAAAGTTTTAGATAGCTTTCCCACCGTTCATAGGGAAGGTTTCCGTTCTCAATCGCGATTTTTTGGCCAAAATAATAAGAGCTATCTTTGCAAAAAAAAGGCGCCCTGGCTATGGGCGCCTTTTTTCATATTTTTCGTCTGTTTATGTTTATTTCCATTTGCGTGCATAGGGACTGAGTTACCATCTGAAAATCCTCTATAGTTAACCTGACCTTCTGCCATAGGCTGTGAACTATTTAGAGATCGGAGTAGCATGCTCCATTACAAAACGCGCATCCTCTTCACTAAATTCTTCTCCGACCTCATAACGAGAGTTAATTTCATCCAACTTTTCTCGAATTTGAAGATCGGATAATTCTTCTTCAGGCGCTGTGAATGCCATACCAACTCCGCTAAGAGTAAGGCCCATAACAAGTAATGGTGTCAAAGCCATCCTCATGATTTTCTTTAACATAATAAATCCTCCCATTGTTGTATTTTGAACCTTATGAATTGTGGCTCTAATAGTGTAAACACCTAGAAACAGGATAAGGTTATGAAAAATAATAAATTCTTAATTGTCGAGGGACAAGAACTTGTACCTATTACCGTAATGAAGAAGAACTTGGTTGCTTATCCGATTAGATGAGTGTCTAATGTTATGGGCGGGTTATTAGCATATGGAACCATCTATTGAATAATCACCCGTAATGACGATGCATGCATCATATCTGCAGTTTTCGAGAAGCGACGTATCCGGGTTGTCTTGGGGTATTCCGAACAGGGTTACAGATTTTTTTCATCGGCCCATTTTCCTAAACAACAAAAAAACCACACCGCATTGTTGCGTCCAACAATTGGGGTGCAGTTCATTTGCGGTCTGCTTTTTTATTAAGAATGAATAAGATCCGAAAGATCAACTTACTGAGCAGAGTCCTTTATCAAATATTCCATGTTTAGCATACCTTTAATCCGCTGACTGCACCGCCGAATGCCGTGATGCCATGCTGGACAATACAAACACGGCAATGATGGCGATGAGTACGCCGAGTACCCCGAACCAGGTAATGGATGCCAAAGAAACACGGTTAACGATCAGCCCGCCGATTCCTGCGCCGACAGCCATGGCAAGTTGCATCATGGAACTGTTCAAGCTCAGCATGACGCCTGAGGATTCAGGAACAAGCGAAACCAAGTTAAATTGCTGCGCCGGAGCGGATGACCAGGCGGCAAAAGACCAGAGGATCAAAATGGCAAATACGGCAATGACCGACTGTCCGACTAAGGATAGCAAAATCAACGAAATGACGTGAAGCACCATCCCTGAAACGAGCGTGTATTTGATGCCCCTTTTATCCGCGCTGTAGCCGCCGACTTTCGAGCCAATCAAACTGGCCATGCCGAACACGAACAGAGCTGCGCTAATCAATGATTCATTTAAATGAGCCACCTCTAACAGAAAAGGGGAGATGTAGGTATAGGCGAGGGAATATCCTCCCAACCAGAAAAAAGTAATCGCTAAAGCAACCAAAACCTGAGGTTTTTTTAACAAAGCAAATTGTTTGATCAAAGGGACAGGCTTGTCGCCCTGTATACGTGGAAAAACCGCAGCAATAACAAGCATGGTGATGACCCCGACAATTGCGATGGCCAGAAATACCGCTTTCCAGCCAAAAGCCGAGGCTACCATTCTGCCGAGGGGGACGCCGATGATGAGCGATGCGGTAATGCCCATGGTGACGTTGGCGATGGCGCTAGCCTGCTTGCCTGGCGAAGCGATTTTGGAGGCGATGCTGAGCGCGTTAACGGTTACCACCCCGGCGCCTAACGCCGCAATGATTCTCGCGGCAATGAAGAGACCGAAGCCGGACAATATAAATGTCAGCAGATTTGCGGCAATAAAGAGGCCCAGCGAATAAAGGAGGAGCTTACGCCGGTCCATTTTAGCCGTCAGCGCCATCAAAATAGGCGTGCCGACTGCATAGGGCAGGGAATAAACCGTAATGAGCTGGCCTGCTGCCGCAACGCTTGTTCCCATCGTCTCTGCGATCCGGTCCAATATCCCGGAAATGATGTAATTGGATGTTCCAACTAAAAAGCTGACCAAGGCTAGAACGTAAACTTTCCATGTGCTCTTCATAATTCACTCTCCTGATGTGTTTAAAATAACTATTTTTAAAAAATTATCAAAAAAAGGACACCCTAAATAAATTTCGAAATTCGTGCATATATGATCAAATTCTCATATATTAGTTATTTGTATTCTTCAAATCAAAGATGCCCCCCAGCTTGTTGATTGGCTCTAATATAGATTTACAACGCCTTGTTAGAATCTTATGCGTATAACCTGTAAAGGACCTTAGCTCACCGTCGTTTTCTCTCCTCCTTTTGGAAAGCGGTATTCTGAATTTTGATTCAATACAACATTAGTTGTTTGAACAACGCGTGTTGTATTTGTATGTTATAATAACAACCGAATGGTACGCAATCATCAATATCCATAAACCGTTGTATAGACAACACCATTTCAATAATGTCGTTTTATTAGGGGAGATCTTAACCATGACAATTAAAAAGAATGAAGCTGATCCTCGTGTGATACGTACAAGGCGACTCCTTCAAGACGCTTTTGCTTCATTAATTCAAGAAAAAGACTTTGAATCGATAACCGTTAGGGATATTGCAGAGCGGGCTACTGTTAACAGAGCGACTTTTTATGCGCACTTTGTAGATAAATTCGAAATTCTTGAGGCCAGACTAATGGAATCATTTATGACAATCATAAATCGTAGAATAAGCGGTCACGAAGTATTAAATGAAGAAACCATTCAGAGTATTTTTCTGGGTGTATGCGATTTTCACAAGGATCTCAGCACTATGTGCAAAAGAAGGTATACATCGCTTGGAGCTGTGTTCGAAATTCAAATAAAGGAAAAAATTCAAACGATACTTCTTTCCTTTATAGACAAAGACAAGATGCCATCGAGTCCAAACGCGGAATTCTTAATAAATACAGCTTCTATCATGTTAAGTTGGGGGATGTATGGGGCGGCTTACGTTTGGAACAATGAGGGGCGTCTAATAAGTGCGGAATCATTCGTTAAACAGAGTATGCACTTAGTGATGAACGGAGCCAAAGAACTGCTGAGATAGGTCCTGTCGCTATGGCTGCGGAAGAAACAAGGTGCAATGCAGACTATTTGCGGATCCTTAATCAAACCATTTTGTACAGAAGTTCTTGTCGTCCGGCAAGTATGTAACTTTAGGCTGTTGAGAGCCTTTTTTGAATATTATTGTATGTCTCATCTATTTAGGTAGGAACAGGATTGGCACCCTACATGATAAGAGTTGGTGGGGTTCTTTTTATTTTCTAGGACAATAATTGGTTCTTACAGAATAGGAGGGGGCTCCTTCCGACACAAAGAACTTTTCTTCACCTTCAAACTCTGTGGTTATAAAGCTAAAGGGGCAATTTAACTCATGCATTGAGTTTATTGATGAAAACGAGAGGATAAATTTGGGAGAGGCCAAGTTAGCGATAGAAGTCAACCATATCTCCAAACAGCCGTTTGATAAATTCAAGCTCGCTTTCGTTGTATCTTTACAAAAATTCGTACATTCTTTGCTTTTCCTTCGTATGGAGCTCATCATGAGCAGCAAATAGCTTTTTGCCGACAGGCGTTAACCGAAAATACACTTCCTTTTTGTTATCATTGAGCTGGGCTTTTCGCACCCAACCTGCCTTTAGTAATTTATTTGCGATCTTGGAGGTATTCCCTTTACTTAAATTTATCCTTTCCGCGATGGAAGTGACATTGATCGGCTCCTGCTCTCCGATGCACGCAATGGTGTGCAGTTCCGTCATGTTCAATCTGAAGTCCGGTTCGATATGCTTCCGGATATCCTCGAGGTATGTTGCAGTTATTCGGGTTTCATATTGCTCTTTTTGCTGAAGAAACTGAACGAAAAATTCATGGGGTTGACAGGATAAGGAGTGACCCAGTACAATATTTTTGTTTCGTATGAAACAAAATATATATGTTATTTTTATTTTTGTCTTTTTTAACAAGGATTAAAAATGATTCAGACGAAACAATAATATATGAAGGAGGTTCTTCCGGAAATAATTATCCACTTTTCAAGAGAAGATTTATAAATACGGAAATAGAGGAGCATGCTTGCCTATGGAAATCGTGAATCCAAAGACATTGACGGATAAGGTTACATCTGTAATTTCACATGTTGTGGTAACTACTGCCTCTAAACTGGCCTTCATCTCAGGTCAGGTTTCTGTAGATGAAACAGGAGCATTGGTCGGTTCAGGGGACTATTACGCGCAAGCGATTCAAGTGTTCACCAATCTAAAGTATGCATTAGAAGCCGTGCGAGCGGATCCATTGTACATTGCAAAAATGAATATTTTTGTGGTAAACCACAAGCCGGAATTGATTTCGGTTATTTTTGACGCCGGATTTCATGTGTTTGGTCCTAACTGGCCGAAGACAGCAAGTACCTATATAGGCGTTCAAGCACTAGCCGATCCTGAATGGCTTATCGAAATAGACGCTATCGTGATCTTCCCATAATGTTTAAGAAAAGAGGTTATTTATATGAAATATGAAGTCATCCTTATCGGTGGCGGACCTGTCGGCATGATGTTGGCTGGAGAATTGGCATTAGCCGGTGTAAAGGTCTGCGTCATTGAGCAATTAAAAGAGACAACCCCATATTCACGTGCGCTTACAGTACATCCACGAACCCTTGAAATATTAGATATGCGTGGAGTGAAATCAAAATTAATCAGTAAAGGCCGCTTACTTTCAAGAGGGCATTTTGCCGGATTAGAAACTCCTTTGGATTTCTCGGTATTGGATTCTTCTTCCAATCACACTCTCTTTTTACCGCAGAGTGAGACGGAGAAGGTGCTGGAGGAATGGGCTCTTAGCCTTGGAGCGGAGGTCTGGAGAGAGGTTGAGGCTCTATCTGTGCATCAGGATGAGGATGGGGTCGACGTTAAGATCGCGGGACCTAATGGAGAAACAACGTTAAGATCTGCTTACGTGGTAGGTACGGACGGAGCCAGAAGTATGGTTCGCAAACATGCAAATATATCATTTGAAGGTACAGACGCGACCTTCACGGCTATTCTGGGGGATGCCGTTCTATCTGATTTGGCTCCTATGAGTGTCATATCCCGGATTACAGAAAAAGGTCTGGTCAGCATCATGCCGATCAATGATCATATGTATCGGGTCTTAATTATCGATATGGAGAGACGTAACATCTCTAAGGATGAGACCGTTACATTTGAAGAGTTTCGTTCATCAATCATCCGTACGACCGGAAGCGACCTGGGATTGAACGATGTGAAATGGATGTCCCGTTTCGGAAATGCAACGCGGCAAGCGGGACGCTATCGGAATGGTCGATTGTTTTTGGCGGGAGATTCGGCGCACATTCATTTTCCTGCTGGTGGACAGGGAATGAACGTCGGCTTACAAGAAGCGATGAACTTAGGCTGGAAGCTTGCAGGAGCAATCAAAGGCTGGGCTCCGGACTGGCTATTGGACAGTTATCATACCGAACGTTTCCCATGGAATACGGCCTTGCTCCGGAATACCGAGGTCCAAACCCTGCTTCTGGATGTGACTCCTCCCATCACGGAACTGCGAAGCATGCTGGCTAATCTGATTCAAATACCGGAAGCTAATTATCAAATCGCCGCACAAGTTTCCGCAATGGATGTACATTATGCTCCAGACGTCGAAGCGCCTCACCATCCTTTAAACGGGAAACGTTTCAAGGATCTAGGCTTAAAGCTGAAAGACGGGCAATTGACTAACTCCTATCCGTTCCTACACAGAGGTACTTTTCTTCTGTTGCACTTCCATTTTAATGAACAGAATAACGGTCAATGGGAAACGTATAGCAACCTTAAAGTTGTACATGCATCTTTGGCTGAGGCAGACGCGGATTGGAACGACGTCCACACGGCACTTATACGGCCGGATGGACATATTGCCTGGGCGGTTTCTCTATCAGATCCGAATCCAATGCAAACCATAAATGAAGGAATCACTCGCTGGTGCGGAAACACTACGGAAAACTTGATTCAGCAAAAATCTAGATTTGAGATATGAGTTATTAAATTCGTGCATTTATTTAGGGGAGAAGCTCCGTTCAAGCGGGTGGAACTATGGTAGGGTATGATACAAGATGAAAAGCAGAAAATAATTATATATGGATGAGGTTTCAACTGATGCGAAAAACCATTAAATCTTTAACAGTTGAAACCACAGTTGGTTAAACTAACGGAAGACGATAGCTTCAATAAAAACAAGAATGCAGCCGATCAATGTGATCGGCTGCTTTTGTTCAACTAACGGGCAGAATAGCGCCCCTCGCTAATTTTATTCCTCGACGGGGATGCCGGCAGCTTTCAAATGCCCATAGGTAACAATTCTACTAAACTGAGATGAAGCTTCATTTGCGGGAAGAGGTTGATCGTTTTTAATCCACCAAATGACAATCCCCATGAAAGCCGATACGAGATATTCGAGCAGCAATTCCTTGGATATCGCTAAAGGAGCATTTACCTTATCAGGATTCCACCCCTCGTTTAATTTATCTCTAATGATATTCTCCATTTTTGATCGAAACTGATAGATTCTCTTCTCTTCAATTAACATGGCGTAGTAAAAGGTAGTGTTGAGAGAAATATGTTCCAGTACAGTTTGCATGACTGTCGCAAGTATAGAAATACTGAACGGATTCATGTTGATGGGACAAAGGACGACCGCATCCTTTAATTCGCTCAATAATTCATTAATACATGTATCTAATAAATCGGGTTTGTTTTGGTAGTGAAGATAAAATGTATTTCGATTGATCATGGCCCGATCGGCAATATCCTGAATCGTTATCGCTTCATAACCTTTTTCCTGAATAAGCTCATAAAACGCCTTTCGAATCGATTGTTTCGTGCGAAGTATTCTTAGGTCGGTTTTCTTATTCATTATTTTCTGTCTCCTTCAATTTATTTAGAGCAGTTAAGCGACAAAATTTGTTGAGATGTCTGTTATCCTTCAAAACTAAAAATATTGAATATTGAGCTTGGTATTTACCCTCTATTATAATGAGCAGTAGATAAATAAACAACAGAACGTTCATTATTTATCTAATGACTATAAAATTTTAGGAGGATATACAAATGACAGTAAAAAACCAAAATGAGCTTGTCCATAAGGCAATCGCGGTTCTGGACAGTTTTGAGAGCGGTAATCCTGAAGCAATTACAGCTTACGTTCATCCAAAGCAATATATTCAGCACAACCAAGGCTTATCCGATGGTCGTGCGGCAATGCTTGGTGCACTTGGGCATTTAAAGGAAATTGGTACGAAGGTAAGTGTTAAGCGTGCTTTGGTCGACGGAGATTATGTGGCACTTCATTCCGTATATGAGTTTTTTGGCTCCAAAATAATCATTGATATTTTCCGTTTTGAGAATGGACTGATCGTTGAACATTGGGACAATATGCAAGAGATGGTGGAAAGGACACCCAGCAATCATACGATGATTGACGGACCGGTCTCGATAAAGGATATCGACAAGACGGATGCCAACAAAGAATTTGTTAAAAGTTATGTTGTGAACATCTTGCTTGGGAAGAACCCTGGCCTGCTTGCTGATTACTTTGATGGGGATAATTACATTCAGCATAGTCCACATATACCAGATGGTCTTTCCGGTCTCCATGTTGCATTGCAAGCGCTGAAGAAGAAAAACATTGAATTTGAATATACTCATCTCCATCAGGTGATTGGACAAGGTGATTTTGTTCTTACAGTGAGTGAAGGTCTCTTCGACAATCAACCTACTGCTTTCTACGACATTTTCCGCGTGGAGAATGGAATGATCGCCGAACATTGGGACGTCATCGAGGCCATACTGCCGGCAGAAAAACGAAAGAATTCGAACAGCAGATTTTAAGTTTAGTGCAGTTGAATCGCAAGAAAGACATCACTGAATTTAGTTATGGTGATGTCTTTGGCATGGTGGAAGTACTTGAGTGATAAATTTTGACTTCTTTATATCCATTGCGATGAAGTGAACTTGTGGGGCAGCTATACTTTAAGGTGAGCCTTTTACAGATGAACATTGCAAGGTTGATCATCAACAATATGTTCATTATAAAAAGACGAGGAGTAGCGGATCATGAGAATACTGAAACAAAAAATGACGTGGCTGGGAGTGGCAATCGTCCTGGTCGTGTTGATCGTATTCGGGTTGGCTATGATGGGTTCGGTGCTCGGATCGAAGCCAAAGGAGCTTCCGGTGGCTCTTGTTGTCCTTGACCAGCCGGCGGAGCTGGCGACTGGCGGAACGTTTGCGGTAGGGGAGATAATTCAGGAGACATTAGGTTCGAATCCGGCGCTACCGTTCGTATGGTATGTTGTGGATTCCGAGGAAAAAGCAATGGAAGGGATGGATAAACGCGATTTTTACGGAGCGGTAGTGCTTCCGGTTGATCTGAGCACCGGATTGCTCTCGTTAGCAACTTCTTCGCCGATTCACCCTAATGTGAAGCTCATCACCAACGAGGGGATGAGCACTCAAGCCTCGGCGGTCGTAACACAGTCATTGGGGCAAGCGCTGAAAATGATCAACGAAGAACTGTCGCATCAGCTGCTTGGGCAGATTGAGCAAAAAAATGAGCATATTCCGGTTGAGACGGCGAAGGCTTTTATCACACCAATGAACGTTCAGGAGGAAGTCATGCATTCACCGGGGGGGAACAATGCGTCAGGGAGTGCGCCGGCTTTGTTGACTCAGATCATGTGGATCGGCAGCCTGGTGACCGGAATAGTCTTGTTCCTGGCTGGCAGGAAAGCGGTCGACGCGGGTTCAAGAAGACGGACGGTCAGTGCACTGCAAGCGATCGTGGGACTTGTGATCGTAAGCTTTTCATCGGCCTTCACTATTTGGATGGCCACGTCGTGGTACGGTATGGAAATGGCGGATGCAGGGGCAACTTGGTTGTTCTTATGGCTGGTCGGAGCGGCGTTCTTCTTACTGCAATCTTCCTTGCTGAATTGGATCGGATTCCGGGCTATGCCGCTGCTCGTACTGCTGATGTTTTTCTCCATGCCGCTGCTGAACATGGCTCCGGAGTTCTTGCCACAGACGACGCGAGATTGGATCTATTCGTGGACGCCATTGCGGTTCGCAGCAGGAGGGCTGCGGGAAGTGATGTACTTCGGCGGGCTGGACGCGGCCTCTTCGAACACCTCTGTATTGTGGGGCGTCTCCGGGGGATTTATGGTGCTGCTGCTCGCTTCCGGATTTAAGGGTGGTCGATCGACGGAGGCCGCGCCTACTTCTGTTACAGTCGGTTAAAAATAAAGTATGAGCGATCAATGTTACGTTATACGCCCAGAAGGAAAATGGCTCCTCAAGTTTCGTTGCCCGGACTGTCACATTAGCAATGCATGAGAAACTGGGCCTGATTCTGGATGATAAAATGTAGACATAAGGAGGCTGCATATGGGACGTATAATCTTGATGATGAATGTGACACTGGACGGTTGCTGTGACCACACGCAGGTGATTGCGGATGAGGATCTCCACCAGTATACGGTGGACTTGATGGACAAGTCTGATGGTCTGCTTTTCGGACGTAAAATCTACCAGCTGATGGAAAGTGCTTGGCCAGCCATTGCCAGTAGCGGCGATGGACCTCAATACTTGGTCGACTTCGCACGTAATCTCGATCGGAAACCCAAGTACGTCTTTTCGCGGACGCTGGATCACGTGTCGTGGCATAACTCTTTCTTGTTGAAAGGGCCTGTTTCCGAGGAGGTGTCACAGCTTACGGCAGAAGGGAAGAACCTAGTGGTTAACGGCGGTCCCGGCCTCGGTTCCACCCTGGCACAACTAGGCTTGGTGGACGAGTATCACTTCCTGGTACAGCCAATCGTTGCCGGACGCGGCCCCCAATTATTGGGGGGAGTTCGGGATCGACTGAATCTGAAGCTGACCGAGACCAAACCCTTCGGCTCCGGCGTCGTGGTGCTCCGCTACACGCCCGTTCGTTAACTGCCTGGCTGATCACCGCGGCTTGGCACTGCCGGACGAATATATACAAGCACAAGATGTAGCCGGCAAACATTTGTCGGCTGCTTCGACGTGGAGCTTTTTCTTGCTGAACTAAGGAGCAAAGATACAAGTAGTGCAGAGGTATAAATTGAACATTTTGCAAGAGAAACGGTGGAATCATTCATGAATCTTGAAAGTCTTATGGCTATTACTATTTTGTTATTGAATCGAAAAAGAGTTCGTGTGCAAGATCTAGCGATGTGCTTGAAGAAGTGCCGGTTCCCACGATTACCAGGACTTAGACCGGCTAAATATAGCTGGGGTCCTATTGTTTCTTATACAGGGGCGGAGCTTTATAAGGGACCATGGGTGGTCTGTTGATAGGCTTGTTAAGCCATCAATATGTAAATACCGCCCTTCTCCGTAGAGGAAAGCGGCGGTATTTGTATTGTACAATAGCTGAGCAAACGCCATAATATGAATTACTCCTCAAAGAAATTTCTACATACATGCAAAATTCCCTCGGCGTAAGGATAAGGGGCAACGTTGTTGTGGCATGACTTTGCCTCTGCCGTTGCGTTCTGGAGAAGATATCCATGGGCAACCGTCCGAAGCATCTCAATGTCATTTCCACTGTCACCGAAGGCCAATGTTTTGGACAGGAGTACCTGACTATAATCCATCAGGAATTGCACAGCCGCTTTCTTTCCAGTTCCTGCGGGGATAAAATCGACATCATATGCGTGCTCCGGATCACCCGCCTTGGGATTGCAAATATTGATATTAATTCCGATCCCGTGATTTGCAGCAAGGTGCCTGATGATACTAATATCATATTGGGTTCTGCCTGCTGATACCGGATAATAATAGTAGTTCATTTTATATCCGGATTGACCAAATTGAGTCTGTTCGTGAAGGACAATGTTGAATGTTGATTTTAATTCGCTAATTAAATCTTCTACATCTCTTCGAGAGAATCCGGATGCCCTTATAATCTTTGCCCATGAAGGAACAGTGACCAGTTGTCCGTCCGGCTCGACTTCCCACATTTCTGTGCCCAGATTGCTCGCTATAAAATGGGGGAGCTGCGTCATACCGGCTATTTTCATTTTTGCTTGTATTTGCTGAACACTGCTTCCGGTGACCCAAGCTATCTTTACTTGATGATTTCTGGCAAGCTGCTGGAGGTATTGTTCCAGTTCGTACACCATGTTGAGTTGTTCAGGCAAACATTCATGCGGGTAATATGTTTCATCAAAATCAAACAATATCAGATATTCGGTTACAGCGGGGGTATAGATGACTTCCATGAGTGTGACTCCTCCTACAGTTTGTTAACAATATCATAGTTGCAGGGAACGTTCCCAGGTCAATACTTTAGATGAGGTGTTAATTTTGCCCACCATAATTGATATTTCTCGTGTAAGTGGTCTCTCCAAGTCGACGGTATCACGTGTGTTAAACGACCACCCTCACGTATCCGTTGAAAGCAGACAAAAAGTACAGAAAGCCATTACGGAGCTGGGATATATCCGCAATACGCAGGGGGTTCAGTTGCGTCTACAGGCAAGCAATCATATCGGTGTGCTTGTCCCGGATGTGGAGCAACCCTATTTCAGTCAGCTTGTTAGTGCATTAAGTCGATCTTTAGGCTCAATGGGGTATCAACTTGTCATCTATCAGACCGAATTATCCCCCGAGTATGAACGTGATGTGTATGCCCGATTGTTACGTCGAGAAATGGATGCCGTGGTTATTGCTCATTCTCATTTCTCGGAGAGAGAAATTAAAGAATATATAGGTTCTTACATTGGAATCATATGCAACGAAGCGATGGACGGAGAGTTTCTCGATGTCTTTCGATTGGATGAAGAAGATGCGGTCTTTCAAGCGACAGCCTATTTGCTGTCCAAGGGACGCCGTCATCTGTTTTTCTGTATGGATCACCTGACACTATTGCAAGAGAAAAGATGGAACGGGTTTCAACTGGCTCACCAACAATTCGGCCTTGCGTGTACGAAATCACAATGTTATACGGGTCTGGTGACTATGGAAGATGGTTATGCCCTGGGAGAACAATTATTTACTTCTGATCAATTGCCGGATGGAATGATAACAGGTAGTGACTTTGTAGCTACAGGTTTATTGAAAGCAGCCAAGCAAAAGGGGATATCCGTGCCTCAAGAATTGTCCGTCATCGGATTTGATAACCATCCTGTGGGATTGATGACTAATCCGGAACTGACCACATTAACCAATTGTATTCCCGATATGGTCAGGGATGTTACAGAATGTCTTACCCGGAGATTGAAGGGGATGCGGTCTGCTCCTATAGCGAAAACCTACAAGACTTCGCTGATTATACGTAATTCTACTTAAGAAAAGTGAAGTGAAAGACAAAGAAACAAGAAGGATACCGTAACCTCAATAAATCCTTCTGCTCTCCGCAGGGGGATTTTTTTCCATTTATATTGACCGACAGGTCAGCATCCTGTATGATTTTACTAACCAATTGGTCAGCAAATTCAAAAAGAGGTGATGAATCTGCCGATACAGCTCTACGAACGAGAGAAGATTTTGCAAGCCTGCTTATCCGTGTTTGCCCGCAACGGTTACAAGAACACATCAACGGAAATGTTAGCGGAAGCTGCTGGTATCTCCAAAGCTTTGATCTTTCATCATTTCACGAGTAAGAAGAAACTGTATCTTAGCTTAGTTGACCACTGCTTCGAGAAAGTCCGAACTGGCATCCATTACGATGAGTGGACGGAACACACCGATTTTTTTACAGCTATTTCTCAGTTAAGCCATGCGAAGCTCGACTATTTTCGAGAGCATTCGGATGAATGGAAGTTAGTATATGAGGCATTTTATGCCACACCCGATGGCTTGGAGGAGGAAGTCGAAGTTAAGTACGGTCAGGTCAGTGAAACCCGTCAAGCGATGCTCGTAAGGCTCTTCGATAAGGTGCCGCTTCGCGAAGGCATAAACCGCAAGCATGCATTCGAGCTCGTCATGGCCGTTACCAAACATTTCGAAACGAAGTTTCTGGAGGAGACGAACGGGATGAACCATATTGATGAAAGCTATACCCGCAGCCTTATGAAGGAACTGGACGCTTTTTGTGACATGATCCGATTCGGTATGGAAAACTAAAGTAAAGAGGTGATCAGCCGTGAAAGGCATAACAAGCAACGATTTTGTATCGCCGGATACAATGCGTGATTTTAATGCGTTTTACCAAAATCTGATCCAACATCAGGAAGGACTTTATCGGCTTGATGACTTTTTTGGCATGGGCGAAACTTGGGTAGCCTTTCGGTATGAGGATGTCTCAGCAATTTTAAAGGACCCCAGGTTCCTCTCGGATCGGCGAAAGTACGCTTCACAGCAAAAAGCCTCACCCCAGAACAGCTCCGTCAATGAATTGCTTGAATGGTTCAAGAATATGCCCAATATGCTCACGGTGGATCCTCCCGATCATACCCGGCTGCGGCGTTTGGTCTCCAAAGCATTTACGCCCCGTATGATTGAAGAGCTTCGTCCGCGAATCCAACAAATTGCCGACGAGCTGCTGGAGAAGGTAGCCACCCGGGGCAAGATGGAACTGATTTCGGATTTTGCTTATCCGCTGCCTATCATCGTGATATCGGAGATGCTGGGAATCCCCGGCCATCATCAGGCACGTTTTCGCGAGTGGACCCACAAGCTGGCCGAAGCCGCGCTGAACCCCGGCCAAGCCAATATGGTTCAGGAAGCCCTTCAGGAGTTTATCGACTACATTCAATCATTGATTTCCGAAAAGAGAAAACGCCCCGGAAGCGATGTTATCAGCGGTTTGCTTCAGGCTTATGACGAGGGCGATAAACTCAACGAGAACGAGCTGCTCTCCACCATATGGCTGCTCATTACGGCAGGACATGAAACGACCGTGAATCTGATCGGTAACGGAACCTTGGCGTTGCTTCAGCATCCAGAACAAATGCGGCTGCTTCGCGAGGATCCGGCTCTTTTGCCGGCAGCGGTGGAAGAGCTGCTGCGGTATGCGGGTCCGGTCATGATTACGAGCCGGATCGCGGACGAAGATATCGAGATCCACGGCACACGAATTCGAAAAGGCGAAATGGTTGTGGTATCACTGGCCGGAGCGGATATGGATGCAAGCCGATTTGACGCGCCGGAGCGGCTGGACATCACAAGACAAGAGACCGATCATTTGGCATTTGGTAGAGGAATCCATCTTTGCTTGGGGGCGCCCCTTGCCCGCATGGAGGGGCAAATCGCGTTCAGCTCTCTATTGCGGCGTTTTCCCAACCTGCGTCTTGACGTTAAACCGGAGGACTTGACATATCATTACAGCACGCTGCGATCTTTGGTGAGCCTTCCAGTCCGTTTCTAATGCTGTTTTATATTACTAACGGGCCTAGTGGAACGGTTAACCATTGTGAAAAATGTGATATAACCTTAAAGGAGTGTAAAAACACGGATCGGTTGGTAGTCCGGTCGCACAGGGTTAGCTCTAGTGTCAGTGACCTTCCCCCCTCGGGATGTCCATCACTCCAGTATAAACAGAGGGGGAGTAAGTGTGAAGCTTACCGTATTGTTTGATGAAAGTTGTAAGTACTGGATTGGTGTGATTGAGCAGGAAGAAAATGAAAGAAAATATCAACTTAGAGTTCAAAAAGCGAAGAAGAAGCACAGGGGCAAATAGTCAAAAACAAACTAGCGTCTCAGAGGAAGCACGTCTTATAGACTTGCTTCTTTTTTCTTAATTCTCTATAAGCCAGGCTAAAGAAATTTGATCGTTCATTAAGCTAACGGGAAGGATAGTTTTAAGAACATGTAAATTAATTTGGATTCAGGTTCTTGACTCTGACGTTAGGTCATAGTGCATAATTCTCACTATAAACGACTAGGAGTGAGAGATATGAACATAATAACATTGCGTTCAGACCACATTTATCAAAAAGTTGCCCAAGCTTCGCCCGAGGAAAAACTTGAATTATTCAGAAACGAAATGATGGCTCCCTTTATGAAACAATGGCAAATTCAACAAATCCCTTTTAGAGCTGAAGAAGCGAATGGTTTTGACGTTATTACGTTTAATAGTATGATGCATCGATCCCCTGATCAGATTACCCATCAGATTTCACCTGAGGTAGAGTTGATTTCGTCAGATTCTTTTTGGTTAGAGTGTGAGCACGCTGTAAGGAAAAGCCTCCGTCTATTTATAGAACATGAAATAAGTCTCCCCGTATCTGAATATTTATTTACCATTCAACTAGGGAATCCGGAAAACCGTGCCTTAACAATAAACGAAGGATATAGCGGCTTTGGTGGCATTCCCGGGTTTATCTGGGGTACACTCTTGCCAAATGAGTACACGATTCCTCGAATGAAGGCTGCGCTGGCGCACGAGTGCAACCATAATGTGCGATATCAATTTATTCAGTGGGATCACACCGTTAATTTGGGTGAGCTCATCGTAAGTGAAGGATTAGCTGAAAACTTCGCTGCGTCCATGTTTGGAGAAGAATGGCTCGGCCCTTGGGTAACGAAAACAAATGCTGAAACACTTAACAGGCACATTAAGCCCGTGCTCCGAGAGCAATTGCAATTAACGGGGTTTGATCAATTTGCCCCGTATCTTTACGGTGACGAGCTCGCAGAACTTCAGAATTTTAAACCGGTCAATATGCCGTACAGCGCCGGCTACGCTTGCGGATATTATTTAATCCAGTATTACTTAAGAAAAACAGGAAGAACGATCTTTGAGGCAACCATAACGCCTGCTGCTCAAATACTAGACGAAGTAAAAGGATTTTGGGATGAAGAAATCATTATTAGCGGTTAAAGATATTGTTCAGATAACAGGAATTACAGCTCGTACCTTGCATTATTACGATAAAATCGATTTATTTAAACCGACACATCTAACGGAAAAAGGGTATCGCCTATATGATCAAAGCAGTTTGGAAAAACTTCAAACGATTTTGTTCTTAAAGGAAATGGATTTTTCTTTGAAAGAAATTGCGGACATTTTAAAGCTGACCAGGCAAGAACAGAAACAAATATTAAAGAAGCAAAGTCAAAACTTATTATCGAAAAAACAAAGACTAGAAACCATCATGGTTGCTCTCGAAGAATACGTTTCGGGGAATGATATTAGTCATTTGCAAATCTTCAACAGTTCTTCCGTTTTGCCATTGAAAGAACAGTATGCCAATGAGGCAAGATTCATTTATGGCGAAACAGAGGCGTACAAAGTGTATAATGAAACGATGGAAAATTTATCAGTAGATGAAAAAGATGAACGTTTTCAATCGATGGAGGAAATATTCAAGCAAATTGCGTCTTGTGTTGATCAGCATCCTTCCTCCGATGAAGTTCAGCGATTAATCGAGGAGTGGAAAAAAAATCTAATGCAATTCATGCCATGTGATACAGAGTTACTGGCTTGCATTGCCGATACTTACAAATTCGATGCACGATTCAAAAGCTACTTTAATCAATACGGCAATGAGGATTTAGCAGATTTTCTTTACAGCGCGATTATGCAAAATATCAATCGGTAATCATATCAATGAATGGGAAATGCTCAACAATGAGCCCACTACTTGTTATAAAAACAAGAAGGCAGCTGATCAAGGTGATTGGCTGCCTTTGTTCAACTAACGGGCAGAATAACGCAACGAACAGAAGTTGCCTGCGTCCTAATAGTTGGTTGGAGAAATATGAAAGGAGTTGAATGAGAAAGATGACAGCATCATTTTCACACAAGCCCGAGGGATACGAATGTCCATTTTGTCGTGTGTGGGGTATCGAGCAACCTAATCAGGGAACAAAACAATGGGATATCATCTATCAGAATGAAAAGGTAACGGCATTTATATCGAGCAAATGGTGGCCAAACAACAAAGGTCATGTTCTTATTGTTCCCAATCAACATTTCGAGAACATCTTTGAACTCCCTGCGGATCACGCTGTTGAAATTCACCGCGCGGCTCAGCTTACAGCGTTTGCCATGAAAAGTACATATGGATGTGATGGGATTTCTACGCGGCAACATAATGAGCCTGCTGGTAATCAAGACGTGTGGCATTATCATCTCCACGTTTACCCTAGATATGTGAATGATCAACTTTATCTGACTAAGGGTTCTCAGTCGGATCCAGATGAACGCGCTTTCTATGCTAATAAGTTACGTTCTTGGATAAAGGAAAACATTTAAGGTCTAGTCATTTTTTCCTTTTTTCTACTTCTTTTTTTTGAAGAAATCGAACAAATCGAACTTAATCACATAATCAAAGAGAGAGGTAATTATAACAGCTCCAAGTGGAATCATTGCGTATGCCCAAGGCGGATTATTTGGAGCTTCACCAGGGGGGGCATCAATTAAAATCTCAAAAAGGACAATACAATAAATTACGGCCAATACAATACCTGTTACGTTCCTATTTTTTTTCAGCATAGCTATTTTTCACCTTCCTTAAGATAAACAAAACCTGAAAATAAATCCTCTCATGAAAATTCAAAATCCTGGTCTACTTTAACATATTATAATACAGATCATTCATTTGATTATTAGAAAATCTCCGATTATATTGTGGTTAAGCTTGTCTTCCAATATGAAACGGATACGTAAATATACCTTACCAAGACTATGACTAGGCTGAATTAGTAGTGACGTCCAGCCAGCCTTCTCATCAAGGTTGGCTGCTTGTCTTTTATTGGACGTATCCTTATTTTTCAGCAACGATGGCAAACATGGGCCTATGGCGATTGAGAATTTTTTCTCCAGCTCGATAAAAATCAGCATCGAAACCTTCATGGACTTGGATTTTGGTGAATCCGATATATCGCAGCATTTCAGCGTCCCATCCCGGCCTTCTTACGTAGGTCAATGGCAAGGTAAGCGCCAATTGATCCCCTTCTTCGATATCCTTCTCTTCGCGATAAGGCAAGTAACCTTGATCAATTGCCTCTTCTTTAGCTTTTCTGAACAGCTCCGCCTCTTGGGGATTACTCAAAAATAAATTCCAGTTGGCATCGAAGATCATCACTTGCCCGCCGTCATTCAGCATGCCATGCCAATTTTGATAAGCGGCAACAGGATTATATAGGAACCAGGTGACGTTTCTTGAAATGATGATATCATATCTTTCTTCCGTCTTATAATCGATAATATCGGTTTCTATTGTTTTGAAATTGCAGTTGTGCTTTTGCGCATTTTTATTAGCTCTAGCCACCATTTCAGCCGAGGAGTCAATGGCGGTAACCTCATGACCCATCCGACTTAGCAAAACCCCGAAGAAACCGGGGCCTGTTCCCACATCGAGGATTTTCAAATTTCGTTTTCCGGATAATAGATGATTCAAGATCGCTTTCCATTGTTCATAGGTATCGGTTGCAAATTCGGTATCTACAATTTCATCATAGACAGCAGCTCCTTTATCCCAATAGTCACGATATTGCTGCGCAAGTTTATGCTCGGTCATTATTCAGATCTCCTTTTTTTAAAAAAAAATGTTGCAAATCGTAATGATTACGATTAATAATATACAAAGATTACTCAGTATGCAAGCGGTCAAGATCGTAGCGGCTGTTTAATCACAAACAACCGAGAAGAGAATTAGGAGGAGCATGGATGTTGGGGAGATTTAGATTCGGAGTTGCAGGACTTGTTGCATTATCTTTGCTCGTGGGGTGTTCGAAAGAAACAGACCCGTTCCCTGGCAAAACAGAAGACAAGCAAATCGTTGTTGCCGTAACGCAGGACGCTGAGGGAGATAAGCTCGATGCTTCGACTTACAATGGATCAAGACATACGCATGCCGCTGTATATGACGCGCTTGTGGAATATGAAGGAGAAGGGAAGCTTGTTCCCAGTCTGGCTGAATTCTGGCAGGTCTCCGAAGACGGTAAGACGTACACTTTTCATTTAAGGAATCAGGTGCAATTCTCAGACGGCAGCCCATTGGATTCAACGGCGGTTAAGTTTTCCTTGGAGAGGGCGGTCAGCAGGAGAGAGAATGCCACGCTGGAAATATCCCGTTTGCTTGCAAACATTGAAACACCGGATGATAACACCGTCGTGCTTTCTTTTAAACATACCGCAACACAAGTGCTGTATGAGCTGAGCCAGGCAAGGCCGTTTCGGATTATGAGTCCAAACTCGGTAACTCCAGCGGGAGACGTGAGCGGAACCTTTCAGCAAGCGATCGGCACGGGACCTTGGAAAATAGGAAGTTATCGACAAGGGGTGGAGACCGTACTGGTAGCAAACGAACATTATTGGTTAGAGGAACCGTCAGGGTATTCACTCGTTTTTAAAGTGATTACAGATCCTCAAGCAAGGGTGATGGCGCTGCAATCCGGAGAGGTCGATCTTGCAGGCGGGGAACTTGGTAATGTTCCAGCAGAAAGTCTAAGTGTTTTCCTCAATAACGAAAAGTACGTGGTGGAGACCGGAGCGAGTACGATGTCCTACTTTTTAGTTATCAACCAAAACCATGCGTTTCTATCGGACAAGAACATTCGCCAGGCCGTCAATTACGGAAACGATACGAGCAAATATGCCGATGGCACCGGCGATGCCGTCAGAGGATTGTTTCAAGAGAAAGTTGCGTTTGTAACCGATGATAATCAGCCTTCCTATCCTTACAATCCCGAGATGGCCAAACAACTGATCGAAGCCTCGGGCTACGAATGGAACGAAAAGAAGCGTCTTTACGAGAAAGGCGGGCAAGTCCTGCAGCTGCGGTTGGTCATTCAAACGGAAGAATATCCGGAATGGAAAGAGATGGCGGAGGTTTTCCAAGACAACATGAAGCAGATCGGAATCCAAATCCGCATTGTGAATCAGGAAAGGGCGGCATACTACGATACGCTGTGGGGCAGCAAGGATTTTGACCTGCTGATGTACCGGACCTATACGGATGCTCAACTGCCGTATCGATTCTTATCCTCGTTATTCTACAGCTCGCCATCTACGCCGGGGGTTGCCTTTCAAGATCGCCCTTTGTCGGATTTGCTGGATCAAATTGCGGCTACGATTTCCGGTGAGAAACAGCAAGCCCTGTTCGACCAAGTGTTTCTTCGAATGCATGAGGAAGCTATGTCTGTACCCATGTACTATACCAAGCAAACCTTTGTTCATACGACCGAACTGATTGGCTTTGCATTCAATGCAATCGAGGACGATCCGTTGAAATGGCATCGCTTGAAGAAGGAAGCCCAGTAATGCTGCGTTCTATGATCTATCGTCTGCTGATGCTGATGATTACCTTTGTCCTGTTTTCGTTGTTCGTGTTTGCATTGATGCGACTGGCGCCGGGAGATCCGGCGTCCATGATGCTGTTAGAGATCGGAGCGGTACCGGAGCAGTCGCTGGTGGCTGATCTACAGGAACAATGGGGACTCGACCAATCGTTCCTTCAGCAATACATGGCCTGGGTGTTTCAGATTGTTCAAGGAGAACTGGGGCATTCCTTCATGTCGGGGGAACCGGTTTTACATGAAATTATAAGTCGTTTAGAGCCGACGTATAGACTCATTGCAGGCTCTTTTGTACTAACGATCATCATTTCCATACCGGTCGGGATATGGTTGGGGCTAAATGAGGGTTCGATTCCTGATCGAGTCGTATACTCGTTAACCATCTTGGGATTGTCCGTTCCTTTATATTGGCTCGCTATTCTTCTAATGTATGCGTTTGGCGTCATATGGCCCGTCCTTCCGGTTATTGGAAGTTCTACCTTGCTGCATTATGTACTTCCGGTGACGGCCATTTCGCTGGTACAAAGCGTTTATTTTATTCGAATGGTACGTTCCTATACCGTTCAGTACAGCAAATTCTCGTATATCGAGGCTGCAAGGGCCAGAGGTTTGCGTAACTCGATCTTATATCCATCCTATTTATTTCGCTCAATGCTCGTACCGATCCTGACGTTAATCACGACGAGTCTGCCAAGTTTTTTCGGGGCTTCGATCATAACGGAAACGATCTTTAGTTTTCCTGGGTTCAGTAAATATATGCTTGAGGCTATATATCGCCGTGATTTTCCAGTCATTCAAGGGAGTGCGCTTCTAGTGGCTGCGTTTATCTTTGTGTTTCATTTTGTGACCGATATGCTGTATTTCTTTGCCGATCCACGCATTCATCTGGACAAGCAGAGGTGGGAACTATGATGCAACTCATCCGGGCTAATAAACTTCCGACAGCAGCGCTGCTGTTTATCTCGATACTTATGATTACAGGACTCACCGCCTCGTGGGTTTCACCTTATGACCCGCTCCATACGAATCATGAGCAAAAGCTTGTTCCTCCAAGCCTTGCTCATCCCTTTGGAACGGATTATTTAGGAAGGGACTTGTTCAGTCGCGTGATCCACGGCATCAGTGAATCGGTGTTCCCTGTTTTCATCGTTCTCGGCATCGTCATGCTGATCGGGCTTTTGGTTGGTACGGCGAGCGCTTTTTTTGGAAAAAAACTTGATATGTTCATGATGAGCGTGACGGATACATTTACGGCATTGCCGAATATCCTGCTCACGATCGTGATTGTCGGTTTTCTTGGCTTCGGCATGGAACATGTCTATTTTGCCGTGATACTGTCCTGGTGGGCCAAGTACGTGAGATTAATACGGGGGTTGATCCATGACGTTAAGAAGGAACCGTATATCATTGCAAGCAGGGTAAGCGGATCCTTTGGAATGAGGACGATGATAAGGCATATGATACCGAATATCGCGCCTCAGATTGGAACCATGCTGATCCTTGATGTAAGTAAGGTGATATTGACTTTATCGGGCTTGTCCTTTCTAGGAATTGGCGCGCAACCTCCGTCACCTGAATGGGGGGTTATGCTGTTAGATGGAAAAAATTACTTGCAGGTTGCACCGTGGATGGGTTTCTTCCCGGGGTTCATGATTTTTCTGACAGCCTGCTCCTTCCAGATTATAGGCGAGCGGCTCAGGAGGGAGAAATAAATGGAGGTCATAGTCGAAGTAAACCATCTGAACATTCGAAATGCGGAGGGCCTATCTCTGGTGCGTAACATCAGCTTTTCTTTGGAATCGGGAAAGACGTACTGCTTAATCGGAGAGAGCGGGAGTGGTAAAACATTAACTAGCAAAGCCATGTTAGGGATGCTTTCCACTAATCTACAAATGTCGGGTGATGTCCTGCTGCGCGGCCAAAAACTGAATCGGTTATCCAAGAGGAACTGGCAGAGAATCAGGGGTAGACATGTAGGTGCCATTTTTCAGCATCCCGAACAAGCCTTGCACCCTTCTATTCCTATCGGAAGGCAATTGATCGATTTGATGCGGAGCCACTTGCCCGTATCAAGGCATGAAGCTGAGAAGCAAGCCGAGCAGATGCTATCTCAAGTGCTCTTGAAAGAACCGGCACATGTGATGAAACGTTGTGCTCATGAACTGAGCGGCGGAATGAATCAACGTGTCATGATCGCGATGGCGCTGTTGTTAAAACCCGAAGTCATCATTGCCGATGAACCCACGAGTGCGCTCGATGTTACAACGCAAGCAGAAATCATATCTCTTATGAATTCTCTAGTCCAAGAACTGGACATGAGTATGCTGTTTATTACGCATGACTTACTCCTTGCCGGTTATCTTGCGGATCGGATTGGTGTCATGCGTGCCGGTGAAATCATCGAGCAGGGAAGCCCGGATAAAGTCCTGGGGCAACCTGAGCATGAATATACCCAACGGTTATGCATGTATCAATCACAGAGGTTTCTTAGCAAAGGAGGCGTGTGAGCTCATGCTTGAAGTGTATCAGTTGCATAAAGAAATCAATGGAAGGGAAATTCTGAAAGACATCCAATTTACTATAAAAGATGGAGGCTCTCTGGCCATTGTAGGTGAGAGCGGTAGTGGAAAATCTACGCTGGCCCAACTGATCATGGCATTGAAGCAGCCGACATCAGGCCAAGTCCTATTCAATGGGCGATGCTTGCCTAACAAACGAATCAAATCGTATAAAGAATGGTATCGTGACATTCAGATTGTTTTTCAAAATTCAGCCTCAACGTTGAATCCTTCGATGAGCTTGTTTCAGTGCCTGGAAGAGCCATTAATAAACTTTACAAGCTTGAAAAAGCAGGAACGTAAAGAGAGAGTTTTGGAGTATTCGAGTAAGGTCGGCCTTCATGAGGACCTACTTAGAAATCGGCCAGGCAGGCTAAGCGGAGGGCAATATCAAAGGGCATGTCTGGCAAAAGCATTGATCATTCATCCAAAACTATTGATTTGCGATGAAATCGTCTCCAACCTTGATATGTTATTACAACATCAGATCATTGAACTGCTTAAGTCCATTCAGAAGGAAGAAGGGTTGTCCCTACTGTTCATTACTCATGACCTATCGCTTGTACCTGGATTGTGCACGGATATTCTGGTTTTGAAAGAAGGGGAGAAGGTTGAGCAATTCCGTGCCTCTTCCCTCCGTGATGAGGGAGAGCGAGACAGTTACACCATGAATTTGGTTAAATCAACCGAAATGCTTGAAGCTGCGTGGAAGCAATATGTATTATGACTCATTGAGAATTTGTCCATGCGAGCATGTTATGGGCCCAAGGAGCAGCCTTTTTTGGCATGTTCTTGGGCCTTTTCAAAGATTGTTGAAATCCATATGAAAAATCTATATGTAAATCGATGAAATCCTTCTAAATTGATTATGCTAACAGGCAAATTAGTTCAATCAAGCCACTATACTTTGGGAAGAATTAAGCTTGAGATTTTGTACAAAAGGTATAAGAAGTCGAAGGGAGTCGCGAACATGGATGAGTACGGGGCATATCATATGAGAACATCAAGGGCTATTTGTTTATAATTATCTTTTCCATTTACACTTACTGGATAACAACCTAATCTTAAAGTACAGCCGCTAGAATGAGCGATACGATCAACATATGCCATGACTAGTATTCCCTATCACATAATCATAGAGGACGTACGAACAAGGAGGTTCCATGATGGTTGATGTTTTTGCCGTAGTTGATATCATTGTCAAGCATATTAAGACCCATTACCCCCAGGATGTTGCGATTGTCGGATATTACGGATCATATTTGCAGGGGAGGGCGACAGAACGATCGGATTTAGACTTTTTCTTCATTCCGGCCACACCTAGAGGAAATCAAGTGGAATTACAGTTTATAATCGACGGTATTAGTTTTGATTTCTGGCCTATCGGATGGGATCGTGCTGAAAGGATGTCAACCTCTGAAGATTGGAGCACGACCATTATTGCGGACTGTGAACTACTGTATGTGCGTTCAGAAGAAGACCTAGCGAAATTCATGAAACTCCGCGAGACCATATCTTCCATGGGGGAGCCGTCCAACACGCTAACATTGATCAACAGAGCTGAGGTTGTCGTGCGAGATTGTTTTACTAGCTTGATGAAGTTCCGACTTGCCGAAGACTCCATGGATTTACCCTTTTGCCGGATACTGGCGCAAGAAATTGCCGCTAACATTTTTAGATCTCTTGCGTTGTTAAACCAAACGTACTATATACGCATGTGGGGTCATTATCGCGAGCAAGTCAAAAATCTCCCAATGAAGCCAGACCAACTGGATCTCTACCTTGATACCATGATGTTCAGCCATTCTAAAGATGAAATCAAGTCTGCTTGCGAGAAACTGACTTTAGACACTCTTGATCTAATTTCAGAACGAAGAAACAAGCTCAAAGGATTACGTTCTTACCAAGATTGGATGAAGGGATACTACGAAGAGGAAAAAGGAATGCTTAACAAACTCCTAACCGCTTGCGAAAATGGCCACTATGAAACAGCGTTTTTCGTTGCTACAGGTGTACAAGATGGTTTGGCACGTATTTTGTACGCAGCCGAAAAAGGGCGCTGGCCTGGTATTTTCGATTTGGGGGAGTATCGGGAATTTTATCATCGCTTTGGGTACCCAGATCTCACTGCGTTTCTGGATCCCAAAGATCTCGAACCGTTGCGAATAGCAGTTCTGCAGCTTATAGAAAAATTAGAGAATCACCTTAGAACAGAAGGTGTATCTTTAAACCAGTTCGACTCTGTTGCTGAATTCGAATCATTTTATATAAACAAAATTTGATTACATGTCGAAAACATGGGGCTGGTTATAGAGAAGGAGAAAGGAAGAGTGTAAAGACGTGACAGTACAATTTCGGCCATATAGGGATGAGAGCGATTACATGACTCTTCGCAAGGTCATCACCCAAAAGTTTGTCGATCCGAACCGCCGGTTTTATCCGAGTCTTGGAGATTTTGACTACAACCGCGCCTTCGGCGGTGATAAGTTCCTTCAAAGCCTGACAGTATGCGAAATCGAAGACGGAACGATCATCGGTGCTATCTGGCCGGGGCATTATCGAATTATTTATTGCTTTACCAGACCTGAATACGTTCATCTGGAAGATGAAATATTCGCCTGGACGGAAAGACACTACTGCGGTCCGTCGCTTGAAGATCGGAGTGGACTGGAAGTTTATATTTGGGCTTATGTCGAGGATCATCCCCGAGTAGAGACGCTGAAGGCAAGGGGATACGAGCAACATACTTGGTACATGTTTTCCGGGGTAATAGATTTGGAAACTGCCAATCACGAGCCTCATTTTCCCGAGGGGTTCAGGGTTCGTCCGATTGAGACTGGTAATATTGCGCAAAAGGTTATGATCATGAGAGGTTCAGCTGGGTTGACTGCGCCGGATATGGAGATTTACCGTCGTTTGATGTCCTGTCCAACGTACAGTCAGGAATTGGACTTGGTTATATTAGACGAGGCGAATAAAGTCGTCGGCTTTGCAAATATCTGGCTCGATAACGAGAACAACATCGCGATTATCGAGCCGTTCGGAACGGCTCCCACGCATCGAAGAAGGGGATTAGCGACAAACCTCTTGTACGAATGTATGCGCCGGTTGAAAGAATTCGGCGTCAGCAAGCTCTACATTAATCATGGGGGAATGTGGACGTTGGATCCTGAACCGGATGCCGCGATGCACGTCTACACGAGGGTTGGCTTCCAAGAACTTGGGAATATGTTTGTATGGTGTAAGTCATTCTCATGATAGTTTAATTTAAGGACGGGCAGTTGAGATCTCACCTCGACTGTCCCTTTATTTTGTACGCCCACCATGGGGTCGATCATTAGTTGTGACACAATCTATAAAGCTACATATTTCTATCTACTAAGATTGTCAACACTTTTTTATTACTGAGAATTATGGACCTGTTGTGGATATAATCAAGCAAACTATCTTAATTGGAAAAGAGGTTTAGAATCAATGAATAGCAATATTATTTGGGGGATAGTATTAGTAGCGCTGAGTTTGTTTCTTAAGCCATTATTAGCGATTGTGGGGCTGAATGAAAGGTTGTTCGGATTGCACTGGCAAGGTGAAACTGTGTTTTCATTGAGTCCATTCTTAGTTCGGATTATTCTAGCAGTAATTGGGATTATCATGCTTATCATCGGCGGTAGGCAAGTTGCAAAACAGAAGAATAAATAGTTGGAAGGATTGAGAGCACAACAATTGATCTTGCTACAATATTGAACATTTAAAACCAAGGTATTGAAGACCGCAAAAAATTATGTTAATCCCCAAACGGGGATTTATTAATGTTCGTAGAACAAAAGGAATTAGTGAGGCTCCTGTTGTATGTAATTATCACGATTTACGGAATGTGACGCATTGTCGAGGGACAAGAAAATGGTCCCATTACCGATTAGATAAATATCTAACTAAATTTCACCGTCTCAAAATTATTGAGACAAGCCTTTTATTATATGTGAAGTTTCAACTAACGTTGTTTTCTGAAATCCACTGGGCTTACAAGTCGTATCGTATGGAAAAGAATCTAGCTAAACAATATACTAGCTATATAGTTTTTTATTGAGGTGAATATCAAATGGATGAAATCGATGAATCAAAACAAATTGTATTACAAATCGGCGGTGCATTGAAAAAGTACAGAAAAGAAAAAAACATGACCTTAGACGACTTATCGGAATTAACGGGCGTAAGCAAACTTACTCTGGGAAATATCGAACGTGGTGAAACAAATCCAACTTTGGCGATTATATGGAAAATTTCAAAAGGCATATCTTTACCGCTATTTGCTTTGTTCAAATCAGAAGACCCTGTTAATTTGTATCGAGCAGGCGAGGGACTGCGGTTTTCTAATGATGAAAAAAATTGGATCATTGAACCAGTCTTTAAAAGCAACGATATTGAAATGTGTCGGGCATACTTACAGCCAAATAGCTCCTATTACCCTGAAGGTCATCATGTGAATACAACTGAAATTGCGACTGTAATGACTGGTTCCATTGAGATACAAGTCAATGGAGAGATTTACACATTGAATCAATATGATACGATCAGTTTTCGTGCAGATTGTCCTCACTCTTATACCAATCATACGAATAGTGAAACAGTGCTCCATATATCCTTAAAATATGGTTTCTAAAAGTCGAAAATTCCACTTATTAAATACAACTCCGAATTCCATGACAGGGATTCAGAGTTGTATTTTTGTTTTTATATGAGTTTTAGTATGATATAAAATACTTCTTGTTTAAAATAGTATATTATAATATACTTTTGTTGTTCGCGCGGATGTTATAGTAAAGTTTTTCAATCAGCAGGAAGCACATAATACGTAAGGATTCAGGAAGGAGAAATGGAGAATGCCGAATAAACAAAATAAAAAAGCCGTACCATCCTCTATAGGGTTGATCATTCTCGGCATTATTTTTATTGCAGCTAATTTACGTACTCCCTTAACCTCAGTCGGTCCTTTAGTGAGTCTTATAAGGGATGACGTTCATATTTCAAATACATTAGCAGGTCTGATCACAACGGTACCCTTGCTTGCCTTTGCTTTATTATCGCCTCTAGTACCAAGATTAGGACGAAGGTATGGGGTTGAACGTATCATAATGATCGCCCTCATCTTTCTGACTGTAGGTATTGTAATACGTTCTTTATCTGGCGCAGCGAATCTGTTTATTGGGACAGCAATTCTTGGATTCGCAATTGCCGTATGTAATGTATTATTGCCAAGTATAATCAAAAGGGATTTCCCCAATAAAATTGGCTCCATGACAGGTGTTTACTCCATTTCAATGAATTTATGTGGAGCAATCGCATCTGGAATCAGCGTGCCTCTAGCCGTGAACGCAGGTCTAAAATGGCAGGGAGCATTGGGAATATGGGGGATTCTAAGCTTTGTATCGATCCTCTGTTGGTTACCCCAATTAAGAAATCAAACGAAGCAAACAGCCACGACGAGTCAACAGATGGCCAGCAACGATGTGAATGTTTGGAGATCCCCGCTTGCCTGGCAAGTAACCATGTTTATGGGTATACAGTCCATGGTTTTCTATGTGTTGATCGCATGGTTGCCTGAAATTTTAAAGCAGCAAGGAATTGACTCAAATCAATCAGGATGGTACCTATCGATCATGCAGTTAGCTATGCTTCCATTTACCTTTATTGTCCCCGTTATTGCTGGGCGCATGTCTAGCCAACGGTTGTTAGTGGTCATCACAACTATTTTGCTTTTGACGGGAACGATTGGACTTCTTTACGGAAGCTCCAATATCATTCTGTTGTGGATCATCATGCTCGGTATTGGTGGAGGCTTCGCCTTTAGTTTGGCCATGATGTTTTTCGGGTTACGTACTGAAAATGCACATCAAGCAGCGGAACTGTCTGGCATGGCACAATCGATCGGATATCTTCTTGCCGCAGTGGGTCCTGCTCTTATAGGATATCTGCATGATGCGACAAATAGTTGGAACCTGCCACTTTTCATTCTGCTTGGCGCTTCGGTCTTACTCTCTTTAGTCGGTATGGGAGCAGCAAGAAATCGTTTTATAGGTAGCCGAAATAGCTACGAGCTGCCACGGAAAGGATGATAAATATGTTTGACAAAATTATGGTGGCCATTGATAAAGCTGAAATAACGAACAAACTCCTCGATGCAACCATTGAAATAGCCCGAAACAAACAAACTCAAGTTATCTTGGTTAATGTCAGCCAGGAATATGTGTCGAATGGCATGACATATGTACCAGAGAATTTCTTGGAAGAAATATTGAACGAAATGGAGAAAGCGAGTTTGGAACTGCTGCAACAAGCCAAATCTAAATTAAAATCTGCGGGGATTAACTCGGAAACCGTTCATCTTAAGGGAGATCCTGCACATGAAATATTAAATTATGCAAGGGATACCGAGCAGCAACTTATTATTATCGGAAGCCGTGGGCTAACGGGCATAAAAGAAATGATGCTTGGAAGTGTCAGCCACAAGGTTTCACAGCTATCCAATTGCCCAGTCCTCATTGTACATTAACCCCTTCGGGAACTGAAAAAATGAAGCATTATTATACTAATGGGGAACGTTATAGTTGAATCATACAGCGGCATTCTAGGATATTTGTGTCCTACAATGCCGCTGTTTCTATATCCCTTTAGCTGCTCAAATGCTGACGCTGATGATGACGGGAGGGAGGAACTGTCACTACACGATGCTCCACAACGATCACTGCCGTCTGGAAAAACCTGAGTGACCAGCGTCCCTATAAAAAACCAAACTTTATTTGATGTAATGTGTTTTTATATTTAGATACGTAAAAATCTTAGTTCGGAGGAGAAGTAATGCAGGAAAAAAGAAAATCAAATATTTTGATTGGAATCTTAATTTGTCTTATAATTATCGCTCTTAAGCCAGTCCCCTCATCTCCTAGTAATTATGATACTGTTCCATCATTCGTCAGCGAGTCAGTTATACAGCTAGCTGAGAACAGAATAGCCATAGTTGAAACAGAAACTAATTCTGGACTGAGAGGAAATATAATTGTTTTAGAGTTCAATGAGGACAGGAAGACCTTTGAACCTATTGGAAGATATAATTATCTTGATTTTTTTACGAATCCTGAAAAATACAATTTCTAGATTAAGAATTTGAATTTTTAAAAACTCGTTGCTGATTTAGGGGACTGACACCAAAGCGTGAGATAAATTAAAACACTTTCAAGAGAACTAAACCAAAACCATGTCGTAAGATATGGGGATAACCTTGGAGGTGTTTTTGTGTTGGCAACAAAGATTCGGTCCTCGATAAGTAAGGGAATCGAACAACTTCTATATAGAAACCATAGAGGATCATACGGAAGGGTTGCTGGTGAGCTTACGTGTTCGGCAGCCTGAGGAATTGCTGCATTGGGTGCTCAGCTGAGGAGGCGGAGTGGTTGTGCTGAAGCCGGAATCCTTCCGACATCGGGTTAGAAACGAACTGAAAAAAACGTTAAAACGCTACTGACATAATGGTGTCAGTAGCGTTTTTCTATACTTCAAATAAGTAAAAGCTCGAATTTGAGCTTTTATTATATCTCTTGTTGTAACTATTTGTGTTATACAAGAAACAATACAATTATTATGGGGGAATCGAGAATGAAAATTTTAGTTACTGGCGCTACTGGCAAACTAGGGTCAAAAGTATTGGATGCGCTGTTGAAAACCGTTCCTGCGAGTCAACTCGCTGTAAGTGTCCGCAAACCTGAGAAGGCGGAAAGCCTTCGCGCTCGCGGCGTAGATGTTCGGTATGGGGATTTTGATCACCCGGAAACGCTGGATGCTGCATTTGCAGGGATTGACCGGTTATTGATCATTTCAACGGATGGGGACAATGAAACGAGAACTCTTCAACATACGAATGCGGTGGAAGCCGCTGCACGGGCGAAAGTAGGATTCATCGCCTATACAAGTGCACCGAATGCAATGGAAAGCAAGATATTCCTTGCAGCAACGCATCAGGCGACGGAGAAGGCGATTCTGGAAACCGGCATTCCTTACTCGTTCCTGCGTAATAACTGGTATTTGGAGAACGAGATGGCAAGCATTCAAGCTGTACTGGCTGGAGCGCCTTGGGTTACATCTGCGGGATCCGGCAAGGTAGGCGGGGTCCTTCAGCAAGAATATGCGGAAGCGGCGGCGGCCGTACTTGCCGGCGACGGACATGAAAATACAATCTATGAGTTGTCAGGAAAACTGCTGGCGCAGGAAGAACTGGCGTCCGCACTCGGAACCGTTTTGGGCAAAGAGGTTCTCGTCCAGCAAGTAGATGATGCCACCTATGCCGACATCATGAAAAAGGCTGGCGTACCGGACTTCGTTATTCCGATTCTTGTAGGGATTCAGCAAGGTATACGGGAAAGAGCTTTTGAGGTGGAAAGCAACGATTTCGATAAGCTGCTTGGCCGGCCATTAACGCCAACGAACGAAGCCCTAAGTCAACTTGTACAAGGGATCTCCTAAACAGCGCACCACCCTTCTAAATGCAAACAAGAAGCCGTGCGCTCCCAAATCCTCAGTTAACCGTTCTTTTTAAGGGACGGTTTTTATCATTACTGGCACATAGAATTATAAGAAAGAAAAAACAGCATATAATGTGACAATGTCGAGGGACAAGAACAAGGTCCCATTGAAAGTCGTTAAATTAGCAGCTTTTTTTTATCGGAACAAGTTCTTGTCCCGATTGCCGAAAAGGAAAAACACGGTCCGATTACCGATTAGATAAATATCTAACTTATAGATAAATATCTACTGAAGTTTACAGCTATGAATTAAGCTAACGGGCAGGATAATTAGAAGGGCTCGTGATGGTTTGCTTGCTTTTAATGGTATTCGAAATAATTATTTGTATTATCTAGTTGTATATGAAAAAAATACTCCTGGCTAAGCATATGATTGCTAGACCGGCAAGTATAAATGGAGATATTACCCACGACGGACTCACAAACCTATCAAAATATGTTATACTATCCCATATTTGTTCATCCATGGATAGACTTATGAAGCTGTTGATCGTAGAGGACGATATTGGGATATCGTATACAAATGCAAGAGTTATGCAGGATGAAGGGCATAAGGTTACGGAGTGTCATAACGGAGAAGAGGGCTTGCATCACGCATTGTATGGCGAGTTCGATTTAATTATTTTGGATATTATGCTGCCTAAGGTTGATGGATTTACGTTCATCCAAGAGCTGAGGAAGCAAAGAGTGGATACCCCGATTATTTGTCTGACGGCAAAAGACGGATGGACGACCGGGTAAAGGGGTTAACGTTCGGAGCGGATGATTATGTGGTGAAGCCATTCGAGATTCCATAGCTGATCGTCAGAGCTAAAGTGCTGCTGCGTCGTTATGGCAAGGTTAATCAAGAAGAGCAGATTAGCTACGGCCCGATTGCTATTCTATTACCGAATTTGGGGCCTAGATTCGGAAGCGGGAATTGGCATCGTTGAGCTCTATGTCCATTATCTTCGGAAGAAGCTGTCTTCATGGCATGCCGATCAATATATCCAAACCGTAAGAGGTTTGGGCTACATACTCAGAATAAACGAGTAGTTTTTCAAAGGGGAGATTAATGCATGAACCTTGAGAGACAGCTGTTTAAGAACACTAGATTGACTATTTTATTGGCAGCAGGGCTACTTGTTTTGCTGACTGTATGTGGTTTGTTATGGCAGACCCAACATCAGTCTGAGAGTTTCGACACATTGCTTCAGAAGATGGCGTTTGTTACGCTTAAGAATGACCCTGAGAAACAGCTTTATTACGGTGTGAAAAATGTGGAGGGAATCCGATCGGATCCCACTAAGCTTACGGACTTGTCGGATGCCGATTACGAACAATTAAACGAAAAGAGAAATGGTTTTCTTAAAAAATTGAATGACTATGATGCTGCCAAACTTTCCCCGGAAGACAAACTCACCTACGATATCCTCAAATGGAACCTAAGCGCGGAGCAGCAAGTATATAAATATTGGGATCTGGACATGAATGATTACCTTTCTCTATCCACTTTTCCGGCGTTTTTCGCGAACAATTATTCGATTCGCAATCAAGCAGATGCAAAAAATTATATCGTTGCGCTGAACGGGTTTTCGGATAAAGTCGCGCATGTCATAGATAGAATTCAAGACAGACGGGAGAAAGGTATTGTCCCTGCTTCTGAATTTCTTAAGGAAATGCTTACGAGTTACAGCAATTTGCGGAATACGAAACCGGAAGAAACGATTTTGTACAGTTTATATGCAGAGAAATTAACCGAGTTAAAACTCGATCCCTCCGAAGATGAGAAGCTGAAAAAAGCGTTAGCGCAAACCCTAACCGATCATGTACTGGCTTCTTACGGCAAACTTGCCGATTTGATCCAAAATGATCTTCTGAAGCAAGAATCCGTGAGCCAAGGAATCTGGAGTCAGCCGGGCGGCAGCGAGTATTATTCTGCAAGGCTCAAACTTACTACGGGTACGGACCTCAGTCCTCAGGAAATTCACGAAATCGCTAAACGCAAGGTAGAAGAGATTGTGAAGGAGCTAAGAAGCGGGGCTTCGGGTCAAGTACAGACTACATCTGCAGCCAGATTCCTAACCGGAGATGAATTGCTGCAAGCGTTAAATAGCAGTCTGTCGGATGCCACGCCCTACTTGTCCGATTGGTTTGAAGAGGAGCTTATCCCGAACCATCCAGTGGACGTGCGGTCGTATTCGGCTCTTATCGCATCGGCAGGTGGAATGTATATCCCCTTATCTATAGATGGTGATAGGAGCGGGAGATTTGTCATTCCGCTCGAAAACCCTACTTCCGAAGAAATGGTTAAAATGCTTGCGTTGCATGAGGGTATTCCAGGACATCACTTTCAATTTTCGATTCAATATGATCAACCAACCATTCCATTTATCCGCAAAATAACGATGACGCCTGGATACGTAGAGGGATGGGCGGTCTATATGGAAAGCTTATGCGCGGAGAAGAGCGTGCTTGATCGGAACACGGTACTAATCCGTTTGGGGAATCTTTCCATAAACACCGTGATAGATACGGGTATCCATGGGCTGAAGTGGACAAGAGAACAGGCTAATGAGTATCTGGTGAGGGTCATCGGAAGGGGGGACGATGCTTTTATCGACAGTGTCATTGCTTTTCCCGGAAAAACAATTCCCTACACCATCGGATATGATCAATTTGAATCTCTTCGAGAGAAGGCGGAAAGCGAACTCGGGGATCGCTTCGATATCAAGGCATTTCATTCCGTTCTTCTTCGAAACGGTAATATGCCTTTTCCGATATTGGAGCAGCAAGTGAAACAATACATCAAATCCGCCAAATAAAAGGAGAGTAGACCCCGGTATGATTAAACGACGCTAAAACATCGTTTTCTGAATAGGTTAATTTAAATGCTATATCCTATAAAAAATAGTTCACTCATTTTCAATCACTTGTCTTAAAGAAGGTCTCTATTATGTAGTTTTATTCATCCTTTCATTAAACTAACGGGTAACGTTAGATGAAAATGGCATGGAGCAGTTTGCCGGTTGGCACCGTCTCCCGTTGCCTTACGAAACACAGTTAGTATTGTCTGAAGTTATTCCTCGTCCTAGAATTAATACCGTGCTCGTTTGTACTTGCATTTCATGAAGACGCATTGTTATGAAGTAAGTGCCCATATTCAGAGAGCTACATGGTCTTTTATTCTGCAAGAATCAGCTTGATGATTTTCAAAATACTTATGAAACAAACGGAAGAGGGCTGTTCAAACCAGAAGATGCATTAAAAATTGCTTGTATTCGGTCCGGCCTGGACTGTGCACATTAGCAATCCATGAGAAACTGGGCCTGCTTTTGGATGATAAAATGTAGACAAAAGGAGGCTGCATATGGGACGTATAATCCTGATGATGAATGTGACACTTGACGGTTGCTGTGACCACACGCAGGTGATTGCGGATGAGGATCTCCACCAGTATACGGTGGACCTGATGGACCAGTCTGATGGTCTGCTTTTTGGACGTGAAATCTACCAGTTGATGGAAAGTACTTGGCCAGCCATTGCCAGTAGCGGCGACGGACCTCAGTTCTTGGTCGACTTCGCACGCAATCTCGATCGGAAACCCAAGTACGTCTTTTCGCGGACGCTGGATCACGTGTCGTGGCAGAACTCTTTCTTGTTGAAGGGGCCTGTTTCCGAGGAGGTGCCACAGCTTACGGCAGAAGGGAAGAACCTAGTCGTTAACGGCGGTCCCGGCCTCGGTTCCACCCTGGCACAACTAGGCTTGGTGGATGAGTATCACTTCCTGGTACAGCCAATCGTTGCCGGACGTGGCCCCCAATTATTGGGGGGAGTTCGTGACCGACTGAATCTGAAGCTGACCGAGACCAAACCTTTCGGCTCCGGCGTCGTGGTGCTCCGCTACACGCCCGTTCGTTAACTGCCTGGCTGATCACCGTGGCTTGACACTGCCAGACAAATATATACGTGCACAAGATGTAGCCGGCAAACATTTGTCGGCTGCTTCGTTTATATCACGAGAAGCATCTCTGTTTCCAACTTGGTAGGGTATAGTTAACGTGTGTACTGTAGGGCAAAAAACGCGGAGGAAATATGTGTCGTCTTCAGCATGCCCCTACAATATGGCCCTTTAACGGAATAAAGACTATTATTTTTTTCCTTCCGATAGCTTTCTATATAATGGAGCTCTAGGTACAGGGCAATAAGATTGTCCCATTGAAAGTCGCTATTTCAGCGGCTTCTTTGATTTAACGGTACAAGTTTTTGTCCCGAGTCGAGGACAAGAACTTGTACCTATAGGTTTTTAGAATGTCCTTTGGTTATGAAGCTGATATATTTCACTGACAAGTATACAAGTTGGGATTATTTAACCTTATTTTCGTGTACAATTTACCGTAATGGACAAGAACTTGATCCGATTACCGATTAGACACATATCCAATTAAAATTCGACAGCTCTTTCATTAAACGAACGGGCAGGTTAGTGGAACAAAGTGTCTAAGACTCTTCTTACACTAAAGAATAGAACTACGGTATAATTCGGTAAAATATTAAATAAAATCGTACATAAGCTTTAACCAAAGGGTGACTAACTTGAAATTACATATTGACTATCCCCATGATATTCCGATTGATGCGTTCCAGTGGACACCGGAAACCACGCTGGAGCCATTCCATACGCATACCAGCCTGGAAATCGGCTGCTGCATTTCAGGCAGCGGTGTTTTTTACTTTGAGCAAAAATGCTATACCGTGCGCCCCGGAGATATTTTCATTGTGAACCAGACGGAGCTGCATATCGCGCAATCCGATGAAGTCGATCCCAGTACGTTTATCTTCATTAATTTTGACCCCAGTATACTGCTCCTTGAAGATGAAAAGCTGCTTCTCCCCTATAGCTATCAGTCTGAGAAATTCCAGAATCATATTCCGGCGGAGACAAGCCTTGCCTGTCAGCTGCAGCCCCGCATCATGACCATCCATGAAGAGCTGTCACAGCAGGATGTTGGCTACCTGTCAAGGGCACGCAGCATATTAATTGATATTAGTGTGTTGCTGCTTAGAAATTACATCGGCTCCATTTCAAGCGAGCAGTGGAGACGAATGAATCATTCGTATCGGGAACTGAGACAGATGCTCGAATTTGTGCACCGGCATTTTGGCAGTAATATTCAGCTTGCGGATGTAGCACAGACAGTAGGTTGGTCGCAGGCCCGGACATCCCGTTTATTTCGAGAGTACACGGGAAAAAGTTTGCGGGATTATCTCGCTCAGCTTCGGCTGAGTGAGGTAAAAAAACGGCTAGTCACCACCGATGATCTGATCGCGAATATTTGCTTTGACTGCGGATTTCAGAGTATGGCTTCGTTTTATCGTGCTTTTCATGCAAATACGGGTACATCTCCGAAAGAATATCGAGAAATGAACGGCTTAAGTGAGGATTTTGAGAAGTTAGGGGACGCTAATGAGAAGTCAAAATAAAAACGCTTACTTATAATAAGGAGACAGGCTTTACTATCATAATTCTAAGGATGATGGTGATAGGAACCACCATTCACCGAACAGTAGCAGGATATGAAACTTTTAAGATCAAGGAGGGCTTGGGGATGGTTGCTTACCATGCGGATTATATAGAACGCGTGTATGCAGGATGGCTTGGTAAAGTGATTGGCGTACGTCATGGTGCGAATATTGAAAATTGGACGTATGAACGGATTGAAAGGGCTTTTGGAGAGATCACGGATTATTTATATGATTTTAAAAATTTTGCGGCTGACGATGACATTAATGGACCGCTTTTTTTTATGAACGCTTTGGCAGATTTACCTCTTCATCAAAAAGTCACCGCAGAGGACATGGCCAAGGTATGGTTGAACTACATTGCGGATGGTCACGGTTTTTTCTGGTGGGGAGGTTATGGTATATCCACAGAGCATACCGCTTACCTTAATTTGAAGCATGGAATGACAGCTCCGCAATCGGGATCACAGGAGCAGAATTCGCAAGCGGTGGCGGAGCAGATCGGCGGTCAAATTTTTAGTGATATCTGGGGTTTTCTGGCCCCGGGTGACACAGAGGCAGCAGCGGATCTGGCCGAGAAGATGTCATCCGTATCCCATGACCGCAACGGGATTTATGGAGGGCGATTTGTGGCAGCCTGCTGTGCTGCAGCATTTGAGTCTTCCTCGGTAAAAGAAGTCATTCAGCGGGCACTCACAGCGATTCCTGAAGACAGCAGTTACAGTGAGGTTGTCAAGGGTATTATCCGTTTTCATAACGAACAACCTCAGGACTGGCGGGCATGCTTCCGCTATATTCAAAGCCATTACGGGTATGATCGTTATCCGGGCATATGCCACATCATTCCGAACACAGCTGTAGTTGTGTTGGGGCTGCTATATGGGGATGGCGATTTTTCCAATTCTATAAATATCACCAACATGTGCGGATGGGACACAGATTGCAATGTCGGCAATGTCGGAGCCATCGTGGGAATTTTAACGGGATTAACCGGTATTGGTGAGCAGTGGACAGCACCGATCAATGACTTTGTATGCGCTTCCAGTGTTGTGGGCTCCCGAAACATTCAGGACATTGCTTCTGTTGCCGGGCAGACGGCTGCGATTTCCAAAAGGTATTTTCTGGGACAGGAACTGCCGGACAAGCCGGGGGTACACGCGCATTTTGATTTCGAACTTCCTGGCTCCACGCATGCCTTCCGTAATCATTATCCGCAAGGATTGCCTGTGACGATGGTATGTAAAAATACGGACAGGATCGCCTTCAGTGGAAAACGTTCTCTTCAGGTGACTATAAGCTCGTTAGTAGGGGGAGAGAGCTACCGGACCTATCTCAAGACGTACTACACACCGGAGGATTTTAATGACAGCCGTTATGACCCAAGCTTTACACCGGTATTTTATCCAGGGCAAAGCGTTTCCATGAGTGTGTACATTTCGCAGGGAGATGAGGAGCTGGTCGCCGTACGTCTTTATGCGCACAACCTTCAGGATGGAACCCGGGTATATGGGGAGCGGACGGTATTGCCAGTTGAGAAATGGACGACGCTAACCTGGAAGGTTCCGCGGATCCCGGGGGCCATATTGTCGGAGGTTGGCGTGGAATGGATTCCGCTGGCTGAAATTTTTGGGCAACCGAAGTCATTAACGGCTTATATCGATGATGTTCAATTATGGGGCGAGCCTGAGATCGACATTTCTTTTGCTTCCGAACAGCTGGAGGTATGGCCGACATTACGTCAGGAGGTCAGACAGCTGACCCATCTCCGCGGCTTATGGACATTGGAGAACGGGCTTCTAACGGGAAGCGGGGCTGGAGAATCTGCAGAAGCCTACACAGGGGCCCATTATTTTAGGGATTACACGTATGAGGCTGCAATTCGTCCGGTCATCGGCTTGTCCCACGGGATACTGTTCCGGGTTCAGGGGGCAGCTCGAAGTTATGCAGCGGTGCTCAAGCAAGGCCAGCTGGCTCTGATGAAAAAAGAAGGAACGAATTGGCGTCCTTTGCAGGAGGCTCCTTTCATTTGGCAGCACGGTGCAGATTATCGGATTTCAGTCATCGCAGCAGGAAATCGTTATTCCATTTCTGTAGACGGAGAACTTCTGCTGGACTATACCGACCATGAGAACCCGTATGTGAGCGGTCAAGTTGGATTCATAACGATGGACAGCAGCCGAACCGCTTATGTCGATTACCACATCCATCCCAATAGACGATAGAAAGAAGGGTAACTATGAAACGGGGTCTGAAAAAAGATTTTACACTGCTGGCGATTACAATGATTCCTATTGGGGTTGCGATTAATGTTGTGGCTTATCAGTTAATGACCATTTTGAAAATGCCGATTTATTTGGATGTAATTGGGACATGTATTGTAGCTATGGTCGCAGGGCCGTGGGTGGGATTGGTGACAGGGGGACTTGGCAACGTCGTGAATGGGATGCTGAATCCGGTGTCGATCCCTTTTGCCATCACATCGATGGCGATCGGATTGACCGCAGGTTACCTGTCCAAGTATCGGATGCTAGTCAAGCCCTGGAGAATCATCGTTTCCGGCCTATTGATTGCCGTCGTCTCTTCGGCAACGTCCAGTCCGATTCAAGTCATTTTGTTTGGAGGAGTAACGGGCCAAAGTGGTGATATCGTGATGGCCACATTGCTGGCCACGGGCAAGCAGATTTGGACCGCCGTATTTTCGCAAACTCTGCTGCTCGGTGTTGTAGATAAAGTGCTGGCTATCCTGGCAAGCTCCTTGATTGTATATAAAATGACTCCACAGTTCCTATCTAAGATGCATTACGGCGACATTTATATGCGTTCCAAAAAAATGAACCGGAAGGGAGATCAGGTGAAGTGAAAAAGTCCATTCTTGAACTCTATCCGACAACCAAGCTGCTGGGTGTACTTTTTGTAATCATCTCCATTCTGATCGTACCGGGGTATGCTTATCAATATGCCATTCTTCCGATATGTATGGTCATTGCCTTGCTGGCTGGCGTCTTCCAAGGCTTTTGCAGTCTGTTTTTTAAAGGTGTTACACTGATCGTGCTCTTTATTTTTATTATTCAAGGCTTCTTCTACCCTGGTGAAACGGTTCTCTGGGCAGGCTGGATATTCAGTCTGAAACTGGAGGGTTTGAACTACAGTCTGCTATTAACATCCAAGATCGTTGCCATCACAGCTTCGATTATCTTGTTCTTCCAAATCACAAAGACGAAAGATCTGATTATCGCCCTGGAAAAAATGGGAACGCCGAAGAAGGTCACTTACGTGATTATGTCTACTCTGCAAATCATTCCGCAGATGCGGAAACAGCTGAATGTCATTATGGATGCCCAACGTTCGCGCGGGGTGGAGACGGAAGGAAGCCTGAAGATCCGGGCCAAAGCCATCGTCCCCGTGCTTGGCACCTTGATCATCTCGTCTTTTGAGAATACACAGGAACGCGTAATTACACTGGAATCCCGTGCGTTTACGACCCAGCGTAAAAAAACGAATGTTACTGTATTGCCCAAAGGGCCGCTGGATACGATTGTAAGGATCGTGCTGCTGCTGATGCTTGTATTGATCATCTGGAAGGGGGTTATAGGATGAGCCTGTTGTCCATGAAAAATGTATCGTACAGATACCCCATTAACAATTGGAAATCCTTGAAGCAGGTGACGCTGAACATTGAAGCTGGCGTTTTTTACGCTGTCATCGGTGCAAACGGAGCAGGGAAAACGACGCTGTGCAGCGTGTTCAGAGGTTTTATTCCCCATTTCTATAATGGAGAGCTGGAAGGGGAAGTGCAGCTTTACGGGAAAAATCTGCTGCAATACGAGTTGGCGGACATTGCCTCCCGGATCGGCTACCTATTTCAGAATCCCTTTACACAGATTAGTGGCGCCAAAGAGACAGTGTTCGAGGAAATTGCCTATGGGTTGGAAAATTTAGGGGTGGAACCCGCTGAAATCCGCAAGAAAGTTGAAGACGTGATTGCATTGCTGAAGCTGGAGAAGATCGCGGAGTCTAATCCAACGGAACTATCCGGCGGGCAGAAGCAGCGGGTGGCTTTTGCCTCTGTGATCGTCATGGACCCTGAGGTGATCATTATCGATGAACCGACATCTCAGCTTGATCCACAGGGCACCGAGGAAATCTTCCGTATTATCGATCTTATGAAGCAACGGGGAAAGACCATCATTCTTGTGGAGCATAAGATGGAATGGATTGCAGAATATGCAGATCAGATCATCGTGATGGAAGACGGACAAGTCGTTATGCAGGGAGACACCCAGTCGATCCTAAGCAATCCGAAAGTCATGGAGCACGGGGGTTCACTGCCTCAATATGCCGAGGTGGGACTGAGACTGCTCGGGGAGGGGGGCACCAATCAGGTTCCCATTACCCGGAAGCAAGCAGAACATGTATTTTCTCAGCTAAAAAAAGGGGGGACTGAATAATGGCTATATTAACCTTGGATCAGGTTTCTTTCCGTTATCCGAACGGTACAAACGCGGTTGATCATATTTCGATGTCCTTCCAGGCAGGGGAAAAGGCAGCCATTATTGGACAAAACGGAGCCGGCAAGACAACCGCCGTGAAGCTGATGAACGGACTTTTGAAGCCTTCATTAGGGACCGTCACCGTTGATGGATGGGATACGAAAGAGCACACAACGGCTCAAATTTCTGCGAAGGTCGGATACGTTTTTCAAAATCCCGATGATCAGCTGTTCCATGAGACCATTTACGAAGAGGTTGCTTTCAGCACGCGGCACCTCAACGTTGATGCTGCAGAGGCCAAGAAAATAATCGCCACGGCACTGGAACTGACAGAACTGACGGAATATGCGACTCTGCATCCTTACAGTCTTCCTTATTCGATGCGTAAGTTTGTGACCATTGCAGCGGTTATTGCAATGCAGAGCAAGGTCATTATTCTGGACGAGCCGACAGCAGGGCAGGATGCCCGTTCATTGGACCGGCTGACTCGTATCATTGATTATCTGACAGGAAAAGATAAAACCGTCATTACGATTACACATGATATGACTTATGTGGCGAATCATTTCGAACGGGTTGTTGTCATGGCGAATGGACATGTCCTTTCGGACAGTACCGCGAAAGAAATCTTTTGGCAGCCTGCGCTGATGCAGGAAAGCCATATCCAGGCCCCGCCTGTAAGTCAACTGGCGTCCGCATTGTATTGGCCCGGCCAGATTGTTACCGTGGACGAATTTGTGGAGTACGGCAGTGGACAGGTTCTAGAGAGAATGGATTCCATGTAATAAATACTTCCCCACTGTGTTGTGGATGGGGAAAATGATGACTGTGCTTTGATGGAGCTGAGGAAATGTTCAAGTCATCTCCATAAAAGATGGTGACGATTTTGAAGAAGGTGTCTAGATTACGTAGGAGAGGGTCAATTGACCTTCTCCTTTTTCATGCCAGTTGCTTCGCTGCAGTAGTTCCAAGTTAAGCCAGAGGATACGAGAAGTTGCAGTTGGGGAATTATTGTCGAGGGGCAAGAACATGGTCCGATTACCGATTAGATAAATATCTAACTGATTGAAACTCGGAGACAATTTGTTGACAATTTGTTCAATAAACGATGATATCTCTGGACTATATTAAATATATGAAACTAAAAATTGATTTTCGTATTGTTTTGGAGAAGAAAAATCGCTGTTCATTCCCAGACTCTAAACGTGTAGAAGAAAGTATAAACATCCGAGGCTTGGCATCCTTATCTCGCAAAAAAACTTCTGCTAAAGTCTGTACTGAGAAAGTATGTTGATAGACATTTTTGTTATAACGAGCTGGAAGAAACGGTGTCGATCCCCACAATCGAAGTACAACCAGACGTTAATTCAAAGTGATAATAGAACACTCTGTTGTAAATTCAGTGAAAGTTGGAGGTATGGAAAATCTATGATTGTATCTTTTAAAGAAACAAAAATGGTACTTGTCTTGCTCGTTTTGTTAGTAACCATTACAGGATGCTCCGCAGAAATGCCTGTATCGTCAAATGAAGATCATTCTTCAACTAGTCTACCTCAAAATACATCCCCCACAACCGAGACCGGGAATGAAACACCACTTGCCGAAGTGACGAACATACCATCAAACCCACCGGTTGAGTATGATCCTGCCTGGCCGGATCGAACGGCGAGGTCTTCTAACGGGCATCTTGTGAATAGTTGTGTTCCAGGTGAGCTACGCGATAAAGCAACTACATTGACAACCAGTGATGGGGTGTATCTGTCGGCACTTGTGCTTGGTAGCGGAGATAAAGGAATCTTGCTTGCACACGAGCAAGGCTATAACATTTGCTCTTTTCTTGACATGGGAACTGAACTGGCAGACAGTGGATATCTAGTCGTTATTCCTGAATATCGTAATCACGGTGCCTCACAGAATATTCAAGAGGATAATCAACATATAGATCGTGATGCAGATGCAGCCTTAAGCGAACTCAAACGATTGGGTGCAAAGAAAGTATTTTTGGCAGGAGCATCATGTGGCGGTAGTACAGCAATCATTGCAGGCGTTCGTCAAGAGCTGCCTATTGAGGGGCTAATCATTCTTTCTTCTCCTGCACAATGTGGGCCCCATGATGCAATTCCAGGTGTCAAAAAGATTAAAGCGCCATCCCTGTTTGTTTTTTCACCTGGTGATTATGGAGGCTCAATTGAAAAAGAAGTGCGCAAATTATATCAAGCATCTGGAGCAACTGAAAAAGAGCTAGTTGTGGATGAGAGCGGTTATCACGGAACAGATATGTACCATAAGGGAGAGCACGGTGATGCATTAAAGTCCAAGCTCATTGACTTTGTTAAAAAGGAATTTAATTAGAGTAAACTCAAAATGAGGGTGTTTAATCTGAGACGTCAGTGTTGGTCGGCATTTTCTCTTGGATCCTATTGCGTATTTCAATAGTTCATCAAGTTTTGCTAATATTTCAGTACGTTACACTGGGAAGTATACCGTTCAGAGAATGGAGTGATATAAATGGAAAATTTCGAGGGAAGACCAGAAATAACACCACAACTAATTCAGGAATCAATAGCTATTAATTGAATGAAATACAAAGAACGTAAGGCTAGAACAATGGTGTCGGTGGACAAGAACATAGTTCCATTGAAGGTCGCTATTTTAGCGACTTTTTTTATTTATTTCTTACTGGTTTAGCTACTTTCTGATTACTCGATAAACTGACAGGCATTTATAATTTTGAGAACAAAATCAAAGTGTATAGCAACAATCAAAAAAAATATAGGGAAAGGGAGGTATAGCTTCGACATGAAATCGTATTAGAATGAAGATCATTCATCCGCCAAAAACTAACATTATTTCACAATAAAAAGCATGTACAATTGCATAATTATGGTATAAGTTATATATGGAAGAAACATTTTTTTACATAATATAAATTTTATACACATATTAGGAGGGCAACTCATGAGAAGAATTTTCGCCTTAAGTTGCGGATTCTATCTACTAATCGGCATAACCAGCGTTGTACTCGGTGCTCTTTTACCTGTTTTATTGACACATTATGAGCGTGGTTATAGTGATGGCGGGTTTTTGTTGTTTTTGCAGTTCCTCGGTTTTCTTGTCGGGGTGCTCGTTGCTCCTTCCATGACTGCTCGCATCGGCAGAAAATCCATGTTAACCATCGCACTGATCTGTATTGTGGCCGCCTATACCATTCTCGGATTTTTGCCATCCTGGACAGTTGTTCTTCTTCTAACCATTATTGTCGGGTTTGGGTCTGGCATCATTGAGCCATCCGTAGGTGCGTTTACGATAGAATTTACGGAAAATCAGAAAGCAGTCGCAATGTCCAAGCTTGATGTGTTTTTTGCCCTAGGAGCACTTCTCATTCCGGCAGTCGCTGCCTTATACATATGGCTGGATCTTTGGCATCTTACGTTTTATACCGTCTCCGCATTATCCCTTATTCTCATGCTGCTATGGGTAACCATGCCCACCTCCGCTGCTTCTTATCTGAAACAAGCTGGTGAGAACACAGTTGGCCATGCAACGGGCAGGGCCCAGTATTCCAGAAAATATCTGGGACTGCTCACAATCTTCGTCATCTTTTTCTTCGTTTACATGGGTCTCGAGTTAGGCCTAATGAACTTCTTGCCTTCCATCCTGGTTGAACGATTGCAATTACAGGAGTCTGTCGCTTCACTCAGCGTATCCATCCTATGGATTGCCATGATTATCGGACGTCTTTTTTCCGGAAAAATTGCTGAGGCCGTCAACTACATGCCTTTCCTGATCTGGAGTACGGTAGGTACACTTCTGTTCGCCGTTGCCATGGTGTTCGTAACAGGCCAATGGGCAACATATCTTCTAATCTTCGGAACCGGATTGTTCATGTCGGGACTGTTCTGTATCGCACTGGTCTATGCCAACATTCTGATCCCGGGCATGACTGAGCGCACAACCAGCATCCTGATTGCATCAGGCGGTATCGGTGGCGCCATCCTGCAGTATGTAACCGGATGGAGCATGAGTGCTTGGCCTGTAGTGAACACGATCTGGATATTGGCCGCATTTTGTCTGATTCTGCTCCTCACTCTCGTACTCTCTCATCTCTGGAACGTAAGGAACAGCTCCGTAGGTCGAACTCTCGCATATCAGAGTAAAGAGATGTAAACGTTGCTTCTTGAGAGGGGTGATGCCTACGTAATCCGGAATTTTTGATCTTCGTTTAGTCTAGACCATTACATTTATGGAGGGAATCGTATGCAAACTTTAACCAAAAACCGTTTCAGAACCGGAAAAGGGATTAAGTTGATTGACGATGCAGGCGTTGAATATCTGGATGGCGTATCCGGAACATTCAATCTGTCACTGGGCTACAATCACCCGCATGTCGTGAGTAAAATTCAGGAACAAGTCGGCAATCTGACGCATATGTCTTCCTCCTTTACAGAACCGTATGTGGATGAAGTGCTCGATCATCTGATTGAATATGCCCCAAACGACATTAATGCCGGATGGATGCGGGATATTACAGGTTCAACCGCAAATGAATGTGCTACCAAAATTGCACAGAAATATACGGAATCCACAGACATTATCAGCCTGTATTTGTCCCATCATGGGCAGACCCAATTTGCAACCGGGATTTCGGGAAATGCCTTCCGACGGAAACGGTTTCCAAATTCGGCTGTTGCCAACTCCGTTCATGTACCTGCACCATACTGCTATCGGTGCCCATTCAAATCTTCAAGCGGAGACTGCGGATATCAATGCGTTGAAGCAATCTCCGATGCCATAGAATATGCGAGCTCCGGCTCAGTCGCCTGCATGATCATTGAACCGATCCTCGGCAATGGCGGCAATATTATTCCTCCTGCAGGATATTTCAAGCGCCTGCGTAAGCTGTGTGATGAGTACAACATCATTCTTATTGCCGACGAAGTGCAGACGGGAATCGGACGTACCGGATACATGTTCGCCAGTGAACTGTTCGATATCCAGCCTGACATGATTACCCTGGCCAAGGGTCTTGGCGGAATCGGTGTACCTGTTGCTGCGGTATTGATGCAGTCCCGATTGAATGTACTAGAAAAGCATGAACATTCCTTCACCTCAGGAAGCAATCTGATCTCCGTAACCGCTGCCAAATCGACCCTGGAGGTTGTATCCGAACCCGGATTCCTGGATGACGTGAAGCGCAAAGGTGAAATTTTAGGCGGATTGCTGCAAGATTTGGCCATGAAATATCCGAGCATCGGTGAAGCTCGCGGGGTCGGACTGATGTGGGGATTAGAAATGGTGGGTGACAATAATGAACCGGATACGGATAAAACCAATGCCATTATCGACCGTGCCTTCACGGATGAGCATCTGATTTTAAGAGGATCGCGTTACGGCTTCGGGAACGTAGTTAAAGTCAGACCATCGCTTACCACAACAGAAGACGAGTTGGTTGAAATTGTAGAGCGACTGGATTCGGTGCTTGCCAGCGTTCATTAGTACGTAATTCAAATTACATTCGGACACTACGCTAACAAAACCATCTTTCAATCGCGTGTCATCTGAATTTAAATTCATATTTTTATAAGGAGGTTTTATCATGTTAGCCTTGGTATACAAATCGGCATGGGATGTAGCGCTTGAGGAACGGCCTGTTCCTGAAATCGCAAGAGATAATCAGGTGTTGGTTCGGATCCGGGCAACGGGCGTATGCGGTACCGACCTCGGTATTGTCAGCGGTAAATATCATGCAGTTCCTTCCGTCATTCTCGGTCATGAGTCTGCCGGGGAAGTCATTGCCGTGGGCCCTGCTGTAACGACACTACAACCGGGCGACCGGGTTGTCATCGATCCTACCTATTATTGCGGGCAATGCGAGATGTGCAGAACAGGGAGACAAAATCACTGCACACATAAGTCGGTTACGGAGACAGGTGTGAGTGCTGACGGTACATTTACGGATTATTATGTAACCGAGGATCGCTTTTTGTATAAATTGAAGGACCATGTGAGCTATGAAGAAGCGACCCTGACAGAACCGCTGAGCTGTATGCTTACGGGCATTAATCAGATCCACCTGCTGCCGAATTTTAGAACGATTATCCTCGGCGCAGGCCCGATTGGCATTCTATACAGCTACGCCCTCGCTTCCAAAGGCGTCACTGGCTGTCTCGTCGACATCTCCGAAGAACGTCTAGCTATTGCTGGTTCGATTGCACCAGAGCGCTGGGAGGTTCATTCATCCTTTGAAAATGCAATAGAGTCGTTGGCACCCACAACCAATCAGGTTGATATGATTGTGGATACGACAGGCGTCGTGGGCACACAAGTGCTTTCGCAACTCGCCAGTGGCGGTTATCTCATGCTGGTCGGTCTGAGAGATGGAAACACATCGTTCAATCCCAAGGAAGTCGTGGACCGCAGTCTGAAAATTATTGGCTCCATCGACTCCTTGGGCACATTCGCAACAGCCCATTATATGATTGAGCAACAGATTATCCCGGCGAAAAAAATTATCACCCACTCTTTCCCGTTGGAGGATTACGAAGAGGCGTTCCGCACGCTCGGCTGCGATATTCAGGGGCGCACACTTCAAGCTTCTTCACATGCCATCAAAGTAGTGCTGCAATCCAGCGGCTCCAGTATCTAAAGTAGCAAGTTAACCATGATTGAGATAAATTAGAGATAATTGCTTACAGAATCCTGGAGGAGGTATACAACATGGTAGCAAACAAGGAGTTTGACGGACTGGGAGAATCGAAGGATGGCAGCATTCAGGCTGTCATTTTTGACATGGACGGCGTACTGATTGACAGCGAACCGATTTATTTCGAGATTGAGCGCAGCTCTTTTGCCCATTTTGGCGCAAAAATGACGGAGGTGGAACATCACACCTATGTCGGAGTTACACTGGAGTCGATGTGGCGGAAAGTGTTGGACAAGCACCAGTTGACGGCTACCGTAGAAGAAGCCCTCGCCTACCATCAACATAATGTGATGCAGACGATGCTGGCTCACCCGGAGCTGACGGCCATGCCTTCCGTGGAACGCTGGTTAAGCTGGCTGCATGAGCAGCACATTCCGATAGCCGTTGCTTCTTCCTCACCACGTGCACTGATCGATCTGATCATGGACAAGACCGGACTTGGAAAATACTTCGAGGTCCGAATGACAGGTGAGGAAGTCGAGAGCGGCAAGCCGGCTCCGGATATTTTCCTGACTACAGCTGAAATGATTGGAGTGTCCCCTTCAAACTGTCTTGTCATTGAAGATTCGCGCAATGGCGTTCAGGCCGCCAAAAGTGCAGGCATGCGCTGCATTGGATACTGTAATCCGGGATCAGGTGACCAGGACTTATCCAAAGCAGACCTTCAGATTTCCAGTTACGATGAATTATGGACGCTGAAAGATACACTTCCGTTGGAAGGCGGATCGCCAAGCTTGTTGGAGATAATCTAAGACGAAATTAAACAACCCAAACGGCTTCAATTCATTCGAATTGGAGCCGTTTGGGTTTGGCTTGCTGCAAATTTAACGTGAGAAACGCAACTTGAATATCGTCTAGACCGAAATATCCAGACTTCCACCAGATTGGGATGAGGAGCTGGAACCGACTTTAACATTTCTGTTAGTTGCTGACCTTGCTGCTCTGCCATGTCTTTCGACATTGACATGACTTGCAAGCTCGCCGACTGCTTCTATAATCCCCCCAGTCTAATTGTGCAGTAGCACCGAAAAACATCTCCATTATCGCCATCTTCACCATCTGAAGATTAACCAGATAGGTCATCGGATATTGACAGGCCCAGTATTAACGAACGATAAAGTTGTCTTAACTGGAAACTATTTTTTATATTGTGTTAATCTGTAGTGGACTCCATTTAGAGAGAGGGATGTTACTTGAAAAGAAACGTATTATATATTGAAGATAATGAGAAGATAGGCAGTTGGGTAAAGGAAGAATTGGAACAGCGGGGGTTTTCAGTTCAGTGGATGCTAACTGGTGAAGGAGCCGAGAGAGAAGTCAATCAGCATGAAATCGTTATTTTGGATATCATGTTACCCGGTTTAGACGGATTTACTGTGGGAAGACGATTAAAGAAGGCAGCTCCTGCTGTTCCTATTTTGCTGTTAACTGCTCGAACATCGATAGAAGATAAAGTAGATGGTTTACAATTTGCTGATGACTACTTAACGAAACCATTCCATACGGATGAATTGGTTGCAAGATTAGAAGTATTAATCCGTCGAAGGGGTGGACCACATTCCGAACGCATTTCATTAGGAAATCAGATTGAAGTAGATCCACAAGGCCAAATGATATTTGACAAACGCACAGGAGAAGAAATTATATTAACAGGGAAACAGCATCAAATCTTAATGTACTTCTTACGCCACCCTAATCAAGTTTTAACAAAAGAACAAATTTATGAAGCTATTTGGGAAGAAGCTTATATAACAGGTGATAAAACACTAATGGTGCATATCCATCGACTGCGTCAAAAGCTGGAATGTCATCCGGATTCCCCAGAGATTATTGAAACGTTGAAGGGAATAGGCTATCGGGTGAAACTATGAAACAGAATAGATCATTATTTCGTCGTTTTCTAAAAGTACATTTTCTATTTATCTTTTTTCCTCCGATTATGATTATTTTCATCAGTGCGTTTTTTGGGGTTTCAGATATCCATGATAAAAATGTAAATACGTTAAATCTGTTTTACGTTACCGTACTAGTGTTTGGTTTTATTATTGTCGCATTTGTGATCTTATCTTGGCGGTTCTTCTTGAAACTTCAAAAACGTCTCGCCCGCTTACAGGAAGTCATGTCATTATCAGCTAAAAACAACTCATTTCCTAAAACCATATCTGTTCAAAGTGATCGTATGGATGAGATAGACCAGTTAGGAATTTCTTTTAATTGGATGATTCAGCAGCTTGAAGACAGTCGCAAACGAGCATTTGAAGAGGAATTATTACGACATCGACTCATTGCGAATTTATCTCACGACTTACGAACGCCACTTACCATTTTGAGAGGACATGTCACCCGTTTAAATAAAGAATCCATGAGCTTAGAAGGACAAAACTCGTTAACAGAGATCAACCATACGATTACAAGAGTCGGAGATCTAATGGATGATTTACTGTCCTATACATTGCTTACCTCAGGAAAACATCCTTTTGTGCCCGTTTCAATAGATATTGGACGTCTAGTAAGAGCATCTGTTGCTGCGTGGTATCCTGTATTTGAAGAAAAAGAAATTCAGCTTGATGTTGATTTACCGGGAGAGGAGACTTTTTATTGGGAAGCAGATCCTAATTGGATGACACGGGTTTTGGATAATTTATTTCAAAATATTCTTCGCCATGCAGCAGAAGGGAAATATGCAAACATTGTGGTAGATGTAGAAAAAGAACAGATCATTATTACAGACAGAGGTCCAGGTTTGGATAACTCTTCCTATGAGCATGGGGCAGGGATTGGTTTATCGACTTCAAATTATATGTTGAAAAAAATGAAGCTGAAAGCTGACTTTACATCAAATGAAAATGGCACAAGAGTAGCTATTGGTAGAGCGTAACCTAAAGGTAACCTAGAAGTAAACACCATGATAACCGAGATGTAACTTTGCTTCTTTATAATGAGAGCCATAACAGAAAGGGAGTGTTATGGTTGCTTACCATTAATAACTTAGTCAAACATCGCGGAACTCAACAAATCTTATCAGGTATCAGTTTTAAAGCGAGACCTGGCAGAGTGACTGGTTTTTTAGGTCCAAATGGAGCAGGTAAAAGTTCTACACTTCGCATCCTGCTTGGATTAGATCGTGCCACTTCAGGGAGTGCACTCATTAATGGCAAGCCATTCGCGGAATTACATAATCCTCTAGCAACAGTAGGTGCCGCACTTGATGGATTTGGAGCTCATCGTATGCGCACAGGACGGGCACATTTGCGTTGGATTGCTCGTGCCACAGGATTGCCTCGCTCACGTGTCGAGGAAGTTCTGGAAATCGTAGGTCTTACGAATGCAGCTGGGAAAAGAGTTGGGAAGTATTCCCTTGGTATGGGGAGAAGGCTTGGCATGGCAGCTGCACTACTTGGTGATCCCAAAATATTGATTTTAGATGAACCCGTAAACGGGCTCGACCCGGAAGGAATTCGGTGGATTCGGACATTCTTACGTGAACGTGCTGAGTCTGGAAATACGGTGTTACTATCCAGTCATCTAATGGGGGAGCTTGCAGAGACGGTTGATGATGTAGTGATTATTAAGCATGGAACAATCGTTGCAGATGGAACATTGGAAGAAGTAATAGGTAACCATTCCACGCTGGAGGAAGCCTTTTTTGCCCTGACATCTGAAAATGCAGGTGATGTTGTATGAGAGCATTCAACGCGGAAATATCTAAATTGTTCTCCCTGCCGGGCATTTGGCTTGCCTTTCTTATTGGAGCATTTGCCCCAGCGGTCATTGCGGCCTTGGACAGTACAGCACAAAAAGAGGAGATTATAGCTGGCGTTAGCACACGGCTATTGGAAGTTGGCTATATTGGATTAGCTCTTGGTGTACAAGGTGTCATCATTCTTGGTGTGCTTGCTGTCAGCAGCGAGTATTTGACAGAAAGCAGTGAATCTGGCGGAGGACAACAGATTACAACAAGTTTAACGGTTGTTTCATCAAGACTTCATTTTTTGCTGGCAAAAGCAGGCGCTGTGACCGTAACCAGTATACTGCTTTGTATTGTTGCTATAATGACAACTGTGTCAGCCACGCATCTTGTTCTTGGTGAGTATACCCCTGCATTTGAATGGTCTAAACTGCTCGGTGTAGTTTGTTACTGGACATTCACTGCTCTTATAGCATTTGGAATTACTGTTCTGACAAAGAATGGAATTATCCCGCTTGCTGTGCTCATCATAAATACATCCGTTGTATCATTTAGTTTCCTGCTTTCTAAGGTTACAAAGTTAGCGTTATACTTACCGGATCGGGCTGGCCTTGAAATGTTTATGTTTCTGAGCGACAGATTTCTCACCCCGTTCACAGGCGGCATAGTCATGTCTGCCTGGGTAGTCGTTCTTTTCATTGCTGCAGCTATTGTATTCCATAGGAGGGACGTTGCAGCATGAGTGTCCCTTCTAATAGAAAGATAACACAAATCCTTCGTGCTGAACTGGATAAATTAGTAACATTACCATTGACATGGCTCACTCTTACGGGTACATTCATTCTTAATTTACTTTTAGCCGCAGCTTTTACTTCTGTTGGTCTGCAAGGTGCAGCAGGGACGGAAAGTATATTGAATATAGGGCTTGCTTCTATGAGATATCTTCAAGCTGGGTTCATTATTCTTGGGATCTTAGCTACTTGTTCGGAGTATACCGGTGGACAGATTCGAACTACATTAACTACGATACCTTGGCGTGGGTTTCAATTAACCACGAAGCATTTGGCATTGGCAATTTTAACCGTTCCCGCGGCTTTTATTATTGCTGCATCAGGTGTACTATATACTTTTATTAGGATGAGCGACACAGCAGTAGGGTTTGAAATAGACACAATGATAGAAGCATTAGTAGGTGCAACAGGCTATCTAACATTAACCACACTTCTCAGTGCAGCTATAGGTGCTTTATTAAGACGAACCACTCCTGCATTAGTGATACTGCTTGGATATTATTTTGTTGTCAGTCCATTGACGAGAGATTATCTGCTTAGGTTTAAAAATTATTTTCCGGATACGGCAGGATTCTATATGTATATGCCGCCTTCCTCTGATGAAATAAATACCCTTACACCCATGCAAGGGACAGGTGTTTCAATGTTATGGACACTGATCTTTATTACAGTAGCTATTGTATTTTACCGTAAACGAGATGCCTAGGTGTTCCAACATTTTTCGGGACGCGATAGTTCAATAGTGGAGCAGAATGCCGTGGTTCGGCAGCTGTTCCTTTTTTATTGAAAGTGACGGGCAGCATAGATGTCGGGGGACAAGAACATGTTCCCATAGAAAGTCGCTAATTTAGCGGCTTTTTTTATCGGGATGATCAAATATCAACATTCATTGAATTTAGCGATACCTACATTAACCATGCTGTTCCTAAGCATTTTGTAAATAATGCGGCAATGACAACGGATGAGCAGCTGGACATGTTTATTCTTGCTCGTGAGGCGAGAATATGGTGGTCGTTATACGATATAAGCTATTCGTATTGGAAGTCTAATCCTAAAACGATAGACACCAAGACTAGAGAAACCTTGCGGTCGCTTGCTACAGAGCTCTATGAGATAAATAAGACAATTACGTCGTTTAAGGATAACGACGCAGCTCACATGTTTTATCTAGCGGAGAATTATAAAGCGTTGATGCTAGGGAAGTTGAAACCACACCTTGAAAGATTAAAAAAAATCAACTTTGATTTTTCAGCACGTTAATAAGCCGAACGCATGTAATGGGGTCACTTAACATGAAAGTATATTTAAAATGGATTTTCGTTGCACTTGTAATGAACAGGTATTTGAAGAATCTAGAGTTCCAGAAACAGACGACAGTTTATCAATCAAATGCAATTCCCCGATTTCTCGCCTCCTGTCGGCTAGCCGGATATGTTCGACAGTTGGCTTCACCACGCAAAAATCGAAAAGGATCGGATACTACATAAAAGATCAACGATATTATGCTCAACTAGTTTAAAACAGCCGACACCAGGCATTAGTAATATACTGATAATTTGAACTCTTTCACCCCGGAGCAATGAGTGGATAAATTACACCCTTGACAAGAAATGGTTATTATTCAACAATATAAACAATCGATAACTGGTAATATATCTTTCTTTTCAGTCTGATGTCTGACCCATACATCAACTTCACTTGGCTTCATGACACTCCGCTAACACGACTCCAATTGCGACGAAACTCTATTATGCCACAGATTCCTCCATATTAAGACATGATTCCAATACCCTCCATTTCTTTACCTAGTAGGCGCACTTACTTGGTTGATCTCTACATAGTTTTCGCGCTATGAATGTCAGCATTCATCAGCAGTTTACATAGCTGATCCTATATAGTAGAGCAGAGTTGCTCGCGCTTAATTTCCCCTTCCCACGGAGATTTCCAACCCGCTTGTTTACGCTTCTCACAATGTGATTAGGTATTGTTTTTCATGACTTTGTACGAGTATATAAGCTCTAAGGAGTTTGTATAAATCGGCTTAAAAAGGAGAGGATGCCCGGACGTTAACGGTTGAGACAGCTTTGGCAGGATCATATTCAAGAGAGGAAGCAGCTCAAAAGATTTCGGCAAAGATGGTGTCGAAAAACGAAAGGCACGTCATGCCCAAACCAAATCATGGGAGGTAATGTGATGATGCTTCAAACCCGTTTAGATTCCCGTTTCATCCTACGATTCATGCTGATTGGCGGCGGATTGCTGCTCGTATTCGCTTGTATGTTCGCGTTCTCGAAGACCGTGTCAGCCCACGGATACATTAATGATCCGGCCAGCCGGGCGATCCAGTGTAAAAATGGATTGAATACCAACTGCGGCCCGATCATCTATGAGCCTCAGAGCCTGGAGGGGCCGAAAGGTTTTCCTGCTGCCGGACCTCCTGATGGCAAAATCGCCAGCGCCGGACTCGCCGGCTTCGCTCAGCTTGACCAGCAATCAGCTACGCGCTGGAACAAGGTGAACATGACGAGCGGCACCAACAACTTCACTTGGATTTTTACCGCTCGTCATGCCACGACAAGCTACCGTTATTTCATCACCAAGCCGGATTGGAACCCCAATGCACCGTTGACCCGCGCCCAGTTTGATCTGACTCCGTTCTGCACGATTAACGGGAATGGCCAGCAGCCGCCGGCCACGTTAACCCATACCTGCAACGTGCCGCAAAGAGACGGTTACAATGTCATCCTCGGCGTGTGGGATATCGCAGATACCCAAAATGCCTGGTACATCGTCATCGATGCTCAATTCGGTCCTGGCGACAACATTGCGCCTACGGCGCCGACTAATTTGGCCGTCAGCAACGTTGGCACAACGACGGCCACGCTGACTTGGGGGGCCTCGACGGATAATAAAGCTGTCACCGGTTATGAGGTGTACAACGGAGTCAATGTCATCGCCACAGTACCTGCCAATCAGACGAGTACCAATCTCACCAATCTATTAGCAGGCACGACTTATAACGTATCTGTGAAGGCGTTCGACGCTTCCGGCAATCGGTCGCCGAGCAGCAATAGTGTCCAGTTTACGACCACGCAGTTACCGGTTGACGTGACACCGCCGACCAACCCATCCGGCTTGCATGTGATGGGCACCCCGACGTCGACGTCAGTCACGTTGATGTGGAATGCATCCACAGATGATTCCGGCATCGCTGGTTACCGGATTTACAACGGCAACACGGTGATCGCTACTGTCACTGGAACGGCAACCGAGAAGGTCGTTACCGGTTTGTCGCCGAACTCGCAATATACGTTTACGGTCCGCGCTTTCGACCCGTCGAACAATGAATCTGGCGACAGCAATGCCGTGACGGTGACAACGCCTGACGGTCCGAGTGCAACGCCATGGGCACCAAATACCGCTTATGAGGCCAATGCGCTCGTATCCTATAGCGGCAAGGTGTACAAATGCATCCAGGCCCACACCTCCTTACCGGGTTGGGAGCCGAGTAACGTGCCCGCGCTCTGGCAGCTACAACCGTAAACGCATGCTTTAGAAGAGCAGGAAGCCCGCCGCTTGCAAAGAG
>NZ_JBCNHV010000010.1:0-842655 GCF_050482385.1 Paenibacillus lautus
GGGCAGCCGCTTGCGCGGGCTGCCCTTCCGGCTCCCTCACCTCCGGCAGGAGGCCGGGGGTGAGGGAGGTGCGCGGCGGGAGCAGCTGCGCCAGCTCGGCCGCGCGGGCGGCTTCCGCCTGCTGCAGGGCTGCGTAGCTGGCGGAAGCCGCGGATTGCGCCAGAAGCTCGGCGCCCTGGCGATCCAGTTCCTGCAGACGGACGGCCGCAGCGTCCGTCAATACCGCCTTCAGCCGGTCGGCAAGCACCAACACGGCCCGGCGGTAGCTGCCCTTGATTTCCTCGGCCAGCTCCCGGTTATAGTTCAATACATATTCGCCGGACACCGTCGCTTCCGGATTCACGGTCCGCGTAATCATATCCTCCCGCACACCGGGAAGTTCAGCGTCCATTAAGCTCTCCCATTCGGGATTCCACTCCGTATGCTGCTCCACGCTTTTACGGAACAGCGAACGCAAATGCCAGTCGATCTGCGATGAAGTCTGTTCCTCCAATCGATGATGGAACGCCTCCAGACGACGTTGACGCTCCTCCTCCGTCTTGCCGCCTGTGAACAGAAACCCGACTTTAAAACCACTCTTGCGGCTTTCCAGAAAGGCGAGACTTAAATCCCGAACATCCGCCGGCGTCAGATTGGCATTTGCCAAAAGGGCATCCGCTTCTTTGCGGAGTTCCGTCCGAACGGATTCCGGCAGCAGCTGGGCGGATTTTTTTTGCTCTTCCAGCTCCTGCAGCCGCGCTTTCATCGCCGCAGCGGCCTCCTCGCCGCCCATTTCCTCCAGCAACCGCTCCTTCTCTTCCTGATGGCTGCGGGTATAGGCTTCGACATGCTGATCGGCAGCATGACGAATAGAGCAGGATACACTGTAGCGCAGCAACGGTTCCTTATGGGATATCAGTTCGCCGATCAAAGACTTCAGCGTTTCCCATTGATTATAGGGATGGTCCTGAACTTTTAGCGAAGTGCATAGCAACCCTTTATATGTGATCTTCCACTGCGCAAACGCCTTCTTCACGTCGTTTAGATAAGAAGACAACGTTAATTCATCATCACGATGCTTGTCAATCTGATTGACGATCAGGTACAGCGGTTTCCCCCAATCCGACAAGCTCTTGGCAAACATCAGATTACTCTCCGACTGCACATGATTGTAATCCATGACGTAAAAAACGATGTCAGCCATATGCAGGGCGGAATGCGTGGCAAGCCGGTGCCCGTCATCCGTTGAATCGACCCCGGGGGTATCCATCAAGACGCCATCTTCGCCAAGCAGCGGCACATCATCCCACACTTCAATCGCGGAATACTCCCGGCCCTCCTTGCAGTATTCGGCAAGTTCGTCAATCGTTACCGTTAAAGGCTCGCCAGGCTCCGCAGCAGATCGGTGAATCAACGCCCGCGGCTCACCGCTTCGGATCGTAACCACATTCGCACTCGTCGGTACCGGACCCGAAGGCAGCACCTTTTTGCCGCAAAGCGCATTAATCATGCTCGACTTCCCAGCGGAAAAATGTCCGCAGAAAGCAAGCGTCAGCTCGCCGCCTGTACCCTTGCGTATTAAATCCTCAGTCAAAGCGGAGGAAGACTCGTCATTCCACTCCAAGAAACGATCTCGAACTCTGGTTAGTTCCGTCACACTGTATCCGATTTCATGCTCAGCCATCAACTTCAATGTCATTTCTCGCTCCTGTCCAGTGATCTCTCAATTTCTGACACCATCTATTCACATCATTTTATTTTATCACCGCTTGCGCCGTAAAGGAATCATTGCATTTCATTTTCGGCCGTTGTCTTGAGAGGACAGTCCTTATCTATGCAAAATGGCAGGTCAAGGAAGTGATCTTCCTTGCCTGCCATTAATCCAAAGCTTCATAAACCGACACACACAGAAGGAATGAGGTGAGAATTCATACTCGATTACCCTGTATGCACCAGGTTTATCTCATTTTTTAAAACATCAAATTTGAAGAACTTAGGATACAACGGTGTTTTCTTCTGCCGGAATCAAAATTTCGAAGACATTTCCGTGCTGCAGAATAGTTAACCCGCGTGATTTATCGCGCATGACCACCACTTCGGGCTTCTGTGACATACGCTCCAAATAATGCTCGGGAGCATCCCCGGAATGACTGAACGTCACGCCTTCGATTTCTTGCTCTTCATTCTCACTCAGTTGGCTTTGGCTCTCCACCACATGTTCAAAAATATCTGAGAACAATTCAAAATTGTCGGTGTAAACAGAGATGCATTTCATGTGTAATCCCATCCTCTTTTAAATTTAGCTCATGCCGATCCAGGATACCGTCCTCTTTCACCTCGCGAAGAACCGACTTTTGTCACTGTTGTTTCCAGATCTCCATTCTCCCATGCGGCTAAAGATAGAAATCCGGAGACAAAGGCAAGCTTTGCGCTTGCTTACAATTATGTCCATTTCGCTAGCTATTCATTAAAGTGCCGTATCCCAATGAATCAGATGAACCTCTTTTTTGTCTATTTCTTGCTGATTTTACAATTGTTCCTTATTCTTCCTGACTGCTAAGGTTTTCATACGTTTCTTTCCTTCACGGCAAACATCCAGCAATGGGCATACCGGGCATTGCGGATTTTGAGCTTTACAGTGATACCGTCCGAAAAAAATGATCCGATGATGGGTCAGCGTCCATTCTTCACGCGGTACCCGCTTCATCAGCTTTTTCTCCACTTCCAGCACGGAATCTTTCCAGGCGGCCAGTCCAAGTCGCTTGGAAACTCGCTCCACATGCGTGTCAACCGCGATGGCAGGCACACCAAAAGCATTGGAAACGACGACATTGGCTGTCTTGCGTCCAACCCCAGGTAATTTGACCAGCTCATCATGAGCCTCCGGCACCTCACCGCCATACTGTTCGATCAGAATCCTGCACAAATTCTGAATATGTTTGGCCTTATTCCGGTATAATCCGATCCGTCTGATATCCTGCTCAAGTTCCTCGATCGGTACCGATACATAATCCAAAGGCGTTTTGTATTTCTGAAACAGATCCTTTGTCACTTTATTAACCGTTTCATCCGTGCACTGAGCGGACAGCAGCACGGCGATGGTCAGCTCAAACGCATTGCTGTGATTCAGCTCGCAATGTGCATCCGGAAACATGCTCTCCATCGTGTCCAAAATATGCCGTACCGTTGCCGCATTCATATGTTTCCCTCCCGCAAAAAAAAATCTTGATGCGGAAATCCCCGCATCAAGACGGTGTTTCTCGAGCAATCCCAGGTCGATAATTTACTGTTTTACGATCTCAACAACGACACCGTTGTTTAAGTACAGTACAATATTATCATTTTCCTTAAGGGATTGCACGGACAAAGTAGTGTCACCTTGATGAACAAATACTTTATCGGATAATGCGTACCGGAAATTATCGTTAATCGATTTGCGCTTCACTTGAATTTCCGTATTGCTTGCCTGCCAGAATGCACGTTCAACCTTCTCCAGAACCTGCACGATCGTTACGCCCTGAATATCTTTTCGAATCTCAACGCGATCTCCTGCGGTCAATGTGCTTAAATTCGAAGCCGTCGAACCATTCTTAACGACTTTGACCCCACCGCTCACGACTAACGTCTGACTGCTGCCTGAATAATCCTTCACGGTCAGTGCATTTCCGGAAACATCTGCGTTTGTCACTTCGCCAAGCGTCAATTTAACTTCGGCAACCGCGACAGGCGTTAAGCCTTGGAACGTTATATTAACGAGTGCTCCCGGACGCAAGTCATTGAGCAGAATCGCTTGTCCGCTTTCACCGGTAAATATGGTTTTTTCGGTATATATATCGCTTGTAGAACCGTTCGCTTTCACTCGAATCCGATTCCTCGTTGGTTCTGTAGATACCACCTCGAATTGTGCGGAAGTTTTGAGTTTTAAGCTCTGCAAGTAATCCTGATTGTTCGACAGCTGGGCTGACACTTCGTCACCAATCCGTAAATCCGCCAGGGTTACGCCTGATCTGCCGAAGATTTCCACAACCGGACTATTGTAGTATGAGATTTCCTCCACTTTTCCGCTAGCGGTCACAATCGAAATTACTCTCTTGGATGTGTTAATATTGCTGATTTTACCTTCAACTTTATATACCACTTCCAATGAAAGTACGCGGGTACCGATCAGAGAGACACTTACTTTGCGTCCTGAGACAAGCAAAGGTTCTACTCGATCCAGCGTCGTTCCATAGCTTGATTCCAGCTTTGTCTTGTCATCCAAAACGATCACACGAGGCAGGTTGTTCGCATCCTTAACCGTCAGCCAACGCGTCTTGGCATCGTAGTTTACGACGGTAGCGGCATCCAACTGCTCAATTTGACGACCCGTTACTTCGATTTTCGAAATCTTTTCTTCACCGTTAATGGTCAATGTCACTTGATCCCCGGATACCGCGTCAGCGAGCAAATCGGACAGAACCGGTTTTGCCACGCCACCCATGATGATTTCCGGCTTGTCTGCCAAATACTTCGTTTCAAGCTGTGTACTTCCACTGCGCTTGTAAGTGATTGTCTTTCCGTTTTCTTCAACGGAATACAGCGTTGCCTGCACGGTACGATCGACGCTTTGCGTGACTTCCAACGACTGAATAACGCTGTTTTTTACCGAAAAGTTCACCGTGAAGCCATTCTTAAGCTCCGCCGGAGCCAAAATTTGATTCTGATAGCGAATGACGGTTGCATCATCCCATGTGTACGTATCCTCATAACCGGTGCTATCCTTAAGGGTTACTCTTTTGTTGACCGTATCCACGTTCTGAACGATGCCTGCCCCAGTCTTGTTAACCAAGCCGCTCTTTACGCGGATTGACACGATTTTCTTCTGCGGGCTGTATGTTTCGCGTTCAATCGTAAGCAGACTGCCGGCAGCAAGCGTCTTCGGATCGATCTTCGTACCGTTCTGATCCAGGAACACTGTACTTGGGTCGTAACTCAGCTCTTCAAAGGTGCTACCTGTATCCAGCCAAATGAGGTTGTCCGGCGACAAGCGTGCATACGTGCGGTCAAACCGCTCCACTTGCTGGGTTGGATCCGTAATTTCCACGTAAGCAGCCGTTCCGTTATTCACGACGACCACCGCTTGAGTGTAAGGATTGATCTCCGAGAATTGCAATCTCTTCTCCGAATCGGAGGTGAAATACGCTGTGGAATTATCCAGCTTGAATGAATTCAGCTTGCCATCGGCATACAGCTCCACCTTACCGTTCTCGATCGCAGCGATGGAGCCTTTGTATTGGTTCTCGTAATTTGTGGTAATGTAGGCTTGAGCCCGGCTGAGGAACGTTGCAAGCTGGGCACGGGTAACGGCCCCTTGCGGATCGAACTTGTTGCCGTTCACGCCTTTCGCAAGTCCAAGCTCAACCGCTACATTCACATAACCCAGACGATCCGGGGATATCTTCGCGTTATCCGCAAAGCCTGTCGCTTTATTATTGGCTGCATTGGCTTCCGCGGTACGTCCAATGGAACGGACAAGCACTTCGGTTATCCATTCCCGGGATGCTTTCTGCGCCCCCCAAATGACTTTCTCATCCGTATATCCGGATTCTTTCTGCTTGTCGAGCAGGTTTTGCTGAAAAGCCAGTTCAACATACTTCGTAAAATAATCATTCACTTTAATATTTGTCGGTAATGTCGCAGCGCCGCTGCTTAATTGATCCTGCTTGCTTAAGAACCGGATCGCCATCGTTACAGCTTCCTGCTGCGTTACTGGATCGTTCGGACGAAACTTTCCGTTATTTCCGGTCACGATCCCCTGTGCTGCTAATTGATAAATATACTTCTCTCCCCAATATCCGGCATTAACGTCACTGAATCCGTTAATGGCCGTTTGGCCGGCATTTGCCGTTGTCGCATTTGCCGTTTCTTCATCTGCCGAGACGATCGAAGCCCCGCCTCCGAATGCTATAAGTCCGGCCATGACGGCGGAGACCACTTTTTTGGAATGAACATGTTTGCTGTGTCTAAGTACCATTTTCTTTCCCCTCTCAATAACTACTGCTTCATCATATACTAATATTCGACAGCAGATCGTGATCTCCTTCAACCATCATTACCGAGTCATTGGATTTTCCAAATCGACATGACCCATTAACGATTCGGTCTGCTGACCATCCACCAGAATTTGAAGTGATTTTACTTCGTCAAACTGAAAAAAAGTTTTTTTGATCGCATCGACAGCAAACGACTCCCCGCCTGCACCCAGGTTGGCTTCGTCCGGGACCGTCACATCGAGTGTCAACGCCCCGTTTTCGAACTTCAGGGAATTCAGCCCGATTTTATCCCACAGAGGAATCATTTCGGCATTACCACTCTTCTGCAATGCTTGATAAGCCGCTTCGTATTTTTCCTGATCTTCCTTATACGAAATTTCTGCCGTACCTTCTACCAGCTCCATCATATCAGGATCCGTGTAATAGGCTTTGATGCTCTCTGTTTTCGCTTCCGGCGTTGTCACTTCGCTGCCGCTGCCCGTAGACGATCCACCTGCTCCATTCGACGTTCCATTATTGCTCTGTCCTGTCTGATCATCAGGTGCAGGCGTTTCTTGCCCAGGCGTATTGTCCGGAGCTGCTCCGGGTTTCTGTCCACAACCGGCACCAATCAGCATTACGACTGCCAATAGGCCAGCCGACCATATTTTTTTATTCAAAAGTAGCCACCTCCTGCAATCACGATCACTGTTGTATCGTTAATCAACCTTCAAATAATTTTTGATGCCTCTGACAATGGCCTCTGCCACACGATCCTGCGTTGCCGGATCAAACAGCTTGCTCTCATCGGTCTTGTTGCTCACGAATCCGACTTCAAGCAAGGCACCGGGCATTTTCGTCTCACGAATCACATGGAAATTACCATACCTCACTCCGCGATCCTTTAATCCCATGGCCTTCACGATCTCTTTATGGAGTGCATTCGCCAGCGCTTTGTCAGATTCATGGTAGTAATACGTTTCGGTTCCGCTTGCAGTGGAAGGGCCACTATTAGCATGTATCGATATGAAAACATCAGCCTTCAGATCATTCGCAATCTTCGCGCGATCCTTCAGCTCGAGGAAAGTATCGTTACTGCGAGTCAAAACGACTTCGATATTTTGTTCTTTGGCCAACAGTTTCTCAACTTTCAGCGCCATTGCGAGGTTGAAATCCTTCTCCCTCTTCTTCGTTACCCCGATTGCTCCCGGGTCGTGATCTCCATGACCCGCATCAATGACCACGAGTTTCTTTCCGCCTGTACCAGGTAACGGGTTAGATCCCGTATTCAAATCCACAATGAACAGGCCCGAACCGTTCTCAAGGCCTGAAACGGTGTAATTCTTGGCGTAGTTAAGATCAATGACAATTCGCACGGTCATCGGATTGCTATTGTACAAGGAGTATCGTACTGATTTGACATCCGGATATCCCGTTACGGTCATCTGACCGCTCTTCATCACATCATCAAAGCTGGCATTGCTGCTGAATGTATCCGAAAAATTCGTGTTCACCATATCAATGACGATACGGTCCGGATTACTAAGTTTTGATACATTCGGCTTCGCATTGCCGGTAACGGCGACCATCAGCCTGTTTTCGCTGAAACTGATACCGTCCACGGTCGACGTAGTTACCCCGGGTTCTTCACCAGGGTTACTCCCGTCATAAGACGAGGTCAGATAGACTGCCTTCTGCGCGTTATCCCATCTTACTTGAAGGCCCATCTGCTCACTTACAAAACGGATGGGAACTAGTGTTGTTCCGCCACGAAGAACAGGTGCTTGGGTCATTTGTACGCGCTGACCGTTGATGTCAGCTTGCTGACTTCCAATCACCATCGTTACAGTCTGCGAGCCGTCTTGGACAGTTACCTTCTTGGATGCCTTGTTCCAGTACACGTCAAATCCCAGATTCTCGGAAATGACACGGATCGGAACCATGACTGTACCGTTATTGTTCTCGACCTTCACGCCAGATGACAGATTGATTTGTTGACCATCCAGGTAAATCTTTGCGCTGTACGAACTCGCATCCGCCATTTTAGGAAACGCAATCATGATGACAACCAGAAACATTAAAAAACCGAACTTCTTCATCCTTCACCCCTACCATCCTATTATTTTGCCATAGATTGGCGTTCCTGCACTCGGCCTGTCCGACATTACCTGACAACCTATAGACGCAAAGTCACAATGAAAGTTGCGAAATTGTTCCCTTTTTACCAAAAAAACACCTATTTCAAAAGCCGAAATAGGTGTTTTGTCCTTCATATGAAATTCATTAATAGTACTTTATAACTACTTTCGAGTCATCGGATGCTCCAGCTCAACATGTCCCATTAAGCTTTCGATCTGCTTACCGTCTACTAGCAATTCCAGGGACTGTACCTCATCAAACTGGAAGAAGGTTTTCTGCAAGCCATCAATCGCAAACATTTCCCCTCCAGCTCCGAGGTTGGCTTCGGCTGGTTTGGTGATATCCAGCGTCAAGGCTCCTTTTTCAAACTTGAGAGACTTCAACGTAATCTTATCCGACCATAGTGGAATTAGTGCGGCGTCACTGCTCGTTTGAAGTCCTTCAAAGGCTTTCTTATATTTATCCTCTTCACCCGAATATGTGATCTCTTTGCTAGCCTCTTTCAGATCCATAATTTCGGGGTCCGTATAATAGAGTTTAATATTGGCCTTCTTAGCTTGATCCTCCGTGGCATTCACATCCTTTGTATCCACAGGCGTTCCAGTACTTTCACCGGTTGTATTCTGCGGTGGTGTGCTGGCTCCCACGCCTGCATTTACTGATGTTGCGTCATCTTCCTTATGATCATCAGCCGCCGTTTCTCCCGGATTATCCTGAGGTGTTTGTACTTCTCCTGTTGCGGTCTCCGGATTTGTCTCGGCAGGGGCTGCAGTCGGCTTCTGTCCACAGCCGGCACTAAATGCAAGCAGGAGCGCCAGCAATCCTGTCATCCAATATTTTTTGTTCATGACTTTCGTCCCCCTCTAAGTTCATCAAATCTTGTACACATTATTGTACTTGAAGATATTCTTTAATACCCGCTACAATACCTTGTGCAACACGATTTTGGAAATCGTCTTTAAACAACTGGGCTTCGTCACCCTGGTTGCTCAAAAAGCCAATCTCGAGCAGGACAGCCGGCATCGTTGTTTCTCTCGTAACATGAAGGCTGCTGTATTTAACTCCCCGATCCTTAAGACCTGTTGCACTCGCAAGATGTTTGTGTATCACATTCGCCAAGGATTTGCTTGAATCTCTCGTATAATACGTTTCCGTACCGTTCGGACTGCTGGTCGTGCTGCTGTTTCCGTGAATAGACACGAATATATCCGCCTTCAGGTTATTTGCGATCTTGACGCGATCACTAAGTTCAAGGTGTGAATCATCAGTGCGAGTCATCACAACATTGATATTCTTCTCGTTTTTAAGAAGCGCTTCAACCTTCAGAGAAACATCCAAATTAAATGATTTCTCCTTCTTTCCCGAAATGCTGATCGATCCAGGCTTGATTCCACCGTGACCGGCGTCAATAACAACCGTCTTCTTGCCGTTGCCTGTTACCGGGGGAACGGGTGGTATGAGGATTTCTCCCTCGGCGTTCAGATCAACAATAATGAGTCCCGCTTCTTGGGTTACCCCATAACTTTTAGGACCTGTCAGGTCGATAACGATACGCACGGTTGATGGATTGTCACTGAACATGGCATATCGTACATTCATAACGTCAGGATAATCCGTGATTACCATCGCGCCGCCGCTTTGTGCATTGGCTGCATGTCCATCCAAGAACGAAGAAGAGAAGATGGTATTTGGAAGATCAATCACAATCCGGTCCGGTCCCGTTATGCTGGATACTTTCGGCGTAACCGTACCATCTGTAGCAATCATCAACCGGTTGTCGCTAAAGCTAAGCCCTGTCATTGCAGCCTGGTTCCCTGATTCGACGGGCGGGGGCGTTTCACTTCCCGAATGGTTTCCGTCAGCAGGATCAACCTCTCCTTCAGAAACCGGTGGAATGGAGCTGGAGAGAAACACAGCCTTTGTCTGGTTGTCCCATTTAACATCAAGCCCCATCTGCTCACTTACAAACCGGAGCGGCACAAGCGTGTTCTGCCCATTTAAGACAGGGGCCAAGTTCAGTTCAACCTGGGCACCGTTCATCTCAGCCTGCTGGCTGCCGACCACCATACGAACAGCCTTCTCGCTGTTCTCGACCGTTACGGTTTGACTGGCCTTCTCCCAACCTACCTTGAACCCGAGATTCTCGGATACCACGCGGATCGGAATCATCACGTTGCCTTTCATGTTGGCTACCTGAACACCCGAAGACAAATTCAATGGTTCTCCGTCAAGAAAAATGCTTGCATTTGAAGAACTGGCTTCGCCACTTTTTGGAAACGCCAGCAAGAAGACTATCAACATCATTACAAACCCTAACTTCTTCATGAATCCACCTCGATCATCCCATGATTAAATTTGAAAAGCAAATCTAGCAAAAAACTAAAAATATGTAATCAGCACATTCCCGACGACACACCGCCGGACAAATACTGACATAAAACTATGGCTCCTTTTGGCTATCGCTGCATATTAATTCCATAATACCAAAAAAAACTTCCATTTCCTACACAGGAAATGGAAGTTTAATAATCTTGTAACCTTTTGCCGTGTAATTACGAGATTAAGCGAACAGACGCTCCCCATGCTTCTTCTCGTAAGCATCGATTGCACTTTCATGCTGCAGCGTCAAGCCGATGTCATCCAGTCCTTGAAGCAGGAATTGACGGCGGTGCTCGTCGAGATCAAAGTCAATATGAAGTCCTTGATCATCTGTAATCGTTTTGCTCTCCAGATCAACGTTCAGCTTATAACCTTCTTTGGCTTCTGTGCGCTGGAACAGTTCCTCGACTTGCTCCTCCGACAGTTTGATCGGAAGAATCCCGTTCTTAAAGCAGTTATTGTAGAAAATATCAGCAAACGATGGAGCGATGACCACGCGGAATCCGTAGTCGAGAATCGCCCAAGGGGCATGCTCACGGGAAGAACCGCAGCCAAAGTTGGCACGGGAAATCAGGATGGTTGAGCCTTGGTAGCGGGGCTGATTCAGCGAGAAGCTGTCGATGTTGCCTCCCTCTTCGTCAAACCGCCATTCGTAGAACAGAAACTGTCCAAACCCTGTACGCTCAATCCGCTTCAAAAACTGTTTCGGAATAATGGCGTCCGTATCTACATTCACCCGGTCCACAGGTGCGACTATACCGTGTAATTTCGTAAATGCTTGCATAAACTTCTCCTCCGTCCTTCTTAGCTCACAACTTCTTCGGCTACAAAGTTCCAGTCACGTACATCCACGAAGCGCCCTTTAACCGCAGCTGCCGCTGCCATTGCCGGCGATACGAGATGCGTTCTGCCGCCCCGGCCTTGGCGTCCTTCGAAGTTACGATTGGACGTGGATGCGCAGCGCTGTCCCGGCTTCAGTACATCCGGATTCATCGCAAGACACATACTGCAGCCTGCTTCACGCCATTCGAAACCCGCTTCAACAAAAATTTTGTCGAGACCTTCTTGTTCAGCCTGGATCTTCACTCGGCCGGACCCGGGAACAACGATGGCTGTTACATTGCTGGACACTTTATGTCCCTTCGCCACAGCTGCTGCTGCACGCAAATCTTCAATGCGTCCATTCGTGCAAGAACCGATAAAGACATAATCGATCGGAATCTCGGATATGGGAGTCCCTGGCACAAGCGCCATATACTCCAGTGCTTTCTCCGCTGCCTTGCGCTCATTCTCGGTCTTGAAATCCGCAGGGTTAGGAACCGTTGAGGAAATGCCAGTACCCATTCCCGGACTCGTTCCCCAGGTTACTTGAGGGATCAGAGATTCTACATCGAACTCGACCACTACGTCGAATTCGGCGCCTTCGTCTGTCACAAGGTTTTTCCAGGCTGCTACTGCAGCATCAAAAGCTTCACCTTGCGGAACATGTTGACGTCCGCGCAAGTATTCAAACGTCGTTTCATCCGGAGCGATCATGCCCGCTCTGGCTCCGCCTTCGATGGACATGTTACATACGGTCATGCGCTCTTCCATCGACAGTTCGCGGATCGCTTCACCCGTATACTCAATAACATAACCTGTTGCAAAATCAGTACCGTATTTCGCGATCACGCCAAGGATCATGTCCTTAGCCGTTACGCCCGGATTGCGGCGACCGACAAAACGCACTTCCATGGTCTTCGCTTTGGCCTGCTGCAAACATTGGGTGGCCAGCACATGCTCAACCTCGCTCGTACCGATACCGAACGCAAGCGCGCCGAATGCACCGTGAGTGGATGTATGGCTGTCGCCGCACACAATCGTTTTGCCTGGATGCGTTAAGCCAAGTTCCGGCCCCATTACGTGCACAACGCCTTGATCAATCGTATCGAGATCATACAGGGTAACGCCAAAATCCTGACAGTTCTTGGTCAGGGTATCAATTTGCTGCTTCGAAATCGGATCCGTGATGTTAAAACGGTCTTTCGTTGGCACGTTGTGATCCATCGTTGCGAAGGTCAGTTCAGGACGGCGTACTTTACGGCCGCTAAGACGCAAACCTTCAAATGCTTGCGGGGAAGTTACCTCGTGAACCAAATGCAGGTCGATGTACAAAATACCCGGTTTGCCTTCTTCTTGATGAATAACGTGGTTATCCCAAATTTTCTCGAACATTGTCTTCTTACTCATCATCATCACCCCATTGTTCTTTACGTCCATGAGAAGATAATTGCTTGTTATCTTCTTTAAATATAAGGAAGATCTACAACGCATCATCTTTACGTTGATAGTAATATATCATTTCCTTCTTCATTGTTCCAAGATATAATATCTATAGATGTAATAGGATTCAGCTATAACGGAGTGATGCTAAATGGAACTGAGACAACTGCAATATACGCTGCAAATCGCGGCGGATAAAAATTTTTCGCGTGCCGCGGAGAAACTTCATATCGCCCAGCCTTCCTTGAGCCAGCAGCTCTCCAAGCTGGAGAAAGAGCTCGGCGTGCTGCTGTTCCAGCGCAATACGAGCAACGTAGAGCTTACCCATGCCGGAGCCAGCTTTGTCGAGCATGCCCAGAAGATCATGGACGCCGTTGAGCAGCTGAAACAGGAGATGTCGGACATCTCCCAGCTTCGTAAGGGTAAAGTCGTAGTCGGCAGCATGCCGATTACAGGTTCTCACCTGCTGCCACGGGTTTTGCCTGCCTTTAAAAAGGGATATCCGGATATTGAGATCACCTTGTTGGAAGACTCCTCTATGAACCTGGAGAAGCTGACGGCCAGCGGCAAGGCCGATCTTAGCCTCCTTGCGCTGCCGCTGTCCGAGCCTTCGCTGTCCTGGATTCCGATCGGTGAGGAAATGATTGATTTGGCCGTTCCTCCGCAGCATCCGCTTGCGCTGCGGGCAGCCACTGATCCCGTTCGGCCCATTACGATCGACGAAATCCGAAACGAAGCATTTGTTGTCCTCAAAAAAGGGCAGGGCTTCCGGAAGCTTACCTTTGATATATGTCGAGAGGCCGGCTTTGAACCGAACGTTGTATTCGAGAGCAACAACATCGAGACGCTCCAATCTCTGGTCGCAACCGGCATGGGCATAACGCTGGTGCCTCGTTTTATCGCCCGTGCGAAACGCAGCGAGTTTATTCCGGTTTACTTGCCGCTGGCTGATCCGGTTCCGAGCCGTACGCTGGTCGTGGCTTACCGCAACGGCCGATACTTGTCCAAAGCGGCGGATGCGTTCATCGATACGTTCAAGCAGGTTATGGACAAGCTGGTTGTGGAAAGCGTTCAAGATCAATAAACGCAAATGAATGCAGCCCATATACGAATAAAGAGGCATAACCATCGTCGAATGACAGTGGCTATGCCTCTTTTTCTCCTGAAAGTAAAACGGTTCCCCATTTCATCATAGACGGAGGTTTATTTGCGCAAATTATGCTTGTCAATCAATCGGTTCTGTTCATCCGCAGTACGGGACTGATCCTGAATCGATTCGTTCTTCCCGTTGCCGCCTCCGGCAACATCCTCAACAAAGCTGCGGAACTGTTGTTTCTGTTCCTCTTCCTGCTCATGGTTTTGGCTGTCGAATTGGTTGTTATCTGCCATCATTCAAAGCCTCCTCTCAGACGGATTACCCATAGTATACCCGCCTCTGCCCAGATGAAACTTCATTTTTTAGAGGAGTTTAACCATAAACACTTTATGGGAAATACAAATTCGGACGACGGTCTTCAAAAACCGGAATACGTCCTCTGACTTCATCCGTAAGACGGCAATCCAGCGTACCGGTCAGGATCATTTCCTGCTCATCCCCTTCGGCAATGACCTCACCCCACGGATCGATGATCATGGAGTGACCGAAAAAGTCCGTTTCTCCGCTGGTTCCTACTCGATTACACGCAACGACGTACATTTGGTTCTCGATCGCCCTGGCCATGAGCAGCGTTCTCCAATGATGCAGCCGCGGATGCGGCCATTCCGCAGGCACAAACAGCACTTGAGCGCCGCTGAGTGCAAGGGTGCGGGACAGTTCTGGGAACCGTATATCGTAACAGATGGACGCGCCCGCTTTCAATTGTTCCAGCTCAAAGGTTACGGTATGCTGTCCGGCTTGCAGATGCTTCTCTTCATCCATCAGGCGGAACAAGTGAATTTTAGAGTATTTGGCGATCTGCTCCCCGCTTCGGTTAAACACATACATGGTGTTATAAATCCGATCTTCGATTCGTTCGGCTACAGATCCGCCAACGACTTGGATGCGGTGTTTTCGCGCAAATTCACTCAGCATCCGAGAGGTTTCCTGTCCCATGGGATCGGCAAGCTCTTGAATCCGGTCCAGCGCATACCCCGTATTCCACATTTCCGGCAGTACCATGACGTCCGGCTTCATATCAGCCGCTGCGGCCTGCTCCATCATGCCGAGCATTTTATTCATATTGGCATTCACGTTTCCTATTTCAATATCGGCTTGGATAAGTGCGATATTCAATTGAGCCTTTGCTTCTCCAGTCATCTTGCAGCCTCCTGTTATTGGGTTGAATCCAGCATCGGCGCCGCTAAAATCATGATATCAACAAACGGGCTCATTTACAGGGTTCAACCATTCTCTTTATGTCATCATCATAGCCTCCTCCGCCCTGCTGCTGCAACACCCAAGCTCCATTTCCCTCTATACACCCCTGATAAATCGTGTTAAATTAATCCTAATTGTTTTCCATATCAGCTGCATTTGAGTGTAATTAGATAACGGAGTGATGAAACTGCAATGAACAAAAAATTAAACGAATTCCAAATAGAACCGGCCGAGATCATGTCCCAGCTGCCCACGCAATTTTTCGCGACCTTGGTCTCCAAGGTAAACCGCCAAGTGGCGCAGGGACATGATGTAATCAATCTGGGACAGGGAAATCCCGATCAGCCCACACCGTCTCATATCATATCCAGCTTGAAGGAAGCGGCCGACAACCCGCAGTTTCACAAATATTCGCCTTTTACCGGCTTTTCCTTCCTTAAAGAAGCCATTGCGCATCGATATAAGGAAGACTACAACGTTGATCTCGATCCGGAGACAGAGGTAGCGATTCTGTTTGGAGGAAAAACAGGGCTCGTACAGCTGCCGCAAGTGCTTCTGAACCCGGGCGATGTATGTCTTGTCCCAGACCCCGGTTATCCGGATTACTGGTCAGGTGTTGCATTGGCCCGTGCCCAAATGAAATTCATGCCGTTAACCGCTGCTAACCGGTTTCTTCCCGACTATGGTGCGATCACATCTGCAGACCGAGAAAAAGCGAAGCTGATGTTCTTGAATTACCCGAACAATCCGACATCCGCCGTCGCTCCCCTGTCCTTCTACGAGGATACGGTGGCATTTGCCGCTGAACACGGGATCGTGGTAGCCAGTGATTTTGCTTATGGAGCGATTGGGTTTGATGGCGATCGTCCAGTCAGCTTTTTGCAGGCAGAAGGCGCCAAAGAAGTTGGCGTAGAATTCTACACCCTCTCCAAAACCTATAATATGGCCGGATGGCGTGTTGGCTTTGCCCTAGGGAATAAAAAAATCATCTCGCTGATCAATATGCTGCAGGACCACATCTACGTCAGCCTGTTTGGCGGCATTCAGGCGGCAGCGGCCACAGCGCTCACTTCGCCGCAAGACTGCGTTGGGGAGCTGGTGGCACGCTACCAATCGAGAAGAGACGCTTTCTATGGTGCCCTGTCCGAAATCGGATGGGAAGCCCAGAAACCGGCAGGCTCCTTCTTTAGCTGGCTGCCCGTACCGAAGGGCTTTACCTCGGTATCCTTTGCCGACCTGCTGCTTGAGGAAGCCAAGGTGGCAGTTGCGCCTGGTGTCGGCTTTGGCGATCACGGCGAAGGATATGTCCGCGTCGGCCTGTTAAGCAGCGAAGAACGAATGCGGGAAGCCGCCTACCGAATTGGCAAGCTGAACCTGTTCGGTTAACCTAATTCCTTTTGAAAAAACAAAAACGATGTGCTATTCTTGCAATAACAATTGAATGCAGTTTTCAAAAACGCAATGACGGGACCAGTACGAAAGCATATGGCACGATGACCAGAGAGCAAATTCCATGGGCTGAAAGAATTTGCCGTGACCCCCTTTCCGAATCCTACCCCCGAGCGGCCTGGCTTGCCAGGACAGTGCCTTCTGTTACAGGGTTAAAGCCGGATGAGCTGCGCTCATCAACAAAGGTGGTACCGCGGAAGTTAAACTTTCGTCCTTTTTCATACAGGACGAAAGTTTTTTTATTTTCAGGAAATGGATTCGTTACAGCTATACCAACTAATCATAAATACAAGGAAGTGATCACGATGCTATCCCGCATCGTCGTAAAAATCGGAAGCAGTTCCCTGACGACAGATGAAGGCGGACTTAATCTTGATTCCGTCGCCTTCTTTGCCGGAGAGCTTGCCGCGCTCCGCAAGGCCGGTCACGAGGTGCTGCTCGTGACATCCGGCGCCGTCGCAGCAGGCTTTCGGGAGATCGGCTACGAGAGTAGACCCAAGCTACTGCACGAGAAGCAAGCATCCGCCGCATTGGGCCAAGCGCTGCTGATGCGTGCTTACCAGAATGCGCTGGCCTCCCATCAATTGAAGGCTGCGCAAATTCTGTTAACGAGAACGGACTTCGCGAATCGCAAACGCATGAATAATGCCAACATGACGATTACGGAGCTTCTGAAGCAAGGCGTTATTCCGATTATTAATGAGAACGATACCGTTTCAATTGACGAACTGAAATTTGGCGATAACGATACGTTATCCGCGCTGGTAGCGAACTTGGTCCGCGCCCAGCAATTAATCATCCTGACCGATACGGACGGTTTGTACACGGCAGATCCACGCAAGTCGCCGGATGCAACAAAATATGAGGAAATTGATGAAATTACCGATGAGATTTACAGCATGGCAGGAGGCGCCGGTTCCAGCGTAGGTACAGGCGGCATGCGATCAAAAATCGATGCTGCCAAAATCGCCACCCGCGGCGGTGTCCCCGTCTTCATCGGAAAAGCCAACGAGACCGGGGATTTGCTTAAGGCGTTTAAGCATGCAGGCAAAGGAACTTATTTTGCCACCCACCTCTCCTCCCTGCCGATGAAAAAGCAATGGCTCGGCTTTATGTCCTCGCCGTTAGGCCGGATCGTTGTTGATCCGGGCGCCGAGAAAGCGCTGATTCATGGAGGTCACAGCCTCCTTCCCGTTGGCATTAAACGGATCGAAGGCAGCTTCCATGCAGGGGACGTGGTAGAAGTCGTTAATATGAACAACGAAACGCTCGGCAGAGGGATCGTCAATTACGATGAGGACCAGCTGCAGGCCGTGCTCGGAATGCCAAGCAGTAAAGTGATCGGCATCATCGGGGAAATCCATCGACTTGAGGTCATTCACCGCGACGAATGGATCACGTTAAAATAACCGGATTGCCATAAACCAATTAGATATTTACTGATAACTAAAATAAGGAGGAATTATCATGAGTGAGGTACGCAACAAAGCCCAACTCGCCAAACAGGCAGCATTTCGTCTTGGCAGACTGAGCACGGAGGAGAAAAACCAGGCTTTGCTGATCATGGCAGACGCCCTGATCCAGCGGACAGCAGATATCATGGAAGCGAACGCGGAGGATCTTCGCCGTGGGAAAGAGCTCGGCACCTCTGCCTCCCTGCTGGACCGGCTGGCACTGAATGAAGCTCGAATCGAGGACATTGCCGAAGGATTGCGCCAAATCGTTAAGCTGCCGGACCCGATCGGCGACACCTTGGACACGATCGACCGCCCGAACGGTCTGAACATCGTCAAGAAGCGCGTTCCCCTTGGCGTTATTGGCATTATTTATGAAGCACGTCCCAACGTGACCGTTGATGCAGCCGGGCTATGCTTGAAGACGGGCAATGCGGTCGTGCTGCGCGGTGGTTCATCCGCCCTCTCCTCCAACCGCAAAATCATCGAGGTGCTTCACGAAGCTATGGAACGCACCACACTGCCTAAAGATGCGCTACAGCTTATCGAGGATCCGAACCGTTCCTCCGTAGATGAAATGCTGAAGCTCAACGGACTGCTGGATGTCATCATCCCGCGCGGTGGCAGCTCGCTGATCCAGAATGTTGTGATGAACGCCACGGTACCAGTCATCGAAACCGGAGCCGGGATATGCCATACCTATCTGGATGTTTCGGCAGCCCCGGACATGGCGGCCGCCATCAGTATCAATGCCAAGGTGCAGCGCCCTTCGGTCTGCAATTCCATGGAAACCCTGCTCGTCCATGCGGATTATGCCAAATCGCATTTGACTGCGCTGGCCGAAGCATTCCGTGAGCGTAATGTCGAGCTGCGCGGATGCCAGCGTACCCTGGATTACGTTCCGTGGGCTGCAAAAGCCACGTCTGATGATTACGCTACCGAGTATAACGACTATATTTTGAACCTTAAAATTGTGGATCACCTGGATGAGGCCATTGAGCATATTTCGATTTATGGCACCAAGCATTCGGAATGTATCGTTACGGAGAATAAGGATCATGCGTTGCGCTTCTTGCAGGAAGTAGACGCAGCCGCTGTCTATCATAACGCATCGACCCGCTTCACCGATGGCTTTGAATTTGGCTTCGGCGCCGAAATCGGGATCAGCACCCAGAAGCTGCATGCCCGGGGACCTATGGGGTTACCCGCGCTTACTTCCTCCAAATATGTTATTATCGGTAGTGGTCAAATACGCGAATAAATCATTCATCTATAGCCATGAAGGAGGAAATAACGATGTGCCAATCCCCGCAGAACCGACCTTTAATAGATAAAGCCATTACCTTCTACGGCGCCGGCTCGATGGCCGAAGCGATCGTACGAGGATTAGTAAGCCGTTCTGTCGTGCTTCCGGAGAATATTACGATGCTCAATCGAAGCAATGTTCAGCGCCTTCAGGAACTCAGTGAGCGGTACGGTGTCCAGATCAACAATGACGATGCCGCCAAAATCGAAATTTTGAAAACTTCGCCGGTGATCGTGCTTGCCATGAAACCGAAAGATGCTGCTAAAGTGTTGAAAGAACTGGGGCCGGAGCTGTCAAACGATCAATTGATCATCTCCGTGATTGCCGGGCTATCGATTTATACGACACAGACGCTGCTTGGAACCCAGCAGCCCATAGCACGCACGATGCCGAATACATCCGCCTCCATCGGGCTGGGTTCCACAGGAATCGCGTTCTCGAAGGAAATCAGCGAAGAACAGCGCCAGCTGGTCATGACCTTGTTCGAAGCTGTGGGTAATGTAACGGTCATTGAAGAAGACAAGATGGATATTCTGACCGGCATATCCGGCAGTGGTCCGGCTTACTTCTATTACATGATGGAGGCCATGACTGCCGCAGGGATCCGTGGCGGCCTGACGCCGGAGCAAAGCCGCGAGCTGACGCTCCAAACCATTCTGGGCGCGGCCCGGATGGTGCAGCAGACCGGGGAACAGCCTTCTTCGCTTCGGGCGAAAATCACATCGCCGAACGGATCGACGCAAGCGGCCCTCGAAACGCTCGACAAAGGCGATTTCTTCGAAACCGTCATTGCCGCCGTGAATCGCTGCGCTGAGCGCTCCAAAGAAATGGGCGCCATGCTGAAGGAGCAGATCTCATGAGCCGCTGTATCGCAACGTACCGAATCTATGACGACCAGGCGGATTTTCGTAAGAAAGCGACTTCCATCGCCGTTGGCATGACGGTTGGCAGCTGGACTGAACTGCCGCAAGCCAAGCGTGAAGCGATGCAAAAGCATCTTGGCGAAGTCGTTGACATTCAGGTTCACGAGGGCTGGGAGCCAGGCAGTCGTTATGCGGATGTCAGCATTGCTTATCCGGACATTAATTTCAGCCGGGATATTCCTGCCCTACTGGTGACGGTATTCGGCAAAATCTCCATGGACGGACGCATTAAGCTGACATCCCTGGATTTGTCTCCCGACTTCCTGAGTGCGTTTCCCGGACCGAAGTATGGCATCGACGGAGTTCGCGATCTTCTCGGCGTCCATGACCGTCCGCTGCTCATGAGTATTTTCAAATCGGTGATCGGACTGAATGCGGACGAGCTTAGAGCCCAATTTATCCGTCAGGCGCTTGGAGGCGTGGATCTCATCAAAGATGATGAAATCCTGTTCGAGAACGACCTCACCCCGATTGAAAAACGGGTAAGCATGTGCATCCAGGCTGCTGCCGACATTGAGCAACAAACAGGCAAAAAGCTGCTCTATGCAGCCAATCTAACCGGCCGGACGTCGCAGCTGCGTGAGCAAGCACTGCGCGCGATTGATGCCGGCGCTAACGCCCTGCTATTTAATGTGCTGTCCTATGGGTATGACGTTTTGCACGAGCTAAGCAGCGATCCGGATATCACCGTGCCTATCGCGGCTCATCCTGCGCTTGCCGGCGCCATTTATCCTTCTCCATACTATGGAATAACGGCTCCGGTGCTGCTCGGCCAGCTGATGCGGATCGCCGGGGCGGATCTGGTGCTCTTCCCTTCTCCTTATGGATCTGTAACGATGCCGAGGGAAGAGAATCTGGCCATACGGGATGAGCTGCATAGCGCTAAACTTGGCGTGAAACGAAGCATGCCGGTACCATCAGCAGGAATTCATCCGGGACTCGTTCCGCGTATCATCCGGGACTTCGGCACCGATGTGGTCGTTAACGCAGGCGGCGGAATCCACGGGCATCCAATGGGAACCGAAGCGGGCGGGAAAGCCTTTGTGCAAGCGATTGAGGCAACGATGAAATCTGTGCCGCTCGCTCACTTTGCCGAAGAACACGAAGAGTTGAAAGCCGCACTGGACATCTGGGGAGGAGAAGTATGACATCTGGAGAGAAACAGCCGATCATTTTTTGCGATTTCGATGGAACCATCACGAACAACGACAATATTGTAGCCATCATGAAGCACTACAAGCCGGAAGGTTATGAGCCTATTATGCAGGACACGCTTGATCGTACCCTTTCGATACGGGAGGGCGTGGGCCGCATGTTTGCCCTCTTCCCTTCCTCGATGCGAGAAGAGATTACCAATTTTGTTCTAAACCACGCAGGAATCCGTGAAGGGTTCGGTGCATTCCTTGACTATTTGAAATCAGAACAGATTGAGTTTTATGTCACTAGCGGCGGCATCGATTTCTTTGTCGATCCCCTGTTGAAGCCCTTTGGCATTCCTGCAGACCATATCTTCTGCAACGGTTCGAATTTCGAAGGAGATCACATCGAGATAACTTGGCCTCATCCTTGCAAGAAATCCTGCCAGAACGACTGCGGCATGTGCAAGGTTACGGTGATGGACCGTTTTCCGACCGATCGTTATTACCGGATTCTGATCGGGGATAGCCTTACCGATTTCGAAGGCGCTAAACAGGCGGATCTGGTCTATTCCCGTTCCTCGCTCACCGAGCAGTGCAAGAAGCTTGGCGTTCATCATGTACCCTTCGAGACATTTACCGATATTCAGAACGACATGAAAGACAAGTTTAAACAGGAGGTGCTGTAAGTGGCATTTTCAGATATCCAGCTTGAACAGAAACAGGCTGCCCTGCAGGATCTTAGAGGAATTAAGGAACTGTTTGCTTCTAGAAACTGGTTCCCGGGTACCAGCGGCAATCTATCTGTCCGTGTTGGCGAGTTCAACCCAGAACAGTTTTATTTTGCGGTGACAGCCAGTGGAAAAGACAAGTCGGTACATACGCCCGAAGATTATCTTTTTGTAGATCAAAACGGCGTACCGTGTGAAGCCACCGGCTTAAAGCCTAGTGCGGAAACTTTGATTCACTGCGAAATTTATCGCAAAACCGGCTGCGGCGCCATATTCCATGTGCACACCATCGATAACAATCTGATCAGCGACTGGTATGGTGAACAAGGTTATGTCCCTGCCCAAGGAATCGAGCTGATCAAGGCCTTTAACATTTGGGATGAGGACGCGGCGATACGCATTCCGATCCTGCCGAACTATGCAGACATTCCGCGGATTGCGGAACTCGTTCCGGATGCGCTTGATCCGGCGGTACCCGGCATTTTGCTGCGCAACCACGGCATCTATGCCTGGGGCAAAAATGCATTTGAAGCCAAGAAACATCTGGAGGCGTTTGAGTTCATATTCGAATACTCCTACCGTCGTCTGCTCCTGAATGCAGCCGGATCCAAGTAAGGTATATTCATATTTGCAGATATGGGGCTTGAACAGCCGGATGCTCCCTTATCCAACGTTCTCGGGGTGCATCCGGCGTTATATTTCCGTTAGGAGTGTATAGGGATGCTCGAAAGTTTAGCCATTGGCATCGTATTTATTTTGTATGGTTTGGTCCTCTTTTTGCTTCCGCCTAAAAGTTCCAAGAGCATTTACGCTTATAAAACTACGTCGTCTCTCAAAAATGAACGAAACTTTAAAGTTGCCAATGCCTATGTCAGTCTGCTGCTGATGATCTTTGGGGTCATCCTGCTGCTGATCGCCAGGCTCACCGGCCATTTCATGACAACCGGTATTGCGACCGTGATCGTTTTTATCCTGATTTACATACTCGTTGAACGAAAACTAAAAAACCTGTAAAACGATTCGGATCGTTTACAGGTTTTTTCTTTATATGGATTATAGCCGCTTCTGCTCATGCTCCGTTAAAGAGATCGAAGGCGCAGGTACCTGATCCGGTGATGAGTAGACATTGAAGATAAACAAACAAGTCACAACAAACAGTGCAATATACAACAGATAATACAGATTCTTGGCCACGATATCTCCCTCCATATCTCGTTTTCATATCAGTTCATTGATTAGATCGCGATCCTCTTGATCCTATGGATGTTATTAACACCACATATGTACAGCAGGCAACCTCGCCTAACTGCTGCGCTCTCTAATGATTACTTTGACTGCAGAAGGCACGGACAGCGTCACATCAAGTTGTGAGAAGGATCCCCGAAAAGTATAGCGCGGGGGATCATGCAGCTGGACATATAGAATGTTTCCCGACTGTTTAATCTGGATCATCGACGGCAGCTCGGTCGTACTCCACATTTTGATATCTTCCGTCCGCAGGCTGCCAAAGATCAGCATCTCATTCGAACTCGAAGCATCCTGTCGGATATTGTGGTTGTAACTGCCCTGAACTATGACTTTTTTAACCCCGTCCGGGATTGTTATCTTTTGATCCGGTAACGGAATCGTTTGCTGCACGGACATCGTCTCACGGCGAATCTGATCCAGTAAACCCGTCGCACTCAGCGCTCCCATGCCGATACAGCAGAAGGCCAGAAAACCGATGAGAAGAATGCTGAATATATCATACTTGACCCAACCGCGTCTCCGAAAAATCAGCGAGTAGCTGACGATCTCGGCACCTAACAGAACAAATACGATCGGCCACCATCTTGCGGCGGAGCTGTACACCTCTACGCCTTTCCAGGCGGAGGACAAGACAAGCAAGCCAAGCACGAGCAAGGATAGTCCCATGGATATTGTACCCACTCTCCATTGCCGAGCAGAATTCAGTGGAGGGTTTCCCAGATCATGAATGGACATATCATTCGTTGTCGGTATCATAATATGAACCTCCTCTCAATGCATCCTTTTTCGAGCCAGTCATCAGCTTGATTCCACCTCCGATGAGAAGTACGGCGATAATCCCGGTCTTCAAATAGGAACGAATACGGTAATCCAGCTGCAAATGAGGGAAATGTGTATCGATATAAGGCATCACCACGCTGGTAAATACGAAATAGACACCGAGTACGAGCAGTCCAAGCCCGAGCCAGCGCTGCTGATTCCCAAGTCCCGAGATGATCGGTCGATCGCGCAGCGGCTCCCTGCCGTAACGGCTTACTTGCTGCAGACCGTCAAAGAATGCATAAAACCAGATCAGCGGAATCAAGAACAGGAACAGCGACAGCTTGAGTACATCCAGCACATAGATGCTGCCAAGAAATAGGACCATGAGCTGCAGTCCGCGTTTTTGCAATCCCAAATACATTTGACCCGCTCCGGGAAACGCCGATAACAAGGTGGCAAACACTTTACTCCGGCGTCCGCTCTCCCGGCCGCTCTCGAGCTCATCAAACAGCGTGCGATCGACAAGGAATTCTCCAGCTTGCTTGCGGTGAACCAGTTGAACCACATCAAACATGCAATAGAGCCAAATGATGGGCAGCATGCCCAGAAACAGCAGGAATACCGATTCATGAGTCAAGCCCGTCAAGAACAGCAGGATCGTTCCAAGTCCGAAGAAGGCGATCAGGAAAGACAACCCGCGTTGCATCAATCCCAGTTGAAAATGACCCAAACCGGGAATGAAGGACAGCAATATGGTATAAAAGCGTTCTGACTCATCACTCTTTTCCTGGCGAATCTCCATCGGACGTCCATATTCATCGTGGATAATCGTTACAGGCGAATATCGGATCAAAGCAATTAGCAGGTCGAGCATGCTGATCCCCCAGATCATTAAAGCACCGAGAAGCCCCAGCGCAAATACCGTGTCGGAAGCTGACATGATTCCAAGTAAAAACCCGCCGAACAGGCTTCCGAAGAACAAGAACGGATAAAGCAGGGCGCGTCCCTTTCTCCCCCAATAATAATGGCCGAGGCCCGGAAGGATATTTAATATAAAGGCAAACCCTTTACTTTTTTGCGGTTGCACAAGGCATCTTCCTTTCATTTTTCTTATCTGGATAATAGCTGGTCAAGCCAGCCGGTTGTTTTTTCCACCCATTGTTTACTGTAGGAAGGTGTTTCGGATAATGGGACATCATGGTTCATATCGCCGGGAAGAAGTCGGTCAAATGCCCCGGTGAAGAGGAACAGCATGGTAATGGAAGCGGCAATGGTGTAGTGAACGATCGCGCGTTCGTACCATCGCTTCGGACGTTCCTGAATCCGCAGCGGTGCTTTATGGGTGTAAGGCTTAATTTGTTCGTGTTCCACCACCTGCTGGGTAAATGCTTCCGCGTCTGAGAGGCTAGGGAGTTCGGAATCAAGCTCCGCCAGTACCTGCATATAGATCTCCAGCACGCTGTCATCCAATAACATGAGCTCTTCATAAGAAGACCGTTCTTCTGCCGAGCCTTCTCCTCTAACATATCGTTCCGTCAGCATCTTAAGCTCGTTACCCTTTACGTTCATTTCCATTCCTCCTCCTTCCACGATTTCCGAATCCATTGTCTGGCCCGGTATAATTTCGATTCCACCGTCTTGACCGTGACATCCAGCTCGGCTGCGATTTGTTCGTAGTTTTTCTCTTCCAAATAAAAAGCCGTTATAATGGCACGGTGATTGTCCGGCAATTGTTTGATTTTCTCTCGAAGTTCCTCTCTTCTCTCCTTATGTACAAGCAGAGAAACCACGTCTTCGTCCCGGGAAGGGAGTTTATCCAGCACTTCATCATGTTCGCCGTGCAACTGCTCCGGCGGTTTACGGGAAAGCTTCCTCTTCATATCAATCGCTTTATTTAGCGTGATGCGTGTAATCCAGGTTTTAAAGCCTTCAGATCGGTACTGGGGGAGAGCTTTGTATACTTGAATAAACACTTCCTGCGACGCATCTTCCGCTTCCTTGGCATCCCGCAGGACCGAGTATGCCGTATGGAACACGTGCTGGCTGTAATGGTTCACCAGTTCCCGAAAGGCTTCTTGATCCCCTTGCAGGATGCGCGTGATTAATGTTTCAGCATCAATAACTCTCCCCTCCTTCCCAAATACATAGACGTCAGCTTTGAAAGCTGCCCCTGCACTTTTCACAAAAAAAGTTTTGAATCATCTAAAACCAAGACCAGCCCAGCTGTCCCATAGTCTGCCCACACCGGCCAAAACAAAAAAAGAACGTCTGTCGACGCCCTTTGAAAGATTACAGGATCATGCCTCTAAGAACAAATAGAACATTCATCACAACATGCATAAACATCACGGGAACTACATCATATTATGATACCCTTCTATAATGACCGGATCAACTAGAGATTTGCACCTCATCTATTTCTAACGGCTCCACCACATTCAGCAGAAACGAACGCCCGCTCAAATATTCACGGATATAGGCCAGCGCATAGATTTGCTCACTCTTCAGACTTTCTGTCTCTCTTGGATTGGAGGCATGGTGGCTATAGTTCTCCATCATAATCATGATGAAAAAGCACTCCAGTGACTGAATATAATCCGTGCCCAATTTCCGCACGCTTTCATATCCTTGAAGCACTTTACATCGTTGGTTCGGAACGAGTGACAACATCACCGCGGCCAGATCGTAAAGAAAAAAACCGTAGCCACACCTACCGAAATCAATCGGGTGAGGAAGTCCACCTTCAAATACCACATTCCCCAGATGTAAATCGGCATGAATGAGGCCATAATTGCAATCATCAGCGTTCATCTGATCAAGCTGGGATAAAACTTTTTCAGCTGCGAGTTGATACAGTGACCATGAGACTTCTGACAAAAAAGTTCCTGCATATCGCTCCAACTTGGCGAGTGCTTCTCTATAGCTATTCATCCCCCATATGGGACTCCGGAAATCAGAAGAACTTTCGAAGCCAAGTGCCTCTTCATGTAGTCTGGCTATCAAAACACCCACCTGATACGCTTGATCTTCTGTGAGTCTTTCATGGGCATGCACACCATCCACCCATTTCATCACGGTAACATAAGGAGATCTGAATCCATGGTCCGTACCGATTTTCAACAATCTTAACCCATTTGGAGTCGTTATACCTGACGGCACTTTGATACCTGCGGCAATTAGGGCATCCAGGAATTGAAGCTCCAAGTATATTTCAAAACTGGACCGTCGATCCGAATGAATTCTCAATAAGTATGTTTCATTTAAGTTGGTCCTAACTTGATATGTAATCGTGTCCGAAATACCGATAAACTCAATCTCAACCCATCTCAGGTTATATTGCTGAAGTGCCGATATCGCAACCCTCTTAGCCCTATCGAGCAGCGCACACCGTTGTTCTTCTGTTGCAAATTGAAAAAAATCATTCATGAACTCACCTCTGCCCTATCATTTGAACGTTCTTGAATGATTATAATTGCCCAGCATCTGCCCTTCCTATATAAGGATTGATTTAAAATGACTTTTATACATAAGAAAAAGCCACATTAGACAGAACGTTCCAATGTGACTTTGCATTACTTGTTTTTGGTATATACGATTTTCTTGATGGAATCGCAGGATAAACAAAATTGAGAAGAAAGCTGATCAATCGTAGCACCCGACGCAAACAACTGCCGGATTTCCAGGTTTCTTTTTTTCAAATACACCCGGCTGCCCGAGTTCTCTCCCCACTTCTTGCGTAATCCTTCAGGTTTAGGGATGTACACCATCCCGCCCTGTACATATTTCTGCACTTCCTTCAACAGTTCCTCTGGAAGTATAATATCCGCGTTTATATATTTCATGGTAGCTCTGCTCCTTAAAATTAAAATAAAGGTTTTAAGGATGCAAAGTCCATTTAGATAAACGGCCTCTCTACACGAGGTAATCAGGCGGTAACTTTCTCATCGCTCCATGCAAACAACCGCCGTTGTTCATCAAATAGACTTTGCATAGAGCTCATTGTCAATCTTCCCTTCATGTTCAGGCCCTCCTTTCAAAATAATGACATTCCTCCGACTGGTTATGACCATTATAACCGATGTTACGCGAAAAATCGAAGTGATCTGTCTCATCTACAAGCCGATTTCAAACCGCCAAGCTGGCAAACGACCGAAACATCTCCTCCACGGTGTTGAAACAATAGGTAGGCTGGCATGCAGCCAGCTCTTCCTCGGAACCATATCCATAGCCTGCAGCGATGCTGTGTATCCCGCAGTTTCGGGCTCCAATCAGATCATGCTTCCGGTCTCCAATCATAACGGCTCCAGGCGTCTGAATACGGCACGTATCCAGAACATGTTGAATGATTTCGGTCTTGGCGGACCGGGTGCCGTCCAGCTCGCTTCCACACACCATGGAAAAATAGGCGGATAGCTGAAAGTGCTCTAGAACCGTTTCAGCAAAAATCGTAGGTTTGGAGGTAGCGACATACAAGTGGCGCCCTTGGGATAACAGCAAATCCAATAATTCGCGTATGCCGCCATACACCTCATTCTCATAAAGGCCGGTATCCTTGTAATATTCACGGTAGCTTAGAACGGCTTCCCATGCCTCGGCTTCACTAAAATGATATTTCTCGGTGAAGGTCGCCTGGAGCGGGGGACCGATAAAACATTCCAGCTCGGAAAGATCACGTACGTTAATCCCATGTTTACCGAGTGCGTATTGCACGGCTTTCGTAATGCCTTCACGCGGATCCGTCAAAGTGCCATCCAAATCAAATAGAATATGATGGTATCTCATTCGATCATTCTCCTTCAAACATGATTCTTAAGCCAGATCCTTGATCTCCATGAGATCCCTGATCGTATAAGCAGGTCGATGGTGATCACTTAAAACGGCCCCCCGGCGATTATAATAACAAAAATCAATTCCGGCTCTCGTTGCTCCTTCATAATCATCCGTAAGCGAATCCCCTATGTACAACACCTCGCCTGGACCTACCTCCAATTCCTGCAAAGCGAGTTCAAAGATCTGCGGATCCGGCTTCCAACATTTCACCTCATCCGAAATGATAAAGGAGTCAAAATAATGAAACAATCCTCCTGTTGTCAGGCGTTTACGCTGTGCTTCGCCAATGCCGTTAGATATCACCCCTAGCGTAACATCGCCATGCAGGTGTTCCAAAATAAGATCGGCATTCGGCTCCATATGGTTGGAACTGCAAAACAACCCCCAGTAGGTTTCCGAAATCTCCCGGTACTGACGAAATTCCCGCTTCAACCTCAGGAAGGTGTCCGTGAAGGAATGCTCCAAAACCTGCCTGATATCATGATTGTTCTGAATTCGGTTCATCCAATAATTAAAATTAATCGGTCCAAACGTGCTCCAGAATTCCTCCCACGTCAGTTCCTCATGCAGCCGGTAGTGCTCCAGGGCCTGCTGCATACATGTCCTTTCACTCTGACTATAATCTAATAACGTGTTATCCAGATCAAAAATAATCGCTTTATATCTCATTTCTCTCCCCCCTCACATCCATCGGCTGTAAATAATTGAATTCGCTAAAGAGGGGATATTCTCCTGCCATTTGACATCTCGTGGCTGCACATACCTACCAACCAACCATTAAAAAAACAATCCCTAGAGCCCAAAAACAGACTCTGCGGGATCGATATTAATTAATAAAACTCTCTGCAATTTCAAGAACTTCCTCTTTTTTAAGAGCAACTTTATTATTTAACGATATATGATAATAAAGGTCATGCTGCTCATCCACCCAAGTCAGCCCCTGATTAAAAAAAGCGTCCGCATATTTTACGTAAATCATCTCGCGGCCCTTAACGAGCACTTTTTCCACATGATCCGCTTCGGAAAACTGGATCTCCTTCTTGGGGTTCATTCCGCTGCGTTTGGTCGCGAACACGGTGATCGAAGACTCTATTTCTTTGCCTTTTACATAGGACAGAGAAATGCTACTCACGCTTGGCGGTTTAATCTCCTTAACGAAAACTTTTTTGTTGTTCGTTGAACCTTCAGCCTGTCGGATTAACTCATTTTGTATATCGTAATAAACTTCCGTCGGTTCTCCATCATGAAATAAATCAGATAGATCCAGATTGAAGGATAGGATTCCTTCACTAAATGAATACTCATTGAGTAATCGGGATGGATATTCCATATTAGGCATCCCGCGCTTTGTAGCTTCCTCTTGAAACACATTGAGCGCACCCAGAGAAATATCACCCGTTTGAAATTCGAGCAATGTATCCTTTCCAAATAACTCTTTCTTCAAGTCATTCATCTCTTGATTATGGATATAATAAGCGATGGCTTGGCCCGGCAAAGCCGAGCGCCAGGCTAAGTTTGAGGATGAATTATCGATAGAATTTAACCTATCCCATTTTCCTTGTAATTCCTTGGACACTCCAGGTTTAGGTTTGGTCTCCAGCACCACTTTTCCGTCTTTGCTGCGAATCTGTATCAGTTCGGTTGCGGCGTAAACCGTCACCGACAGCGAAGTCACCAGCAGCAGCGACGCTGCCATCACGAGCGGTCTTCTTAACATGTTGGGCTGAGGTTTCTTGGCGGGTAGGCAGGCAATCCGTTCCATGACTGCATCCCTGACATCAATGATATAATAGCTCTTTGGGTCCTGCTCTATCAGCTTTTCTTCCACGTCATTTCGTTTAACTTCCACTGTAGATCCCCCTCTCTGTCAACCATCCACTTTTTTATTTTTTGTATCAGGCGGCTGTAGCGTTTTTTGACCGAATCCTTGGTTTTATCAAGAATTAATCCGATTTCCGCAAAGCTTTTTTCCTCAAAAACCCGCAGAATAAGCAGGTTCCGCTCCTCCGGGGTCAGCCTACGAAGAGCACGCTCCATGGACTCGCCAATGATATATTTTTGGGCCTCCTGCTCTGCGCTTTCCGCTTGCTCCTTATCCGTTCTCAGCAAAGGAGCAATGCTATGAAAGAAACGTCTCCTTCGCAGCATATTCAGACAATGGTGATAAGCAATCTTGTATAACCATGAAGAAAAGGAGGTCTTTGGCTCATATGTCTCCAGCTTCTGATAAGCCTTGACCATAATCTCCTGCACGGCATCCTCCGCATCCTGCCGCTGATTCAATAGCCTCCAGCAATACATGAAAATCTGCTGTTGATACGCCTCGACGATATGTACAAAAGCTTGCCGATCCCCGTTTAAAACTTGTTCTATGGATTCTTCTAAGCGCAAGTCTTTAGGCTCTGAATTCATTGGTTGAAAGCTCACTCCGTTATTCCCCCTTTCATCAGCAATCCATTGTTCAGGTGCCTTCACGAGCTATAACACATGGCAGCGGAAAAAAGGGACATCTATATTTTGACTCGGGATCGTAACTATTTTTGAATAACTGCTTCTAATGCACCTTCCATCATGAAACAGATAGCTTGGAAAGGGAATACAGAATATTACACATAAAAAAGCACGCCCCTTAAGGACGTGCTTCTCATCTATCTTCCGATATTTCTGAATTTCTGCGTATAGGCCTTGGCATCCTGTGCGGTACGCACCCGGTTGCGGCTCCATTCAAGGAGGATCCGGTCAATGTAGCGGAAATGCAGTTTGCCCGCAAATACCGCTTCTTTCAGAGCCAATAAGATCAACTCGTCCGGATAGCGATCCGCATCAACCCAGCCGGAGATCGTCTCCAGCTCCATGGGCGACAGCGGGCGGCCAAACTCTTTTTCGAAAATGGTGAACAAATTCCGCTCTTCCTTCTCAGGAACGGGGTTCCCCGATGCAGTTGATTTGCCGGTAGCAGGACGGGCATTCAACAGCGGAGACGCAAACTTGGTTCCATCAGGGGTCTTTTCCTTGTGCTCTTCAGCCAAGCACGAAGCGAGCTTCTCATACAATCCGTGGAGATTGTAGCGCTCGTAATGAATCCCCTGTGTTTCGTCCACATACTCATCAATTCCGATCAGCCCTACCTTCATCAAGCGCTGCAGGCTGGTAGCGATGAATCCGGTGGGAGCCCCTGTCACTTCCGCAAGTTCCTCCAGCGAAGGAAACGCCTTGAACTCCACCTGCTGATAACCAATCAAATGGATCACCAGCATGGCTTCACGGTCGCTTAAACCAAGTGACCGGTAATGCCGGAGCAAGGCATAAGGAATGATCGCCATTCCTTGGCTCATGCCGGCAGCGGCGCCGGCCGTCCACCCATTCACGCCTGTGTCCACGTTACCGTCGTGGTCCATAGACTCACCTCTCACGGCTTACGGGTACAACCGGTACAGGGTCCGTGGGAACGGAATCGTTTCACGCACATGGTCCAAGCCGCAAATCCAAGCAACGGTACGCTCAAGACCTAAACCGAAGCCGGAATGAGGCACGGTGCCGTATTTACGCAAATCCATATACCATTGGTAGGTTTCCATCGACAGATCATGCTCCTTGAAACGCTCTTCAAGCAGCTGCGGATCGTCTATCCGCTGCGATCCGCCAATAATCTCACCATATCCTTCTGGAGCGATCATATCCGCACAGAGTACGACTTCCGGACGATTCGGATCCGGCTTCATATAGAAAGCCTTGATTCCCGCCGGGTAATGCGTAATAAAGACTGGCTTGTCATACTTCTCGGCAATCGCCGTTTCGTGTGGCGCGCCAAAGTCCTCACCCCAAGGAATATCAAAATCTTGCGTATGCAGGAATTCAATAGCCTCATCGTACGTAATCCGCGGGAATGGTGCCTGGATCGCCTCCAGCTTTGAAATGTCGCGACCGATCGTTTCAAGCTCCTGACGGCAGTTTTTAACCACGGATTGCACCACATGACTAATGAACTGCTCCTGCACGCGAAGGCTCTCCTCATGGTCCGTGAAGGCCATCTCAGGCTCAATCATCCAGAACTCGATCAGGTGACGACGGGTTTTGGACTTCTCGGCACGGAACGTCGGCCCGAAGGAGTATACCTTACCGAGCGCCATGGCGGCAGCTTCCATGTACAACTGTCCGCTCTGGGTCAAATAGGCATCCTCATCAAAATACTTCGTGTGGAACAGGTTGGTTGTACCCTCCGCGGAAGTTGGGGTCAAAATCGGCGGATCCACAAGCGTAAATCCGTTGGTATCAAAGTAATCTTGAACCGCACGGATAATTTCAGCACGGATCACCATGATCGCACGTTGTTTCTGTGTACGAAGCCACAGATGACGATGGTCCATCAAATAATCAACACCATGCTCTTTAGGCGTAATCGGATAGTTTTCCGTAAGATGTATAATTTCAATGCCGGTAACCGTCATCTCATAACCCGATTGGCTCCGCGGCTCTTCACGTATAACACCCGTCACATACAAAGAGCTTTCTTGTGTCAGGCTTTTCGCGTCATCCCATACTTGTTCGGATACTTCGCTCTTCACAACAACACCCTGGATATATCCGGACCCATCGCGAAGCTGCAGGAATTGAATCTTCCCGCTGGAACGCTTGTTGTTGATCCAGGCGCCGATCGTGACGGTCTCACCGACATGCTGGTTGACGTTACGAATCACACTTTTGGTGGCCATGCTTAAATCTCTCCCTTATATCACTACTATTTAACGGTTGGAAGCTTGCACGATACGATGCGTATCCCGAGCAATAACCAATTCTTCGTTGGTAGGGATCACAAGTACCTCGACCTTCGAATTCGCCGCAGAAATACGGCGTGGCTCGCCGGAACGAATGCTGTTCAGCTCCTCATCCAATTCTACTCCGAGATAGGTAAGCTGCTCAAGCACTCTTTGCCGAAGAACGATCGAATTCTCGCCGACGCCCGCAGTAAATACGATGACATCGACGCCATTCATGGCAGCAGCGTAAGACCCGATGTATTTACGAACACGATACTCATACATCTCAAAGGCCAATGTGGAGTTCGGATCGCCTTTTTCCATGCCTTCCGTAATCTCACGCATGTCACTGCTGATCCCGGAAATTGCCAACAGTCCACTATGCTTGTTCAGCATGGAGTTCACTTCATTGACGGTCAGCTCTTCCTTGTTCATAACAAACGGTACAATTGCCGGATCCAAATCACCGCTGCGCGTACCCATCATGAGCCCTTCCAGCGGGGTCATCCCCATGGAAGTGTCGATGGATTTCCCGCCTTTTACTGCTGTCAAGGAAGCACCGTTACCGATATGACAGGTAATGATCTTCAGATCCTCCAGCGGCCGGTTCAGGAATTGTGCCGCTGCCTTGCTGACATAGTCGTGGGACGTACCGTGCGCACCGTAACGACGTACTTTATATTTATTATAAAGTACTCTCGGAATAGCGTACAGGTATGATTTCTCCGGCATTGTCTGATGGAACGCCGTATCAAATACAACGACCTGCGGAACGCCCGGCATATTGGATTCTGCTGCCTTAATTCCCATCATCGATGCGGGATTATGCAGCGGAGCCAAATCGAACAAGCGGCGGATTTCCGCTTTGGCGTCACTGTCAACGAGCGCGGATTCTTTAAAAGACTCCCCGCCATGAACTACACGGTGTCCAACAGCCTGAATGCTGTCGATAGAATCGATCACACCGTGCTCCTCGTTTGTAAGCATGCCCAGCACTTTGCGGATCGCTGTGGTATGCTCTAGAATTTCGCTGACTTCCGTAACATCCTGTTTTCCCGTTGGCTTATGCGTCAGAATCGAGGAATCCATACCGATCCGCTCGACCAAGCCTTTTGCCAATACGGATTCATCCGTCATGTTGTACAGTTGATACTTCAGTGAAGAACTACCTGCATTAATTACGAGAATATTCATACCCGGTCACCATCCTTATCGTACTTGAAAAAGCCTTCTCCGGTTTTGACGCCCAGTTGCCCTGCGCGGACCCGTTTCTTCAAGACAATCGATGGACGGTATTTCAGTTCGCCGTACTCGCGGAACATGCGTTCCAGCGCAGCGAGAATGGAATCCAGGCCGAAACGGTCGGCCATCTCAAGCGGCCCATGCTGGAAGTTATATCCGATTCTCATCGCGTCATCGATATCTTCCGCCGAAGCCACGCCTTCTTGCAGCAGATGCATCGCTTCGTTGATCATGAGGGTAATCATGCGGGTTGTAACAAAACCTGGAGACTCATACACCATGATGCCTTTTTTATCCGAAACTTCTTCAACAAAGCGTTTCGTTTCCGTAAACGTATGTTCCGAAGTTTTCAAGCCGCGGATGATTTCAACCAGGTCTACCTTGGAAACAGGATGAATGAAGTGCATGCCAATAACACGCTCAGGATATTTGGTAGAGCTGGCGAGCTCCGTCAAACTAAGCGTGGATGTATTACTTGCTAATATCACTTGGCTCGGACATACTTGATCAAGCTGTGAAAATACCTCTTTTTTCGCTTCCAAGTCCTCTATTATGGTCTCAATCACCATATCGCAGGTGCTAAGCTCGGCAAAATGAGTTACTTTTTGAATCCGGTTCAGTATAAGTTTCTTCTCTGCCTGGGTAATTCCCCACTTCTCCAATTGTTTATCTAGACTGGTCTCGATCATTCGGTATGAATAGTCCAGTTTCTCTGGAGTTTTCTCTACGAGCAGTACGTCAAGACCTTTGGCTGCCAGCATCTCCGCAATGCCCTGCCCCATCGTCCCGCCGCCTACAACGCCGATTTTTTTGAAGTACATGGTTTCTACTCCACCCTTTCCTTATCTCTATACTTTATTGTACCCCATTTGTCGAAAAATACATTTTCAGAGCACAAAGTATAATAATATCTTAGCACGACAAAAAAGTAAAAAAAAATAACCAGCATAACAATTTATGCTGGTAAAAGCGCGTTTTCACGAAATTGACAACGAAATTGTTCCCCGGAGAGGATTTCTTCCTTTAAAAGGATATTAAGAGAATTGTCGAATATTGGCCGTTTCTGTTCCAATAGATTCTTGGTGCGGTTCATTAACTCTTCCAGAATCACATTATTCTCTTTCATTAACTCTTCAGTTGTTACCATATTCATGTTAACAATGCCCAGCGACGTCAAACCCGACTTCATCATCGTCTCCACAATATTCAGCGATTGCTCAAAGTCATTGCTTGAGCCTGTGCTTCGCCCCCCGTAAAAGATCTCTTCGGCGGCCGCACCGCCAAGCGCGATCATAATTTGCTCTTCCAGGAAGGATTTTGTGTACAAATATTGTTCCTCCTGCGGGTTATGACGAACATAACCAAGTGCCTTACCACGCGGGCTGAGGGCAACTTGTTTCACACTGCCGGGACGCACAAGCTCTGCCATGATAGCATGTCCCAATTCATGGATGGCAACACGCTTCTTCTCTTCCAAATTCGATTCACGGTCAGAACGCTCACCCATCATGACCTTGTCAATCGCCATGGACAAATGACGCTGATGGATAAACTGCTCATTCTCACGCATCGTATAAATGGCCGCTTCATTCATGACGCTCTCAAGCTGTGCACCCGAGAAGCCGTAAGCTTCCTCGGCGATTTTCTCCAGGTCAACATCTTCATGCAGCGGCTTATTACCCGCATGCAGATTCAAGATATGGGAGCGCCCCTTCTTATCCGGCAGATCCACCTGAATATGACGGTCGAATCGACCTGGACGCAGCAGTGCGCTATCCAGCATTTCTTTCCGGTTTGTTGCGGCGATAACCAGAATGCGAGGAGTATCCTGCGAATAGATGCCATCCATCTCGGTTAGCAGTTGATTGAGCGTCTGGTCATATTCTCGCTGCTGGCCGCCTTCGCGTTTACCGCCAATAACATCGACCTCATCGATAAAGATGATGGCGTTTTGCTTGTTTTCTTTTGCCGCACGGTTCCGGGCATCCTTGAACAGATCCCGGATGCGCCCTGCACCAACACCGACATACATCTCAACAAATTCACTGCCGGATGCAGCGACAAAAATCGAATCCGTATAATGGGCAGCAGCTTTAGCCATCAACGTCTTCCCTGTTCCCGGAGGTCCGGTGAGGAGAATGCCTTTTAGCGGGCGAATGCCGAATTTCTTAATGTCTTCATGACGAATTAGAAAATCCAATGCTTCTCGCAGCTCTTGCTTGGCATTATCCTGCCCGCCGATTTCTTCGAAGGTCAGCTTGGCAGGTCCGCTCTTTTTCCGTTTCCGCTCATTCCCTGCGCCTACAGCGATGCCGCCCTTCATTTTAGCAATAAACAACAAACCGCCTACAAGCGCTGCCGCGATAAGCAAGGGCACGATGTTCACGCCGACAAACACGAGGAATACCAACAAAACGGGAATAAAGCCTAACATAATTTCTTTAGCTAATTTAGGCATGATTCCACACCTCCATTTTGCCAGGTTGACGCGGCAAGATTATATATTTACCAGACTTGCCGTCTGACAAGCTGACATAGACATGGGTGTCATCAATCGTTGCCTTTGCTTTCAAATTCGGCGACTGGGCAGCAAGCTGCTCGAGCGATGATTGAATATCGGTATACTGTTTATTGTCCATCGCTTCAGCGACTGACAGCATCGCCTTCTCCCACCATTGATCCAGGGCTTCCGAGGAATGGTCCTCAACCTGGATTTTCAATTCCCGTTTATCAATCACTGACTTGCCTTCCTTCTTAATATGCTGAACCAAGCCTTGTAAATTCGTATCTGGAGCCAAATCAAGATTCAAAGTAACGGTATTCTGTTTAATATCTATATGAGAATCCTTCACGCCGTCATATTGTGACACAACATTGGCCAGCGGGTTCTGCAAAGCCATCTGCCGATACAGAAACCATCCGCCAAAGAGAACCGATGCTGAGATCACGACAGTCAGCATGATAGGTACAATGCGTAGTTTCATGAAGCTCCTCCTTCATTTCTATATGAAATTTTGTCTATCATTCTGTAACAAAATAATACATATAACAACGATATATTGCGATGCATGTATTTTGTATGCTCTTTTTATACAAGTACGAGTATATCACATCTTATATACTTTTTCATGCATGTCTGTGAAAATATTTAGAACAGTTCTTCCATATTTTTTCTGAATACGCTTACAATTTGAAAGAAAAAGAGAGGCACCCTATGAATATTAAAGGGCGCCTCTCTTCTACATTTTTATTGATTTGGAAGAATAATGTCATTCCCGATAGTGTTACCATCTTGAAAACGATAAAACCGATACCCGCGCTGACCGTTGTGTTCATACTGCAGCTGCCATGCATACTCGCCCTCGTACATTCCAGGCAGCAGCCGCTTAATTTCCACGCCAGGCAATTCGTTATAGATCTGATCCCGCATCTGGGCTTCTGACATCCCCGTATTCAATAAAACGGACTGGACAGCGTCAGCACCTTCAACAGGTACGTTATCATCCGTAAATTTCACCCATACCATACGATCCTGATTGTCCTGATCCTTCCCGTTTACCACCCAATAGTTATTATCCTCGCCCCACACCGATTTATAGGTCTTCCCGGACGTAACCAATTGGCCATGCTGTTTGGCGGCAACAATCGCCATTCTTTCTTCATTCCAAGTATCTTTCATAACATATGAATAATAGAGTTGTAGACCAAGCAGTAACAGCAGCACGCCGGATACACTCAGCAATATCCACTTCGTTTTTTTCTTCAAATCCGTCTTCCTCGCTCCCCTTGATTATTCCCTAGAGGGTTGTAAGACGCTCAAAGGCACGCTGCGCTTCCCGGCGGATACGTTCCTCATCGAGAGTAAGACTCGCGCCATTCTTCACTACCTGCTTGCCGTCAACCCATACATGCTCAACATCCTTCGCACTAGCGGAGTAGATAGCATGAGAAATGTAATCCGTCTTCGGAAGGAAGTGCGCCTGATCCGTGTTCAGTGCGATCATATCTGCTTTCATACCTACCGCAAGCGTACCGATATCCGTAAGGAAGGCTGACTTGGCTCCATACTCTGTACCCATTCGAAGCGCTTCGGATGCAGGAATCGCGGTTGGATCCCCGCTTACCCCTTTATGGATCAGCGCCGCCAGGCGCATCTCTTCAAACATATCGAGATTATTATTGCTCGCAGGTCCATCGGTACCCAAAGACACGGTAACCCCGGCTTTCAGCAGTGCGGGCACGCGAGCAATGCCGCTGGCAAGCTTCAAATTGCTGCCTGGATTATGCGACACCATGACCTGATGCTTGGCCAGGATTTCGATTTCTTCATCGGTCAGATGGACGGCATGCGCAAGCAGCGTTGGACGGGAGAACATGCCAAGCTTCTCCAAATGGGCGACAGGACGAAGTCCGTAGTCATTTACATTCTGAGCGACTTCCGTTTCCGTTTCAGACATATGGGTATGCAAAGGCAGATTCAAATCATGGGATGCCTGAACGAATTTTTCGATGAAATCCGGCGGGCACGTATAAGGTGCATGCGGCGAGATCATCGTCGTAATTCTCCCGTCAGCCTTGCCATGCCAGTCTTTTGCGAATGCAACAGCCTCATCCAGCTTCTGCTGCTGCACCTCAGGCGGACATAATCCGATAACACCGCGTGTCAGAACGCCGCGCATTCCTGAGTCCTGCACAACCTTAGCAACCTGATCCATATGATCATACATATCCACAAACGTCGTGGTTCCGCCTTTGATCATCTCCAGCACGGAGAGTGCGGTTCCCCAGTATACATCGTCGGCCGTAAATTTGGCTTCCATAGGCCACATTTTTTCCTGAAGCCATACCTGCAGTGCCAGATCGTCGCCATAACCGCGGAGCAGCGACATCGCCGCATGTCCGTGCGTGTTCACCAACCCAGGTAGGAAAAAGAGATGAGTTCCGTCAATAACTTCTGTTCCTTCTTGGACGGTTGGCTCTTCTTCACCCAGGTAGGTTATCCGATCATTCTCCACAACCATATATCCGCGTAGCACGGACCTTCCTTCCTCTAGTACCGCAAACGTTCCGTTCTTAACCATCCAATTCGTTGTCGTCATGTGCTGCATCCTCCTTACCGTTATCCAAATAATAGGCCAAACTCTGCAAATCCGTAGTAAAATCAGCCGTATGAATCCGGATATGGGATGGGGCTTTCAGGATGGTTGGCGCAAAATTCAGGATAGCCTCGATGCCTGCTGCAATAAGCTGATTTGCTACATTCTGCGCTTCAAAATCCGGAACGGTGATGATCCCGATACGAATGCCGTACTCATGAACCGTCTTCTCCAGTTCTTCCATCGGCTGTACGACCAAATTGTTAATTTTCATACCAACTTTGGGAGAATACGAATCGAAAACCGCCACAATCTTCATATTGTCCTTCAGAAATGCATTGTAATTCGATAATGCATGTCCAAGATTACCGGCCCCAATCAATGCGACATTGATCTTCTGGTCCAGCTTTAGAATCTGGCGAATTTTCTCGATCAGATAAGATACGTCATATCCGATCCCTTTCCGTCCAAAATCACCGAAATACGCTAGGTCCTTACGAATTTGAGCAGGATTGAGATCCAGTTTTTGTCCCAGTTCCTGGGAGGAAACCGTGGAGACCTCCCTTTTCTGAAGCTCATTCAAATAGCGCAAGTATACAGGTAATCTGCGGACCACGGCTTCCGAAATTTTTTCCGATTTCATTCATGCTCCCCCTAATAATAGGTTAATAACTACATTTTTTGTGACCGATCATTTTGTTCATTGTTTCACTTTTACACATTTATTCTGCTTGGTTCTCTACGCCTGCCTCTTCCTGCAGCCATTCCGAAATTCGGGGAACAATCCCCTCTGTCGGCATATGCTCCATCTTCGGCCCCGGCAAAGAATATAAGAAATATTTCCCGTAATAGGATTCAATGACCCGGGTATCGTAGACGATGACAATCCCCTTATCTTGCGCGGTCCGCACCAGTCGGCCAAATCCCTGTTTGAAGCGAATGACCGCTTGCGGAACCGAAAGCTTCATGAACGGGTTCTTCTTCTGTTGCTGCAGCAATTCACTCTTGGCTTCGACCAAGGGGTGATTCGGCGGCTGAAACGGCAGCCGTACGATGGCAAGGCAAGTGAGCGCCTCACCGGGTATGTCTACCCCTTCCCAGAAGGAGCTGGTACCCAGCAGGACGGAAGCGCTGCTATCCTGGAATCTCCGGATTAACTTGGTACGGCTTGTTCCGTCCATCCCTTGTCCCAGTACCGTAATATCACTGGATGCCAGAGCCTCCTTCAGCGGCTCGTGCACCTGACGCAGCATCCGGTACGAGGTGAACAGCACAAGCATGCGGCCATGCGTAGCGATTGCCGTATCGGCCAATGATTGCACAAGTGTATTCACAAAGAGTGCATCACCGACCGAGCCCTTCACGCTCGGAAAATCGCGCGGCACGACAAGGAGGGCCTGCTCCCTGTAATTAAACGGGGACGGCAGCAGAACCGTGTTCAGGTTGCCGCTATCTGCCGCTTCCTGAAGACCCAAGTTCTCGATCATGAACTGAAACGATTTATCCACCGACAAGGTCGCCGATGTTAGGATCACGCTTTGTTTCTTATCAAAAAACAATTCCTTCAAGTGGGTGCTTACATCGACAGGCACTGCATAAAGCTGCAGCGATTTGCCGCGGAAATTCCCGTTAGCCTCCATCCAGTATACCGTGCCTTCATCATTCAGAGCCATGAAGGACCTCAGGTCCTCGCGGTGTGCAGCCAGGTCCTTAAACAGACCCGCTAGGTCTGTTAACAAACTGTCCGCGCTGTAGTCGTCCAGATCTTCCTTCATTTCGGAGATCAGCTTGTCACCCTTGCGTACGACATCGCCTAGCGTCACATGAATTTGATGCTCCAGCTCGGCCAGCGAATCCCAATCCTTCGGCTTCTTCAGAGGCGATAAGCGAAGCGAGAATTGACCGGCATCCCCCGGCGTCGCGTCTCCGCGTTCCGGAAGCAGTCCGAACAATTGATCGCTGAGCCGGTCCCAATTCTCTTTTGCGGTGATCAGATCCGGATAGATCCGGTCGATGATGGAAGACCACTCGACAGCCTTCTCATGCGATGATGCTTGCAGCAGCTGGCGAAGAGCCGGAAGCTGACCGCTGCGGCTGTCCTTGTACATACGGGTCAACGTATGAACAACCGAAAAATATTTCATCTGCAGGCCAAGGTGCTTGCCGGCGACGTCCTCCAGATGATGCGCTTCATCAATGACGAGGCGCTCATAACTCGGAAGCAGCTGATGATTCGCTTTCACGTCGGTGAACAGCTTCGAATGGTTCGTAATGACAACATCCGCAATACCCGCTTCATGTTTGGCCCTGTGGTAGTAGCATTTGCGGAACCATGGGCAGGCACGGCCAAGGCAGGAATCCGAATCGCTGGAGATGGTCTCCCAGAAATCTCCTCCGCGACCGCCAAGGTTCAGCTCTTCATCATCCCCGTTCTCCGTCTGGGTCAGCCAGACCAGCATCTGCGCCGCGGTGATCACATCTTCCTTCGGGGAATGAAAATCTCTTCTATTTATTTTATGTTCAAATTTTCTCAAACACAAATAATGGCCTCTTCCCTTGAAAATAGCCGCTTTAAAAGGAAAAGGAACAACCTGAGTGAGCAGGGGAATATCCCGGTCACGCAGCTGTTCTTGAAGGTTGATTGTATGCGTGCTCACCATAACCTTCTGTTCCTGCTTCACACTTTGATAAATCGACGGCAGCAAATACCCGAGGGATTTGCCTGTTCCCGTGCCGGCTTCGATCAATAAATGTTTATTGGCATCGAGGGCCTGCATCACTTCCTGAAACATCATGTCCTGGGCATCCCTGCTCTCATAATGAGGCAGCGTTTCCTTTAGCCGTTCACGGACATCATTCATGTATTGCTCAAAGCTTACATCCGCCAGCGGATTAGGCTCTGACTCATCCCTGACAGGCGCAATATCGTTCCAATCGTCAACTGCCAGGGCAAATTGACGATAGTACGTATGGGTGTCTCCGGCTTGTACAGCCTGGAACTCCCTGTCAGCACGGATGCCGTCAAAGAACCAGGCCAAGTCGCTGTCCTCGTCGGCAAAGAGGTCGCTTAACCGCTGCACGGTAAGCAAAGGAAGCTCATCGATCTCCTCCAGGCATTTCAGCAGCGCATAAGCTGTGGCAAGCGCATCGCTGTCCGCCTGATGCGGACGGTCATGCTCCAGACCGAAATGAGAAGAGACCATCCCTAGCTGATAAGAAGGCAACGAGGGAAAACATATTTTTAAGAAGTGCATCGTATCTAGAATTCGGCCGCTGAACGGTAAATAGCCGCAGCGATCGAGTGCATTTTGCAAAAAGTTAAAATCAAAAGCGACATTATGCCCAACCAATACGACATCGTCGAGCATGGGCACGAGTTCCATCATCATTTCTTCCAATGACGGAGCATCCGCTACATCACTGTCGGAAATGCCGGTCAAACCGGTAATAAAAGGAGGGATCGGAATCCCGGGATTGACATAGGTGCCGTATACGCGGGAGATGCTTCGATCCTCTTCGATGATGGCCAGTCCAACCTGAATGATCTCATCTGCTGACTGGTTGCCCGTGGTTTCAAAATCCAATACGGCAAATTTCATTTCGATAAAATCCCTTTCCTCCAGACTAATTAACAGCATACCAGAAGTTGCGGGATTTGAACATTCCGGGTAAAAAATCCCCCGTTTCTCCTCCATCGCTCCATACGGCAAAAAGCGATACCAAAGTCTCAGGAATGAGCTCTGGCATCGCTTCTTGTAATGGCTTGATTTCTACAGCAAAGAGATCAATTGGCTGCCGTACTGGAGCTCACCGCGATTCTGCTTGCAGACCTCCAAATTGATAATGGGGTCAGGAAGCGTCGGGTCGCTGTGAATCGCCAGTGCAAAATGCTCCTCGGCTTTCCCTTGTTGTCCATTCAACACCTCGATGCATCCAAGCGCGTTGTAAATCATCGCTCGCATCTTCTTATTGTCTGCCATGGGCAGGATGGACACCAATACATCGGACGCTGGTATGGTTTGCCCCAAATAAAGATGGGACATCGCAATATACAGCTTGATCAGAAGACTATCCGGAAATACTGTGGCGGCCACCTCAAATTGCTGTATAGCCGGCTGGAACATCAACAACTTGTAATAACCTTGGCCGCGAATGAATGCATCAAGCTGCAGTTCAGGCGCTTCGGTAGGTGGAAAAACAGGAGGTGAGGCGGCACTCTCGCGGAAGATAGCCATCTTCTCTTCAAAATGGAGCCATTCCTCGATAATGCCCTCGCTCATGCTTTTAAGCATGTTCCAGTTTTGTACCAGCGCCTGTTTTTGGGGACCTTGAGCAGAAGGGTAATGCTTCACAATTTCATCTAACATGTTGTTCATTTCAGCGAATACATGTTGAAACATAGCTGCATCCCACCCTTAGCGGAAAAATGAGATCAGTGCGTCGACCTGAACTCATTTTCTGTAGAAGACGGTCTTTTCATCCCTTTAAGGCCCCGACACATTTTGGTTCTTAGGAAACCCTTAGAGAACCGCGGCGTGAACCTCACGGTATTGCGTGTTAACCGGCTTATTCAATTCGTCAACGATCACAACCGTTGGGGTGTGATTGTCGTATTCCTCTTTAGACATCATGGCATAAGAAATGATAATGACATTGTCGCCAGGCTGTACAAGCCTTGCAGCTGCCCCGTTCAGACAAATCACGCCACTGCCGCGTTCGCCTTTGATCACGTACGTTTCCAAACGGGCGCCATTGTTATTATTCACGATTTGAACTTTTTCATTCTCCAGAAGGTCTGCAGCCTCCATGAGATCCTCATCAATGGTAATGCTGCCCACATAGTTCAGATTGGCTTCCGTCACCGTTGCGCGGTGTATTTTGGATTTCATCATTGTTCTAAACATGGGATCCCCCTACTTTTGGTTGAAGTAACGCATTGTCAATGAGACGAGTACGGCCAAATCGTACGGCCAGCGCCATAATGACGGTTCGGCCTTCATCCGCAATGCGATATGAGTCTTCCACGGGAACAAGTTCCGGGAAAGTGAGCAATTCTGCATATTCAATATCAGCGAGCACGGAACGGGATATAAAATCCCGAAGATGAGCACGGATCTCTCCTGCCGTCGTCGCTTGTCCCTGCTGGATCATCTCCTGAGCGGTCCGCAGAGAGCCCGACAGCACAAGTGCCTGTTCCCGCTCTTCCGGCTTCAAATACACGTTACGTGAGCTTAGAGCAAGGCCGTCAGATTCGCGAATGATCGGACAAGGCACGATGGTTACATCCATGTTCAAATCTTGAACCATTTGCTCAATGACGGCTACCTGCTGGGCATCCTTCATTCCGAAGAAAGCATAGTCAGGTTTTACGATATTAAACAATTTGTTAACAACTGTGGTAACACCGTCAAAATGCCCGGGACGGGAGGCCCCGCACAACAAAGACGTAATTTCCGATACAGCGATCTTGGTTTTGGTCGGCTGGGGATACATTTCCTGAACCGTGGGAATAAACACCACATTCACCCCTTCGGATTCCGCCAATGCCAGATCGCGTGCCTCATCCCGAGGGTAGGTCTCATAATCCTCACCCGGTCCGAATTGAATCGGATTGACAAAGATGCTAACAACCACCGTACCTGCCATTTCACGCGCCTTACGCATCAGGCTGGCGTGTCCTTCATGCAAATAACCCATCGTAGGCACAAGTCCAACCGGACCATTGCCGGATTCCCGGCGGTCCTTAAGCTCTGATCTTAATTCCGCAATGGTGCGAATCACTTTCATGATGTCGTGCCCACCTTTTCCTTTTTGCTTCCATATAATGTTGTTGTCGTTTCGGAAGCCTTATGATTCTCGGCCTTGAATACGTGCTCCTCCGCCGGGAATGAGCGGTCCTTCACTTCTTTCACATACTGCGTAATGCCTTCACGGATGACAGAGCCGACATCGGCGTATGTTTTCACGAAGCGTTTGTCCCGATAGGGAGACGCATATTTCAATATATCATGGAATACCAGAACCTGACCGTCGCAGTAACGACCCGCTCCGATGCCAATCGTCGGTATGCTCAGCGCTTTGGATATTTCCGCCGCTGCCTCTTCCGTAACCAGCTCCAATACAATTGCGAATGCTCCAGCCGCTTCAAGTGCCTTCGCATCATTCATGAGCCGCTGCGCGTCCTGGGCATCCTTGCCTTGGATGCGGTAGCCTCCAATCTGATTCACCGACTGAGGCGTCAGCCCGATATGGCCCAGTACCGGTACGCCGGACTGGACGATCCGTTTCACGGTGCCGGCGATTTCTTCGCCGCCCTCCATTTTCACGGCATGCGCATGGCCTTCCTGCATCAATCTCCGCACCCCGCGCAGACTTTCATCAATATCTCCGTGGTAGGTCATAAACGGCATATCCGCTACGATAAAAGTTTCTTCCGCTCCACGAGCGACGGCACGGGTATGGTATACCATGTCGTCCAGCGTTACCGGAATTGTGGAGTTATACCCAAGTACGACATTGCCGAGGGAATCGCCTACCAATATCATATCAATATCCGCTTCCTCCGCCAGCTTGGCGGAAGGATAATCGTACGCGGTCAGCATGGTGATCGGTACACCCTTCTTTTTCATGTTCTTCATCTTCACGATGTTCAGTGGTTGTTTGCCTGCCATTGTGACACAGCCTCCTTTGTGTAAATAAGTTAGACACAATAAAAAAAACCTTTTAGCACATGCTTGCTAAAAAGTCCGAAAGGCAAAAAAGAGTCACTCGCGATCGTCCCTTCTGTCTCGGTCCTTTCGGCTCAGAGCAGAATCCAACGTAACCGGCATAACAGTTATGAAGGTGTTCTAAAAATGTAATGCTGTTCATTACCACTTGCTTGTTGAGTGCAATTCGCTCATGCGATACCGCCTCTTGGTCATAGTATAACAAAATCCAACGACGATTTCACCATGTTTCATTTACCTGGTATTAAAAAAGAATTTCACCGGAATATACGGGGATCAGCTCGTCATCCTGATTGCGAACCAGCAGCGCACCATCTCGGTTGAGTCCTGTGGCAATCCCGCTAAAACGGTCACGAGCCGTCTGCACTTGAACTTCCCTGCCCACCGTACCGGATAATGCTTCCCAGAGAGAGGCTATAGGCTCGAAGCCCTGCTCGTTGTACAATTCATATAAAACCTCCATCTCCGCCATGATGGACTGGATCAGCTCTGTCCGATTGACGGTTGCTCCGCCAGCCATGCGAATCGAAGTCGCCACGCTGCGCAGCTCCTCCGGAAAATCCGACTCTTTCAGATTGGCGCTGATGCCGATACCGGCTATGCAATAGCGCACCCTTTCGTCTTCCGTCGCAGACTCCAGCAGAATGCCGCACACCTTTTTGCCCTGAAACAGAATGTCGTTTGGCCATTTGATATCGGTTTGCACACCGGCGCACTTCGTGATCGCACGGCATACCGCTACGCCTGTCAACAAGGTAAGCTGCTGGGTTAAATGCAGCGGTTGCTTCGGTCTGAGCACCAGACTCATCCATATGCCTTTGCCTCTCGGAGAATGGAATTTCCTTCCCATTCTCCCGCGGCCGCCCGTCTGCTCTTCCGAGATCACAAGCGTGCCTTCGGTTGCCCCTTCTTCCGCCAATTGCCGGGCATCTTCCTGCGTTGACGTCGTTTTATCAAGCAGCTTCAGCGGTTTCCCGAGGGTTTGACTGGTCATCCCCGCTGTCAGTTGTTCCACGCTCAGTTTGTCCGGTTCATCCATCAGGCGGTAGCCAAGCCGCGGAACGGCCTCGAAATCATAACCCAAATGTCGAAGCTTATTGATCTGCTTCCATACGGCCGTCCGGCTGATGGACAATTTACGGCTGATCTCTTCTCCAGACAAAAACTGGCCGGAATGCTCCTGGAACATGTTCAGAAGTGCATTGTCTTGATCATAATCCTTCATTATGAATTACCACCTGCTTTGCTTCTTCAATCAACGATTCCTTATCGTTGTTAATTAAACCTGCTGCCGCTTTCTCCAGCAATTGCCCGAGAAGTTCGCCTAGCCATGGACCCCCACGCTTGTCCAGCGCTTCAAGCAGTTCGTTTCCGGTGATGGCCAAATCCTTCAAACTCCGAATTCGGAGTTCCCCGAGCCAACCGTCAAGCTGCTCGATTACGCTTAGTGAAGCAGAGGCCGCTCCCGTTTGGTCCAACGCCGTCTGCAGATACAACCAGCCTTGAGCTGCTTCGACCCCATGGAAAAGAACCAGCTTAATCCACTGAAGCCTAGCGCTTTCGGTATCTTCCCCTTCCTGCTCTTGCAGATAGGATTCATGAAGCGCCAGCAGCTTAACGATGGCTTCCCGCTGCTTATTGGAGAACGTCCATGATCGTAGCAGTCCCTCTGCTGCCTGGGCTGAAATGCCGCAGGCAAGCATCAGCAGCGTCCAGCGGATCGTAGATTGCTCCGGCTCGATCCGATTCATGGCTTCTATCGCCTGCGTGTCATGTCCGGTATACGGAAACGGCGCCTTCATTCGGGCGTACAAGCCGCTGCGGACAAACATCTCCAATCCGCGTAAGGGGGCCGGTCCTGTCAATATCTTTTCAAATTCACTGCGAATGCGCTCCATCGCAATCCAGCTTAAGGTATCTCTCTCCGAGAGAATCCCTCTCCATGTATGTGCCGCGATGTAGAAACCGAACACGGAGGCAAAACGAATGCAGCGAACCATGCGCAGGGCGTCTTCACGGAAACGAAGACGAGCATCGCCCACGCAGCGGATCACCTGCCTGTCAATATCCGCACGTCCGCCAAAGGGATCCACCCAGGATCCATCAATCCCTCGGGCCATTGCGTTCATCGTAAAATCGCGCCGTCGCAAATCTTCCTTCACATCCCTGACGAAAGCAACCTCCGTTGGATGACGATGGTCTGCATAACCGCTCTCCACGCGATAAGTCGTCACTTCGAAAGACTGACCTTCCATCAGCACCGTCACGGTCCCATGCTTGATTCCGGTAGGAATGACCTTGGGAAATACGGAACAGGTGACTTCCGGCAAGGCGGAGGTGGTAATATCCATATCACTGACCCTGCGTCCCATGTATTCATCACGGACACAGCCTCCGACCCAATACGCTTCATGTCCATGCCGAAGCAGATTCCGGATCAGGTCCGCACTCCGCTCGGCCATATCGGGATCCGCGTTGCGCCATCGTATTGAATTAAACATATCTGCCATAGTTTCCCGTTCCTTTATCCGAAAAACAACGAGAGGGCCGAGCTTAGCCGCATACCGGCTTCAGCTCGTTAACCTCCCGTCCCAATACTCGGTAATATATTTCTTCGTACTTGCCCCGTATTAATTCATTGCAGAACATCGTCTTGGAACGATGCAAACAAGCCTTGCGCAGCCGCTCACTAAGCGCTTCATCCTTGAATATTTCAAGCACATGCTGAGCCATCGAATAGGTGTCCCCGATGGGCGCCAAATATCCGGTTTCGCCATGTGTAATCAACTCGGGAATCCCGCCTGCCGTAGAGCCGACGGTAGGCACTCCGCAGGCCATCGCTTCCAGAGCAACCAGGCCAAAGCTTTCCTTCTCGGAAGGAAGCAGCAGCACATCCGCCATCGAAATCACATGTGCAATTTCATCTTGCTTGCCTAGAAAATGCACCTTGCTGGCGAGTCCCAGCTCATTGATCCGGCACTGGATTTTCGGAAGCTCGGGCCCTTCCCCGACAAGCAGCAGTTTCGCCGGCACCTGTTCCTGCACCTGGGCGAATATTTCCAACACGTCCGCTACCCGTTTTACCGGACGGAAGTTGGAAATATGCATCAAAATCTTTTCATTCGGATCTGCATAATCTTTACGAAGCGATTCCGAATCCCGTGGATAATACACCCGCGGATCCACAAAATTGTAGGTAAGGTCAATATCCCGGCTTATATCCAGCAGCTCCCGCGTTTCTCGGATGAGATCCTGAGAAACAGCCGTAACCGCATCACTTTCATTAATAGCGAGTCGAATCAAGTCCTTCAGCGATTCATCCTGCGCCAGAACCGTAATATCGGTTCCATGCAGCGTCGTGACGACCTTCAGCTGGTCTCCGACCATCTGCTTCGCTAGGAAGGCACATACGGCATGCGGGACCGCATAATGCACATGCAGCACATCAAGCTGCTGCATTTTGGCTACCTGAGCCATCTTTGTCGCCAGCGACAAATCATATGGCGGGTATCGAAACACATAGTAATCGTTCACTTCTACTTCATGATAAAAAATATTTTTATGAAAAGTTCCTAATCTGAATGGAATACTGTGAGCAATAAAATGAACCTGGTGTCCTTGCTCGGCCAGGAGTTTCCCCAGCTCTGTCGCCACCACGCCCGACCCGCCCAATGAAGGATAACAGGTAATGCCGATTTTTAATGGATGTTGATTCATGTCAGGCCTCCTTTACGCCTTTATGAGGTTGTTCAAAAAGTCCGATTTTGATCACGAAGTGAATCAAGAAGCAACTCGGCATCGAATCTTGAATTCAGCCGGGCCTTCCGGTGCTCACGTACAAACTACGTACGCTCCGCTCCTCACTCCCTAGCTTCATCCAACCTTCTCGGTGCTGAAAACCGACCTTTTTGAACTCGAATTTTATATATTATGCCTGCTTGGAGCCGAATAGATGAACAACATACGGACTTTTACAAGCGAAACCTTCTGCATAAGGAATAAGCCTGCGCGCTCCAAGCAGTGAATCCCTGGCCCGCACACGCTCGATGTACCCCTCAGTCAACGGGGTAGAGACTGCATCTTCTTCAGCCTTCTGGAACTGAGAACGGTAACAAGACAGGGCCTGCTCTTTAACAGCATAATGATCCGTAACGTCAACGACCAGATCCGTTCTTCCGATATCATTAATGAAATAAAAATAAAGCTCGTCCACCTTAACCGGTGGCTGCTCAGGCATGTAACGACGAAGCTTGGCATTAAATACAGCTTCCTCAACTAAACGGCTGCAAGCCACATGGTCCGGATGGCGATCCTCCCAGTAGGGAGCAAACACAATCGAGGGAGAAAACTTGCGAATCTCAGCCGTGACCCGTTCAATATGCTCCGGCGTCACAAATAAACCGCGGTCCGGCAGTCCCAAATTCGTCCGGACCGTAAGATCCAAAATCCGGGCTGCTTGCTCTGCCTCCTGCTTGCGAATGTCGACGGAACCGTTAGACGACATCTCAGCCTGCGTCAGATCGCAGATCCCGACCGACAGTCCAGCTGCCGTATGCTTCGCAATCGTTCCTGCCATTCCGATCTCGGCATCGTCTGCATGTGCTCCGAAGATTAAGATGTCCAGTTGGCTGTTCATTAGCTATCCACACCCGGTTTGTATTTATGAACGAGTTCCCGCCATGCAAAATCGCCACGGTCCAGCGCTTTAACAAGAATCTCGGCCGTTGCCACATTGGTAGCAAGCGGAATTCCCTGCACATCGCACAGACGAAGGAGTGCATTAATGTCCGGTTCATGAGGCTGTGCCATCAAAGGATCCCGTAAAAAAATGATGAGATCCATCTCATTGTCCGCAACAAGCGCGCCAATCTGCTGGTCGCCACCAAGCGGTCCCGAAGCGAAACGGTGAATGCTGAGTTTGGTTTGCTCCATAATACGGGTCCCCGTCGTTCCCGTCGAGTAAAGATTATGATCTTCGAATACACTTTCATAAGCAATTACGAAGTTGACCATTTCCTCTTTTTTACGGTCATGAGCGATAAATGAAATATTCATAGTAATTTCTCCCCTATGTTAGTCGATAAAATGATCAAATCCATAGACCAAGCCGGTGTAACCCATTACCTTCTCTATCGCCATCTTCACGCCCGGCATATAAGCTGCACGCTCATAGGAATCATGTCGGATCTTCAAGCTTTGTCCGTAACCGCCAAATATAACTTCCTGCTGAGCAAATACACCCGGCAGACGAACACTGTGAATACGGAAGCCGTTATAATACCCGCCTCTGGCGCCTTCAATGACCTCTTCTTCCTTCGGATTGCCTTGCCGGATCTCCTCGCGGTTTGCGGCAATCATTTCCGCTGTCTTGATCGATGTTCCGGATGGCGCATCAAGCTTCTGGTCGCCATGGGTTTCAATGATTTCAACATGAGGCAAATATTTGGCAGCCGCAGCCGCAAACTTCATCATCAGGATCGCTCCGATGGAGAAATTCGGTGCGATCAAACCGCCGATATTCTGCTCCGTACAATGCTTGTCCAACTCTTCGATTTGCTCTGGCGTAAAGCCGGTAGTGCCCATGATCGGACGCACGCCGTGCTTAATGGCCAGAGCCGTGTTGCTATAGGCAAATTGCGGTGCTGTAAAGTCGACCATAACATCTGGTTTCGATTCAACCAGCGCCATCTCCAGATCGGATGTCACCGTAATGCCGCAGGCAGGAAGACCCACAAGCGTCCCTGCATCAACACCTGCATCTGATCGGCCCACAGCGGCAACCAGTTTCAGTTCCTCGTCGCCCAAAACAAGCTTCACTACTTCTTTACCCATACGGCCGCCGGCACCGACGACCGCAACTGTCCATTTGTTTGCCATTGTACATGTCCTCACTTTCAATCCGATGCTGTATCCTGCATATATGATTTCAAGCGCTGTTTGAGTTCCTCCATTATATGCTGAAGCCCACTCTCCTGCGGGTATAATGAGATGACCTCTTTTAGTGTAGAAATGGCGCGCGCATGCTCATCAAGTTCGCTATAGACCAGAGCAAGCCACACGTAGGCTTGAGCGTACAAAGGGTCCATCGCTATGGCTGATTTCAGATGAGACACGGCCTGATAGAGCTCAGACTTGGTCACATCCTTGCGATTTTCCACCATTTTTCTGGCACGCTGCACCAGCTCCGCCGCCTTGATATGCTGTAAGTGAAGCGCATATTCCGGTTTGTCCGGCTGCAGCCTGACGGCTTCCTCCGCGTGAATAATCGCCATCTCCAGTTTGTTGCTTCTGCCGTAGGTAATGGAGCATCGGTAATGCACTTCGGCATCTCCCGGATTCGCAATGATCGCTTGCTCAAACCAACGTAGCGCCTCTTCGAAATCATTTTGAAGGATGCATCGATATGCTTTTTGTATATAACTTTCAGGTTTCACGGGCTGTCCCTCCCCACAGCGGGTTTGGTACAGCATATGTAGCAGCAGCCTAATCGGTGTTTATTTTCGTCCAACGATCAGCATCACGCGTGGCAAATTTATGCATGACTTTAGCGTGCGCTTCCGCGAGATCGATGCCAAGGGAATTGGCAAAACAAATCGTAATGAACAATATATCTCCAAGTTCCATTTCGATGGAATTGTCTGCTTCATCGGCTTTTTTCGGCTTCTCACCGAACTGATGATTAACCTCTCTGGCGAGTTCGCCCACCTCTTCGGACATCCGGGCCATCATGGATAAAGGACTGAAATAACCTTCCTTGAATTGTGATATGTATTGATCGACTTCCTGCTGCATTTCAGCCATTGATTTTTCCAAGACTCTATAACTCCCTTCACTGCGCAGTCTGCCTCAACTTAGAAATATCCAAGCTGTAAGCAGCATTCTCTTATGACGAGCGATTGGTTTTAAACCTATGTTATCGTAAAGCGGATTTGAAAACAAATAATTTTTTATGGCTGGAACATGATCGGCACATACTAAGCAGGTGTACAAGCAACCTGACATACGGGTAATATCCACAATTGGAAATGTGAGGGGTCTTATGAAAACGTCCAAGTTGTTCAATCAGCTTCGTACGATCATTCCGATCATCGCCGGTTCCGCCATTTACGCATTCGGCCTTCTGTATTTCATCATTCCGAATGAACTTATGGAAGGGGGCGTCACCGGCGTTACCGTACTGCTGAACTATGCCTTTAACATATCGCCGTCCATCTCAACTATGGTGCTCAATATCCCGTTATTCTTGGTCGGCATGAAGATCCTCGGTAAACGCCAGTCGATTTACACAGGTCTCGGTATCGCCTCATTAACCCTGTTTCTGTGGCTGTTTGAAGTTTTAATCGATCGCGGCTATGTTGTACCGTTTCAGACCGAGCAGGATTATATTCTTGCTGCGCTCTACGCAGGTGTCACATTGGGCGCTGGACTCGGCATTGTGTTCCGGTTTGGCGGAACGACGGGCGGTTCAGACATCATTGCCAGAATCATTAACCGAAAATTCGGCTTTAGCATGGGCCAGATTATTCTATCCCTTGATATCTTGATCATCGGGCTTTCTTTATTCTTTATCCCGCTCGAGCGGATATTGTATACCCTCGTTGCCGTATTCATCGCTTCCAAGGTCATCGATTTCATACAAGAGGGGGCTTATGCCGCCAAAGCCTTTACCATCATCAGTGATCACGCACCCGATATCGCCCATCGCATATCAACCGAGATGGAGCGCGGAGTAACACTGATCCCGGCCATCGGCGCCTACTCCAAGCAAGCCAAGCATATGGTATACTGCGTCGTATCGAGGCAGGAAATTCGCCGCCTAACGGGAATCGCCAAATCATTGGACCCTCGGGCATTTATTATCATTAATGATGTCAATGATGTGCATGGCGAAGGATTTAAAGAAGAATAGCCCGGTTTGCACCGAGCCTCAATCAGAACAACTATGGATTCCCGCCTACATTTTGCGAGGGAACATGGGTTTTGCGCTATACAACTGACCTCGGTATTTGCGGTATCCCGCAAACGTTAATGCCGCCAAAATGAAAGCGCCGATGACCAGCTGCCACGTCCATGGCTCCTTGACCTCTCCGAGCGGAGCTAGGGCGGGCTCATCCTTTTTCTTGCCAAACAGCGTATTGATCATTTCCTCGCCCTGCGGAACCACTTTTTGCACCTGAGCTGTGTCCCCAGATGACACCAAACCCCCGGCATAAGAAATCCAGGACTCCATCATGTTAACCTCCTCAGGCTTTCGCTGTATGACAACCGAAGGACGGATGAGTTCATAATGTTCACTCAGGCTGTCATACGCTCGTCTCATGCCAGCCTGGTCCTGCTGGATGGCATACTCTCCCATGACCCTCAGGTCTTCACGGATGACCTTGTAATATTGCAGCCATAACGCATCTCTGGTACGAATCAGGCTATCGGTTGCCATTCGGAGTTTACCTGCGGACACCATCCAGTGCTGCGGCTCCTGCGTGGCTCTTGCCGTGGCTTCTTTCATCTCCAAAATGCTCTCGGCCAACGCATGAATCCCTTCTACACCGGTCAATCCCTGAAATGACGAAGCCTCAAACAACCCGGATACCCGGCGAACATCCTCCAGCACGGCTTGTACATTGCCTTCTTCCACATGGCGGTATAGCTGCTCCACTTCCTTGTTAAGTGCCTTGGCCTGTATGGATGCAGCGGGCGAAGTCTCCGACTGTCCGTTTGCCGGGGTAGCCCACCCAACAGGATCACCCATGCTGACAGTAACCAGCATAAGCAGTGCAAACAGACACAGCAGGAGCTTCGGAAAGATTCGAAACATGGGACATCCCTCCTACCGTATATGTATGGCAGAAGGGATGCTCATAGAACCGTGTAACCTAAACGGCTAACGTTGTTTGGAATTCCCATATTTCATGAAGATCCAGCCGGCGAAACCGCTGAAAAGAGTCAAAAGATAAGTAAACAGCTCGACCGCTGATAGGTCGTCATACAACTGACCCGGCAGCCAAGGAAATACGCCGTACGTATAATCTACGGTGTCATTCAGCAGTGTCCAGGCAATCGCCCCGGTGAGCGCTGTCCAGCGATAATGAAACAATCGTACGAACAATAGCGCTTCCACCGCCATCGCCGTATGCGAAGCGACGAGCATCCAATCCTGCCATCCCAGCACATCCCCTTGGGCTTGTCCGGCAAATATGATGGCAACAGCCCATATCCCATACTTTACTGATGTCACGACCGCCAGCGCCTCAATGAATTGCTGAAACAAGGAGCCCCCAAGCCCACGAGGCGGGTAGAGGAGCAGCAGAAGCGCCAAACTGAAGAATAAACTGGCCGTCGGGCTGTCCGGTACGAATATAACCTGCCATAACAAGCCATGATCCACCGTATCGACCATTTGCCCCCCGTACCATATGTATCCATAGATCGTTCCAAGGATGTTGCAGATGAGCAGCAGCCAGAGAATCGATCGCTTGCTTAGAAATTCCCGGCTCCAAAAATACGAAATCGACAAACTCCGTCCTCCTGTCCTGTGCCTTGTATTCTTACTTTTACGACTAATGCCGATTATACCTAAACCGCACATATATTTCATCTATGTACAACATTTAAAAAAGAACCTGACCGCATTGCGGTCAGGTTCTTTTATTTATCTTACTCTGCAGCTGCTTCTGCCTTTTGGCTTGCGAGCCAATCAGCCAACTGATCGAGTTGTTCTTCGGTGACACCAGCCGCAAGCGCCGTGTCTTTCATAGCCGGCATGCCGCCTTTGCCATTTGCAATAATAGCCACGATCTCTTCTTTCGTGTGGGTATCCCCAACACCGCGAAGCGATGGTCCGGATGCCCCTTTCAAATCTGCAGCATGACAAGAGATACAGGTAGCTGTTTTAAAGGTTTCCATCGCAGGATTATCCTTATCAACGATCGCTACAACACTGTCTTCAGCCTGCTTGCCACTAGTCGTTGGTAGACCAGCTGCATGCTTCTCTTCCGCCTCTTCTTCACGCTGGATATGCTCAGGCTTCTGTCCAGTCGCTTCCAGCTCATGCGCATAGTGCGTCCATGCTGAATTCGTCAGATAGATGACTGCAAACAACGACAGAATCATAAGGGCCGAAGTAATAGGGCGCTTGTAGAAGCGTCGCTCTTTCCCCGTATCAAGGAAAGGAACCAGGAGCAATGCGCCAAAGGCAACGCCCGAAACACCAAGAGTACCCAGTACTACATAATCACCGGAAGCGTATGGAAGCTTCAGGTATTCATACAGGAACAGGAAGTACCAGTCCGGCATCGGGATTACAGAAGCTCCCGGATCCGCCGGATAACCGAGCGGAGCCGGCTCCGAGATGGTCAGCACAAGAAAACCGACCAGTACAACTACACCAACCATCCATTCCTTCAACAAGAAGTTAGGAATGAACGCTTCTGATTTGCCGGGATAAGCGGTGTAATCCGGCGGCGTAACCCAACCGCTGCCTTTTTTCACACGCGAATCGCCGACATAAACTACTTTCTCATCAGATTTATGACCATGTGCCATAAATATGCGCCTCCCTTCTTCTTATAGTGGACCGGAAATACCTTGTCTGCGGATCATGATAAAGTGTCCTACCAATAGAGCAAGAAGGACAGCCGGAAGGAAGAATACGTGAATCGCGAAGAAACGCGTCAGCGTTTCGGCACCTACGATCGTACCGCCTTGCAGCAATTCTTTAATGATAGGTCCAAGCCAAGGTACGGAGTTCGCAATCTCCAATGTAACTTTTGTAGCGAAATAAGCTTTGTTATCCCATGGCAGCAGGTAACCTGTCAAACCAAGACCGAGCATAACAAAGAAAATGAGCATACCAACGACCCAGTTCATTTCACGCGGCGCTTTGTAAGAGCCTGTGAAGAACACGCGCATCGTATGCAGGAACATCATCACGATTACCAAGCTGGCGCCCCAGTGATGCATGCCGCGGACAATTTGTCCGAAGGCAACCTGTGTTTGCAGGTACTCAACACTGTTGTAAGCGTTTATGATATCCGGTACATAATACATCGTCAGGAACATCCCCGACAGAATCTGGATGACTGTGATAAAAAACGTCAAGCCGCCGAAACAGTACACAAACGCGGAGAAATGATGCGCCGGGTTTACGTGTTCCGGTACCTCGTGATCTGCAACGTCTCTCCAAATCGGCGTGATATCGAGACGTTCATCAATCCAGTTGTAGACATTCTTCAACATCTGAATCTACGCCTCCTATTTAACTACGGTATTTGGCACGATGGCGCCGAGGTAAATCCAGCCGTTCTCGATTTTCGTCTCGTACTGGTCAAGCGGCTTCGGCGCGACTGCCAGGTTCTTACCGTCCGGTGTATAACGCGCACCGTGGCAAGGGCAGTGGTATTCATCAGGGAAATTTTTGTTGTTATTCCATCCAACAAGGCATCCCAAATGCTTACAAATCGGTGAAAGCGCTACAATTTCACCCTGATCGTTCTTACGAATCCACGCCGTCAAAGTAGCTGTACTGTTGTACCAGCCGTCCTGCTGTTTGAGCTCAAAATGGAATTCCTGTGGATCGTTGGTAATTTTGCTCTCTTCCGCGACCTTTACAAAAGACCCTTCTTCTTTATTTTGAAGAATCGGATCAACGGCAAAGCGAAGCATTGGCAAAACTACTCCAGCAGCCATATAAGCTGTGGCACCGCCCAACGTGTATGTAAGAAATTGTCTGCGGGACATCTCTTTCTGTCGGGGTGGATTGTGCGATTCTTCATGCTCGTCATTGTGGTTGCTGCTCATTCTGTGTTCAACCCCCTTTGTCAACCGTTCTTAAGTGTCATCAATGATTAAAATCACACGACTTACTAGGACATACTAATAATATCTTAGGCACCCAAGACCGTCAAGAATTTGAACCCCAAATTTGGGTTCGCTTCCAATAGCCCTTTCATAAATTGTTGGTTTTTTGTCACATTTGAACTCAGCTTTCCTGCTGCCACATTTCACTGATTTGCCCGGAAACGATGGCTGACAGGGGGATGCCATCATTGCCTTCCAACCTGCGCCGAGACAGTACAAGCGTGCTTTCAGGTACATCCTCTTTAGAGAGCTCAGCATCCGCTGTCATAATAACAACAAATTTAAACCCGATGGATTTGACATTGTGACAAACTTCATTTAGAAGCTTTATATCTTCAGTATTTCCATATTGTACAGCAGGATATGTAACCAATCTTCCCTTAAACGGTATTTCTGCCAAATCCATAAAATCCCGCAGCCGTTCAAGCGCAGCTGTAGCCTCCCATGGCGTTTCCAAACCCGATAATCCGGTAAACGGAATCAGGCACGTATCCAAAAAAGGTTTAAGTTCCGGCCAAGTCTGCTCGTCTACTTCACTAAATTTCATGCAAGGTACATCCTTTCTTCTCACTCATCATCATTTTGTTATCATTATACGAGTGGAAGGACGGGTAAAGCAAAAAAAAGAAGAAATGCGATAAAGCATTTCTTCAATTCAAAGTCCTCAGTTCATCCGTCAGGTTTCGGAAAGCCACTTCGTCGCCGGAAGCCAGCGCTTCATCAATTTCTTTGTACAGCTCTTCACTCCGATGCTTGCGCAATGCTTCGTCCCACACCATTTCGGCCGCCAGACCTAACATAACCTCGTAAGTAACCTTCATCTTATCCATTAGGATGCACCTCCAAACTAAATTTTGCGTATACCTTATATTCTTTCCCTTTAAATACTTTACTTTCAAAAATTTTTACGGCTGCTGCGAATGAATGTAACCAAACAACCATGCTAGAGGATCAGATCATTCGAATCGCTGATATGTATGCCGGCTTCCGCGGCTTTCAAGCCAAGGGCGGTCATTTTGTACGAAGTTCCCATGCTCTGACTCTCTCCTATTCTGAGCATCCCCAAATGCATCAGCATGCGGATAATCCGCTGCTCCAAAATATTTTGCGGACTGTCATAATAGAAAGGACGGATTAGCCAGCCCAGCGATTCGTAAAGAGAGGCTGCAGTAACCCAATCTCTTGCGCATAGACTGATCCAATATACAAGAGAAGAGATATTGGGAATTGCGCCTTTATAAAGTCTTAACCAAAAGCGGAATATCTGTATCACGCTAACTTGATTTCCTTCCTCCATAAGCGCAGCTCCGTTTTCGGTGAGGATCAACCGGGCGTTGTTTTCCCTGATCCATTTTTTGGCGTAAGCATAATCGTACAGCAGCGCAAACCGATCGGGATATTCAATGCAGGAGCGGCCATACCCGAACCGCCATGCTCCCTTGGTAATGGGCGGCTCCGTTATATGCAGCGTACTCATGAGCTGCTGCTGATTTCGCCTATACATAAATCCTTCCTGATTCAACTCGATATCATGTCTGCCGACATATTTAAGAATCAGCATGAGATCTTCTGCGGCTAGTCCCTGCTCATCCCGGTACACTTCCGGGTCATCACTTAATCGCTGCAGATTTTGATGAAGCCGTTCACGCAGCACGTCACGAAACCGCTCCTTCAAATCCGAAGGCACTTGAAACAAATACTTGGTGGAATGGGTAAAGCCGTTAAACAACCAGCCGCTTCTACGATAACGTGCGACCGCCTCACGCGGGCTTTCCGTTTTGGCGGCGGCAGCTTTCTTGTTTGAAGAAGCTTGATCATCTTTCTCCTCCAATTCCGCCGCATGCCGGATCGCAGCCGTCAATTCTTCCAGACTGTAGCCTGTTCGAGTGTCAAAAGCCAGGTTGTTCAGAAAACGCAAATCGCTTGGTGACAAGCTGCTGACCTGCTCCTCGAAAAACTCTCTGCGTCCGAGCTTGGACAGAATACTCTGGATCAGTTCGTGCTTTGAATTCCGCTTAGCGTCACAATCATAGTGATTCGCTATATTGCTAAGCTGTCCAATATCGGCATATGTGAGCATATCCGCTAGATTCATCTTCCATCGCCTCGCCGTTTTACAACCATTATGGGAAGGTTTGGGACATTTGATACCTGATACGCTTCGGTTTAACGAAATATTTTTTTATTTTTTTGTATATAGAAATGACTATGCTCTCTTATTAAATGATAGAATACTTACTAATTGTTGCAGAGAATTCGCTTATAATGTATTACATCTAAATCAAATGAAAAACCGCTTTATATGAAGGTAATTATTCAATCACTACAGGAGGAATAAAATCATGAGAACTCCAGAACATGAGATATAACTAGGTGCAAATCAAATTCGAGGGCCTCCCTTAAGAGCTTTTTATAAAAATGAAAGAACCATTTATTATAAAAGCTTGGAGGTTATGTGAAATGATAAAAGATGCAGAATTTATGGCCTTTATTCAAGATATGGATCAACATTTTTCAGGATGGGACTTCTCGCGAATTACAGCTTCAGGCCGCATGCAGTCCCATGCTCTCCCCTGGTCTTTGGGCAGCATGGTGATCCCGTTTATGCGAGATGCCTCTGCGATGCTGGATATGGGTACGGGCGGAGGAGAGTTCTTATCCTCCCTCCAGCCACTGCCGGAAACGGTCTTTGCAACCGAAGGGTATAAACCAAACGTACCGATTGCACAGCAAAAACTTGAACCGCTTGGCGTAAAGGTTGTCTATTTTGAAGAGGATTTCTCACTTCCGTTGCAGGATCATTTTTTTGATCTGATCATCAATCAGCATGAATCCTATTCCGTGGCGGAAATCAAAAGAATTCTTAACGATCATGGCGTGTTTGTAACCCAGCAATGCGGAGGAACCGACTGTTATGGCATCAACGAGTGGTTTGGCGTTCCCTTGAATGAAGAGTTCGCTCATTGGAATCTGGGAACCGCTGTTCAAGAACTGCAGGAGCACGGTTTCAACGTCACCTTCAGCCGGGAGGACTTTTCACCACAGCGGTTTTACGACATCGGTGCACTGATCTATTACCTACAGGCGATCCCTTGGCAGATTCCTGATTTTACAGTGGAACGCTACCTTGAGCCTTTATATCAGATTCATCAGGTTATCCGAACGAAGGGTTACTTCGAGGTACAGCAGCATCGGTTTATTTTAATAGCAGAAGCGTAAAAATCATTCTATATAAGTTGAACTAAAGATTCTCAGCCCGAGCATCACTACGAATACGGATTATTCTTCCGATCGCTGTTGCCCCCAGATTTCTATCAATCCATTAAAAATGGTTGAAATCCGGGTGCAGTATATGCTTCCGATGCGAGCTTTCCTTTGGAAAGCTTTCGGGCGACCGCTACCGCTTCTCCAGAATAATTCCGCCTTCTCCGTTGAGGTTCTTCTTTTCATTAGTTCAATCTGCATAGAAACAATAAAAGAGGGCCTTCCCGCGGGAAGGCCCTTACTCTATGAAGCTCCATGTTACGACTGTTTTGTCAACAGATGCTTGGTACAGTTAAACAGCAAGGGCGACCAGTCATCATCTTTCCTCTCCAGGACGGTGAGCGACAGATTTCCGATCCGTTCGCTCAGGACGCCGCGGCACACCAGCTTGTATAGCTGCGCTAAAAAACCACCATGACTGACAACCAGAATATTGGCATCCGGGTGTTTATGCCACATATCATCCAGAAAGACAAGCCCCCTGGATTGAAGCTCGAGATCCGTCTCCTGTCCCAAATCCAACAGATGCCAATCGGCACCAAACCGGGATTCACGCTCTTCCGCTGTCATTCCTTCCACCTGACCGTACTTGCGCTCGCGCAAACGGTTATCCGGTGGCATCAATGGAATGTTCAGCATGGACGAGATGATCTTTGCTGTTTCCTCAGCACGGGAGAGCCCGCTGCTAACCGCAAAGTCCCATCGGTAAGGCTCCTGCAGAAGTCTTTCCCCAAGCAAACGCGCTTGACGACGACCTTCCTCATTCAGTGGAATGTCCGTTTGCCCTTGGATTTTGCCTAACGCGTTCCAATCCGTCAATCCATGACGAACCAAACCGATTTGCATGCCGCCTCTCCTCCATCCTAACCACTTTTTATCTTCTGACCCGATTTAATTTCTTCAGGAAAAACATGGCGAATCCGATGCCCAATAGGGATAGTATCATCCAATATTCTGGCTGGGTCGGGCTCATATCAACCACAAAAGGATCAATAATGCCGCTGTTGGTTTTCGGAATGTTATAATCGTCCTGAGTGTTCAGGGTTTGGGCCGTGTCAGCCACCCCTGTAGGGATTATCCCTGTCGTTACCGCTTCCGGAACCGGCTTCGGCGGCTGGTTGCCGGTCGCTGCAAAATAAACGAAGCTGCATACAAACAGAGCCAAAAAACCGGCAATCATCAGTGTCAGCCGTTTGCGGAACACTCGGCTTACCGCCCGACTCTTAGACGTTTCCTCCACCAGCCATGGGAAATCACGATAAATGCGGTCCATCACGTTGCGGTTGATCTGTTCAGCGTCCATGTCGGGGATCTCATGCTCCAGAACATGAACCATGTTCTGGCTTTCCACCCACATTTCGTACTCCGCTGCACATGAGCTGCAGGTTTGAACATGTGCGATCAGCCGTTGTCGCCGCAGATCATTGTCCGGCAAATCCCAGACAGTTTCCATCAGCTCTTGGGCTTCATCGCAAGTCATCTATTCTTCATCCCTCTCAGATCCTCAAAAACCGGCTCATAAAAATAGGGTTCGAGCTGAATTTTGACACTGCCGCGAGCTCTGAACAACAACGACTTAACCGAACTGACGCTTTGACCTAAAATATCTGCGATTTCCTGATAATCCAGTTGATCATACTCCCGAAGAATCAGCGCCGATCGCTGTTTCTCCGGTAAATTATTTATTGCTTCCCTTACCATATGTACTCGTTCACTGCGTAGTATGGCCTGCTCCGGAGCAACTTCCATCGGAGCCACTGGCACGACCCCGCTCTCCTCCAGCGGCAATGTGCCGCTTCGATGCTTGCGCAATTCGCTGAGCACGGTGTTGCGGGCAATGGTATAGAGCCAGGTCGAGAAGGATGCATCCACTTCCCGGAATGAGTGCAAGCTCCGGAATGCCTTATAAAATGTTTCCGAACATAAGTCTTCAGCCATAAGCTCCATGTGCGAACTTTTTAACATATGATAGACAAATGCTAATATTTTTCTCTGATAACGCCGCATTAATTCGGAATAAAGTTCGGTGTTGCCTTGCTTAATTTCTTGGATTAGTTGGGAATCCGTCATATGATTTTTCGTTCCTCCTTCACCATCCGGTGCCTCTTCCCTGTCCAATACATCTCCACAGATGCAATGATCAAGGATTTGTGCAAAAGTACCGTCAAACCATATATAGTTACGCCTCAAGATGTCTGACTATTCTATGTATTTGGCAATTTCCCCAAATCTTCTACACTAGCACTCTAGCATTATAGCACATCTTGGAGAAAAGTTCAGGTTTGTGGCAGTAGATTTGCCATGGATAGGAAAAAAGGCAAAAAAAATCCGCCTTCAATATTGAAGGCGGTTGCACACAGTGCAATATTTTGGATAGGAGTGGAGAGAAACCATACTGTACTTTTATTATATGTATACGTTTTCATTTTGTCAACACTGAAAACGCATTTATTTCCGGTTGTTTAAAAACAACCGGAAAATTACTGGTACACCGAGTGTCCTTGCGACAGCAATAGCTCTTTAGCCCGCTCCTGCTCGATTTCATTGCGGAAGGAAAGCCGCATCACGCCCGGCACATCTTCCCGACTCTCGATAATCTGCATGTTGCTGAGGTTGATGCTGTTTGTCCCCAAATCCGTCGCTATGCGGCCGATGATACCCGGATGGTCAGGCACGTCCAGATACAGATCGTATTGGGATACAATCATCCCCTTCCGTCGCTCTGGGAGCACGCTGCGGAATTCCCCCGCTCTGCGGAAGGCCTCTTCAATAGCAGCCCCGTCCTTCGACTCCAGCATATCCATGAATCGCTGGATGCCTTCGTTCCAGTCTCGTAACAGCGGCAGCATGACATTGCGATTATTTAATAGAATGTCCCGCCAAACGACCGGGTCGCTGGAAGCGATACGGGTAATATCCCGAAAGCCGCCTGCAGCCAGCGTACGGTATAACGGATTATCGTCATTGTAGGAGCTGATCTGGTTCACCAAAGCCACTGCGATCACATGAGGCAGATGACTGATGGCCCCGACAATCTCATCGTGCAGTCTCGGCTCCACCTTTACAATGTGTGCACGCGTATACGACAGAAGCTCTACAAGTACGTCCAGCTTCTCCTGAGGGACTTCATCCGGCGGAGTAAGCACATAATATGCATTCTCGAATAATACGGTGGAAGCAGCGCCTACACCGGATCTTTCCGAGCCGGCCATCGGATGTCCTCCGATAAAATAGGCATCCTTAAGCGCAAGTTGGGATGCGCATTCGGCAATACTCGCTTTGGTACTGCCTACATCCGTAATAATGCATCCCGGTTTAAGCCGCATTTCACTCAGACGTTTTATGTACATCTCGAGACTTCCTACCGGAACACACAAAAATATGATGTCCGCGTCCTGGGCAGCTTCTTCTACCGAAAGCGTAACCTTATCGACAACTCTCTTGGCGATAATCTGGTCGGCATACTCTTGCGTGTGGGCATAACCGGTTACGGTTATGCCTGGTTTTCCTTTGAAGTTTAATGCTAACGAACCGCCGATCAAGCCAACGCCGAATATAGAAATTTGCATGGTCATGTTCTCTCTCTCACTCGTTTCTAGCTGCGATTATTGTTATGTCATTAGATTAGGCTGGAGCATTCACTTCTTGAAGCACTTGTTCCAATGCGCCGATGAAAGCCTTGTTCTGTTCTTCAGAGCCAACGGTTACGCGAATGTAGTTCGGGTAAACTTCAAATCCCGGACGTACGATAATGCCTTTACTTAGCAGGGACTTGAACACTTCGGTGCCCGGTTTCTTCACATCTACCATGATGAAGTTCCCGTTCGCAGGGAAATAGGATAATCCAAGACGATCAAACTCCCGCTGGACATAAGTGATTCCCTCGGCATTCAATTGACGGCAATTAGCTACGAACTCCTGATCTTTCAGGGCTGCCTTCGCCGCCACTTGGGCCAGGCGTCCTGTATTAAACGGCTCACGCACTCGGTTAATCAAGGAGATAACCTCAGGTTGCCCGATGCCGTAGCCGATGCGAAGGGCAGCCAGGCCGTATATTTTGGAGAACGTACGCAGGATAACCAGATTTGGATAACGTTCCATTAACTTGATGCTGGCCGGATACGAAGCGTCCGTTACATATTCAAAATATGCTTCATCAAGAACAACCATCACGTGAGCAGGGACTTCATCCAGGAAAGATACCAACTCGCTTTCGGAAACGATGGTTCCTGTCGGATTATTCGGATTGCAAACCCAAATGATTTTGGTTTTGTCCGTAACGGCTTTGGCCATGCCGGGCAGATCATGCTTCCCGTTAACCAGAGGTACCTCCATGCTTGTCGCGCCTTCAATATCCGCATTCGTTTTATACACCGAGAAGGTCTGATCGGCCATAATGGTTTCGTCTCCCGGCTCCAGGAACGCCCGAATAATGAGGGCGATGATTTCATCGGATCCGCATCCGAAAATAATCTGATTGCGTTCAATACCCAGCTGGTCAGCAAGCTCCGCCGTTAAATCGGCTGCACTTCCATCCGGATACAGGCTGAGCGTACCGAGCTCAGCGGTAATCGCTTCGGTTGCGCGCGGTGAGCAGCCATACGGATTCTCGTTGGAGGCCAATTTAATGACAACTTCCAGGCCTAATTCTTTTTTGACTTCTTCGATGGGCTTCCCGGGTTGATATACAGGAAGATTAACAATTTGCGCTTTTGGTTTCATACGATATTCGCCTCACCTTTCATAACTGCTATGGACAACACTAACCTTTTAATTGTGCCACAAACTCCCTGATTTGCAAAAGTCCCTGCTGTCTTGTCTCTTCCTTCTCAAGAAGAGGAATCGTCGATTCGATCTGACGCACGATGGCACTGCCGACAACGACGCCGTCGCAGATTTCCGAGAATCTGGCAACCTGTTCCCCGGACGAAATGCCAAAACCAATCGCGATGGGCACGTTGCTGTACTGCTTCACCGTTTCAAGGAATGATTCCACTCCCGAATAAAAATCGGTGCGCTCGCCTGTCACACCAAGCGAGGATACGCAATATACAAAGCCGGTCGCTTCCGAAGCGATGTTCGCAATCCGTTCATGGGAGGTAGGTGCCACCAGTGGAATCAGATGAACGTCCGCCGTATGAGCCCGTTTCCGAATCTCTTCGGATTCTTCCACCGGCAGATCCGGAATGATCAGCCCGCTGATATCATGCCTTACCACTTCTTCAAAGAAAACATCCAGTCCGGTCTGCAGAACCGGATTGTAATAGGTAAACAGAATGAACGGCAGCTTGCTGCCCCGTTCTCTCGCCAGGCGCGCAGTCTCCATGCAAGTGCGAATGGTCACCTTGCTCTTCAGGGCGCGCTCGGAAGCACGCTGGATGACTGGGCCATCGGCGAGGGGATCAGAATAAGGAACACCGAGTTCGATAATATCGGCTCCTGCAATTTCAAGCTCATGAATGATATCCAGCGTTGATTTCACGTCCGGATCCCCAACGGTCAGATATGGAATCAAGGCCGTCTTGTTTTGTTGTTTCAACGACGCAAAGGTCTGGTCAATTCGGTTCATTCGGTTTTCCCTCCCGTGTAAGCCATGATGGACTCCACGTCCTTGTCACCGCGACCGGACAAATTAATGACGACGATATCGTCTTCGGTCCACGCAGACGCCATTTTTACTGCTTGCGCTACGGCATGCGCGGATTCCAGCGCAGGAATAATGCCTTCCGTGCGGCATAGCAGCTGCAAAGCATCCAATGCCTCTTGATCGGTTATAGGCACATACTGCACACGCTCAATATCTTTTAAGTAGGAGTGCTCTGGTCCAACGCCGGGATAATCAAGGCCGGCAGAAATGGAATGCGCCTCCTGAACCTGTCCATACTCATCCTGAAGCAAATAACTCATCGATCCCTGGAATACGCCTTGGGTTCCCTTGGACATGGTAGCCGCATGAAAATCGGTATCTACCCCTTTGCCAGCCGCTTCGACACCGATCAAACCGACTTCCTTATCTTCCAGGAACGGGTAGAACATGCCGATCGCATTGCTCCCTCCACCGATTGGTGCAAGAATCACGTTGGGCAGTCTTCCTTCCGTCTCCAGAATCTGCCTGCGGGTCTCGTCACCGATAATCCGCTGGAAGTTCCGCACCATCATCGGATACGGATGCGGACCTACTGCGGAGCCAAGTACATAGAAGGTATCCTCAACGTTGCTGACCCAGTAGCGAAGCGCCTCGTTGCCGGCATCTTTCAGCGTTCGGCTTCCCGACGTCACCGGAATCACTTCGGCTCCAAGCATTTTCATGCGGAATACATTCAACTGCTGCCGCTTGGTATCCTCTTCGCCCATGAACACCTTGCATTCGAGACCGAGCAGAGCGGCTACGGTTGCAGTTGCTACGCCATGCTGTCCGGCGCCCGTTTCGGCAATGACCTTGCCTTTGCCCATGCGCTTGGCTAACACGCCTTGCGCAATGGCGTTGTTGATTTTGTGCGCGCCAGTATGATTCAAATCCTCGCGCTTCAGGTAAATTTTAGCCTTGCCGAGATGTGTACTGAGCCGCTCTGCATAATATAGCGGCGTTTCCCGTCCGGAATACTGTTTCAGCAAATAGGCAATCTCCTCTTTGAAAGCAGGGTCCTCCGAAAATCGGTTATATTCTTGCTCAAGCTCTATTAAAGCGTTCATCAGTGTCTCCGGTACGAACCGGCCACCAAACACGCCGAAACGTCCATTACGGTCAGGAAGCTGTGTCATTTCCCCTTCACCCTTTCTACGAATGCAATCACTTTGTTTATGTCCTTCACGCCAGGTTCGCTCTCAACGCCGCTGGATACATCCACGCCGTACGGAGCGTATTGACCTATTAAATGCGATACATTATCCGAATCCAATCCGCCGGCCACAAACAAGGGGATGCCTTGCCGTTTCGCCCACTGCTGGTAAGGCGGGATGAGATCCCAGGCAAATGTCTTGCCAGACCCCCCGCCATACACCGGATCGTACGTGTCGATCAGCAATCCGTCGATGCCGCCCGCATACGGATCCAGTGCTGACAGACGTTCCGCTTCCGGGCGGTCACTCTCGATCGATACCGCCTTAAAAACGGAAACCGGGAAGCGCTTCTTCACTTCCCGGCAAAATTGCGGCGATTCCTGCCCATGCAGCTGCACGACATCGAGCGCTGCTTCTCGTAGAAGCTCTTCCAGCTCATTCAAATCAGGGTTAACCAAGACGCCGACAGCGGCGGGAATCTTGTCATGATCCCATTCCCGCAATACTTGCATAAGCTGCGCAGCCTGCTGCGGAGATACCTTCCGCCGGCTCTTGGCAAATACGAATCCGATATAATCCACAGGTAAGTTTATCATAGATTTTAGCACTTCAACGCTTTGAAGTCCACATATTTTTAGCGCCGTACTCATCACTTAATATCCCCTTTATTCTATATGTGCGTGTTCAAAAAGGTCGGTTTTCAGCACCGAGAAGGTTGGATGAAGCTAGGGACTGAGGAGCGGAGCGTACGTTTTTGGTACGTGAGCACCGGAAGGCCCGGCTGAATTCAAGATTCGATGCCGAGTGGCTTCCTGATTCGCTTCGTGATCAAAAGCGGGCTTTTTGAACAACCTCTATATCTACAGCGATCGGCAAGGGTCCCATCAGATCGTTAACTGCACGGAACACGTCCGGCTGGCGCATGAAATGCTCCCCTACCAGAACGCCATGTGCCCCAACATAATGCAAGTAGGAAATATCGGCGGGGCCTGATATTCCGCTCTCGCTGATCAACGTAACTCCCTGCGGAACTTGTGCCGCGATATCCGCCGTTGTCTGCAGCGATGTTTCAAAGGTCCGCAGATTGCGGTTGTTAATTCCGATAAGCTGTGCCGTTCCCAGCTCAAGAACCGATTCCAACTCCTGTGCATCATGCACCTCAATCAGGCAATCCAGGCCAATGGAGCCGGCGATGTCTATAAACTCTGCGATCCGCTCAGGCTCCAGTATGCTTGCGATCAAGAGAACCGCGTCCGCACCCAACAGACGCGCTTCATAAATCTGAGTCTCGTCGATAATGAAATCCTTGCGCAGCAAAGGAATGTTGACAGCCGCCCTTACCGCTCTCAAATACTCTCCACTGCCCTGAAAATAGTCCTTGTCGGTCAGCACGGATAGGCAATCGGCATCGGCTGCCTCATAAGCTTTGGCGATCATAACCGGATCAAAGTCCGGACGAATTAACCCTTTGGACGGCGAAGCCTTCTTCACCTCGGCGATTAACCCCATGCTGCGTTTACGCCCCGTGGACAACGCCTTCTCAAAACCGAGCGTCGGCGGTAAATCCGCTATTTGTCTCTCGGCTTCCGAGATACTGAAAGTATCTCGCAGCTGAGCAACCTCTCTGCGCTTCGTTTCGACTATTCGATCAAGATACATAACTCATTTCCCCCGTTCTTGAGATCAGCTGCTCCAGCTTGGACTGAGCGAGCCCTGAATCGATGGCTCCCGCTGCGCGCTGCACACCTTCAGCTAAACTATCCGCAAGCCCGGACACATAGATGCAGGCACCGGCATTGGCAAGCACGATATCCCGATAAGCACTGCGCTCACCACGCAGCACCGATCCGATGATGGCTGCGTTCTCTTTGGCATCGCCGCCCAGAATATCGCTCATCGGATGAACCGACAGTCCCAGATCATGCGGATGAATATCATAAGTTCGGACTTCTCCGCCGCGGAGCTCGGATACTCGCGTAGGCGCAGAGATGCTGATTTCATCCAAACCGTCATGGCTGGTTACCACCATGGCCCGCTTCAAGCCAAGCTCTTTAAGCACTTGGGCGATGGTTTCCGTTTTGTTCATATCGTAAATCCCGAGCATCTGCCGATCAGCACCCGCCGGATTTGTCAAAGGCCCCAGCATATTAAATACGGTTCGAACCCCGAGCTCTTTGCGAGGAGCAGCCGCATGTTTCATCGATGGATGATAGATCTGGGCAAACAGGAAGCAGATTCCGATATCGTTCAGACAGGCTGTGGCTTGCTCTGCCGTCAAATGGATATTGACGCCCAGCGCCTCCAGCACATCGGCGCTGCCCGCCCGTCCTGATGCGGAACGGTTGCCGTGTTTGGCCACTCTGACCGATACCGACGAGGAGATAATGGCGGATACGGTAGAAATGTTAAACTTATGAATCCCGGATCCTCCAGTGCCGCATGTATCCAGCAGCTGGTTCCGCTCAGTAACGACGCGCCCACCTGCACCGCGCATCGCCTCGGCGAAGCCGGTGATCTCTTCTACTGTCTCCCCCTTTATTCTAAGGGCAGTAAGCAGCGCCCCGATTTGCGAAGGGGTTGCTTGGCCTTCCATAATGGACTGCATGACCCCGCGTGCTTCGTTCCGGCTCAAATCTTGACCTTGAATCAGCTTCGTAAGGCTGGATTGCATCGTTTCCATGACGTTCATTACGTTCTCCTCCTTCGGTTTAAGGTGTGTATTGGTACAGATAATCCTGATTAATTAAATCGTTAGCATCCGTGCTGGACGGGAACATCGCTTCCGCGACGCGGATCGCCTTCAGCATCCCTTTGGCTTTGTTGACGGTTTCTTCATATTCCTTCTCTGGTACGGAGTCCCATACGATGCCCGCCCCCGCCTGAACATAAGCTTTGCCCTGACGGAAAATGATCGTACGGATCGTAATGCAGGAATCCATATTGCCGCCAAAGCCGAGATAACCGATGGCCCCGGCATACGCGCCTCTGGCCTCCCGCTCTAGCTCCGCAATGATTTCCATTGCCCTAAGTTTCGGAGCACCGGATACCGTTCCTGCCGGCAAGCAGGACAGAAAAGCATCAAAGAAATCCTTATCCTCACTCAGTTGACCGGATACGCTGGATACCATATGCATCACGTGGGAGTATTTTTCAATCTCCATAAACGTGTCGCACTTCACCGTGCCAAACTTTGACACGCGGCCCAGATCATTGCGACCCAGATCCACCAGCATCAAATGCTCGGCGCGTTCCTTCTCGTCCTGCAGCAGATCATCGGCCAGCGCCTGGTCTTCGGCCTCATCGCTGCCTCTAGACCTGGTGCCTGCAATCGGTCTAGTTTCCAATCTTCGTCCATCCACCTTCACCAGGGCTTCTGGGGATGTGCCCACGATAATGTCGTCGTCCATTTTGAGGTAATACATATACGGCGAAGGATTCAGCGTTCTCAGCACCCGGTATACGTGAAGCGGCGATACTTCGGTCTCAATATGGAAGCGCTGGGACAATACCACCTGAAAAATGTCCCCTGCGCGAATGTATTCCTTCGCTTGCTCCACATTGGAGAGGTACTTCTCTTTTGTCATATTGGATTTAATGTCGCCCATATCAACATCCGCTGGAATGCCTTTGGAGTTCACGTTCTCCCGCGGTCCCTGCTCTTGCAACTGCTCGGCTGCTGCTTCCAAGGTACGGCATACATCCCGATAGCTTTGCCCGATGGTTTCGTCCGAATCCCCCGGTTTCACGTGTACGTTGCCAACCAGCATGATCTGCTGCTTCACATGATCGAAGACAATGACTTGATCGCAAAACATGAACCGGATATCATCCATTCCAAGATCGTCCATGGCATGTGCCGGAAGATTCTCATAGTATTGGAGCAGGTCATATCCGAAAAATCCGATAGCCCCTCCGGTAAAAGGAGGCATCTCCTTCAGCTGCGGGCTGCGGTACGTTCTCAGCAGCGCCTTCAACTCCTCGACAGGTTTTCCTTCCAGCAGGGAGCGCTCTCCGTTCCTTTCAATTTCGATCTTGCCTTTTTTACCCGTGATCATTAAGAAGGGGTCTGTTCCGATAAACGAATACCGTGCCCACTGTACTCCGCCCTCAACGCTTTCAAGTAAAAATGCCCGTTTCCGTTCCGCATACCGCTGAAAAATGCGAATCGGGGTTTCCATGTCGGCTAACAGTCTGATCGCTACCGGAATCAGGTTATATTCACCTGCCATAGCCACCACTTGCTCCATTGATGGATTCGCCATGTCAATCCCTCCTTAATTGATGGTATACAACAAAAAAACCTCTACCGAAGTAGAGGTTAACGTTCAGAATAAGTCTATGAAAAAAGAGCGCGGTCAAGGAATTCCAACCCATTCAACGACAAACTACAGCGGCTGTTGTTCCATAGACGGATACAAGAAATAGGCTTGTAACCAGCCGTGCGAACATGCTGTACTATTCATCATGAAATCAAGTTCATCCTTAAACCCGATTATGTTATTGCCTAAAATGCCTCAGCTCTTCTCAACTCAACTCATCTGTAAAACCTAACTCTACTCAGCTATTCTGATATCACTATACAGGATGATGCCGTGTTACTGCAACCCTAAATTTCAACATCAAGCGTTGGAGCCTGATAAATCCGGACGCAGCCGCTTGGCTTCGTTCAAATACACATGCTTGATCTCGCTCTGGCTTTTGTCCGTATTGACCTGCACCATAAACCGGATGCAGCGCGGCAGACTGCCTTGAACCGGTATTTCAACCGAACACATTAAAGGAACGAGATCCCAGCCCTCCAGTTGGCGTATCGCTTTGGCTGGAAACGTCGCATCCAGATCCTGTGTCATCGTAATCCATATGTTGCTGATATACTCCGGCTGGAGCTCGTTGCGTCTCACCATCTCTTCAAGCAGCCGCAGCGTTTCCTGTACAATCTCCTGCTCATCGTTACGGGTGACGGTTGTCGCCCCCCGGATTCCCCGATTCATCATGAACTATCCCTCTCCCTTCAACTGCTCAACCACAGATCGAACAGCTTCTACCGGTACATCCTTAACGATGCTGACGGAACCGATGGATTCCGGTACGATAAATACCATATTCCCCTCGGCAAACTTTTTATCGTGCTGCATCGCATCCATAATCCGCTCAACCGAGACGTCACCCGGCAAGATTACCGGCAGATTCACCGCCTTCAGCATGCTCACTGTCTCGTTGTGCAGATTCGCAGATCTGCCAAGCTTTTCTGCAAGGCGGGCCGAACCGGCCATTCCGATTGCAATCGCCTCACCGTGCAAAAAGCGTCCGTAACCGCCAACGGCTTCAATGGCATGGCCGATGGTATGCCCCAGATTAAGGATGGCACGCAAACCGCCTTCCCGCTCGTCCTGGGATACCACGTCCGCCTTGATCGCACATCCGCGCTCCAGGCCGTATATCAATGTATCGGGATCCAGGCTCAGCAGCTTCGAGCCGTTCTCCCGGCACCAATAGGCAAAATCACGGTCCAGGATCAAGCCATGCTTCACCATTTCCGCAAGACCAGAAGATACCTCTCGCGGAGGCAAAGACATCAGCGTATTTACATCGTAAACCACCATGACGGGTTGATGAAACGCACCGATCATATTTTTAGCTAACGGATGGTTGACCGCCACTTTGCCGCCGACGCTGCTGTCATGGGCCAGGATAGTAGTAGGGATCTGCACAAATGTCACGCCGCGCATGTACGTTGCCGCGACGAATCCAGCCAAATCACCTACAACGCCTCCGCCCAGCGCAAATACTGCCGAGCTGCGGTCCAGTTTACCGTTGATCGCTGTCGTCATTACCTCTTCATAGACCTGAAGCGATTTGGAGGATTCACCGGAAGGGACTATGTGAGAAATAACCGTATATCCTTTCGACTTTAACTGCTCCTCCACTTGAGACAAATAATGAGGCGCCACTTTATCATCCGTTACGATCAAATGCGGGCTCTTGCGTGTGATTCCATGCTTCGTGCTTAACTCACCAATCGTATCCAAAATCCCAGCTCCGATATAAATCGGATATGAACGCTCTCCCAGCTCCACCTGAAGTGTTCTCATATCAGTAGTTCTCCAGCTGCTTCAGGTAGTTCCGGTAATTCGCATGAATTTCTTCCATCGAATCACCGCCAAACTTCTCAAGAAACGCCTTCGCTACCTCCCAGGTCACCACATGCTCCATAACAACGCTGGCTGCCGGAACCGCACAGGCATCCGAGCGTTCAACCTGAGCCGTGAAAGCTTCCTTCGTATCGATATCCACGCTTTGAAGCGGCTTGTACAGCGTTGGAATCGGCTTCATGACGCCGCGAACAACGATCGGCATGCCGTTGGTCATCCCGCCTTCAAATCCGCCTAGGCGATTGGTTGCGCGGTAGTATCCGCGCTCTTCACTATACATAATCTCGTCATGCACCTGGGAACCGGGCAGTTCGCCTGCTTCAAATCCGATGCCGACTTCAACACCCTTAAAGGCATTGATGGACATCACGCCTTGAGCGATGCGGCCATCCAGCTTGCGGTCATATTGGACATGGCTGCCCAGTCCGACCGGCAAGCCTTCGATGATACATTCCACGATGCCGCCAATGGAGTCGCCTTCTTTTTTGATCTGATCTATGTAGGCTTCCATCTTCTTCTCCGTCTCTTCATCCACCACGCGAACCGAGGAGGCTTCCGTACGCTCGATCAGCTCATCAATCGAAAGATTGTGCGGGGGAGCTTCGATTTCGCCAATCCGGATGACCTGGCCTGCCACTTTAACGCCGAATTGCGCCAGGAATTGTCTGGCAATAGCGCCAACCGCTACGCGAACTGTGGTTTCACGGGCACTGGAGCGTTCCAGCACATTACGCAGATCCTTCAGGTTATACTTCAAACCGCCGTTCAAGTCAGCATGCCCTGGTCTTGGGCGGTGCACCCGTCTTTTTACCTCGTCGCTACCTTCAATCGGTTCCACATTCATAATGTTCTGCCAATGCTTCCAGTCGTTATTCTGAACGACCAACGCGATTGGCGCACCCGTTGTATATCCGTGACGCACACCCCCAAGGATTTGCGCGGTATCCTTCTCGATCTGCATGCGGCGTCCCCGGCCATACCCCTTCTGTCTCCGATGAAGCTGAAAGTTCAATGCATCGAAATCAAGCTCCAAATTGCTTGGAAGTCCTTCGATTATGGTAGTCAACTGAGGACCGTGTGTTTCCCCAGCAGTTAAAAAGCGTAAGCTCATGATGCTTTTCCCCCTTTAAACTTTTAAGCGTTAAACCGCTAAACTCCGTAAATATCTTCTGCTCATTATAGTATAGGTCTAACGCTTTGACAAGAATGCCGCAGGACAAGCAAAAGCGCCTCTCATCCTTCGGATTGAAAAGCGCTTCTGCGTTATGACAGCCATTACTATTAAATTTTGCGGTAGAAGAAAGTCTCGTTGCTCTCCAGATTATATTGTCCAGGATTAAAGATCTGCTCCGTGCTGCCCACAAACAAAAATCCGCCTGGCTTCAGGCTTGACGCAAACTTCTGGTACAGCTTATGCTTGGCCCCTTCCGTGAAATAAATCATCACGTTTCGGCAAACAATCAGATCATATCCAGTCTCAAACCGGTCCGTCAGCAAATTTTGCTTATGAAAGGTTACTTCCTTCTTCAAATGCTCACTGAAGCGATACACCGAACCTTCTTCCTTAAAATAGCGGGCGGCTACATCCGGAGGCACATCTTTCAATGACCTCTCGACATATAGGCCTTCCTTTGCTTTATGTAATGCCCCATCATCAATGTCTGTCGCTACGATACGCGCACGGCTCAGCATGTTCTGTTCGGACAGTATCATGGCAAGCGTATATGGCTCCTCACCCGTGGAGCAGGCGGCGCTCCATATTTTCAATACCCCGGGATTCTGCCGGGATATGTCTGGCAATATTTTGTCACGGAGAACTTCCCAGCGGTTGGGATTGCGCCAAAACTCCGAGACATTAATTGTCATCCGGTCCAAAAACTCATGAAATAATGGCTTGTCCTTCATCATCGCGTCATAGAAGGCCGAAAAGGTTTCAAACCCCTTCTTCAAACGCAGCGTTGTCAGCCTTCGCTTCATCTGCGCTTCTTTATAATCTGCCAGATTGATCCCCGTGCTTCGTTCGATACTGCGAACAAAGCCGATATAATCCGGATCATCCAGCACAGGTTCATGTTCCGTCATCGTATCATCCTGTTTAGTCAGATTATGCCGCTTCCTTCGCTTACAGCCAAGGGGACAGCGTCTTGTTATACTCAATCAATTCCTTCTCTTCAAAGAAATTGGCAATTTCGCGTTGCGCGCTCTCCGGTGAATCCGATCCATGAATCAGATTGTGCGGCGTATGAGCTGAAAAATCCCCCCGAATCGTCCCGGGCAGCGCATCTTTCACATTCGTTTTGCCGATCACTTGGCGGGACAAAGCAATGATGTCGTCCCCTTCCCACACCATCGCAAACACCGGTCCAGACGTGATAAACCCAACCAGGTTTTCAAAAAAGTCTTTGCCTTCATGTTCCGCATAATGGCGCTTGGCCTGCTCGTCTGAAATCTGCAGGAACTTGCCTGCAATCAACTTGAATCCTTTATCCTCCAAACGGCCGACGATTCGGCCGATCAGCCCACGCTGTACACCATCCGGTTTAATCATTAAAAAAGTACGTTCCATTGGCCTCATCACGCTTCCCCTCATTCTAGGATATTGAACAATCATTCCATGCTCAGGTGATGTTACATGTTTGTACCCGTATTTTAACAGAAAGCAACCTCATGGTTAAGGCTAATATGACCGCTTCGTAATAAAATTTGCGATATCTCTAAGCTGTTTTTTGGTCTTGATGTCAGGCAAAGTGTCCAAAGCGTCCAATGCTTTACGGATATACCGATCAGCTAGTGCCTCAGATCTCGATATACCATCGCTAGAGGTTACAAGCTTCACAGCGTCAGTCACATCACACTGACCATTCAGTGTATGAATCCGATCCAGCTCTTGCAGCAGCGGCTCCCTCCGTTTGCTATCTTCGAGCGCAAATATAACGGGCAGCGTAATATTCCCCTGCCTCATATCGCTCCCCGGCGGCTTGCCAATCTGTTTCTCCGTCCCGCAAAGATCCAGAAGATCGTCTTGAATCTGAAAAGCCATGCCGACATTATATCCGAATCGATACAGGCTGTTTGCGACCTTGCGGTCCGCTTCCGCAGCCAGTGCTCCGAGCTGACAGCTGACGGCGATCAAGAGCGACGTCTTGCGACGAATGCGAAGAAGGTATCTTCTGACGTCCTGATCGGTATTAAAGAAATCGCGAATCTGCTCCATCTCACCGATGGACATTTCGACCATGGCCTTGGCGAGAATTTGATGAATCTCTGGCTGCTTCAGATGGGTTGTCAGCTCCAGCGCCTTGCCGTAAATATAGTCGCCGGTATACATGGCAATCCGGTTGTCCCATTTCGCTTTTACCGTTGGCTTCCCGCGTCGCGTGTCCGCATCATCAATCACGTCATCGTGAACGAGCGATGCGCTGTGAATCATCTCGAGCGGCACGGCCACATGCTTCAGCTTGTCAATGTCATAGTCGCCGAACTTACCGCCCATCAGTACAAAAACAGGACGGAGCCGCTTGCCTCCTGCTCTAAGCAGATGCAAGGAAGTCTCTGTCAGCTCGGGGCTGTCGCCCTCGACGCTGAGATAGAGTTCCTTCTCGATAACGTCCATATCTTTTTTTAATGTTCCGAATATGTCAAATCGTTTCATCTTTTCACCCATATGCTTAGATTCTCATTCCATAACTCCGGCACTACCTTGCGATCTTAGCAAGCCCAGTTGATCTACGACTTGAAATATAAGCTTAACCCTTCCCGCTGTCGTTCGTCAAAATCACAGCACAGGTTCGTAGAGTCGTCATTTCAACAGCCGCTAACGCCTTCGATGCACCCCGGGCCTGCTAGTCTCCCCATCTCGTATACAGTTGATGTTCGATACGCAAGCTGTCCAATACCTTGCCGACCAGAAAATTCACGATATCATCAATAGTCTTCGGTCCGTAATAGAACGCGGGCATCGCGGGAATGATTTTGACACCAAGCTTGGCCAGCGTCAGCATGTTCTCCAGGTGAATGGCATGCAGAGGCGTCTCTCTCGGGACAAGCACCAGAGGACGGCCTTCTTTCATCATCACATCCGCGGCGCGTCCCATCAGATTGTCGGAAGATCCGTGTGCCACTGAGGATAATGTCCCCATGGAGCATGGCATGATGATCATGCCTTCCACCAGGAAAGATCCACTGGCGATCGTAGCCCCGATGTCGGAAATCGGATGGTACATCACATTCCCCTCGTATCCGCCGAATTTCTCGGCCAGCACTTCTTCGCGGTTACCTGCCTGAAAGCCCATTTCCTCCTTCAGGACACGCCACCCCGCATTGGAAATGATCAAATGCACATCATAGCCCAGCGAGAGCAGGCTCTCGGTGAGGCGAACACCGTAGATGCTGCCGCTGGCTCCCGTAATACCGACAACCCAGCCTTTTCTGCGCATGGATTTCATCAGATATACCGCACCACCAAATCAATTAAAGTGAATACAAACAGGATGATGCTGAGTGTACTGTTCATCGTAAAAAAGGCAGTTTGCAGACGGCTCATATCATTTGGCGACAAGATGTAATGCTGATAGAACAAAATTCCACAGGCGATGATCATGCCGATCAAATACCACCAGCCAACCGGTGTAACAAAGAAAAGAATGATAAAGCCGATGGCGGTTACAACGTGAAATCCGCGTGCGAACCACAATGCTTTATGCAAGCCAAACCGAGATGGAATGGAGTACAGCTTTTCTGTTGCATCAAACTTCTCATCCTGGCAAGCGTAAACAATATCAAATCCCGCCGTCCAGAACGCAAGCGCGATATAGAACACAATGGCCTTCCAGTCGATTTGACCGGTTACCGCAACCCATCCGCCAAGCGGAGCCAACGCTGTTGTAAGCCCGAGCACCAGATGACAAAGCCAAGTAAACCGTTTGGTGTATGAATAAATAATAAGCATAAAAATAGCAATAGGCAGCAAACGGAAAGCAAATGGATCCAGCATGTAGGTGGCCCAGAAAAACACCGCGAAAGACAGAATAATGAATAAGATAACTTCCAGCGGCTTCAGCAGCCCTGCAGGGATGGCGCGATTTACGGTGCGGGGGTTCTTGGCATCGATATGCTGGTCCGTGAGCCGATTCAATCCGAACGCAGCGCTGCGTGCACCGAACATGGCAAGAAAGATCCAGCCGACATCTCCCCAGGATGGTAATTGGTCAAACACAACGGCCGATCCTAGAATCGCCCCCATAAAAGCGAAAGGCAGAGCAAACAGTGTATGCTCCACTTTAATCATTTCAAGATAAGTTCTTATTTTCTTAAACATCCAGATTCTCCTTGATCCCAATATGCAAGGCTACGACTCCACCGGTTAAGGGATAGGCCTGGACTTGTTTAAGCCCGGTCTGACGGAAAGCTTCGGCAAGCTCCTCTCGTCCTGGGAATAAAGCCAGCGATTCCGGCAGCCATTTATACTGCTCGTAACGCTTGGCTACCAGTTTCCCCATTCGAGGCAGCACTTGTTGAAAGTAGAAATAATACATGCCTTTAAACGGCTGCCAGGTCGGTTTGGATACATCAAGACATACAACCATCCCGCCAGGTTTGACAACACGTTTCATTTCTTGCAGAACCTGCATATAATCCGGCACATTGCGAAGTCCGAAACCGATCGTGGCATAGTCGAAGGCATTATCATCAAAAGGTAGGCTCATGGCATTTCCTTGAACCAGCTGAATTCGCTTGTCCAGTCCCTGCTCGGCCACCTTCTGCCGACCGACCTTCAACATCCCTTCACTGAAATCGAGTCCGACTATGTGGCCGGATTCACTTGCCTGGGCCATGCTGATCGTCCAGTCACAAGTACCACAGCATAAATCGATAGCCGTATCGCCTTGGCGCATGTTCATCTTTTTCATCGTAAACTTGCGCCAGGCTTTATGTCTTCGAAAGCTGATAATGTCATTCATCATATCATATTTTCCAGATATGCTTTCGAAGACAGAATGTACATACTCCTCTTTTGGATTTTTGCCGTCATGCTTATTCATGTCTAACTTCGTTGTTTGATTATCCACAGCATCCCCCTACCCTTCACTTACGACGGACCGATACGTGCTGAGCCGTTTCAGGAACGGGTCCAACATACCGGCGTACGGGCTCTCTCCTACACGGCTTGCCAGCAGTAGCTGTACGGCATTAACGGATTCGCGCAGCTTGTCCAGCAGCTTCTCCGAAACCTTGTGCTTCAGGATCAGCTTCCTCCAGTCCTTCATATCCGTCTTCTTGCCAACCAGCATGTTCCGTTCCTCGTCGCTCCCCGATTCGATCAGATGCCAGTACACGTAACCGCATCTGCCAATTTCAGGCGTCGCACAGCGTTCCATCTCCCGCACAAGCGTTTCACATTCCGTAAATTCCTTGAGCAGCTTCTCCCATGTTTCTTGTACGGACTTCTCAAGCAGCGGAGTAAAAGAAAGAAACAGCTGCATATTCAGCTGTACCGTTAGCCGTAGATATTCTTCAGAAGGCAGCAGCGTTTTTTTCATTTTGCCGTACAACCTCATCTTCAACACGTTCACATCGCTAACAGCCTTGCTAAGAAGCGAGATGACAGCAATTTCGCCCTTTAAGGCAAGGAGTTGATAAAAACGACTGCTGAAGTAATCCCCTGCAAGCACTTTTAACTGCCGGGATCGCATCATCGCCTCTCCTTGATTGCCCTCCGTAACGTCGATGCTCTCATGCGTATCGAGTCCCACTTGAACCAGTGAGGTAACCAGTGCGTACAATTCTTCATGACCGGCAAGATTTCGTCCCGAATCCTTTAAAAATATGTATAGCAAATGAACACGGGCATCCGGAAAGTTCGGAAGTTCCGTGTGGTTTTGAATCATATCATAATTTAAATATTTCTCTGCCAGTTCTGGTACGCGATACGATTTCATTCTCAGCCTCCGTGCACTTGATGTTCTTTTGTCCATTTGAGCCCACAATCCAATCTATTATAACACATGTTCAAGACACGTACATGCCCTGTCATTTACTATTTTACCCCTTTCATGGGCTGCTGAACTGCTTTAGCCAAAGATTCGTAAACGTTAGGTTAAGAGCGGCAGCAATAGATGGTGGAACATCGCCGTTCTCAAGCTGGGTTAGAGCTTCTGCATAGCGTGAGTCCCAGCTATCCTTGCTCATATTCGATGCCAGCAGCATATACCGCTTCCCTCCCCAACGATCAATGGCTACCACTCTTAAATACAGCTGCTGCACATTATCCGTTCCTTCGAACGTAAAGGACATTATGCTGGCGATATCCTCATAAACCTCGGCGGCCGTCTCCGCGGGGTCGCTCAATTTGATATCAAGCGTCAGCGCGCCTTCATCATAATCTGCTCGGCTTATTTTCAAATGAAGAGGAAGATTCTTCAGGGAGTCCACTAATCCGGCATCGCTTAATTCGCGGCTGTGATAGGGTATCGCCGCTGTCACAGCACCGACCTTATAACGGGCTTGCGATTGAAGCCCCATTAATAGTGCGAGCATGATGCATGCAATCGCCGCGGGCAGGAGTACGGCTCGTACAGATTGCCAGTGCTTCATATCCTAAACCTCCTCTATTCCTAGTTTCTTCCGCTCCTCATTAGTCCATACCTCATTGTATAAAGAAAAAAAGCAGGCTATGCCTGCTTCAGGTAAAACGAACAGTATGCGGTTTAGAAAAAGGGTAGAGAAGTCAATACCACGGCTACCCCCAGCGCGGCGATCCGCGCCAGATTCATGAGCACGAAATTTTGCACCGCGATCACAAATGTCTTCTCTTTGGAAGGATGGGCGGTGAAAACGGCGCTTTTTTTATAAATCGGGACAAGGGTGACAAACACCAGAAGCACTAACACGGGGTGCACCTTCATCAGGAGAAGAGCCGCCAGGTCCAGATAAGCAAGGCAATACAGAATTCGGAAGAGCTTTAAAGAAGGTCTGAATCCTATATATACCGGCAGCGTATACCGCTTGTTCTCCATATCCTCATCCATGTCGCAGATGTTGTTGGCCAGCATGATGTTGGCAATCCCAAGTATGGCCGGCAGTGATACCACCAGCAGCAGCAGTACCTCAGGAAGGTTCACCTGAAGGGACAGAACGCTGCCGTACAGGTCCAAAACCGCCAGATGGCTGCCCTCCGCATGAATCCAAGCCGAAATAAATATAATGACAAATCCCATAAACAATCCGGAGAACAACTCGCCTAGCGGCATCCGTGAAATCGGAATCGGTCCGAACGAATATAATATCCCTACGGCAAAAGACAATCCCCCCAGCAGCAGGATCAACCAGCCCGTAGACAGGAATAGCGCGATCCCCGCACCGATGGCTGTTAAGAGCAGCAAGATGATGACGGACACGACCGCAGGCTCCTTAAGATTATAACGTACAATGGCATTGTGCTCCTCGTAACCGAACCCGTTCTTTTTTATCGCTTTTTTATAATCGTAATAGTTATTGATCGCCGTCGTTGCCATATCAAACGACAGCAATGATGCGAGCATCAGGGCAAAATGATACCCATTGAACTGCTGAAAACGAAACAGTGCATACAAAGTTCCGAACAGGAACGGAATCATACTGGCTACCTTTGTCTGAATTTCCACCAGTTTAAAAAAAGCTCGGATTCCCATGACCATCATCCTTTATCCAATTGATCTGATTTCAGATTAAAGGATTTCATGGCCGCGGTCTGTTGGAATTGTACTTGACAAACGCGTTTGCAAAAGTGACGAATGTTACTTTTAGAGCAAAATCACATTTGTTCCGGAATGTCCTGATCCTTGCGCCTGCGGCTCCAAGGCGTACCCAGCAGCGGCAGCGCCCAGCGGTCCAGACCATACCAGCCCGCCACTTTCCAGGCCATGACCAGCCATGTAGCCAATATAAAGAATAACGGATTGGAGCTTACCGTGCCCGCGAATAAAAAGCTGGCATTCATTAATCCGCCGAAAAACGCTGCAATGCCCGTCAGCAGACCCAAAATCAGCCCGAGTCCGACCAACACCTCGCCGAAGGACACCATATACGAAAACAGCTTCGCGTTGGGAAGCACAAACCCTTCGAGAAAAGAAGCATACCATCCGGTGACGTCCTTCCCCTCTTCCGCCTTAGCCAGCGCTCCCCCGACAAACCCCTGAATGGCCGCGCCGGCTTCGCTTCCCGTCCAGGCTTCCGCCGTCAGCTTTTTCAGCCCCGACGTTAACCAGGAATAACCGAGATACAGCCTCACGAGCAGCCAAATCCAGCCGGAGCGAGTACTGCTGAACAGAAACAGGGATACCGGATTTTCAGGGACCACCACATATTGTCCCTCTTTAAATTGCTTTGTCATGATTTCTTTAAACATCCTTTCGAATTTTTATTCATTCCGCTAGTATATACAACGTTCACGAATCCAACAAGGTCCTTTAACAATTGATTAACACACAATCTATCGGACGGAAACATCAAACATAAGAAAAACCTCTATCGACGTACTTTCTCAGAAGACAGACCGCGGTTAGGGGTTGTTTTTCTTGCGATATCGTGAAGGCCTAAGCTTTGGAGTTTATACTTTCTGATATCTTAAAAAAGCCCCACCAATTTGGTGGGGCTTAGCCAAGATGATAAGTCTAATCAGATGCCGGACTCAATCTTCCCGTGTTTGGTCATGACCTCAGCTTTGCCGCGGATTTTGACCGCAGACGTATGATCCGTGAACTGGGCGATGATGACCTCGCCTTTGTCCAGCTTCTCGGTATGATGAAACCGGGTGTCCTGGCCGCGGGTAAGGCCTATCACCTGCACGCCATGGTCCAGCGCTTTAACGATAAAATAATCCCCGTTTTGAACGTTCTCCATTGTTCAGACCTCCTCACCGTAAGCTAAAAGAAAAGGCCGTGAACGAATTCACGACCTGTGCTCTTAGGTAATATGTAGAAATCTTTATTTGATTCCGTCTTTGAGCGCTTTACCAGGTTTAAATGCAGGAATTTTGCTCGCAGGGATTTCGATTTCTTCACCTGTTTGCGGGTTGCGGCCTTTCCGTGCGGAACGCTCGCGAACCTCGAAGTTGCCAAAGCCAACCAGTTGTACCTTGTCTCCACTTTGCAACGCTTCGGAGATTGCATCGAAAACGGCATCAACCGCTTTAGTTGCATCCTTCTTGGAAAGCTCAGTAGATTCAGCTACTTGTGTAATCAGATCCGATTTATTCATTCTTTCACCTCCCCAACAAGGAATGTGCTCCACTTGCTATTCACTGTTTCCGTTTTACCGCAAATTATACGTGCAATCGGGTATTTTACCCCTATCTCGCGTTTAGAATGCATGACGCGGAACAAATTTATAGTAATACAGCCATCTCATAATTTCAAGCGTTTTGCTCTGCCCAACCAAAGAAAACACGAAAAACAGCCGCTAATCGGGACTTTAGACCCGTTAGCGACTGCGTATTCAACACCTTATCGATACTCACTTAAAGAATGATCGCGATCAAACCGCCGGAACCTTCGTTGATGATCCGACCTAAAGTTTCTTGCAATTTATATCTCGCATTGTCAGGCATCATTGCGATTTTGCCTTGAATGCCTTCACGGACGATCGAGTGCAGCGAGCGTCCGAATATATCGGATTCCCAAATCTTGATCGGATCGTTCTCGAAATCCTGCATCAGATAGCGCACAAGCTCTTCGCTCTGCTTCTCTGTGCCGATAATCGGCGAGAACTCGGATTCCACATCGACTCGAATCATATGGATGGAAGGCGCGGTCGCTTTCAATCTTACCCCGAAGCGAGTGCCTTGACGGATAAGCTCAGGCTCATCCAGCGCCATCTCAGCCAGGGAAGGAGCAGCAATACCGTAACCTGTCGTTTTAACCATTTCAAGCGCTTCAGCGAAGCGGTCGTATTCCCGTTTGGCATGGGAGAACTCCTGCATCAGCTGCAGCAAATGATCTTTACCGCGAATCTCGACACCCACAACCTCCATCAAGATCCGGTCATACAGTTCGTCAGGTGCGAAGAGATCGATCTCGGCAACGCCCTGACCCATATTCATGCCGCTAAGTCCAGCATGGTTGATGAAGTCATACTCCATGAACTGGCTGACCACCCGATCCACGTCACGCAGACGGCGGATATCTTTCACGGTATCTCTGACCGAGTTCTCATAGTTGCTACGAAGCCAGTGGTTCTCGTTTAGCACCATAACCCAGCTAGGCAGATTGACGTTCACTTCATGCACTGGGAACTCATACAATACTTCACGAAGAACACCGGTTACATCATCTTCGGTCATCGTAGCTGCACTTAGTGTCATTACCGGAATGTCGTATTTCTCAGCCAGCTCATTGCGCAGTTGAAGCGCTTCTTCACTGCGTGGACGTGTCGAGTTAATGACCACTACGAATGGCTTGCCAACTTCCTTCAGTTCCTCGATGACGCGTTCCTCAGCCTCAACATAAGAGCTTCTCGGAATTTCCGCAATGCTTCCGTCTGTCGTGACGACAACGCCAAGTGTGGAGTGTTCCTGAATGACTTTGCGGGTTCCGATTTCTGCCGCTTCCTGGAACGGAATCGGCTCTTCGAACCATGGCGTCGAGATCATTCTCGGGCCATTCTCATCCTCATAGCCCTTAGCGCCTTCAACGGCATAGCCTACACAATCCACTAATCTGACGTTGACCTCAAGACCTTCCGTAACTTTGATCTGTACCGCATTGTTCGGCACAAATTTCGGCTCGGTTGTCATGATTGTTTTCCCTGCAGCACTTTGAGGCAGCTCATCGACAGCTCTTACTCGATCCGCCTCGTTCGTAATGTTCGGGAGAACAACCGTCTCCATAAACCGCTTGATGAAGGTTGATTTTCCCGTACGGACGGCACCGACAACACCTAAGTAAATGTCCCCTCCGGTCCGTTCGGCAATGTCCTTAAAAATGTCCACTTTTTCCAAAAGAGATCCCCTCCTCAAATTACTCCGAAGGAAAAATGCTTTAAGAGCATCCGCTTCGTGTTCCACTCATAGCCAAAGCCATTGCAACAGATGAGCAGCCTTTACAATGTCGCCAGCATCCCGCCGCCGGTATTCCATGAGTTTTGATGGAAACGGCAAAGCGGCGTAACTCGTACATGCATTTGGACTAGTAACATCATATGTACCGGGTTCAAAAATATGACGGTTGCCCCTTAAAGTCCGTCCAGTTTTTTTTAAGATATCGAACAGGCCTAAACCAACTAGACACTGCCATCGAATACCGTAAAGAAAACTACCGCTGGGGCGCGGTTTATCTTCATGCTGTGCGCCTTCAGACGTTTTCGTATGCCTCATGATGTGGGCAACCGGCTCTTGCCCGCACTACTCTTTCAGATTATGAATATGCGCGCACTTTAATAGATATTCCAAGAGATTCAACCATTTTCAAAAAAATCTATCGAAGAAGGGGCTCAAGGAAAAAATGAAGGCTCGCTTCATGGCTTTACGCATACTCATTCCTCAACCGATATGGGTCACCAAGCAGGGGCAACAAAAATACCCGCCGATAACGGCGGGTATAGGTTTAGGATAGCGGCTGAGCAACGGGCTGCCCATCCTTCCATGTATAAGGTACGGATTTTACAGGGACATAATAGGATTCCTGCTCCAGGAACACCCGTAAATCTTCTCCTTCTTTAGGATCGGAACCGTTCTTCTGGATCGCCTGCATAATATCAAAGGCATAATCGGCGTACACCGTTCCCTCTTCATCCATCATAAAGGCCATCTCCTGACCCGAGTATACACTCATCAATGTAATGGATTTGGCATCGGTCTTGGACAGGTCCACTGCCGTATACCCCGGGTAGAGGGCTTCTCCTGCAGGAAGGGCGTTGTCATGCGCCATTTTGTACAAATTCACGGCTCTCTGAACGTCATTCACCTTCTGGGCCGTGGTTAAATCCATAACCTTCACGGTTGGCTCGGTTTCCTCATTAATAATGAGAAAATATCCGCTGCCGCCCTTCTCAAATGCCGTATCCGGAATTTGGTCGATGTATCCCCGGTTCTTCAACTGATCCAGATCGACCCGGTATTTCTCATACCGCGGAATTTCCGGACCCGCTGTAATGATCGGCAAGATTCCCTGTTCTTTATAAAAATCATCTACAGCCGATTGTATCCGTTTGACACTTTCCCTATACGAAACCTTGTTCTCCTGCAATTTCTCGTCAGGATAAAGACATCCTGTCAGCAGCATCGGAAACAGCACCAGGATTAAGACTGCAGACGCCCGCTTCGAACGGCCTGCCGCTTGGGTCATCCAAGTGATCATACTCAACTAACATCATCCTTCGCTTTAAATAAAGTCATCGGACTCCCGGTTTCTCGCAGCTTCCAGCTGTTTGCGTATCGCAGCTTTGAGCGGATCCTCGGGAATTATTACCTTAATGTGATTCGTAATTCTCGTCTGGCAGGATAGCCGGTAACCTTGTTCAATCATCGATGTCCCCAGCTTCCTGATTTCCTTCGGCTCCGGAGCAGAGCAATGATTGCGTTCCTCGTTCGGAACGATGATCTTGCACATCAAACAACCGGCTTTGCCTCCGCAACGGGTAGGAATACGCACACCAGCCCGACGCGAGGCATCCAGAACATTCGTGTGCGGACGAACCTTGACCTTTTTCTGATCCGGCTGAAATAATACCTCGTAGTCCAACGGTAACGCGCTCCTTTTCTTATGTACACGTTCTACTAAGCTCCCTGGCCATTTTTCACAGCACTTCGGTTACAGTCCGGTTAATCGGTTCAAAACCATTCGATGCTCCCCATGCAGATGATTCCGGCTTAACAACTGCTGCAGTAGCGGCATATGGCGGTCCATATCCCGCCGGATCGCTTCCGCAATGGCGACGTATCGATCCGGTCTGTCTCGAAGCACATTAAACACCAGTTCATGGGATAACGGCATCAGGCGCACCGTGACGCCCTGTATATGACACTCTAGTGCTGCAGGATACAGCAAGTGATCGATCTCAACGCAGTAGGAGGACCCGTTTGAATTCACTTCAAATCCGCCTACCAGTTCAATCGGGACTTTCTCTATTTCATAGTGGCTCAGTATTGAGGAATATATCCCTTCCTGGTCTAAGTGGGGAGCATCCACGGCCATAGCAGCCAGCGACTCGTGCAAAGGCTGTACGCCCCCTGCATCGGCATATATATCGATATCTCTCGGTGGCTTCTCCAATGTTACATCCTGAAGAAGCAAGCTGCAGCTTCCACCGAGCAGCCAAGCCATAGGCGCCTGATTCAGCTTATGAATGGCGGTAGCTAACACATTCTCCAATTCCGGCAGATCATTCAGCGTCATGCTGCACCCCTTTTACCGTATCATCCCTGACGGCTTCCTTTGTTATATGATGGAGGCTAGTCCAATAATAAAACCAAAAATCATCATCATAAAGGCCACAAACGACAAAGTACCGCGCAGGAAACCCTTCGTCTTGCTTCGCGCAAGTGTAACCACGATGACGGACAGCGCCATAATCAATAATGCGACAAGGGACAGCCACATCTTTTGCATTGGATCCATGTCACGAAACTCTCCAATCTCTCATCAAATTATTCAACCTATTATATCACGAAAACGGTACCGCCTCACCCCAGGTTTGTCGAAAAAAAGAACAAAAGCCGCCGCCCAGCCGGACGTGGCTTTTGCTCATCATCGTTGTAACTTATTTGTTCATCATCATTTTCATCAGGGCTTCCATATTGCTTGGATTCATGCCGCTCTTCTTCACTGCTCCGACAATCTCTTGGATTGTATCCTCACTAACGGGTATGTTCGCCATGGAAGATACCTGTTTGATCAGCTGGCGGAGCTGGGCTTCATTTTGCATTGTAGACGGTTTAACCGTGCTAGCCAGCTTATTGACAGCCCCTGAAGAAATTTTCTTGCCGCTTTTCTTGTTAATCGCATTCAGTACATCTTTGTGAAAGCTTTTGCTCATTTCCACCCCTCCTCCGACATCCTCACAACAATATATGAGAGAGCCATCGGAATGGTGATTAAGCTAGGTGTGCCATTGCTCCCAAGTTTCAAGCGGCATCAATTCCATCTCGGTCTTGGGATCCCGGCCCATTAAAGCTTCTACAGCGGTACGGGGATTACGATCCTGGAAGAGCACATGGTACAGCTGATCGGCAATCGGCATCTGCACGCCATATTTCTCGGAAATGGCATGTGCAGCTTTGGTCGTCCGAATTCCTTCCACAACCATCCCCATGGAGCTCAGGACTTCGTCCAGCTTCTTGCCTTGGCCCAGCATAGAGCCTGCCCGCCAATTCCGGCTGTGCTGACTCGTAGCGGTAACCACAAGGTCCCCGATGCCGGCAAGCCCGGCAAACGTAAGCGGATTTGCCCCCATCTCCATACCGATTCGCAGTATTTCCGCCAATCCTCTAGTGATGAGCGCTGCCTTGGCATTATCTCCAAAGCCCAATCCATCGGACATCCCGGCACCTAGTGCAATAATATTCTTCAAGGCCCCGGCCAGCTCAACACCAATCATATCCCGATTCGTGTACACTCTGAAATATGTGTTCATAAACAAATCCTGAGCGGCTACAGCCGCCTCGGCATCCAAAGACGCCACAACGACCGTTGTCGGGCAGCGTCTGACCACTTCCTCCGCGTGGCTGGGTCCTGATAATACCACCACGCGGCCTTCCTCACAGCCAAGCTCCTCGGATATGACGGTGGACATCCGCTTTAAAGATTCAATTTCGAATCCTTTGGTCGCATGAATCACCAGCATGTCCTCGGTCCAAAACTGCTTCAGTTGCCCCGTCACTTCCCGCATCGCGGACGAAGGTGCAACGATAACCACAGCAGCAGCCGACGTGACAGCCTCTTTCATATCGGTTGTAGCGCGGATATTCGGTGATAACTCCACCCCGGGTAAATAACGGTTGTTGGTATGCGACTCGTTGATTTCACGAGTCTGTTCCTCTGTTCTTGTCCAGACGACAACATCCAGATGATTCGAAGCGAGAACACTCGCCAAAGCGGTTCCCCAACTGCCTGCCACCAGAACAGCGACTTTGTCAGACAACGCGCTTCCCTCCTTTGCCCTTTCCTTTTCCGGAACCCAGCTTATTTTCACGCCCCTGCACAAGCTTCACGATGTTCGAGCGATGCCGCCAGAAGGCGAATACACATATGATGAAGCTCGTCCAAAAGATTGGCCACGAATAATCCGCGATCAATAGAAAAACAGGGGTAAGTACTACAAAAATAAGGGAACCCAAAGATACATAACGGGTAAAAACAATGGATAGAATTGCGATAATGCCTGCTATAACCGCTGGTACAAAGCAAAGCGTAGCAAGCACACCAATGGCGGTTGCAATCCCTTTGCCGCCTCGAAAGCGGAAGTATAGAGGCCAATTATGACCGATAATGGCCGCAATACCGCACAATCCCGGCAGCCACGCATTGTCCCCCCCGAGCCATCGTCCGATCCAAACCGCAGCGATGCCCTTAATTACATCCAAGACCAATACAAGTATGGCAGGTCCCTTTCCCAGGACGCGAAGGGTATTGGTTGCCCCGGCGTTGCCGCTGCCATGCTGACGAATGTCAATCCCTTTCAGGATCTTGGCAAGCAGTACGCTAAAGCTTACCGAACCGAGTAAATAACACACTACTATCGCTACGATCTCCAAAATCAAACTATTCTCCCCTAACTCTCATCAGACTTTCTTCGAGTAAATATCCTGATGGGTGTACCTTCAAAGTCAAACGCGGCCCGAATCTTGTTCTCAAGGTAACGCTCATATGAGAAGTGCATCAATTCGGGATCGTTGACAAATACGACCATGGTCGGCGGCTTAACCGCAACCTGTGTTGAGTAGTTAATACGCAATCTTCTTCCCTTATCCGTTGGAGGCGGATTGATGGCAATCGCATCGGATATGACATCGTTAAGGAGATGTGTCTGTATGCGAAGTGAATGCTGATCCGCCACATGCTTAACGACAGGGAGCAGCTTTTGCAAGCGCTGCTTCGTTTTGGCCGACAAGAACACAACCGGCGCATAGGTCATGAACAAGAAATGATCCCGTATCTTTTTCTCGAACTGCTGCATCGTCTTGTCATCTTTCTCGACCATATCCCATTTGTTCACAACGAACAAAGATGCTTTACCGGCCTCATAGGCGTAACCGGCAATATGCTTGTCCTGTTCGATGATGCCTTCTTCCCCGTTAATGAGGACGAGAACAACATCCGCGCGCTCGATGGCGCGCATCGCACGCATGACGCTGTATTTCTCCGTGGTCTCATAGACTTTCCCGCGTTTACGCATACCAGCCGTATCGATGAGCACATACCGCTGCCCATCCTTCTCGAACGGCGTGTCGATCGCATCGCGTGTAGTGCCGGCAACGTCACTGACAATGACACGCTCTTCTCCCAAAATGGCATTAACCAGGGAGGATTTGCCCACATTCGGTCTGCCAATCAGGGCAACTCGAATAACATCCTCGTCATATCCGTCGTCTTCCAGCTCAGGCAGATTCTCAACCACAACGTCCAGCAGGTCGCCGATCCCTGTGCCGTGACTGCCCGATATTCCGACAGGATCGCCAAATCCGAGGGAATAGAACTCATAGATATCATCAACGCGCTTCAAATTATCCACTTTGTTTACGCTTAGAATGACAGGTTTACCCGAACGGAACAGAATCTGTGCAACTTCCTCGTCCGATTGGGTAACCCCTGTCTTTGCATCGCACATAAATACGATGACGTCCGCTTCTTCAATTGCAAGCTCGGCCTGCATGCGTATGGATTTCAATATCATGTCATCGCCATCGATTTCAATACCGCCGGTATCTATGACGCTGAACGCTTTACCATTCCATTCGGCACTACCGTAAATCCGGTCACGGGTAATACCCGGTTTATCTTCAACGATGGCTAATCTGTCGCCAATCAATCGGTTAAATATGGTCGATTTACCGACGTTAGGCCGTCCAACGATAGCCACTACGGGTCTTGCCATAGTCACTCCTCCTGTCAATTCTTACGATTATCATCATAGCAAAAAACGTTACAATTGGCTAACCTTTCATCTTTATTTCTATTATGCTCTACCCCATGTTACAACATCCGCAAACGTTCGTCCCCTAAAAAAACAAATGGCGAACCCAGATTTCTGGATTCGCCGACTTCGTTATGATAGGTCAATAGACCGAACAAAACTGTTCCCGGGCTTACTTGAATTTGCTCAGCTTATCGCCGAAACGCTCTCCAAGCGTAACGCTCATGCCTTGATTGTTCAAAGAAACGTTCGGGTTGTCTTTCAGGTCGATTTTAGGACCTTTGGACGGTTTTTCAGCGCGTGGAGCTTGAGCTGGCGCTTCTTCCGTTTCTTTGATGCTCAGGCTGATACGTTGCTCAGAAGTGTTGATATCAAGCACTTTAACCTGAACTTCTTGGCCTTCTTTCAATACTTCTTGCGGTGTACCGATATGCTTGTGGGAGATTTGGGAGATATGAACCAAACCTTCAACACCTGGTGCCAGTTCAACGAAAGCTCCGAAATTAACCAAACGTTTAACAACGCCTGTTACGATGTCGCCCGTGTTGAATTGCTCGCCAGCTGTTTCCCAAGGACCAGGAGCGGCTGCTTTGATACTGAGGCTGATTTTTCCTTTTTCAGGATCCACTTTCAGTACCTTCACACGCACTTGATCACCTTCGGACAATACATCAGCAGGCTTGTCGACGTGGCTCCAAGCGATCTCGGATACGTGAACCAATCCGTCTACGCCGCCAACATCAACAAATGCGCCGAATTGCGTAAGGCGTTGTACTGTACCTTCCAGCACTTGGCCATCTTGAAGCTCGGACATCACTTTTTGTTTGTTAGCTTCGAACTCTTCTTCCAGAACATCCTTCTGGGATAGGATCACTTTGTTGTTCTCGCGGTCCAGTTCCTTCACTTTCACGCGAAGCGTGCGGCCCTTGTAGTCGCTGAAGTCTTCAACGAAATGACGCTCTACCATGGATGCAGGAATAAATCCGCGTGCACCAACATCGGCTACGAGTCCGCCTTTAACCACGTCAGCCACCGTTACTTCGAATACGTCCTGATCCGCAAAATGCTTCTCAAGCTCTTCCCATGAATTCTCGGTGTCGATCGCGCGCTTGGAAAGAACCAGGCTTTCCTTGTCGTCGTTAATGCTAACGACTTTGCACTCTACCTCTTGGCCAACCTGAACCGCATCAGATGCATTATCAAGTTGTACAGAAGACAGTTCGCGAACAGGAATTACGCCGTCATATTTATATCCAATGCTTACATAAGCTTGGTTGTCCTCCAGTTTGACGATCGTCCCTTTCACGGTGTCCCCTTTTTTCAAGGATACGATTTGGTCCAGCTGCTCTTGGTTTTCAGCAGCCTCTTGATTTCTTGTTTCTTCCGACATGTCAAATAACCTCCTCAATTCAAACCCCATTTATTTAAACTCGCATTGGCGAAGTTCAAAACATAATTGCTGTAGTATCTTTCCAATCTTCCCATGCTTTTTATGCATGAAGCGAATAAATCAGTTCACGGTTGGTTTGCCGCTTGCGCGCATTTCGTGAATCTTGGCCATGATCAACTCGGTTGCCGCATCCAGAGCTTCCGGTGACTTGTCACCTTCAAACCGGGATAGATCCACGGGTGCACCATAGATGATCTTCACTTTGCGAAAAAGCTTGTAATCTCCAATGATAGCAGCCGGTATGACCGTCGCCCCGCTGCGGAGAGCGAAGCTTGCCGCACCCCGTTTGGCCGCTGTTGAATCGGAATTACGCGTACCCTCAGGGAAAATGCCCATGATCTCACCCGTACGCAATATCGTGAGCGCGGTTTTGATCGAATCTTTACTTACTCCGCCGCGTTTGACCGGAAATGCTCCAAGCTGACGAACCAGCCATCCGAACACCGGAATCTTGAACAGTTCCGCTTTGGCCATGAACTTAACTTGGCGCTTGACGTGAATGCCGACAGATATCGGATCTCGAATGCTAATATGATTGCTGCAGATTAGCACGCCGCCTTCCGAAGGTATGTTATGTACGCCGACAGATTCGAATCTGTAAAGAATAGCGAACAATCCGCGAACCACCGCTCTGCAAAAAATATAAATCATGCCGATTTCTCCCCATCCCACTTAAGTTTCGCAATATGAAAGAATTGCTTCCACAACCTGGTTGATATCCATATGTGTCGTATCCAGTATGATGGCATCCTCTGCGCATCGGAGCGGCGACACTTCACGTTCCTGGTCAAGCCTGTCACGTTCTGCGATATCTCTTTCCAGTTGTTCCAGCGATATGCCTTCATCACTCAACTCATTGAAGCGGCGGAGAGCACGTTCCTTGACACTGGCCGTCATGAAAATCTTCACCTCGGCATCCGGCAAAACCGTTGTGCCGATGTCACGTCCATCCATGACAACGCCCTTGTCTTGTGCCATTTGCTGCTGTAAACGGACAAGCTTTATCCGCAAACCCTCGATTCGTGCATATTGGGATACCACTGCACTAACCTGATGTGAGCGAATATATGGTGTGACGTCTTCCCCGTTCAGCCAGACCATTTGACCATGTTCATGCGGTTTTAATTCAATCACCATGTTTTGTGCATGTTGAAGCACTACTTCGGGATTTTCTGGAGAAATCCCTTGGTTCAGCATGAACCAGGTGACTGCCCTGTACATGGCTCCGGTATCCACGTAGATGTAATGCAGCCTGCTGGCTACCATACGCGCTACGGTGCTTTTACCCGCGCCTGCCGGACCGTCGATGGCAATATTAATTCTGTCGCGATAACCTGTCCCCTGCGTAACCAACGGGGCATTCCTCCTCAAACATATACCTCGAAATCGAAAGGGCTTACCATCCGTTACGGACGGGATCACCGTTTCTCTAGTGAAAACTTATAAGAGAGCGCGAATGAAACAAAGGCGCAATCTTATATTTCAAGAAAAAAGCAGGCGCCCGCCTGCGACGTGAAAATTATACCACACTAGCTAGAGTGATGCAAAAGAGAAGGGGTGTTTTCCCCCATCCAATCGTTTACATTTGGCTCGTTAACGGGAACACCCTCCATCTGCTGAATGGGCGAAATATAGGGCCGGCTAGGCTCATAATGTAATAGCAGCTGGGTGATCACAAGCGCAAGCACCAACCAGATCAGCAGCTTAAGCAGCATTACTCCATATCGGTCATGCAGAGCTTGTCCCTTCTCCTCATGCTTAACTTCCAGTCTTGTTTTTTCAAGCAGACGGTCTTGATCGTTTACTACTTTTGACATGGCAGACAGCCCCTCCGGGACAAAATTTTCGGATAGTGTGCCACCGGCATGTCCTTTTTATGCATTAACGATTGCGAAAATCAAACTGTCTCTCAAAACAATAACGAATCAGTTTCTGGCGCTCCATATCCGCGATCTGACTAAACTTCAGCATCACGATGCTTCGATTGGTAGGCAGTTCCTTCACCCTCACAACCTCGCCTTCAAACGGAACATGCTCCACGGATCCGTTCTTAAACGGGATGAGTATCCAGCATGTCAGTATACTCCCTTCCGCAATCATATGATCCGGCTGCAGATAGAAGGATACGCCGCCGCCGCCGACATCATCGGTTTTGGCTAAAAACTGAGTGCCGTCTTTGGTCATGACTGCTACCTCGAGCTCGGCTTGCACCCTTAGGAAACTTCTTCTCTGTACCTTCGTAATTTGATCCTGCTCCGGCTTCTTGATGCGAACCAGACGGATAATATCCTCATGGTGACTCAGGACGTAGGAATTGAAGAAATTCTTGACTCCGCCTTCCGTTAAAAAATAAGCGGACAGCTCGTCCCCGATGTACAGCTTTTTCAGCTTGCCCGTTCCTTCCTGCAGCGGAACCTCCATATACATCGATTCGTCATCCATGTCGGAGATGCGGGATTTATATACAATACTGGCTTCCTTCTCATCCCCTGTATCCAACTGGATATAGAGGACATCGTTAATCTTTGGATACAATGCGCTCACCCACTAATTCATCATAATCATTATTTTCCATTATATCATGGGATGCCACGGCCCATAGGACAAAATCTTCAAATTAAGGTCGAATCCTGTCTATCCTTAGGAAACATGGGACCATCCCCGCTCTTTCAGCTCCTTCATCCAAGAAAAAAGCCGATTCAGGATATCTCCTGAACCGGCTTGAATCACGCAATACTTTAATTATTTAATTCCTGCCTGTGCATCCTTCACGACCTCAACCGTTTCCTCAAGGCCGGTATCCGAATTAATGTAAATTCGGTATTGGGACCCGTTGATTCGCCCGCCAAACTCATAACACAGAACATCCTCGGAGCGGTCGTTTTTGATTAAGGCTTTACGGTGGTAGAGCACTTTGAACTCAGGATTCAAGGCTTTCCCCGCCTCGGCAAGACTAAGTTTCGGCTGCGGGATTTCTCGCTTGATCTGATGCTCGTACACAAAGTCGCTGGCCTGGAATCCAATAACATTCCCATTGTCCAGCGCAGAACGAACGGTAATTTTTTCAGGGTAAATCAGCACGCCGTCCTCTTCACAGACAAAGGAGAAGTTGGCTAGGTTGTCATATTGGTCCGCCGAAACAACCGTCATGTCGGAATAGCCTTTTTTCGTCAGGAATTGTTGGGCTTTGTCGATTGCAGCTTGAACGGACACTTTCTTCGCGCCAACATTCCGCTCATCCGTATAGGAGATCAACTGGCCGCCTTTTTCGGTAAAGTCCATGCTGAGCATATGGCCCTTCGGATGTTGTACCTTCGCCGTGTAAGATACCCACTCGGTGCCACTGCCGTTCTTCGTCACTTGTACTTTGGCGTTATTACCCACATCCGAGAACTTCAGCGCTTTACGCTTCACATCCGCTTCCGATATCGGCATACCTGCCAATTGCTTCACAGATCGGCGGTCATAAATGCTGCTTACCGACGGTCCCCAGTCAAGCTCAGGGTAGGACTCCACCTTTTTATCCACCGTTTTAAAACCGTCAATAATGGAATTGTCCTGGACTTTATTCGTTGCCAGAGCCACCTCTACATCCATCCAGCGCAAACTGTTTGCGATAACTTTATTCTGCACATGCTGCAAATCCTTCGTGATTTCGCCGGAGTTGGCGTACAAGGATTTCAACGTTTTGACTTCACCCTCGCTGAGCGGCTCCTTCGTTAAATCACGTACACCTGTTTTGTAAGCAAAATTCGAAATTCGGGAAAGGAACTCTTCAGTCTTGTTGAAAGGAAGGAGCGTAAGCGGCAGCTGGCTAATCTCATTCTGAGCCTGGCTTGTTAGGCGCCATACATTCATCAAGCCCTTCCGGTGCATCCCTTGGGAGGTAGAGCTTACCGCAAGCGTATTGCCGAGCTCCGTATGAATCCTGTCCATATTGTAAGACAAGTCATGGAACGCCCGTTGGTATTGGTTCTCCGCATTAATCAATATGGCGTTTTTTTCTTTATTCTCTTGATAACCCCATACCAGAGCCCCAATCAATAAAATTGTGGCCACAGGAAACAGAATAGCGCTTAATCGTTTGTACATGATGCGATAGTCTCCTTTCTTCTACTCACTGCCGTTAGTTTGACTAGAAGAAAGAAGTCTTATGCATATCTGTATAATTCCTTCATCCCTTAGAAATCTTCCTCAATATCGAAGTGATCGCGATTGTTACACAGACACTGCTTAAATCCGGTTTCGATCCGACCCTGCTCCTTTTTTCCCCGCAGCACAAAACGTTCACCGCAATCCTTGCAAAGAATTTTCACTTTTACACGCAAAAAAAGACACCTCCCTTTCTATGATTCCCTGGCTGTCAGCCGAGGTCTATAGAAAGAAGTGTGCCCTGATTTGTTAAGTGTTAACCTCTTCCTCCCGCTTGATGAAACGAAAAGGAGAACGGTTGTTAGCTCTAGAGATTTTGCCCATGCCGCCATACCACAGCAGCACCATAAGCGGTACGATGAACCACACCCATGTGTGGGTCAGCAGATTCAGAATCAGGTCGTACAGACCATGCCACATCCAAGGCAGGAACAAGGATAGAACGAGAAAAAATCTTCTGCGTTTTCCTTCCGTGAACCTCGCATGTCCCATGTAGTATCCCATGATGACGCCAAACATCGCATGCCCCGAAACGGGCAGCAGGGCTCGCAAGAACATCGGACCAAAGGCTGCCTGGCTGTACCAGGCGTAAAGCAAATTCTCTACTGTAGCAAATCCCAGCGATATCGCCACTGCATAAAGGATGCCGTCATAAGGCTCGTCAAATTCCGTATGGTTAAAAATAACATGGTACATCACGAACCATTTCAGAAATTCCTCAACGCCCGCCGAAACGAACAATGAGTTGACTACCGGATTGTCGCCAAGCCATAGTATCATTCCCCGCTGCAAAATCATAACCGGGAAAACGACCAGAACCCCTAGCATAAACACCTTGATCACCATGTGCAGGGGCTCTTGATCATACCTATCTTTCAGGTAAAAATACGTGAGCAATGCGAGTCCCGGCGCCAAAGCTGACGCAATTACCGAGAACACCAGCACTAAAATTCCCCTTCCGTTAGTTGCGGGCCTGAAGTCCGGCACGCACGCCCACCTTGATTAACGCTGACGCTGGAAGTGTGTACAGATAACCTCAACTGCTTGCTGAGGCATGACTTTCTTCCCGTATTCCTCCAGCATAGCCTCCGTTACTGAGGAGGATTCACCGAATTCAGCCAGCATCGCAATCACCGCCGGCAGCTTCTCGCTATCCAATTCCTCAGGATCGAAGTACAAAAACCATCTATCCATATAGTGATAGAGCTTACCCGCTCCGCCTACAAGGTCCTTCAACATATGCGATGCTTCAATGAGCACTTCAAAATCTTGAAAAACATAGACGATATTATCACTTTGATCCAGCGTTACTTCCATTTCATAAATCTCGTCCGGCATATCTTCTTCGGACAAGCCGCCGAAATGATGATCGTATTTCCCTCTCGTCACAATAACCACCATGCCCTGGGCAGGCAGTGCAAACACCTCAACGGCAAGAGGTCCGGTGGCATCAAATCCGAGTTCACTGTATGCCTGATCCATCATCTCCGTAAACAGGTCATAAACTTTCGGTATTTCCTGCCACATCTCTTCCTTCTGGATCCCTCGCTCACTCAGATCGTCAAACGTGAGGAAAATCCGTATCTTATCTTGACTCAAACGCTCTATTTTCATGACAGGATCCTCCTTACGTAAACAAAAGTTTATAACAAATTATGATGTCTGGATTATGACGTGATAAAAATGGTTTTATATAATTGATTTTATCATTTAATAACCACAAATGCACGCAAATATGTAGCTGAAGAAAAAAGAATCATTCACAAGGATTCATGTGGCCGCTCCCCGTGAATGATTCAAAATGGTTCATGCCGTTTACAAACCCGGTATGACGGTGTGGGTCTCTTTCAAAATCTGTTCGACTTCGTTCTTGACATCAGGGTTGTTCCGGATGAAATCCTTGACTTGTTTCAGGTTGGCAGCCTTCGAATGAGTCGATGTCTGTACCCCTGCAGTTCCATTGGAATGAGTGGAATCATGTCGGCCTGAACTGGGAGACACGCTTTCTTGGCTCGAACCAGAATACTTCTGGCTCTTAGTGCCCTGAATTTTACTCATCGCAGTATTTGCAAATCGGCCAAGATTTGCATCTTTCATCATCGAGGAGAAGAGCCTGCTGTTATTACGGGAAATGATTCGGCATGCAACGGCACCGATAATGACACCATATAGAAATGACGAAGTCTTCACACATGATACCTCCTTCTATGATAAACTCGAGATTATTGTTCTCGCACCGTCAGGAACTCATGCTACATAAATACAGGAAAGTGAGATGGAATCATGGTTAGAAAACGAACAGTACTTCTGCTGGCTTGCTGCCTTATGCTCAGCGCATGCGGCAACAACGGAATGGATCAGAAGCAAAGCACAGCCACGGAAGTCGGTAATGACAGAGCAACGCAGCAGAATGGAACCTCAGGAGCGGTGTCCACTCCGAAAGAAGGTGCCGAGAAGCCGACCGAAACAGACAAGCCTGAAGCCGAGCCTGACGTGGATAAATCCGCGGACCCATCAGATGAATCCGTCAAGAGTCCCGATGCCGAGGCACCGGTTGAACCGAAGTACCACATGAATAAGGTGTATCGCATCGTTCCCAATGATAAGTCCGTCCCCGAAAAAGTAGTGCTGCTCACATTTGATGACGGCCCCAAGGATGAAACCATGATCAACCAAATGATCGACACGCTGGATAAACATAATGCCAAGGCGATTTTCTTCGTCAATGGATACCGTGCAAAGGCGCATCCAGAGCTGTTGAAACTGATCCATGACCGCGGTCAAATCATTGGGAATCATTCCTGGGATCATATCGACCTGAAAAAAGAAACCAAACAGACAGTGAAGAAACAGATCGGGGATGTGCAGCAAATCGTCAAGGAAGCGACCGGAACGGAACCGAAGTTTTTCCGTCCTCCGTTCGGCTCCGGCGGAGATACTGTCAAGGAAGTTGCCCTGAATCATAACCTGCTGTTCATGACCTGGTCCAACGGTTCGCTGGATTGGGAAAGCAAAAATAAAAACAAACCCGATGCCGTAGTCAGCAATGTGCTGGAACAGCTTCACCCTGGCAGCAACATTCTGATGCATGAGCTTCCGTGGACCGTAGAGGCCCTCGATACCATGCTGACCAAGCTTGAAGCCAAAGGGTATGGCTTCGTGGATCCGCAATTCATCGAACCTAAAATAAGGTAATCCGAAAATAAGATAATCCGAGAAAACACAAAAACCTTAATTCTGCCGTCATCATCTGGCGATCGAATTAAGGTTTTTTGCGTAATGTAATCACATGATATTCTGCTGGACATTGCAAGCGCAGCGGGATATGGGAAGTACCGAATCCCCGGCTGATCAGCATCCTGGAAGAATGTTCGGTTTCGCCCGCCTTTCTCGGCAGCGTATACCACCCGGATTTAAACTTCTTGTAGAAGCGCGTCAATCGAACGGCTCCAGCAATTGGCAGTACAATCTGTCCCCCATGGGTATGTCCTGCCAGCACGAGATCCCCATGCACCGCTTCCTTGTCTTTGACCCATATTGGATCATGCACCAGAATAATGTGATACTGGTCTTCGGCTGCATTCCCCCGAAATTTGGTGTACGGGTGCTTCCGGCTTGCCGGCTGCCTTACCCCGCTGAGAACCATAAGCTCATTACTGCGCTTTAACGTAACAGTCTTGTCATTCAGCAGAGTAACGCCGCTCTCTCGCAATACTTTACGGACGGCGTCCTTGCCTGCATTCAAATCATGATTCCCCAAGACTGCATACACGGGTGCGATACGGACCAGCACCGACATATTATGCCTCATCCGCTGAAGGGGCACTCCTCTTTCCGTAATATCTCCTCCAAGCAGTACGCAATCCACCGATGATAGATTGGATAATAACTTCATTTCTGATAATTGTCTGCGATGTATATCGGTGATGAACAATATCCGAAACCCGTCAAACGAGTGAGGGATACGTTCGGATACCACTTCTTCTTCACGCACCCGATAACCCCTGGCTTCAGCCCTCATCCAGCCGATAGCGCCTGCACCGAGTGCCGCAGCACCTGCTATCCACATCAACACACTCATAATAACTCCTTTATCAATTCCTTTAATGGAGGCGCTCCGATAAGTCCCCACCACAGAAGACCTACCATTAACAATATGAAAATGACGATCAATGAGTTCACAAACCATTTGCTCATTCTTACGCGATACGATGAATATGTATTCGTTCGTTTAGGAGCAGACGCTTCTTCCTCTGCTTGACGCGGGCGGGACCGGGTCGATCTGGAACGGCTCAATCCATCCCCTGTACTGCTGCTCTGGGGCTTTCGTGCCACGGAGCTTGTGAAGGGTGGCGATTTAGATCGACTCCTTGTTTCTTCTGCTTGTCGCGATTTCGCTGCCGCTCTTTTTTCTGATTGAGCCGTTGACTTGTTTTTGCGGCTTTTATTTCGGTTCTGATGTCGCTGCATTCTGCTAAGTTCGTTCATGTTACTCTTTCCTCCGAAACCGAATCAACATTCCTGATATGAAATCAATCAGAAAATGGCACAGGATGGGCGCCCAAATGGTACCCGTTTGAATATAGACGTACCCCAGACCGTAACTGCTCAAGAAAACCCACCCGGTTGGAAGCCAATGTTTTAAATATCTGACATGAATAAGTGCGAACAAGATACTTGTCCAATACGGTCCGAACGCATGCTGGATGGCTCCTCGAAACAATAACTCCTCGCAGATGGATACGATCAGAGCTATAACAAAAATATGCCAAACCGGCCTTTTCCGGAACAACATTTCATTGATTCCGCCATCGTCCATACTATCCTCTGACACAAACCGGGATAATACAAAGTCCACGACCAGCATTGCTCCTGCAAGTCCGAGCCCCCAATAAACAAACTCGATATCCTTCGGAATGACAAAGAGCCCAAAGGGATTCCTCTGCTGAAACAGGATCCAGATCAAACCTGCAATTAGCGTCAATGCTTGGGTAAGATACAGATTAATAAGCAGCAGCCGATCATTTAATTGATGGGCCTCAATTCGTTTTACGCGTATTTTAAATTTTTTCATAGAAGATGGGCCTGTCTTTCATCTTGATTTTTAAAGATTATTTTCGTGGACAACCATAGTAATATCAGAATAATTCAATCATAGGCGGGCATATGCATCATAGCAAATTAACGGCATGACATTCAAGGCTAACCCTTGTTTCTTCCCCTACTATAAGGCCTATGGGCGGAATAAACACCTATTGACACAATGTTAGAGCCATGATACATTATGAAAAAATTAATCTGTGAAAACCGATGATGGAAAAGAGAAGCTGTAACGTCCTCAGAGAGCCGATGGTTGGTGTAAATCGGTGGCGTGAGAGTATTCTTGAGCGTTCCTGAGATATTTCGCTGAAACTTGAAGTAGGCGCAAATCGGATGATATCCGTTACCAATCATGGTCTGAACAGACCGCTTGAGGCTGCCGCATCTTGGCAGCGAATAAGGGTGGCACCACGAATAACTCTCGTCCCTTACTACGGAGGTAGTATGCGGATTGGGAGTTTTTTTATGTTCCTGTCTCTTTGCCACGACACCGCGTCAAATCTGTATAGACCTCTTACAGCTTTATTGGAATCTTTGGTGTATAACGGAATACGCCCAGCGTAATCCTTATTCAATATTGCAATACCGCAATTTATAGAGGATTTTAAGGAGGAAGAGAAACCATGTTTAAAGTATTGGTATCGGATCCGATCAGTGATTTGGGGATCCAGCAGTTAATGGATGCCGCCGATGTGCAGGTAGACAAAAAAACGGGGCTTAATGAAGATGAGCTCACTGCCATTATCGGTGAATATGACGGGCTCCTCGTGCGGAGTCAGACACGTGTGACAGAACGCATTATGAATGCAGGAACCCATCTCAAGGTTGTCGGCCGTGCTGGTGTTGGCGTTGACAATATTGATCTTGAAGCCGCTACGAAACGCGGGATCGTTGTTATTAATGCACCTGACGGTAACACGATTACCACAGCAGAGCATACATTTGCCATGATGATTGCCCTCGCCCGCCACATTCCTCAGGCCTATGCCAAGACGGTAGGCGGATCCTGGGACCGCAAATCCTTCCTTGGCGTTGAGCTGCGCAACAAAACGCTGGGCGTAATGGGAATGGGACGGATTGGCAGCGAGGTAGCTAAACGTGCCAAGGCTTTCGGCATGAACATCCTTGCCTTCGATCCGTTCCTGACGGAAGAGCGTGCGGACAAACTGGGCGTGACACTCTCCTCGGTGGATAACATTATCCGCAGCGCAGACTTCATCACGGTCCATACCCCGCTTACGCCGGAAACCCGCCATATGATCGCAAGACCGCAATTCGAAGTCATGAAGCGCGGCATGCGCATCGTGAACTGCGCCCGTGGCGGCATTATTGACGAACGTGCCCTCGTGGAAGCGATCGACGAAGGCATTGTTGCCGGAGCGGCATTTGACGTATTCGAACATGAGCCGCCTGAAAGTGATCATCCATTCCTGAACCATCCAAAGGTTATTGTAACCCCGCATTTGGGTGCATCTACCGTTGAGGCTCAGGAGAACGTTGCGATTGATGTATCGGAACAAGTGCTTCATATCCTGCGCAACGAGCCGTTTAAGAATGCGGTCAACTTCCCGCTTGTAGCGGCCAGCGTGATGAACAAGCTGCAGCCATACTTCTCGCTCGGCGAGAAACTGGGCAGTGTAGCTGCTCAGATCACCGCACACGCGGTGAAGGAGATTCACGTTGACTATGCAGGCGAGCTGGCTGAAGTCGATACGCAAGCCCTGACCCGATACATCGTGAAGGGTGTGCTGGAACGCCACCTCGGAAGCGAAGTGAATATTGTAAACTCCATGCATTTGGCGAAGAGCCGTGATCTGCACGTCGTTGTGTCCCAGACACCAAAAACCAAAGACTTTACCAACCTCGTTACCGTTACGCTTAAAACGCAAAACGGTTTGGAGCGAAATGTTGCAGGTACCCTCCTCCTAGGTTACGGCGAACGGATCGTCCGTCTGGATAAATTCCCGGTCGATATCTCTCCGGAAGGTCATCTGATTCTGATCTCCCATAACGACAAACCGGGCCTTATCGGTCGTGTAGGAACGCTGCTCGGCGAGAACGATGTCAACATCGCCTCCATGCAGGTCGGGCGTAAAGTCATCGGCGGGGAAGCAATTATGCTGCTAACGGTCGATAAAGACGTTCCTAAAAACGTTCTGATCAAGCTCACCGGGCTGTCGGAACTGAACAGCGCGCACCAAATCGCGCTGGGCTAAATTCAGGCCAGCTATAAGATATAAGGGGTTAATCATTGTTCCACGTAGAACAAGATTAACCTCTTAATTTCAACAAAAAAACACGCTCCCTGTGAGCGTGTTTTGTCTTTTGTGGAGACATTCCCTAAGATTCTGCCGATTTTGTTGGAATGATCATCGTAAACACCGTTCCTTCGCCTACTACACTTGTTGCGTTAATCGTGCCATGATGCGCTGTCACGATGTTTTTAACGATGGCGAGGCCTATACCGGTTCCCACCGTCTCCCCCCGCACACGCGCTTTATCGGCCTTGTAGAATCGCTCAAAAACAAAAGGCAGGTCTTCAGGCGGAATACCGACACCTTGGTCGCTAATCTTCACCTGGAGAGCCTCCATGTTCGATTCGGTAATCCGATCCGCAATGATACGAATCTGCTTGCCTGAAGGTGTATGACGAAAAGCGTTGTCCAGCAGATTGGTCAGCACCTGTTCAAGCTTATCTTCATCCGCCGCTTCGAGTATAAGATTCGAGTGAAGTTTGTTAAGCTGAAGATCAATGCCGCGCTCCTTGGCACGAACAGTGAACTTCCGGTATACCCTTTCACACAATTCACCTGCATCCATCTCCCGCAGGGACAGCTCTGCATGCCCCGCTTCCATACGGGTTAAATCAAGCAGATCCTTCACCAGTCGCCCCATACGAAGCGATTCCTCATGAATCACCTGTATCAGCTCTCTGCCCTCTTCCGGTGAAGCTGCCATTCCGTCAAGCAGCGCTTCACTGTAGCCCTGCATCATGGACAGCGGTGTACGGATTTCGTGCGACACGTTGGCGATGAAATCCGTACGCATCTTCTCCAGCGTAACTTGCTCGGTAATATCTCTTAACACGACAACTGCGCCGCGGATCACCTCATCCGAATATAAGGGAGCCATATGGGCTGACCATATTCCCTGCTTCACATGCAGATCAGCGCTTTGGTCCTTTCCTTCGTTCACGGTAGCATAATAAAGCTCACTGAGCGGTTTTGGCATGACATCGGCCGCCCAGCCACCGCCCTGCAGCTCATCATCCCATTGCAGCCCTTTCCAGGTTTTCATGATTTCCTGCCCTGGCGGGTTCACCAGAATGACCTGTCCATGATTATCAAAAGTAATCACCGCGTCGCTCATGCTTCTCAGCACACTGGACAGATGCTCCTTCTCATGGTTTAAATTACGGATATTCGTTTCCAGCTCTGCCGCCATATGATTGAACGTATTGGCCAACTCGCCAATTTCATCGCTGGTCACCAGATTTAACCGAGTGCCGTACTTCCCTTTGCGGATATCGTTGGCTGCCTCAATAAGCTGCTGCATGGGCTGCGTAATCTTCGTTAACAGAAACAACCCGAAAAAGGTGGTCATCGAAAAACCGATAATGGCCACATAAGTAAATAAACGTTTGATGGCATCCGAATTCGCAAACGTGGTATCGATATAGGGGAGCAAAAATAATCCGAGCGTCAGCAGTACGCACGCCACTAAACAGGTTATCGTAATCCACAACTTGCCGACGAGTGATCTCCAGAAACTCACGTTACTTCGGTACCTCCAGCTTGTAGCCTACTCCCCATACGGTCGTAATCATCGCCGCGGATTCCGCGGATACCTTATTTAACTTCTCGCGCAGCCTCTTTACGTGGGTATCGACGGTGCGAAGATCGCCGAAAAATTCATAGTTCCATACGTCCTTAAGCAGTTCTTCGCGAGAGAATACTTTGTCCGGGGACGAGGCCAGGTAGTGCAGAAGCTCATACTCCTTCGGCGTCAAACTGATTTCATGCCCTCCGGCCGTCACCCGGTGAGCATCATGTTCAATGATCAAATGCGGGAAAACAATGCTGTTGCTTGGGTTCGGTTCCTTGCTCAAATAAGCCGTAGCGGATGAGCGGCGTAAAATCGCTTTAACACGATAGATCACCTCGCGCGGACTGAACGGCTTTACAACATAATCGTCGGCTCCCACTTCAAATCCCTGTACGCGATTGATCTCCTCACCCTTGGCAGTCAGCATGAGAATAGGCGTAGACTTCACCTGACGGAGACGTGTGCATACTTCGACACCATCCATCCCGGGCAGCATCACATCCAGAATGACGAGCCCGTAATCTTCGGAGCTTGCTTTGCGAAGAGCAGTTTCTCCATCCTCCGCCTCTTCGATTTCATACCCTTCCTTCTCCAAATACATTTTTAACAATCGGCGAATCCGTTCTTCATCATCAACAACTAGTATGCGATTTCCGTGCTCTGACATTGGCAGCCAACTCCTTCATTTTTATAGGGAAAATCAGAAGCGGCCCTCTTGATTAAGAAAGGGCCCTTCTGATTGATCATTCACTGCTATTCGATTTACATTAATCGGTTCCCGCATAGGAATGCAGACCCGCGATAATCAAGTTGACGCCGACCAGCGTAAACATGACCACGATAAAGCCGATAACGGACAGCCAGGACGAATGTTTACCCTGCCACCCGCGCGATAACCGGAGATGAAGGTACACGCTGTAGAACAACCATGTAATAAGCGCCCATACTTCCTTCGGATCCCAGCCCCAGAACCGGCCCCATGCAATTTCTGCCCAGATCATGGCGAATATGAGACCTCCCAACGTAAATACCGGGAACCCAATCGCAATGGCGCGATAACTGATTTCATCCAGATCGTCCGGATCCAATCTATTAAGGGCAGGCTGAATGAACTTGGCCAGCGGCTTGCGCAGGATAAGGCGGAGCAATCCGTACAGGATTAACCCCGTGATCAGCGACCACATCACCGTATTCAGCTTACGTCCAGCATTCGCGCCGTGCATCCAGGACGGAGCTTCCATGAGTGGAGATTTCATGCCCAAGAAGGACTGCATGCTCTCCGTTTCGCTTTTATAAGGTGCGACAAGCGGTGGCATGTTATATTCCACTTTTACTATTGTACTATTTTCTGTCTTCGGGTCAACCAAAGTCTGGTTGAATTCAGCCTGATATCCGCTCGCACGGAAGCAGTATACCGATAAAATAAATCCGATCAGGATCACGATGGCAAACATGCAGAGTTCAAGCCAGCGCTGTTCCCTGCGCGCGCCCTTGTCTGTTCCACTAAAGTTAACGGTACGGAGCAGGTGCATCAAGCCGGCAATAAAACCGACCGCGAAAAATGCATCACCCAGCGCAGCCAAGGTTACGTGAATCCCCAGCCAATAGGACTGAAGCGAAGGAATGAGCGGCTGCACCTCCTGCGGAAACACAGCTGCATACGCCATGATCAGAATAGCCAGCGGCAGTGCAAACAATCCGAGCAGCGATTTTTTGTAGATAAAATAAAGTATGAGGAAGGCAATCATGATTGCCATCGACAAGAAGGTCATAAACTCATACATGTTGCTAACAGGCACATGTCCAGAGCCCGCCCATCTCGTAAAGAAGTACAGCAGATGTCCGATCAAACCGATCGATGCCGTCACAAATGCAATTTTCCCCCATTTAGCCAAATGGGCTTCCGGGTCCCGCTTGCGGAACCGTCGTCCCATAACAGCAAGTGCATACATGATAAATGCCGCACAATACAAGGTAAAAGCAACGATAAATGCGTTGCCGCTAAAATCAATTAGATTCATGCTTAGTCCCCCTGTTATTCTCCAATGACTTTTCATCGACTTCGATATTCATTTGCTTGAGGATCGCGGAGATCTCCTTGCGAAGCCCAAACCAGTTCTTGTTCGTATGTGCGCCAAGGGTCAGCGTTTGGTTATCAATACGCAGCCAGATCCGGCGATGGGTGAAATAAAAGCCCATGATCAGGCCGAGCATACCGATAAAACAACCAATCCAAATGAACGGCATGGCTTTATCCACACGAATATTCAGATAAGTCGTAGATTCCGAAAAGTCCACATCGTCCATGCTCCGTACATCCAGTTGTACGAGCGCTTCCCCACCCGCCAGCTGTGCATTGATCGCTTCCTGATTAAAGCGTTCCTTATCAATCTGTTTAGGGAAGTAGAAATATTGGATGCCTTCCTTCGGAAGTTCAGGTCCCTTAATCAGAAATAAGAATGCAGGCGCATTCGGGTTAGGTGACAGGTTTACCGGTTTACCGTTATCGCCAAGACCAAAATCGGTAAAGGATTGTGTAAGCGTTAACGTATATTCTCCCGCCTGATACTCTCGTTGAGGATCGTCGATCGACAATGTGATTTTGCCGTATTCCTTCCCGCTCTTACTGTTAATCAGCACCGGCGAAACCGAACGGAGAATCGGGGTCAGATCATAATCGAATTGATAAGCTTTTAACCCTTTATAATTGAGCGGATGATTCACCTCAATGTTATGGCGTGTCAATTCCACGAGCTGAGGCTTTTTATCAAAATCGTCGCAATTGGCCTCGCACATATACAGGATCGCCTGGGTTTGGAACTCCTTCGGCAATACTTTATTCTTGCCTTTAAATTCCTCAGGCATATCGTCCTCGGTGTAGAACTCCACCTTAAACCCATCGTTCAATAAATAGTAACTGGTGTTCTTGATGTGCACAGGTTCATCTTGAGGAAAAGCCATGTGCTCGTCCATATGCAGTCCAGGAAGATTCCGTCCAAGAACTGCAAGCAGGAAAATAATCAGACCGATGTGAAGAACATAAGGGCCCCAGCGGCTGAACCGTTGCTTCTCGGCTAGTAGGGTCCCGCCATCCGTACGCACGCGGTAACCCTTCTTCTTAATGATTGGTTTTACCCGTTCAACCCAGTCGGCACCGTCTTCATCAACATGACCTTGGTATACCACCTTCTGGCGGGTAAGGAAGGACATGTGCTTCGGAATCCGCTGTCTGCTGAGCGCTTTGTACAAGGGCAGGACCCGGTCAAGACTGCAAATGACAAGCGATGCGCCGATCATGACAAGCAGCAGCACGAACCACCATGAAGTGTATGTATGAGACAGCCCGAGCAAGTAATAAATATGCCCCAGCTGTCCGTACTCCTCTTTGTAATAAACGGAGGGGTCAATATTAAGGAATGTGCTTTCCTGCGGCAAGATGGTTCCTAGCGAGGAGCCGATCAGCGTAAGCAGTATCAGATATATTGCTACTTTTACCGAAGAAAAGAAATTCCATACCCGATCGATCATACTGGGGTTTTCTTTCTGTGATCGACGAGCAACGCCGTCATACCGCATTTCCAGAATCGGCTGGGCCTCCGCTTCCTCGGTCAGCGGCTTCCCGCAAGCTTCGCAGAGGACCGTCCCCGTTGGATTCTGGTGTCCACAATCACACTTCGTGTTCTGGATCAAAGGCTTGGAACCTTGACTCATTTCGCATTCACCAACTGTTCAATTTGTTTATCAAGGGTGTTCAAATCCAGTTCGCCTATACGAATATGGTCAATCTTGCCAGAGGCCGTAACAAAAAAGGTGGTTGGCATGGGCCCAACCCCGAAGCTGGCAACAGCATTCCGTTTCGGATCCATCAGTATGGGGAACTTTACGCCGGTTTGAGCAACGAAATTCTCAACGGTCATTTTGTTCTCTCCCACATTAATTCCGATGATCTCCACGCCTTGACTGCTCCATTTCTCCCACTGAGCTTGAAGAGCCGGCATTTCCCGCACGCATGGCGGACAGTAGGTGCCCCAGAAATTAATCACCCTGGCCTTACCCTCGTATTCACTCATGGTATGTACGCCGCCATCCATGCCTAGAAGTTCAAAATCCGCTGCCTTTTGACCCACTTTGGGAACCTCATCAGAGCCGAATACAACGGTTGCAATGGCGTACACTCCAACCAGGATAATGGCAAGCAGAATCACAATCTGTACGCTTTTCTTTGATTTGCCCATAAAGCAGCAGCTTCCTTTCTATGACATTCATCATATCGTATACTACGGGTGTGAACATCCTATGAACAATTATAACGAAATTTGTCATAAACGCCGCTCGCCATTTTGAATATTATGTGTCGGGTTTAACGTTTTCTCTTCGGTTTCCCGCCCGGCTTAGCGGATTTCGCCATCTGCAGGAGCTGGTTGATTTCATCCGCTGTCAAATGGCGGTACAAGCCCCGTTTTAAATTTTGCAGCAGCAGATCCCCGTAAGATATCCGCTTCAACCGCGTGACCGGATGGGAAATCGCTTCGAACATCCTTCTCACTTGACGGTTGCGGCCCTCATGAATGGTAATCGATATGACGGATTGTTTATTATCCGGATCCACATCCTTATACTCCACCTCGGCAGGAGACGTCATGCCGTCTTCCAGCATAATCCCTTGGCGAAGCTTGTCCAGTTCGGTGCCATGGGGCACCCCTTTCACGGTAGCCAAATAAGTCTTGGGTACATGATATTTAGGGTGGCTGAGCAGATTGGCAAATTCGCCGTCATTGGTCAGCAGCAGGAGTCCTTCTGTATCATAGTCCAAACGTCCAATCGGATATACCCGCTCTTTAATGCCCTTGAGATAATCCGATACAATTTTTCGGCCTTCGGGATCAGAAGCGCTCGTAATGACTCCCTTCGGCTTATTCAGCATAATGTATACCTTTTTCTCATTCTTTATCGGTTTGCCTGAAACCGTAATGATATCCTGGGCTGGATCGGCCTTCGTGCCGAGTTCGGTAACGGTCTCTCCGTTTACCTGCACCTTGCCTTCAAGAATCAATTCCTCGCACTTGCGGCGGGAAGCGACTCCGGCCTGTGCCATAATTTTCTGTAATCTCTCCATGTTCGTTAGGTCACCTCATTCCTAATGATAACCATCGACAGGATAAATCACAAGCGCGTTCCATGGAAAATGTGCCCCGGGACAGGTGTCGGAGTGAGGAAACAAGTATAACGGGGAAATATCATGGAGTCTGGATAGCTCCAAAATGATTTTGCTGGCGGTAAACAGCTGTGTTTTCTGGTCCAGCGACATGGACTGGTAGCCGATATTGAAGTCGCCCTCCAGACAGATGTGAATCTGCCCCGGCTGAACGAGCATGGATGAAGAAGAGACCGAGCCGTCTGGATGGATTTTAAAATCCCAGTTCCGCGGTTCCCGCTCGCACACGGTATGATGAATAACAAAACCCTCGAATTCCATTTCATCACCCCTACTACAATTTGTAACTGCAGCAGTATATGACGCGATGGAATCGAGGGTATAGGCATACGTCCTGTTACATAGAAAAAACGCTCCGTCTTACTCAGACCGCCCGCATGATCTTAATTATCCGAACACCAGCAGACAGACGGCAATCGCCGCAATAAAACCGATCAAATCGGAGAACAGCCCCACCTTCAGCGCATACCGGCCGTTGCGGATTCCGACGGCGCCAAAGTAGACGGTCAGAACATACAAGGTCGTATCTGTGCTCCCCTGTATAGTCGACGCGATTCGGCCAATCATGGAATCCGGACCGTATGCCCGAATCAATTCAGTCGTGTACGCGAGAGAGCCTGTGCCCGTCAACGGCCTGAGAATTCCCAAAGGCAAAATCTCGCTCGGTACCCCTAGCGATTGCAGAAAGGGGCCCGTCCAACCCACAAAAAACTCAAGCGCACCAGAAGATCGAAATACGCTAATGGCTACCATCATGCCGACCAAGTGCGGGATAATCCCAATCGCTGTGGAGAAGCCGTCCTTGGCTCCATCCACAAACGATTCATATACGGGCACTTTGCGCGTATAAGCATAAAGCGGAATGAATGCGATAATAATGGGAATAGACCAAGCGGACACGATATTAATCCATGATAGCAAGACTCATCACCCCTTCACATCCGGGTTCAGGCTTGTACCGATTCCCGGCGGCTTCTGGCGGCGTATCGTCCTTCTTCGATACCATCGGTCAGCCATTATGGCGGCAGCCGTTGCAACCGCGGTGGCCAAAAGCGTGGTACCGACAATTTCCGAAGGATTGGCGGACTCATAATTTAACCTGATTGCGATTAGCGTTGTCGGTATCAGCGTAATGCTGGCCGTGTTTAATGCAAGCAGCGTACACATCGCCGGAGAAGCTGTTTCCTTATCCGGGTTTAACTTCTGAAGCTCCTGCATCGCTTTGATTCCCATCGGAGTTGCCGCATTGCCCAGACCGAACAAATTGGCGCTCATGTTAGACAATATATATCCCATAGCAGGATGATTCTTCGGTACATCCGGGAACAGGAAACGGACAACCGGGCCCAGCAGCTTGGCAACCTTCTTCAGCAGGCCCGCATCCTCTGCCAGTCGCATCATGCCAAGCCAGAACACCAGTATGCTGATGAGACCGAAGGAGACAGTCACTCCCGTCTGGGCTCCGTCAAATGCGGCTTTTGTAACACTTTCGATGTTCCCGTTCACTGCCGCAAAGCAAACGCCGATCAGTATCATCCCCATCCAAATCAAATTGATCATCTCTTCGCCCCCGTTTGCTGCCCCGCTCCGTGAGAATCCACGATCTCTTTAGCGATGGCTAGTTATGATTTGGCCCTGAACAGATGCCTAAGCACTTCTCCTGCAGACTGCCACAGCGACAACGAACCGAGTGGTCCGGATGTGCTTCTGGACTTCTGCAAAACCTCAGGGACTTCAGGAAGCTTGCTTCCTTCCGCATAGACTGGAACTTTGCCGATGCTGACATTATCCAGCAGCAGTTCAATATGACCCCGTAGTCCGAAAGACAAGTCAGGTTTGCTCGCTTTATGCAGGACCAGTCTCTTCACTAGGCGTGCTTCCTCATCATGCGCAAATGCATATGTAAAGGAACTGCCCGTGACGAGTGAATAGCCCTGGATCTTCTGCCCTTTCTCCGTAACCTTTTTCAGTGGAAAATGAGCAAATCCATAATCCAGCATCTTGGAATGGTCATTCCAATCGTTGCCGTCATTCAGCGTGACCGCCGCAATCTGTTGACCGTTTCGGGTGGCAGAGCTCACCAGGCAGCGGAATGCTTTTTTGGTGTAACCGGTTTTGACGCCGTCCGCTCCCTCGTAGAAACGAAGCATCTTGTTTTTGTTATCCCATTTGTAGTCCCACGCTTCATTCGGATTGGGCGCTTTCTTCGTCGGGGTTTTGACAATCTCGCTAAAGATAGGGTTCTTGAGGGCATACGCCGTCAGTTTGGCTACGTCATTAGCAGAAGAGTAATGTTCATCATGATCCAGTCCATGGGGATTCATAAAATGCGAGTTCGTCAAGCCGAGTCCGGCCGCCTTCTCGTTCATCAGCAACACAAAGCCTTCCTCCGTCCCCCCGACATGTTCGGCAATCGCCGTCGCGGCATCGTTGCCTGATCGCAGCATTAAGCCGTACAGCAAATTCTCAAGCGTCATCTCCTCACCAAGCTTCAGGAAGAGTGAGGAGCCCTCTTTGGCAAAAGCATTTTTGGAGACCTTGACGCGGTCGTCCAGCTTGCCGTGTTCAATGGCCACGATAGCGGTCATGATCTTGGTTAGGCTTGCGATTCTCAAACGCTCGTCCCCGTTCTTGCTGTACAGCACTCTACCGGAAGTGACATCAATCAGCGCAGCTGCCTGCGCATGATTGGTAGGGCCATTCTCATGCTCTGCATGCACGGGGACAGCCGTAACCAGCAAGCAGCTTATGACCATCAACATGGATATCAAAGACTTGCAGTTCGTCCATTTCATTTTCATCATTTTATCCTCCGGTGTTCAGAAATCTTGTACAAGTATATGTCGTTCACGCTAAAGGTATGTCCATTTCGCAATAGAAACGTCTGTCAACGTACTTTCCCCAAGACCGCCCCCGATAAAGTAGAGTTTTTCCAGCCATGATCGGTTTGAGTCTAGCCTCGGCTGAAAGCTTATACATTCACTAATCTTCACAGCAAAAATCCCTTTCGTTATGAACGAAAGGGATTTGCTTGCTCCGTCAGTACGCAGGCGGAGGTGTGGTGTCGTTCGCGGCATTGCTGCCTGATTGAAACATCGACTGGATTTGATCGAGTAAATACGGTGTCGCATCAATAATCCGTTCAAACAGATGGGTTTGATTGTCGAGCGGCACGATGTGCACGCCTTCTTTACCCACGACTAGGAAAGCAATCGGCCGTATGGACACGCCACCGCCGCTGCCGCCGCCAAAAGGAAGGGCACTGTGATCGTGTTGCGTCCCATTAGTGGTAGTTGAGTGTATGCCTCCCGCCTCAACGTTGTAGTCGCTACCGCCGGCAGCGAAACCAAAAGCCACTTTACTGATTGGCAGGATAACGCTGCCGTCAGGTGTGTTCACCGGGTCGCCTACAATCGTATTAACGTCCACCATTCCCTTGATGTTTTCCATAGCCGTTTGCATCAAGCCTTGAATAGGGTGTTCTGCCATGATCTAATTCCTCCTTTCACCTTTAACACGCGAACTATAAGTACCAGTCCAGCATACATAGCTTTTCCGCAGGAGATTTTCGCTATGCAGTTTAGCTCTGTGGAAATTTGCGGCGGACCGTTAAAGATTGGCACCACATCGATTTGGGGCAGCTCTTCCATGATCAGACGGTACGACATCCATCCCAGAAGCGTATGCTTGATGCCATGCAGCAGCCCGGTCGCTACCGCCGTATCGGCCGCATGCTCAAGCGCAATCCGGGTTGACCAGCGCACATCCATGAGATGAACGGCCGCCATCGTCTGCCTCATCCATTTTTTGAAACCTTTAGTAGACAACAATGCTCGCGCATAGTCCCTGTATCGAATGGTTCTGCTTGGAGAATCCTTCTGCTCTTTCGAACCGAGTGGAATTCCCTGGTCTACGGGAACGGTCTCCTTTTTTAATTCGATCCCACCGTTCGCCAGGTGAAAGGGGACTGCATATTTGCGCGTAATTAATCCGAAGATCATTTTAATTTCTGCCAACACTTTATATTCATCTTTTCTTAGAACCACATCCAGCTTAATCGTTACCTTGGAACACAGCACAACGACCAGCAATACGATGAGGAGAACGACCAAACCGACCGCCAGAATCATCCATACCCTCACGAAGTAACCCCCAAGACGTACTTAGTAAAATGTAATCCGCTTGGCTTAGTATGGCAAAAGCGCCCCCAAATGATGCGAAACTATTCCAAGTCCCTGATTTCAAATATTCGCAAGTGACATAAAAAAATCCCGGACGGTGGATTTCTCCACGCCCAGGATTCTATTACAACCTATTGTGTTGTATAATGGCTAACTCTCCTCTACATCATCGAACGTAAGCTGACGACCGTCAAGCTTATCGAACAACAGCTGCGTTTCCTCTTCCAAATTATCATTATCCTCAAATTGCGACGGCTCCGGCAAATCCTTGATATTGGCAAGTCCGAAATATTCCAGGAAAGACTTGGTTGTTCCATATAAAATCGGTCTGCCAATCGCCTCGGCGCGTCCAACTTCCTCGATCAATCCTTTGCTTACCAGCGTATGGATCGCCCGTTCGGCCTTGACGCCGCGGATGTCTTCAATCTCTACGCGCGTAATCGGCTGACGATAGGCAACGATGGAGAGTGTTTCAAGTGCGGCTTGCGACAAGGAGGAGCGAGAAGGCGAATACGCCAGGCGCTCGAAATACGGAGCATGTTCGGCCAGCGTAGCGATTTTGTAGCTCCCCGCAATTTGTATGATCTGAATCCCTCGCTCATAACGCTCCCATTCTTCCTTCATGTCCTCAAGCGCTTCGCCAACCAGGCCATCCGACTGCTCGGTGATCTCAGCAATTTGCCTAACCGACAAGCCCTCTTCTCCTGACAGGAACAGAAGCCCCTCAATAATCGATTTCAGCTTCGGATAATCCATCAATGCGTCCTTCCCCTCTCCACTCCATGACGATATCTTCAAACAACTTCTCTTGGTAGCACAAAATTTGCTTCATTTTCATCAATTCTAAAATGGCCAGGAAGGTTACCACGATTTCATGCCGCACCATCTCTTCGTGAAGCAGCTTGGAGAACAGAATCCTGCCTCCTGGCCCAACCTCCTCCAGGGCATGCACGACCTGACGAATCCGGTCCTTAACCGATATTTCATCCCGCTGAATGCGGGCATACGATGTGCGTTTGACTGCTTTGCTTAATGCTTTTTGAAAAGCAGCGATCAAATCCGAAATATGTAATCCCTGCACCGGATTTTCTTCCACTTCCGGCATGTAAGGCGTGAGGTCTTCGGCTTCCTTGGAATACATCAGGCTTCGTTCCCATTCCTTATCATGCAAATGGCGGGCGATGCCTTTGTACTTGCGGTATTCGATCAGCTTGGCAATGAGCTCTGCTCTCGGATCCATGTCATCTTCTTCATAAAAATCAAACTCGTCCATCTCGATAACCGGAGGCTTCGGAAGCAATAACTTGCTCTTTATAGACAGCAGCGTTGCAGCCATCACCAGAAACTCACTCGTAATTTCCAGCTCCAGCTCCTGCATGTTGTGCAGATAGGCCATGTATTGTTCGGTAATCTCGCTGACGGGAATATCCTGGATGTCGATTTCCGCTTTATCAATCAAATGCAGCAGCAGATCGAGCGGTCCTTCAAACGTTTCCAGCTTGTATAATACGGTCACGGTGAATCCTCCCGCCAAAAAAATAAAATGTAGTGCTCTAAAAAAAGAGCACTACATTAAATAAGCACTATTTTAGGCTTTTCGTCAAGTTCGCCATCTCGATGGCTGCCATGGCGGAATCCCAGCCTTTATTGCCAGCCTTCGTTCCCGCACGCTCCACGGCTTGTTCGATATTCTCCGTCGTGACGACACCGAAAATCGTTGGTACACCGGTCTTCAGGTTAATGGCGGATACCCCCTTAGCCACTTCGTTGCACACATAATCATAATGCGTAGTGGAGCCGCGAATGACGGTTCCTAAGGTGATGATTGCATCGTATTTGCCGCTCTCTGCCATTTTTTGGGCAATGAGCGGGATTTCAAACGCACCCGGCACCCATGCGACGTCCACTTCGTTATCCTGTGCGCCGTGGCGCTTCAATGCGTCCAGTGCGCCGCTCAGCAGCTTGCTGGTGATGAATTCGTTGAAACGACCTACGACGATACCGTACTTCAGACCCTCGGATACTAATTTACCTTCAAATATAGTTGCCATGATGGAAAACTTCCTTTCGGTTTGGAGTTTATATAAGGTCAAACTTGGCGGGAATGACTTCGGTTCTTGTTTCCGCTGCGCTGACGGCTGCTGCTTCCGATCGCTGTTAACTCCTGATTTCATGATCTATTTTTTTAAGGTGGAAATCAGGAGTTAAAGGCGACCGCTACCGCTTCTCCAGCAGCATTCCGTCCTCTTCGCTGGGTCACTCCACGAAGTCGGCCCTCCCCATGATTGACCTTTTGTTATGTGGTGATTAGTTGGTGCTCTCGTTCTGCTCGATATCGCTGAACTTCAGCATATGACCGAGCTTGGCTTGCTTGGTATGCAGGTAGCCCGTGTTATCCTCGTTCTCCGGCATTTGGATCGGAACGCGCTCGACCACCTCCAGGCCGTAACCTTCGAGGCCCTTGATTTTGCGCGGATTGTTTGTCAGCAGCCGGATCTTTCTGATCCCCAGATCCTTCAAGATTTGGGCTCCGATACCGTAATCACGCAGATCTGCCGCAAAGCCGAGCTTCAGGTTGGCGTCCACGGTGTCGAGTCCCTCTTCCTGGAGCTTGTAGGCTTTCAGTTTGTTGATTAAGCCGATGCCCCGACCTTCCTGGCGCATGTAGAGAAGTACGCCTCTGCCCGCTTCATCGATTTGGCGGAGGGCCGCCTCGAATTGAGGACCGCAATCGCAGCGATGGGAGTGAAATACGTCTCCTGTCAGGCACTCGGAATGCACGCGCACGAGGACGGGCTCATTCCCATCAATCTCCCCTTTTACCAAGGCTACATGCTCTTTATTGTCCACATCGTTGGTATAGGCCACCGCCTGAAACACGCCGAAGTCGGTCGGCATCCGCACAGCTACCTCTCGCTGAACAAGCTTTTCTTTTTCATTGCGGTAATGAATGAGATCCTTGATGCTAATCAGCTTCAGATCATGCTTCTTCGCAATCTCCACAAGGTCCGGCAGCCGTGCCATTGTGCCGTCTTCCTTGATTACCTCGCAGATGACGCCGGCCGGATAGGACCCGCTCAATCTGGCAAGATCGACAGCGGCCTCCGTATGTCCTGCCCGGCGCAGGACGCCTCCATCTTTTGCGATCAGCGGGAACATATGACCCGGTCTTCGAAAATCGGAGGCAGATGCATTCGAATCCAAAATACCTTTGACGGTGATGGACCGCTCATAGGCCGATATGCCGGTGGTAGTGTCCTTATGATCAATGGAGACCGTAAAAGCCGTTCCATGATAGTCGGTATTTTGGGTAACCATCGGTTTGAGGTCGAGCTCCTGGGCTCTGGCCTGCGTCATCGGCAAACATACCAGCCCACGGCCTTCGGTGATCATAAAATTAATGACCTCCGGGGTTGCCTTATCGGCTAATGCGATAAAATCGCCCTCATTCTCACGGTCTTCATCATCTACGACAATGACAACCTTGCCTTCCTTTAAATCGGTTAACGCCTCTTCGATTGTATGAAATGAAAAACGCTCATCCATCGCTGCTCCTCCTTCTTCCTCTTGGAGACTCTATGTGAATCACCCAGCTTAAGCAAATCCATGCTCCGCAAGATAATCCCTGCTGATTCCCGGTTTTGTGCCGCCATTGCTCACGGCCCCTTCTGAGCCGTAATTCAGCAGGTGATCTACATATTTCCCTAAAATGTCGCATTCGATATTAATCGTATCGCCTGCTTTTTTATAAGCCAGCACCGTCTCCGCCAGCGTATGGGGGATGATCGATACCGTAAAGGAGGAATCTGTTGTTTTGACAACGGTCAAGCTGATTCCATCCAGTGTGACAGAGCCTTTCGGAATGATATATTTGAATACGTCCCGATTCGCGGGCGCAATCTCGTATACCACGGCATTCTGATCTGCCTGCACATTCCGAATGACGCCGACGCCATCCACATGCCCCTGAACGATATGGCCTCCAAATCTGCCTCCGGCCGCCATCGCCCGTTCCAGATTCACCTTTCCGCCTGGCTGCAGCTCCTTAAGGTTGGTATTTCTATAGGTTTCCGGCATCACATCGACCGTAAATATTCCTTTGTCAATCGTTGTGGCTGTCAAGCAGACGCCATTAACGGATACGCTGTCCCCAAGCTTTAAATCATCCATAATCCGGCTAGCGGAAATGCTCAGCAGCATGGCTTCGCCTTTCCGTCCGATGCGCCTCATCTCGCCGATCTCCTCAACCAATCCAGTAAACACAGGCTTCCCTCCTTTCTTCTCCTTATTTCCAGACCGGAATCCCGGTGACGTAAATATTGTCGTCCAGTCTTTCGATCTCAAGTCCTGTCAGCTGAATCGCTTGATTCATCTGCTCATACCCGCTGAACATGTAATTCCCCGGGGCATCGTATCCACCGATAATCTTGGGGGCGATGAACTGGATGAGCCGATCCACCAGCTTCTGTTCCAGCATCGAGCCATTCAGCGTGCCGCCACCTTCCAGCAAAATGGAGGCAACCCCCTTCTGCCCCAGCTTCGCCAGTGCAGTCTTTAGATCCACACGTGGTCCTGGCCCGCAGGGGATGACCTGAACTCCCTGCTCTTCCAGCACGGACCGCTTCGTCTCATCGGCCTGCTCCGTCGTCAGGATCCACGTTTGCGCCAATCCGTCAGTCACGACATGGCTGTCGAGCGGGATTCGCAAGCTGGAATCCACGATGATCCTGATCGGATGCAAGCCTTCCACGCCAAGTCTCGTCGTCAGGCTTGGGTTATCCGCGATCACTGTCGACACGCCAACCATGATGCCTTGATGACGATGACGCAGCGTATGCACAAGCTCTCTTGAAACTTCATTAGATATCCACTTGCTATCGCCGGTTTTTGAAGCGATCTTGCCGTCCAACGTGCTGGCCGTCTTTAACGTTACGAAGGGCTGACCCGTTGTAATGAATTTAATGAAGGTTTCGTTCAAGCGAAGCGCACGTTCCTTAAGGACACCGGTCTCCACCCGGATTCCCGCAGCGCGCAGCATCTGAATCCCTTTGCCCGCAACCAGAGGATTGGGGTCCTCGCAAGCAACAACCACTCGCTGAACACCCTCGGCAATCAGCCTCTCGCTGCAAGGCGGCGTCGTACCATAGTGACTGCAGGGCTCCAGTGTCACGTACACGGTACTGCCCGCTGCTTTGCTGCCGGCCATATTCAGGGCATGAACCTCAGCGTGCGGTGTTCCCCGCTCCAAATGCGTTCCCACCCCTGCAAGCGCACCATCCTTAACAACAACACAGCCGACAACCGGATTTATCCCGGTTTGACCCTGAGCACGTTCAGCCAGGTCCAGCGCAAGTGACATATAGAATTCATCGTTGACGATATCCATGGTAAACATGCCCCTTTCCGAATGCTCACATAAAAAAGCCCTGCCAAAGATTCGGGGAATCCTTAACAGGGCTTGATGGAAGTTCATAATTGACACACTAAATAACCGTCATGAATGCAGGTTTTGCCTATAACAAACGACCCAAATCCGTTACCGGCGACATCCTATTATCGCAAGCACAGGTTTGAATTGCATGTGAAAACCTGCACATAACGCATATCACGTTGTGTGCATAGACACAAATAGCACATGTTGCCTATGTGTCTCTCACTCCTTCTCCCATCCAGACTATACTGTCGGTCCCGGATTTTCACCAGGTCCACCGCATACGGTGTGTAACTACACACGCATATCCGGGTCACGGACTAAGACGCAGCCATCTGCTTTCAAAAGCTCAATCACTGCGTTCATCACCGCCGGTAGGGAATTTCACCCTGCCCCGAAGGATAAAACATATGAAATTGTTTGATCTTATGAAGAATCTTATCACCACCTTTTGATAATTGCAAGAAAAAACAACTAACTTTTTTAAAGTACATAACTTTAATGCCAACATATGTGTAACTATAGAAGGAGAATACTCCCCCAAGGGAGAACAGTTTAGAGAAGATAAATACCGGAACTAGTTACAGTGAAAAAGGAGCGCTCTACGATGAAAACTTCGCTGGACATTATCGTCCGTCCTACGGAAATCGACGTGAACGGACATGTAAACAACGCCAAATACCTGGAATATCTGGAGTGGGGCCGTGAGGAATGGTATGAAGCAGGAGGTCTTCAATATGATATGCTGAAACGGCTTGGCGTCCAGACCGTTACCGTCAATATCAACATCAATTACCGCAAGGAGTGCGGCCAAGGCGAACGGCTGACCATCGTGACCGAACCGCATTCTGTGGGTCGTACGAGTTATGTGCTGATTCAGAAGATTTACAACGAACAGGGAGAGCTTTGCGCGGATGCCGCCGTTACCAGTGTGGCGATGGATGTACATACTCGTAAAAGCCGGCCTGTTCCGGAAGAGCTTCGTCAATTCTTTCCCGACCCTGCGTAACTCCTACCGGGATAACAATAAAAACAGGCTCACCCTTAAGAGTGAGCCTGTCCTGAGCAGAAGCTATTTTTATGCCTCGTATACTTCTACTTTTTCCATTTTGTCGCGGCCTTTGAATGCATCCACGTACTCCATGCCCTCAACGACTTTACCGAACACCGTATGTTGACCGTCCAAATGCGGCTGCGGCTCGTAGCATACATAGAACTGGCTTCCGCCCGTGTTGCGGCCGGCATGCGCCATGGCCAAGCTGCCACGCTCATGCTTGTTAGGGTTGATCTCGCAGTTGATGGTATAGCCAGGACCGCCGGTTCCCGTTCCCTGTGGGCAACCGCCTTGAGCCACGAACCCAGGGATTACGCGATGAAATACAAGACCGTTATAAAAACCGGAGTTTGCCAATTTCTCAAAATTAGCTACCGTGTTCGGTGCATCGTTCTCAAACAGATCCAGCACTACCTCTTTGCCGTTCTCCAATGTAATCTTCGCTTTTTTAGCCATATGTGTTATCTCCTTCCGTTATTAGAACGCTTCAATCGATTTTTTTACAATGCATTCTATAGTTTACTATGAATTGAGCCTCGAAGCAAAACGATCTTGTCCCCGTTTGCACATTTGTATATCATCCAAGGCATGCCAAAGAGCCCTGACCGCAGCCGGTGGCATTGGCGGGCTCTCTAGGATGTTAGAGCCGTAATACAAACTTCCGTTTAGCTCGTTACGGTTTCTTTGGTTACACTTGCCGGCACTACATCGTGGCTGATAATGTCCGCAAGCGACTCGCGGCGTACCACCAGCTTGCTCTGTCCGTCCTTCACGAATACAACCGCAGGTTTACGAATCCGGTTGTAGTTGCTAGCCATGGAATAGTTGTATGCGCCTGTGCAGGATACGGCCAGCAAATCGCCTGTTGCTACCTTCGGAAGCTCCAGATCCCAGATCAGCATGTCTCCGCTCTCACAGCACTTGCCGGCAATGGATACCGTTTCTTCCGGCTTCTCATTCGCCCGGTTCGCGAGCAGCGCTTCATATTTTGATTCGTACAGCGCCGGACGCGGGTTGTCCGTCATTCCGCCGTCTACGGCAACGTATTTACGGACCCCGGGAATATCTTTGCTTGTGCCCACCGTATATAGGGTGGTGCCTGCTTCACCGACAATACTGCGCCCTGGCTCTACCCAAATTTCAGGGAGCGTGCTGTCAATGCCGGCGAAGTGGGCTTTCACCGCATCCGTAATCGCTTTTACGTAGTCGGATACATGAAGCGGAGTGTCCCCGTCCACATATCGGATTCCAAATCCGCCGCCAAGATTTACAACCTTGAACGTGATGCCGAGTCCCGCCTTGACCTTGGCCGCAAATTCTGCAACGCGTGAAACAGCCATCTGAAAGCCTTCTACCTCAAAAATCTGGGAACCGATATGGGAATGAATGCCCATCAGATGAATATTCGCTTGAGCCTCGGCAAGTTTCACCGCTTCATAAGCTGAGCCGTTACCGATATCGAAGCCGAATTTCGAATCCGTTTGGCCTGTTGAGATATACTCATGCGTATGAGCCTCAACTCCCGGTGTCACGCGAAGCAAAATGTTGACCTTCTGGTTCTTCTCGGCAGCAATCGCTTGCAGCATATGCAGCTCAACTACGTTATCGACAACGAAACAGCCGATTTCCGCATCCAGCGCCATCTCAATCTCTTCCGGCGTTTTATTATTTCCGTGGAAATGAATCCGTTCTACCGGGAATCCGGCCTCAAGTGCGGTGTACAGCTCTCCGTCGGAAACGACGTCAAGCGACATACCTTCCTGGTCAGCCAATTGGCACATAGCCATCACGCAAAACGCTTTACTTGCATACGCGACTTGGAACTTCAAGCCGGACGCCTTGAAGGCCTCGATGTATTCCCGGCAGCGATTACGAACCGACTGCTCGTCTACAATATATAGTGGTGTTCCATATTGAGCTTTTAAATCGGATGTGTCACACCCGCCGATTTCCAAATGCCCCTGATCGTTAATCTTGCTAGTACCGTGTAAAAACATGCTTACAATTCCTCCGATCCATTGATTCAAAAATAGGGTAATCGAATAATTGTTCACAGTATAGCAGACAACGGAAGGTAATCAAAATGGATTTTTCAACACAACATTTGTGTTATTGTTATTGCTCGCCTCTCGGATTCATTTCAGGGCCCATTTTGGTGTTGTCACGCGTTTTGTTGATAGCCGGGCGTCTTCTTGACAGAAGCAGCGGTTTGCGGAACAAAATTTCGCCCATCGCTTTTGCACTAAATGGTATAAATGGCCACAAGTAAGACGAGTTGTAGGAACGGTGGGCCGTCAGGAGCAGAATCAGAAGCGTCGTACCGATGACAAAGCCCTTCACCGCGAACAGGGCTGTTGCAAGCAGAAGGAGCAGCCTGACCATACGGTTGGCAAGTCCCAGCTCATAACTCGGGGTCGCGTACATCCCAATGGACGCAACCGCCATATACAGGATGACCTCGTTAACAAACAATCCGGTCTTAACAGCAATATCGCCGATCAAAATCGCAGCGATCAAACCCATCGCCGACGCTAACGGTGTCGGCGTATGCACGGCAGCCAAGCGGAGCAAATCCACGCCGAATTCAACAATCAGAAACTGCAGGATAATCGGAATTTTAGAATTCTCATGCGGACCGATGATATCAAGTCCCGGCGGTTTCAGTTCAGGATGGACAACCAGCAGCATCCACAGCGGGAGCAGGAACATGGATGCAAAAATGCCTATAAAACGTATCCAGCGCAGGTACGTTCCCATAAACGGGGTCTGACGATTCTCCTCGGCATGCTGGCAGAGATCCAGGAACGTAGTGGGCATAATCATCACACTCGGCGAAGTATCTACCATGATAACAATTCGGCCTTCAAGCAGATGGGAGGATACAACATCCGGCCGTTCCGAATATCGGACAAGAGGAAAAGGGTGCCAGCCCTTGTTCACAATCGCTTCCTCCAGCTGTTTATCGCCGAGTGGAAGCCCCTCTAAATCTACTTCCTGGATTTTTCTGCGAATCGCCTCAACTTGGGTTCGGTCCGCGATGTCATCAATGAAAACCAGGCATACATCCGTTCTCGTCCGCCTTCCGACCTTCATGACCTCTACGTGCAGTCCCGGATCGCGAACCCGTCTTCGCACCAGGTTCACGTTGGTAACGAGCGTCTCCGTAAACCCATCCCTTGCGCCGCGAACAACGCGTTCCACCGCAGGCTCTTCGAGCCCGCGCACAGGATATTTCCGGGTATCCAACAAGATGGCGGAATGCGCATCCTCAATGAACAGCGCACATATACCGGAGAGCACTTCGTTAATCACTTTGCTGAGTCTTGTATCCCGCTCCACTTGGACATGGGGAATATAGCGGGTCATCATCTCGGTAAGTGCCTGGTTGCTCACGTCCTCCGGTGTCAGGTACGTCAGCCTTGTCAATATATCCGTCACCACGACATCATTCGTGAAGCCGTTTAAGAAGAGAAGCCCTGCATTTCTGCCTGCAAAGTTCATTTCACGGAATACCACATCAAAAGAAACCCCAAGACCGATAACTTCCTTAAGCACTTTTTTCAGTTCACTCAGCTTCGCGGGAACATGGTCCGTTTGCTGCCAGTAGATGACGGATTCCTCGGTACTGTCGGAGGTTTCGGCCTCCCTCTTCTCCCTCAGCTCTTTTTCCTCCAACGTTTTGATCTCCGATGGGGGAATGATCGGAATATCGGTTTCCAGTTCGCCGTTATGTGTTGTTTTCTCGTCCATAACCTACCTCCTAGCCATAACTATCACTTGCTGTAAACAAACCAGTCGAACAGAGAGCCCGCCACCTTGCCTGCCACCATCGCCATAAGAAGACCAAACAAATACCCCGTCAATCGGAGCCGCTTGGCCAGAATCGGCAATACGTTCAATACTTCTGTCAATGCAGCTGCCAGCATGCCGATGAATATCCCGCACATTAATCCGATCACGGTACTCACAACCGGTCCCAATGGAACGGACCATCTCCAGAAATCGGCCACCGTGCCGATGAAAGATCCCGCAATTAAAGCCCCTTCATACCAATGGACCCGGCTGTAAGTTGCGGTCAGTTGGGACAATCTCGGGATGATGTCCAGCACGATGATGAGCGCAATGACTCCGCCGCCGACGGCGATACCCCCTGCAACGCCAAGAAAACAGGTGAATATCCCTTGCAGAATGGACAACATCATGGTTCCTTACCTGTCGTATCGGCGTCGGCGTTCATTTTCCGATATTCTTCGGCGACCACGAACTGATCCAGATTTTCCTGATAGAGGTACATTTCCACCTCAAGCGGGGTCGGCTCTTCATTCCATTTTTTCTTGAACAAATGATTGAAGAACACCGTCATGCCAAATCCAAGCCCCAGCGAGTATGCAATCTGGAACATATAGGGATGCTCATCTCTTTTTCCCGTTACCATTTCAACGATTCGGATATGAACCTCAAGCATGTTGACATCGGCATGGAAGTTCATGATGGTCAGTGCGGAACCGAAAAACAAGAGCAGCCAAATGAGCGGGAACCACAATTTTGACCGCTTGCTCTCCGGACCGACAAGCTCCACCAAGGTATGATGGTTTCCCATCGGTTCAATATGGGCGCCAGGAATCAAGGCTTGAATCTTCGGGATGATTTGAATCAGATCCATGACAAGGCGGTTCCCATCGAGATCCTTCGGCTGCGTAAGCGGCAGGGCTCTAAGCCGCCTCTCCCAGTCGGGATCACAGACAATGAAGGCGACATCACCTAGTTTGACGGTCTGGTCTCTTGGTAACCGTATGCGGCTCCTTAGCTGCAGAAACACCGTCGGAGTGGGATTAACCTTCATCCGAAACACTCCTTTACTGCTAAATTACCGTTAGTATGGGAAATCTCTCTCGTTTCTACTCGGATTTACCATACTTTCTTTATCCGCCAAACCACCCAAGGGATTTGCTGAAAAATGAAAAAACGCCGTCCCTTAAGGGCGGCGTCAAGTTTGAGCAGGCTTTCGAATAACGGCTGAGGCCCGCTACTGCGCGATCTCGTTCCGTATGCTCTGCAATATTTTTTTCTCCAGTCGCGATACCTGCACCTGGGATATGCCCAGCCGGCTGGCAACTTCCGACTGCGTCTGATCCCGGTAATACCGCAGATAAACTATGAGCCGCTCCCGTTCGGTCAAGCCTCCTATTGCTTCATTCAAGGCCAGCTTGTCGAACCATCGTTCTTGCGATTCATCAGCTATCTGATCCATTAGCGTTATGGGATCCCCGTCATTTTCAAATACGGTCTCATGAATCGAGGTTGGCGGTTTATTCGCCTCTTGGGCAAACACCACTTCCTCGGGGGTTACCCCAAGCTCTTCGGCAACCTCTTTCACCGTTGGAAGGCGATCGAGCTGCTTGGACAGCTCGTCCCGCTTCTTCCTGACTTTGTTGGCCATTTCCTTAAGCGATCGGCTGACCTTCAAGGTCCCGTCATCTCTTAAGAAACGCTGAATTTCTCCGATGATCATCGGTACGGCATAGGTCGAGAACTTTACGTCATAACTGAGATCGAACTTGTCCACGGATTTGAGGAGACCGATACAGCCGATCTGAAACAGATCATCAGGCTCATACCCCCGGTTCATAAACCGCTGAACGACAGACCAGACAAGACGAATATTACAGTTGACGAGCGTGTCCCGGGCGACATTATCCCCGCTTTGGCTAAGTGCAATGAGTCGTTTGACCTCCGCGTCGTCCAAATAAGTCTGCGAAGTTTTCTTCACATCGGCATCCATTTGTCCAACCCCTAATTATATAAAGCTTTCTTAGATTCGATCCTCTTTTTCATTTTGATCGACGTACCGTTGCCTGGTTCGCTGACCACTTCAAATTCGTCCATGAAATTTTCCATGATGGTGAATCCCATGCCGGATCGCTCCAGCTCTGGCTTTGATGTATAAAGCGGCTGCTTGGCCATTTCCAAGTCTTCGATCCCATGGCCGGAATCTTCAATACACAGCGTAATCATATCCCCGTCTATGGAGGCTTCAATCTTGACAATCCCTTCCGAATCACTATCGTACCCGTGGATAATGCTGTTTGTGACCGCTTCGGAGACTACCGTTTTGAGATCACTCAGCTCATCCATGTTGGGATCCATCTGGGAGATGAACGCAGCCACGGCGACACGGGCAAAGGATTCGTTTTCCGACTTTGCGGCAAACTGCAGAGTCATAAAATTATGCTGTGCTTTTCCTTCACTCATGACACTACCTCCAAACCCGAGAGTGCCGTGCCCTCGTTCTCATATATCGGCATGATCTTGAACAGCCCCGACATTTCAAGCAAGCGGTAAACCTGCGGCTTGACATCGCATACCGCCATCTTTCCGCCCTTTTGCTTGATGAATTTATAGCGTCCCAGGATGACCCCAAGTCCTGAGCTGTCCATAAAGTCCAAATCCTTTAAGCTCAGTACCAAGTGCTCTGTTTGACGTCTCTGAATAGCTTCATCCAGCTGCATCCGGACATGATCGGCCGTATGATGATCCAGTTCCCCGGACAGTCGGACGATCAGTACATGCCTGTGATGCTCCATATCAACATGCAGATTCATGTTTGCTCACTCTCCTCCCTGACATGAACAAAGATTTCTACATTTGAAAAAGACATTCCTGCATCCCGACAAAACTAGAAGAAAACTCCTATGAATCTACATGAAACAACTTGCCGGTTGTCCGCTTGAACATCCTCCAGAACCCGGCCTTCTTCACCTCGACAGGAGATGTCAGCTCGAACTCCTTTACCACGCGCTCACCTTGATAGACCGTTAGCTTCCCGACGACTTGTCCGGCGGCTACCGGCGCCTTCAAATTCGAGTCCATCTGAATTTCATGACGGATATCCGGACTTTTTACGCCCTTCTTAACCAGCACGCTGTAATCTTTATCCGCTTGAATCGAAATCTCGGGCACGGTTCCCTTCTGAACCTTCACGATACCCAACACTTCACCCGGTTTATAGATGGAATGCATCGAATACTGGGAGAAGGCATAGTCAAACATACGAGAAACTTCATTGTTCCGCGTCTTAGTATCCGTAGCTCCCATAACTACAGCAACAGCGCGCAGTCCGTCCCGTTTGGCCGTTGCCGACAAACAGAATTTGGCCTCTGATGTATATCCGGTTTTCAATCCGTCTGCGCCTGTGTAGAATCGAACCAGCTTGTTCGTATTGACGAGCCAGAACGGTTTGGCCGAATCTTTACGCAAATAATCCTGATAGGCGCCTGTATATTTGGTGATCTGGTCGTATTTCAGCAGCTCCCGGCTCATGACCGCAATGTCGTGAGCCGAAGTATAATGATTCTCAGCAGGAAGGCCGTTGCAGTTCACAAAATGTGTATCCTTCATTCCCAGCTCGGCTGCTTTCTCATTCATCAGCTTCACAAAGGCTTCCTCCGAGCCGGCAATTTTCTCCGCAACCGCGACGGAAGCATCATTGCCTGATGCCATGGCAATGCCTTTGAGCATCTCATCCACCGTCATTTCTTCACCAGGCTCAAGAAAGATCTGGGATCCACCCATGGAGGCCGCATATTCGCTGGTACGCACCTTATCCGTCCACTTCAATTGTCCTTCATCGATAGCCTCCATCGTAAGCAACATCGTCATGATCTTGGTGATGCTCGCCGGAGGCAGCTTATCATGGCTGTTTTTCTCGTAAATAATGGTTCCGGTATCCGCATCCAGCAATATAGCAGAACGAGCACCTGGTGCCAGTTCCTCTTGAGATGATCTTTCGCCGGGTTTGCTATTTTCTGCATAACTTGGAACAGCTACACTAGACAACCCTACAAATAGAACCAGAAATCCAGCGATTAACGCTTTTTTCACTTCCATCCCCTCCTGACATTCGTAATGGCATCCCGAAAAGAAACGGGTCTGTTATTCATTGTCGTCAGGATGAAAACAAATTATTCCAGTTTTTAAGGAAATATTATCGCCTTGAACTTAAGGAAACACAGAATAGCCCCACAAAGTGGAGCCTATGCTTCGATACTTATTCCAATTACTTTGCGGGGACCCCGAAATCGAAATATATAAATGGGGATACTGAATGGCTTACGCTTCGCTGAAAGCTTATACATTCTATAATCCTAAGCAAAAAGGCTGGGCTCGACAGATATAAATCTGCCGGAGCCCAGCCCCCTGCTCAAATAGGTTTTTACATTTTTGGGATAATGGCCATAACAAGCGCAAGGAATTTCTCCCGGACCTTCTCGGCTGTCTCCATAACCTCGTCATGGGATAGCGGTTGATCCAATATGCCGGCTGCCATGTTGCTGATGCAAGAGATGCCCAGCACTTCAAGGCCGGCATGTCTGGCCACAATGACCTCAGACACGGTGGACATCCCTACAGCATCCGCACCGAGCGTACGCAGCATGACGATCTCGGCGGGTGTCTCATAGGTTGGTCCAAGCAGTCCTGCATAGACTCCTTCTCTCAATGCAACGCCTTGACCCACGGCAACTTCTTTTGCCAATTGGCGAAGCTGACGGCTGTAAGCCTGGGACATATCCGGGAACCGTACGCCAAGATCCGGATCATTCGGCCCGATTAACGGGTTGGTGCCTGTCATGTTCAGATGATCGGAGATCAGCATGAGATCACCCGGCTCGAAGGACGTGTTGATGCCGCCAGCCGCATTGGTAACCAGCAAACTCTTCACACCCAGCTCTTTCATGACGCGCACCGGGAAAGCAGTCACTTCCGGACCATAGCCTTCGTACATATGGAACCGGCCCTTCATCAGAACGACAGGTCGATTGTGAATGGTGCCCAGCAGCAATTCTCCTTCATGGCCTTCTACTGTCGATACGGGAAAATGAGGAATATCGGTATACGGGATCGAGACCGGATTCTCAATCAATTCCGCCAGCACGCCGAGTCCTGAACCCAAAATCAGGCCGACCTCCGGCTCGACACCCTTCTGCCCGCGTATGTATGCTGCTGCTTCCTTAATGCTTTGCTGATGAATTGAACTCATGTTCATCCCTCTCCTAACTGAAAATAAGTTGTAGATCCTAGTAGAGTAGGCCCCGACTAAGATCTCGGGTGATAATGATCGTATACTTCCTTCATGCTTTTCTTGGTGGATTGATACATGCCGGTGGTGGATAATGCCGAGTGACCCAGCATCTCCTGAACCGAACGTAAGTCGGCACCGTTCTGCAGCAAATGAATGGCAAACGAATGACGAAGGGTATGCGGCGTGATCTCGTCATCGATTTCGGCCAGCTTGCCATACTTTTTAATAATTTTCCAAAATCCCTGCCGTGTCAAGCGCGTACCGAGTGAATTCAGGAATAATGCATCCTCATCAGCATCTCGAATCAGCTTGTCCCGCATATCTTGCATATACAAAGCCACGCTTTCAGCGGCGATCTGGGTAATCGGAAGAATTCGCTCCTTCCCTCCGGAAACGGCACAGCGCAGGAAGCGCATATCCATATTGATGTCATGCGTGCTCAAGTTCACCAGTTCCGACACCTTGATGCCTGAAGCATACAGCAGCTCCAGCATCGCTTTGTCCCGGGCCCCCTGAGGGGTTCCGGAATTCGGGGCCGACAGCAGCTTGTCCACCTGCTCAACGGTTAGCGCCTTGGGCGGCTTCCGTTCCGGCTTCGGATTCTCCAGCAGTTGGGTCGGATCTTGTCCTATAATGGCTTGACGCACCAAATATTGAAAAAAGGAACGCAAGGATGCCGTGCAGCGAAGCAGACTCGATGCCGCCTTGCCCTGCTGCCTCAGTCTGCCCATGTATAATCCAAGCATTGTTCGTGTCACTTCCTGCGGTTGGATAACGTCTCTTTCCGCGGCAAAAGCCATGAAGCCTTGTAAGTCGGCCCGGTACGATTCAATCGTACTTCGAGACAGTCCCTTCACGTCTTCCAGATAGGTTACATATTCGTCCAGATATTGTTTCATAATCTTTTTGCTCCTATTCCCGTGTGCCCTTTACAAGCACAATCACTCCCCATACCAGTAGTACAATCGCAGACGTTCCGCCGGCGAATATCGGGAGTCCATGGTGCTTTCAGGCTGAAAAGCCTTAACCGCTTGACCGGAAGGCGCACGGTAAGGATCCATTGGGGTCAGCCAATCTCCCACCCATCCCAGCACGAAGTAAAAAAACATCGTCAGAACGGCAAACATCGTAATAAATCGGATCAGTGAGCCTATTTTTCGAATCGATATAATCACTGGCAGCGCCTCTCTTTCATCTTTGCAATGGTCACCAAATGAAAGTGAATATTATAGGTATCACTTCACGTAAAGCCTATGATACAAGCTGCAGGATTATGACGGCTTTTCGCTGATCCGTTCTTTTAGTCATTGGACTTGACGGGTATTGGGATAGAATACGTCTTCTCGACGTACGTTGATGATGGAGAAAGCTAGATTGTTCTTACGTGAACGATACGGATTCGTGCATGTTCCATCTATATTTGGTTACCATCTAAAAAACCCTCCCGGCTTACCGCCGTAGAGGGCTTGCCGTGATGGTCATCACTGCGGTTTGTTGCATGATATAAAATTATGATTTGTCCTGGTCATTCTTGCCCTTCTCTTTGCAACGGTAGCATATACCATGGAAATCAAGCCGATGGTCATGAACGGTAAAGTTGAACTCTCGCTCTAACCGCTCTTCCAATGGACCGAGCCAATCCTCGCGTATCTCATCCATGCTTCCACATTGAGTACATATCAAATGATGATGGTGATGCTTCGAAGTATCCGTCCGCAAGTCATAACGGGCGACACCATCGCCAAAATTTATCTTCTCGACAACATGAAGCTCACTGAGCAGCTCTAGGGTACGGTACACGGTTGCCAGACCGATCTCCGGAGCCTTCTCTTTCACGAGCATAAATACATCCTCTGCGCTAAGGTGGTCGTCTTCATTTTCCAACAAAACGCTTACCGTGGCTTCCCGTTGGGGCGTTAATTTGTATCCTTGGGATTGTAGCTGCTGCTTAATTTTGTCGATCCGCGCTTCCATCGTTTCCCTCCCCCTTGGAAATCACTGCACGTTATTGTTCACTTCCTTCATTATAGGGGGATTTGACAAACAAAGTCAAACGGTTTTGCTTTATGGAAAAATTCGCGGATTATAGCAATATTGGCGTCACCCAGCGCATCATGGCTGGGGTTACCCAGGTTTCAAATGAAGCGACTCCGAGCGTTAGCAGGACCATGAAAAAGGTCAGCATCGCATACGAAGCAAAGGGCTTTACCATGCTCCCGCCCCGATTCATAATAAATCGGTCCCTGATGATGTATAGAGAGAAGGTTATCGCCGCTACGCTGCACATCATGAGCACGGGAATGATGAGCAGATTTTGCGGCGCAATCGACACCAGGGCGAACAGCAGGCCTTTCCAAGAGTACTGTCCGACCAAGTAACCGACCGTAAACCCAATAAGCACTCCTTTTAAGAAGTCCAATATTAATATTCCCGGAAGCCCGATGACGGACAATCCAAGAATCCATATCAAACCAATCCATTTCAGATGAAGGGCTGCGATGCTCCAGTAAGAAGACTGACTCATGGTTTCTCCACCATCCTGCACGTTTACAAAAAAGTGGTTTAAGTATCGGGCCATTTCTTGCTGCTGCTCCAATGAAAGTGCATTGACCATTAACGCTCCAAACAGCACCCCAACTAAAAACAAGACGCCTACGAATACATAGAGCATGGTCTGATCCTTAAAGGCTTGGCGGAATGATTGCATTAGAATAGAGTCTCCTTTCTGTGTCTCTACTCTACTCTATGACCATCCCCCTCCTTGTATGACCTGCGATTGAAAGAGTTGATTGATTTACCGGAGAACCTTTCCGTAAGAACCTCCGCCGCCATCCGATAAGGACAATGTCCCGCTTCGGGCCATCACAATGCTTGCAGCAAGCCCCTCTCCAGCGACAGCGGCAAGCTCCGCTTCCGTAGCCTGGTGAAGGATTTTCATTTCGGTGCCGAAAGCCCCCAGCAGCTTCGCCATCGCCGATTTGCCCAGGCCCGGGATGAACTCTAGCGGAACCTGATAGTGATATGCCGGCCGGCTTTGCGGTACAACGGGCTCTTTGCGGTCCGCGATGTTCAGAATCCGATCAAACACACCCTGTACCAGCTTGGTACTCCCACAGAATGGACAGCGCACCAATTCATGAATATCGCTGCCTTCATCCAGAATGCTGTCGCAACCGCCGCAGTAAGTACGATGGTATTTTCCAAGTCTGGGATTCAGCCCATAGTTCGCGCTGATTCTTCTACCGTTACTTGTTCCAAGCGCCTGGCGAAATTCTGCAAATGAAGGCTTTGCCATATCGATCCGGTTGTATTCCCTGCCGATTTTCCCAAGCGAATGCGCATCCGAATTGGTCAGAAAGGAGTAGGTGTCCAGTTCGCTTATCCGCCCTGCCATCGAGGAGTCGGCACTGAGCCCAAGCTCTATGCCCGCAATTCCGTTCAGGTCCAGCACCTCGCTCATACGATCCGCCATGTTGCCGTACAGTCCCTTATGAGGCGTAAAGACATGGGCGGGTATCAGCAGCCCGCCGCGGTCTAGTATCTCCTGCTGCAGCTCACGGGGGCTGACATAGATACGCTGCGAACTAAGCTGCACGTTCTTCATATATTTTGCCATCCAGACAGAGAATTCCTGAATGGTGTTCAGATCAGGGAAATAAGCCAGCACATGAGCTGCGCCACGGCCGCTTTCGCGAATTTCAATCTCGCTTCCAAGCTGGATCACCGTATCCTGATACGCGATTCCGCCTCCATCGATCTCCTGCATGACGCCGCTGTCCAAACATTGGAGGATATCGTGCTGTACCGAAGGAGAATGGCAATCGATGATACCAATCATTTGGATGCCTTTCCGCTCCGAGGCCTCCACGGCTATATTTTCAAAGGTCAAATTGTTACTTGCGCTTATTTTCACAGCTTGTCCGCTGCTTGTGCGCCCTATGTGAATATGCATGTCGCAGTAATAGGACTGAAGCTGCTGCCCGGTTGACATGTTCTTTTCAGGCTGCAGCATATCAGATCTTTCCTGTCAGGCTATACATATTCCAAGCATAAACGGCGAGAATGGTCTTCGCATCGCTGATTCTCTCTTCTTGTATGAGTGAATACGCCTCATCCAGCGAGATTTCCATCATCTCTATAAATTCATCCTCGTCCGGGTTCATGTCGCCGCTGACCAGATCCTCTGCCAAATATAAGTGAATGATCTCATCCGCAAACCCCGGGGATGTATAAAAGGAGTGCAGCTTACGAATGGAACCGCACGTATAACCTGTTTCTTCCTGTAGTTCGCGCTTCGCGGCTTCCAGCGGATCTTCTCCCCGCTCCAGTTTGCCTGCAGGGATTTCAACCTCGCAGCGCCCAAGCGGCTGTCGAAATTGATTTACGGCCAACATTTTGTCGTCTTTTAACGCGAGCACTGCTACTGCGCCGGGGTGTCTGACAACTTCACGTTTCGCGGTCTGCCCATTGGGCAGCTTCACTGTATCGACCTGCAGTGAAATAATCTTCCCTTCAAAAATCGATTGAGTAGATAGTGTGGTTTCTTCCAGCAATTTATCCGAGGCTTCTCGGTTCTTACTGCCGATATCGCTCACAAAATGACCTCCTTTGTTTAAAAACGGCATGACTGACCATGCTATTGCATAAGGTGTATTATATCAAAATTTCCAAGAAAGAAGGAACTGCCCATGAAAAGCTACAAAGGGGATCATTCAATACATATGGTAGGACAGGCCTGGCAGATACGGATCATGCTGAAACAGTGGCAGCAGCAATGGGGCTCGGAAACGAAGATTATGGATATTATTTCTAACTCTTCTAAAAACATTTACGAAAACAGGACGTGAAATTAGGTCTTTAGACTTGTTTTTCGACTTTTTTCTATTTTTTTCGAATATGGACCATGACCTTTACACCTATACAGGTGTTATATCATTGGGAGGCTTCGACATGCGACATATACCTATTATTGAAACCGAACCAATTACTAATCCACCTTCAACTGAATATGAGCGCGGAAAATGGTACAAAAGACGCGGGTATCTTGAGAAGGCGCTAAGGAGCTTCAAAGAAGCTGCACAATCCACTCCAACCGACAAAACGAGCTCGAGATGGAAGGAAGTGGATCTAAGCTGGCTCGAATACGGGATATTGAGCATGCGGATGCGCTCCTTCGGCAAATCGGAGGAAGCTTTCAGAACCGTCGTACAGCATTCCGGTAACTACGTCCAAGAGGCGCTGAATCAATGGGCCGCACTCCTGCACATGCAGGGGATTTCGGATCAAACGATTGGTGAACGGCTCTTGGACGAAACGAGGAACTTTCCATCTTCCAACATCATGGTTGGCAGGTCACTATTCTACATCGGAGCTTATCCGCATGCTGTCCATTGTTTTGCTAAACAGGGGAGTCTATATCCCGATACCTGCGTCCAGTATGTGGCTTGCCTAGTCATGACGGGTCAAGTAGCTGACGCCATGCAGTTCATCGACAGCTACCTGCGCGATTTAACACACCACCTGCGCGAACTGCCTCGTCCAAGAACATCTGAAGGGGCTCAGCTAGCCAGAATCAGGCAGCTCTGCGAGTGGAACTTAAACCATTCGATTCCTGACCGATTTATCGCCATGTCGGAAGCTTTAGAATTAGCACGCGCTGCCGTATCGCTTAATATGATTTCCATAGCCGAACATCTGCTCACCGATAGCGGCGACCATGCTTATTATGCTCTGATCTGTTTTCTTTATGATGAAGGCTACAGAGGACTCGCGATTTCAAAATTAAACCAATTGGAAGCGCTGCCGCTCCAAGAGCAAGACAGCCACAGTCTGAAAGTATGCTTTATAGCCGCGGAGAATTTATATGATCAAGGGAGATATGATGAGGCCGCATCCCTGCTCGAGCAGCTTAGACTGGCTTACCCCGGGCGTACAGAGATACGATTCGGCGAAGCCGCTTGTTATTTACAGTCAGCCTTGATCTCCCTCTCTGCCCGCCTTGAAGAGCAATATGCCTCAGCAACGGCAAGGCAAGAGATCGAACAATACCTGGACAACATCAATGCCGCACTGCATGTGGTCGAGAACACGAACTGGCATACCACCTGGTCGCCAGCCCAAAAAAGACGGGAAAACCACTCGCCCTTGTCATCCTTGAATTAATAAACAAATCTAAAAGCCCGCAGCGGATTAAAGCGTCCGCTGCGGGCTTTATACATTTTCTATATATCTAATGATCTAATGATCGACTAAGCCTTAGCCGTTTCCTGGATGATCCCCACCACGATCTGCGCAGCCTTGATCAAATCAGAAGCTTGAATACGCTCTTGCGTGGTATGAATGTCTTGATATCCTATTGCCAAATTGACAGTTGGAACTCCAAGGCCGTTAAAAATGTTGGCGTCACTACCGCCTCCGGACCGGAACGTGCGGGTTGGCAAGCCCAAGCCGCCGATGGCCCGCTGCGCCAGCTGAACAACCTCATCATGTTCGTTAAAACTGAAAGCCGGGTATACGATTTCGCTAATGAACTCACAATTGGCGTTGTACTCACGAACGGTGGTTTCGAGCGCCTCACGCATATCGTTCACTTGCTTATCCACTTTCTCTTGAACGATACTGCGTGCTTCAGCATCAATCTGGACATGGTCACAGACGATGTTGGTTGCGCCCCCGCCTTGGAACTTGCCGATATTTGCCGTGGTTTCTTTGTCGATGCGTCCCAACTTCATTTTGGCTATCGCTTTAGAAGCGACCTGGATGGCACTGATGCCATCCTCCGGATTCACTCCGGCATGAGCTGACTTGCCTTTGATGATCATTTTGATTTTCGCTTGGGTCGGTGCGGCGACTGCGATCGATCCTAATTCACCATTGGAATCCAGGGCAAAACCGAGATCCGCATCCAAAACATCAGGGTCGAGCGCCCGAGCTCCCACCAGACCCGACTCCTCACCTACCGTAATGACAAATTGAACTTGTCCATGAGGGATGTTATTCTCCTGGATGACCCGAATACCTTCCAGCAGTGCCGCGATGCCCGCTTTGTCATCCGCACCGAGGATGGTCGTTCCGTCACTTCGGATCCAGCCGTCATCACCTAGCGTCGGCTTAATTCCTTTACCAGGTGTTACAGTATCCATATGGCAGGTAAATAGGAGCTTAGGCGCTTGCTGGGCCGCCTCGTCCGCTTTCCAGGTAATAATCAGGTTCCCTGCTCCGTGTCCTGTCTTTTCCTTGGCATCATCTTCGATGACATCAAAACCAAGACTGGAAAATTTATGTTTGAGAACGTTGGAGATCTCCTCTTCATGCTTGGTTTCGCTATCGATCTGAACCAATTCCATAAACTCTTGGATGATACGCTCTTCTGAGATCACTAGACTTCCCTCTCTTTCGCAGATACGATACAATGTCTTTATATCTATATCTCAATGAAATGATGCTGCTGCATGTATGTTCATCATTAAACCTATTTCAAAGGAGTTACACAATGCAACGTAAAAAGTGGTTTCGAATTGTTATCTATCTCATGCTGATTGCCATGGTCGGATCAACACTGCTGGTTATCCTTGAGCCATTGTTCTTTCGCTGATACCCTGCATTTACGATCGCCTAAGTTACAACCAATGAGCCTCATATGGAAATACCCGGGTGAAGAAAGGCACGATCTCCCGGGCTACTTCCTCTACTTCAAACATCCGCCCCGTGCAGTCCTCCAATGAAGTTACACCGTATTCCTGTATACCGCAAGGAATGATGCCTGCGAATCCCGCGTCGGCGATTCCGGATTTAATATTAAACGCAAACCCATGGCTCGTCACAAATCCTCGATGCTGGCGGCCTTTATTGAATTTAACGCCGATGGCGCAAATTTTTAAATCCCCCACCCATACCCCGGTGTACTCGGGTTTGCGGCCGGCTTCGATGTTGTATGATGCCAAGTAATCGATGATGACCTGCTCCACATCGCGCAGAAATCCGTGCAGATTCAAATTTTTGCCGCCATCCAGAAGTAACAGCGGATACCCGACAAGCTGTCCTGGACCATGATATGTAATGTCTCCGCCACGATCGATTTCAAACAGGCCGATGCCCTGTTTTTCCAATTCCTCTTTGCTTAAGAGCAAGTGCTCCGGATGACGCTGTGACCCCATGGTATAGGTTGGAGGATGTTGGAGGAGCATCAAGCGCTCATGCTGCTCTCCCTCATCGATGGCGGAAACATGTTTTTTCTGAAGCTCCCAAGCCATGCCATAATCTACAATCGGCGTGTACGATACATCTAACGGTTTGTTCATGTGCTAACGCCTTCTTTCATAGGGTTCCCACTAACCAATGAATGCTCCTGCGATTGACTTCGATATGAATGACGTCTGCGAACCTTCTTCCGAAGAATCAGGTCCGCAGATCATAGACGAAATTAATAAAGCTTCGTATCTAAGGTATAACCTTCCAGGTTATCTTTGACCCGCTGCAGGAATCTGCCGCAGATTACCCCATCCAAAATCCGATGATCGAGGGATAAACACAGATTCGCCATCGAACGGACAGCGATCATGTCATTGATGACCACCGGCTTTTTGACAATCGATTCAAACGTCAGAATTGCAGCCTGCGGATAGTTGATGATCGGATAGGACAAAATCGAACCGAAAGATCCCGTATTGTTCACCGTAAAGGTACCGCCCTGCATGTCGTCTAGTTTCAGCTTGCCTTCACGGGTCTTGCGTGCAAGCTCTTCGATCTCTCTTGCCAAGCCGGCAATATTCTTCTGATCGGCACGATGGATGACCGGCGTCAGCACGGAATCCTCTGTTCCTACGGCCAGGGACAGATTAATATCGCGCTTCACCACGATTTTATCCACGGCCCAGAAAGAATTCATGATCGGATAATCTTTAATTGCGTTCACAACGGCTTTCAGCAAAAAGGCCAGGTAGGTCAGATTAACGCCTTCCTTGCGCTTGAACTCATCCTTCAGCTGATTACGCAGCAGCACAATGTTGGTCACATCGACCTCAATCATCGTCCATGCATGCGGAATTTCCGTAACGCTTTGACGCATGTTTCTGGCAATGGCATTCCGCATCGGCGTAACATCAATAAAGTATTCCGATCTTCCGCCTTCCATTCCTTCCACTTCGATGGTCGGAATTTTCGGCGACTCCGTCAAATGCAGCCCGGAATGACGCACATTCGGAATGGCTGTACCAAGAGGAGGCGACGGTTCCGCAGGCGTCTGATGCTGCAGCCCCTGAAACGGCGAATTCCCACTCGGCTGTACCGTTTCCTTCGGCGCTTGGGCGCTCTGGGCAGGTGCTGCTCCGGCAGGAGTGCCTTGGCCTTGGGATGCTCCTCCCTTTTCAATATAAGTCAGTACGTCTTTACGGGTGATTCTGCCGCCCATGCCTGATCCCTGTACTTGCGAAAGGTCAATCTGATGCTCGGCTGCCAGCGTCTGCACAGCAGGCGAATACCGGAAACGCATCGACCCCTCTTCGCTGCCGCTTCCCTGATGCTGACCCACAGGAGTACTTGCTGCTGGCTGCGGTGAAGGAGTTCCGCCTTGACCAGAAGCCACAGAGATCCGGCAAATGATCTCGCCAACATTGACGGTCTGGCCCTCCTGGGCAAGAATGTCTCCCATGACGCCGTCCAAGGTGGATGGAATCTCGGCATTGACTTTGTCGGTAATGACTTCACAGATCGGTTCGTACTGCTCGATGGCATCCCCCGGCTTCTTCAGCCACTTGGCAATGGTCGCCGAAACAAGGGATTCCGCTAGCTGAGGCATCGTAACATCGGTCAATTTCTGATTTTCGGACATGCTCACACTCCCTGTTCTTAATAAAGCGCCAATTGACGCATGGATTCTTTGACTTTGTCCTTGTTAAGCATGAAGAATTTCTCCATCGGTGGACTGATTGGCATAGCCGGTACATCCGGACCGCACAAACGCATGATCGGGGCATCCAGATCATAGAGGCAGTGCTCGGCAATAATAGCGGATACTTCCCCGCCGACGCCGCCGGTCTTATTATCTTCATGAACGATCAGCACTTTACCCGTTGCACGGGCCGCTTCAATAATCGCTTCTCGGTCAAGCGGCTGTATGGTACGCAGATCCAGTACATGCGCGCTAATGCCTTCTTCCTTCTCTAGCTCTTCAGCAGCCTGCATCACAAAGTGCAGCGGCAGGCTGTAGCTGATCACCGTAATATCCGATCCTTCGCGCAGCAGATTCGCCTTGCCGATCGGTACAACGTAATCATCGTCCGGTACATCGCCAGTAATCAGCTTGTAGCATTTCTTGTTCTCAAAGAACAATACCGGATCCGGGTCGCGTATCGCGGCTTTCAGCAGCCCCTTCGCATCATAGGCCGAGTACGGCGCAACGATTTTCAATCCCGGCGTTCCGAAGAAAACCGATTCCGGGCACTGGGAATGATACAGCCCACCGAATATTCCGCCGCCAATCGGTGCGCGAATCACGACAGGACAGCTCCAATCGTTATTGGAACGATAGCGAATTTTCGCTGCTTCGCTAATGATCTGATTGGTTGCCGGGAACATAAAGTCCGAATATTGCATCTCGGCAATCGGCTTCATGCCATACATGGCAGCACCGATAGCCACACCGGCAATCGCGGACTCCGCGAGCGGGGTATCGAGCACCCTCATTTCGCCGAATTGATCCATCAAACCCTTTGTTGTTGTAAACACGCCGCCTTTGACGCCTACGTCCTCGCCTAACACAAATACGGACTCGTCACGCTCCATCTCTTCCTTCATGGCCAGGCGAATTGCATCGATATATTCCATTACTGCCATCCTTTACACGCCCCCTTCGTCATCGGCATATACGTGAAGAAGCGTATCTTCTGGCTTCGGAAATGGAGCCAAGTCTGCAGATTCCGTCGCTTCTTTGATCTCCAGGTTTAATTGTGCGATCAAATCCTGATCGCGTGCTTCGTCCCAGAGCCCGCAGTCGACCAAATAGTTCTTAAAGCGGGCGACGCCGTCTTTCTTCCAGTTCTCTTCGACCTCTTCTTTTGTCCGGTACGCCAAATCGTTATCCGATGTGGAGTGCGGAGACAAACGGTACATCATGGATTCGATCAGCGTTGGGCCTTCTCCGCGAATCGCACGTTCACGCGCTTCCTTCACGGCCGCATACACCTCAAGCGCATCGTTGCCGTCCACTCGAACGCCCGGAAATCCATACCCGAGAGCGCGGTCGCTTACCTTCCCGCTAATCTGTTTATGAAGCGGCACCGAAATGGCATATTGGTTATTCTCGCACATCATAATGACAGGGAGCTTGTGAACGCCCGCAAAGTTGCAGCCCTCATGAAAATCTCCCTGATTGCTTGAGCCTTCGCCAAACGTAACAAACGATACAAAATCTTTCTTCTGCATCTTCGCAGCCAGCGCGATACCCACTGCATGCGGAAGCTGTGTTGTTACTGGGCTGGAGCCTGTCACAATTCGCAGACGTTTACTACCAAAATGTCCCGGCATCTGCCGTCCGCCGCTGTTCGGATCCTCGGCCTTGGCAAAGGCTGACAGCATCAGTTCGCGAGGCGTCATGCCCACTGTCAATACGAATCCATAGTCACGGTAATAGGGTAAAAAGTAATCCTTCTCCCGGTCAAGAGCAAAAGCAGCAGCAACCTGACATGCTTCCTGCCCGATTCCGGATACGTGAAAATTAATTTTGCCCGCACGCTGCAGCAGCAGGTTGCGCTCATCGAATTTTCGCGCCAGCACCATATATTTGTACATGTCTAGCACTTGTCCGTCGGTCAGTCCAAGCTGCTCATGCCTATTGTTGTTTGCCGTAACCGTTTCATGTTCTTTCATGGAGATCCCTCCTTTATGTGAGCCATGACTTCAGGCTTGACCATCCGCCTCGTAACATGAGGTTAAAGGGCGTGTTTGATCAAGTATTAAAACCTGGTACTAAGACTTGGCTTAATGTTATTATAATCCCTTTCTCGGCAAAAAGAAATGAGGGATTCCACAAAAGGATGTTCTTATCCCTACAAACCGATGGCTCGTCCATCCACCGCAAGCATCGCTTCGCCGATGATTTCGGATAATGAAGGATGGGCATGCACTGCCGCTCCCACTTCCCATGGAGTTGCATCCAGTACTTGTGCCAGTGCTGCTTCGCCGATCAGCTCGGTTACATGCGGTCCAATCATATGCACGCCCAGAATATCCTGCGTCTTCTGATCGGCAATGACCTTCACGAACCCCTCCTTTGTTCCGTGGATCAACGATTTGCCAATCGCCGAGAACGGGAATTTACCGATTCTGATCTCATGTCCGCGTTCTTTAGCCTGCTTCTCCGTTAGTCCTACGCTCGCTACCTCATGACGGGTATAGATACAGCGAGGAATCCATTCACTGCGGTAGGCTTCCGTCTTCTCGCCAGCCAAATGGTTCACGGCTGCAATCCCTTCGTGGCTTGCCGCATGGGCAAGCTGAAGACCCCCGATGCAATCGCCGATCGCGTAAATATGGGGCTCCGTTGTTTGCATATTGGCATTTACCACAATGACGCCATTTGCAACCCGAACGTCAGTATTTTCAAGCCCGATATTTTCAGTATTGCCGATTCTTCCAACAGAGAGTAACAGCTTGTCCGCTGACAATGTTCTTGTATCGTCCTTTTGCTCGATCGTGATGGACACGCTTTGATTCCGAATCTCACAGCTGTCGGTTTGAAGTGATACGTTGGTGATCACCTCTACGCCTCTGGCGGTGAGCATCTTTGTCAGCTCACGTCCAATCTCCTCGTCTTCGGCTGGCAGCAGATGGGATGAAGCTTCTACAATTGTGACCTGAACGCCAAAGTCATTCAGCATCGAAGCCCATTCCACGCCGATTACGCCGCCTCCTACGATGATGATGGATGCAGGAAGCTCGTCCAGCTGAAGCGCATGGTCGCTTGTTAGTATATGTATGCCGTCAGGCTCAAGCCCCGGTAAGTGACGCGGACGGGAGCCGGTCGCGATGATCAGATGAGTGGGAACCACGGTTTCCATCTCGCCATCCGGAAGCTCAACCGCTACGGCCCCGCTGCGCGGAGAGAAGATGGACGGGCCAATGACTCTCCCTTTGCCCTGCACGACGGTAATTTTATTTTTGCGCATCAAATATTGAACGCCTTGGTGCAGCTTATCAACGATACCGTCTTTGCGCTTCTGCACTTTGTCAAACGATAGCCGGACCCCGTCCGTCTCGATTCCATAGCTCTCGCTATCCTTCATTTCCGCATACAGCTCGGCACTCCGAAGCAATGATTTGCTCGGAATACAGCCGCGGTGCAAGCAGGTTCCCCCCAGTTTGTCCTGCTCGATGATGACCACATTTTTACCGAGCTGGGCTGCACGGATGGCCGCAACATATCCACCGGTTCCCCCGCCAAGAATTGCTACATCACATGTTATCGCCACAAACGGCACCTCCAAAATAAGTCCAATTATACCCTTTCATTGTACTCTCTTTTTTTCGGATTACAAAATCATCACCCATAATCGAAATAGACATTACCCTATGAAAAAGGTATGATAAACGGTAGTTCATTACATCAGTCCCAGGAAGGAATCTTCTATGAAAATGTTAATTTCCCGCTTTATTGCCATCTTGATTTTGGTTATCCCGGGTTTTATGGCAATGATGGGTTTCTTAATGATGAAAGATGCGGTTTTTCTATATATTTCCGTTCATGGGGATGACAGTGTGGCAAACCCCGCTTTCGGTTGGCTATCTTTTCTAGGCGGGCTGGCACTGTTTGTCATCGGTATCGGATTCTTGGGCGGCTGGATTCTGTTCCGGGACCGCAAGCGAAATTACGTTGGACCAAGATTCAAAAAGAAGCGCCAGGCGCCAAAGTCCGGAACACCATCTAAAAGCTAATTCATAAGAAAAATGTCTATCGACGTACTTCAAAGAAGACAGACCGCGGTTAGCTGTAATTTTTCTTGCGATATCAGGAAGCCCATGCTTCGTATGTTTACACTTTATGATATCTTCCAAAAAAACACCGGGGAGCCCTCCCCGGTGTTTATCATATGTTCTGGACTCCGCCGTTTATTCCATCAGTGCGTCCTTCAGTTTACTCGACATTCTTGTTTCTCTGGACGTCGCTTTCAGTGCGGTTTTCCGCAGATTGAAATTTTGCTTCGTCAAAGCTTCCAGCTCTTCATACATCGCATGGATTAGCGTTAGTGCTTCCGGAGATAAGTCTCCCTTGGATTCCACCTCTTGAATACGCTCTTTCCATGCCTCCATCTTGTCGCTCATGCTGATCTTCCTTTCAGGGCACTTCCCTCTTATCTTTCTTCAAATAATAACAAGCCTGCTCTTTCGCTAACGAACCTTCAAATCGGCGGACAATTCCGCAATCAATTTCGGCATCCAGTCGTGCAAATCCCAGAATTTAAACCCGGCAGCTGCCGCTTTGCCATGATCCATCGTCCAATCTCCCGGAATTCCGAACGGAGACATGTGATCAGGTGCTGCCGAAGACTGCAGCGGTGCCGAGCTCCCAATTTCCCGCTGGATCAAGTTCATTATTTCCCGGACCGAAATCGTTCCGCTGGAGCAAGCATTTACCGGGCCTTCCAATTGGACATGACCTGCCCATTCCAGAAACTCCGCCGCTTCCTCGGCATGCACAAACGAGATTTGTGCATCTGGATCAGGCAATCCAATCGCTTCTCCTTGCGCTGCATGCTCAATATGAAAAAGCAGTCTTCGCGTGTAATCATCCGGTCCCAGCACAATCGGCAACCGGACAGCCGTAACGTTCAGATTATGGCGACCGAATAATACCGCCTCTGCCTGGCGTTTGCCTTCCTTATAGCTGTAGTCTCTGCTTTCGTTTGTCATGACAGGGTATCGGTAGGGATCAAATTCCTCTTCCCTCACCGGATGATCCGCAAAATCATAGACCGATAACGTGGAGGTCAGCACGTATTGTCCTATTCGTCCAGCAAAGATGTCTGCAGCTTGTCCCGCTTCTTCCGGAGTATAACATATATTATCATATACGATATCAAAGTCCTGGCTTCCCACTGCCTGTTTTAAGCTTTCCGGGTCCTTCCGATCCACGGCAAGCCGCGCAACGGCACCTCCGAATGAATCCTGGTGATGTCCACGCGTCAAAATCGTAACGGCATCGCCTTTAGCCAGCAGCCGGTTAACCAGCCTTTTACCAAAAAAGCGGGTCCCGCCTAATACTAATATCTTTGCCATTTATAATTCCTCCTTACCAGGAAATAAGAATATGTTAGTAAAACTACGCTTAATACATCCTTAACCATCTTATAAAACTATCTGTCCTTTTTTCTCCATCCATATCGAAGACTCCTTCTTTTTTCCTACTTTATATTATGCTCCTTGCCTCCTAAAATGTAAAAAACCGACCAAGCTGTTAAGCTCAGTCGGTCTGATGTTTGCAAATCCATCTGGTCCAAACCCCAATTACAAAGTCGGCATCATGGCTTGGAGACCGGTTCATGATCCGCTCTTGGCACCCCAAAATTCGGCGTTCCGTCTTCGTTCCACCGGATGACCTGTACGCGCGTATGACGATTCGGATCATATAGTGGATCTCCCACGATCTCCTTGTAACTTCTCGCATGGTACACCAGCACGTCCTGCGAGCCATCCTCGGAAACCGTGAAGCTGTTGTGCCCCGGCCCATATTGGCCATTAAGCTCAGATGTCTTAAATACGGGGTCAGGCGATTTAACCCAGGAGCTCGGATTTAGCAAATCACTGTCCTCATCGGCTGTCAGCAGCCCCATCGCATAGTTGTGGTCTGTGGCGCTCGCGGAATAAGTCATGAATATGCGCCCGTTGCGCTTAAGAACGGCGGCCCCTTCATTTACAAGATACCCGATCTTCTCCCAATGGTACTCGGGAACCGATATGCATACCTGTTCCCCTGTCAGGGTCCAGGGATTCTCCATCAATGAGATGTACAGATTGGAGTTTCCTGGAATGTCCGGATCTTTCTGAGCCCATACATAATACCGTTTGCCTTTATGCTCAAACGTTGTTGCGTCCAGGGCGAAAGATTCCCACTTCGTAATCACTTGCCCCTTCTCCACCCATTCTCCTTCAAGCGGGTTCGCCGAAACGTTCTCCAATACGAACATTCGATGATCGAACAATCCGTCTCTCGTTTCTGAAGTATGGGCAGCGGCGTAATATACATACCATTTCCCGGCCATATAATGAATCTCGGGTGCCCATATGTTGGCACTCATCAGGCCTGACTCATGCTTGCGCCAGATCGTAATTCCTTCGGCATCCGCAAGCCCTTGTATCGTTTGTGAGCGTCTTAGCTCAATTCGGTCGTATTCCGGCACGGAACCGGTAAAGTAATAATAACCATCGGTATGTTTATAGATCCACGGATCTGCCCGCTGTTCGATCAGGGGATTTTTTATATTTAATTCAGACATGGTGACGACTCCTATACCTTATAGTTTGACTTCCGCTAGCTTTCTATTTTTACTCGTCTATTTGAATCCAATCTTCTTGCTATCCTTTGATGCCCGCGTTTAAGTTGATTGACTGCACAAAATATTTCTGGGCAAACAGAAACAACAGCAGCGTCGGAATGATGGCCAGGATCGCGGAACCCATCAATTGTCCGATCATGCGATAATTGCCGTAAATGTCCTGTAACAACAGCAGTCCTGCTGTGACCGGCATCTTCTCTACATCGGTATAAACGATAACGGGCCAGAGGAAATCATTCCAGGAACCCGTAAATGAAAACAATCCGCATACAATCAATACAGGTTTCATGAGCGGCAAAATAATAGAGGAATAGATTCTAAAATCTCCCGCGCCATCAACACGCGCCGATTCATCCAGATCCTTGGGAACGCCCATCATGAATTGTCTGACCAAAAAAATGTTCCCCATCCCGGCCAAACCTGGAATGATCATCGCCCAAGACGTATTCACCCATCCCAGCGCATCAATGATTTTATAAGACGGAATCAGATTCACTACCCCGGGAAAGAAGGAAATTCCAAGCAAGGTAAAGAATAAGGTGTCCCTTCCTTTAAAGTTGATGCGTGAGTATCCGTAACCGGTAATGGAAATGACCACGATCACGAGCAGCGTATGCATCGTTGCAATAAATACGGAATTCATCAACCAGCGCAGGATGGGCGCGGTCGACGTGTTTTGCAGGATCGTGACATAATTGTCGAAAATCCAGTTATCGGGCAGCAGTCGGAAACCGCTGGAAACCACCTCGGCCTGGGACCGAAAAGATGTGGTGATGCCAAATATGACCGGGATTGCCCATATTACACACAGGATGATCAGAAATGCGTAAGCTATATATTTGGACACGCTTATGTTGGCTGAAGCCTTCTTTGGACCCGAGCGACCAAGCTTGGAATCCGCGTTCACTTCATGTACTACCGGGTTCGACATTGCACAGTACACCTACCTTTTATCGTTTCCTTCGTTTGCGAGCTGAACATGTCGCTAGGACGCGTTTCGGTTCATCACATAATACTGAAGGGCTGAAATGACAAGAATGACCAGTCCGAGCAAAACTGCCATCGCAGAAGCCATGCCGGCAATCGATTCCCCGTGACCGAAGGCCAGCTGCCGGATGTACATCATCAATACGGTTGTGCTCTGTCTTGGTCCTCCGTCCGTCATCATTAATGGCTGACCGAATACGTTAAAGGCTCCGGCTGTCGTCATAACAAAGGTATAGATCAGCGGAAAACGAATGGAAGGCAGTGTAATGCTTGAAAATCTGCGGATAGGCCCCGCTCCATCCATCTCGGCCGATTCATACAAATCCTTGGATACCCCGCTGATGGAAGCCCGGTAGATAATCATGTTCCCACCGACTCCGCCCCACACCGTAATGACAATAATGATCAGCCAGGCATAGGGCTGGTTGGCCGCCCAGACTGTTTCAGAGCCGAAGATATTATTCGTGATCCCAAGCTGCTTATTGAAGATTAAAGACCAGATCAGTGCCGCTGCGGAGATCGAAATGAGTCCGGGAATATAGAGTATGGACTGAATGACATTTTTCATCTTCACTTTCTTGTGTTCCAGCGATACGGCAATCATTAACGGAATGATAATTAATATAGGTACACTTAGAACAACAAAGATCAGCGTGTTTTTTAATCCATTCATAAATTGGGTGTAAAAGGTGGACTCCGCGTCAAACAGAATCGTTTTATAGTTGGCCAAGCCGACCCACATAGGGTCATTGATCAGATTCCACTGCGTAAAGGAAGCATAGATCCCGTATAGAGTCGGCAATAGAATAAATACGATAAAAAGTATCAGATGGGGACCTACAAAGAAATAAGGCGTCAACGACTTCTTATTCATACCCTTTCATTTCTCCTTTGGAAAAGAAACGTGTCATGAAAGCAAGGACATTTTTCTTTTTTTCAATCTGCTCTGCTGTCATTTACTTTGCGGCACTGCTGCCTTCCGCGATTTTATCCTCTACAAATTTCTGCATCGTCGCCAGGGTTTCGTTGATGTCAACATTCCCCCGTACGATATCCGCTGCATATGTATCTACAGCCTCCGCTACGTATGGATAGTACTCGTAGGTGTAAATGTACAAGGACTCAATTTCTTTTTCGTTGGAGGTAAAGAATGACTGAATATAGTTACTGTACTCCGGGCTCTCAATGACTTGTTTACTCGCTACGATCTGTCCCGCTTTTGCCCACTCAATCGAGTTTTGGCGGATGAATTCCAGGAACTGACCGATGGCTAGCTCTTTTTCATCCGTTCTCTTATCGTTCTTCAGCATGGAGAATAAGTGCGAAGAGGCTCGGTTCGTATACTTGTCTGCACTCGTCGAATAAATGTTGGTTACGCCAAAGTCCAATCCATCCACTGCTGCGTGTGCCGTCGAGCTCCATGTGCCGTCAGTGGAAAATAAAACGTTTCCAGCTTGGAACATCAGATATCCGTCCTCACCAAAAGGGGTCATCAAGCCTGCATCCGATACTTTCTTAATCTCCGTAAACGCTTGTTTCATGGCTTCTGTGTTCACGGCAGGCTTGCCGTCTTGTTGAATGTCGCCGCCCAGGTTCTGGATTTGCGCTAACACAACCCAGCCCAATAGTGCGTCATTGATCACGTAATCGCCTTCATCCAACTTGCCTTGCAGTGACAAAATTTCATCAATGGTCACGACATCATCATCCAGGAAGCTTTCAACATTGTATTTTTTGAGCAAACTTTTGTTGTAATACATCGCATTGCTGTGAATATCAAGCGGTACCGTATAATGGGTGCCCTCTACGTTTCCGGTTGCCCAGGCCTGCGGCAAATAGTTATCCGCTTTCAATTCTGGTTGGTTTTGCATGACTGCCGTCATCGGCTCCAACACACCTTGCTTCACGAAGCTTGGAACGCGGTCCGCATGAATAATGGACAGATCAGGAACGCCTTTGCCTGAATTAAGAACTGTTGATATTTTTGTATACATATCCGAGGTAATCACATGCTTCACTTTGTACTCGGGATTGGTGGCGTTGTAATCCTTCACAAGTTGATCCATGTAAGCCCCGTCATCACCTGTCAAAGGCGTCCAAAAGGTAATGGTGTTCTTATCCCCGTTGCCACATCCCCCTAGTACCGCTACCGCTAACAATACAAGTATGAGTGAAACCCCCATTTTTTTCTTCAACAAACTCTCCTCCTATTACTAATCATTTGGTTAATCATTCACTGGCCTGAATGTTGAAAACGATTAACTTTGGTTCAGTATACACTCGTTTTGAAAACGGTGTCAATAACATAAATATAAATCTTTATCGATAATATTTTATTTAATTAACTATTATGTTAATCAAATTATTGGAATTTTGTTGTATTAAATGGTGAGATTTATATGCAGGTTAATAAAGCATGTGTTATGATGCGTATTAGTTAATGAATTTTGTTTATGAAAAAACTTGTTGAAAGAAGTGGTCATATGCAATTGGAAATAGACAAGTCATCGCTTGTGGTTTACGAGGCTTTGGCCAGCGAAGTTCGAATCAAGATTATTCAGCTGCTCTCCAAAAACAAAATGAATATCAAAGATTTGGCCCATGAACTTCAAATCAGCAGTCCGATTGTGACAAAACATATTAAAAAACTCGAAGATGCAGGCATAATCCGCACAGAAAAAGTGCCGGGAAAATCGGGCCAACAGAAAATTTCAATCCTGAAGGTGGATCATATCGAAATCAACTTCCCGAAAAAAATCTTTCATTCCTTTGCTTCTTACGAGGCTTCCGTGCCGATCGGACATTACACGGACTATGATCTGAAGCCTACCTGCGGGCTTGCGACCGAGAAGGAATTTATCGGGCGGGTGGACGAGCCCAAATACTTCATGGATCCCAAGCGCGTGGATGCAGAAATACTATGGTTTACCGAGGGCTTTATCCAATACAACATCGCTAACTTCCTTCAAAAGGATGAAAAGCTGCAGCAGTTCGAAATCAGTTTGGAGATTTCCTCAGAATTCCCCTTTTCCAATGATGTCTGGCCTTCCGACATTACCTTCTCTTTAAACGGGATCGAACTCGGCACGTGGACAAGCCCAGGGGATTTTGCGGATACGCGGGGGAAATATACGCCTGCATGGTGGCCGCACAATATCAACCAATACGGACTGCTAAAGACGATACGAATTACGAGCCACGGTACGTATATCGATGGAGACCCGCTCTCTGCTGTCTCCATAGACGATTTGGATGCAACCTGTGATCGCTGGACCTTCCGAATTGAAGTGAAGGAAGATGCAAAGCACGTTGGAGGCGCCACCTTATTTGGCAAGAAGTTCGGAAACCACGAGCAGGATATCCAGTTCAAAATGTATTATCTGTGAAGCAATCGAAGGTACGTAACACCGAAGGACGTTGAGCGGGTTATGTTACCCAAACAAAAACAAACCAGCCGGATTAAGGGCTGGTTTGTTTTTGTTGAAAGTCGATGACCAAAACAATAAAATCACTCCTTCACAGATTACGACATCGCAACCAATAAAGGAGTGATTTCAATGTTTCGCGCAGGTAGACATTTAGGGCAACCACTTTCATTTACCCTAAATCTCTTCCTTAGTCCTTACCCTTTCAAGACACCTTATGCTCAATTCTCAGCTTGTCTGCCACCATCGCGATAAACTCGCTGTTGGTTGGCTTGGATTTGCTGATGTTGATGGTGTAGCCGAACAGATGGCTAATGGAATCGATGTTTCCGCGAGTCCAGGCTACTTCGATGGCATGACGGATTGCACGTTCCACACGGGAAGGCGTTGTTTTGAATTTCTCTGCGATCGCTGGATACAACGTTTTCGTGATCGCCCCTAGAATTTCGATATTGTTGTATACCATGGTAATGGCTTCACGCAAATATTGGTAGCCCTTGATATGAGCAGGAACACCAATCTCATGGATAATCGAAGTGATATTCGCGTCCAGATTTTTACCTTTTCCCATAGGAACCACATTGGATTTCATACTTGTAAATGACGCGCCTGACGAAATGCTGCTGGACGAGCCAACGAGTTGACGAATGCGGCTGGCGAGCACCTCCATATCAAACGGTTTCAAAATATAATAGGAAGCACCCAATTGTACCGCTCGCTGCGTAATATTTTCCTGACCAAATGCCGTAAGCATAATGACTTTCGGCTGCGGAGACAAATTCATATCGCGTAATCGTTCAAGTACGCCAAGGCCGTCCAAATGAGGCATAATAATATCAAGGATCAGCACATCCGGTACTTTTCCCGTTTCCTCAATCATGCTCAATACTTCTTCGCCATTATAAGCGATTCCGGATACCACCATATCTTGTTGATCCGAAATGTATTCACCAAGCAGGTTTGTAAACTCACGGTTGTCGTCTGCCAATAATACTTCGATCTTTTGCAATTCGTGCTCCTCCTTTATCAGATCAGTTGTTAGTTTAGAACATTTTTCTTGTGTATAAAGTTTTCGACATACTGATTTAAATTCCTTCTGTCGAAAATTATTTTTCTTTATTTTTTTTTGAAGTTGATTTATAATTAAATATTTTGTTTCAAATTAATCTCTATTTCGTTATTTTACGACAAAAAAATCTCAAGGCATTAACCTGCCTTAAGATTTTGAGGAGTTGATTCTGTAGATTGTAATACGCCGGAGTCCTGAAGCATCCATTCAATAAAGCATCCATACCCCGATTTAGGATCATTTACAAAAACGTGGGTAACCGCTCCAATCAGCTTGCCGTCTTGAACGATTGGACTGCCGCTCATGCCTTGTACAATCCCGCCAGTCTTCTTAAGCAGTCTTGGATCGGTAATACGGAGTACAAGCCCTTTCGTTGCGGGAACATCCTGTTTAGAAACATGAACGATATCCACTGTAAAACGTTCAACCTCTTGCCCTTCAACGACAGTTAAAATCTCTGCCGGACCTTCCTTGACCTCATGAGATAAGGCTATCGGAATTGGCTCCTGATACAAACCGTGTTCAGGAAGATTATTCATTTTACCGAAGATGCCAAAATGGGTATTGCGCTCAACATTGCCCAAAATCTTGCCGTCTTTTGTGAAGGTCGCCCGCTTTTCTCCCGGCTCGCCTTCTTCACTTCGGCTAATGGATGTAACATTGGACTGAACAATCTGGCCGCTTCCAACATCAATGGGTGTTTGAGTATTCATATCGGTAATGACATGGCCCAAAGCCCCGTAGACTTTCTGGTGAGGTGCGTAGAAAGTTAAAGTGCCTACACCTGCTGCAGAATCACGGATATACAAACCAAGGCGCCAGCTCTGATCTTCTTGATCATATGCCGGGCTCAGCTTGGTTTCCATTTCTTTGCCGCCACGCTTAAAGGAGATATCCAATGGCTTATTGGCTTTACCGGCCTTCTCGACGATATCAGCAACCTTTGTGACATCATTAAGCGACTTTCCATCCATCGTGGTCAGCAGATCGCCAACCTTCAGGCCGGCTGCTTCTCCAGGGGACACTTTAGCACCGTTTTGAACACGTACCAGATGATGTCCAACGACCAGTATACCGGAGGATTTCACTTTGACGCCGATGGTCTGACCTCCAGGAATGACCTTTAGCTCGGGGATCACCTTCACATGAACTGTCTTCAGAGGAATTTTACCAAATAATTTCAGGGTAACTTCGGCATTTCCGCTTTGCTGGGGATTCAGCTGAAGTGGATGCTTTAGCGATACTTGAAGTTTTGACTCGCGGGAGCCGTTAAGCTGCAGGACATCCGGGCGATCAACTGAAGCGAGGGCTTGAACAGGCATGGCCACATCAAGACGGGACTGCTGACCGGAAATCAATCTCAGCTCATTAGGCAATGAAGCAAAAGACTGGACAGGATCAGCAGTTCCAATGAAACAAAGAAGGAAAGCAAGAACGAAACCGAGCAGTTTTCTCCTGAGGTTGGGCTTCAATGGCTGTCACGCTCCCTTTTTCTTCTTTCGCTTGACGAAAAGGTGGTCGCCAATTGCGTACCTTTAAGTTACCCTGCCCTTATGGATTTATAACTGTCAATCATTGACCCGGAGCCTTTCTGGAAGCCTTTTGCGCTGCCGCCAGATTGAGCATTTCTTGGGCATGATGAAGTGTCTTTTCGGTGATCTCGACTCCGCCAAGCATCCGTGCAAGCTCTTTTACACGCCCCTCCTCATTCAGGTTTTCTACTTGCGTCATCGTTCTGGAGGCTTCCAGCTTCTTCTCGATTAAATATTGATGATCCGCCATGCATGCGACCTGCGGCAAATGCGTAATGGAGAACACCTGGCAAGTTTTGGCCAGCAAAAACAGCTTCTCCGCAATCGATTGGGCAGCCCTTCCACTGACACCTGTGTCGACTTCATCAAAGATTAAGACCGGTATTTGATCATGACGGGCAAATATACTCTTCATCGCCAGCATAATTCTGGACATTTCTCCACCCGAAGCAATTTTGGCAAGCGGACGCAGTGGCTCACCTGGATTGGCGGATATGAGGAATTCAGCCGTATCCATCCCTTGTCTGGTCAACCTTACTTTATGTCCTTCATACTCATAACCGTTGGGATCCAACTGCAGTTCCATACGAACCTCAAGCGAGGTGCGCTCCATTTGAAGATCCTTCAGTTCTCCCTCCACTTGCCGTGCTAAATCTTGCGCACAGTGCTTGCGGGCAATACTAAGCTCTTTAGCGCTAACCAACAGCACGCTTAACAACTCGTCACGACGCTGTTCCAATGCTTGGATAAATTCGTCCTTATTCTCCAGCATATCGGTTTCCTGCTGAATTCTCACGTAGTATTCCAGAATTTGCTCAACATTATCCCCATATTTTCGCCGCAATCCGGAGATCATATCTAAACGAAGCTCAATTTCGTTCAGACGTTCCGGATTAAATTCAATGCTGTCGCGGTAATCCCTTAGCTGGAATACGGCATCCTCCAGCTGATAATAAGCGGATTGCAGCTGCTCAACAAGCGGCTTTAACCCCTTCTCATCGTAGCCGGACACATCCTCCAATCTGGATAGGGCACGGCTGACGGATTCCAGTCCCGAGGATCCGTACAATAGGTCGTACGCTCCGGCAACGGAATCCATCATCTTCTCGCTGTGGGACAGCTTGGTTCTTTCTTCGGACAATTCCTCGTCTTCACCGGATTTTAGCTCCGCCGCCGCAATCTCCTCCAACTGAAACCGATACATATCGAGCATTTGATATGCCTTCTGGCTGGTCTCCTGCAGGTCCTTGAGCTCACGCTCCACTTTGCTGAATTCCCCGTACAATTCTTGATATTTCCGCTTGGCAGGTCCGATCACCTTATCCCCGTAGGTGTCCAAAAGACTCATATGCTGCTCTGAACGCAGCAAGCTTTGATGTTCATGCTGACCATGGATATTGATGAGCTTTTCTCCAACTTCGCGCAGCATGCTTAAATTCAGCAGCTGTCCGTTAATACGGGACGTGCTTTTTCCTTGAGATGTCAGTTCCCGCCGTATCAACAAATGCTCTTCTGGATCCGCTTCAACACCCAGCTTTTTCAGCGTATCCCATACGGGATGCCCTGCATGCAGCTCGAATAAAGCCTCAATCTCTGCTTTGTCGCAGCCGTAGCGAATCAGTTCAGCTGAGCCGCGGCCGCCGGCAATTAATCCCAGCGCATCGATTATGATGGACTTACCTGCACCGGTCTCCCCTGTCAGAACGTGAAATCCCGGATAAAAATGCACATCCACACTTTCTACAACCGCCAGATTCCGAATGGATAGCGTGTTTAACATGTTTCCCACCTCCGCTACTGCTTAAAAAACTGCCAATGAGTCACACAATTGATTACGAAATGAAATTTTTGATTTGGGTTACCACATGTTCTCCGTCATCTTCCGTTCGGCAAATCAGCAATATCGTGTCATCGCCGCATATGGTCCCCATGATCTGAGTCCATTCCATATTATCGAGCAGCACGGCTACGGAATTGGCTGTTCCAGGCAAGCATTTCATGACGACAAGATTACCGGTACGGTCAATGTAAACAAAATTATCGATAAGCGCTCTTTTGAGCTTCTGTACAGGGTTATAACGCTGATCTGTCGGCATGGAGTATTTGTATCGCCCATCGTCTGTAGGCACCTTAATGAGCAGCAGTTCTTTGATATCACGTGAAATCGTAGCTTGAGTGACCTGAAAACCTTCAGCACGCAATGCGTCTACAAGCTCATCCTGTGTCTCAATATCCTGGTGGGTAATAATATCCCTGATTTTAATATGGCGTTGTCCCTTCATAAAGAGCCTCCTGAGTATTAACTGTTGTAATCATCTTGACCAATCCATTCTTCGTCAGACCAATCCATGCTTAAACGCTGAATCGACTTCTCGTTCACATCAATATAGAGCAGGCCGGCACATTCGGGATACAGCAGCAAAAAAGGCATCAACCGATCGCGAATGCCGGGGCCCGTCCAATCGACCGGCATCCGTTCCCGTGCCAGCTTGACCATGTACAGCTCGCCACTGTCATCGGATGCAACGTAATCGATAAACAACCGACTCAAAATAGGTCTCTGCCCCGTTTCAAACGATAAGTTTATTTTTACTTTACCCCCAACCACGTCATATCCTTCTTGTTCGAGCATCCCAATGGCTGGGTGATCTGGAATGTGTTCATTGATCGGGATGCCCGGCAGTCGATCCGGTGATGGCGACATCAGCCAACGATTCAGCCTATAACCGATAAGCAAGGCAATGACGACACCAAGCAATATCATCAATAACCAATCATAACGCTCATTCATCCTCTCACCTCGAATTTTGTATTCGCGGATGAGAACATCAATTCCTCTTTTTCAGCAAAAGAAACCCATCATTTCGATGAGTTTCCTGTGAATGTATGAGCCGCTTGTGTTACGACGGTATCAATCCATTGACTCAAATGGACAGATTCTTGTCCATCACCCTGAGTCGGTTCTTCCGAGCTTTCAGAAACCTCCGGCTCTAATCGCCAGTGGGCCAGGAATTCGATATTGCCTTCCCCTCCCGTAATCGGAGAGAACGTAAGATTTTTTAATTTGAACCCAATTTCGTCCGCAAAAGTCAGCACTTGCGTTAAGACTTCCCTGTGAACCTTCGGATCCCGAACCACGCCGGACTTCCCCACCTTCTCCCGCCCTGCCTCAAATTGAGGTTTGATCAGAGCAGCTACATCTCCCGGTCTACCCAGGAGCATCTTCAGGGGCGGCAAAATAATGCGAAGGGAGATAAACGAAACGTCAATGCTGGCAAAATCAGGCCGAGGGCCATTCAGATCGTCCGGCGTCATATAGCGGAAATTCGTTCGCTCCATGACACATACGCGTTCATCGTTACGAAGCGACCAATCCAACTGGTTATAACCGACGTCAATTGCGTACACGTAACTGGCCCCGTGCTGGAGTGCGCAATCCGTAAAGCCGCCCGTCGAAGAGCCGATATCCAGCATTGTGCGCCCCTTCATATCGATATCGAATGAACGAATCGCTTTCTCAAGCTTTAATCCGCCACGGCTGACGTAGGGATGAACCGAGCCTTTGACTTTCAGTTCGGACGTCCTCGGAATTTTCATGCCGGCTTTCTCGATCCGCTCGGTTCCGGCATAAACAAGACCCGCCATAATCGCAGCTTTGGCTTTTTCGCGACTCTCATAATATCCCTGCTCCACGAGCAGGATGTCAATTCGTTCTTTCTGAGATGAATCCATATTATACTCCTGATGGTTTACTAAGACATAAAACTTCTCTTGCCGAGTACGGCGGTCCGGGCATTCTTCAGGCTCCGGATTTCCTGGCAAACCGATTCCAATGTCAGCCCTACTTCTTCACGCTGCTGCGGTATGCTTCCATGCTCGATGAACCGGTCTTCGATCCCCATTAAAGATACGACGGCATCATGAATTCCCTGCTCTGCAAAATATTCCAGAACCGCGCTCCCCAAACTACCCGCTTGCGAGGCTTCCTCCAGAACCAGCATGGACGTCCCCGTCTCCGCCAGGTTCCGCAGCATACCTCCATCAAGCGGTTTAAGGAAACGGGCGTTCACGACTTGCACCGTAATTCCTTCCCGTTTGAGCTGCTCCGCCGCTTCTTCAGCCAATTGAACCATAGGACCCGCTGCCAGAATGGCGTATCCTTCGCCAGGACGAACGACTTCCCAAGTTCCAATCGGAATCGGTACCAGCTCGGTGTCCATTGGAACGCCGCGCACATTGTTTCGAGGGTAGCGGTATGCGATAGGTCCCTCGTTATAATCGAGCGCTGTTTTCATCATATGACGAAGCTCGTTCTCGTCTTTTGGCATCATGATAACGATATTCGGGATATGACGCATAAAGGCCACGTCGTATACCCCTTGATGAGTCTCGCCATCGGCACCGACAAAGCCGGCACGGTCAATCGCAAACATCACGTTGGCGTTATGGCGGCAAATATCATGCACGATTTGGTCGTACGCACGCTGCATAAACGTGGAATACACCGCAAAGACAGGCTTCATGCCTTCCATAGCCAATGCTGCGCACAAGGTCGCAGCATGCTGCTCGGCAATGCCCACATCGATCATACGATCAGGGAATTTCTTGCTGAACGGGATCAAGCCGGAGCCGCCCGGCATCGCCGGCGTAACGGCCACGATCCGCTTGTCCTGTTCCCCCAGCTCAACCAGCGTCTGTCCGAACACTTCCGTGTACATTGGATTGCCCACAGTTTTAAGCATTTGACCAGATTCGATCTTGTAAGGAGTAGAAACACCATGCCATTTATGAGAATCCGATTCTGCCGGCCGGTATCCCTTGCCTTTGGTTGTGACGGCATGAATCAGAACGGGTCCGTCCACATTATCTGCCTGCTTTAACGTGTCGATCAGTTTGTTCAGATCATGTCCGTCCACAGGACCCAGATAGGTAAACCCGAGTTCCTCGAATAAAACGCCGGGAACCATCATATATTTAAGGCTGTCCTTCATCTTCTCTGCCGTCTTGGCGAGTTTGCCGCCGATGGCAGGAATTTTCTTCAGGAGCATTTCCACTTCGTCCTTGGCACGAAGATAATAACGATCGGAACGGATCTTGCTTAAGTAATTGTGCATGGCACCCACATTCGGTGCAATCGACATTTCATTGTCATTCAGGATGACCATCAGCTTTTTCTGCTCGTGGCCAATGTGATTGAGCGCTTCAAACGCCATGCCGCCGGTAAGGGCACCGTCACCGATCATGGCGATAACCCGGTTGTTGTCACCTTTCAGATCACGCGCCATTGCCATACCCATTGCAGCAGACAGCGAGGTGCTGCTGTGTCCGGCTTCCCAGACATCATGCTCGCTTTCGGAACGCTTTACGAAGCCGCACAAGCCTTTGTATTTTCGGAGCGTATCAAATTTATCCATCCGTCCGGTCAAGATCTTGTGTACATAGGCTTGATGGCCCACGTCAAAAATCATCTTGTCACGAGGGCTGTCAAAGCAATAGTGCAAGGCCAGCGTGAGTTCAACCACTCCCAGATTCGGTGCAAGATGGCCACCGGTAGCGGACAGCTTTTCGATAAGAAAATAACGGATTTGTCCTGCTAAATCCTCGAGTTCGTCCACCGATAGATGTTTAAGTTGTTCGGGATGCTTGATATTTGGAAGAAGCACGAAGAATCTCCCCGCTTTCCTTGATTAAGTTTACGTTTCTTTAGCTGATATGAATTCAGCCATTAACAGACATTATATCACAAAAAAACCGTTTGCATGTAAAGCGTGCTTAGTGGTCCCGCGCCATCAAGAAATCTGCAATCTCCAGCAATCTGGAGGGATCTTTGAAATTCCCTTCTAAAATGGACCGCTTAGCTTCTGCTGTCAGGCGCTCAACTTCACCCCTGGATGCGTCCAAACCGATGAAGTACGGATACGTTACTTTTTCCTGTTTCACATCGCTTTGTACCGGCTTCCCAAGCTTGGACTCATCCCCGACCAGATCCAGGATATCATCTTGAATCTGAAAAGCTAGGCCGATATGATGCCCAAAGGTTCGCAAGGATTCAATTTGGGATTCCGAACATCCGGCAATATGCCCGCCTGCCATTAGCGAGAACATGATCAGATCACTCGTCTTGTGCAGGTGAATATACTCAAGCTGCTCAAGCGTCGTTATCCCTTGTTCACCCTCCATATCGGCAACCTGCCCGCCTACCATTCCCCGCGGACCTGCATACTCTGCAAGATCCTCTACAATCGACAGCACACGCTCTGCCGGGATTCCATGCTTTCTGGAAGCCTGGATAACGCTGTAAAAGGCATGCGTCAGTAAGGCATCACCGGCCAAAATAGCGCTCGCTTCGCCAAAAACCTTATGATTTGTTGGCTTGCCGCGGCGATAATCATCATCATCCATCGCTGGCAGATCGTCGTGTATAAGGGAATATGTATGGACCATCTCAACGGCGCAAGCGACCGGAAGGGCTGCGTCACGGTTGCCGCCTCCCGCCTCGCATGCCGCAATGACAAGCAGCGGACGCATTCGCTTCCCGCCTGCCATTAAAGAATACGACATGGACTGGCGAAGGGTTTCAGGAACTTTCCAACCTGGCGGAAAAAGATTGGTTAGCTCGCTATCCAGTCTGTCCCAAATATCACTCATATATTGATGAATCGGAAGTCTGTTATTCACCTAGTTCACCTGTCTCATCAAGCGATCCACCAAAAGGCTTACGCTTCAGTTCTCCGCCTTCTTCTACGATCATTTCGATTTTTTGCTCCACCTGCTCCAGCTTTTTGCTGCACATCTGCGACAGCTTCATGCCCTGTTGAAATAAATCGATGGCTTTTTCCAGCGGCACGTCTCCATCTTCCAATTGCTCCACAATCGTCTCGAGCTGAGCCATCGCTTCTTCAAAACTGATCTCCAATGTTTCATTCGCCATTCTCTTCATCCTCCTTCATTCCCCACACTTGACACTGCAGCTGTCCATCGCTGACCCTCACGTTAACCAAATCACCTAACTGAACATCTTCGATGGATTTGACAAGCTTTTGCTCTTGCTCGTCATACACGAGACTATATCCTCTGGACATAATTTTCAGCGGACTGAGCGCATCGAGATGCCGCATTTCGGTTTGCAGCTGCGACATCTTGGATTTCATGATCGACTGCATTGCGTTCATTAACTGCCGGTTAGCCTGATCTTTTCTTCTCGCGGCGAACTCCGCCTGGGTTCGCGGATTATACCGGATTAATCCCTGATGCAGTGATTTTTGCCGCTGATGGACCAGGGACAGCCGGGATTTCAGGTTGCCCTGCAGCCGCTGGGACAGCATGTCCAACCGTTCGGCATGCTGCAGCATATACCGACGAGGATGAACCAGAACCGGGGAACGCTGGAGCGAAACTAAGCGTTCACGACTTCGCTTAAGTCGCTGCTGAAGTCCCTGGTTGAGCTGGCGCTGGCTTTGTACAAGCTGCCCCTTCAGTTCCGCACTGCTCGGTACCGCGAGTTCCGCGGCGGCCGTTGGCGTAGCTGCTCGTAAATCCGCTACAAAATCGGCGATCGTAAAATCCGTTTCGTGTCCAACGGCGGAAATAACAGGAATATCGGATTGATAAATAGCTCTTGCAACGATCTCCTCATTAAATGCCCACAGCTCTTCCAGTGATCCGCCGCCGCGCCCAACGATGAGCACATCGGCCTCGGCCATGTCATTCATCGTTCGAATAGCCTTCACGATCGAAGGAGCAGCCCCTTTGCCTTGAACCAGCACCGGATAAAGAATGGCTCTTGCTTGAGGGTACCGTCTCCGGATCGTAATCATAATATCCCGAACAGCGGCACCCGTCGGCGAGGTAATAACACCAATCGTCTTGGGATAACGCGGCAAAGGGCGTTTGCGTTCGGTTGCAAACAAGCCCTCTTCCGCAAGCTTCGACTTCAGCTGTTCATAAGCAAGGTACAAACTGCCGATCCCGTCAGGCTGCATTTGAACCGCATAGAATTGGTACTGACCATCCCGTTCATATACCGACACATTGCCCCTGGCAATAACGCGAGAGCCTTCCTTCGGTATAAAAGGGAGCCTCTGATTATGTGTCGCAAACATGATCGCACGAATCCGGCTGCCTTCATCCTTTAAGGTAAAGTACATATGCCCGCTGGAATGATGGGTGAAATTCGAAATTTCACCGCGGATCCATACGTCGGAGAGCCTGGAGTCGCCTTCCATTTTCATGCGGATATAACGGTTTAAATCCTTAACGGATAATACTCGTCCTGGATCTGCCGACTTCATATCAGCTCAACCCATTCAGCCTTTTGGCGGCTATCAAGGTATTCTGCATGAGCATCGTAATGGTCATGGGTCCCACCCCTCCGGGAACCGGAGTAATCGGACCTGACACTTCCTTCACGCTCTCAAAGTCAACGTCCCCGGCAAGCTTTCCGTTCTCCAAACGGTTCATGCCGACATCGATTACGACCGCGCCGGGCTTCACGTAACTGGCATCAATCATATTCGCTCTGCCGATCGCAACAACCAGGATATCCGCTTGACGAGCGATTTCAGCCATATTCCCCGTTCTAGAGTGACACATCGTAACGGTGGCATTCTCGCGCTGGAGGAGAAGGGATACCGGTTTGCCAACGATATTGGATCTTCCGATTACAACAGCATGCTTCCCTGCAATCTCAATGCCTGTCCGCTTGATCATTTCAATCACGCCGGCAGGTGTGCACGGCAGCAGACTATCGTCGCCTATTACGAGGTTACCCACATTAACCGGATGGAAACCGTCGACGTCCTTTTCCACTGCAATCGCATCAATGACGGCCTTCTCATGGATGTGCTTGGGCAAAGGGAGCTGGACCAAAATTCCGTGAATGGATTCCTGGGCGTTGAGCTTGTCCACAAGCGCCAGTACTTCTTCCTGGCTGGATTCCGCGGAAAGACGGTGCACCTCGGAATAAAAGCCCAGATCCTGACATGCTTTCTCCTTGTTGCGAACGTAAACATGCGAAGCCGGATCATCCCCTACAAGTACAACAGCCAAACCAGGACGTACATTCTGCTTGGACAATTGTTCTACTTCTAACGCAATCCCCTTGCGAATTTCTTCAGAAATCTGTTTTCCGCTAATTATCGTTGCTGCTGTCATCCTAATCTCTCCTCCATTATGATGGAATGATATCGTTTCAAGCTTAGCTTAAGCGTACAGATTAAGACTGACGCAGCTTCGCCTTGACTTGATCCAGCTCCTGAATCATCCGGCCCAGTACGCCGTTGACGAATTTTCCTGACTCCTCGGTTCCGAAATGCTTGGACAACTCAATCGCTTCATTAACGGCTACCTTGCCAGGCACATCTTCACGGGATGTAAGTTCATATACAGCCAAACGCAGGATTTGACGATCCACACGGGAAAGACGACTTACCTGCCAGCCTTTTAAATAATGAGCGAGCAGTTCATCAATCGAATCCTTGCATTCCCAGGTTCCATTGACCAATTGCAGCACATACTCCTTCACTTGACCTTCGTCGCCGATGACCCGCTCGGTCTCATTTTCTTCGGCCGCTTCCGAGAGCAGCATCGACACGGCTTCGACACTGTCGACTTCGTTCATCTCCATCTGGTAAAGGCTTTGAACGACAATCTCTCTTACTACACGTCTTTTCATTTTGTTCCTCCTGTGGACCCTGCTGAATCCATTTTTCTAATTAGTATGATCCATTTGCCGTCAAGACTTGACAACATTTAAAAGGTCAAAAAAAAAACCTGTGAATATCTCTCTCCGCAAAAAAGGCGCACTACACCTGTCCTCAGCATTTTTTCCGGAGAAAGCATATCACAGGGTTCATTTAAACGGCCGCCAGCGCTCGGAAAGCCATCGTCCCCATTCCTGAAAGTGGAACACGGAGCCCTGCTTCAGATCCTTGCGCTTGCCAAATATATAGCCGATAAATACCACTAATGCAAAGAACAGCATATCCCAAAAACCGGATAATAAGTAAATCAGTCCGCACACAAGCCCGCCGGTCACCCCGGCAATTCTTCCTCTGTGACTCTCCCATATTTCTTTCCAAGGCATTGGGGAAGCTCACCTCTATTCCACGCGGCTCTTGAAGCTTGGTGCCTGAACCACGTTAGCAATATATACGGATACGGATGAGACGGGTATTCCTGTTGTATCTTCAACGAAGTCGTGCACCTGCTTCTGTACTTCCGTTGTCAGTGTAGGAATGGATTCCTCGCCATCAACCACGGCGCGTATCGCAATATCAAGACCCGATTGGGATACCTTGATCCTGGATTTCAAATCTTTGACTCCACGGACGCGCGAAGCCGCCTTGAGACAGAGATTCTCGATCGTCTCCACAGAGATTTGAATGTCACCAAACTCCGTGCGCTGATCGATGGAATTCAGGTTTGAGCGATCGCGTCTTACGGAGATGTAGAAGAAACGGATGCTCAGTAAAAACAAAACCGCAGCTACGATAATTCCAGCCCAGAAAAGGCGTTGTTCCTGAACGCTTGTTAATTCATACGGAACAGCGCCACTCAACAGGAGGATGGCAACTACGGATATGACACCGATACTTAAGCTGTAGATAAACAGCAAAAGTCTGTCCATTAATTTGGCCACGATTCAGCACAGCCTCCTTAAAATTAGATTAAACCCTCGACATCGCTGCCCAGGGCTAGCCTGAAAGTATTCTTATTTCACGCGTTGAGCCAGATCCAATTCTTCCGTCTTCTCTACGGATTTCATGAAATGGACATCATGAATATGTACATTGACTTCAATCACCGTAAGCCCTGTCATATTCTCAATCGAACGTTTCACGTTGCGCTGGATTTCTCCGGCTACTTCAGGAAGACGATGACCATACTCCACGATAACGGATACGTCAACAGCAGCTTCCCGTTGTCCAACTTCCACTTTAACACCCTTGGATAAATTCTTGCGTCCGAGCAGCTCGGCAATGCCGCCTGCAAAGCCGCCGCTCATCCCTGCAACCCCACGTACTTCTACCGTAGCAAGTCCAGCGATGACTTCAATAACTTCCGGAGCGATCTGAATTTCACCAATATCTGTACGTTCAAATTCTGTAGGCAAAGTTTCCGCCATTGTCTCAACACACCTTTCGGAATAAGTTAGCGGATGCACCCCAACTGCTTAAGGCATGCGCTCTTATTACTCATACTATACCATTTGGCCAAGTTTATGACAAACTTGGCCAAAGGTTTCAAATCTCATTATCTTCCAAAAATTTAATATCGAAGTCACCCTTCAAGAAGGTAGGATGCTTGAGCAATTTCTGATGGAACGGGATGGTTGAATAGATCCCTTCGATCTCGAATTCGGCCAATGCGCGCTTCATCTTCGCGATGGCTTCATCGCGGGTCGGCGCCCATACAATCAGCTTGGCAATCATCGAGTCATAATAAGGCGAAATGGTATAACCGGGATATGCCGCACTGTCTACCCGCACGCCAGGACCTCCTGGAGGCAAATAGAACTGAATAGTTCCAGGCGCAGGCATAAAGTTCTTGTCCGGATTCTCGGCATTAATCCGACACTCGATGGACCAGCCATTAATAACGACTTCCTCTTGCGTGAAAGAAAGCGTGTTTCCTTCGGCAACGGAAATCATTTCCTGAATCAGATCAACCCCGGTCACCATCTCGGTCACCGGATGCTCCACCTGAATCCGCGTGTTCATCTCCATGAAGTAGAACTGACCGTCCTGGCCGAGCAAAAATTCAAGCGTACCTGCACCGGAATAGTTAACGGCCTTTGCGGCCCGAACGGCGGCTTCGCCCATCCGGCTGCGTACCTCTTCACTTAGCACCGGACAAGGAGCTTCCTCAACAAGCTTTTGTCTCCGGCGCTGCACAGAACAGTCACGCTCCCCGAGATGCACGGCGTTGCCATGTTTGTCGGCGATAATTTGAATCTCTACATGCTTCATGCCGGTTAAATATTTCTCCAGATATACGCCTGCATTGCCGAAGGCCTTCTGGGCTTCCTGCTGCGCGTTTGTAATCTGTTTAACCAGCGCTTCTTCATCCTCGGCGATCCGAATTCCCTTACCTCCGCCACCTGCAGTAGCCTTGATAATGATTGGATATCCGATATCGCGGGCAAGCATAACGGCCTCATTCAAATCCTCGACCAATCCGTCGGATCCCGGAATAACCGGGACACCTGCATCCTTCATCGTCTGCTTCGCAACAGCCTTATCTCCCATACGGTTGATCGCGTCAGCGGAAGGACCGATAAAGGTTATGTTGCAGGATTCACAAATCTCCGCGAAATCCGCGTTCTCGGCCAAAAAGCCATACCCGGGATGAATGGCGTCACACTCGGTCAGTGTAGCAACGCTCATGATATTGGTAAAATTCAAATAGCTGTCTTTCGATAACGTAGGGCCGATGCAATAGGCCTCATCCGCCAAGCGAACATGCAGGGATTCCCGGTCCGGCTCCGAATATACGGCCACCGTTGCGATGCCAAGTTCCCGGCAAGCCCGGATGATACGAACGGCAATCTCTCCCCGGTTCGCGATTAGCACTTTTTGAAATGTCATGCAGTAACCTCCTTCGGACTCTTGCGACTCTCGTTCTTGGCGAGTCCCTCCATATTACTCCGGTTTCACCAGAAACAGAGGCTGCCCGAATTCTACAAGTTGACCGTTCTGTGCGAGAACCTCTACGATTTCGCCTTTGATCTCTGCTTCCAGTTCATTCATCAGCTTCATGGCCTCAATGATGCAGACCGTCGATTTATCAGTCACCTTGTCCCCGGGGCTGACAAATGGCCCAGCCTCAGGCGATGGGGAACGATAGAAAGTTCCTACCATCGGTGATACGATTTTATGTAATGAGCTGTTGCCATCCTCCACGGAATCCTGCTGTGGTGCAGCTGCAGGTGCTTGATTCCCCGTATTCGGCTGTACGATTTGTGGTGCCATCATTTGCTGTGCCGGTATGAACGCTTGCGGCGCTGCCTGATAGTTGTTAACCACCTCGGCTGCATTGGGTTTCTTAATGGATAAGCGTGTACCTTCGCTCTCAATTTCCAGCTCATGCACGGATGTTTGATCCACCAGCTTAATAAGTTCCTTGATTTCGTTTAATTTAAACATTATCGACGTTCACTCCTTCACTTTCTTGGAAGCCCTTGCTTAGGACAGTCAGTCAATAGCTTAGAGTATTATATCACAATCGAGCGAAATAGAAAGAGCCCAAGGCAATCCTTAGACTCTTTCGGTTTTATAATATATCCGTGATTTATGTTGAAATCTGCGGACAAGCTTATGGCGCAACATATTGAACGGTTACTTTATCCGGCGAAACCTTCAGTTCCTTCATCACAAGACTCACGATGCCGGCTGCACCTTTGGCATCGAGTTTCTCACTCAGTACGACCACATTATACTTCTCGCTCTCTTCCTTCACAACGGCGTTTCCGTATTGCTGCTGAAGGGCTTCTTCGATGCTGAGAATCACTTCTTCTCTCGCTTCGGCCGATTTCAGCTGTTCGGTAGCTTGAGCTGTTTGCTCCGGCTTGTTTTCATGATTGTCGATCTTTGTCATTAACTCATCGTATAATTTCATATTTTTTTGTGAGCGGTCCAATTTATAGGACTCCAACTGGGCTGCTGCAGATGTTGCATTGGCAGCCACTTGCTCCAGCACTTCTTCATCCGATTTCTTACCGTTGCTGGTGCTGCTTGTGTCTTTGGAGTCCTTGGCACCCTCTTTGCCTGTGCTGCTAGCGTCTTTGGAATTCTCGGCACCCTCTTGGGATTCCTTCACTTCCGGCTCTTCCGTTTTACCGGCTTCGCCGCTGGCTTTTCCTTGATCCCCTTGCTCACCCTGTGTTGCTTCTGCAGGGTCTCCCGTGCTGGCCGCACCGGTATCGCCCGTTGCAGTTCCTTGCTCATTGGCACCGGAATCACCGTCAGTACCTTCTTCAAGCACTTCGTTCACAACCAGCTCGTCGCCAGTGCCTGCGGTTCCGTTTGCTTCTTGTCCGACACCTGGCTTCTGACCGTCCACTTGCGTGCTCTCGGCAACCGGCGGCGCTTTCGTTCCCGAATCGTCGGTGAATAAGTAGTAGGCTGACAGGATGACCATCAAACTGAGCATGGATACTAACCATATGGTTTGTCTTTTGTTATTCATTTGAACGTTTCCTCCTTTAAATGAAAACCTTGGCACGAATGATCGGATCATTCGAGAGGCTGCGGTTATTCCTGTTTACGAGGGACAACGGATATACGATAAGACGGGACATTGAGGCCTCGCTGGATCGCATCCACGATCAAGCTCTTTACAACATCATTCTCGGCGCCCTTGGCTACGACGAGCACCCCCCGGACTTGAGGTTTGATCTTCTTGGTGACGATCGGCGTTTCTTCCCCGGAAGATTCATAGGTGACAATCTGGCCATCACGCTGATAACTTGTTACATGACGCTTACCTCCGTTAGCATCAGTTTCCTCCGTCAGTTCCTGTGTATCTTTCATGTCACGCTGGACGACCAATTCCTCTGTAGATTCCACAGTCACCATGACATCGACGGACCCAACCCCAACAATCTGTTCCAGCATGGTTTTAGTGCGCATTTCAAAATCCTGCTCGATACTTTCAAACTCACCGCCGCCGCTGGTTGAAGTCCCGCCTTGGGTCGTCGAGACCGCGGCCGTCTCCGGTGGCGGCTCGCGACCGATATTCTCATGATCCAGCTTCTTCACATTGACGAAAGAGTTGAACAGCATAATCGCAACGCCGATCAGACCAAGAATGATCAACCACCTGAAGGTTTGCATTTTTCTTGCTCCGCCAGCGCCTCCGCCCAGCCATTGTTCCAACCGCTTCAACCAATTTCCCATCATCCTCACCTCCGCTACAGCTTTTTATCCTGCTCCTGCCCTGGCATATAGATCGTGATCAGATCCGGCTCCAAATCCCACCGGCGGCTAATGTAATTCCGAACCGGCTCTGCTCTTGCTTCATCAGCCTTGCTCACAGCTTCTGCATTTGTTTTCGCCGCAGCCTTCCCATCCCGTTCCGATTGCACGGATTCAACATTCACCTGAACGGAATCCACTGTCTCTATGCCGATGGGTTGCTTATCATCGCTGTTCTCTACCTCTGCATTCTCCGATTCACCTCCAACCAGTCTTACGTCAACAGATCGTATCGTAGCGCCTGCATATCCCTTGTCCTGCCTAGCAACTGCAGCCAGCACCACCTTGACCTCCTGAACCGTTTCCCCCGTTTCTGCGGCAATCTCTTCTTTCATCACCCGGGCTAATTCGTTGCCCGCCCACTGAAGGCTTTGACTCTGCTGCGTTTCCTTCAGCTTCTCGGCCTGTGCCAGAATATGCTCCAGCTGAACCTCCTCCGGCAGACCTTTCTCCTGCCGCTCCAGCTCCATCGCCAGTTGATTCTCGGGGGGATCCGTTATCAATGTAATAATCGGGCTAAGCAGCGTAAGCAGAATTAACAGGCTCAGGACTAATCTGGCGTATCGTTCAAGCGCCTTGCCGGGAAGTATCAAATCAACGAAGGCTGCAAAGAGAACCACCATGATGACGCTTTTCAACCAACCTCCAAGCCAGTCCATTCGTCATTCCTCCTAAAGATTAGCCGCCGCTATATTCTGCCTCACCTCATCATGACGGTAATGTTGCCTGCCGTGAGCAGAATCGTGATGGCCAGGAAGAACATCATACTGACTGCAGCCAAAGCTGTAAAAACATACAGCATCGTCTTTCCGATCGTCTGCAGGCAGGTGCCGATCGGGGTGTCTCCGAGCGGCTGCATGACGGCCGCTGCGACGTTATATATCAAGGCAAGCGTCAAGATCTTGATCGCAGGGAATGCGCAAAGAAACAAAATAATGATGACTCCTGCCAGCCCGATGGAATTCTTGACGAGTAATGAGGCCGAGATCACGGTATCCGTTGCGTCTGCGAACATCTTGCCGACTACCGGAACGAAATTGCCGGTTACATATTTGGCTGCTCGGATCGTCACACCGTCCGTAACCGAGCTGGTAAGTCCTTGGACGGAGATAACCCCGAGGAACACGGTAAGCAGCACACCCAGAACGCCCATCGAAACACCTCGCAGCAGGTTGCCCAGCTGGGTCAGCTTGTACTTTTCGGATAGCGAACTAACCAGATGCAGGAGAGCCGAGAAGAACAGAAGCGGGAACACAATCGTGCTGATCAGCGTACCTACCGTATGTACCATGAAGATGACTAGCGGATGAGCCACCGAGACGGTCACGACATTGCCCATCGAAGCCATCAGTGCAAAGAGCAAGGGAAGCATCGCCATCATGAAATCAATCATTTGGGTAATGGCGTCCCGGGCATATCCAATCGCGATGCTGAAGCTGTTAACGGCAATGACCAAGACAACCATGTAACAGATGGTATAGGCAACCCGACTCACGGTGCTTTTTTCGAAGGCCGTCTGCAGATTCTCAAGGATCAGACTCATGATGCTCAGCATCACAATGGTCGCCAGCAGCTTGCCGTTATAAAGAACCTCGTGCCACAAATACTTTCCTATGCCGGACATGACCCCTTTGAAGCTAATACCATCGCCGCCCGGCAGCAGCATATCCATCAGGGACGGCGTCTTTCCATCCGGGAAGAAACCGCCGTAATCCTTCATGAGCCGGTCCCAGTATTTCTCGACCTGGTCTGTCGGCAGCTGCTGCGTCTGCTGCTCTACCCACTCATCGGCCGGATTTGCCGCTGCAGCCGCACTTATCGTTCCGCAGAACATCCCGGACATAAACAACATCAGGACCAGTAGACGAAACACGGCCATGCCTTTTCGAAGTATAACGCCTGTAACCATGTCCCCCCACCTTTTTCAAGCCGGGAGGAGCTTCAGGACCGTCTCGATGATGATCCCGATAATCGGTACAGCGAGCACCAATATGAGCACTTTTCCCGCCAGTTCTATTTTGGATGCGATCGATTCCTGTCCGGCATCTCGTACGATCTGGGCCCCCATCTCCGCAATATAGGCAATTCCGATGATTTTCAGAACGGTCTTCAGATAAATGATTTGGACACCGGAGTTCTCCGCCAAATCTTCCAGCATGGATAAGACATTTCCGATCTTCCCGATCAGGAACAGGAAGATGAGGAGAGAGGTCGCCACTGCCAGAAGAAAGGCAAAGAGCGGCTTCTGTTCCTTGACAACCAAGATCAGCACGGTAGCGATGATGCCCAGTCCTACCACCTGGATAATTTCCATATAAGTCCACCTACTGGAATAGAAAAATACTTTTGATTTCCTTGAGCAAATCATCAAGCAGTCTGACGACCATAAACAGCACAACCACAAACCCGATCAGGGTTACCCAATGTGCCATATCCTCTTTCCCCATCTGTTTCAGGACGGTATGAATCATGGCAATGATGATCCCGATACCGGCAATCTGGAAGATGGCGTTCACTTCAATGTTCATTTCCCTTGGCACCTCGCTAAAAGATCAAAATGACGATCAATGCTCCGATGAGCAGTCCCAGACTCTTGCTCATCTTTTCATATTTGACCTGGTCATCCCTTGCCGCTGCTTCTTCATGCTTGAGCTGTCCCACGGCCAGAGCGATATGTTTGATCTGGTCCTGCCTGTCACTGGTGCCAAGAACGCCGCTTAGCTGCTCCAACACCTCACGCTCGGCACTTTTCATTGATGTTCGCTTCCAGTATTCGCCCAGTGCCTTGCGGATGCTATCCTGTGCGGATAACCCATAATCGGGTCTCATGTAAAGCGCGGCTGAGGCAAATAAGGATCTAAGCGGTTCACGAAGGGAATCGCTAATTCGCTCCAGCGCATCGGGTAGCGGCGTCAAACCGTAACTGATCTCCGTTTCCAGCCGTTGAAGCGCGAGAATAAGTTCTCGCAGCTGCCTGGGTCTTGCTGCGAATTGCTGGGCCTGAAAAAATCCGGCTAAAGTTCCTGCTCCCAGCACAAGCACAGCCCCGACCAGTTTAAGCATAGGCATCACCGCCCGGCGGACCGACCGCAGCCGTCTGAAGCGTTCGCTGACCTCCGTCATACAGCTTGTATGATCTTTGGTCGCTTGTTCTACTGAGAACGGCATACATCTCAAACATCCGGTTCTCCAAAAGACCGGCGAGTGCTGGTCGCCCCCGCATACCTTGTATGGATGAGCCATGCGCCGTTGCAATCACGCTAATTCCCGCATGCAAGGCTTCAATGACGGCTTCTGCATCCTCAGGCCGACCGATCTCGTCCACAATCAGTACATCCGGGGACATCGAACGGATCATCATCATCATCCCTTCAGCTTTCGGACAACCATCCAGCACATCCGTACGCGGACCTACGTCGAATCCAGGGACTCCGCGCAAACAACCGGCAATTTCAGAGCGTTCGTCGATGATGCCTACCTTCATTCCCGGCCAATGCACGGCCGAATTCCCCCACTTGCCGTAACTGATCTGCCTCGCCAGATCCCTGAGCAGCGTTGTTTTGCCCTGCTGAGGCGGGGATAAGATCAGCGAGTGCATCACCCTTTTCCGTTTCCGGTCGAGTAAATGCGGAATGATGTCATCCGCTGCTCCCTGAACCTCCTTGGCAATCCGGACATTAAACCCGCTTATATCCCGAATGTGTTCAACCTTACCACCGCTGAGCACCGTCCGGCCGGTGAGCCCGACCCGATGCCCCCCGGGTATCGTGATAAACCCTTTTCGCAGTTCCTCTTCCATGGTGTAGAGGGAATGGTTACTGATCAGATCCAGCAACCGATGGGTATCTTCACGCGTCGGCTTATACGCTTCATCAGGCCGCAATGTAAGCCCGCCGCGCCGGTCCAGAAAATGATGCTTGCCCCCCGAATTAACCTCCAGCGGACGTTCCTCCCGGATACGTACCTCCTCCACATGATGGAGAAGCTCATTCGACAAGCTCAGCAGCATTCGTTTTACGGTTTCGGGAAACAGGTCTAACCAATTCAATGTCATATCAATTTCCCCCAGGTTGTCCTTTTTGATCATCTTCTAATAAGAGAACTTCATATCCCATGTGTATGCTTGTACCTGAAAAATATGCAGCGAATCTATCATTTTTTTAGAACGCCGTATAAGAGACAGGAGACGCCGCACAAAATCCAGCCGATCTTTCCCCACGACAATTTATCTGCCATTCCCACAAGGCCAATCGTTGTTGTCAGAATCAATACCAGCGGGCCCATGAAAGCCAGGGCCGAATTCACAGCCAGTGCTTTATCGACTTGGTTCAGACGCAGCATGATGATGGCCGCCACAATCTCGAGACTGCCGGAGAAAAAACGAAGCGTGGCCATACTCGCGACAAACTTGTCCAGCATGCTATATATCCTCCTTCTTCTTGTTCACATGTGTGATGTTTAAAAATATGCGAGGTACTCTCGTTTTATCTCTATTTTTTTAATTTCATAGAAGCGAACTTTGAATCTTTCGGACAACGCAAAAAATCCCGGTCGCTATGGACCGGGATTACTCTATTTCATATCGATATGATTGCAGAAAAAAACAGGTTATCGCCGAATCTGCGGTCCGCCAACGGAAGCTTGCTGATCCGTATCCAGTCCGTACGCGGTATGAAGCGCTTGTACGACACCTTCCAGATTAGTTCCTTCAATGACGCAGGATACTTTGATTTCGGACGTGCTGACCATTTTGATGCTGACCCCCTGCCGGGAGATAACATCAAACATTTGCGCGGCCACACCCGGGTGGCTGACCATGCCAGCGCCAACAATCGATACTTTTACCAGATGGTCTTCCGAGGTAACGTCACGATACGGAGTTTTGCCGCGGATTTGTTCAATAACTGACAACGCACGCTCCCGATCGGCCAAGGAAACGGTAAAGGAAAAGTCTGCTTCGCCGTTCTGCACACCGCTCTGTACGATAATATCAACATCAATCGCTTCTTTTGCAAGCTCTCCGAACACTTGAGCCAAAACGCCTGGCGTATCGGAAACGCCCAGAATACTGATTCTTACCACATTCTTGTCAAATGCAATTCCGCTGACAACCACACCTTGTTCCATGCTAGTTTCCTCCTTAACAACCGTACCCTCGTTATGATTAAAGCTGGATCTGACGACAAGCTTGACTTGATTATGCTTCGCATACTCAACCGCACGCGGGTGAAGAACAGCTGCACCAAGATTGGCTAGCTCTAGCATCTCGTCATAGGAAATCTCCTTCAACTTCCGCGCACATTTGACAACCCGCGGATCCGTGGAGTATATCCCGTCCACATCTGTATATATTTCACATACATCCGCTTGGATGGCAGCCGCAAGAGCAACCGCCGTGGTATCTGATCCCCCGCGTCCAAACGTTGTAATCTCTCCGTCTTCAGTCATTCCCTGGAATCCCGCTACAATGACGACATTCCCTTCGTCAAGCGCTTTATGAACGCGCTCTGGCATAATATCCGTAATGCGGGCTTTGCCATGGACCGCTTCCGTACGGAACCCCGCCTGCCAGCCGGTAAAAGACTTTGCCTTGCGGCCGAGACCGTGAATGGCCATGGATAGCAGCGATATGGATATCTGTTCTCCCGTGGTCATCAGCATATCCATTTCCCGTGCCGGCGGATTCTCATTCAACAGCTTTGCCTGGTCAATCAAATCGTCTGTCGTATCCCCCATAGCAGACACCACGACTACACATTGATGACCTTCATCTTGTTTCTCTACAATTCTTCTGGCAACGCGCTTCATACGTTCTGTATCTCCTACAGAGCTGCCTCCGAATTTCATGACGTACAGTGACAATGCTTCTTTCACTCCCCACTAATATCAGTATGTAACAGCATTCAGGTGGTTTCTCACTTTAAAACAGTATAATACGAAAGTGAGTCATCCCGTCAAGGCTTTTCAAGGCAAAAAGAACTCGGGCTTACCGCATCGGCTTTCGCCCATCACAAAAAAGACTCCCGTACATACGTACAGGAGTCTCGTTGTTTAGAAGATATTGGCACCCTATCAATCGTTGAAGGGTCCCGTTTAAAGCCTACTATGCACGGGAGATGTATTTACCTTCGCGTGTATCGATCAGAAGCACATCGTCTTCATTAATGAACAGCGGAACTTGTACATTCAGGCCGGTTTCCACTTTCGCACTCTTCGTTGCGCCCGTAGCCGTATTGCCTTTGATTCCCGGCTCGGTTTCAACAACTTTCAGCTCCACGCTGTTAGGCAGGTTGATCCCGAGGATTTCCCCTTGGTAGCTGATGATGTTTACATTCATGTTCTCTCTCAGGAAGTTCAGTTCCCATTCCAACTGCTCGCTAGTCAAGCTGAACTGATCGTAAGTTTCGTTATCCATGAATACATGCTCTTGACCGCTGGCGTAAAGATACTGTACACCACGATTGTCGATGATCGCGCGGCCAATCGTTTCACCTGCACGGAACGTCTTCTCAACGGTGTTGCCGTTGCGAAGGTTTTTCAATTTGGAACGTACGAAAGCTGCGCCTTTACCAGGCTTTACGTGCTGAAAATCCAAAACGGTGAATATATCGCCATCTACTTCTACGGTCAAACCTGTTTTAAAATCGTTAACTGAAATCACTAAGATTCCCTCCTAAGGATGCGGTCTAATTAATATAGTACATCATTTTCCTAAAGTACAAATTCATAAAGCTATTTTTGGAACAGCCTTTTATAACACAGTGTAGTCTTTGGACGAGCTTGTTAGTATATGAATACCCGATTCCGTGATGACGATATCATCTTCAATACGGACACCGCCAAGCCCAGGCAAGTAAATGCCCGGCTCCACCGTTACCACCATACCCGGCTGCAGCACATCATCACTCAGCTTGGACAGTCTCGGAGATTCATGAACCTCCATACCCAGTCCATGCCCCGTGCTGTGGCCAAAATATTCCCCGTATCCATAACGGGTTATAATATCACGAGTTAAGGCGTCTGCCTCGCGTCCTGTCATACCAGGTTTAATATGATCCAGTGCATGAAGCTGAGCTTCCAGCACGATATCATAGATCTCCTTCAGTTTAGGATCAGGACTTCCGAGCGCAACGGTTCTCGTGAGATCGGAGCAGTATCCATCAAGCAGCGCACCGAAATCAAACGTAACGAATTCGTTCCCTTGAATGACACGCTCGCTGGCAACGCCGTGCGGCAAAGCCGAACGCTCGCCGGAAGCGACAATGGTATCAAAGGAAGACGCGGTTGCACCATGCTTGCGCATGAACATTTCCATCTCCAGATCGATTTCCCGTTCCGTTTTGCCGGCAGCCAGAATGGTCAGCACATGGCTGAACGTTTGATCAGCCAAATCGGCAGCCCGCTGCATGATGCTCAACTCTTCCTCATCCTTGAATATCCGCAGATCCTCTACAAGACCTGAAACCGGCACCAGGCTAATGGGCGCGAGCTGTTCCGAATAGGTGGAAAATACGCCGTATGTAACATGGTCCTGTTCAAATCCAAGCGATGTAATCCCCTCGGAAGACAGCAAATCCTTGACCGTCTCCATAACCTTCGGTCCATGCTCAACCACTTGAAAGCCGACGGCTTGCTGTGGAGCTTGAGTCATATAACGGAAATCCGTCAAGAGATAGGCATTATCCCGTGTGATCAGCACATAGCCGGCAGACCCGGTAAAGCCTGTCAAATATCTACGGTTGATCGGGCTTGCAACCAACATAGCCGTTACGCCTTTGCCTTGAAGTTTCTCGCGCAGTTTAACCACTCGTTTGTTACTCATTCTAACCTCTCCTCTCACCCATTTCCCAAACTATCCTTCTTGGTCATTCAGGACTTGCAAAAGGGCCGACAAGCCCAGTGTGTAACTCGCAGCGCCAAAACCCGCGATTTGTCCGACAGCAACAGGTGCGATGACGGAGGTATGACGAAATTCCTCCCTGGCATGAATGTTCGATAGATGAACTTCCACTGTCGGAATACGGGCAGAACTGATGGCATCACGTACAGCGTAGCTGTAGTGGGTCAGTGCTCCCGGGTTAAGAAGTATGCCGTCCGCCTGTCCAATAGCTTCATGAATACGGTCGATAATAGCACCCTCATGATTAGACTGATAGAAGGTAATACCGATACCGGCGAGATCCGCCTGTTTACGCAAATTATCTTCGATCGCCTGCAGGCTGAGTGAACCATAAATGCCCGGTTCACGGAAGCCGAGCAGGTTTAAGTTCGGTCCGTTTATCACCCATATGGATTTCATAGGGCTTCCCACCTTTTCGTCAAATAACCAAAAGCTATTTTACCATAGGCGGCATAGGGTTGAGAAGTTTTTATTGCCTAGCCCGTCACCTTCTTCGGTTCGCGCAGTTTCTCGTCGGTGAATTCCTGCGCAATTGTATAACCGATAAATAGTCCCCATAATATAAAAATACAAACCTCCGAGATGTTTGTATCCCAAGACAGCTTCTTCACCGGGTCTGTCAGCCGAAGCCATGGATGGAGCGCGACGAACAGTACCACCCACCATAAGATTCCGTAAGCAATACCGGGCCATGGGCCCTTCAGCTTCCTGAACAAGGTGACATAGATGAGGGAAGCGATGACGGAAAACGCGATAAAGGACAGCCAACCGGCAATTTGTCCGGCAGTCGTCTTTAGGAACTCATGCTTGAAGTATGGCTCGAGCAAAAAGCCCGGCAGCACCTTCGTGAATTTTAACCAGTAAAATATCCAGACCACGCCTCCCCAGATTAGACCTGCGTAATAGCCCAGCTCCAGGGCAAACACAAATGGATTGGTGACTTGGTTCTGCTGTCGAAATCGATGTTCATGCATCTAATGATTCTCCTCTCTAAGTCATCGAACTATTGCTCTTACCCCGTTCTTCTCTGAAAGTAGTATGCTCCGCTTCCCTTACGGCTAATCCAACTAGAAATTACTTTCAAAATTCGATACAATAGTTCATAGAACGAAAAACATGTCAGGGAGGGTGAACTGGTTGTCCGATAAGTCAACCCCGATCAGCTATGGAGGCCAAGCTGTAATCGAAGGCGTTATGTTCGGCGGAAAGCATGTGAATGTGACAGCCGTACGGCGTAAAAATAACGAAATCAAGTTTCTCGAGGTGCCTCGCGAAGACAAGACATGGGTTCGGAAGCTGCGGAAGATTCCGCTTCTTCGCGGCATCGTCAGTCTCATAGATTCTACAATTAAGGGTTCCAAACATTTGAATTACTCTGCGGATGCATATGCTGACGATACCCTGGAGCCGGAAGAACGCGAGAAACAGAAGGAGAAAGAAGACTCAGGCTGGAGTTTAAGCATGATTATCGGTGTGGCCGCCGTCAGTGTGCTTTCCTTTGTATTCGGCAAGCTGCTGTTTACACTCGTTCCTGTTTTTGTAGAGGATTTCTTTTTTGGCAATACATTTGATCACTATATTGTGCATAACCTGATTGAAGGCGTAATTAAATTAATACTGCTTCTTGTATATTTATGGGCGATCTCTCAAACACCTGTCATTAAAAGACTGTTCCAGTACCACGGTGCTGAACATAAAGTCATCAGCGCATTTGAAGCTGGCGAAGAGTTGACGGTGAAGAATGTTCAGAAATATACACGACTGCATTATCGCTGCGGCAGCAGCTTCATGATGCTGACCATTGTTCTCGGCGTTGTTGTCTACTCGGTGGTGCCATGGGATACCATGACGCAACGGGTCATTCAAAGAATCGCGCTTCTTCCGGTCGTGCTTGGCGTTTCCTTTGAGTTCCTGAAACTTACCAATGCCATGCGAGACATGCCGGTACTCCGTTTCCTCGGTTATCCCGGTCTGTGGCTGCAGCTTCTAACGACGAAGGAACCTAATGATGATCAAGTTGAAGTATCCATCGCATCCTTTAACAGAATGCGTGAGTTAGATGCTCAATACGAGAATGTTACAGTTCACCAATCTGTGACAGGAAGTGTGCTGGATCCCGCGAAAGGGTGATAATCCATGAGAAGGCATGCGATCATTTTTTGGACGGCGATCACGTTAGCCGCCATAGGGCTACTGGTACTCCTGTTAGACCCTGGTTCAAGACTGAATATTTTGATTCCACTCATTATTGTTGCTGTCGTGTATGTGCTCTACAAGTTTCCGCCTCGCCGTTTGAACAAGCGGCCCAAGGTGAAGCCTTCTAAGCGAACGGCAGCAAAGTTGGCGGCAAAAAACAGCACCGTACGGAAGAGCAGTCCAACTGCAAAACGTAAACAGTACCCGTTTCAAGTGATCGATGGGCAAAAAGGAAAACCCGACCCATCCGATGATGTTCCTAAATATCACTAACAAGAAAACCGTCCAACCGCGCAAACTCATGCCGGCTGGACGGTTTTTTTAATGCTCGGATTTCCAGCGAGTGAAAAACATCGTACCTGCCGTTAATCCCGAATTGTACAAATTTTCACTCTCTTCCTTGGTCAGATTAAAATGAGTGGTGCCAATGCCAAGCGTCGGAATTTTGATCGTTCGATTGCGATTTTGCTGTTCAATATAGCGTTCATCGTGAGCGGAAAGCATCGTCTCGAACATGGCGGTTAACATGCCGATCGGGCCATCGATCAGATGGGGCAAGTTACTATTCTTTCCGACCATCTGAAAGCCAAGCACCGGCAGCGGCTTAGGTCCTCCCTTCGACTCACGATCAAAAAGCCATAACGGAAAGTTGCTCAGCAGCCCCCCATCCACGATATAAACAAACTGTTCTCCAAACGATTTGCCCTTGGCAGCCCTACCCAATAAACGAAGAATGACGGGATCGAAAAAATACGGAATGCTGCAGCTCATGCGCACAGCCTTTGCCACGGGAAATGATGCAGGGTTTATGCCATATTGGCGAAGATCGTCTGGAAGCACCAGCAGCCTTCCATTTGTAATGTCGGAAGCCACAATATATAGTTTACCTGCCGGGATGTCCGAAAAAGTAAAAATCCCTTTGGCAAGCAGGATTTCCCGAATCCAGTTCTCCATGGCTTCTCCGGAATACAGCCCCTTCTTAATCAACACCCGCAAGGCAGGACCGATCAACTTCGTGTTAAAGATCGGTGCTCTCTGGAGAAACGAATGAAAAGGCGTCTCCTCAATGATGCGCTTGATCTCATCTGCTCGGTAACCTGCTGCCAGCACGGATGCCACGATGGATCCGGAGGACGTTCCGGCTACGCGTCTGAATTCCATGCCGGCATTCTCCGCCGCCTTGACAGCCCCGGCAAGCGAGATTCCCTTGACCCCCCCACCTTCAAATACCGCATTGATTTGCATATAAAATCCCCCGCCTCACATGGTCTAATGACTATGTATGAGCGCGGGGGATGTTTCATACCTATAGGACGTGCCGATTTATCTATAATATGATTGCAATTGATCTTTAATGCCTAACGGATTGTTTAAAATATTCTCTGCTCTAAAGAAAATGCTGCCCTTAACCTCGGTATAATTCTGATTATACTTCAATTGATTGATGATCTCCGATGCGCTCTGCCAACCGATCTCACTGGTTCCCAGTTTGTAGGGCGCATGACCGATCAGAAGGTCAACGCCGGTTCCTTGCACTTCACTAACCCACCAGTCAACCAGCTTATCATAATCAGCAGCTGGATTATTCATGCTCCAGTAGATCTGCGGAGCTACGTAATCGATCCAGCCATTCTGTATCCAGGCCCGCACATCGGCATACATGCTGTCATAAGCCGTCACACCGGCTTTTGTATCCGATCCCGTTTTATCCACGGATTGGTTACGCCATACGCCGAAAGGACTGATCCCGTATTCCACATTAGGTTTCACACGGTGTATGCTCTCTCCGAGCGTTTGCACAAATGCATTGATATTTCCCCGGCGCCAATCCGCAAGGCTGGAATAAGCACCTTGGTTGTATTGCCGATATGCCGCATCATCGTTGAAGACCGTATTGGATGGGTAGAAATAATCATCCAGATGAATACCGTCTATATCGTATCCGTTCACGACCTCCATAATGGTATCAATGATATGCTGCCGAGCTTCCGGGATCCCTGGATTAATGTACAGCTGCTTACCTATGTTCACGATCCAATCGGGGTGGCTGAGCGCAACATGGGATGGATCAAGTGATGCTGTCAAAATATCGGTATTGGCCCGGAAAGGATTGAACCATGCGTGGAACTCCATATTCCGTTTATGCGTTTCCTCGACCATGAAAGCGACCGGGTCATACCCCGGATCTGCTCCTTGAATGCCTGTCAGCACCTTAGACCATGGCACTATAGTTGAAGGGTACAATGCGTCGCCAGCCGGACGTACCTGCACGTACACGGTATTAATGCCCACTTCCTGGAGTGAATCCAGTAAGGCGATATAAGATGCCTTTTGCTGATCTGCATTGGTCTTCGTTTTCGGCCAATCCAGATTGAACACCGTGGAGATCCAGGCCCCTCTGACTTCATCCCCCGTGGATACCGGCGGTGGAACGACGTCCATGCCTGTCGTCAGGGAGATAAGCTGAGCCGCTTGGTTCCATTCGACTTGCACACCCAGGTTCTCGCTGATAAACCGAAGCGGAACCATAACCCGGCCGTTCTTAAGTTCAACCGATGCATCCAGTGCTACGGATGAGCCGTTTACAAGTGCGGCTTTATTACCGGATGTCAATTGCAGACTTGAACCATCCATCCCGATCGTTACCGTCTTCGACTTCTGATTCCAAGCTACTGAAGCACCCAGTCCTTCACTGATGATCCGTGTAGGAACCATGGTTACATTAACCTTCGGCAATATGTAAGGAGATACGTCACTGTTTAAGGTTACACCGTCCAACTGAATACTGATACGTGCTGCCTTCGCTTGCGCAGTTGGAACCACCGACGGGAGACACAATAGTAACATAATCAGCACCAACAACCATCTACGAAGCTTCATTTCTATTAATCCTCCGAAAATATGAAATTTGCAGGTAATCTAACTTATTAATATAACACTAGAAATATGACGATTCAGTTTAAAAAAGCATCTGTCACAAGCGGACAGATGCCACATTACGATTCGTTGACTAATTCGTTATGAACGTCACGCAAATCCTGAAGTCGATTCTCATCGCGCTTGAAATACTCCACAAGCGTCTCAATTCTCATAATGGAATCCCAGCTTAAATGATGCTCGATTCCCTCAACATCCCTATAAATATTTTCATCCTGTACACCTATCATCTCAAGGAATTCCTCAAGCAAATGATGACGTTCCATGAGCCGTTTGCCCATTTTTTTGCCTTTGCTGGTCAAAACCAAACCACGATATTTTTCATAGATCAAATATTCGTCTTTGTCCAGCTTTTGAATCATTTTCGTGACGGATGAGGGGTGAACCTCCAAGCCTTCGGCAATATCCGAAACGCGCGCATATCCTTTTTCGTCGATCAACTTGTAGATGCGCTCCAAATAATCCTCCATGCTAGGTGTCGGCATCTTATTCCCTCTTTTCTATAATTACATAACCCGTGCAAAAAACTGTTTTACCTGCAATAGTAATGATACATGTTTTTGAGACCGGTTGGCAAGTCCTGGTCCAATCCTATGCCAATAATGACTTATAAATTGGACCAGCCTTCCCCCCAGCTTTAGAATTTAAGCCACTCCGGCGTAATGCCTTGCAGCCAAATCGTAATTTTGTACATTTGATCCGTGAAGAGCAGAACCCCCATCAGAATCATCAATATACCGCCGACCTTCATCAAGATGTTTGAATACTTCAGTATCCAACGGGTGGAGCCAATGAAAAAGGCCAGGATGAAAAACGGTACTGCAAACCCCAGAGAGTAAGAGGTAATCAGTGGGAACCAGGTTCCCGGATCGGAAGCTGCCAGTGCGATGATGGCCGTTAAGATCGGTCCGACACATGGCGACCAGCCTGCAGCAAACCCGATGCCAAACAGAAATGTTCCTATGTATCCGGTCGGTTTGGATTTAAAATTGAATTTCCGGTCCTTCATTAGAAACCTAGGCTGGAAAATACCAATCAGCATAAGTCCCATCACGATGATAAGCAGCGCGGACAACTGACGGATCAGGTCCTGATATTCCGTGAAGAACTCCCCGAATAGGCCGGCTCCCCAACCGAGGGTATAATAAACGGCAGAAAACCCAAGGATGAACGCGAGTGTATGCGTCATGGTCCGGAATCGGACCTCCTTGCGGTTCTGTTCGCTCTTCAGGTCATTGACCGACATGCCTGTAATAATAGATAAGTAGGACGGGTACAGCGGTAAACAGCATGGAGATATAAAAGAAGCAAAACCGGCAGCAAACGCGATGCCGATATTAATATCAGCCATTTTATTTCAGAACCCCCTTATGTCGTAAAACCCTTTTTGCCGACAAGCGTAATGATAAGCAAGCAGATTAGCAGCAGCACGATAGTCGCGCCAGGTGCCAAATTAAATATGCCCGCAAGCATCAGTCCCCCGATAACGGCAATTTCGGAGATAATGACCGATAATACGATGGAGCTTCGGAAGCTTCTCGCCAGCAATAAACTGATTGCTACCGGAATCACCAACAATGCGGATACCAGAAGCGCACCCACAATTTTGATGGCGGTGCTTACGACAAGCGCAGTTAGTACCGTAATGATCATGTTCATCATCTTGACAGGCAGGCCGCTGACACTGGCTGCATCCTCCTCGAAGCTGAGCAGGAAGAACTCCTTGAAGAACATAACCACAACCGCAATGACAACGACGGTTACACCGCCCACCATATAAATATCCGTAGAATCCAGCGTATAAATGCTGCCAAACAAATAACTCATAACATCCGTATTATAGCCCATTCCCAAGGTGAAAAACAGCGAAGCAAGCGCAACGCCGCCAGACATAATAATGGCGATTGACAGCTCGGCATAACTTTTATACGCCTTTCGCAGCTTTTCAATCGCAAACGAGGCCAGTACCGCAAAGACAAGTCCTGCGGCAAGCGGATATACTTCGATCAGAAATCCGAGCGCCACACCCGCAATCGTGACGTGTGACAACGTATCGCCGATCATGGACAGCCTGCGCAGCACGAGGAATATCCCGATTAGCGGGGCTGTGATACCGATCAGAACCCCTCCGATCAGCGCCCGCTGAAAAAAATCGCTAAATAAAATATCAAGCAATGATAACGTCCCCTTCTCCTGCTTCAAAAAGTTTGTTTCTATACATTATACGAGCGAATGCTGCAGATCCACTTCTGCGCAGTTTTCGATATCATGAGAATGTCTGACAAAAAACTGAATTTTTCCGTTCTGCGATACCGGCGATTCTCCCAAGTAGTCTTTAACCATGTCCAAATCATGGGTAACCATCAAAAACGTCATGCGATGATGGGCGTGCATATGAGTAATCAATTCAAAGAATCCGGCCTGGGTATCGGCATCAATGCCGATCGTAGGCTCGTCAAGTATGAGCAGATCCGGACGATTAATGAGCGCCCGGGCGAGAAAAACGCGCTGCTGCTGCCCACCGGACAAAGCGCCGATCCGCTTATCAGCAATATCCTGAATGCGCATCACTTCCAGAGCATCCTCACATTTCTGGTGGTCCAGACGGTTCAAACGGCGAAACATTTTCTTCCGATTATATAGCCCGGACATGACGACTTCACGCACCGTGGCGGGGAACAGCGGATTAAACGAATTTTTCTGCGGAACGTACCCGATCCGCTCCCAGTCCTGAAACTTACGGATCGGTTGACCGAAGAGTTCAATAGACCCTTCCGCAGCAGGCAGCAATCCAACGATCATGCGGAGCAAAGTGGTTTTACCTGCCCCATTAGACCCGACAATACCTACAAAGTCCCGCTCTTTTATGGTGAAGTTGAGATCCTTGATCACCTGCTGCTCGCGGTAATGAAAGGATACATCCTTGATTTGTACAATAGGTTGGTGGCAATCTTGTGCTGCCGGCTCCATAACCAGGCCGCCTTTCTCTCTGTAGTCTTTCTATCTAAATATACGAACATCATAAACATTCATAACACGAAAGAAGAGGGGGATATGCTCCCCCATCTTCCTTATTGTAAAGCCTTCGTTAGATTTTGCAAATTTTTCTCCATCAGCGTGAAATAATTGTCACCGCCGCTTGCCTGCTCCTTCGTCAGTCCCTCCACGGGATTCAATACCAAGGTTTCCACGCCCGCTTCATTCGCCAGCGTTTTAGCAAGTTTATCCGATACGAGCTCTTCGAAGAAAATATATTGGACTTCCTTCTCTTTGACTGTCTTAGTAAGATTCACAATATCCTGCGCTCGAGGCTCCGCGTCCGGCGACAATCCCATAATCGCATGCTGCGTCAATCCATAATCCCGGCACAGATAGCCGAACGCCTGATGGGATACAACGATATCTTTTTTCGGTGTTTTGGACAACTCGTTCGTAAAGTCGTTATCCAGTTTGACCAGCTTCTCTTTCAAGGCTTCAAAGCGCTGTTCATAACCGTCCTTATGTTCAGGGTCCACGTCGACAAGACTACTCTTGATATTCTCTGCCATGACCAGTGCCGATTTCGGGCTTACCCATGTATGCGGGTCCGTATGATGTGTGTCGGCGCTAGCTGCGTGCTCATGGCCTGCATGATCTTCCTCCGTGCCTTCCTCGTGGCTGTGATCGTGCTCTGCTTCAGCGCTTTCCTCATGGCTGTGATCATGCGCCTCTTCATGAGCGGCTTCCCCGTGTCCATGACCATCGTCTCCTACGGCATCGATCAGCTGGATGCCGTGACTGACTTCAATCGGTTTGACTTGCGTGTCTTTATCAAGTCCCTTCAAAAATCCGGGTACCCAGCCTTCCAGCCCGGCACCGTTATAGAGAAACAGCTGGGCCTTGGACGTATTCACGATATCCTGGCTGCGCGGTGTCCAATCATGCGGTTCCACGCCCGTTGGCAGAAGATTTACGACATTAACGTCGTCCCCGCCAATTTCCTTCGTAAACTCATAGATTGGATAGAAGGTCGTAATGACGTTGACCTTGCCTTCGACAATGCTGCCGCCGGATTTACTTCCGCACCCCGACAGGATGAGTACCGCCAACAATATAGAGGTTACACCCCAGGTCCAACTGTTAAGTTTGCTTTCTCTCTTTCTCTTGTTCATGTTCATCTCCCATATCCGCTCCGTTCAATTAATCGTAATCTTTACTAACAAGATTATAAGAGCAGGCAAACATCATTGTCAACCAAATCGTAAAAATTACTATTAATTTTCAATAGAGATGTTACATCCCCCGTATTAAAGTGCGTGTTCAAAAAGAAAAGCGGACTTTTTGAATAACCTCTTAAAGGAAAAAATAACGGTGTACCCTTTAACAGGGTACACCGTCTATCGCGACTTAATTCAATGAGAGAGCATTTTATTTGACAACGGCGCCGTTAGGCATGCCGTCCGGTACCGTTGCAAGCGTCAGCTGGTCGCCGTCGGAGGCGGCCAGAATCATGCCTTGCGACATTTCACCTCTAAGCTTCACCGGCTTCAGGTTCGTTACACAAATCACTTTGCGTCCGACCAATTCCTCCGGTGTGTAAAACTTCGCAATACCGGATACCACTTGCCGCTGCTCAAATCCGAGATCAAGCTGCAGCTTGAGCAGCTTGTCTGCTTTCTTGACCGGCTCGGCAGCGATCACCTGCGCTACGCGCAGCTCGACCTTGGCAAAATCCTCAATGCCGATTTCCTCTTTAAGCTCTACAGGCTCCGCCGTGCTTTCGGCGGACGAAGCTGCTGCCGAGGTCGTAGGCTCCTCTTGTGCAGCCTTCGTACCGCCTGTCATCGCCTCTGCGATGTAGGCCACTTCCTGCTCTGTATCCAGGCGTGGGAATATCGGCTCGCCCTTTTGAAGCTTCATGCCAGCCGGTACGGCTCCAAACTGGCGTCCGCTTTCCCAATTCGTCCATTCGCCTTCCGCCAGACCAAGCTGATCCCACATTTTCTTCGGTGTACGAGTCAGGAACGGCTGCAGCAGGATCGATGCCACGCGGAGCGTCTCCACCAAATGACTCATGACGGATGCCAGTTCATTTCGTTTGCTCTCGTCTTTGGCCAGCGTCCATGGCTGGGTCTCATCAATGTATTTATTGCTGCGGCTGACAAACTGGCTAATCGCCGTCAGTGCAACCGAGAATTCCATATTCTCCATAGCGGTTTCGACTTTCTCATAAACCGACTTAGCCGCTTCCTCGATCGCTGCATCAAACGGTGTTACGCCAGCGGAGAAAGCCGGAACGACTCCGTCAAAATATTTATCGACCATCGCCACGGTACGATTCAACAGATTACCCAAATCATTAGCCAGGTCGGAGTTCACCCGTTCCACGAAGCTTTCCGGCGTAAAGGTACCGTCCGCCCCAAATGGAACTTCGCGCAGCAGGTAATAACGAAGCGCATCGAGACCATACCGGTCAATCATCGTAACCGGATCGACCACATTCCCCTTGGACTTGGACATTTTGCCGTCCTTCATCAGCAGCCAGCCGTGAGCAAACACCTTTTTCGGGAGCGGAACATCGAGTGCCATCAGAATGATCGGCCAATAGATCGTATGGAAACGCACGATCTCCTTACTCATCAGGTGTACGTCGGCCGGCCAATATTTATCATACAGGCTGGTGTCCTCCGTACCGTATCCCAGTGCCGTTATATAGTTCAGGAGTGCGTCAATCCACACATAGATCACGTGTTTCGGATCGCTCTTCACCTTCACGCCCCACTCATAGGTCGTACGGGACACAGCCAGATCCTCAAGACCCGGTTTAATGAAGTTGTTGATCATCTCATTCTTGCGGGATACCGGCTGTATGAAATCCGGGTTCTCCTCGTAATACTGGAGCAGGCGGTCCACATATTTGCTCATGCGGAAGAAGTAGCTCTCTTCCTTCACAAGCTCTACGGGTCGGCCACAGTCCGGACAGTTGCCGTTGACAAGCTGACGTTCCAGGAAGAACGACTCACAAGGCGTGCAGTACCAGCCTTCGTATTCACCCTTGTAGATGTCATCTTGCTTCAGCAGACGTTCAAATACCTCCTGCACAACCGTGGTGTGGCGCTGCTCTGTGGTGCGAATGAAATCTTCGTTGGATATGTCCAGCTTCTTCCACAGGTCCTTGATGCCTGCCACGATGTCGTCAACGAACTGCTGCGGGGTTGTTCCAGCCTCCGCCGCTTTGCGTTCAATCTTCTGTCCGTGCTCATCGGTCCCCGTCAAATAACGGACATCGTATCCGCGAAGCCGTTTGTAACGAGCCATGGCGTCGCCGGCCACCGTAGTATAAGCATGGCCGATATGCAGCTTGTCGCTTGGATAATAGATTGGCGTTGTAATATAAAACGTCTTTTTGTCTGGCGTATTTTTGTCTACCATAGTAACCTTCCTTTACCGTGAAATTGAATTTGTACCAGGTAATCTCTTATTGAAGAACAGCAGTAAACAGCAAAAAACCCCCGTCCCCATGGGACGAGAGTTGTTCTCACGTGTTACCACCCAAATTCCCTGTCCCCTTACGGTAACAGGCTCATCTGCCGTCATCCGGCCGTCCATTAACGCTGGCTCACGCCGCTTCTTTACAGCAGCATCCAATCGGACTGCAGCGCTCAGAAGCGGATCCTCCAAGACCATTTTCCGAAATTCGCCAAGACCGGTTTCCAGCTGCTCCGGCTCTCTGTTCAAGGCAAGCTTTTCGTACTTATCTCTTCCTCGGATATACCTATAATTTATTACATTTTAATCAAACGGGCTGCGGTGTGTCAAGGAGGGTCGCGTTCCGTGGGATTGCTATGTCCAAAGACAGCATGCAATTCCGCTTCGTATCGGTTAGGATACCCAAAAAACGCTATTTCTCTGGCAAGGAAGACGACACCTTATCCTTGCGCGGCGGAACCATGTCAATGCCGCCAGGATGAAACGGATGGCATCTTGCTATTCGCTTGGCCGCCAGCCAGGAGCCCTTCAGCGCGCCGTGTACCTCAATCGCTTCCAGTGCATAGGCCGAGCAGGTTGGGTAGAATCGGCAAGTCGCCGGTTTCAACGGAGAAATGAATTTCCGATAGAAGTGTATCGGCACCTTCACTACCCTACGTGCCGTGCTCATACCCGGCTGTCCCGCTTTCCTCCACTGGCTGGTGAAGTTTCCTTATCGGTATTGTCCTTGTTGCAGTCCCCGCAGTATCCGAACACTTCGAATTTATGCTGAACCACCTGGAAATCATCCGGTGCGTCAGTCAGCTGCATCGGGCAAAACGTAATCGGGTACGTCTTCTGGCACTGCAAGCAGATCATGTGATGATGGTGATGTTCTTCGCTGCAGCGTCCTCGAAACTTGATGCCTTCCTCGAACACTACCTGCTCCAATACACCAAGCTCGTACAATACCCGAAGATTCCGGTACACTGTATCAAAGCTCAAACCGCTGTACTTCTGGCCCATATATTCGTATACATCCTTGGCCGTCAAATATCCAGGATGTTCCCCAAACAATTTGGCAAGCGTCTTGCGCTGATCTGTAATGCGCAGCCCATGTTCCGACATGGCGTCGATGATCTGTTCCGTCGTAAGCATACGGAGGTAGCCTCCTCTACTTGAAGATACTCTCTCCTTATAATGCCTGAAAAATAAGACAGCGTCAATGAAAGCGGTTGTGGATAGACTAACCCTCTGCAAGGTACTGCGCCGGCCGGAACGCGAAACGCTTGGCATTTGACGAGATCCCTTGGCAAGAGCCAACAAAAAGGACAGCCCTAACCATATGCTGGCTGTAAGGCTGTCCCTTTGTTATGAATAAATAATGGATTAGTTCTTCACTTGCGGAAGCGGCTGAAGCAGGATGTTGATTGGCAAACTGCTTCCCGGTGCCGCCGTAAACAGGATTTCCACGGCCTGCTCGTAATTCCCCGTACGGTAGAGAACGGCAGCTTCATTCGGTGCAGATATAGCACCTCCGCTTGTATTCGGCGTCTGAATAATAGTTCCGTTCACCATCATCGCCCCCATGTACTTGCCTCCACGCGGATTCAGCGTGATCAGCGTATTGGGCGCTACGCGGTGCAGCTTGATTTTGTACAGTACACCGAAGTTCCCGGCATTGGATTGATAGGAACCGTTAATGCCGTCATACCCTTCCAGATTCGGATCGTTTGTCTTGTCACCGAGCGCGAGACGGGTAGGCGTGCTGCCAACTAGATCATAGGATTCGATGATCCGTGTCGAGTCCGGGTACGTTCCCCGGTTATGAACACCATCACTTGGATGGAGCTTCAGGTAAGGAAGCTTTTGAATCGGATCCTTGGCTTCATCAATCATGATGACATCATACCGGATCGGCGAATCCGAATAGAGATCCGCAAACATGGACAGCACCTGCTGATTTCTCAAGGTTTGCGCGCTCAAGTCTTGCAGAATGACCCGGCTTTCCCCAGGCGCTAGCGAGATCGTCTTGAATGAATCAGCTGATTGCATAGACTCGAGGTAGCGCTGAACAGCTGCTTTTCCCGTGGCAGTCGGTATATTAATCGGACCGCCTATTCCCGTATATTCGGTTGTCAGACGCGCCGTCATGGTGTTGATATTAGTGGCGACGACGTACATCTTCATGTTCTTCCCGGTTGCGTTCAAGTGGTGGATCATGAATCGCGTGCTGGCATTACCGACCTCGCGATAGACGATACCCTCTTGATAGACGGTTTCCGGAGAGTTGCTGCGAATCAACAGATAAGGCTCGGAGCTTCTTGTAATCGGCATCAGATTCCATGTCGGCACAGCGGTTCCGTCAAAAGTGTATTTGTCGCCGATGCCCGTAAACAATTGATAGAATTGATCACGCGTATACAATACTTCGCTCGTTACGTTGATAATCTTCTCGTATGAGCTGGTCGCTCCATGTTTATCGGTAACAATCAACAGCACTTTATGCGGACCTGCCGTAAAAAAGGCCGGATCGTTGTTTTCCCACTTATACGTAAGCTCGTCGCCAGGATCGTTGTCATAACTCATATTCATGTACGTTATTTTCTCACCGATCTTATATTCCTGTTTATCCGTTTCGAACATGGCAACAGGCGGCGTATTCGGAGCGGATACTTGAATGCTCAATATATACGGGTCGCTCCACTCCCCGCTGGAATCCTGTACCGAGTAGGAAACCGTATGCACGCCGGGTTCGTCAAAAATCTCTTCCCGGCCTTCCCAATGCTCGTCAACAATAGCCAGGCCCGTCGGCGAATAGGCATTTGTCTTATACGTAACCGTTGTTTGTCCGGCGAGGATCTCACCAGGCTGCACCGTGAAGGAAGCTACGGGCTTTGCGCTCAAGCTAAGGATAACCCGCTTATTCGGCTGGTCCACCCGATAGGTGATGTCCAGCGCCTGCGTAATGCTGGTCAGCGGCACCATGAACGTATTGTTGGACTGGTAAGCCGGTCCCTTCATCGATTTTCTGACCCCGTTCACGGTGTAAACGCTGCTGTTCGTCTTAAAACGAAGCTCATCGTTACCGCGGATAATAATCGTTTCCTTAGTCTTTCCGTCATAGGTCAGCTTCAGGCCGACACGATCAACGAGGGAGCGAATGGCAACATAGGATACGCCGTTCTTAACTGCCATCGGCTGACCTGCCGTATACGCTTTCCCGTTCTGATACATCTTGTTGCTGTTCATCATCAAGATGAGGTCATTGGGCCCGAGATTCGGTATATTCGGAACCTCGCTGCCAGATCCCCCGCCGTTATTTCCGCCTGGCTGTTCACCATTACCGTTGCCGCTGCCCATACCGGATAGATCGAGAATAACCTTCTTCTCGGGCTGGTTCACCTGGTATGGAATTTCAAGCGCTTGCGTGATCGCGGTTAACGGAACCATAAACACATTGTTGCTCTGGTAGGCAGGGCCTTTCATCGAACGTACCTGTCCATTGACTTTATAGTTGCTGCTTCCTGTCGTAAACCGAAGTTCATTACCATCCTTAAGGATGATGGTTTCCTTCGTTTTATTATCGTAAGACAGCTTCAGTCCTGCACGTTCAACCATGGCGCGAATGGCGACATAGGATACCCCTTGCTTCACAGCCATCGGCTGACCCGCTTTGTATTTCTTGCCGTTATGGTACATCACATTGCTGTTCATCATCAGTACAAGTTCATTCGCCGAAACATTGGAAGTACTGACTTCGGGCTCTCCGGATGGGCTGCCCTCTTCGTTCTCTGAAACCTCATTATCGGAAGGATCGTTTTCCGTATCCTCCTGCTGTTCATTGGGTGCAGAAGGTTCGGCATTCGGATCGCTAATCGTACCTTCGACTGAATCAGAAGATGTTTCCTTTGGCGTTGCTGATGTTTCCTCCGCTTGCTGCAAGTCCGTCTGTTGTTCTCCACTCTGCTGGCTTTGTCCTTCCACCGGGGACTGCAGCGCTGATTGGCTATTTAGCGCCGGAGCTGTAATATCCGGTGATTCAGCTGCCGCGGGAAATGCCATGGATACCTGGGCCGCGGCAAGGACTGTAATCATCGAGATTCTCTTGAAATTCATTCTCTACTCCTTTAAAACTCTCAGTATAGTCTGTCTGCCTCTATTGGACATACTATTAGACGCGGACTTTCTCGAAAAGTTGCTCAGAAAAGGCTGGAAAATAGGAAAACCGGAGCATTCCTGGGTAGGAAGACTCCGGTTTGAGCAACCCTTATTTAATTATTGACATAGTCCTGATTACCGCTCCAGCCAAGCGGATACGTCTCGCTGATTCCTACTGGGAGCTTGCCCTCAGGCGTAACCCGTCCTATTAAGACACCCGCGGCTGCATTCATATAATAAGGTGTGTTCTCGTAGCTGCAGAAATATGTCGGAACCGGCGGAAGATCATTGATATCATAGGGATTACGGGTAGCGACGATAACAAGTGCCACATCCTCAAGTTCAACCAGCTTATTCACCAGCTTCTGCTGGCCCGCGGGAAGACGGCTCTCGGAGGTGTACGTAGCTACTATAATCTGTTTATATCCTTCAGCTGCCTTAACGGCTTGCTCTACCTCTTCATCGGACATATCCGTTCCGACACGCAGATCGTCTGCCCGTACCCCGTAACTTCTCAAGGCATCCCCCAAGGTGTAACTCTTGCTCCATGCTTCATCCACCTGGGTTGCCTGAAGCAGCTCAGGCCAGATCACCGCAACAGCCTGCTCCGGCTTAAGAGGGAGCTGCCCTTTGTCTTTCACCAGCGTGATTCCTCTGCCTGCAATTTGAGCCAGCAATTGTTTGGTCTCTTCCGCAACCTCGCCAATCGGGTAGACCGGAAGCTCCTCCGCGAGCTTTGCATTACGCTGCTTAAGCGCCAATATCCGATCTACGGCCTTGTCGATCAGATCTACCGGGAGTCTCCCGCTGCGGACAGCCTCAATGACGGCCGTAATCGCCGCCGTCTGCTCCGATAGATTATGGCTGACCAGTACGCAGTCCGCACCCGCTTCGATCGCGCGTATCGCGCCCTCCGGAATGCCGTACTCTTTGGAGATTGCATGCATCTCAAGGCAGTCCGTTATGATCAGACCTTCAAACCCCATCTCTTCCCTCAGCAAACCCGTCAACACGGCATGAGAGAGCGTTGCCGGCAGATCACTCGGCTCTATCGCCGGGAAACTGACGTGAGCCGTCATGATGGCGTCCACGCCGTTCTGAATCGCTTGCGCGAACGGATACAATTCCACGCTGCGGAGCCGTTCCAAATCATGCGGCACAGAAGCCCGCCCGAGATGAGAATCGACGCTGGTGTCGCCATGGCCCGGGAAGTGTTTGGCCGTAGCGGATACGCCTTCTTCTTGATATCCCTTTATCGCCGCGATCCCAAGAGCGGCAACAGCTTGGGGATCTTCGCCGAAAGAGCGCACGCCGATGACCGGATTACGAGGATTGTTGTTCACGTCGAGACAAGGAGCGAAATTCATGTTTACACCGAGTGAACGCAATTCGCGCGCCCCGATTTGCGCTACCCTGTACGAATCCTCCGCGCTGCCCGCTGCACCAAGCGCCATATTCCCCGGAATGCGGCTGATGCCTTCATGATCAATTCGTGCAACCATACCGCCCTCCTGATCAATCGAAATCAGAAGCGGGAACTTCTGGCTGTCCGATGCGAGCTGCTGCAAGGACTCCGACAGTTCGGCAAGCTGAGGCAGCGTTTTCACATTCCGGCGAAAATAGCACATACCCCCGACCTGATATTGTTCAATCAGTATTTTGGCATGCTCATTCGGCGTCAGCGCGTTGAAGCCGCATATAAACATTTGTCCTACCTTTTGTCCTAACGATAAGTCTGCTGCCGTCCATTTCATTGATTTCATACCTACCTTCTATCAATTTAAAGGATTTTGCAAGCCAGGCGGGATTCATCTCGTGATGACTTTAGCAGCCTGCATGGGTCCTATCAAAACCTATACCGTTGCCTCCCCGGACATTTCCCGGAATTCGGATGGCGTCATGCCCGTAGCCTTCTGAAAAACCTTGGTAAAATACCGCCGCTCATGATAACCGACAAAGGAGCCGATCTGTGCGATATTCTTATCGCTGTTCACCAGCAGGAACTTGGCTGCCTCCATCCGCTGTCTCGTCAAGTACTCCACAAAGGTGAGTCCGACATGGTTCTTAAACAATAAACAGAAGTAGCTGGAGCTGATGCTCAGATGCTCCGAAAGCTCCTCAATCCCCAAATCCTGCCCCATATGGGTATTGATATACTCCAGAGCAGACGTTACCAATTGTTCCGGCGTTTTCTTTACAGCTTCGGGATTCGGAGCCTCATCAATAAGCGAAACGGTGCTGTAATACTTCTCTTTCGCCCTCTTCTTGCGGATTTCCTCCCCGATATCACGAATCTTCATCTCCAGTTCCCCGTAATGAATCGGCTTGCTGATGTAGTCTTTGACGCCCAGCTTAATTGCTTCCCGGGCATATTCAAACTCCTGATATCCCGTCAGCAAAAAGATTTCCGCCCGGCTTCCTTTCTCCCGAATCTTCGTAATAAAGGTCAGTCCGTCCATGACGGGCATCCGGATATCACATAGAATCAGATCCGGGTTGTACTGATCCGCTACTTCAAGTGCTTCCATCCCGCTCCGGGCAAGTCCGACAACCTTCATGCCCATCTCTTCCCAAGGCAGAACCTTGCTGAGATTGTTCAGGATGGGAGCCTCATCATCAACTAATAATGCCTTCAACATGCTGCCCTTCCCCCCTGTCATAATTGGGTATGACGCATTGTATAACGGTGCCGCCGGGGCGGCTTGAGCATATGAACAGACCGTAATAATCCCCGTACTGAATTCTAAGCCGGTCAGCCACGCTCCGCAGCCCAAGTCCCCGTCGTTCCTGGTTCACTTTGAGATTCTGCAACGTCGTCTGTTCGGATCCGTTATCCTCGGACACCATATATTCAAACATGGACAACTGATCAGCAGTCATGCCGAGTCCGTTATCCTCGACCCGAATCATGACATTCCCGAGTTCCTTCCATGCAGAGATGCGTATCCAGCCCGTATAAGAAATACCTTCAAAGCCATGCTGTATGCTGTTCTCAACCAGCGGCTGCAGCGTCAGCTTCAGGATACGGCTGTGCATAAGCTCTTTCGGCACGTCAATCTCGTATTCGAACAGGTCCTCAAACCGAAACTTCTGGATTTCAAGATAACTCTGCAAGTGCTTGATTTCTTCATCCAGCGTAATTTCTTCCTTCTCCTGTATACTGATTCGCAAGATGCTGGCAAGCCGGTAAACCATCTCACTGACCTTGCGTCCTTCATTCTGGACAGCGAGAACATTGATTGATTCCAAGGTGTTAAAGAGGAAGTGCGGCTTGATCTGCGCTTGCAGCACACGCATCTCCGCGTTGGTCTTCTGCCTCTGTTCCTTTTTGATCTGCGCAAACAGATTGTTGATCCGGTTCATCAAGTTGTTGAACCCTTTCGACAGCAGCAGCAGCTCATCCTCTCCCTTCTCTTCAACTCTCGCGTTCAAATCCCCATCTTCCACACGGCGCATAAACCGCACGATAACAGCGATCGTCCCGGTAATCCGATTCATGAAGAGACGATTGAACACAATCGCGGTAACCAGACAGAGGCCCATAATGACGAAGAACCACTTGGCAAAGGAAGTAACCTCTTGCGATAGCGAGTTCCAGTCGGTCACCGAGACGAGATTCCAGCCGTAATCATTCAGATGATAGATGGAAACAATATTCTCTTTGCCGTTAAACTTGGCTTTAAAACTTTGGTAGCCTTGCTTAAACTCAACGTCACGCTTCATATATTGACTGATATTTTGACCATCCATATCGTTATTGGGGTCAAATAGAATGAAGCCTTCATTGTTGACCAACATAAACGATGTGTTCTGCAGATTGTTAGGGAGTGTCAAGTTGCGGAAAATCTCTTCAAACTCCCACCTCTTGATCTGGACGACAAGAATGCCCAGCTTGCGGAGTGTCGTGACATCCTTAATCAGTCGGATCTGGGTGAATACCGGATCCGCTCCCGTCAACTCCGGAAATTCGTGCGGAGCCAGCCATTTGGGAATTCCGTTAAGCCGAACCACCTCTTCGTGTAAGGGACTATTCTTAAACTTTTCATAAGGCAGCGTTCTGAAATCCTCTTTACTGAAAATAGGAATCGATGGCGACTCTTTATTAAAATGATATAAAAACGCATAGCTGATCGCTGGATGATTATATAGAAGATTCCGAAAGCTTCGCTGTCTGTCGTTCAATTTCAGCTGGTCCGCATTGGATTCCTTAATCAGGTTCTGCGCATCGGGATCCTTGGCGTTCAGCGCCATGGCGAAGACGGAGGTGGCAATCCCGTTATCCGTAACGTACTCCATCTCCTTAAACACGTTCAGAATGCTGTAGCTGATTGCTTTAAGCGAATATTCGGCTTGCTGGCTGTACTTTTTCTCAATCGAATTGTAGGTAATAAAGAATGTAAATAGGCCCAGCACAAATAACGGAATAATAATGAGCCCCAAAAAGGCCGTGAATAGTTTGTTCCGCAAATTCATACGCATGCTCCTGCTCCTAGTATTACCCCTTGACGCTTCCTGCGGTGACGCCTTCAATGATCTTCTCTTGCAGAACGGCATAAATGATAAGGACCGGCAGCACGCTGAATATGATGCCCGCAGACATTTGTGCGTAGTTCATATTGTAGGCGTCCCTGAAACCGACCATGCCGACAGGCAGCGTTCTCAGTTCATCATTCGATAGGAAGTAGTTAGCAAGCAAGAATTCGTTCCAGTTACCCAGGAAATTGATAATAAATACGGTAACGATAGCCGGAACGGTCAGAGGTAAGATAATTCTAGCAAACAACCCTCCGGACCTCAATCCATCAATAACCGCAGCCTCCTCGATTTCACCGGGCAGTGACCGCATGAAGGCAGCCAGTATAATAACCGAGAACGGGATGGCATTGGCAACATACGGTAGAATCAGGGCCATATGCGTGTTCAAAATATCCAACTGCCTCATTATGCCATATATCGGCAGCATGAGAGAGTTATTCGGAATCAGCATGCCTATCAAAATACATTGAAAGACGATGGCGCTAATCCGGTTATATCTCATCCGCGTCACGGCAAAGGCCAGCATCGCTGCAAACAGAATCGACAAGCAGGCCGACAGCACGCCGATGTATAAGCTGTTCCAGAAATACGTGCTAATCTTGGCGTTCACCCATGCGTTCACATAGTTATCAAATACCAGCGTGCTCGGCAAACCAAAAGGGTTCGTTGCAATGGACTGGTTATCCACCTTCACGGAAGAGAACAGGACGAACAGGAAAGGATATAGTATGACGAGCAAGTAAGCCATCAGAAAAATGTGCGGGATCAGTTTCTTTATTGCTCTCATCAGTATTCAATCCTTTCGTTGCGTCTTGCGACCAGCACCTGGTAGAGCACCGTTACGATAATCGTGAAGAGGAAGATCAGCACCGCGATCGAGTTGCCAAAGCCATGCTTGAAGCTCGTAATCGCATATCGAATCATATATGTCGCCATAACGTCGGTTGAGCCGGCCGGCCCGCCCTTGGTCATAACCAGAATAATGTCCGCCGCTTTCATGGCTCCCGCGATCGAAAGCATGATCACAACAGAGATAATTGGCATAATTAATGGAAGCGTGATTTTGGTCGCTCTTTGGACCCCTGTCGCGCCATCAATTGCCGCCGCCTCATCCAGCTCTTTGGGTATGGATAGAATTGCGGCAAGCACCATCACGATGTAAAAGCCGGTCCATTGCCACGCATTCGTGATCAGGATGGCAATCATGGCCCATTTGCTATCCGATAACCAGTAGATGGGTTCAATTCCAATCAGCCCTAAAATCTCATTCATCAGACCAAAGTCCGGGTTGTAAATGAATCCCCATAAAATGCCGATGACAGCCGTCGACATGATGGATGGTGCAAAAACCGCCGTTTTGTAAAGCCCCTTCAAACGTTTCACATTTGCGATTAACAGGGAGAAAAATACGATCGTCGGAACCTGGATCAAACAGGAAAAGAGAATGAAATAAACGTTGTTCCTGACAGCCTTCCAAAAAGCATCATCATTCAAAGCTGTCACATAGTTATCGAGCCCAATGTACTTCACATCTTTGGAGATGCCGTTCCAGCTCGTAAAGCTGTTGTCAAATGCAGTAAAGATCGGATATATGAAAAAAGCCAGAAACAATAAGAATGCCGGCAGCACAAAAACGATGTAAATCAGAGGATTTCTCAGCGCTTTGTTCATGGTAACCTCCGTATTTATGTCTGATGTTGTTTAGGCAAAAGGGCACCCCCATGTACCGTTAGCGGGTGGCGCCCTTTCGTCTAGAATTTTAGCTATTCCTCTGAAGCATTAGCCGCTTCTTGCGCTGCTTGCACATTCTCCAGCATCTTCTCGGCATCGAGCTCGCCGCCAATGACCTGCTGAATGCCCATGCTCAGTGCAGTGTTCACGTCGGCTTGAACAAGGCCATCGAAGGCAGGGAAAGACTTGCTGATCTCACTGACGCCTTTGAAAATGTCCTGCATAAGCGGATCATCCGAAGTGGAGTTCATGGTTGCCAGCTCCATCTTCATTGCCGGCAGTACACCGTCTTCTTTCAAACCGCGAAGCTGCATTTCATCTGTCCACATATTTTTAATGAATTCTTTAACCGCTTGAAGTTTACGAGGATCTTCTGCTACCGCTGCCGAGAATCCATATCCGTTGTTTGCGTCCTGCATAACGATGACAGGGTCGCCCTCATTAACCGGAGGCAGGTTGAAGTATCCGACCTTATTTACCAAATCACCTGCTTGAGCCGGATCTCTAAATACGGAGTTTGCCCACGATCCGTCCATCATCATGATGGCTTCGCCAGTGATCATTTGGTTTCTCATGTCCGCATATTCGAAGCCGAGCTCGCCTTTTTTGAAGTATCCCTTCTCAACCCATTCCTGGTGCTTCTTCACACCTTCCACGACTTTTGGATCGGTCCATTTGGTTTCCCCGGTTTTGAAGCCGTAAGTAACCTCTGGCCCAGCGTAATAGCTCCACAGATTGTTCGTGGTCATGAGCGGAATCCAAGCATCCTTGGAGGATTGGGCAAAAGGAATCTTCCCGTCGGCTTTGATCGTTTCGGCAATTTGCTCCAATTCAGCCAATGTTTTAGGAACATTCAAACCTTTTTGGGTGAAGTAATCCTTGTTATAGAAAATACCCTCAATGGAAATGCCAATCGGCAATCCGTAGATCTTGCCGTCATGTGTAAATGGATCCAGCGTTGAAAATTTATCTTTAATGCCTAACTCTTCCAAAATCGGGGTCAAATCAAGCATCAAGCCTTCTTTGGAATATACGCCTGCATCCGGGCTGCCGAACACATCGAATACTTCCGGCGGCTTACCGGCTGCCATCTCGCCTCTCAGTTTCTCTTTCCGGTTCACTTCAGAGTCTACAGCGTCCAGCTTGATTTTAAGCCCGGGCACCGCTGCTTCGGTTTTACTAACAACATCGTTCAGCATTGCCAGACGAAACTTCTTGGATTCACCTACTTGCGTATGGCGAATGGTGATTTCAAACGGCTCATTGCTGGCCGTTCCTTCCGAACCCCCTGCCGGTTTTTCTGCTGCCTTATTGCCGCCGCATCCAGATAGAAGTGCAGATGAGACGAACAGAAGTGACATTAATAATGCCAGACCCTTTTTCTTCATTGTCTTTGACCCTCCCGAAGTGTTTGTTTATTTGATAGGCGTTTTCCTTACATCTTCATTATAGAAAGCGATTCCATTTTTCGATAGGCCGATATTTTTCTTGCCAAGGGATAAAATCTTCTACAAAAAACAACAACCTTTCCATATGGGGAAAGGTTGTTGTCAGTAATCGTAACGCATATATGAAATTAATTAGAAATCTATTAGCTCTGGACAGTCTGTTTACTCTCGGGTATCTCGCCAATCAACCGGTAAGCGCGCGCCACTTCCTCCTCAGACGGTGAAGGTACGCCCTCTAATGGATAAGCCATGCCGAGCTCCTTCCATTTGTATACGCCCATCTGATGGTAAGGCAAGATTTCGAATTTCTCGACGCCGTGCAGCGTCCGAATAAATTGACCGAGTGCAATCAAGTCTTCTTCGCCGTCATGGATGCCCGGCACATAGACGTGGCGGACCCACATGTTCCGATCATGGTCAGACAGCCAGCGGGCTGTCTTCAACGTCCTTTCGTTCGACTTCCCGGTGAGCTTGATATGCTTCTCGTCGTTGATATGCTTCAGATCAAGCAGCACCAAGTCGGTAAACTCCAGCAATTCCGAGATTTTCTCCGGTTCATTATAACCGTTGCTGTCCAGCGTCGTGTGCAAATTCCAGCGGCGCTTCACTTCCTTGAACAGCTCCGTGACAAAGGGATACTGCAATGTCGGCTCACCGCCGGAGACGGTTAACCCGCCGCCCGATGAACGATAGTAGCTCAGATAAGGTTCAATCTCAGCCAGCACGTCCTCCACCGTCATCTCGCGTCCTTCATGCAGTCCCCAGGTATCCGGATTATGGCAGTATTGACACTTCAAGAGACAGCCCTGCATGAAGAGCACAAAGCGGATACCCGGACCGTCCACCGTTCCGAACGTTTCTATGGAGTGTACATGACCTTTTAGCATGGTGCGTCATCCTTTCTGTATCCGCTAGGGTTGTCTTTCATCCTTACATCGATCCGTGGAACGTACGGTTGATGACATCGAGCTGCTGCTCACGCGTCAGTTTGACGAAGTTAACTGCATAACCGGATACCCGAATCGTTAACTGCGGATAATTCTCCGGATGCTCCATCGCATCGATCAGCTGCTCCCGGTCAAATACGTTGACGTTCAGATGGTGTGCCTTGCTGCCAAAATAACCGTCCAGCATCGCAACCAGATTGTTCACACGGATATCACTTTCTTTACCAAGGGCTTTCGGCACGATCGAGAACGTGTTCGAGATGCCGTCAAGACTATCCTCATAAGGCAGCTTGGCCACGGAAGTCAGCGAAGCGAGAGCTCCCTTCTTATCGCGTCCGTGCATCGGATTTGCGCCCGGTGCAAACGGCTCGCCTGCCTTACGTCCATCTGGCGTGGTTCCTGTTTTCTTGCCGTATACGACGTTCGACGTAATCGTGAGCACCGATTGGGTCGGCATTGCGTCACGGTAAGCCTTGTTCATGCGAATCATGCTCATGAAGGTCTCGACCAGTTCAACGGCGATGCCATCCACGCGATCATCGTTGTTGCCGTAGCAAGGGAACTCGCCTTCGATTTCAAAATCCACCGCAATTCCTTGCTCATTACGTACCGGCTTCACCTTCGCATATTTAATTGCACTCAGTGAATCCGCCGCTACGGACAGGCCTGCGATGCCGCATGCCATCGTGCGCAGGATATCCCGGTCGTGAAGCGCCATCTCAATCCGTTCATAGCTGTATTTGTCATGCATGTAATGGATAACGTTAAGTGTATTCATATAGAGCTTCGCGAGCCATTCCATCATCGGCTTGAATCGCTTCATGACTTCATCATAACTCAGGACCTCGGCGTTGATAGCCGGATATTCCGGTCCAACCTGGGCACCTGATTTCTCATCCTTACCACCGTTGATCGCATAGAGCAGCGCTTTGGCAAGGTTTGCTCTGGCTCCAAAGAACTGCATCTGTTTCCCGATGCGCATGGCTGATACGCAGCAGGCGATGCCATAATCGTCTCCATAGATCGGGCGCATGAGATCATCATTCTCGTATTGAATCGAGCTGGTTTCGATGGAAACTTTCGAACAATATTTTTTGAAGGCTTCCGGCAGCTTCTCCGACCATAACACCGTCAAGTTCGGTTCTGGAGCAGGTCCCAAATTATACAAGGTATGCAGGAAACGGAAGCTGTTCTTGGTCACTCTCGTCTCACCGTTTACCGACATGCCGCCGATGGATTCCGTCACCCACGTTGGATCCCCGCTGAACAGCTCGTTATAATCCGGCGTACGCAGGAATTTCACGATCCGCAGTTTCATAACGAAATGGTCGACCAGTTCCTGAGCCGTTTCTTCCGTCAGCTTGCCTTCAGCCAGATCCCGTTGAATATAAATATCAAGGAAAGAAGATACCCGGCCAAGCGACATCGCAGCACCGTTCTGCTCCTTGATCGCGGCCAAATAACCGAAATACAACCATTGGAATGCTTCCTTCGCCGTATTCGCAGGCTTGGAAATGTCAAAACCGTGCATACCCGCCATTTCCTTCAGTTCCTTGAGTGCCCGCATTTGTTCAGACAATTCTTCCCGCAAGCGGATAACCGGCTCATCCATGGCATCCACTTCAAGCTCGCCGAGTTCTCTCAATTTGTCCTGAATAAGAGCATCTACACCGTATAGCGATATTCTGCGATAGTCACCAATGATACGTCCGCGACCGTACGCATCGGGAAGTCCCGTAATAATCCCGGCCTTGCGCGCTGCTCTCATCTCAGGAGTATAGGCATCAAACACGCCTTGGTTATGCGTTTTGCGTATGCCGTTAAAGATATCTACAACGGCCTGCGGCATTTCAAAGCCGTATGCGTTGCACGCATCAATCATCATCCGGATCCCGCCAAAAGGCTGGATCGAGCGCTTGAACGGCTCATCTGTCTGAACACCGACAATTTGTTCTTTATCCTTATCCAAATAGCCAGGTTGATGGGAGGTGATGGTTGAAGGTGTATGGACATCCACGTCCAGAACCCCGCCGTTGTCCCGTTCTCTCTTGGTTAAATCCGATACGATATCCCACAGTGCTTTGGTGTTATCCGTGGGTCCTGCTAAAAATTCATCAGAGCCATAATAGGGAGTAATGTTCTCTGCAATAAAATCATTAACGTCAATGTGCTTGGTCCATTTACCTGATTTAAAACCTTTCCAGCCTGTTTCTTTTTCAATCACCGACATATTGAATCCCTCCTAGATTTGCTGGGGCTTGCAAGGACAGGCGAGACCACACCTTGATCTATCTCAGATCTTTAAATGTGATTATTTTCACGATCAATGGTGCCACTACCCCGCCTTGTACCTTCAAGCTTCTTTATCAAAGACCTGAGATTCAGCTTCTTGCTACACCTTTATTGTAGTCCTGTTGATCCCTTGCATCTGTGATATTAATCACAAAGTTATCTTTTCCCGTGATTTTTATCACTTTGAGTCTGGTTTTGCATCACTTACCTCAACATCCTCACGGATCTTCATGATTGGCATTCAGAGCTATCCTCTATCTAGAACCGACCGTAGAATGCGTTGCGGTAAACTTCTGCGAGCTCTGTCACCAGCGGCAGCTTCGGATTGCTCGTTGTGCACTGGTCTTCAAAAGCCCGGTCCGCCAAATGCTCGACATTCTTCTCGAAATCTTTAGGATCGATGCCAAGCTGCTGGAACGACTCCTCGATACCGAGCTTGCTGTTCAGCTCCCGGATCGCGCCAATCAGACTGTTGACGCCTTCTTCCGTTGTTCTTGCGGGCAGCCCGAGAATCCGTGCGATTTCAGCATATCTCTCATCTGCCACAAAGTGGGTGTATTTAGGCCATGCCGCGAATTTAGTTGGCTTCTTGGCGTTGTAACGGATGACGTGAGGCATCAGGATCGCATTGGTGCGTCCATGTGCCGTATGATACTGGCCGCCCCACTTATGCGCAAGACTGTGGTTGATGCCAAGGAACGCATTCGCAAAAGCCATGCCGGCAAGCGTCGAAGCATTATGCATTTTCTCGCGGGCGAGTTTGTCACCGGTCAGCGCCGACTGCTCAAGATATTGGAACACCAGCTGTATGGCCTTAATGGCAAGCCCATCCGTATAATCGCTGGCCATCACCGATACGTAGGCTTCAATGGCATGTGTCAGAACGTCCATACCGGTATCGGCTACCGCTGTTTTAGGCAGCGTGTATACAAATTCCGGATCGATAATCGCCACATCCGGTGTCAGCTCATAGTCAGCCAGCGGGTACTTGGTATTCCCCAGCCCTTTGTCCGTGATGACGGCAAACGAAGTCACTTCCGAGCCGGTTCCCGACGTTGTTGGAATGGCAACGAATTTCGCCTTCCGTCCAAGCTTCGGATATTTATAGACCCGCTTGCGGATATCCATAAATTTTTGCTTCAGATTGTTAAAGTCCGTATCCGGGTATTCATAGAACAGCCACATCGCTTTCGCTGCATCCATTGGCGATCCGCCGCCGAGGGCGATAATGCAATCCGGCTGGAACCTAGCAAGCATCTCCGTTCCACGTTCTACTGTCGTTGTTGAAGGATCCGGCTCGACCTCCGAGAAGACCTCGATGGCCACTGGCACTCTGCGCTGACGCAGATAATGCTCTACCCGCTCCACATAGCCCAGCTTCACCATCATGGGGTCGGTAACGATCGCGACACGGGTGATTTCCGGCATTTTCGCAAGATACTGCGTGGAGCCTTTTTCAAAGTAAATTTTGTCCGGTACTTTAAACCACTGCATATTCACGGTTCTGCGGTTCACCCTTTTCACGTTGATTAGATTGACAGCCGTCACGTTCGACGAAGTGGAATTACGTCCATACGAGCCGCACCCCAGCGTCAGCGATGGCAGGTTCGTGTTGTAGATATCCCCGATACCGCCTTGCGAAGAAGGCTGGTTCACCAGGATACGGCAGGTTTTCATCCGATCCGAGAATTTCATAATAATGTCCTCATTGTGCGAGTGGATCACCGACGAGTGGCCCATGCCGCCAAAAGCAACCATCTCTTCAGCGCGTGTTATGCCTTCCTCGGCATCCTTCACCTTATAGCAGGCCAGAACCGGACTCAGTTTCTCGGCGGACAGCGGGTAAGCCGGACCGACCCCTTCCAGCTCGGCGATCAGAATCTTGGTGCTTTCCGGTACCTCGAAACCGCAAGCCTCGGCAATCTTGGCTGCCGGCTTTCCGACAATGGACGGATTAACCGCACATTTCTCCGATACCATCGCATGCGCGGTCAGTTTCGCCAGCTCTTCCTTGTTGACGAAATAACAGCCGCTGGCGATCATTTTTTTCTTCACTGTATGATAGATAGGCTCTTCAATAATGACAGCCTGCTCGGAAGCGCAGATCATGCCGTTATCAAAGGTCTTCGATAAAATCAAATCGTTCACTGCTTGATCCAGGTCCGCACTCTTCTCTATAAAGCAAGGCACGTTACCTGGTCCTACGCCGAGGGCCGGCTTGCCGCAGCTGTATGCCGCCTTGACCATCGCCGAACCGCCCGTGGCCAGAATGCAGGCGACGTCAGGATGATTCATGAGTGCATTGGTTTTATCCATGGAAGGAGCTTCGATCCACTGGATGCAATCGGCAGGAGCACCTTGTTTCACGGCGGCATCCAGCAGTATCAGCGCAGCTTCCCGGCTGCATGCCTGTGCGGATGGATGGAATCCGAAGATGATCGGGTTTCTGGTTTTAATGGAGATCAGCGCCTTGAATATGGTTGTGGAGGTCGGATTGGTTACCGGTGTTATCCCCATGATAATCCCGATCGGCTCTGCTATTTTTTGAAAGCTGTCATAGGCGTTGTCTTCAATAATACCCACCGTTTTGTCGTACTTGATGCTGTTGTGGATATACTCTGTAGCGAACAGGTTCTTGATGATCTTGTCTTCGTACACGCCGCGTCCCGTTTCCTCAACCGCCATCTTCGCCAGTTGCATGTGCTTCTCAAGGCCCGCCATGGCCATCGCCTGTACAATCCCGTCGACCTGCTCCTGATTCAATTCCATAAACTTTTCTTTGGCTCGATTCGCCTTGTCAATCAGCCCTTGAATGTACTCCGATGCTGTTTGTCCTTTAACTTCAACCGTTCCTTTGCTCACAGCCATATCTCTCATCCTCCCATGGTTCATGTTTCTTTCTTGTCTACGCTTTGATCGTAACACAGCCGTTCTCAAATTCATGTGAAATATTTCACAATATAATGATTTATATTTTCTGTGTGATTTATACCTGTCCTCCCCTCCTTCTAAGTGAAAGAGATCACAAAGTTTGAAAATTCGCCACGATTTCACTCTTATTCTCCCCCAAAAGTGAATGTTTTCACGTTATAATGTATTTAAAGATTAAACAGATCAAATTTTAGGATGTTAGGGGATACCAACATGAATACTACTGTAGACCATGTAATGGAAATCGAAAACTTAGGGAACACCCAGTGCTTCTCGGAACAAAACCGCAACCGTCTGCTGGTCAGCATGAAGGAAAGGGTACTCCCTGAAGGATCGCATTTGTTCTGGGAAGGTGACTTCGCCGACAAGCTGTACTACGTTAAACAAGGAAGAATTAAATTAACTAAATCGACTGATGAGGGCAAAGAGCTTATTCTATATATGTACCATCCAGGAGACATGGTCGGGCAAGCCGATCCATTCTTCAGCAACAATCACAGTTTCTCGGCAGAGGTGCTGGAAGATAGCGTTGTCGGTGTCATTGAGCACAAGGATCTGGAGCTGCTGATCTGTCAGCATTGCGACTTTGCCATTGATTTTATGAAGTGGATGGGCATTCACCATCGCATCACCCAGACCAAATTCCGTGATCTCATGATGTACGGTAAGCCCGGTGCTTTAACATCGACACTGATCCGTCTGAGCAACACCTACGGACAGCATCAAGCGGATGATACCATTCTCATCAATAAGAAGATTACCCACACCGATCTATCGAACATGATTGGGGCAACCCGCGAAAGCGTGAACCGGATGCTGAGTGACTTACGCAAAAAAGATGCCATCGAATATGCCGGCGGAATGATTGTCATTAAAGATCTTCCGATGCTGCAGGAAATCTGCCATTGCGAGCTGTGTCCGAACGAAATCTGCCGGATTTAATCGGCCAGCTCCCTGCTGTGCATAATATACAGTCATCTGCTTACAATAAACCTTGTCTTTCCAAACCATAATGTAAGGGAGTGCTCAGCATGCGTGAAGGTTTGATTCCTGCTGTTCTTGGAACTGTGGTTTCTGCTTCGGGTGCCGCTCTGCTTGGCAGCAAGTATAAACTTGCCGCAACCGGTATTCTCGGCTTCGGACTGGCTCATATTGTGCTAGGTGCGATTGACCTGGTGGAACATCGGTAAAGGATTTGGAAGACAAGGTACACACAGCTGTCCTGTTCAGTCATTGAACTGAAGGGACGGCTTTTCTTTTGGTTATGTTTAATTCTAATGTTGATATTTAACCAGAAGAAAACCGCCTCGGTGAAATGGCGGTTTATTAAGCTATCGTTCTCCGTTAGGTCAATCGTCAATTCCATAAATAACTATGTCATTTCGTTATAACTGAACAAATTTTAAAGAATAAGGGATCCTCTGACTGCCGCTACAGCCGGAGAATCCCTATTAAAGTAATGTGCCCTTTAGGCCGCTGGGTCAACCGCACAACTAAGCTGGAACGTAGGTCAACCTGATCACCTTCTCGCCAATTCGATCGCTTGCCACGAGGCGCAGCGGCGGCCGCGGACCGGCGAAGAATGGCTTACCTTGACCCAGCACGACTGGATGGAGATAGAGTCGATACTCATCAACTAGGCCGAGCTCCGTTAGACTATGCGCCAACTCCGGCCCGGCAACTTCAATCTCTCCTTCATGCTGTGCCTTCAGCTCATGTATCGCCGCTGCCAAGTCGCCCTCGATCAGAGAAGCATTCGGCCCGACGGACTTTAACGTCCTCGACACCCCCCACTTCGGCTTGCTTTGCCACGCCGCTGCATATTCCCGTTGCGACGCATCCCATTCCAAAAGGTCTTCGTCCCAATAACGCATGCTCTCGTACATGCGGCGCCCGTATACGCAGCCCGCCAGGCTGCGCACGTCGTCGATGAAATGACGGAATAGCACGGGGTCAGGCATAGATTCTGTGAAGTCGACGAACCCGTCCAGAGACTGGTTCAATGCAAAAACGATCTTTCCCATACGGCTAACTCTCCTCCTTAGTTTTCTTGCACATTTATCATCAAGATTACACGTTCCATATGCAACCTCCTTTATGTCTACATTTTATCGTCCAACAGCATGTCCGGTTTCTCATGGATTGCTAATGTGCACAGTTCTCCATTACACGCTGTCATATCTAAAAAACGGATGCCCCAAAAGATCTTAGATCTTGCGGGGGGCCCGTTCTTACTGTTGGAAGACGCTTCATGTACGAATCGTTCCTCCTCCGCTACGCCGTGCAGATTGCTTACTTTTTTAGACGCAAAGAAACCGTTCTTTGGTAAAATGGAGGTGCGACCCAAACCATTTACGAAAGGAACGGTTTCTTTTGTACATTCAATATACCATGGACCCACTCTACCTGCCAGACGACCGAATCTTTGCGAGTGCCAAACCCGGCGGCGGTCGAGACAGCTACCATCCCAAGATGGCTGATTTGCTCAAGAAGGCGGCCAATGATCAAAACAGAAGCCATCGCGGTGTGAGAATAACATCCTGAGCACCGCCATGGCTTTATTTGACACACTTTATGTTTATGAGCCGTACGTCAAGCAACCAAATCTACTTTTGGGACGACCGCTTCTTTTCGGCTTTCTATCAAGTGAGCAAACCGGCTTACGGAACTGCTCCTTCTCTTCGATGTCGCCTACAAAACCTACTTTTGTTTGCTCCCTTTTCCCGATGAGATAAACCAATAAGCCATCCCTACAAACAATCCGCCGCCAAGGATGTTCCCCAGCGTGACCGGCACCATGTTGCTGATCCATCCGCTGATGGAAATGGTCTCGGGATGCCCCGGTAAAATCGTCGCGAGTGTCAGAAGTGTCATATTAGCTACGCTATGCTCGTACCCTGTTGCAATGAAGGCAAACAGACACCACCATATTAAGATCAGCTTTGTCGTTTCTCCCTTGGCCCGAATTCCCATCCACAAGGCCAGACAGACAAGCCAGTTACACAAGATGCCTCTGAAGAAAAGCTCCATAAACGGATCATTCATTTTCTTGGCGGCAGCCGTGAAGATGAGGTGGTCCGGTGGCAGGCCATTGAACAGGCCGGAAGCATACACCAGATAGCTGAGCAGAATCGCTCCAGCCAGATTGCCGATAAACACGAGTACCCAGTTTTTCAGCGTATCCCCCATCGTCGTTCGTCCGGATAATGTGCTTATCGTAAAAAACATGTGATTTCCGGTAAACAGCTCTGACCCGGCGAATACCACCAACGTGAGCGCGATCCCGAATGCAGCTCCCATGACGAGGGATTGGAAGGGTGAACCGGCAGCTGCGAGCGGCGCCCCCAGCTTAAAGATTAATACAATCCCTATGCCAACATACGCGCCGGCCAGCATAGCCGATACCATATAGCGCAGCAGATTATGATTCATCTGCTCTTTTTTACCGACGGCGGTATTAACAACGGCTTCCACATCTGTTTTAAACATGGGATACCACCCCTTGATTTCGTCTGTTTATAATGCGATTGCTGGCCTTAAACACCCACCTCAACCTTTCCGTCCACGGCGCGAATCGGGTATACACGAACCTGACCCTTATCCGGAGCCTGTACGAGCCCGGTTGAAAGCTCGATTTTCCAATCGTATAACGGATCGTAGATGTAGTGCCCGGAAACGATGGCTTCCGAGAGTGGCCCACCTTTGGGATGAGGGCTTTGATTGTCCAGCGCAAACCATTGATGATCCGAAGTCCGGAAGACGGCAATCTCCCGATCACCAAGTTGGACCACCCTTCCGAGCTGTGACAAAAAATCATTTTCATTCCCTACCGTAATAAATTTTCCGGTTTCCATAACATTCGACCTCCACTTCTCTTTTCTATCCCCATCCATACTGCGAAAAGCTCTCCATGATCAGGCGGCAAGAGGAAGTAGATTCCTCCCTCTTTTATTTGCTGCTGACCGGTTTTGCATCCTCAAATAACGTACTGCGCAGCTTCTCGTCGTTCAGCACTTTCTTCCACGGATCCTCGACTTGCTGCAAGGCAAGCTCGATTCTCTCCACCAGTTCCTTACGCTGCTTGGTATCGTTCAGGATAACCGCTCGGATATGTTCCAGTCCCAAGCGCTCTACCCACTCCGATGTTCTCTCCAGGTACTTGCCGGTTTCACGGTAATACTGCATCAAGGCTCCGACGATTTCGACCAGCTCTTCATCCGTTTTCACTTTGCAGAACGAATCAGCCAGACGTGCCTTCGTTCCGCCGTTGCCTCCAACGAATATTTCCCATCCACCGTCATTGCCTACGATCCCGATGTCTTTCGTGCACGACTCGGCACAGTTTCGCGGACACCCGTTGACTGCCAATTTAAATTTCGCCGGGAAATCCAGTCTTTCGAATTTTTCCTCGAGGAATGCCCCCATGCCCATCGAATCCTGCGTACCGAAACGGCAAAATTGGGAACCTACGCAGGTCTTCACGGTGCGCAGCGATTTGGCATAAGCATAACCCGACGGCATATCCAGCTCTTCCCAAACACTCGGTAGATCTTCCTTCTTAACACCGATGAGGTCCAGACGCTGTCCGCCGGTAACCTTTACGACCTTCACATTATATTTAAGCGATACATCCGCGATTTTCTTCAAGTCCTCCGGTGTGGTAACACCGCCATACATTCTTGGGACGACCGTGTACGTGCCGTCTTTCTGAATGTTGGCGTTCATCCGTTCGTTGACAAAACGGGATTCCCTCTCCTCTTGATGGGTTACCGGGTTCAGCATCGCCAGATAATAATGAATGGCCGGGCGGCATTTCGAGCAGCCTTCCGGATTGCTGAAGTTCAGAACATGCATGACTTCTTTCGTTGTCTTGAGTCCTTTGGCACGGATTTCGGCGACAATCTCGTCCCGATCAAGGGTTGTGCACGGGCATATGCCTTGTTTGCCTGCCGTCTTAAAGCCATCGCCCAATACGCTCTGGAGTATTTGCTCCACGACAGGTTTACAGCCGCCACACGAGCGGGTAGCTCCTGTGCAAGCTTTGATCTCATCCACTGTCGTAAAACCTTGGAGAGTAATGGCATCCACAATGGCTTTTTTGGTTACGCCGTTGCAGCCGCACACGATTTCATCATCGGGCATCTTCTCCAGCGAAAATGCCTTGCCGTTTCCTGTTCCTGCGCTGTCCGTACCCATGATCGAATCGTAAATCTCATCCGTCATGGCTGTCTTTTTCCGAATCATGGATTGAAGGCTTGCCGAATCGCTCACATCTCCGAACAATATCGCCCCAACGATGATATTGTCGCGAATTAATATTTTCTTATAGGTCTTGCGCCAATCATCTTTCGCGGTGATCACCGCGTGCTCGGCTTGCTCCATGAACTCGCCGGCAGAGAATACATCCACACCGCTGATTTTCAACTTGGTCGATACAATGCTTCCCTCGTAAGGCTTGCCTTCCACTCCGCATAAATGCTTCGCCAGTACCTGTCCCTGTTCGAACAACGGTGCAACCAGGCCATAGCATGCGCCCCGATGCTCGCAGCATTCGCCAACCGCATACACATCCGGCCAGGAAGTCTGAAGATAATCATTGACGACGATTCCCCGGTTCACTTCGATCCCGCTCGCTTTAGCGATCTCAGTGTTCGCTCTGATGCCCACTGCCATGACCACCAGGTCGGCATCAAGCTCATCCCCATCCTTGAACCGGAGTCCCGTGACTCTGGTATCTCCCAATATTTCGGTTGTTTGTTTGCCTAATAAGAAGTTGATACCCTGCTGTTCAAGCTCCCTTTTCAGCATGTCGGATGCCATCGAATCCAACTGGCTCTCCATCAAATCCTGCATAAGATGAACCACCGTCACCTCCATGCCCAGGCTGACCAATCCTTTGGCAGCTTCCAGACCCAGAAGTCCCCCGCCAATGACAGCCGCTTTCTTGTACGCCTTTGCGGCTTGAAGCATCTGCGTGCAATCGGCAATGTTTCGGAAACCGATAACGCCTTCTTTGTCACTGCCCGGTACGGGTAAAATAAAGGGCTTCGAGCCCGTTGCTATCATGACTTTGTCATAAGGCACCGTCAATCCGTTGTCGGTGGTAACGACCTTGCGTTCCCCATCGATGGCAGTTACAGTGGCATCTGTGTGCAGAGTGATATGGTTATCTTCGTACCATTTCCAATCATTCAATACAATGTCATCCAATGTTTTGCTGCCTTCCAACACATAAGACAGCATAATGCGGTTATAATTCGGATGAGGCTCCTGTCCAATGACGGTGATGTCAAAATTCCCACCCAATTTAATGATTTGCTCGACCGTACTAATCCCGGCAATCCCGTTGCCAATGACAACTAACTTTTCTCTCTTTATATTGGACATCGATTGATTCCTCCCCAACACGTTTATCTAGATCCTGGTATTCCGTTGCTTTCACATAAATTATATCGTCTGATCGCATTAATTTTTGTGATATATTTCACATAAATCATTAAAATTTTAAACAAAAATACCAAATAACCCTGTCCGCATCGAACAAGGTTACGAGGAGGCATGCTCTCTATATAATCTCGGCTTCCATAAAGGCTCGTTCACCGCTAGGAACTTTCAAATAAGGGCGAATTCCGGCAAATCCCTTCGCGTCCAGGTTCACCCCGGTCATCCAGTTCCCCTCCAATAAGCCTCGATCCGATTGCATAATGACGGCAGGTGCCTGGATATGCTCCTGATACAGAACGATGTCCGCCTGAATAGTCTTAAAGGCTTTTCCTTGTTCCACCAACGGTACGGCGCTGATATACGTAGGCGCAAAATAATTTGCGATCACATCCAGCTCTTCCCCGTCAAAAAACGGCTCGCTGCCAAGGAAGGGATGCAGCATTACGATTTTCTCATAGAGTGACCAGATGATCATCTGCAGAAATCTACCCGTTCGTCCTATATTCTGCCCGGTGGACACATGAAATCGATCGGTTTCATAACCAATGAACTTCCATCCGCCGGGGGCTTTGACCCATTTTTGAAATATATCAACAGCATCGGCACCGCTATGGCTAACGGATTCAGCAGATTCCGGGCTTGTTCCAGACACAGCTAACCACAGGGAATCCGGCACATACTGGCTCAGCATCCGCTTGGTCTTCTCAAAAATATGAAGCACTTTTAATGAAGCGTTTTCAAGTTCTGAGATGTCCTCTTGTCCATAATGGAAACGGGAGATATACGTTCGCTTGGTCATGGGCTCGCCTCCTTCATATGCCGCTCTCGGTATTTACATCATATAGCAGCTGCGTCCGCTTGGTGCATGTCCACCTATTCTTGCCGTAAAGAAACAGGCATCATACTTCCATTTAGAAAAAAAACCCTGAAATGAGGATGTCTCATGCCAGGGTTTAATCATCAAGGGGAATCTTAAGATGACTCATCTTTCGACCCATTGTTCTGCCCAGAATGAAATTTGTTCCATCACCGGACGAAGTGCCTTGCCTTTTTCAGTCAGTTCATATTCAATACGTACCGGTGTTTCCGGATAAACATGACGAATCAAAATGCCTTCGCATTCCAAATCCTTCATCCGCTCGGAGAGCATTTTGTCGCTCATGGACGGAATCAAATTCGAAATATCCTTAAAGCGCTTCGGCCCGCTCATCAACGTTTGAATAATCAAACCGTTCCACCGTTTGCCCAGAAAAGAAAATGCAGATTCAAAACGGGGACACATCGTAACATTTGTAACTTCCATATCCCTTCACCTCTTTACGAAGTCACCTTGTTTATAGAAATTCATAAGCTTCATCAAAAATCTAGAAAACTTACGAATTGTAAGTATGTTTCATTTTAGCACATTTCCGAGAAACTGAAAACCACCTAGCCCCTTTTTCCCATAAAATCAGCGCTTATCCCATAATATACGAGCCAAAATATCCAAATCTTCCTCGATCCAAGTGGTTAATTTCCTATTATACAGTACGGCCGCAGGATGGAATAGAGGGAATATCTTATAGGTTTCCGCCGAGAACATATAACCCCTATCTGGATTTTCCGGATCAGCTGCTTGCTGGACCGGCCCCTCCATCAGTTTGCCGTGCAGCGATGTCACCGTTTCATGGCTTCCGATTAAACGGTGCAGCGCCGTATTTCCCATGGGTGCGATAATGTGCGGACGGACCCATCGGATCTCTTCATCAAGCAAAGGCGCATGGGCCAATATTTCCGCCTTCGTTGGTGTGCGATTGGAACGGCTGATGACACTCTCGCCCGTGGACCTTACAATTACCTTTTCTTTATAAGGCCTGCTTCTCATGGCACTGGTAATATACACTTGCTCCCGGGTCAGGTTCAGGCGTTCCAGGTAGGCATTCATCTCTTGTCCGGCCTGCCCTACAAAAGGTAAGCCTTCCAGAACTTCATGGGCGCCGGGTGCTTCCCCAATAAACATAATTTTGGCGAAGCGGACTCCTCTCCCCAGCAAGAAGCCCTCAACGGATTGATGGGCAAGCTTGGCCTGGCATATGGCGATGGTTGCGGGATCTACAGGTGCGCTTTGTACTTCACTCATGTGTACAGCCCCCCTTCTTGTATATCATACAATACCCCATACTTTGGTATATTCTATCCCTAGACGGCAAAAATATTTCCGTGAACCTTCACCGCTAACGATAAAAACGAGCCGCTCAAGGACTACACCCTGAACGACTCGTAGACTCATTGCTTCTTAAAAAACGCTGCTCATAGCTTAGACTAAAACGGGAAGCGCACGAACCGGCTGACTGTTGCCAAAGGTTTGCTTGCCTGCCGTGGAATAAGCCCAGTTAATCGCATTGGTGATCACTTTCAGCACTTCGGGGTTGTAGTAGGTTGGATAGGTCTCATGCCCCGGACGGAAGTAGAAAATGTTCCCATGACCGCGCTTGAACGTGCAACCGCTGCGGAATACTTCGCCGCCTTCAAAATTGCTGACAAATACCAGCTCATCTGGGGCTGGAATATCGAAGAATTCCCCGTACATTTCCTCGTGCTCGATGATGATCGGACCTGTAATTCCCGCCGCGATCGGATGTGTTGGATTCACGCTCCAAATAATTTCCTGTTCCCCTGCTTCGCGCCATTTCAAATCGCAGCTCGTACCCATTAACGCTTTGAACGGCTTGGAAAAATGTCCGGAATGAAGAACGATCAGCCCCATCCCATCCTGTACGCGTTTAACGACCTTGCTTACGATTTCATCATGAACCTGGTCATGGGCCATATGCCCCCACCACAACAGCACATCGGTTGAATCCAGTACATCGTCCGTCAATCCATGCTCCGGCTGATCGAGCGTTGCCGTTCTGATGACGAAATCCGGATTTTGCAGACCCTCCGCCAAAGCTGTATGAATCCCTGTCGGGTAAACGCTCCGAACCTCGTCATGGATTTTCTCGTGTACGAATTCATTCCAAATGGTTACGTTAAGCATGTTGCTGTTCCCCCTAATTGCTTATTCGGCTTACTCTACGCTGTTAGACCCACCACATGTCCCCAAGCGGCTCTTCGATCAGCACTTGCTGAAGGTTTTGCACCGCTTTGGAGAAGCCTTCTTCGATGGACATCAATCCATCTTCATGTTCAATACTTACGACATAATCATATCCAACCAGACGAAGGGCACTCATCATATCCGCCCATTCCTTCACATCATGTCCATAGCCTACGCTGCGGAACTGCCAAGCGCGATCGAGCATGTTGGCATAAGACTGCATATCGGTCAGACCGTGCTTGTTCACGTTGATCGGGTCAATGCTTGTATCCTTCGCATGGAAATGGTGGATTGCCCCTTCACGGCCCAAAATTTGAATCGCTTGTACAGGATCAATCCCTTGCCACCACATATGGCTCGGATCCAGGTTGGCCCCAATCACTTCGCCTGCAGCTTCACGCAAGCGGAGCAGCGTGCCTGGCGTATGAACGGAGAAGCCACCGTGCAATTCGAGGCCGATTTTGACATTGCGGTCTGCAGCAAATTTACCCCACTCGGTCCAGTAAGGAATGACTTTGTTATCCCACTGCCAAGTCAGAATCTCTTGGTAGTCGTTAGGCCAAGGCGCAACGGGCCAGTTCGGGTATTTGGCATCCTCATGGTCGCCTGGGCAGCCGGAGAATGTGTTAACGACAGGTACTTCAAGCTTCTCGGCAAGTTCTACGGTTTTTACGTATGTGTCATGAAACTCTTTCGCGATTGCTTTTTGCGGATGAAGCGGATTGCCGTGGCAGCTCAATGCGCTAATCATCAACCCACGGGATTCCACCGCATTTTTGAAGTTTTTCAGCGCGGTTTCATTCTCCAGCAGCTCGACCGGGTTGCAATGCGCATTTCCCGGATAACCGCCGGTTCCGATCTCAACCGCTTTAAGCCCCTTGGATGCCACATAGTCCAAAGCATCCTCCAATTTACGTCCGCTCAGCAATACCATAAATACGCCTAATTTCATTGTATACCTCCTGGTTTATCTTAATATTAGTAATGTTGTAAGATTTAGTTATCGAAATAAACCGCTTTTCCGGTCTTCGCCGATTCATAGATCGCTTCCAGAATTTGCGTTACAACAAACGCTTGCTCCGGCTTAACCACTGGATCCTTATCCTCAATAATGGCTTCCAGCCACATTCTGGCTTCGCGGTCCGCATCATTTTCCTTGGAACCGGAATAGAACGCGACGCCACCAGCATTCAAATCCACATGGGTTTCATACAATCTGCTCATTTTCTCGCCGTTAATACGCAAACCGTCCTTCATGTCAGCTCCGCCTTCCGTACCCGCAAGGACGGCTTTGGCTTCGCCCGTCTCAACGACGTTAAGAGCCCAGCTGGATTCCAGAATAATCGTTGCGCCGTTCTCCATCGTGATGAACCCGAATGCCGAATCCTCTACCTTGAACTCCTTCGGATCCCAAGGACCGAACGCATTCGCCGCATTCTCGCGTTGACCCAGTTTATGGAACGTGGATCCAAGCACGCTCTTCGGCTTGTAGTTGTCCATCAACCACAATGTTAAGTCCAGTGCATGGGTACCGATATCGATCAACGGACCTCCGCCTTGCTTCTCTTCGTCAAGGAATACGCCCCAGGTCGGAACGGCACGGCGGCGAACTGCCAGCGCTTTACCGTAGTAGATCTCGCCCAGCTCGCCTTCCTCACAGACCTCTTTCAGATACATGCTATCATCCCGGAAACGGTTATTATAACCGATGGTAAGTTTTTTTCCTGTACGTTTAGCGGCGTCCAGCATGGCTTTGGCTTCGGAAACGGTTTTCGCCATTGGCTTTTCGCACATGACATGCTTGCCTGCTTCCAAAGATGCAACCGTAATCTCGGAGTGCGAATCGTTCGGCGTACACACATGAATGACATCGATGCTGCCGTCTTGCAGCAATTCTCTGAAATCCGTGTATACTTTTGCGCCTTCAACCCCGTATTCGGTTGCCGCCTTCTGTGCGCGCTCTTCCACGATGTCGCAAAAAGCTACCAATTCGGCCTGCGCCTGCTTCTTCAAGCTCGGCATATGCTTGCCATTGGCGATTCCCCCGCAACCGATAATTCCGATCTTCAATGTTTTCGACATGTCCATTTCCTCCCCATAGGCATTTGATCATTATGGAAACTCTCCAAATATTAGTGCAACGCTTTCATGCGGATCCTTGCCAAGAATTCATCATCCTGTCAGATCCGTCAGAAGCTGGTTTGCATGTCGTTCATAACCAGTGTACAAGAATATGAACCGGGCTGCCAGTCGCTACTCCGCCATGTTTGCCTGCTGCGGCGCCGGAAGTTTGCCGTAACGGTATGTGCTTTGCAGGACGATATGTCTGCCCTCCAGCGAAGACTGCTGGAACGACTGCATAATTTCCAGCACGTGGTATGCCAGACGGGCACTGACGCGATGGTCCTTCTGCTCATGAATCGATTGGATCATATCGTTGATACCGAGCCCCCGCTCGTTCTTCCCGCATTCAAATGCAGGGTCAAGCAGCTCCCATTCATCAGAGCCGTGCTTCCGGAGCTTCACTTCGCCGTTAAAAAAGTTCGGATCCCCGAGACTCAGGCTTCCCTGCGTGCCATAGATTTCCATCCAAGGCAGATTCGATCCGCCAAAGATATCAAAACTAGTAATCATGGTTGCAATGGCACCGTTCTCAAAATCCAGCGTCCCTGCCAAATGCGTTGGGGTCTGAACCGTAATCGGTTGTCCTTGGCGCGGGCCAGAGCTGATGGCGCGGTCTGGAATCTGGATGCCTGTGGATGCGCTGATCCGGCTTGCAGGACCAAGCAGTTCTATCAGGGCCGATACATAATAAGGACCCATATCCATCATTGGACCTCCACCCGACGTGTAAAAAAATTCAGGATTGGGATGCCAAGCTTCCGGTCCTGAACCCATCATAAACGCCGTTGCGGCAACAGGTCTGCCGATCAGCCCGGATTCAATAGCGGCTTTAGCCGTCTGTACGCCGGAGCCCAAAAACGTATCGGGTGCGCAGCCGACGCGAAGTCCTTTTTGATCTGCCATATTTAGCACACGGCGAGCTTCATCAAGGGTAATCGCCAGCGGCTTTTCACTGTACACATGCTTCCCTGCTTCCAGGGAGGCGATATCCACATTGGCGTGGCTGGCCGGAATGGTCAGATTAATAATAAACTCAATGTCAGTCAGTGCAAGCATCTCCTGGACGGTATACACGTTCGGGATGTTGAACTCTTCGGCCTTTTTCTTTGCGTTGTCCGGAATAAGGTCAGCACATGCCACGACTTCAACCCAAGGGCTGTTCTTTAAGTTCGTGAAGTATACGCCGCTGATGGTTCCGCAGCCAATTATACCTGCTTTCATTTTTTTCATCGCTGTCACTCCTTGAGTGTTTAGATGTGCTCGGACTAGTACAATGGTATTCTTTTATGCTTTCGTTTAAAATGAAGAATATGATTAAAACATGAACAATCTGGTCATTATTTTCTTATTCTTCAAAGGGGACTTTAGCAATGGATTCAAATCTTTCCAACCAAGTCGTAGCAGCGGATTTCTCATTTCATCGTAAACCTTTCAAGATGTCCCTGGCTGACGGATTCGATACCTACTTGATGCGATGGCAGACCGACGGCAAATGCCGTGCCAAAATTGATGACAAGCTGTCACTCGTTGAGGCAGGGGATCTGTTAATCTTCACGCCAGGACAACCTTATGAACTACGAATAGATGACGAATATAACGCTTTGGGTGAGTTAACCATCGAAAGCGGAGATTACCATATTTTCTTTAAGGGGCCATGGGCTGATGCGTGGTGGAATTCCAAGAAACGCCCAACCAAAATTCGGGTTCCACTGGAAGAGCGTTACCTGAGTCTGTTTCGGCAAATTCTGCTGGAGCAGCGTCGTGTATCGGATCCTTATCCGGAGATTTCGGATTACACGGTACGGATTCTGTGCCTCGAAGTGGACCGCCTGTTATCGGAGCAGCCATCGACCACGCCCAAGACGTATTTAGCTTACCGCATGAAAAATTACATTGAAGAGAATGCCTCCTCGATGTTCAAGCTGGAGGATGTCGCGGCCCATGTCGGCATTAGTGTCTCCCGGGCAGTCCATCTGTTCAAAGAAGCGTTTGGCACCACCATCATGCAATACACCATGGACGTTCGCCTGAGCATGGCCAAGGAACGAATTGTGTTCAGCCCTCTATCGCTGGAGGATGTCGCCGAAACGTCCGGCTTTGCCAATTATACTTATTTTCACCGCGTTTTTCGCTCCCGATTCGGCGTTTCGCCTAAACAATTCCGCATGGCCAGCCGAACGTCAAATTGAGCCGTGTCATCTGTGCGATAAAAAAGCGGGTCGACCAAGGTTTTTCCTTGTTCGACCCGCTTCTTTCTTGGATCACATGTAAGTATGCCATGATTCGACATTTACTTCTTATCAGGGCCTAGCGTGGCCGCTGCCTCGGCTACAACGATAGCCAAGTCTTCATTTCCGAATAACGACAGGACACCAAGCAGTGTCTGATCCGGTATTTCACCAGCTTCTTCCTTGGGCACCGTTAATTCCAGCACCCGTGCCAGCCGCTCATTGTCCGGTTGATTCGGATATGCCTTACGGTACAGTTCCGCTGGGTCCAGTCCGTGATTCACACACCACTGGGCAAACACGAGGATCATCATATCCTCGTCCTGGCGGTACGACTCCGCAATCCGTTCTTCTACGGATTTTTCCGTAAATTCCATGTATTACCCCTCCTCATGCGAAAAGGGCTTTGGGCGCTCTCTTCGTTCATGAAGACATTATACCGTTTACTTTGAGCTAAAGACAAAGTCTAATCTAGTCGACCATCTTTACCTGTACCGGGTTGCTCTTCGCTTTTTGATCATTCTTCTTCTTCATCCAAGTTCCAAGACTGATGATGATGGCGATAACGAGAATTTCAAAACCGTACTTCAGAACGCCATTGGCAAACCAGCTGTGAATCATCGGCTCTTCCACAATCATCTTCGATGCGGTCCAGGCTAACACCGCAGCACCGATCGTGATGATGATTGGAAAGCGATCCGTCAACTTCAGGATAATGGTACTGCCCCACACCATAATTGGAACCGAAATCGCAAGTCCGATAATAACCAGCATGAAGCTTTCCCCAGCAGCGCCAGCTACAGCAAGCACGTTATCCAGTCCCATCATCGCGTCCGCAATAATAATCGTACGGATTGCCGCCCACATCTGGTTGCCAGCGGAAATTTCATGCTGCTTCTCATCCACTATCAACTTGTAGGCAATCCACAACAGAGCAAACCCACCGATCAAGCGTAAGCCAGGGATCATTAAGAGCTGTACAACGAGGAGGGTGGCCACGATACGAATGATAATCGCACCGACGGTGCCCCACAAGATGACCTTCTTCTGATCCGCTTTCTGGACATTACGAGCGGCAAGCCCGATAACAATCGCGTTATCGCCTGCCAACACAAGGTCAATGAGGACAATCGATAGCAGCGCCGTCCAAAATTCCATCGACATCAAATCCATGCTTCTCCCATCCTTTCTTCATGTTCTTTAGATTAACCTACCGATGTCCTCCATCCAAAAAAAAACGCTGTTGCCTTAGTTAATAAGGTCTACAGCGTTTTTTGGGCGCAAAAATAGACCTCCACCTCATTCATAAATAAATCAGGCAAAGGTCTGGCTAAACAACATAATCGTTGCCAATAAAGCCGGGGATGGTTAGTCCCGTAATGACGACTTTACTTTCGAAGCTACTCCCCTTTGGGAACTATTCGGTTGGACATATTATAACATATGAAAAATCGCTTGTATATTCAATTTTTTCCACCCTAGATCAGATGCTTAGCTGTCCGAAATGTGGGCAGCATTCCTGTTTTTTTGCTATCATGGTGCTATTCTGGTTGACTTTCGCAAAGTGAGGTTTCTTCATGAAGAGATGGATCATACCCGCAATTTATACAACAGCACTGACGCTGGCTTTTGCATACAGACAAGAAATCATAGACTGGCTGGGAGGAAATCCCCCACTCTACCTAATGATCCTGCTGGCAACCCTGCTTGCCCTATTTCCCGTTGCCCCTTACAAAGTCATCATCGCCATTCTCGGGTATGCATATGGCACCGTCTGGGCTGCGGCCATTTCGTGGTTTGGAACCACGATAGCGGCCGTCATCCTGTATGCGGCTGTACGATCCTTGTACCAAGAGCCCGGCAGGCGGTTGCTCAGCAAATACGCAGCTATCCACACGTTCACAGCCGTGGTGGAAAGGCGCCCCTTTCAATCGATCCTGCTCGCGCGCTTACTGCCCATCATACCGCAAATGGCCGTCAATATTTATGCAGGCGTCGCCTCCATTCCATTCTGGACGTACACAACCGCTTCGGCCATCGGCAAAATCCCCGCGATTCTCCTGTATGCTTGGCTAGGCAGCGGGTTTGCCGATCATCCGCTTCTCTTTGCGAGTATCGCGGGCGGACTCATGCTAGTTACCGCTTTATGCCTGGCCGCTATCCGGTGGTATAAAGGGAGACCGAATTAAATGGAGCATTGTTTTGGTTTCCCTGACCAAAATGATTATAATATAGAGTAAGACTTACAATTAGATTGTTATAACGATGGAGGGATAATAGATGAATAATCGTTCAACCCCAAGTGAATTGGCTACCTTTGCGGGAGGCTGCTTTTGGTGTATGGTCTCTCCTTTTGATGAGCTGCCGGGCATTCTGAAGGTCGTTTCCGGCTATACGGGCGGCCATAAGGAAAATCCGACCTATGAAGAGGTATGCTCTGATACAACGGGTCATTACGAGGCCGTTCAAATCACATATAACCCGGAAGTGTTCCCTTATGAAAAGCTGCTTGAGCTCTTCTGGCAGCAAATCGATCCTACGGATGAGGGCGGACAATTCCATGATCGGGGGACATCCTACCGGACCGCTATTTTTTACCATACGGAGGAGCAGCGCAAGCTTGCGGAACAATCCAAAGTAGAAGTAGCTGCCAGCGGACGATTCGACGGGCCGATCGTAACACCCATCATACCAGCCAGCACTTTCTATGAAGCTGAAGAATACCATCAGGATTATCACAAGAAAAATCCGAGCCATTACAAACGCTATCGCAAAGGCTCAGGACGCGAGGATTTCATTGAGCAGCACTGGTCGGATTCGGTAGATCCCGCCGAGCTTAAACACCGCCTGACACCGATCCAATATGAAGTGACCCAGAATAACGCAACCGAGCCTCCGTTCCACAATGAGTTCTGGGACCATCACGGGGAAGGCATTTACGTGGACATCGTATCCGGCGAGCCGCTCTTCAGCTCCACGGACAAATATGATGCCGGCTGCGGTTGGCCGAGCTTCACCCGTCCGATTCGCGAATACAACATCAAGGAAAAAATGGATCTCACCCATATGATGGTCCGTACTGAGGTAAGAAGCAAAAAAGGAGACTCGCACCTCGGCCATGTATTTGACGATGGTCCTGGACCGAACGGACTTCGTTACTGCATCAATTCCGCGGCACTGCGGTTTGTACCGAAGGAAGAGATGCAAAAGGAAGGTTATGGCGAGTATTTGCAGCTGTTTGAATAAATCGAAGTACCCAAGTACATTGTCCTTCAGGGGGCAGTGTACTTTTTTTGTGCCATTGAACCCGCTTATTCAATTTGGTTCCACGGGGTAATATACAATACATACGAATAACAGTTGAACTGGAGGGATTGCAACATGCCTTGGAACAAACATGATTATCCGCCATCCATGAAAAATCTGGAGCCGCGGGTGAGGAATAAAGCCGTGGAAATTGCCAATGCCCTGCTGGAGGAAGATTACGACGAAGGACGTGCCATCGCTATCGCCACCGCCAAGGCACAGGAATGGGATGAGAATCATCCCAAAGACGAGGAGTAACATAACAACATAGATATACGAAAGAAGCTCACCCTGCATGCGGGTGAGCTTCTCTTAGTTGGACCGTATTATGAACGGCCGCTAACGGTAGGCTGCGCTGTCTTCGGAGTAACCGGAGTGCTTGGGGTACGGACCGCCTTCCGAATCGGTTTCTTTTCCGTTTTCTCGGTACCGTAAGTCACGGTGATGGTGATCACTTGTCCGGCAATCGATACGGCTAATATAGTATATAAGGTTTCAACCAATGGCATGTAGAATAGCGATAATAGCAGAACTACGGCATCCATCAGGAAAAACACCGTCCCTACCTTAAGCCCGCTCCACTCGCTAAACAGCACGGAGATCACGTCGTCACCGCCTGTAGCCCCGCCATAGCGAAGCACGATACCTGCGCCAAAGCCCGTCAATAAACCGGACAGCAGCGCGGCTGCCAGCAAGTTATGATTCAGATCGATCACAAGCGTGGAATACCGCTCGATCAATGCGTAGAACAACGTGAACATGCTCGCCGCAACAACGGTATTGATAATGAACTTCCGACCTTTGATAAACAAGGCAATCAGCAGAACCGGTATGTCCATCAGGACCATACTCAATGCGGGCGGAATATCAAGCGCATACTTGCCAAGCAGCGCAAGGCCGACAAAGCCGCCTTCGGTTAAATGATTATGAAAATTAATGTGATAATACGTAAAAGCCATTAAAAACGTTCCGAACAACATCGCCGACATCGTGATAATTGTGTTTTGTCTTTTCCTCATACAGGATCCCTCTTGTCGTAGTAGATTGGTCAGACATAGGCCAATCTCTACTTAGAGGCAACCTGGAGGAGTTCATCCTTCGAACCATAGTTCCCATCCTTTCGTAAGAGACCGTCCTAGTCTTATGACGTCCGACTTCGCTCTACGAAAGAAGCTATGTGTATGAGAGATCATAACGTTTCCAAATCGTCCTTTGGGGATTCGTCCTTCGGGGACACATGGTATCCTGATCCTTTCTCGTTTTAGTTAACTGCTAATATTATTATAACACAGTTGGCACCCAAGCTAAACAGCTGGCTAGAATGAACTGGAATATATATATGGAATATGTAAAAAAACTCGCTTTAAGAACTCCCCTCCATATAAATATCGCTGTTCTGTTCACACATTCGCTAAATCCGATGTGACCAAAATCACAAATGCCCTTTTTTCCCTTGTCTATACTTAAATTGAACACGAATTCGACTTATGAATCAGGGGGAGTCCACATGTTAAGCCAGCATACGATTGAAGTCGTTAAATCGACCGTTCCTGTTCTTGAAACTCATGGAACGGCAATCACGACTGCATTTTACCAAAAATTATTTCATCATCATCCGGAGCTTCTTAACATATTCAACCATGCGAATCAACGAGAAGGAAAACAGCCCTTTGCCCTTGCCAATGCCGTGTACGCCGCCGCAGCCCATATCGACCGTCTTGAAGCGATCGTGCCGGTTGTTAAGCAGATCGGACACAAGCACCGGGCATTAAACATTTTGCCCGAGCATTATCCAATCGTCGGCGAAACACTGCTCGCCGCCATGAAGGAAGTGCTGGGAGATGCCGCAACACCCGAAATTATCGAGGCCTGGGGCGAAGCTTATGGCGCCATTGCCGATGTCTTCATCGGCATTGAAGCAGATATGTACCAACAAGCCGCGAACGAGACCGGCGGTTGGAGCGGATACCGTAATTTCGTGATTGACCGGAAGGTGGAAGAAAGCTCTGTCATCACTTCCTTTTATCTGGTCCCACAAGATGGCGGTGAGATTTCCGCTTATGAACCCGGTCAATACATTACGCTCCGGGTAAAACCTGAAGGTGAAACCTATTATCATAATCGTCATTACAGTCTCTCGTCCGCACCGGGTCAGCCTTACTACAGAATAACGGTCAAGCGTGAGGATGGGTTAGGAGGAAAACCTGCCGGCATCGTCTCCACTTGGCTGCACGGTCATGCCGAGGTTGGGACCGTTCTCGAGGTCACGGCTCCGGCCGGTACATTTACCCTGGATACGGACAGCGAGCTTCCGCTTGCCTTGATCAGCGGCGGCGTCGGTTTGACCCCGATGGTGGCTATGCTGGAATCCGTGCTGCTGAATCAACCTGGCCGGAAAGTAACCTTTATCCATGCGGCCAAGTGCGGTAGTCAGCATGCGATGAAGTCTCATATCGATGCACTCGCCTCCAAGCATCCGCAGCTAACCTCTTACGTCATTTATGAACAGCCGGAATCCGAGGATCAGTGCCATCAAGCAGGCTATATTGATCTTGATTTCCTTCGCAAAACCGTCGATGCCGAAGCCGACTTCTACTTCTGCGGTCCGGTTCCGTTCATGCGTGCCGTAAACAGTCAACTGAAATCCATGGAGGTACCTTCAGACCGGATTCATTATGAATTCTTTGGCCCGGCAGGTACATTGGAAGATTAATTAACCATATTTCAGAATCAAACCTAATCGAAGGGTGCCTGTCTTGCATAAAGACAGGCACCCTTTTTGGATTGAACATGTTTGCTATTAACGATTATTCTGCGAAGAAGTGAACCTTTTGTTAGTTCTGGTCGTGAGCATTTTCTAAACCTATGTATCCCGGTGTTCATATCGTCCGCAAATTTCGGGCTAGCCGTGCTTGCCCTGTTCCCGCAGCAGCCGGTTCACCGTTTCTCTCCTTACACCGATCAGTTGCCCGATCTCTTCCTGAGTCAGATACTCGGTCAAGTGTGTTCCCTCTGAATACTCATCCAGCCACTTGATCAGCAGTTCAAGCCGCTCCGCAGGTCCTCCCACCGTCAAGTGATCGAGCCTCATCTGCATGAACCGAACCTTTTCCTGCAGCAATCTGGCGACCTCGAGCGGTTTCTCCGGATCCTCCTTGAGCTGGCGGTACCACGCTTCAGCCGATATGACCTCCACTTCGCTCTGGATCAGAGCGATCGCCGTTCCATGTGTCTCCTTCGGGCTGATCAACGAATGATGCGGCACCGTTTCACCGGGATATAAAATATTGAAAAGCACCATATTGCCGTTCGGATGAAGACGGGTCACCTTGAACAATCCGCTCCGGATGTGATATAGATGGTCCCCGCTATCCCCTTGCCTGAACAATATTTCGCCTTTATGAAGAATCATTCATGAATCGCCTCCTGATAATGCAGTTATCAGGAGTGTAAACGATATGCCGCCATGAATCCACTGGGATCAATAAACAATTGCCAATATTTAATGGTTGCACGTCGTATATTGTTGGCATACCATGTGTATGATAGAACATATGTTCTTGTTTATTTCATGTCTTAGGATGTGTCTCTTATGATGAAGCCTTCCACGCCTCCTCCGCCTTCACTAGAAGATGAAGCCCTGATCCGAGATTATCTGCTGCATCACTTCATTCAGTCTGTTCTCGAGCGGGATATTCAAATTCTCAAGACCCTTACACTCAAAATGGCTGGCCTCTATATCTTAAATCTGCAGCTTATTAAAAAGGAAGATTCGGATCATGCCTGGATCATGCAGCAGCAGATGAGGCGGCGCGGCATCCGGATTCATAGCCAGAGCCGTACAGCCGCGGAAGGGCTGCAAGTTCAGTATTTGTGCCGTGGATATGAATGCACTCTACTCTGCGAATGGCATTCACTGAAGGAAGAGATAAAGGATCGGCTCGTTTCGTATCTTGGCACGGATTTTGCGGCATACTAGCACCAACTACGTACAAGACAGGAGCGCTCATGAAGAATATCTTCCACATATATTCTGGCGATATCCATAGAATCATCCGTAATTGGGCTGCAGGCGTCATCATAACCGGGCTAGCTATTCTTCCTTCCCTGTATGCCTGGTTTAACATTGAGGCCTCTTGGGATCCCTATGGCCAGACCTCCGGTGTATCTATTGCCGTTGCCAACCTGGATAAAGGCACCACTCTTCGCGACCAGCCCATTAACCTGGGAAAGGAAATCGTGGAGTCCCTCCATCACAATGAGAAGCTGGGGTGGCGGTTTACGGAGGATAGTGAGAACGCCATTCAGGGTGTACGGCACGGTGATGATTATGCCGCCATCATTATTCCGGAGAACTTCTCTGCCCGGATCGGTACCGTGCTGACCAATGAGCCTGTCAAAGCTCAGATCCTCTATTATACAAACGAGAAAATCAACGCCATTGCTCCCAAAGTGACGGCCAAGGGCGCATCCGGTGTTGTAGAGGAAATCAGCAAAAATTTCATCAAAACCGCCAATGGCACCATCTTCGAGATTTTCAACACGCTTGGGATTGAAATCGAGAACCAGCTCCCGGCAATCAATAAAGTACGAAATCTTTTGTTCCGGCTCGAAAAAAGCTTTCCGGAGCTCAATGAAGCGGTGGGCACAGCCGCAAAGGATATTAAGCTGGCCAACCGATTGGTTCAGCAAGCCGGCACCGCCCTGCCTCGCCTTGAAGGGATTGCCACGGACGGTAAGGCCATGGCCGGTGCGCTGGCGGAGTTCGCGAATCAGGCCGCCGGTGCCTCGAAATCGCTGGAGCCTGCTCTGCGTCAGGACTTGGAGGTACTGGCAGCAACCACGGGAGCACTCTCGCAAGTGCTGGACGCTCTAGGACAAGCCGACATCGACCCGAAGGAGCTTGCCAGCCGCCTGAACGCTGCGCAGGAACGCGCAAAGACAGCAGCGCAAGCCGCTACCCGGCTGGGTCAATTGTTCAAGCGCCTGGGCTCGATCTCCCCGGCGGCAGCTTCCGGGGCGGCTAAGCTTGAGGATATTGCCGCACGATGGACCTCAGCCCAAGCCGTGCTCCAAACCATAGCCCAAGCCGTGGAACGGGGCGAAGAAACACCTGCAGATGCCATCGATAAGCTGAAGAAGCTAAACGATGACATTACGGGACTGACCAACACGCTGTTAAGCCGCTACGATACGGAGATCGGTCCAGCCATAAGCAAAGGCTTCACCAAGGGCGCAGGCACGGCCAAGCGTGTTCAGCAGGAGCTGACCCAGGCGCTTGCCAGCGTTCCCGATATTCAGCATTTGCTCGAAGATGCCCGAAAAGGGCTCAGGGTAGGCGGCGAAGAAGTGCAGCTTGCCCAAAGCCGTCTGCCGGAGGCCGAGCTTCGAATCACGCAGCTGGCGAATCGGCTGCGTGAGATGGAAGCTGCAGGGGATATCCAAGAGGTTATCGATTTGCTTCAAAATAATTTCGAGCTCGAAAGCCAGTTTTTTGCCGAGCCTGTTACGCTGGAAGAGAATCGACTCTACCCTATCCCGAACTACGGGTCCGCCATGTCTCCCTTCTTCACGACGCTATCCTTGTGGGTAGGTGCCCTCCTGCTTGTTTCCCTGCTCTCCGTTGAGGTTCATGATGAAGAGAGAAGCTTCCGCAGCATCGAGGTTTACTTCGGACGCTATTTAACCTTTTTGACCATTGCCCTGTTCCAAGCGCTATTCGTTACCCTGGGTGATATCTATTTGCTGGGAACCTATGTGGTGAATCCGGGGTGGTTCATCCTGTTTGCACTGCTAATCAGCACCATCTTCATGCTGATTGTATATACGCTGGTGTCCGTATTCGGTAATGTCGGAAAAGCGATGGCCATCGTACTGCTCGTGCTGCAGCTTGCAGGCGCAGGGGGAACGTTTCCGATCCAGATGACACCGCCGTTCTTCCAGGCATTGCATCCGTATCTGCCATTCACCTACGCCATTAGCATGATGCGGGAAGCCGTTGGCGGCATTCTATGGGATATTGTCATCCGGGATGTCCTGTTCATGCTGATCTTCGCGGCAATTGCGCTGATGATCGGGATTGCACTCAAGAAGCCGATCAACCGGGCCAGCGGCGGTCTCGTCCGCAAAGCGAAAGCCTCGAAGCTCATCCATTAACCCAGCCTCCCTTCGGTCCGTATACTCGCACAAAAAGACGGTTTGACTACAACATGAGTCATTCCTTACGCAAAAGGACACCCCAAGCAGCTTCTTGGAGCCATGGGATGTCCTTACTTTTTGTATAAATTCACTTATGTTGGGATTGCTGATGATATGCCTTCAACTGTTTCAACGTATCTTCTTCCATATCCCCTAGCCGCCAGATTGCAATCTTCGCAATACCCGAGTCTCTCGCCGTATCCATCCAGCCGGCAATGGTCATTCCATCCGCATACCATACGGTATGGCCAATGCCTTGATCGTCCGTATATTCAAAATATAAGGCACCGCTTGACGGATCCCGCTTCGGATCTTCCGAGATGGAATGCGCCAGCTCCGCCGCACGCTTTTCCGTTAAAGAGACAACCTTGCCGTTATTCGCCCAGTCAAACCCGCCAACCGACAGCGCGATGGCATGGTCTCCCGGTATCCCGTGCAGTTTGTCTGCCAGCTTCCCTATCATGGCGTGATCCGCCTTCGGCCCCGGTCCGCTATGCCCTCCGTACAAGTTATATGCCATCAGGACATAATCCGGACCTGCCGGCAACAACTCAAAGGATGACTGGGAGATCCCCGGTTCCAGCACGATTCGAAGAGAGAAACCCTCCGCTTGTAAACGTTCATACAGCTCCTTGTACAGAGCGGAAAGATTCGCCCCATCTTCCTTGCGTACCTTTTCGTAATCCAGTTCCACACCGCTAAAGCCATGCTGGGATACCACAGCCAGAATATGCCCGATATGCAGGCTGCGGCTTTCCGGAGTAGCCACGATCCGGGAGATGAGCTCAGGATCCTTCTGGTCCGCCGTCCCATCCGTATCAAAGCGATCGTTTACGATGGTCAGGACACGGCGAAGCTGCTTCCCTTTCCGGGAAATCTCCAGAAACTCAGGCAGCCCCTCCCGAAAATCCGAAGTAAAATGGAGTTCATCTTTATGATTGAAGTAAGCCGCAAAAAAATGAATTTCTTCAAGTTCACTCCCAAGCTGCTCCAGATCCGTAATGCCCGTCCTCCACTGCCAATCCGTAATCCAGGCAGACAGCTTCACTCCCGTTTGCGGTAACTGAACCTGCATTGCTTTCTCCTGCTCTTCGGTGCGCAGCCACCAGAAGAAGACAGCTGCACACAAAGCCATCAGTACCCCAGCTCCTGCCCAGTTCCTCCTGCGATTCTTCATTCTTGTTCACGTCCTACGCCATCCGAATTTTAAAAAGTCTCCACAGCCCAGTCAACCGCCCGGCTCAAACTTCTCTGCACGCCTGTCAGGACACCGGTCAGTCCGGACGGCTTATTCGTAAACAGCAGCTTCCGATCACCGTCCGCAAGCTCAGATGTTATGGTGACATCTTCAAAAATAGCGTCATAAATATCATCTTTCTCGTTCTGCTCGTGATATTGCGATTCAAACGCCACGCCCCCTGTACCAATCGATGCATCCACAGGCTGCTGATCCAGAATCAACTGTTGATCAACACTCACGGACAGGGAATGGCCTTTCACCGAAATCTCCAGCCAACGGTTGCCAAGGATGTTGACCGGATACTCATTCTCATCATCCCGCTCTCCGGACTGCGTCTGCTCCTTGGTATATACCGATGCCTTATCGAATTGCAGGTCCTCTTCCCCCCACTCGACTTTCGGCAAGATATAGGTGAACAGCTCCTCGGGTGCTTGACCCGCTCTCTTCTGTTCTACCACCACGTGATTGTTCTCCAGAAGAAGCCTTAAGTAAGAGCCCTTCGCCCGGTCGTAACGGACATAGATGGACTGCCGTCCTACCACATTACCGAGCGCCTTCGCCGAGACGGTTATGTCAGACTCTTCGCTGCCCTTCAAATAAACGATCCCTGCCTGGGCCGGAGGCGATGTGACTACGAAACGGTTATCCGCAAATTCAGCCGCTCCGCCAAGCAGCTCCCACTTATCAGCCTGCTGCTTGTCCCCTCGCACAAACTGCATAGGTTGTCCTTGGTCCTTGTGCAGCTTCATCAACAGGTGATTGGTAGACCAGTAGGGAGCGGGCTGGACCCGAGTCAGATTATAAAGATCGCTATCCTTCGAGTTGAAGGCCATTCCTTCCCGGTTGAAATTCATCCCAAACAACTGCCGAATCTGCTCCGTATTGGCATTGGCTACAAGCTGATTCATGCCTCCGCCCAACGCATTGGCGTGCATGATCATATACGTGCCTGGAACGTAACCAAGACTTTTCGTGTATACCTGATTCATCGCTTCATAGTCCGCTTGGATCCGTTCTTCCATCTCCGCGCGGTTCTCGAGCGGAATCATATTCTCATCACGTATGAAATCCATCAAATAGTGGTTGTAATACTCCACGTTGGATTTGCTGGTCAGTTCACTTTCGTCCTTAACGCCGATATAACGGCCTTCATGATCAAAAATATTAATATAAGTCAGCCGGTTGCCGTTGGTACCAAGCTCCCAATAGCCGGTGCGGGTCATCTTCAGCATATCCTTCGGCTGCAGAAATTTCCGTTCACTGTTGCCCATTTTGTTGGCATAAGACAGGAAGGTAGCCTTATAATTGTATTTCTCCAGCAGCGGCTGCGCAAACAGCGCAGAGTCATTCCGTCCGTCTTCAAAGGACAGGTACAGCGCTTTATCCGGCAGCTTCTTGCCATGACGATAATAATCCATAATATCTTGCTGCGAAATCGTAGTGTAGCCCTGTTCATATAAAGCCCTCAGCTGGGCGTCCAGCTGGCTCTTGGATACGAGCTTGGATGTCCCGGTGCGGCCAACTCCAAAATAGGATAGCGCAATAAAGCCCTGTTCCTGACGCCAGGCTGATTTTTCCGGCTCCTTATAGGTGCGAAAATCGAAAATCGCATTCGCCAACAGGACGACAACTACGGCCAATACAACGACCTGTGCCGTAACCTTGATCACTTTGCGGCGATTTTTTCGCTGAACATTGAGGGCTGCATTTTGTTTTTTACCCATTTGTCATCCTCACTTCAACCGCTTTGACACGATCAGAACGGTAATCCGAATTTTTTGCCTTTGCGCTTGCGTGCTTCCTTCTTCTCTCTCGCTTCAATATCCTGCGGCGTTTCCCGGGTCCCCCATGTCGACTTCCAGAAGGTAAACCAGGCCACCGGCATCTGCCACAACAGAACAAATTCATAGAACAGACAGAACACGAAGCCGAACACCCAGAGCCTGCTCTTGCGAAACAGCAGGTGGGCAAGACTCATCAGCAGCGCCATCAGCAGCAAGCCCATCAGGAAGGTCCCTGGGAAAATGCCATGAACGATCGGCACGTATATCAAGTTATAGGCAACCACGACAGGCGCGGCAATCGGCACGATCAGGCCTATGTAGAAAAACAATGCCATAAACGGCTCTTTACGCCAAATAAAACTACCGGCTCGCAGCGACTCGCGCAGCCAGGAGCGCTTCCAGCGCATCTGCTGCTTCAGGAATACCTTCATCTGTGAAGGGACAATCGTTGAGCATATGGCAGAATCCTGGTAACCGGTACGATGTGTTTTCAAAATAAAGTTTGTCATGCTTCGGTCGTCCCCGAAGGTGGCGGGTCTGCCCAGAAATTTCTGGTTCAGCCAGGCGTCCGCATGCTGCATGATCAGCTCTTTCCGATAGCAGGATAACGGGCCCGACAGACAGGTCACGCTGTCAAACCATGACTCCGCCGCTTTCATGATCCGAAACGCAATATAATAACGGACCGTCTGCAGCTTCGTCATGTTATTGGTATATTTGTTCTCTACGTCCGTCCGGCCGGCAACGCCGCCCATCTTAGGGTCCTGAAAAGGCTGAACGAGGTGGCGAATCGCCGTCGGGTCCAAAAAGCTGTCGGAGTCCACGAAGACCACCAGATCATGCTTCGCCATCTCCACACCTTTGACAAGGGCGACCCGCTTGCCCGCATTCTCCGGCAGCACCGTATAGGACAAGCGTTCGCGGGTAGCGTAACGCTCCGCCTCGGAATGAATCACTTCGATCATATCCTTGATCTGCTGTACCGATTGGTCTGTCGATCGGTCATCCACGACAATGACCTCCAGCTTATCTACCGGATAGTCCTGATTAATACAGCTGAGAATCGTACGTTTAATCCAATCCGCTTCATTGAAGCAGGGGATGATAATCGAAACTCCCGGTGTATAATCCGGATTGATCGGCACATCGCGATACAACGCCCCGAACAGGTAGCGTGTCAACAGAAACAGAGCTGCGATTAAGCTGTACAAATACAGCACCATGTTGTATTTGAAGTAAATAATGCTCTCGGCCCGCATCAGCATGATGAAGAGCACCGCCATGAACATCAACGCGCTGGCAGAATACACGGAATAGCCCCACCGTTTACGCTGAAAGTATTCTGTCAGCGGCTTCTCAAATTCTAAGGCCAGCATATGTTCTTCACCGGATTCTGCCAAATTCGTAGCTAGGCGAACGACGCTTGCATCCATCCTTACGGCCGATTCGAAACCCTCGGGCATAGAGCCTGGCGGGATACGGAATCGGGCCTTCACTGTGTCGCCCACTTCAAGACCTGAAGCGGCATCCGGCAGCCTGAGCAGCAGGCCTGTGGCCGAAATATCGGCAGCCTGTCCCTTAATTCCGGCTTTTTTCTTTTTCCCCTTGGGAACGATCCATACTTCAAATTCTGCTTCATAACGCAAGCTGAGCATGCGCAGCTTATTCAAATATTCAGAGCTGGACACATCATCCCCGGGCTGCTGTGCTCGGTTGCCTCTTCGGTCCGCGTTCAAACGAATCTGCTCCGGATCGGGTACATAGGAAAGAGTACGTCTATCTGTACGCGGAACCGCAAGAACTTCCTTGGTGATCTTCGGTTGCTTTCTTTTTATAATCCTCATTGCTTTCTCCCATCGTTATCTACAAACTCCAATAATGAAAGCCATTCGCTTCATATTCGGTTTTTGGATAAACTCCCTTCACGTCGATTAGAAGCTTCGCCTCTTCAGAGCTAAAGATGTCCTTGAATTCGGCAACCCCAAGCTGCTTGAACTCCCGGTGAGCAACGGCGACAACCGCAATCTGGATGTTTCTCAGTTCACTCATGTCCGACAGCTCGATACCATATTCCTCATATGCCTGATGCCGGTCCACGTGCGGGTCCGCCACCATCGGCTGGATCCCGTAGTCCTGCAGCTCCCAGATAATATCGATAACCTTGGAGTTGCGGATATCCCGGCAGTCCTCCTTAAAGGCCAGACCCATTACCGCCACCCTCGCCCTCATCAGATCAATACCGTGGCGAACCGCAAGTTTAATGACATGCTGGGCGATGTATTTCCCCATTCCGTCATTGATATGCCGACCGGCCAAAATAATCTTGGAATGATATCCCGTATCCTCGGCTTTATACGTCAGATAATAAGGATCAATTCCGATGCAATGTCCACCAACGAGTCCCGGCCGGAACGGGAGGAAATTCCACTTCGTTTCCGCTGCCCGCAGCACGGCATTCGTATCGATATCCATCTGGTTGAACAGCATGGAAAGCTCGTTCATGAAGGCGATATTGATATCGCGCTGGGCATTCTCGATGACCTTGGCCGCTTCCGCCACCCGGATGCTTTCCGCCCGGTGGACGCCCGCATCAATGATCAGCTCATATAGACTGGCAACCGTCTCCAGCGCCTCCGGGTCATTACCGGACACAATTTTCACGATAGTCTCGAGCCGGTGCACCTGGTCTCCGGGATTGATCCGTTCCGGGGAATAGCCCACCTTGAAATCCTCGCCCAGGCGCAGGCCGGACTCCTCTTCGAGAATCGGAATGCACACTTCCTCCGTAACGCCCGGATATACCGTTGACTCATACACAACAACCGCTCCCCGGGTCAATGCGCGGCCGACCAACCGGCTGGCATTGCGCACGAATTTCAGGTCCGGAACATTTCCGCTTTTCACGGGTGTCGGAACGGCCACTATAAAGCAGCGAGCCTCCTTAAGCTTGTCCGGATCCGAAGTGAAGGCAGCCGTGCAGTTCGTAAGCAAAGCATCTCCGATCTCACCAGTAGCATCGAATCCGCTGCGATACTGCTGCACCTTGGCCTCGCTCAGATCGAAGCCGATGACATCCAGCTTTCTTGAGAATGCGACCGCCAGCGGCAGGCCTACATATCCAAGACCGACGACCGCCAGTCTGTCTACGCGGTCCAGCATGTTTTCATATAATTCCATCTTATTCCATCTCCATTGCGGCTTTGTCCTGCAGCTGCATCATGTCCGCCATTTTTACAAACGTATATCCTTTATTCTTCAGCCCTTCCAGTACCCTTGGCAGAGCTTCAATGGTATGAATGTCATCCAGCATATGCAGCAAAATGACGCTTCCCCGTTGTGTCTTGGTCATTACCCCGTTCACAATATCGTCGGCACTATTGGAAACATCCCAATCCAGCGTCGTCACATCATACATCGCAATGACCGGGTAACCGGTAGCCGCCAGCGCTTTGGCCCGTTCATCATCAACCACACCGGTCGGCGGACGAAACAGCATGACAGGCTGCTGTTGTATGGCCTCCGTAATGACCTGGTGGGCCTTGACGACATCCTTCTGCAGCTCTTCGGGCGTTAGCGATGTCACGACGGGATGACTGTAGGAATGATTAGCCACATCATGTCCGCCTTCCACCATCGCCCGCGCCAAATTCGGGTTGCTTTCCACTCCTTTGGCCCGCAGGAAGAAGGTGGCTTTCACGTCATGCTCCGCCAAAATATCAAGGATGCGGGTAACCGTTTTGTCACTACCGAAATCATCAAACGTCAGGGCAATTTCTTTTTTGTTGGTATTGACTTTATAAACCAGTTCATATTTCGCCTGTTCATAATCCGGGTTCATTCTCGCAGCGTCGTATCCCGGAATTAACTCGAGCGGTTTTCGCTCGCCGCCATTTCGCACCAGCTCATCCAGCGTGACCAATCGATATCCGATATCGTCCACGGCCTGGGCGATGTATTTAATAGAAGATATCACTTCCGGATTGACGTCGGTATTCATGGAAATAATGCCGCCTCTGGAGATGAACCTGGTCACATACTCTCCAATCTCTTCAGCACTCTGCATGTTGCGGTCCTTAGGATTGATGTTATAACTTACAACAGCCTTCATCCCGAGATGCGCGGCTGCCAGTGGCACTTCTTCCGGGTAATCGCCGGAGCGTGTCCGAACATAGCGGGGCTGGACGCCCGTTTCCCGCTCAATGACATCGTTCGCAAGCTTGATCTCCTTATAGATCTGATCGTAATCAAGCTGATTCATATCGAGCTGATTGAGCGTATTGTTCTCAATTTCATGACCTCTGGACAAAATGGCATCCGCGATGTCCGGCTCCTCTGCCACTCGGATGCCCGGAAGAAAGAAGGTCGCCTTGATGCCGTACGCATCCAGCTCATCGATCAGTGCCATCATGGTCGCTTTATCGCCCATGCCGTTAAAGGTAAGCGCCAATTCCTTCCTGGCCGTATAAACAAACGGGATTTCCCTGCTCTTCTCCCCCGTATACCGTTCCACTTTTTGAACAGTCGCTGTCGAACCGCCCGCTTCATCGCCGGGAGCTTGCTTACCTCCAAAAAGACCGCAACCACCCAATAACGCCAGGGTTAACAACAGTCCGGTCATTCTCGTAAGGATGTATAACTTTCGGGTTTTACTAGAATCTCTTTTCATCTGGATACTCCTTTTACATTTCAAACAGGGTTTTTATTATAGCCCTTCCTGAATAAACCAATAGAATATAACACCAACGTATCATAATTGCTATAACCTTTCGGAAAAATTCATAGATTTTCATCATTATAGAGTTCAATTCTATACAATTTCTACACAATTCTGATTCCACCGCCCTTATCAGACAAAAAAAATACCTCCGAAAGTCTCTTAAGACCTTCGAAGGTATGTTGAATAGTGAATGATTCGTGTTGTTCATGCTGTTACCATTTAACCTGGAAATCGTAATGGAATCTCATTCAAAATCAAGGCTCTTCCCCAGCCATCGCGGTTCGTTTGTGAACCCATGCCTGGTAGTGATGGACGGCCATTCCCGCAAAGGAGGAATGGTCGCTGCCAAGTTTAGCGGCACGCAGAGCTTCGTCCTCCATCTCCTGTTCGCTCTTGGCAAAGAAGGTCAGATGCTCGCCTTCCTTCGTATCCCCGAGCTCCATGCCGATCCAGACGGACTTGCCGAGTTCATCCGCCTGCTCCAGCTCTTCCTTAGACAACTCATACATCTGCTCCCCGCTGTCCCGATACGCCATAACGGCAATCGCGTCCGTGTTCTGGATCATCCAGCGGCTGAATGAGTCGGCATCCGCGCTGCGCGGTCCAGGTACCTTATCAAGCCAGAATGGAACGGCGGCACTGAATGAGAGTCCCTGGCGCTTCGCCTCCTGCACCCAAACCTCCATGTTCGCGCTCCATTCTTCCACCACCTGTGCCTGTTCGCGGCCCCATCTCCGGAGCACATAGGGCTCAACATCGAACTGCACGCCCTCGAATTTCTCCTCGGGCGCAGCCGTACGATTGTACGCTTCCAGCCAGGTCAGCAGCTCCATCCCTTTTCGACGGCCATCCTCATAAGCCCAATCCGGCTGACCGTTCAAGGCGTGAACACTGATGCCCTGCTGATGTGCTGCAGCTACAAAATGGCGGTACTCCTCGTCCGTCACCTCTTCTTGAATCTGCAAGAAGATCGTTGTAATGCCTTCCCTGCCGCTAAAGGCTACAATCTCCTCCGTTTCACTCCGGATCAGACTTGCATCCCACAGCCATGTAGCCTTGTTCTGATTCACCTTGCCTGACGGGAGAAGAAAAAGGATCAGCAGCAAAAGACAGATGCCGGCAACCAGGGTGATCCACTTCGCTTTTGCATGTATAGGCCTCATTCTTCTCGTCCATTTCATTAGATCAAGACAGCCTCACCCGGCTCAGCTACATGCTGAACAGAATGGCCGATCTTGTAAATATGAGGCTCGGCGAACGCTTTAAATGCATTTCGCGTATCTAAGATCGGCACGCCGGTCGAAGCGATCGAATGATAGTCCAGATTGCTGTGGTTTGTGATGAGGACGATGCAATCGTAACGGCTAAATTTCGCGAGATCATACTCCACGCTGTGAATCGTCTCGCCTTGCTTATCCACAAAGCTGTGGGCATACGGATCGTAATAATCCACATAGGCGCCACTTTCCTTGAACTGTTCGTATACTTCAAGGCCTGGAGATTCACGCAAATCGCTGATATCCGGTTTGTATGCCATGCCTAACAGCAGGACATTGGAGCGCTTGATCGATTTGGCATATTCATTCAGAATCGTAGCCGCCTTGTTGATCACGTAGTAAGGCATATTATCGTTGGTGGACTGTGCCAGCTCAATGAATTTGCTATAGAAGCGGAAGCCCTTGGCCTTCCAGGACAGATACATGGGATCCAGCGGGATGCAATGGCCGCCGATGCCCGGTCCCGGATAGAATGGCATGAATCCGAACGGCTTGGTTGCCGCTGCATTGATCACTTCCCATACATCAATGCCCATGCGATCACACATCATGGCCATCTCGTTAACAAAGGCAATATTCACGCTGCGGAACGTATTCTCCAGCAGCTTGGACATTTCCGCCACTTTCGGATTGCTGACGGGTACCACCGTCTCCACATACTGCTTGTACAACGCTTCACCCAGCTTTAGGCAGGCCTCCGTCGTTCCGCCGATGACTTTCGGCGTATTCCGCGTATTGAACCGGCTGTTGGAGGGATCGACCCGTTCCGGCGAGAAGCACAGATAGAAGTTTTGGCCAACCTTATAACCGAGCTTCTCAATCGGCTGTTGAATCAGTTCCTCCGTGGTTCCCGGATAAGTCGTGCTTTCCAGCGTAATTAACAGATTAGGCTTCATAAAGCGTTTGAGCTGATCGACTACCATTGTAATGTAGGAAGTATCCGGGTCCTGATTCTCACTGAGCGGCGTTGGCACGCAGATGCTGACAGCGTCAATCACAGAAATCATGCTGTAATCCGTTGTCGGCTTAAAGCGTCCGGTTTCCATGCATGCCGCAAGCTCTTCGGACGAGATGTCCGTAATATAGGACTCGCCGCGGTAAATACGGTCAATTTTGTTTGAATCCAGATCGATACCGATGACCGTGAATCCCTGTCTTACCATTTCTACAGCCAGCGGCAATCCTACATAGCCCAGTCCCACAACACCCAGAACGGCTTTCTTATTCTCAATGGCACTCAATAAAGTTTCATATTCCTCATTCACAAGTATTCAACCTCCATCGGATGTATAGTCTATTTGTCTATTTCTTTTGCCTATTCGCCAAAAGAACGACCTCGTTTTGTTGAACTCTCTCCTTGCGATTAAAGAACCTCTCAGCTCAACTAATCACGTATCATTCATCAATTCTGATCAAACTAAAAGCGTTAATAACGATGTGTTTAATGAAGGCAGCGGCGGATGCGGGCATCCAACTCCACTGGCGAGAACGGTTTGGTTACGTAATCATCCACCCCGTTTTGGAAGCATTGACTGATCGTTTGCTCCACACGTTTTTCGGTTAATACCACAATTTTCGGCGGTTCCTTCACATCCAGCTGCTGGATATGATGAATGAAAGGCAGGCCGTCGATGCCATGCAGATTGAGCTCGGTCAGCACAAGATCCGGCTCCCATTTCGGGATGAGATCCAGCGCCTCCAAACCATCTACCGCTTCAAGTGTTTCATAACCTTGCATGGTCAAGCGGATCTGTAAAAACTCCCTCACCGTGGCATCTTGATCCACGATGAGAATGCGGTTTTGACCGCTGTCTGCTTCCTCCTGCGTAAATATATGAATATCCGATGAGGTACTGAGCTTGGCCGCTTCCGCCATCTGCTTCAGCGTCAACACTGACGGCGCTTCAGTAAGCGCTGCAAGCGTAATACGCGGATCTGCTTGCTCCAAACGGCCTTGCAGATGCTGCTTCAGGAGCAGCGCCTGATAATGGGCGGCATCCAGCGAATATCCAGGCAAGGTAACAGCCAATACACCGGTATTGGTGTCCTGCAGTACCTCACCATTCACGCCGGACAGCTGGTCCACAAAGCTTTGAACCTCCGCCAGCCCAGCCTCCGTCTCGGACGGATTGCCTGCACAGTACAGAAACAGCAATGCTGTCCCATGGCTATGGTTTCTCACTTCCTCCTCCAGGCGGCCGTAGAAATCAACGGCCTGCACGCGTTGCAATGTTGCGGATTGAGACATAACTGTAGGTCCCACCTCTCTTTATATTTTGATGCTGTTACATATGAACCGGGCCTTGAAGTCAGGCAGCCTTGTTCTTATCTTTCCAGCTCTGCCGGGTCATGGTGCCCCATGAATTGTTGTTTTGCAGATATTGAATATGCCCCTGTACTCTCCACAGCACACCTAACTGGTGGTAACCCACGAATTTGAGTGCCGAGAAGAGGAGCATCTTCACCAAATCGGACAATTTGGTATACCGGCGGAAGGCCATCTCCTCCAGGATGAGAGCGCCCACGCTGAGCAGGTACCCACTTAAAAAATTGACGAGTCCAAACACGACCAGCACATGCCAATTTGTCATATCCAGCAATACATATCCAAGCAGAGCCAGAAGGCCCGTAATTCTGAAGTAAGGGTTTAGCGCTTCAAAAATAACGTTGTAGGGCATCGTCATCAAGCCCATGATTTTATATTTCGGATTGAACACCATATCGCGGTTCTCGATCATGTTCTTCAAGTTTCCCCGTCCCCAGCGCTTGCGCTGATTGGACAAAATGTTGTAGCTGTCCGGCGCTTGCGTCCAGCACACTGCTTCCGGGCAAAAAGAAACGCGATATTTGATTTTATTTTCCAGCATATAACGGTGCAGCTTGATAATGATGTTCATATCTTCGCCGGGATAGCCTCCTCGATAGCCGCCCACCGCAATGACATAATCTTTGCGGAACAAGCCGAAGGCTCCCGACACGATGATGAGTCCGTTGAAATGACTCCACCCGATTCGTCCTCCCAGGAAAGCTTTCAGATATTCGATCGATTGGAACATCGGCCATATCCGGCGCGGCAAGGATACGTCCTTAACCTCTCCGTTCTCAATCACGCAGCCATTGGCGATCCGAACATCCCCGCCGATGGCCACCGTTTCCTCGGGATTCTCCATATACATGCGGGCCATCCGAATCAGCGCATCCTTCTCCAGCAATGAATCCGCATCGATGGAAGAAATCAGCGGATAACGGGACAAGTTAATGCCCGCGTTCAACGAATCAGCCTTCCCGCCGTTCTCTTTGTCAATAAGGTAAAGCTGCGGGTACTGCGGATTATAATAAATGCCGCGAACGTTGTTCGTATTGATGTTGCCGCGGACCTCCGGATTGGGCAGCAGTGTCAAACCGTACTCCTCAATCAGCACCTTCAGCGTCTCGTCGGAGGACCCGTCATTGATGACGATGACCTCGTAAGTTGGATAGTTCAGCGTCATCAGACAGCGGACATTCTCCGCGATGGTCAGCTCTTCGTTATAGGCCGGAACCAGCAGAGATACCGATGGAACTAGTTCTGAACCTGATAGCGTATTGTATTTGGAATACGTCGCGCGTCTGAAAATATCCTTAATATTTCTGAAAGAAAACAGCAGAATTACAAAATAAAGCGCGCTAACGATCATGACGTAATAAATCGCCACCATACCGTAAGTGAGCAGGATATCTCTAAGCAGTGTAATCTCCTCCTACTCCTGCAACTGTGCCAATCCGTTTGTTCGTTTGAACACCGAAATAACGATCGTACACCAGTTTCTTTTTATTAAAGGCCACCATTTGCTCAACTTGCTCGTATTCGCCTTCGTTGGACATGATCCGTTCGATCCGGTACAAGGCCGTTTCCCTGGCCGGACCTTCTCCTGTCAGCGCGGCTTGGCATAATGTCTCGAAGCCTTGTTCTCCTAACATGGCAAGACTCTCCGCGCTGTTGTTGCGCACATGCCAATTCTCGTCCTTCAAGGCGGAAGCTAGAATCGGAATGCTGCCTGCCGCATGAAGCCGTCCCAGCGCTTTTGCCGCTGCTGCGCGTACTTCCCACTCATGATCATTCATGAGCTCCGCAATGGTATCATCCTTCAGGGCCGGATAGGAGCCAAGATACAGCTTGACCGCCTCCGCACGCACATCCTTCTCCTCGGATCCGACCAGTCGATCGAGTGCCGGCACGACAGCCGGAATGGCCTGCCCCCACATGGCTACAAGCGAAACCTTGACCAGTCCAGGATCGGGATCATCCAAGAGCTTGCGCATAAGGCTGGCCGAATCCAGCCGGGTTTCCAGCAAAATATCGGCAGCCATATGATGAATGGCTTTATCGTAGGACAGCAGCTTAGACAACATCTCTCGAATCTGCTGTGACTGAACCGCGCTTTTGGCAATCGCCCGCGCCATGATGATGGTCATCGGACCATATTTCGTTCGGTTCATCAGATGCTGAAGCTGCGGCACGGCCTCTTCCGCACGCATCCCCCCAAGGCGGTAGACCGCTTCAATACGGCGGTCTTTCCGCAGGCTGGATAATGCCCGAATCTCCTCTTCCACAAATCCAGCTTCCCGGCATAAGCGCAGGAGCTTCTCTCTGGCGTCCCCTTTGAATTGCTCGATCCACTCTATAAACTTGGCTTGAATGACGCGGCGCTCTGCCGATGTCAATTTGCCCGGCGGAAGCTCCAGCGTCGTATCGTCATGCAAATGACTCTGCACATACACAAAATAATCATGATGTTTTTCTGTTAAGCGTTCCGTTTCTCTTTGTATGGCATTGTGTTTGATCTTCATTTGGAACAACAGGATAATGCCGGCTGCAATAAGGCCGAGACATACATAGGCGAAAACGTATGCCATTTCTAGATTTGAAAACATATCCGATGGCTCCTCCTTTTATTTAGCATCTGGTACCCGCTCCGTTTCGGGTAGACGGGTGAATATATCCTGCATATCATAATAGCTTTGTTTTAATCGTTCACTGTACTTGGTTGCTTCCCACAGCTCCCAAGTATAGGGTTCGATCTCTTCCAGGTTGATGGATTCCGCCGATCCTGACGCTGAATCCTCGCTGTTCTTGGATCGCTGTACGATCCACGGAGCCAGCCGGATCCCTTCCGCTGTGATCGTGCTGAATGTGCGCTTGTCTTGAAGCGGACTGTAATCCAACACCTGCAGCGAACTCGGATCCCCGAAACCGAGCAGCATCCAAGGGATCCTCATCTCAACATATCTGTCTTGATACTGCCAGGCCGTAAGCGAATTAAAATCCTGAGCTTGCGGATCACTGGCCCCCCGTTTCAGCATCCCTACTTTCTCATCCACAAAAGGATGGGAAAAGCGGGTATCCGGCGGATTCATCAGCAGGCTGATGGCCAGCTTCCAGGAATGAAACGAACCACCAGGTACCACAGGATCATCCTTGGTTCCCTTCGCTTCCTCTCCTGGCAGCATCCAATATCCCTCTTTACCGTACAACCGGCTGTGGAAATCATATGATGGTGCTATGGTGACCTGGGACTCATTCTCTTTACCTAACTGAATTAAAGTTTCCAATGCCCCGCCTTTGAGCGTTCGTCCCGCCAGCTCTTTCTTGGGGATGTCGCCGCCAGGGATCGTGTCTGCACCGATAAAGAGTTTGGAACGTTCGGGATCAAATGCTTCTTCCAGTTCCATCCCGATATACAGGTAGGCTTCATCATGCGTCAGCTTCATGCTCTTGACGCCCGGAGCCGTTCCGGACCAGGTCTTGACTTCCTCTTTGGGGACCTTATCCCAATCGCTGAGATCCCCGTCGATCGTGATCTGCTCTGCCTTGCCCGGCTGCATAGCGAGAACGCCAAACATCTTCTCATTCGTCAGCACATTCAACCAGAATGCCCGGCGGTCCGCCGGTATTTCAAAAGGCATCGTATTCCATGTCTTCTTGAACCATTCGTCCTGCCACATGAACAAGATGGCCCCGGAATAACCTTCGTCGTAAATATCCTGGGTCAGCGAAACGTTGACCGAGCCTTGCTCAGCTTCGTCATGTCCCCCTTGATCCTTACCTCCAGGACCATGGTGTGAAATACCGATGGATGACGGTACGCCGTATTCGGTGACCATAATCGGCATATCCTCGAACGCTGCCTTCAATTTTCGCAAGTAGGCTTTGTACGTGTTGTAGCTTCCATCCCCATCGGGAATGGTCTGTAATGTTTTGTCCGTACGGAAAAAATCCGGATAGTACGGATACACATGGTATGCGGCAAAATATCCTGCATCCCAGTTCACCGGTTCTACATGCCTCGCATCAACAGACACTAGGTCTTCCTCAAACAGCGGTTCCCCCGGATGCTCAAGCACATCCGTTGTGACCCAATTGGTAAATGTCATCGGATGCTGCCACCCGTACTTCTGCTCCTCGGCAGCCGTATAGTCCAATAAAGATGCCAGCCAATTCTCGAAGGGACTTGCGTCCTTCGTCCCCGAGAAATAGGACCCCTCATATTGAGGAACATCCTTATGTACCGTGTTGGTGTTATCGACCATCGCAGGGTCCCATTCGGTTCCCACATGCCAGGCCATAAGGTACTTGCCTGCATTGACCTTATATTTGCCACTCGACTGTCCATGCTTCGGCTCAACGTTGATATCACCATAGACAGCAGCAACAGCCTTCGATATCTCCGCTTTGAACGTCTGGATGATTTCTTCGTCATACGCATCCCTACGCTCAATTAGCTGCTCCTCCGGTGACCAAATGCCCTGCATGAAGTACAAGGGGTCATCGCCTTTATCTCGGTTATATTTCACCAGTGCAGAATAAAAGACCGGATTATGCACGGTGTAGACCCTGATTACATTCGCTCCCATGTCATCAATCTGTTTAAACCAGCGAAGGTAATCCTCCTCCGTTGCCGGAAGCTCACCGGGATAATGTCCAGGTACGGTTGCCCCAAGATTCACACCTTTGGCAAAAACCTCTTTCCAAACCTCGTCATCTTCATATTCCAGAAAGGAGCTTCCCTCAGTTTTGAACTTCATTTTCACACCGTCCGCATCCGCATACGTTTTTAATGACGGTCGTAAATATCCTTGAATTACAGCAGCACCGCAGAGAAGCACTATTGTGCAAAGTGCTGCGGTCACCCACCATTTTCGCCTGCTCATCGTCTTCGTTGCTCACCTGCCCCTTCTTTGACATGCTTGTTGCTGCACCGACATTTATGACGACTGAGCCATACTCGTCATTTTATAGCCGATGCGTTCCCGATACCATATTCCTTCTTTACCAACTTTCCCAAACCCGATTGTAGTCATAAAGAAGTAAAACGAACTTCTTCCATATTTTCCCCCGATAAAACACACCGCCGCCTCTTCATCCCTGTCATTTGACAACTTCACAGCCTGGTGTTAGGTGTGTGCAATGAGACTGCCCCAGCTCTGATAAGGCTAGAACCCATACGAATTCATCCCATCAGAGAAGTACAGCGTGATTACGAATATTTTCAGAAAATTTTCGTGAATCATAAGGTTAAACGCAGAAAAATTGCTAAAGTTCCGGTCATTTTTACATCTTTATCCATAGTTATGACAAATTTGATACCAAAGTCGTATAAAAAAACGGCTGAGAACCGCATTCTGTAAAGGTTTGGCAATATTAACCTTTTATACAAAATGAGAAAAGAGTCCTGTACCGGGATCGTGTAATATTCTATAGATTTGACACCCGGGATCAAGTGGTAAGTATCTCCTATTTTTTATGATTTCGGTTTGGATTCCCTCGCATTGTGGTATATAAATTAGTTTGGAAAATTCCAGATCTGCGGCAAAACAACATAAAACAGACCCGGTCCCTTGTAGATCCGAGTCTGTTGTTGACGATATAAGATTGAAGAAGTTACCATGATTACCGTTTATTCATCAAAGAAAAAACTGCCTTCACCACCAAAATGTCGGATACCTTCGCTCCTTTACCGCATTATTGACGAGCAGAGCCACAACCACGATCATGACGGACCCGGCGAGCACCGGGGTAAATAGGAATGACCAGCCACTGCCAGCCATTATGACAACCAAGGGATCTGCGCCAGCTGGAGGATGCGTCGTTTTGGTGATCCCCATCAAGCTAATCGCCGCTCCCACACCGATGGCCATGGCCCAGATTCCGTCCCCCAGAACCTCAAGTGTTATGAGTCCCGTGAATGTGGATATCAGATGCCCTCCAATGAGGTTCCTTGGCTGTGATAGCGGCGCATCCCAAACCGCAAACGCAAGCACACAGCTCGCACCAAAAGGTGCCATGATCCAAATACTCTCTGCGAGCGACGTCAGAAGAGCCAACAACCCGATGGAAATAACGCCGCCGATAAAACCAATGGCAATATTCATGGGGCGAACGGTCAACGGACTTCTAGCCCCACCTTTCATTTTTTGTAAATATGCTGCTGCCCGATCCTTCATCGTAACCCTCCTATATTCATAATTAACTAGTTATTTAGTTATATATAAAATAAAGATTTTCAGCCATATATGTCAATACTTTTCTTGATAATTGACGAATAATTATGTAAAGTTAAATTACTAGTTAGCTATGAAAGGAGGTTTCGTTATGCCGCATAAACTCACGCTTCGAGTTGACCCGCACGCTACCCTTAATGTCAGCACACAGGTCAAAGAACAATTAAAGTGGTTGATCGGGATTGGACAGATCGACCCCTTCGATATGCTGCCTCCGGCCGGTACGCTGGCCGATCTGCTGGGACTGAACCGCAACACCGTAAATCTGGTCTACAACCAGTTGAAGGATGAGGGGATCGTCTCGATGCATAAAGGCAAAGGAACGCAGGTATTAAACAACGCACAGGTAGAAGAGCTCAGAACTCGCAGAAAGCTAATGCACGAGCTGGTAGAGCGAACAACGAAGGAGCTTAGCTCCGTTAACATCCCGACGAGCGAGTTCTTTGCCGCATCCCTCGCCTATACGCTGCTGCAGGAGCCTGTCCTGAACACGAAACAGCGGATTTTGTTCATCGAATGTAAGGAACATGATTATCCCTTTTATCAGAAAGCCATAGAGCAAATGACGGGTGCCGAAGTGAAAACGGTATTTCTGGAGGATCTGTTGACGGGGAAACAAGCCTTATTCGAGGCGCTGGAGTACTCAAACCTCCTGGTCACGACATTAAATCACGATGCCGAGGTAAAGGCTTTGTGCAGCAAATATGACAAAAAGGTTACTGTCATTGGTGCCAACGTGGAAACATCGGTCCTGCTTGATATCGCCCAGCTTGCACCGGGAAGCGATATCAGCTTTGTCTGCTTGGGTAAGGCAGGTGCACAATGGATGGCCAGCCGCATGGAAGAAGCCGGTATTGAGGGGGTTCGCGCCAGCTTGGCTGGGCTGGATAATCGGGAGGACCTACTGCAACGGATCAAGGAGTCCGACCAGGTCTATGCATCTGCTGCCGCATATGAAGAGGTTCGAGCCTTATTCCCTGGAAAAGTGAAACTGTTTCCCATGAAGCTGGAGAAGAGCAGCGAGAGCATGCTAAGAGAGATGGTCTGAATTCTATAGAAAAAAACGCCCACTGTTATAAACAGGGGCGTTTTCTTGGGCCAGATGTTTCTATCTGTGCCGAATGTTCAACATCTGAATACCGATATCACGAATTCCGAAGGTCCCATGTGGTTCCACGGGCATCGAATCGATGGCCCAACTTCAGGCAAGCTTGCCGGTAATCCGCTTATAGGTCGCTTCGTCCGAGACCACATACAATCTGGCATCCCGCGGAATCGGCACATCCAGCTTGCGGTTAATGCTGAGGTCGTTGCGATCGGATATAAGCGTCGCTCCTTGTCGCAGCAGATCCTGAAAGGCATCGCCGTAGGTATTCCATGCAGGATTTAAAGCCACTTCGTAAATATCATCGCCATGCTGGCGGCTCAGCAGCTGCATCAGCACATCCGAGTTACCTTCCTGCAGCGCCGCTCGCACAGCCAATCTGGACACGGCGTCGTGCGAGAGCACAAACTCGTTAACATGATTGTAGCGGAAATTTTGAACATGCTTCTCCTGCACAATCTCCACCGTGGTATGTACATTTGGCGCAATCCGTTCAATGCTGGAAACAATCAGAAGCGACTTGCCGTCCACGAGAGCCGATTCATCAATCCGGGCATCCGCAAAAACAATAGCCGATCTGGCCTCCAGGATGTTGGCTCTTATCAGCACGTCATCCGCTGCAGGATCGCCGCTTACAAAATGAACCTGTTCGAGATGTTCGACAGGATGCTGACTGGAATCATCAATGACCACAATCTCGGACTCCGGCGAATACGACAAAATCTCATCGATCGCGGACATTGCTTTTTTGCTCCAATTGATTATGATGACATGACCCTTACCCTTAAAATTCAACCTGCCCGCTCCTCTCTGCCGCTGCATGCTTCCAAACGATTCAATCACCTTACCGATCACCAAACTCAACAGCCCGATACCAAAGATATAAATGAATATCGTTAATATCTTGCCTGGCACGGTAGCTGCATAGTAATCGCCATAACCTACGGTTGCCATCGTGGTAAGCACCCAATATAAGGCGTTAAACCAATGGTGAAAGGTTTCGGGCTCCAGCAGAAAAGCCAGGGTCGAGCACAGCACCACAAACAGTACCACAATCACGCTGATTGTTGTTTTACGCAGACGCATCATTTTCAAAGATAATCTTAGAAAAAAGTGCACGTACCTGCTCCTCTCCAAGAAAATGGTGCTATTTGACCTAAATAATCAGGCTGCTGATTGCAAAGGCCGTCCCGATAAACACCATCGCAAGCAGAATGCCGATCGCTACGTTCCCCTTTTGCAGGTGCTCGGAAAGTTTAAGACCCGGCGTAGCCAGCTCGAATACCCAATAGGCAACGATCAAGCATACATACCCGACGACAAACCACAGTATCATGTGCCAGATCGATGAATTCGTATACGCCGATATGCCCAGAATAATGGCCGTTGCCATAAATTTGCCGCCAAAGGCTAAACCAACCGCAACATTCCCCTTCTTCAGCTCTTCCATGTCGTTAAACCGGGTCATCCAGCTGAAAATCAACATGCCCAGTAATTGAAGCACGATAATGCAAATCACACTTACTACAATATTAATGACGACCGTCAATCCGCCCACCCCCGAAATTTTGCATAGGCCAAGTCGTAATCGGCGAAATCATGCACTTCCTCCAATACAACATCAACCTTGTCCTTCTTTTCCATTGCAGCATAACGCTTCTCATCGATCGGCTGCTTGATCCGATTGCCCGTCGGCAGCTCGATGACAGCAAAATGCCTGGTGTCTTTTTTATACGTTGTTTTATAAACCCCAACCAGCTTCACGTCAGTTTTGACCGTGACTTTCAGGTTGGTTAAATCCGACTCTGCCGTCTTTTTATCCTTGAATGACTTAATGGTCTGCCAAGACGATAACCGGATATCATTACGTTGATTCGCATCCGTGGTAAGCTCCGCATCCATGAATTGAAGCGTCCAAATTTTGTCCCCGGTAGCATAGTTGTTATCGTTCGGCAGGAGCTCGTTATCCGGTTGCACGGTCATATCGCCGCCAATCAAATCACCGACGGTCCCTTCAATGATCCGGTAGTCCCAAGGCACGCGAGCAGAGGTTGAAGCTACTTCCTCCGATCCGGTATGAAATACCGTGGACCCATTGGAGCATGCACTCAGCGCCAAAACCATGAGGGATAATAGAAGTACCGCCAGAACGACCGGAGGTTTCCTCTTTCCCTTAGGAGCACCGCTATGCTGCCATCTATCTTGTTTCAACTGCATTTATTTCACTCCCATTGCGATAAAATGGCTGGAATTACCCGTAATCAAACCGCCCGCCCGTCCCAGCAAACCGCAAGGGGTGCCATTCAGGACGAACAATCCTGTCAGTAAATGAAAATGGCCTTCCGCCGTCTCGATGCGAGCCAGGTCTGCCCTCCGCTGATAGACCGTCGGAAACATGACACTTGTATCATATCCGTCCTGATCCTCTACCTCGAGTTGTCCGGCCTGGTCGTACAGCTTGACAGAACCACCCTCTCGACCGAACATCGACTTTGACACAAAATTACCGGAGAATACCGGTTTGTTGTAAGTGGGCAGCATATAATTGACGATGGCTTCCCGTTCTTTCTCATCGAACAAAAGACCCAGCTCATACATCCCCCACATGGCGGCAAGCAGTCCTTTGGATTGCAGTAAAATGCTGTGCGGCGAGTTGAACAGCTGCAGGCGTCCCGTCTCGATGGCAAAGGCAAGCGCATCTCCGCCATCATCGACGGACATCCACTCCTTCGGATATAGGGCAAACATCCGGTGAATCTCCCGGCCATCGCCGTCCTTCAGCATACCTTCGTCCACCCAGAGGTCAAGACAATCCACCAGTCGGATATCCAGCCCGCTGTGCCGAACCAACGCTTCGATCGTACCGGAGTCCTCTTTATGTTCGCCATAAGCGATGCAGGCAGCCGTATCCGGACACTCTGCTCCCCACGCTTGTGCGACCAGTTCTTGCATCCGTTCGTTGGGAGAGACAAAACCGGCCTGACGGCACATCCACGGCGTTGCAATGGAAGCCTCAACATAACCTGTAGGCGTGTCGGCATTCAGCTCCAGCAGCTTGATGCTGCCGTCATGGGCAATAGCAAAATCAAACCTGGCATACCGGCTGATCAATCCCTCTTCCGGCAGTGGACATTCATCCAGCATCTGCCACAGGATAGGCGGAATGCCAATCAAGCTGTATATATGATGATTGCGATGAATATAACGAACGGTTTTGTCCAGCATGGCCCATAATATCGCAGCTGCTTCTTCCAGCTCACGATAGGTCTCTTGCCTTAGGGTGACGATCTGGTCTATCCAGTAGGCTTCCCCATCCAGATCCGCCCAGGTAAAGCCGAGCTCCGCGAGCTCTGATACTCGCCCATCCCGATTGGGGCTAGGCTGTCCCGATACGGTGAATACGCTGTCGTGACTCATCCTCCAAAACCGCCGGATCTGGAGCTGGATTTCGAGCCCGAGGAACTGAACCCACTGGAATTGCCGCCGATGCCACCAGACTTGGACGACGTGGAGCGGCGCGTAATCGTACCCGACGATGAAGTGGAGGTTTTGGGGCGAACATTGGAATTCACCACCGGTTTATTCTGGAACGTACCACTCGAATACGTGCGGGGTTTATAAGGCTTGCCGTTATTCGCATAATAACCGCGATGATTGTTGTACCATCCGCTGGATGAATAATAGGAACCATTGTTAAACAACATGTGATAGAGCAGCAAGTCATCCCATCCGAAACCGGAATTGTACCCGCCATAGTTGTTGACGATCGTTGTTCCGCCGCCCGAACCTGATCCTGCAGCGGCTCCTTCTACCGGCTCTTCCTGGAATTTTTCCTCACTAGGAAACGGAATGTTCCAATCCACATTTTTGTCAAAATACTTCTTCACTTCTTCTGTCGACCAGGACACCAACTGCGGCTCTTCGGATGAGGTAACCGCTTCCGAAGCAAGGTCTTGCGCTGCCGCGCCCGATACCAGAAATGCGTTCGCCAACAAGGCGATGCCGAGCGAGCTCGACAGGACCCGAATCGGTTTGCCTTCCGGCGTCAGCCATTTGGATGCAGGCTGATCTTTTTTGTCTTTTTCATTACTCAAGGTGGTTTCTCCTTTCGGACAGAATTAATCGTTCCGCATCGGAACGAGCAAAAGCTCCAGTTTGCCCGTGTCCACGTTTAATCTGCCTTCGATCGTTTCATATTCCCTGCCGCCGGCGACGATATAATTCACATGTTCCAGCGCAGCGACCATGTTCATCGTCCATGCCCGCTCTTCAATCTGCACCAGCTCACCATCCGGCCTTTTTTCAAACAAAATGACGTTCATTCCATAATCCACTGTGTGTCTACCCCTTCCATCTAAGCAGTGAGTATTGATACGTGTTATATTCCGAATCGTTTCAAAAAGCTACAATGGACGATCAACGCTCGCCACAGCGTTCTTTTCCAAAAGACGCAATCCATATAATAACACCGCTACTGATTATTTACACCTGCGAATTACCATTAAAAAACTTACGAAAACGAACATTCTGGCCGTACATTACCTGATTATTTACGTTTTATATGGTGTAGCATCAAATTTCATGTACATCGTCTCCGAGTTGCACCGCATGATGGTCATTGGCGTGGTGTGAAAATAGACGCACGTTAAAAGAAGCATGGATCATCCCGCGGGGAACGATCCATGCTTCTTCTACACTTCCATGAACACTTATTTATTTAATCAATTCCCGGATTTCCTGAAAGTTATCGGCAAATCCAATCCATACTTTGTCACCAATAACGATCGTAGGCACAATCTGTTTTCCCGTCAACCGTCTCACTTCTTCCGGATATTCCGGGTTCTGTGTACAATCATACTCCGTATACGGAACCTCCTGCTCCTTGAAGTAACGCTTGGCATGATGGCAATCACTGCAAGTGGGGATGGTGTAGATTTTCAATGGTTCTGTCATATCGATCACTCCTTAAACTGAAATTATTGTATCTCAACGACAAAAGGTACGGTCATCACTTCACCCTGATGCTGAAATTGTCCCCAGATTTTGTAGATACCGCTGCGGGGGAAGGTAGTAGCAAATTCCGCCTTGGGGCCTGTACTCTGCTCGTCCAGGGGATGTACATGGATGTACTGCTCAGCGTCTGCGGACAGAATGACAACGTGCCCGACTGCGCCCAGATAAGGCTCGAGGTTGTTGATGCCTTGCTTCGTCTGCGCATCCTGGATTTGATAGGTGAGCACAACCTCTTCATTTGATAAAGTATTGCTTAAACTCAGCTCAATTTCCTTGCCGTTTACTTGTTGGATCAGGCTGGAATCCGGTTGAATCGCCAAAGGTTTCCCAACTTCTCCCTCAATCTGAACCCATTCGCTAAGCGTGGTCCCTCCAGCACCCTTAGGCACAAAATCTGCGAACAATTTATATTCGCCGCCAGCCGGGAATGTCGTGTTCACGGTAAATACGCCATTCTCCTTGTAATCCGGATGAATATGGTTGAAGAAGGACAAATCGCGATTCACTATGATCAGATGCAGGAGTTTCTCATGATTGACATCAAAATCCTGGACAGGTCCGCCGTCTTTATCCGTAATTTGGATCGTCAGCTCAGATTCAGCGCCTGCTCTTGCCGGTTCATTCCATGTAAATGCAGCGTTGTAATGATCTGAGGCAGTTTCATGACCGCCAGCATGTTCACTGTGCCCATTCGTTTCCTGGCTTCCGCTTTCCTTTTCATGGTTTCCTCCATGACCGCCCGTATCTGGGGCCTGCTTCGCGTTATCACATGCGGTCAACAATCCAAAAGCAAGTATGCCCGTTAAGGTTAATATGGTGCCCTTCCTATTCAACATAGGCTATCACTCCAATCATGGGATATACGGCAAGATGAATTTTCATCCGTCTTTATATTTAGTATACCCCCCTATCCTATAATTAATCAACTTTTTTCTTTTCGCTCTACGCAAATAACACCATGCCGTGTGCATGGTGTTATCTTCCTATTCATCATTATTACCCGAATGATCGGATGCATTCCCCATCATTCAATGCGCATAACCGATGATTTCATATATTCTTTTCATATCCACATGATTACGAACAACGTCCGCTACACGGTCAAATTCCGCGAATTTGCGTTCTTCTGCTTTGAACGTCTCTGGAATTGGAATCAGACCCCTCTTCACCCGAATGCCGTTCAGCCAGGACCTGCGGAAGACATCGTTGTCAAACAAGCCATGCAAATAGCTTCCCCATACGCGGCCATCGGAAGTAGCTGTCCCTTCAATATGTGGTTGTATATCTTCTTCTGCCTTTAAAGAATCTGTGCCATCTGCTTCAATCGAAAAAAGCGGTCGGTGTCCTGAACAATCAGACACGGCGCTCCATTCGGTCTCGCCCATATGGATTTCATAGGCCGAAATCGTCGAATCGGCCACTGTATCCGGTATAGCGAACTTCAAAGGATGTTGCTGTAACAATTCCCCTTTCACCCGAACCGTCCTTTTATGCTTTAAAAAAGAAGTCCGAATCGGCAGCAGGCCGAGTCCCTTTGCTTCCCGAACGCTCCCTTCAACCGCATGCGGATCCGACAACTGCTCGCCCAGCATTTGATATCCTCCGCAGATGCCAACCAACTGCACATCCCGCTGCTGCGTCTGCCTCAAGATCGCATCGGCCAGGCCCCGATCCTGGAGGAAACCGAGGTCACTAATCGTATCCTTGGTGCCAGGCAAAATAATGACATCCGGCGTACCAAGTTCATCCACCGATTGGACGAAACGAACGACAACATCCGGCTCCCAGCGCAGCGCATCCACATCCGTAAAATTCGAAATACGCGGATACCGGATCACGACAATATCAAGGTCGCGCTTTTCCTGGCTTTGATATTGAAGCTCATCCAGCACAACCGAATCCTCGGCCTCGATTCGCATGTCCTGAATATAGGGGAGTACGCCCAGCACGGGAATGCCTGTCCGCTCTTCAAGCCAGTCCAGTCCCGGCTGAAGCAGCGCCAGATCCCCGCGGAACTTGTTAATGATAAACCCTTTGACCCTGGCCGCCTCATGGGGCTCAAGCAGTTCAAGCGTACCTACAATGGAAGCGAACACGCCGCCACGATCGATATCCGCAACCAGAATAACCGGTGAATCCGCCCATCCTGCCAAATTCATGTTAACAATGTCCCGATCCTTAAGATTGATCTCCGCCGGACTTCCCGCGCCCTCCATGACAACGATATCGTAGCTCTCCCGTAATCGATCCAGTGCATCCAGCACAATCTCTTTGGCCTTCGGCAGGAATTGCGTCCGGTAATCCATCGCACTCATCTGCATGTGGGGAACGCCATGGATCACGATTTGCGAATGCATGTCCTTTATCGGCTTGATCAGGATCGGATTCATGTCCGTGGTTGCGGCAATGCCGCAAGCTTCGGCCTGTACGCCCTGTGCTCTGCCGATCTCTTTGCCATCCAGCGTCACGTAGGAATTAAGAGCCATATTTTGCGATTTGTATGGAGCTGTGCGATAACCGTCCTGTAGAAATATGCGGCATAGCGCTGTCGTTACGATGCTCTTGCCCACATCCGAGGCCGTGCCCTGCAGCATAAGTACCGCTCCCTGCCCTTTCCTGATCTTCATGGGTATATCCCTTATGTATTGCGTTTCATTCATCTTCTTCACCCTTTTCCCTGACTTAAACGCTTGCTCACCCCATTATAGCAAAACCATCGCATCGCTAAGGAGTTCTTCCCGCATGAGATCTAGATAAATTGGCTTGAACTTTGTCAGCCCGAAATGTTAACAATATAGAATAGCAGTTTCGTTTGTCCGTGCATGATTACCGAAAGGGGGAAACCAACCATGAAACCTGAACTGAATGAGAAGCAGATAACCGATATCTTTCCTTATTTGAAAGTCGTGCCGCCAGAAGAATGGATCCATGCTAAAGCTTTTACAAAACATTTTGATGCCAAATCGAGAATCTTTCATCGGGAGGATGCCGCGAGGTATGGCATGTTCCTGATTAGCGGATCGGCCCGTATCACAATCATCAACGAAGATGGCAACGAATCGGTGTTAAACATACTATCAGCCGGTGAAGTCTGTTCGCTCCTCGTACTTAGTGGGCTTAGCGGGCAGGATTATCCGGGGACTCTCATTGCCGAGTCCGAGGTAGAGGTCTTATATGTGTTAAAAAGCAGCTTTCTCCGTTGGCTGCAGGTATATGAACCCATCCGTAGCGCTATATTTGGCGGGCTGCTTGATGGAACACTGCGGATGGCAAATAGGATGCAGGAGAGACAGGCATTACCGCTGGAGCAGCGCCTTGCCAGAACTCTGCTGCGCATCACCTCGGAAGAACATCCGTTAGTGCACACAACCCACCAAGAGCTAGCCGATGAAATTGGCTCCGTAAGAGAGGTCGTCTCCCGAACGCTGGGCCATTTCCAAAAGAAAGGATGGCTGGAAACAGGAAGAGGCTGGGTGAAAATTATAAACCGGGGCTGTCTAACAGAAACTGCTATGTGACCTAGTCACAGAGCAATGTACTCCTCCCTGCTACATTGGTAATAGGCCTCACGCCTATATACCGTTAACCCAGGAGGAAATCCAAAATGAACCATGTGCTCCAACCCGGAGATTATGCTCCATTATTCCAAAGCGTAGATCAAAATGGAAATATCATTTCACTAGAAAACCATCGCGGACGTAAATTACTTCTCGCTTTTTTCCGTAACGCAGCCTGTGCACTATGCAATCTGAGGGTGCACCAGTTTATTCAGCGATATCCTCAGTGGCAGCAGCAGTATCATCTCGATGTCATTTGCGTTTTCGAATCACCGGAAGCGGCACTTCATCAGCATGTCGGTCAGCAGAAGGCTCCATTTCCTCTTATTGCCGATCCGAATGCAGAACTCTACACTCGCTATGGAGTCGAGACTTCGGTAGCCAAGACACAAGCCACCTTAGCACAACCGAATGTGCATCAATTCACGGATGAAGCAGAAGCGGCAGGTTTCAAGCTGACACCGGAAGAAGGTTCAAATTTCAATCGGATTCCGGCAGAGTTTGTGCTGGATGAGGACGGCATCTTACGGATTGCGCATTACGCTCGTCTTATTACCGATCATCTGTCTTATGAAACCATTGAACGTTATGCTGGCGGAACACTGCTTCCTTAGCCGGGTTGAGCCTATCTTTCAGTCGTCTTCAGCAGTAAAAAAGAAATCCAACATGAGACATAAAAACAAGCCGATCCGGATGGATCGGCTTGTTTGGTGACGCTATGACTGTAAAGTCAAATGCTGCCTATGAAAGCTCTTAAGGGATAATATTTTCAAAACAGGGGATATATTCATCCAAAAATATACTTTTTTATCTAATGTTGTATTATCTTGGATAGGTGACTAGAGTTGGTTAAGGGAGGAACTGATTGAATGGTAATGCATTTCTCCAAGATTGGCAACATCTATATTCATGTCAAATGGTTTACAGACAACTTTGAATGGGTCCCCCTGCCCTTTCCCCGCATCGTTACGCTGACGTTCCTGTTTTGGTTAGCGTTTACATTGTTAATCCTATTACTCACCTGTGCTTTTCACGATCCCTTGGGTAAGATGAGGCCCGTCATGAAAATTCATCAATGGCTGCACAGACTAAGGCCCCATACCGAGGTCATTCTGCGCATAGGGCTGGCCATCGGCCTGGTGCTGCAGCTTCTGAGCGGCTCGTACCTGGCACCCGAGTTCAAAACCAATTCCATGTGGATTATCCTCGGTCTCTCTGCCGCCGCAGCCTGCCTGCTCTATAAACGCACATTGCCGGTGAGCGGTGCCATCCTGTTCTTGCTATATCTACAAGCTTCATTAACCTACGGCATTTTTCATTCCATCGATTATTTAATCTATCTCGGTATTGTATATTATCTGTTTGTGTCCGGCACTCCAATAAAAAGAACGGCTGCTCCGGTCATGTATATATGCACGGGCATGTCCCTTGCTTGGCTTGCTATGGAAAAACTGACCATCCCCGAGCTCGCTTGCACCGTAATGGGCAGTTACGGACTTCCTACCTTCGGATTTACCATTGAGCATTTCGTCATGATCAGCGCTTTTGTCGAAATTGGACTGGCGTGGGCATTTATCGTAGGCATCATGAGCCGATTCACCGCCCTGCTGGTATCAGGCATTTTTATTATGACAAGCCTTGTATTCGGTTACAAAGAAGTCATTGGCCATACGATCATTCACACGGTACTGATCCTGTTCCTGATCGAAGGTACAGGGGAGCTTAAAACTCCCTTTCAATTCCACCGCTCCTCATTACTTCGCGGATTATTTGTAAGCGTTAACTTTTGCCTGTTTCTGTTCACTTTGATGGCGTTGTATATCTGGATGGGCAAGACGTTATGACAAACTCTGGATTCGTTGGCCCGTATTTCGGAGTTCTACCACCGCCCTGGTCTCACTTGCTCTAACGACCGCATCCAGCACCTCTTGATTCCGGTATCCGTCCATAAACCCGGGGACTCCGTCCGCAGGCGCTCCCCGCAATATCGCGGCAAAATCGGCATACTGCTTGACCTTGCAATGCTGCGGCACTTCCATGGTCGTTCTAGCGAGCTGCCCGGACTCTTCTTCACGAATCCATACCACCCGTTCCGGATCCAATGTGCTGGCGTGGACCGTGCCATGATCGCCGTAAATGGACACCTCATGCTGATTGCCTGAACCGAACGCATTGCGTGATGTCTGGAACACGCCCATCATGCCATCAGCCATCCGAGCCTGAAAGCTGGCAAAATCATCAACTTCGATCTTGGCCATCGCTCCCGTTACCGGGTCCCTACGTTCTGGAATGATGGTATGTAGCTGGGCCGTAATTTCTTCAAATTCTCCAAACAGAAATCGGGCCATATCGATCATATGTGAGCCCAAATCTCCCAGGGTCCCCGTCCCTGTGATGGCTTTGTTGTATCTCCACATGTAGGGAACCTGCTGGTTCGGCACGCCAAATCCTTGCAAATACTGAATGGAGAAGTGACGGATCGTCCCGAGTTTGCCTGTACGGATGAGTTCCCTTGCGTAGCGAAAAGCGGGGGTGTAACGGTACGTAAAGCCGATCATGGCCGGAACGGGCAACTTCTCATATAACTCCAGCAAGGGGATTGCCTCTTCGAATACTCGCGTAAATGGTTTTTCCGTCAAAAAAGGTTTACCCGCTTGCAAGCATGCGCTGATGATATCCGCGTGCACGTTGTTAGGCGTAACCGAAATGACGACATCGACGTCAGGATCCTCAATCAAATCCTTAAAGTCGGCATAGCGCTTACCGTCATCAATCCCCAGTTGATGGCCTACTCTGGCCACGGCTTCCCCATTGACGTCGCTCACGGCCACAAATTGATACGTATTCTCTTCATTCATCCAGCGGATGTGCTCCTGCGCCATCCCGCCCAAACCGATTAAGCCGATTCGAAATTTATTCATTATCGAAACACTCCTTGTTTATAAATCTATCTCTCACTAGGGTTGAATATGCTGTTCGGATATAGGCTGGCTACCTGTTCATTATGTTTCCCATGATTGCCTTCTGTAGATAGAGTTGCTCATTCATCACTACGAATGCGGATTGTTTTTCCGATCCCTGTTACCCCCGGATTTTTTCGGAATGAAATGAATAATGTTGAAATCCAGGGATAAAGGGGAACGCTTCGCTTCTCCAAAACAATTCCGCCTTCTCCGTTGAAGTTTGATACTCTAAAACCTATTGAATTAAAGTCAAACTCTTCGCTAAGGAATGACACTGCCCCGCAGCATTTCGATCTGCGGGGCAGCCCGGACAGATGCAGGCAATCCTTATTTCACGCTGATATACCGCTGATAGGCTTCCTTGCGGATTTGTACCAGCCGCTCAAGGCCCATATCGTTCAGCTGCTTGACGTACGCGTCCCATTCCGCATCGATATTGCCTTCGGATATCCACTTCGCGCGGGTCGTGCCGACATAACCGTCGATATCCGTTGTCAGTGTAGGCAGCTCCTGGAATTCTTCGGCGCTGTACATCACGTTCGGGAACGGCGTCGTTACGTAATCGCTGCCCAGCTTGTCGATGACCAGCTTCAAGCCGTCGCCCGTGGTCTCATCCAGTATGATGTTTTTCTCGAAGCTCGGGCTTACATACTTCGGTCCAAAATCCCTTACGGATTGCTCCCAGTACCAGGCATCCGCACTCGTACCTTCCGGCGGACTCATGAGCGTAAACGTCCCATCGTCGTTCTTCTGAATCACCGTGCCGATGGCGCCCCAGAAATTCTGGATGCTCGCTTCATTAGTGTAGAACTGATCCGCCCAACGAGCCGAAATTTCCGGATACTTGTTCGACGTGGTGATAAGGAACTCGTTTCTCCGCAGGCTCATGCCTTGCGGCTCGCCGCCCTGATACCTGTTTCCGTCAGGACCGGCGATGGACGGAATTGCAATATATTGATCCTTCCACTTCCCGAACACCGCATCCGGCACCCATTGGTTGGAGAAACCGATCAGCGCCGCATCCGGATTCTGATGCTTCGCCGTGGACATGGTGCTGTCCTGCGTGAAGATCTCCTGGTCGATCAAGCCTTCCGAATACAGCTTATGCGCCCACTTGATCGCTTCCTTGTAGTTCTCCGTCACCGGGTAGAAAACAGGCTCGTTATCGATGACCATCATGCTGTTTCCGTTGATGTCCGTGATGCCGAACGGGTTCAACAGGTCGATGCTGATGTTCCCCGATCCGCTGACCGGAATTTCATCGGCCTTGCCATTGCCGTTCGGATCCTGTTCTTTAAACGCCTTGAACACCTCGTACAGCTCGTCTGTGTTGTCCGGAATGTCCAGCCCGAGTTGATCGAGCCATGTTTTGTTAATGATCGGCTGGATCGATGCTTTCGGCCTTGACGGCAGCCGGGCCGGCAAGGAGTAGATTTTCCCGTCCGGGAATGTGCTCATCTTCTTCATCTCGGGCGTTTCTTCCAGCGCCGCTTTCAGGTTCGGCATGTATTGATCGATGTAGTCATCCAGCGGGCGGAAATACGACAGGTTGTTCACGATGTCGGAATCGCTGAATACGATATCACCGAAAATAATATCCGGCAGCGTTCCACTGGCCAGCATGATCGATTTTTGCTCTCCCCAATCATTAGAGGACATGATTTGCCAATTGATTTTGACATTGGTCTCCTTCTCTAAATCCTTGAGCCACTGGTTCTGGAGGAATGTATCTCCCATGTTGCCCCAGCGAACGGTCAGCACATCCAGCGTTATCGGCTCATTGACAATCGGCAAACCTTCTTTGTTAAAAGCCGCTTCGGCATCCGTCTTGGTGTCACTGCTCTTGCCACCACTGCAGCCCGCCAGATTTAACAACAGGATTGCGGACAATAGGATGGCGGCAGCCAGCTTCAAGCGATGTCTCCTCTTTGCATTGTTTGTTCCCATTCAACGATTCCCCCAATTATTATTTAATAGATCCATTCAGCTTTACGACTTCACGGCTCCGATCATCACCCCCTGATTGAAATACTTCTGTACAAACGGGTAAATGCACATGATCGGCACCGTCGCGACGATAATGACCGCGTAACGCATAATATTGGCCAGTCGCAGCGCGATGGCTGCGGCCTCTCCGGTACCCATAGCGGATTGCATCTGGTTGGTAACCAGAATATTTCGCAAAATGAGCTGCAGCGGGTACAGATTCGTATCTTTTAAATAGATCAGAGCATTGAAATAGGAGTTCCAATGACCCACGGCCGTCCACAAGGCAATGACCGAGATGACTGCTTTCGAGAGCGGAATCACGATGGTCACGAAGTATCTCAGATTTCCGCAGCCATCCAGCTGGGCCGCTTCCCATAAATCCTCCGGAATGCTGCTCTGGAAAAAAGTCCGTGCCACAATGATGTTAAAGGCGGCAACCGAGAACGGCAGCACCATGACCAAAAACGTATCGTACAGCTGGAAATCGCGGATCGTCATAAAGGTCGGAATCAAACCGCCATTAAAAAACATCGTAAAAATAAAGAGCAGCGATATATATTTGCGACCCACGAGGTCTTTTCGCGAGAGCGCGTAAGCCGCAGAAATGTTAACCACCAAGCCGATTACGGTTCCTGCAATTGTATACACAATCGTGTTTCGGTACCCCATCCATATATTAGAATGCTTCAGCAATTCTTGATAGCCTGCCAGCGTAAAATCCTTAGGCCACAGCCATACCTGTCCATTCGCAACCGCCGCCGGCTCGCTGAACGAAGCAATGATGATGAAGTACAGCGGGTAAATCAACACGATCAGCATCAAGACAGCGAATACATACAGGCCGATTTCCAGCACCCTGTCGGAAGATCGGGTATTCCTCTGCCTTGGCGCCGTCTTCTCTCTTATTTCCACTACGCCCATAGAACCCTTCCTCTCTTGCGTTACCACAAACTGTTCTCGCTGTATTTTTTCGAAATCTGGTTGACCAGAATCAATAGAATAAAATTAATGACCGTATTAAACAAATTGATGGCCGACGAGAAGCTGTACTGGCTGCTCAGCATGCCGATTTTGTACACATACGTGGAGATGACCTCGCTGGAGGTAATATTAAGACTGTTTTGCATGAGATAAACCTTCTCGAAGCCGACACCAAGCAAGCTGCCGATCCGCAAAATGAGCAGGGTCACAACCGTTGGCATCAGCATCGGGATATCGATAAACCGGATTTTCTGCCATCGGCTTGCCCCGTCCATCGTGGCAGCTTCGTATAAACTGGGGCTCACCGCAGATAACGCTGCGATATAGATAATGCTGTCCCAGCCCGTATGCTGCCACACGTCCGACCATACGTACACACTGCTGAACAAGCCGGCCGATCCCATCAGGTTCGGCGCTTCCGCACCGAAGAGCCGGAAGATATTCCCGATCAATCCCGAGCCGGGCGAGAACAGAATCAGCATGAGTCCGACCATCACGACCGTGGATATAAAATGCGGCATATAGGTTACCGTCTGGAAGAAGCGCTTGAACCCATTCTGGCGCATTTGATTGACCATCAGTGCGAGCATGATCGGAATCGGGAACGTCACAACGCTGTATAAGCTGATCACAATCGTGTTGGTGATCGTTGTCGAGAACTGATAGGAATTAAAAAACTTCTCAAAATACTTTAGACCCGCCCATGGACTGTCCATAATCCCGAGAGCGGGACTGTAGTCCTTGAATGCGATCAAGATGCCGTACATCGGTACGTAAGAAAACAACAAGACCAGCACAACCGCAGGCAGTAGCAGTAGATACAGGCCCCAATTCTTTTTGATCCGCCCGAGGGTTGGGTGCGTGGCTCTATTCAGTTGGCCTGCTTTCAAATCGATTCCCCTTTCCGTTCGCGTCGTCGTGAATCCGGCATGTAGCTTAAGCAACTCAAGTATACTTCGACCCGCAATGGTTATTTGGACCTCATCATGCGTTATTCGGACCTTCGTCTTGTCCCCCTTCAAGGAATCCTCGATTTCCATATACAAGCATGCTATTATCCGGACTTTACGATGTGGTATCCGGACTTTATGGAAGATGCCCGAGCGTTCGCTCCTGTTTTTTTCGTCCTTTCCCTTTATAATGATCAGTACTACTATTAAAACGCTTTCATTATTTGGCGAATTGAAAGGAATCACGGTATCCCTATGGTTAAAGCACTGAATAACAAGCCCTATCCCATCCGCCACTATGTGAAAATCATGCTCTTTATCTCGATTTTTGCCCTCGTGGTGGATCTCGTGATCAGTTTCGCTTCCATCTTCATCGTGAAGCAGCAATCGACCCGATATTTGCAGGATACGGCCAATTTGTACATCAGGCAGATCAATCATGACTTCTCCTACATCAACCACTATATGGGCTGGACGCTGGCGAATGATGAGAGCGTTAAGATCATGGATACCCCGGGCACCGATTACATGGATTACATCAAGTCAAGCGAAAGAGTGCATAAACGCTTTAACGAGCTTCAAAAAAACTACGGCCAGGAATACAACTTCTTCTTCTATTTAAAGGAACAGGATTTTTTTCAGAACTATGCACCTATGTCCTTGTCGTATACAGAGTTCCTGGAACTCAAGCAGCAGATCGTCTCCCTTACGGATTCCAAAGACGTATACGAAACGTTCTACTCCAACTGGAATCCGATCCTTGTTCAGAACACGCATTACATTATCAACATCGTTCCTTACTACAACCGGTATCTGATCTGTCTCATCTCCGCTGACGATCTGATCCGGCCGCTTCAGCAGCTGGATTTGGGCGAGGATGGTCACGTCTCTCTTGTAGATTATCAAGGGGCAGCCCTTTCGAGCGCCGATACCGGTGAGCCTGGAGCCAAGGTCGAAGCTGCCAAGGCATCCCCCTTTAGCCTGTCACAGCCGCGGACAACGGTCACGGAGGGATTCTCGAACGCCTCCTTCAACGTGCAGCTGGTCATCCAATTCGGCATATTTGAGACCATTATGATCGCCCAGCTCCTCATTATGCTGCTGTTTGTTATACTCACTTGCACGCTCAGCCTGGTGATGCTGTATTTCAAGAAGAAGGTGTTAAAGCCGATTCAGAATTTCTCAGAAAACGTAAGGCGCATCCATGAGGATAGCGAAAATCTGGATTTCATGAGCAGCGAGATCATCGAGCTCGAGCAGGTCAACTCCCAATTCAAACATCTGATCGAACAGATCAAGAAGTTTAAAATCGATATTTATGAGCAGGAGCTCGAGAAGCAGAGAATCCAGCTGGATTATATGAAGCTGCAGATCAACCCCCATTTTTTCCTGAACTGCTTGACGAACATTTACAGCATGGCGCAAATGCAGATGTTTAAGGAAATCGAATATATGTCGCTGTCCACGTCCAAATACTTTCGTTACATCTTTCAAAGCGGTGATAATGTCGTACGGCTGGAAGACGAAATCGAGCATGTCCGGATTTACCTGGAGATTCAAAAGCACCGCTACCGCGATGCCTTTTCTTATCGTATTGATTTTGAAGAGGAGCTTACCGGTCTCACCATTCCGCCCCTCGTGCTCCAGACTTTTATTGAAAACGCGGTGAAATACGCCGTATCCCGAGATCATGAGCTGCAAATCCGATTGTCCGTCAGCCTACGGATGGGGGATAAACCCTCTATGGTCATCCGGATATCGGATACCGGACCCGGGTTTCCAACAGAAGTATTGGAAAAATTGGCAGCCGGCAAACCGCTTGATCAAAGCGAAGGGAAGCACATCGGGATCATGAACACCCTTCAGCGGCTGGAGCTGCTCTATCATCGCCGGGCGCATGTGGAATTTTCGAACCCGGAAGGGGGCGGCGCTTGCATCACATTAACGCTTCCACAACCCATGCAGGAACGGAGAGGAGAAATTCAATGAACGTATTGCTAGTTGATGATGATTATTTTGTCGTGGCCGCACTGGAGAAAAAAATCGATTGGCAGGCACTCTCGATCGAACAGGTCTATACCGCTTACAGCGTTGCGCAGGCAAGAGAAATATTGCAGCATCATTCGGTCCAGATCCTCATCTGCGATATCGAAATGCCGCAAGGCAGCGGACTCGAACTGCTCGCCTGGATACGCGAGGAACAATACGGCATTCAAACGATATTTCTGACGAATTACGCTGATTTCAACTATGCGCAGAAAGCCATTGAGCTGCAAAGCTTTGACTATTTTCTGAAGCCGATTGAATTCGATAAGCTTAGCCTCATCATCTCCAAGGCCGCCTATAAAGCAAAGGAACGGCAAAGCGATCAGGAAGCGATACAGGACGGACAGCTGTGGAAAAAAAATCAAAAAAAGCTCCAGGAGCATTTTTGGAGCAAGCTGATAAAGGAACGGAAAGCTTCTTTGGACCGGGCCGCCATCGCAGGATATATCACGGAACAGAAACTCTTCTATGATATGTCGGATCTATTTCTTCCCGTGATCATCACCATTTTTCCGCATGATAAAAGTTTGGGTAAAGAAGACAAAGACCTGTTTGACTATGCGTTTCTCAACGTGCTGTCCGAATTGTTCCAGGACCCGCTCTTCACGGTTGAAGCCGCTATGGAATATAAGGATTACAATTGGATGGTCATGCTGAAATGGAATCATCCTCCTGATTCCCGCGTCATGGAAAACATCTGCACGTCGTTTATTGAAAAGGCCAATCAATTTCTCCGAAGCGATGCTTCCTGCAGCGTATCGATGTCGGTGGCGTTGGAGGAGATCAACAAGTCCATTCGAATGCTGCTGCAAATGAATGAGGATATGATCAAAAAGCGGAATCAGATTGTTTTTCTGGAACACCATTCCCTGCAAGAAGCCACGTACACCCCTCCCCCGCTGCAAGACTGGGAAGTCCTTCTCAGCGGGAACAGTCCGGCTGGGTTTCTGGAGGAAACCCGCAAATACTTGCAAAACCTAGCCAAGAATGGCGTCTACAACGCCTCGGTGCTGCGTTTATTCCGCTTGGATATGGTCCAGCTGGTGTACTCCTACCTGAAGGGCAAAGAGATCCAAGCTCATAAGCTTTATACCGGCAAAACCAATGATCAGTTATTCCTGCAATCGTTGAACTCGATTGAGGACATGGAGAAATATATGGAGTATCTCGTCCGCACAGCAGCTGAATATCATGCCTACGCCGATCATTCGCACACCGTCGTGGAGGAGATCAAGCATTATATTGGGTGCCATTACGGGGATGAGCTGACGCGAACGAGCCTGGCGGAAATCGTTTATCTCAACCCGGATTATTTGGCCCGCGTGTTCAAGAAAGAGACAGGGGTCTCTTTGGGTACTTATATCATTCAGTCCCGCATCAAGGCGGCCAAACATCTGCTGGAATCGACACCATTGTCGGTGTACCAGATTGCGGCTAAGGTGGGGTACGCCAACTATTCCTATTTCTCAAAGCTGTTCAAGCAGGATACAGGCTGGTCGCCCAGCGACTATCGGAAGGCGCTGCAGACGGGACAGAGCGTTCAGGTGAATCATGCAAAATAACAGGTGGGACGCCCGGCTGCAGACCTATTAGCCGTGGAGAGAAATCCATAGGAAAGACCCTAGATACTTCCTCATAAGGAAATACCTAAGGTCTAGGTCTTGATCGATCCGTGTGTTCATTTCATTAGCTTCTGTACAGCTTACTTCACGCCCTTGCGGCGGTTGGAAATGTCCAGCCAGACCGCGATGACTAGGATAGAGCCCTTAACGACATACTGCCAGAATGATTCCAGCCCCATCAACGACATGCCGTTATCCAGCGAGGTCATGACGAGGGCGCCAATCAGCGCACCGATGACGGTGCCTGCTCCACCCATCAGCGAGGTGCCGCCGATGACGCAAGCGGCAATAGCGTCCATCTCGGTCATCGTGCCTGCGGTGGTCGTAGCCGAAGCCAAACGAGATGTTAATACGATGGCAGCTATCGAGCTGAGCAAGCCGCTGAGCAGAAAGATCAGCATCGTCTTTCGATGGATGTTAATCCCCGACAGACGTGCCGCTTCCTTATTGCCGCCAATCGCGTAAATATGACGTCCAAATGTCGTCTTCGTGGATAAGAAGTAAAATATGACGGCAAGCCCGATTACAAAAATAATCGGAAAAGGGATACCCTTATAATTGTTCATGATAAGCACGAATGAGATGACAAGCAAAGCGATGACGGCTACTTTAATGATATCCACGCCGAGCGGAGCTACTTCAAAGCCATATTTTTGCCGGGAGCGGCGTTTTCTTATGGCACTCCATACATATAGGCCAATCGCAATAGCAGCGATCACCATGCCGAAGCCTTTGGCGAAATAAGCGTTGCCCAGCATCGCCAGCACCGGGTCGGAAACCGGAATCGTCATCGATTCGGTAACCCCCATCAGCACGCCCCGGAACACCATCATCCCGCCCAATGTAACGATAAAAGCGGGAATCATTTTATAAGCGACAAGCCAGCCCTGCACCAGTCCCAGCACGGCCCCGGCTGCCAACGTACCGACAATGACGACGATCGGCGGCAATCCCAGCCAGTTGCTCAGAATGGCAGCAATGCCGCCCGTCAATCCCACAATCGAGCCGACCGAAAGGTCGATATGACCCGCGACAATAACGAGCACCATGCCGATGGCCAGAATCGAGGTCACCGACATTTGTGTAAACAAGTTCGATAGATTCCGAGCGGTCAGAAACGTAGGATCCAATATGCCGAATAATACCCAGATAAGTACCAGCGCCCCAACCATCGTATAAGCACGTACGTCCATTTTGCCGAAAAGGCTGCCCCAAAGTGACGATTTCGCTGCGGGAGCTTCTTGCTTTTGAAGTTCATTTGGTAGCTGCATCGTTATTTCCCTCCCGTTGCGGCTTGCATAATATTTTCTTGCGTCGCTTCGCGCCAATCGAACTCACGCACGAATTCCCCTTCGCTCATGACCAGAATCCGGTCACTCATGCCAAGCACCTCCGGCAGCTCCGAGGAAATCATAATAATAGCCACGCCCTGCTCAACCAGCTGATTCATCAAATGATATATTTCGTACTTCGCTCCAACGTCAATCCCCCGGGTCGGCTCATCCATAATCAGAATCTTCGGATCGGACATCAGCCACTTGCCGATAACGACCTTTTGCTGATTTCCGCCGGATAGGGTGCCTACGGCCGTCTCGAGCGAGGCTGTTTTCGTCTTCAAATCCTGCACATAACGCATTCCCCATTTAATCTCTTCATTCTTATTAATGACTCCAAAGCTCGACACTTTGCTCATCGTCGCCATCGTCGTGTTTGTCTTCACATCCATGTTCATCACAAGACCCTGACGCTTGCGATCCTCACTAACCAAAGCGATGCCTGCTTCGATCGCATCGGCGACCGAGCGAATAAGCACGGCCTTGCCTTCGATCAACACATCGCCCGTCGAGCGTCCGTCATACGCTCCAAACAGACTGCTGACCAGCTCGGTACGCCCTGCGCCCATTAACCCGGCAATCCCTAAAATCTCGCCTTTGCGCAATGTGAAATTTATATCCTCGATCACTTTCTGATTCCGCTTTTCGGGATGCCATACATTGTAATTCCTTACCTCCAGCACGGTCTCCCCCGGCGTGTGCTCTGCCCTTGGATAGCGTTCCGTCAGTTCACGACCCACCATCAGCGATACGACGTAGTCATCATCCGTTTCGTAACGATCCAGCGTCGCTACCGTCTGCCCGTCGCGCAGTACCGTAATCGAATCCGCAAGCTCGAACACTTCCGGCATTTTATGCGAAATGTAGACGCAGGACACCCCTTCGCTGCGCAGCTGATTCAAAATATTCATCAGGATGGCTACTTCACTTTCGGTCAATGCCGCGGTCGGTTCATCCAATATCAAAATTTGCGTATGCTTGGACAATGCTTTGGCGATTTCCACGAGCTGCTGCTGGCCGATGCCAAGACTGCCGATTTTGGTATTAGGAGAAATGTGCAATCCTACCCTTTTCAACCAAAGGGAGGCGTTATGATACAACTCATCCCATCGGATTACCCCATGCTTTTGCGGCTCCGCGCCGAGAAAAATATTCTCGCCTACCGTCATATCCTTCACGAGCGCGAGCTCTTGATGGATGATCGTAATTCCAGCCTTCTCCGCATCCGTAATGTTATGAAATTCCTTATGATCACCGCCGATTACAATGTCGCCGCTATAGGTTCCCGCTGGATACAAACCGCTCAGCACCTTCATCAACGTCGATTTACCGGCACCGTTCTCCCCGCATAGAGCATGAATCTCGCCTTTTCGCACCTTGAAGTTCACCTGATCTAACGCCTTGACGCCCGGAAATTCCTTGCTGATATTAACCATTTCTAACACGTGCATAGGCTTCTATCTCCTTCTAACGCCGACACATCGGCAAGGATGAGAGTCCCGATACTGCATAAACCGATCATCAGCTTCGTCTATCGCTCATCTCATCCCTTGCCAGATGCACTCAGCTTATTACTGCGGCCATTGATCTTTTGGAACGTTCTTGTAGACATCCTCCAGCTTATGGAAGCCATCCTCGATCAAAATGGAGAGCTGATCCTTGCTGACCGGAATCGGATCAAGCAGTACGGATGGAACGTCGAATTTACCGTTATTTACGGAAGTATCCGTAGCAATATCTTCACCTTTCGCCGCCGCCACGGCCATTTCGGCCGCCTTGGTGGCGATCGATTTTATCGGCTTATACACGGTCATCTGCTGCGTGCCTTCCGCGATCCGCTGGACAGCGGCCAAATCCGCATCCTGACCGGACACCGGAATTTTGCCAGCCATGCCTTGTGCAGTCAATGCCTGAATCGCACCGCCAGCCGTGCCGTCATTTGCAGCTACAACGCCTTGCACGTCGTTCTTTACGGCCGTCAGCGCATTTTCCATGTTCTTCAAAGCCTCTTCCGGCTTCCAGTCTTTAGAGAACTGGTCATACACGATTTTAATATCACCTTTCTCTTCAAGCGGCTTCAAAATGTTCATCGCACCTGTCTTAAACATATGTGCGTTGTTGTCCGTATCGGCTCCGCCGATGTAGACGATATTTCCTTTCGGCGCTTGATCGATGACGGCCTGAGCCTGAAGCTCGCCAACACGAACGTTGTCAAAAGAAATGTAGTAATCCACTTCGGCATTGTTGATCAGCCGGTCATACGCAATGACCTTGATGCCTTCTTTATGTGCCTTCTCCACAATTGGAGCGGTTGCTTCCGCATTGTGCGCGATGACGACGAGCACATCGACTCCCTGGGAGATAAGCTGCTCCGCCTGGCTGAGCTGCGTTGCGTCATCCCCGTTCGCCGCCAGCACCTTCACATCACCCCCGAGCTCTTTGACTTTGGCCGAGAATATATCCCGGTCCTTCTGCCAGCGCTCCTCCTTCAACGTATCCATGGACAACCCGATGACGATATTGCCATCGCCTTTGCCTGCGGTTGTATTCCCTGCCCCTGCGTCTTGATTCGTATTGGTGCTGCCGTCCGAGACTACGCCGCATCCTACTAGGGAAGATGCCAACAACATTGCCGCTAAGCTCAACCGTAACATATGACCGTATTTTCTCACGCTTTCTTCGCCCCTCTTCACTTGATAAATATTTGATTGCGCTTACATTGAAATCTTAGCATCTGAGTTATAACAGCGGGCGGGCGATTACCTGCACTTCTTTGCTCTCCACCTTCAATGAATTGCGGCCAAAAGTAATGAATTTCATCGTTAGCGTTTTCATAGCACAATATGGTTCTAAATAACAAAAAAGTCCTTGTCGATTAACAAGGACTTGGCTTCTCGATTTGCTGACGATATTCGCTGGGCGTAATGCCCGTCGTCTTCTTGAAGACGCGGCTGAAATAATTCGGATCGTTATATCCGATCTCAAAACAAATCTCCTTCAAGCTGAGGTGGTGTTCACCAATAAGCCTCTTGGCCTCCTCAATGCGCAGTCGGGTCACGTAGTCAATGAAGTTCTCCCCCGTGTGCAGCTTGAACAGTTTACTGAAATAATAAGGGCTGAGATTCACGTACTCTGCACTCTGCTCCATCGAGATATCCTCTTTATACTTCTGGCCGATATAGAGCAGGGCCCGCTGCAGCACATGAGAACGGCTGCGCTCTTTTTCTTCCTTCAATCCGTCAATGAGTTTATCCAGCCACATTTGCGCGCCTAGCCGCAACGATTCCCGATCCTCAAGCCCACCTAACGAGGCGATCAGTTCCGCTCCTTCTCCTGACTGTGCCCCCCGGCTTAAATACAGCAGCAATCCAATAACCTCTCCCCGCAGACGCGGAAAATAATGAAGCTCGCTATGCACCAGCCGTTCCCAGAACAGAGCAAATCGTTCCGATGCCTCCAGCTTATCCTGCCGCAAAAGCGCATCCAGCAGTTTCTTCTCTTCATCAAGTGAAATAATCGCCTGCCCCGAGCTCTGAGTAATATCGTCATAATGCCGTACGCTAACGATATTATGATCATCCGCACATACGCGGACGGCTTCCCGGTATGACCGGCTCATCCCGTCCCAGCCTTCCCGAATCGAACCGATCCCGACAGAGAGCGCCAGACCGAAACGTTCCTCTACCAAATCTTTGATGCGCTCACCCCAGTCCAGGGAGTTGACCCGCTGGGAGTACCCTGGCTGGCCGGGCGGCAAAGGAATGAACAATGCCATCTGATGGCCGACCATAGGACTGACGAGGCAGGATAAGTTCGGCTTTGCGAACTGTTTAACGGCCTCGTAGGCATCTTTTTTGACAAGCTGAAATCCTTCCCATTCTTTAGCTGCATGCCGGGCAAATGATATCACCATCGCATATCCCTTCTGCCATTCCAAATGCAGCAGCTTGGCAAGCTGCGACACTTCTACCTCCTGCACGCATTCCAGCATCAGCATGAGGGACAGCTCGTTCTCCGCGAGCGGCATGAGCTGAGACAGCTTCTCCTGCATGTCCAGCCGTTCGTTCCTCTCCCGCCTGGCTTCCTCCGTCTCATCGATCAACGCCTTGATCACGTCCAGAACCTCTTCCCGCTTGGCCGGCTTGAGCAAATAATCGCGAACCCCTAATGCCAGACTCTCTTTGGCATAGGTGAAATAATCATGAGCCGTGATCATCACGATTCTGGTCACCTTGTGTTTCGCCAAAATCTCACGCACGGCATCCAGCCCTTGGATGCCCGGCATCTTGATATCCATAAAAATAAAATCCGGCCTCGCTTCCTCGGCGATCTGAATGGCCTGTCTCCCGTTCTCCGCATGAAGAAACGTAAAGGTGTCCGGCAGCATATGCCGGATCATAAGCTCGAGCCCCTCACGCTCAAGGGCTTCATCGTCTGCTATAAGCAAGGTGTACATGCCGTATTCCCCCACATTGATCCAATTTGTTTTGATTAAAATAACCAACTAAACCAGGTTGATGAAGCTGCGCCATCGCATTGCTAAACAGAATCAGCCGCCATTAGGCCGCCGTGCGAAACGGCAGGGTGAACACGACAGCGGTTCCCGCTCCCTCCTCACTTTCAATCTCGATTCGCTCTTGACCGTCAAAGAACAAATGCAGCCTTTTAAACACATTATGCGTACCTAGTCCGGTGGATTTCCCTTTTCGACTGCCATAACGCGGCGATTCCTCACGGATCGATTGGAGCAGCATATGCGCCGTGTCCTTGCTCATCCCAACGCCGTTGTCTCGGATCTCGATCTCCACGCCGGCATCCGTGCAGCTGATCCCCAGCTTCAGCATGGCGCCAGCTTCCATCTGCTCAATCCCGTGAACGAATGCATTTTCCAAAATCGGCTGCAAGGTCAGACACGGAATCATGCAATCCAGCGCCCGTTCATCAATATCCATCACGAATTCGATCCGATCGCGGAATCTCGCCTTTTGGATATGGATATATTCGGTCACATGCTCCACCTCTTCCCGCAGATGCACCGCCTGGTCAAGCTTCTGCAAATTGTACCGGAGCAGGCGCGAGACGGATACGGCAAGATCACTCGTTCTCGCAGCCCCTTCGATATAAGCGAGCTTGGAGATCGAGTTTAACGTATTGAATAAAAAATGCGGATTAATCTGGCTCTGCAGCATCTTCAGCTCCAGTTCCTTAACGAGGCGGTCTTTCTCCAAGCTGTCCATATTTTCCGCCATCAGCTGCTGAATGTTATCAATCATCCCGTTAAAAACCCGGCACAGAATGCTGATTTCATCATGGCTGTCACTCTCCGGCGCCTTCGTATCCATCCGCCCCTTCGAAATTTGCTTGGCGGTGGCAACGAGACGGCGAATCGGCCCCGTAATGCTCTTCGAGAGCCAAATCGCGAGCAGGATGCTAAGCGCCGCCACGGTAGTAACGAGCAAAATTCCGAACGTATTCAATCGCTCCGACGTAAACATCATCTCCTGGTAGATCGGCTTATATTGCTCGAGTTCCAGATCAACAAGCGTCTGCGCCTCTTCGCGAATGAAACGCTCCGTTTTCTCCGCTTCGATGTACTCCCCAGCCATCATGCCCGAGTCATGAGCATCGATTTGCGCGATCATCCCCTCAGCCTGCTCGATAAACGTATCGATGATATTGAGGTAGTTGATCAGCGGCAAATCGCTGGGCCCAATCGTGGCGAGACCGTCCAGCTCCGTTCGCAGCTCCTTTACGGCGGTCAAGTGGTGGATCACTTCGGGCATGCTCTCTGCATCCATTTGCATAATATAGCGGTTCATCGAACGCATATTCTCGCCAACCTCATACGAAACCTCTTTATATAATAAAATGCGGTTCATCATCAGATGATAGTTTTCCTGCACCGTTTTGCCGCTCTCGAACAGGAAGAAAGAAACCGAGCTCATCAGAAGCACAAGCAGCGGTATAAAAATAAACAGCTTCTTCCGTATAGTCACAGGCTCTCCTCCTCCTGCACATTGCTGCTATCCAACACCTTGACCTCTGTATAGTATTCAGGAAGCAGTTGTTCCCCCTGAAAGTGATCATAGAGCAGCTTTACCGCCGTGCCGCCCATTAAATAGGGCTGCTGCGCCACCGTAGCTTTAATCTCCCCGCTGCGAATCGCGGTCAGCGTCTCCTTCTGATTGTCAAAGCCAATGATCGTCAGCTCATCCCGTCTCAAGCTCTTGGCGGCTTGCAGCATCCCTAGCGCATCCGTTGCGCTGGTGCCTACCATAACATTGATCTCCGGATGCTCGCGCAGCATTTGAGCGGCCTGCTGAATGGCCTCCATATGCGAAATATTGGAGCTGCGCACCGCGACAATTTCCATTCCGCTGTACTGCCCTACCACTTGCTTCAGCCCATCCAGGCGCTGCAATTGGCTGGCAGAAAGATCGCTGCCGATAATGACGCCAATCTTGCCCGAGCCGCCCGTCGTTTCCACAACAAGATGCCCCAAGCTCTCCCCGGCGGCTACATTATCCGTGCCAACGTAGGCCAGCCGCTGACTGTCCGGCGCATCCGTATCAATCGTGACGACCGGAATGCCGCGTCCCACCGCTTTATTAATAAGCGGCGTGAATTTCTCCTCGTTCAGCCCTTGCACAATAATCGCATCCACACGAGCGGCGATCGCTTTCTCCAGTAAATTGAGCTGCTCGTCCATGTTATTGCGGACGGCTCCGGCAAATTCGATGTCGATCCCATACTCTTCCGCCGCCTCTTCCGCCCCCTTCTCCACCATCTCCCAATACGGATGATAGCGTTCCTGCTCGATCAACACGACGTGATAACGCTTCGTTCCATTTCCCTGATGCCCTTGCAATTCCTTCACGATACTGCTCATTTTACTAGAATGGTACGCAAACCCGACAAACAGATATACAAGTATGCCCATCAAGACCGCGGCGGCGGCCAACCATTTCTTGTCCATCCCCATTCACCTCAATGACTATCCTACCCGGAAATGAAAGCGCTTGCAACTGGAATGTCTGGGGAATACGGAAATCTGCTTATATAAGCATAAAAAGAGTGAGAAATATCCCACTCTTCTTATCTGTGATTATGGTCAATTCACTTAAGAACTGTCAATATTAAGACAATAAAATAGCGTCCGCTTCTAAAGAACATCGAACAAAGAATCTCTTAAATGACGCCTACGTGTTAAACCGGGTAAATATCAAAATCCTTCAGCGTTTCTCCTGTTCTGGCCGATTCAAACACCGCTTCGATCAGGTTCAGGACGCGCAGCACTTCCTCGTTCTTCACAATCGGTTCAGCTTCGCCTTGGATCACGGCCGCGAAGTTATCGAAGAAGCTGCTGGATTGACGGTATGGCTCCGGCAGAGCTCCAGTAATGGTAGCTTCTTCGGAAGGAGGGGCCATCGTTTTGGTCAAGCCTACCCCGGCTTGAATCGGCTTCGGCTCCACTTTCACGGCATCCTGGTTCCGGGTAACGACTCTTCCGCTTAACGACCAGTCCTCAATAATACCGGTTCCCTCGGTTCCTTTGACGTACCAGCGAGGCAGCGTTATGAAATTGGTCGTTCCCACTTCAATCAGAACGGATACGCCGTTCTCAAATTCAATGATCGATTCAAAGCCGTCATCGACCTCATCGCCGAGAATAAAGCTCAAGCGGCTGCTCAGGCTGGTTATTCGGCTGTCCACCATGAACAGGACCTGGTCAAGAAGATGCACGCCCCAGTCCAGCAGCATGCCGCCGCCGTGCGCTTCCAAATGACGCCAGTCGCCCGGTATGCCGTTTGCCCCGTGGACCCTGGATTCAATTCGGAACAGGTCACCTATCGTTTTCTCGTTGTACATTTGTTTAATGGTCAGGAAATCCTCGTCCCAGCGGCGGTTCTGGTGAACCATCAGCACCCGGCCAGCAGCATCGGCCGCAGACACCATCTCTTTGAAGTCGTTGACGGACAATGTCACCGGCTTCTCACAGATGACATGCTTGCCGGCTTTAAACGCCTGAAGCGCCAATTCCTTGTGCACGTCATTAGGCGTAGCAATGAGCACCACGTCAACCGCAGCATCGTTTAGTACCTGCTCATAGCTTTCGTAGGCAGGATACCCGTCCTGCTGGGATACCTCCCGGCGGCCTTCCAAAATATCGTAGGTTCCTGTAACCTCAAGAAATGCATTGTCCTTAATCAGTTTGGCATGGTAGCTGCCCATTCCGCCATAACCTACGATCACGATCGCATGTTTTCTTTTCTCCATCGTCATAGTTACATAGCTCCTTTATCCCATCTAAGAAGTAAACGCATACACATCTATTATAATATAATATGCGAAATAACTGTCCTCTTTTAACGATATTGTATTCCCGCCGTTATCGCAAGGCTGTGAGTTACTTCGCATCCTGGAAGAAAAGATCCTTATATGTCCCGAAAAAAAAGCGTTACCCCGCTTCTATCGCAAAAGGTAACGCTTCTAAATCATGCTAGATTACTCCTTCACCACCAATTTCAGTGGTGCGGCGATATTCTCTTCCACCTCTTTGCCCTGGAGCACGTCCTTGGCTGCGCCGACGGCAAGCTGACCGATCAGCTCCGGCTGCTGGGCTACGGTAGCCGTCATGTTGCCGGCTTCGATGGACTTCAGCGCATCGTCGTTACCATCAAAGCCGATGACCATAATGTCTTTGCCCGAGCTTTGGATCGCTTCGATTGCGCCCAGGGCCATTTCATCATTGTGGGCAAAAATCGCTTTGGCGTCCGGATTGCCCTGCAGCAGATTTTCCGTCACGGTAAGACCCTTCGTCCGGTCAAAATCCGCTGCCTGCTTCGCCACCACGTTCAGCTGCTTATCTGCGATTTCATGGAACCCCTTGCCGCGTTCGCGGGTCGCGGAAGCACCCGGAACCCCTTCGAGCTCGATGACCTTCGTATCTTTGCCCAGCTGATCCACGATATACTCGGCTGCCATCTGACCGCCTTTGACGTTATCGGAAGCAACCAGCGCAGCGACTTCGCCCTGATCCGCCGAACGGTCAAGTGTAATGACCGGAATACCCAAGCTATTCGCCGTCTGCACCACAGTGGAAATCGCGGACGAATCTGTCGGGTTAATCAGCAGTGCATTGACGCCCTGCTGAATCAGATCGTCGACGTCGTTGCTCTGCTTAGCCGAGTCGTTCTGTGCGTCTACGACAACGACCTCCATCCCTTGTTTGGTCGCTTCGGCGACGACGCCATCCTTCAGGGATACAAAGAACGGGTTATTCAAGGTCGAGATGGAAAGACCGATTTTGATGTCTTTGATATCCCCGCCAGCCTTGGGCTTCGCCCATTCCGGCGGTTCCAGAGAACAGCCTGTTATGAAGATCAGCATAAGTGATACGAGCAGCAAAGTTGTTTTTTTCATCGTTCATTCTCCCCCTTAAGCGGATTTTCTACGGTCGAGCAATACGGCAATCGCAATCACGACACCTTTGACAACCATCTGATAGAAAGAGTTCACACCGAGCAGATTGAGCCCGTTATTCAGTATGCCAATGATCAGCACACCGATTAACGTACCGACGATCCGGCCGCGGCCACCGGTCAGGCTTGTACCGCCAAGAACGACGGCTGCGATGGCATCCAATTCATAGGACGTCCCTGCAGTCGGCTGTGCGGAATTCAAACGGGAGGTCAGAATCGCGCCTGCAAGCGCGGACAGCATCCCTGCCAGGGAATAGATCATGATCTTGACTCGCGGCACTTTAATACCGGATACAAGCGATGCTTTTTCATTACCACCGATGGCATATGTCTTGCGGCCAAATGACGTTTTATGCAGGATGACCCACAGCACGGCAAACGTGATGATCATCGTAATAGCAGGCACCGGAATACCAAACAGGTATCCACGACCGAACAATTGGAATGCAAGGCTGTCACCCAGACCCGTAATCGGGTTACCGTTCGTATAGACGAGCGTAAGTCCTCGGAATATCGTCATGGTAGCCAAGGTGGCGATAAACGGCGCCATTTTCCCCTTGGTAATCATGAGACCATTGATCATCCCCATGACACCGCCAAGCGCAACGCCGATGATGATCGATAGGATCGGGTCAAACCCGGCCACCATCATATTGGCGACAAATGCGCTGGAGAGCGCGAGAATCGAACCGACCGACAGGTCAATGCCGCCTGTCAGGATAACAAACGTCATACCGAATGCAATCAATGCATTAATCGATACCTGACGCAGCAGGTTCAGAATGTTAAGCGGTTCCAAGAAACTTGGATTCAGGACGGATACGATAACGATCAGAATGATCAGTCCGAGCAGCGGACCGAGCTTTTGCGTCAAACCTGATACCTTAAACCCTTTTTCCGCCTTGGCATCGTTAATAGTTGTCATATTACTGACCTCCTGTAGCTAGAGTCATGATGTGTTCCTGCGTGGCTTGTTCGCGATCTAATTCACCGGAAATCCTGCCTTCGTGAACAACGAGAATCCGGTCGCTCATTCCGAGCACCTCCGGCAGCTCCGACGACACCATCAGTATCGCCACGCCGCGTTCGGTCAGTTCATTCATTAGCTGATAAATTTCCCGCTTCGCACCAACGTCCACGCCGCGTGTCGGCTCATCCAGGATAAGCACGCTCGGCCCAATGCCGATCCACTTGGCAATAACGACCTTCTGCTGGTTACCACCCGACAGATTGCGTGCCAGCGTCTCGGATGTATGCGTCTTGATCTGCAGCCGCTTCGTCAAGGTGTCCACGAAATCCTGCTCCTTCTTCCCGGAAATGAAGCCTTTGGATGAGAAGCTGAACAGATTGGGGAGTGCCATATTTTCACGGACCGAGAAATCCAGGACCAACCCTTCATCCTTGCGGTCCTCTGTTATGAATCCAATGCCGTGTTTCACGGCGTCATCCGGCTTCTTGATCGAAACTTTCTTTCCGCGTACCCAGATTTCGCCGCTATCCAGCGGGTCCAATCCGAAGATCGCTCTCATCATCTCGGTGCGCCCTGCCCCCATCAGGCCGGATACGCCAACGATCTCGCCGGCACGAACCGAAAAGCTTACATTCTCGAACCGTCCCTTGCCGCTAATATTCTTCACTTCCAGTACCGGTTCACCCGGAGATGGATGTCGCGTCGGATAACGCTCGGTCAGCTCCCGGCCGACCATCTTTTTGACGACTTCATCAAAATCCGTATCCGGAATGGCTTTGGTATCGACGGATTTACCATCCCGCATGACCGTAATCCGGTCGCAGATCGTGAAAATCTCTTCCATCCGGTGCGAGATGTAGACGATGGATACGCCTTGTTTTTTCAATGAACGGATGACGTCAAACAGCTTCTCGATTTCCCTTTCGGTCAACGCCGCCGTCGGTTCATCCATAATGATGACTTTCGCTTTAGTCATCAGCGCTTTGGCAATCTCAATCATCTGCTGCTGGCCGACGGAGCATTCTCCCGCCTCCTGCGTAAGGGGTATCGTCACCGCTAATTTGCCGAACTGTTCCTTCGCAAGCGCCTTCATTTGTTTCATATTGAGGAAACCGAGGCCGGACGTCATCTCCTTGCCGATAAACAAGTTATCCAGAACCGTCATCTCCGGCCAGATGTTAAGCTCCTGATGGATAAAGGCAACGCCTCTCTCTTCAGCTTCCTTCGGATTAGCAAAATAGGTTTCTTTACCGTCGATGACAATCTTGCCTTCATCCCGGTTGTGAAGACCGGTTAATATATTCATCAGCGTCGATTTACCTGCGCCGTTCTCTCCCATCAGGGCATGAACCTCTCCTTCCCGGAGATCAAAGTCCACGCCTGCCAGCACCCGGTTCGTGCCAAAGGATTTATGAATATTCGTCATCTCAATGTTCATGGTGCTTCCTCCTTTTTAACCGAAATGAACACCAGCCTGCAAAATGCAGTTCGCATAGGGTTTGGCTTCGCCTGTACGGATAACCGCCTTGGCGTTTCGAATCTGTACCTTGAACTGCTCGTGTGAGCAAGCCTCGATCTCGCAATCCTGAAAATTTTCCTGTATATAATGCAGTGTTTCCTTATTATCAAGCTTCATTTCTTCAGCGATCACGATTTTTTCAATGACCATGTCGTCGGCGATCGCCTCCACCACCTCGGTAAAGCTTGGCGTCCCCAGCGTGAGAGCCAGGTCGATCTTCGGAACGCCTGGAGGAATCGGAAGGCCCACGTCGCCAACAACGATGGTATCGGTGTGCCCCAGATCTGCCAGCACTTTTGCGATGTGACTGTTCAGCATGCCGTTCTTCTTCATGATCAAAGACTCCCTTCCACTTCGAGGCGCGACGGCATTCCGCCCTGCGCTCCGAACTTCATGACCGATAAGGAAGCTGCGCGGTTCGCAAATCTCAGACTGTCGGCTATGCTCATGCCTTCGGACAGTGCCACGGCGAAAGCGCCATTGAATGTATCACCGGCTCCCGTCGTATCCACGGCTTCCACCTTGTAGCCGGGAACCACAACCTCTTCATTGCCGTCAAAATAACGAACTCCCCGCTTGCCTTCCGTCACGATCAGTTTGTTCGGATAACGGCGCAGCACGTCGCATAGTGGCTCCTCTCCGAACAAGATCGCCGCTTCATGTTCGTTCGGCGTAATGTAAGCCGCCCGTTCAATAACGACGCTCGGCACCGGGCGGGCCGGAGCCGGATTCAGCATCAACGGCACCTGATATCTTGCGCATAATTCACTGACATGCACCACCGTTTCCTCCGGAATCTCCTGCTGAATCAACACGATATCCGCTGCCTGGATAACCTCCGCTGCCTGATCAACATAATCCGGCGTGATCCGATCGTTGGCAGCCTTAACCACCACGATGCTGTTGTCTCCCTCAGCCAATATGATGTGTGCGGTTCCGCTTTCAATACCTGTAACCGGTTCCACATACTCCGTAATAACACCATTCGCCTGCAAATTGCTCAAAATCGTTTCGCCAAAGGAATCTTCACCTACACAGCCAATCATTGTTACCTCTGCACCCAGTCTCGCCGCCGCAACGGCCTGGTTGGCTCCCTTCCCTCCGGGTACCGTCTTAAAGCTGTCGCCCAGCACCGTCTCTCCCGCTCCGGGGCGCTTGGTGGAGGTGACCACCAAGTCCATCGACGCGCTTCCGATTACCACGATCTTCGCCATTATGATTCCACCTTTCTCGTTGTCTGCCGCTCAATAAATTCTACCGAGAATTCGATACTGCTTCTCTCGATGTGCTGCCCTTCAATAAGTCCAATAAGCAATCTGGCCGCTTCCCGGCCCATTTCATATGCCGGCTGATGAATCGTAGACAGGGGCGGGGCCAGCAGCCGGCTGAGCAGAATATCGTCAAATCCTATAATCTGTACATCTTCCGGCACCCTTTTCCCCAGCCGATGCGCTTCCTTGACTACGGCGGATGCCATAATATCGTTACTTGCGATGACGCCGTCCGTGTCCGGTTGCTCAATGAACACTTGCTGGGCGAATCCTTCCGCGTCGGTTAAAGAAAACGATGTCGTCTTCAGCACTTGATACGCTGCCGCCTGTTCTTCCAGAACCTCAACAGCACCTTCAAAACGCTCCTGGGCAGGACGGACATCCGCCGGGCCTTGAATCACGGTTATCGCTTTACTGCCTCGCCTAACCATCTCCTGTGCCGCAATTCTACCTCCCTGCCGACCATCCGCAAATACGGAAGGACGATCCGATGAGGTTCGATCCAGAAATACAACCGGGATCTTGAGCCCTGCATATATGTCGGCATCCGGATCATTGGTTGATGATATGACACCAACCACATTATTTTGGACAAAGGTTTGGATGTACTCCATTTCCTTCTTTTTGCTCTCGTCGCTGTTCCCGAATATCAGCCGATAATCATTTTCCTGCATCTCATCCTCGACTCCGCGGGCAAGCTGCGGGAAATAAGGGTTCATAATATCCGGAAGCAAAAGTCCTATCAATTTGGATTTTCTTTTATATAAAGAACGTGCTACTTCATTCGGCGTATAATTCAGCTCGCGAATGCTTTGTTCTACCTTGGACCTGGTGTCCTCATGCACGTAACCGTTTCCATTTAAAACCCGTGAAACCGTGGCCACGGACACGCCAGCCCGGTTTGCCACATCCTTAATCGTTGCCATTACCGTCATCACCTCATTCATGTGTAACCGGTTACAGATATAACATATCACATCTTTTTTTAACCTGCAAGCTTTTGAGGATTGGAATATTTTTGTACCGGGCACTGGCAAACTCACCTTCAGTAACTAACATGGCCAGCAATAAATTACGGTATTCTTACAAAAACCTTTACTGGAGTTTACATCCGGCTCCTATACTCAATACCTGTAAGGCCAAGCAGGAAAGTGAGGTAAACATGATGATGGAAAAAGAATTTATGCTTCCTTCTCCGGGTCATTCTCTGACACCGCCAGTCAGCGAAGCTGAGCCTTCAACAGCGGTGAAACCGATCTCTATCAAGAAAACAAGACGCAGGGAAATCATGCTCGCTTATGCATGTCTAGCACCTTCGCTGCTCATTTTCGGTCTGTTTCTGTTCTATCCGCTGCTCAAATCCGTCTATCTGAGCTTGTTCCTGACCGATCCTCAAGGTCGGGTAGCCGAATTCGTTGGGTTCGATAATTTCAAGGAGATACTAGCCTCCGAGATGTTTTATACCAGTTTCGGCAACACACTGCTGTTTATCGTACTGACGGTCCCGACCGGCATGGCAGCCGCCATACTGCTCGCAGCCCTGACGCACAATAAACTGAAAGGCATGAAAATATTCCGTTTTATATTCTCGCTGCCCATGGCCGTATCCGTCGGTACCGGCTCGATGATCTGGATGATCCTCTACCATCCGACTATGGGCATGCTGAATTATTTCCTGTCGCAACTCGGCACGCAGCCCATCCAATGGCTGACCGATCCGAAATGGGCCATGATATCCGTTGCCATTATGACGGTCTGGATGAATCTTGGGTTTAATTACATCCTGATGCTGAGCGGCATGCAGGGCGTATCCGAGGATATCTACGACAGCACCAAGATTGACGGCTCCGGTCCGTTCAGAACCTTCTTCCGGATTACGATGCCGCTCATCTCCCCTACGTTATTCTTCACATCTGTCGTGTCCGTTATTGGCGCCTTCCAAGCGTTTGGACAGATCAACATCCTGACCAAGGGCGGTCCGATGAACAGCACCAACGTCATCGTGTTCAATATCTACCAGGATGCATTCGTCAACTTCCGCTTCGGCATCGGCAGTGCGCAAGCACTCATCCTGTTTGCGATCATTCTGCTGCTAACCGTCTTTCAATTTAAATTCGTGGAGAAGAAGGTGCATTACCAATGAACATGCGTCTCATGCCCAAAAGCTTCACCTACTTCGCGCTGCTGCTCTGTTCGCTGGTCGTTGCCTTTCCGCTTCTATACACCTTGTCGACATCGCTTATGAGCGAGGCTGAATCGGCCGTTTATCCGCCGCCTCTGCTTCCGGAAGCCATCAATCTGTCCAATTTCGCCAAGGTGATCGATACGATCCCTGTCCTTACCTTTATCGGAAACAGCCTGGTCGTCTCCATTGCCATCATGGTCGGGCAGATCGTGACCGCAAGCCTGGCGGCTTACGCCTTTGCCTTCCTCCGGTTCCCGGGAAAAACACTGCTGTTCAGCCTCTTTCTCGCCACCATGATGATCCCGTGGGAAGTGATTATGATCCCGAACTATCTGACGGTCAAAAGCTTGAATTGGCTCGATACCTACCAAGGGCTTATCGTTCCATTTCTGGCAACCGCCTTCGGAACCTTCCTGCTCAGACAAGCCTTCCTGCAGCTGCCGAAGGAGCTGTTTGAAGCGGCCCGCGTGGACGGCTGCGGCCATGTCCGGATTTTTCTGAGCATGGTGGTGCCGTTATCCGTACCTGGAATTGCCACGCTGGGCGTGTACTCGTTCCTGAACAATTGGAACATGTACCTGTGGCCGCTCTTGACCACCAACCGCGTCGAGATGCGAACCGTCCAGATCGGGATTGGCATGCTGCAGTTCGAAGAGATGAATTCGTGGAATTTGATTCTGTCCGGCGTACTCCTTCTGCTGCTTCCTTCCCTGCTGCTGCTTGCACTCGGATTGAAGCCGCTTGTCCGCGGCATCACAGCAGGTGCATTGAAAGGCTAATCGCTATATTAGTCGGACTATAATGAATCAGCCTTGCGTGCCGGTTAGCGATAAAAAACGGGCCGCGCAATTTCTGATAGATCAAACCATACTTTATTTTCAAAAAGGGAGAGATTAACCGATCATGAAACGTTTTGGTAAAAGGTCCTTCGCGCTGCTCCTGCTTTCCTGCTTTATGCTGATCAGCGCCGCTTGCAGCAATACGCCAGCCGCTGGAGAAACGACCGTTGCTGCCGGCAGCGAGCCAGCCAAAGATCCCGTTAAGGTTGTGTGGTGGCATTCCATGAGCGGAGAGCTCGGGACCGTCGCGGACAAGCTGATCTCCGATTTTAATGCAGCCCACAAGGACATTCAGGTGGAGGGCGTGTTTCAAGGAACGTACGATGAGAGCTTGAACAAGCTGAAGGCCTCCTTGGGATCGAAGAGCGGTCCAAGCATGATCCAGGTGTACGAAATCGGCAGTCGTTTCATGATGGATACCAAGGCCATACGTCCGGTTCAGGACTTCATGGATGCTGAAGCATACGACATTTCCTCCTTGGAACCAAATATCAAAAATTACTATACATTCGACAACAAATTGTATTCGATGCCATTTAACTCCTCCAACCCGATACTTTACTACAACAAAGATGCCTTTAAAGCGGCGGGACTCGATCCGGAAAATCCTCCAAAAACCTACGAAGAGGTAGCGGAAGCCGCTAAGACGCTAACGAAAGGCGGCCAAACCGGCGCTTCCTTCGCGATCTATGGCTGGTTCATGGAGCAATTCCTCGCGAACCAAGGCGTTGAGCTGCTGAACAACGGCAACGGCCGCACTTCCCCGGCAACCGCTTCGCAGGTCAACAACAGCGCTGCCGTGAAGACGCTGGAATGGTGGAAGCAAATGCTGGACGATAAGGTCCTCCTGAACTTGGGACGTAAAACGGACGACACCAAAAAAGCATTTGCGGCAGGTCAAATCGCCATGACGCTGGACTCGACGGCTTCCCTCCGCGGAATCGTCAGCGCAGCGGAAGGCAAATTCGAAGTCGGTACGGCGTTCCTGCCAAAGCCGGCTGACGGCGGCGAAGGCGGCGTTATTATCGGCGGTGCAAGCCTGTGGCTGATGAACAATAAATCGGAAGAAGAGCAGCAGGCAGCCTGGGAATTCATGAAGTATTTGGCCGAGCCGCAAACGCAAGCCTACTGGCATGTCAATACTGGTTACTTCCCAGTAACGACAAAAGCTTACGAAGAGGCTCTCGTGAAAGAAAACCTGGAGAAATATCCGCAATTCCAGACGGCCGTGGACCAATTGCATCAAACGAAAGCCAATCTGGCAACACAGGGCGCTGTCATGGGCGTATTCCCTGAAGCCCGCCAGCTGACGGAAACAGCAATCGAAGAAGTGCTGAACGGGCAAAAATCGGCGCAGGAAGCGCTGGACAAAGCCGCTCAGGAGATCAGCTCCAAGATCGAAACCTATAATAAAACGGTGAAATAAACGTCGATCGACGTGCTTTCTCGGAAGACAGACCGCAAATACTGTCATATATGAACGAATTGCAACCCTTGATACAGGATCATAAGGCCCCCTGCGGTGCCCGGTGAATCATGCATCAGGGGTATTTTTCTGATGGCAGCTTCACCTCAACTTTCCATATTGGATCAGCTTGTATAGGGGTTTGCCCTAGTCACTCAGCCGGGCTCCTGAATACACTGTTACAAAGTGGAGGTGAGCCTATGATGAGAAATCTTCCGTCCACCGTAACCATCGTCCCGGTGCCGTTTGACCGGGGTGCTACCCGCCGCGGCGCAAGCCAAGGACCGAATGCGATTATCGGAGCCGGCTTGAAACGCAAGCTTGACGCGCTCGGTGTATCCTACCAGGTCGATGACCTTGCTGGACTCCCCGAACACAAGGATGAAGGGCACCATCCTCAATTAAAACATCTGAAAGAAGTCATAACGATTAACGAGCAGCTTGCAGCTCATGTGTCCGCCCTGGCACAATCGGGCGTCTTCCCGCTTGTTCTTGGCGGTGACCATAGCATTGCAATCGGCACGATAGCCGGGCTTACCCGGCACTATCAAAGCCTGGGCGTCATCTGGATTGATGCCCACTCCGATCTCAATACGCCGGATACAACTCCAAGCGGCAATATCCACGGCATGTCGCTGGCTGTCAGTTTGGGAAGAGGTGATGCACGGCTAACATCGATCGGCGGCGAAAAATCAACGATCAAGCCGGAGCATGTGGTGCTCATTGGCGCGCGTTCCCTCGATCAGGGGGAACGGGATTTCATCCGCCGGGAAGGCATTACCTGCTTCACGATGCAGGACATCGACCGCATGGGCATGTTCCGGGTGATGAAGGAGGCTATCCGAATAGCGTCAACGGGCACGGACGGCGTTCACCTCTCCTTCGATATCGATAGTGTGGATCCGAAAATCGCGCCCGGAACGGGAACCCCGGTTCAGGGCGGACTCAGTTACCGGGAAGCGCATCTGGCCATGGAGATGCTGTCGGAATCCGGTATTCTGACCTCGGCCGAATTCGTGGAGAACAACCCGCTGCTGGACCGCGGACAGACAACGTCCCGGCTGCTTGTCGGCTTAATCGGCTCCATGCTAGGCGAAAGCATCTTGTGACGCGTCCCCTTACTTGATAATGAGAGACCATTTTTAGCAAGGTATACGGTTCCATCCACCCCGTTAGGTCTCATTAGACTCCCAAGGAGGTTACACCATGGACCCTTCAAACCCGCATATCGAGAAAGCCGAAAGATACGGTGCGAGAAACTACCACCCGCTTCCCATCGTTATTGCCGAAGCGGCAGGCATCCACGTGACGGATTCGAACGGCAAGCGGTACATCGATATGTTAAGCGCCTACTCGGCGCTGAACGCAGGTCATTGTCATCCCCGGATTATCAGGGCCTTGAAGGAACAGGCAGATAAGGTGACCCTGACTTCGCGCGCATTCCATCATGATCAATTGGGCGAGTTTTACGAGAAGCTGTCTGCTTTCACCCGCAAAGGCATGATCCTTCCGATGAATACGGGAGCCGAGGCTGTTGAAACGGCACTCAAGGCAGCACGTCGTTATGCTTACCGGAAGAAAGGTATACCGGCAGATCAGGCCGAAATCATCGTCTGCGAAGGTAATTTCCACGGCCGCACGATCACCGTCACTTCCTTCTCCTCATCCAGCGAATATCGGGAAGACTTCGGCCCGTTCACGCCGGGCTTCAAAGTCATCCCCTATGGCGACCTGGAAGCGCTGAAGCAGGCAATCTCACCGAATACGGCCGCCTTTCTTGTAGAGCCGATCCAGGGAGAATCCGGTATCATCATCCCTCCTGACGGATACCTTAGCGGCGTAATGGAACTGTGCAAGCAGCATCGCGTTCTTCTGCTCGCGGACGAAATCCAGACCGGCTTCGGCAGGACAGGAAAACGTTTTGCCTGCGACTGGGAGGATGTCGTGCCGGATATGTACATCCTCGGAAAAGCGCTGGGCGGCGGCGTCTTTCCCGTCTCTGCCGTGGTGGCGGATGCGGATATTCTCGGTGTATTCGAGCCGGGGTCCCACGGCTCCACCTTCGGCGGGAATCCGCTCGGCTGCGCGGTGGCCATCGCTTCCATGGATGTGTTCATGGAGGAAGGGCTGGAAGACAACTCCCTGGAGCTCGGCGAATATTTCCTTCAGCAGCTTCGATCCATCCGGCATCCCGATATTCAGGAGGTGCGCGGCAGAGGTCTATTTATCGGCATGGAACTTAAAGTCCCAGCCAGAACCTACTGCGAGAAACTAAAGGATCTCGGTTTGCTCTGCAAAGAAACTCATGAATCCATTATCCGCTTCGCCCCTCCGCTCATCATCACCAAAGCGGAACTGGATCAGGCCGTTGGGATCGTAAGGCAGGCGTTTGCGTGACTTTCCGCTGCCATGCTTGCACAAAAAAACAGTTTGTTCACCCCCTGGCTCCAAGGAAACGGGTGCGGCAAACTGTTTTTCTGGTTTCTCTCTCACTCAAGCTTTGCAGCTTATTCTGATACTGCGATTCACCGTGCCAGTTTCATCAAAGGGCCTGAGCACAGTTATTTGATCGACTTCACTTTCATTCTTCTTGATAAAAGCAGCAGCTGAGAGACAACAGCAAGCACAGGCAGTTCGATCAACGGGCCGATGACCAAGGCTAGAGCAATCACGGGCTGTTCCGGAAAGGCCGTCACGGCGATCGCGAGAGCTACCGGGGAGTTCCGGGCAATGATCGTTAAATGGAGGCTGACCGAATCCTCGTAGGAGAAATGCAGCATTCTGCCCACCGCGTTGCCCAACATGTAATTCATCATAAAATAAAGCAGGATCGGAACAATGAGAATATAAATCATGTCCATATGGTTCAATAAGTATGACCCTTGAGACGCAAACATTGCGACAATGGCAAGACATAGAAAGACAATCTGTGCCCGGCCAAATAATGGCATCACCTTATGCTCCAACACCTCTTTCTTCGCTCTCAGCAAGAAACGGGTGAGATGTGCAAGCGTGAACGGAACTACAAGCACAAGCAGCACGCTTTCGATCAATGTTCCCATCGATATCGTTTGGATCGTGCCGGAGAACAAGAGCAAATATAGCGGAAGCAGCAGCACCTGGAGGATCAGATTAATGGGCAGCACCGATGTTGACAAAGGCACGTTCCCCTTGGCAATCGAGGTAAACACCAAATACCAGTCGGTACATGGGGTCACCATCAGCATAATGAATCCGATCCAAAGCGCCGGGTGATCCGATAGAAAGACAGCGCCGAGTCCCCAAGCAAGCAGCGGCGTCCAGATAAAATTAATGACGGTACTGGCCCCCAGAAACTTGATGTTCTTGAACGCCTCTCTTAACTGCTTCAGCGGTATCGTCAAGAACAATCCATACAACATCAGCAGCAAAAAAGGAACGATCCCGTAGTTTGCATATTCCGCAACAACCGGAAGCTGCCCCAATAACAGCCCGACCGCCACCGCGCCCATGATGATCACAGTTTGAAGTTTCTCTATAAGTCCCATCCCGCACCCCTTACCATTTAAATCATGAACAAAATGAAGTAATGACCGAAAAATCATATAACGGAATCATACCGCATTTTTTGTATAATTGATTGTATAATGTTAAATTCAGCTTCAAAAAAACATACTCTTATTACTTTCTACACTCATTTCAACGTGTTACGGGTAATCATGCTCAGCGATATTTTGTCAGGGGAAAATTATAAGTTTTAGGAGGTTCATATATGAGAATAGCCATTTGCGGAGGCACCGGTTTCATTGGGCAGGCATTGTGCTCGCGTTGGCAGCGCGACGGACATGACGTTATCATCGTCACCAGATCGAAGCCAGACGTTCTTCCCCATCACCAACCGAACGGGCATGTATCCTATCTGACGTGGGATGAGATGAAGTCCCATCCCGAGCGGTTTGAGGATTTGGATGCCCTCGTTAACCTAGCTGGCTCTTCCCTTAGTCAGCGCTGGACGCAAGCAGGCAAGCAGAGAATCCTTCAGTCAAGACAACGAACTGTCTCCTCCGTAGCCGAACTGATGGACCGCCTGGAGCATAAACCTCCGGTCGTAATTCAAGCATCGGCGATGGCCATTTACGGCACATCCGAGTTTGAAACGTTTGATGAGGAAAGTCCTGCCACGGTTATGGACTTCCCTTCCGAGGTTGTGTTGCAATGGGAGCAAGCGGCCGACCGCATCACGGTTGACCGCTTGATCAAGCTGCGCATCAGCGTTGTTCTGGGTGGAAACGGCGGTGCCCTTCCCAAAATGCTGCTGCCCTATAAACTAGGCGTTGGCGGCAAGATCGGCAGCGGCAAGCAATGGCTCTCCTGGATACATATCGACGATATGGTGAATTTGATCGATTATTGCATTCGGCACGAGGACATATCCGGAGCCTTGAATGCGGCTTCCCCGCATGCGGTCACGAACGATGAATTCGGCAGGAGCATCGCCAAGGTCTACCACCGTCCGCACTGGCTCCCCCTGCCTGCTTTCATGCTCCAAGCCATCCTGGGTGAAATGTCGCTCATTCTGCTAAAGGGCCAGCGAATCTTTCCGGCCAAAGCGCTGCGTCACGGCTTCCAGTTTCGGTATCCGGAAGTGACGGACGCACTGAAGCAGATCAAAGAAAGCTGAGCCTTACCGTCATATGCAAAAAAACAATCGCTCTCTTGATATAGAGAACGATTGTTTTCTTTTTTTCATAAAACTTCTATTGTACGGGGGCCAGTTCGCTCTCCGTTACCCACTTATGGTTCTTGACTTCTTCGCCGGTTGTCGTCGTGAAATCTACCATATAGACCGTCGTTTGTTCGGCCGAATCGATAACGGCAGTGGCTCCTTTCATTCCCTCCATATGATCCGCATTCACAACGACTTCCGTTCCCGGTTCCAAGGGTTCCTTCCCAGCATCCTTCAGCTCCTCATGAATCACCCATTTATGATTCTTTACTTCGGGTCCGCCGCTCGTCGGCGTATACGATATCGTGTACACCGTCGTATCGTACGCCCCGACAATCGTTGCCTCGGCCCCCTTCATTCCGGGCATGTGATCGGATTCGATGATCGCTTGGGTCCCGGCCGCATAGGTTGGATTCTCTGCCGCCTTCAACCCTTCCGGAACCTCGCCCGAGCCGGAATGGTTCATGCCGCCATGATCCATGCCATCCATGTTTCCGGTGGCCTCCGTGTTTTCCTTGTTATCGGAGTTTGCGCTCTTCGTATTTCCGCAGGCTCCCAGTATGAGAATGAGGGATGCTAACGCAACCAGAATAAGCGGCTTCCATCGTTTCTTAGCTGACATATAATGAACTCCTCTCTGATATTGAATGTTCATAGCATAGCAACTACTTATGAAGAACTTGTGTAGCTGTCTATGCATTACATCACTATACCCTTTTTTTTCAATAAACTTATCTATGATATACAATAGAGAAGGATCATAAGTCCCATTTAACCCTATATTCTTGGCACAGACATCTGCCAATTTTGAGAAGGAGCTCCATCCCCCATGCAAATCGATGACGAAACTTTCATCCCGTTATTTAAACGGGCCAATTCCATATTAAACCGAACCTTGAACCGTATTGATCAGCAGGAACTGAGCATTCGCATCCACTACTGGGGATTTATGCCGCGCCACTATGACAATACGGAGCATAAACATTCTTTTTTTGAAGCTTGTTACGTGTTGACAGGCTGCGGCTCCTATATCGAAAACGAAACAGTGTTCCATGTTCATTCAGGCACTCTGTTTCTCTCAAGGCCGGGGGTCCAGCACCAAATTAAGAGCAGGGAAGGCTTGGCCTTATGTTATGTTGCCTTTGAGCTGGATGAATCGGCAAACAACGATCTCCATACGACTGCTTTCCGAAGGTTAGCCAGCCAAGGCATTCCAGTGCTTCAGGAAGGTGCCGGGCAAGCGACCGGACTCTTGTGGCTTTCGCTGTTATCCGTGTTTCAGTCGGGCTCTGGCGGTAAGCAGCACCCGCCGCATATGCTGAACAGCATGGCTATTTCACTCATATTATCGATTCTGGCTGCCCACGGCCCCGGTTTCTACCAAGAACCTTCCGATGGTGGAGCAAACGAAGAAGGAGCTTCGATGTTTCATCAGGCCGAATTGTTTATCAAGGATAATCTGAGCGAGCCGCTCTCGCTGGAGCGTGTGGCTGGCCATCTTCACGTTACGACCCGTCATTTGACAAGACTGTTCCGGAAATACGGACATCAATCCTTTGTTCATTATGTGCAGGAGCAGCGCGTGCAGCAGGCTAAACACCTGCTTCTGAATACAGACCGGCAAATCAAAGAAATTGCCGTCTCTTGCGGATTCGAGTCCGTGCACTACTTCACCCGGGTGTTTACGTCCAAGCTTGGTGTAACCCCGGCCCGCTTCAGGCGCTCGCAATTTTCGGAAGGTCGTTACGACTCCGATCTTTAGTCGCTAGAGACAGCGATGTCCTGATCGTACAAAAACACTTCCTCTTTTTATAAAGACGGATCCTCCCTTGCCTTCTACAATGAAGTCGTAACAGACATTCCGGAAGGGAGGAACCATCAATCCATGAAACCTGCAACGGCCTTTCAATCACACCCGATCAATCACTTGGACTTTCGAAGCGGACCCCAATTCATAAAGAATGGGATCGACTCATGGTGCTCGTTGATCCTATCGACCTACGAACAAAAATCCCAGCATGAAGCGCAAGAAAAGCGCAGTATCTTCATTACGCTTGACGGAAGCCACGGCGCGGATTTCGATAAACTGCTGGCCAAACTTCAGCAAACCTGTGAGCAAGAAGGGATCGCCTTCTCATGCGATTCCACGTCCAGTTATGTCAAACCCGAAGCCGAGCTCCGGGCCGAGATGGCTCCTTATCTGACTGATAACCGGGCATTCGGCTATAAAGCAACCGATGTCCGCCCCATTCAATATTTTCAACAGGACGCACGACTTGCCTTGAAAAGAAGCGCGCTTGAATTTGAGGCGATGCGCGGCATATACGTACTGCACGGACCCGGCGCCTCGCTGCTTGAAGGCCGGACCCCCGACCTTTGCTTCTACGCCGATTATTCCCGCGAAAACCAGCAGCGGCGCCATGCCCAACATATGGGCAGCTTCGGCTTGGGTGTCTCCCACGACAAGGTTGAGACTTACAAGAATTGTTTATTTCTCGAGTGGCCCGTCTGGGAGACTTACCGTCGTGACTGGTTAGCCCATCATATCCACGCCCAACACTCCGACAACCAAGCCCAAGCGTATTACATGGACTTCAATCGTCCGGAAGAGCCGGTGTGGCTGCCGGCAGCAGCCTTGGCAAACGTACTGCATAAAGCTAGTCAGCAGCCGTTTCGGGTCAAGCCGTTTTTTGCCCCGGGAATATGGGGTGGCCAATACCTTAAGGAATTGTGCGGCCTTCCCGACGAATGGCCGAACTGCGCCTGGAGCTTTGAGCCCATCGCTCCCGAGAATACGCTTCTGCTGTGCGTACAGGATATCACCTTCGAGGTTCCGTTCACATTGCTGATGGAGGCAGCGCCTCAAGAGATCATGGGAGCACGTAATGTCCGGCTGTTCGGCGATTATTTCCCGATCCGGTTTGATTATCTGGATACGATGCAGGGCGGCGAGCTATCGCTGCAGGTGCATCCGCTGCAAGAATATGCCGAGTCGCGGTTCAATGAACATATGACGCAGCAAGAGTCATACTACATCATGCGGAATGCCCCGGGAGCCAAGGTGTATCTCGGGCTGAAGGAAGGAATCAGCGGCGAACGGCTGCTTGGAGCAGTAGAAGATGCCCAGCTTCGGGAAGAGCCGCTTCAGCTCTCCGACTACGTTAACGAGTACGATTCGCAAACAGGGGATCTTTATCTCATTCCACCAGGCACGGTCCACTGCTCTGGCAGGGATAATCTGGTGCTGGAAATCTCCTCAACCACCTGGTGGTTCACGTTCAAGATCTACGATTACCTACGAATGGACGCGGATGGCAAGCCGCGCCCGATGAACCCTGAGCATGCACGCCACAATATCAATGACGCCATGGATACGTCCGCGGTAGAAAGCGGACTTATCGCCCGGCCAACCGTCATAAGCCGTCAAGGCAGCAGTTCGGAGGAACTGCTCGGTCAACGGGATGATCTGCTATTCCAGGTCAGCAGGCTGACCCTGCATGAAACATGGAATGCGGACACACAAGGAGAATTCGTCATGTACAATCTCGTCGAAGGCGAACGTGTCCGCCTTGTACCGGCAGCGGACGAGGGTGCGGCCGTTGAATGGGGTTATGCGGAATCCTACATCGTCCCGGCATGTGTGGGAGAATACCGTCTGGAGAACCTGTCCGGCTCCCCGTGCGCCTTGATCGCCGCCAGGGTCAATCCGGAGTGGAATCTTCCGCTTCTTCCGCCTCACTGGGCAACCGAAAGCGGGGAATTTCAATGAGTCGCAATGATAGCGCCGATCCAGAAAGCGTGCCTTCCCCTGCCCCTATCACGATCGCGCTCGATGCTGGCGGCACCGCTCTGAAGGGAGCGCTCATCGTGAACGGGCAGCTCATCCCTGGCTCGTTCCTAACCCGGCCTTCGGAATCGCAAGGAGCCGCGGCGGATACAATCGCCAGCTTCGCCAAAGCCTGTCATGATCTGATCACCTATTACGCTTCGTCCTTCCGGCCATTGGATTATCACGATTCGATCCGGATCGGCTTTGCTTTTCCAGGGCCCTTCGATTATGCAAAGGGCATCGCGCTTCTTCAAGGCATCGGCAAATATGAAGCCCTGTTCAAGCTGTCGGTTCGGGATCTGCTCCGCTTCGAATTTCAAAGACTCAAGCCATCCTTCCCGGGTGTCACGATGAATCGTCTGACTGCGGCCGATATCCGGTTCGGGAATGACGCCTTCATGTTCGGACTTGGGGCCTCGATCCGGTTCCCATCGGAGCGTCTCCTATGTCTTACGCTCGGTACAGGCCTTGGCTCTGCCTTTGTGGAGAATGGTCAAATCGTAACCGGCAGGCATGGTATCCCAAGCAGCGGAATGCTGTTTGCGGAGCCTTACCGGGATCACATCGTGGACAGCTATTTCGGGAGAAGGGGCATTCTGAACATGGCTTCAGAGCGGGGTCTCCTGACCGACGGGACCGACGTAGCCGACCTCGCTGAAGCAGCGACGGGCGGTAACGCGCAAGCTCAGGATTTATTCCGGGAATACGGCACCAGGCTGGGTGAGATGCTCCTGCCTTATCTATCCGAGTTCAAACCGAGCCGCCTGGTGCTGGGCGGACAAATCTCGTACAGCTTGCCCTTATGGGAAAGGGAAATCCAGCTAGCTTTAGGCAGGCATGCCGTTCCGGTTCACAGTCTCGCAGATGGAACGGCGGCTGTGTTTAACGGCATTGAGAAGTTATTCGGGGATCCGGATCATCATGTTTCCGCTCCCAATTAATTTATAGGAGGTTACCACTATATGAACCTATCAACCCAAGGCAATCATCGACCCGCCCGCCCCTGGACGATCTATGTCATCCATCATTCCCACACGGATATCGGCTACACCGAGCGCCAAGAGAGAATCGAGCAGTACCATGTAGATTTTATCCGCCAGGCACTAGGCATCACGGAAGCCGCACACCGCGGGGAGCGCCCAGAATGGAAAACATTCCGCTGGACCTGCGAGACCTTCTGGGCCGTCGAGAAATTTCTCGAAGCAGCAACTCCGGCAGAGAAAGAAGCTTTTCAACAAGCGGTGAAACGTGGCGATATCGAACTGTCCGGAACCTATCTCAATATGACCGAGCTCCCGGATTTCGACCTCCTTCTGCGGAATCACGGCAAGGCACAAAGGTTCGCGGAGACCTTCGGACATCGGATCGACAGCGCCATGACCGCAGACATTAACGGGTACAGCTGGGGGTATGCTGAAAGCCTGCTGCAACATAACATCGAGCATTTGTTTTCCTGCATCCATACGCATCACGGCATGTATCCGCTGGGCCGCAAACAAACGCCGTTCTGGTGGGAAAGTCAAAGTGGCGGCAAGCTGCTTGTCTGGAACGGCGAACATTATATGTTCGGCAACGAGCTCGGGTTCTGTCCGGATGCACTGGGCAAATACATTATCAAAGACGAGTTTCAGCATAACCTGATGGAGCCTGGGGAGCGTCATAACGACATCGCTGCTTTACGGATTAACCGGTATTTATGGAATCTCGAGCAGGAATCCTATCCCTATTCCTTCGTTCCGGTCATGGTCTCCGGCCTAGGCACGGACAATGCATCCCCGAATGCGGATATCGCGGAGTGGATTACGAATTGGAATGAACAATACGGCGACCAAATCACCATTAAGATGGCTACGCTGTCCGAATTTTTTGCAGCATTGAAACAGGAGGACCTGTCCGCGCTTCCGGTACACCGGGGGGATTGGCCGGACTGGTGGACCGATGGGGTGGCTTCAACAGCGATGCATACCCAGATTTACCGGGATGCCCAGCGCACCCTTCGCAAGGTCAAGCGGCTCGATCCGGTTCATGGTGCGGCAAGCCTGACACAGATCGAGGAAGCCTCACAGGCACTGACCATGTACGCGGAGCATACATGGGGCTATCATTCCTCCGTGTATGAGCCATGGCACCCGCAGGTGCAAATGCTGGAGGTGCGGAAGCAAGCCTACGCGGCCGAAGCCAGCAAGCTGGCTTACCGGGCGCTGGATAAAACGCTTGTTGCCCGTCAGGGCGCACTGCTTGCCCCTCATCGTCCCTTGCGCTACGAGGTGATCAACACGGAACCGGCCGCGGCGACACTGCAGGTCGCCATCCCGCTGGATGGTTGGGAACACGTGATCCTGAAGAAAAAGTTCGAACTCATCGACGAAACGACCGGACAGCCACTACCGTACCAATTGACTCATACCGGAGCGCTTGTCACAGAGCTCCCACTTCAACCGGATGAGTCCCGGATCTTGCATATCCAGCCGCACGAAACGCCAGACGCACTTTCCGCTTCCGGGAACATGGTGACCGCACGTAACACTGAACCAATTGCGTGCGAAGGAATCGCCGACATCCAGATCCAGCCCATAACTCCATATCCAATCGTGGTGGGCAAGCGTTCGATCGAATCCGAATCCTTCCGGATCGAATGGGAGATGAACGAAGGCATTACGGCTTGGATCGATAAGACACGCTCGGCAGACCTGCTGGACGAAACACGCGAGCACGGGCCATTCACCCCCGTGTACGAGGTTACGCCGGCACAGGATGAGCATAATCCATCCGAGGTATGCTCCACCCGCCGCCGCATGGGTCGCAACCGGAAGGGTGTCAACGTCCAGCGGGACAGAGGGCGCCTGACCCGAGCCACCGTCCTGGACAACGGGCCGCTGTTTGCCCTGGTGGAGCTAGTCTTTGACGTGAAAGGGCTCAGCTACTATGCCCTCCACATCAAGATGTATGCGAACCAGCCTCGTGTCGAGGTGTCCGTCCGCTTCCACAAGGACAGCGTATGGCTGCCGGAGAATGTTTATGTGGCTTTGCCATTCACCATGGGCGCTGAAGCCGAGCTATATGTAGAAAAAGCCGGCTGTCATGTCCGGCCATGGAAGGATCAGATTCCCGGAACCTGCCTGGATTACACCAGTGTCCAAGAGGGAATATTCTGGCACTCAGCCAAAGAACGGGAAGCGCTCATTCTGTCCATGACAGACACGCCGCTCGTACAGTTGGGAACGCTGGAGCACGCGCCCCGGCTGCTCCACACCATGCAGCCTGCGGACAGCCGTCCTGCCACGTATGCCTGGATATTGACCAACTACTGGGAAACCAATTTCAAGGCGACGCTTGGCGGCTTCTACGAGTTCCGCTATGCGGTAGAGCGGCATCGCCAGTTGGACCCGGGGCAGACTGCGAAGACCCTGCACGCTTCAACCGGACAATTCACGGTTCACCGAATCAAATAAGTCAGGAAAAAAAGAGCCGTCCCAAAAGTAGATTTAGTTGCTTGACGTACGGCTCTCATAAACAGAACGTGTGTCAAATGAAGCCATGGCGGTGCTCAGGATGTTATTCCCACACCGCTATGGCTTCTGTTTTGATCTTGGCCGCCTTAGCGATGGGAGGAACGATTCGTACACGGAGCGCCTCCTAACAGAAAAAGAGAGCATCCCGCCAGATCTAAGATCTTTTGGGACACCCTCGTTCTCATTAATACAGGGAGGCGACCTATCGATCCGGCCTCTCCCGTTTTTTGATTGTTCGGTTACAGCAAGACTACGTCCATGCCCACATGAATCCGTCACGATCCCAAGCGATCCGACCGCCATGCAGTTTGCGGAATGCCTTCTTCACTTCCTTGGACAGTGAAGCATTACCGTTTTCGTTAACGAAAACAAACTCTTCCCCGAAGTTCTCGCGTACATAGCGGATGGCCTCCGTCTGATACAAATTACCGGTAAACCGGATTTCCTCCACCATCCATTCGGCCACCTGCTGCGCTGTATATGTCATATGAACATCGTTCCCTTCTGTATACCTTCGCTTATTATAACAGAATGGACGATGGAATCGATTTTTATGAAAACGGCAGATTATATCAAGATCATGGACAGCAATAAAAACTGGACGGAACCCACAATCTCGATGATTCCGACCTTCATCGGTTTCATTGCTTTTCCGGAATACAGTAACGTCTTAAGGAACGGAAATACGAATGGCAGACACATCCACGGATTCCCGAAGAGGATCGGCAGAACCAACATCACGGCATGATACAATCTTGCGTAAACCGTCCAGCGCCTGTTTTTCCGCTCACGGAAGACCGATTTAACAAAGAACACGGTGCCCGTGAAATATAGGAAATTATACACAATGACGGCGGCAAGCATCGGATCGAAACCACCGCCTCCCAGCATATAAGCAGCGGCGCCTCCGGTACAAAACAGCAGAATCGCGCAAATATCATTTAACAGCGCCCGCTCCGCTTTCTGAAGAACATGCCAAACATTCACCATGATCAGGATGAGCAGCACAGGTGCAAACCAGAGCATCGACGGTTTGAAGACAAGCACCGGAATCAGAAAAACAACGGCGATAAGGGCATAAATGATCCCCCAGGATATCCAATTTTTACGTTGGGACGTCTTCTTTAAGGATTGCAGAAACGGATAGGACGCCATATATAAACCTAACCAGGCCAAAAATAGCGGAAGGTGCAGCAGAACCGGCTTGGCTGCCGCCATTCCTATGATATAAGGTACACTGACCATAGCCCAGCCACCATGCTCCCGTGGGATGACAACCCTCGGCTTTTTCATGCGTCTCTCCCTCTCCAATCCATCGACTCATCCCCATCATAATTCATACCTTCAGCCATTCGAACAACGGCCAGGCGGATGATAAGTAATATCGCTGAAGGTGCCCACATATTGTACGATGTCACCCGATTCGTCCTTTACCGCGTTAATCGTCAGCAGCTCCAAGTACTCTTCCCCGTCTTTCCGGCGGTTCCAAATCTCCCCCTGCCAGCTCCCGTGTTCCCTGATTTCAGACCACATCGCCTGATAAAACGCCGGTGATTGCCTTCCGGACTTCAATACGCTCGGATTTTTGCCGAGCACTTCCTCCTCCGAATATCCGGTTAACTTCGTGAATGCCGGATTGACTGCATTGATCCTACCGTTCGGATCCGTAACCAGAATCCCCTGGCCGGTGGAGTTAAACACCTCGGATTGCACGGAAAGTTTGTCCTGGTAGTACATCCATACCACAATAACGAAACTGGCAAGCGCAACCTGCGATAAGGCCATGAATCCAATGGAATACTGCCCCGTAGCCGAATGGATGAAGGAAAGCATCAGCGGTGGGAAGAATCCGCCAAGGCCGCCCATCATAGACACGATACCGTTCACAATACCGGCCTGTTTGTTGAAATAATAGGGCACGAGTTTGAAAATAACCCCGTTTCCGAGACCGGCACCAACGGCTATGGTTAAGCATCCGGCCGTATACAAGCCAATGGACGGAGAGAATGCCAACAGGATGGCCGCAGCCGTTAGCCCTAAGAATACGCCCATTAATAAGAACAGCGGTTTAAATTTATCTGCAAGCCAGCCGCCTACAGGACGTAATAAAGTGGCTACCAAAATGAACCCTGCCGTCCGCATCCCGGCGTCCACCTTCGCAAGCTCGAAATGGGTGACCAGGAAGTTCGGCAAGTACACCGTAAAAGCTACAAACGAACCGAATGTAATGAAATAAAACAGAGAGAAAAACCACAGTTTTTCATTTTTATATACACCCTTGATCTGTTCCATAATCGGTGTTTTCACCTTGATTTCTTTACGGTCGCCTAAGAGTGCATTTAGCACGGCAAATATCAGCAGCAGAACCAAATACAGCTGGACGGTTTTGGACCATCCGATCTGAGTCGCGATGACCGGTGCAGCAAACGTGGTAATGGCGGTGCCAATATTGCCCATCCCGTAAATCCCATTGACAAGTCCCAGCTTTTCTTTCGCATAGTATTTAGGCAATGAGGTCACACCGACCGAGAACACGGCCCCCCCGATCCCCAGAAACAAGCCACCGATGACCAAATGCGTAAAGGATGAAGCCGAGCTGATAAAATAAACCGGAAACAGCAGCAGGATAAAGCTGACGATAAAAACAATTCGTGCTCCCACGACATTGGCGTAATAGCCAAGCGGAATCCGGAGAACCGAACCCAGCACCACCGGAATAGCTGTCAGAATAGCGAGGCGGTCTGCCGGAATGGAGATATCCTCCCGAATAAACGGCAAGAGCGCGGAGATGATGACCCATACCATAAAGCCAAGCACCAGATTCATTGTTTGCAGCGGAAGCTGCAGCTTTTTGATCATTTCCATCACCTTTTCTAAAGCGTAATGAATGGCAATTGATCCCCAGCTCCTATTGTACGTGCACCTATTCACAATGCTAATAGGGAAGTTCCCTGAATCTCTCTGGGGAACTTCCCTATTCCTTAAAGCAACAACCCTTTATTGCGCCCTTTTATATACGTAAGGACTAAAAATCCAGCAATTTTTTCTTCAATGCATATTCCACTAACTCCGGACGGCTTTTCAAATTCAGCTTGTCCATAATTTTGGCCTTGTGCGCTTCCACCGTCTTGACCGATACAAAAAGTTTTTCCGCAATCTCTTTATTGCCATAACCCTTGGCGATCAGGGGCAGGATCTCAATCTCCCGTTTGGACAGACTGTTAAACGGATCTTGGTCCGCGCTCTCGCTATCTTTCTTAATAAACTCCCGAACCAGGGAAGTAGCCATCTGGGGATGGATATAGGTCCCTCCCTTATGCACCATACGGATGGCGGAGATTAATTCATCATCCGGCGCATTTTTGAGTACGTAACCTGAAGCCCCGTTTTTTAAAACATGAAACAGGTAATCGTCATCATCATACATGGTTAGAATCAGAATTTTCGTATCTGGAAATTCACTGCTGATCTTGCCGGTTGCAATCAATCCGCTTTCGCCGGGAGGCATGCTTAAATCCATCAACAGCACATTCGGCCGGTGCTTCGCCACCATGGTGTAAGCCTCCATACCGTCTGCCGCCGTCGCAACGACCTCCATATCTTCCTGATAATTCAGAATCATGGAAAATCCGCTGCGGACCACGGCATGATCATCCGCAATCACAATTTTCATGTCACCATCACCTCCGGCTTATCGTCACCATTCGTAAGCGGAATGTTAAGCTGAATCGTTGTACCCTCACCGGGAGCGGATAGCAAAATAAACTGACCACCGACGAGCTCTGCGCGTTCCCGCATCCCGTACAGTCCCAGTCCGGTTCCCTTAGCTTCATCTATGACCCTGTTAAACCCGACTCCAAGGTCCCGGACGGTTAACTGAAGGTAGCCATTCACTTCGCATAATCGTACATGCACCTCATCCGTTCCTGAATATTTCATGGCATTCAGTACCGCTTCCTGGCAAACCCGGTACACCACCGTTTCAATCTCGCTGCCATAGCGGGCCGCCGCTAACTCGGCAGAGAATTCAACCAGCATACCGTAATTCTTCCCGATCCATTTAAAATGGGAGCGGAATGCAGCCTCAAGCCCCAAATCATCTAATGAAGCCGGTCTGAGTTCAACGGATAAATGCCGGATATCATCCAGAAGCCTGGTTAAAGACACCTCGGTCTGTTGCAGTTTTTTAAGCACATCCTCGCCCACATTCATATATTTAACGACACGCAGGTCGACCAGCGAGCTTAAGAGCTCTTGAGCCACGCTATCATGCAGTTCGCGGGATATCCGCTTGCGCTCGTCCTCCTGTGCCTTGATGACATATTTCAGCATATTCGTCCGCTGCAGCATTTCCTGTGTCTTCTGCTGCTTCGTCAGGTCGAGAAGCATCATCACCCGGATGCCGCGAGCTTCATCGATGATATGGTAACTGGCCGCATAGGGAACGATTCCTTCGCCGCGTGTCTTAAGATAGACTTGGAACGACGAAAACTCGCCATCTGGGTAATCCAGATAGCATGTGGAGCAGGTTATGAGATCCTGTTCATCGGTGTACCCTTTGCAGGTTTGGCAGAAGGAACCATCCGCACCAGACTGCATCCTCTCGATCACTTCAATGTCAAGGATCTTTTCTGCGGCCGGATTCATAGCCACCACACTGCCCTTTTCGTCAATAAAAAAAATAGCTTCCATGCTATTATGATACATGTTTCTAAGCAATTCGCTTAAATGCTCATCCGTCATTTGAATCAAGGCTGTGATACCTCCTTGGCATAAAAAGCACCAAATTCCGTTCCCATTCCTTCCTGAAACGACTCAAAGGACATTGCATCCAGCACGTTTTCCTTGCGATATCCCACAAGCAAAACACCCCTGACGCGAGAGCCTTCCCACAGCGGTACTGCACCAAGGCTTTTCAACTGCTCGGCAACGATAATCGGATAATTATATAAATCCCTTGATTCAATATCAGCGTTCACGTTTTGAATCAGGATCGGTTTTCCTGTCTTAAACACCATGCCGGCGATGCCTTTGCCGGAATGTAAAACGATGCGCTTATACCTCTCGTTTATATTTCCCGAGACATACTGCCAGGTCAAAACAAATCGATCCTCAGCCGGCTGCACCAATGCCATGGACACGAAATCGAATTGAAACCGGGCACGAAGCTTATCCATTTCACTTTGGTAGTTAAAGATCGGCTGATTCTTCATCTCCATTACTCCTCTGACGTAGAAAAGAAGGCCAAACAGCCTTCTTCCGCTCTACGATTCAAATTTACGGTGCTTTCTATACAGGATATATCTTCTACCCACATAATTCAACGGAACACTCCACACATGCACCAATCGGGTGAACGGCCATAAGCCAAAAATACCAAATCCGGCCAAAATGTGAACTTTAAACGACAGCGGCACATTCACCATCAACGAAGCGTCCGGACGGAGCATAAACAATCCACGGAACCACACGGAGACCGACTCCCGATAATTGAATTCCGGCTGTACCGCGTTCGTAACCAGCGTGCTGTACATCCCCATACATACGATAAACAACAGGAGGACATTAACCATCATATCGGAAGCGCTGCTGAGTTTTCGCACATTTCGAATGGTGAACCGCCTGGCAGTTAACAGTACCATACCTGCCAGGGTTAGAAAGCCAAATGCGCTTCCGATATACACCGCCCCAATGTGGTACATATGATCACTGATGCCCAGCGACTCCATCCAGGATTGAGGGATGGCCAAGCCTGCGACGTGACCTCCGATAACCGGTATGATGCCTAAATGAAACATGAGACTGCCCAGCTTGAGATGTTTCTTCTCGATAAACTCGCTGGATTTTGCCGTCCAGTTGAATTGGTCCGTACGGTAACGGTAAATATGACCGACAATAAACACGGCAAGGCAGATATAAGGAAAGATGACCCACAAAAACTGATTAATCATGCTCATGATCTGCCGCCTCCTGATTGAAACATGCTTTGAACGTCTCGCGCAGACCCTGAATGAGATAAAGATACGGACTCTTATACTTCTCCAAAGCCTTTAGCAGATGATAGGTGCCGTCTTCCATGACAGCCATCATCAAATCCAAGCTCGCTGCCACTTCCTTCTCGCGACCCTGCCAATTCGCCGCATATATAAACTCGCACATCAGCGGAAGATAATCCGATAATTCCGAGCCCGCGATGCCCAGGCCAAACATCTCATACGTCTCTTTAAGTTTGGCGAGCATCTGTCCACGTTCCCGGCCATCCTCAAATTTGTAATAGGTCATGTACAATGTAGATTTCGCCTGAAAGTCGAAGGTTTGGACGTACAGCTCTTCAATCTCTTCCATGCTGTATTCATGCATGGTCGCCCAGTACGTTCTGACGGATTCATAGGCCGGGTCTGAGGAGCCAAGCGACTCCTCCATGACCGATGGATGGAAATCCAGCTTTTCCGGATACGTGAGCTGCTGAGCGAAAAAACCGAAAACATGTTTATAATCATGCAGCTTTCCGAGATTAATCACGCCAGATCCCCCCGTAGAAGTTTTCTTCGTACAGCTCTTTGCCCGTTTTGCCTTGCAGTCCTTCCGGACCGCAACCGCCGCAGCTTGCGCTAAAGCCTTCGGAGCCCTGTGAGAGGTAAACATCCATATGGCTTTCTTTATGCGAAGTCGGGACCACAAACCGGTCATCGTATTTAGCGATAGCGAGCAGCCGGTACATCTGCTTCATTTGATGGGCGGTCAAGCCAACCCGTTCTAGCCGTGTCTCATCAAACTCAGTCCCCGACGATTGTGCGCGCATATAAGAACGCATCATCGCCATTTTTTGCAGGGCATCCTTCACCGTAACCGTGTCCCCTGCCGTGAGCAGATTCGCGAGATACTGGATCGGTGTACGCATCTCCTCGATCGCCGGGAAAATCATGTCCGGATTCTCGATTGAATCTCTGCCTTCAAAATAGTTCATGATCGGACTGAGCGGTGGTACGTACCATACCATTGGCAGCGTCCGATACTCCGGATGAAGCGGAAAGGCCAGCTTGTATTCAATGGCCAGTTTATATACGGGCGAGTTTTGGGCAGCTTCGATCCATTCTTCGGTTAATCCGTCCTTGCGCGCCTGCTCCATCACTGCCGGATCATGCGGATCCAGGAACAGATCGCACTGGGCCTGATAGAGATCCTTCTCATCCGGCGTGGAGGCTGCCTCCTGTACCTTGTCGGCATCGTACAGCAGCACGCCCAAGTATCGGATACGTCCTGTACAGGTTTCGGAGCATACCGTAGGCAGCCCCGCTTCAATTCTCGGAAAACAGAAGGTGCATTTCTCGGCTTTATTCGTTTTCCAGTTGAAATACACCTTTTTGTACGGACAGCCCGTCATGCAGTACCGCCAGCCGCGGCAGGCTTCCTGGTCCACCAGGACGATGCCGTCTTCATCCCGCTTGTACATGGCGCCGGAAGGACAGGACGCTACGCAGCTCGGGTTCAGGCAATGCTCGCACAGGCGGGGCAAATACATCATGAACGCCTGCTCAAAGTTGAACTTGATTTCTTCCTCGATCTTTTCGATATTCGGATCCTTCGGGCCGGTCACATGGGCTCCCGCCAGATCATCTTCCCAGTTCGGACCCCATTCCAGATTCATCGTCTCGCCGGTTACTGCCGATTTCGGTCGAGCCACCGGCTGATGCTTCTTCTCCCCGGCATTCGTTAGATGCTCATAGTTATAGGTCCATGGCTCATAGTAATCTTTCATTTCCGGCATATCCGGATTGTAAAAGATTTTGCCGAGCGCGATTTTGGACAGCTTGCTGCCGGATTTCAGCTGCAGCTTTCCCTTTTTCAGCGTCCAGCCTCCCTTGTATTTCTCCTGGTCTTCCCAGCGGATCGGATAGCCTACACCCGGCTTCGTTTCCACGTTGTTGAACCACATATATTCCGCACCCGGACGGTTCGTCCAGGTGCTCTTGCAGGTGACGCTGCACGTATGGCAGCCAATGCATTTATCCAGATTCATGACCATGGCGACTTGTGCCTTAATCTTCAAGCCAATCCACCTCTTTCATTTTGCGGACAGCCACGTACACATCCCGCTGGTTGCCGATCGGTCCGTAGTAGTTAAATCCATAGCTGAGCTGCGCATAGCCCCCAACCATTTGGGTCGGCTTCACATGGATTCTTGTCGGCGCGTTGTGGCTGCCGCCGCGATCCTTCGTAATTTCCGAGCCCGGCACGTTGATGTGTTTATCCTGCGCGTGATACATGTACATCGTACCTTTCGGCATCCGGTGGCTGACGACGGCGCGGGCGGTAACGACGCCGTTGCGGTTGTATACTTCCAGCCAATCGTTGTCCTGAATGTCGTGAGCCGCTGCGTCATCGTTGTTAATCCATACCGTTGGTCCTCCGCGGAACAGCGTCAGCATGTGTAGATTATCCTGATAGGTGCTGTGAATGTTCCATTTGCCATGTGGCGTCAGATATCGGAGCACGAGTGTATCCTTTCCCCCGGTAATCTGCTTGTCGCGCGGTCCGAACACCATTGGCGGAAGTGTTGGTTTATACACCGGCAGCGCCTCTCCAAACTGCAGGAATATTTCGTGATCGATATAAAAATGCTGTCTGCCGGTCAGCGTACGGAACGGCACAAGTCGTTCAATATTCGTTGTGAACGGGGAGTATCTTCTGCCCATTTTGTTCGATCCGCTGAATACCGGCGTCGGAATGACTTCCCGCGGCTGGGCTGTAATGCTCTGGAACGTGATGCGCTCTGCGGCGCGGTCCGCGGAAATGTCTTTTAGCTGCACGCCGGTGTCCTGTTCCGCCGATTCCCAGGCTCGCTGCGATACCTTGCCATTCGTGGCCGAAGACAGATTCAAAATGGCATCCGCCGCATTTCGCGCCGTATGAAGTTTGGGCAGGCCATTCTTGATGGTGTCATCGTAATAAGTTCCGTTCAAACGCTTCAGCTCTTCATACTCCTCGGCTACCGAGAAGCTGACGCCATGCGCTCCGACTTTACCTGTAGCCAGGTTCGGACCGAGCGTTATATATTTGTCATGAATTTTCGTATAGTCCCGCTCAACCACCGTCAGATTCGGCATCGTTTTGCCAGGTATGGCCTCAATCTCCCCCTTGCGCCAATCCTTCACTTCACCGTATGGTTGGGCGATCTCGCTTATGGAGTCATGAGAGAGCGGTGTGGTGACCAGGTCCTTATATATTCCCGGTAGATGGGTCTTCGCCATATCTGAGAAGACTTCGGCAATCGTTCGGTATATATCCCAGTCCGACCGGGATTCCCAGAGGGGATCCACTGCCGGATTAAACGGATGCACAAAAGGATGCATATCGGTTGAAGACAAGTCCGTTTTCTCATACCAGGTTGCTGCAGGAAGGACTACATCTGCGTACATCGGAGTTGATGTCATCCGGAAGTCCAAGGCAACAAGCAGATCCAGCTTGCCTTCGACTTCTTCGCGCCAGACCATTTCTTCCGGCTTATCCTCTTCATTCGGCGTCGAGAGAAGACTGTCGGAAGCGCCCAATAAATGCTTCATGAAATATTCCTGACCTTTGGCGGAGCTCGAGATCAGATTCGAGCGCCATACGAACAGCGAACGCGGATAGTTTTCCGGCGCATCCGGATCCTCTGCCGCAAACCGGGTCTCTCCAGAGATCATTTGCGCAAGCGTATGCTTCACAATTTCCTCGTGGGTGGTTTTCCCCTGCTGCGCCGCTTCCTCCGCAAACTTCAGGCTGTTTTTGTTGAACTGCGGGTAAGATGGAAGCCAGCCAAGTCTCGCGGCAAGCACATTGTAATCCGCCGGATGCTGGTAACGGATCTCCCCGCCCGTTGGCGATTTCAGAGAATCGGCCCCCATTTCTTCGTACTTCCATTGGTCGGTCGCAAAATAAAAGAACGATGTCGCGTTTTGCTGACGCGGCGGTCCCTGCCAGTCTTTAGCGAAGGCGACCGTGGACCAGCCCTCGATCGGGCGGCATTTCTCCTGGCCGACGTAATGCGCCCAGCCACCGCCGTTTACGCCTTGGGACGCCGTTAGAATGACCAGATTCAAAATGGAACGGTAGATCGTGTCACTGTTAAACCAGTGGTTAATCCCGGCGCCCATGATGATCATCGAGCGACCTCCGGTTTCCAGCGAATTCTGCGCGAACTCACGGGCAATCTGAACCACGATGGATGGCTTCACACCCGTGATTTTTTCCTGCCAGGCCGGGGTATAGAAGGAATCAGCATCCTTGTATCCGTCTGCATCCAGACCGTTGTCTGCCTGTCCAATGCCATACTGGCTCAGCATCAGATCGTATACTGTTACCACCAGACGCTCCGTTCCGTCCGCCAGCTGAATGGTCTTCGCCGGAATTTGGCGTTCGAAGGTGCCGTTGGCGTTGTTGTCGAAGAACGGGAAGGAAATGGTCTGCCGCTCCCCGCCCTGAGCCTTCACGGATAGCGCCGGCGCAATGACCGAGCCGTCCTCGCGCTCCAGGATCAGGTTCCATTTCTTGTCCTGCTCCCAGCGCTGCCCCATCGTGCCGTTCGGAACCGTGATTTCATTGGTATTCTCGTCGATAATCACCGGCTTCCACTCGGCATGCTGCGTGATATCGCCCAAATCGCTTGCCCGCAGGAAGCGTCCCGCCTTGTATCCCCCCTCAAACTCATCCAATAGAATGAGGAAAGGCATATCCGTATATTGTTTCGCATAATTCAGGAACATCGGTTCCTGACGCTCATGATAGAATTCTTTTAAAATAACATGCGTCATGGCCTGTGCAATGGCTGCATCGGTTCCGGGATTCGGAGCCAGCCAGTTGTCGGCGAATTTAACGTTCTCAGCATAATCCGGCGCGACCGACACGACCTTGGTGCCTTTATATCGAACTTCTGTCATGAAGTGCGCATCCGGCGTGCGCGTTAACGGCACGTTCGAGCCCCACATAATAAGGTAACCGGCATTGTACCAATCGCTGGATTCCGGCACGTCGGTCTGCTCTCCCCAGATTTGTGGAGATGCCGGCGGCAAGTCCGCATACCAGTCATAGAAGCTGAGCATTTCTCCCCCTAGCAGGGAAATAAATCTGGCTCCTGAAGCATAGCTGATCATCGACATGGCCGGAATGGGCGTAAACCCGGCAATCCGGTCGGGCCCGTATTTGCGGATCGTATAAATGAGCTGCGCGGAGATCAGCTTCGTGGCCTCCTGCCAGGACACACGGACATGACCGCCTTTACCCCGCGCTTGTTTATAGGACTTGGACTTCTCCGGATCTTCGACGATGCTGGCCCAAGCGGCGATCGGATCGCTGTGTTGGCTTAAGGCCTCTTTCCACATATGCCATAGCCGGCCGCGCATATAAGGGTATTTCACTCGCAGCGGACTGTATTCATACCAGGAAAATGAAGCTCCTCGCGGGCATCCGCGCGGTTCGAATTCCGGCATATCCGGCCCGCAGGAAGGATAATCAATCTGCTGGTTTTCCCAAGTAATGATTCCGTTCTTGACGAAAACCTTCCAGCTGCAGGAGCCTGTGCAGTTCACGCCATGCGTCGTCCGTACCACTTTGTCATGCGACCAGCGCTTGCGGTACATATCTTCCCATTCCCTGCTTTTCTCCTCCAGAACGGACCAGTTGTCAGAATAGCTTTCCATCCTCTTGAAGAACTTCAGCCCCGACTTTCGTTTCATAGGACAGTTCAACTCCTTCTGCTTGAATGACAATGATTGGGGAATCAATGTGCCGTCCTTCGTATAACTTAATTATGAGCGGCCCCTTCTTTCGTTCCTATTAGGGAAACACCTATATTCCTTCGAGAATTCCCTTGGTTAAGGCAGGCGGCAATTCATGCAAGGTTCTCTTTGAAACGAAAAAAAGATGTCCCGGAAGACCTAGTGGTCTTCTGGGACATCTCGGAGTTCTAACAGGATATGATCATTCCCCGATCTTCACCGGGACCCCCGTTTCGGCCGACTGCAAAGCAGCAAAGGTAATTTCCATGGTATTAAACGCATCCTCGTAAGAGGATAAGATTCCAGAGGCATCCCCGGTGCGAACCGCGTGGATGAACACTTCGTTCTCCCGAAGATACGGGTTAACCGCATTGGGGTATTCCGTCATTCTTCCTTTTTCCTTAACGATGAGTTTATCGGATTGAATGCCGATGACCCCCTGCTCCGTATAAATATCCAAGCCGGCCCGATCCGACTCCGGCAGCATGCAGGTATTGGAGATCGTTGCCACGGCGCCGGATTTTAATTTCAGCGTCGCGGTACCTACGTCGTGCACCGTTACCCCCTCATGAATATCCTTCATCGCTCGATGGGCAAAAGCCGCATACACTTCATCCGCTTCACCCAGCAGGCAGCGAAGCAGGTCAACTATATGGGTGGTTTGCTCGATGAATTGCCCTCCCGAGCCTTTCTGCTGTCTCCACCAGTACACCTGCGGCATGTCTCCCATCCAGTAGCCAAGCGCCATCCCGATCTTCCGGCCTTCCAGCAGCTCGGAAGCCTTCATGGCTGCATCCGTATAGCGGAAATGGTACCCTGCAGACGTAATCAAACCGGCCTTCTTCACGCCATGCAGAATCTGCCTTGGCGTATCCAGGTTCGTGCCCAGCGGCTTCTCAACCAGAAAAGGAATACCCCTCTGCACGAGCTGGGCTTCGATCTCTCCGTGCGCAAACGGCGGGACGCAGATATAAACCGCATCGGGCTTAGTTGCATCCAGCATCTGTTCAACGTTGCTGTACGCCTTGGCCCCGGCATAGCTCCGCACCGCTTGTTCCGCTTTCTCCTGACTCGTACCAACAAAGGCGGCAACGTTAACTCCGTCCATGTTGGACAAAATATCTGCATGTACTTTGCTAAACCAGCCTGTGCCTATGATTCCAATTCGCAATGCCATGTAATCCTAAGACCTCCCCTTTGATTAGAGACACTATGGTTTTCTACTCAGCCATTGATATACAAATCCTGCAGCGAACACAACCAGCATCAGGACGTAAGCGATGATGACGATCTCCGTGGAGCTGATGTCACCAGAATACATCAAATGAACCTGGGTTCCAATGATAATCATGAATAACACATAATACTGGGACAGACCGGCGAGAATCATGTTCCTGGAGGCCTCGTCCACAAGTACGAACTGCCAAATGTAGAGCATGAAGGATGGCAGCCAGACCAGGTTACCCAGCAGGAAGCTGTACATCTTACTCCCTCGGAAGCAGGGCGAACTGCCGCCCGGCCCAGAACCAGAACAACATGAATCCTATATTGGCCGTCCAGAGCAAAAAACCGGAAAAGGGCAGCATAACCATTAATGAATTAAACAACCAGCCTCCGATGAATGGCGCCAGCACAATCAAGCCGTATTTGTTTTTTCTCAAAAAAAGCTCCAAAACCTCACTCCTTACTGAATGATTCTTTTCCTATTATAAAAGATGTCAGCGGGTGATGCTGAAAATCGTGCCTTTCAGCGATTGAAAAACCAAGAGGCGGCCGCATCCGGCCGCCCTTCTGTCTGTATTACTTGTTCCACGCTATTTCAGAGTCAATGTTTTCTCCCAGGTTAACTCATGTCCCTGCTCATCGATAAAACGGAACAAGACCTGGCCCTCCTCGCCCTTCATCCCGTCAGGATAGATAAACCCGGAAAATTGTCCGTTTCCGCTGATATAAAATCCGTCTTCCCCGGTCTGCCCGTGTTCAATCGCTTCTTGAAACGTGCTCTTGATCTCGGTTTTGTCCGATTTCCACTCCATTTCACTCAAGGAGTAACCCTCCGGAAGTTTGGTCACGCCAAAGTCGAAGCTGTTTCCCGTAATCGGCTTGGGGGTTTGATCGATCACAATAAGGATCTGCTGATCCCCTTCCGCCGGTGGATCCTGGATTTCGTTTTGTTTTTCCTGATCAGGATCTTTGGTTGCTTCCGAGTCTCCTTGGTTCGATTCGGGATCCGCTGAAGCATCAGTCCCATCTTGACTGGTAGCCGGCGTTTCAGGATCGACCACGTTACCTTGATCCGTATCCGTCGAGCCAGCTTGGGTTTCCGGAGACTTCGTGTCCGATGGTCCGCCGCACGCGCTGGTCAGAAGCAGCACGAGCAGTGTCGAAATAAGATAGATATATTTTTTATTATTCATGAATTTCCCCTCTGCTTTCGTTCAATGTAAAATAAAAGGCCACGCCTCGATCCGTATTCATCACGCCATAGTCGCTTTCATGAAGTACCAGAATATGTTTGACAATCGCGAGTCCAAGGCCGGTACCTCCGGATTTGCGATCCCGGGAACGCTCGGCTCGGTAGAATTGGTCCCATATCCGCCCCATATCCGCATTCGAAATGGGCTTGCCGGCATTTTCAATGATCGTGGTGACCTTCCCTGGAGACATCCGCAGTAACCTTATGGTAACGACGCTGTTCTCCTCGGCATGCCGGATGGCATTGCTCAATAAATTGAGAATAACCTGTTCAATCCGTCTCGAATCCGCCTGAACGATGGCCTCTTCATCTTGACCTTGGTGGATGCTAAGCTGGAGACGTTTGTCCTCCAACTGCCGGGTAAACGAATCCGCCGCCTGTTGGATAAGATCAGTGAGCGAAAAACTTCGGGGCTGCAGCCTGATAGCCTTCACTTCGAATTTGGAAAGCTCCAGCATATCCATAATCAGCGCATTCATTCGATCCGTTTCATTGACGATGAAGGCAAGGTACCGTTCTCTTTTATCGTCCGCCACGCCATCCTGCAGCCCTTCCGCAAATCCTTTGACAATCCCCAGCGGGGTCTTTAATTCGTGGGAAATGTTCGCGATCAGCTCTTTGCGGAGCTGTTCGGATCTCAATTTCTCCTCCACGTCTTCCTGCAGCCTGGCATTCGCCCGGGTAAGCTCCTTCAGGGCTTCATCCAGATTCTGCGATAACGTGATCATGCTGCGTGACAGCTCCCCGAACTCATCCTTGGAACGGATTTCCGCCTGCGCGGAAAAGTCCAGCTTTGCCAAGCGCGCTGCCGACCGGTTTAACTGCACCAATGGCCTAGAGACCATGCGGGAATAGATCAGGGACAGGACCATGACAAGCACCACAATCATCGGCGCGATATAGATAAAATACTGCTTGAGCGTACCGACGGCTTCCCCGACCGGCTGCATCGAGGTCATGACAAACAAATAACGATCCTCTTGGCCCTCTTCCGCAAGCGAGCGAACCAGAACCACGTAATCGACCCCGCTCCACTTGTCGGTCCATGACATCTGAACCGGTGAACCCTTTTGCAGGAGCTTCAGATCCTGTTCCGGCTGCTGCGTCCATTCCAGAAGAGCATCGTCAATGAGCGCATCCTGATATAACGGGTTATACGACCGCTTCTCCGGTAGCATCATGTCCATAACCTTCCCTCTGATCCGCACCAACCCCTCATCCGCCTCCGAATCGGTTGGCTGAAAGACTACAGGCTGCATAACCGTGTCTTTCTCGTCCATAAAGATGCCATCAACCACCAGCATATCGCCTGTCTTGATCCCCTGCGGGATGTCTTCCAGAGCCATTCCTTCCATTGGAAGAAGAATCGTGATGTTCTTGCCGTCCTCTGCTTGCAGCTCCAGCACGTAGGGATTGATATGCATGCGAGCAAACCGTTCGTTCAGCATCGCGATGCTGGCATCATTCTCATTCATGAAATGACCGAGCAGCCTTGCGGTCTGTTGTTCTCCCGCCTCCATCTCTTTAAGCTGCAGCGCGAATTGATTCATATTCCGCTCTAATGCATGGATTTTGGACGTACGGTAGAACCGCTCGAAGAACAGTCCTTCCGCTACCATCACCAGTGAAAAGACGATCAATATCATTACAGACGTCACCATGAACAGTTTGAAAACGACGCTTCTTCTCATGATTTCGTCTCGAATTTGTAGCCTGAGCGGATAACCGTGCATATATGGCGGCCTTCATCCCCGAGCTTGGCTCTCAGCTTTTTGATATGCGTGTCGACGGTGCGAAGGTCGCCCAAATAATCGTAACCCCAGACCGCATCCAGAATATAATCACGGGACAGGACTTTCCCGTAATGCTTGATCAGAAAGAGAAGCAGGTCATATTCCTTCGGGGACAGATTAACTTTATTGCCCGCCACCGAGACGGTATGCGCCGTTCTGTTCACGTATAAATCGCCGTAGACAAGACGATCCCCCTCACGTCCAACCGTGCCTTCCTTTCTCTTCATTAAAGCAGCGGCACGGGCTACCAGTACTCTCGGGCTTAACGGCTTTGTCACGTATTCATCGGCCCCCAGCTCGAACCCCATAATGTGATCATCGTCCTCGGCTCTTGCCGTAATCATGATGATCGGCACGTCCGACTTCTCGCGAATGCGCCGGCATACCGACCACCCATCCATTTCCGGCATCATGATATCCAGTACCATCAGATCGATGGAGGTCTGCTCGAAAATTTCAAGCGCAATCCTTCCATTCTCCGCTTCATGCACTTCCCATTGTTCCTTTTTGAAATAGTCCGTTATGAACTCCCGCATCAGCAGGTCATCCTCGACCAACAATAGACTCCGTTTCATTGCATAACACTCCGCATCTGTCATAAGCTGAAGTTTCCATATACCCTCATGTTAACACAATGAACTGCGAATCACGTTCATCCTGTATGACCGACAGCATCCATAATTCGCCATACCGTGCATCTGTCCTCCACACCTTTCGTCTCTAAGTTCAAGACCTAGTATAGAGAAGTGCTGTGTACATCGTGTGTACTCGGTTTGAACTTTAGAAGCTCCTATCTCGAGATGATCGTCGGATACCCCCGAATCCTTTATTTGAATAACAAAAGGCCGCTCCCCCGGTCATCGTCCCAGGAAACGGCCTTTATAGTTATCTCAAAATCATCCATATCACAATAAACGCAATTAACGAAACAAAATAAATGATGAGCAGCTTCGTGAGATTGGTTTTTGTTTTCCGCTCATAGTTCGGGTTTGCCTTCTTATTCTCCTGAGATAATCCGACAAGAAGCGTAGAAACTCCTCCAATTAATGCCAGCGCGATAACGATAATATACATAACCAACCACAAACAACCCCATTCGATTATTCATTATATACACTCTATTATAGAACCTGAGGCATCAGGATCAACAGTAATCATCATTCATTTGTCATTTCTGCCTCATTATAATGAACAATCGGCTAATGCACACCATCCAATTGCGCGACAGTTGTAACCATCCAATTGGCTGGTCTGTCACCCTCCATTATGGCTTTCCACCACCGCACGCCACCCATTGATGCAGCCGCTCCAGTGCCTCTACAGCTTCAGGCATCGGAAACAGAGGCCACACATGCATCATGTTCTCGTATTCCCAGTACTCGGAATCAACGCCTTCTCGGACCAGTTTATCGCGCAGCAGACAAGCGTCCGGCAGCAGAGAATCATCGGTTCCGACGAGAATGACCGTGCGGGAAAGGCTTCCCATCTCGCCAAACAACGGACTGACCGCCGGGTCGTCCATAGGAAGACTTCCTGCATACATCCTTCCAACCTCACCGAGCCCGGCCGGCTGCAGAAAGACGTCACGCTCCGGTATACCGAGCGCAGCAATCTGGGGATTGTCCGTAGCTGCATCCACCCATGGCGAGAGCAGGATTAACCCTTTTGGTGCAAGCGGCGTTTCTTTTACTGATTGGGCCATATCGAGAGCCAGCGCACTACCGGCCGAATCGCCCATTAGAAATACCGAACTCCCCGCCTCGGCGCAGATGTACTTGTAAAATTCGCGCATCAGCCCTGTCAGCTTCTTCGCATCAATAGCCGGGACGATAGGATAATTAGGTATAATTACGGTGAATCCGGTTTGCTTCGTCCACTGTTTCGCAAAAGCGAAATGGGGCGGTAGAATCTCTTCGATATAAGCTCCACCGTGTAAATAAACGACAGTCCCCTGTTCCATTGCACCATGCGATATATAATAATTCATACTCAAGCCGGATCCACTTTCAAAACAGCGGGTTTCAAATCCCTCCTGTTCCTCTGGAAGTGCAGGATATGGAGGCAGCGTTTCGATATATTGCCGAATCGTTCCGGCATTTTCCCATTTATGATTGAATCCCTCTGCGGTCAGCAGTTCCTTTATAGCAATACTTTCTTTGCTCGGCATGTGGTTTTATCCCCTTTGCTGGCGTGATCAATATATGGCAGATTCGTGTGTATCCAGCCCCAATATACCACCACACGCCGCATGGCCGCTGTGGCAATTGATACAGGCGGTCTGCATATAAAAGAGACCTCACCGATCACGAAATGATGGGTGAAGTCTCTTTACCTCTATGACGGTTGGTTAATCTCAGGAGTCTAGGCCCTACCTCTACTCTTCCACCGGCGGGTCAACATGAATGTCGCTGTCCGGCAGCGTGCTCACCCAACGCGTGAAGGTCACGATGAGACCGGAGCGGGTAGGTGAACAGACAAAAGGCCCTGCCTGACTTGTTGTTCGGGCGGGAAAAGGTGCCACGCGAACGGTGCGCCAAGGATGCTTCCCGGTTCTCGCCCTAATGATGACCGCATCATTCAGCCTGGAGGCCCGGATCGTGACACGCTCGCCAACCCACTCCGGCACGGGTGCGAGTGACCAGTCCGAATATTCATGGGTGACAACCGTGGCCAGCTGGGGGATTCCGTCATTGATTTCAATCCCAGCTTTGATCCACTGTCCCGGAGCGTTCATTAGCATAAGCCCGGCCTGATCATATAGCTCTGTAAAGGCATCCAATTCAAAGGTAACCTCTATGGCCGCATCCTTATCCCATGCCTCAAGCAGTGAATGACCGCTGTCACGTTGAAACCCATACAGGGTTTTCTCCCAATAATCACTGCCTTCTCTGGACTCAACCTTCAGATGCAACCCTTCCTCTGCTTCCGATACCGGTTCGGTTGTCCATTGACCTGAATTCCAAGCAATTCTCCGTTTCGTCATTCGATCACAACTCCTTATTTCCCCTAATAGGGTTGTTCGAAGCTAAGCTGCTCAAGGGACACTTAGCCGGCAAAACAATATTATTTTATGTAAAAGCCCCATATTTTACTGGACTAAATCTCTTAGTAACTGTGCCGAACTGTGTTGGAGAAGCAGACAGAAGGAACGGTTATGTCCGATAAAAAACGATGACACGTCATAGCGGTGACGGGCAGGCTCATAGGTAATCAGCGCTCGATGCCTCATGTTTCCCTTCAAAATGTTAGTGAACTGCTCCGCAGGACCGCTCGAGAAAAAAGTTAGGTAAGCGTACAGAGAATGATCAACGGGTTCATCAAGCGGGCTTACACCAGCGCAGGAAAACTCGGTCTCCAATCCCGCTTGCTGCAGCCGAATCAATATTGGATATAACTGCTCATCGACAGGGGTATCGCCGAATACCCGCGTCCGTTTGGGCTGTTTGCGCACCTTAGGCCTGTTGATCCACTCATTTAGCTCCTGCCTTCTCCGTCTCCACTGTTCCGGGGTATGTGTGCTCAGGAGCAGCTCACCGCTGGAATCATGTCGTTCCTGGTTCATCCCATCCATCCCCCTCATTCGCATGGCTGCACTTCTGCTACTCTTAGTGTAATCCCATTTCGCTTCAAGTCAAATAAGCCGGATGATAGGTCCGGCTTACGGTCCGTATTCACTATCGGGTTTCTCGATGAAGCGTTACCCGCTTCAACCGTGGACAATATTTGCGCAATTCCATTCGCTCCGGGTGATTCCTTTTATTTTTGGTCGTTGTATAGTTACGGTCGCCGGTTTCCGTGCATGCCAATGTTACCGTCACTCGCATAGTCAGCACCTCCTGTTCTTACGTTTTAATCGTAATAATTACGAATAGTTAAACCATACTTTATTCCTCTTTTTAAGTTTTGTCAAGAAACCGAAAGCGAAAACGAATTACAGCCACATCCCAGTAGGTGATTACGTTGACCCATCCAATTTACAGTCAGGTACACCATCCATGTTCAACGGATTGCAGGATATTTGTCATCGTAATGATGAAATTATGAAAAACCTTCATTTATGCATAATGATATGATTAACATTACAGACAGAAACAGCCTGAATATGTTCATGAAAGGATGAGGAAGGTGTGGAAGCCGGATCGCAACAGCACACAACCTCTATATCAGCAAATTGCTGATGATCTGGAGCAAAGAATATCGTATGGAGAATTTCCACCAGGAAGCTTACTCCCCTCCGAACGAAAACTGGCGGAGCAAATCGGAGTTAATCGAAGCACCGTGGTTCTGGCTTACTCGGAGCTTCGGGCGCTTGGAATCATCGAGAGCCGTTCCGGGAGCGGTACGCGGGTCAGCAGTTCCAAGTGGGGAGCCACGCCAAAACATACGCCGAACTGGCGCCGTTACGCTGAGGGAGGAAATTTCCTGCCTAACCCCCCTTTTCTCCGCCGGATTCGGGAAGCGTTGACGCATGATCCTTCTTTGATTGATTTTGCCAGCGGAGAGCTCGCCGGGGATTTGGCGCCGATCCAAGAGATGAATTCATTGATGAGTCAGAAACCGAATATGTCCTATTTCGGTTATGACAATCCGCAAGGATATGGTCCGCTTAGACAGGCATTGGTTGCGTATCTCAAAAAATATCGCGGGATTCATACCTCCGAATCGTCCATCCTGATCACGTCGGGATCCCAGCAATCGCTGTATCTCATTACGCAGTGCTTGCTATCACCTGGTGACGCGGTTGCCATCGAAGATCCATCCTATTGTTATTCTCTGCCGATGTTTCAATCCGCAGGTCTGCGATTGTTCAGGCTCCCGGTCGATGAACGTGGTGTACAACCGGAAGACATCCGCTCCCTGTACAAGAAACACCGGATCAAGATGATTTTCATTAATCCGAATTTTCAGAACCCGACAGGCACCGTTATGGATCATGAGAGAAGGTCCCAGCTGCTGGATACGGCAAGTGAGCTCGGGCTTCCGATCGTGGAGGATGATCCCTTCAGTTTAACGGCCTATCAGTGTTCTCCGCCTGCCCCTTTGAAATCCGTGGATTCCGTTGGGTCGGTGGTGTACATCGGGTCTTTCTCGAAAATAGCCGCATCCGGCCTCCGCGTAGGCTGGATGGTCGCCCCGAATTCGGTGGTGGAGCGGCTTGCGGACGCCAGGCAGCAGATGGATTTCGGATTGAGCGTGGTGCCCCAAAGCTTGGCCGGGCAGTTTCTCAATTCTTCCCATTTTGCTCCGCACCTGGACAGGCTGAGAGCGAGCCTGCTATACAAGCGGGATTTACTGATCGAGGCCCTTCAGAAGGAACTGCAAGGCCTGGTCCACTTCCATGTGCCCGAGGGCGGCCTGCATCTCTGGTGCAAAATCGTTCCGGACGTGAATGACAGCAAGCTGCTGGAAAGCTCCATTCAAAGAGGCGTGATTTTTGCACCGGGCAGCGTATACGGTTCAGCTTCCGGTTATGTGAGATTCACTTATGCTCGTGCCAGGGCTGAGGATATCCCATCCGGAATTTCCAGGTTCGCTGAAGCTCTGCACACCACGATCCAATAAGGCAATCCAGTTGGAACAGGAACAGCCCCCTTCCCTGGAATCAAGAAAAAGGTTAGCTCACCTGAAGCTAACCTTTTTTCGTATCCCGACAGGCTCCATCCTATCGAATCCTGTCCATCATTTCTCTGATAAATTCAAGGCTCGGCAGTTCACCAGTTACGCGATCAACGATGTGGCCTTGGTCATCGACCAGCACAGTTACCGGCAAGCCGCTTATGCCGTATTTCTCTTTGATTTTATTCTGTTGGTCCAACACGATCGGTATATCCAGTCGATGCTTCCGAACGAATGCCTCTGCTTTCTCGCAGCTTTCACCTATATTAACGGCAATGATCTCAACACCTGGCTCCTGTGCATACACTTCGTTCAGAATCGGCATTTCGTTCACGCAGGGACCGCACCAGGACGCCCAGAAGTTCAGCAGCACGGCCTGCCCTTTATAATCGGAGAGCCGGACCGGCTCACCCTGAAGATTCACCGCTTCAAAGCCAGGCGCGGCATGACCTATCTCTGCACGCTGACCATCCTTCATCATGGATTGAAAGAGTGCATATGCGGCGGCGGCCAGAAGAATTGCCAGAATCAGCCCTCGGATCCATGATGAACGAGCGATAAGGTTCATTTCACTCCACCTCACGATATTCACCGCTACTTCAGCAGCGATTTGACGTCCTTCAGGATCTTGTCATATGGAGGATCCGTGTTACCATCATATTTCGCCACGACCGTACCCGATGGATCGACCAAGTAGAAGGACGTCCCATGGATGACCTGATCCGCTGCAGTATCCATGGCGATAGGCGCTTTGAAGGATTGCAGCACAAACGTTTTAATTTCTTCAAACGTATAGCCTGTTAACGCATGCCAGTTCGTGAAATTCGCATCGAATTTACTCAGGTAACTCTTCAGTGCTGCAGGGTCATCCCGCTCGGGATCCACCGAAAAAGATACCAGCGTCGCTTCAAGCCCCGCGTCATCCAGCCGCTGCTGCAGCTCGGCCATATTGGCGGTCATGGTCGGACAAACCGTAATGCAGCGTGTGAATACAAAATCCGCGATCCATACCTTGCCTTCCAGATCGGCTAAAGAAATCGGCTCTTCATCTTGATTGATATATTCAAAAGGCTGGATCGGAATGCTCAGCTGACTTGGCTTGGAATTGCCGCATGCGGCTGCCACCAACGTGAACACCATCATCACGCCTATAAACACAATCTTTTTCATGTATCCCCCTCCTGTTCCTCCTTCATGTTCGAAAGCCACATCGCAATGGACCTGATCTCGCTCTCCTCCAAAATCTTTTTATATGATGGCATGCCTTGATAGCCCTCCATTACGATATCCACGATTTGATCCTCTGATAGCCTTGTCCCGACATCCTTCAGACTTGGGCCAACCCTCCCGCTTAAGTCGGCGGCATGGCATGATAGACACTGGCTCTTGTACAGCGCAACCGCCTCTTCATCCTCCGTTGTGGTGATACTGGCACGAAGCACCGAATCATCCTCGGTCCGTTCACTGCATGCAGACAACGTCAGCATAACCAGCATGACAACCATCCATATATATTTTCGGATCAAATCATCCGCCACCCTTCTTACCGGACCATGGCAACCTTAAGTTCACTTTTTCCCCGGATTTCCTACAACGATCTCTTTCTTCGGCATCACATGCATGCCTCTTGCCGTAACATGCGCAGTCACTTCATAGGCCCCTTCCGCTTCAAATGTCTTATCGATCCCGCCTCAAAAGGACAAATAACCCTAATCTCCTCATAAGCCTCACCTCGTTATACCATGCTTTTCATTAAATCGCAGGCGTGTCCAGAATCATAACAATGAACACAATCATCAAATAATTCACGGAAATCAGAAAATTGGTCCTGGCCCAACGTTCATCCAGTGAAACGATCATTCCGCGCAGCGTATGCCATAGCCATATAACGCCACCGATCACAGACACTGTCAGGAATACGGGACCGGAAAAACCGGTAACGTACAGCAAAATGACAGTTGGGAGCAGCAGCGTTACATAAGGAATCATCTGCAGCTTGGTACGCCTGACCCCTTTTCGTACAGGAAGTAAGGGAAAACCAGCCGCTCTGTACTCCTCCACCCGCCGGATGGCCAGCGACCAAAAATGCGCGGGCTGCCACAAAAACAGCAAGCAGAACAACAAAACAGCTCCGATATCTATCGTTCCCGTACTGGCACAGTATCCGATAACCGGCGGAACCGCTCCCGACACGCCACCGACAGCGGTACTCCAGGTTGACTTCCGTTTAAGCCACAGCGTGTATATGACAATATAAAAGAACATCCCCAGCAACCCGAGCCAACCTGCAATCCGGTTCACGTTTAAGAACAGGATCCATTCTCCTAAGATACCAAGGACCACAGCGCACCAAAAGGCATGGGTTAATTTAATCCGTCCCGTCGCCAGCGGCCTATTGTGGGTTCGGACCATTTTGCGGTCCAATTTATGATCCCAGACGTTATTGAAGATACAGGAAGATGCCATCGTTAGCGTTGTGCCAAGCAGCATCCAGCATAACAAGCCCCAGTCTATGACCCATTTAGAAGCCAGCCAGTAGCCTCCGAATGCTGCAACTAGATTAAGCTGGATAATGCGCGGTTTGACGAGCTGTATCCAATCTCCCAGTACGGTGCGTTTCCTCATACAGCCACCATGTTGTACAGCATGATCCACATGGACCCTGCTACGATGACCAGCAAAATGACCAGGCCCAGAACCAGCGAGATCAGGTTGTACCTCGGCTTATTCTCTTCACGTAAGTGCATGAAGAATAAGAGCTGAACCATGAGCTGCAGCACGGCCGCAATCATCAACACAACCGAATTCCAGGTTCCTTCCAGCCAGTCGTTCATGACCACGATAATGGGAATAAGCGTCAGAACAATCGAGCAGATGAATCCGATGGTATACGATTTGAAAGAACCGTGCCCTTCCGGGGCTTGATGCGTATTGGACGGCACCATATTAACTCACCCCCATTAAGTACACGACTGTAAATACAAAGATCCATACCACATCGAGAAAATGCCAGAACAAGCTGATCACATTGACCTTCCGCTTGGTCACGGGGGTAATTCCCCGTTTGGCGATCTGAAGAATCAGGGCGACCATCCAGACCAGTCCGAACAAAACGTGCAGTCCATGCGTGCCCACCAACGTGAAGAAGGCGGATAAAAATGCACTGGTTCCTATCGTCGCGCCTTCGTGTACCAGATGATTGAATTCAGCAATCTCCATCCCGATAAATATGGCACCTAGCCCGGCTGTAACCGCCAGCCAGGATATGAGGCCTTTAACGTTATGCTTGTGCATCGACAGCAGCGCAAGACCGCAAGTATAACTGCTCGCAAGCAATATGAACGTACTGGCTATAATTCCGCCCATCTGAAACAGGTCTGCGGGTCCCGGACCTCCGTCCGTGTTGCGTTGCAGAACAATATAGGTGGCAAAAAGCGTTCCGAATATAATGACGTCGGTCATCAGGTATATCCAGAAACCGAACGTTCGCACTTCCTCCATATCCGGATGACCATGATGTTCATCATGCGCGTGAGCTTGTATTATTTGTTCTGATATTTGGGACTCAGCCATTAGATATTCACCTTCCTTATGGCAGCTTCAGTTCGCTCGATTTCGTCAACCGAAATATAATAATCCGTGTCGTAATTAAAGGAATGATATAATAAACAGCCTACAACGCCTGCCAATCCGGTATAGATAAATCCGGTCCAATCGAATATGAAGCCAAACCCTGCTATAAACCAGAAAGCCGACATGACAATCGGAACACCGGAATTTCTAGGCATATGAATCGGTTCCAGGCGCTGCTTCTTGGTCCGATGTGCTCCTGACGCTTGTTTCTGCTCCCACCATTCGTCTTGACGGGAGACGTTCGGCAATACGGCAAAGTTGTAGACCGGTGCCGGCGAAGGAATGGACCACTCGAGCGTACGTCCATTCCAAGGATCCCCCGTGGTATCTCGATTCTTTGCCTGGTGCTTAAACCCATCCACGATCTGCCAAACCTGAAATAGAAAAGCAATCGCCATGAGCACGGCACCGATCGTGGACACCAGGTTCAGCTCCCACCAGCCTTTGTCCCAGCTATACGAAACGACCCGGCGGGTCATTCCCATCAGACCGAGCACATATTGCGGCATGAAGCAGCAATAGAAACCGATATTCCAGAACCAGAATGCCCACTTCCCGATGCGTTCGTTCAACTTGAAGCCGAACATTTTCGGCCACCAATAGTACAGCCCGGCAAAGTAACCGAATACGACGCCCCCTATGATCACCTGATGGAAATGCGCGACCAGGAAGTAACTGTTATGGAACTGAAAATCCGCGGGAGCTACGGATAACAGAACCCCGGTCAACCCCCCTACGATAAAACATGGAATGAATCCAATCGTCCATAACATCGGCGTTTCGAATGTGATTTTTCCACGGAACATGGTGAACAGCCAGTTGAACACTTTCACGCCAGTTGGGATTGCGATCAGCATGGTTGTTAAAGCAAAGAAAGCATTGACGTCCGCGCCTGACCCCATCGTAAAGAAATGGTGGGCCCATACCAGAAAAGACAGGACGCTGATGATCATCATCGCCCACACCATGGACTTGTAGCCGAACAGCTTTTTCTTCGAGAACGTGGAGACGATCTCTGAAAATATGCCGAAGGCCGGCAGGACAATGATATACACCTCAGGATGTCCCCACATCCAGATCAGGTTGATATACATCATCGGGTTCCCCCCGCCGTCAAGCGTGAAGAAATGCGCCCCGGCATAACGATCCAGGAATAGCAGCGCCAGCGTTGCCGTCAATATCGGAAATGAGAATATAATGGCGATGCAGCTGGATAGAACCGACCAGGAGAACATCGGCATTTTCATAAGTTTCATGCCCGGCGCCCGCATTTTCAGAATCGTCACCAGGAAGTTAACCCCGGTCATCAAGCTGCCGATCCCCGAGATTTGGATCCCCCATATATAAAAGTCCTGTCCTACGCCCGGGTTGTACATGGAACCCGAATAAGGCGGATACGCCAGCCACCCGGCATCGGGCGAGCCACCAATGACAAACGACAGGTTAAACAGCATCGCCCCCGAGAAGAACAGCCAGAAGCTGAGCGAATTCAGAAACGGATAGGCTACATCTCTAGCTCCGAGCTGCAGCGGCACCATGATATTAAACAAACCGAACATGAACGGCATGGCCATGAACAAAATCATGATGACCCCATGCGTGGTGAAAATCTGGTTATAATGATCCGGCGGCAAAAAATCAAGCTCCGGCATAGCCAACTGCGCCCTCATGAGAAGCGCATCCACTCCGCCCCGAAACAGCATCAGGAACGCGGACAAAATGTACATAATGCCGATTTTTTTGTGGTCGACGGTGGTCAGCCATTCCCGCCATAACCACTTCCACTTCTTGAAGTACGTCAAGCCGCATACAATGGCAATCAACGTTAGAACGATGGTGACATCCGCGCCATAGATTAACGGATCGCCCGTTACAAAAAACTCGGAAGCAAACTCTTTTATTTTTTCCCACATTAGAAGCTCTCTCTCCTTACCTAGTCACCTGATCCTCGAAATCGAAGTTTTGCGTGTTTTTCCATGACAAACCATGGTTGTGGGAAGCGGCATATTTTGTCACCGTCATCTCGAACAACCCTTCCGGAAAAGCGGAATACGTATGAACCTCGGATGCGGACGGCTCCCTCAGCTGTTTGTAGCCCTCCAATGTCAGCTGGGGCGACTCTGCCTTGACCTCCTCCACCCATGCGTCAAACTCCTCCTTGGACGTCGCCTCCACATCAAAATACATCTTGGCAAAATCCGTTCCCGTAAAGTTCGCGCCGGAGCCCCAATAATCCCCGGCCTCATCGGCTTGCAAATACAGCGTCATCGCCATCCCCGACATAGCGTACATCTGGCCGCCAAGCTGCGGAATCCAGAATGAGTTCATTGGCGAATCGGCCGTAATCTCGAAGCGGACAGGCACATCCTCCGGAATCTTCAATTCATTGACCGACGCTATGCCCTGTTCGGGATATTGAAACAGCCATTTCCAGTTCAAGGAGGTTACCTGTACGGTCAGCGGTTTCTCACTGGAAGCAATGGGCTTCGACGGTTCCAGTGCATACGTTGCTTTGACCGTGATAATCGCCAGCGTCAATATGATCAAGATGGGAATTCCCCACCAAATCAGTTCCAGCTTTGTGCTATGCTCCCACTCCGGGGTATACGCTGCTTTTCTTCCTTTTTTGTCCCGATACCGCCAGATGATGACGGCTGTCAGTATCAACACCGGAACGATAACAATGCTGCACAGCAAGGTCGAGATGATCATCAAATCGCGCTGCTGCTCGGCAATCGGTCCTTTCGGATTCAAAATAATGATGTTCTCGCTGCATCCGGTCATCGCCAGCAGCATGATGGTCAGCAGAACCGCTAACCCCATGATTCGAAGTGTTTTGGGTCGTTTCATTACATTCAGCTCCAATCTGCTCACTTGTCCTGACTTACTTTAGTTGACAAGGCAGTCGGTGTCACCAGCCGTTCGTTCACTAAATATACAGGCCAAGTTCAAGAATCTGTAACAAATTTCACATACAAATTCAGGTTTTTCGTCTTTGCGTCTTTGCGTCTTATCTTCTCTTCCATGTACGAATCCCAAAAACCGCGAGCATGCTGAAGAGCAATGTCGCTAACACATTATGAATAAGGCTTGCAAAAATAAAGACATCGTTGTTGTTTATGGCGAGTGTTAACCACGCCCCGCTTAAAATCTGCGCCAGCACCACAAGATTGAGACCGACTGCCAGCGTTGTCAGGCCTGTTGAACGCACTCTCGTCTCATAACTTCTTACAGCCATGAACAGAAGAATCAACAATATGAGTAAAATCGCAGCGGCGACCCGATGAAGAAAGACAATGCCGGAAGCTTCCACCCAGATACGGTATGACCTGGCCATTGCATAGCGGCCAGCCCATACAGCCCGCCTCCGACTCGGTATGCCGGATGTAGGCACCAAGGTATACCACGCCGCAGCTATACAGCCAGATCCCCCAGCCCAAGAAGCGGATAGATCGCGGAACCGTAACGTTAGTACCATAATCCTGCGCTCTATGGAGTCCGCGCATCCATACCACGAGCAGCATACTGCTGGCCACCGCAAACAAGGAGATTCCAAAATGAAGTGCCATGACCGCCGGCTGCTGCGGCCACATGACCGCCGCGGCCCCCATTAGAGCTTGAATCACGGTGAACAATAAGGTACCGCCAGCATAATAACTCGCCTCCCTATGGCCCCGGTAATGTCTCCGGATCACGATATAAGTGGCAAGAACCAGAATTCCGACCACGCCGGTTATCATCCGGTGCGAATATTCAATCATGGATTCCAGTGTATAAGCCGGGATGAATTTCCCGTTGCAAAGCGGCCAATCATCGCCACAACCAAGGCCGGAACCGGTCTTGGTTACAAGCGCCCCAGCCAACAATACAAAGAACATACCGATAAATGAGGACCATACCAGCAAACGGTGCTTTAAGGTTACTACGAACAATATCATCCACCTCTTGTGTCTGAATTTAATGTTGGAACAGGATCAAGGTTCAAGACCTATCCCATTGCACAGGATAAAGAATTACACATGATCCGTGACCCTCCATTAGGGCTCAGTTTCCGACCATCCGCTTCACGTTGTTGACAAAAAAAAGAACGCCCTCGGGTAAGGGCGTTCTTGGTATATATAGACTGCAGGTTTTCAATATTTTCTGAAGTATTCTCTTATGGTTAGGACCCCGGCATCATGTTATCGTATTATTCGCCGGTTTCAGCGAATTGTTGAATGCGCTCGCCGATTTGATCACGAACGCGCTGGAAAATAGCCCATTTTTCTTCGTCGGTCCCCTGGGCCTTGGCTGGATCGTCAAAGCCCCAATGCTCTCGGCGAACATGCGGAGGCGTCATCGGGCAACGATCGGCTGCATCGCCGCATAAGGTGACCACCAGATCGGATTGATTTAACAACTCCGGATCCATGATATCGGAAGTTTGTTTCGATATATCAATACCAACCTCATTCATCGCTTTGACGGCATTCGGGTTTAGGCCATGTGCTTCAATGCCGGCACTGTATACGTTCCAATCATCACCTAAATGTTTTTTGGCCCATCCCTCGGCCATTTGGCTGCGGCAGGAGTTGCCTGTGCACAAGAAGTACATCGTTTTTTTCGTCATATTGGTCCTCTCCCTTTCTCCCTTATCGCTTGAATTACAGTACAGTTAACCAAATATATAAACCTAAGAGGGTTATAAACAATGTCGGGATGGTCAATATAATCCCTGTCTTAAAGTAAGTCCCCCAGCTGATCTTCACGCCTTTGGTCGAAAGGACATGCAGCCATAGCAGGGTTGCCAGCGAACCGATCGGCGTGATTTTGGGACCTAAGTCTGAACCTATGACATTCGCATAGATTAATCCCTCTCTAATGGCAGCTGTCGTGTTTGTCGCATCGATCGCTAACGCATCAATCATCACCGTCGGCATATTGTTCATGATGGAAGAAATCATCGCAGCAATAAATCCCATCCCCATGGTTGCGGCAAACAGACCTTGATCCGCTATGCTCTGTATGACGCTAGCCAGAAGATCAGTAAGACCTGCATTACGCAAGCCATAGACCACGACATACATGCCAATCGAGAAAAATACGATCGCCCATGGTGCACCCTTGAGCACTTCTTTGGTTTGCACTGCCGGACTTTTTCTCGCCATCAGCAGAAAGAGAATCGCGATAACTCCCGCCACGATCGATACCGGAATCCCCACAAATTCACACACAAAGTAACCGATCAGAAGCATACTCAAGACGATCCAGGATAAACGGAACATGGCAGGGTCTTGTATTGCCGTTGACGGCTGCTTAAGCTCGGTCCCGTCAAACTTCTGCGGAATGCTTTTGCGAAAAAACAAGTAAAGCACAAGGACACTCGCCACTAACGAGAATAGATTGGGAACCAGCATTCGGCTCGCGTATTCGGTAAAAGTAATGCCAAAAAAATCGGCCGAGACGATATTCACCAAATTGCTGACCACAAGCGGGAGTGAAGTCGTGTCCGCAATAAAGCCGCTTGCAATGATAAACGGGAATACCTTCTTCTCATCGAAATGGAGCGCCCGCACCATGGCAAGCACAATCGGTGTTAAGATCAGAGCCGCACCGTCATTTGCAAAAAATGCGGAGACAACAGCTCCAAGAACCGATACATACACAAACATCCGGATACCGTTTCCTCGAGCGGCATTCGCCATATGCAATGCAGCCCATTCAAATAAACCGATTTTATCCAGAATCAACGAAATAATAATAATTGCGACAAAGGCAAGCGTAGCATTCCATACGATTTGGGTGACATCCCATACATCCTGGAAGTCGACGACGCCAACGAGCAGTGCCAGCACGGCACCGCCGCAAGCGGACCATCCAATGGACAGATTTTTAGGCTGCCAAATGACAAAGACCAATGTAATTAAAAAAATGATGCTAGCCAAAACAACAGAAACCAATATATAAACCCCTCCAATTGCGTGTTGAACTTGAATACAGTCATGGTTGCTTTCTTTCAATCAATATATAACTATATCCTTATATGATGAACAGCGATTACCTATGGCCTTGAACCTTATGCATATTTCTGCCAGGTTACCGGTTAATCGCAGGAACAGTTTATTTTCTTATTTAACGATGACAGTACTTCTTGAGAGCTTGGCATCTCATTCAACACCGCTTGAAGATACGGCTTATCCTCAACATGCAAGGAGTAATAAACCCATTGCCCTCGCCTGGCCTCATTTACGATGCCTTGAGACTTAAGCTTTCTTAAGTGCTGGCTGATTGCGGGCTGTGACATGTCGAAAATTTCCACGAACTCGCAAACGCACCATTCTCTTTCCTTAAGGAGCGTTAACATGGTAAGCCTTGTTTTATCCCCAAGCAATTTGAGTTTCTCGGCCATTTCGTTCATATGCTCCAATCAGATTCATCCCTTTACTAAAAAATACATCTTGCGATATCATCCCCATATAATCTAATGCTTATATGTTAATGGAAAGTGGGCCTGATGACAAGGGGTTGAGCTCAACTCATTAATATATCAGGGAGAACCAGCTTTTAATTCCCCCTTCATATATTAATTGCATCTCGATGTAGATGAGTCAGTGGGCATGCAGCAATCGTTGGCATTCGGGGCACTGCTAATACCACATACACCGGTCTCCGGCAGCTCTAATTCAACTTTTATAGCAGCTTCCATATCGCCATCCAAATATGCGGCAATGGATCTCACCTGCTCATACCCTGTTGCCATGAGGAAGGTAGGAGCCCGGCCATAACTCTTCATCCCAACAAGATAAAAGTTCTTCTCGACATGACGAAGTTCCTTCTCGCCATGAGGTCTCACTGTACCGCAGCTGTGTACATTGGGATCAATTAGTGGAGCTAGCGCCTCGACACTCTCGGTTGCAGGATCAATGCTAAGTCTGATCTCACTTAGAAATGAAAAATCGGGCCGGCTTCCAGTATTAACGATAATTTCATCGATTCCTTGCATTTCCTTGTCCTCACCATGAACTGTCCCTTTGATGTTTATTTTCCCATCTTTATGAGAGAGCCCCCCGATCATATATGGAGTAACCACTTGGATCTGACCAGCATCAATCCATTGATGAATCTGGCTTCCCAAGGCTCCACGAGCCTCGAGTTGATCATTCTCTTCCCCGCCGTACGCTTCCTCCACGTTTCGCTTTCTCATCAACCAGAGAATCTCTGTGTTTGCATCGCTTTTTTTGAGGTTCACTAAATCCAGTAATGTATTTATTGCCGAGTGACCGCTTCCTACTACTGCAATACGCTTCCCTGCGTACTTCTGCCTTTGTTCTGCTGCAGATAAATCTGGAATCCCGTAATAGATGCGATCTTTCAGATCACGCTCTTCACGAGTCCATATCCCGTCAGCATGCAGCGGATTCGAATGTGCCCAAGTTCCGGAGGCATCAATCACTGCCCGGGCTTCAAGACGTTCGGTAATGCCGTTTCTTTCAACATAAAGTACAAACGGGGCAGCTGCACGATTAGCGGATTTCATTTTATTTGTGTTCTTCCTCGATATGGAAACCACTCTAGCATTCAACATAATATAGGGATTCAGTTCAGGCAATTTCGCTAAAGGCTCTAAATATTGATGAACAATCTCTTGACCAAAAGGTAATTCCTTTAGGACGGGGAGCTGCCATCCATGCTTAAGTAAAAGACGCTCAGCTGCTTTGTCAATATTATATTGCCATGGTGAAAAAAGTCGTACATGTCCCCATTGCAGGATGTTTTGACCTATACTAGGTCCGGCTTCAAATAGAATGAATTGTTGTCCTCTTTCGGCCAAATGAGCTGCTGCAGCCAAGCCAATGGGTCCGCCACCGATAATCGCGACTGGAAGGGTACCGTTATACCGAACATACTCTTCCTTCACTTTATCCTCAGCAATTGTCGGCGCTTGGGGTGTACAACAAGAAGTTGAAGCCACCTTAAATTCAATGTTTTTCATACATAAGTCCTCCTAATAGAATTATTTATAATTCATCAATTTTTCTTGATGCATTAGTTAAAAAATTATGTTTTTGAATTCGGATAAAAAACGCAGCACAGCTTCTCGGATAACAGTCCTTTAACCTCTTCATCGTTAAGCTCATAATAGTTCCATTTTCCGATGCGTTCCATCATTATAATATTTGCATCCAACAACATTTTTAGATGGTAAGAAAGTTTCGATTGAGGCAGATCCAACATGGCGGTGAGGTCACATACACACACTTTCCCTCGCTGGTTCAATTCATAGATGATTCTTAAGCGATTTTTATCGGATAACGCTTTAAATTTTTGTTCATACAGGCTTAATACGTCATCTTGTATAATAGATACCTTCATGTTGTCACCACAACTTTCCATCAAATTATTTTGATGTGTTGATTGTAGCAATCCATCATTAACACGTCAAGCATCAATGCTGCGGCCCATTGGTCGGCGGGGCTTCGCTCAACCCTTATTCACAGCGTTGCGCCTATGATGGTGTTGCCGACCTATCTATATACATCGATCGAGTATTCCGAAGCAGAGGAATTGGAAGCATGCTGCTTCAACGCTTTGAGACGATTGCCAAGGACAATAACTTTTATAAAATAGTGCTGTTAATCGCTCATAACCGCCGCTACCAGTTTTAAAACTTGTATAGAAGTCCCCGATTTATCATCGGTTATCACACACTGTATTTATCACTTTATAACAAACATATGTTCGTTATATAATATGGAGGAGCAGCATCTATTCATACTCTTTTTGATAAAGGACGTGATCTCACTTTGAACGACCATATCCATGCTAAAGCAGACATACAGCCCATCGGACAAAAAAACACAAGCCCTGGTCAGCTTCTGCAATCGCTGCTATGGAACAGGCACGATCTTCCTTCCCTAGAGCATGGCCGTCTCTATCGGCATCATGATGGATTCACGCTCATTGGAACGGTCGTAGCCAGCCTGAAAGGCCAGCAGCTCCACTGCGCCTATGAGGTCGAAACCACCAGCAGCTGGCAGACCCGGAAGGTAAAGATTAAGCTCACAAGCGGTACGGAGGAACGGTCCCTTCACCTGGAGCGGGATGATGATGGCCGCTGGTGGAACGGCGATACCGAGCTCACAGCATTTGCTGGCATGACCGACATTGATCTCGGGATCACCCCTTCCACCAACACGCTGCCGATCCGGCGCTTGAAGTTAAAGCCTGGTCAGAGCGCGTCCATGACGGCCGTCTGGATTCAGTTCCCGAGTCTAACCATCGCCCCTCTTGCCCAACAATATACGCGCACGAGCGAGTATGCTTACCTTTATGAGAGTAACAATGGAGCTTATCGAGCGGATCTGGAGGTTGACGAGCATGGCCTCATCACGAGGTACGCGGACGTATGGAGCCGAACTCGCTAAGCTCGGTGCATCTACACGGTGCCATAAGAAGGCATGTCCCTTTAACCGGAAACAACCAGGAGCCGTTGCAGCATTTTCTTGACCCGTCACAAACAATGCTCAAGCTTATACGCGGTTTATCGGCATGCCAAAAATCCCCTGCCGGGTCTGCTTAGACCTTGCAGGGGATTTGTCATGCTTCTAATGCTCCTGAATCAATGCGGGACAAAGACAAGCTGCAGTACGAACAACACGGCAAAAATATACATCAGCGGGTGAACCGCCTTCCACTTGCCCTTCACGATTTTCATCAGCGGATATGAAATAAAACCGAGCGCGATCCCGGTCGCGATGCTGGACGTAAGCGGCATAGTTAAGATCACGAGAAACGCGGGGAACGCTTCATCAAAATCATTCCAACGGATGTGCTGAACGTTGCTTAGCATCAGGCAACCCACTACGATGAGCGAAGGTGCGGTGATGGCGGATAACCCGGAAACCGCACCGATCAGCGGGCTGAAGAAGGCGGCAACCACAAACAACGCAGCAACGACGACTGCCGTTAATCCTGTCCGACCGCCTGCGCCGACGCCTGCTGCAGATTCAACATAAGCGGTGGTCGGGCTTGTACCGACCATGGATCCGGCCACGGTTGCCACCGAATCGGAGAACATGGCACGATCCGCACGAGGCAGCTTGTTATCCTTCATTAGCCCCGCCTGTTCTGCGACACCAACTACCGTACCTGTGGTATCAAACAGTGTCACCAGGAGGAACGAGAATACAACGGCATAGAGTCCATGACGGATCACATCCGAGGCAGCGGTAATCGGGTTCCATACCAGAATGCCTTCCGGCAGCGTGGGAAGCGACATAATCCCGTTCGTAAAAGACAGCATATCGGCAAAATAAGCGATAATCCCGGTAATAATCATCCCGATAAACAAGGCACCCTTCACATCGCGCGACAGCAGCACAAGCGTAACCGCAAGTCCCACCAAGGCGAGTACAACCGATGGCTGGTGCAGATCACCGAGCGCTACCAGATTGTCCGGATGCGCTGTAATGATGCCGCTCATCCGCAGACCGATAAAAGCAATAAACAAGCCGATTCCGACCGTAATCGCATGCTTCAAATTCGCCGGGATCATCTCAATCAGCCTGCGCCGCAGGGAAGTCATCGATAATACCAGAAACAGAATACCGGCTATAAAAACGGCCGAGAAAGCTTCAATATACCCAAGTCCGGCATGTCCTTGAACGACGGAATAGGTGAAGTAGGCATTCAAGCCCATCCCTGGTGCTACAGCGATCGGATAGCGGGCTACGAGCCCCATCAGCAGTGTACCAATCACAGCGGCAATAATAGTGGCCGTAAAACTCTGCTCAAAAGGCACACCCGCTTGCGACAGAATCAGCGGATTCACAACAGTCACATACGCCATCGTGAAAAACGTCGTGGCCCCGGCAACAACTTCTGTCTTAACCGAGGTACCGTTAGCTTTTAAATCAAACACAAAAAATCCTCCATTCATGATGCTTGGCCTGGCTAAGCGCTAGGCCCTTTTGGTTAGTTACGCAATATTTGATATACTCAAACACAAATGTACTGTAAATCTCTACGTAGCAATTTCTTTCAGAACTCGACAAAAGATAAACGTCTTCATTAGACGCTATATTCAAATCTTAAGCGACAGCAAATGACAGGAGGCTTGAAACGATGTGCGGACGCTTTACACTCACGGTCACTTGGGAAGAACTGATGACCAGGTATCTCATCGATCCCGAATCGGTCTCTCCCTTTCACATTCCTAGGTACAACATCGCGCCTACGCAGATGGTCACGGCTATTATCAACGACGGCAGCACCAATCGGATCGGTCAGCTGCAATGGGGGCTTGTCCCATCCTGGGCCAAGGATTCCTCAGCCGGAGCCAAAATGATCAATGCGCGTAGTGAAACGCTGGAAGACAAACCTGCCTATAGGATACCCTTTTATCGGAAAAGATGCCTAATTCCTGCAGACGGTTTTTACGAATGGCAAAAAAACGGCAATGGCAAGCAGCCCTTTCGCATCAGCTTGAAGAACGGCGAAATATTCAGCATGGCAGGTCTGTATGATACCTGGATTACCCCAAGCGGAGACAAGCTTAGCACCTGCACCGTCATTACAACCGAACCCAATCAACTCATGGCGCCGATCCATAACCGGATGCCGGTCATTCTGAGACCGGCAGACGAAGCGTTATGGCTTGAACGGCAGACGTCTTCCCATACCCATGAAGGTAGCCCCTCCCTCCTGCAATCCCTCAAAGAGCTTCTGAGGCCTTACCCCGCGGAGGACATGCAGGCCGTTCCGGTTAGCACAACCGTAAATTCCGTTAAAAATGACACGGAAGATTGCATCCGTTCTATTACAGGCAACTAAAAACTTCGGGAAGGTTGGGAGTGCTTCTTCAACTTCCGTGCTTTTTAGGGGCTCACCCGGTTTATCTGCTTTCCGTTGACAACAAAGCAAGGGATTCCTTTTGCGGGAGCCCGGACAGGAACGTTTCATCCCTGCATACGCAAAATCAAAAGCCCCTGCTCATAAGGAGAAAACACTCCCGAGAGGGGCTTCTTCTATGCAAAGTAAATTCTTGATGTCATCCAATTGTTATCGAAACATCCCCCACAGCTTAATCAAATGGAAGGTGTTGTTCGGATCGATGCGCTGTGCAAGCACAAACTGAACCATTTGCTGCTCCTGCGTGGAGCTCAGCTTTTCATTCAAGATGCCGCTGGCCGTCCGGATCATCTGATGCACTTTTGCGCTATTTTGAAGATCTGCCTTGGTTAAACCCTGAGTCAGCCCTTTGATTCTTTCCTTAACTGCTGGGTTTTTCATTTTTAGCTTGATTCGTTCTACCAGCTGCGGACTAATCCCGTACTGCTGATAACTCAATGTTGAAGCACCTCCAGTCATAAATGCTGCTACCTTTTTTGAGTATATGACGAAGGTCTGTCCATTGTGCTAACAGATTCATGTTATTAGTCCATGATATCGCCCTGGAAGATCTTCTCCTGCTGCAGAAAGTTTCGCAATGGCTCATATTCAGGAGACGTCCAGAAGGAACTGTCGCTGACAAGGGCCGCTGCATCGCCCCTGGCCTCTTCCACTACTTTGAAGTCGGCGACCATGTCGGCCAGCCTGAACTCCGGCAGTCCGCTCTGCTTCGTACCGAAAAAGTCGCCAGGGCCCCGAAGCTCCAAATCCCTCCGGGATACCTCGAAGCCGTCCTCGGTTTCGGTCATCACCTGCATCCGTTCCTGGCCCACTTCCGATTTCGGATCGGCCACAAGAACACAGTAGGAGGCATGCTGCCCACGGCCTACGCGGCCCCGAAGCTGGTGCAGCTGGGACAGACCGAAGCGATCGGCGTCCATAATGATCATCAACGTGGCATTCGGCACATCAACGCCAACCTCAACAACCGTCGTAGAAATCAGCAGCTGGACCTCATTGCTGTAGAATTGGCGCATAACCTCATCCTTCTCGGCAGGCGTCATACGGCCGTGCAGCAGCCCCACAGCATACGTGGGAAAAGCCTGCTGCATCTGGACATGCAAATCAATCGCATTCTGTACGTCCAGCTTGTCCGATTCTTCAATCAAAGGAGCAATCAGATATGCCTGACGGCCTTGATTTACTTCCCGGGAAATAAATCCGAGCACACGGTCCATAAGTTCATGTTTGACCCAATAGGTCGTAATCGGAATACGACCTTTCGGTCGCTCCGACAGCGTGGATACATCCATATCCCCGAAGGCGGTAATTGCCAATGTCCGTGGAATCGGCGTCGCCGTCATCGTAAGCACATCCGGGTTATAGCCTTTACGGCGGAGTACGCTTCGCTGATTCACGCCAAAACGGTGCTGCTCGTCCGTCACGACGAGTCCCAGCTCCCGGAAATATACATCATCCTGAATGAGAGCATGGGTGCCCACGACAACGTCCGTCAACCCCATCTGTAAAGAAGCCAGCAGGTCTTTGCGCTTCTTCCCCGTGACACTGCCTGTCAACAGGCCAACGGTAATGCCGAAGGGCTCAAACAGCTTCTGCAGCGAACGCATATGCTGTTCGGCGAGAATCTCTGTCGGCACCATCAAGGCCCCTTGAAAGCCTGAGCGCACCGTTGTAAACAGAGCGATGGCGGCAACAATCGTTTTTCCCGAGCCGACATCCCCTTGAAGCAAACGGTTCATGCAGTAAGGGGAGCGCATATCATGCAAAATCTCCAGCTCCACCTTCTTCTGCGCATCCGTGAGCTCAAAAGGGAAGCTGCGCACGAACTCCCGGATCGTTGCATTGTCAGCCGTATGTACAACACCGTCCATCCGTCCCCGGTTCAGCGCTCGGAACGCCTGCATTTTCAACTGGAACAAGAAAAGCTCCTCATACACCATCCGGCGCCGTCCTTCCTGACCTTCCCGGGAGTCGACCGGCTGATGGATCGTCATGATTGCCGCTTTACGGGGCATCAGATCATATTTCCTAAGCAGGGATTGCGGCAAAATCTCGGGGATCATCTCCCCGTATTGCTCCAATGCCTGTCCCATCGTTTTTCGGATCCACGATTGCGTGATCTTACCGCCGATGGAATACACCGGCTGCAGCGTCCCGCTGCGGAAGGCTCCCTTATCCGGGAATTCGGATTCGGACACCGTAAGCTGCATTCTCCGCTGATCCCACTTGCCTGTCAGCACAATCTCCCGACCAGCCGTAAGCTGGTCCTTCAGAAAATGCCGGTTAAACCAGGTCGCGGTGAACATCCAGTTTTCGGCCAGCATTTTGCAGGTGAGACGGGATTTACGCCCGTAGCGCTGCAGTACCGGTACGCTGGCTATTTTGGCTTGAATGGTGATTTTGTCCCCGTCCTTGACTTCACTTAGGGAACGGAGCCGATAATCCTCATATCGGAAGGGGTAATACTCCAAAAGATCCTTGACCGTAGAGACGCCAAAGGCGTGAAGCTCCCCTTCTTTCAGGGCGCTCACGCCGTTGATCTGTCTGACGGATATTTGATCGAGTTTGAGACTCATATCATCTACCTCACTTAAGCAGGCCATATATATGCTGCAATGGTTCCCGGCCCAACGTGCGTACCGACAACCGGACCGATCTCGGAAAATACGGTTTCCTCAATCGTAAACACAGCGGACAGCTGCTGCAGAAAATCCTCAACCTGAGCAGGGTCAGCTGTATGACCCACAGCCACTTTAATATTTTTCACACCGGTTAGATCCTGTTGAAACAGTTCAATCATTTTCGCTGTCGCTTTCTTGCGACCGCGGACCTTGTCTACCGGAAAAATGATTCCTTCGCCATCAATGGACAAGATCGGCTTAATGTTAAGCAGCGTGCCCAGCACAGCCGAAGCCTTACCGATCCGTCCGCCCTTCTGCAAATATTCCAGCGTATCTACCAAGAAGTAGAGGCGGCGCTTGGAACGAAGGTCTTCGAGTGACGAAATAATATCAGAAACAGAGGCTCCTTCTTGTGCGAGCTTCGCTGCATGGACCACGAATAATCCGAAGCCGTAAGAGGCCGATTTGGAATCCCACACGGTGATATCCGTTTCTCCTTCGATGAGAGAGGTGGCAAGCAACGCGGACTGATACGTCCCGCTCATGCCGGATGAGATGTGAATCGACACAATGGAGCAGCCTGGGTGCTGTTCCAAGATGGACTCATACGCAGCCGCAAAATCTGCGGGTGAAGGCTGAGAGGTCGTCGGAAGCTGTGGCGACTCCACCAGCTTTTTGTAGAACTCTCCCGGCGTGATGTCGACTCCGTCCAAATACGAATCTTCCCCGAACATGAGTTTCAGCGGCACAATATGAATGTTGTGTTGCTTCGCCAGGTCTGCCGGAATATCCGCTGTGCTGTCTGTCACAATAACGGTCTTATTCACCGGAACCCCTCCTATAAATGTACCTTGCATAATGTCAAAGCGTTGTATATCAAGACTCCACGGAGAACAGATAAGAATAGATCGGCTGTCCGCCGTAGTGTACCTCAACCTCTGCGTTAGGGTACTGCTCACCAAGCCACTCCGTGAGTGCGTTGGTCGATTCCTCGGTTGCGTCCGCCCCGGTAAGCAGAGTCACGATTTCATCGCCGGACTCCAGCATTTTACCCAGCAAATCCTGAGAGGTCATAATCAGATCCGCGTTTGCTGCAACGATGTTCGAATTGCGAATACCGATGAACTGGCCAGCCTTGATCTCGAGATCATCGATCGTTGTGTCCCGAACAGCATAGGTTACCTGCCCCGATTGCACACGAGTGATCGCATCCAGCATATTGTCGGTGTTCATATCCGCGTTCTCGTCTTCCTGGAAAGCAAATGCTGCCGCGATCCCCTGTGGAATCGTCTTGCTCGGAATAACCGTTACGCTGCGCTCACCTTCGAGAAGCTCTCTCGCCTGTTGGGCAGCCAGCACGATGTTGGAGTTATTCGGCAGGATGTAAATCTGCTGCGCCGAAATCGAAGAAATCGCATTAACAAAATCCTCTGTGCTCGGGTTCATTGTCTGTCCTCCGGAGAGAACGACGTCAACGCCCAGGCTTTTGAATATGTCGGATATGCCTTCTCCTGACGATACCGCAATGAAACCGTACGGTGCGATCTCGTCTGCTGGAGGAACAGCAGGAGCTTCCGGTGTCACGGTCTCTGCCGGAATATCCGCAAATAACTCAGGCATCGGTGCGATATCCATTCCCGTTGTCAGCAAATCACGGTGCTGCTCACGCATATTCAAAATATGAATCTGAGTGATCTCTCCATACATTAGCGCCAAATTCAACACTTCGCCCGGAGCCTTGGAATGCACATGAACTTTGATGGTCTCGTCATCGGCAATGACAATGATGGAATCCCCATTCACTGCAAGCGCTTTCCGGAACTTATCTTCATCAAAGTCTGCGTTCGTTCCTTCTCCGAGCTGCCGATTAATAAAGAATTCCATGTCATATAAAAATTCAATATCCTCTGTGGACAGTCTGGACTGGGCAGAAGCCGGAGCTTGAACCGCCGAGAAGTCAGGGACTGCTTGAAAGGCCGGTGCCGTGCTGCTCTGTTCTGCTTGTCCTTCGGCAACAGCAAACGATCCGGACGGATAGTCTTTTCTTAGCGCCTGCAAGAAACCTTCATAAATGTAAACCAGGCCCTGGCCACCCGAGTCCACGACACCAACCTGCTTCAGTACAGGAAGCATATCCGGGGTCTGGGACAGTGTTTCTTTGGCTTTGGCCAACACCTGCTCCATCAATTCAACGATATCGTTGTTGCGGCGGGAGAAATAGACCGCATGTTTGGCCGCTTCTTTAGCTACGGTAAGGATGGTACCTTCAACAGGCTTTACGACAGCTTTATACGCAGCTTCTACGCCTGTCTGCAGCGCTGCGGCGAATTGATGAGAATTTAGTTCTGTAAAAGGTGCAGCATATCGGCTGAAACCACGGAACAGCTGGGACAGAATAACCCCCGAGTTCCCTCTGGCTCCCATCAGAAGCCCCTTGGACAGCACACCGGCACTATGCCCGACGGACTCCGAGTACTTACTCTTCAGTTCTGCCACACCTGCAGTCATCGTCAAATTCATGTTGGTCCCCGTGTCGCCGTCCGGCACCGGGAATACATTCAGGGAATTGACGTGTTCTGCATGCTGCTGCAGCTGCTCCGCTCCGGCTAGGACCATCGCGGTAAATTCTGTTCCATTCAAAGAACGCTTACTCAATGAGAATTCCCCTTCCTGGCTTGATACCCATAACACTTCTTGTTGTAAATTTCATATCTATTTCATAGCTTATAGCTGACGAAATGCCCAAGCAGTAAATAAAAAGACTTACCATGATTAATGGATCATAAATCTATGATGGGCTATCCTCTCGTCCTCTACACTTTCCGGCGGTTCCCAAGCCTTTTGAGAGCCATTCCGATAAGCCCACGAACTATTTCTTCGGAAATATTATGGACTAATCAACATTGTACTATAATGGCAAAGAGAAATAAATGTTTTTAAGACAGTTGACGGAGCAATTTTTACTGTGATATTATATTTAAGTATTGTTTCATGCAGGGTTAGGAACAAGGAGGTGTAATAAATGGCTCGCAAATGTTATGTAACTGGCAAGAAACCAAGCAGTGGTAACCATGTTTCTCACGCTAACAATCACAACAAGCGTTCTTGGGGTGTCAACGTTCAAAAGGTTCGCATTTTGGTGGATGGCAAGCCAAAACGTGTATACGTCAGCACTCGCGCTTTGAAATCCGGTAAAGTGACTCGCGTATAATCATCTTGTGTTATATGAAGAAAAACTTCTTAATCTCCAGGCACCATTTGTGGGCGATCCGGGACAAGGAAGTTTTTCTTGCGTTTAGATACATATTCTCCTTCTAAACAAAAAGCACCCTGAGCAGTTAGCAGGTGCTTTTTTTATTTAGATATAAGAAAAATGAAAGAGCAAAACTTCCGCTTTCTTATATCGCAAGAAAAACTTCCGGTCGAACGCAGTCTGTCCTCGATAAGTACGTCGCTAGACACTCTTCTTTTGATATAAGAAAGCGAAGGAGAACTCTCGCGCATTATGGCTTTCTTATACCGCAAGAAAAACCTCCGCACACAGATGCGGTATGCCCTCCACGCGCGCTCTATCGGAGTGTTCTTGCCTCTTTCCCCAGAACCGGCTAGGCGGCGTCAGTCCCAGGCGGAGGTTTTGTTACGCCGGGACAAGCTGTCAGCTCTTGTGAAACGTATTTAAGATGGCCTTCACAAAACCTCCCAAAAACTTCGGCAGCTTGAACGTATAGAATTTCATGTCTCACCCTCCCCATCATTCTCATGCCTTCCTAGATTATGTTATGCACCAAGCCCATAGATGTGAACACAGACAAAAAAGGCTACATGAGAACCCAGCTCATGTAACCATATTTATGCGGGAACCCCGCACCCTATGCATCCCGTTGCTCACGTTCAAGTCAAGATGTTACGCTGTCACGGATTTTTGCAATGGCTGCCGCACGATCCGGCTTGCCGAATACGGCGCTGCCCGCAACCAGGACATCCGCTCCCGCTTCCACCACAAGCGGCGCTGTCTCCGCTGTAATGCCGCCATCCACTTCAATATGGATATTCGGGTAGTCGGAGTTTGAAATCCATTCACGCAGCTGTGAGATCTTGTTTACAGTCCGCTCGATAAATGCCTGTCCGCCAAACCCCGGGTTCACGGTCATTACCAGCACCAAATCCAAGTCAGGCAGCACTTCCTGAAGGACATGGGCTGGCGTAGCCGGATTGATCGCGACGCCTGCCTTCACGCCAAACTCTTTGATCAGATGGATGACTCGATGAAGATGCGGGCAGGTCTCGGCATGAACCGTAATCAGGTCTGCTCCTGCCTTTACGAAATCCGCTATATAAAGCTCCGGCTGCTCGATCATCAGATGCACGTCAAGCGTCAGGGTCGTATGCGGTCTGATGGCTTGGACGATCGGCGGTCCCAGCGTAATATTAGGTACAAAGTGTCCGTCCATGACGTCCACATGAATCCAGTCGGCTCCGCCAGCCTCGGCTTCCTTAATTTCTTGTCCCAGCTTCGCAAAATCCGCTGACAATATGGATGGCGCAATTTTAATCATCATTCAGTACCTCCGCTTCTTGTCTTTCATCTCTGTATAAAACTCCACATAATGCTCGTATCGGCTAGCCAGGATGATTCCATCCTCTTTGGCTTGGATCACCCGGCAGCCCGGCTCCTGCAGATGACTGCAGCCTCTGAATTTACATTCCGCGGCATAAGGAGCAAATTCTCTGAAACAGGTCGATAACTCCTCGACACCCAGCTCCAGAAAATCCAGCTGGCTAAAGCCGGGTGTATCGGCTACATACCCTCCGTTATCAAGCTCAATCAGCTCCACATGCCGTGTCGTATGTCGACCGCGGCCAAGACGCAGGCTGATTTCACTCGTCTCCAGCGAGAGGCCTGGCATCAACGCATTCAGCAGGGACGATTTCCCGACACCGGATTGACCGGAGAAGACACTGATTCGACCGGCCAGGCGTTTCTTCACCTCTTCGGTCCCGATCCCTTGCAGAGAGCTGGTAATCAGCACTTCATAACCAATCTCTTCATACTCGCGCTTCACCTGCTCCAGTACACCGTCGGAGGCGTCCACAAGATCCTGCTTCGTCAGACAGATCAATGCCTCAAGGCTCTCATGCTCAATATGTACCAGAAACTTGTCCAGCAGATGCAGGCTCAGATTCGGTTCTTTGACCGAAAACAACAGCACCGCCAGGTCGACGTTCGCGACAGGCGGGCGAATTAATTGGGAAGACCGTGGAAGAATTTCGTCCACGGTCCCTTCCCCATTTTCAGTCAATGAGTACATCACGTGATCTCCAACGAGCGGAGAGATACCTTTCTTTTTGAAAATGCCGCGGGCTCTGCATTGAACCGCTGGGTCCTCCCCGGATATAATGTTGCCATCCTGCATTGGTTTGACATAATAATATCCGCTTAGTGCCTTCACGATCAGTCCCTCTAGCATATAATAGGCCTCACCTTTCTTGTTGAAATTTAGTGTGCTCACAACTTGTTTCTAATCGTTATCTTTATCTTTATCTTTACCTTTGCCCTTGCCGTTTCCATTGTTCCCGTTATCCCAATGGTAAGCAGAATCATCTTCCTCACTCGATCCGTCCCCGGCATTCCCTTCATCCGGATTGGTGTCCACCGGCACATCAGGCTCGACAGGCGGTTGTTCAAAGGTCGGCTGCGGCACGGTGCCATTCTTGACATCGCTGTAACTTACGCTGTACGTATCCACTTGGCGACCGTCACGGAAGATCATGACCGTTGCATGCTTGTCAGGAGCCAGCAGCAGCTTAACAGGTACCATTTCCGAGGTTGTAATAACCTTGTTCACAGCTTCCTGGTTTTCTCCCAGCGCATCGGTGAAAACGACCCGAATTTTGCTTTCTTGTCCCTCCATGCTTGGTGAGACCGGTACACTGTAATTGTATTCCAGTGCATCCGCAGGATAGCCTGAGCTGACGAACAGCGTGATTACGGAGTTAGGCGGTACCGGCACATTAGGCTCATAAGGCCATTGCTCCATTACTTCGCCCTTCTTCACTTCAAAGCTGGATTTCTCCTTTATCGCTCCAACCTTAAGGCCGAAGGATTCGATGGTAGCGACCGCTTTGTCTTTATCCATTCCAATCACGCTCGGCATATTGACCGTTAACTTACCTTTACTGATCGTGACCCGGACCTCCACCTGTTCAGGATCAATTTCGGTGGTCGCGGAAGGACTCTGATCATAGATCTGACCGACAGGTACATTATCATTGTTCTCAGAGGACTGCTTAATAGCGGTTTTCTTAATGCCCATATTGTTCAGGATCTCAACTGCCTCATCAAACGTCTTACCCGAGAGATCCGGCATTTGTTTAAGCGGCTTCGCATCTCCTACCGACAATTGAACCGGTGAACCCTTCTTTAGCATGGTTTCTGGTTCCTTGTCCTGGGCAAACACAATGCCTGCATCGACATCCGGTTTATATTTCCGGATCACTTCCTCATCCACCGTCAAACCTTGGGCCTCAAGCTCGCGGATCGCTTCCTCTTCCGTCATGCCTACAACTGGGGGCACCTTAACCTCAGGTACCTCCAGCATGTTGTTCACATACATGACGACACCTACCATGATGCCGAGGAACAGGAGCACCGAACCAATGATGATGGTCGGCTTGACCCATTTTTTCTTCGGTTTGCCGGTCGGCTTTTCCGCAAACTCCTCGTCATCCGAGTCGTCGTCTTGGTCATGATGATGCTGACTGCTGCGCTGCATCGTTTTGAGCGCCGGCATGACCAGGGTAGAATCGGCATCGTCCTCGAACTCCATCTTCGGTTCGTTAAGTCGCATCGGCATCAAGCACGTCTCGAGATCGTCCATCATCTCTTCCGCAGACTGGTAACGCTCCTCCGGGTTTTTGCGCATGGACTTCAGGATGATGTTCTCCACGCTTTGAGGAATGAGCGGATTCACTTCTCTAGGCTCATCAAATTCCTCCTGGAGATGCTTCAGCGCAACGCTAATCGGGCTCTCGCCCAGAAATGGAAGACGGGCCGTGAGCATTTGATATAACACAATACCAAGCGAGTATAAATCCGATTTCTCGCCAGTAACGACGCCCTTGGCGTGCTCCGGCGAAAAATAATGCACAGAGCCCACAACAGAGCCTGTCTGCGTAATGGTTGTCGACGTGACCGCCCTGGCAATGCCAAAGTCGGTTACTTTGACCCTCCCATTCCGGCCAATCAGAATGTTATGCGGTTTAATATCCCGGTGAATGATCTGGTTATGATGAGCGTGCCCCAGTGCATCGCAGATCTGGGTAGCAATCCGCACAGCTTCTTCCACCTGCAGCGGTGCCCGTTCTTTTATAATTTCATTCAAATTCTGACCTTCGATATATTCCATGACGATGTAATGCACTTCTTCCTCTTGACCCACATCATAGATGCTGACCACGTTGGAATGCGACAACGAAGCCGCTGATTGTGCCTCACGCCGGAAACGGCGAATAAATTCCTCGTCGTGCACAAACTGCTGGCGCAGCACTTTGATCGCTACATTCCGGTTCAGCAAAATATCCTGAGCCTTGTAGACCAGCGCCATGCCACCGCCACCGATGCGTTCTATAATTTTATAACGACCAGCCAATTCATGTCCGATCATGAATCCCACCCCTTTATACGTTGCCCGACAACTTCTTCTTGATGTTCAAACATTGCGACCGTGATGTTGTCCTCACCGCCAGCAAGAAGTGCCAGTTGAAGCAGGCGATCCGCTCTTTCTTCCAGAGGAAGGTCAAGTGAACCGGAAATCTGTCCGATCAGCTCGCGGCTGACCCGGTTGCTGAGCCCGTCGCTGCAGAGCAGCAGCACTTCGCCTTCTCCGATCGTAACCGGTGTTAGCTCAACCGTCACATCCACATCCGTTCCAAGTGCCCGGCTTAGTACATTTTTCCGGGGATGGGTTTCCAGTTGATCTTCCGTAATCTGACCACTCTTAAAAAGCTCATTGACCAATGTGTGATCATCTGTGAGTCGAATCACTTGTCCGGGAACGACTTTGTAAGCCCTGCTATCCCCGATATGTCCGATATAACCTTCGGAACCTCGCAGCAGCACCGCTACAATCGTCGTGCCCATATTGTGAAGCCGCTCATCAGCCGAGGCTTCACGATAGATAACGGCATTGGCATGCAATATGGCATCACCAAGCGCAGCCCGAATACTTTCCATGGACATGTCCTGCTCCAAAGAGGACAAATCCTCGGCTACGGTATCTACCGCAAGCCTGCTGGCGGTGTCACCCGCAAGGTGACCTCCCATACCGTCAGCAACCACACCCAAGGTATAGCCATGCTCCAGTGTGCTAACAAATACCGAATCTTCATTAACAGGACGAACGCGTCCCACATGGCTTACATGAACCGTCTTGATCAAATCTTCTCACCCCAACTCCATATGCTTGGCCCGCAGCTGACCGCAAGCGGCAGCGATATCATGGCCTTGTTCACGACGGATGGTCACATTGACCCCCTTGTCTGCTAGCGCACGTTGAAATTTGAAAATATCGTTACGCGATGTGCGAACATATTTCCGTTCCGGCACATGGTTAACCGGAATCAGATTGACGAAGCAGTTCATATCCTTAATGACGTCCGCAAGCTCTTCGGCATGCTCAACCTGATCATTTACGCCGCCGATCAAGGCGTATTCAAACGTAATGCGCCGTCCGGTTTTGGCTTGGTAATAACGAAGCGACTCAATCACGTCATCAAACGGGAACCGGCGGTTAACAGGCATTAGCTTGGAGCGCAGCTTATCGTTCGGTGCATGGATGGAGATGGCCAGATTAATCTGGGTATCCTCTTCCGTGAATTTATAGATGTTAGGCACAATGCCACTCGTCGAAACGGTAATGTGGCGCTGGCCGATATTCAATCCTTTTTCATGGATCATCGTGCGCAGAAACTTCATGGTTGCTTCATAGTTCTCAAACGGTTCGCCTGAGCCCATGATTACAATGCTGCCGACACGTTCTCCCGTTTTATCGAGAATCTTCTGCGCCTGAACCACCTGGGCAACAATCTCGCCGGAGGTCAGATTCCGCTTCAAGCCACCCAGTGTGGATGCACAGAACGTACATCCGATACGGCAGCCTACCTGGGTTGTAACGCAGATGCTGTTGCCGTAATTGTGCCGCATGATGACGGTCTCGATCGCATGGTCATCATGCAGACCGAACAGAAACTTGACCGTTCCGTCCTTTGACTCCAGCTTGGTGATTTCCGTCAGGGTAACAAAACTGAACTCCTGCTCCAGCTTCGTCCGAAGCTCCTTGGACAGATTCGTCATTTCTGCAAAATCGTTCACTCGCTTTACGTACAGCCAGTCATAAATCTGGGTTCCGCGAAACGCCGGCTCCCCATTCTCTTGAGCCCATGCTTGAAGCTCTTCCAGTGAATAATCATATATAAAAGGTTTCATTCTCACCACACCTGTCTAATTTAGAGGAAGTCCAGTCAACATTCTTCCGAACTCTCCCTATTACATTCATATGCATCTCTTTTTTCATTCTTCCTATTCTAACATAAATAAAAGAGACGGTAAAAGAGGAAAACCCGCCGGCATTGGCGGGATACGACTATAGTCATGGCGGCGGACACCCTAAGAGGGGCGTCTGCCGAGTCTTGCAATGTAAAAGCCGTCACTATGATAATGCTGGGGCAGAATTTGAATCCCGCCTCCACGCTGAAGCGATTTCTCTTCCAGCCGGCTTAAGGCTCCAAGACCATCTTCCGCGATGTCAAACTCGGAATGGCCTTCCAGAAAAGCAGATACAACGCCTTCATTCTCCAGCGGCTCAATCGTACACGTGCTGTACACCAAGAGTCCTCCGGGACGAAGCAAGGTGGAGACCGACTCCAGCAGCCTTAGCTGCAGCGCCGCAATTTCATCGATGTCCTCCTGTGACTTGCCCCACTTCAGATCAGGCTTGCGACGGATTACGCCAAGGCCCGAGCACGGAGCATCCAGCAAAATTCGGTCAAAAGACGCAGGCTCGAAGCGGTCAACCAAATCCAGCGCGTCCCCAGTCACGATCGAAATGCTGTCCAGTCCCAAACGGCTGGCCTGATCCGATATCAACTTGCCTTTATGGGCATGGATGTCGTTGGCAACAATGCTGCCTTCATCCTTCATCAGCTCGCCCATGTGGGCACTTTTCCCGCCCGGGGCTGCGCAGCAATCCAGCACCCGCATTCCCGCCTCTGGCTTGACAGCCTCGGCGACCAGCATGGAGCTTTCATCCTGGATCGAGATCATCCCGTCCCGATACCAATCGGTCAAGGCCATGTTGCCAGCTCCTTTTACGACAATCCCATAGGGGCTAAGCGACGACGGGGTGGCATCAAGGCCGTGGCTGCTCATTAATGCCAGCATGTCCTCCCGGCTGACCATCGTGGTGTTCACCCTGACGCTGACAGCCGGCGGTTCATTGTTCGCGGCACAGATTGCCTCTGCCGTCTCGATCCCGTACTGGGATATCCAGCGCTCCACCAGCCACTGCGGATGGGAATGCAGCAGAGAAATGCGCTGGGCCGCCGGCATATTCTCAGGAATCGCCAAGCTTTCCTTCTGACGCAAAATATTCCGAAGCACCCCGTTCACCATACCAGAAATCCCTTGATGCCCGCGGCGCTTCGCCAGATTAACGGCCTCGCTGACAACCGCGTGATCCGGAATCCGATCCAGATATACGACCTGATACAGACTGATGCGAAGCAGTGCCCTAACCCACGGCTGAAGCTTCCGTACCCCTTTATTGACAAACTTGTCCAAAAAATAATCGAGCGTGTTCAGCCGCGAGATCGTGCCATAGATCAGCTCTGTGGCCAGTCCCGCGTCGCTCTTCGCAAGCGAGGACTTCTGCAGGGCGGTGTTGAGCAGAAGATTGCTGTACGCCCCCTCCTGCTCAACCTGTGTTAATACATTCATCGCCAGCTCTCTCGGGGAGTCCTGGCGCCCCTTCGGGCTGCGGTTCCCGCTCACGTCAACACCGTCCCGACTGTCAAGCTCGTCCCGCGCACGAATTGCGCTGCATCCATCGCCTTCTTGCCGCTGGGTTGAACTGTTAACAGTGTCAGCGTGCCGTCGCCAGTTTTCACGACAATCCCCTTCTCATGAAGCTCAAGCACGGTTCCGGGCTGTACATCGCTAGATGGGGTCTGAGCGCTGTCCGGCTTAGCCGCTGTCCATACTTTAAATACATCCCCGTTCCACAGCGTAAATCCACCGGAGTAAGGAACCAGACCGCGAATTTGATTGTAAATTTCGCGGGAAGTGCGGCTCCAGTCGATTTTTTCATCATCCCGGGTCAGATTCGGAGCATACGTTGCCTTCGTCTCATCCTGGGACTCCGCATCCACCTTGCCCTTTACGAGCCGCGGCAGCTCCCGCAGCAGCAGTTCCGCACCGGCTTGGCTCAATTTTTCGAACATGGTTCCGGCCGTATCGTCATCTTCAATGGGAACTTCGGCCTTGGCAATCATGTCACCCGTGTCGAGCCCCTCCGCCATATACATCAGGGTGATGCCAGTTACGGATTCTCCGTTGATGATGCTGCGCTGAATCGGTGCTCCTCCCCGATAAGCGGGGAGCAGCGAGCCGTGAACATTAAGACAGCCCAGTGACGGCATATCCAGCACCGATCTTGGCAGGATTTGACCATAGGCGGCCGTGACGATCAAATCAGGCTTATATTGCGCCAGCTCAGCCACGGCTTCCGGATTCCGCAGGCGCTGAGGCTGCAGAACCGGGATGCCGTGACGAAGAGCGGCTTCCTTAACTGGCGTTGGGGTCAGCACTTTTTTACGCCCTTGCGGACGGTCAGGCTGCGTAACGACGGCAGCTATGGAATAACCTTCGGCAATCAACATTTCCAGGCTGGGTACTGCAAAGGCCGGGGTGCCCATAAATACGATATTCATCGATTCTCCAGCTCTTTTCTCGGCTGTTCAGGAACATACTCATACACCCGATCAGCGATTTCCGTAAACAGCACCCCGTTCAGATGATCGATTTCATGTTGAAACGCTCTTGCAAGCAGCCCGGTACCCGTAATGATAAGCTCTTTGCCTTCACGATCAAGCCCCTTAACCGTCACTTTCTCCGCACGGCGCACATCCCCGTTCCATCCGGGAATGCTCAAGCAGCCCTCCGGTCCGAATTGCTCGCCTTCACTCTCCACGATCTCCGGATTGATCATCTTGATCAATCCGTGCTCGTCACCGGCATCGATCACGATCAGACGCTTCAGAATTCCGACCTGCGGCGCAGCCAATCCAACGCCTTCCGCATCGTACATGGTATCGGCCATATCGTCCAGGAGCTTTTGAACGTTCGGCGTAATTTTGGTAACTTCCTTTGCCTTTTTATGAAGAACCTCATCCGGTTCTTTAACGATAATACGAATCGCCATGTCTATGACACCATCCTTGTGCTTTTCATCATTATATGCTGTATTACATTAACATTTGCGGATCTACGTCAATACTGATCTGGAGCTTGTTGTCCCGCGCCGAATCTTGAAGCTTCTCGGCAACCGAACGCACCAGCGAGACAGCATCCATCGTTCCCCGCCATTTTATCATACATTGAAATCTGTATCTATTTTTCAACCGCGGAATGGGAGAGGCTACCGGACCCAATATATCGAGCGCGCTCGCATCGAATCGGTCCAGGCTTCCAAACCATCCCCGGCGGTCGGATTCGCTTTTGATCGTCGCGGCAAAATTCTCCGCCATTCTTACCAGCAGCGGCAGCTGTTCATGCGACAGCGTCACCAGGATCAGCCTGCAATACGGCGGGTAATGGAGCGCTTTGCGGTGCTTCAGCTCGTCCTTGACAAAGGATAAATAATCATGGCTGCTTGCATGGATAATCGAATAATGCTCGGGCGTATAGGATTGGATAACCACTTCACCCGGCAGATGATGGCGCCCTGCTCTTCCGGCAACCTGTGTGAGCAGTTGAAACGTCTTCTCAGCCGCCCGGAAATCGGGCAGGTTCAGCGCCGAATCGGCTGTAATGACACCGACCAAGGTGACATCGGGGAAATCCAGGCCTTTGGCAACCATCTGGGTGCCTAGCAGCACGTCCCCTTTTTTATCCCGAAACTGCTTCAGCAACTTCTCATGGGAGCCCTTCTCGGTCGTGGTATCAACATCCATCCGAATGACGCGAATGCCGGGAAACAGCTTGGCCAATTCTTCCTCGACACGTTGCGTTCCCGTACCGAAATAGCGGATATGTTCACTTCCGCAATCCGGGCAAACCTCCGGCGCCTGTGCGGCATAACCGCAATAGTGACAGCGCAAATTATTCGATTTCTGATGGTATGTCAGCGAAATATCGCATTCGGGACAGCCTGCCACATATCCGCAGCTCCGGCACATGACAAACGTGGAGTAGCCCCGCCGATTCAGCAGCAGCACCGTCTGTTCCCTGCGTTCCAGCCTGGCCGAAATCGCGGCATGCAGGGAGCGGCTAAACATCGAGCGATTTCCTTCTCGCAGCTCCTCTCGCATATCCACAACCTGGACCTCAGGCAGCTTGTTGCCCAGCGCACGGCTCGGCATCTCCAGCAGATGGGGCGCAAAATCATCTTGAGCTTGCGATCTCGCCGCATGGTAACTCTCCAGCGAAGGCGTTGCCGAACCCAGAATGACGGCTGCACCGGTCAGCTGGGCACGGTGAATCGCAACATCCCTGGCATGGTACTTCGGCGTCTCTTCCTGCTTATATGAACCTTCATGTTCTTCATCCATAATGATCAAGCCCAGACGGTCAAACGGCGCAAATACTGCCGATCGTGCGCCCACGACAACGGACGCCCGACCTTCCCTTATTTTCCGCCATTCATCATAGCGCTCCCCATCTGAAAGCCGGCTGTGCATGACAGCCACGCGGTCGCCAAAACGGGCTTTGAACCGTTCCACCATTTGGGGTGTCAGCGATATCTCAGGCACCAGCACAATCGCCTGACGCTCCTGTTCGAGGCATCGCTGAATCGTCTGCAGGTAGATTTCGGTCTTGCCGCTGCCTGTTACCCCGTGGAGAAGAAACACGCCATGTTTGCGTTCATCCAGCTTGTGCACGATGCTGCGGTACACTGCTTGCTGCTCGTGTGTGAGCGCCAAGGGGGTGCTAGGCGTAAAATGCCGCCCCCGATAGGGGTCGCGGAACACTTCGATATCCTCAAGGGTAATCAGCCCTTTGTCCGCCAGCGCCTTCACGGTGCCTGCGGTGACGCCCAGCGTCTGCAGCAGATCCTTCTGCGATATCGGCAGAAATGCTTCCATTTCCAATATATACTGGAGCACTTCCTTCTGGCGCTGGGCCTTGGCCGGAAATGAAGCAAGCGCTAGATGCGCTTCCTCGCTCGCTACGGCAAGCTCTACCGCCTTCACCGTCTTTTTCTGCAGTTTGTCCTTGATTTGCTGATATTCACTCAGCCGTCCTCGGCCGATCAATGCTTTGATGGTAGCAGCCCCATCCGGAAATGCCCGCGTTAACTGCTGGAGCGAAACCTCGCCTCTTTGACTGACAAAGCGGATGATCTCCTGCTCCGACTCACTTTCGGGCAGGAGCGCAAATAATCCGTCGGTTTCATCCGTCAGGGACGTGTCTGAATCGCCAATGGAAATGTACCGCTCAGCCTTCCCTTTCAGCGCCGTTGGCAGCATCGACTGCAGAACCGATATATAGCGGCATGCATAACGCTCCTTCATCCATTCTCCAAGCTCAATCAGTTCGGGCGAAAGCGGCGGCATCACATCGAGCACTTCCTGAATCGGCTTCATTTTGGCCGTATCCATCTCGGGCCGGGGATGCAGAGAGACCACGAACCCCTGAAGCGTACGGTGCCCGAACGGCACGCCGACCCGGCTGCCTACCTCGACCCAGGGCCGAAGTTCCTCAGGAATCAAATAATCAAAAGGCCGGTCCGTATCCTTGGACGGCACGTCCACAATCACGCGTGCCATTTCCATCAGGATGACCTCCCGGACAACCGATCAGCCGCCAGCGTTAGCAGCCTCTGGGCCACTTCCTCCTTGGACATCACGGGAAGCTGCAGGACCAGCCCTTCTGCATCAAAGATATGGACGCTGTTCGTATCCGTGCGGAAGCCTGCTCCTTCCTGTGTAACATCGTTAGCAACGATCAGATCGCAATTTTTGCGTTTCAGCTTTTCTCTGGCAAACTGCTCCACCGTATCGGTCTCAGCGGCAAATCCGATTAAGAACTGGGTGGTTTTTTGGCGTCCCAGGCTCTCCAGAATGTCGGTTGTCTTGACAAGATCCAGCGTCATTGTCTCCCCGCGCTTTTTGATCTTTGATGTCGCTACCTCAGCAGGGCGATAATCGGCAACCGCTGCTGCCTTGACCACGATGTCGCTATGATCGAACACGCGTTGCACCGCTTCGTACATATCTTGAGCCGATTCCACCTTTTCCGTCTTGATTCCCTCTGGCGGAGCTTCATCGGTATGAGCGGCAATGAGGTGAACATCCGCCCCCAGCTGCTTGGCCGCTTTTGCGATCGCAAACCCCATTTTCCCGGAAGAATCATTCGTTATATACCGGACCGGATCAATGCGTTCGATCGTGCCGCCGGCCGTGACAACTACCTTTTTACCATGCAATATGCCTGTGGAGCTGCTCGCCATTTCCTCATTCAACGCCACAGGTTGTGCGGCACGACCTCGGAAAAACCGTTCAACCACGTCAACAATCGTATCGGGCTCTTCCATCCGTCCCTTTCCGACATATCCGCAAGCCAGAAGCCCTTCTCCGGGTTCGATCATGGATACCCCGCGGGAGACCAGCGTCTCCATATTCGCCATGACGGCCGGGTGTGTGTACATATGCACATTCATTGCCGGCGAGATCATGACAGGAGCCGTGGTCGCGAGCAGCGTTGTGGTCAGCATGTCATCCGCCAGGCCATGGGCCATCTTGCCGATGACATTGGCTGTGGCCGGAGCGATCAATACCAGATCAGCCAGATCAGCCAAATGGATATGCGAGACGACCGATGGGTCCCGTTCATCAAAGGTATCGCTATAAACCGGGTTTTTAGTCAGCGTTTGAAGCGTCAATTCCGGAATGAACTGCTTTGCGGATTCCGTCATAATGACATGCACATCCGCTCCCCTCTGGACAAGCCTGCTGCATAAAGTCGCTGCTTTATACGCGGCAATGCCACCTGTAACGCCAAGCACAATGACTTTTCCGTTCAACATGACAATCCCCCGCTTTCCATAGTGTAAAGGCTACATTCTCATATCTTCTCAAAAAAATAACAACCTTTCGGTTGTCACATTTTCGCGCGCTAACGCATGATATTCAAATATTGAAAAAAGGTCTTAGTCCTGTCCCCGCTCGATTTTCACGTAATCGCCATAGATTTCTTCCAGAGCGACACCGACAAACTTATGGGATTTCGGATTCTTCAACTCGCTGACTCCGCCTTCACGCAATTGGCGTGCACGGCGGGAAGCCGCAACCACAAGAGAATATTTACTGTCTACTTTATTCATCATTTCATCAATGGATGGATATAACACGGTCGAAGCACCTCTTCTTCTTTTACTTGAAAGTTAACGCCGTCTATGAAAAGACAGGTTACTTTCTCACCTTACAATGTTCGGCAATAATGATAGATTGTATTCTCTCACAAGCGAGATCAATTTCATCGTTCACTACCGCATAATCATAATGCTGCAGTAAATTGATTTCGTCAACCGCTACGGACATACGGTGGTCGATGGTAGCTTGACTCTCTGTTCCCCGGCCCTGGATCCGATCTTTCAGTTCATCCAGCGACGGCGGCATCAGAAACACAAAGATACCTTCCTGAAACTTCTCCTTGACCTTCAGTGCACCTTGCACTTCGATCTCCAGTATAATATCCTTGCCGGAGGCTAAAGTTTCTTCCACAAAATCACGCGGGGTTCCATAATAGTTCCCGACGTATTCCGCATATTCGAGAAGCTGGTCGTTCTCAATCATATCCATGAATTGTTCCCGACTATTGAAAAAATAGTTCACACCATGTACCTCACCGAGCCGCGGCGAACGTGTCGTAGCCGACACCGAATACACCAGCTCCGGAACCCGGCTGCGAAGTGCCGTACAGACGGTTCCCTTTCCCACCCCGGAAGGACCGGACAATACAATCAATAATCCTCTAGACATAGTACTCCTCATCTTATTCGTCGTTGTCGTCATCTTTGCTGGACAGACGGTGAGCCACCGTTTCTGGCTGCACAGCCGATAAAATCACGTGGTCACTATCCGTAATGATAACAGCCCGTGTCCTTCGGCCATATGTAGCATCAATCAGCATATGACGGTCCCGTGCTTCTTGAATGATCCTCTTGATCGGAGCCGATTCAGGACTCACGATTGAGATGATCCGATTGGCCGATACGATGTTTCCGAAGCCAATATTAATAAGTTTGATTGCCATAGTGCGGTTGCTCCCCCTATACATTTGACTCTTACTTGCCGATGAAGCTGCGGTCATTCCACATTAGCGGCTTGTTCACGAATCTTCTCCAGTTCCGCTTTCATTTCGACAACACGGTTTACCAGAGTCAGATGATTGGCTTTCGATCCAATCGTATTGACTTCTCTGTTCATTTCTTGAATCAGAAAATCCAGTTTACGGCCTACAGGGCTTTTCTGATGAAGCAGCTCTCTGCATTGTTCCAAATGACTGTGAAGTCGAATCAACTCCTCGTCCACATTGGAACGTTCAGCAAACAGGGCAACTTCCATTCCGAATATATGTTCATCAACAGCAAGCGACCCGTCATCAAGAGATTCTATGCGCTGCCGCAGACGCTTCCGGTACTCTTCCGGAACTTCAGGAGCAAGCTCGGTCATCTCTCGGTGAAGCAGCTGCAATCGGTCAAGCCTCTGCCCGATATCCTTCACGAGAAAAGAACCTTCCCTGCTGCGCATCTGAATCAGACCCTCCAGCGCTTGTTCAAGACCTTGAAGAAGCGCATCATTCCATAACTTCTGCTGCGCTTCATCCAGGGGAAGTCCGCTCGGACTAACAAGAACATCTGGCAGCGACAAAATATCCCGCACCGCCAGATCTCCCTTGATTCCATATGACTTCAAATCCTCGGCTGCCTGTAAATACGCCTGAACCATGGCGTGGTTCAGCACGGCACCCTGGGACTCGCCGTTGTTTTCCTTGTTAATATAAACATCAATCCGCCCGCGTCCAATTCGGCTCTGTACCGCCCGTCGAAGTGAATCCTCGAAGCACGCCCACTCACGGGGCATACGAAAGACGATTTCACAATATCGATGATTGACTGACTTCACTTCGAAAGAGATACTGTAACCTTGAAAATCGACAACGGATTGCCCATATCCGGTCATGCTCAATGACATCGGAATCACATCCATTACACTATTGTAATTGATAATTATTAATGAAACAAGGGGGTCAATCGGCGGCCCGATTTCTCCCAGACATACTCCATTAATTGTACGCTCATTTCATAGAACATAAACGGCGTCATCAAGTATATGCCGTTAAAATGCTCTGTTGCAACATCCAGCAGCTCCTTGCCGATCTTGACACCCATCGCCCGGCCCGCTTCGCCTTCAAGCCCGGCCATGCGGCTGCGGACTTCGTCCGACAGTTGAATGCCTGGCACCTCATTATGCAGGTATTCCGCGTTCCGTCCGCTTGCCAGCGGCATAATGCCGATAAAGATCGGAATATCCAGATGTGCCGTAGCTTCCCTCAGCCTAACCATTAACTCGGGATCGTACACAGGCTGTGTCATCACATAATCCGCACCCGACGCAATCTTCTTCTCCAAGCGGGCAACCGCTTTGTCCAGATGCCTTACATTGGGATTGAACGCTGCGCCGACAACGAATTTGGCCTTCTGCTTGAGCGGCTTTCCGGAAAAAGCAATGCCGTCGTTCAGCTGTTTGATCATGCGGATGATTTCAAATGAGGTCATGTCGTACACCGAGCTGGAATCCGGCAAATCCCCGAAGCGTGCCGGATCACCCGTCACCGCAAGTACATGGTCGATGCCAAGCGCATCAAAACCCATCATGTGCGACTGCGTGCCGATCAGGTTTCGGTCACGGCAAGCGATGTGGATCAACGGCCGCAGTCCCGTGCGTGCTTGTACTAGATGGCCCAGCGCCATGTTGCTCATACGGGTTACGGCCAGCGAGTTATCTGCAAGGGTCAGCGCATCGGCTCCCGCTTTTTTCAAAGCTTCCGCACCCTTCATGAACTTGGTGATATCCAGATCCCTTGGAGGGTCCAGCTCGACGATAACGGTATGACGTTCCTTCACGATATCGACAATCGTCGGCTCCCCGATGCGCTCGTAAAATTGCTCTTGGGCTGTCTCGTGAATCACGATCCGGTTGACTTCAGCCTCATCGACGGCAGGAAGCGGCGAAGGTACGTAATCGGACAACGCCGATGATATTTCCGCGATATGCTCCGGTGTCGTTCCGCAGCAGCCGCCGACAATCCGGGCACCGCGTTTCGCAAACTCCAAGGCCGTCTTGCCGAAATACTCGGGACTCGCACCATACCGGTATTCCCCATCCACATAATCGGCGATCCCCGCATTAGGATAGACCGAAGCCGGAAGATTCATGATGCCATTCAGGGTTTCCAGCGCGCGCATGATGCCGTTTGGACCCGTCCGGCAGTTAAAGCCGATCACGTCCGCGCCTTCTTGACTCAGGATGCGGTAAGCATCCGGCATCGTGAAGCCGTCCAGCGTGCGGGCAATATCCTCTACCGCAAACTGGCAGATTACCGGCAGGTCGCTTAGCATCCGAGCCTGCGCCAAAGCCAATTGCATTTCGTCCACGTCATAAAACGTTTCGAGCAGAATGCCGTCTACGCCTTCCGATATAAGTACCGACAGCTGCTCTTCGAAGTAACGCTTGAGCTCGCTCGTGGAAATGTTGCTTCTTTTGCCTGCACGAATAGAGCCTACCGCACCCACTACATATCCGTGATCGCCGGCAGCTTCACGCGCAATTCTCACGCCTGCGCGGTTAATCTCTCCTACCTTCGCCTCCAAACCGTATTTGGACAGTTTGTCGTAATTGGCAGAGAACGTGTTCGTCTCAATGACTTGGGCACCAGCCTCAACATACTGGCGATGAACGTTCCCGATGACCTCCGGGGAGGTTAAATTCAGTTCTTCATATGATATGCCTACAGGAAATCCTTTTTGATATAAATAAGTACCCATCGCGCCGTCACCGACCAGTACCTGATTCTCCCATGCCTGCCGAAGATTCGGTTTCATCGCGTTTCTCCTCCACCCGACGTTTATTTTCAACTAATGTATCATAAAACCTCTCAAAAGATAAAGAGACAAAAGGGAGGCCTTCAGAAGGCCTCCCTAACGTGTCCACCCCTAATGGACAAACTTTAGATCATACTGTTTTTTCACTTTTGCGGGCAGGTTTGTAACGGCTGGCGAATGCTTTACAAGGCAAGCGTGCCTACGTACACGACCTCGGCCGGACCTGTCATGTACACATGATTGTCGGACTCATCCCACTCGATAAACAAGTCCCCGCCTTTAAGAGAGATCGTCGCGCTGCGGTCTGTCAAACTGTTCAACACCGAGGATACCAATGTTGCGCAGGCGCCGGTGCCGCAGGCCAAGGTCGGTCCTGCACCACGCTCCCATACCCGCATGTCCACTTGGCCCCGTGAATTCACCGTCGCAAACTCCACGTTAATCTTTCTTGGAAACAGCGGATGCACCTCAAGCTTCGGTCCCCATACACCGAGATCGAAGTTAGCGGCATCGTCCACATAAATGACGCAGTGCGGATTGCCCATGGACACCGCGGTGAAGCGGAACTCCTGGCCGTCCACTTCAATGGGATGATTCACCACCGGATGGAGATCGATCGTCGTGGGCACGCTCAGTCCATTCAGGACCGGTTCACCCATATCTACCCGAACGCTGCTCACTTGACCATCCTGCACCGTTAGGCGTACTTGCTGTACCCCGGCACCGATGGTTTCAATGGTAATCTCCTTTCGGTCAATATGGCCGTGATCATATACATACTTCGCGACACAACGGATGGCATTACCGCACTGTTCCGCTTCGGAACCGTCTGAGTTCATGATCCGCATCATAAAGTCTGCCTTCGTGGAAGGCAAAATATATACAAGTCCGTCTGCACCGATGCCGAAAAAGCGATGGCACAGCTTCACAGCCCGTTCGGAAGCATCGGAAGGAAGTTCCTGTTCACCGTATACGACAACGAAGTCGTTGCCAAGCCCGTGCATTTTCGTAAATTCCATCATAAAACCCATCTCCTCTGCAATTGCTACGATTGTGCATAGCTTATCGCAGAAGGGATGGGCTAACCATTCATTTTACGCCGAAATATTTGCACTCTTCGTCATCATGCTGCGGCGGTTATGTTTGCGGTTCCGTCTGCCTCCCCACACGCTTCCCGCCCCCATCAGGAAGGTAGGAATGCCGGCGGCCACGAGTGTCAATGCCCACTCTTTCAAGCCAAGTGGAACCGTCTTGAAGATCGGCTGAAACGCCTCGATGTACATAACGCCGAGCATGAGCAATACCGAGGACAGCACAGCCAGAACCAAGGCTTTGTTCTGCAGCGGATTGCGGTGGAAAATCGAACGCGAGCTGCGGCAGTCAAACACATGGATCAACTGCGCCATGACGAGCGTCGCAAAAGCAACGGACTGTGCCTTGGCCAACTGGCCCGGATCATTCGGCGCGATGCGCAGCGTAATCCAAAATGCGCCCAGTGTACACAGGCCGATCAATATGCCGCGGCTGATGATTTTCCAACCAAGTCGTCTGGCAAAAATATTTTCCTTGGCTCCGCGCGGCTTGTGCTCCATCAGATCCTTCTCCGGCTGATCCACCCCAAGCGCCATAGCCGGCAGTCCGTCGGTCACGAGGTTGACCCACAGAATCTGGATCGGAACGAGCGGAAGCGGCAGACCCATCATCATCGCGAAAAACATCGTCAGAATTTCGCCGACATTGGAAGCCAGCAAATAGCGGATAAATTTGCGAATATTTTCATAGATGCTGCGCCCCTCCTCAATCGCTGAAACAATCGTGGAGAAATTATCATCGCTGAGCACCAGCGAGGACGCTTCCTTCGTTACGTCTGTACCGGTAATCCCCATGGAAATTCCGATATCCGCCGCTTTGATGGCCGGAGCATCGTTCACGCCGTCCCCCGTCATGGCAACCACATGCCCCTTACGTTGCAGCGACTTTACGATGCGGAGCTTATGCTCAGGGGATACGCGGGCGTAAACAAAGGTCTGATCCACCCTCGCGTCCAGCTCTTTGTCATCCAACCGGGATAACTCCTGGCCCGATAACGACTGGCCGTTCCTTGGCAGGATGCCGAGCTGGGCGGCGATCGCTTCCGCCGTCGTCCGGTGGTCGCCCGTGATCATGACGGTCTTGATGCCCGCGCGGCGGCATTTCGCAATCGCATCGCGCACTTCACGGCGCGGCGGATCGATCATCCCGGTAAGTCCCACAAAGATAAGCTGGCTCTCGGCCTCTTTCTCCGTTTCCGGCTTGTCATAGGAACGCAAATCCCGATAAGCCAAACCAAGCACGCGCAGCGCATCGGAAGCCATGCCTTCATTGGCGGCAAGCACCTTCTGACGGAGTGTAGCGGTAAGCGGAACAATGTTTCCTTCCCACATGATATAAGTGCATGCATCCAGCAGGACATCCGGCGCGCCTTTCGTGCAGAGCAAGCGTCCGCCTTGATGGCTGACAATGACGGACATCAGCTTTCGCTCCGAATCAAACGGAAACTCTTTGTCTCGCTGGTAGATGGAGTTCAGGCTTCCCTTTGTCAATCCCATTTTGGACGATAGCGTCAACAGCGCTCCTTCGGTCGGGTCCCCTTTTAATTCCCAGGCAGCAGCTGTCGGTTCTTCCTTGCTCTTGCGCTTGTTCCGCGTTTCTTCCTGCACGTTCTCATAGATTTCGGCATTGTTGCACAGACCGCTGATTTGCAGTAATCTGCGCAGTCCTTGGTCGGACCGCAGCTCGACCGGTTGGCCTCTATGAAGGATCTGACCGGTTGGGTCATAACCGTGCCCGGTCACTTCCAATGAGCGTCCTCCCAGCCAAACTTGGGTTACGGTCATTTTATTCTGCGTGAGCGTCCCGGTTTTGTCCGAACAGATTACGGATGCACAGCCCAGCGTTTCCACGGATGGCAGCTTGCGTACAATCGCTTTGCGCTTAATCATGCGCTGCACGCCGAGGGCGAGCGCAATCGTGACGATGGCCGGAAGCCCTTCCGGGATGGCCGCAACCGCAAGGCTGACTCCTGCAAGGAACATCCCTGCGGCAGGCTGTCCATGCAGAATGCCTGCGACGACGACCAGAATCGTAAGCCCCAGTGAAACGGCGATCAGGATTTTGCCCAGCTGCTCCAGTCGATGCTGCAGCGGCGTCTCCTGGGATTCCGTGTTCTGGATCAAATCGGCGATTTTGCCCATCTCCGTATCCATTCCGGTTCGGATGACAACACCCTTCGCCGTACCGCGGACCACCATCGTGCCCATGAACCCGATGTTCTTCCGGTCACCCAGCGGAACATCCGCATCGCGGATCGGATCGGCATGTTTGTTCACCGGCAGGGACTCGCCGGTCAAGGCCGATTCCTCGACGCTGCAGCTGTTGATCTCAAGCCAGCGAACATCGGCCGGTATGCGGTCTCCGCTCTCGACGAGCACGACATCGCCAGGGACGAGTTCTCTGGCCGCAACCTGTACCACCTTACCGTCCCGAACGACCCTTGACATGGGCGCGGACAGCTGCTTCAAAGCCCGAAGCGATCGTTCCGCCTTGAATTCCTGAACGAAACCAAGGATCCCGTTGATCAGGATGATGGCCACAATCGTTACGGCATCCAGATACTCGCCCAGCAGACCCGATACCAGGGTGGCTCCAAGGAGCACCAACGTCATGAAATCCTTAAATTGATTCAGAAATAGAACAAATGGAGAAATTTTAACGCCCTCGGAGAGCTCATTATAGCCGCTTTTTTTTCGTCTCTCCCCGGTTTCCTCTTCCGTGAGGCCCTGCTCCGGATGCATATGCAGCGCTTGCTGCAATTCATCCGTATCCATCTGATGCCATTGCTTTTGTTCCATGCTTCCTTTCCCTCCCGGTTGTTTTCCTCCGGCGGATGACAGCTTTTCCACCCTTTCTACGTAAATGTATTCGGACAGGTCCTGAATTATCACAGAAGGGGCCTTAAGTTTTTGAGGGAAATATGGCATCATAGAGAAGTACGATAGGAAGGGTAACAGACAGATAGGAGAATGAAGGATGGCATTAGACGGCATTGTCACGCGTGCGATCGTGCATGAGCTTCAATCATGCCGGGGCGCACGGATCAATAAAATATATCAACCGAACGATCGGGACATCGTGTTTCATATACGCACCCAGCAGGGGAACGCCAAGCTGCTGCTATCCGCTAACCCCACGTATCCCAGGGTGCATCTGACGCAGGAAACCTTTCTGAATCCGGCCGAAGCTCCTATGTTTTGCATGATTTTGCGCAAGCACTGCGAGAGCGGCATTATCGAGGACATCCAGCAAGTCGGCATGGAACGAATTATTCATATTACGATCCGGCAGCGCGACGAACTGGGGGATATCTCCTCCAAGAAAATCATCGTCGAACTGATGGGCAGACACAGCAACATCATTCTACTCGATCCCGCAAGTGACACCATTTTGGACGGCATCAACCATGTGACACCCGCCATCAGCAGCTATCGCGTGGTCATGCCGGGATTCTCCTATACGAATCCGCCGGAGCAGCACAAGCTGAATCCGCTCGAAACCTTGCAGGAAGCCTTCCGGGAATCTTGTCTGATGAACGAGGAGCAGGCCGTTCCATGGTTGGTCGGCGCGTTTAGCGGCCTCAGTCCGCTCGCGGCCCAGGAAATTGCCCATCGCGCAGGGGGAAGCAGTGCTGGCGGGGTTGAAGGGGAAAAAGATTGCGGCAGCCTATGGAGCGTTTTTGATGAGATCATGGAACAAGTCCGTAACCATCAATATACGCCCGTTACAGGCGTCAATGCCAAGGGGAAATCCGTGTTCTCCGTCATTCCGCTGACCTTGCTGGTGGACAAAACCACAACCTACGAGTCGGTCAGTCGATGCATGGAGGATTATTACGGAGACAAAGCGCAGCGGGATACGGTTAAGCAGAAGGTAAGCGACCTCCTCCGATTCCTGCAGAATGAACGGACGAAGAACATCAAGAAGCTGGATAATCTGAATAAGGACTTGGAAGAAGCTGGGGATGCCGACCGGTATCGTATCTTTGGCGAGCTTCTCTTCGCCTCGCTCCACCAGATTCAGAAGGGCGACCGTGAAGCCCAGCTGGTTAACTTCTATGATGAAGAGCAGGCGACCGTCACCATCCCGCTGGATCCGCTCCTGACTCCATCGGACAATGCACAGCGCTATTTCAAAAAATATAACAAGTACAAGAACAGCCTCGCGGTCATCGACGAACAGTTAATCAAAACCCGCGAAGAGATTAACTATATCGAGAATCTTCTGCAGCAGCTGTCACATGCTTCCTTGAGCGACATCGATGAAATCCGGGACGAGCTGATCCAGCAGGGATACTTAAGAGACCGCAATCGTAAAGCGAAAAAAAAGAAGAAAAACGATAAGCCGACGCTGCATGTCTATACTTCATCCGAAGGCATCGAGCTTTATGTAGGCAAAAACAACCTTCAAAACGAGTACGTTACCAACCGTCTCGCTTCCTCAAACGATACATGGCTGCACACCAAGGATATCCCGGGCTCCCACGTGGTCATCCGCAGCAGCGAGTACGGGGATGCAACGCTGCAGGAAGCGGCACAACTGGCTGCTTATTACAGTCAGGCGAAAGAATCCAGCAGCGTGCCCGTCGACTATACACTCATTCGCCATGTACGCAAGCCGAATGGAGCCAAGCCCGGATTTGTCATTTATGACAATCAGAAAACGCTGTTCGTCACGCCGGACGAGCAGCGGATCAAGGCGATGCCCAATTCGGTAAAAAACAATCGCAATTAAGATGCACGAAGACACCGATATATTAGTTTAATACCAAAAAACGGGTACCTCGAAAGGTCGTATGACCAGCCGGAGTACCCGTTTTTTCTTATTGTCATGCCAGGATTCTCCTATACGAATCCGCCGGAGCCGCACAAACTTAATCCGCTGGAAACGGACAGTATTGTCGATTCTCAGCCCCTTGCCTGCTCCTGTTGAAGCTGGTCCAACACCTGGATAGATACCTGGCGGCTTCCGATATCCCCATGGAATACCTGGCCCTGCCTCTCACCATGGTAATCCGATCCGGCGGTCACAATCAAGCCGTATTCCTCGGCCATGGCCAAGTAGCGTTTCTCCTCCGCCGCCCCATGGTCCGAATGATAGACTTCAATCCCCTTGAATGCAGCCTCTTCAATGACCGCTCTCACCAGTGCGTCACCGCCGTAGAGTCCAGGATGTGCAAGCACCGGCACGCCCCCGGCTTCCCGTATCCATTCGCAGGCTTCCTTGGGATGAATCCGCGGCTGCGGCACATAAGCAGCTGCGTCCTGTGCGAGATAACGGTCGAAAGCATCCCTTAGATCGAGGGCATGACCCTTAAGAACCAGCGCATCCGCAATATGCGGGCGGCCGATGCTCTCATCGGGTTCCAGCGGCCGTCCCAAGCCGGCAATCACTTCCTCCATCGTAAGCTCGATGCCAAGTTCTCTCAGCTTGGTCATGATCTTCTCATTACGCTTCTCCCTCGTGCGACGGAGCTCTGCCAGCCGCTCCAGAAATACGGGGTCCCGGTAATCGATGTAATAGCCCAGGACGTGAATATCCGTCCCGCCTGCCATGGTGCTGATTTCTACGCCAGGGACCACGACCATGTTCAGCCGTTCTCCGGCTTGCAGCGCCTCCTCGACACCAGCTACGGTGTCATGATCCGTTATAGCTAGCGCCCCAAGTCCCCGCTCGAAGGCAAGCTGCACGTTCTCCGAAGGTGTGTTCATCCCGTCCGAAGCCTGGGTGTGGGAATGGAGGTCGCAGCCCGTCCGATCCATCGATGTATCCATGATATTCAATCCCCTTTCGTTGTATGCGCGGGTGTAATTTATCGCTGGTTTCGCTGGCGTTCTTCCTTTAAATAAGCCAAAAACGTCATCGCCGACATCGGCAGCAGTGCTGACCGCAACTGAATCGAATAAAAGTTCCGCTTAAATGAGGCATCCGCAATATCAATCATTTTGACTAACCCGAGCGCGGTTTCATGCTTGACCGTTGAGGTCGACAGCATCGTAATGCCGAGCCCTTCCTCTACCGCTGATTTCACCGCTCCCGTACTCCCAAGCTCCATCACCGTCCGGATGCTTTCGGGATCGTACCCCCGCATAAGCAGCACATCCTCCATCACCTTCCGGGTGCCAGACCCCTTCTCGCGAAGCACAAACGGATACTTCAGCACATCCTCCAAATATATCGCATCTTCTCTTGCCGCTAAAGGATGACCGGAAGGAACGATCAGTTTCAATTCATCCTCCATGACCGAATCCAGGACCATATCCGGATGCTCGACAGGTGCTTCAATCAGTCCAAAATTCAATTGATGGCTCGCGATTTCCTCGAGAATCTGCGTGGTGTTTATCACTTTAAGCATGATGGATATATCGGGATACTCCCGGCCGAAGGGTCCCAGCAATCGGGGCAGCACGTACTCTCCGATGGTCAGGCTAGCCCCCAGTTGGAGCCTTCCTTGAAGCTTATTCGAGAATGCCGCCATCGCTGCGTCCGTCTCCTGCGACAGCTCCAGGCTCTTGCGGGCAAAAGGAAGCAGCGTCCTCCCGGCCTCGGACAATTCCATGCGCTTGGTGGAACGAATGAGGAGCTTTGTCCCAAAATATTCCTCCAGCGATTGTACCTGCATCGTCACAGCGGGCTGGCTCATATGAAGCGCCTGGGCAGCAGCGGAAAAACTCCCACGCTCTGCTACCGTGTAAAAAATATGGAGCTGATGAAAGTTCATAGCATCGGTTCCCCTCTCGCTGCCTCTCTTTGTTTTTATCATTGTAACGGATCAGAGCGGTGCATACAAAAAAGACATCCGCGCTTACGCTCGCATGCCATATGATAACTCTATTTCTTTATTTACGTTTCCGGCTATTCTTAATCAGTGTCATACGACGTGAATGGCGAAGCCATGAGTAATACGACTTCAGGTCTCGAAGCTCAATGGTTTCTGACATACGTCCCAAAAAAGTTACAATAATCATCCGATGCAGCGGGTTGCCAATCAAATCACGTTCATGCTCCAGCTCCGAAAACTCCGCCACAACTACCAGGTCGTCGTCAATCAGATAGACATCCTGTTCGTTGCGGTAATACGGCACGATCCGGTCCTGCTTCAGGCACTCCCACATCCAAGTCCCGATTTCCTCATGGGAGGTGTCGTTACCCTGAACCCGGTCCGTATAACGGCTCTTCGCATGATTGGTAATGACGATGTCGGCTACCTTTTTATCATTTAACGTAATATAAAACGGCTCATAGGTGCTCCACCGCTCAGTCCCTTTGTCGCGCATGGAATATCACTCTCCACCAAATGGGTCTTTGTATCTATGTATATATACCCAACATATTACATCATTCCACTGGCATTCACAAGATTGAAACCTCGCTTCTTGTGAACAATCACCGAAAATTTAGAAATATCTCTAGTTGTATCCTGTGCGTTAGGCGCTGACGTCGCCTGGAATGATGGCTTGATTAAAGTGTAAATTGTACCTTACTTATACTATTTTATCAAACAAGATTCCGATTTATGCCAATCTATCGTCATCAAACCATAATAAACTTTATAAAAAAGCGGATTCCCCTTACGATATCAGGAAGTCCCATGCTCCAATTTTATACCTTCCAATATCTTAAAAAAAGCGGCCCCCGCGGGGGCCGCTTTACGCTCTTTTCGCTAACTTATCGTTAACATTAGATTCGCGATCAGGCACATCATGTGCTAAGGACCGTAAAACTTCGCTTTATCCGGCCCTTTGCTGCTGTACTCCGTCTTAATCTCATTCCGGAAGGAGCGCTCGATCTTACGAACGTAGGACAATCTCCGGATGTTCTTCATTGTTTCCTCGGCGCGGTCAGCATTGACGTACATGACAACATAATGCATGCGGCGTGATATATAGTGCACGCTGCCGTATTTCTCCAAATTTCTTGCTGCCTTCACATCGCTGACCCATATAATAAAACCGGTCCGTTCAGCCAACATCCTAAGCTCCTCGCCTCACTTTCGTCTCTATCTCTAGTCTATGCCTATTATCCGCACGAACAAGCTCCGCCGCTGCCGCACCCCTTCTTGGGAAGAGGGTCGTTGCCAGGTACCTTGATGCTTTCCGAAACCGAAAAAGCAATCTTCTCCGACATCGAATGCAGCAGATCGTCCAGATTCTTCTCCGCCTGCTTAAACCGGGCTACAGGCTCGTAAGCCTCAAGCTCCGCTTCCACTGCGGCTACTTCATCCTTGGCCGAATGGTAATTCGGGTGAAAGTGACCGAACCGCTGAGTCTCTTCAAACAGCTCTTTCTTGGAATCAAGCTTTCTGATCAAAGCCTGAATCATGGGATCACCCTCAACTGCCTGCTTCCAATATAGATAATCCGCCACTTCGACGGAAGCATTAATCATGTCGCCTATTTCATAGGCATAGGTGAGCACCTCGGCCATATCGACCGTGTTTATTTCCGATACGCTCATGAACTCATCCCGCTTTTCTAATAGTTTGGCCCAACGTTTTGTTCGTGGACTCTTTCATCATAGCATAACGCTCGTATCTTAAGAAGGGGGAATTCAAACGCTTTTACGGAATAACAAGCCGCATTTCCTTCCATTCCCCTTCGCCTAACTGCACCACAGTGCCCGTCATTTCGGAATCCGGATCGTATAAAGCCCCCGAAATTTTCCATGGCTGCCGCTCGAGCTGAAATGGAATAAACTCCATCCGGCTGCCATCAACCGCAATCTCTAATTTGGCTGACAATTCAAGCGCCTGCTCCATCATTTGCTTGGCCGTTGAACCGTGATAAGAGCGCCAATCCCGTGTCCACATAATGGGAATCCGGTTCAAATCCGGAACGATTGAAGCTATATCCGGAAGGCTGTCGTCCCGCTCAAGAACAAGCTCACTGCGCGCAGGGCGAATTAATCCGCTGGAAGGGCAGCCAGGATAACGCGGTAAAGCGTAACGGTTATCCCCTTCATCACAGGCCCCGATTTCCGTTTCATCTTTCGGAGCTGCGCCGGCATAGCGTAAAGACTCATTCCTCCCCGCGCGCTCAAGCTCCTTGCCCCACTGACATAGGGCCACGCATACGTTCTCTGGAATTCCTGCCGCTGCATGCTCCGTGAAAAAAGCCGTGATCGCTTCTGGCCCCATTCCTGCTGTGGTCGCCTGAGCTACCGAATCTCTGGTCAGACGATAAACCGTCATTACGTCATCCGAGATGCGCTCCGTGCATAGGGCAGCCGTAAACTTGACCATATAAGGCACGTCAGGTGGAATCAATATATCAAAATCCGGCTGAATAAACAGCCGCGAAGATCCGGTTTCATCCTTACTGCTTCCACTCAACAAGGAGCAGGGATCCATTCGCCACCGGAACAGGAATTGACCATCGTGATCCATGCCGAGATCGGTGTAACCGCAGCCGGTCAATAAACGGAGCCATGAAGCCGCATCCTTCGCGGACAACTTCCTTCCCCTAAGAGGCTCCCAGTTCCGTGGTTCCTCGCCCTTTACTAACAGGTGCTGGGCATAATACCACATCCCGCCGATCCGAGATGAGTGGCAAATCTGCCATGTGAAATGCTGATACTCGGCCGAACCTGGAACATAGCGTTCCATCATGCGCAAAAGAACCCATCGGTCCATCGCTTCGCGTGAGCGTGCGAGCCAATGACGCAATGCGGTCATGTTCAGCTTAAGCTCCCTTTGCTCCAGGGCGACCAGCTCAAACGAAAACAGTAGATCCAATACGATCGCAACATGCGGCGGGTAAACATCAGTATGATCATATTGTAGAGTGAGTCCCTCGACATCGGCGTGCGTTAATCCCACGATGCTCCCCAGCTTCTGAATAAACTTCTTATGTAGGACCCCTTTAGCGGTCACTACCAAGCGATTCTTGGCCATATATACGAGAACATTGAACATATCAACTGCTATGCCGCTTCTTCCCTCTTGCTGGAGCTTCACGGCAGCAGCGGGAACGAAATCCGCCTCAAGATCGCCAAAGGCCTCCTGGAGAATTTGAAGCTTATCAAAAGGAATGAAATACAGCCTCTCGCCCCAGCCCTGTTTCACCGCTTGAACCCATCGCTGCTGCCTCAAGGATAAGAAGGCGAGCTGTATTTCCAAGCCGCTCAGGCGCCGAACGCGCAGCGAGCGAAGCTTGTCGTCATCAAAGCTCTGCCCGGCAAAGCGGGTCCAGATATGATGCAGGACTGATCGCTCCTTCGGAAGAAGCCGCTCTAAGGTTATGGCTTTCGTCACCTCCTGCTGCTCCATCATCTCCACGAAGCCTCCTTCCCGTCAGGAATCTGCAAGCGATGCGTATGCCGCATCGCTATGAGGTCAAGGGAGGCCGGATGCTCCGCTTGAATCGCGTGATATTCATACCCCTGCTCAATCAGGAACAGCTGGCGCCGAATCGCAAACATCTCCTCCCGGCTGTCCTCCGTCACCAATGCATAGAAATAAGCCCGATTCTCCCCTTGCTTCGGCCGCAGCAAGCGTCCGAGGCGCTGCGCCTCCTCCTGCCGTGAGCCGTAACTGCCCGAAACCTCGATCGCAACGGAAGCATCGGGCAGGTCAACCGCGAAGTTAGCCACTTTCGAAACGACAAGTACACGGACGGCTCCTTCCCGGAAAGCCTTATACCATTCATTACGCTGATCCTGCGTCATCTGCCCTGTAATGAGAGGGGCGTGCAGCTCCTCGGCAATGGCATGAAGCTGATCCAGGTATTGCCCAATGATCAGCGTCTGTGCATCCTCGTGGAGATCCACGAGCCGCCGAATCACGCGGAGCTTGGAGGGATTCTCGGCAGCCAGCCGATACTTCTCCCTTTTGCCTACCGTCTTGCAGGCTTCTCTTATCTCATCCGGCAGCGGCACCTTAATCTCCGTGCAGTCCACCGAAGCAATCCAGCCCTGCTCCTCCAGCCTTTTCCAAGGCATTTCATATCGTTTGGGGCCGATCAGCGAGAACACGTCATGCTCCCTTCCATCCTCGCGAACCAGGGTGGCGGTCAGTCCAAGCCTGCGGGTCGCTTGAATATCGGCCGTCGCACGGAATACCGGGGCGGGGAGAAGATGAACCTCGTCATAGATGATTAAGCCCCAGCGACGCTCATTAAACAGCTTCATATGCTGCTGTTCATCCCCCTTGCCTTGTCGGTGGGTCAAGATGTGATAGGTGGCGACCGTTACCGGCCTCACCTCTTTGCGCTGACCGGAGTATTCGCCGATCTCCTCCGATGACAGCGAGGTTTTCTGCAGCAGCTCGTCGATCCACTGCCTTACAGACGTTGTGTTGGAGGTGAGAATCAGGGTCTCGCACTGCAGATCGCGCATGGCAGCGATGCCAATCACCGTTTTCCCGGCACCGCAGGGCAGGACAAGCACCCCGTTCCCACCTTCTCCGCCGATATCCCTAAAGGATTCGGCAGCCTTCTGCTGATAGTCGCGAAGTTTGAATCGTTGATGGTTTGAGCCGCCGTTTGAATCCTCACTTCTCTCCGCTCCCGGTGTTTCTCCACGCCAAAGGATGTTCAGATATTGCCCGTCCAGATACCCTGCCTGGTCCAGCACAGGATAGCCAAGCCGGGTCAACTCCTGCTTTAACAGGCCACGCCGGTCGGAGGGCACCTCTGCCTCGTTTGCCGAAATCAACCGAACGCCGATTTCCATCAGGGAACGCTTGGACCTGAGCTCCTGCATCAGGGCTTCATTATTGCTGTGCAGCAGCAATGAACGATCAAGCGTTGGATGCGGAAGCAGCGACAGCTGTCCGTAACGCCCAACAAGCTGGATAACCTCTTCCAGCAGGGCTGCCGGCACATCCCAACGTGACAGCGACTGAAGGCTCGAACAAATCGCCTCAGCCGTCATTCCTCCGGCAGCGGCGTTCCATAAGGATAACGGGGACAGACGATATGTATGAAAAGACGTAGGACTTTTGATCAATTCCGCATACTGGGCCAGTTGTTCGCGTGCGGCCTCAGCCTCCACATGAGCGGTCTCAAGCAATATGGTCCGATCCCGCTGGACGATGCATGGCTTGTTATGCATCTTAATCCCTCCTTGTAACATTTGGTTCTCTCAAAAAAAAGAAGCCCACATCCATATCCATGGATTTGAACTTCCCCTATGATCAATAGGATTTCCAAATGACGAGCGTTCATGCGCAATGTTTACGATTTTCTTAAAGTCTAGTCCCCGTTCTGATAACTCGACACCATCTCGACCAGCAGTTTCGCCCCATAACGCATGGCATCTTCATCAAAGTCGAACATCGGGTGATGATGCGGATAGATTGCCCCCTTGTCCGGGTTACCGGCTCCAACAAAAATGAAGCAGCCTGGAATTTCCATCAAGTAATAAGCAAAATCCTCTGCTGGCATCAGTTTGGGCGAAACCTTGACCTGATCCGCTTTGAATACTTTCGGTGCCGTGCGGAAGAACCGCGCGGTTTCGGTCTCATCATTCACCAAGGGTGGATAACCGACGAGATATCGGACCGCTGCCTTCGTGCCATAGGTTTCCGAAACCGTCCGGGTCATATGCTCGATCCGCTCCCGAATCAACGTCCGGGTAGGTTCGTCAAAGGTGCGCACCGTTCCCGTGATTCGGCAAGAGGAAGCAATTACGTTTTGCGCCGTTCCGGCCTGTATCGTTCCTACCGTAACCACGGCAGGCTGCAGTGGATCTACCGTGCGGCTTACAATAGTTTGGAGCTGCATTACAAGCGCTGCCCCCGCTACCAGGGCATCGGCTGTCACATGCGGCATACCGCCATGTCCCCCGCGCCCTGTAATATCAATGAAAAACTCATCTGCCGCAGCCATCAGCGGACCCGGAGCGCTCGCTGCGGTCCCTACTGGAAACGGCGTCCATAAGTGGAGACCATAGACGACGTCGGCTCCGTCAAGCGCTCCATGCTTGATCATCTCTACCGCACCGCCGGGACAGACTTCCTCCGCCGGCTGGAACATAAAACGAAGCTCGCCCCGGACTTCTTCCGGATACGTGCTGTAATAAGCAGCGGCACCCAGCAGCATGGAGGTATGTCCATCATGCCCGCAAGCGTGCATCACGCCTTGCACCCGGGATTTGTACTCGCAGCTTTTGCCGTCTTCAATCGGCAGCGCATCCATGTCGGAACGCAGCACAACGGTCTTGCCAGGTTTATCCCCTTTTAGAATGCCTATAACGCCATGCCCGCCCACACCTGTCTTGACCTCCAAACCAAGCTCCTGCAGCCGGGTTGCTATAAATGTCGAAGTTTCCTTCTCCTGGAACGAAAGTTCCGGGTGCATATGTAAATGACGACGCCACTCCACCATCCGTGGATACCATTGTTCCCAAAATGCTTCCTTCGTCAAGTTCCATCATCCTCCCCCGCTATATGCGGCTCAATCGATCGCAAGAAATCCGTAAAGCTTGCTCAGCAGCAGTCCGTGCCCAACCATGGCATCCATTCGGCGGCCTTCCTTGATCTTGCGATATACATCCCTGAGTGGAACCCACATAGCTCTAATATCTTCGTCCTCATCTTGATTCGACTCTTGGCTACCGGACACCTTCAAATCGTCGGTGAAATAAAAATGAACGTTCCGGTTGGCCAGAGAAGCCATCGGATAAGCACTGCCCATGTAGGACAGGTCCTTGCACAGCACGCCTGCCTCTTCCTCAAGCTCCCGCTTCACGGCAAACTTCCGTTCCTCACCCGGTTTCACCGTTCCGCCAGGAAGCTCCCAGGTGTTCTCATGAACGGCTTCCCGGTGCTGGCATACCAAGAGCAAACACCCTTGATGAACGGCCACAACCGCTGCAGATTCCGGAATCTGGTCGATCACGACAATTTCCTTCTGCCCGTTCTCTTCCACTACATAATACTCCGTGCGGTAAACGACGCGATTCATCGGCCATATCCACCCTTCGCTTAAAGTGAAGTCCTATGAATATATAACCACCAGGATGGAAAGCGTACATTTCACAGCGTTTTCACTTTCTTTTATTTTAGCAGAAAAGAAGAATGCCTGTCGTTATCAAAATCTCATCTGGATAAAAGGTCTCAATTGAAGCGTGACGGGCGGTACAGGCTTGCACAAGTTCCTGAAACATACTATCATATTAAAGAACTTTGCAAGGACTATTAAGGGGGTTACGACCACATGATTTTCGAAAATACAGGCTTGGACGGATTGCACAGCGATTTAGCTTACCTTGATGAATGTGCCGAGAAAGTTGGCTTCATTCGTTGGCAGTGGGAATACTACCGCGCTACATATGACTTGAAAATCGAAGATAAAAAAAATCAGGCTGAATACTTCCTGCGCATTAATACCCGCGCTGTTGAAGGCAAACTCGAAAAACCGGACGCCATCCTCAAAATCGAAGCGGTATACCTGGGTAAAGCCACGTTCCCGCACGGACTTGAGTATGAATCCATGGCTCCACAGCCTGTTATGAATGTGGCTACCAAGAAGCTTCAAGAGCTCAAAGCTCTTCTGGAAGCGTAAGGTCGAACATTATGAATACGACCAAACCTCAGCCGAAGAGAGGGACGCCTGATTTTCAACTGCTGATCCTTACCTTGCTGTTAGTGGGATTCGGACTGATCATGGTGTTCAGTTCCAGCTCCAGCTTGGCCGTTTTCAATGAAAAATTCAATAACGATCCGCTGCATTTTACGAAGCGGCAAGTCGCGTTTGCCGTCCTCGGCACGTTGGTTATGTTTGTTGCCATGAACATCAACTATAAGAAATACAAGCAGCTATTCATACCGGTGTTTTTTCTAACCTTGATGCTGCTGATTCTTGTGGTGATCATCGGTTCCGCAACCAACGGAGCCACCAGCTGGTTTAACCTGGGGAAATTCGGCATCCAGCCGACCGAACTGGCTAAAATTGCGACCATTGTCTATCTGGCAGCGCTGATTACCAAAAAAGGGGAACGAATCCGTCAATGGAAGGGCGGTTTCTTCCCCGTACTCATTATTGTAGGGGTCGTAGCGGGACTTATCATGCTTCAGCCGGATTTAGGCTCCTGCTTCATCCTCGTGGCTACGAGCGGGCTGCTGATCTATGCTGGCGGCGCCAGCCTCAAGCATATCCTAGGATGTATCTCGCTTGTCGCGCTTGGCCTGGTGCTCACACTGGGCGTCGGTGCACTCTTTAACTCCAGCGGAGATCAGGAGCAGGCTTCCAAGAACTACAAGATGGGCCGGATCGAGGCTTTTATGGACCCGTTCCACGATGAGTCGGACACGGGCTACAATTTGGTGCAATCGCTGATCGCCATCGGCCAAGGCGGTGTCACTGGAGCCGGTTACGGGGAGAGCGTGCAGAAGCTGCATTACCTGCCGAATCCTTACAATGACTTTATCTTTTCGGTCATCGGCGAAGAATTCGGTTTTATCGGAACTGCGATATTCCTCCTGCTCTACTTATACTTTATCTTGCGAGGAATCATTGTGTCGCTTCGCTGCTCGGATCCGTTCGGAACCTTGACCGGCGTCGGCATCATGGGACTAATTGCCATCCAGGCCTTCATCAATATCGGCGGGGTTACCAATACCATTCCGATTACGGGCGTTACCCTCCCGTTCATCAGTTATGGCGGATCCTCGCTGCTGGTTATGATGCTGAGCATGGGAATCGTGCTTAGCATATCCAGGGACAGCAACCGTCCGATGAAAGAGGAGCAGGTTAAATCCGTAATTAAAAAAGACTACCGGTCAATCGGGTAGTCTTTTTTCTCGGTTTTTTTCATCATCAGCGGGGAACGATCCCCTTATGGTATGTCTTATTTGGCTCGAAGTTGAATATCGTCGATTTCATCGTCTTTAAAAGCTACGCCTTCGACCTTCACATTGACCTCAACCACACGAAGTCCTGTCATGCTCTCGACAGCTTCGCGGACATTCTGTTGAAGCATGCGGCACACTTCATGAATGGGTGTCTCATAGAGCACGATAATCCGCAGGTCAATCGCCGCTTCCAGCTGACCTACTTCTACGGTAACACCCTTTTGCACATTTTTGCCGCTCAGTCGCTTAGCCCAGCCCTCGGACAATCCACCGGACATTGCTGCAATACCTGGGGTTTCCAAGGCAGCTAATCCGGCAATTTTCGAGACGACATCATCCGATATTCGAATCAAACCGTTATCCAGTTGAAGTTGTTCCGTCATGCCATTTCCTCCTTCACCTCATTATCCGTTATTGTAAATGGTAACGGACCTAAAAAGCAAATGCTCCTTTCTGAAAAGAAGGATAATTCTCCGAAAAATTTGGGTATATTGTAAAAAGCGATACGAGAATCGTCGTTTCCGCTCGCAAGAACTCATCAATACATAAACCATAAGGTAGGTGTCGGTTATGAAAAAATGGCTACACCCCGCGCTGCTCATCTTCACTTTTTTGCTTAGTGCGCTGGGGCATTTTGCAAATTGGAACTTCACGCTCCAATTCATTCTGTCTTCCATCTCCGTTATTTTTGTCGCCGGTTTCCTAGGCAAAGCAACCGAAAGCGTCGCGCATTACGCCGGCCAACGGCTCGGAGGATTTCTGAACGCCACCTTCGGTAACGCGGCGGAGCTGATTATTGCCATCCTGCTGATCAAGGAAGGCTTGTACGATATGGTGAAAGCAAGCATCACCGGCTCCATTATCGGCAACCTGCTGCTCGTCCTCGGACTCAGCCTGTTTGCAGGGGGCCTCAAATTTAAAATCCAAAAATACAACGTGACGCTGGCAGGGCTGAACGGATCCCTGATGACGCTGGCGATTATCGCCCTGTTTATCCCTGCTGTCTTTCTGAATACCCACTCCATTACGGAGAGTGAGACCAAGACGCTCAGCCTCATTGTGGCGGGAATTCTTATCATAGCCTACATCGCATGGCTGGGGTTCTCGATGATCACCCACAAGAATTATTTGGCGGATGTCAGCGACGATAACGATCAGGAAGCGCTGCCGCATGAGCACGGTCCCATCTGGTCCAAGAAACGCTCAATTCTGTACCTCGTTGTCGCTACGGTGATGGTAGCGTTTGTCAGCGAATGGCTTGTTGGGGTCCTTGAGCCCATCAGCCACGAGTATGGCCTCAGCGAGCTGTTTATCGGGGCATTCCTTGTAGCAATTATCGGTAACGCAGCCGAGCACAGTGCAGCCATTATGCTCGCCATGAAGAACAAAATCGGTGCCGCCGTTGAAATTGCCGTCGGCAGCAGCCTGCAGATTGCCCTATTTGTTGCTCCCGTGCTCGTGTTCATCAGCTTCTTCCTTGGGGATACGATGGATCTCGTGTTTACCACGCTGGAGCTGGTTGCTATCGGTGTCGCCGTATTCATCGCCAGATCCATTACGCAAGACGGTGCCTCCAACTGGTATGAGGGCCTGCTGCTGCTCGCCGTGTACGTCATACTGGGCGTCTCGTTCTTCCTCGTCTAAATGTAAGAAAAGGTCAGCCCATACAGTGTGCGATGTGATCCACAAGAAAAAAACGCATGCCGCCTGAGTGCGACATGCGTTTCTCTATGTATGCGCCTGTACGAGTACAGGCTATTTGGATTGATTCATGGCTTCGTACAGGACCGCTAGATTGCGTTCAAGCTTGCTGATCAGCTGCTTTCCCGTACTTTCCGGAAGAAGCCCGGCCCGCACCGCGAAATCAACCTCTTTTGAAAAACCGTACATTTGGGTATCCAGCACTTCCTCATAGAGAGGGCAATAACGGGTCGCCAGATTCTCCATCTGTACTTCAATAAGCTTTAGGATTTTATCTGCATCTTCATGAAGAAGACTGATCGCTCTTAAATTCAGCTGTTCCTGTAAATCAGATGAAGTCATGATCTTCCCCCCTATGTCCAAAATCACAGCACAGTTACTATCTTTAATATTAGTCGAAATCGTTTCTCAATACAAGGACCTGAACAAAATAGACCCTTTCTCTACGAAAAAACACCCTTCCATTCTATGGAAGGGTGTTTTTGGCGACTGTTATTCAGCCACAACGGATACATTCAAACCATGCTTGGTGAATACGTCGATCATTGCTTTTTTAGCTGCATCAGCATCTGGTCCATGAACATGCAGTTCATAGCTTTGGCTATTAACAAGCGTTGTGAACAGACCCAAGATGCTCTTAACATCAATGTACTTGTTCTCGGCCTGCAAAACGATGGAGGACGAGAACTGGCTAGCGGTTTGCGAAATTTCTACGATAGATTGATTGTTATTGGACATACGAATCCCTCCGTAACTTTAGGATCTGAATAAAGCTCATCACTGCACCTTCATGATACATTGAATCCGTTTTCTTATGCAACATTTTTTCCAATCTATTTAAGATTTTCCGGATTTAACGCTGCCAGTTCTGGAATAACAAATATACCATCCTTGCGAATCAAGCGATCATCAAAGTAGATTTCCCCGCCGCCGTACTCCGGACGCTGGATCAAAACGAGATCCCAGTGAATCGAGGAGCGATTGCCGTTGTCTGTTACATCATATGCTTGACCTGGCGTAAAATGCAGGCTTCCGGCGATTTTCTCATCAAACAGAATATCTTTCATCGGTGTCAAAATGTATGGGTTGAAGCCGATGGCAAATTCGCCGATATATCTTGCACCTTCATCCGCATCCAAAATCTCGTTCAAACGTTTGGTGTCGCTGCCGGTTGCTTCAACAATTTTTCCGTTTTCAAAGCGGAATTTAATATTCTCGAAGGTTATGCCATTGTAGAGAGTCGGTGTATTGTAAGAGATTGTTCCGTTAACAGAATCACGGACAGGCGCTGTGTATACCTCGCCATCCGGAATGTTTTTCTGACCGGAGCATTTCTCCGCACCGATGTTTTTGATCGAGAAGCTGAGATCCGTTCCCGGTCCCACGATGCGAACCTTGTCGGTCTTTCTCATCAGCTCGGCCAAAGGATCCTGGGCGCGGTCCATTTTGGAGTAATCTAGATTGCACACATCGAAATAGAAATCCTCAAACGCCTCGGTGCTGGTGTTGGCAAGCTGCGCCATGCTGGCGTTCGGATAGCGGAGAACCACCCATTTCGTACGCTTGACGCGCTCTTCGCTATGTACGGGGTGCGAATAAAGTGCATTATACAGCTTCATGTTTGCCTCGGGCACGTCAGCCATATCGTTGACGTTCTCGCCTGCGCGGATACCGATGTAACAATCCATTTTCTTCATGCGCTCAAGATCCAGCTCAGCCCACAGCTCAAGCTGCTCCTTATTTGCGTTCTTCAGCATGGCACGTTGAACCGTGCGATCTGTCAATTGCACGAACGGGCGGCCACCTTGATTCGAAACCTCCTCAATGATGGCATTCATCAGATCGCGCTCTGATCCAATCATTTCGATGAGCACATTTTCGCCCGGCTGCATATCTACCGAATAGTTCACGAGATTTTGAGCCAATTTTTGAATTCTGGGATCACGCATTGTCATATCCTCCTTATGATGACTGTTCCCTACGTTATGAATTGAACAGCGGTAAATTTATTCATTATTGTAGCATGCGAACAGCCCTAAGTCAGCGTTCATCGTTAAAAAAATTTTCATGGCGATCCCTTTAATAACCAGTAAATGTAACATCGGACAGCAGTGTTTCCGTGCGGGTTCTGCCTTGTTCGTCAACAAAAAACAACGTTCGTTCCATAGTCAGTTTGGTAGGAAGCTGTTTTTTTTTGTTAATCGTTACATGAGAGACCGAAACCGTGTCCGCCTTGCTAAGCATGCTCTTCATTTCATTATAGTCCCGCTCCCACACGGCCTTCAGTCGTTTGCGTACCTTCGGATCTTCACTGTACAGCGGATCCCCTTTGCGTTCGATCCGCTCCGCCAGCGTCTTCATCTGCTCATCCAGCGATCCATAGACCATATGGGCTGCCGCTTCAGGTGACAGCTCGATGCGCAGCACCTTGGTTCCTCTTGCCGCCCCCAGTTCCTGGGTCACCGTCTTCTCCGAATTTCCGATATACTCCAGCAGTTCCAGCGGATTCAAGCGGGTTATCCACATTTCCTCGACATGTCCTGATGAGAGTGTGCTCCATTTGCCTTCCTTGCGCTTCAGGGACACGGTAAGTCCATCCGCTTGATATACCGAATCGGCAGATACCTTATCATTGCGTATGGTTGTGCCCTTGTTCGTTGAGGATAGTGTCAGATTCGTATGATGCTCCAGATTGCCTTCAAATGCCAAACTTTGCTGAAACGGTCCGTTTTCTCCGCTCCGAATCGCCGCTTCTCCCCGAAAAGAGAAATTATCAACGCCAGACAGCCCTGACAGGGCGCGGTTAAACGACTCTTCGGCAGACAATTGATCTTGCCAGGCACACCCGGTTAAGCAAAAGACAAACAAAACCATTCCGATGACGCTCCGTGATCTTCTTATTCTCATAATCATCAGCCTCTCGTTGATCTTTCTCTTAGGCTATCCGCGGTCCATGACATTATGCAGATGACAGAAAAAACCCTGCAGCCACTAAATAGCTGCAGGGTATTTAATCCAATCCGATTTCAGCCTCGGCCCTCTCTACGACAATCCGGTTGCGGCCGCCATTCTTCGCTTCGTAAAGGGCCATATCCGCTCGATAAAAGAGGGACTCCACGCTGATCTTGTCATTGGTCCAGTTCCATTCGGAAATTCCGCAGGACACCGTTACGCGCGGGTCGGTCTCTTCCGATACCCTTATGCGAATCCGTTCGGCGACCTGCATCGCCTGCTGAATGCCGAGTCCCGGCAAATACACGGCAAGCTCCTCGCCTCCCCAGCGGGCCGGAATATCGCTGTGGCGAATCGTTGTCTTCACGATACTGCTGACCTGCTTCAGAATTTTGTCCCCCCGCTGGTGACCGAACGTATCATTAACCTGCTTGAATGCATCGATATCCACAACAATGAGAGAACCGCAAAAATCGCGAGTCTGACATTCATGGATCATTTCATCAAGATAATGTCTCGCATACAGTTCAGTCAGCATATCCCGGTTCGCCATTCTTCTTACTTCCGCATGCAGAAAGGCATTGCCGATAGCCAGACCAATATGGCTTGTCAGGGCTTGAAGCAACCGATAGCTGTCATACGAAAAATAATGCCGCTTCGCATGGGTGAGAAGGACAACCCCCCGCACCTCACCGTTTACGGTAAGCGGAGTAGCAATCATCGAGCTGGAATGAGTGCTCTCCATTAGCCGGGATTCCGCCGGACGTTCTTCGTTATAGTCCGACAGGATGAGGGGTTCCTTCGAATGGTAGACTAGGCCGCCCAAACCATAATCCTTCTCAAAAACCTCCTTGGCAAGCCATTCGGCGTTGCAGGATACCACTTCAAGACCGCCAAGCTCCTCGTTATAAATCAAAATGCAGCAGTAATCGGCCTCAAGAATCTTTAACAGCTCATGGTTGGCAAATTGAAATATCTCAGCCAAATGCAAGCTTTTGTTCAACCGCTGTGTCAGTTCATTAATCATACGGAGCTCATGAATCATCAGATTGGACTGCTCGTACAATTTCGCATTCTCAAACGCGGTGCCCGCAGCATCGGCCATCATCCCGAGCAATTCCAGATCCATGTCGGGCAGCTCAGACTTGTCCACTTCGACATGGAGCACGCCATAAACGCCCTGCTTGCCTCCCATGGGAATCCCGATTTCCACGATCGAATCGGGTTCCTCATGCTCATCAATCGTGAGGGTACCCTCCATAAATGTGCGGACATAAACCGCTCTCTGCCAATGATGAAGCAGCAGAGGACGCACTAGCGGATGTCCGCTCTCATGGTCCTGAGACATAAACAATTCAACTTTGGCCTTGGGATACAGTGCCAGAACACTGTCAATAGCCTCCACCAGCACATTGTCCACATTAATCTGCACATGCATCCGCTTTACATACTGAAACATGATGGAACGCCTGTGCACCTCACGCTCAGCTTGGTTGTGGACTTTCTCCAGATCATCGGCAAATACGTATTCCAGCTTCCGATAGAAGCAGGAACGAAACAATAACGCGTAAGTTTCTGTCAGCATAAGCGACTGTTCCGGTTCCATCGCATGCGAGGAAACGCTGACCATCACCGCAAATACATCCCCATGAATACGAGTGAAGAGCGGGACAGCGCACACCACGCTTCCCTCCAAAGAACCCTTTCCCATCCCTTGGGCGGCTTCTTTGGAGTTTAAAGCAAGCGATAACGTCTCATCTTCATTTGCGCTAAGGTATTGCGTTATTTCGGACGCCCCTGTCAGCCAAGCTCCCTCATGAGAAAGAAGGGCCCAGCTGAATTTCTTCATCGCCTGTGTGCCTGCGCTTTCTCTTAGCCACTCCAGATAGCTGTCTGATAGGAGAGGCTGAATATAAGGGAAATCATGAGGTGTAATATCCAAGCTCTGAAGCCAAAAACGAGGCTCGTTTCCAGGAATTGGCCCAGCATCATTAAACATAACTGCAGAACTGGGAGAGCTTTCATACACTTTCCGTTGATCTTCTGACATATTGGGCGCTCCTTTGCACCATTATAAAAGGCCTATCCAAGACTGGCGTTCCGATTCATAATGTAAGGATCCATTTGGCTGCCGCATTTAATAGCGGTAACCCAGCTGTTCAACATATTGGGAGTTCATGATAAACACCAAAAGATGTTACGATATGTAACTAGATAAATGAGACTACTTAATCCAATATCATCTTACTCTTTTCTACCCATTTTTGCATTAAAATTTATGCGTTTTTCACAATATTTTTAGGTCCATGGTCCTATCGACAAAATTAGACAAAAACCAAGTTATAGTAAGTTGCAGGTTGAACTTGACTTTATATCATTACTTCATATAATATTTATTGTTGAGTAAGAATGCAATGCATTCCATGAATTTGGGCGGGTTGTGTCACCCTCACGTTATTTGTTACTGGCAGGACAGCGGCTGAACTTTCCTGGCAGATCTTCCGGAGATTACGGTTAGAGCAAACAAATACGGCGCAAATAGAGCCCTAATGAAACTTTAATTAAAAAGGAGTCTATATAACATGGCACGTTACACCGGTCCTAAATTTAAATTAAGCCGTCGTCTGGGAATTTCCCTGAGCGGTACAGGTAAAGAATTGGCTAAACGCCCTTTCCCTCCAGGTCAGCATGGTCCTAACCAACGGAGAAAAATCAGCAACTACGGTATGCAGCTTCAAGAAAAGCAAAAGCTGCGTCACATGTACGGCTTGGGCGAGAAGCAATTTAAAACCCTGTTTAACAAAGCAACTGGCATGAAAGGTATCGCTGGTGAGAACTTTATGTTCCTGCTTGAGAGCCGTCTGGACAACCTGGTTTACCGTCTTGGCTTCAGCAACTCCCGTGCGGGTGCTCGTCAATTGGTAGCTCACGGTCACGTGACTGTGAACGGCAAGAAAGTCGATATCGCTTCTTACGCTGTAAGCACTGGCGATGTAGTCGGTCTTCGTGAAAGAAGCCGCAGCCTCTCTTCCATCAAGGAAGCTTTGGCTAACCGCGTACATCTTCCAGCTTACCTCGAGTTTGATGAAGCAGCAATGGAAGGGAAATACATCCGTCTTCCAGAACGTTCCGAACTTTCCCAAGATATCGATGAGAAACAAATCGTCGAATTCTACAACCGTTAAGATTAACTCGGAACCCAAAAAACCTGAAGGCCTTGGCCTTCAGGTTTTTTTAATATCCAAATGAATCCTCCGCAAATTCAATCTTCTTAAGAAAGCTTCAGTCTGGCAAATTTACGCTTGCCCACTTGAACCACATCCCCGTCTTGAGGAACAATTTCGCCGTGGGTTTCGCTGCACTTCTCTCCATTCCATTTTACGGCCCCCTGCTGGATACTGCGTCTGGCCTCACCATTGGAAGCGGCAAAACCGAGCAGTGTCAACAGTTTGATAAGCGTAATCTTTCCTTCATCCAGTTCTCCTTCGGGTACAATATAAACCTCAATGTCTTCAGGAAGCGCCTTCTGCTGGAACACGGTCACAAAATGCTGCTGTGCGGCATCCGCAGCCTCCCTCCCATGATACATGCGAACGAGAGTGTGCGAGAGACTCATCTTGGCATCCCGGGGATGAACGCTTCCATCTCGAAGCCCCTTCTCCAGTCTGGTTACCTCCTCACCTGCCATATCCGTGGCCAAGCCGAAGTACTTCAGCATGAGTTCGTCCGGAACGGACATAGATTTACCGTACATCTCATTCGGTTCTTCATCGATACCGATGTAATTACCCAAGCTCTTACTCATCTTCTGTATACCGTCAAGTCCTTCGATAAGCGGCATCGTGATCGCAACCTGAGGCTCTGTGCCATACTCCTTTTGCAGGGTTCGCCCCATCAGCAGGTTAAACTTCTGGTCCGTTCCCCCAAGCTCGACATCGGTCTTAAGCGCCACAGAATCCATACCCTGCATCAACGGGTAAAAAAACTCGTGGATGCTGATCGGAAGTCCGCCCTGGTAACGTTTAGTAAAGTCATCGCGCTCCAGCATCCGTGCCACCGTAACCTTTGCCGATAAGCCGACCACTTCAGCAAATGTCATCGGCGCAAGCCACTCGGAGTTGTAGTACACCTTCGTTTTTTCAGGATCCAATACTTTGTATATTTGTTTCTTGTACGTCTCTGCATGACGCCTCACATCCTCTTCCGACAACTGCTTACGCGTTTCGGATTTGCCTGTTGGATCTCCGATCCTGCCAGTAAAGTCCCCGATGATGAGCTGTACTTCATGTCCGAGTTCCTGAAACTGACGCAGCTTCTGCAGCACGACGGTATGCCCGACGTGAAGATCGGGCGCTGACGGGTCCATTCCCAGCTTCACACGCAGCGGCTCGCCGGTTACGACCGATGTCATCACCTTCTGCCTCATCTCTTCTTCCGGAATGATCTCCACCGCTCCGCGGGAGATCACCTCCATCTGACGTTCCACCTCCTGCTGCTGAACGTTCGACAAAACATCCCACTCCATGCTTTTCGCACACCTCCCACTAATTTTGAACGCAAAAAAGCTCCTACTCATCCCAAGGGACGAGTAGGAGCGCTCGCGTTACCACCCTAATTAAAATCCGTTACCTCAGGAACGGATTTTCACTTCATTGCCATAACGGGTTGTCATCCCGGAACCAGACTACTGTAACAGCCGAGCAGGTGCACGGCTCTGTTTCCCCTGGTCAGCTCCGGACGGTAATTCAAAGGGGCTCGTTATCGGTTTACACCACCCACCGACTCTCTGGAAACGAAAGGTTCCGCCTTCTACTGGGGTCCTTCAAAGCTTTTCACGATATGAACTTTGCATTATTTGTATCATATGCTTCCCGAAAAAGTCAATCTTCCTCAAAAAAGGACACGCTATGTAGGGACACATGATTCAAAACCTTCGATTTATGCTATAATAGGTGCGTTAAAAGGAGGAGTATACATTCATGGTTGAGGAGAAAAAACAAGAGCCTAAAACACAGAAGAAACCGCGTAAACGGTCCTTTCTGCGGGTGCTCGGATCCGTCATCGGATGGCTCTTTGTGGTAGGTCTGATGGGCGTTTTGTTCGCCGGAGGAGCCATAGGTGGCTACGTAACCTCTATTGTTGAGAATGAGCCGGTAAGATCCAGGGCTCTCATCGAGAATACGGTGAACGACAATGCTATAACGGGCTTCGCCTACTTCGCGGATGGCTCACCGATTGGGCAGCTTAGAACCGAAGAAGACAGACGACCTGTGGAATTCAAGGATATTCCCCAGCTTGTGAAGGATGCCGTCGTATCCATAGAAGATAACCGTTTTTATACACATAATGGTGTTGACATAAAAGGTACCGCTCGCGCCGTGAAGGAACGCGTGCTGAACGAGTCGGTTCAAACCGGCGGCAGCACGTTGACGCAACAGCTGGCCAGGCTCACTTTTTTAAGTCGCGACAAAACCGATAACCGCAAGGTCAAAGAAATGCTGCTGGCCATGCGGATGGAACGCTTTTTGAGTAAAGACCAAATTTTAACAGCCTACTTGAACAAAGTTCCTTACGGCAACGGTTCCAGCGGATACCAACTGTTCGGGATCAAGGCTGCGGCAAAAGGTATATTTAACATTAACAATCTGAATGATCTGAATGTGGCTCAAGCTGCATATTTGGCAGGTCTTCCGCAGCTACCGTCCTCCTACTCTGCCTTTAACGGCAAGGGGGAATTTGACGAGAAATCATTCAACCGGGCAATAAACCGTCAACATCGCGTGCTGGGAAGCATGCTGGAAGAAGGTAAAATAACGCAAGCCGAGTATGAAGAGGCCAAGGCATTCGATATCCAAAAATCGCTTGCTCCTCGTACGCAGAAGGCCTATGTGACTTATCCTTATCTCATGATGGAAGTAGAACGCCAAGCATCGAATATCCTGATGCAGCTGAGCGAGGAAGCCGAAGAGAACGCAAAAGGCACGCAAGCGAACTCCGATCTGATGGATGCATCCCGAGCTCAGCTCAGCACCGGCGGTTACCGTGTTTACACCACCATCGACCGGACATTATACAAGACCATGCGCTCCATCGCAGAGAATGACAGCAACTACGTGCCTGACAGCGCGGAAAAAGGAATGGAGCAAACCGCCGCGATGATGATCGACAACAAAACCGGCGCCATTCTCGGTATGATTGAGGGCAGAGATTTTAACACAGAACAAATGAACTACGCTACGCAAATGAAACGACAACCTGGATCTGCCATGAAACCTATTGCCGCCTATTTGCCGGCACTCGATTCGGGGGCGATTCAGCCTGCCAGCGTGGTGGACGATTCACCGATCATCTTAAAGGACTACAGCAAAGTGTTCCATATTCCTAAAAACTCGTACAGCGGGTATAGGGGATTGATGACAGCAAGAGAGGCACTGAACAATTCAACCAATACGGTGGCGCTCAAGTTGTTTAACAACACGGTCGGCATCGAGAAGGCTTGGGAGTTTTCCAAGAAGCTGGGTGTCACTACCTTGGAGGAAGACGATTATAATGCTTCCACCGGTGTACTGGGGGGACTGCATTACGGGGTGACAGTGGAAGAACTCACCAATGCATACAGTGCCATCGGCAACCAAGGCAAATTCACGGACGCTTTCATGATTGAGAAAATCGTGGATTCCAAAGGCAATATTGTCTATAAACACGAAGTAAAACCGGAGCAGGTATTCTCTGAACAAACCGCGTATCTCATGACGGATATGCTCCGTACCGTCATCACGAACGGAACAGGCAGCAAGGTCAGAGACACGTACAAGAAATTCAATGAAGTTCCGGTTGTTGGTAAAACCGGGTCCACCCAGAACTACGGGGATGTCTGGTTCATGGGATACTCGCCTGACGTTACGCTGGGCGTATGGGTCGGATATAAAGAACAAAAAAATACGCTTGTCGGAGACCAGCGCAAGCACGCCCAGGCCATTTGGGCCAGAATCATGAACGAAGTGACGGACGTGAAACCGGAACTGTTCCCGACCAAAACGTTCGAGAAGCCTGAAGGCATAACGTCCAAGACGGTTTCCGCTTACAGCGGCAAGCTGCCGACGGCCTTAACGGACAGATTCGTAACAGATCTGTTTAATGTGAAGTTTGTGCCTACCGAAAGCGATGACGGTATCGCAAAAGCGAAATACATCACCTATCGGGGTGTAAATTATATTCCACAGGAAGCGACGCCTTTGGATATGTTGAGAGAACAAATCGTAATCAAGCGTGAGAAACCCCTTGATGAGCTGATTATAGAACTGCAGAACGCCTTGAAGGTCATGAAAGGTGAAAAGAGATCGCTGGAATCTTACCTTCCGCAGGACGCGAAGAAAGGGATGCCAAGCAAGGTCGACCCTAGAACAGATGACGGCAAAGCCCCTACCCCACCGAAAAACGTACATTATTCGATGGGCAGCGGCTCCATCAGCTTTAATGCCAGCGGTTCTCCTGATGTTGTCGGATACCGGCTCTTTAAGTCCGTAAACGGCAGTCCGTTTACACATCAAGGGCAGGTCGTGCTCGGCGACGAGAGCCTTGTCTTCTCGGGACTTGGAGCTGACGGAATGTTTACTTCCTATTACGTTGTTGCTGTTGACGTAGCCGGCAAAACATCTGAACCAAGTGCTATTGTTGGCGGTACAACACCTGGATTCGAAGTTCCAGGCGATAACGACACGAATCCGGATGACGACATCGATAATCCTGATGACGGCATCACGGAGGGAGATCCCAATAACGACCTGGAACTCGGGAATGAAGGTGCTACTACCGTACCGTCTGCACCAGGCCAGCCGACCCTTGCGGCTACCCCTGAGGGCTTCCAGGCCACCTGGAGCGGCAATGGTCCAGAGGAAGAAGTAATGGTCTACAACATCTACATCAGTCCAAACAGTGATGGCAATTTCCAGCTTCTTGGCTCAAGTAAGAGCACGGAGTTCTACTACTCTGGTAACCCAATCGGCGGTACCTTTAGAATAACTGCCGTAAATCCAATCGGTGAATCTTCAGCTTCACCGGCCGTATATTTTGAGAAAAAATAGATTGGCATCCTAAAAAGCCAGCCCCTCTACAGAGATCATCATCTGTTAGAAGGGCTGGCTTTATTTTTTAGGTGAAGCAGGTACTTCTACGTATATTCCAAGGGGACAGTCCGCGGCTTGCGATCAGAAAAAAAGGACTGGCAACGGAAATGGTGGTCACCATCTCCATTGTCAGCCCTGTTCTTGATCACGGTTTAATCTTCAATCGTGGACAAATCGCCTGTCGGAAGATCCAATTCCCACGCTTTCAATACGCGGCGCATGATCTTACCGGAGCGCGTCTTCGGAAGTTTATCCTTAAACTCAATTTCACGAGGTGCGGCATGAGCGGAAAGTCCTTCCTTTACGAAACGGTAGATTTCATCCTTGAGCTCCTGAGTAGGTGTATACCCCTCACGTAAGGAGATAAAGGCCTTAATGATCTCACCACGGGTTACATCAGGCTTACCGATCACGCCTGCTTCAGCGACAGCCGGATGCTCAACCAACTTGCTCTCAACTTCGAACGGTCCGATTCGTTCACCGGACGAATTAATCACATCGTCTATTCTGCCCTGGAACCAGAAGTATCCTTCTTCATCCATATATGCCGAATCACCTGAAATGTACCAGCCCGGAATTCGGAAGTATTCTTCATACTTCGCCTCGTTGTTCCAAATTTTTCTCATCATGGACGGCCAAGGTGTCTTGATGGCCAAATTACCCATCGTATACGGAGGCACTTCTCTCCCCTGATCGTCCAAGATCTTAGCTGTAATACCCGGCAGCGGTCGTCCCATGGATCCTGGCTTGATCGCCATCCCCGGGTAGTTACAGATCAGTTGTCCACCAGTCTCCGTCATCCACCATGTATCATGGATACGCTGCTTGTAAGCCTTGTGTCCCCAACGCACCACCTCGGGGTTGAGCGGCTCGCCAACGGACAGCACATGCCGTACATGGCTCAAATCATATTGGTCGATGAGATCCGAACCTGCTCCCATCAACATCCGGAAGGCGGTCGGAGCGCTGTACCATACCGTTACCTTATTGTTCACCAACGTGCTGTACCAGTCCTGCGGACTAAAACGGCCTCCGCGAATGACATTGGTAACCCCATTCAACCACGGTGCAAAAATACCATAGGACGTACCGGTTACCCAACCCGGGTCCGCCGTGCACCAATATATATCATCTTCCCTTAAATCCAAAACAACCTTGCCCGTATAATAATGCTGAATCATGGCATTCTGCACATGATACACGCCCTTCGGTTTCCCGGTTGAGCCTGATGTATAGTGCATGATCAATCCGTCTTCCCGCTCAAGCCATTCAATCTCCAGCTCGCTGGATGCGGCTTCGACTTCCTCGTGGTAGTTTACTAGACGCGGATCGTCTTCTTCCACTTCGCCAACGACAAAAATATGCTTCAGTTCGGGCAGCTCATCGCGTTTCACGCGCGACAACAGCGCAGGCGTCGTAATCAGTGCAACAGCACCGCTGTCCTCCAGACGGTCCTTTACCGCCGTTTCCATAAACGCCTCGAACAATGGGCCGACCACGGCGCCAACCTTCAGAATGCCCAGCAAACCGGCATAGAGCTCAGGGCCGCGCGGCATAAAGATAAATACCCGATCACCCTTGCCAACACCATATTTGCGGAGTACATTACCGAACTTGTCGGATTTCTCTTTCAACTGCGCATAAGTAATAGATTCCTCGCGATTGGCGTCACTGTACAGGAGAGCTACCTTGTCCCCTCGCCCCTCAGCTACATGACGATCAATAGCTTCATACGCCATATTTACTTTGCCCGTCTCATACCAAGTAAAATGTCTCTCGATTTCGTCCCATGAAAACTCGGAGCGTGCCTGCTCGTAACTCTTCATATTGGAATGTGAAACTTCACTTGGCAATATTTCGCTATGCGTTTGATTCATGATAACATCCTCCTCATTCTCAAATCGGTCTCCTCATAGTGGACAGCGCTTACAAAATGATTGAATGAACATACATTTTACACATTGCGGTGGGTCGTCACGTTGTCGCAGTCATCGAGTCATTAACCCTTAGAATTCGCAAGGAAACATATCGTTAAGTACAACACAAATGTGAAGATTTTATGTCGAAAAGATTATATCATAGCTCTTGTTTGCCTGTCATTGCTTTTCATTTTTTTATTTTTTTGCTATAAGTAGGGTATGGAATTGAAAGGAGCGTAACGGATGGAACACTGCAAGGTATACCTGTCTCATGTTTTGTTCCCTGAAGACCGCCGCCTGATCATCGAAGGACCTGTACCTCCCGAGCAACTATCCGAGCTAACCATGCACCCTGATCTCAAGGCTTTTCGTCGTCCTGCGGAGCAGCATGAGGCATTGGTGGAAATTGCAGGCCTGCCCGAAGGCAGAATCATCATCACGAGAGACCAAGATATGATCGTTGGATATGTAACATTTCATCACCCGGATGAGCAGGAACGCTGGTCTGAGGGCAATATGGAAGATTTGATTGAACTTGGTGCCATCGAGGTAGCAAAAGACTACCGTTCTCTGGGACTTGGGCAGCAGATGATCAAGACTGCATTTGAAGAAGAACAGATGGAGCGTTACATCGTGTTTACGACCGAGTACTACTGGCATTGGGATCTTAAAGGAAGCGGCCTTAACGTATGGGATTACCGCAAAATGATGGAGCGGTTAATGAAAATCGTGGATATGGAGTGGTACGCAACCGATGATCCGGAAATCTGTTCCCATCCTGCCAACTGTCTCATGGTCAGAATCGGGCGGCACGTACCGCTTTCATCACAAGAACAATTCGATCGTATCCGTTTCAGACAGCGGTTTATGTATTAAGTCGATACCCAATAAAATAAACAAAAAAAAACAAACTCCCCAACTATTTACCACAGGGGAGTTTGTTATCTGCGGGCGCATAACTGGATATGCATACCGACCGCTTGCTCAAATTTGTTACTAGAGTTTGCCTAGCATGTAGTTCACGATTTCGTGCGAACGCTTGGAAGCTTTCACTGTAAACTCAGGGAAGTTGACATGCGCTGAACCGTCGGCCTTATCCGACATGGATCGGATCACCACATAAGGCACGCCGTTCATATAACATACCTGGGCAACGGCAGAGCCTTCCATTTCCGCGCAAGCCCCGTTCAGATCCTCGTAGAGCGTTTGTACCGTTTCTCGGCTGGCAATGAACTGGTCGCCGGACAGAACCTTCCCGATGACGTAATGATTCACCGCCTGCTCTTTGCACGCTTCCTCTGCCAGCTCGATCAACGACGGATCGGCAGGAAAATCAGACACTTCCTGATACGGAATCACCCCGCGCGCAAACCCCAACGGCGTCACGTCCATATCGTGCTGCATGCAGGAGGAAGAGATGACGATATCGCCAATGTTCAGCTCCGGATGCAGCGCACCCGCTACGCCGGTAAACAATATTTTGGAAACGCCATAGGTGTCAATCAGGATTTGTGTGGTAACTGCGGCATTCACCTTACCCACTCCGCTCTTACATACAACGACTCGCTTGCCATGAATCGTTCCTGAAGCATATGTAACCCCTGCACGGACTGCTGTTTCTTTATTCTCCAATTGACTGAGCAGCATTTCCACTTCTTCGTCCATGGCCCCGATTAGGCCGATAACCTGTGTTGTCATACCGATATCCCTCCTGAATTCAAGACGAAATAAAAATCCCACCAGAAAAAAGCCCCTTAAAATCAGGAGCTTTCTTCAAATCAATAGATGCCTAAACAACTTTCATTCACACGTCTTACTCGTTCACATGACTAACCGAAAGCCGAAGAATCGTTTCATGCGGCAGAATCACGCGAGGATTCTCCACATTCTCCTTCTTCATCAGCTTGGTAAGCAAGCGCATAGCTACAGCTCCCAGATCATACATCGGTTGAGCTACCGTTGTCAGCTGTGGACGAACCATTGAAGCCATCCGGATATTATCAACGCTGATAATAGAGAAATCATCCGGCACTTTATAGCCTTCATCCTGAATGCTATGAATAGCGCCAATCGCCATCTCATCGGTAGCAGCAAAAATAGCCGTCGGTTTCTTCTTAAGTCCCAGGAAGTATTTCATCGCTTCCACGCCGGACTCATAGCGATAGTTACCAATCCGCACCAGGTCCTCTTGATACTCAATGCCAGCTGTCTCCAGTGCCTTCTTGTAGCCTTGGAAACGTGCATAACCGTTAGCCGGATCCTGCAGCGTTCCGCTGATCATGGCAATCTCACGATGCCCGTGCCGGATCAGTGTGTTTACCGCATCAAACGCAGCTTGTTCATGATCAATGTCAACCGAAGGATAAGAACCTCTCTCATCACTTGTCGCACAAAGAACAATCGGCACAGCCGATGTCTGGAACGCCTGGATATGCTCGTCCGTCACCGTTCCACCCATAAACAACAGCCCGTCCACTTGCTTCTCAAGCAAGGTGTTGATAACGCGGATTTCTTTTTCCTTACGTTTGTCGGCATTACACAAAATTATATTATAGTGGTACATGTTAGCAATATCCTCAATACCACGGGCAATCTCCGCAAAGATCGAGTTCGAAATATCAGGGATCACAACGCCGACGGTTGTGGTCTTCTTGCTGGCCAGACCTCTGGCTACCGCATTCGGACGATACCCTAAACGTTCAATCGCTTCGTATACTTTTTTCCGGGTCTGAGGCTTAACGTTCGGGTTATTGTTTACAACCCGTGATACCGTCGCCATGGAAACGCCTGCTTCGCGCGCAACATCGTAAATGGTTACCGTCAAATTCCTTCTCTCCATTGCCAATAGATTTTCATTCGTTCAATACCAATTGAATTTATGATACGACAAATTACTGCTTTGTGCAACGACACGGCATTAGATGCCGTCCAATTGAGCTTTCAGCGCTTCAGCCGTAATATGGGAATGGGATGTATGCCAGACTGGCGCTCCTTCTTTTACAAGAATAACTTGTGGCGATTCGTGCTGTATGCTTAGAGTTTCCGCAGCCTGACTCGACACCGGACGGTCGGCAATGACATCGATCCATACATAGTCAATCCGCTCGTTCGGCTGGTCCTCCAGGTAAGCTTGCACTTCCTGATAAGCTCCGGCACTAATTGGGCATCTGGTACTATGTTTGAACAACAGCAAGGGCCTTTGCTCCGAAGATTCAAGCACGTTGCGTAACTCTTCTATAGTAATCATTTTCGTCAACGTCGCCATAGGATATACATTCCCTTCATTGTATTGAAGTTCCTATCCTCTATCCTAACAAAAAGTGCGTGAAAAATCCAACAACCGCGAAAATTTTCTGAAAATTATCTTGCATAATTGCCCGAATTTTCAGGAATGAGAGATTTGATGGTGCTTAATTGCTCAAGACGCCCCTCAATTTGTCTCATCCAGTCACCGTCGCCCATGCTCTGGGCATAACGAAATAGATCCAACAGCAAATTAATTCGCTCGTCAAAAACTTCCATGCAGCGTGCCTGCCATTCTACCGACGAATCATCATCGTATGTACGGAACACTTCTCGAAGTACGTATGCAGACTCATTAACATCTGCGAACGAAACGCGTATTGATCCGGTTTCATGGCTAATCGATGCGAGATAGCGAAGTAAATCCGGTTTAATAAAAGGTAAAAGCTCATACTTCATACAAGCCTGACAGGCATAAACAGGAACATGACATATTCGAGTCTTTCTTTCATGAATCAGCTTCCTTAATTCCAACTTCATCCATTGTCCGCAGTTGCAGGTTTTGAACAAAATGCCCACCCCAAATCCTATCACGTAATCTAATACCAACAGCCCTATGTCACAATTTTGTCACCTGAACTAGTTCTATTCGACTATCATACCAAAGAATCCTGCTAATTTGTGATAATGCTTTATTTACCAGATATGTTTCCAAATGTTTGTTTCTTGGTCTCTCCTATGAAACTGCCCTCCAGATTTGTTACAATGAGTACAGTCTTAAGAGACATATTCGATGATGTTACGGATATATCAAGAAATCTGCAGGGAAAGGGGCTAAATCGATCATGAGATTGGCTGGAAAAAAAGTGATAGCGCTTGTAGACGAAGAATTTGAGGATCTGGAACTATGGTATCCCGTTTACCGAGTCCGGGAAGAAGGGGCCGAAGTTCATCTCGCCGGATTGGAAAGAGGAAAAACTTACACAGGCAAATATGGTGTTCCCGCTCAAGCTGAGTATTCGTTTGAAGAGCTGAACAGCGAGGATTATGATGGAATTCTCGTTCCGGGCGGCTGGGCGCCGGACAAGCTGCGCCGTTATGATAAAGTGCTGCAACTCATTAAAGAGATGAATGCGGACAAAAAGCCGATCGGACAGATCTGCCACGCCGGATGGGTGCTCATCTCCGCCAAGATCCTGGACGGCATTACGGTGACTTCCACACCGGGAATCCGGGACGATATGGAAAATGCCGGTGCAATCTGGAAGGATGAAGCGGTCGTAACCGATGGCCATATTATTTCCGCCCGCCGTCCTCCGGATCTGCCGCCGTACGGTAAAGCCTTTTGCGATGCTCTGGCACAGCAAGGCTAAAGCTCCCTGCACCACACAAAAACAGCCGCTCATTTCACCAAGAAGTGCTCCTGGTGAGATAGGCAGCTGTTTTTTTATGTGAATATAGCTTGTCCACTCAAAAAAGAAACATGAAAAATTGGAACGTTATCTCATTACTAGAGGCCTTTTAAGAGGCCGTGCTGTCCGTACCGTTCTTTCCGTTCAGATAACTGCTGCGTTCGGCAAAGGCGCTGAGACGCTCTTCGACAGCGTCGCTGGTACGCAATTTGAAGCAATCCGCTGCCTCCCCCTTCGCTTCTACCGCATTGGTATTCAAGATGCGATGCTTCACGCGAAGCAAGGATTGCGGAGACATGCTTAGATCCTTAACGCCAAGCTCCAGCCATATTGGAATCGCCCGCTCGTCCCCTGCCATTTCTCCACACACGCTGACCGGTATGCCTGCCTCATGCGCAGCCTCCACCGTCGTCCGAAGCATGCGCAAGACCGCAGGATGAAACGGATGGTACATATGCGCGATCTGCTCATTCATGCGATCCACCGCCAGCACATACTGAACCAGATCATTCGTCCCGATACTGAAGAAATCCGTTTCCTCTGCCAACAAATCCGAAATGGTGACTGCTGCCGGCACCTCAATCATGATGCCAACCTTAATGTTCGGATCGTATGCAATGCCCCGTTGGTCCAAATCGGCCATCGCACGCCGCAGCACGGCATTAGCCTGCCTGACTTCCTCTACCGAGGATATCATCGGATACATGATTTTGACGTTACCAAAAGCGCTGGCTCTCAGAATAGCGGACAGCTGAGTCTGGAACGGCTCTGTGCGATCCAAACTGATGCGAATGGCCCGATACCCCAGGAAGGGGTTCTCTTCTTCCGGCAGCCCGAAATAATCCAGCTGCTTATCGCCGCCAATGTCCAGCGTACGGATCACGACCGAAGCCTGACCTGCGTTCTCGGCAACCAGCTTATACACTTCAAACTGCTCTTCTTCCGAAGGAAAGTTGTGGCGATCCATATATAAGAATTCCGTCCGGAACAATCCAACTCCCTGCGCGCCGTTCTTGAGCGCAATCTCCATTTCTTTTATGGAGTTCATATTCGCGGCCAGATTAAAGTATGTTCCATCCTTCGTAACCGCATCAACCGTTGCCAGGAGCTGCAGCTGCTCTTTCTTTTTCCGTTGTTGCTCTCGGATCCCTTCATAGCGCTCCACGATCAGCGTGTCAGGCTCCAAATACAGCAAGCCTTCATCTCCATCCACAACTAAATGCTGTCCGGTCTGGATCGGATGATCCAGCTTGTTCTCAATCCCGGATACGAGCGGTATGCCGAGAGCGCGGGCCATAATCGCCGAATGAGAGGTCTTGCCACCCGTCATTGTCACAATGCCAAGAACGTGGGAAGGGTTAAGGTGCACAAGCTGAGACGGAGAGAGCTCCTTTGCAACCAAAATATAAGGCTGCGTATCAGCGGGAAGTTTGACTTCCGGAGCACCGAGAAGATGCTTGAGCAACCGATTGCCAACATCCTTAATATCCAGCGCCCGCTCCTTCATATACTCGTCGTCCAGCAAATCGAACATGGATACGAAATGATCGATCGCCTCTTTAACCGCCACCTCGGCAGCCTTGTACTGGCGCTCGATGATCCCTTGAATTTCGTTCATGAACACGGGATCCTCCAGTATGGCCAGATGCGCATCAAAGATCTGCGACTCCTCGTGCCCCACCATTTCCTTGAATTCGTTCTTGATATATTCAATTTCATTCTTGGAGGTTCGTATGCCTTCATATAAGCGCTCGAACTCTTTGGCCAAATCGACAGCATCCATTTCGGAATCTGGAAGGTCCAGCTCCCAGTGCGGCAGTACGAAAGCCTTACCAATCGCTACGCCTGTTGCTGCGCCAATGCCTTGTATCATGATTCTCTACCCCCAGCATTACTCTCATTTAATACGACGGACATGACAGATGACTGTCCTCTCTTAACGGACTTGAATGGAGCAAAGCTCCAAGATCTTACTTTATCGGGATTCGTGATCACCATGGGTGTGGCCAGTGATGCGGCATGTGTCTTTAAATAAGCCAGATCGAACTTGACCAGCAGTTGCCCCGGTTCAACGGTATCCCCTTCGCTTACCACAGCTGAAAACGGTCCTTTCAGTTGAGAGGTATCAATCCCGATATGAATTAATACCTCGAGTCCATCCGGCGTTGAAATGCCAATGGCATGCATCGTCGGATAAACATGCATCACGGTACCGTATACCGGAGATACAAGTTCTCCTTTTTCCGGAATGAACGCCACGCCGTTACCGACAAGCTTGGCGGCAAAAATATCATCCGGCACTTCGTCAATCGGAAGCATGCGTCCCTGTACGGGCGCGCTGAACAGAACGCGTGGTAAATCCTGCTGCATCAGCTTATTTATCTCTTCGCGGATGAGCTCGGAATACGTCCCGAACACCACCTGAACGTTACCGCCGCCCAGCTTGATGATACCGGCTGAACCGAGCAATTTCAGTGCGTCCGAATCAATCTGGCGGTCATTATATACGGTTAGTCGAAGACGCGTCATGCAGGATTGGACCTGAACGATGTTGTCTTTTCCCCCAAGCGCCTCCAGAATAAGCGGTGCCTGATAGGGAATGTCTCCTGCCCGGCCTTCCAGCGCCGAACCTTCTTCACGTCCCGGTGTCGGGATTTCGAAGGTACGAATGGCCCAACGGAATAGAAAATAGTAAACGATGCCGTATACGGCCCCGATCGGTATGATGATCCAGGCGTTCTTCGACAAGTGAAAATTGAGTACGTAATCGATAAATCCCGCCGAATACGAAAACCCGTGATGGATATCAAATGCATAGGTAAGCACCATCGCGAACCCGGCCATCAGGGCGTGGAGCACATACAGATAAGGAGACGCAAATAAGAACGCGAATTCAATCTGCTCCGATACCCCGGTCAAAAAACAGACAAGCGCGGACCGCATAAACGTTTTTTTTACCTTCGGCTTCAAATCTTCACGTGCTTCTTGAATAATGGCAAACGCAATCGCCGGCAGAGCAAACATCATAATCGGGAATAACCCGGCCATGAAGTCGCCTGCTGTTGGATCACCCGCGAAGAATCGGGGCAGATCCCCCTGAACGACGGTACCGTCTTCCGTCTCGTACGAGCCCAGCTGAAACCAATATACGTTATTCAACAAGTGATGCAGGCCGAATGCCGTCAGCACCCTGTACAAAATTCCGTAAAGGAATAATCCGAACGCCCCCATATGTACGGTCAAATCATAAAAATAATCTAATCCGCGCTGTACAATGGGGGCCATCCCCAGCATGACCCATGCAAATATCGTGGAGAACAATCCCATAAATAAAAGTACAAATCGGGAGCCTCCAAAAAACTGTATCGCTTCAGGAAGCTTAATATGTTTGAACCGGTTGTAAACGTAACCGGACATTACCCCAAAAATAATACCAATCAAGGTCGAGGGCTGTACACTCCCGTCTCCCAGACGGGATATAACCTGATCATAGATGAACATGCCGGCCAGAGCGGCAAGCCCTGCAGGTCCTCCCTGGTTCGAGAGCCCCCATGCGACACCAATGGCAAATAAATACGGCATGTAATAAAACACGCCGTGCCCCGCAGCCTGAGCAATCTCGCCCAAGGTTCCGAAGCCCCATGCCGACCATGGCAGACTCCCCACGCTAAGCAGGAGAGCTGCCGCTGGAAGCGCCATTGTAGGGAGCATAACTGCTCTGCCCAGCTGTTGTAATGATCCCAACCAATTCAAGGCGAGCCCTCCTTTCTATCCTTGATGGTAAGCGCTGCGCCTGTTTTTGTCAAAAAGAAATCAGGGCAAGTGCCACAAAGAAAAGCAAGCCTCACAAGCAATACCTCGGCAAGCCGGATCGTGTCCAGTCTGCCATGGCTGCTTCAACATGAGGCTTGCCCATACTTCCAATTCACCAATAAAATCTTAACGCCCGCCCAAAGCGATGGAATCCTCCACCTTTATGCAGCGGTCCATGATGACAATCATGCCGCTCTTCTCCGCGATGGCCGCCGCCTCTTCGCTGATAATTCCCTGCTGCAGCCAGAGCACCTTGGCGCCAATCTCGGCAGCTTCCCGTGCCACATCAGCACAGTATTCACTGCGTCTAAATACATTGACAATATGGATCGGCTCTGGAATGTCCTTCAGGGATGGATAACTCTTCTCCCCGAGTATTTCGGTTGCACCAGGGTTAACCGGGATAATCCGGTACCCGCGCTTTTGCATCGCAGCAGAAACCATATGGGATGTACGATCCGGCCGATCAGACAGACCGACAACAGCGATATTGCCTGCGTTACGCAAAATATCCGCGATTTCTTCGCGCGTAGGATTTTCAAATGCCATGCTTCATGACCACCTCTCCATTCATAATAGACGAGTGCTTGGCTATTCCTTTATTTTACCCATTCTACATTGGCTCCAAGCGCCTTCATGTGATCAAAATATTGCGGGTACGACTTGGCCACATGATGCGCATCCTTAATCCGGATCGGCTGATTCGCGCGAAGCCCGACCACCGTCAGGGCCATGATTACCCGATGATCATAATGGGCATTGATCTCAACGCCACCCTCGACGCCTTCCGGACGGCCGTGAACGATGATCTCAGCCTGGCGTTCCTCAACGTTGGCTCCGGCTTTCCGCAATTCGTTCAAATAATCCGTAATCCGGTCGCATTCCTTATAGCGGAGATTCTCCACATTGTAGAATCGGGAGGTCCCTTCCGCAAACACAGCTGCCGCTACCATCGCAAGCACCGCATCCGTCGCTGCATCTCCGTCAAATTCCAACGCCTTCAGGGTACGATTGCCCTGCACATGGACATTTCCATTCTCATGTGTGAGCGGAACCTCCATTATCCGGAGGACGTCGATAATGGCCCGCTCTCCCTGCTTGCTGTCCTCTGACAGATTGCGGATGGTTACATCCGACTGCGTAACCGCAGCCGCCGCCAGGACGGCAGCAGAGCCCGGATAATCACCTTGAACCGTATAGGTCTTCGCTTCATAGGATTGGCCACCAGGAACCCGGAAGAATGTATAATCGTCCGCTGCATGAATGGTAATGCCCGCCTGCTCCAGGACTTCTAGGGTCTGACCGATAACGACCTTGGATTTCAAATCTCCGGTAACGGTAATCTCGCTGTCTTCAGCAAGCAGTGGCGTTAAGAACAACAATGCGCTTAAGTACTGCGAACTCACTTCGCCAGAAACAGTGAGCTTTCCGCCCTTAGGCTGACCGCCACGAATCGTGATCGGCAGTTTGCCTTCGTTATGCTCCACTTCCACACCCAATTGACCAAGCGTCTCAATGAGATCATCGTGAGGCCGTTTGCCCAGTGAATCCGGATAGGTATTGACGAAAGTAACCTCTTTGGATAATGCCGTGACGCCCATCAGGAAGCGCAATACGGCACCGGCATTACCGACATTCAGTTCCTTCACATCCCGGGGCGATTTGCCAAAGCCCGTAATAACCGCCTTCTCCTCGTCCTCCTCGATCACGGCTCCAAGGTCCCGGATACAGCGTCTCATAGCATCGCTGTCCTCGCTATGAGCTGGGTAATAGATCGTGCTCGTTCCTTCCGCTAGTGCAGCCACCAGCAGGTAACGGGTTGTATAGTTCTTGGAGGATAACGCTCCAATCTCTCCGTTTAGTATAGGCGTAGGCTTGACGATTACATCCATCGTATGTATCTCTCCTTGTATATATTATGTTACGATAAACCAACCTTGAAATCTCCCTTAGTATAAATTGACAGGGAAAGAACCGCTTGGTTATCATAGTTCATGTGAACTGGAAATTCAGATCGTTACGATCTTAATCATTTATTATGAGAAAAGAGGTCTATATGATGAAACCGATCCCGCAAATGGAAACATCGGAGCTTAGAAGCCGGCTTCAAAACGGCGAAAATGTATACATGATTGATGTCCGAGAGGATGAGGAAGTTGCCGCCGGCATGATCAGCGGTGCCAAGCATATTCCTATGGGCGAGATCCCGAATCGCCTAGACGAAATTCCGCGCGATCAAGAGGTCGTCTTCATCTGCCGGAGCGGCGGACGCAGTCAACACGTATGCGAATTTTTGAATCACCAAGGCTTGACTAATGTAATCAACATGAAAGGCGGCATGCTTCAGTGGCATGACGATGAAGAATAAAGCAGCTGTGAAAGGTGAGGGATGATCGTTATCCCCGCCTTTTTTTGCTTATTCCAATCCGAATGCGGTCCCCAGATTCACCCATAAGGACTGATTTAAAAACACCATTCCAAAGCCGTTCGCTGACCGTCTTAGCCGCGGTAATGCGTTAAAATGTCAGTCGCCACTTCCCCTGCAGATCGGCCAACCGTATCCACTATGACATCCGCAAACAGGTATTTGTCCTTTCGTTCAACCAGGATACGCCGAACTCTATCTTCGACATCACCCGCAAGCAGCGGCCGATTGGCATCTCCCCGTACCCGTTCGACGATGCTAGCAGCATCGGCTGTTAGAGCAACGACCCAGCCACCACGTTTCATCTGGTCACAATTCTCGGAACGAAGCACAGCCCCTCCGCCGGACGCTACAACAATGCCTTTCCGTTGCAGCACGCTGCGAAGTGCGACAGATTCAGCCTCACGAAAATACGGCTCTCCATCCGCTTCAAACATCTCGGAAATCGTTCTGCCTTCCATCCTCTCAATTTCCGCATCCAGATCGATCAAGGTGTAGCCGAGCGTTTCTGCCAGAAGACGCCCTACGGTTGACTTACCCGTGCCCATCATCCCGATCAGAATAATGTTTCTACCTATATTATCCAATTTGACACCCCATTTGCTGCTTCACTGTAAAGGTTGCTCATATCATACCACAGCCCCAAATCTTTCGACAATGGACCTAACTCTCTAAATTACTGTTATGTTGCTGTTATGCGAGTAACCCCGAGTAAAGCTCCAATTTTATCGAGTCTATCTGGTTCCCTATTGTCATATACTAATTACAAGAATACAAGATTAGAAGAAAGGAGTGAAATCCTATGTCTTTTCGTCCAACCGGCCTCTCTTCCGCTGCCAAGCGGATCCGCCGGATCCTCGACCCATCCTACCCGCTATGCCGCGAAGATGTCATCTGGGTGCTTCATTTTGTCCAAAAAAAAGTGGCTCTGAAGGATCCTGCACTGCTGGATCTTTCAAAGCCACGTTTGCTGCAAAATTACAACAGTTATTGCGAAGCCGCACTGCTCTTGCTCGGAAGCGGAAACCACATCCATACGAAGAACCACGACATCCGTACCTGTCTATTAGAAGCCATGCACGGACTCCCTGAGCTGGCGGAGGCGCACTCCCCTTCTCAAGCCCGCACGGTTGAATCTCCGGCTTCTCCTCCGACGAACGGAATTCATCCTACATCCGGGAGTGGAATTGATCCATCCAGGGGGAATGGTATTCATACTCCCGTAAAAGAGCAGGATTAATCCATCCAGGGAGGATGGGATTCATGCTGCCATAAAAGCAGGATTAATCCATCCAGGGAGGATGGGATTCATGCTGCCATAAAAAGCAGGATTAATCCATCCAGTTATAGTGGAAGGTTCCTTCTTTGTCCACGCGTTTAAACGTGTGAGCTCCAAAGTAGTCACGCTGAGCCTGCAGCAGGTTCGCTGGCAGGTTTGCGGTGCGATAGCTATCGTAGTATGCAAGCGCGCTGGAGAACCCAGGAACCGGGATGCCCAAGGATACTGCGGAAGCAACAACCTTACGCCACGCATCTTGATAGGATTCAATGATATCGGTAAAGAACGGATCCAGCAGCAGGTTCTTCAGCTCAGGATTGTTCTCATATGCATCCGTGATGTTCTGCAAGAAACGGGAACGGATAATGCAGCCGCCGCGCCAAATTTTAGCGAGGTTGCCATATTGCAGGTTCCAGCCGTACTCATCGGATGCCACGCGAAGCTGTGCAAAGCCTTGAGCGTAGGATACGATTTTGCTTGCAAACAGCGCTTTGCGCACATTTTCAATGAACTCGGCTTTGTCGCCGTCAAATGCAGCTGCTTTGGGACCATTCAGGATTTTGCTTGCTGCCACACGCTCTTCTTTCATCGCGGACAGGAAACGGGAGAATACGGATTCGGTGATCATGGACAGCGGCACACCCAGATCCAGGGAGCTTTGGCTTGTCCATTTACCTGTTCCTTTTTGACCCGCCGTATCCAGAATCACGTCTACCATCGGCTTGCCGGTTTCTTCGTCATATTTGGAGAAAATGTCAGCCGTAATCTCGATCAGGTAACTATCGAGTTCGCCTTGGTTCCACTCCGTGAAGATTCCGTGCAGATCCTTCGCATCAAGGCCAAGTACGTCCTTCAGCAATTGGTAAGCTTCGCAAATAAGCTGCATATCGCCATACTCGATACCGTTGTGAACCATTTTTACATAATGGCCGGCACCGTCTGGTCCGATATATGTACAGCAAGGCTCTTCGTTAACTTTAGCGGAAATGGCTGTCAAAATAGGCTCAACCAGCTTGTAGGCACTTTCTTGTCCGCCAGGCATGATCGATGGACCTTTCAACGCGCCTTCTTCGCCGCCAGAAACCCCAGCACCGATAAAGTTAAAGCCTTTTTCAGCCAGTTCTTTGCTGCGGCGCTGTGTATCAGGGAAATAAGCGTTACCGCCGTCGATGATGATATCGCCTTTATCCAAATGTGGAATCAGCTGTTCAATCGTAGCATCGGTAGCTTGTCCCGCTTGTACCATGATCAGGATTTTACGAGGAGTCTCAAGGGAATCCACGAATTCTTCGATCGAGAATGTCCCCTTCACTTGCTTGCCTTCGGTTTCCTTCAGCATATCCTCCGTTTTTTGCGGAGAGCGGTTATATACAGAAACGGTGAAGCCTTTGCTTTCGATGTTCAGGGCCAGGTTTTTTCCCATTACAGCAAGGCCAATCACACCGATTTGTTGTTTTGACATCTGGTTCTCCATCCTTTGCTCCAATATATTTTTAAACAACCCATCCCGATCCGAGATGATTTGCAATAATCTTATATTAACGTTTTTCATTTGACAAGTGAACCCCTGTCACAAAATCAGAACACGCGCGAAAACACCCCTTCTGTTTCGGAGTGTTGTTCGTGCTTTAAACTTGTATCCGGATTGAAGTAGTTACCACTCCAGCCTCATCAGCTCCAAGGAAAGCTCACGAAGTCTTTGCTTGCAAGCCAAAATTTTGTTTTCGTTCCCCTCTTGCAGCGCCGCATGGAGCTTCTCAAGCTCATCGTCGGTTTCCAGTCTGGACAGCAGCAATCGCTGTTCCCCTACATCCGATTCAAACAACCGCAGCATTTCCTGCTCCGTCATCGGCGTCCCCTTCTGAAACAGCACCCGCTGCCGGTAACCGGATATTTCCACGAGCCTTATGACCTCACCGAACAAAATATTCTCGATCAATATTTGCCGGTCCTTGAAACGTTTGACGACAGCATGGCCACGGGTATTCTCGATCAATTTCTCCATCCATTCCGCAAGTTTGGGATCACGGATCATATAATCGCCTACTAGTTTAAAACCGCTTCCTGTTCGTTGAAACCGCAGCTTTACCAGCTTGCGACCTGTTCGGATTGAAATGACAAACTGCGTATCATTCTCGCTCCAATAAAGCGAATATCCTTCCTGGATCAATTCCTTGATTAGGTCCTGGATATGCCGGCGATCAAACCGGAGCTCCAGGTTGCAATACTCCACTTCCTCGCTCTTATTCACGGCACTCCCTCCTCCGGTTTACTACCGATCATTAAACGGCGGTGAAGATTTCCCCCATGGCTGCTTTTGATGTTGTCTTATCTATATCTTATACTCCATCTTATGTAACGGTAACTTGGATTATTGACTATTTTTAGCCCACATGAACATACGGTGAAGCTTTTCTGGGTAATGCGTGATGTCCATTCGCCTTATGGTATAATAAGTTATCCAAAAACCGAGTTTAGTAACGATATCATCTACTACAGGGAGGCCATCACATCCAATGACGGTTACCGGATTTACAGATCAAGATTTCGACGTATTCTCCGTTCCCGGGCTTGAGGCCCGCATGGAGGTTCTCATTGAACGGGTAAGACCCAAGCTGGAGGCGCTAGGGGCTGAGCTCGCCCCCTATGTATCCGTCTTGGCTGGGGAAGAGATGTTTGTGCATGTCGCCAAGCATGCAAGACGCACTGTCAATCCTCCCATTGACACTTGGGTCGCTTGGGCTGCCAGCAAACGCGGGTACAAAGCACTGCCTCATTTTGAGGTAGGCATGTTCGGAACCCATCTATTTGTCATCTTCGCGATTATTTACGAGAGTCCCAATAAGACCGTGTTTGCCAACAACCTGGAAGCCAAGCTCAAGAAAACAGCAAAGGCGCTGCCCAAGAATTTCTACTGGTCCATGGATCACATGAACCCATCCGGCACCCCTCATCAGGATATGAGCGAGGAGGATTTCACGCGTCTGATTGAGAAGCTGAAGCAGGTGAAAAAGGCAGAGGTGATGTGCGGACTACGTATCCCACGCGAGGAAGCCGTCAAGCTTGAAGGGGACGAGCTGGTGCAAAAAGTGCAGGGGACGTTTGAGTCGCTGCTGCCGCTTTATAAAATGGCTTTTTAATGAGCATGATATGTTGATGAAAAGGGCTGCTGGTGCAGCTCTTTTTTTAAGATTATAGAATTTATAAATTTTCAGCGAAGCTGAACAATTCTATAATCGCAAGAAAAACTTCCTTTAACCGCGGTCTGTCTTCTGAGAAAGTACGTCGATAGACGTTTTTTTTATGGATGATATTTTAATGAAGGAACGATGAAGATCTTGTTGTTCCTCCTTAATATGTCTAAAGTATGAAGCGTTGCTGGGCAAAGAAAAAAAAGCCGTTCATTCTCCTTGCATTCCCCCCCTATTTTGCTATACTCAATTTTGTTTATATAAAAACAGAAATCAACAAATCATAAGAAAATAAACATAGGGAAAGGTTGTGACAACGTCCATGGACCACAGTCGTACACCGCTCTTCACCGCACTTAAAGAACATGCGGCCAAAAACCCCGTGCAATTTCACATTCCGGGACATAAGAAGGGCCTCGGCACCGATGCCGAATTTCGGGAATTTATAGGGGATAACGCCTTTTCTATAGATTTGATTAATATTGCGCCGCTGGATGATTTACATCAACCTACAGGCGTCATCGAGGAAGCCCAAAAGCTGGCCGCCGATGCATTCGGCGCCGATCACACCTACTTCAGTGTCCAAGGTACAAGCGGAGCGATCATGACCATGATCATGTCAGTATGTTCGCCTGGCGATAAAATCATCGTACCGCGCAATGTCCACAAATCCGTGCTTTCCGCCATCATTTTTACCGGGGCCAAGCCTGTATTCGTATCGCCTGCCCAGGATGCCAATGTGGGCATCGATCACGGCATCACCATCAGCTCGGTCCGGAAGGCATTAAAACGTCACCCTGACGCCAAAGCCGTATTGGTCATTAACCCGACATACTTCGGCGTAAGCGCTAATCTGAAGGAAATCGTGGATTTGGCTCACAGCTACAATGTACCCGTTCTCGTGGATGAGGCGCACGGGGTATTGATCCATTTTCATGAAGATCTTCCGATGTCGGCAATGGAAGCCGGGGCCGATATGGCTGCGACCAGCGTGCACAAACTCGGCGGCTCGATGACGCAGAGCTCCGTACTGAACGTGAATACCAAGAACGGATACATCAATCCTTATCGCGTACAGACGATCATCAGTATGCTGACCACGACCTCCACCTCCTACATCCTGCTGGCATCGCTTGATACTTCACGCCGCAGTTTGGCGCTGCATGGACGAGAAATGGCAGCAAGGACGATTGAATTGGCGCAATATGCACGTCAGGAAGTCAATAAAATCGAAGGTTTGTACAGCTTCGGTGAAGAAATATTAGGCGGGGAAGCAACATACTCCTATGATCCGACCAAATTGACGATCCATGTACGCCATCTCGGCATTACAGGATATGAAACCGAGAACTGGCTGCGAGATCACTACAATATTGAGGTTGAGCTCAGTGATATGTACAATATTCTGTGCCTCATTACACCGGGGGATAATCAGGAGGCCATCGATATTTTGCTGACAGCGCTCCGTGAGCTTTCGAATCAGTACATGCATGTGAATGAGATTAACGAGTTGGTTGTGAAAACACCAGAAATTCCGCAGTTGTCGCTTATCCCTCGCGATGCGTTTTACGGAGATACAGAGGTTGTACCTTTCAAGGAATCGGCAGGACGCATTATCGCCGAATTCATCTATGTCTACCCGCCAGGGATTCCAATTCTGCTCCCGGGCGAAGTGATTTCCCAGGAGAACATCGATTACATTATCGATCATGTCGAGGTAGGCCTTCCGGTGAAAGGTCCTGAGGACCGCAGTATCCAAAATGTTAAAGTCATCGTGGAAACGGATCCTATATTCTAAAATGGCAGCTGTAAATACAATAAACCCGGTGCGAGAGGTTCGCACCGGGTTTATTGCTTAGGAGTCTTACTCCTGGTTTGCAGCAGCGACCAGTTCGTTGTAAACCGCCTCTACTTCATTCCATTCTGCTTCGTCCTCAATATTGTAAAGAACCATTTCCTCGTTCTCTTCTTCCATACGTAGAATGACGCCGTCCGCTTCCGGATTTTCGCGTTCAAGCAAAAGCGCGTAAAGTTTCTCGCCGACATCAAATGTCTCCACAAGAACCATCTCTACTTCTTTTCCTTCTTCATCCGTCAATGTCAGCACAAACTCTTCATGTTCGTGGTCGTGGTCATGATCGTGACCGCAGCCGCAAGCATCTCCGTGTTCATGTTTGTGTTCACTCATTGAAAAAACCTCACTTCGGTTAAATTATCATACTTTCGTATCGTATCACGGATAGCTTCTTTAGGTCAATTTCTGCCAAGCGGCCAAAGGGCCATCAATTAAGTGCGGTGATCACTTTCTCTGCAACTTTCACAAATCCGTCATCCGGTTTGACTTTTACATAAAAACCTACCGAGTATTTGCCCGCCGTTTTAAAATCGTACGTGAAATCATAGGTTCGGAACCAGAAGTTATCCTTGCGATCCTTCACTTCCTGGGACTGAATATCCTTGATATTGCCCGAAGGATCCTCAATCGCTACTTTCACTGAGTGTATATCGTTGTTTAAGCTGTCCACCTGGCTAAAAACATTGAATTTCAGCTTCCCCTTGTTCACGTTGCCGAATACAGTATCTCCTTTAAACAGAAAAATATGCACGTTCGGCTTGATGACTTGAACTTGTCCATTCGTGGGATTCCAATCCACAGCCCCGTCGAATTCCCGAACCGGCACATAGGTTTTGCCATCAATTAAATATCCACCATCCTTCAATTCATGACCGTTCAGCCAGACACGGACTCGCTCATTGACGGAATCTGCAAACAAAAGGGTGCTGCCACCCATTAAAGAGAGCACTAACATACATGCCATCACTTTTTTCCACTTCATATCATCATTTCCCTCCATTGGCTCATCTTGTTGTTATATGTGTATACTACATGTCAAAAAACAAGTTGCGGACAATTTTGCACTTTGTGGTAAAATTTTTTCCTCATGCTGTAAGGTTTGTGCCTATCACGAATTATACTGCATTCCAGCCCCGATTCGATCATATAATCCGTGTAAATCAACGTGGAATTCGTTAAAATATACATTAGCATACTGGACTACACATCATATCATCAGGAGGTTTCATCCATTGACACTGAAATTGCAAATGCTTGGTACCGGCAGTGCGTTTGCCAAGAACTACTATAATAATAACGCACTGGTGCATGACGGGAATTTCACACTTCTCATTGACTGCGGCATCACCGCTCCAATGGCACTTCATCAGCTGAATAAGACATTTAACGATATCGATGCCGTGCTTATCACACACATTCATGCCGACCATGTGGGCGGACTGGAAGAGCTTGCCTTTATGATGAAAATGAAATACAACCGCAAACTCCCGCTTTACATTGCTGAATCGCTGGTGGAACCAATATGGGAACATTCACTCAAAGGCGGATTATATCAACAGGGACATATCTCCTCCCTGCATGATGTATTTGACGTACACCCACTGAAACCGGGAGTGAAGGCCCCTATTTCATCAGGCATCTCCGTAGAGCTGATTCATACGCAGCATATTCCCGGCAAGGACAGCTATTCGCTTTATTTGAATGATCGGATATTTTACAGTGCTGACATGGTATTCGATCCGATCCTGCTGAGCCAACTGGTGAATGAGCGGGATTGTGAAGTGATTCTGCATGAATGTCAGCTGCAAGGCCCCGGCGAGGTTCATACGACACTGGATGAGCTGCTCAGCCTCCCTGAAGAAATTCAGGAACGCACCTATCTCATGCATTACAGTGATGAGGTCGAAGCTTTCATTGGCAAGACCGGAATTATGGAATTTGTGGAGCAGCAGCGGGTATACGAATTGTAGTTTAATATAGATGAATAGTTTATGAGGTTTCCCGGGAACACTAATTCCGGGAGGCGATTTATATGGATAATGCACAACACGAAGTCGTAGGCGTCCGTAAAAATGGCGATGGCGACATCATCGAACTTAAGCTGGATAACGGTAGTGTCGTGGACTACAAGACAGCACAACAGATGACCAAGAATAAAGAAATCAAAAACCTGAACGTATTCCGTGGACGTGACGGAGATGAACATCTTCGTTCCAATGCGGATGGCGATCCCAGCAACAACCTGGATAATATGCCAAACTTTTAATTCATGCCAAAAAAGACCTCGAGTCGATACTCGAGGTCTTTGCTTTTTAGAACGATGGGATCATTAGCATCTTATAGTTAAAAATCCTACAGTTCCTTTTTCATACGAACGTGGGGAATGCCAGCATCATCAAACGGCTCGTCCGAAATCGTCTCATACCCTAGCTTCCGATAAAATGCCTCCGCTTGCACCTGGGCATCCAGCACGGAATACTGCAGTTTCAATTCACGAGCCTGCGTTTCCAATGCGATCATCAGCACACGCCCTATCCCTTTGGATCGGAATGGCTTACGTACCGCGATTCGCTGCATTTTGGCGGAATCGTTATTGTAATAGGTGATACGTCCGGTCGCAGCGTACTGTCCCTCCGACTTGATCAGGACATGATGCGCATCGGAGTCCAACCGATCGTAATCATCAATCTCCAGGTCAATCGGAACCTTCTGTTCAAGCACGAAAACATCCTTCCGGATATCCAGCGCCTGCTGCAACTGCTCTTCGGTTGATACATTTATGATTTCTGCTGCCATTTCAACACCTCTTTATGTAGAATCAATTCCTTGTAATATCGCAGATCGAGCTATTATACAAAATAATCATTTTCCTGTATAGTATAAGCTAACATTTTCTTGAAAGGAGCTTTGCCTTTATGGGCATGGGAACCACGATATTTTGGGCTGTTATCATCTCAGCCATCATCATCTACCCTATCTTTTGGGCGATTAAAAAAGGTTATTCCCGCAAATGGGATGAGGAATAGCATCGGCCGTTTTACAGCAAATCGCCAGCTTGCCTGCCGGCGGTTTGCTCTGCTCGCTATTCGGGCAAAAAAGTAAGGACATGGGTATGACCAATCTGTTATAGATCGTTACTGCATCCCCTTTATGGTTGGACATCGCGCAATGTATCCACCGAATCCATCGGGGATACCGGCTCAAGCTCCCTGCTTCGCTGCTTGGAATATACGTCCTGATCTATCGAACGTCCGTAAACATCTAGCATTACAGGCGATGCAGGCCCATGGAGCGGGTCCAGCTGCACCGACGTTCTCTCCGGGATACTACAACCGCTCCCTAGTACGGATACGCCCAGCAACGAGAGCACCAGACTGGCTCGTTTAAAATGATGGGATTTCCCACCTACCATGCCATTCACACTCCTCCATTGGCATAATCATGCTGTATTTAGTCTGAACCGGAATGTGATTTTTTATAACGAGAAAACCATTGACAGCCACATGGTCTGCTGGTAATATATGAATTACCTTTTTAAATATTTCATGATCTGTTAGCTCAGCTGGGAGAGCACTATCTTGACAGGGTAGGGGTCAGTGGTTCGAGCCCACTACAGATCATCAACGAGAACCCTTGCGTAGCAAGGGTTCTTCTCTTTTTCACTGCACTTCTTTTCTTGACGATTTTATCTATTGACGCAAAACTGACGCAAAAAAAGCCGATAACCTATGCTATTTAGCATAAATCATTGGCTTTATTTGCAATCAGCTTGTCTTTGGAGTTATGTCGAGTTTGTACCATTATAATATCAACTCGTGGCTAGTTCCTCTTTCACTTCATTGCCACCACTCTTTATTCCTTATCCCTAGTATGTCATTCAACCACCTTCTATGTTTATCTCCAAGAAGCGGATCATCATCAATTGTTAACGGATCTAGCCAATTGGCCTTTTCCAAAGCCCATTTTGCATATGAAATTAATTTCTCTTTATCTTCTGGAGTGTTGGTTAAATGTTCAGAGAAACTAATTAGGTCTTGAGCAAATTCAATTATTCTCTTAGCTTTAAAATGATCATTAGCCTTCTCATAAAGCTGTTCTAACTTCTCCGTCTCTGCTCTTTTTAAACTTTCAAAATTCATACGTTCAATTTCAGTTAACCTTCGTTTTTCAAGTTCGACTTCACGTTCCTCTCTCTTTATTCTTGAATTCTCAGCGGCTACAAAAATTGATAATAAGATTTCCCCAACCTTGCTTTCAATCTTTCTCTTAGGGGTATCACTCCACATTTTTTCAGATGAAAAAGTCGATTTCATCGTAATTCTTAATTCTCCTGAGTAAGGGTAATCGTACGTTGGTGCCCAATAATACTTCCCTTTAGATTCTGCTTTTAATTCTTGCTCTGTTTTTACATGTTCAATTCTTCGGGTCCGCTCCTTTATGGTTACGCTCACCTCATCTTTATCTATGCATACTTTGAATCCATCAGCCCCATTACTTTTGATTACTCCATTCCACTGTTCGGAAGCCTTCATTAATGTATCCAGGATAATAATAGCTCTAAGATACTGTTCTTTAGAGGTTTTCAGAAACATTGCATTTTTCCTTATAGATTCACTTAGAGCTTCTTTATCTCTTTTCTTCTTGTAAGTTAATGTATCCGCTATAACGGAATGAGCTTTCTGTAGTTTTTCCGGCACAACTAATTCTGAACAGAAAACTTCAAACTCCAAAGCTGTTTTATTTCTTAATTTCTCAGGAAACACACTAATATTCTTTTCTTGTGAATTATCTGGCGGTTCCATCACAACGGAATCTGGACCTTCATATTCTAGCAATGCTGGTCTTTCCACTTTCTTACCATATTTTATTTGCATCCAGTAACCGGAATGAGGTATAGGCACTTGCAGTTGGATGCAATACTTCCTTAATTTATATCCTGAGATGCCATATTTCTTAGCAACTGTGGTTACTGGCTCATTCCATACTTCCTCATACAAAGCCTCGCGGTTAAACTCAATAGCTCCCAAGTACATCCCTCCTTTTGCAATTGCAGCGATGATTTATTAATAATCAAACCTTGAACTGATCTTTATGTTCCCTCTTTCTATCTTCTATCCATCTAATTAAGTCCTTCTTATCAACACGTCTTGAGTTTCCTATTTTGAAGTTAGGTATCCCTCCATACTCAACATTTACCTTGAACAATTCGTAAATAGTTGCCCTTGATACCCCAAGATACTTTGAAATATGTTCAGCAGTTAAAATATCGGTTAACATATCTAGTCCATTAGGCAATGTATCTAATCCATCAGGTAAAATTGACGGGATAACATCGCACTTACTCATTAAAAAAGCACTTGTTCTTCGTTCGACCTCTTCATCAATATACAGCTCAATTTCTGATGTAATACGACTAAGCAATTGTTCTCTTGAATTCATTTTCTCCCTCGCTCTTTAGTCTCGTCCCACCAACTCAAGAATGATTCACGAGGAGCGTATAGCGGCTTCCCGATTTTAAATACATCGGGGATGCCGCCGCGCTCTGGGCTCTTGTTCATGAGATCGTAGACAGTTCTCAATTTGATATTTGTGAACTGATGAATGTTCCTTGCTGTCAGATAGTTAGGCAATTCTGCACGAGACAAGTTATTTTTGGGTTTCTGAACTATGTTGTCTTCTACGTGTTCTTTAAGATTACTTTTCTCATCTAAATTTCTAGCCTCTGTCCTTTCCTGCTCTCGCTTTTCAGCCGCAATTCGAACTCCTTTAGCAAGGAGTTTTAAAAATTCTATTTCATATGGTTCCAACTCTTCACTCTTTCTCACGTAACCTTTCACCTACCTCAGTTTGTTTCTATTATGTATATAAGAATACCATATTGTATAATTTTATAATGTTAAATTATGTAAGATTTTACTGGGTTATAAGGTATAGGGAGTAATTCAAAAGAGCACAACATATAATCAAGTTTTGAGATATAGCTATAAAACTAATACGGAACTTTGTTGAGAGTTTATTACAGCAGAAGCAACTATACTAATTCTAAGTATCTCGGGTTAGACATATCTGTTATGGGAATAACCGTTACCGTTCAAATTGATTTACAATGGGATATTAATGCACCAACCACATAGATTTAATAATCGGAAGGGAACACCTTATGAAGCGAAAATTCACAGTGACAAAAATAACCGGGATACAATTCATCACTTAGCCAGTCTGGGTACCATTAGAGGAAATAAAGCATGTGAGTCGATTAATACAATTAGACGTAAAAAAGAACCTACTGACACATAGCTAATACTTGGGTACCGTTCGGGGATCCCTGTCTTGATTTAATTATCTTAAGATACTTCTTCCCCTGTAGCTTCCTGCTCTTAAAGACATATATATATTTGTGACCTTATACAAGAAAAGAGACCCCAAGAGGTCTCTTTTTCATTGATATGGCAGGCTTTAGGGGCATTTTGTTACATCATGCCGCCCATCTTTTTGAGGGTTTCGTCTGTCTTCATAAGTCTTCATAGACCAATGAATAATGCGCATTCTTGAACATTTATTATTAAGAAGCTTCATCTTTATTTGTTCTTATTCGCAAAGAATGTTATTTTTTTGTTATTTTTTTTGATTGTTTAACTAGATTCATCCTAGCACACCTGATTTATGTCAGTCAAAAATAAAAGGATCCGTCGAAAAACGGCGGTTCCTTTTTCTTCAGTTACACTTCTGCAAAAATAATTTGATCTATTTTTGATCAATACGAGCACTTGCAGAAACGGTACAGAAGATCATTTCCACTCTCCGAAGGCATGGATACGAAGTGCGTGCACATAATTTTTGGCAATAATAAAGTCTCCATTAGCTGGGTCAGGTCAATCCATTCGTGTACCCATTCTATAGTCCATCAAAAAAATGCTATTTACCTCACCATCAACAACCATGGCGGACATTGAGTATATCTGTTCTAAATCCTCTGCTTCTTTTGATCCTGGAGATTCTATAAACCTGTCATTTTTGGAGTCGTATATGTAATCGATATTGTGATCACCTAGAGCATATTTAGAGCCATAAACCTCTTTTATCTGCTCTTTTGTCATCCCTACACTGGCCCCCCGTGCAGTCTGATAAATCTCCTTTGAATCTTCAGTTAACATAATACCGGCCACCGAATCCTCGCGGTACATGACCTTTACCCCAAAATCATAATTAGAAATTCGGGAGTTCATACTGTCTTCTTTAGCATTTCCCAGTAACTTTTCTACATCAGTTCGACTCATTCCATAACTTAATTTGAATTTTGAATCATCCTCTTTGATAATAGCCAAGTCGTCTTTCGAAAAATTATCTGGTTCGAACTTCTTCGCTTGACTACAACCAGATAAGACGAGCAAGATCATTAACCCCAGAATGAATAGATGTTTAAATTTCAAAATCATCACGTCCTTTCACCTAAATCCTAATGCCACCCCTGTTATGGTTATATATCGTCACTGAGTTGAATATACTGAAGATTAATACAATAGATAAACAATGGGAGCCTGGCAGGCAAAGCACCAGCAGGCTCTTATTTTTAGTACGCAGAAACAATTTCATCGATCTTAATCCATTGCCATTCACCTTCACCCATGGACAGTTTTATCTCTCGTCTGAATGTGTGGATCAGTACGACAATACCTGTTAACTCCACATCTTCATACTCATCAAACATTCTTACAGTCATTGTACGGTGCTCATGAAAAGACTCGGCTAACGCTTGTTCAATCAATTCCATTTCCTGCGGATCGAGCGTTGGACGGTCTTTCCTCCCCTCTTCTAGCTGCCGGCGGATTATTGTCTCCTTATGTTCTGGCAACATCATCCGACTTGATTCCCATAACCCGTTACCCTCCAGTTTTTTACGCGTTGTCAATTAACCCCCACTCCCCTTGTCAGCAATATCTAAGCCCAAATATGTGTAAGACCTCTGTTTAATCTCGGATTCAACCAGCCCCCAAAGCATGGACAAATTGTGGTGATATCCTCTACACAAAAATTCAATCTCTACGCCAAGACGGGTCTTCCGATCTTCATACACCTTCAATTCGCGCTCACGCATGTTTTTGCGCACCTGAGCCAAATCCGCTAAAGCTGCCTTTTGCAATCGATCGATGAGGGCGTTGGTTATCGCGGGCATCTTTAAGGCTGCAGCAGACAAGATACCCCGATCATTCTCAACGACATCGAGCAAGAGAGGTAACAAGATATAATCCTTCACTAGTTTTGATTCATCTGGCTTCAATCCAACACCCAATCGCTCTCACCTCGAATAACAGGAACGTTTGTTTGTATTATATACGAACGTTCGTTCTTTCATCAATGTAAATTTACGCCAAATAAAAAACAGCTCCTGCGAAAGCAGAAGCTGTTTCAATCCAATTAATTATATGCGTTAATTTCAAAAAACAAGATATTATTGAAGATGACATAATCGATACGGTTCTTGAATGGTCCGATATTGTTTTTGTGTTTATTGATTGCATATTTGGATGGACCGTTGCCAGCATCCTTTTTATCATACCAGTCAATGAAGGAATTTACCTCTGACATAGATAGATCATATTCCTTTTCCAATCCATTTACCATGGTTACAACTAAGAGAGCTCTTTCACCTGAAGGTTCCTCAGGTGTGGTGGGTTCCTCGGTTCCTGGATTTTCTGTACCTGGTTCTTCAGATTTTTTGGGAGTTGCAACAGCTTCATTCGATATGATGGTCTCAACACCATTAACAATAGATTTTACCTGAAAATAGTACGTTGTTCCGTTTATTAAATTTGGAATCACATAATTAGAGTAAACATCTTTGGTCACTGTTAAATTACTTGTGTACTTTCCTGATTCTGTTCCATACTCAATCTTGTATTCGTCTGCATTCGTTACGGAGTTCCAGTCTAATCTAACGGACGAATCCTTACCTTCAGCAACAAGAGTGATTTTTTCATTTATACCAACAGTTATCTCATTTACTGCTACCCAAGAGTTAGCTGCAGTAATTTCAAGTTTTATTCCATCATAATTTCCATGGTCAACCGGTATAGGATTTAAGATATTTGGACTTTCGAATGAAGCACTCGCAACTGTTGGAGGGCTTATAGGTATCCATTGTCCATTCACTAATCCATAGACAGTATATGTTTGACCAGATGCAGGTCTGACATTAGTAGCAACTTGAATAAAATTTAATTCTACAGCCTGGGGAAAAGTGAGCTCTAAATGTCCTTTAGTACTTCCAGAGTTCCAATATGTCCCTAGAGCTTTATCAATAGCTTTATCCGCAGAGTACGCTTGCCCATAATTTGCATTCGCAGATGCCTTTGTACCATCAGGTGGGGAAAATCCAAGCATGCCGTCAATTGTTTTGCCTACTGTGGCTGCTTCTGTCATCGCAGGAAATAATACAGTACTTAGAAGAAAGATAGAAAGAATAAAACCCGTTACCTTTTTTAACATTGATAAACCCCTCTCAAATCACTTTATACAGTTCAAAATATATGAAGTTATCACTTATGTCTAAACATATGTTTGCAAATATATCAAAAATATCAATATAATCTCATTTTTATTTTTATCTGGATATTAAAATACAAAGTTTTACATTTTCAGCTGCCAGATTTTTAATTCTGTTCTACCCTCAATTTGAATTGATTAGTAGGCGAAATTTTTTTTGCACATAATTTACCACCTCATTTAACTGTACAAAGATAATATAATCGAAACAGAGGTGTTTTTATGTTTATTGATCCGATGTTGCTACAGCTTCATTCAATCATTCAAACTATATATTTGAGCCTAAAATAGACGGGAACCGACTCCTGTTTTCCCAGACAAATGGCCGGATCCGACTTTATACCCGTCACGAAACGGATGTACTCAGCAATACCCCGAGTTGCTTACGCCGTTTGACGACGATATCCTCATGGACGCGAAGTGGCATGTACCGGCCCCCCGGACGGTGTAGACTTTGAGGAAGTCATGACTCGTTTCATGGCTAAGAAGGATCACCGTCGTAAACTTGAAGGGATGTTGGCAAGCGAAAGAATAGTCTATATGTAAGCCGCCGATCGCCAGCCTGGTAGAAGGTCATAAATTGGTCGTATACTGACGTATTCATCACATGGTATCGCAAGGAGGAATTCGGATGGCTTGCCGCTGTCCCTGATGAGTCTGGTCGGCTCCGTCCCGCCGGAATTGTGGAGTATGCAACACAGGCATCCAAGAAAGAGTTTTATCCGTAGAGTCGAGCCCTTGTAACAGGCGAGGATAAAAAAATTGTCTATTTGAATCCGATAATCCGAGGGCGGGTTAAATTTAGAAACTGGTACAAATCGGGGATGTTGCGGACGCCAGTCTTGACGGAACTAATAAAATGAGTTGAAATAAAAAAAGGACCCTGCATGCAATTAAGCTGCAGGGTCCTTTTACCTATGCTATCGGATTACTATATCGCGAAGTTAGACCGAAACAATTAATAGATAAATCTAAAGGAGGAGAAATACATGCTAAAAGAACTGAAGACTGCAATAGAAAAACAACAGCAAGTAAGTGTCCGTACTAAAGATGGGAAAATAACAGTTGGACTACCTAGACATTCTGTTGAACCAGAGAGAGTGAAAATATATACAGAAAACGAGGTCATTTCTATACCGTTAAATGAAATAAATCATGTAATGAGAATTATTGGTCTTCCTTTAAAATAGCGAAGGGTGAAGAATTATAAATTCAGTAAATAAAAATTCTCTGCTTAGATAGAGTCGAATATAGTAGAATATACCTATCAGGATATTATTAGCAACTACCTCAACCGATGAGGAAACAATTAGGTGAGTTTTATGACAGCGGTTATAACAGAACCAATAATTAAAGCCCGATTCGGTTCTCCGGATCATCCATTAAAGATTGGTGATGCAGAAATACCTTGTTACGTTTTGGAAGATGGGCGGAGGGTATTAAGCCAAACGGGTCTTGTTAAATCTTTAGGCATGAAACGCGGAGGTAAAGGTAGAGCTGGCGGCGATCGACTGCTATCTTTTGTAACAGGCAAAGGGCTAGAGCCCTTTATTTCAAAGGAATTACTCGCTGCGAGCACTAATCCAATAAAGTTCAGAACTACAAGAGGGAGTTTGTCTTATGGTTATGAAGCTCAATTATTAACTGATATTTGTGACGCAGTTCTAGCAGCTAGAAAAGCTGGAGCTTTGCAAAAACAACAACTTCACATAGCAGAGACTTGTGAAATTCTGATTCGTGGCTTTGCTAAAGTTGGTATAATTGCTCTAGTCGATGAAGCAACTGGTTATGAACGAGTTAGGGACAAGGATGAGTTGCAAAAATTCTTAGCACTATATTTGTCTGAAGAGCGTTTGAAATGGGCAAAAATGTTTCCCGATGAATATTACAAACAATTATTTAGATTAAGAGGATGGGAATATAGTCCACTAAGTGTAAAACGCCCAAAATTTGTTGGGTGGCTAACAAACGAACTAGTTTACAAAAAGTTACCAGCCAATGTATTGGAAGAACTACGTACTCTTAACCCCGTAAAAAATAAATCCACTTGGAGAAGAGAAGGCGCACACTTCCAACACTTGTCAAGTGAAATTGGTCAGGCGGATCTAAGAGACCATTTATTACAACTTATAGCAATCATGAGAGCATCAAGAAATTGGGATGAGTTTAAGAGAAACTTTTCAGCAGCTTTTCCAGAACAAGAAGGACAATTGGAAATGGATTTAGAAATAGAGGAGTGAAATGAATAGAAAGATACTGTAGGCTGTACATGATGTCATTTCGTGTGCGGCCTGTTTTTGCTTCGATAGTTCAAATACACGCAAAGTTTATGTGTCGAGGTTATAGATCAGAAATGGAACTGCGCTGGGAGTTTATTACGGCTGAAGCCTCTGTATTGATGCGTAAATATCTAGGGTTAGATATAAGCAAATACAAGGATAATTCACAGGGGCCGTCTCATGAGATATAAATCAATGGGCGATATGAAGGGGATACAATTCACCACAAACAATGCATTTGGTGAATTCTGTTTTTATGTTACGGAAGAACGATTAAACGATTTTCTAAATCATGCGATACGGATAAATCCACAGCAATTCAAAATGTATTATACACCTGAACAAGCTCGTTTGTTGTTTGAGTGGCTTAAGAAACGTGAACAGGAAGACCCCACCAGCACATAGCCAGTAGGGTCTCATCATATCAATTAGCTTCTTCAACAGCTTTACGTTGACGCTTACGAGGCAGAGCACGGCTACTGCTGGTTCTACCGAACACTTCTTTCACTTCATGATATCCCATACCCAGCTCAAGCAAGGTGCGTACTTGTTCTTCTTTCTTCTGAACAAGCTTCAGTTCTTCAACCGTTAAATAATCACGAAGTTCATCCTCTTTGCCAAGTCCACGCTGCATTCTGAGCTCCTTAGCGCTGAAACCGAGTGTTACTTTGTAAACCAAATCCGTGAAGTGTTTATATACGAATTTTTTATTAGGGCTGTCTTCAACGTTGTCTCGGATGGAGTCAGTAAGGGTGTGACGAATGCCAATACCCGCCTTTCTAAGGACTTCTTGGCTAATTCGTCCTGTTCGGATGGCATCAATAACATCGTAAACCCAATCATAGAAGTCATTAGCAATTGGCTGTCGACTGAATCTAATCACTTCATAGATTCCCTTTGTCTTGTAAAGGTCTGTAAGATAGTCTTTACCGTCAGTTGCCCTCAACTTGAGGGGTACTGAAAATTGGTCAAGTCTAGACTTATTACGATCATGAATGTTGTCGATTGCCTTCTGTGGATCTGCATATTGCAACGCTTCTCCAATCTGTTTTCGAGTCATATAGACTTCGCCGATCTTGTCTTCATAAAAATCGCACTTAATACCCAAGAAATCCCCTTGCTTCACCAACCTCAACTTCATTCAACATCCCCCAATCTATTGTAAATATTTAGGTAATGTCTAAGATGTGTATGGTAATATATCATAGGCCAATGAGTTACACAAGCACTTTATAGAACAATATGCGAACAAAAAATAACCCCACCAGCTTAGGGCCAGCGAGGTCATTCTTCTTCCGCTTTTATCTTTTTCAACATTCGATTCACTTCTACACTAACGGTCCGGTCATTAGACTCAGCTAGTTCTCGCAACCACTCTAATAGTTCCGGCTCAAAATATATAGCCTCTCTAATCTTTTTATCAGCTTTCGTTGGTCTTCCAGCCATGCATATCACCAACCCTTCTATGTCATTTTACAGCATTTAAAATATTTCTTCAACATGCAAAAAAACTGTTTACAAGGCATTTAAAATGCTGTAAAATGGAATCAAGGAGGTGAACAAGAGAATGAAAGATTGGGTAACACTCCTCACGGCAATCATCCAGCTACTTACCGCAACGCTTTTACTTAGAAAAACACGTGAGGAAAACAAAAAAGGAACCAAAAAACGTCGCCCGCACGGCAAACGAAAATAGGTTCCTCGGAGGGAGTTAGGGCTCCCTCCTCCCAATCTTAACATAATCGAGTTTAAATATACAATCAGGCCAGGAGGAATGAACGTGGAAACAATAACGTTAATTATCAGCATTGCCGCTCTAGTCTTGTCTGTGGTCGCACTGTTCAGGGTGTTGAAGAGGTGAGAACAAAAGCGATATAACACTTGCTTACAGTGTGCATTTGGGATACGTTGTAAATATAATGGTCCGGGGTGATTATAATGAAATTCGGAATGCGGAAACCAAGCTTAAAGAAGCGTGTAGCAGCTCGCACAAGCATAAAGAGACAAATAGTCCATCGGGCTGGGATAAAGATGCCTCGGGGCTATGGATGGCTCAGAAACCCCAAAAAATATGCTTATAATAAAGTGTATAACAAAACTACATTTGATATTTTCAAACTGATAAAGAAGTTGTTTAAATAAATACCTCACTACTGGAGCAAAGAGTTGAAAGTACATGTGAGTCGATTAATCGAGTTAATGCAAAATGACCCTGCCAGCACTTAGCCGGTAGGTTCTTTGTATTTATTTTTATGTGCTAAAATGTATACATAAGGAGGGTATCATGAAAAAACTATACATAACATTAGCACTTATTTTATTCGTACTAGTTGGCTGCTCCCCAAGTATAGCGACAACAACGGCAGCAAATCAATCATTACCGAAGAATCAGGTATCAGGCAATTTGCGAGTCTATTACCTCGATGTCGGCCAAGGTGACTCAACATTAATCAGAACGCCTAAAGGACAGCATATATTGATTGACGGCGGAGACAACCACAAGGGCGACGATGTGGTTGATTATCTCAAGCAGCTCGGCGTAAAAAGCCTTGATGCAATCATTGCCACTCACCCGGACGCCGACCACATCGGGGGCCTGGACACGGTAATCGATGCAATACCAACCAAGAGCGTTTACGCACCCAGAGTGAGCCACACAACAAATACATACAAAGATTTCTTGCTTGCAGTAAAAAACCGCGGATTAAAGATAAAGGCTACGAAAACGGGGTTAGAAATTCCTCTGGATGGTGTGAACGCTAAGTTTATCGCCCCTGTTGGCGAATACGGCAAGGATCTGAACGCGTGGAGCGCAGTTCTAAAGGTTACATATAAAGATACTTCATTCCTATTCACAGGGGATGCCGAAGCCCGCAGCGAAGCCGACATGTTGAAGAGCCCCGAAATATTGAAAGTCGATGTACTGAAGGTAGGACATCACGGATCTGACACATCAACATCACAGGAATTCCTTAATGCTGTCAAGCCAACTTATGCGGTGATCAGTGCGGGTAAAGATAATAAATATGGTCATCCAAAGTCAGCCATTATTAATCGATTGAAAAAATCTAAGGTAACTGTATACAGGACTGATACTCAGGGTACGATCACCGCTGTAAGCGATGGTTCAAAAATCAAATTTGAAACAATGAGGTGATTAGTTTGATAAAAGGAATAATTGACCGATTTGAGAGCGATATAGCAGTTATTGAGGTAGAGGATGGTCATACACTGGATTATCCAAAGCATCTCCTACCGAAAGATGCAGAGGTTGGGGATGTGATTAAAATCGAAGGCAACCAATTTACAATCGATAAAGAGGAGACAAAAAAACGAAGAATAGAAATCGAAGGGCTAATGAATGAGCTTTTCGAAGATTAATACTATTGCAGCAGGGAAACACAATGGACCCCAACCCGCACTTAGCGGATTGGGGTTATTTTTATAAAATTATATTTCCTTCGACATATAAATCCACAAACCAACAAATTGCGATATCCATCATTATGCAAATTATCCTAATATAATCCAGAATTACTATATACTCGGATGTTCGGTGTGTGCTAAGGTTAAATCAAGGTTGGCCAACCGATAACTGATATTCTTTTACATCTTGATATTTCACACACGCTAATATCCATATCATATTCTTTTATAATTGGGAGGCTTGAAATATGAAAAGATTAAAGAAATTATCAGCATCAATCGCATTAACTGCTTGTTTAATGGCCCTGGGAGCAAGTTCGGCGTTTGCACAGTACGGTTTTGGAGATTCAATGCGAACAGCCGAAGTCTTAACTGGAACTGGTTATCAATCTTGGGTACCACTAGAAAGTTTAACTGACGAAGATTGGTATGTTTTTGATAATACAAGTGGATCATTTGATCAAAATTATTATGTATTGTTGTCTCCCCCGTTTGGTTTAGATTTACAACTCCAATACGTAAGAACTGATTATTCTGACAACATAATTTCAATCCAATATATAAACCAAAACGGATCTGGATTACAAGAATATCATAGCGGGTCTGCTAGGGCTGGTGAAAAGGTTTATTATAGAGTAATGCCTGTTGGACCAAACGATTTTGACCCAAATTCCAAGTATACATTTGAATTTAGAAAGACAATTTAATCTTATTTAGCAAAAAGACCCTACCGGCTAAGTGCTGGTAGGGTCTTTGCTCTTATATCCAACGTGACATATATAGAGGGAGAGTGAATGTGTTTTGGGGATACATCACTCAATATGAGTATAGCCGATTAACGGTGATTTATACCTTCGTGTCGAGCGTGGCTGTCTTGGTCTTATTATCCCAGCCTGTTGTTGCCCCCAAGGCCTCGCCTACTGCCCGGAGAGGTACATATGTTACTCCGTTCTCCAGCTTGCCATCTTTGATCTTTTTCCCGTTCACAATGACACTTACCTTTTCCACTGCGCTTTCCTTCTTAGCATTCTCCTTGTTAAATAAAGCTAACTCGGCTTCCCGGCGGCGTACTAGGCCTGCTAACACCTTCCCACCGGCCTTATTATAGGCTGTGATGTTTTGGGCGATCTGTTCTATTGTCCGGCCGGTGCATAGCTTTTTAAGGTTTCCGGGGCCGCAATTGTAGCAAAATGACACTAGCGCATCAAATTGGTTTTGGTTCAGTTTGTCCGTTATCGGCACATATGCTCGGTCATTGACATATGCCTCGTACTTGGCGAGATCCTTAACTAACATAGCATCAGCCTGTGCTTGTGTTATGATCATTCCCTGCTTTACATCAGCCCCGTGATGCCCCCAGCCAATCGTCCAATATTTTTCTGTTGGCACTGGCTTATACGCCGCTAATCGACAGCCCTCAAAAGACTTGATAAGACTAATACCAGCATCCGATAATTTACGGCTCATTGAGTATCACCTATTTTCTTGGCTTGTTTCACAGCCTGATGCCCGTACACAGCAAACGCCCCGGTGAGTATTCCCTGGATCAGCGATTCAACGGACCACCCGAGCAGTCCGATCGTCAGCCACACTGCAACGATAAGAACAATGTATACGATGCTCCAATCCGGTACCTTCGGGGTTTTCTTAAGCACGCCGCCAATAACCCAACATGCAGCCACAACAATAAGTAACCGCGGATCGATCAATTCAAAAATCATGTTCCATTCCATATACAATCACCCTTCCAATTTTATTTAAGGCCACCAGAAATAATAAAAGCAGCTATCGCCAAAACAAAAGCCCCGGCGATTGTACGCCAGAGCCATTTTTGGGTATCTTCAATTTTGTCCAATCTTGCATGTGCTGATTTTGCCTCGTGTAACGCTTCAACTGCTGTCTCATTAGCATTGATCGCTCTATCTAATTTTTCATCCATGTTGTCCACCTTCGTTTCTACTCTGGTGATTCTTTGCAGCATTTCGGACTGTACACCACTGTCCATACCCTTCCCCCATCTCTCTTAGCATAAAAATAGCCCCTCCACTAACGAGAGGCATAAAGATTGTTCTACTCCCCAAAAACAATATAAGAACGTGCTTGAGCAAATTGATCCGTCAGTTCAAAACTAACAAAATTGCTTCCAAAATTTAAATTAGTCAACTTAACATCTATACTGTTGCTGTCTGACGCAGATATACCGCCATTTAAAACTATGGTTGAACCTTGCAAAATCGCACCTGCATAGCCGGAGGCACTAAGACCCGTCTTTGAAGCATAAACACCGATAAACAATGCCTTCGGTGTGAATGGTAAGTTTGATATAGTTCCGTAGTATGAGTTCCCTAAACCGCCATTAGCAAACTTCATTCCCGTAGAAATCTGCGATATCTTACTCGCTAAAACCGCAAACTCGTCGCTACCTGATGCTGGTACTCCCTTGCCGCTAATGGCGGTAGCGATCGCCTGTTTCCCGTTAGCGACAGATGTAAAAAGGTCCTGTGTCCACGGCCCCCAACTTATCACGCCTCCCCCAGCATCCGATCCGGTTCTCATTTGATACGTATTAGTGAATAGGTTCATGGCTTCTTGTTTCACCCATACACCAGATGCCATTGCAATAACATTAATGTAGTACCATTGTCCGGCACCAGATACAGGAGCGTTTGCGATGTTCTCACCTACATAAAACCCTGCAGCGACTAAATTATTGGCGTTCCCATTACTGACATTGATCGAAATACCACTCTCATCAGTCAATTTTCGTTTTTGCCACGGTTTATTATCGGTATAACTCTTTGCATTAGTCTCCGCTGCGTTCGCCTTATCATAAGCCTGTTTTACTGCGGAAGGAGTAGCCGCATCTACATCTGAGGTGCTATTAATCGCATTATTAAGTTTTACAACCCCCGCCTCAGTCAAAGAGGCAGGGGGAATGTGAATGTTATCCACGTCATTTCTCAAATCGTTTATTTCTTGTCCGATGTCATTCATATCTGCTGGTTTGACAGTATCGCCCATTTGCCAGTTCGTTTTAGCCATTATGAAGTAACCTCCTTGACTTCGATTGTTTGGAGCATTAATGTATCCGATGGAACCGGCACATGAACTGGATCCGATGAAATAATGTTGTTTGATTGGTCCTTTAAATCAATCTGGGTAATAAGTGAGATGTCTGCTGCCGGGACAACATAGTTAAGCGCTACGGTCGAATCAGTAACGGCCTTGACCTGGAAGCTAGTTATTTCATATGAGTTGTTCAGGACTACTTTTGCAATCCGTGAATCTACATACTCCGCAACATCATGTAAAAACTGAGTTTCGATCATTTAATTTTCACCTCCGGGCCCAAAGTAGAGAATGGTTTTTCTCCGAGTTTCCAAGAACCATCAAGTTTATAGTTCCATGTGATATCTTGTTTGGATATATGCTCTATAAGGCCGATAACATCATTCAGCGATGTGTTTTGTTGATAGACTAAGTTAGCCGGTTTGACGGTCTGAACCGTGTGTTGTACCTCTTTAAACACGTTGGCATTTTCAATGTTTGTGGTGACATACAAGATGAAGTTTTCTACATCCACTGATACAATCGTCATTCCCTGTCCTACCAGCCGGTCAAGTTGTTCCTGAAGCCATCGAATAGTAAACGGCGGCTTGGTCTGGTACCGGTTTAAGATACGTTGTTTGCGGAACTCAAGGGATTCTCTTGTGGGATCTGCTTGAATGCCAAGCATCTTTTCCCGGCGTTTAATTGCCTGTAAGCTTGATGTCATGACAAACTGATCATCAAACAATTGTTCTATGGCAGTATCCATGTTATCCAACTCAATATCTTCAGTGTTTGCTAACTCCACAAAGTCAACGATTTCACCGTAATACACTGGTAAATACGGTAGGATGCGTTTAGACATTTACGACCACCGTCCCTAATGCCGGAATTTCCTCGTCTCCTAGCGTGATATTAGCCGGTGATCCGTTTAAGGTTGTGTTATTGATGTCGATCACTCCCGGAACGGTTAATATCGCCGCCTCGATTTGTGCTACCCTTACAATGATCTGATCTTGTGTCGCCCATGTTTTGCGTAAACTTAACAGATAGGTGTTAATGACATCCTCAATTGGTCCCTGAACTTGTCCGGATGTTACACCAACTTCTAGGGTGACTGTGGTCATCACATTGATAGATAGATCTGTTACCCCTGTAATCGTTACTTTGTGGCCTATAGGAGCTGTGCCATAGCCCTTACCGCTGTTTTCTGTTGGGTCTACTTGAGTCTGCACAAGATTAACCAAAGCAGTAGAAGGAGGATTCCAATCTGCTCCGATGATGATACATTTTACCGTTCCACCACCTTGCCAAACCGGTATCACCTTTGTGGCGCCCACGCCATCTATGGAGTTTATTTTTCGTTTGTAATCCGAAATGTTCCCCCCAAATGCTGGTTCGTTCACTACTTGGTAATAACGTTCTCTTAGGGCATCGTCTGTTTCTTCGTCCTCACCGGGAACAACAATACCCTCCAACACCGCCCGCGATAGTCCGTTTATAAAATCTATTGGAAGCATTATCCCAAACTGCTGGTTCCCGATAGTTCCGGGAGTTTCGCACTCCATTTTAAATACTCCGGTACTGATTTTAGAGGTGGCCACATAGTCAAGGTCCTCTATCGAAAATCGACTCCCGATCGGGATATCCATTAACTGATTGGAATTATCGTAAAACTTGCCTTCCCGAATTGCTTTAGTTGCAGGTTCCCGATTGACACCAAATTCAGCGGTACGCCGAGATAATTCATCCCCTGTCGCTGTATCAGCAAAATATAGATCGTTGCCAATTCTCAGTTCCATGTACATCTGAGTTAGTTCAGCTGCAGCCGGTGCAAGAGCGTCATAGATGACTGAACCAGGCCTGCGATCAACATCAGAAGAGACTCTGTCTAGCATTCGATTAAGGATTTCATCATACGTTTGATTCTCATACAATAGTGTTCACCTCCGACTCGAAAGAACCATAGTTTGTAACCACCGTAAAACGGGCTGTAAGCTCGTCACCGTTGATGTCCATGGTTAAACCCTCAATGCTTTGGATACGGTCATCTTGTATCAGTGCTTCTTGGATACGGCGGCGCAACTCTGTCTGAACATATAAAGGACTTTTACCAAGCATGTTCTGCATTTCCATGCCGTAATCGAACGAATAAACAAGGTACTGAAACCGCTCTGTCTTCACGATCTTAAACACAGCCTGTTTAACGGCCTCAAGTTCATCGACCATCCCTATAACACGGCCCTTTTCGAAATCAAGCTTCCAGGTGCGTGATGTTTCTTGTTCTTCCGTTATATCCTGACTGATTTGCCCACCTGTCGGGATCATGCACCCACCACCTTATCCAAGATCACAAACTGTTGACCGCCCTGGACACGTAGCAGTAGGACTATATCATTCAGTTCAAGACCTTTCCGGATTACAATTTTGTCTAATGCATCCTCTGTGTTGCCACCTGTATAAGCATGCTTGTGTTTCAGGTCAACTTCATATCGTTGCAACGATTCCGGGACAATCAAAAAATCCGCGTCGATAGTAAACCGTTGATCAACGTTTACTTCTAGCGGACTAAGATTGGTGACTGTTCCCGTCATGACCGATACCGGATTGGATGCGTCTATCGCAGCTAAGGCAGCCAATTTAATTTGATCCAACATTATACCACCCTCAAATTCAAACTCATTGTGTGCGCACCACCAGAGAACTTATGTGTACATTCATCAATCAAGAAAGGTTGATTTATTCCCAGTTCATCGATAAGCACCCTGAGATAGATTCCAGCACGTACCCGGATGTCTCCGAGCGCATCAATTTTTAGGGATCGACCTTCCCTGTTTTTAATCTGGGCAAGCCGCATAAGAAGTTTACTTATTTGGGCCTTGTTCATATCTTCATCTACCGACTGATAAAGCTGCAACATACCCCATTTCGATATGTTCACGCTGTCTTTGGCGATGTGAATTTCTCTCTTGCCCGACTTCTTGTTGTCCTTGTACAGCTTAATAACGTTGTACGTATCGCTGTCAATATCCCGGGAATAGGAGAAGTCATACATCAAGCTCTGATCGCCTATCCAAAAATCAGTTAACGTTTCATTTACATATTGGAGCGTCAATTCCCCGAAATTATCATATAAAACATAGTCACGGCCCGTATTACTAAAGGTCAATGTAATGGCCTTGTCGATGATATCAAGTAATGGCTGGCTGTCCTCCATCAGCTTCGGTATCTTATAGTTCGTTTCGGCCAATGTGCCGACTTTCAATTTGAAGTCTTTAGCTATACGACGGATAATTTCAGGTACGGTGATATTTTTTAATACATAAGTATCTACGTTGAGCAAATACCTGATTTGATCATAAGCTTTGATCTTTACCGCCTCGTCTTTGCCAGTGTCAATGGTAAAAACATAGCCTAAGAAAACAGGGATGTTATCATACTTTACGCTGATAACATCCCCTGGATTTATTGTAAATTTCTTATCTTGGTAGATGCCACCTTTGATAAAGGTCAAGTCCAGACTGCCGGGCTTTCCGATTCGCTCAGTCTTCCAACTTATATCAGATACGATCTTTGAGAGGTCCCACAGAGTACCTTCCCTGTTATCCAATAATACTTCAAGCATTGGCTTTCCCACCTTGTGGAATCTTCAATGTTTTCCCGACTTGTAGCTTTTTCAAGTCTGAATCCTTCATGTTGTTCAATTTTTGAATCTCAGGCCATCGGTCGCCATCACCAAGAGTTTTCTTTGCGATTTTCCAAAGGCTGTCTCCCAACACAATCTTGTATGTCTTAGGGGGTTGTTTGTCGTTTGGTCGTTTCTCTTTTGATTTAGTTGCCTTTGCAGATCCCCCGGCTTTCTGCTGCACCTTTACTTTTTGTGCCGAGTAAAAGACATACTTCTTAAGCGTGATAGAATACTCAATATCTCCCGGTGAACCAGCAACCTCTGACCATTCAAATGACTCAATGCTTGCTGGTGTGTTGATTTCAAAGGTTGGGCTAGTATAGACAAACCGGATCGGTCGTTTTGAGTCCATCCATTTTAGGATGTGTTCAACATACGCCTTTGGATCCAGAAGGATAGAGGCAACAGTAAAGGGATATTTCTGGCCGGGGAAAATCCCCTCAAAGCTGTATTCAGATAACGATCGATTTTGTATAACATTGATTTCACCAGCAGATACAATGTCGTAGGTGTTCCCTTTGTTGCCATCAGAAACACTTATCGACTCGGGATTTATAGGGATCTGAAATCCTTCCTTCTGGTTATTGAATGATAACCATATTTCGTATTTACTCATGCCCTATAAACCCCCTTAGCTGAAGATGCGATCTGTGTTTCGAGATTGTCAGTGATACGAGATACAATGGTATCCACGTCATAACCGTTGTTGATGTCGCCGGTTTGGACTGAAACTGTAGGTGTTAGAGTTACAAAGTTTTGAACGCTCTTCATCTCAGCGAGTTCACGCATTTGCTTCAAATCCTCCGAGGAGATATCCACTTTACTATCAATTTTGCCTACCTTATCAACCTTTTTAAGCTTCCCTTTTTTCAAAAAGTCGTCAAGGTCTTTCGTTACGCCTGTTCCTTCTCCAATGTCACCAACTCCTGATCCGATACCAGAGCCCTCTAAATTAGACAGCCCAGCTGCGCCAAGTGATTTTTCGGCATCATCAGCGGCGCGGTCTGCTGCTCGATCCTTGAGGAATGATTGCACTTTTTCCTCTCGCTCAGCTGCTTTAGCGACTGCGTCTGCCTGCATACCTGCTAGTTTCGCGTCTCTTGCTTGTTTGGCTGCCTCGGCTTCGATAGCGGCTGATCCAGCGAAATTAACATGTTCGAGCGTATCAAAAGTTAATCCAGGGACAATGTTTTTCAACTTGTTGATTAACCAGTTAATACGATCAATAACTCCGTTTGCTAAAGAATCAACGATTTTAAGCGACTCTACCTTTGCCCACTCAAATGCACTAGCTATTCCGTTACCCACCCACATAAAAAAAATAGGGATTTGATCGAAGAAGTTTAGAATGCTGTTCCACGCTCTCATAAATCCGGCTGCGAATGCGTCGTTTGTCTGCCACAAGCGAATCAACGCAACCACAACACCAATGATCAACATAGCCACCAATATATATGGGTTAGCCGCCAATGCCGCGTTATATATTGCCTGTGCCACCGCTGCTAATTTTGTGTATAGAGCCACAGCTCCAAGGGCTGATACAACACCCCAAATAATCGGGGCAATCCAAGGCCAATTTTCTGTAAAGAAGTTGACAACATTCCCAGCAGCAACAATAATACGTTCGAACACAGGAAGCATCCCTTCCAAAGCCGCATACATCCCGTTGAGTACATTATCAAAAGCTTGTGACACTTCGCCGCTGCCATTGCCGAGGTTTTCATAGAAGTTAATCCATGCACTTTCAACCTTCGATTGGAACAGGAGCAATTTTCCTTGAGTATTATCAAGCATTATACCGGCAATTTCATCAGCTCTACCTGCGCTGTTTTCAAGTTCTGCGGTAAATTCTCTTAGCGTATCTGAACCAGCTGCCATAAGCGTCAAGAAACCAGATGCAGCTTCTTCGCCGACAAGCATTTTTACCGCTGCTAGTTTTTGAGCTTCACCTAATCCATCAGTACCTTTTTTAACCTCGTCAATAATATCAGCCAGGTTTTTAAGGGTACCGTCTGTTTTGACGACCTCTATTCCCAACGATTCCATTAATTTTTTTCCTTTGCCCACTGGAGCAGACATCCTGGATATAGAGGCGCGAAGCGATGTACCTGCCATGGATGCCTGAATACCGGAGTTGCCTAGGATACCTGCGGCGGCAGCTGTCTCTTCGAGCGATAGTCCTGCTGCTCGAGCGTTAGGTGCTACGTATTTCATCGTCTCACCTATCATAGCCAGGTCTGTGTTTGATGATGTGAATGCTTGTGTTAGTACGTCTGCCACTCTTGCTGTTTCAGAAGCTTGTAATCCGAATCCTGACAAGATATTTGAAACGATGTCCGCGGTTTGCCCTAGTTCGGTCTGCCCAGCTGCAGCGGCCGATAACAAACCAGGCATAGCAGCAATAATGTCATTGGTTTTATAACCAGCCATCGCCAAAAAGCCCATACCGTCTGCGGCTTGAGCTGCTGAGAATGATGTCGCTTCCCCAAGAGCCTTAGCTGTATCACTTAATCGTTTAAACTCCTCTTCTGTCGCTCCTGACAAAGCTTTAACACGGGACATTGAGTATTCGTATTCCTTAAATATATCGAATCCGTTCGAAAGTAAGCCGAAGACAGATCTAATGCCGACATAAGCCGCCGCAAATCCCATCATTGTTCTTAGAAGGGAACCAGCATCTCTCTTACCTTCTCTCAAGGAGTCATTAAAACGATCCTGTCTTCTTCTTGACTGATCAATTTCATCTGTCATCTGGTTTAGTGCTGCTTCCAATTGCTGCACATTTGACCTTGCGGCCTGTATCGATCTTGGATCAAAGGATCTATCCATAGACCGTTCAATATCACCCATTGCTGATACTGTTTGGTTAAGCGAGGATACCACCAGTTTCAGAACAGGCGTCATTTGATCCATGATTCTCATGTTCGAAGTTATGGTTGCCAATTGCTCACCACCTAAAAAAGTGAAACAAAAAAACGCCCCTCAATAAAATCGAGGAAGCGTTCTTTGAATCCAGTTTATAATGTTATTGCGCCTTCATTAGAAACTCCAAAAATATCCCTTTGGAAACTTTGGACAAATCTTTGGATTCCTGATAAATCGAAATCATTCTGAAGTGTTATCCCCTTCAGTTGTCCGTCCTTATCCAAATAGTTAATGATCAAATAAAAACTTCTTCCGGGTTTCTTTTTTTTGCTTTTCATCCCCGATAAACCACCTATAATAGTTCCTAATCCGGGAACGAGAAGTGTTCCAATAACAGCTCTTCCAACAACACTTCGATCTAAGTCAATGAATTCTTGTTCGTTCTTTAGCTCAAGTGCATTGATCCTGTCAATTGGAATGTCGAACTTTGTATTACCCAGCGCATTTATTTGGATTTTTTCCTTGTATCTCACTACGGTACACACTGCGTTTTTCGCTACAGGCAAACCTTCAATATGTTCTGTTTTTACATAGTCCAGACCATCTTCACCCATCGCCTTTGCTTTGAGTTTTTTATTAGAGCGAGTGTTGAGAATAACAAACCCAATAATCAAAATTGCTACATCAACGATGATCGCAAGCGCGAATTTTTCATTAACAATAAACCCCATTGTAGAAAAGATTAATCCGATTATCATCGCCAAAACTATAAAAAATCCCACTCTGAATCCCCCTATATACCCAGGAATTATTTCCCATAGTATAACACAAGGTTACTTAGGATGGACGTTTCTTGTTTAACTTGGACGCTTCTTTTTTCTCTGCCGTGACTCGGACATCAATCATAGCAATTATGGTCGCTTTTCTTCTCTCATCCAATTCAACAAAATCCCACGGCATCATATTAAGTTTATGGAGGGCGTAGTAAGCATAATTTGCATCACTATCGCCCTCCTCAATTAGTTTTTTGCCTCGTCTACGAGTTCTTCAAAATCCTTGTTAAAGCCGGATAGTTCTTGGATTTTCAAGGCTAGATCATCAACTTCACCTGGGAGTAGCACACGATGCAAGTAGTCTTCCGGTGTCATAACGCCCATTTTTTTGATAGACTCCGCATCCCGGAAATCCGGTACAACCGTATGGTTAACGACGATTGAATTAGTCAACACTTGGCTGTCAACTTCGTAGTTCTTACCTTTTTTACCGACCTTGATAGCCTTTTTCCGATATTCACCCAACTCCCGACTGGTCATGACACGGATCTTAAACTTCATAAGGTTTCCGTCTTTGTCCTTAAAGCGGTCAGAAATGACCACCTCTTCCTCTAGGTTATCAATTGGGTTACTGTTCAAAAACTCTTGCAATGTACTCATAGTATATTATCCCCCTTAGTTTGTTGGTTGAATTTGATTAAATTGGTCGAGAAGTTCATAGTCTCCGAATGTGAATGGAATTTCTTCTTCAAGCATGTCATCGCTGGTAGCGTCAAACTGAGCAGCAATTACACTGTCGATATTACAATCTTTAAGAACCACGGTTTGACGACCAGCAGCGCTTCCTGGCTGCTCATTCACAACTTGTAAATCAAACCAAAAATCCTGACCTGTCTTGATGTAATTCCTCATAAGCTGCCGAAATTTAGACGATACATAATATGTCGTCAGCGATCCAGAACCCGACCAACCGGCTGGTCGTTGTGGTGTATTGGTTCGTCCGAGCGTAGGTACATCCACTTTGTTTTTCTCAATGGTTGCTTCCAAACTCTTCGCGTAAAACAATTCCTCTACTTTGCCATCAATGGTAGCGTAAGCTTTCGCTTCTTTACCGCTGATAGCATCTTTGACGTTAAAGAATGCCATATACTAACCCCTCCTTAGTAAGCTAAAAAGGAGCCTGCTAGGGCTCCTTGAGTAAGTTGATTTATAGTTCTTGCACCTTTCTTATAACGAGAATACAATGTTTTATCCTTAATTCCCGTCCTACGCGATAATTCCGCAATTGTCATTGTTTCGCCGTTATAATCGACCTTAATGTTATTGCGTCTGTTTTGTTGCTGTTGTTGGATTGTTACCCATTCGCAATTGGACGGTTCATAATCACCATTTACATCTATACGTTCTATTGTTAGATCATCACTGTAACCCGAAGACACAGCCCATTTTTTGAATCCACTGTAGTCATTCCATTCTGAGCAAACCTTCACTCCTCTGCCTCCGTAATTCTTAAACTCAGGAGTATTGGGGTTGTTGCACCTTCTTTTCATAGCAGCCCAGATTGAATGCAGCCTAGTTTTGCAGTCTCCATGTGATTTATTTACTTTTCGAAAGGTGTCCGCTGCTTTTTCTCGTTGGAGGCAACCGCACGACTTTGATTCTATCTTTCCGGCTCCTCTGATAGCTTTGATTGTTCCGCAACGACAAATACACATCCACATGTTTTGGTTGTGATTGTTTTTGCCGTAGTACGAAACCACCTCCCATCTACCAAACGACATTCCAGTTAAGTCAACAGCGTCACTCCTCATTTGGCCCACTCCAATCAGCGTCACTTCACTGTGACACTTAAATAAATTTTCTCAACGCTATCGACCACTTGAACGGCAAGGTTAACCAGAACGGATTCAACATCATTGCCTGGCAGCACCTCAATATCTGTTTGAGGGTCGAAGTTTTGAATGGCCCCTAGTCCTTGCAGCGTATCCAAGTAAGAGATGATTTCAGCTTTCATCAGGTTTCTTCCATCCGCGTCGTTGTTCACTTTGCCGATGTAGTTCGTTTCAAATGTCCGCTTAATGTCATTAGCAATTGCATCCAACGTACGAACAACACGGTTCTTTTTGTATGCCCTGCTACGGTTAACAGACAGTGTTTTCAATGTGTTAATGTCTTGGACGATTTGCACTTGTCCATTCGTAGCAGTAAGCACCAATTCACCGTTTTGAATCGCCTTGATCAGTTCACTATTTGTGTATTTCGGGGATACATCAACCGCATTCGGGATCGTCCCATAAGTCAAAGACTCATTTATGTTTGCCCCTGCCTCCATAGCTGCGATTTCCCACAAGAGATAGATTGGATCAACCGTCAACCCTTCGGACGTCACCACGCTGTTTTTAAGGCTAATCACACCTTCATAGTCGGCCTGTGGGTAGTTGTAGAGTACTGTAACGAACTTCTTGCCCTCGTCCTCTCTGAGACGCTTTGTGTAGGCCACAGCGAGTTGCTTAATAGAGTCATCATCCACGGGAATACCAAGGACATTGAATTCCTCAGATTCAAAGATAGAGAGTGCTTTCGTCCAATCTCCTGTACCCCCTGTGCCTTCTGTTCCTCCAGTCAATGGTGTACCAGCCGTGTCAGAAAGCACTCCTGTACCTTTAAAGTTCACAAAATCATTAGAAACTAGCTGATCAACAGTAGCGGCTTCTTGGGAATCAACAATTTCTCCATCAAGCAATGTTTGGACTGTGTACTGATCAGGATCATCAATGCTGGATTGAATGACAATTTGAATGTCATCACCACGTAGACCGCCATATTTTGCTGTAGCTGTCAGACCGCCGATAGTACCCGTTGCTTTAGCGGCTCCATTCGCTCCAAGGCGATAGATCAAAACCTTGCTTGCATGTGTCATAGCAGCTGTGATATGACGAATTCTTGGGTCTGTAGAATAAAACCCTAGTTGTTTAAGCGAATCTGTCATATACGTCTCGGCTTCCAACGTGATTAAGTTCGCACCCCATGGCAACGGAGCTGGGAAGGCAGCTATTCCACGATCACCAAGCGTACCAGATGGCCTTGCTTCAGCAGTGAAGTTAATATATACACCAGGTAAGTCTTTGTTTTGCGTTGTCCATGTTCCACCGGCCATTTTTAATTCACTCCCTTGTTCTTAAATGTTTCGATAACCTTTTTTACTTCAGTGACCGAATATTTTTTACCGTCTTCAAGCTTGATGGCAATGATATCCTTGTCTATACCTGTGAACTGTTTGGATTGTAAAAACTGCTCTTTGGTGTAGCTAGTCACTACCTCAGCATCTTCTTTCGGATTTTTGTTACTCATCTAATCCCTCCTGTATATCAAGATCCTGCATTTTCGGTTCAACCGGCGCTTTCTCCCAAACGTGGAAGTTATATTCCACAAAGAAATGTAATACCTCGTCCACGATTTCAAATCGCATCCCGATACCACGAACTAAACCACCAGAAACGGTAATCCAATCTAATGCGCTGGTCAGCTTCTCCCCCATGTCGTACATTTCCGCATTGGAACGGTCTGGGTCATAGTACCGGACAACCATAGGGTGATATCGCATGTATCTACGGCCTAACTCTTGGGTGTGTTCCGGTTCCAAAAAGCGCACAAAAAAACAGGGTGGTTTCAAACCCTGCTTTATCTCTTCACCCATTATTTCAATGTCCGGAAAGGCGGTGTCCAAGGCTTCATGCACAGCATAGCGGACCGTATTAAATGTAACTGGTTCCATATACACCACCTTAGTTAAATATCTGATTTAACAATTCAAGTTGCTTCTTTTCCAGATACTTCGGCCATTCCTTTTCTAATTCGTTAATGGATATGGTCATCATGAATTTTCCTTCAACCCATTTGGTTAGGTCTTTGCCTGTCCTATGACCGTATTCAACGTACATCGCATAAGCCGTGTCGTTGTATATTTCGATCTCATAGGAATGCCCTTGCTTTACCACACTGCCAACTTTCCAATTGCGGCGAAGGTTACCTGGAGACACAGTATTCTCGCCAACTGGTGTCCGCTTTTTGATTTTGCGCAACCCTCTGTAGGCCATCTCAAGCAAAAATTCCTCGGCAAACTTATCAATTACCCCACTGTCCAATGCTCTTTTAGCGTTCAAGGCCATTCTTTTGAATTGAGAATAGTCGAAACTTCCTCGTCTAGCCATCAGGCCCACTCCTTACGCTGTAAGGATATTTCTTGATGTGTAGGGTATATAAAAGGCTCTCCTGCGGTGTATTTTCTTGTAGGGGCAATTGGCTCCCATCCAGCAGCGGTTATCTTACCCCGGGTGACCTCCATCATATCTCCCTGTTTAATTTCCAATTCAGGGGCTATGAACAGTTTGGTTTCATACTGGATATCGTTCTGAGCGTCTGACTGGTTATTTTGACCGATAGCCATTGATTTTTGTGAGATGCGGCATGGTTGATCCGTAACAAAAGCAACCTGCACAAGCTTCGTTTCCTTAGTCACCGGGTCCTTCACTTTTTCGTACCGATATACAGTTGTCCGGTCGGTGTACCAGACTGTCAATGCTTCTCTGTATTCAGTAAAGTCCATCTCTACCACCTCATTTTCCGCCACCGTCGCAAGTCCACCAAATAATTAAGTACAACTTGATCAATGACAGATTTACTGGTAGACGTTAGCCCTGTCTTGCTGCTGGATGCTGGTGCAATGGATGTGTCGCCTATTTTGATGTTAAAACCTGCTGCACTGTCTCCACCGCCGAATTGCTTAGGCATTTCCACCTTCAATGCATCCATCACCATACTTGCCCAGACCCAATTAAGATCCTCCGGTATGTCTTTGCGTTGGCAATAATGCAAGATACGCCGACCAATCTCTTGTATATAAGAATAAATAAATTTGTCCTTGGTATCGTCCATGATTTCCCAGCGACTTTTGATAATGTTGAGGACTTCGGCCTCTTGCTCCTGGAGTGTCATCCAATCACCTACGCTTTCAACGCCGCGATAATGCTATTTAGTAAGGCGGCAACCTGTTCGGCTGTTGCTGTCGATGGATCCGCGATTGGTGTTAATGCAGCAATCTCAGTCTTTTTGGACAACGCTGATTTAGCACCTGCAGCCAAGACAGCAGCGGTAATAGCCCTCGCCGTTGTAGCCGTCCCTGTTTGAGCCTCGCTCGTAGACATAGTGCTGAGAGTTTTGCCATCAACGTATTGCTTTGTTGTGACTTCGTTAGCTTGTGTGGGCGCATTAGATGTTAATGTCCCGGTAAAAGAATACATAGCCAAAGAGTCAGGTTTAGGGTCCTGCGAATAAGCTACGATCCCCATTTCTGTGCTCTCCAAGGTTGTCCCGATAACCATTGCCGGGATCACACTTGCTGGCATGTTTATTTTTGGAGTGGCAAGTTTTTCATCAGTCACGGACCCATCCGCCAACATGTTCGTTGTGATGCTTCCCGGAGTTGGAGTGCCGCCACCCATGGGCAACGGAGTTTCGGGTGTAACTGTTATCGCTTTTCCTTGTTCTCGGTCATAATATTGCAAAACTACTTTATCCATAATGATCACTCACCTTTAATGAGACCTAGTTTCCGAAATTGACCTTGTTCTTGCTCATTCAATTCTATTTCTTCACCAGCTCTATGCCGAGTGTTGTTATGCTTGACGTTTTTCAACAGCGTAAACTTATTCGCCTTGGCTTTTCGCCCTTGTTTCTGTTCTTCAGACATTCCAGCACACCTCCAAATGAATTAAGAGAGGACTGAAGTCCTCCCTATTAGTTCCCTGCAACCTTCGCTATGAAGATATTATCGATCGTCTCGAAACTCGGAAGCACAATTTCAGAAACGATCGTTTCAATATTGACAGGGTGTGGTTCTTTAATTGTTGTGATCGCAACGCCGGTATCCACAATCTGCACCTCGGCAGCAGTTCCACCGCTCATAAGGTCGGCTTCTTCTGGAGTCGTGCCGTACCACGTATTGCCAAGGTTACCGTCAGGAATCAACGTAAAGTAGTCGTCCGGATAGAACAGTTGAGCTGCGCCGCCCACTTCAAGAGCAAACTTTTTGTTATAGACAGCTACTGTGATACCAAGCTTGCTCATGAGGTATTGCTGCAACATGGAATCAGTGAGGATGATATTCTGTCCTCCAGCTGGGTTCATGTCCAGTCGGATAGTTTTGTTTTGAAGCAAGTAGTTCCATGTCTTACGTGTGCAAACGGCGCGTGTAGGGCGTACTCCTGTGTTATCCTCAACCGTGTCTTGCCATGTGTGGATGTCTTCTACAGGATTAGAGTCTGGATCGCTCCATTGCGCAGTACCCGTCAATGTTTCTTGGTGTCCGGTTGGCATCTGGTAGTCATACTGATACGGCATCCGGTTTGCCACGATCTCAATTTTACCAGTAGCCAGAAGTTGCATAATCATTCGTTCGGAGATTACGCGAGCGCCATTAACAAGGTTTGTTGCATCATCATAGATTCGATTGATGACCGGCATAAGGTACTGAGAATTGGTCGAACTCATGAGGCGAAGAATCTCTTGACGCTCTTTCTCGCCGATTCTCATAGCTTCACGGAAGAATGGCATTTCCGTTTCAATTTTATTCATTCCGATACGGTCCCGGAGTGTCGCTTTAGCATCGAATTCAGATGGTTTCAGGGACACTGGGAGGCCGTTGAATCCTTTAATCCAACTTAAGTCTAGTCCTAGTTGTTTACGGGCCGGGAAAAGCGTCTCACCGAGGTATGGAATACGGTTAGATCCGTTTTCCTCGTAGTATGTGGCGATATTTTTTGCATTGATAAGATCAAAAATAGTAGGCATTATATATTCGCTCCTTTATTTAATGAATGTGATTTGCTTGAGGGCAGTTGCTGCATCAGTTGTCGGTGCTGCTGGGATTTTATTCAGGTCAATAAACCCATGAATAACAGCTGCTCCCGGGGCCGGTCCATACGTAACGTCAGTGTCGTTAAACAACACACCTTCCGATGTTGCATCATTAGCAGCAACAGCTTTTTTTGTATCGTCTGCAATAAATCCACCACCCAATATAGTGCCAGCTGGTACAATTTTTTTGCCGTTTGCATCCGGTGTTACTCCGGTATTGTCTACAGTTACCGCAAGAGCAACATAATGATCCGGAAATTTAAGAATTTGCTTTGGTGTGCTGTATGTCGTTTGAACAAATTTACTCATTTCGTCTACCTCCGTTATTTAAAGTACAATTCCTGTGCTTTTGCTGAACTCTCATTGTTCTGCTTGTTGTTTGCAGCCAACTGTTTCCCAAAGTTGTTGTCATTTCCGCCACCTGCTGGGTTAGAACCTTCAAACGGCTTGAACCCTGTGAACGTTGCTCCACCTTGACCTTCAGGGACAAAATAAAAACCCTTGCTCTCTCGCAAGGATTTCTCTTGGCCGTCATATCCTTCTTTGATGTTGCCGTGTTCATCCAGGACGATTCTTGATGTGTCAAATTGGCTCAATACATCTTCGAGAGCAGTTTCATGTACCTTTCCACCAAGTTTGAGCTTAAGCGCTGTTTTGAGTTGCAGTTCTTGAGCTTCCTGTTGGTACTTCTCGGCTGCGGCCTTGTTCTCGTCTTGTAACGTCTTGATTGTAGCTTGCAGTTCTTCGTTCCCTTCTGCGGCCTTCTTTAAGTCTCCGAGTTGCTTGTCACGCTCGGCAAGTGCAGCATCTGCCTGCTTGCGGGCTTCGTTAACCTCGTCAAATTTCGATTTAGGGAACCAATTACCATCAGAAACGATCGCAATCTTTTGATCTCCAATCTTTGCACTGACTTGGTTGAACAACTCTTCACCTAACAGTTCTTTCAAACTCATATATCATCTGCTCCTTATTAGTTTTTTTGGCGTGTAACCCTCCACGCTAAGGAATACGTTCGTTTAACCCACGAACCTTTAAAGAGGGCATAATAAAAGGGCTGCGAAAGTCTCATTCACAGCCCAGTTAGACAACCTCTGTATATTCAGCTTCAAAATCTTCCTTACTGGCCCGTTTTAGGTTTCCATTAGCTTCTTTGATGATGTAATCCCCTACATAAGCGACAATCACGTCATATGCACCCCGAATAACTCTTAGTCGTATGCCACCTGCCGCAAAGTCCACCGACACCGGCATGCCCACAAAGTCTATTACCTCTTGCATGTGCGTCGACTCTATCCCCTGAAACTGGATAGCCTGTACTGGAATACGTTTCTCATAGTTTTTGACTGACATATCCACTCAACTCCTCTATAGTAGAAATATTGTCGCAAAAAACAAGTTTATCCCCTAGGTCCATAACCTTCATAGGTTTTCCCACGGCATCGAATAAGTTTTTTCTTATTTCATCCAAGCTTGTTTTCACAACGAATTCATCACCGTTGTTCATTTTGATTTCTACCGACATTTCACTCACCACCATTTACGTATTTGTCGTACCATTGCTGATAATTCATATCTCCTGGGATTGTGTAGGTCTTACCGTCTGCACCAGTCGCAACCCGTTCACCCGGGTTAATTTCATCATCAAAATATGGGACGGTAGTCGTTCGGCAATTTGAATGAAACGGGGGCCAGGTTATGCCGACTTGTTTTTCGGCTAAGGTAAATATTTGACCATCCATGAACCGACATGTTCTACTCGTTTTCCCGTCCAACGTAGCAAGAATTTCGTATTTCTTAACAACACCACTCTGCTTGTATCCTTCATAAGAAGCTTCGTTTTGGATGAAGCTCGATTCTGTTCGGATCAACCTTACAGCAGAGCGATAACCTACGCCCATCCTCTTAGAAAGTATTTTTGCAGAGTTTCGTGCACCTTCTCCCCTTATGAGAGCTTGGCTAAACTCAGTTACAAGTTGTTGGGTGAGTTTTTGATTATCTCCCCATATGCGCTGTGAGAAGTTAGCGCCTTCCCACGGTCGCTTTAGCACTGTTTCCAATGTTTTAAGGTCAATCTTCGAAAAGGAAGCACCTAATCCCATCCCCTTCTGCAATTCGAATATGGTTCTGTAATAGTTGTCAGAGTAGATGTCTCTTAGAAGCTCTGAGAACGCCTTGTTTTCGGTCATGCTCAGATTTTGAACCACAGCCTCCATTTGAATCTTGAGCGCCTGTAAACGCGAAATACGCACCTTGTAGGATGCGTTGTTTAGGATGCGGGTCCATCGACCATCAGGATTGTCTTTTGCTAACTCAATAAACTTTTCAACGCCCATCTTGAAATCCTTTAACTCATTACCGTCAAGTAGCCTTTGAGCATCGCTGTAGGTTATGTCGTTGTTAATGGCGAACCGGGAATAAAAAGAATCGATTTCTTTTTCAAGAGCAGCCGTGGCCCGATCATATTCACCCTTCAAGCGCTTTTCAGCGTACTTGTCAGCCTTCGCGTGCTGCGTTAGGGCTATTTGTTCTGACCGTTTAGCCCAATACTCTTGGGACTTCATTTGGACTCATCCTCTTTGCCTTCTTTTTGCTGTCCTTCGGGATTGAGATCCTTGTATGGGTCCAGTTCATTCATTTCTTCTTCTTTCTCGTCCCTTAGGCGCTTTTCTTCTTCGCTTGAGTTAGTAACCCATGGATGGTTATTACGGATGGTCTCGTTAGATATGATACCAACACTATCCTTTGCGTTCTTTATAGCTTCTGTCTCGTTGATGATGATATCCCGGTTAAAAATAAAAGTGACTTCCTCGTTAAAGAAATCACCTTCATTTTTGTTCTTAAGATCGGTATTAATAAACCACATCAACTGCTCTAAAGCTGCCTGAAACTCTGTCTCAATGATGTTGCAGTCCATATCGAGATCAGCATACAAGAACTTCAGGGCCACTCCTGACGCGCTACCAAAGTTATCTGCCTGTGTATCCACGCCACGTCCAAACTCGTATATGTCCTTGCGGTTTTGCTCTTGATGGTTTTTGTAGGCTTCGGTATTAATCTCGATGTTTACGGTATCCACATCCCCGTCACTTCCCACAAACACCACCCTGTAAAGAGCAATGTTTTTTCGGAAACTCGCCCCGTCTACGTCTCCATAATTCGTAACCTTGTAGATACTGTTAGGCAAGTCCTCTAGGTTGTTGGAGTTGTCTGATTTTTGTTTGTCATAATCATCAACCAATGATTTGATTTGGCTGAGAAGCGGCAACTCATCGTCATTGTATTTGAACGCGATGAACGGGACCTTTTCCCAATTGTATCCTTGCTCCAATCCACCACTCTTCTTAACAACGATATGCGGCCTAACCACTCCAGCCTCAACATCAGGGACGATGCCATTGCCAGAGTCAACGAACATCCTGACCCCGTTTTCATCCCACCATTCGTACTTCGTGTATTGCACTTGTTTGGTACCTTCATACACTTCCACCTGATAAAACCTGATCATAGCAGACAACTCCGTATGGGCTGTATCCTGCCAGAACGGAATGCATTGTATTGTTGGAATGATCATAAAGGTCAAATTCCCTTGATCATCATAGTAAGGATGTAGCCAAGCTAAACCTCCATTTATTGCGTTCTTTCCAAGTGTTTGAATCTGTCGCATGAACTTCTTGTCGAATATCTTGTTAAGCCTGTCTTGGTAATCCTCGTTTTCCGTCTGTACACTCATTGGCTTAGAGAGCAAATAACCTACCTTCTGGTCCACTAGCTTCCTTGTAAACCCATTAACCAATTTGTTATTGGCAAGATTATTCACTGGTTCAAGTGCCCCAGATTCTCCAACTGCAAGGCGTTTACGCTTTACGATATCTGGTTTATTCTTGTAATACTGCTCCCCATCAATAATTGCCTTGTATTCATCAGATGTCCTCCACTGTGCGACACGAGAATAAACAATTTGCTCTAAGTCCATAGCCGACATTGCACCGGTACGTAATATTGTTTCAATCTCGTCTTGCTGATCATTCATTAGATTTAAGTCGATCCATGTTCCACTCATTTATTCACTTCCCTCCTGGGAACCATACGCTAGATTTCTTCATGTCATCTTCAAAGGCATAACGTGTAGCATCGATTGTGTGGTTGTCCTTATCTTCCAGTTCGGAACGCGGATTACCATCTGCGTCTGTCTGGTAATCAATATTTTCAAACTCCCGGGCAGTGTTAGGCGTTCGAATCGGATCAATAACAATGGCTTCTAGGTCATCAAGCCACTTTTCACCGTACTCAACGCTCCCTGGGCCTTTCTTAGCCCCTTTCATCCTCACACCGTGTTCTTGCTTCATTTCGTCAATAGACTTCGGCTCCGCGCTATCGGATGTTGTTGAAAGTGTATGGTATCCTTTGTCTTTCATTATCCCGGCTAACTCCCGGTTGGATATCTTAACGCCGTATATCTCATCAAGGGCATAAATAATGCGGCGTGTTTTATCGTAATGCCATCTAACAAACGCCAAAGGATCATTCCCATAACCCCAGTCATTGCCTTGCCGGATGTTATCAAATGATTTAACTTCATCGTCTGTAATTCTTCGAAACTCAAGATTATCAAACGGAACAACACCACTACCAATTGCTTTTCCCTCATATTCCCATTCAAACTTCTGTTCATTCTTCCGCTTTACTTCCTCAGCCTCTTCAATGAATGCTTTAGAGATATAAGGATTCTCCCGGTATGTTGAATGATGAATATACGTATTAGGCGGTATAAACTGTGATTCGTATTTCTTGTTAACCCATGATTGTTTACGCTTCGGTGGATTGTAAGAGTAATAGAACGCATAAAAAAGACCATCCGGCAGCTCTGCACGTAATACAGAGTTTTCAATGGTCGTGACTTCATCTTCGGTTTTGAATTCGGCCAATTCTTCAATCCACATAATGGCGATAGGGAACTTAGAAACTTTGATGGATTTGATCTTAAGCGGATCGTCAGCGCCTCGAAATATAATCTTGTTTCCTCGTGGGAGGTAGATCAACTGCAACGGCGATTTCATGATGCGCCAATATTGGGATACCCCAAGAATCTCAATAGCTTCTTTAAGCTGCTCAAAGACCGATTCTTCCAGTGTCCGGGCTACTTTACGGATACACAGGGCAGTTACAGGGTATTTCATCATGTCTTTGATGATCTTTAGGGCGATATTAGACGACTTCCCGGATCCACGACCACCCTTGCATACATGGCGAAGGTACTTATGTGAATTAGATGCTTTCCAGAATGAGTGAAAATGTGGTGTAACCTTATCAGAAAGCCTAACCTTCTCCATCCGGGTCACCACCAATATCATCCACGATCTGAACACCTACAACACCATCTAGCTGCTGCTTGTCTGTCCACATGGCATATCGTTTGCCAAGCAACTCAGCTGCTTTGATGCGGTCTTTGCCATCAAGTTCCTTTTTAACGAGTTGTTGTTCGCCCATCCCCAATCCTAGCGGGAACTGTTCTTTGACTTGGCCGCGCATGACATCGGTCAGGAATTCCAACACTTCATCCTGTTTGGCTATGCGCTCACTGTCTTTTTCGGATATCAGACCATCAATGTATTTCTTTACGTTAGCATTTGTTAGCAGTCTACTAGCATTTACTTTCGCGACGTTTCTGCTTTTAACTTTGTAGCCAGCTTTTATATATGCTTCTGTACCGTCACCCAGTTCAACGTAATAATCAGCAAATCTTTTTTGTTTCTCTGGAAGACTCATGGCATATCACCCACCTTCCTTTCTTACCAAATAAAAAAGCACCCGTTAGGATGCTTGATTTTGATAATTTAATCTTTATTGGTGTAAGATACCATCGCGGTATAATTAACCTCAGAGTACACGCCGTATTCTGTATGGGTGTTGATAGCTAAAGGAACTGCAACGTACGATACCCCGATGTTTGCATTATTACCACTATCAAATTCAGCTAAGAAATCGTTGACGTATTGTTCTAGTTTTGCAAGATCGGTACTTTCAAATGTCTTAACCCTGAACATACATTCCACCTCCCCTCGACAGCATACTTCGACATATAGGAAGGATTTCCCTCTTTCTATGTCGAAAGTAGTAGTTCGAAAGGAGGTGCTTTAACATGAACTGGCGATCAGTTAGCTCATCAAACATTGACTCTATTGCTTATGACGCAAACTTATCAGCACTCTATGTTAGATTCAACAGTGGAACCACATACGCCTACTCGGGCGTTCCGCAAAGCGAATATAACGGGCTGATGTCTGCGGCTTCCCATGGCAGCTACTTGGCTACCTATATCAAAGACAGATATCCCTACCGCAAACTCTAATCTTGATTGATTAAAATCACAGCCGGTCCAGTGAATATTTTCTCTTGCTGGTCCACTGTGATTTTAAACTCCTGGTATGGTTCAATCAAGATCGTCTCAACCCCCTCGCGCTCAGAGAGTTCCTGGCTAAGATCTTTTGTGCATATGTTCATAAATTTCGCCTCCTTTTCCCCAATATCTCCATAATCTGAAATGAATAATCTTGATAACAATTTTCGAAATTTTTAGTTTTATGATCAATTTAAAAAAGCCGCCGAGTTATCAGCGACTTAATGACATTAATTCAATGCCTAATTCAATCCGTTATTACTATAGGGAACTCGCCAATGTCTGAACCCCCATTTACCCAAACTCCAACGGCGCCCACTGCTTCTCCTGGTCTTAAACCAAATGGCGCCTTTAATGCTGTTACGAGGCCTGTACTACTTACTTTAAAATAAACGTTAACAACGTTACTCGGGAATGCAGAATACATATAATTCTTACCATAAGGCAACTGATAAGTTTCCCCTACTTTTAATGTAACTGTCCATGAAGCTTGTGTCGAAAAATCAGCAGTAGTAGTTGGTGTAGTTGGGCTTTTAATAGGGGCTGCACTTGCAACTCCTACACCTGTAGTTAAGAGTAGAGCGGCTGAAATAGTTAGAATAGTTTTTTTCATCTAATCATCTCCTTTTTTACAAGTCTAAACCCTTACATGGTAAAATTCAACAAATTAACACGTTTTTTAATGAACAATCTTTGTCGATTTAAGGGAAAATGAGTAGTTTTTTCAAACTATTTACCAACCCTTTCTAATGGCCTTTTCTACAACCACATCAAATCACAACAAAAAAGCCGCCTATTGGCGACTCTGAAATATTTCATCTATGTCATTATAGGTCGGTAGTATATAGTATTCTTTTCCGTCCTTCATTTCAGCAATTACAGTTTCTCTTTCTCCAACCTTTAATCTTTTCAGATCTCTTTCGAACAACTCAACAAAATCCTTATCTGTGCCACTCCGTTGCGTTGTTGAGACCCCAAGAAAAGACTTTTCTCTAGCCAACTTTACTCTTAGTTCCTCTAATATACTCAAATCGCATCCCCCCCTCAGAATTTATTACAAGTGGGTACTTTATTCTTTATTAATTATCACTCAATAAAAAATTCGTAAAGTCCATATATAATCATTACAGTGAATGGAATATAGATAAGTAATAGAGCCAATATGGAATTTGCTAGTTTTTCGTTGGTTTCAAACAACTTCTCAGGTATAAAAAAGCAAAGTGCCAATACTATGACATAAACGACAACAAGTACTCCTACCATTCTCGTTTCCTCGAGTGGCAAATGTTTATATCTCAATCGCGTCTCCCCCCAATGCAAATTTCGACATTCAAAGGGAAATTCCTCCATTTACCAATCAAACAACAAACTCAACGAAAGCTGGCGACCGCAACATGTCGATTATACCTATTGGTATGATCTATGTGAGGCGGTAAGTCTTGTAAATAAATCGGGATACCGAGACCGTGCCGTATAGTTATCTCAATATCCCTTCACCCGTATACATATAGGTGGCTGGCGTACTACAAATTTCGTTACTCTAAACATCTTCCCCACGCGCAATTATTTCATTAATTATAGCCCAGCCAGCCATAGCAATATCACGGTCCACTTTTTCACGCTCTTCTGGTGTTTTGCAAACATAGGTAGTGTTAATCTTTACTATGGTATTTCCAAACTTATAAACTACGGCAATAGTATCTTCTTTCCCGTTCAGTTTTCCGCTCTTCATATATCCTCCTATTTAACCATTTCAGTCCAATCATTGCCCAACTATATTAATTTAAACCGTTATAAAGAAAAGCCTATCCCCAAAAGAATAGGCTCAATTTTATTATGATGATAGATTAAATTCTACAAATGCAGGAGACCGCAACATTCCATTCCTGGTCCAATTCCGCGTTTTTACCTTTGCTCGTATCTTGGGTTCTAGGTATACAAAATTCTTATCCTCACCTATAACAATGGATTTGCTGACGCCGTATAGGGCTTGCTTGGCCTTTGGTGGTACTCCAAGTTCGATTATGCCAGTAGCCCTTAACTTTCCAGTCTCTGTTATGACTGATGTAAGCCATCCGAACTCGTTTTTACGGTATCCGGTTATAAACACCTCTGCATAGGTCCAGTTGATTACCTTCTGCCATGAAGCAGACCGGCGACTTTCATAAATGCTGTTCTGCTTTTTCCCAACCATACCTTCAAGCTCCTGTGCTTCCATTTGACTGAATAACGCCTCTCCAGCAGCTTCAACGAACGGTATCACCCCAAAGTGCTTATTTGGCATTTGTATACCGCTCAGAATCTCTTTACGCTGTATAAGTGGTATCTTTCGTAGGTCTTTACCTTTATACTGCAAAATATCAAACACAACAAATGTAACAGGCTGAGTAGTGATTAATCTCTGTATCTTATCGGACTTCTTCGCCTGGAACCGATTCATGACCATTTCAAAATCAATACTGCCGGTCTCTGGATCCGTACAGGCTACTTCACCATCAAGTATGATGTCATCATCAAATTGATCCAGTAGTTCGGGATACTGCCGTGTACAATCCGTCTCATGTCGTGTATATAATCTGATCTTGCCACCTTGTTGTGAAAATATTAGCCTGTGACCGTCTATCTTAGGTTCAAATATATAGTTTGAATGACTGAAAGGGCTATGTGCCGTTTCAAGTAACATAGGAGATATAAACACAAAACCACCTCTCAACTAATTATACCTTTATGTATATCCATTGAATGGTGGTAAGTATTACAAATAAACCGCTGAGTTACCAGCGGCCATTTTTCATCTCTCTAAATAAAATAAGCATCCCTAAGGATGCTAATTCCTCATTACAGCCATCCTCCAAAAGTGCAGGATGCTTCTCGTCGAGATATTTTGTATAGTCAGCGGCGGCCCCACACGCATCCTTTACATTTCTCCGGCTGCCGGTTAATGGATCATATTCAATCGGCTTCATTTTGAAGTTCCTTCGTTCGTTTATAGGGCCTTGGCAGGAATCGAACCTATTAATATAACTAATGTCATCCGATGAATATACTATCAAACTTATCTGAAAGAAGGTTTTGTTATGATTAACTTTTTGATTCTCATTTGTGTTATGATCATTGTTTCTTTATATGCATTTTTCGGTAAACGGAGAGAAGAGAAAAAACTATCTTTTTTTGACAATGACTTTAAAAATTGGACTTCTATTAAAAAAAACAGAAATAAAGAATTACTTAATTACTATTTAGACTTACCTGAAGATACCTTAATTTTCAAACATATAGAAGTTCAAAAAGCAGAGATGATTTTAAAAAATGGTATATTAAATCAGTTACTCAGTCCAACATTTTTACCTATTATAGCAATTATGGTATCTCTTCTCGCTATTTTAAATCCTGATAACAAATCTATAATGATTCAAGTAATGGCAGTAATTATTTTAGTAATATTAATTTCTAGTTATATCATTTCTAGTTTTAATTCCCACATTCTAAATATGTTAGGAGTCCACAGAGTAAATATTGAAAAGGCAATTGAAATAAGTACAAACAAACAACAAAGGAAGTTAGCACTGTGAAAAAGCTCTCGTATGTTAGGTTAAATTTTTTAAATATAATTGAAAGAGGTTAATCAGTGAGCCCTTTATTATATGATATTGAAATGAAATTCAAAGAAGACTGGAAGAATCACCTAATATCTTTGTTGAATGAGTATGGCTATACTATTAATCCGAATCTATCACCAAGTGATGTAAGTATAATTTACTTCAATTGGAGAAGAAGAGTGGTTGATATCACGAAACGAAAGGTACATGTTTCTAAAGAATTTAATTGTCCAAAAAAATATAAGTACGCCCTTCGTGAAATTATCAACAAAATTGAGAGAGGTTTTGATATAAATCCACATCTCAGCAAACTCATTAAGGATGTTAAATATAATGATCTTTTATTAAATGACTGGGGGATACATCATCTTCATCTAAGCAAAAAATACACAGACAGTTCCAAAAAGTTTGTTGACAGAACAAAAGATGTCTTGTTCGTGAAATTTAATCAAGAAAATGCTTACCTAATTCAAATTCTTGATCATAAATCTTTTTCAGATCAAGAGCTGTTAAAAATCATGCATAGAAATTGGCCAGATATAATGAGGCGTTTGAAAATAGACAGCTTGTCTCATTCACTTACGAATGAAGACATACACAATATACGAAAAAATGGCGGCAATGCTTTTATCGAAGTTGAGCCTGGCGTGGTTTACATGCCCCCTGGAATGGGATTGACAACAGCCAGAACAAGCACTGAAGCAACAAGAAATTCGCATTATTATATGAATAACCTATCATTATTTGAATTACATATGAGAAATAACATTGGAAGTATAATTAGAGAAGCCGAAACTAATTCTGTGTATAAGATGCCTAAAAAATTAAAATTTGTTTTACATATTTATGACACACATTTCAAGGCAGTTGAAGTTAATACAAACGTTGTCGTTGATTTAGGGACTTTGTAAACAAAACAGCCTATCCCACAAGGAATAGGCTGTTTGCTTTATTGTCTGCTATCTTCTTCTCTGCTCGCTCCAACATCGTCTGCACCGCGCTTTTCGTAATCCCCATCTCTAAGGCTACCTGACGTAAGCTGAAGCATAATCCAAACCGTAGTATATATGCTTTTTTCTCTCTCTCGCTTAGTGTAGACAGTGCATCATCAATCTGGAACCGTTCATGGTCCGATAAGGTCGTCGGGCTTCCATAGGCAGCAGGCTGTGCGTATGACTGCATATGTAGCGGATCTACTGTAATTGTTCGTTGTCTGCCTGATCTGCGGTGTATGCCCCTCCTTGGTCCCGGATTATGGCCTTTTTGGATCCAGTCGATTACGAATTGCACATCGGATAGCATACTGTTAATAAGCTTCGTGTCTTCTTCATCCATAGGCTGCCCTTTAGCTCTCATTAGCTTCGCTCTTGCCTCTTTGTAAAGCTCTAACAGATCTTCCAATGCATTCACTCCCTCGCTCTAAATTCACCTGCTCTAATCGAATATGCTAAGGCCTTAGCTAACTCTTGCATCTCAATGCTGTTGGCGCTTTGTCCAATATGATCCAGAGTCTCAAGCAATTTATTAATATCCAGTGATTGTGGATTATCCATCCTCTATTGTCCCTTCTGCCCTTTTATCTATATCTAATCTCACTCATCAAGATTGAGGGATGACCCAAGATTTTCACAGAGTTGATCATATAAGGCCATGTATTGTTTGTACTTCGGATGATCCTTACACATTGAATCCAGCATTTGAGCGCCTTTATATATTCGTTTCCTTAGTCGTTCTTGGTAGTGTTCGACCAGCTCCCTAAAGAGCCGGTCAAAATGATCATATATTCCTTGTTTAGTTTGGGCGGTGCATTTCACACTCTTTAATCTCTGAAATGTCAGTTCATCAAGTTGGCCATCTTTATAAGCCCCGTCCAGTTGCCTAAGAAAGATTTTGTGATACCTGATTATAAGGCGTACATCTTCTTCCGAATCCTCACTATGGGAAAAAGAAGCATCCATGCTATCACCTCATTCAATAATGAATCCGTTGGATGTCACAAAAACGGCTAAAGTTCTTTAGATAAATCATTTCAGTATATCCAGTCCCTGTATTTCTCCCTTTGGCTACGATGATTTCAACGATGTCCTTTTTCTCCGTTTCAGCGTTGTAATAATCGTCTCGGTATAGGAAATCAATCTCGTCAGCGTCCTGTTCAATGGACCCGGATTCCCGCAGATCGGACATCATCGGACGTTTGTCTTGGCGCTGCTCCACCCCGCGGCTAAGCTGAGATAAACACTCAATTGGGCAATCATTGTCCCTCGCAATCTGCTTCAACGTTTTGCTGATGTAAGATACCTCTTGCTCCCGGCTCTGAAATTTCTTCCCGGAATTGATCAGTTGTAGATAATCAATCTGAACATGTAAATCTTGATGGATCTTCTTTAATTGCTTGACCTTAGATGCAATTTCCTGAATTGTGATCCCGGCCGTGTCGTCAATGTAAATCGGCATCTTGTCCAGTTTGGAGCGGGCTGCTGTGTATTTCGGCCAATCATCCGGCCCAAGATCCCCTGTACGTAAAAGGGTGCTGTCTAAAAGTCCGATGTTGGCTATGATTCGTTCACCAAGCTTCTTTGCTGGCATTTCGAGGCTGAAAATAGCGGTAGCAAACCCAGCATTTGCAGCAGCTACGGACCCATTTAACATGAATGCCGTCTTTCCCATGCTCGGCCTAGCCGCTACGATGATCAAATCCCCCTTCTGACGGCCACCTGTGAGCTTGTTTAAGTCCGCTCCGCATGTCGGCACACCTGTTATGCCTTGGGAATGGCTACGTGCCTCTAATTCGTCCTCGTGGTCCCTCATAACCTCGTGTATACGAGTTAGTTTCTTATCTGACCGGACCTTGCTCCCCAATTCATCGGCTGCCGCTTGGAAAAGTGCGGCGACCTTTCGGGGATCCGACTCTTCTTCTATCAACCGTCTTTGCTCTTTCAGTGAATCAAGTGCCTTCCGCCTGAATCCGGTTACCTCAATGATATTCATGTAATAGCCTGCGTTTGCGGCTGATGGTACATGCTCAACTAAGTCCCCCAGGTAATCAATGCCACCAGTCGGCCCCGAAATCCCACGCTCTTCCAGTCGATGCGATAACGTCACGATGTCAATTGAGGTTCCTTCCCTTTGCAATTCGCACATCGCTTCAAACACAGGGCGGTGTGCTTCTGACCAGTATTCGGGTTCCAATCGCTCTACTGCTCTAGCCGCAGTCTCTTGGCTCTGATCAAGGAGTATGCTTCCTAATACCGCCTGCTCCGCTTCCATGCTGAAATCAATCATGCTGCTTGCCCTCCGTTAGCCTTGGCCGCGGGCATGCGTTTCTCTCCCAGCTATCCATGAGACGAAACCGTTCCTGTGTCTGCATCCGTAGATTCTCCACAGATAAGGGGGAGATGTTTCCCCTGATATCGGATATGGCCGGTGGGTAACTCGATTTTTTTATATGCTGGGCCAAGTTTTGCGCGGCCCGATCATAACTAACATCCTCCAGCATCTTGCCCCATAGCGTTTCCATTTCCTCAGAAACTTGAACTATCGGGTAAGCTGTGACGACTACCGAAAGGAGATGTAACAGCTCCTTGTTGTTCACGGTCTATCTCCCCCATGCGTTTATTTAGATATTCCTTATTCCTTTCTTGACGGTTTCCACTGCTTTGCGGTCCCTTCCGTTCCGATGCCATCTTGATGCCGAGCTCTTGATACTTTTCTCTCAACTTTTTAGGACTCAAAATATTACTGCTCCAAAAATGATGGGATGTAGACCAATCGATAATTGCTTGAAGCTCTTTAGGATCCCGCTTGTTGATCTCTATGATTTTTCTAAATTCATCCGCCCACTTCTGCATATCAGCATCCCGGACAAGGTGTTCAACCTTATTGGCTGCCGCATGCTGCATAATCTTTCCATAAAGGTATAAGGCCATTTGATAATAACGGTCATCCGTTTCGTAAACGCGGGTTTTGCGTTTGCGAGAAGAAGTTTTTATATCAGTGTTATTGTCATTATTATCATTATTGTTTATATTGTCGGGTGCTCGTTGCTTTCGCGGTGGGTTCGCAGGTGCATCATCGTTGCTTTCGTCGTTGCTCTCGTACTTATTCCTATCCTGATAAAGCCCGTAATTACATATGGTTACAAGCATTTTGTGCGTTGCTTTCGTTGTCGTGATCATCGCTGTAGTGTCGTTGCTTTCGTCAGGGCTTCGTTTCGATTTCATTGCTTTACCGCGTAAAAATTCTAAGACCTGAAAAACTTGGTCTTTCGTAGGCCTTTCCCGCCTTGCTCCTACCATCCACGAGACCCCTTCTATGATCTCTGGAATTGAAGTCAAGACCTGCCCAGGCTTCAATCCTTTATATTGTTTGTGCTGAGCAGAGAGCAGGAGATACACCCACACTTTCATATAAAGTGGCGGCTTCTCCCATATGTCGCTCTCCATTAGCTTACGGTGAAGGCTGATCCACCCTTCCATGTCACCACCCGCTTATTAACATTTTGCTATTTCTTGCTGTCCAAAAGCCGCAGATAGCAGCCGTTCCAAGGCATCTCCGCCGTCTATGATGCGCCATGCCATCTGTACAAAGAAATCTCTGCGCTCTTCTATACCAACACAATCCAGTGCATCAAATATCAAGTTTGTCATCACGTCCCGATCGGAAATGAACGGCTTCCAATTCAGTTTGAAATGATGGTATTTGCCGTTGTAATCCGAATCAGGACACCGACCATTATGAATCATGATGTCAAGTCCATGCGACTTAAGCAATTGATCCCGATTCATCATTATGAGGCACCACCTTTCGTTTCAAGCCTGGATGCCAATTCTGTCTGATCCTGTTAACCGGCTTACCGTCCTTTAGCCCAAGGCTCTTTGTGCCGTGAAATTCAAAGCCATCACATTCCCAGCACTTTAATTCAATAAAAAATCCCATGTCATCGTTAAATCCGCTAACAACTTTAACGTTCTGACCATTACAGTGAACAAAATATTTTTCAACGATCCGGCCCACATTGCTTAAGTAGATTTTGGAAGCTTCTATTTTGTCATTCAAGGTTAGGTAACTGACTGAATCAATCACTTTGAGAAACGGGAGCACGAAGCTTAACCCATAATTCTCAATGAGCGTAACATAAAGCGCTTCATTTTTTTTTGAGATAAGTTCATTTTCGGACATACGGGTTGATGTTGTCATTAGGGACTCTCCTTTCGGGTCCCCCTTGACGGTTCTTGTGATGTTATGTAATAATGTCGCCAAGGGAATCCCCTGTGATTATTGGATCGCCTTAACGTCCCGCCAAAGACAGGTTAAGGTGATTTTTGCTTTTTACAAATTTAAGACCAGAAGATATCTCATGCATGATTATATTTTCCTCATTCTCAATTTCAGCTAGGATATCTAGAAGTTCATCTATTATGTGACGATCTGAGTAATTGATATCATCAGTGATAGACAAAATGATACCGGACATTTTTGTTTTTATTTCAGTAGCCCATAGAAGTCTTCTAGCCGCTGGATATACCTTTCGGCATCCTTTGTCTTGCACGGAATCGGCTCGAAATTGAACATCATCGATTGTGACACCATAGAGTTTACATAACATTATTGCCTCATCAAAGGCGATATCACCCGGGTTTTCCTCGTACCATTCAAGTTTTTTAGTTGAGATACCAGTTGCTTCTGAGACGACATCCAATGTGAAACCACTGTTCAAACGCACTTGTTTGATACTCACCTTTCCGCTTACCCAATCTGTAACTTCACTTTCCAATCTTGAAATCTCCTTTCCAATAGTTTCAGGTATTGTCCTGATCTTCTGCATTTCTTCTTTCATTTTCCCTTCATTCACTTCTAATCCCCTCCAGGACTGTATTGTAGTCAACTAGATCATTTCATCGGGATAAATATGGTCACGATAATCGTCGTTTGCTAGCCCTAATAATTCTGCTAACTTCCCCAGTCTATTTGCTCTCACTAGAAAACCTTCGCTTTGATCTGGGCGAACAGAACGGCATGTCTGGGATTTTTCTTTCGCCTTCTTAGCTTCATCAAATAAGCCAGTCGTAGCATCCAGCACGTCCTCAAAATCAATTGTTCGAACTAGTTCTATCAATTGACGCTCATATTTATTAATTCCATATAGTTCTGTTTCTAATACATCAACATCAAATTCCATATAGTTCTTCGTTGCTTCAATACCTTCAAATGGGATTAATCCGCTATTGAACCAAGCTGCGTAATTAGTACCAGCAATACATAATGAGATTTGGCTATCTGTGATATGCTTACTAACCGAAAAATTAAGCTCAAATGCAAACTCTGATTCACCCAGCGTAATAACAACTGTGTCCCCGGTCCCTTCACCCTTAAATGTTTCGAGATACTCAGCTTTTACCGGCTGTGATGCAATGCCAACAAAAGGATCAGCTTGAGTGTCAATTTTTAATTCCAAGCTGCATGGTACTTGATGTTTTTCCATAATTCCAAACAGGTATAATGCTTCTCCTACAGAGGACTCAATCATTTGAATTGTCATATTATCTAGCTCCTTTAGATTGTTTTTGGATATTACGTACAATAATTGCATGCTGTAATGGATGATTGAACCAGAGACGTGCCAGTTCGAAGAATGTCATGTGCTTTTCCTCACCTTCTTTTTAATTTCTTCCGGTATAAGTAAACGAAAGGTTTCCTTCCCTTTTGGCGTAATTAAGGTTTGAACTCCAGCTTTATTTGCTCCAACCCAATCCTTGTTATCAAACAACTCAGGAATATATCGTGCATAAGCCATTAATTCCTTCTTTGAATTTCGATAGAGATAACCTTCATCCAACAGCCACTCAATGAATTTCCCCTCATAAACATGTAATTCTTGTGCAGTTCTACGGAAGTTTGTCAGCAAATTACGATCAACTATTGCATCAAAATAATCAGCTTTTGGCTGCATAACAGCAATTTTGTTATTTTGATCTCGTACAGTTTGGAGTGTAGCCCTAAACATGTGCTTAATTTGAGGGTCTGCATGTGGAAGATATGTGTTTATGAATAAGTCATCGTTTGCAACATAACCACCAGTTTTGCGGATTGTTGGAAGAATTTCGTCAGCGACCCGTGCTTGAAAATTCATCGCTGTAGAGTTCTTTGCTATCATTCCAAATCGGTAGAAGATGTTTTCTTTGATGTATTCAGGTAAACTGTCTTTTCCTTCGTGCCCACTTGTGGGCACGCCTAACTCACTAAGATAATCTCTTACCCTGTCCCAGCGAACAACCTTATTCCCGCTTGCAGCTGTTCTGGTAAATCCAAAACCTCTTGCAACATCCTCTAAATTCAAGTTGGCTGTACCATTTTCATCAATATATCCTCTTACACCCATTACAGAGATAACATCAGCACTAAAAGTATTAGCCATTTCATTTCTCCTTTCTAACGAATCACACATACTCAGAACATTTATTCCTATTGCAAATAATCACTAAATGTGATTTAATTGTCATTGTAGAATAGTTCTTCAACCGTTCTATTGTAGAACTTTGCAATTATGATTTTTGTTTTGTCACTTCCCCTTCTTTTTTTAGTTTCAAGCATAGCAAGCATCCCATATGAGATTCCAATGCATTCAGCGGCTTTCGCTATAGTAAGCCCCCGCTCTTTGCGGATATTAATCAGGACTTGATTCAATTCATCACCTCCTTAACAATTATCACCAAAAGTAATTATGTTCAGAATACATCACCAAAAGTGATATGTCTACCCTTATTCTCACTTTTTGTGTTGAAATTTTAATTGGAGTGGTTCAATATGACACCAAATCTTGGCGTGAGAATAGCCGAATTAAGAAAAAAGAAAAATATGACTCAGGGCGATTTAGCAAAAGTCATAGGGAAATCCACGAGTACTATAGCGATGTGGGAAATTGGAAAAAGAGACCCTGACTCCTCGATGATTTCAAAATTAGCTGATACTTTTGGCGTGACTGCTGATTATTTACTTGGTATTAAAGTTGAAACCTCCATTGAGGAGACTCCCTCTTCTATAAAGGCTTGGCTCCGTGCTGACAACGATCTTTTGCCTGAAGAAAAAGAACAATTATCTGATGAACTTGAAGATTACTTTAAAGTAAGGAAAGAACGGCTAATGAAAGATCGCAATAAAGGTGGTTAGCGATTCATGGCAAACACAAAAAATATTTTCACTTTCCCAATACTTAAAGCTCAAAGTTTGTTCTCTCGATACTATTCACGTGAAATGGATCTGAAGACGTATAGATGTGATGAATTTCTGGTAAGGCTGATTCAAGACAACAATATAAGGTTGGATTTATATCCTTTTAAAAGTGATAAATTCTGTGGTCTTTTAACAATTGATGAAGATGAGATAACAATTGTAGTAAATAAGAATTCACCCGCTGTTAGACGAAATTTTACGATTGCTCATGAATTAGGTCATTTTTATTTACATAGGCATTTAAATTCAAATTTTCCTGATAGAGCTAGTGATTTATTAAATTCCTCAGATATAGTTTTTGAAAAACAAGCGAATGCATTTGCGTCCGAAATCGTCCTACCGAATATTGTCGTCTACATAATGCTTAAGAGTAAATTTAGTTTTAATCGTATATCTGCAGTAACACAAACTTCTCACGAAACCCTTCGTTGGAGATTAATTCGATTTTTAATCGGAAATTTTAAGATGTCACATAATAAGTGCGTCGAAATGGTTAATGACTTTGAGGATTCTTCTATTTTTGGCTATAAAAAATGTGAGATACACGATTTCATCGCTAAAGAAGTATATAAAAAACTAGTTAATTAGCTTTTCTACAATTGGTCGGAAAGCAGTTATCCCGTTTACCCAACTGCTGAGGTAATGAGAATATTTTGCCAACCTGACTAAACGTCCAGTGGCCCTAAACCACATCTACTGTAACTTAAGTTTATTTGTTTTATTCAGGCAACACTCTCCCTCCTCTCTTTTCTTCATCCCTTTCCGAAAACATTCCAAATTGGTTTGTCTATCTCTGACCTCTTCTTTTTAAGAAATACAAGCTTTATGTTTGTTTAATTTCTTGTAAATCACCACGCAGCCATGACTCAATTATCTCTCGATGAAATAATATCCGTCCCCGAACTCTGGTATGAGGGATCTGTTTTTCCCTCGCCATGGTATACACCGTTGTTTGTGACACTCCGATTAGATCAGCGGTTTCTGTGACTGTTAGAGTGATTTTTTGTAATTTGTCCATTTACTCTTCCCTCCTTTTTTTTGCAACAGCAACAATGTTACTGGAGCAAGAATATCATGTTTATTTTGCGTTTGCAACATTATTTTTCTTTAATGTTGCTTTATCAAGATTTTGCATATACTATAATTTTAGAAGGGAGTGTCGGATTATGGACGTAAATGAATTCGGGAGATATATAAAATCTTTGAGAAAAGAAAAAAAATTAACATTAATCGAACTATCTGAATTGTCTGATGTTTCACATCCTTACCTATCTCAGATTGAGAATGGGAAACGAGGTATACCATCACCAGATATTCTTAACAAGCTTGCTGATCCTTTAGGGGTTTCATATGCTGAATTAATGATACAAGCTGGATATATAGATGAATTGTTAGGACGAATGGATCCTGATAATCCTGTACATGAGTTTAAAAGGACATTAAACCGCGCAATGAAATGGCTCCATGATAACGGGGATTTCAACCAAGTCGCGAAGAAAAATATTGAATATTATCTTGAAATTAATAACGTTACTTCGATAACAATAGATAACTTATTTGAAAAATTAGAGGAATTCGTTAACAGGGATAATTGGGATGATTTAATGGATTCTGGTGAAGATCTTATATATTATGATTTATTTGACATCTTGGAGAGATTGACCGAATCAAAACAATTAAACAATCAAAATCTTGACGCTATTATTGCCCACTCCAAACCCTTAACATATAACGGACATGTAATAACAGATAACGACCGAAAGTTAATCATGAGTTACCTGGATGCTTTGTTTTCCAATCGTAACTAGTACGAGCACTAGAAGCCAATAATAGAGATCGTCACTCCCCAAAGGCTTTATCGTACGAGCACGTAAAACTTTAAATTCGTATATGAATTTAAAATATGTATGCTGGGAGGGTATCAGAGTGGCTAATATACGACAACGAGGAAAGAACAGTTGGGAGTTTACTGTGAGCACAGGTAAGGGGCCAAATAATAAATATGGACGTGAAACGAAGACATTAGAGGTAACTGAGAAGTTGAGCCCTAAGAAGTTACAGGAGTATCTTGAATATGAATACGCCAAGTTCAAAGAAGAGGTAAAGAGTGGTAATTACATCAAACCAAGTAAAAAAACGTTTGAAGAATTTATCACCTTATGGAAAACTCATTACGCGATTTCCAACCTATCTCCTACAACACTTGAAACGTATAATAGGCACATAAATTCCAGATTGATTCCTGCCTTCGGACATTTAACACTCGATCAAATAAAGCCTGGACACATTCTTGACTTCCTAAAGGAATTAGAAAAACCCGAGTCTCGCTTGAAGAAACCTAAAAAAAACGAAACTGAAAATCACGGTGATTCAGCTGAGGTAATTGCTTTAGACTTCAGTACGATCGGATACATATATCGCGTTCTAAAAAACATATTAAAAAGAGCTGAAGAGTGGAAAATGATCCTTTCTAATCCCATGGAAGGTATTAAGAAGCCAACCCCACCCATTGAGATAAGAAAACAAAAACAACTTGATCAAAAAAACAATCCCCAGTATTACAATGATAAGGAAGCACAGGATGTTGTAGACGCTCTTTATAGTGAAACACGGAAGTGGAGACTGTTTATGCTTGGCTCTATGCTAGGTGGCTATAGAAGAGGTGAACTTGTTGCATTAGAGTGGCCTCAGGTCTCTTTCGAAGAGAATTGTATTTCCATTGAAAACAATATCCCATTAACCAAAGAAGGGAAAGCTGTTGAGAAGGATCCGAAGTCTGTCAGCTCTATACGCACTGTGGACATGCCTGTTTGGTATATGGAAGAAATGAAGGCGTATTTCAGGGAATGGCAGCTCGAGAAGAAGACTCTAGGCACAAAGTGGTTAGGTAAAGAACGCCAATTTGTTTTTCATAATGGAAAAGGGCAACCGTATTACTACAAACATCCTTCGCGCTGGTGGGAGCGATTTTGCAAACGTCATAATTTACGATATATTAAATTCCATGGCTTAAGACACAGTATGGGAACACTTCTTATTGAAGACGAGGATGAAACCATGATTGATCCTCTTTTAATTGCTATTCAAAAGAGATTGGGACACTCGAGATTATCAACCACGTCAGATATTTATGTCCATGTCACCAAAAAAGTAAGGCAGAGAACCACAGTGAAATTCGACAAATTTGCTCGCAAGGCTCCTCGTGAAACAGAAACTCCCCCCTCTTCTACTACTGATCATGATTGACGCAAAATTGACGCAAAACATGACGCAAATTCCTGATAATTAAAAATAAAGCAAAATAACAAATACTAAAGAACCCGTAATTCTAGGCACTTCTCGCGTTTATTAGCTGTATAAAATAGCATCAATATTACTTTGACAGGGTAGGGGTCAGTGGTTCGAGCCCACTACAGATCATAGCCGAAAACCCTTGATGCCATTGGCGTCAGGGGTTTTTCATTTTCTGATATGACACATAAGCACCGGCTCTTGGGGCAGGATCGGGGGACAAAGTCAGGACCATGGATGCGAAGCGCCGGAGGGTTGACCAAGATTCTCAGCAATATTCGTTCCGGATCAGGAAGCATGCGTTTCCCTTCCTTTCCCGGGCCTCCAGGACAGAATATTATGTTCATTAAACACCCGAGGTTTTCCAGTCTCCAGACACGTTGCCCGTATCCGATGATCCCGAATACTGTGTATCTGTATTTTCCGTTGGGTGATATTCCCTTTCCGGTCTTCATATATGATTTCTATGGTTTGCTCCAGGTAATTCTTAAACATCATGCCACCTCCTCTAACTAGAACATTCGTTTGTATTATATGCGAACATTCGTTCTTTTATCAATGTCAATTTTACCCTGACTGCCTTGATGAAAGGAGAAAGCAGCAATTTATAACTCCTGGTCATCATGACACCGTTTACCTATATAAGCTGAACTAAAGACTCAGCCCGAGCATCACTACGAATACGGATTATTCTTCCGATCGCTGTTGCCCCCAGATTTCTATCAATCCATTAAAAATGTTGAAATCCGGGTGCAGTATATGCTTCCGATGCGAGCTTTCCTTTGGAAAGCTTTCGGGCGACCGCTACCGCTTCTCCAGAATAATTGTGCCTTCTCCGTTGAGGTTCTTCTTTTCATTAGTTCAATCTATATAGCATAATCATGCTATGTTGATGTTGAAAGTATGATAAATAGAAAAATCCGGCACCTAGTAGGTACCGGAATCCAATAATGAATTCATATTGGGAAAGGTTATTTCAAGAGCTCCTCGGGTGTATCACCACTATACACAAAAACAGGGCTTGCAGTATTAACAAAGAATACAGCTACCAACGTAAGAGCAGATGCGATAAATGAAAATAAGCCATGCTTAGATTTATTGATTATCGACACTTGACTCACCTCCCTTCAAATGAATTAGGCTCAGTGCCTGGATAAAGAATACTATGGATAATGTTGGTGATAGAATGAAAAAGTTCACCCCCACGATAATACAGCTAATTAGACGAAGTTTAGGATAATGTTTTGTTGGTATTCTTGATTGCTTGGCAATCTTACTGGGGGCAAATAAAACGACTAACAAAAAACTTAGGATGTTCAAAATTTGTGTAGGCAGTTCTCCTAAATCAACAAAAGACGCTGCAGTAAACAAAGCGGTAGTAATAACAATACAACCAGCGCCCGTCCTAACGTGGATTCCTCCAGAAAACTGTCTTAGCAGTGCAAAGCCTACCAAACCTGTAATTGCCTGCTTCATATGTCCGGTATAAATGGAGATTACTAAAGTAAATGTAACAATAAATAGTATATTTAATAGAATTGCAATCGCATGCTTTAAAACACTAACAGATGAAGGGTGTTCCGGCACTTGTCGTTTAATGCCTTCCGATATCCAAAGGGCGGCTCTTTCAATCATGAATTGTCACTCCTTTGTTTGGATCGCATAAAATAAGAAAATACCAAAAGTTATACCAAAAAAGAGAAGAAGAAGCCATAACCGATTCAGATAAAATAATATCGCCAATAAGATCAAAACAACTACGATGAGGGAGATTAGTAAGATGTGTTCAAATTTAATACGCAACTTTTCGAGATCATATGTAAAACCTATTGCATACTTATACATAATCCAAGAAATGAGTAAACCCGTCACTGATGATAATAGCTGAAGTATATAACCATCTACTTCATTGTTGTGCGTAGCTTCGATTGAGCCATACAATGATAGCATGTAAACGGCCTGAATTAGAGCATAAAACATATAACCCAGAATGGTACATATCGCCGACCAAATAACTGGGATCTTGATAATAGCAGAAAACAAGAAAACGAAGATCAGCACGGTAATGAGAGGGGCCAGAAAATCCAATTGAAGTTCGTTGCGCATAATGAAGCTTTGTAAGTTGGCAAGGATCATGACAATCAACGCCTGCCATAGGTACTCTGTTGTCTTAAATCTAAGCAATGTCATGATTAGTGAATAAATTGCCAGTGTTTCAAATGTTGAAAACACCATAAACCAAATAACTTCCATTCAAAGATTTCCTCCCTGCACCATAAGAAATGGTTAAATGTGTGCTACGCCACTTCCCGATGTAACCTGATTACACTGGTGGTTATAACGTCCGTAAATAAACGATATACCGACAGACCCTCAGTTTCTATCGAGTCGTCCTAATGATGTATGTTCTTTGAGGTCAATTCCGATGGCGCCTGCCACTTCTTATATGTCTGGAAACTGTGATGGAAAATGCAAAAACAATAAACGCCGTTTATAGCTCCGGTGTGGCTAAAAACCAAGCATTAGTTGTCAAGAATCCACGACCTTGTGAATATGACTAAGCCAGAATAAACTCAGATCCTACTATTTAACATCCTGACATCATCTAAGTTGATTATATAAGGCCCGGAAGGCATAACAACAGGTAATTAAATACATAAGTGGGGGAATCCATCAAGGATCTATGAAGTGAAGGAGTGAAATAGGAAGTTAATTTGCTATATTCCTATTATATAAGAACCTACGTTCTTGTACAATGACTTTAAAGAGCAACTATACCATGATCTGAACAATCAAAGAAAAGGCATCCAATCGGATGCCTTCCTCCCTAATTTACTTATACAGCTTGGTCCATGCCAAGCCATTCGCAACGAGCAGCGTGAGGATATATGCCAACATACCATAGGGAAGCGTGCTGCTTGCATAATGCAACCCCCATAATCCGCCCACTACAATAAAGAATAGCAGCACCCACCAGCCGTCTTTCTGCTGAGCCATATTAAACGCCTGAGAGAACGGCGGAGTGCGCAGAATTGCCTTGGCTGATAAAGGAATCAACACCAAGCCGGTAAGGAAAATGATGAGAATATCTGGGATAATCCGGATACCGAATACGATCAGAAACACGATCGCATTCACACTGAACAGCGGCAGGAACATTTTGACCGCAAAAGCCTTTAAAGCCCCTTGGTATAAAGGATTCATGCTTGGCATCGGGGCTGCGCCAAACAACCAGAAGGCTTTGGGTTTGCCGGAGAATTTCAGCATCATAACGACCGTTACAATCATAATGAGCATAGTGTGCAAAACATAGTACGATGATCCCTGGCTGATTTCCGCCAATGAGGAGTTACGGATCGTAGAGACAAAGAATAAATAGGGCAATAACACGGACAACCCAAGTGTAGGGTACACTTTAAGTTTAAATTCTCTCTCGTTCTTCAGCATGCTGGCAGATAGTCGGAAACAAGCTTGCTCCGTGCGCGACCGGCATACCATTTTGGCCAAGAATCTGTCCAATCGCCCGCGCTCCCGCCCTTTTCCTGCTTCGCTGTGAGCCAGCTTCTCCAAATGCTGCTCGAAAGAAGGAATATAACGGACGTAGACCAGCATGAGTAGAATCGGAACAAACACGGCCATTAATGAGAGAACAATCAGCCACCCGCTCCCCTCGCCGAACAACCATTCATACGGAGCCGCAAACCAGACCGGCGGAAGCAAAATCTGCCACCAGGCCGGCGTAAATACCAAATTGAAATCAATCAGATCAAAGGAACGCATTACAAACTGATAACCGATAGCCAACGTGGCGGAAAGTCCAATCTGTACATAATTGATCAGATCCTTCAGTTTCTCTCCATCCCAATACTTGAGCAGCAACAGATAAACCAAGGAGGTGCTCACCAGAATGAGCATATTCATCAGTATTAACTCTAGGATATAGATCAGAAAGAACAGCAGGCCATGCTTGATCAATCCCACGACCAGTGAGCCTGCTGAGAGCGCTCCGGTTAGGAGCAGCAAATAAATTCCTGCATGAATCGATCGCGCCAATCCGACCGTTCGACCGTCGATAGGCTTCGTCATCAAAATGCTGCGGTCGCGCACATCCAGCAGCACGGATGAGAAATCTGAAATCATAGAGCTCATAATCAGGAACATTAGGATGGCAGACAGGATGCTCATCGGCATTAAATATTCCGGATCGCTCCAGAACACAAAAGGCGTTAGGACAAGCCCGATTAAGCCATACAACCAGAGGGAGCTGACAAACAGGTTCTTGTCCTGCTCTTCTTTCTTCCGGTTGCTTGAAGATAATATGACTGGTGCGCGCCTCGAATCCATCAGCAATTTGACATGGAGGATCCGACGCAGTGTTTCATAGTCGACACCCATTCTCGAGATGATTCCTTGAAATCGATCCAGTATCTTCAGCATCCGAAACGATGATTCCGATCCCGCCATATCAGCTTCCCTCCCGAACGATCGATACGAACCGTTCCGCAATACGGGCATGGTCATGGAAACCCGTCAGCTGATTAAACACTTCTTCCAGGGACCCCTCATGGGAATGCTGCTGCAGTTCTTTGAACGTTCCGTCCGCCACTACCCGGCTGTCAGCGAGCAGAATGATCCGGCTGCTGATTTTCTCAACAACGTCCATGATATGTGAGGAATAAAAAATCGTCTTGCCCTGGGCCGACAGCTGGGCCAGTACTTCCTTGACCACCATCACGCTGTTCGCATCCAGCCCGCTTAAGGGCTCATCCAGAAACAATAGATCAGGGTCATGCAGCAGGCTCGAGATCAGGAGCACCTTTTGCCGCATTCCTTTTGAAAACGTAGCGATCCGTGAATGATAGGCCTTTTCCATGTCAAAGCAATCCATTAATTGCTTTGCCTTATAATCCGCTGCATCATATGTAAGTCCGTACAACTCACCTATAAAAGTCAAATACTCGGCAGCCGTTAACTGATCGTACAATTCCGCCACCTCGGGCACATATCCGATTCTCCGTTTATAATCGATATTCCCATCGGAAATATCCTGACCGAATATGCGGACTGTCCCCGTGTACCCCTCAACCAGCCCAAGCATAATCTTGACCGTCGTGCTCTTCCCCGCCCCGTTCGGACCGATATATCCAATCATCTCGCCGCGGCGTACTTCCAAGTCGATACCGTTCAGCACATAACGATTATCATATTTCATGCGCAGGTCTTGAATCGATAACACTTCATTTTCAGACATGATTTTATTCTCCCATTCCCTCATTGTCTTCACATACCTACCTTATTATGGAAGGAAGGGAAAATCAACCTTTTAACGCATACTCGCTCTGCAATATCCCCATGTGTACGATGTCATGCCAGACGCCATTCCGGTACAAGCTCTGTCTGGAGCTACCTTCGTGGACAAAACCGATTTTTTCATACAGTTTGATCGCGTTATGGTTGAAAGAAAATACTCGCAAGCTTACCCGGTGCAGATTCAGCTCCAAAAAAGCATAATCAAGCAAGAGCGTCATCGCTTCAAATCCGTACCCCTGGCCCCAATAAGTCTTTTCGCCAATATCGATGATGCACTCCGCGTTCCGGTTCTTGGTATCGATAAGAATCAATGACATGATGCCAATCGGTTTGCCGGTTTCCTTCAACAGAATCAGATAGCTCTGCGAGGAGGCAGGACCCAGGATCACATGCTGAACGAAGTCCTTTGTCTCCTCCAGCTGATAAGTATCCAGATTGGGACTGGTGGATTGCATCACTTCGAGATCATTGCGCCAGGTATGGTACAGCTCCGCGTCGTTCATCGTCATTTTTCGACAAGCAAGTCTAGCAGAATCAAATAGCATTCAAAAAGCACCCTTTCTATAATCATGATTCTAGTGTTTTAGGAATTAACATTGCTCTGAGAGAATGTATGAAGGTTTTCAGCTGCTCCGGCACGCATGTCACCGTCGGTCCGAGTTGGAAGGTATCCAGCATCAGTCCGTTCAGAAATGAGATCATATAACGTGCTATGGCTTCCGGTTCCAATCGCGGCTGAAACTCCCCTTGCTGTTGGCCCTTTCGAATGACCCGGCTCATGGCTGCAACGGTCAGTTGGTAACGCTCGGTTATATAGGGATAATCCTGCTTGGCATGAACATAAGAGGAGGACAGGAAAAATTCAGCCCTGGCCAATACAAGCGAATGCTGGATTCGCGTAATATCACCCTGCTGTTTCTGAACCCAGTCCATCAACTGATTCCATATCGGATATTGCGGATCCGGTTCAAAAAAACCGAGTGTCTCTTGGTCGTCAAAACGCAGGACCTCTATAAATACATGCTCCACATTATCAAAATACGCATACACGGCTCCGCGGGACATACCGGCTTCATCCATGATGTCCTGCATCACGGTGCGGGTATAGCCCTTTCTGATAAAGACGCGCCTGGCTGCCGTCAATATTTCAAACTTCTTCTCCCGTTTGTATTCCTCACTTACCCGTGGACACATAAGTCATTCCTCTCCCGCCCTTTAACATAAATATCGATTCCACGATCCTCACCACAACATAAACGACAGATGTGTCGTTTTTTAACTTATTTCATCATAAACGACATCAGTGTCGTTTTCAAGCGATTTCCATAATGAACACGAGAAGCTTCTTGAAGAAATACCCTCAGGAGCTCATTTGCCTACATCCAAATCACGATCCCATATTAGATAGAATGTCCTCTCAGCCACCCATATCTCTCTTTGAAAACAACTTGTTCTATTTTTCGACTGATGCACATTTCCGTCAACATTCGCGAATAGCTGCATATATATGGGGGAGAACGAAAAGAGGTGATCGGACATCATTAAGGGCATCAGCCGCATACTGATCTTCACCTTACTGCTGGTTTTCTTTTTCCCCGCCATATCCCATGGCGCTTCCGGACAGAAGCTGGACAGTAAGTACACCAAGTACGCACAGTTTATCGTCATTGATAAATCCACCAACAAACTGACGTATTATGAAAAAGGCAAGGTCATTAAAACGTTTCCTGTCGCCACAGGCAAAAAGCCCTCTTATACGCCGGAAGGCCTGTTCAAAATTCACGAAAAAGTGAAGAACAGACCTTACTACAAGGAAGGCATCAAGGGAGGAGACCCACGCAATCCGCTTGGGGACCGCTGGCTTGGCATTAATGTGAAAGTGAACGGCAGAGTTAGCTACGCGTACGCTATTCATGGAAACAACAACGCAAACTCGATCGGCAAGTACGTGTCGGCAGGTTGTATACGGATGCATAATAAAGACGTACGCTGGCTTTACGACAAGGTGAAAATGAGTACCCCCGTCCTCATCCAAAAATAAGAGCGTAAAAAGCCAAACACACTCATGTGTCTGGCTTTTTTCAATCCAATTCTTTGAATACCAGGTATGTAACCAACTTGTATAGGATAACTTATCATTATATTTGTATCAACCATCTAAGGGGGGAGTTCACATGGACATCCATTCGGAGGAATATAAAATTGCCTCACTCAATGGGAATGAAGGTACCTTGAAAGCGATTGAAGACGCAGAGACCAAGATTGCCGAGCTTACTGGCAAAGAAATCACCCTGATTGCTTACGAGAAAGACCAAAACCAAGGGGAAAATCAATAATTAAGCCGAGTAAAAAAAGCTGCCCTCCAGCCGTCCGCAAAGACCTAGGGAGAGCAGCTTTTTCATTATTATATTTTGGAGCGTTCAGGAACCTGCTTATCATTAGGCAAGACAGTAAAGCCCGATCCCTGTAATTTCGGAATCGGGCTTTGCTGGACCGGGATATACAACATTCCCAGCACTACATAATAAATGCTTACTTAACCGAAACTTTAACGCCCAGTGTCACGATTTCGTGGGGCTTAACCGGCAGCATGAAGCTTTCTTGATCATCAAAGCGTTGAACCGCTCCCTCTACTTCCAGAATAGAGCTCTTATACACGCCCTGGGAAGATAGAGAAGATTTCAGCTTCAGCTCAGTATCCGTGCCTGCCATATTGAACCAGCGCAGCATCAGATCCCCGGTCTTCGGATTCACTTTCAGGGAAGAGAACGCAAGTTCTTCATGGCTCCATTCAAACGGTGCGGAAGTCGATGCGACAGCGCCGGCATGAACACCGGTCTGCGCAACCGTCCATGGGATTTGGAACTGATAAGCCTCGGCGTATGCGCCTGACTTCATGCCGTCGCCCTGATGCGGAATGACCTCCATACGTACCGTATGAACGCCGATGCACTGAGCTTCAGGCGTAGGGAAGTACCCCCAGTCACCGAGCTCGCCAACGGAACGAAGCAATGTAACAGCGATGGTATTCCGGCCGTCACGCAGAACTTCATATTCATTTAAGCCCTGGTTCGCTACCGTCAATCCTGCAGTAGCTGTCGAGACATCAACGAATGCCTGTTGATGAGCCGTATAGCTTGGATTCTCCCATTCGGCAGCAGGTTCATTATCCCGCGTTGCCACTTCAAACATGGAATCCACGTTATGGGACGATGCCTGCAGATCCGTTGGGAACAATGCACGCACCCGATGATCCTTCGCTTGATTATCCATTGTCGCTTCGATCTCCACGCCTTTGCCGCTGCGGTTCAAACTCACAACGGTACGAATGCGCAGTGGCACCATTTCGCTCGATCTTTGCGCTTTGCGGTTCGGATAATATATGAGCTCGTGCTGCTCTTCATCCAGCTTGCTGTCCGCCATAGCCGGAATGGACCAGTTATGAACGATTTCAATGGATGCGCGGTAAGGTGTATCTTCCAGAATCGAAATTTGGGCGGTTTGGCCCTTCGTGGTCAATGCCGCTTCGCCATCCGGCTGTTTGTACATATATTCGTTACCGATATCTCCGGTATTTTCATAGACGCCCAGATCCCGGTATACTTGTCCGTTCTTTTTATCCGTCAAGGAGAAGGAACCATCCTTAGCGATCTCGATCTTGATCAGCTCATTCTCCATCACATTGGCCTTACTAATTAAGGATGCTACCTCGGCTGGCTTCACTTCGCTCTTCACCCAAGCATAAGTAGTCAAGCCCATTGCTGGGATCGCGTTTGCCTCAAAAGTAAGTCTCACACGGCGGCACATATACGGCTGGCGGAAACGGTCGTCCGGCAGATCGTACCCGAACTGAAGACCCAGATCCTCAACGGTGCAAGGTACAGCTTGGCCTTGAGCGTTAACCAGCACACGGCCGGACAAGTCGATTTCCTTCATCCGGCGGCTGGTTTCCTCCAAAGAGTAACCTTCCCGGAAATATAGGCGTTTCGCATCCAGCTCGATGCTGACCGTACCGCTGCGGTTCCATCCCGTCGTATTGAATACAACCAACGGCAGCGGATCGGATCCCCATTGCTCGAAGGCGCTCGTATCAACGGCATCTGCAATGACGCGAACGCTGTCGTCCACGATATTTTCAGCCACGTGCGCGCTTTTCTCAAAGCGGGTCACCATCTCGCGGTGAACTTCGTCCACACTGCAGCCGCAGATGCTGTCATGCGGATGATTCTGCATCAGCGTCTTCCACGCATAGGTGAACAGATGATGCGGATACTCCTTGCCTAGCAGGCTGGCGTAGGATGCAAGCGGTTCGGCCACTTTTTCCAGTAAGGTCTGGCCGCGCTGGTTCATCTGCTTCAGGTATACGCGTGCCGAAGCGGTATTCACAAGCGTACCCCATCCATCGGTACGCTGACTGCGCAGCTCTCCTTTTACGGAGGAAAGATCTTGCGGCAGCTTCTCCCGAACGGCTGTCAGGTAATCGTCAAAATTGGAATGAATGAATTCCGTATCCGGATACAGCTTCTTCGCTGTACGGATGCCTTCCGGAAGATCGGTCTGTATCGGCTGATGGTCACACCCGTTCATATAGAGCAGCTCAGGTGTGGAAGCATACTTCTCGGCATCCGCCAGCTTGCGGTCCCAGAATGCCTTCGCTTCCGCTTCATCAACGGGAACCTCGTTACCGTTACTGTACCAGTTGGCAAACAGGATGCCCAGCACCTTGGAGCCGTCCGGACCTTCCCACATCAGCTCTGAGAATGAAGACTCATAGCCGCTGTCGGAGACGGTATTGTTAAAGCCCGTTGGCTTTACGCCCCGGCCGAAGAAGGCATTATCAATGCCGGACTGCAGCATCAACTGCGGAATTTGGCCTGTAAGTCCAAATGTATCCGGGAAATAACCGATTTTGGCAACCGTGCCATATCGCTCGGCATCCTGGTGTCCTATCTGCATATTTCTCACGTTAGCTTCACTGCTCGTGAGGTAGGCATCCTGCAAAATGTACCATGGACCGATAATGATACGTCCGTCCGTGATCAGCTTCTCAAGCTGCTCTTTCTTCTCAGGTCTTACCTGCAAATAATCTTCGATAATAATTGTCTGGCCATCAAGGAAAAAGCTGCGGTATTCCGAGTCCTTCTCCATCGTCTCAAGCAAGCTGTCCATGAGCTCGATCAGCCGCACATGGTGCTTTTCATACGGTAAATACCACTCGCGGTCCCAGTGAGTATGCGAAATAATATGTGCTTTTCTGGATTGATCCATCTCTGCTTAGTCCCCCTTATGTTAGCCCTTCGATACTGTGATTTCGACCTCATCCGGGCGGTACACCGATAACAGGTCACCGCTTGCATCTACTGCAAACAAAATCGAACGATCCGCTTCCAGCACGAATGAATAGATGAGTCCTGTTGAAGGATCCTTTACCTCGACGTTCGTGTCCCACGATTGCTCCGAGCCGAATACGAAGAGTGCTCCTTCTTCAAACGTTACCTTGCGTCCATATACGCCAGAATGTTCTCCGCCTTGATTCCAGATGAGCCCTGTGTCGGCAGCAGATAGCTCCAATGCATACCGATATAAAGCCGAAATGGTGTCGATTCGATCATTCAATTCGACAGGAAGCGGGCTCCAGAGAAGACGTCCTGCCCCAAGCTTCACTTCCACGATGGAATCGCCAGCTATATCGGCCGGTTTCGCCCCGCTGCCTGCCGGAATTTCTTTGGTCAGCTCGGCAATCTTCCGATGTCCATACGATGCAGACCATGTACGGTCCCCAATGCGCAAGCTTTCTTCCCGGCGCACATTCGCCAGCTTCCGCTCGCCCAGCTCCTCTGTCATTCGATCGACCTGATGCCAATATGCATCCAGACCGATTGGACCCGTCAGAAGCAATGTAGCTCCCGTTTCCTTCACGATATCCATCAACTCAGCAAACGCCTGGTCATCGACATTGTGCGCGCTCGGCAGAATGATGAATTTCACCGGATGGTTACGCAGCGAGCTTAAATCATACTCCCCGACAGCACGGAACGGCACGTTCAGCTCGTAAGCAAGCGCGCGCGTCGCCTTGGTCGTCGCTTCAAAAGCGAGCTTCCGGTTCGAGAAATCGTTCGAATAAGGGAAAATGACCGCGGTTTCCTCCAGCTTCCGGCCTTTAAACATGTCCCGGATGTCTTCCATGAAGGCACCGAAATCATACGACACATCCGCTTCCGGTTTCTCCGTGCCGTCAGCGCGCACAGCTCCGATATGCGATTCATTGGCATTATCCATGTAGAAATTCGTGTTCCAGATCCAATGAATGGCTCCAGCGCCTCCTGTGGAGAAGGCGTAAGCATACTTGCGCTCCAGCAGATTCCGAAGCTCGGCTTCGCTTCGCTTCGCCCGGCCATCCGGTGTCTCCACGTACATGATGCCTGTTTCCTGAATCAGGTTCGGTTTATCCGGCGTTTTGGCAAATATGCCGTCCCAGATCAAATAGTCGTTGAACCACCAGGAGTGAACCGTCGTATAGTCTACGGCTTCGGCATAGAAGAACGGAGATGGACGCTGTGCCCCAAGCGCCTCGTCCTGTCCAACGGTAACCATATGATCCGGGCATACCTCTTTGATATCGTCATATAATTCCTTGGCCCAGCGGTTATGCATGTCCATCGAGAACAGTACATAATCGAGCCATTGTGTGCCTTTTTTCCCTTGATGCATGTCTTGAACATCAAAATTAATGACTTGAGGCTCCGGCGGAACCACGGAGTCAAAACCCGGCAGCTGATCCGCTGTCATATTCCATCGTTCCTGCAGACGCTCAATCGAACCATGACGCTTTTTCAACCAGTCGATATAAGCTTGTTTCTCAAACGGATCCTTCGCGGAACGCGGACCGTCCGAGAAAATCTGCGGCGGATCAAACATGGATGGTTCGTTAATCAGATCCCAGTCCACATTTTTCGTATCTTTATGTCTACTAATGATGGAACGTATGAAACGCTTCTGCGCTTCCACACTTCGCGGATCGAGGTAAGGATTTTGGCCTTCCCAAGTCTCCGGCGTGAAGGAGAAGAACGTGAATGTTACCTGCAAATCATGCTTCTTCGCCGTTAACAGGAAGGCATCAATCGAACGCAAAACCTCTTCGGATGCATGCCCGTCCACCTGCATAATATTGCGATATGCGGTCCAGATCCCGGTACGAATCCAATTGATGCCCGCTTTGCGCATTTGCGCCATATCGCGATCCCACACATCCGTATTCGGAAGGAACAGGAACTTACGCGCGACATCGGACGTCATGTAAGTCATCCCGACCACAGGCAGCGGGCGACCATCCTTGATGAAGTAATCCCGATTGCAGGTTACAGGCGTACCCGCCTGCAAAAGCTCGGAATCTGCTCCCCAGAACCCTTGTTTCAGCCTGCGGATTTCTCCATCCGGTCCTTCCGCTTCACACACCACCCGATAAGACCCCGGCTTGATATCCAGCATAACCGGAATGCGCTGTACATGAAATTGTCCGGTCACATCCACCTTCTCGGAATGATTCCATGATAAGGATTCATCTTGGTCGTGTTGGACGGAGATGCGGAACGTCCAGCTCTGCGACTCTAGTACGGAAAGTTTCCGGCCAAGCCGTTGTGCCTGCAGGGTCAGGATCGCACGCTCGCCGGACTCGTAGGCTGCATAATTCGGCTTGATCCACAGCTCGGTAATCCCCTTCGCACAGAATGCCGCCCAGCTGCGCACCGCATCGCCTCCATCCTGTTCCCAGAAAGAAGCAGAGAGAGGCTGATTCACAAATAGCCAGCGTCCGCCCAAGAATGGCCCGCCGACATTTTCCCACAGAACGACAGGAGCCGCGACTTCTCTTCCCTTCGCCGTGGTCCCTTTAAGGAGCGGATAAATCCGCGTATCCATCGGCCCCGCCGATCCCATCTGATGCGGCAAATCACTGCTTTTGGTGACATGCGGAACCAGGTTCCACGTATCGCTTATGGATAACCGCTCCCGGCTGCTCTCCATAAGCGGAATAACGTCACTGGAAGTCAAATGGTCGACGCGTCCGCTGTCCACTGGCAGCACTTCATGTATGTGTAGCTGCTGATGGTATGCCGTCTGTTCGTGCTCCACCACCCAAGCACCGTCCTCCATGCGGACAGGGCGCTTGAAAGGTGCGCCGCCAATGCTGACCAAACCGCCGCCATTTCTCAGAAAGTCCAGGATCGCTCTCCAGGCGCTTTTCGGGAAGTAAGGCGCATGCAAATTGACAAAGCTTGCGCCCTGCCCTCCTGCAGATTCCAGTGCTTCAGCCAAATTTTCAGCGCGGCACACGACATCGAATGCACTCAGAGCCGCCGCGCTAGCCGGCAAACCGGCAGCTTCTGCTGCCGGAAAGGACGGATCATAAAATACAATCAGACGACCGCTCATAGAATCCCTGCTTTCATCGCCTGATACACCAATTGCGAGAAGAGGCTGTTGGACCAGGCAAACCAAGATCTGGTGAAAACTTTCGGATCGTCGGCATGGAAGCCTTCATGCATAAATCCGGTATCGGCATCGGTCGCTTCCAGCAATGCAATCATCTGCAGCTTCTCTTCTGCCGTCTGTGCCGTAATTCCCTGCATCGACAAGGCCATATGCCAGATATAATCCGGCGGCGTATGCGGACTGCCGATTCCTTTGGCAACAGCGCCTTCGTAGTAGAAAGGATTTTCTTTGCTGAGTGCAAACCGTCTGGTATTTTGGTAGATCGGATCATCTGCAGAGCAATAACCCAGATAAGGAATGGACATCAATCCAGGTGTTCCCGCATCATCCATCAAGCAGTAATTTCCGTAACCGTCTGTTTCATAGGCGTAAATCGGTCCAAACTCCGGATGACGGTAAATGCCGTACAACTGAATTCCGTGATCCACGTCGGCTTCGAGTCGTTTCAGTTCATCCAGCAGCTTCATATCCCGGAATACCCATTCCGCGAATTCCTGCATTTGACGCAAGGCGACAACGGCGAACATGTTGCCTGGAATATTGTAGTGGAAATCGCAAGCGTCATCACTTGAACGGAAGCCTGACCAGATCATGCCCGTATAATTCACCGGCATGCCGAGCCCGTTATTGCGCAAGGAATCCGTTGGAATTCCGTTATCCCGGGTGAAACGGTAAGGCGATTTCTCGAAATGGTACTGTTCGGTTTTAAACAGCTCAATAATCTTGATCATAGCCGACTTGAAGTTAGCGTCAAACACATCCGTAAGGCCGGTTTCCTTCCAGTACAGGTAGGCCAAGCGAACAGAGAAGCATAGCGAATCAATCTCAAATTTGCGCTCCCATACCCATGGGGACATTTCAGTTTCGTCGGTTGTGTTCCAATGCCAGTCATTCGCCGATTCATTAAAGGCATTGGCATAAGGATCGATATGAATATATTGAAAATGGCGTTTGATCAATCCGCTTAAAATCCGCTGCAGCTGCAGATCATTCTTTGCAAACGGAATGTAATGGATCACCTGTTCTACCGAGTCGCGCAGCCACATGGCCGGGATATCACCGGTAATCACAAATGTTGTGCCATCCTCCATCAGTTTGGTTGTTGTCTCCAGCGTGTTCGGGAAACAGTTCTTGAACAGCTGAAGCAGCTTGGGACGGTGCGCAAGCTTTTCTTCAGCCTCTTGCAGAACCGCCTGAATCGATTGCGGCAGATCAAGCTCCGGCATTGGTATTTTGGGGAGTCTGAATTGTTCCATGGTTGTTCTGGCTCCTTTAATTAAGTATGATGTGTAGTTAGTTTGATGGTTTTGATCTCATACGGCATGAATGGAAGCGTTAGCCTTCCTTCCGCGGTATCCAGTTGTTCGAGCTCTTCTTCCAAGGCGTTGGATAAATGGACGCTTTCATAAGGATAAGGCCAGCTCAGTGCTGCATTATCTCTGCCTCCCGCCGACTCGTACATCCGAAGGATATACCCTGAACCGTCTTCTGCGGGTTTTACGGTATCCAGGATTACATGATGGCTCTCGAACGGAATAAATGAATGAACAGCAGGCCGAGAACCCTGATTCGATCTTGCTCTTACGTAAGGAAGCTCATGATTGAGCTCGGCAGCTTTACGGACGATTCCAGCACTTCTCCAGTCTCCGTTATGCGGGTATAAGGAATACGTGAACTCATGCTCACCCAAGTCTGCCGTGACATCGGGCCACTTCGGTGCGCGCAGCAGAGATAACCGGATTGTGCTGTCCTGAATGTCATACCCGTACTTGCAGTCGTTGATGAGGCTGACGCCGTATCCATGCTCCGACACATCCGCGAAACGGTGGCCACAGACTTCATATTGCGCCTGTTCCCAGCTTGTATTGCGATGGGTCGGTCTCTCGATGGTTCCGAACGGAATCTCATAAGTAGCCTTATCCGCAACGACCCCGATCGGAAAGCCGACTTTCAGCAGTTTGTGCGATTCGTTCCAGCTGACTTGCGTCTTGAAGTCGATCCGCCGGTCATGATGATAAAAAATCATGTCCTGCATGATCTCCGAGTTATGGATGCGCCAGCGGAAACGCAGCACATCCTGTACCTCACCCGCTTGCACGAGCTTCTTCTCGATCAGCTCCGCCACTCCAGCTAATTGCTCCTCGTAACGGGTATCGATGTCCCATGCGTCCCACAGCGTCGGACGATCATGGAAGAAGTGGAAGCGGTTCGCGGCTTCGCCCGGCTTGACCACTTCCCGATTGGCCTCTTTATCCCACAGGCTCGTGATTTCGCCGCGCTCATTAAAGCTGACCTTATAATAATCCGTTTCCCAGGAATCTTCGAACACTGTAGTAGAATTCTCCGCCACCGCGTTGTTTCCTGCCAAAGGCTTCAACCAAATGGTCTTGTATCCCAAACCCGGGATGCCTTGCACATGAACATTCAAGCGGTGAGAGGTTTTACTGTTCTCTCCTGTCAGGGTATCGTGCTGCAGCAGTGTTCCATCCGAATCATACGGTGCATGGCCCTGCTCCCCTTCAATCGAAATGACGGCATCTCTGCTCCATCCAAGTCCGTTGAAGACGACATACGGAATGCCTTCCCCTTCTGTATCGGCCTGATCCGCCAATACCTGAAGCCCAAGACGGAGGCTTTGATTTCCTTTTTGGAACACCTCTGCGTATTCCTTCTCAGAGGTGACGTAAGACTCCGTAATGGCAGAGCCCGGGATAATATCATGAAATTGATTCAGCAAAATCAACTTCCAGCCGTCATGCAGCTCGCTCATAATCGCCTGCCGCTGCTCATGGCCCATCGACGAAAATGCCACCGAGTTCCATAGCTCCGCCTCGCGGTACAGGATTTCCGCTTTCCGGTTATGACGCTTGTTCCGCGCATGCGTTGTATAGGTGCCGCGATGAAGCTCGAGGTACAAATCCCCGCGCCATTTCGGCAGCTTCGGCTGTGCATCCTCAATCCCGCCGAAAAACTCGGCAGCTGTGCTATACTTGCTGGCCGGTTGACCTACCATAAGCTCGGCACGGTCGATATATTCCAACATTTCACGGGTTACGCCGCCTCCGCCGTCACCGTGTCCATACAGCAGCATCTGCTCCGGATGAACGGCTCTTTGGCGGTATGACTGCCAATGTTCGTGAACATCTTTGGGCAGCGTATTCTCGTTCACGCCGTGATTGAGATAGGATAACATCGGGGTTCCATCGATCCCAACCCAATGGAACAGGTCGTAAGGAAACACATTCGTATCGTTCCAGCCGAGCTTTGTTGTCATGAAATAACGAATGCCGCCATGCTTCAAGATTTGAGGCAGCGATGCACAATATCCGAATGTATCCGGCAGCCATTCAATATGAGATGTCCGGCCAAACTCTTCTTGATAGAATCGTTGCCCGTATAGCAATTGACGCATGAGGGACTCCCCGCTCGGAATGTTCAGGTCCGGTTCGACCCACATCCCGCCGACAAGCTCCCAGCGTCCTTCCTTGATTCTGGTCTTCACTCTCTCGTACAGCTCAGGATCATGATCCTTCAGGAATTGGTATAGCAAAGGCTGGCTCTGCGCGTACTTAAAATCGGGATATTCATTCATCAGCGCATCCATGGTAGAGAAGGTCCGGCTTGTTTTTCGTACGGTTTCCCGGACGGGCCACAACCAAGCGATGTCAATATGCGATTGACCCACCATATGCTCCGTACCTTCAGCATGGCCGCCAATGGCAGTAACGCTCCGTTTCAGATCATGCTCAATCCCGGTTACCTGAGCACCATCCCGGATGGCGGCGTCATCTAGGCTGACAAAGCGGTCCATCGCCTGATACAGCGCCTCCATTAAGCGGATGCGCCGCATATCGCTATCCGGCAACAGGATAAGTGAATCCCGAATCACGGTCGCGGTGTACATCAGGCTCTGAACGGACACGTTCACGTTGACAAGCAAGCTTTGCACCTTAGTAATCGGAGGCTGAATGACAGCCTGCTGATTCAGCGGGTCCACCGGCTCCGGAATCGGATCGTACAACTCGATCTCTAGCTCCATATTCAAGCCGGTGCGTTTCGGATCCAGCTTGACGAAGGTATGATTACGGTCCAATCCCTGATAAGATGTTCCGTTTATGCGCAGTAAGCCCTCGCCCCCAGAGTGGAACACAAGCCCGATCGCTCCGTTCACCCAGTGCGTGGGCAATTCAAGGTTCCTCCGAAAGAAATAGGTTGTCCCCTGTGTGCTCGGGAAGCGGTTGAAGTCTTGGCCTTCCGTATAAGGGGCTTGATCTTCATACACACCCGGAACCATGTACGTGGCTCGGGTAATGTTCCACTCTCCAAGCTCTACAGCCTCGAGCCACTGCCGCTCCGAAAGTTCGCGTATAAAACGTCGAATGCGTTCCATTCCTTAACCCTCCTGTACAGTCAGATCTGCACTCAGCGCATCGTTCACATGTCTGCCAACCAAGATACGGAACAAGCCAGGTTCAACCACTTGCTTGTAATTTTGGCCGATATATTGAAGCTGTTCCGCACCGACGGTAAATTCCACCTTGCAATGCTCTCCAGGCTGCAAAGAGATTTTGCGGAAGCCCTTCAGCTCACGGGCCGGTCTCGTATATTTGCTGGCCACGTCGCTCACATACAATTGTACAACCTCGGATCCTTCCCTGTCGCCGCTGTTTGTAACATTCACGGAGACAACGGCCGTTTCGCCCGTTCCGATCACTTCTGGGGTAATATGAATATCCGAATAACTGAACTCGGTATAGCTAAGCCCGTATCCGAACGGATAACGCGGCTGGGAATCCTCTTCGAGGTAACGCTTACCCCGCGACCGCTTGCCATTATAGTAAACCGGAAGCTGTCCGACATGCTTCGGTATCGACATCGTCAGCTTACCAGACGGATTCACATCGCCGAACAAAATGTCCGCTACCGCATGTCCGCCCTCCTGGCCCGGATACCATGCTTCCAAGATGGCATCGGCATGCTCGTCGATCCACGGTTCCGCAATGGGCCGACCGTTGATATACACAACAATCATCCGCTTGCCAAGCTTATGAATCTCCTGAGCCAATTCCAATTGAACGCCGGATAACTGCAGCGTCATCCGGTCGATGCCCTCACCGCAATCCATGTCGCTTAAAGCGTCGTCCGTGACCTTCGATGCTCCTGTTCGCAAATCGATCGTGCCTTCGCCAAAGTCGCGTGCGCTGGAACCACCCAGTACCATGACCACGGTATCGGCCTGATCCGCACAAGCTAGCGCGAAATCAAAGCCTTCCCTGGAGTCATCCTTAATGCGGCAGCCCGGTGCATATAATACACGTTCAGCTTCATCTTCCAGTTTCGCGCGGATTCCACCCAGCACGGTGGTCACGTTTGCCGTTGGCTGAGGAGACGTATAATCTCCAAGCTGATTGTATCCTTGATCGGCGTTAGGTCCAATGACGGCAATCACGCCGCTTTCGTTGGATAACGGCAGCGCCTGGCCTTCATTCTTGAGCAGGACGATGCCTTCCGCCGCAAGCTGTCTGGCAAGTTCGACATGCTGCTGGCTGCCGATAACATCCTCCGCTACCTGCGGATCCACGTAAGGGTTCTCGAATAGTCCGAGCTTGAACTTCAAGGTCAATACGCGGCGAACGGCCTCATCCAGTACGGCAACCTCAAGCTTGTTTAACTCGATCGCGTTCAGAAGATGCTTGCCGAACATCTCACCTGACATCTCCATGTCGATACCGGCACGAAGTGCCTGAGCAGCGGCATCCATTCCGTCTTCAGCGGTATCATGGCCGCTGGCCAGCATATCGATGGCACCGCAGTCGGTGATTACCATGCCGTCAAAGCCCCACTCCTTGCGGAGAATGCCGTCAAGGAGCTCGGTATTGACGGTGCAAGGCGCGCCGTCAATCTCATTATAGGCCGGCATAATGGATGCAGCTCCTGCCTCCACGGCTTTCTTGAATGGCAGCATATCCACTTCCATCAATTCACGTGTTCCCATATGCACGGGACCCGCATTTCTCCCGCCTTCGGAACTGCCATAACCCACAAAATGCTTCAACGTCGCCGCAACACTGTTCGGGCTGTCCAATGAATCACCTTGAAGGCCTTCAACCGATGCAACCGCATATTCGCTGATCAGGTATGGATCTTCGCCGAAGCATTCCTCGGTACGGCCCCATCTTGGATCGCGCACGACGTCGAGGACCGGGGAATAGGTGACGGCACCGCCTTGGCTGCGCGTCTCGAGCGCCACGGCACGGCACATATCCCGGTACAAATCCACGTTCCATGTACTTCCAATGGACAGCGGGACCGGGAAAACCGTGCCGCCGATGGCCATGTGCCCATGCGAGCATTCCTCCCCGATCAGAATCGGGATACCCAGACGCGATTCCTCAATGGCGTACCGCTGGATGTGATTGACGACTTCTGCTCCTTCACGCGGAGAAAGACCGGTCTCAAGTGTTACACCGGTCCATGGATCGGCGCGAAGGGTCCCGTAAAGGGAGCCGACGCCGCCATTTTTCACTTGCTCTTTAAATGAATCCGTTAATGTAATCCGACCTTCATTCACTTCATAGGTCTTCCAGCCGAACGGCTGAATCAGCTGCCCAACCTTTTCCTTCAGGTTCATCAGGCCAAGAAGATGTTCCACTCTTTCCGTAATGGGTTTACTGGGATCTTTATAAGTCATCTCATACCCTCCGGTACATGAAGAATTTATTCTTTAACCGCGCCGATGGTCAGACCTTGAATGAAATAGCGCTGGAAGAACGGATAGGCCAGAATAATCGGTCCGGTTGCCAGAACGACCATCGCCATCCGCGAAGTATCCTGCGGCATGCTCTGCAGAGCGGCCATGCTAAGGGATGAATTCTGAGAGTTCTGCAAGATGAATTGCATGCTGGTCTCAATCCGCATGAGCATGGATTGCAGTGGAACCAGGTTCGGATCATCAATGTAGAGCAATGCGTTGAACCAGTCATTCCAATAACCCAAGGTGCTGAACAACCCAATGGTTGCCAGACCCGGCAAGGATAGCGGCAATACCAGCTTGTAGAAGATTTTAAACTCACTCGCACCGTCGATTTTACCGGATTCAATGATGGCATCCGGAACGCTGGTGCTGTAGAACGTACGAAGTATCATAATATAGAAGGCGTTGAGTGCCAAGGGCAGGATCAAAGCCCAGATGGAATCTTTCAGACCGAGCAATTGCGTTGCAACAATATAAGTCGGTACCAGACCCCCGTTAAACAGCATCGTGAAAAATGCAAAGAACGCGAAGAAGTTCCGATATCTGAACCCTTTACGAGAGATGGCATAAGCATACAACGAGATAATAAACAAGCTGATCAACGTCCCTACTACCGTTACAAAGATCGTCACGCCATAGGAACGAAGGAGTGTATCGCCCGTTTGGAATACATATTTATAGGCTTCCAGACTCCATTTTTCCGGCCAGATTTGATATCCGTTGCGGGCAAGAGCGCCTTCATCCGTAAATGAAATGATCATGACGAACAAAAACGGAAATACACACAGGAACGAGAAAATACCGGCAATCAGGTTGAACACGACATTCCACCCGGATGAAAGCTGATGGAAATCTTTCATCTTGCTTTTAGATTTGAACACGTCACATACCCCCTTCTTGGTAGATTGATCGATTAGAACAATGCATTATCCTTGTCATATTTACGAACGATATAGTTCGATACCATAACGAGAATAAATCCGACTACCGACTGGTACAGACCCGCAGCAGTACTCATTCCGATCTCGCCTGTTGTCTTCAGACCACGATATACATAGGTATCGATAACGTTCGTTACGGAATACAAGGTTCCCGAATCCCTTGGCACTTGATAGAAGAGACCAAAGTCAGCGTAGAAAATTTTACCGATCGCAAGAAGAGTCAAAATGGTCATCAGCGGTTTCAGCATCGGAAGCGTGATGGCTTTAATCTGCTGCCATTTGTTCGCGCCGTCAATCATCGCCGCTTCGTACAAGGATTTGTCGATCCCCATAATCGCCGCCAGATAAACGACACTGTTATAACCAACGGATTTCCATAAACTGATTAACGTCAGGAATATCGGCCAATACTTGGCTTCGGAATACCATTGAACCGGCTCCATGCCAAACCATCCCAGGATCTGATTGAGCATCCCTTTATCCATGCTCAGGAAACTGAATGCAAAATAGCCTACAATAACCCAGGACAAGAAATACGGCAGAAACATACCCGTTTGATAGACTTTCGCCAATTTCTTATTCACAATTTCGGACAACACGATAGCCAGTACTACGGATAGAATGAGACCCAAAATGATGAACACGAAATTATAAAGTACGGTGTTGCGCGTAATGATGTAAGCATCGTTGGTACTGAACAGGAATTTAAAGTTTTGGAATCCTACCCATTCACTATTAACGATACTTGCCCAGAAGCCGTCCCGGCTAAAGCGGTATTCCTTAAATGCAATAATGGTCCCGAACATGGGCAAATATGAGAATAAGAGAAACCACAGGGTCCCCGGCAAAACCATGAACAGCATGGCCTTATTCGTCATAATATTTTTGAAAAACTGTCCGATCGCTCTCACGCTTACCCCTCCTCGTGATGTGCATGAATGAACAAAAGAAGGGCGGTGAACATCCGCCGCCCCGTCCTTGTTCATGCTGCAGCGGTATCTGCTGTCCTTGGGACAAGAAAGACCGCTTCATGCATGGTTATTACTTGCTTGCTTTCCAAGCATCAATTTGGCTTTGTGCTTCAGCGATGATCTTGTCCAGACCAGCGGCTTTCAGCTTTTGATTCGCTTTTGGCAGGAACTCTTCAGGATTGACGGTACCTGTCATCAGCGGCGCCCAGAACTCTTCTTTTACGTTGTTGACTGCTGCGAGCTCTGTGGATACTTTGGTTGGATCGAAGTTGAAACCGAGAAGCGGAGCAGCCTGGCCGGACTCGTTAAACTTCTTGAACTCTTCCCATTTGTTCTCAGGATCCTCAGGATTCAAGTAAGTCAGCATGACATTACCAAGTGCGAAGGTAGGCATGTCGTAGTTTTTCGATTCTGGCAAGTTTTCCATTACGTTCTCGCTAAGCTTTTTGTAGTGTACGCCTTCGATACCGGAGTCAACCAGGTTACGAAGATATACGTCTGTGTTCAGCAGGTTCAGGAACTCCATGGCTTTCTCAGGGTATTTCGAGTTAGCGGAAATCGCTTGCATCGAACCCATTACCGACCAGTTGAAGATCGTTGCGTCGCCAGCCGGAGTGGACACTACCGGATAGCCGTAGCTTTGGCTCCACAGATTGTCTGCGAATGGCTGCGTTGCCGCACGGTCTGCGAACCAGTTGCCGGAAGTCATTAGATCTTGCGTCGAAGTTGTTGTAGCTGCTTCAGGGGAAATGTATCCCGCTTTGTAGTACTTGTTCATCAATTTAAGCATGTCCATTGTTTCTGGCATTTCGAGGAAGTTCACAACTTTCAGATCTTCCTTGTCATCCAGGTACACGGCCATTGGCATTTTTTCGATGATGTAGTCAAACGGAAGCAATGGACCGAAGTCTTTGCTAAGTGCCAATGGCACGACGTTCGGTTCTTTTTCCTTAATCGTTTTCAGCAGTGGCTCCAAGCTTTCCATCGATTTCACGTTCGAAATATCGAGGTTGTACTTATCAAGCAATGTTTTATTAAAGCGCCATGCTTCTTGAGCAGGAAGCTCTTTGTTTGCAGGAATCGCATAGTTGTGACCATCAACCTTGGAACCTTCCAGGAACGCAGGGTCAATCGCGTCTTTGATGCCTTGTCCATGACTTTCAATCAGCTCGTCCATTTCCATGAATGCGCCTTTACGTGCATTTTGCACATAGTCAAACGCCCATGAGCTTGTGAACAAGATATCCATCGGTTCGCCGGAAGCTGCCATGACTTGCATCTTCTGGTTGTAATCACCGAAGTCGATCATTTTCATGTCAACGGTTACACCAATCTTCTCAGCAGTGTATTTATTGATTTCTTCCTCAACCTTGTCAACATCCTTTTGAGGTGTTCCGATGGTGTACCAGATCAGCTCAACCGGTTTCTCGGCAGTTCCCCCGCCGTTTCCTGCACTCTCTTTGTTGCCCCCGCATGCCGACAACAGCATGGATGCGGACAATAAAAGCGTTAGGGGCAGGAGCCATTTCTTTTTCGATTTACTCATGTTTATCCTCCCTTTTGAATCCTTGTGTCTCTACACATATAAGGTTATCCCATGAAAGCAGTTTCACATAGGCGAAAAATTAAAGGTATTATGGTGAAAATAAAGAAAAAAAACTCTGATTAATCAATCAGAGCATTCCTCGGAAATCCCTCGGCGATACGCCGACAAATTTTTTGAACTGTTTATAGAAATAACCGGTTTCCCAATAACCTACATTTTTTGCGATATCTTGTACTTTCGTTGAAGAGTTTCGGAGCAGTTCCTTCGCTCTTTCAATCCGGTACCGGTTAATATACTCCGTAAAGTTCTCTCCCGTCTCTTTATGGAACAGATGCCCCAGGTAGACGGGATGAATATGATACTGAGCGCCCAGCACCTTCAGCGACAAATCCTCATTATAATGGTGCTGGATATGATGCAGAATCTGCTGGATGACAGGGCTCTTCACATCGTTGTTGAGCGAATCAACCAGCCCGCCGACCCCGTCCTTCACGGCCGTAATCAGATCGTCGATCGATACGGAATCCATAATGTCAGTAATCGTATTTTTCACAAAATCAGGCGCAGCCGTGTATTGGATATCGTTCAGCTCCAGTTTCAGGCGAATGACCATCTCGACCGCGATGCTCTTGAGTGTCGTCGGGATCATCCCCTGCGTATGGCGAAGCCGATCAAAATCACTATCGATCAAATCAAACAGCACCTGCTTGTCCCTTCCAGCGATGCCTTTGGCATACTCAGGCCATTGCACGGAATAGGATTCCGCCGCTTCCCCCTTCTTGGCTTGAACATCAACATAATCCACGTAGGAGGGCTGCTCCAGAACAAGATAGTATTCCTGTGCCTCCTTGGCATGAAGATAACTGTCCTTATAATTTCCACCGAGACTTTCCACGCTGCCAAGCGAGATGGACAGCTCCTCTTCATAGCATTGCTCGCGCACCTGCTGCAGCAGCCGGATGGCTCTCGCTTTTTCCGTGTCCGGATCTTTCATCATAAAAATCACCACATGATCGCCGTCGTTGTCCCGGAAATACAGGACACCCGGTTCCTGATCCATTAATTGATACAGACTGTTCTCCAGCGGCGTGAAATCCGCTCTCAGAATAGACGCCATGACATACGGCAAATTCAGGTTCAACCCCAGAAGGGTCGTGCGCTCCTCCAGTTCCTCCGGCTCAATCCGGTCCGTGATCCAGCGGTACAGGATATTGCTCCGCAATATGTTAATGTCGTACTCGTCCAGTCTCATTTCTCTTCTGGATTTGTTCATTTTATCCGTTGTGCTGGCAATCGTTTCTTCCAATTCCTTCAGATTGATCGGCTTGAGCAAATAATTCTCGATCCCCAGACGCATGCCTCCCTTCAAATAGGCAAAATCGTCGAAACCGCTCAGGATGATTACCTTCAAATTACGGTTCAATTTTCGTGCGCCTTCAATCAATTCAAGTCCCGTCATGACAGGCATCGAGATATCCGTGATGAGAATATCAACCGGAATGACCGCCATTTTCTCAAGTGCCTGACGGCCATTCTCCGCATGACCCACCACCTCAATGCCATACTTCGACCAATCCACGACGTCATACAATCCTTCTATAATAAATGGCTCATCGTCCACGATAAACACTTTATACATCGTTATTCAGCTTCCCTTCTGCCACCGGAAATTTGACTGTCACCGTTGTACCGCTGCCCGGCTCACTCTGGATGTCCATTCCGTACGAACTTCCAAACGTCAGCTTTAATCGCTCATTCACACTCCGCAGACCAAATGATTCTTCACTCGACTCGGCCATTTCCAGCCGGGATTTGATCTCCTCAAGCTGCTCCGGCTCGATCCCTTTCCCGTTATCCTTGATCTCGATTACGACATCATCACCCTGCTGTGTCGCGTTAACCGTTAGCCAGTTATCATCCTGGTCGCTGCGCAGCCCATGAACGATGTAGTTTTCAATCAGTGGTTGCAGCGACATTTTCATCATCGGCACATGTTTGATTTGTTCCTCACAGTGCATTTTATAAATATACTTGTCCTTATAGCGAATTCGAAACAGCTCCAGATAGAGCCTGCACGCCTCCAGCTCATCCTTCAGTGTGTAGTGGGACTTATGCTGAACGATATTCTTGAACAGCATCGACAAGCTGTAGATCATATCACCGACATCCTGAGCCCCCTGCGAGAGAGCTCTCATCCGAATCACTTCAAGCGTATTGTATAAAAAATGCGGATTAATTCTCGCTTGCAGTGCAGACAGCTCCGCGTTCTTCTGGTTAATCTCTGCCTTATACACCTTGTCGATATACCGGGAAAGCTCATCCAGCATTTCATTGAAGCTGCCCGCAATTTGCCCTAGCTGATCCTCCTTCGTATCCTGCATCCGGGCAACGAATTCCCCCTTCTCTACCTTGCGCATAAAACGGATAATGTTATCGGTGCGCTTGGAGTAATTCACGATTGTCAGCGAAGGAATGAATACCGCAATGACAATACATAGCACGGCCGCAATGATGATGGTGTTCCGCAGACCATGGAAGGACTCCGTTATCTCACGCTTGGGTGTGATTCCGACCACCGTATACCCTGCCTGATTGTGAACCGCTGTTGTAATGTACGATTCCTCATCTAGGTTCACGGTTTCTTTGGAATTCAGCAGCCGGTCGGCATAAGGATACTTCAACCCGTAATATTTGCCGGAGGAATCAAACATCACACGGCCGTCACCCGACAAGACCAGCACGGATCCCTTCAGGGGATCTTCACCGCTGTTCAGGACAGCATTCAGTGCTTCCGTTCGATATAAAATAACCAACTGCCCCAAATTCTTGTATGTGGTCATATCATTAATTGGGCTCCGGATCGAGAATAACGGCAAATTCACATCTCCGGCCAGCTTACGTACCCAGAGATTCGGCAGCGTGACGCTCTGGCTCTCCATCGCCATCACATCAGGAATGTACGAATGCGTGGCATTCGCCTGATAGAGCCTGGTCATGCTGCCCTGCTTGTATACATACACATATTGCTTCTCGGCACTGTACAGCATGATATTCTCAATATCCGGGTCATCGTCCAGCCTCTGCTTGAAATAAGCGACCACACTATCTGAATTGGACTGAGCGCCGCCCGCGATCCGATCCATTCGCTTGGCCATGTACTCATCAAACGAGTTCATGAGGAAATAGGAAGTGTCAATCCCTAGAGAACTGTTGCGGTACAAGTCATTTACATAGGACTGCTCATTCTCAAATTTTTGATTCAATTGCCGCTCCACCCGTTCAACCGCGCTGCGCTGAATGTCCAGTTCGCTGCGCACGGCCGATTGAAACAAGAAGTAATACATGAGAAAAGATAAAGTGACAATGGTAACCACCGCTATCAAGGAGATTAACAGCAGCATTTTGGTAAACATATTATTTTTAATATATTTTTGATAAAACCTAGCAGGAGACATCGGTTTCCCCTTCCTGATGTAAACGTTGTTACTGCTTAACATATTAAATATAACATCGGCGGGCCATCATCAATGGATGAAATTTCTACCAGTCAAGAAGATGTAATTTGCCTATTTTAAGTTGATTTAGGGGTCGCACTTCCCGCTCATTCATAGCATGATCAGGAAGGAGATGAATTAAGATGCCCCAATACCGCATTATTGTCGATCTATCCGATTTTCAGCTGCACCTACTGGATGGCAACACCGTGGTACGTACGTTCCCGGTGGCCATCGGTAAAATGGCTACGCAGACGCCGCCAGGCAATTACACCATCGTCAACAAACAGCCAAATCCCGGGGGGCCTTTTGGGGCCTATTGGTTAGGGTTGTCCAAACCCCATTATGGCATCCATGGCACGAATGACCCTTCATCCATCGGCCGCTACGTTTCCCATGGCTGCATTCGGATGTACAACGAGGACGTAATGGAGCTTGCCTCCCTCGTTCCGATTCATACCCAGGTCACCATACGCAACTGATAGCATAAACTGGTGATTTCAAATCCCTCCAAATTGGTTAAATACAAATGTTACATCGTACCTATGTTACCTAACCGTTGTATGGAGGGATTGCCCATGATGCAGAGCAAATATTTCAGGACATGCTTTGGCATAATCGCACTGCTCTTGATCATTTATCTCGGATCCGAAATCAGCTTCTTGTTCCGGCCAATCGTCTCCATGTTCAATATGCTGATCGTTCCCGTCGCGATGGCCGGCTTCTTCTATTATCTTCTCAGACCAATTGTGGACTACCTGGAGCGGCGGAAAATCAAACGATCCATTGGCGTCCTGATGCTGTATTTCGTGTTTGCCGGTCTCTGCGCCATCTTCGGCATTGTGGTGTGGCCGACACTGCGCGAGCAGATCGAAAATTTTATCAGTAATGCCCCCTTTCTGGTAGAGGGTGTTCAGCAACAGATCGACCAGCTGCAGCAGAATCCATACTGGTCACGCTTTATGCCAACGGAATCCGAGCTGTCTACCACACTGACGGAGTACATGAACCGGATCATTACCTGGATCAGCAACTCCATCAATAATCTGATTACCGTTGTATCCAGCGTTCTCGTTATTATTGCTACGATTCCGATCATTCTGTACTACATGCTGAAGGAAGGCAGCAAGCTTCCTCCTAGGCTACTCAGCGTCCTGCCAAGACGATACCGCCGTGACGGCAAGGAAGTGCTGGCTGAGATCGATACAGCACTCAGCCATTTTATTATCGGCAAAGTGATCCTAAATCTTATACTTAGCATCATGATCTATATCGGATTTCTGATCATCGGGCTGCCCTATTCTTTGCTCTTGACGGTGATCTCCTTCTTCTTGAATTTCATCCCGTATATCGGAGCGCTGCTGGCGACCATTCCTGCCGTGATCGTCGGATTTATCGAATCTCCTTCGATTGCGATATGGTCTGTTGTCGTCATTGTCATCGCACAGCAGATCCAAGACAATATTCTGACACCGGTCATCTACGGGAAACAGCTGGATATTCATCCGCTAACTACGATTGTCCTCATTCTTGTAGGCGGCGACTTCTTCGGGCTGCTTGGCATCCTGCTCGCCATTCCCGCCTACATGATCGTCAAAATTATCGTGGTACGGATTTACGAGCTGTTCCTTGCCGAAAAAGTGGAAGACGCATAATGAACTCGAGTTACTGGAGACATACAAATGCCATTTGTATAAAAAAGGATGTCCCCGCCAACTTCACGATGGCTGCTGGGGACATCCTTTATTTAAAGAATCACGCATTGCCGCGCAGGGATCGAACCACAAAATAATGCTCGTCCTTGCGCAATATCATGCCATTTGACAGGGTAACGGTATCCTCATCGTGAGTAGTCAGGATGGCCTGTGATGACACCAGTCGATTGCCCCTCCATATCATCACGGAAGATCCAAAATAGACGGCATTATCGAATTGAATGGTATGATTCACGACATAACCGATGGAGTTCAAGGCCGGGTATGCGTTTCTCGGCATAATTCTATGAATGGCCCGAAACGGTATAACAAGCTCACCCGGACCTAGAATCACTTTTTCCTGAACGGGATCCCACCCTTTCAGCACACCTTCAACCATGCTTTTCGCCCCGTCTAAACGCTGAATGACAACATGACGACCAATCCAATGCTTCATGAAGGTCACCTCTCGCGGATTATTCATCTCCAACGCCCGGTGTGCTCGGGATGTCCCAATTCACCGGATCCATACCCTTTTGCATTAAAAAAGCATTCGATGCTGAAAATGGACGACTACCGAAGAAACCTTTATGCGCTGCAAACGGACTCGGATGACTGGACTCAAGCACTTTGTGCCGGCTTCGGTCTATGAAGGAACCTTTTTTCTGTGCGTAACTGCCCCATAATATAAAAACCATTGGCTGCTCACGTTCATTCAGTTTCGCAATAACCGTATCAGTGAATTTCTCCCACCCGATCCCTTTATGCGAGTTCGGCTCGCCTTCGCGAACCGTAAGCACTGCATTGAGCAGCAGTACTCCTTGATCCGCCCACGATTGCAAGGAACCGTGATGGGGAATCGAGATTCCCAGATCCGAAGCAAGCTCCTTATGTATATTTCGTAAAGACGGAGGAATCGTAACTCCGGGCGAAACGGAAAAGCTCAGTCCCTGCGCCTGCCTACGACCGTGATAAGGGTCTTGTCCCAAAATAACGACTTTTGTCGATTGGTACGATGTTTGCTGAAGAGCCCGAAATATATTTTCCTTTGGGGGATACACCGTGCTGCGCCGGTATTCCTCGTCCACCCGTTCCATCAACGCTTGAAAATAAGGCTTATCCATTTCTCCCTGCAGAATAAGGTCCCAATCATTGTTAAACATCCGCATGTCTCCTCTCTCCTCCTCACACAGGCCAGCATGGAATCATAAAAGAATGCGATTTCTATAATCGGAACACCATAACATCTTCCGTTCAATTTGAATCAAATAACAACGCTTATCATGAATTGACCTTGTGTCGATTAAAAAATAAGCCGGCACCCATACGGGGGCCGACTTATTTTGCATCTTACCAGACGCTGTTATAATGCCGAGGACGGGGGTCGAACCCGTACGGTAGTCACCTACCGCAGGATTTTAAGTCCTGTGCGTCTGCCAATTCCGCCACCCCGGCATATTTATCCGCGCATGTTCCTAGCGTCGTTCACGTTCACTCACATAGCCGAAGGTACGCGTGGGAATCGCAATACATTGCGATCTCATTCCGATATCTAGGTGTGCACATTTCGTCTTAGCGACAAAATTGATAATACCATGTCCAACCATATGATGTCAATATATGAAACTCATAATTTTTGGCATCACCTTACTAAATAGCTTGGGCCACCGCTTTAATTCATCGATTCAAATGCTTCCGTATGCCATAAAGAATAATTTTACTGTTATCACCAAATGATAAATAGGCTTGCATTGTCATATGCGAAGACTAGAACAGCCGAGAAAAGGATACCCCTCACCATGAAAAAACTCTCAACCGTCGTATTAATCGCTCTCTCCATTTCCCTTTGCTATCCGAAAGTTGTTAACGCCGAGCATGCGCCATCCGCTTCCAAAGGCAGGGATTATTATGAGGAACGCGGCGAGATTGTATGGGAAGTCCCCACAAACAATAAAGTAATTGCCCTTACCTTTGACGATGGTCCGGACAAGCAGAATACCGTTCAAATTCTGGATCTGCTAAAGCAATATGACGCAAAGGCTACCTTCTTCGTTGTTGGCAACCGGGTGGAGAAACACCCTGAGATCGTAGCGCGAGAGCTGCAGGAAGGACATGAGATCGGCAATCACTCATACTCCCATCCTGCTTTTCACAATATTAACGTCAGCAAGTTAACGGACGAACTGAAGCGGACGCAGGATGCGATTTTTCATGCAACTGGCATTCAAACCGTTCTGTTTCGTCCACCCGGAGGCAGTTACAATGAAGCGATTGTCCGCACGAGCAAGGATTTCGGTATGCTGACCGTATTATGGTCATGGCATCAGGATACGCTTGACTGGCGAAAGCCCGGCGTAAATCGGATTGCCAAAAAAGTGCTGGATAATGCCCATAATGGAGACATTGTACTGATGCACGATTTTGTGCCGGGTAGTACACAGACGGTTGAAGCCCTCAAAGTGATTCTGCCGGAGCTGCAAAAGAGAGGCTACGAATTTGTGACCGTCTCCGGGCTCCTGTCCTATCATGAGAAATCGCGTAAGTTTATTGAAGTAAACCATTAAAGAAATGAATCGCGTTCTATAATAACCGCTGCCTACTAATGGTAACGGTTATTTTTTGAAACCGACAGGCCGCTACTTGCTTTACGCTCAAGGACGACATCCTGGAATTAAGAACGCACCCTATGGAGGTCTCCAGCAAGGGGGGTCTTGAATAAATGAATTGTATTTGGTAAGATACAGAACGAACGTTCAGTATATAAATTTTGAATGACCCAGGATCATAAGGGGGTGCATGCGTGAATAAAAAACAACAACAAACAGAGGATACCAAGCGACGCATAGCCGAAGCCGCCAAGGCGCTTTTTATGCAGAAGGGTTACAAATCCACGTCCATCGAGGAAATCGTTGAAGCCACCGGCAGCAGCAAAGGAAATATCTATTATCATTTCAAGAGCAAGGAAGGGCTGTTTCTGTATCTGATCGAGGAATGGGACCTCGAGTGGGAACAGAAATGGAACAGTAAAGAGCAGCATTACACCACAACCGTTGACAAGCTATACGGAATAGCAGATCAATTGGTGTTTGATGATCTGAACCACCCCTTCTCCAAGGCGCTTGATGAATTTATGAACAGCAATGGAGATGTTACCGAGGAAGTCGAGCAGCGAATCGTCCAGATTATTCGTAGCCATTTGGAATTCGATCAGAAATTGCTGCAGCAAGGGATTGATCGCGGGGAGTTTGAGAATCATAATGTGGAGCAACTATCCGTCATCTTTGAGAGCCTCATTGTTGGTTTAAGCCAGATGTCCCGCATAACGAAGGTGGAAAATGCGCTTTCCCTTTATCATGCCGCCATCAAAGTATTTCTGCATGGTATTGAAAAGAAATCATGAAAAATAAGACTCTTTTTTCATGCTCTATTACAAACCGAACGTTCAGTATATAAATAATCGAATTCCCATCATTTTCATCATGTCATTATTAAATCGTCTTTTATTTTGGAGGAATCATCATGTCATTACTGATGCGAAACAATGGAGCCATCCTGCTCCTCATGTTCAATATATTTCTAGTCTTCACCGGCATCGGGCTCGTCATACCTATTATGCCAACCTATATGACGGAACTGCATATCAGCGGAAGCACGGTAGGCATGCTCGTTGCCGCTTTTTCATTAACACAGCTGTTATTCTCGCCACTTGCGGGTAGATTGTCGGACACCATGGGTCGTAAAAAAATCATCATCTCCGGCATGATTGTGTTCGCTATATCGGAATGGTTGTTCGGAGCTGCCAGCACACCGCCGCTCCTGTTTGCATCGAGAATGCTCGGCGGTATTGGCGCTGCGCTTATTATGCCTGCTGTTATGGCCTACACGGCTGACGTGACTTCGAATGAGGAACGTGGCAGGGGCATGGGGTTCATTAATGCTGCGATTACGACAGGTTTCATCATCGGACCGGGTATCGGAGGGTTTATCGCCGAGTATGGCATTCGCGTTCCTTTCTACGCTGCGGCTGTTGCGGGAGGAATTGCCGCACTGGTAACGCTGCTGCTGCTTCCGGAATCATCCGCCAAGCAGGAAGCACCTACCGTACTGGGACGGAAGAAGGAGAGCATGGTTGTCCAACTGGTACGCTCTTTCAAAGAACCTTATTTCTTAAGTTTGATCATTGTATTTGTGCTCTCTTTCGGCCTTGCCAATTATGAAACGGTGTTCGGCCTGTTTGTGGATCATAAATTTGGGTTCACCCCTAAAGATATTGCCATGATCATCACATTTGGATCGATTGCGGGTGCCGTCGTCCAAGCGACGATTTTCGGTTGGATCCTGAACCGGTTCGGGGAGAAAAGAGTCATTACACTCAGTTTGCTTACCGCAGGAATCTGTATCCTGTTAACCCTGTTTGTGCATAAATACTGGCTGATATTCCTTGTTACCTTCCTGGTCTTTCTGTCGATCGACATCTTACGTCCCGCTATCGGTACGCAAATGTCCAAGCTGGCGAAGGATCAGCAAGGCTACGTGGCCGGTCTGAACTCGGCTTATACCAGCCTGGGGAATATTGCAGGACCGCTGGTAGCAGGGTATCTGTTTGATTTGGACATCAACTTTCCCTACATTTCCGCGTCCATCGTCCTCATTCTCTGCTTCTTCCTGGCCATGCGTGCCGGCAGAGCCTGGGCCGCAACAGAGGCTGTCATGAGTGAACGGTAACGAAGGATAACGGCCTTCCTCAACGTTTATAGCCAATCATTAAACAAGACACCGCCGGAAGCATCTGGCGGTGTCTTTTGGTTATGTATTTTTAATATGCCACCAGGACGATCATCGCCAATAAAGCCACAAGTGCAAACAAGAGAGCCCATCCCAATTCGAACCGTCTTTTTTCTTTATATGCCTTAAAGGCTTTCCGTGACTCAAATACGAATACGACCATCAAGAAGGCAAGCAACACAGGCAATCCCCACGACTGATTTAACACCCACTCTGACACCTTAATCCCCCATCCTATATCTAAAATGAGCTGCATCCAACCAGCAGCATCTGTATAAATAAGGTATCCCTCAATGATTCTATTAAAATGTACCGTATGTTGCGCCCGATTACAAATCTCGCTTAAAATATATACCGAAAAAGACTCCACCGGCATTGTTGGTGGAGTCTTACCGTTAAAGTGAACCGCGGGGGGGAGGTTCGTTCGGTTATGTATGGTTTCGCTAGGGTCCTGATCTTGCCGCTTTCGCATTACTCTACGTCTATTGGATGTTGTATCTTATCCTTATAAAAATCCATATACAGTTGACCGTCGGTTCCCTTGACCGCATAAAAAACATCTTCAATATTTTTGTTCCTATGTTTTAATATATCCTGTATCCAATCTGGGGAGAGATCGTTTACCTTTAGATTGTCTTCTAAAAGTTGTCCATCCATGATAAGCTCAATCGGGAACTGCTGATTCCCTTTCGCTCCCTTTTTCATATCTTTTAAAGTTACATTCTGGTATTCCTTTTTCTTCATCACAGATATCATTCCATTGATCTCTAATACGCCGTACTCAACTTCCGAGATGTCAAAAATATCCCTTTGTCGTAGCATCTGATTGATTGTATCTAATGTTAAATTATTTTTCTTTAGATTCTCTTCAAGAATCTTCCCCCCCTCTATAAGTATACTCGGCGTCCCTTCAGCCCACATACGGAGTTTACGGTTCTTCACAACGATCTTTGATAAAAGATAGGATGTAAATGAAAAAACCGCAAGCGAGATGAGTATATGTAGGGCCTGCAGCTTTTCATTGAAAGCAAAGTTTGCAGCAATTGAGCCCAAAATAAGGGCAGAAACAAACTCATGAAAATTCATGTTAGATAACGTTTGTTTTCCCAAGAACCGCGTAATAATCAACAAAATCACAAATGCAGATATACTACGAATCAGAATCATCATATATTCACCCATAAAAACCCATACACCCCATTTTCATCGTATACCATATATATGGGCAATTTTCACAAAAATAAACCGATAAGGATAGCAAAGTTTCAAGAATATACTCTAATTGAATTTCTAATTAATCGGTGATCTCATTTAATTTTCTTTTGAGCTCTAAGTTCATAATAAAATTATACTTACTTGCATGTTTAAATTCGTCTGTTAAAATCTCAAATACCATGTCCCTATAGTACCTGTATGGCATCCCGGCTCTATTACGGTATTTTTCCACTACCCTTAATTCACCCATTAAAGCTTTCTCTACTCCCTCTATAAATACTCTATAAATGAATTCGGTCGTCGGAGCCACTGAAACTAAATAATCATAAAACAACTCGTCTTCTCGCTCGCCTGAAACGGCTTGTTCAATTAATGCAAGTGCCTCATCTAACGATTTATAAGAAGTTTCTTGCGATGCCTTTTTATTTTCGATACGATACAAAGTATTCAAAATCTCATGCAATGTCAGGGCGGATATGCTCTATGGACAAAAAATAACCCCACCAGCCTAAGCAGTAGGGTTTTTCTGCATGTTTCCACTCATAGTGGAGTTAAGTAAGTGCATTGTGGAGACATCGATCATTGAACAAGATAATCTCCTCAGGTTAATCAACACGGTTAATAAAAATACAGTTTGTTCTGCTACTGCAAATGTTTTCGTGTGTTTTTATGTTTTTGTCAGCAATTGCGTTAGACCACTAGCCGTCAAAGTTTATTGTTTTATAATTCTTAAACGAGAGGTGATTGAATCAATGTCGCAAAATTGAATTGGTGTACGTGACCATCGTTTAATGTAGTCTGACCAGTTACAAAATGTACGTGTTTGCCATTTCCTACTGGAATAGCCGGTCCAGTTCTAATCTTTTTCAGATTATGAAAATGGTTCAAGAAATCAGTTTTTTCTAATTCAATTTCGTGGACATGACTATTCCCCACTCGAATCGCTTGCCCTGTAACACCAGCAAACCGATGATTGTGTCGATCTGCTCCTTCTTCAGCCAGCTTGGTACTACCTTCAAATTCATGTACGTGTCTCTGTACCTTTACGCGTCTCTTCACCTGTTTTGTAGATGTTATTCTAACCTTCTTTACTGCTTGCCGTTTCGTCTGCATTCGTTGTATGCCTCCTTAAATTTAAACGACTTACAACATCCTATTTAGACATACATGGTTATGTGCAAGGCCATTATTAGGACTACTCTAATAGTTTTTATAGTTCATCCTTCTGCAATTCGATATCTATTTCAATCAGCTTCTTAAGATAATCCACTGTCTTATTCTCGATCCGGCCGTCCTGAAAATCCTTTACCCTTTTGGCTATTCCGGCTTTGAAGAGCTCGTGCAGCATTAGCAAATTCTTACTCTCAAGTGTTCCCATTGTCGTTCCTCTCGGCTTTCAGTTATGATGGAATGCGAGATAGCGGATGTCAGATAAATTGCGCGCGGCGGGCCGCTATCTCAGCCGGGTGATACCCTGGACTAAGGGGAGAACGTGTCAGCGTCCTCCTTTTAATAAGTCTTGGCATAAGAAAAACCGCCCAATCATTAGGCGGTTTGTTCTAAACTATAGTGTTCCGTTAGCTTAGTCAGCTTAGTATGTCGATGAGGAGCACATCATTTGAAAAAACTCGGTCATCAAAAAAGTCGTCTACTCCTCAACATACCGGTTGCGGCGAATTAAAGTCGAACATGGCGATGATTACGACATCGGCAACGTTATAGCGTTCGCAATTGATTGAACTTAGAGCTACTACCGGACTAATTTCCTAGTTCAATTTCGATACGTGCAAGGACTCCAGCTGGATTATCTCCGCTTCTGTTTGCATTTGACGGGAAGTTAAAAGCAGCGATCACAATATCATTTGTACCTCTCCGAAGGAAACGTCTAATATTAAACGATCTTCCCGGATTAAAGAATGAAACATTGCCCTGCGGATTGTCGATAACTACCGGCCGCCCATTTATTAAAACGATGGCAAAGTTATCAACGGATAGGAATAAGCTAGCTCTCTCAATATCGTCTCTAATCGTAAATCTTCTGGCGACCACAGCAGCAGGACCGTTAGGGTCATTTCTTCCCCAAACGTACGATTCACCAGATTGCGGCGCTACCCATGCCGGATTTCGCTCGATTTCAAGTGCGTTTACCCAGTTTCGATTCGTACTTATTCTCCTAGTTCTTTGACTAATAACAACCGGACTTTGTGCATTCAATGATCTTTGTGCGGCAATCATCGTTCTCATTGCCTTTGCAACGCTACTCGCCCGGATTCCGTTAAGTCTTCTAGGCGCTTGTAGTTGTTTGGCCGTACTATTTGCCTTTCCTAGTACTGTTCTTTTGTGCATTTTATGCTTCCTCCTTTATTATCAACGAATCTTTAACATATATATGAATCCATGGATTTAATGGATCTGGACAAATGATTAGTCAAGTCGCTCAATTTCCTCAAATGAAAATAGCCCCCCGTAAAAAACGGAGAGCTGTCTCACATTTTGCTTGGTGACCATAGAATCAAACCAGCTACATAGAGTTCTTGCCGATCCTCCAGGTCAACAACTGACACCTCATGAACCATGATCTTATACCGTTGATGCCCTGTTGGTTTCTATATATGGATGCACGACAAATAAGGGGCACACGCCAACGCTGTACCCCTTCTCTACTATTTTCTGCCCTTGTCACGATATCATGTTCGCAGACAAATAAACATGCCTTGCAGCACTGATTCTCCTCGTTGTTTGATGTTCGGTTTATGTACAATGAACTTAATCAAAAACAGGGACGGAAAGTAGCCGTCCCCGTTTACTGAATTGGGGATACCGCATGGGTGCAGTATCGTAATTGGTGAATTAAATTAAATCAATGAATGCTTCATTCAGGTGCTTAGTTAAATCCAAAAAGTTCCCAAGATAATAACCAAGAGAATAAATAAAACCAGAACAGTACCTACTGGATTCCCGTATCCGCCGTAACAAGATTTTTCGTAACTCACCGATATTTACCTCCTTGTTTTGTGGAATGGTACAGTTTATGTACATAGACGGACTTAGTCTGGACATTTCGGCAATCATGATCAGAATGTTGTACCATAAATAGGACTGGGAGGGGTTCTTCACATCGCGGTCTACTTGAAGAACGGACGTATTAGCCATACTCTCAGTGCCTTCAGTTATCTGAAAGTCGCAGTTGAACGCCTTGGAATGACCACAGCAATGTTCAATGAACGATACTGTCGATCAATAGCTACCGTTAGCAAATGCGTTTTTCACCATAGTTTTTCACTCAACTAAACAGCCCTATAAACAGCAAAAAACCCTTGCATCGCAAGGGTTTTCGATAAAGTGGGCCCTGAGGGACTCGAACCCCCGACCAGTCGGTTATGAGCCGACCGCTCTAACCAACTGAGCTAAGGGAAATGTTTTTCTGAGTTGAACTCTGTGTGGTTTCTTCTATTTGAATCCAACAATCCGAGGGCGGGTTAAATTTAGAAACTGGTTCAAATCAGGGATGTTGCGGACTCCAGTATTAATGGAACTCATAGGATGAGTGAAAAAAAAAAAAGAACCCTGCATGCAATTAAGCTGCCAGGGTCTTACTTTTCCAATTACTTACTACATTTTAATCAGTTTCTGTATCCACTTGATCGTTATTTCATCTTTGACCTCCGTGCTCAAGTCGGAAGGAAACTGTAAATATTGTTCTTCCTCAGGCATTTTATGCAACTGACTATGCACAATAGGATCAACATTACTGTCAGCAGAATAATATTGAGGAAAGCGGTAATCTTGTCCTTCAAGTGATCGATAAACATAAAAATTGTACTCGATCCCATCAACTACACAAAAGGCGTGACCTTGAATTCTCGGATCGCACCAGACGTGAGTCCCTTTTAGCTTTTTTAATGAAAGTAAAAAACCATTCTTCTGAGCTTCCGTAAGATGATAATCATCCAAATAATACTTTGATGATATTCGATCAAAGTTCGTATCGATGATCTGGTAGTTCAAAATCACTTCGGCCCTCTTTTGAAGAATGGGGTTAAAATAATCCTCTTGGATCCCGCATTTATACTTTGATAATCGGCTCTTTACCAAGTAGTCGATATTACTGTGGTCTAAATTACGACCAAACGTTAACAAAAATCGTCGCTTATCCAATTTTACTCTGAACCCCATTTTGGAAGTGAATTATGGTGTAAATCAATATTTCCTTTATGGTCAGGCCAATTATCTTTTGTATGATAATGCCACCGAGTATGATTTCTAGATCATATCTTTCATATTGAGCTTTAATTCCTGGGTCTAATTTTGGCCATACAATCTCATCGAATTGTTTACCTATTTGCTGTGGTATCTTCTTCCCCATCTTCTTTTTAACAGCTGCTTTTATTATAGCAGCAACAACAGCCCCAACAATAGGCCATATTCAATGCTACGCTTTAGCTTTTCGTATTCCGGATCTCCCTGTTGTAAATCCACTCTTGGGTTATAAGCTGCTGCATTGATTTGATCGATTGGCACGATTCTGATGTTCTGTTCATGTTCTCTACCTCCATTGGTTTTATGGCAAGAATAAAACTGCCCACAGTTGAATAAGTAATTTACTTTTGATATGTTAAATCAAAACACGAAGAACCTCCTACAAAAATGCAAAGGGGATATTTATGTCAGTAATTATTGCAGAGGACGATTTGGAACTCCCTTGCCCTAACTGCAACGGAGAAAAATATGTTATCGCTAATGATAAAAAAGAACCTTGTTCAAAATGTAATGGAAAAGGTGTCGTTCTAACTGCACTTGGGCAAACATTACTCCACTTTTTCAAAAAACATTCTTAAGAAACAGATACTATAGCCCCATTGTCTGATGTTGTTTTGCAACAAAAAAAGGACTAGCTCTACGGTACTGACCCCATAGCGTGAGACAAATTAAAAACACCTTCAAGAGAATGCAACCATGTCGTAAGATATGGAGACAACTTTGGAGGTGTTTTTGCGTTGGCAACAAGAGTCAGCTATCCGGTAGAAGTGAAGAAGAAGGCCATTGAAATGAGACTGGATGGCATTCCAGTGAAAGAAGTCGTGGACCAACTGAACATACGAAATAAGACACAAGTAGAGACCTGGATGAGATGGTATCTCAGTGGCCAATGGAACCGGTTGGAGCAGCCTGTCGGTAAACAATACAGTTACGGTAAAGGGCCTGAATATACATCAGAGCTCGAGAAGGTACAGGCGGAAAATCGGTTTCTAAAGCAACAATTAGATCTGCTAAAAAAGTTCGCGGAAATGCAAAGGAGGTGTCGGCAAAGACTGTAGTGGAGTGGATGGAGCCCATTCGGGGGGAAGTTAGTTTAACCCAAGCATGTGCATGGATCGGGATTTCCCGCGCCACCTACTATCGCTGGAAAGACGCCTATGGGAGCCAATACGAGGATCACACGGTAGAGAAGATTCATGAGCTTTGTAAGCTACATAAATTTCGTTATGGATACCGGAAGATCACGGCACTGCTTCGGATGGAACGTAAGATTAACCATAAACGCGTGCAGCGGATTATGCAGCGAGAGGGGCTCCAATGTCGCGTCAAAGTGAAGAAACGCAAACCTACAGGGCAGCCAGCTTACATCGCAGAACACTTATTAAAGCGTCAGTTTGAGGCCGATGCCCCCATGCAAAAACTCGTTACAGACATTACGATTTGCCGTTTGGCGGAAAGACGTTATACCTGTCGAGCATCTTGGACTTGTTTAACGGAGAGATTGTGGCATACAGTATCGTTCCTCTCTATTTCGTGGAGAGCTGCCCGCCGTGAGTCTGGCCAACCATTTAATCCATTTCATATATCTCTCAACCACACAATGAAAATAGAAAAAGCGCCGAGAAATGGCGCTTTTTAAATATATACTTTTGAGCAATCTGCACTACTCTCTATAATTTCGGTTTTATACCCATTTTCTATTTCACTAGCACTGTCAGCATTTGCTGTATGAGTTGATAAAATTGTTGAAAATAACATGATAAACACACTCAGAATCATTATCGATTTGTTTAAAGTACGATTCATGTTAAATTCCCCTTATTTCAGCTTTTTTTTTGATAATCTTATCACTAAGCCGACAATTGCAACAGTCAAGCCTACACCTAAGATCGAATATGTAACAACATTACTGGTATATAGACTCAAAATAATTGCCAAGATCGTTATTCCAAAACCCAACCATTCTAACAAACTACCTCTTCTCAAAGTTACCCGCCCCTCTCTGTCTGATCTTGAACGATACATAGGCATTATCTTACAGAAACGGCATTCATGTTCCAAGTCAAGGAAAATAATGAAATTAATAGTAAAATGATATAACGGTCTCAGTACAATCAAATACATTATGGAGATATTTGTTTTTATTTGTCGAATGGTATTTTATCAAATCTCTTTACATAAACAAATTTCATTTAGTTCTTTTAAATAAAAAAAGCGAGAAGAGTTACGCCCCAGTCATATGCCGCATTCATGCAGCCGTGCGTGTCATTCTCGCCTTTTTCTATGGTTACATCCTATCACGGAAAAATAGTCATATGGTGTTCAACTTAGGTTCAGATTACGATCACCCCACCTTCACTCTCAATTCAAATCCAGGCTTGATTTTTTACCATCTGCGTAATTTCTGCATGCATCATATGAAGCACACTATGCTAACTTGCAGGATAAATTTATCAGGTAAGGAAAACTCATTCGATTGGATAATCATTATTGAATCCGTTATATCAATTATGTTATGATGGCGTAATACCTATTTTTAATAGGTCAAATTACAGGAGTGATAAGCATGTTAAAACAACATGAAGAGTTTATTCAAAATCTTGTAAAGCAGATAAAAGATGACAAACGATTTGTAGGTGTACTTGCTGGGGGTTCAATGACAAATAATACGATGGATCAGTTTAGCGATCTTGATTTGATTCTTGTCTATGTCCCAACCTTTAAAACGGACATTATGATGAATAGACTGCAAATAGCAGGTGAATTTGGTCATCTTTTATCTGGGTTCACTGGTGAACATGTAGGTGAGCCACGATTACTCATTTGCTTGTACCAGGGCCCTCTTCATGTTGATTTAAAATTTGTAACTGTCGAAGAAATAAAGGATGGAGTAGAAAAGCCTATTGTGGTATGGCAACGTGGTTGCTCCTTAGAACAGCTGCTGAATGAAATCAAGTTTTCTTATCCTTACCCTGATCTTCAATGGATTGAAGACCGTTTCTGGGTTTGGGTACATTATGCTGCTACTAAACTCGGAAGAGGAGAGTTATTCGAAGTAATCAGTTTTCTTTCATTTGTTAGAGAAACTGTTTTGGGTCCATTAATTTTAATGCAACACAATTCACTGCCAAGCGGGGTACGGAAAATTGAAAGACATGCTCCTGAACTTATCGAGGAACTAGAAAAAACGGTTGCTGTTCATGAAAAAGAAAGCTGCTATAACACAATTAAGTCTTCAATTTCATTATATTTAAATCTAAGACGAGTATATGAAAGCGATATACACATAAAATCTGAGGCTCAACAAGTATCCATTAAGTATGTAGAAGAGGTTTACGAAGAAATGTAACGAGTAATCGGTAAATACTTGTTCAATTAAGAAAGCGGCAAACTAAGACTTGATTCCACATCTTAGTTTGCCGCTTTCTTATTAGAACTCCGCATCATCCTGCTCAAAGAACCCCATCAACTTTAATTTGTTTGCCATGCTCTCAGTACCGTCAGATATCTTGAATTACTATCTAGCCCTGTTCATTACCTGTGTTTCCACTATATCGATGAGCATGTGGAATCCTGTGGTTTGGCCTTCAAAATAATGATAGTGCCCGCCGCCTGCCAAGGGAATGGCGGGGCCAGTTGTTCCTCTAATCATGTGCTTGTGTTGATCATTAAACGATGTTTCCGCATGAAAATTATGGACGTGTGGAACGCCACTTGGAGCTGGTTCAGTTACACCCACGTAATGGTGGAAATGTCCAAAACATCAAAGGATGTATCTCCTTCAAAGGGATGAACATGAACGTTAACGGGTCTTCCATCCCAAGATGTAAGAAAGAGTTTATGTGAATGTCCAGAATCGGAGTCATTGGAGAACAATAAATCCCGTTATTGGTATTTCCATCAAATAGAGCCTCCCTTAAATTAATGCATAATTTCTTTTTTGTTTACTTTCATGCCAGACAATGACCGATCGAACATATCAAGAATAAATAAGAATCGTTCGGCTTCACGAAAAACGTGATCTGCTAATAAGGGATGGATAATGCTTTTGATTCGACACTCATCAATTAAGTCGCGCGCTGTCTTCTTAAAATCCCGCAATGATTTGACTGAAACGCGGTTTTCATCAACAAATTGACTTAGTAATGGATGGGTTTGCGATTGTGGACGCATGGAGCTTAAATCAATGGCTTGATACATCAGCGCATCAAAATCTTGACTAAACTCCCTTGCTTGTTCTACTAATTTTCGTTCAGATGGATCAAGCAGATGGCCTATAAACTTTGCATGATCAGCCATAATTTTCAGGAAAAAGACATTTTCATCGATAATCGAATCAGGTAATGGCTCAAGTCTTCCGTTATTGAGTTCCTCCAGTCGATTTTTAAAGTATCTTGCTTCTCGACTAATATGATCTACAAGCAGAGGGAAATTTGTTCCACCAGGAAGTTGGCACCGCAGTATAAGCCCAAGTACCTTTCTCTTAAATACCCAAATGTGTACAGCAGCATTGTGAACTTCTGAATTAAACTGTCGAATTGTTTGTGGATCAGTATCTGCATGAAAAGAATGGGATCTTCTTTCGATATCATCAAAGCTTGCATGAAATTGATTGGCCTCATTAATTAACTCCGTGTCTTCACACCTGAATCCTAGTCGAAGAAAAAAGGAATGCTCTTTCATAATACGTGACCAAAAACGTATTTCGTCTAATGATCTGACTACAAAAGGATCCGACAAGCCATTTCCCACCTTTCAGTCTACTTATTAAGACAACCATTTATATTTGCTTGTAAGCAAAGTATATGGGGATGGCATGTTTCAATATGCTGTCGGAAAGTAAAAAAACATAATCAGGTTAAGGGTTTAAAAAAGCCTCCACGGCAAATTGCCATCTGAGGCAAGAAGACTAAAGCTTGTAATAAACAAAAAAGGCGAGAAGAGTCACGCCCCGGTCATATGCCGCATTCATGCAGCCGCGCGTGTCATTCTCGCCTTTTTCTATGGTTACATACTATCACGGGAAAACTGTCATGTGGTGCTCAATATAGGGTCAGTTTACGGTCATCCCGTGTTCAGTTTACAGTCAAATTTCGCTCTTGATCACTTTATCTGCTTGCTGGAATAGTATTTTTCTTTCATTAAGGTAACACTTTAAACCAAAGACTAATTAACTGAAGACCGGCAAAAAGCTTGCTGTAGACCCACTCGGGATTCGTTTGATAATGTAAATTGTAATACTAGAAAAAGGTTGTGTTACGATGAAAGGTTCAAAGGTTGCGTTCTTATCGGTACTTAGTAATACGTTTGTCGTTTTACTAAAGCTCATCGTGGGTTTTATAACTGGCTCAGTAGCAGTGATTTCTGAAGCAATTCACTCAGCATTAGATTTAGTCGCATCCCTTATTGCTTTTTTTTCGGTGCGGGTTTCTGGTCGCTCCGCCGATAAAGACCACCCTTATGGCCATGGCAAAGTGGAAAATATCTCAGGAACCATTGAAACCTTACTTATTTTTGTGGCAGGTATTTGGATAATTTATGAGTGTGTTCATAAAATACTAAACCCTACAGCGATTGAGCTTCCTTTTTTGGGTATCGTTGTAATGGTTATAGGGGCTGGGATTAATTATGTTGTCTCTCTAAGAGTTAAAAAGGCAGCGATAGAACACCATTCTGTTGCTATGAAATCAAATGCCCTACACCTGCTTACTGATGTCTTCACATCTTTGGGTGTTGCATTTAGTTTATTATTAGTAACCATAACAGGATGGACCATCTTAGACCCTCTCATCGGAATTATATTGGCAATTTATATCATGAGAGAAGCCTATAAACTATTAAAGGAATCATTTCCTCCTTTGTTGGATGCTAGATTGACCGAAGAAGAAGAGAACGAAATCCTGAGTATCATTCATTTATTTAAAGAAAAATATATTGAGGTTCATGATTTTCGTACGCGGCGATCAGGTCCAGAGGAATATGTGGATTTTCATCTTGTGGTTTCTTCCATTATGGAGATAGAAAAGGCGCATCAACTATGTGATGAAATTGAACTAGCTATTAAAGTGAAATTTGAACACGCCCAAGTATTAATTCATGTGGAACCAGAGCATGAACGCCTTGTGAGTAAAAACAAGGAAGTATAATTCGGGTTAGTAAGCAAATGGGCGGTGCAGCATTTACAGTTCTGTATCAAGGACTTTATTTTAACTCCCAGTATAGTGAGAATCTGTCAAATGTAGAACATTAATTCAATAAAATGCGGCCGACTAAGACTTTTTTTGACATCTTAGTTTGCCGCTTTTTGTTTGCTTTCAAAATTCTGCATCATCTTGCTCGAAAAACCCCATCAGCTTAAACTATTCGCTATGCTTTCAGTGCCCTCAGATATCTTACGACGAATAGTGCTATTGCTAGGCCATGCCGGAAGAACAGCAAGGTCTCCTTATAAGAGTAGCCCTGCATATACCTGTAATCGATCGCCTTATTTGCCTCTATATCCTGAATCAAACTGAACGCTCTGCGTATTTGATGAGTATAAAACTGATATCTCTGGTATACCCAACGCTGCTTCTCAATCAGAATAGTCGCATTGGCCGTCTTATCAGCATGCAGATCCTCCTGATCGATGCGACGAACAACTTCGCCGTCAATGGCCACTTGCTTTAAATCTTCTTCGAATTTTTCAAAATCCTGCATGAGCATTGTCATCTCTTTATATTTTCCAAGCAGGAATTTTGTGCGCTGGATTTCCGCTTCATTTGCTTTTGGAAAGAGCTCACCTCGTCCCCACGCCATCGCCATTCCCCTCAATCCCCTTTGTGATATAATTATTGAGAGGAATATATTACCGATTGATCCCCGCCCCGGCCAAGGATGTGGGGGTCTTTTTCATTCCATGTAATTCATTTGATTTTTTAAATATCATCCTTGTCCGCGTAAGCATCTTCGTTAAAACGATGTCGAACATGCTCTCCAATAGCTTCCCATAGTCTTCTAATTCTTCAACCGACTTCTTTGAAATGTCCAGGTCGTGCCCTGGTACTGTACTTCTACTTCCGGGTCATATCCGTACGCATCTCGTCTCTCCCTATTGATTGGTTGTAAAGTTAACGATTTTTTATTTGCCCATAAATTTGATATTAGGCAAGTGTCGTGAGCAGTTCAGGTTATAGTCCATAGACTGGTGTTGTATTACATTTACCTAAGGAGGTAACTATGGAAACTGATTATAAACAATTATGTTGGAGACTGATGAATCAATACGTTGGAATTAATACAACTGATGGTCACTCTTATGATGGATTTATTACTCATGTCGATAATGAGTATGTCACTCTTGCTGTTCCAACTAATGAAATGATTGAGGAAATGCGTGGGATGCCCGCACAGGAATCAACCTACAGACAATTCGGTTTCCATCCTGGCTTTTTCCCTCGTCGTCGTTTCTTGCAGCGCCGTATCCCTTTTCCCATTAGTTCTATATTCTTGCTTCCATTCTTCATATGATCTAATGGCTGAGAAAGGGATACGGAGAAAACATATCCCTTTCTCTTTCTATTAAGGCTTTGTCCTTTATAAATTCAATACCGGCTATAGCGCCACCGACGCCAGCAAAGAGAATAGAAGCTATCTTGTACTGAATGTTCTATAATGCCTGCAAAGCCGTCTGGGAAATCCAACGGGATATTTTCGAAAGAAGGGCGTTCTTTCAGGATAAACTGTTCCAGTGCTTCCTTACTGATCTCTTCATCGTTGGAATTTGGGCTTTCCTCAGCAACAGTAGTATCGTTCTCTGCAGGTGCAGGCTCTTGATCATCACCTTCAAAGCTCATTTCACGAGGCTCGGCTTCAGCTGGATCAGAAGTATCAGATTCTGTCTGCTGCATCCATTCCGGAAGAGAACGAACAAAAGGAAATGAAGTTCTGGTCTGTTGAAGAATTCAACCAGTTTCTAAAATCATCGAAAGGTCATATTCACTATATTGTATTCTCGCTCGCAATTTACACCGGCATGCGTCGTGGTGAGATTCTGGGTCTCCACTGGAAGGATGTCGATTTTGAACGTAAGGAGCTGCTTGTTACTCAAACAGCCAACTGGACCCGTTCAGGACTGGTCATACAGCGCCCTAAGACGAATGATTCAACCCGTAGGGTAAAACTATTCCAGTTTATCTTAGACGACCTTCAGGAGCGCTATGAGCAGATTCAGAAGCACAAATTTGAGTACGGTGATGGGTATGAGAATAATGATCTCGTATGCTCTACCCCAACGGCGGTTATATTAAGCCCAAGAAGCCGTCGATAGGATTGAAGCAGAGCTTAATAATACTCTGAAAAGACGCTAGATCCTGTGGATAAATAGCTGCCGTTAGCAAATGCGTTAGCAAATCGAAGTTTCCTGCATTTTTACCATAATATTTTTCTCTGCATAACAGCCCTATAAACAGCAAAAAACCCTTGCATCGCAAGGGTTTTCGATAAAGTGGGCCCTGAGGGACTCGAACCCCCGACCAGTCGGTTATGAGCCGACCGCTCTAACCAACTGAGCTAAGGGCCCTGAACATACATGTACACATAAACATAAGGACGTCATACATACATCGTTTAAAAATTGGTTGCGGGGGCAGGATTTGAACCTGCGGCCTTCGGGTTATGAGCCCGACGAGCTACCGAACTGCTCCACCCCGCGTCAATGCTGTATCAAACAGCGACAAGAATAAATATACACCATTTCCCTACAACAAGTCAAGTGCTGTTTTAATGGGATTTTCTCAAGGCATAAACCGCACGCCATAGCGACCCTTTTTGGAACGGTAAACCTCCACCATCCGCGGATCATGGTACCCGAACAGCCAGCCATCCTGCTCCAAACGTTTAGCGAAGCAGCCCGCCTGAAATTTGCTTGTATACAGCTTTCCGTAATATACCCAGTTCATCCTATGCGACTCCTTACCCGAATGATAATGTAATGCTGTCATATTATATCCAAACTTCCACAAAAAAACCGAAATCCAACAAACTTCTTTGCGAACTCCCGATAAAAATACAATCAGCCATACGCCGTCCCGCTTCGAATGTCTGCCGCAGCGGGGCGCAGGCCTTGGGGGATACCCTCATGATTAAAGATGTAGGCAAACTCCGGGCTAACATACCCTTCCCGGCGTTCGGCTGCTCCTTCGGCAATCCCAGTAAGGGATAATGAGCTTTCAGCTTATCCATATTGTTCTGAATGAACCTATACCGATGAATGAAAACAAAAGCCATGTACAGACCGAGAATTAACAGAACGGAAAAGGCCGCCATACCCATCACAAACCCGCCGAGATCGCCGGTTACCGCAACCACCATGTAATACCCGGTGTAACCGATAGCTGCAAACAGCAGGGCCGCTTTACCCGCTTTTCCAACGCCGCCTTTGCGCTCCATGGACTGGTAGGTACCTTGCTGCAGTGCTCTGAAATGACATGCATAAAAAACGAGGAGGAGCAGAAGCATCACCGCTGCCGAGCTTAGCCCATACCCGATGGATTCAACTCCGGCCAATGCCGCCCCGAATCTGCTCGGCAGGGATTAGCCGGAAATGAAACTGTTCTTCCTCTGAAATCTTTGTGCTCATCTTGACACGCCCCTTATTTGAACCATCCGGCTAGCATGATGCCGCCCTTTCTCACTTAATGCGCTCAATGACCGCACCAAGCTCCCGAATGATTTCCGTTACCGTGGCGCCCCAAATTTGATCCTGTTCGCCTTCATTGCGAATCAGCCAATTGGAGTGCTGTCCTCTCAACAATTCGATTCCCTGCATTCGGCAGTTCAGATTCGGACAATAGTACGCGGTAAAGGTAGCATATCTCTCCGGATGGCTGACACAATCGGCCAAGGCGGAGACAACCGATTCAGGGTAGCCTTGGGCGAGCAAGTACTTCCGTGGCTCCTGCTCCCCTTGCTCGGCACTCATCCATTGCTGGAACCAGCCTTTAGGCATAGTCAAAGAAGCTGTATCACGGTTCTTCCTATCCTCCAGCTGCAGATGATTGATGATTTTTAGCCAAGCCTCCGAAGGGGTTCCCAGCGCTTCCAGCACATAGACTCTCGCACCGTCAGGTCCGCTTTCAATATCGGCCTTTACCACCATACTTGAACTGTAATAAATGAAACACTCCTTCTGCCCTTCGTCGGAACCGGACACTCTCATATGTATCGTTAACAGGGTCCGGCTGCATACTTCTATGTATTCCAGCAGTTCCTGCACAAGTACGGGCTCGTTATCCGCCGTATCAATCAAGCCTTTCTCCTGCAGCTCCTGCTCGATCTTGGCCACTTCTGCGGGCATCTCCTCGGTCAACGTTCCGCGAAAAGGGTCCTCTAACCCAATGACAGCCCGCACACCGACAATGCCGGTTAATACAAAGAATTGTTTGCCGGTCAGTTGAATCCTGGACGGAATTCCCAAAGACCTCTCCTCCTTACGGTCAGCCCCACCTATTTTGTGTTAAAATCTGAGGTTATCAATACTATTATAGGTGAGACATCTCCTTGCCCTCTACCAAGTCGTGGCCCTAAATTTATAGGAACATATTCCCAAATTAGCCGATTTTCAAACCAATTGAGCAGTGAAATTTCACAAAAAAAACATTCCCGGGTCGAAATCACCTCTGGAATGTTCTTGTACTCATGTTAGATTAGACAGATCCTCCTGCTGGATAATACCGTGATAAAGAATCGTCATCAGTTGTTCACTGACCACGTTCAGGCTCCCCAGACCATGGTACCATTCGTTCCGGGCTGTAAATTCCTTGATAAAAGTAAGGAACGCGACCAATATCTGGGGAGAGATGTCTTTCCGTATCTGTCCAAGCTGCTGGCCTTTAAAGATCAGCATTTCAAATTCCGGAACAACGAATTTCTGGTTGAATTGAATCAGCTTGTCCATCTGCTCCGGGAATTTGGCCAGATCCGCCACAAATTTCTGCGATACAAACGCTGAAAATTTGTGCTGATCCCTGTAGAAGACGGTTAACGCCTCAAGCGGGTCTTTTGCCTGGTCCATCATATCGCGGTAAATCGCCATGAGCTCGTCGACCATCTGGTCCACGACATGATCCAGTAAACCCTCTTTGCTCTGATAGTAGTTATAAATCGTCATCTTGGAAACGGGGACCGCTTCGGCAATCTGCTCCATACTCGTCTGTAAAATCCCCTGCTCTAAAAACAACCGCTTCCCGGCTTCAAGCACTGCTTCTTTCTTAGCATTCATCTGTTAGACTATATCCCTTCTATATCAGCATGAGGACACCGCTGGCTGGCTACCAGCCGCGTACAGTCCTAATGTAACGATCCAGCCTGCCGCTGTCAACCCGGCACCCACCATGGATTGTCTTAGCCTCATTATAATAAAAAAAGCTGTCGCTCTGCGATAACTCACAAAGACGACAGCCTGATAATCTTAGCTGGTATACGTTGTTTACACGCCAAAGGAAGTTGGATTCGATCTCCAAGATTGAAGAAGCTCCACATCTTGTTCCTGAATCCGATTCTCGGATAAAGCTACATCAATCAGCGCACCGTAGTTGGACAAGCTTTGCAGCGGAATCTCAGCTTCGGCGAAGGCTTGTACCGCTTTATCCAGCTGATAGCTGAATATGGCCAGTACCGCCAGCGGCTCTGCCCCTGCATCCTTGACCGCTTGCACCGCTTTGAGCGAGCTGCCGCCCGTCGAGATCAGATCCTCGATCACAACCACCTTCTGACCGGGCTTGATCAAGCCTTCGATCAGGTTTTCCTTGCCATGACCCTTTGCTTTGTCCCGAATATAGGACATGGGCAGGTTCATCTTCTGAGATACAAATGCCGCGTGTGGAATCCCGGCTGTGGCCGTACCGGCAATGGCCTCGGCCTCCGGATATTGCTCCCGGATGACGGCTGCGAACGATTCAGCAATGTAGTCGCGAATCTCGGGATAAGACATCGTCAAGCGATTGTCACAGTAGATCGGGGACTTAATTCCCGACGTCCATGTAAACGGCTGGTGAGGTCTAAGGGAAACGGCCTCAATCTTCAGCAAATAAGATGCGATCTGATGTGGAATATTCGCGAGTGTACTCATGCTTGAATCATCTCCTCAATAATCTGTTCTGCAGCTTGTCTCGGGCTCGGGGATTCCGTAATGGGACGGCCGACAACCAGATAATGACTGCCCTTGCGGATGGCTTCTCCTGGTGTAAGGACCCGAGCCTGGTCTCCGATATCCGCACCGGCCGGACGGATACCCGGTATAACGGTCTTAAACGCTTCCCCGCATGCGGATCGAATGGCCTCCACTTCAAGCGATGAAGCGACGACGCCATGCAACCCCGCTTGCTGAGCCAGCTTCGCATAACGTACGACCGCATCCTCCACCAAACCCGGGATACCGATTTCGTTATTCATGACATTCTGACTCGTACTAGTCAACTGGGTTACCGCAATAATCGTAGGCATGGCAAGACCCGGGGTGTCCGCCACTGCGGCCTCCGCCCCGGCTTTTGCCGCCTGCATCATGAGAGCGCCGCCGCTGGCATGGACATTAAACATGTCCACACCCAGCCGCGTTACGCTATCCGACCCGCCTTTTACCGTGTTCGGAATATCATGCATCTTCACATCCAGGAACACGGAATAGCCTTTTGCTTTCAATTCTTTAACAAAATCGGGACCGGCAGCGTAGAACAGCTGCATACCGACCTTCATATAACACGGGATCCCCTCCAGCTGCTGCACTAATGCTTTCGCACGCTCGGCATCCGGGTAATCCAGGGCCACCATCAGGCGGCCCGCCATTTCATTGTAGCTGGCGTTCATCTATATCCCTCCTTCTCGATTAAACCGGCATCGCTTCAGAGGAGAAGTTGATGGTCTCCAGCATCGTCAGAAGCTCACGTACCGTATCGAGCGAGGTCATACATACCACACCGTTTTCTACCGCTTCACGGCGAATTCGGAATCCGTCACGCTGCGGCGTTTTACCCTTGGTCAATGTGTTGAAGACGAAATTCGCTTCACCTGTGCGGATCATATCCAGAATGTTCGGCGTTCCCTCGGACAGCTTATGAATGGTGGTCACGTTAAGACCCGCTTCTTTCAATGCTGCAGCCGTGCCGCCTGTGGCGATAATTTTATAACCAAGCTTATGGAAGCCTTTCAGAAGTGCTGCAGCTTCAGCTTTATCTTTATCTGCGATGGTAGCGATGATCGCACCCGTTGAAGGAATTTTCATGCCTGCACCGATCAGACCTTTGTACAGCGCTTTGGCATACTTCACGTCACGGCCCATAACCTCACCGGTGGATTTCATTTCTGGTCCAAGTGTAGGCTCAACGCGGCGAAGTTTAGCAAAGGAGAAGACCGGTACTTTAACCGATACATGCTCGCTTTCCGGCCACATGCCTTCCTCGTATCCCAGATCCTTCAGTTTGCTGCCCATGATCGCCTGTGTTGCCAGGTTTGCCATCGGGATACCTGTAACCTTGCTCAGGAACGGAACCGTCCGGGAAGAACGCGGATTCACTTCGATCACGTACACTTCATTTTTATAGATAACGAACTGGATGTTAACAAGTCCGCGTGTATTCAGCTCTTTGGCAATTTTGATCGTAATTTCGGCAATCTTGTCTTTCAGGTCCTGGGACAAGTACTGTGGAGGATATACCGCAATGGAGTCACCGGAGTGAACGCCCGCGCGTTCTACATGTTCCATGATGCCTGGAATCAGCACCGTATCGCCATCGCAGATCGCGTCTACTTCCACTTCTTTACCCATCATGTAACGGTCGATCAGAACCGGATGATCCGGGTTGATCTTAACCGCCTCTTTCATGTAGCTCAGCAGCTCGCTGTCGGAGTATACAATCTCCATCGCGCGTCCACCGAGTACATAAGATGGTCTTACCAGAACAGGATAACCCAGCGATTGCGCAGTTTCTACAGCATCATCAACCGAAATTACAGTTTTGCCTTTCGGTTGGGCAATCTCAAGTCTGGACAGAAGCGCTTCGAATTTTTTACGGTCCTCGGCTTCGTCAATGCTTTCCAAGCTGGTACCCAGAATCTTCACGCCCGCTTTGCTGAGCGGCTCAGCAAGGTTAATTGCGGTCTGCCCGCCAAACTGTACGATGACACCGATCGGTTTCTCCTGCTCGATGACGTTCATGACATCTTCGAGGAAGAGCGGTTCGAAATAGAGACGGTCCGACGTATTAAAGTCAGTGGAGACAGTCTCCGGGTTGTTGTTAATGATAACCGCTTCGTATCCCGCTTTTTGGATCGCCCATACAGCGTGCACCGTGGAGTAGTCGAACTCGATCCCTTGACCGATCCGGATCGGTCCGGAGCCCAGTACGATGACCTTCTCCTTGGCGGATTCGATGACTTCGTTCTCCGTTTCGTACGTCGAGTAGTAGTACGGCGTCGTTGCTTCAAACTCAGCGGCGCAAGTATCCACCATTTTGTAAACCGGACGCAATCCATGCTCGCGACGCAGGAATCCGATCGACTCCTCGGTTGTGTGCGTGCTGGCCTTGCCTTCCGCGCGCAGCTCGGCTATGGCACGATCCGTAAAGCCGAGTCGCTTCGCTTCGTACAGCGTTTCGTAAGTCAGTGACGCTTCGCTGCGAATATGATCTTCATATTGGATCAGGCGCTCGATCTTGTCCAGGAACCACCAGTCGATCTTCGTCAGGTCCTGAATCTGCTGGAGTCCATATCCCCGGCGGAACGCTTCTGCAATCAGGAACATCCGCTCATCGTCGGCTTTGATCAGACGCTCCTGGAGCACTTCATCGCTCAGCTCATTAGCGCCCTTCAAGTAAAGGCGGTGCACGCCGATCTCCAGAGAGCGAACCGCTTTATGGATCGACTCTTCGAAGGTGCGGCCAATCGCCATCACTTCGCCGGTTGCCTTCATCTGAGTTCCCAGCTTCCGGTTTGCGTGGATGAACTTGTCGAATGGCCAGCGTGGAATTTTGCTGACAATATAGTCCAGCGTAGGCTCAAAGCAAGCATAAGTCTGTCCCGTTACCGGGTTGACAATCTCGTCCAGGGTGTAACCCATCGCAATTTTTGCTGCCATCTTCGCGATCGGGTAGCCCGTTGCCTTGGAAGCAAGGGCAGAAGAGCGGCTGACCCGAGGGTTTACCTCGATGACATAATATTGATAGCTGTTAGGATCCAGCGCGAATTGCACGTTACAACCGCCCTCAATGTTCAAGGCGCGGATGATTTTCAGCGAAGCGGATCTGAGCATTTGATACTCGCGATCGGACAGGGTCTGGCTTGGTGCCACGACGATGCTGTCACCGGTATGAACGCCGACCGGATCAAAGTTCTCCATGTTACATACCACGATGCAGTTGTCGTTCGCGTCGCGCATAACCTCATACTCGACTTCTTTCATACCTGCGATGCTCTTCTCGACCAAACATTGCGTGATCGGGCTGTAACGAAGTCCCGAGCTGACTGTTTCACGAAGTTCCTCTTCGGTTGCGCAGATACCGCCGCCGGTGCCGCCCAAAGTATATGCCGGGCGCACGATCAGCGGATAACCAATCTCATTTGCGAAGTCAAGCGCCTCTTCCAACGTCGTTACAATCGTGCTTTCCGGTACGGGCTGATCGAGTTCACGCATCAGTTCACGGAACAAGTCGCGGTCTTCCGCTTTCTCGATGGACTCCAGCTGCGTTCCGAGCAGCTTCACATTCTCCTGCTCCAAAATACCAGCGCGTGCAAGCTCAACGGCCATATTCAGGCCCGTTTGCCCTCCAAGCGTCGGGAGCAATCCGTCCGGACGCTCTTGACGGATGATCTGTGTAACAAATTCGAGCGTAATTGGCTCGATATATACTTTATCCGCCATGTTCGTGTCCGTCATGATGGTCGCCGGGTTGCTGTTAATCAGCACAACCTCGATACCTTCTTCTTTCAAGGCTTGGCAGGCTTGGGTTCCAGCGTAGTCAAATTCCGCTGCTTGCCCGATGACAATCGGACCGGAGCCGATGACGAGAATTTTTTTGAGTGTTTCATTTTTAGGCATATTAATGAGCTCCTTTCACGGCTGCGGCCAGAACCGCTTGGCGCGGTTTCCGGATTTCATTCTGTTTATGGTCTCTTATCATCTCAAGGAATTGATCGAACAGATAGCTGCTGTCTTGCGGACCAGGTGCAGCTTCAGGATGATATTGCACGGAGAAGGCCGGGAATTTCGAGTGCTTCAAGCCTTCAATCGTTTTATCGTTATTGTTGATATGTGTAACTTCCAGATCCGTCCCTTTGACGGAATCTTCATTTACCGTATAGCCATGATTCTGGGAAGTGATGTAGCAGCGTCCGCTGGCAAGCTCTTTTACCGGGTGGTTCCCGCCGCGGTGGCCGAATTTCAGCTTCTCGGTATCAGCGCCCGCAGCCAGTGCAAACAATTGGTGGCCAAGGCAGATGCCGAAGATCGGATATTCGCCAAGCAGTTCTTTGACCATATCGACCGCGTATGGAACGTCTTTCGGGTCCCCAGGGCCGTTGGACAACTGAATGCCGTCCGGGTGAAGTCTGCGGATTTCATCGGCCGTCGTGTCATGCGGAACGACCATCACGTCGCAGCCGCGAGAAGTCAGTTCGCGCAGAATTCCGCTTTTTGCACCGAAGTCAACCAGAACGATCCGCTCTTTGGAGCCTGGGCTTGTAAACATTTGCGGCGTAGAGGTTTTTGCCACCTGGTTGCGGAGTTCGGCGATCGTCGTGTCACCGAGCATCTCCTTAAGCTCTTCCACCGGCTTGTTGGAAGTGGTGAGAATCCCCTTCATCGTACCGTAGTGACGAATAATCCGGGTCAACATCCGGGTATCAATCTCGCTGATTCCTGGAATACCGTATTCCTTCAATAAGCTGTCAACACTATATTCTGCTCGCCAGTTGCTAGGAACAGGCTCATGACGACGAACAACGAATCCGTGGACGAACGGCCGAATGGATTCAAAGTCATCCCGCGTGATGCCGTAATTTCCGATCAAAGGGTACGTCATGGTCACGATCTGTCCACAGTAAGACGGGTCGCTCAGCACCTCTTGATACCCTGTAATCCCTGTATTGAAAACAACCTCTCCGGTCATTTCAGCATCCGCGCCAAAGGATTTTCCGCTGAACAGCGTTCCGTCCTCCAGTAACAATCTTGCCTGCATCCCGATCACTCCTGTCATCTATGTGTAATTTATTTTATAAGTCTTTTGCCTAAGTGTTACTTAAAATCCGTGCTGCTCCGACCATTTCACTTCGCCGTCCACCCAAGTCATCACAGGCCAGCCTTTCAGCTTCCAGCCTGTAAATGGCGTGTTGCGGCCTTTCGTTGCGAACTCTTCCGGATTCACTTCTTTCTCTGCTTCGAGATCAATCATGGTCAGATCTGCTGCTTTACCAGCTTCCAGCACGCCCGTTGCAAGACCGAATACTCTTGCCGGATCGCTGGTCATCCGCTTCACCAGCAAGCCGAGATCCCATTGGCCTGTGGCGACAAATTGGGTATAGAGCAGCGGGAATGCTGTTTCGAATCCCACGATTCCGAATGGTGCAAGCTCCATGCCTTTCGCCTTCTCTTCCGCGCTGTGCGGTGCATGGTCTGTTACGATCATATCGAGCGTTCCATCCAGCAGACCTTCTATACAAGCCTCCACATCACGCGGGGTGCGCAGCGGCGGGTTCATCTTCCAGTTGGCGTCCAGACCAGGAATATCTTCGTCAGAGAGAACCAGATGGTGCGGGCATACTTCAGCCGTTACCGAGATGCCTATTGCTTTTGCTTGGCGGATCAAGCGTACGGACTGCTCCGTGCTCACGTGGCATACGTGGTAATGTACGCCGGTGGCCTCGGTAAGCAGAATGTCCCGTCCGACATGGATCGCTTCCGACTCATTGGGTATTCCTTTCAGGCCGTGCTTCTGAGCGAACTTGCCTTCCGTCACGCAAGCCCCTTTCACCAGCGAGTCATCCTCGCAATGAGCAATGACCGGCATGCCCAGCGCTTTCGCTTTGTTCATGGCATCTTTCATCATCTGTGCGTTCTGCACACCAACGCCGTCATCCGTAAAGCCGATCGCACCTGCTGCCTTCAAGGCCTCAAAATCCGTCAGTTCGCGGCCCAGCTCGTTTTTCGTAATGGCTGCGTAAGGCAGAACCTTGGCCAGACCCGCTTCACTAGCCTTTTCCAGCACAAGCTTCACCGTTTCCGGCGAATCGGTAACTGGTCTTGTGTTCGGCATGCAGGCGATGGTTGTAAAGCCGCCTTTCACTGCCGAGCGGCTGCCACTCTCGATCGTTTCCTTGTGCTCATAACCCGGCTCTCTCAAGTGCACATGCATATCGATGAATCCCGGTGTGACCAGTTTGCCCTCGGCATCGATTATTTGAACGTTATCGTCCACTTCCGGCAAAGCTGCGATATCACTTGCAACCGACTGAATCAAACCGTCTGCAATGACGATATGTTTATCTTCGAGCTGTCCTCGTTCATTGATCACTTTGGCATTCTTTATCACTTGCATTTGCATCTTGATTCCCTCCGCAGCAGAAGCACCATTCGCTTCTTTGTATATTGTATAATAAAAATTCATTTTTGTGTATAAATATTAGTATTTATTCATCCTATACACCGTATTACGCGTTTTCGAATCAGCCCATCGCCCGTTCCATAACCGCCATGCGAATGGGTACTCCGTTCGCCATCTGCTTGAATATCATCGATTTTGGACTTTCCACGACCACATCGTCGATTTCAACATTGCGGTTCACCGGTGCCGGGTGCATAATCATCGTGTGCTCCGACAGCTTTGCCGCCCGTTCTTCCGTCAAACCATATTGCTGCCGGTATTCTGCGCTGGATTTGAATACACCTTCGTTATGGCGTTCCAACTGAACCCTCAGCATCATCACCACATCTGCCTTCAGTGCCTTCTCCATCGATACGTAGGGTGCATACTGAGCTAGCTCCGGAGCCTGCATCGTTTCCGGTGCGCAGAATTGGACATGGGCTCCGAACTTCTGCAGTGCCCACAGGTCCGAACGCGCAACCCGGCTATGCTTGATGTCGCCGATAATGGATACCGTCAATCCTTTAAGCTCTCCGAAGTTTTTCTTCATCGTATAAAGATCGAGCAGCGCCTGGGTAGGATGCTCGTTGTTGCCGTCACCCGCATTGACTAGCGGGATCGAGATCCGCTCCCCAAGCTCCTGAAGCACTCCAGAGGGTTTCAGCCGGATGACGCCGGCATCGATCCCCATGGATTCCAGTGTTCTTACGGTATCGTAGATGGACTCGCCCTTTTCGACGCTGGAGGCTGCCGCTGCAAAGTTCATCACCTCGGCGCCAAGTCTTTTCTCAGCCATTTCAAACGAAAATCTCGTTCTGGTGCTGTTCTCGAAGAACATATTAACCGCAAATTTCGATTTAAGTACCGGCACCACTTTCTCGGGCTGTGCTTCCCAATATGACGCCCGACTCAGGATCGATCCAATCTCGTCTCTGCTAATATCCTTCAAACCTAAGAGGCTACGTTCTTTCAATGAAATGGCTGTTGTCATGATTATCGTTCCTCTCTTTGGCTAATGGTCACTTCGTCCTTGCCGTCGAATTCGGTTAATGCAACCGTAATCTCCTCATGTTTGGAGGTAGGAACGTTCTTACCGATATAATCCGGCCGGATGGGCAGTTCGCGATGTCCGCGATCTGCCAAAACCGCTAGCTGTATCATTCTAGGCCGCCCACAGTCCATCAGCGCATCCATCGCAGCCCGAATCGTCCGTCCGGTGTACAGCACGTCATCGAACAAAATGACTTTCTTGTCATGAATATTCAGGTGTTCCAGACTGCGCTTCGCTCCTTCCACCCGTTCTGCAGTGGCTTCCTTGCTGTCACGGTCATCGCGGTAGGAAGTCACGTCGATCTCCCCCCATGGAATGGGCGTCCCTTCAATTTCATTCATTCGCTCAGCGATTCGCTGAGCCAGGAACACGCCGCGTGTGCGAATGCCGACCAGGACGCAGTCCTCAATCCCTTTATTTTTTTCCAATATTTCATGGGCAATTCTCGTTAGGGCGCGGCGGATGGCCGTCTCGTCCATAATCACATGCTGTTCGTTGTTCATCCTCAAGTCCTCCTTATAAACGTTTGATTAGCCCTCTTTAGTTCAGACGATCCGTGAGTTCATTACACACAAAAAAACTCCTTGCCCGGCTGGACAAGGAGTTGATCTCATAGAGATAGTGTCGAAAGCGCAGCATCTATCCGCAGACAGAGCCATGCCTCCTGTTAATGAACCTCGGTTCACGTTACCTTGCCAGCCTCACGGGACTGATTTAAAGGTGCTATTCGATTGCTCTCATTATGACAGACCCTACAGGAGATGTCAACAGCGATCAAGTCGAATAATGTCGTGTGCCAAGTGGAGTTTATATGGTGTTCATCAGAATTCAAATTCTACATCGCTAAGTCTTCTGCGAATTTCGGAAATGACGCGTTTCTCTTCTTCTTCGCCGTCAGCAATAAAGGTTACGGAGAAACGTACGAAGTGTCCCGCATCATCCCATGGTACGGTGGAGATCAATTTCTCGCGAATCAGATATTGGGAGAAATCTTCGCCGGATTCAAAACGACGTCCGCCTTTAACGCCTTTTGGAGCTTCAACATACAGGAAGAAGGAACCCTTCGGCTTCTCGGCCGTAAAACCAAGCCCGTTCAACACGTCTACCAGCATGTTGTGGCGACGGGAATACTTCTCAGCGATCTTCTCCGTAATTTGCGGATTGTCCAGACCGTATGCGGCAGCTTTTTGAATAGCTATGAATTGTCCGGAATCATTGTTGTCCTTCACATCACCAAACGCTTTAACCACTAGCGGATTACCGGCGATGAAACCAATGCGCCATCCTGTCATGTTGTAAGACTTCGACAGGGAGTGAAGCTCTACGCCAACATCCTTCGCGCCGGGGACGGAGAGAAAGCTGAGTGGCTTCAAGCCATCGTAAGTGAGCGCTGCATAAGGAGCGTCATGGACAACAACAACGCCATACTTGCGGGCCCACTCGACAACCTCGGTGAAAAACTCGACCGTTGCGCTGGCACCCGTCGGGTTGTTCGGATAGTTCAGGTAGAGCAGTTTGGCACGGCGTGCAATGTCCTCAGGGATCGAGCTGAGATCCGGCAGAAATCCATTCTCTTTTTTTAACTCCACATTATAAACTTCGCCGCCCAAGTACTTGGTATGCGTACCGAGTACAGGGTATCCGGGAACCGTCATGATCGTGATGTCCCCAGGGTTAATGAAACAGGACGGCAGCATGGCCAGTGCCGGCTTGGAACCGATGGAGTGCAGAACTTCTGTAGCGCCATCGATGCCTTCGACACCAAATACATTCTTCAAGTAGCGAACAGCCGCTTCCTTGAACTCCGGAATTCCGTTATCCGCATAGCCGCGGTTTTCCCGCTTCGCCGCTTCTTCTGCCAGCTTCGCCACGATGCCTGCATCCGCCATCTCATCCGGCTCGCCAACCCCCATATCGATCAGCTCCGTGCCAGGATGTTCCTGCTTCGCAGCTGCCTTCGCTCTTTTGATCTTCTCGAATTTATAAATGGCTGTATCTTTGCCATAATTAGCACCGCCGATGCGGTTGGCAAAGCTCTGTTGAATGTATGTTTCCTGATATTTATCCATACTCATGATTTGTATTCATCTCCTACTCTAGCTTTCATACTCATCCTAAATATGCAGGAAAATCACAACTGGAGCCATGCATTATATATCAAATGATTTGTACTTTTTCGGCTGGTCGGAGCTTAAGTCAGCTCCAGCCATTCCGCAAGGAGCTCGTCACGACTGGTGGATAGCGACTCCCGCTCGTTCCAGCGCTGCTCAAGCAGTGAGAGATCCGTATCCTTGTGTAAATCATCGCCTTCCGTTTCAAGCCAGCCGTCAAGCTGCCGGATGCGGGTCTCTATACGAGCAATCTCCTCTTCTAACCATTTGGACCTTTCGGCGGTAGAACGATCCGCTTTTACGCGTTTGGAAAGCGGAGCAGGGCTATCCTCCGTTTCAGGCTGCTGCGCCACCTTCTGCTTGGGACTAACATCAACGCCCGCTGATACTTCCCTTGCCTGCAATGCCGCTTCAAGCCGGTCTTTCTTATCCCGGAATTCGTCATAATTGCCATGATAGACGGTCAGCTTCCCTTGATTCAAATCCCACACTTTGCGAGACACCTGATTTACAAAATAACGGTCATGCGAAATGGCAAGAACGGTCCCCGCATAATCCTGCAGTGCATCCTCCAACGCTTCGCGGGAGGCAATATCCAGATGATTCGTGGGTTCATCCAGAAGCAGCAGGTTCGGCTTCTGATGAATAAGCAGCGCGAGTCTCAATCGTGTCCATTCCCCTCCGGACAACTGCCCTACCGATCTGAACACGGCCGCACCATAGAACAGATACCTTGCCAATATTCCTCGAGCTTCTCCCTCTTCAACTCCGGCCTTCTCCCGGAAATATTGAAGCACTGTTTCCTTCGGATTGTCCGGTTCCTCCTGCTGAGCGAGGTAACCTACATCGACACGCGAACCCCATTCAAGCGTACCGGAATCAGGTGTCAACACGCCTAACAGCACTTTGAACAGCGTTGTTTTCCCGCTGCCGTTTGAGCCCATCAGCGTAATTTTCTCGCCGAATTCGATTAGACCGGATGCTCCCCTCAGCACTGCCTGATTCCCATAGGAAACCTCAACTTGCTCAAAGTATGCCACGCGGCGACCGGAACGATCCTGAGGATTCAGTTCAAAATCAGCCTGTCTTCGTTCCAGCACGGGTCTCTGAACCCGCTCCATCCTCTCCAGCGCCCGTCTCATGGAAGCCGCGCGCTTGAAAAACTTCTCATTGCCGCCAATCCGGCCGAACTCTTCTAGCTGCTTGATGGATTCTTTCATCTTCTTGATTACTTTCTGCTGCTCCTGATAGTCTGCAAACTGCCGCAGCAAACGCTCTTCCTTATCTTTCATGAACGCGGTGTAGCCACCATGGGCAGTAAAAGCTTCGCCATCTTCAAGCTCAATCGTTTTGGACACGACCCGATCCAGAAAATATCGGTCGTGAGAGATTAAGACGCAAGTTCCCGGATATTCGCGTAAGAATTCCTCCAGCCATTCCGTACGTGCCAAATCCAGATGGTTGGTCGGTTCATCAAGCAAGAGCAAATCCGGCTGTACAATCAGCTGCGATGCCAGCGCGACACGGGTTTGTTCTCCACCGGACAACGAGCCAAAGGCCAGTCCGTACTCGCTCTTGGGTATTTGCAGCCCGGAAGCGATTTTGTCGATGCTCGCTTCCAGCTCATAACCGCCCTCGGTTTCAAACCGTTCCTGAAGCGCTGCGTATTTCCGCAGCACTCGATCGAGCAATTCCGCATTTCCAGCGATATCCGGGTCACTCATTTTTTCCTCAAGCTCCGTCATTTCCGCTCGGTAATCCTTCAAGTGACTCAACCCCTGTGACAATACATCCAGCACTGTCCAGGTATCCATATGGCTCGGAATCTGCTCCAAATATCCGATTTTTGCCCCCTTCTTTATAGCCAGCTGCCCTTCGTTGGGCTGATCCAAACCGGCAAGCAGGCGCATCAGCGTCGACTTTCCGCTGCCGTTCCTTCCGATTAGCGCAACCTTCTCGCCTTCCTGTATTTCAAACGATATCTGGTCCAGCACCAGATGAGCACCGTGGTATTGCGTCAGTTTCTGTACATTGATTATATTCATTCTAGGTATCCTCCTGTAAGCTGCGAACATTCAACCTGTTCGCAAAAGCGTATAGATTAGGGAGAAGACCCGGACTGCAAACGCAAAAAGGGCCCACAGAGCAAGCTCCGCGGACCCTTAAGAATAGTAAGCCTGAATAGGCTTAATCCGTATAGGCAGGCAGGTGACTTCTCGCGATGGTACAAACCGTATTGTTAATATTGGACAGACCTCTCCCGTTGTAGAGAAATGCATGAACAATGCCAGCCATAGCTAAAGGCAGCTGGCTAATACGGTTGTTAACCATCTCGATATTCATCCTGCTCACCTCCTTCATCAAAGTTATCGTCACTATAACATATCCATGGATAAAATGGCAAGAAAAATAGCCCCACAAAGTGGAGCCTATGCTTCGATGCTTACTCCATATACTTTGCGGGGACCCCAAAAAAACATATAAATGCGAAAAGGAACCGCTAGCGGCCCCTTAGAATCGTCAACAATTCTTCCATATCACTTGGCAACGGCGCTGAATACTCCATATACTCACCACTCGAAGGGTGGACAAAACCCAGAACGGCTGCGTGAAGGGCTTGGCCGTCCAATTTTATGCCCTTGCTCTTGCCGTATACGGGATCCCCCACGAGAGGATGGCCGATATACTTCATATGCACGCGGATTTGATGCGTACGCCCAGTCTCCAGCTTCAGCTCCAGAAGAGTGTAATCACCGAAACGTTCTATAACGGTAAAATGGGTTACCGCATGCTTGCTGTTCCGGTCCGTGACCGTATACAATTTACGATCATGCGCATCCCGTCCGATTGGCGCGTCAACGGTCCCTTGATCATGAGTCATATTGCCATGAACCAAAGCCAGATAACGACGGTTCACGCTGTGATCCTTCAACTGAGCCGCAAGAGAAGCATGAGCTTTATCATTCTTCGCTGCCATAATCAGACCGGTTGTATCCTTGTCAATCCGATGCACGATGCCAGGCCGGAGTTCGCCGTTGATGCCTGACAAATCCTTGCAGTGAAACATTAATGCGTTCACAAGAGTGCCCGAGGAATGACCAGGAGCTGGATGAACTACCATCCCTCTTGGCTTGTTCACAACAATGACGTCTGCATCTTCAAACGCGATCTCTAGCGGGATGTCCTCCGGAATAATCTCTACTGCTGATGGCTCAGGAACCTTCAGCAGGATGCGGTCACCCTGACTCACTTTGTAATTAGACTTAACCGGACCTTCATTAACGATGACATGGCCATCGGTAATCCATAACTGCACCTGGGAGCGGGAAATATCCTCACCGAGATTCTCTGTTATGTATTTATCTATACGGGTTTTGGCAGATTCTGCATCCACCGTCCACTCATAGGTTTCGGATTCGTGCCCCGTTTCGCCTGTCCATTCCGTATCTGTATCCATACCTTCTTGCAACATTATTCATTCCCTTCTGTGCCAGAAACTTCACTTGTTGTCTTTATCTTCTCGCGTCTTCCTTCCAGAAGCGTATCCAATATGATCAATCCCACACCGATGACGATACAAGAATCGGCAATATTAAAAATCGGGAATGTGTAGCTGCCAAAATTAAATTGCAGGAAATCGACAACCTCTCCCATCACCAAACGATCGATGAAGTTTCCAACTGCCCCGCCAAGTACAAGCGCAAGGGCCGTAGGCAGCAGCTTACGTCCTTCTTTCGATACTTTCCGCAGGTACCAGACAATCCCGCCCACAACGATTAGCGTCACCACAATGAAGAACCATAATTGATCCTGCAGTATGCCAAACGCGGCTCCCCGGTTTCGGCTCGAGGTAATCAGGAAAAAGTCTCCGATCACAGGGATCTGTTCATAAAGCTCCAGCTTCGAGGCAATCAAGTACTTGGTTCCCTGATCGATAAGAAATAAAACAAATGCAATCAAATAATACACCACTTGTTTATGTCACTCCGTTCTTGTCTTCTCCAATCAGGCGATGTACTTCGCTGATCGGTCAGTAACTCGTCTTATTGTAGCACAGCGGCTCAGAAACCGTCCATTCCTGTCCAGTGGCGAGAACATTTTCCGTCAGTAAAACCATCTCAATGGGTGCACTCTATACATATGAACCAGAAGGTCAACTTCGGACCATGAAAGGAGCCTGACATGTCGCATCTAACTCAGGAGCAACTCAATAATTTGCAACAAAAGCTGATGGATCAAAAGGTTGAGCTTGAACGGCGCATGGTATATAACGACCAACATGGGCTGGGGGAATCCGAGAGGGATTCGACCGGCGAGTTATCGCATATCGATAATCACCCCGGTGATCTGGCTACGGAGCTGTATGAGCGGGAAAAAGACCTCGCCCTACAGGACAGGGTAGATCTTGAGCTGCAGCGTGTCATTTTCTCTCTTGAAGCCATTCATCACGGACGCTACGGTGTTTGCCTGACCTGCGGTCAACCCATTCCATACGAACGGCTGGAAGCTCTCCCTGATACGCAATATTGCGTATCAGACACTCCTCGCGAGAACTTGTCCTACAATCGTCCGATTGAGGAAGAGGTTCTTGCGCCCGCTTTTGGAAAATCCAGTATGGATGAACATGAATATGCGGCTTTTGATGGCGAGGATGCTTGGCAGATCGTCGAAAGCTGGGGCACCTCCAACACGCCTGCAATGGCGGAAGGAAACGACATTGACAGCTATAACGAGATGGATATCGAGAATGGCGATGATCAAGGCGGATTTGTAGAAGTGTATGAAAATTTCGTTGCAACCAATATCGATGCTTCCGAAGTGTTTATCGTTCGAAGTCCGCAATATGTCGATTACCTAAACCGGGGCGAAGGAAGCTACCTGCTTGATCCCCATGGCGATCCTGATGATGAATCTTTAAGTTAAATAAGTCTTTACCGACCGGCAGCATAAAATTGGATGCAGTGCTGCCGGGCATTACATACAAACTACGATAGTTCAAGCTGACGCTGAACGATCCGAACAATATCCGCAATGTAATCGCCGATAATTGGCAAGTTCAACGCGCCAAGCGCCTGCAAGACATATATAATGGTCGCCGCAAAAAAGGTAAAGCCAATCGCGATTCCGACCCCGCGGGCGGTTCCGGCCAGCAGATTCGTCCATATGAGCCTCCATGGCCGATTCAACAGCTGGGTGTATTCCGCGATCCGGGACTTCTCCAGCTGCTGTGCGATGTCCGTGGTCATGCGGTGTATGGCACTCAATTGGTCCCGGTCTTCCTCCAACGGCTTTTTTTGTTCAGTTGACACCCCAGCATCCGGCTTCTCCGCCATGTCCACCGCCCCTTTGCCTAAATTAATCGACATCAAATGAATGAGATCAAGAGCAGCTACATCGCCATGTGTGCTCGCAGCCTGTTTATCATTACTTTTGATTTCGCTGATTATTATGCATCTATTGGAAGAATCTCATTCGTTCGTGAGCCCCCCTGACGAAAGCCGATACTTATTTGAATACAAAAAAACACTGCCCCTTATAGATAAGGGCAGTGTTGTATAACCATATTTATTACTTAGGCGATTTGGATGCCAATGGTTTTGCCGCCAAGCTCAACCCGCTCCATGCCTTCGCGTTGTCCGAATTGCAAATCGCTAACAAGGACATTCTCGCGCAGCACTTCTTCAAATGCGGTGATTGCAGCTTTAAGCTCATCATCTGTATCCAGAGTCAAGTTGACTCGCTTCTCGATCGGAAGGTCCAGCTTCTTACGCGTATCTTGTACGGCACGCACCACTTCGCGAACCCAGCCTTCTTGCTCCAGCTCTGGCGTAATATCCGTATTGAGCGCCACGGTTAAACCATATCCTGAAGCAGATGCGAAGCCTTCCTTCGCCTTCTTCTCCACCAGCAGCTCTTCGGACGTGATCTGTAATTCTTCACCTTCCGGTGATGTAACATTCACGCCGCCCGTTTGCACCACCTTGCGGGTCTCGTCACTGCTCATGCCTTTCAGGAACCCTTGCAGGAAACCGATATTTTTACCGTATTTCTTGCCTGCGACCTTCAGGTTCATTTTCAGTGTGAAATCAACGAAACCACTATCGCTGGTCTCCACTTCAATCACTTTGACGTTGATCTCATCCTTGATGATGTCTTGATAACCGGAGAGATCAAACTCGCGATCCATGGACACAATCAGCTCAGACAGCGGCTGACGCGTTTTGATCCCTGTCTCGTTGCGGACGTTGCGCGCAAGCTCTACGATCTGTCTTGCCGTCTCCATGTCCTGCTCAAGCGCCTTGTCGATCAATGCTTCATCGGCTTGCGGGAAGTCGGCCAGATGCACGCTTTCTCCTCCGCCCAAATTCACGAAAATATCTTCAGACAGCATCGGCGTAAATGGAGCCATCAGCTTGGAGAGGGTCAGCAGCACATGTGTAAGCGTTCCGTAAGCCGCCAGCTTATCTTCCCCGAGCCCGCTGCCCCAGAAACGGTCACGCGAACGGCGGATATACCAGTTGCTCAGCTCATCCACATAAGCTTCGATTGCTTTTGCCGCATTCAGGAAATCATTCACAGCCAATCCCTTGTCAACCACTTGAATCAAGCTGTTCAGGCGGGATAGAATCCAGCGGTCCAGCTTATGGTCCGATCCTTTGAACTCGTGCTTCTTCGGATCATAGCCGTCAATACCGGCATACAGCGTCAGAAATGCATGGGTATTGACCAGCGTATCCACAACCTTAGATTTGGCTTCGCCTACAATTCCCTTCGAGAAACGTTTGCTGTTCCATGGCGCACTGTCAGCCAGCAGCGCCCAACGGAACGCATCCGTGCCGTACTCTTCAATGATTTCCCAAGGATCGATGACGTTGCCTTTGGATTTGGACATCTTCTGTCCATTCTCATCAAGAATATGGCCTGTGGCCATCACCGCTTTATAAGGCGCTTTGCCCGTGAAGAGCGTCGATACGGCCAGCAAGCTGTAGAACCAGCCGCGCGTCTGGTCGATCCCTTCGCAGATCATATCGGCTGGATACTGCTGTTCGAATTTCTCCTTGTCCTCGAACGGATAATGGTATTGCGCATACGGCATCGAGCCGCTGTCAAACCATACGTCGATGACTTCCGAGGTCCGTTCCATCACGCCGCCTTCACAGTGAGGGCATTTCACTTTCACTTCATCCACATAAGGTTTATGCAGCTCCAGATCCTCCGCTACCTCACCTACCGCGTTGGCGCGAAGCTCCGCGATGCTGTGCGGCGAGAATTGTCCTTCACAAGAATCGCAGACCCATACATTGAGTGGCGTTCCCCAATAACGGTTTCGGCTGATGTTCCAATCGACCAGATCTTCAAGGAATTTACCGAAGCGGCCGTCACGAACATGGCCCGGATACCAGGTTACCTCATTGTTGTTCGCGATCAACTGATCCTTAACGGCTGTCGTTTCGATAAACCAGCTCTCCATTGCATAATAGAGCAGCGGGGATTTACAGCGCCAGCAGAATGGATAGCTGTGCTCGTATTTCTCCTTGCTGTACAAAAGTCCTTTTTCAGACAATGCCTTCACAATGTCCAGATCGCAATCCTTGACAAAGCGTCCGGCAAAATCCGTCACTTCATCGGTATAACGGCCTTGGCCGTTCACGACACTCACGAAGCTAATACCATTCTCGCGGCACACGCGATAGTCATCCTCACCGTGCGCAGGCGCCATGTGTACAATCCCCGTACCGCTTGCATCGGTAACAAAGGATGCGCCGACGATGAGATTCGCTTTCTCCGCTTGTACATACGGGAACGGAGGATCGTAAGTTTTTCCAACCAGTTCGGAACCTTTCAGCGTCGATAGAACGGTAAAGTCGCCCTTCATGACATCCTCTACCAAATTCTTAGCCACGATATAAATGCCATCCTCCTGCTCGACACGGGCATAATCCATATCTGGATTAACGGCCAGCGCCACGTGAGATGGAAGCGTCCAAGGCGTCGTCGTCCATGCCAGTACATACTCTCCGCTGTCATGCAGCTTAAACTTCGCCGTTGCGCTCAGGTCTTTAACATCTTCATAACCCTGAGCCACTTCGTGGGAGCTGAGCGTGGTCTGACAGCAAGGGCAATACGGGCTAACGCGATGACCGCGATACAGAAGACCTTTATCATGAATCGTCGCCAAAATGTTCCATACGCTCTCGATATAGTTGTTCTCGAGCGTGATGTATGGATGATCCAGATCGGTCCAATACGCGATCGCTTCAGTCAGTTCGCGCCATTTATGCTCATATTCAAATACGCTGGATTTACACTTTTTAATAAAAGCTTCAACGCCATAATTCTCGATCTCCTGCTTGCCGGAGATGCCCAGCTGCTTCTCTACGCCAAGCTCTACCGGAAGTCCGTGTGTATCCCAGCCTGCTTTCCGAACGACATGGAAGCCTTTCATCGTCTGATAGCGGCCCACAAAATCTTTGATCACCCGGCCGAGCACGTGTCCGATATGGGGCGCGCCGTTTGCGGTTGGGGGACCTTCGTAGAATACATAGTTTGGCTTGCCGGCCCGCAGTTCGATTGATTTCTTGAACGTATTCTCCTCGTTCCATTTGTTCAAGATACGCAGCTCTCTTGCCCGCGCCTTCTCCTTGACGTCTACTTTATTCATGCAGATCTTCCTTTCACTCTTTTTCGAGGTTGTTCAAAAAGTCCGATTTTGATCACGAAGTGAATCAAGAAGCAACTCGGCATCGAATCTTGAATTCAGCCGGGCCTTCCGGTGCTCACGTACAAACTACGTACGCTCCGCTCCTCACTCCCTAGCTTCATCCAACCTTCTCGGTGCTGAAAACCGACCTTTTTGAACTCGCCCTTTTTCGTAAAGTTCTGTGAAAATAAAAAAAGGCCTCATCCCCCAAGGGACGAGAACCTGTTCTCGCGTTACCACCCTAATTTCGCTTAACCGACTTCAATTAAAAAGCCTGTGCAAGCGACACCTCAATGTCCATGCCTGTATATCATAGGCAAGGTCCGATGTAACGTTCGGCTGACGGTTCAGCTTACGCACGCGGTTAAACGCTTCAGCTTCACTTCTCCGGGATGATCTTCTGCTTGGTCTGAACGCCGGGCTTTCAGCAACTGCCGGCTCTCTGAGGGACAGATCCTTCGCGTACTATTCCCATCAACGAATTCTTGTATGAATCAACAATATGTTATTAGTTATAGACTCTTTCGCGGGAAAAGTCAACCGGATACCCGTCTAGTATACCTCTTTTGGTTCAAGACTCGGTTCGCGGTTCTCCAGCGTCTCCCAGCCCTCTTGTTTCAAAAGCTCCAGCTGTGCTTCAACCAAGGAACGGAAGCGTGTTCGGTAGATGGAAGCCTGCTTTTTCAGCTCTTCAACCTCAAGCGCGATTTTGCGGGATTTACCTAGCGCATCGTTAATGATCCGGTCCGCATTCTTCTCGGATTCCTTAATGATCAGCTGAGCTTCCTTCTTCGCGTTGTTCTTCAGCTCATCCGCCGCCTCCTGAGCGACAATGATGGTCTTAGACAAGGTTTCCTCAATATTCGAAAAATGATCCAGTCTTTCTTGCATCGTCATAAGCTGGTTACCCAACTCTTTGTTCTCCCGGATCACACTTTCATAATCCTTAATAATCTGATCCAAAAACTCGTTGACCTCGTCCTCATCATAACCCCGAATTCGACGGGCAAATTCCTTGTTATGTATATCAAGCGGCGTCAATGGCATGGTGTGCACCTCCTAAATATATGGGCCTTACAGGACGGTTCATCCGCTGTGTTAGTCAAACCACCCGTCCGTGAAGACAATAGCGGTCATTTACGATTTATCGGTAAATCCATTGTAATTTTGAATGACACTTTGTACTCATTCGACAAAAAAACGGCAATTCCTTCAAAGGTCAGGCATATTTCCCAACCTTGATACGGTACCGCCCTTTTTTCGTCAGGCTTCCTGTCTCCAAAACTTTAAACCGTCCAAACCCTTGGATGGAAACGACATCGCCTTCTTTTAAATTCGTGGATGGATCCTCTTCCACTTTCCAGTTCACGCGGCATCGGCCAGCCTTGATTGGCACCACGATTTTCGTACGGCTGATTCGGTATGCATCACTGGCGATTCCGTCGAGTCTCATGGAAGATGCCGTTATATCCATCGTTTCAAAATTCGTGTGGGCAACCTGAAGCTTGTCCAGCGGCAGCAGTTCCGTCATCACATGCACCCGGTGGACCTGGCTGAGATTCAGATGGAGGAACGAGCTAATATCGTCGGCAACGACCGCATGACAGCCGTCCGCGAGCACATGAATGTCACCGATCTTGGATCTTTTAATGCCAAGGCCCAATATCGAACCCATATAATCGCCATGCTCCAGCTCCAGAAACTTCTGATCTCCGGAAGCGATGCTGAGCACCTTCATCTTGAAATCCTCGCCTTCAAGCGCTCGGTAATCTGGAGCGATCAACGCCCGCACGCGTTCTGCATCAGCATGTCCACCATCAAACATAGCATGCACATCTGGATGACGATTCACGAGCGATTCCAGAATGAATCGCTGCCGAGGGTCCAGGAAATCCGTCAGTTTCGCTTCATGGTATTGTCCGGCATTGACAACCCACTCCCAAGCTCGGTCCACAAATTCCCGTTCATCCTTGTGAAAATGATCGTAGATGTCCAGTTTCATCGCTGATTCACCTGCTTACAGGAAATATCCGAGAATAGCGTACACGCCGCGCTGTGCCAGTTGAAGCACAAACAGTGCGACGATCGGAGAAATATCGATCATACCCATGATCGGCGGAATGAAACGGCGAAAAGGTGCTAGATACGGCTCCACTAACTTGCCAAGCAGTTCACCGATAAAGCTTTCTCTCACGTTCGGAAGCCATGACATTAAAACGTAGACCAAGATCATATAAAAATAAATTTGGAACAGCGTTCCGACGATACTGTAAATTTCGTAGGTCAAAGCCTAAATCACCTCATTCTGTTATATTCATGCTCGTCCGCTAGAATCTCCGAGATCGAACCTTGGATCTCCACGGTATCCGGCGTGCATAGGAAGATATTCCCGCCCACCTTTGAGATGCCGCCACTAAGCGCATACACGGTTCCGCTTAGAAAATCGATAATGCGCAGCGCTTGATCATTCCGCACACGCTGCAGGTTGACCACAACGGTTCGGAAGGAGCGCAGATGATCTGCAATCTCCTGTGCTTCATCATATGAACGAGGCTCCACTAATACCACTTTAACGTTCTTTTGTGAATGAATGCTGACAATATTGCCACTCTTTTGGTTCTTCCGATGATCAAACGGCGTTGCCTCCACCGGCTCTTCCTGCGAGGCCAGAACCTCGCGTTCCACAACTTCTTCTTCCTCTTGCAGTCCCAAGAAATTCATAAACCGGTTCATCACGCCCATCGTCAATCCTCCTCTTTCCCTACTAAAATCGAGCCGAGACGCACCCAGGTCGCCCCTTCCTCTATGGCTACTTCAAAGTCATTGGACATGCCCATGGACAATTCGGTCAATGGCTCCGCCGTAAGCGCCTGTGCATTCAACTCATCTCTTAGTTGTCTTAAACCACGAAATACAGGACGCGTCTGCTCCGCCGACGATTCGTATGGAGCCATGGTCATGAGTCCGGCCACCTTTACGTGTGAAAGACTGTTGATTTCCTTCAAAAACTCGGCTGCTTGCTCAGGAGGCAAGCCATACTTGGATTCCTCGCCCGAGATATTGACCTGCATAAAGGCGGATACCTGCAGATTCAGCGCAGCAGCCCTCTTCTCCAGCTCATGGGCCAAGGACAAGCGGTCGAGCGAATGAATATATTGAAATTTATCAATGACATCCCGGACCTTATTGGTCTGAAGATGACCGATGAAATGCCATGTGCCGCGATCTCCAAGAGCTTCCCACTTTCCCTGGGCATCCTGCCAGCGATTCTCGCCGATATGCTGCAGTCCCTGATCCAGTACCGAAGCTGTCATATCCAAGGAGACATATTTAGTAACCGCAATGATATTTACATCATTCCGATCCCTGCCGCTTCTTCCGCAAGCCTCTGTTATTCGCTGTTCCACTTGATCGATGCGTTCCTTCAAGCTCAAGGGACGACTCACCTCTTTCTCATCCCGATCCAACTTGCCATACGACCTGTAGTCCCTCCATCTTTACGATAAGAGAAGAACAGATCGTGATTGCAGCTTGTACACCATGATGTACATTCGATATGTTCCGCCAATATTCCTGCTTTAATCATAATGTGTCTGTTTATTTCTTTCAAGTTCAGCATGTATTTCCCGTGTCCCTTGTCGATATAAACAGCAGAATTTGTAACTTCCTCGGTTATAAACTCCCCGATTCCGATATCGCGGACACGATCCATGACCCGATCATCTACCTCGTAGCAGCACTCGCCTATGGAAGGACCAATCGCTGCGTGAATGTGCTGAGGCAAGCTTCCGTATTCCACAGCCATCCTGTCGACCATTTTCTCGGCGATGCTTCCAACGGTCCCCTTCCAGCCAGCGTGTGCCAACCCGACAGCCCCCGTAACCGGATCCCAAAAATAAAGCGGCACGCAGTCCGCGTAGAAGGACGTCAACAAAACGCCGGGAACATTGGTCACAAGTCCATCCGTATCTTGAAAAGCCGAGGCTCGGTCCAAGCTCCCTCTGCCCCTGTCCTTATTATGAACCACGCCAATCTGAACATCATGGACCTGTTCACCGCAGGTCCAGTCTTCCAGAGAAAAACCAAGCGCCGCAGCCGTCCGTTTCCGGTTCTCTACAATGTCACCCGGCTCGTCTCCGACATGAAAGGCTACATTCAAACTGTCATAGGGGGCCCGGCTAACGCCGCCATGCCGGCCTGTAAAACCGGCCGTGAGTGCGGCATTTTCCAATCCCCCACTCCATTTTTCGAGCACAAACAGACTCGGTGTCTGCTGATCTTGCCTAACAAACGGTTCCATTCGCATCCCACCTCTATGACCAGTGTAACAGAAAACCTGAGCCGGAGACACATTAACCCATCGTCTGTTTAGAAGGAGCGCCGGTCCGGCCGATCCAGGTATTCCACCGATTCCTGCTCATCGGGCGTTCTTCGCAATTCCTCCATTTTGACAAGGACGACATCCGAGCCAATCTTGACGATATTCCGCCACGGAATGATCAGGTCGCTCCCGCCGCCGAACAGCCCCATAAATTTGCCATAGCTCGGCACCACAATCGCTTCAATCCGGCCCTGCCGCAAGTCGAGCTCCAGATCGCTGATCTGTCCGAGCCGCTTGCCATCAATGATATTAATAACATCCTTCGTTTGAAAATCGGAAATTTTCATCTTTTTCCCCACCATTTGATTATCAGGTATCATGCACATCACACCTTAGATGTATTTGAAGGTTAGCCGTCCATCCGTTTTCAATCCATATCCCTCTGTTCAATATATGAGCCGCTTGGGCAAAATAGCTTATTTAAAATTAAAAAAACGATCCCATCAACGGGATCGTTATCTTTCGTTTGATTGCTGGTCTTCTTAAGTTTTGACGTGCTTCTGCATTTGCTTGATCGCTGACTTCTCCAGGCGGGACACTTGAGCTTGGGAGATGCCGATTTCATCCGCAACTTCCATCTGGGTCTTGCCTTCATAAAAGCGCATGGATAAAATCATTTTCTCGCGTTGTCCGAGCTTGTGCATCGCTTCCCGGAGGGCAATTTCCTCAATCCAGGACACATCTTTGTTCTTATCATCACTGATTTGATCCATCACATAAATCGGATCGCCACCATCATGATAAATCGGCTCAAACAGCGAAACGGGATCTTGAATAGCATCAAGTGCAAAAACAACGTCTTCCTTGGGCACGTTCAGCGCTTCGGAAATTTCAAAAATCGTCGGTTCACGCGAGTTCGCATTTGTCAGCTGATCCCTGACCTGAAGCGCCTTGTAAGCAATATCACGCAGTGATCGGGAGACGCGAATCGGGTTATTGTCCCTTAAGTATCGACGTATTTCTCCGATAATCATCGGTACGGCATAAGTGGAAAATTTAACATTTTGCGATAAATCAAAATTGTCGATGGCTTTCATCAATCCGATGCAGCCTACCTGAAACAGATCATCAACAAACTCTCCCCGATTGTTAAACCTTTGGATGACGCTGAGCACCAGTCTCAAGTTGCCATTCACCAGTTTTTCTCGAGCCGATCGTTCATTGTTCTGCTGCAGATTATGAAACAGTTCCCTCATTTCCACATTCGTCAGAACAGGCAGTTTTGACGTATCCACACCACAAATTTCAACTTTGTTTCGCGTCATGATGACTAACCTCCCAAGGAGAAACATTACTGTACATTATCTCCGAGGGGGGCTATTTTATTCCTTACGATTTCCAGTTACACCATCTTGTTGAATTCTTTGCGGAGCCGTTTAATAATTCTCTTCTCCAATCGGGAAATGTAGGATTGTGAGATTCCAAGCAGATCTGCCACGTCTTTTTGCGTCTTTTCCTCGCCATCCTGAAGGCCAAAACGAAGCTCCATAATCATACGTTCCCGGTCGCTTAATTTATCGAGTGCTTTTTGCAGCAGCTTCCGGTCGACCTGCTCCTCGATGTTACGGTAGATGGTGTCATTCTCAGTACCCAATACGTCGGACAAGAGCAATTCATTGCCGTCCCAATCGATATTTAGCGGTTCGTCAAAAGAAACCTCGCTGCGGGTTTTGTTATTCCGGCGCAAATACATCAAAATTTCGTTCTCAATGCAGCGCGAGGCGTATGTAGCCAGCTTGATTTTTTTCTCCGGGTCAAAGGTATTCACCGCTTTAATCAAACCGATGGCACCAATCGATACCAAATCCTCGATGTTAATGCCGGTGTTCTCGAACTTGCGGGCAATGTAAACAACCAGACGCAGGTTACGTTCGATAAGCATGGCACGGGTGGCCGCATCCCCGGTAGGCAGCTTCTTGAGCAAGAACTCCTCTTCCTCTTTCGTAAGCGGCGGCGGGAGCGCCTCGCTTCCTCCGATATAGTAGATTTCCTGACTCTTCAGGCCTAGCAAAAAAAGTACGCGATAATACTGCAGCTGCAATGCTAATCTCCATTTAACGGGCATCTCTTATCCTCCTAAACGTTTTCCCGTAGGGATAACTGACTTCATAGCGTTATTTTCATTCTTCTAGTTCGGCATGGTTTGGAAATGTCATAAGGGTTTTCAAAGACTTATCCACGCGGTTCGTCGCAAGGACGGCAGCACGCGAGCACTATGAAAATGGCTTCACCGTTATCATCCTGCATTCTCGGTTTCACCTGATTCCGGACCGGTTCCCCCATTGAGCGATAAAGCGTCCTTTTCGGTAGAATGTGCATTCATCTTCGGCGTACCTTCTCCTTCCGTCAATGCCGGATGGATGATGGCCCTGTATGCCCTGTCACCCGAGAGCGTCCCGCCATCAAGACCAATCAACACCTTGGATGCCGAATATTCAAATCCTCCCAGTTCGATCCGTACCATGTCGGGCTTTAGCGCAAGCATGAAGGCAGCCCCCCGGTTAACACCGCGATACGGAACAAGCCGCAGACGGTCTTGCCATTCAAATTCCTCTGCCGCCAGCCCCATGATTAATTTGTCCGGTTCCCCCTCCATCAACTGTTTACTCCATCCCTGGGGCAGGTGGGCTTCCCACAGTGCTGCTTCCATCACCATAACCGGTGTGCGCGTTAAGGGATCACTCAATTGGTTACCTGTATCCAGCAGCCCCACACAGGATATTTTGGTGCTGCCGATCCATACGGACACCTCTCCCAATAAGGCCTCCCGGTTCTCGGTTTTACGTTTCGTGGTCTGAACGGCTTTAAACGCGAATACAACTACAAAAAAGGTAATGCACGCAAACCAGAATCCCACCTTCAATTCAAACGATAGCCCTCCCGATGTCGTATACCATATCCCGCTGAACAGTTCTCCCGAATTTTGGACCAAGTAATGAACACCAATAATGCCTCCGGCCGCGGCAAAATTCACCATATAAAATGCTCCCAAATTCCGCAGATAACTCTGTAAACTTGCAAAGCCGAAAGCGATCCATAACATGATCAACGAAAGTCCAAATTTGATGAGAAAGGTAAACAAGAATGACAGCTGCGGGACAAACATCAAGACGACATACAGTGCGCCTACCACAGAGGATAATGCAAGTCTCCACCACCTTGGCCTAACCCTGCGCATCCAAGCGGTCAAAGCCAGCAAAATGCCGTCAATGACGAGGTTTGCCAAAAATATGAGATCAATATAAACAACCAGGTTGTTCACCTGCCTAGTCGAAGAATCACTTCGGTTATCCTTCTGTTGTTTGCTGGGCAATGGGAGATGTTACTAGTATAAGAAGAATAGAATTCAAAGTCTGTCTAAACCTGTGGGCGGTTTATAGACTTTTTTTGTCGATGAAGGGCAGTTTTTAAAAGACCGAACCAAGAGCAGCCACTTGGCGTTATCAGCAATCTCTATCTTGGATGGAAAGATTGGGGAATATCCTTAAATTCTACGGTATTTACCCATTGGCGTGTTCTTATTCGTGAAAGTGTGACAGCATTAGCTGAACAGTCCTGCAAATGGAAGCAAAGGAAGATGGCGAGGTTTGAATACAAAAATAAGCCTGTCTTCATCATGATGACGAAGCCCAGGCTTACTTATATTAATCATTATTGCGGGAACGATTGCGAAGGAAAGTAGGAATATCAAGCTGATCATTGCTGCTCTGATTGCCAAACGGCTTCAGATTCACATTACTCTTGTCCGTTGCCGGCTGCTGTTGCTGCTGCTGCTGTTCCCCTTGAGGCGCAGGACGACGTCCAGGAGGGATTGGAGAAGGCTTACCTTCAAAGCCGGTAGCGATAACCGTTACCTTGATTTCATCCTTCATGTTTTCCTCAATAATCGCACCAAAGATCATGTTCACTTCCGGATCGGAAGCTGAAGTTACGATCTCGGCCGCTTCATTTACTTCATACAAGGAGAGATTGGTTCCTCCCGTAATGTTCATGATCACACCGCGCGCACCTTCGATAGAGGTTTCAAGCAGCGGGCTCATGATTGCCTTGCGGGCAGCTTCAGAAGCACGGTTCTCACCGGTAGCTTCTCCAATACCCATCAGAGCTGAACCACGTTCTGTCATAATGGTCTTCACGTCGGCGAAGTCAAGGTTGATCAGACCCGGCACTTGGATCAGATCAGAAATGCCCTGAACGGCCTGACGCAATACGTTATCAGCTTCTCGGAACGCTTCCAGCATCGGTGTCTTCTTATCCACGATCTCCAGCAAGCGATCATTCGGAATGACGATGAGTGTGTCCACTTTCTCTTTCAATGCTTCAATTCCAAGCTCCGCTTGGGAAGCACGCTTGCGTCCTTCGAACGTAAACGGACGAGTGACAACCCCAACCGTTAATGCCCCGCACTCCTTAGCAATTTCAGCGATGACAGGCGCAGCTCCAGTACCTGTACCGCCACCCATACCGGCCGTAACGAATACCATATCGGCACCCTTCAGGGTGTTCATGATCAAATCGCGGGATTCTTCCGCAGCCTTCTTGCCTACGTCAGGATTGGCGCCGGCACCAAGACCGCGAGTCAGCTTGTCCCCGATTTGCAGTTTATGTTCGGATTTGGCAAGGTGGAGTGCCTGAGCATCCGTATTGACTGTAATAAATTCAACACCCTGCACACCATTCTCAATCATTCGGTTAACAGCGTTGCTTCCGCCGCCGCCGACTCCGATTACTTTTATTTGAGCTAAGCTCTCCATTTCAAAATCAAATTCCAACATCTAATCCATCTCCCCCTCAATGTGCGTGGATGGCACGTCCACAGTCGAATGAATCCGCTATATAAACTCGCTGAACATCTTTTTCAAGCGTTCAATAAATCCCGGCTTCTGGCTGGTCTCCTGAGTTGCTGCGACAGGATTTTGCTGCTTAGCGCGGTTCACCGGTTTCTTGCTATTTCCGCTGCTGTTGTTGCTTCCTCCTGTATTGCGTACACGTACGTTCCGGATTGCATTATGGAGGATGCCGACTCCGCTGCAGTATCCCGGATCACGAACACCGATGAAATCGGGAACCGCAATCCGTACGGAAGTCGCCAGCTCATTTTGTGCCACCTGCAGCACACCAGGCATGGACATAGTGCCCCCAGTAAGTATATAACCACCAGGAAGCTCACTGTAACCCAAGCGTTTAATTTCTTGGCGCACCAATTGGAAAATTTCTTGAACGCGAGGTTCAATGATAGCTGCCAGATCTTCTTGGGTGAACTCCTTGTCCACATTGCTTCCAATTCTCGTTACTTTAAACGTTACTTCGTGTGCGGCACTCTCGATCAGCGCGCATCCGTACTTCAGCTTAACCTTCTCTGCTTGATCCGTCAGCGTTCGCAGGCCATAAGCGATATCATTCGTAACGAAATCTCCACCAACCGGGAGCGTCGAAGTTGCGGCAATACTGCCGCCCTCAAACACAGCCAACGTGGTTGAACCCGCCCCGACGTCAACCAGCACCGAACCCATCGTTTTCTCATCCTTGGACAAGGATAGCTGTCCGGCACCAAGCGGAATCAGCACCAGATCCTTCACTTTCAGACCTGATTTCTCCACACAACGTAACAGGTTATGTATTGCCGTTTTGGCGCCAGTAATAATCGTCGCTTCAACTTCTAGCCTTACGCCGATCATTCCTCGCGGATCAGAGATTCCTTCCAAACCGTCAACTACAAACTGTTTAGCAACCACATCGATAATTTCACGATCCGGAGGAAGCGCCACAACTTCCGCTGCTTTCAGTACGCGGTCGATGTCCTCTTCACCAATTTCGCGATCCTCGTTCGATACTGCCACAACTCCATGGCTGGATTGAAGTCCGATATGATTTCCAGAAATGCCGACATATACTTCGGATATTTGAATACCGACCATACGCTCCGCATGATCAACAGCGCTGCGAATGGATTGTACGGTCTGGTCGATATCTACAATTGCACCTTTGCGAATTCCCTCCGAGTCGGCAGATCCAACTCCAATAATATTAAAGGTTCCATTATTAACTTCCCCAATAATAGCACGAACTTTGGATGTACCGATGTCCAAACTAACAATGATGTCATTGTTGCTCAAGCCCTGGCACCTCCTGTTTTTAGCAAATTAATTTTGATAATAAAGAATACATTTCTACTTATTCAACACTCGCAGGTCTTTCCCTCTTTTTTCAACATTTTTTTTACTGCCAACATTTGCTATGACAGGCCGTAAAAGTCATTCAAAAAAGAAGAGTCTAAACAAGTTGTCAATACATTCGATTGTACCATTTATTCCAATCCCTGAGTAGGGGGTTATTGCCCTTCTTCCGCGTCTTCTCCAACTTCTTCTACAAACGGCACATAAGAGTCCGCTTCCAGCATCGTAATCACACCTGGCCGCTCCATTTCGGTTACCTGGTTCAGGTACTCTACTTTGTCACGGAGCAAGGAAACCGAAGTGATGACTTCGAACTTGGAACGTGTATACATCTTGATCCGATCCGGAAAAGATAGCGTCGGTGACGGCATAATTTCCGAGATATCGGAGGTCAGGCTGCCCGAAATCTCCGCAAGCACTTCGCTAAGCTCGGCCTTGTTGGGATCGTCCGGAGCCCAATTGGTCAAAATCGGCTTCTCAACGGCAATACCGCTCGCTGTAACAGGAACTGAAGTACCGCTGGCCAGTATGGCTTGAAGTTCCCCGCTTTCGGATAGCTCGTAGGCCACTGTAGGATGCTCCGTCACCACGATGCTGACTTCGCCCGGAAAGCTCTTGACCACTTCAGCCGACTTAATCGTTCCCAGCTTCATCAGGCGTTCCTGCACATCTTTTGGCTCAACTCCAAAGTACTGGTCTCCGATGCGGAGTCCGCTTTGCTTGATAAGCTGCTCATTTGTATTAAACGTATTGCCTGTAAAATGAATCTCGGTAACTTGGCTGACTGACGACCGGAAAAATAGAATCGTCAGCAGAGCTACGAATAGCAGCAAAAGTATCGCTATGATTTTTTTGGCTGTTTTCGGTTTGGGCTTGTCCTGCTTAAGGACAGGCATATGTGTCTTGGACATATCCACTCTCTCCACAAAGACCTGTTATCCCCTCTTTTCACGGAGGGGAAGCACAGGACCTCAATTGGCTAAATCAAGCGGTTTGGGCACCGGAGATTGACGATAGATCCGTGCGCCTAAACCTTGGAACATGTTTTCAATACGATCATAACCGCGATCAATATGGTGAACTTGCTCCACCACGGTTGTTCCCTGCGCGGCCAAACCGGCAATGACGAGCGCCGCTCCAGCCCGAAGATCGGTTGCCTCCACAGTAGCTCCATAAATTCTCTGAACCCCGCGTATAAACGCATAGTTCAGATCCGTGGAAATGTCCGCCCCCATACGGGAGAGTTCCTCCACATGCTTGAACCGTCCTTCGAATACCGTCTCTTTCATCACACTAAATCCGTCCGCCAAGGACAACAAGACCATGACCTGGGATTGCAAATCAGTCGGGAACGAAGGATACGGTGAAGTCACAATACGTTCCACCGCTTTAGGACGGCTCATACAGCTTATGTTTATTATATCATTGCATATACTGGTTTGAACACCGGCGCGCTTTAGCACATGTATAAGGGAAGTTAAATGAGATGGATTGGTCTTTGTAAGCGTTACACTACCGCGGGTGACGGCCGCTGCGATCATGACGGTGCCGGCTACGATCCGATCCGGTATAATCTCATACTCGCAAGACTCCAGACGCTCCACGCCATGGATCGTGATGGTATCCGTTCCTGCGCCGATAATGTTCGCTCCCATCTTGTTCAGGAAATGCTGAAGGTCCTGAATTTCAGGCTCCCTGGCGGCATTGGTGAGCACCGTTGTGCCAAGCGCCGTTGCTGCTGCCATCATGATATTCTCCGTTGCCCCTACGCTGGCAAAATCCAGATGAATATCCGTTCCGATCAGCCGGCTTGCCCTGCAATGGATCTTATCGTTACTCTCCTCAATTTCCGCACCAAGCGCCTGCAATCCCTGAAGGTGGAGGTCGATCTTCCGTTCTCCGATCGCGCAGCCCCCAGGTTGATAGATGGTCACTTCACCAAAACGGGCCAGCAGAGGTCCCATCAAAAAGATGGAGGATCGCATCTGCTTCATTAAATCTTCCGGGACATGAAACGAATTGGCAGACGAGGTATCCACGGTCACCGTCTCCAGCTCATGCTTGCATTTGGAGCCAAGACGGCTGAGAATGCTCAGCATCACTTCAATATCCAGCAGGTGCGGGACATTGCTTAATCTGACAGTCCCTTCTGCCAGAAGACTAGCTGCTAGAATAGGTAAAGCTGCATTTTTTGCGCCATGGATACGAATGGTTCCTGATAGGGGCCTTCCACCCTCAATCACCAATTTGTCCAATGTATCACCTCCGAGTTTACCGCTCGCCCAGAACGTACACCTCAGGCACCATATGAATTCCGTTCTTTTCCGAGATGGTTTCCTTGATGCGTTCCATCAAAGCGAGCACGTCCTCTGCTGTCGCTTGACCGGTGTTCTCAATGAAATTGGCATGCTGTAAAGAAACTTCTGCTCCCCCGATCCGTAGGCCCTTAAGACCGGCAGCCTCGATCAACCTTGCGGCATGGTCGCCTGGCGGGTTGCGAAATACACTGCCTGCCGTTGCGGATTGGAGCGGCTGTGTACGCCGGCGACGGTCCTTGTAGGAGGCCATAACAGCTGAAATTTCTTTGCGGTCTCCTTGACGGAGCCCAAATACCGCTTCAGTCACAATCCCTTTTCGATCATGCAGAATGGAGTGTCGGTAATCAAACGCCATATCTTTCGCAGCATACGTAACCAATTCCCCTGTTTCCAGTACAATGTCAGCGGACTTGAATATGCGTGACACATCTGACCCATGGGCACCTGCATTCATGTAGACGGCCCCTCCGACCGATCCAGGAATGCCTCCGGCAAATTCAAGACCGGATAATCCTTCTTTTCCGGCCAGAACACTGAGCTTGACAAAAGACAGACTGCCGCCTGCAGTTACCGTCTCTCCTTCAAAATGAAGCTCCTCAAATCCCTGGCCCAGCTTGATGACCGCTCCCCGAATGCCTTTATCGGCAACCAACATGTTTGAACCGCGGCCCAGTTGTGTCCAAGGTATGTGATGGGCATGGAGAAGAGTGACCAGTTCCCTTAGTTGTTCCTTGTTCTCAGGAATAATCAGGCAATCGGCTGGTCCGCCTATTTTCCACGTCGTGTATTTTGCCAGCGGTTCATTCCATAATACGGTTCCGACATTGGCCTCTGATAGTAGCGATTTCCACTGCTGCATTTTAAATAAACCTCCCCTTGACTTTCAAAACCAAAAGGCCATTCCTTCAACTAGATGAAGAGATGGCCGCTGTCAGTAATGCCGGCCTCATGGGTGTGTCACGATTATAGAGTATCTTATGTCAGGCTCCATAGGTGTGTGACAATCGCCCAGCCGTTTTAGCGTTTGCCGGTTAACCGGCGGATTTCTTGAACCATGACGGTAGCCGAATCCGGTTTGCCGAGCTTTTTCGAAGCCGCAGACATCGCCTCTCTGGTAGAGCGACTGGTCATGATCTCCTCAAGCTTTCGAAACAGCGTTTCAGCCGTCAAATCCTTTTCAAGAATCATGCTGGATGCGCCCGCTTCCTCCAATTGCCTCGCATTCGCCTCCTGATGGTTATTGGTGACGTTAGGTGAAGGTATAAGTACGGAAGGAATGCCCAGCGATGTAATCTCCGCCAGGAATGAAGCTCCAGCACGATTTACAATCAACGAAGTAGCCGCAAGCACTTCCGGCATATTATGAACGTAAGGCACGATATGAAGATGATTCGGCATAGTACCGAGCTGCGACAGGATGGATTCCCGTGTGTTCTCAAAATAAGTATCGCCCGTAACAAACACAAAATGTACGCCTGACAGCTCCTGTATAAACGGCGCCATCCCGATCATTGCGTTATTGATCGCCTTGGCTCCCCGGCTTCCGCCGACGATCAGTACGACCTGGCTGTCCATCGGAATGCCGAGCGTAGCAAATCCACGTTCACGATTGGCGGATAATACCGTTGTCGCACGTGGATTTCCTGTATATACCGTTCTTTTGGCTTTAGGAAAAGACGACTCCGATCCCTCAAAGCTGACGGCAACCGTATCCGCATATCGGCTGAGGAACTGGTTGGTGAGCCCCGGGATCGCATTCTGCTCATGAATCATGGTCGGTATTCCGAGCTTGGCTGCTGCATAAACCACCGGACCGCACACATAACCTCCGGTACCGATCACGACATCGGGTTTAAACTCCTTCAAGAGGGCCTTCGATCGCTTCACGCCTTTGAAAAAACGCATGATTGTCTTCACGTTATCCAGCGACAGCTTGCGCCGGAACCCCGTGATATCGATGCTCTCAAACGGCAGCTTCTCCTGAGGGACCAGCTTGCTTTCGAGGCCTCGCTGGCCTCCAATATATAAAAACTCCGTTTTCGGATCTTCCTTTTCACATTGTCTTGCAATGGCAACGGCGGGGTAAATATGCCCCCCCGTTCCGCCGCCGGTCAATACGACACGCATACCCTTCACCTCGCATAACGGGAAATATTTAATAAAATGCCCAGCGCCGTCAGCATCAGCGTCAGTGAGCTGCCACCGTAACTGATAAGCGGCAGCGTTATCCCTGTCACCGGCATTAAACCGATAACGACACCGATATTGATAACGACCTGTATGGCGACCATGCCTACGATACCAACAGCCAGCAGACTTCCAAAGCCATCAGTTACGGTCATGGCCACCCTCATGCCCCGCCACACCAAGGCAGCGAACAAGAGCAGTACAATCAAACCGCCAATGAACCCAAGCTCTTCGGCCAAGATCGAAAAAATAAAATCTGTCTGCGGTTCAGGTACATAAGCGTACTTCTGACGGCTCATGCCAAGTCCGAGTCCACCAAGTCCGCCCGGCCCTATAGCATAGAGGGATTGGATGATCTGATAGCCTGTGCCAAGCGGGTCGGACCATGGATCGAGAAATCCGGTTATCCGCTTCAGCCGGTAGGGGGCTGTCAGAATCAAGCCAATGAAACCGGCTACCCCGCCTAATGCGAGAAAGCCCAGATGCTTCATCTGTGCCCCTGCGGTAAAAACGATCATCATCGCAGCACCCAGCATAACAGCACCCGTACCCAAATCAGGCTGCAGCATAATCAATCCGAATGCCAGTCCGATCAAACCAAGCGGCGGCAAAAGCCCCTTGGTAAAAGACGTAATATCATAATCTTGCTTACTAAGCCAGCGTGATAGAAACAGAATCATCCCCAGCTTCATAAACTCGGAGGGCTGAATACCGAACGAGCTGATGCCGAGCCAGCTTCTGGCCCCGCCGCGTACAACACCGACCCCTGGAATAAGTACGATAATCAGCATAAAAAAGCAGACCAGCAGTGCAAGCTTGCTGTATTTTTTCCAAACCCGATAGTCGGTCTTCGATGTGAAATACATGGCAGCAAGCCCCAAACAGGCAAAAAACAGCTGACGCTTCACAAAATAAAACTTATCGCCATAGTCATGAAATGCGAGGACGGATCCTGCGCTGTATACCATGACGATTCCGATGGCCAGCAGGGCCAAAATACAGATAAGCAGCCACAGATCGGGCGCCTGGCGGTTCTTGTTCATGGAAAGGCCACCTCGTACATCCTAAGTAGGGGCTTATCCACCCCCCTACTTAAAGGTTATGCACCGCCTCTTTAAAAATGCGTCCTCGTACCTCAAAGGAAGGAAACATGTCCCAGCTCGCACATGCGGGAGATAGTAGAACAATATCCCCGCTCTCTGCCAGCCCGGCAGCCTTCTGGACAGCCGAGGTCAAAGTCGCGGCGGCGTCCTTTCCATTATCGACGAGGAAGATGTCCTTTAATCCGGCTTTAGCAGCAGCATTCGCGATTTTCTCCTTGGTTTCGCCAAGAAGCACGATGGCTTTCACCCTTCCTTGCATGGACGGAATCAATTCCTCGTAATCCGACCCACGATCAAGCCCGCCAGCGATTAATACGATAGGCTCCTTAAACGAAGTCAACGCCATGTGCGTCGCCTTGGAGTTCGTTGCCTTCGAGTTATTGTAATAGGATACGCCCTGAATTTCGGCAACATACTCCAGGCGGTGCTCAACGCTGCGGAAGTTGGACAAAGCTTCTTCCAGCTTATCGGGGGCAACGCCGGCCGCTATGGCGATTGCACAGGCTGCCAATGCATTCGCTACATTAAATCTTCCGGGCAGTCCGATGTTCTCCACACGGATGATCTCATGCGTAAACCCTTCGCCATCTGTATAAATCACGGTACGCCCTTGATCGTCTTCGTCCGAGTCCTGGGCACCGGCAGCATATGGCGGCATGACGTGAACCCCTTCACGAAGGCTCTCACTCATCGAAAAAGGCACGATGCGCGCCTTGATATACGGAACAAGGTTTCTGCACACGGGATCATCCCAATTGAGCACAGCGGTATCATCCGCAGTCTGGTTGGCGAACAGCTTAGCTTTGGATGTAATATAATCATCCATTCCGCCATGGTAATCAAGATGCGTTTCCGCAACGTTGAGAAGGCAGGCAATACGCGGTCTGAACGCCTGTGTTCCTTTTAACTGAAAGCTGCTCAGCTCAACGACCATCCAGTCGTTTTCAGTTGCTTCTGCTGCAGCCTCGGATAGAGGCGTGCCGATATTACCGGCTACAATCGGGGAAAGAGCTGCGCTTTCCAACAGCTTGCCCACCCAGGTTGTCGTCGTTGTTTTGCCATTCGAGCCCGTAATGCCGATGATCGGAGCTTCACACAGGTGATAGGCGATTTCAACTTCGGTCACGATAGGAATCTCAAGCTCAAGCGCTTTTTGAACAGGCGGGACGGAATACGGAATTCCGGGATTTTTGACAAGAAGCGTCACACCGGGATGAATAAGATCATCGGGATGTCCACCGCAAATAACAGAAATACCCAAAGCCTCGAGCTCCGAAGCTTCAGGACACTGTTCTCTTTCCTTTCTATCATTTACAATGACGAAGGCCCCAGCTTGATGCAGCACTTTAGCTACCTGTACTCCACTTTTGGCAAGGCCCAATACTACGATATGCTTATCCCGATAATCATCTAGCTGCTTCATATGTTACAACCCCTTGTTGATATAAAGTCCGAGTCCCGCAAGTATCAGTCCCACGGCCCAAAATGTAAAGACGACGCGCCACTCCGACCACCCGGATAATTCGTAATGGTGATGGATCGGGCTCATTTTGAATATTCGTTTGCCCCGGGTTTTGAAGGAGATCACCTGAAGCACAACAGATAGCATCTCGATGACGAAAACTCCGCCAATGATCAGGAACAGCAGCTCGCTCTTGGTTACGATCGCAATGGCGCCAATGGCGCCGCCGATTCCTAAAGAGCCCGTGTCTCCCATGAACACCTTGGCAGGGTGAGCGTTAAATACCAGAAAACCGAGAACCGCACCGATCATCGCTGCTGCACAGAATGCCGCCGCAAACGAGGTAGACTGGATCGCCACAATGGCATAAGCACCAAAGGCAATTGCACTCACACCGGACAGAAGACCATCCAATCCATCGGTGAAATTGACCGCGTTGCTGATCGCAAGCATCATGACTACGATAAACGGATAATAGAACCACGGCCCCCAATCAAAGGACCAATCCATTCCTGGAACGCTTATTGCCGTGCTATGACCGTTGGAGATCAACAACCAGCACATAATACCGGAAAACAGAAGCTGTCCAAACAGCTTCTGTCTAGCCGTGAGTCCTAATGATCTGCGAAATACGATCTTAATATAGTCGTCAAGAAAGCCGATCAAGCCGAAACCGAGCGTGGCTACGATCATTACATAGAAATCGGTATCGACAGGCGAAAATTTAATATAAGTCAGTGTAAAAGCAAGCAAAATCACAACGCCGCCCATCGTGGGCGTCCCGGCTTTTTTCAAGTGGCTCTGCGGACCGTCACTTCTGACCTGCTGGCCGAACTTCATCCGCCGCAGCAGCGGAATGAGCAGCGGAGCCGATATCACCGCAAGCACAAACGCTACACCGATTGTCAATAACAGCAATTGAAAGTCCATCAGCTCACCCCCTCACTCCGTTGTTGCCGCCAGGCAGGGCCTTCAAGGCGTCAACCACGTGTTCCAGCCTCATGCCGCGCGAGGCTTTCACCAATACGATATCTTTCTCCGTTACCCGCTCCAGCAAGGCCTCGATCAGTTGCTCTTTATCCGTAAACGGAAGCACAGCCCCTTCTGGGAAGCGATCTTTCGCTTTCTTCGCCGTGTGAAGCGACAATGGGCCGAAGGTGAACACAAGATCCGCATTGTCCGGAGATAAATAATCTCCAATCTCGGCATGGAATTCCTGTTCCCGCTGACCAAGTTCCAGCATGTCCCCGAGAACGGCGATCCGTCGGTGGTAGCCTTTCATATCTCCAAGCACGTCCACTGCCGCCTTAACCGCGGTAGGACTGGAATTGTAAGCATCATTCAGCACAGTGACCCCGAACGCAGTCTCCACGGCTTCGATCCGCATACTCGACAGCTTCAGATTGGCAAAGCCGCTGCGAATGGCTTCATCGCCGATTCCCAAATGAGCCGCTACTGCCATCGCCGCCAGCGCGTTGACTACATTATGACGACCGAGAAGCGGCAGGCTGAAGCCTTCGCCCGCATGCCGGTTCGAAGTGAATATGATTCCTCTTGCATGGAACATGAGTCCTGTCGGATAATCGTCATTGATTTCTTGATTGCCGAACGTAAACGTTCGCAGTCCCTCTGGCTTCACCGTAGCTTCTTCAGCAAGCACCTGACGGATCAACGGTTCGTCCCCGTGATAGATCAACAAGCCGCCTGGCTTCATACCGCTGATAATTTCAAGCTTGGCGCGGGCGATTTCTTCCCGCGAACCGAGCTGAAGCATATGCGCTTCCCCTACATTAGTAATCACCGTCATATCCGGACGCGCAATAGTCGAAAGCAGTTCAATCTCGCGCCGTCCGCTCATGCCCATCTCAAGCACGATCACATCGGTATCTTCCTTCATCGCGAGTACGGTTAACGGAAGACCGATATGATTGTTGTAATTGCCTTGCGTCTTGTGAACCTTAAACGTGGTTTCAAGCAGTGCGGACACCATGTCCTTCACTGTCGTTTTTCCGTTGCTGCCGGTAATGCCGATCACCTTTGCACGGCTCTCGGACAAATAGGCTGCAGCAAGCGACTGGAGTGCCGTTAACGTATCCTCAACGAGAATGAGTGGCAGGTCATCGGGAATCGGTTGATGATCTCTCTGCCAGAGCACTGCACCAGCTCCGCTGGCGAGCACACTCTCGGCGAACGCATGCCCGTCAAATTTCTCGCCGACAATCGGAACAAACAGATTCCCCGGCTGTATGGTTCGGGAGTCGGTACCGACCCCTTGAATGATAATGCTGTCATCTTGGTTACGTGAGAGCGTCCCGCCGCACATGTCGGCAATGCTCTTTAATGATTTATGGATCACTATTGTCTGCCCCTTATCGCGTCTTTGGCTACGATGCGGTCGTCAAAATCTAGCACTTCGCCCGCAATCAGCTGGTAGGTCTCATGACCTTTCCCCGCAATCAATACTACATCGCCCGGGCTTGCCATTTCAATAGCCTTTTCGATCGCTTTCCGGCGATCGACGATGAGCTTGTAGCTTTCTGTTGCCACTCCGTCCTCAATCAAGCCGGCTTCGATATCCTTCAGGATCAAATCCGGGTCTTCGGTACGGGGATTATCGGAAGTCACCAATACAACATCGCTATATTTCGCGGCAATTTTACCCATGATCGGCCGTTTGCTCCGATCCCGGTCGCCGCCGCAGCCGAATACCGTGAGCACCTGACCTTCAGCAAATTCATTAACGGTACGCAGCACATTTTCCAGTCCGTCCGGCGTATGTGCATAATCCACAATCACGGCGTACGGCTGACCCTCATCCACGACCTCAACGCGGCCGTCGACTCCGGGTACGGACTCCAGGCTCTTCTTGATATCCTCGAGCGGGATTCCCTCAAGAAGCGCGGCAGCAATCGCGGCCATGGCGTTATATACGTTAAATTTCCCTACCATTCGAATTGAAATATCCGCACTGCCGCGGAATGTATCCACATGGAACGAGGTCCCTTGAGCGGTGATCGAGATGTTGCTTGCTCGTATATCCGCATCGTCTCCCAAACCATAGGTAATCACTTCCGCTGCCGTCTGCTTGGCAAAATAAGCGGAAGCCTCATCATCCGCATTCAGGACAGCATATTTGCGCGATGATTCATCCTTGGCAAAAGCGTTGCCCAGCCGGGAGAAAAATAACCCTTTTGCCCCGCGGTATTCTTCCATCGTATGATGATAATCCAGATGATCCTGCGTCAGGTTTGTAAATATGGCCGTCCGGAAATCCGTTCCTTTCACCCGCCCCTGTTCGAGCGCATGCGAGGATACCTCCATCACGCAGCACTCAGTGCCTGCGTTCGCCATATCGTTCAAGTAACGCTGAAGCTCCAACGCCTCTGGCGTCGTTCTCGGCATCGGGAACGACCGGCCGTCATATTTCATCTGAATCGTGCCAATGAGTCCGGTCTTCAGACCGTAATCGTTCATGATTGAATCGATCAAATACGTTGTCGTGGTCTTGCCGTTCGTTCCGGTTACGCCGATCATCTTCATGCGGGAGCTTGGCTGATTAAAAAAGGCATTCGCCAAACCCGCCATCGCAAAGCGGCTGTCCTTCACGATGACTTGCGGAAGGTCTACCTCAAGCTTACGCTCAACGACCAATGCCGCAGCGCCTTGGTCAGCAGCCTGGGCTGCAAACAGGTGTCCATCTACCGTATGACCCGGCAGACAAATGAACAAATCCCCCGCTTTCACTTGTCTCGAGTCTGTTTCAATCCCCGTTATTTCAACATCTCCGGATCCTTTGATAACAGCAGCAGCCAATACGGATGATAATTGCTTCAATTTCATTGTTATCCCTCTCTCTATATAACTGCATCATCCGTCCTCGCTCGTGAATCGGATGATGCCTTAATGTTCGTGTTTGGATTCCTCCGGGTCTTCACCCATATATATCCGAATGGTAGCCCCCCGCTCCACCCGGCTTCCCGGCTTCGGCGCCTGGGAAATCACCGTGTTGCCGGTCCCGGACTTGGCCAGCATGAAATTCATATTCAGATCCTCATACAGATCCTGAATGGTCGCTCCGACCAGATTCGGCACAGTCACGGTTGGCGTCTCGCCATATTTATACTCACGGGCAAGCTGATCTTTACGCGGTGGAACCTTCATATAATGCAGCGCATCCTCCAGGATGTTCTGTACGATTGGAGCAGCTACGACACCACCGAACTGGATGCCCTTCGGGTTATCTACCGCAGTGTACACCACAATCTCAGGATCATCGGCAGGTGCGAATCCGATAAACGATACAATATGCTCTGTCGACGAGTACCTGCCGTTAATAACCTTCTGGGCCGTTCCCGTCTTCCCTCCGACGCGATAACCGTCAATGAAGGCCGGGCGTCCGGTCCCTTTGGCGACGACGCTCTCGAGCGCCTCGCGCACTTGCTTGGATGTTTCTTCCGAGATCACTTGTCTGACGAGCTCCGGTTTGATTTCCTCGACCGTCTCGCCCGTCTCCGAATTGACCCACGCCTTGGCCACATGCGGTTTAAACAATTTGCCGCCGTTAATGGCCGCAGACACTGCCGCAACCTGCTGGATTGGCGTAACGGATACCCCCTGCCCAAATGCCGTTGTGGCTAACTCAACCGGACCGACTTTAGCAAGTTTGAACAGGATGCCATTCTCTTCCCCATTCAAATCGATGCCCGTCTTGGCCCCAAAGCCAAAATCGCGGATATACTGAAACAGGCTTTCCTTGCCCAGCTTCTGACCTAACGCCACAAAGCCCGGGTTGCAGGAATTCTGGACAACCTCCATGAAGGTCTGGCTGCCATGGCCGCCTTTTTTCCAGCAGCGCAGTCTTGCCCCACCGACCTCTACCGCCCCGCTGTCAAAGAAGTGATCGTTCTTCAGATTAACCTTGTCCTCTTCAAGGGCAGCGGCAAGCGTAATAATCTTGAATGTCGAGCCCGGTTCATAGGTCATCCAGATCGGCAGGTTGCGATTGTATGTCTCGGCTGAAAATTGCTGGTAATTGGCAGGAGAATAACCCGGTCTGCTGGCCATCGCCAAAATCTCGCCCGTCTTGGGATTCATGGCAATCGACCAAGCCCCATTCGCCTGATACTTCACCATGGCTTGGTCAAGCTCCCGCTCCATAATGGACTGAATCGATTTATCGATCGTTAGCTCCAGATTCAGACCGTCACGAGGCTCGACATACTTCTCCGAGGAGCCCGGCATAATTCTTCCGCCTGCGTCAGACAGATAGGATATTCCGCCTTCAAAGCCCTTCAGCTTGTCGTCATGCATGGCTTCCAAGCCGGTAAGTCCCTGACTGTAAGCCCCCGTGAACCCCAAAATATGGGCTGCGAGATCGCCATAGGGATAATACCGTTTGTTATCCTCAGCAACAACGATACCCGGCAGCTTCAAATCACGAATTTCCTGAGCCAGCTCCATCGTAATTTTTCGTCCACCGGGATTTATCCGTTCCAACCTCGAACGTTTCGTAATGATTTTCTTGATATCGGCTTTGTCCATGCTGATAAGCCCAGCCAAGGTCTCGGCCGTATGGTCCGGATCTTTGATTTGTACAGGAATCGCCCAAATGGTCGGTGTCGTTATATTCGTAACCAATGCGGTTCCGTTGCGATCCAAAATTTCACCACGCTGTGCCGCAAACGGAATGTCACGGCGCCAGAGGTTCTCCGCCTTCGCCGACAGCTCCGCGCCTTTCCCAATCTGCACATAAGCCAATCTGATGATCAGTGCTGAGAACAGCAAGAGCAGCAGCAGCAGGCTCCAGAGCAGTCTTCTCCGCTGCGATACCTTGGATACTTTCACCTAAGCTTCCCTCCCTGTTTGAACCCGAAAGCTCATGATATGCGTTCTTCACATGAGTATTCGGGACAAACCCGGGTTAGAACAAGCTATTCCCCTCCTGCGCTGCCTGTTGTTTCAGTTTCTTCATCGGTGGATTCTTCCCCGTTAGGATCTTCGTTGCCAGCGGATGATGTTTCATCCGTGCTGCTGGTCCCTGTTATCAACTCTTGAGCCGATTTCAAGGTTAATTGCACGATTCGCTGGCCATTCTCCTTGGCTTCCAATTGCGAAACAACGTAGCCCTCACCCTGAACATTAACCTTTACTTTCATCAACGTGAGTACTTCCATGGCGTCCCTGAGCGATTCACCCTCTAAATTCGGGATCTTCATCGTTGGGCTATCCTCTGTAAGAAGATAGATCCGTTGACCAGCACTAATGATCGCATTTGCAGGCGGATATTGCTCCTTCACCGTGCTGCCGTTGCCCAAGGTCTCAAACGCTACTCCATCCTTCAGCAGTTTCGCTTTTACGTCGCTCAGCTTCATCCCCGTAAAGTCTGGTGCTTTCAGGGAATCCTTCAGCGTTGTACCTGCATTCGATTTTTCTTTATCCTGAGTTGCATTCGATTTGGGAACGCCCCAATAATTCAATGTGTTGGAGACGATTTCTTTGAATATCGGTGCTGCCAGCTTACCGCCGCCTTGTTCCACGTTCGGTTCGTCGATAATGACCAGTACGGCAATCTTCGGATTCTCGACGGGAGCGTACCCGATGAACGAAACCACTTGTTTCGAACGGTCTTTATATCCGCCGCCGGATTTTATAGCGGTACCCGTTTTGCCCGCAACCCGGTAGCCTTCAATATACGCAAGCCTACCTGTACCAATGGATTGGTCGGCTACGACCTGCTCAAGGTAAGTCCCTGTTTCTCTTGCGGCTTTAGGAGATATAACCTGACGCACGACTTCCGGCTCGATTTTCTCAACCTTGCCCGTGTTTGGGTCCTCGATCTGCTTCACCATATGAGGCTTCATGAGCTTGCCTCCGTTAGCCACTGCCGAAATAGCAGCGATCTGTTGGATAGGCGTTACGGATACAGCGTAACCGTAGGTCATGGTTGAAATATCGGAATCATAAGTCATATTCAAGGTACCCAAAACTTCGACTGGGAGGTCGATCCCCGTTCTCTGAGTAAACCCAAATTCCTGAATGTAGTTGGTAAATCGTTCCTTGCCAAGCATTTCGAATCCCAATTTTACAAAAGCAACGTTACTCGACTTCTTCACACCTTCCAAATAAGTGATAGGGCCCCAGCCTACGCTGTTAATGTCCCGGTGAGTTCTTCCACCCGCTCTTATGGATCCGGATTGATAAATAGCACCCGGGTTAAACAGCTTCTCCTGAACTGCACTGGCCAGCGTTACAATTTTGAAAGTCGATCCCGGCTCATAGGTGGACCGCACGGCATGATTGTTAAAATCTTTCGGCTTCCATTCCGAATATGTATTGGGATCAAAAGTCGGCATGTTGGCCATCCCCAGTATTTCCATCGTGTTCGGATCCGCTGCGATGACCGTCATACTGATTGGTTTATATTGGTTATACGTGTCGCGCATCGCTTCCTCGATATAATACTGGATTGTATCGTCGGTCGTCAGCACTAAATTTTTCCCATTTATTGCAGGCTGGTATAAATCGTCCTCACTCGGGAGCTTGACCCCCTTCTTGTCACTCTTGTAAGAAGCGAATCCGTCGGTTCCCTTTAGTTTGTCGTCATAATATTGCTCAATGCCTCCGACACCTTTACCCTGTCGATCGGTATAACCCAAGATATGAGCAGCCAATGTCTTTTGTGGGTAATATCGTTTTGACTCTCGCTGAAAGCCGATGCCCGAATCGGGAACCTTACCGGCGGCCTTTAATTTTTGATTCAAGCTTTCACTAAACTCTTTAACCTCTTCCATCTTCTCTTGGCTGATCTTCCATCCTTCATTGCGGACTTCCACGCCCTTCAAGTATTCGCCATCCTTGTCTTTGGCTTGAACCATCTCTCGAAGCTTGTCCTCATCCTTGCCGAGAGTTTCGTGAAGCCCTTTAACTACCTCATTCACCATGCCGTTAGCCTGAATGACCGCAGGATTCACAATGACCGTAAAGGCAGGCGCATCCATGGCAAGAATATCGCCGTCCCGATCCATAATCGTCCCTCTAGTGGCCGGAAGATCCTGTTTACGAGACCACTTCTTCAAAGCTTCGGCCTTCCAGAAGTCGTTATCGATCACCTGCAGCCAAAACACCCGACCAATCAATAAAGCAAAAAAGAGGGTTATACATCCCCCTATTAGCACGGTACGCAGTTTGATTTTTTTTATCATCGGTCAAAACCTCACACTTCAATCATTTTGTCCCGAGTCCGAATTCTGTGTCCCGGATGAACCCGAGACGGGTGATAGATGGATCGTATTTTTATCCTCAATAGGCACATAACCCAACTCTTTTGCCTTGTCCAATATTTGCGTCTCCAGTGTTTGCTTTTCAACCTGAAGCTGATCAATATTTCGTTTCGCTTTGAGTATATTATTGTCGGTATCATGAATTTGCCGGTTTAAGTCATAGGAATGAACATGACTCATGCCAATGACGCCCATGACGGCAACCACAAACACCACGGACAACATATACAGCAGCTTTTCTTTTTGCGGAAGCTGGGAACGACGTTTGACGACTTTTGTCTTCTCGAGATAAGCGGACTGCTGCGTTTCCTTCTGTCTCTCCTGTACGGCTAAATTGCCGCGCGTGTAGGCCATGGCTGATTCTCCTTCTTCAGGGATTTTATGTTTCTACAGTTTCTCCGCAATCCGCAGCTTCGCCGATCGCGCCCTTGGATTACTCTCAATCTCTTCCGCAGAGGGGATAAGCGGTTTGCGGTTCACCAGTTTCAGATCACCTTGGCCGCCTCCGCATACACACATCGGAAAGTCTGGAGGGCACGTACACTTGGGAATGTAGCTGTTAAAAATCTGTTTGCATATCCGGTCTTCGAGCGAGTGAAAAGTGATTACTGAAACTCTTCCTCCTGGTGCAAGACATCTCACGGCTTGGTGAAGTGCATCTTTGAATGCACCAAGCTCATCATTTACCGCAATCCGAAACGCTTGAAAGCTTCGTTTCGCCGGATGGCCGCCCGTTCTCCGAGCTGCGGCCGGAATCCCTTCCTTAATCATTTCGACAAGCTCGCCCGTTGTTTGAATAGGACTCTGTGCCCTTCTTTCAACAATGACCTTGGCAATTCGTCTTGAAAATTTCTCTTCGCCGTATTCATACAATATTCGTGCGATTTCCTGTTCTGGCCATTCGTTTACAATCTTGGCTGCGGTAAGCTCAGCGGATTGATCCATCCGCATATCCAGCGGGGCATCATGGTTGTAACTAAAGCCTCTCTCCCCTTCATCGAACTGCGGAGAGGATACGCCCAAATCGAACAGTATACCGTCAACTTGCGGCTGCCCGTTCTCGTCAACCTCCACTTCGTTTCGGAGCACCTCCTCCAAATCACGAAAATTGGTTTTGACAAGAGTGATCCGGTCCACATAAGGCTTCATGACTTCCCGGGCATTATTCAATGCCCAATCGTCCTGATCCAATGCGATTAACCGGCCCTTCGAACTTAGTTGGGAAGCAATAAGCGAGCTGTGCCCTGCTCCCCCGAGCGTACAGTCAACATATATACCGTCTGGTTTGATGCGCAGCCCTTCTGTTGCTTCTTGCTTAAGCACTGTGATGTGGTGGAACAAAGCTGCAGCCCTCCATTGTGTCTCATTCATAGTTTTTAAGTGTAACTTGTCCATTTCCATACGATGTTCCTAGCTGGTTATAAATCAAAATCAAAGTCTACCAGCTTCTCAGCAATGTCGTTGAATGCTTCCTCCGATTGCTGATAGTAATTCTGCCACTGCTCCTTGCTCCAGATCTCCACTCGGCTCGATACGCCGATAACAACGCATTCCTTCTCGAGCTTGGCGAACTCGCGCAAATTGCCCGGCAAATTTACCCTTCCCTGTTTATCCCATTCACATTCCGTCGCCCCGGAGAAAAAAAACCGTGTGAATGCGCGTGCATCCGACTTCATGAGTGGCAGGGATTTGAGCTTCTGCTCCATGATGGCCCATTCATCTTTGGGGTATACAAAGAGGCAATTGTCCAATCCGCGGGTTACGATAAACGAGGTGCCCAGGAGGTCACGAAATTTAGCAGGGATGATGATTCTCCCCTTATCGTCGATGCTATGTTGAAACTCCCCCATGAACATCAGGCACTCCACCCCTTAACCCCGATTCCCCACTTTGCACCACTTTCCACCACTTTAGGATAATAGATTCGGCGTCAAGAATCAAATACCTTCTAACGAGCATTTGTTTTTTTGGAACTTTCTCTCAGTACATTCGCACAAAAAACCTCCTTTCATCCCACTCGGGGATGGAAAGGAGGTTTGCAAATGATCTAAAGCTGCTGCTGTTTAGTGCTGAGCCCAGCTGTCCAAGTAAGACTTTTGCTCAGCGCTCAGGCTGTCGATTGTAATACCTAGACTTTCCAGTTTATATAAGGCAACCTGTTCATCCAATTCGTAAGGAACATTTACTACGTGGTTACCGATGTTCTTGTACTGATCATTCACGTGTTTGAGAGACAAGGCCTGAAGCGCAAACGTCATATCCATAATTTCTGCCGGATGTCCGTCACCTGCCGCCAGATTCACCAAACGGCCTTCGGCAAGCAAATAAATCTTACGACCATCTTTCAGATGATATTCTTCGATATTGCGCCGAACCGTCCGAACTGATTGAGACCGTTCTGACAAATCCGGTTTATTGACTTCCACATCGAAATGACCGGCATTGGATAAAATGGCACCGTCCTTCATGACATCAAAGTCTTCCCCACTAATGACATCGCGGTTACCCGTGACGGTCACAAAGAAATCTCCCAATTTGGCTGCTTCGCGCATTGGCATGACGCGGAAGCCGTCCATATAAGCTTCAACGGCCTTAATCGCATCAATCTCGGTCACAATGACGTTGGCACCAAGACCTTTGGCGCGCATAGCCACGCCCTTCCCGCACCAGCCATACCCTACGACAACGACGGTCTTACCTGCAACCACCAGGTTGGTCGTCCGGTTAATTCCGTCCCAGACCGATTGTCCGGTACCGTAACGGTTATCGAATAAGTATTTGCAGTAAGCATCATTCACGGCAACCATCGGGAATTTCAGAGAGCCTTCCTTCTCCAAAGATTTCAGGCGCAGGATGCCTGTCGTTGTCTCTTCAGCTCCGCCTCGAATTCCTTCAAGCAGATCCGTACGTTCGGAGTGAAGGATCGTTACGAGATCCCCGCCATCGTCGATAATCAGATCCGGTCTGGTCTCCAGTGTTGAAATGAGGTGCTGCTTGTATTCTGCAGGATCCGGGTTATACTTGGCAAACACCGTGATCCCGTCTTCTACCAATGCGGCACACACATCATCTTGAGTGGACAACGGATTACTGCCCGTAATTGTCACTTCAGCTCCGCCAGCCTGAACGACTTTCGCCAGATAAGCAGTCTTGGCTTCCAGATGCAAGGAGATGGCGACTTTCAACCCTTTGAATGGCTGTTCTTTCTCGAATTGTTCACGCACCCGATTCAATACCGGCATATGCGCCTTCACCCAATCAATTTTCAAATGACCTTCCGGTGCCAGTTTCAAGTCGGTAATATTGCTGGTTTGTATTGATGATGAGCTCATTTAACGGCCTCCTATGATCTGATGATTGAATTCCTGATCATTATACGTAAAGGACCCTGTGAATGCCTGAAGCAACGTATGGGATTTCCATCAGGCGATCCACCAGATTCAATCCATAACGATTCATGTATTCCAGGATGTTATACACCCTCTCCTGAGGTTTCCCTTCCGGCATCAGTGTCTGTTCAATGCGTTTCCACTGTGCCAGCGCGGCCTCATGCTGCTGTTCCAAGGCATTCCGGGATTTACTTAACAGGTAATCCATCTGCTCCAATATTTTATCTTTATTGGTTAGACCTAATTTTAACAGTCCACTTTGCATTTTGCCAAGATCTTCTATTAAAGGCTGATATAATGCTTCAAATTGTTCCCGGGTTTGACTGAATCGCTCTTCCAGATTCAACTCATCCTTGCTGGCAAGCCAAGCCTCACGCTTCTCAGACAAGCGGAGGTGCACATCCTCGAAGGACAATCCATATTTCTCCATAAGCTTATGGACGGTTCCATCTACGATGGAGAATGACATTCTCGGGATGATCAGCGGCATCTGCAAACCTAAGTCGGAAAATGCATAGCGCGTAATCGCCCAATAGGAAATCTCCCCTGGACCGAGTATCGTTCCGAGCACGGGCAGCAGCGAATCCTGCATAATTGGACGGGTCAGCACATTGTTGCTGAAGCGTTCCGGATGCTGATGCAAATCCCGAAGCAGTTCTTCCTCCGTGAGCGTAATGATGCCTTTCCGGTCTGAGAATACACGTCCTTCTCGGTAAAGCAGCAAGCGTCTGCCTTCATGCAAGTAGAACAAGTTGGCCCCATTCTCGGATACATCAGCCTGGACTTCATATCCCAAACCTGCGATATCCCTTGCAGCCTGCTGGTACGAAAGTCCCATTGTTTCGTTGCGGGTAATCAAAGATTCGAATACGGGTATTTCCAACGCTCGCAGTCCCGGATCTGCAGAATCCAGGAGTATTAGCCCATATTTGCCGAACATACAGCTGATGAGTTTAGCGAATGCCTCGCTGAGTCCAGCCGAACCGTCAAACGACTCCCTCGCCATCTTCAGCAGATCTGCCTTATATTCGCTGTCTGCCAATTGAATCTGGAGCTCTGCCAGCATCGCATTCCAATCTTCCTCAGCAACGTCAGTATAACTAACCGACGTCCTGAGTCCGTCCTTGGCATCAAGCTTGATCTTGGAAAGCTGCTGATCCTGACTCAGGAAGTACGTATGATTCACTTCATCCCAATCATGATCTTCCCCGGCGATCCAAAATACAGGCACGACAGGACGATTCAAGCGCTCTTCCGCTTCGCGGGCCGCTTGAATGACGGTAATTGCTTTATATATGACAAGCAGAGGTCCGGTGAACAAACCGCTTTGTTGTCCACCAACCATGGTAACCGTTCCTGGCTGCTCCAGAAGTTGGAGTGATTTATGTACAGCGGGATGGTCATTGTGTTTCTGATTGTACGTCCGAAGACAATCTGCCAGCGCTTTACGCTGAATTCGTTTGTCTTCCGAAAGATCCAGCCATTGTACTCGCTCTGCATAGCTGTGCTCGCCGCGGTAATCTTCACCGTAGAACCCGCTTACCCGGTCGAAGTGATGAATATAATCCTGAGCGAGACGCGAAGCGAGGGATAATGGTTCCGGAACGATATTCATGAGGTATTCCTCCTATTCTACGTCGCAACCAAATCTAGATTGTGCATGAAATTTAATTATTCTATAACATTTTGCCTTTCTTGATTGTACCGAATGTTGGCATTCTGCGTCAAAGGAAAAGAATAGCCGCCGGCACGATGCCAGCGGCTATTCTTGAAGCAGCTTTCTCATATTCAGGTCCGCTTGTTCAAGCGTAGGCCTTTGCAACCCAGTGTCCTTTGGACACTTCGACCAATTCCGAATCCTTCACGTCCAGTTGAACCGTTCCGTCTTCGCCTTTGGCAGCTGAAATCGGCCCCTGCATATCGTCTTCCAGCTTGAGACGCTTTTTGTTTGCCTCAATTTCTGGATCCGGAATCGGAATCGCGGACAGCAAAGTCTTGGTATAAGGATGGATCGGATTTGCATACAGCTCTTCACTGTCTGCTAGCTCCACCATTTTACCCAAATACATAACCGCTACCCGATCACTGATATGCTTGACCATGGACAGGTCATGCGCAATGAAGAGATAGGTCAAGCCCAGACGGTCCTGCAAATCCTTAAGCAGATTGACAACCTGCGCCTGAATCGAAACGTCAAGCGCCGAGATCGGCTCGTCGCATATGATGAATTTAGGGTTTACCGCAAGAGCACGAGCAATCCCGATCCGTTGACGTTGACCGCCGGAGAATTCATGAGGGTAACGCGTCGAGTGGTCACTATTCAAGCCGACCATATCCAGCAGCTCCTCAATCCGCTTCTTGCGTTCGGCGCGACTGCCGGCCATACCGTGAATATCCAATGCTTCTCCGATAATATCCGACACCGTGAATCTTGGATTCAGCGAGGCATACGGATCCTGGAAGATCATCTGCATATCGCGGCGCATCGCCTTCATCTTGCCCGGAGACAGCTTGTAAATATCCGTTCCGTTAAAATTAACGCTGCCGGCCGTAGGTTCATAGAGACGGAGAATCGTCCGTCCTGCTGTTGATTTACCACAACCCGACTCTCCCACCATGCCAAGCGTTTCGCCTTCGCGAATATAAAAATTCAAGTCGTCGACTGCTTTAAGGATGTTGCCCTTACCGACGTTAAAATACTTCTTCAGGCCCTTTACCTCAATCAAGTGGTTTTCCTTCATGAACCCTGCGCCTCCTTCGCCATCGGATGCAGATTCCAGCAGCGCGCCATATGCGTGTCGCTAAATTCCGTTGCGCCCGGATCCACCCGTTCACAAATTCGCATAGCTTCATCACAGCGAGCGGCGAACGGACAGCCTACAGGCGGTTTGATCAGATCCGGTGGTGTTCCGATAATCGGAATGAGCGGTTCGTCTTTCTTCTGATCCAGACGCGGCATGGAACGAAGCAAACCTTTGGTGTAAGGATGCTGCGGATTTTTGAAAATCTCCCATTTCGTTCCCGTTTCCACCACTTCACCTGCGTACATTACGATGACACGGTCACACATGCCGGCAACCACGCCAAGGTCATGCGTGATCAGAATGATGGATGTTCCGAGGCGCTCCTGCATTTCCTTCATAACGTCCATAATCTGTGCCTGAATGGTAACGTCGAGTGCCGTTGTCGGCTCATCGGCGATCAGCAGGGTCGGCTTGCACGCAAGCGCGATGGCTATCATCGCACGCTGGCGCATACCGCCGGAGAACTCATGCGGATACTGATTGAAACGTTCCTCGGCATTTTTGATGCCAACCAGCTTCAGCATTTCAATCGCATGTTTTTTGGCTTCGGAGAAAGACATCCCCTGGTGCTTAATCAGCACCTCCGTAATTTGCTTACCTATTCGAATGGTCGGGTTCAGCGATGTCATCGGATCCTGGAAGATCATCCCGATATCCTTGCCGCGAATCGCTTCCATCTGTTTATTCGTTTTTTTGAGAAGGTCTTGTCCTTGGAAAATGACCTCACCCTTTTTTATTTCTGAGGGCGGGGACGGAATCAATCGCATAATGGTCTGGGCGGTAACACTTTTACCGCTTCCGGACTCACCGACGATGGCAACCGTCTCCCCCTTGCCGACTTCAAAATTCATGCCGCGGACTGCCTTTACTTCACCGCCGCGAACACGAAACGATACGTTGAGGTCCTTTACCTGCAAGATCGGTTCCATACCTTCCCACCTCCTATTTTTTCAATTTCGGATCCAGCGCATCACGCAATCCATCACCGAAAATGTTAAATGCCAACATCGTCAAGCTGATAAATAGAGCAGGGAACAACATCCGCCATGGATAGTACATCCATCCGGACAGGGCATCATTAATCATGGAGCCCCATGAGGCAACCGGTGCTTGAACTCCAAGACCAAGGAAGCTCAGGAAAGCCTCGGAAAAAATCGCGCTTGGAACCGACAGGGTCAAGGTAACGATAATCGGCCCCATCGCATTCGGAATCAAATGCCGGAACAACAGGCGTGCGGTTCCCGCACCCATCGAACGTGAAGCAAGGACATATTCTCTGTTCTTAAGCTGCATAATCTCGCCCCGCACAATCCAGGACATGTTAATCCAACCGGTGATGGTTAAGGCGAGTATGATCGTTCCTAAACTTGGTTCAAATACAACCAACAGCAAAATCGTAACGAGCAGGTACGGAATGGAATACAAAATTTCTGCAAACTTATTCATGAACTCATCGACACGGCCACCGAAATAACCCATGATGCCGCCATATATTACACCAATCATCAAGTCAATCGCAGCTGCTGCAAGACCAACGGTCAAGGAAATCCGAGCACCCATCCAAGTACGAACAAAAACATCGCGGCCCAGATCGTCGGTTCCAAACCAATGTTCTGATGAAGGCGGCATATTCGTATTCATCAAATCATTCGTTTCATAATCATAGTTAGAGATCATCGGGCCGATAATGGCCATGATGACAATCAGGATCATAATAATCAAGCCGGACATAGCAAGCTTGTTCTTGCGCAATCTTTCCCAGGAATCTCTCCAGGAGGACAAACTTTCACGCTGTATTACCTCGGATTGTTTCTCATCAGGACCAATCTTCTGAAAATCTTCAGGCTTCAAGTTTAGTGCCGCAGGATGAGGCATACTTTGTTCTTTCTCCATGTCTACCTCTCCTTCCCGCCGGTCAATTTAATGCGTGGATCCACAAATACATATACGATATCTGTAACGAAACGCGCCAGCATCAGCAAGATGCCGTAGAATATGGTAATCCCCATAATGACTGTATAATCGCGGTTTGTGATACTTTCCACAAACTGCTTGCCAATGCCGCCAATACCGAAGATCTGTTCAATAACGACCGAACCGGTAATGATGTTCGCTGTCATTGGGCCGACATAAGTTACGACCGGCAATATCCCGTTTCGGACCACGTGACGGAACATAATGGCGAACCAGTTAAGACCCTTGGCCTTCGCCGTCTTGATATAATCCGAATGCAGTACTTCCAGCATGCTGGATCGCGTTAATCGCGCGATAAATGCAATCGGCTGAGCAGATAGAGCCATAACAGGAAGCACGTAGTCGAGCGGTCCTTCAAAGCCCATAACATTGAAAATACCCGCTTTCTCTGCGAGAACGAATTGCAACAATGACGCTAGTACAAAACTCGGTACCGCAATCCCCAGAACCGAGATAATCATGGCGATGTTGTCAATCAGCTTGCGGTGATACAGAGCTGCAAGCATCCCCAGCAGGACACCCACAATAACGGATACGACGATCGCGATAAGACCCAATCGAAGTGAAGGGCCAAATGTATCAACAATAATATCAGTGACGGATTGCCCCTGTTTTTTCATAGACAAACCAAAGTCACCCTGAACGATATTGCCCAAGTATTTCGTATATTGCTGAAATACCGGTTTATCTAAATCATACTGCTCCATCAGCCTCGCCAAAATTTCAGGCGATGGCTTTTTCTCTCCCATAAACGGATCGCCCGGTATGGCTTTCATAAGAAAAAAAGTGGCTGAGATCAGTATGAACAACGATACAAGCATATAAAAAAACTTACTCGCCACATACCTCAGCATTTCGCTAGCCTCCTGATCAGTTGTTCTAAACCAAGCCGTCTATATAATTGTATTATTCTAGAACGGACCTGGCATCCCTTAACTTTCACCAACGGACACAAGATTTGGAAACCTTGTGCTCATACAAAAAAATCGGGATATATATGAGGTTTAAAATGCCCCACATATATATCCCGAACCGTAATCTTTTATAAATGGTTTACAAAAGACTACTCGATATATGCACGTGTGAAATCGATATCACCCTTATAATCCAGATGAAGATTCTTCACCCATGGTTTAACCAGGGACACGCTGGAGTAGTAGTAGATCGGCATAACAACTTGGTTGTCTTCAACAAGAATTTTCTCAGCTTTGGACATCAGCTCCATGCGTTTAGCGTTATCGCTAGTTGCATAAGCATCCTTCACAAGCTTGTCATATTCTTCGTTCTTGAAACCAGTATCGTTGTTACCGCCGTTGGATGTCCACATATCGATATAAGTCATCGGGTCGTTATAGTCTGCTCCCCAACCGGAACGTGCCACTTGATAGTTCAAAGCATCACGGTTCTTCAGGAATACGCCCCACTCTTGGTTTTGAACCTTCACAGTAACGCCGAGGTTGTTCTTCCACATATCCGCAATGGCAAGCGCAATTTTCTTGTGGTTGTCATCGGAATTGTGGATTAGAGTTACTTCCGGTAATGTGGTATAGCCTTTTTCCTTCATACCTTGCTCGAGCAGTTTCTTAGCTTCTTCAAGATTTTCATCGAAGTAAGTATCCGGTACCTCTTTACGGTACTCGTCGGACTCACCCTTGATACCAGGAGGAACAAAACCATGTGCAGGAAGTTGTCCACCTTGCGTGATTTTCTCTACGATCGCCTGACGATCAATCGCCATTGCAAAAGCTTTACGGATGTTCACATTGTCAAATGGTTCTTCTGTTGTGTTAAAGATATAGAAATACGTCGATGAAATACCTTTGATCATCAGTTCATCGCCCAATTCCTTCTTGATCGCATTCAGCTGATCCGTCGGAATATTTCCTGTTGGATGTCCTGCATAATCCAATTCATCGTTACGATAGCTTGAAAGTTCAGTTGCAGAGCTGTTCACGATACTCATTTGAACTTTTTCAAGTTTGATTGCATCCTTGTCCCAATATTGGTCGTTCTTCACAAGCTCGATCTTTTGACCTTTGGTCATTTGTGAAACTTTGAACGGACCATTACCAATCAATGTTTCCGGTTTGGTTGCCCAAGAAGCATTACCTTCAACGGAGTTATGAATCGGGAAGTAGGTTTGGAATGACATCAAGCTGAGGAAGTATGGCGTTGGGTTTGCCAGCGTAACTTCGAGCGTATAATCATCGGTTGCTTTTAAGCCGACTTCATTGGCGTCTTTGATCTCTCCAAGATTGTAAGCTTCAGCGTTCTTAATGTAATAGAGCTGATACGCATATGGTGATGCTGGAGTAAAGTTCGGATCAAGTACGCGTTTCCATGCATACTCAAAATCTTTTGCCGTTACTGAATCGCCGTTACTCCATTTGGCATCTTTGCGAAGGGTGAAGACATATTTCAATCCGTCTTCAGAAACATCCCATTTTTCGGCTACGCCAGGCTCTTCTGATCCATCTGCACCCTTCCGAACCAAACCTTCAAACACAGCACTGATTACTGTATTCGACGTGTTATCCTGAGACAAGCCCGGATCCAATGTAGGAGGGTCGGAAGCAAGGTTCATACGGAAAACTTGCTCTTTAGGCTTGTCCGCCGTTCCGCCTTTATTGGCGCCATCGTTCTTGTCAGCTCCACATGCTGCTAAAACTGAGCTGAAAGCAAGAATTAACGTCATAAGAAGCATTAATTTCTTTTGTTTCTTCATCTTGCGGTATCCCCCTCATAGATTTTAGGTATATGCTTATCGATTATACAACCAGTGGTCAAAAAAATCCAGAAATCAATAAATTGAAAAATCTGCCTGACCCAAAGATCAAACAGATTTATCATAAAATTCTAGTTGTTAGAATTGTTTACATCATCTTAATTATGTAGGAGAGGACGCCAAAAAATGTGAATATGATGTACCCGAAACTCATGCTGACAAACCCGAGACGCCACACGGCGCGCAGCAGCCTTTTACCGTTAACCTTGCCTTTCCAGCGGTTCTGCGCACTGCCGATCAGCCCTGCTGCAATGAGCAGCATGAGGAGAATGAGATAGAAACCGAATTTGGACTGGAATGTATTATTAAACAAGGCGGAGACTGAAAACAGCATAAAAAATGTGGTGACATCCATGGCCAGCTCCAGCGCTTGCTTTCGATTTTTATTTCTTTGCAAGACAATGAAATAAACCAGTAAAAACGGAATGAACGGAAAAGAACTTAATGTTTGAAACAGCCCCTGCAAGAAACCCATGCTAAGACCCCCTATGTATTCATCCCCTCGATGAGCTTCGTAATCAGCTCGTGTGTTGGCACAGAAATCCCATATTTTTGGCCCAGACGGACAATACTTCCGTTAATCCAGGCAACTTCCGTCGTTCTACCGTCCATTACATCCTTAAGCATGGAGGACGTGTTACCTGAAGTCGATTGACAAACGGATATAATCCATTCCCATAGCCCGCTTCCGTAAGGAATTCCACCCGCTTCATATACAGCGATCCCTTCATGATATAGCTGCTTCATAAACCTGAGTCGTTCAGGGGAAGATAACAGCTCTCCGTTAGGAATCCGCCACAATGCAGTCAATGGATTAATGACTGCGTTCATCAGCAGCTTGCGATAAATCATCTCATCCATTTGATTCGACAAAAAAGCTTCAAATCCTGCTCTATTCAGCTGTTTAACCAGTTCAATTTCATGATTTTCTGGAGATAAAGGTTCTAATGGGCTCCAGGCGGGCATCATTTTGCCGATTGTCGTCGTTCCATGACCGGCATGCAAAACAGAGACGCCGCTTGAACGCTTGGCCCCTTCCGTTGTAATGGCCGCGTAGATCGTCCAAACTGGCAGCAGCTCCTGAAGCCGCTCCAAATGGCCTGTACCGTTCTGAAAACATATTAGTCTGCGATGTTCTTGACCATATTGAGCCAGCATCTCCGTTGCCATCTCTTCGATCCCTTGCTGCTTCAACATGAGGAGAAGATAATCCGCATCGGCAGCGCCACCCGACTGCGCAAAGGATGACCATGAACAGACCGAGAACGCATGGGCGTCAACAACCTGGTGCTGACCCTTCTCCTCGATGGTTATGCCGGAAGCCCGAAGCTTGTCCGCCTGCTCCTCGCTTCGGCACCATAACGTGACACGGCAGCCTGAATTCGCAAGTTTACCCGCAAATAATAGCCCCAATGAGCCAGCTCCGATAATATGGATATTCATGATAATCCCCCATTTTATGTAATCAACCACGAAGTACTAGTCCTAGTATATATCAGAATAATCCTCGATACGCACAAATAACCCGCCAAAGCGCATGGAATGCACTAATGCGGGTTACGGCTAGAGCAAGATAACCTTTACCTATTCGATTCGTTCCAGATTACCGTTTGCGTCCATTTTGAAGCGTGTTTTAAGCTCCTCGTCTTCTTCATTTAAGAAAGCAAGTCTTCGTGCCCGATCCATGATCTGAATCAGTGCCTTATAATCGTCATTGACCACATGATAGTCTGTTTTCACTTCGCTGACTTCCTTCAATAACCGTTGATTCTCACTGCGGAGTCTTGAAAGCTCATCCTCTTTTTCTCGCAAGTTCTTCTCCAGCAATTTATACTGACGCGAACTTTCCTGAAGCCCGCCCTTCCACTGACGAAGGAAACGGATAACGGCATCGATGGACAGTGTTTCTTCACTTGCACCATCATTCTTATAGACATCGTGCTCCAGTTCCGGAGCAGCCAAGCCGGCAACCTGCGGTCCACTTGCCAAAGGTTGTTTTTTATAATAACTTCTCTTTTGACGCTGAGATTTCGCCAAGCTGATAGCATCCTCATATTTCTTGCGAACGCAGCTATTCCAACGAAATCCACAAGCTGCCGATGTCCGGCCGATTCTTTCTCCCACTTCCTCAAAGGCAGCCAATTGGGTGCTGCCCTCACGAATATGACGAAGAGTCACCTCCGCCAATATCAGGTCGTCCTCTGCACTCCATGCATCCTGTCTCACTGCTGACATACCATAAAACCCTCCTAACGACATCCTAAAATAACCGTCTTCAATACCGTAAATCGGCTGCTGAATAGGGTATAAAAACTGCTTAATTCATTTCTATGCCTCTCATAGAGTTCATAGAATCTATTTGATACTAAAATGTATTTCCATTTTTAAGACAGATCATACTCTTACGAAGGGAAAAGGGGAGATTCGTCCAAATTATTCACGAATTCAATGTCTTACTTCTGGATAATAATAAAAAATAAAGGGTTTTCTTGAGTTAGGCGTTTACACGTTTTTGCCATAACGCTATAATGTTGATAGCAGCATTATGTGCGTACATACGAGAGGAGGATATAATCGTGGCACGGATGTTTCGAGTCCTTGGCTTTTTCACCCTGACTATCGGGTTGATGGCCTTTGCCGGAGATCATATAGAAATGGCACTGCTTTTCTTCCTGCAGACTGCATTTTTCGTGATCCTGGGATATTTGAAATTCACGGAGAGAACCTATATTCTTCTCTTCTGGGCTTATATGATCGTGACCTTCACAGGCTTTAGCTATTGGACGGTCTTCATTATGGGCAAACCACTCTAATAGGTAAACGATGCAAGCGATGCTTGAAATCCACCGGCGCTCAACCTGGACAAAATGATGGCAGCTGGTGGATTTTCCCTTGCAATTAGAGAACGAGAGTACTTAAAAGAGCGATCAGGTGCTTTAGCGGCCGGATCGCTTTTTTAGTGCCTGAAGGTTGATAATTAAGTCGTATACGTCATATATTGGTTAAAATGAAGGGACAGACAGTGGTTGGATTCCTTTCGACTAACAACCATTCAAGGAGGACTCCCGTTTGAATGTACGAGTAAAAAAAACTCTCCTCCCGGTCATGCTGTGTATAACCCTGTTATTCTGCTTCATAGGGACTCCAGCTCTGGTATATTCCGAGCAGGATGTAAGCCCGGTTATGCCTGATTCGGAAGAGGCGCGCAAACTTCTGGAGGACAGCCTCTCCATCGTGGAGATCGACCATGAAATCGAACGGATAACCAAACGCATCGCCGAATTGCAGCTACTTCAGAGCGAACTGCAAATCAAAATTCAGGATATGGGCTTGCGTATCGAAGACCGGCGCGATCGGGCAGGAGCTGTTCTTCGGTCTTATTACATGGGTGAACGGGATCATTTATTCTTTATGCTGTTGTCTGCAAAAGACTTAGCCGGTTTATTCCGGATCATGGACTTTTACGATATGATCATTCAAAATGACCGGGATACACTTGCGGTATATAACAATCAGTACCGCTCCCTTGCCTCCGCTCAGGCTGAAGCGGCACGCAATACAGCTCAGCTCGCCGAAGTAAAGGACAGCCTTGTCAAGCAGCGTGAACGAGTGCTGGCGCTTGAACAGCAGGTTGACGGAGCACTGACAGCCAGTGGCAACCCGGATGCCATGAAGAAGTTGATTGAGGAGTTCACCCTTTATTGGGAGAACGTGGGACTGTACGAAGTAAAGCGTCACTTCCAGGCTCTGGCTAACGCCATGGAAAACTTGCCGCAATTCGTCCAAGGAAGTAAGAATATGCTGAAAACAAACGGCAAGGAGTACACCATCGATATCCATGAGGATGATCTCAACGCATTTTTAAGATCCGAAGATGAAATCTTTAACAGCTTTGCTTTCCATTTTAACGATGGAAAAGTAATAGCTTCCGGTGAGAGCGGAAATCTGTCACTGCTGATTGAAGGAAAATACACCGTGATCAACGAACCGGAGAATGCCATCATGTTTCAAGTTGACAAACTCGTGTTCAATCGGCTGGAATTGCCTGACACCACGCGCAAAGCCTTGCAGGAAGAATTCGACATGAACTTTTACCCTAAACAGTTGGTGTCTTTCTTAAAAGCAACGCAGGTATCCAGCCAAGATCAAAGATTAGTGGTCAAAATGGAGCTGGATTTATAGAAAAAAGCTGCCCTTCGCTTGGGCAGCTTTTTTAAGGTTGAGTAGGCGTGTACAATTCCATATATTGTTGGATCGTGATTTCGCCAAGCAGCAATCGATTCGCTGCTTGGTTATACGTTTGAAAACCTTCCGAATCGCCAAAAGTCAAAGCGGCCGGTTCATTTCGAGAGAGCAGCACCTGGGCTGGAACGGCGGCTTTTTGCCAAATGCCCCGATCACTCAGGTTTGTGCCCATGACATACAATTCAGAAATAACAGGCAGCGTTCCTGCCGCTCTGCTCCATTCACGCTGCATCGCTTTGCCAGTCATATACGTAATCCACTTCATGGCAAGCGCCGATGATTCCGTGTGTGCCGCTACTGCAAAACTTCGAGTTCGGACAACCGGCGTATCCAGATGCGCCTTTCCCATTGCCAATGCAAGGGACACTCCATCGGCCTCTTGATCTGAAAAGCTCGAATACGGCTCAATGATCACGGCTGCTTCCACCTTATCGGAGGCTGTAGAACCTTGGCTATCAACCTCTGCCTCTGTCGCTCCTTGCGCTGATTCTGCCACTCTTCCATGATTGCGAATCAACATATCAAGCACCTCTTGATCTGGCTTGGAGGGATCACCTTCGAGCAAATGAACCGCCGCACCGAACGCATAAGGATCATTCCAGTCAAATGAGAGGACAGGGCTTACCTTGTGCCGCTCCAAATATTCCTGCCATGCCTGACGGCTCTCCGGCACTTTGAATGGTTCGCCGTTCTTTCCCTTGGTCTGCCAAGTCATAATATAGGGGTCTATATCAAACGGCATTCCCCATTGATACCCGTTCCACTGCAGCGGCGGCAGAAGACCATTCAAGATATCTTCGCCTGGCATCGTGCCCTGAGAAGCATCAACAGGCAATAAGCAGCCACTCATTGCAAGCGCTTTAATAAAGTGTGAATCCGTTAATACGATATCAGGTCCTTCACCAAGGGACATCTCGAGCAGAAACGACTCTTTGTGTGTTTCACTCGTTTCCAGAGGCGTGATTTCAATCTCTGCACCGGTCTCTTCCATAAAACGCTCATTAAGAGCTTTAAGTTGTCTCAGTTCATCCGGGTTTAACTGAACACCGACCTTGATCGGGCCCAGATCGGTCTCCGGCACCTCCGGTCTTTGCTGCGGAGGATTCGGTTCATCCCCCGGGGGCTCTCGTCTAGTGTGGTGAGTGAAGTCAAAGCTGGGAGATAAACTGGATAAAGACAACAGTAAAATGGCAAATAAGAACCAATATTTCTTCCGCTTCATATCCCATCTTCACTCCTTCAATAGTCGCATGCCCTTATTTTACCAAACTTCTAGTGCTCTTGTCCTATCTTTTTTGTTAATAATCTAGTCCAGATTTTACTAATTAACGATGGGAAGGAAAAAAGACTGTCCTATGAGTCTTGAACAGTCTTTACCATACAATTTACTCCGCGGTATCATTTCTCGGGAAATATATGATTACAATAAGTCGGCAGCCAGTTGAGCCAGCTTGGATCGTTCCCCTTTTGTCAGCGTAATATGCCCGCTCAGATTTTCTTGCTTGAAGCGTTCCACCACATAGGTCAGCCCATTACTCACAGCATCCAGGTAAGGATGATCAATCTGCTCCGGATCTCCCATCAGGATTACCTTACTCCCTTCTCCCGCCCGGGAAACAATCGTCTTGACCTCATGACGGGATAAGTTTTGGGCCTCATCTACAATGATGAACTGACCTGGTATCGAGCGGCCCCGGATATAAGTCAGGGCTTCCACCTGGATGCTGCCAAGTCCCATCAATATTTTATCGATATCACCCGATTTTTTGGTGTCGAACAAATATTCCAGATTGTCATATATCGGCTGCATCCATGGTCTTAATTTCTCTTCCTTTTCGCCAGGCAAATAACCGATATCCTTCCCCATTGGAACGACCGGACGCGCAATGAGCAGTTTTTTGTATTTATGCTCATCCTCCACCTTGGAAAGACCTGCTGCCAAAGCCAATAAGGTTTTTCCCGTTCCGGCCTTCCCAGTAATGGTGACCAGCGGAATATCGTCATTCAGAAGAAGCTCGATCGCCATACGCTGTTGGGCGTTACGGGCGCTGATGCCCCAAACAGGATCATTGCTTAAATGGAGGGGCTCCAATCTAGTTGCATCCTCATTCACATGAAGGAGGGCAGACTTTCCTGACCCCATCTCATCCTTCAAGATAACAAATTCATGGGGATAAAGTGGATAAGACAATTGAAGAGGTTTAATTGGTAAATAACGATAGCTGTAGAATTCATCAATCACCGAAGGATGAACCTTTAGGGTAGAGAATCCAGGATACAATTCACTAGGATCAGCTGTACGGTCCGATAGATAATCCTGTGTCGTTAATCCGAGCACATCGGCCTTAATTCGAACAAGCACATCCTTGCTAACCAGAACGACTGGTCTTCCTTGCTCCTTCGGTTCCTCCTCCAATTTATAATTTAACGCGACAGCCAAAATCCGGTTGTCGTTGGATGCTTCGCTAAATAACTCCTGTACCTTGACGAAGCTGCGATGATTAAGCTCAACCTTCAATGTCCCGCCATTCTCCAGAAGAACCCCGTCATGAAGATGACCTTGTTCTCTTAGCCCATCAAGCAATCGGGAGACCGTACGGGCGTTGCGGCCGATTTCATCCGCATTTCGCTTCTTCGAGTCAATCTCTTCAAGAACCACCGCAGGAATGATGACTTCATGCTCCTCGAATGCATAGATCGACTGAGGATCATGCAGCAATACGTTCGTATCCAGCACAAATATTTTTCTCATCTTATCCCTCCACTGCTTCTTCATCAGGTACACACATAAACCTTTCCGTCCCGGACATAATAAGCGTAGCGACTGGAGTAATTTAGTGAACTTTACTACGAAAGGACAGATCAATCCATGAAAGCTGCTCTATCCATCATGCTAGCGGTGTTGTTGCTCGCAGGCTGCGGGCACAATGCATCACCCTCTCCTCGTAATCAAACCAATGGAACTACTGCTAACAGTGTTCACAACATGAATGGGAACAGAGGTTATACCACGAACAATGTAGACGGTTTGACTCCGGATAACACGAATACGGGACGAGTCGGCAACGTCAATAATAACGACGGACAAGTTGACGCTACAACCGCGAATCACCTAAAATCACTAGCCGAGCGTGTGCCCGGCGTTAAAAACGCGAACTGTGTTGTGATGGGAAAAACGGCTGTTGTTGGACTTAATGTAGATGGAAATTTAGATCGAGCAGAAGTCGGAACCATTAAATACACAGTCGCGGAAGCCCTTCAATCCGATCCGGCAGGTGCCAATGCACTTGTTACGGCCGATGTGGACGTTGCAAACCGGATTGCCGATCTTGGCCGGCATATTCAGGAGGGGCATCCTGTTTCAGGACTTGCCAGTGAACTTGCTGACATCGTAGGTCGCATCATTCCTCAGTTGCCTAAAGATGTAACGCCGCGAGACGGGAATGTACGGCAAAAAGGTACACAAACGGTAAAACCGAAAAACCGAGGCCATGCACCTGCCAATCCACACCCTAATAAATAGGCCACCCACTTGAGGATAAACTCGCTAATCAGCAGAAGACAAATCCTGTCATTACCCGAGTTTGTCCGTCACCTAGTTCCAAATTTCATACAAAAAAGCCCAGTGAAGCTCACTGGGCTTTTTTTAAGGCCATAACAACGCCACTAACGAGCATTTCTGCTTCGCCAGTGACATGACCCGTATCATATTCAGAGTTCTGCAGCCTGTTCGGTGTGAAATTGACACCCATGTCGAATGAACACGCCTGATAAGACATGGAATCAGAAGGATGACATCTGAAAGGCTCCCATCCCCAAATGGAATCTGCTCGAACAAATGTTTGGGCAGGGTTATCCGTCTGCCGATTACAGATCAATGGGTGTGTCGTATGCATCATAAGGTAGGACATGCCTTCGGCCTCCTGTACAATGATCTCCATCTGATACATTGTATTATAGCATACAATAAAACTTGCCTTCAATTGTCACGGAGTTGTTGCAGAATCCGCTTCTGTCCCCTGCTGGCCAGCGTTATGCTTGCCGGCAAGTTCGTCTTGCAGCGCTTGTTTCGCCGCATTGAGTTCATTGTCGTTAATGTAAACGTTAGGGCTTCTCCACTCACCGGTAATCGGCATAAATTTAACGTCATCTTTACCGATATCATAATAAGTCGTGAGCAAGTTCCGGATCTGCTCCTGCTCAAAATCGGTGGTCATGTTATCGCTGACTGCATCCAGTGCATTACCCACTTTAGTTACGCCGCCAAAAGACTTCATTTTATCGAGCAGGGAGTGTAGTACCTCACTCTGACGGGCATTGCGATCAAAGTCATTGGATTCCTTCGTCTTTGGCGTACAGTTCCGAGATTTACGGTAACGGACATAATCCAGCGCTTTCTTGCCATCCAACTTCTGAGGGCCTGCAGTTAGGTTAATATCCGTCCCATCCGCACTGTCGCGGTAACACATGTTGTACTGAACGTTAACATCCACTCCGCCAAAAGTATCCACCACTTCACGGAATCCCTGAAAATCGATAACCGTTACATAGTCGATATTAACGCCAAGATATTTGCTCATCATGACTTTCATTTCTTCTTCAGCCGGAATGCCGCTGCCCGGTTCCTTTTTCTCGGCTGCCTTGTAAGCAGCTTTAAATCTTGGGTAATAGGCGTTCAGTTTACTCGCTTTATATCCTTCAAGTTCAATCAGTGTATCCCGCGGCAAAGATACCAGCGTCGACGTATTGGTTTCCGGATGCATGGTGGCGACCATGACCACGTCCGTCAAGTAAGTCCCCGTCTCCGGGCGATGATCCGTTCCCAATAGAAGCACCGTAATCGGTTTTTCTTTTGCGGAATGGCCTGGAGCAACTGGTTTGTCGATCCCGCTTTTTTCAATGATCTCATTGCCCTTGAAGAACAAGTAGCCGGCATAACCTGCTGCAGTCAGAACTGCGATTAACAAGACGATAAGAACGAATTTAAAAAATGATGTCCATGCGCTTTTTTTCTTTTTTGGAACTGGCTGTTTCTTGCCCTTCCCCCCACTTTTGGCTCTCGGAGGGAGATTGGTATGAGTAGGTTTCATATCATAACACCTGATTTCATTCAAATTAGATGAATGTCCGATAAACGCTTCAAATTTCGAAGCATTTACCGGACCATGGTTGACTTCTCTCTCTTATAAACGATGGGGACTGACAAAAAGTTGCCGTATGATTGTTACCTGAGTTGCTAAATTTCTACAAAGCTTATGACTTCGGCTCGGTCTGAGCCTTTTTCTTCTGACGATCTTCAACAAAATATCGAATACGCACCATCAGCATCAATGCCACAGCTACTAACAAGCACTGGATAATCGGCAGCTTATCAATCTGAAACACAAGCAGTATCGCCGAGCCCAAGGCCATCAAGATATACAGGAGAATCTCCTTCAACAGAGGGAGCTTCTGTTTCACCCGGAATACCTTGTTGTAAACGTAGGTGATGAGCACAAAAATCACGATATAAGAGATGAGCGGGTGCGCGGCAAACCATTCTTGCATGATAGGTTCACTCCTTTTGGACAAGTAGATCTCTATCTATTATAGATTTGCTTGTGCCATTTTACGATGTTTTTCTGCACGTTCGCGCTCACTCTTGTTCAAAATCTTCTTGCGAAGACGAACGGACTTCGGTGTAATCTCGCAATACTCGTCATCATTCAAGTATTCCAGAGCTTGCTCCAGTGAGAAAATAACCGGTGTTTTCAATTTAACCGTGTCGTCCTTCGTTGCCGAACGAACGTTGGTCAATTGCTTCTCTTTACAAATATTAACGACGATATCGTTATCGCGGGTATGCTCTCCAACAATCATACCTTCATAAATCTCAGTCCCCGGTTCCAGGAACAGGGTTCCGCGGTCTTCCACCGACATCATGCCATAGAACGTTGAAGATCCGTTCTCCGTGGAAACCAGTACGCCTTGGTGACGTCCTCCCACTTGACCGCCAATAAGCGGACCGTAGCTGTCGAATGCGTGGTTCATAATACCATAACCGCGTGTCAGGGTCAGAAAATGGGTACGGTAACCGATAAGTCCACGAGCGGGAATCAGGAATTCCAGACGCACTTGACCATTTCCGTTATTCACCATGTTCACCATTTCAGCCTTGCGTGTTCCGAGACTTTCCATAACGGAACCCATGCTTTCTTCTGGTACATCGATCATAAGACGTTCGATCGGCTCCATTTTGACGCCATCAATTTCTCTAACGATAACTTCTGGTTTGGATACTTGAAGCTCATAGCCTTCACGACGCATATTCTCAATCAAAATACTGAGGTGAAGCTCGCCGCGTCCCGATACGATATAGGCATCAGGGCTCTCCGTCTCATCCACTCTCAAACTTACATCTGTTTCAAGTTCTTTGAAGAGGCGGTCACGCAGCTTACGGGATGTTACCCATTTGCCTTCGCGTCCGGCAAAAGGACTGTTGTTAACAAGGAACGTCATTTGCAAGGTTGGTTCGTCAATTTTAAGGACAGGCAATGCCTCCGGATTCTGTGGATCCGCAATGGTCTCTCCAATGTTAATGTCTTTGATGCCTGCGATCGCCACGATGTCGCCGCCACCTGCTTCAGCAACCTCGATCCGCTTCAATCCTTGGAAGCCGAACAGCTTCTCGATACGGGCACTCTTGGTGGAACCATCACGAAGCATAACGGTAACCGGTTGGCCTTGCTTAATGATACCGCGGTTCACACGGCCGACGGCAATACGGCCCAGATATTCATTGTAATCCATCAAGGTAACGAGGAACTGAAGAGGCTCGTCCACTTTCTCAGTAGGGGAAGGGATATGGTCAATAATGGTTTCATAAAGAGCAAGCATGTTATCGTCTTGCTTCTCTGGATCCATACTTGAAGTACCGTTTAGGGCTGATGCATATACAACGGGGAAGTCCAGTTGGTCGTCATTCGCACCAAGCTCAATAAACAGATCAAGCACTTCATCGATCACTTCTGCTGGGCGGGCGGCTGGACGGTCAATCTTGTTCACAACGACGATTGGAGTCAAGTTATGTGCAAGAGCTTTACCTAGCACAAACTTGGTCTGAGGCATACATCCTTCATAAGCGTCAACAACGAGCAGAACGCCATCGACCATTTTCATAATACGTTCAACTTCACCACCGAAATCGGCGTGTCCAGGTGTATCCACAATGTTAATCAAGAAATCTTTATACGTAATAGCCGTATTCTTGGCTAGGATGGTAATTCCGCGTTCGCGCTCCAAATCATTGGAGTCCATCGCGCGTTCCTGCAGCGTCTCATGCTCCCGGAAAATACCGGACTGCTGCAGCAGTTGGTCTACAAGTGTTGTTTTGCCATGGTCAACGTGAGCAATAATGGCAATGTTGCGAATCTGATCTCTTGATTGCATAAATATATCTCAAATCCCTTCTGTTCGAATGAGCCACAAAGAAAGCGCCGGACGACATGCCGACGCTTCAACATACATCCTATAATATAGGTAAACGAGCGGGAAAATCAAGTCTTTTCAGAAAACTTCCAGCAACTTTTACCTCTTACCAATTACCAACCTCTGCTCCATTTATTATTGCGCCCGGAACGATTGCGGCCAAAGATCATCCAAATACCCGCTGCGATTAAGATCAGGGCAATAATGTAGAACGCCCCAGTCTCAAGCCAGGTGAAGATGAATATCAAAACGGAAAGCACCGTCAGTCCAAGCGCAACCGGCAGCGCTGCGCCAGGTCGCGGGCTCTCGTACAGATAATATTCATACAAGCCGACAGCCACACCGAGAATTAGCACAGGCCATAATGAAGTCATCAGTCCCCATCCCCCGATATTACATATGAAGAACAGAAGGCCATATACCGTCAGAATACCACCCGGAATAAGAATTGCGGCAGAGGCACGGCGACCAAAAAACATGATATGCAAAAAGATACCCGGCAGCAGCAGTACGAGCGGCCATAACGTTCTTCCCAGAAATCCAAACACACCAAGCTTACCGAGCAAAATAACGACTCCAGCAACAACGATGAATATACCCAACGCCAAATCTTTTCTGGAGGACATTTGATCACCCTCTCTCTTCAATATATGTATCACCAAAAGTAGCGGTTTCTAAAAGAAGCAGTTACGTTAATTTTAGCCCAAACCGACAAAAAAAACCATATCCCGAGCTTGTTCCACTTGAAATAACCTAGGCCCGTCCCATATACCTGCATCAAGCTAACAAAAAATGGACGACTGCACAAGACAGTTGTCCATTTTTTTGATTTAACACGCCCGCTTACGCGAATAGGCTGTTGAAGTAAAGTCCCGTTACATACCGGGCCGTCTTACCGTCTGTAATCCGCCAATCAGAACGACAGCACCTGCAATAACAATTGGCAGGAGACTGTGGGCATAAGGCATCCAGTAAGCCAGAATCAGCCCTACGCGGGAATCCTGTATGAGCATTTCGCCTGCTGTAAAAGCTAGAATACCGGCACCTATGTAAAGCAGCACGGGAAACTTGTGAAGCAGGTTTGAGATCATCCCGCTTCCCCATACAACGATGGGAATGCTTAATAATATTCCGATGACAATCAAGGCAAGATCGCCTTTGGCAAGCCCCGCAATGGCCAAGACATTATCCAGGCTCATCACAAAATCAGCAATCAAAATTGTATTGACAGCGGCCCATATCGTTGAAGCTCTGGCCAAGCTTGCAGGGTCATGTTCCTTTTGCATCATGAGTTTGACTGCGATCCAGATTAACAGTAATGCGCCACCCGCCTGCAAAAACGGGATTTTCAGCAGCAGCACCGCCAAAAAAGTCAGAATACACCGTAAGAGAACAGCCCCTGCAGTCCCGATCCAGACCGCCCGTCTGCGATGTATTTCGGGAAGGTCTCTGCTGGCCATCGCGATAACCAGGGCATTGTCGCCACTGAGTACAAGGTTGATCATCAATATCTGTCCCAACAAAAAAATCGTCTCCACTAGAACAACACCCCCACTCTACACATATGTGGTAATGGTCCAGGCTATGCTTGCACAACGGGAAAAATAGGCCTATAATTAATCCACTTTGTTTAATGGTGGAACCGTATTCTAAGAGGAGTGACATTCATGGAAACCACAGCCGCTGAATTTTTTCTTGCATTAATCAACATTGTCTTTTTGGATCTGATCTTGGCCGGGGACAATGCCATTGTGATCGGTCTTGCAGCACGTAATCTTCCGGAGGAAACCCAGAAAAAAGCAATTATCTACGGCACTGCCGGAGCTGTTATTCTTCGTATCATTGCCACCATCCTCGTTGTCTGGCTGCTTAACATCCCTTGGTTGCTGCTTGTGGGAGGTGTACTCCTGATTGGCATTGCCTACAAGCTGATGACCGACGACAATAATGAGCATGACAATATAAAAGCCGGCAAAAGCCTTGGAGCTGCCATTCGTACTATCATTGTAGCCGACGCTGCTATGGGTCTTGACAATGTCATTGCCGTTGCAGGCGCAGCCAAACACAATGTGATCCTTGTAACGCTAGGCCTGCTCATCAGTGTGCCCATCGTGGTATGGGGCAGCACATTGTTTATCAAACTAATCAACCGTTTCCCATGGATTATCTATGTAGGCTCTGCGGTACTTGCGTACACGGCGTCCTCCATGATTACCGAAGAGAAACATTTTCTGGGATATTTCGAAGGGCATCAGCTTATAAAGTATCTCTTCATAGCTGCCATCATTATCGGCGTGCTGACTGCAGGACATCTAAAAAAAAGATCTGCCGGGCGCCGCAAGTCATCTACCCAGTCCTAATTGTAACTTCATACGCGCGATAAAAAACAACACCCCAAGGCTTCCAAGAAGCTTTGGGGTGTTGTTTTTATGTTGGCAGTACCAAACGGGCCCATACTCGTTCGCTTCACTGCTACAGAATGTTAACCTTCGTTTGATACTCGACTAAAACCAGTCTTCGTTTACCACCGGCTCCGCATGCTTCTCGCCCAGCTCGCCGATTTTACTGTCCGGGGTGATGACCACGGTCTCCGTACCTTCAATCGCTGCTTGGATCCGTGCAGGCAGCTCGGTAATAGAAGCCTCCACCTTCTCGATGATCTTCAAATTCGGATTGGTGGTGGGCGATTTTGGCACAAACAACGTACAGCAATCCTCATACGGCAGAATGGATGTCTCGAATGTACCAATGTCCATCGCGATATTAATGATATCGTTCTTATCCATCATAACGAGCGGCCGCAGCAGCGGCAGCTCAGTGGCTCTGCCGATCACATTCATGCTCGGCAGCGTCTGACTGGCAACTTGTCCGAGACTGTCACCCGTCACGATCGCCAATGCCCCTTCCCGCTCCGCAAGCGAGGAAGTAATCCTTAACATCGCTCTGCGCATAAACGTAATGATCAGGTTATCCTGGCCGATACCCACAAATGAAGTCTGTACATCGGTAAATGGAACGAGGTGCAGCTTGATTTTGCCGGTAAAGCCCGATAACAGCCTGGTTAGCTCCATTACCTTTTCCTTCGCCAGTTGGCTCGTGTAAGGGAAGCTGTAGAAGTGTACACATTCTATTTCAAGGCCCCTGCGCATAGCCGACCAGCCCGCTACAGGACTATCAATCCCCCCCGAGAGGAGCAGCATGGCCTTCCCATTCGTGCCAATCGGGTACCCGCCGGCGCCTGGGATTACTTCATAGTACAAATACGTCTCGTTCTCCCGAATTTCCACACGAAGCTCCATATCGGGCTGCTTTACCTTTACTTTAAGCTGGGGATAGGTCCGCAGCAAAGGTGATCCGACTAAATGGTTCATCTCTTGCGAGGAGTGAGGGAATTGTTTCCACACCCTTCTCGCATTGACTTTGAAGGTCGACGGGTCAGCTAGTTCCTTCTGTCCCACAAAATCAACCGCTGTTTCGATAATGCGGTCAAGCTCGGAAGGACATACGCGAACCGGACTGATGGAAACAAGACCAAATACTTTTTTAAGAACTTGGATCAGAGCCTCCGGTGACTCCCCGTTAAGCTCGACGTACAAGCGGCCGTATTCCTTAACGATTTTCGCTTCCGGAAACGGTTTGAGCACGCTTCGAATATGATTCAATACCGATCTCTCGAATCGGTTGCGGTTTTTGCCTTTTAGGGTAAATTCGCCAAAGCGAAGCAGCAGTTTATCGTAAGTCATCTTCGGTTACCCTCTCTTTCTATAATGGGACGCAGGTTCCCGCAAACTTTGGCCAAAACTTCGACTAGTCGCGCTGCATCGCCCAGCTGATGCTCTTTGCCAAGACTGATACGAATTCCGGAGGAAGCAATGTCCATGTCCTTCCCCATCGCTAACAGGACCCGGCTGGGTTCGCTTAATTTAGAGGAGCAAGCGGATTTGGTTGATACGAGCATCCCCATCTCTTCCAGAGCATGGACCATCACCTCAGGTTTTAATCCCGGATACGAAAAATGAATGATATGAGGCGCATTCTGCTCACTGCTGTTTAACACCAATCCTGGAATTTTGTCTATTCCCTGGAGCAGAAGCTCCCTTACTTCCGTCATCCTTGCATAAAACTCGGGCTGGCGTTCTCTGGATAATCGCATGGCCTTCGACATTGCTACCGCTCCGGCAACATTCTCCGTTCCTGCCCGGTGCCCATTCTCCTGCGATCCGCCCGATACCAACGGGAACAACTGCACGCCTTGCTTAATGTACAGCACGCCCATTCCTCTCGGGCCATTGAATTTATGTGCAGACAGGCTGTATAAGTCGGCCTGCCACTCGGAAAGAGTAACCGGCAGCTTGCCAAATCCCTGTACGCCATCGATATGCAGCAGCGTTCGTGAATTTCGTTCCTTGACGATACGCCCCACTTCAGCCAGCGGCTGGACGGCCCCCGTCTCATTATTGACATGCATGATGCTGACGAGCACCGTATCTTTGCGCACAGCTTCCGTCAAAGCAGCCAGATCCACCACACCGGCGGCATCCACCGGGAGATAGGTCACTTCCCATCCCAACGTTTCCAGCTGTTTGCAGCATTCATATACGGAAGGATGCTCTGTTCCCGTCGTGATGATATGCCGGCCCCGGCTGCTGTACTGCATCGCAGTCCCTTTAATCGCCATGTTATTGCCTTCGGTTGCCCCGGATGTAAATACGATCTCCGTCGGCAAAACGTCCAGCGCGGCTGCACACACCTCTCTTGCCTTCTTCAGCAGTTTAGCGGCAGCCTCGCCTGAACGATGAAGGGCTGAGGGATTAGCATAATGCATTTTCATGATTTCCGCCATCGTGTCCACTACTTCATCATAGGGAGGGGTCGTTGCAGCGTGATCCCAATATATCAAGGTAAATTCCCCTTTCCATCTTACACATCGCACGTTGTAGAACTTATTATTCCAGACCTTTATATTTACACAAAAAGACCAAACGGTAAAGCCGCACTCCATCTTAGATCGGACAAAGTGGGCGCTTATCGTTTGATCCTCTATCAGGTTTCTATTTATCCCCAAGCGGGTTTATAAAGTGTATTTTGATTGTGCATTCATGACTTTACTAATATATGCCTGCGTTTCCTCAGGTAATTCATGAGCAACGGACATCAGCTCTTCATCACTGGATACACCCAAATTCGCGATACGGGTTGGACCTGCATTATACGCTGCGAGAACCATAGCCTTTTCTCCGCCAAACCGCTGAATCAGATTGGATAAATATTTAGTACCACCTTCGATGTTCTGAGCCGGATCAAAAGGGTTGCTTACCCCAAGTCCCCTTGCTGTGCCGTCCATCAGCTGCATCAGGCCCTTGGCTCCTGCAGAGGACACCGCATTCGGATTAAAGGAGGATTCCGCATCGATGACCGCTTTAATCAGCGATACTGGCACACCATACCGTTCCCCTGCTGCTGTAATTAAATCCTCAAAGGTTGTTGGCTTTGTTGCCCCCGTGTCATGCACGACCCCCTCCATTGGTATAGACGAGGCGGATTCATCTACAGCTCCTAGCTGCTGCCACAACAGTCCATCCTTAAAGGTTACGCCCGGCGCAAGCTGTGTCACGGAACGTTCAACCGGCTTGGAGGCGGAATCTTCGGTAAGCAGGCTGCTTAGCACATTGACAAATCCGGTTGCCGACTCGGTGGAATTCGTATTCATCTGTGGTATATCGGTCATTTGCTTCCATGATATCGGATCTATTTGCATCGTTTAACTCACTTTCTGCAGCAAAATTTCATACTTGTCCTTTATTTTATCATGGAACTGGAACAATCTGCTAGACCTATTCGGCAAAAAAATAAGCGAATCAACCACTCACTAGTTGATCCGCCCATATTCACATCATTACAAAAATTATCTACTGAAAGGAATCAAGATAAAATAACTGAGCGTTGCCAATATGCCGAGTCCGATTGACCATGCGCCTGTCGTCCTGCTTCCTTTGCTGTACGCGTAATATCCAACAACCGCTGCGATGGGCCCCAGGATAACCGACCACATGAACAAGGAGGCGATGCCCAATACCAAGCCCACATATCCGACAGTACGTCCGGTAGAAACGTCTGCCTTATCCTCGTCTGCTCTTCGTGCGGAGGCATCCCTAGGGGGAGCAACCTCGGCTGCATATTCTTCACGATGATCTTTGCGCGGGAAGTCTACCCTGTTTCGCTTGCCTTCAACAACCTTCATTTTGTGATTGCGATGTTTTTTATCCATAAACGCGCTTCCTCCATTTCCATCATCCTAAAGTGCCCAGCACCCTGACTTTATCCGGCTTTTCCCCGTCAGCCCTTCGGCTTAAAGGTCAAACAACAGGTCTCGGAAGACTTGTCAGCAACATCCTGATGGTCGTCTACGTAAGGCTCTGCTCCATACTCTTCATTCAGTTTCACATTCGCATGACGGTCAATTTCAATCATAATCATCTCGGCATGACATAAGTTTTGTTCTCCCCAGTAATGGCAATTGCTGACACTGCACTTCACTAATGGTTTGGCTTCGTTGGCCATTTTAGCATCACCTCTTCAACATTTTTTCCTTAGTTTACTGCCGGTATGCACAAGAACGATTGTCAGTTGGTGCCTAAGCCGCGAAACGAAAAAAGAGATGCCAATGGTTGGCATCTCTTGAGTATTCCTTAATATGTTAAGCGTGACTTTTCTCTGATTGCATGCGGCGCTCCGTCAAATAATCGCTTTCGTAGTAAGCAAGATCATCACGTAGCTCCTCATAAATCTTGGTAATGTTCATAATGACATCACGAGCAGGACGAACCGGTTTCTTCCGGAAACGAATCGCATCCTGTCCAGTATAGGCGTAACGACCATCTTCAGAATAGCTTTCATTTTTGGGATAGAAGAAACTGTTGACACAGCGGTGATACAAATTATACAAAGCCTTCTCGGCAAAATCGATATCAAAATTAGGGCGACGCTGTACAACACCTAGCTTCTCATAGGAAACTTCAGAAAACACAAGCAAATGGCGAACATCCGACAGAAATCCTTTGTAAAAATGAACGGTTTCCTCGTCCTGTTCCGTTACCAATTGGGATAAAGCATGTTCATTCAAAAACGTTTCCATAATCGAAATAGCAGATTTCAACTTTTCTCTGGACTCTGAGCATAATTTCTGAAGATTGTCTGCTGGCATTACGATAGATCCCCCTTAAATGGTCGTGACCCTACAGGTCATATAACCTGGCGGCCGTTATAATATGTACTATCCTAACACAAATTTTGGGATAACGAAATCCCTATCATGAATACACTTACACGGTTATTTTTAGTACATTTCATTTTGCGAACTCACATCCGTTTTATCACGAAATGGAACGCATAAAAAGGATTCACTCTTCCCACGCTAAGACTACTTAAATCATGAAATGCGGCGAGGAGGAAATTTTGTGAAATCTCGTACCTTGTGGACCATTCTAGGTGCAGCGTCAGTTCTTGGTGTGCTTCTGATCTTACTGTTCATCCCCGGTTCGAAACAGCCGGCTCCAACGGCTGAACCAACACAGCCTTTAAATCCCAAACAGGAGAACAAGGCCAAGCACTTTACCATGCAAAGCGATATCCAGGCAACGGATCAACTAAACCGTATTGATGCAAAAGGTCATCTGCGCAGGATGCTGAACAATAACGCTTTGCGCAGCCCAGGTCAAATAAAAGCCTACACGCAAAAAGAACAAAAGTTTCACAAGCATTTTCAGCAAGTACGGTGGTATAACCTTAAGCAGAACAAAATGACAGATATACAGGGTTTGCTTCCCAAACTAAACAAAAAAGATAAAAATCTGATTACTCATCATTTCCAAATGGCGCAGCAGAAACTTAAACGGGGAGAAACTTATGATTCACCCAAGTTCAATGTCGCGGGGCAGCCTTATTTTGTTGTTGCAGAGCCGTCCAAGGATGGCAAATATGGCGCTGCCGCCTTGGTTAATCAAGGCATACTGCATGAAGTAAGCAATCACCAGAAGCGGAATCTGCGCTTAATTCCGTACCCGAAAGAAGGAAAATTCAAGGTCGAATCCATTCATGCGGATACCCTCTCCGACATTACCGTTAAAACCGGACATGATAATGAGAAGGCCAGTCACTTTTACGAAAATGAAATTGTGGTGTCCTTTCAACATGAGCCGTCACAGCAGCAGCTCCTCGATATCTCTAAGGAAATATCGTGTGAAACGCCGAGGAAACTTGGCTATGCTTATGTTTTTCGTTCCAAGGATATGGACTACCTTAAACTCCGCTCCTATTTCGAGCAGAAGTGGAAACCCAAATATACCGAGCCTCACTACATCTATTTAACCAATGATCGCCCCCATCAATCCAGGGTAACCTCGGATTCCTTACCGGATGGAGCGAACGCTCAGGTCAATATCCCGAATGATTTGCTGTTTTCTGAGTATCAGTGGAATTTGCCCGTCATTGAGACGAACCGGGGCTGGGATTTATCCAGGGGCAGTGAAGATGTGGTCATTGCAGTCGTGGATACAGGAGTGGATCTTCAGCATTCCGATTTGAATGGGCAGTTGGTGGAAGGGTACAACATTGTAGACAAGGACAAGCAACCCTTGGATGATGTTGGTCATGGTACGCATGTGGCCGGGATCATCGGCGCCCTGGTCAATAACGGTGAAGGTGTTGCCGGGGTAAGCTGGTACAACAAAATCATGCCGGTCAAGGCGCTTGACGGATCCGGATCAGGAACAACCTATGCTGTCGCAGAAGGGATTATTTGGGCGACGGATCACGGAGCCAAGGTGATCAATATGAGTCTAGGCAACTATGCGGACTCCCAGTTCCTGCATGATGCCGTGAAATATGCTTATGATCGTGACGTCGTCCTTGTTGCCGCCTCAGGCAATGACAACACGGAGCGCCCTGGTTATCCTGCCGCCTACCCGGAAGTGCTTGCCGTCGCCGCAACGGATTCCAATCAGAAACGGGCGGAATATTCCAACTACGGCGATTATATCGACGTGGCTGCTCCAGGGACCAATATTGCAAGCACCTTTCCAGGGAATCAATACGCAGCTCTATCCGGAACCTCCATGGCCAGTCCCCACGCAGCTGCCATGGCAGGTCTCATTCGTTCCCTTAACCCTGAACTGACCAATCAGGAAGTCATGGACGTCATGATAAACCAAGCGGTCGATCTTGGCGATAAAGGAAAAGATAAATATTACGGTCATGGTCAGATTGATATTTTCCAATCCTTGAAAGCGGTTGGCGTGCCCGAAGTTCCTCTCCAATTGTGGCCAGGTCAAACGCTTCAGAATCTGAAGCGGGAGCTTCGCAAATTAAAGAGCTTCAACGAATAAAATACGTGAAATAAAGCAGCTTCCGCCTCATTAGCGTTAGCTGCTTTATTCATGATGGGAGGCAAGGAGCCGTTACTATTTTTTCCGGCGGGAGCGGCTAGTACGTGCTGCAGCTTTCTTCGAACGCTTGCTGGAGACCGTAACTCCGCCATAACCTACATTTTTGTTAACGACTTCTTCTTCGCTGTACGTATATAGATGTTTTTCTACAGGTACGCAGTGAATCTTATCCACCACTTTAATCGGATGAATGACAGGGACGATTTGCGGTACATAGTGGTCTCTAACGACCACGATCGGGTCGCACACGATCGGTGACACAGGAGGACATGGATTTTCGTTATGACAAAACATGTTTTTTGCATCTCCTTTCCGTTGATGATTATAGTTTATTACCCAAGGGGCTATTTGGTATGGACGATTATCCTTAAAGGGCAGATGAACTCCTAATATTTTCATGGGACCATAAGAAAAACGCGCATTTCCTTTACACACCTGATGAGGAATGTAAAGAAAATGCGCGTTTGTACCATTGCGATATCCGTAAAGCAATATGTTGTTCAGTTTGGAAAGCTTTCCGTAAGCCGGGTTCTGTGCTCTTCGTGGTCATAGCGGGAACTACCCTGCCACCATGAGCGACAATCATCTATCTAGGCCGATCATTACTAATCGACTCAAGCGACCAACCCGGACGCGCCTCGGGCTAAGGCTGTCTCCTCGAAGGAGACTGCGTCCCATTAGGTCTTGCTCCAGGTGGGGTTTACCAGGAACGAAGTCACCAGCGTTCCTCGGGGTCTCTTACACCTCGGTTCCATCCTTGCCTGTGCCACCCTAAGGCGGCCATCGGCGGTCCATTTCTGTGGCACTATCCTTCAACTCGCGCTGACTGGACGTTATCCAGCACCCTGCCCTATGGAGCCCGGACTTTCCTCTCGCGGCTTTGACGCCGCCAGCGATTGTCTGTCAAACTTTCCGGACAACATTATATATTATACAGTGATTTGAAGCGGTACACAACCCATTAAACATTAACAACAGCTGATTAATTTCCCAGCTTTGGACGAAGTAATGTTCATGGCCACGTCAAAATGAGAACACTTTTCCATGTCTTACAATTCGGTTCTTTAAACGAACTGGAACGGCTCTGTATTGATTCGGGAAGCGACAACCCGGGTTTCGTACTTATGCTCCTGCAGTTTCTGTTCCATCCACTCGGCCACTTTGACCTTCATGATCTTCTCGGCATTATGACCCGGATCAATGATCGTAAGTCCCGCTGCGAGTGCATCCTGTGCGGTATGATAATCCACATCTCCCGTTACCAGCACATCAGCTCCTCGGAACAGTGCTTTCATCATGTAGCGTCCTCCGGAGCCCCCTATGACGGCCGCCTTGCGGATAGTGCGGTCGAGTTCTCCTACGACACGAACATGAGGGACCTCCAGCTTCTCTTTTACCACGTCTACCAGCTCAGCCAACGTCTTAGGCTCCTTTAGCTTACCCACCCGGCCAAGACCAAGGGATCTCCCCTTAAGGTCCATCGCATACAGATCATAGGCAACCTCTTCATAAGGATGCGCCTTCAGCATCGCCTGGATCACTTTATTTCGGATGGCATGAGGAACAATCGTCTCGATTCGAACCTCATTTGCACGTTCCATCTTGCCTTCCCGACCTAGAAAAGGGTTACTGCCTTCTCGCGGGACATAGGTGCCAAAGCCCTCGATATTGAAGCTGCAGTGGCTGTAATTTCCGATCCAGCCTGCACCAGCGCCGAGCACAGCATCCAGCACCTCTTGATGATGACTCTTCGGCACAAATACCACCAGCTTGGACAACTGTTCATTATGCATATCATGAATAGGCGACGTATTCTCGATTCCCAAGGCTTCCGCCATCCAATCGTTCATCCCGCCTTCGGTTACGTCCAGGTTGGTATGGCTTATATATACCGCAATGTCGTGTTTGATCAGCTTCTCGTATACCTTGCCCATTGGCGTATCCGTCTGCAGTTGTTTCAGCGGACGGTATATAATTGCATGATGCGCGATAATCAGGTCAGCTCCAAGCTCAATGGCTTCATCCACCACTTCATCATTGACATCCAGTGCAATCAGCACCGTGCGAATGTCCTTTTGCAAGGTTCCAAGCTGGAGGCCGATTCGGTCATCAGGTTCGGCCACGTGCTTCGGAGCCAATTGCTCCATGTATTGAATTACCGTTTGTCCTTTGGCAAGCATGCCAGCACCTCCTGAATAAACTCGATATCCGATCGCATCTCACTCGCCTTATCGGCTGCCGTGGTGAGATCTGAACGGGATAGCGATTGAAGAATATACCCCAGCTTCTCCATCTCCGACTTCCATTTATCGTAGAACACCGGATTCGGGGACTTCGTCAGCCAAGGTCCCATACGGAAAAGCCAGTCCGTGGATAACCGGACACCGTCTCCAATCGTCCTTTCCGTGTATACCTGCTCATTCGTCAGGTCTGTTGTATGCGAAGGCTCGGCGATCAGCACTTCGTAAATTTTGCCGTCTTCCTCTAGGATCAATTCCTCGATCAGCACCCAGCCATGGGAGTACAGCCATTTGCGCAAAATATCTTCTCCTACATTTGGCTGCAGGACCAACCTGCGGACGCCTTCCAGCTTATCGATGCCGCGGTCCAAAATCGCTGCAATTAAACTGCCGCCCATACCGGCAATCGTAATGACGTCGGCCTCACCGGCTGAGAGTACATTCAAACCGTCTCCTCTTCGCACGCTGATGACATCCGTCATCCCTGATTCGATGACCTGCTTGACAGCAGCATCATAAGGGCCGGGATTAACTTCACCGGCGATCGCTTGAATGGCAGCTCCGCTCTCTACGGCAGCGACAGGCAGCAGGGCATGATCGGAACCGATATCTGCAAGTCGGCTGCCGCGTGGAATTTTCTCCAGTATTTGCGTTAATCTTCTTGATAATTTCACGGTTGACACACCTTACCATTCCATATTTTCGTCCAAATCACGATCTATTCCTTACCCTAACAGAGACGATACCAAACTGCAAACCGGCAAAGCCGGTGAAAATAAAGTTGTGCCAGGTCATTTGCAATGGGTCTGAAAAAGAGCTAAAATAAAGACCAATAAAACAAATGCAGGAAGAAATTCCATAACCAAGAAACTTATACATGCGATGCATGAATTCGAAAAAAAGGACCTGCTGCCGTTACTGCAGAAGGTCCGTGGATTAAGCTATTCGAGAAAATCCTTTAACCGCTTGCTGCGGCTTGGGTGACGAAGCTTACGGAGCGCTTTCGCTTCGATTTGCCGAATCCGTTCGCGTGTAACACCGAACACCTTGCCGACCTCTTCGAGTGTTCTCGTGCGGCCATCATCGAGTCCGAAACGAAGACGAAGCACATTCTCCTCGCGCTCTGTCAGCGTATCCAGCACATCTTCGAGCTGTTCCTTTAGAAGCTCGTAAGCAGCCGCGTCCGCAGGAGCGAGCGCTTCTTGATCCTCGATGAAATCGCCAAGATGGGAATCGTCTTCTTCACCGATTGGCGTTTCCAGCGAAACCGGCTCTTGGGCAATCTTCATAATCTCCCGAACTTTCTCAACACTGAGTTCCATCTCTGCAGCAATTTCCTCCGGCGAAGGCTCACGTCCGAGCTCCTGCAGAAGCTGTCTGGATACACGAATCAGTTTGTTGATGGTCTCCACCATATGCACAGGAATTCGGATGGTACGGGCCTGGTCAGCAATAGCACGGGTGATCGCTTGGCGAATCCACCAGGTCGCATACGTACTGAATTTAAAACCCTTTTTGTAATCGAACTTCTCCACGGCTTTGATCAAACCCATGTTGCCCTCCTGAATCAAATCCAGGAACAGCATTCCTCGTCCGACATAACGCTTTGCGATACTTACAACGAGACGCAGGTTGGCTTCGGCCAAACGGCGCTTGGCCTCCTCATCCCCCTGTTCAATCCGGTTGGCAAGTTCAATCTCATCATCAGCTGACAACAGCGGAACCCGTCCAATTTCCTTCAGATACATCCGTACCGGATCGTTAATCTTGATCCCTGGAGGCAGTGAAAGATCGTCGTCAAACCCAAAATCCTCATTATCATGGGATTCCGAATCTCCCGATTGCCGGTGAGTAACCTCTTCATCATTCTCATTTACTACATCGATACCCAGGTCGGCCAGCTGCTCATAGAACTCTTCCATCTGCTCCGTGTCCTGATCAAATGGCGATAATTTCTCCATAATATCTTTATAGCTCAATACGGATCTCTTTTTACCCTGTTCAATCAACTGATCCTTGACTTGATCCAGCGTAAATTCCGTTTCTAGTTCAGTATGCTGATCATTCGCCATCATTCGACTCCCTCCTCCCTAGAAACAGCAATGTGCGGGGCTTCATTGTCTTTCTAGGGCGATAATCTCACTTGCAATTTGTGCGGCTCGCAAAAAATCACCTGAGCGTTCCGCTTTTATCATCTCTTCTTTTTTCTGGTCGATCTCTCTCTGCTGCGGAAATTTCAGCACCTCACGTATGCAATCATCGAGCACTTGAACATTCCACTCGGCTGGTGCTTCCATCATCATGATCGAGCTGACCGTCATTTCCAAACGATCGTCGTGGAGCGATGACATGAAACGGCTGATATCCGGAGATTTACCCTGTGCGTAAAAAGCATATAGATAAGCAGCAATTGCCGCATGATCTTCAATATTAAACGCTTCTCCCAGGCGATCGCCAACGTATCGCGCGGCCTCCGCATCCTGCAGCATCAGCGACAGCAGCCGCCGCTCTGCAGCATGGTAAGCAGGCAGAAGTACCGGGGCGGGCTGACGCCCTTTTTTATGCCTACCATTATTCCACCTTTTTTCCTTATTATCCCCATCGCCCATCTTTTTTTGCATCGATTGCCGAAGCAGATTGCAATCCTGCTTAAGACTCTCGTAGGAAAGATGAAGCTCGGAGGACAATTCCCTCAAATAAACTTCTCGTTCAGTTGAGGAATTCAGTACTGCGATAATGGGCAATGCCTCTTTGGCGTACGCAATCTTACCATCTTCTTCTAGCAGTATATGGTTTTTCTTCAGATATATAAGTTTAAATTTTGTTGTTGAAACAGCTGTTTCTACTACATGCCTGAAACGCTCGGCACCGAATTTGCGGATGTAATCATCGGGATCCATTCCTTCGTTCACCAAAGCGATTCGTACTCTGAGACCAACGCCTTCCAGCATTGGAATGACTTTTAACGCAGCAGCCATACCGGCTTTATCACCGTCATAGACAACAACAACTTCTTCAGCCACCGATTTCATGATTGCTACTTGGTTTTCCGTTAGAGAGGTCCCCATCGTTGCCACACCATTGTGAAGTCCTGCTTCCCATGACGAAATGACATCACCGTAACCTTCGAATAACAGAATTTGACGCAATTTGCGTATGGATGTCTTTGCCTGGTGCAGGTTGTACAATGTGCGGCTCTTATTAAATAGAAGTGTCTCCGGGGAATTCAGATACTTCGGTTGACCGTCCCCCAGTATTCTGCCAGCAAACGCAATGACCTTGCCGCTGCGGTCATGTATCGGAAACATGATTCGTCCGCGAAAACGGTCGAGATAGCCTTCTTGTTCATTTCTTGCGGATAATAAACCGCCCTTTTCCATCTCTTTCAAGTCAAAGGCTCGCTTCGTCAGGAACTGAACCAGCGTGTCCCAACGATCTGGCGCATAACCGATTTGGAACTGGTCAATCATTTTGTCGCTCATTCCACGGGATCGTAAATACTTCATGGCTTCCGTACCATGCTCCGTGTTCTTCAACAGAAAATGGTACAGCTTGGCGCTAAGCTCATAGGCTTCAATCAAACGCTCTTTTTCCGGATTACGAGGAATTACGGGAACTCCTTGACCTTCCGGCAACGAGATATCATTCTCTTCTGCCATTGTCTTTACGGCTTCGGGGAAAGAAAATCCTTCGATTTCCATTCTAAATTTAATGGCGTTTCCGCCCTTACCGCAGCCATAGCAGTAAAAGATTTGGCGTTCCGGTGTAACCGTAAAGGAAGGAGTCTTCTCTGAGTGAAACGGGCACAAGCCCTTCAGGTATTTCCCTTGTTTGGTAAGATGCACGTATTTGCTGACCGTGTCCACAATATCGCTTTTGGCCAGTACTTCCTCAATGACATCATCCGGAATATTACCTTGTCCGGTACTCATCCAAACCACCTTCATCTCTTTTGGCACGTAAATAGTATTCGCTACGGGTGGACATTCTCCTGCAATTCATGCAAAAGTTTTGTCAGTTTATGTTGAAAAAAACTCCGGTCTTCGTCAAGCAGTTTTTTGGGCCCTTTGCCATACTTTCCTTGCTTCCTCGCCTTCGCCTGATGGTGACGGGAATCCAGCATGAAATCGATATCCGCATTATGGAAAATACGACCACGAAAGGATATCACATGGCATGATTTGGCAAGCGCAAGTGCAGCCAGTCCATAATCCTGCGTCACTACGATATCCCCCCTGGATATGTGGTTAGCGATGTATAGATCCGCACTTTGATCACTCCGATCCACCTGGACCGTCGTAACCCCTTCTTCTGCCTGCTGCAGATGATCATAGGAAGAAACAAGCAGTACCGGCACACGAAATATACGAGCAGTCTCTGCGATTTCCTTCTTGACTGGACACGCATCACCGTCAACCACGATCGAAATGGAATTGCTTTCGTTCATTCGCATCACCGGCTCTTATCGTTAATCTTGGATTCATCTTTATGCTGTATATTATTATATACGTCTTTGGCCGATTAAAATCCTTCTTCTAAGAAAAACGTCTATCGACGTACTTTCACAGAAGACAGACCGCGTATAGCGGAAGTTTTTCTTGCGAGATAAGGATGGTAAGCCTCTGAAGTTTATACTTTCTTATCTCTTCAAATAAACAATGGCCCTCACTTGCTTGATTCCGTCCGTTCATAGCGAAAGCGCCATCCCGTGCATAACCACGGGCTGTCGCTTTCACTGAACAATGCATTATAACATTAGTAAAATCATGCTGTCACTACTACCACACTAATTTTGTGAAATCGGCATAACGCTTCAAATCTCCATCAATACCGGAGAGCAGTGCAAGACGATTGGCCCGAACCGCTTCGTCCTCAGCCATGACCATCACGGAGTCGAAAAACCCGGTAATCGGTTCTTTGAGTCCACCCAGCAAGGACAATGAACGTTCGCCGTCAGCAGCTTGCAGCGCGGCATGGTAATCTTCGCGAATCGCGTTCCAAGCTTCATAAAGCTTGCCTTCTTCCGTTTCCGTAAACAGTTCAGGATTGACCGCTGCCTTGCCAGCCTTGGCAGCCAAATTGCTGACCCGGTTGAAGGATTCTACCGTCGTTTTGAAGTCCTGGACATGGTCCACAGCATTCATCAGGGCATGACCGCGGGATACAACCGACACCACATGATCAAAACCAGCGGTAATTACGGCATCCACCACATCATAACGCTGATCTTCGGACAGCAGCTTCTTCACACGAAGCCCGAAGAACTCTTTAAGGTCCTTACGGATTTCATCCGTCGAGCGCTTCAAAACGCGAATGTTCTCATGAACCTCCAGAGCCACACCGAAGACGTCCGATAACGTCACCGGGAATTTGTGCTCCAAGATAATCTGAACGATGCCCGCCGCCTGACGGCGAAGTGCGTAAGGATCCTGGGATCCTGTCGGAATGATGCCGATGGAGAAGCATCCCACAATCGTGTCGATTTTATCCGCGATACTTACGATGGATCCCACCGAGGTGGAAGGCACTGCGTCACCGGCGAAGCGAGGCTGATAATGCTCAAATACCGCTTTGGCGACCTGCTCCTTCTCACCGGCTTTTCTTGCATAATCCTCTCCCATAACCCCCTGCAGTTCAGGGAATTCATAAACCATCTGGGTCACCAGATCGAATTTGCAAATATCGGCTGCACGGCTCACAGAATCAGCTTCGTCAGCCGAAATGCTAAGCTTCGCGGACAACTGATCGGAAATCCGGCGGATTCTGCGGACTTTATCGCCGATGGTCCCCAGCTCCTCATGGAAAACGATGCTCTCCAACTTCGATAAGGCATCTTTGATCTGAAGCTTCTGATCTTCCTCATAGAAGAATTTGGCGTCCGACAAACGAGCCCGCAGCACCTTCTCATTCCCTCTAGCGATAACGTCCAGGGAACGGCTGTCCCCGCTGCGCACCGTTACGAAAAACGGAAGCAATTGTCCCTGCTTATCCAGCACAGGGAAATACCGCTGATGCTCACGCATTGAAGTAATTAATACTTCCTGCGGAATATGGAGGAACGAGGAGTCGAATGATCCATACAACACAGTTGGAGTCTCAACCAGGAACAATACCTCTTCGAGCAAATCATCCTTGATGGCGATATTCCAATCTTTCTCTTGGGCCAATGCCTGGATCTGCGACACAATCATCTCTTGGCGTTCATTGACGTCTACGATGACATGCTGTTCGCGCAATACGTCGCGGTAAGCGGATGCCTCAGGAATAACGGCTTCTCCACCAAGGAAACGGTGACCACGGGTCACGTTGCCCGCCTTCACGCCCGTAATTTCAAGATCAATCGTCTCACTGCCCAGCAAAGCGACCAACCACTTAATCGGACGGACGAATTTGAATTCGTGGGCCCCCCAGCGCATATTTTTCGGGAATGTCATCGAAGTCAAAATGCCAAGAAGTCCTTCGGACAGGATCGACTTCGTATCCACGCCGACGCTGTTCTTCGTCACATAGATATACTCTACCCCGCCGAGCTCCTTAAAGGTAAAACTCTCGGGATCAACGCCCTGGCTTTTTGCAAAACCAAGCGCTGCCTTGCTCCACTGTCCGCTATCATCCAACGCAATCTTGCGGGAAGGCCCTTTCACTTCCTCGCTAACGTCCTCTTGTTTATCCGCAACGTTCTGTACCCAAACCGCCAAGCGGCGCGGCGTAGCATATGCCGTTACTTCGCCATGTCCGATTCTGGAAGCATCCAGCCATTTGACCAATTTGTCCTGCAGCTGTTCCATCGCGGCGCGCAGAAATCTCGCCGGGACTTCTTCCAGACCGATTTCAAACAATAAATCCTTAGACATGGTCTGCGCCCCCTTTCTTAATCAGCGGGAAGCCCAGCTTCTCGCGCTCTTCCAAATACGTGGCTGCAACCTGACGAGCCAGGTTTCGCACGCGCATAATGTATCCCGTTCTCTCCGTTACACTGATCGCCCCTCTGGCATCCAGCAGGTTAAACGTGTGGGAGCATTTTAGAACATAATCGTACGCCGGGAATACTAAGTTTTGGTTCATTGCTTTGTTCGCTTCTTCTTCATACATGTTAAACAGCGTAAACAGCATCTTCACGTCGGATACTTCAAAAGTGTACTTCGAATGCTCGAATTCCGGCTGATGGAATACGTCTCCATAGGTGATGCCGTCTACCCATTCCAGATCAAACACGTTCTCTTTATCCTGGATGTAGGATGCAAGACGCTCCATACCATAGGTAATCTCTACAGCGACTGGGCTAGCATCGATGCCGCCAACCTGCTGGAAATACGTAAACTGCGTAATTTCCATACCATCCAGCCATACTTCCCAGCCAAGGCCCCATGCGCCAAGCGTCGGCGCTTCCCAATTGTCCTCAACAAAACGGATGTCATGATCAAGCGGATTGATGCCAAGACGCTTCAAGCTCTCCAAATACAGCTCTTGAATATTGTCTGGCGAAGGTTTCAAAATGACCTGAAATTGGTGATGCTGATACAGACGGTTCGGATTCTCTCCATAGCGGCCGTCAGCAGGGCGACGGGAAGGCTCTACATAAGCCACATTCCAAGGCTCGGGTCCGATCGAACGCAAATATGTCATCGGGTTCATCGTACCGGCACCCTTTTCCGTGTCGTACGGCTGCACGATGATGCAATTCTGTTCTGCCCAAAATTGCTGCAGCGTCAAAATCATCTGCTGAAAATTCATGATTTTAGCTCCTTTACATTCTTTTTCAAATTCATTCCGTCATACGTATCCATTCTCTGTACAACAAAAAGCTCTCGCCCTACGCCTGTTGTACAGACATAGGGACGAGAGCTGTAGCTTCCCGCGGTTCCACCCTACTTGGCCCTGCTGCGTCGCCTACACAATCTTAGGCTTCAGCGATCAGCAAAACCCACTTTATCGTTTCATCATGCTCCCGGGTGCCCTGTTCATGAATATCTCCCGCCAGGCTTCCACCGCCCCCGGCTCGCTATTTCGCGGATTGATGATTCACTACTTTCCCGATCAATGCATGTCAGTATTCAAAAAACTAATAAACTGATAAATATAATACCTCATTCTAGATCTTACGTCAAATATTGTACTTGTCCATTTGATCCAAAAAGTTTTGCGATTTCAGACGGAGCCCAAGCTGCATATCCATTAAGGCCCGCATGATTTTTTTGAGCTCGGCCTTGGTTTCGTCCTTTACATCCACATTCCCTAGCCGTCTTAAATCCAGCCGTCCAAACAGGCGCAGCAGCTTTAACGTTCTGGGCGAGATCGCCATCGCCGGCGGATCCAGATGTTTGCAGTAACGGCACAGGACGCCGCCAAGCCGGGGGCTCACCAACATATCCTCGTCTTTTCTCGGCTGATTGCACGATATGCACACATCCAGCTCCGGCCCGTACCCTGCCGCCTGCAGAATTTTCATCTCGTACAGATTGATGATAATTTGAGGATCCTTATCCTCCTGAAGAGCCTCCAGACAAGCTTTAAGCTGATGAAACCAAAAAGCGCCCGTCTCCTCATCCTGCAGCACCCGATCCAAGAGCTCGCAGGCATAAGAAGCATAGGCGGCTTTCACAAGATCCTCCCTGAGCCCGTGATGAGATTCCATGATCTCACCGGCATTCAAGTTGCCGAGCCCCGTACCATTTCGGAAGAATACATACTCTCCATAGGTAAACAGCTGTGTCAGAGCAGCATGTCGGCTCTTCACCTTTTTTGCTCCTCTGACCAGCACTCCTACCTTGCCCGATTCTTTGGTGCAAAGTGTAATGATTTTGTTCCCTTCACCGTAGTCCATGCTGCGGATGACAATCCCTTCCGCCCGATATAGCATGCGCTTTCCCCCAACCATTCCTGGAACAACCAATAATTACTCGTCTTCTTCATGCGGGGCCGCCTCATCTTCAACGGATGCAGCTGTAAGAACCGACTCACTCTCGGTTTGCTTATACAGCAAATACGCATCGACATCTCCAGTCATCGCAAAATACTTCCACGAAAAATCTCGCATTCGTATTCATCCTCTCTTCGGAAATGACGTTTCGCATCTACGAAAATTAGGATGTGCGCCTAGAGCAGATTTATGAAATGCAATTGTTGGCAGGCGGCGCCGTGTATGATTTGCCTCCGATTTGCACTACGGCTTTATTCCCCACGGTGAAATCCGAGATCGCGAAGAACGCGTTCTTGATTGCGCCAATCTTTTTTAACCTTCACCCAGAGCTCCAAGAAAATCTTGGACCCGAGCAGCCTTTGAATATCCTGACGAGCTTGTCTGCCAACTTCTTTTAGCAGAGCACCCTGCTTGCCGATAATGATGCCCTTTTGGGAGTCGCGTTCTACAAAAATTACGGCTGAAATATATACGGTTCCGCTCTCTTCCACCCGCATATCCTCGATGGTAACCGCAATGGAATGAGGAATCTCTTCTCTTGTCATATGCAAAATTTTCTCGCGAATCAACTCTGCGCACACGAACTGCTCCGGATGATCCGTCACCTGGTCTTCAGGATAATACTGCGGGCCAGGAGGCAAATACTTCTGTATCTGTTCAAGCAGCGTGTCGACATTGTTGCCGAGCTTCGCGGAAATCGGGACGATCTCAGCAAAATCATGCAGCTTCCGATATTGCTCAATCAGAGGCAGCAGAGCGGGCGGCTCAATCTTGTCGATTTTGTTCATCACCAGGATGATTGGAGTCTTGATCTTTTGCAACTGCTCGGCGATATAACGGTCTCCCCCGCCGATGCCCTCGGAAGCGTCTACCAGAAACAAGGCGGCTTCAACCTCGCCCAGCGTGCTCAAAGCGGTCTGATTCATGTAATCCCCGAGCTTGGATTGACGCTTATGAATTCCCGGCGTATCCAGAAAAACCACCTGGGAATCGTTAGTCGTATAAACACCATGAATTTTATTCCGTGTTGTTTGCGGTTTGTCCGACATGATAGCAATCTTCTGACCAATTACCTGGTTCATCAGCGTTGATTTCCCTACGTTTGGTCTTCCGATTATAGCCACAAACCCAGACTTAAATTGTTTTTTTTGCATACCATTCCTCCGCTACTGTTCCTGTATCTACATGTTGTGTAAACCTTAATATGATCCTGTTCATTTACAAACTACTTCTTGTTTAAATCCCAAGGACCAAATGCTCCCGGCAGCAGTTCACTGACGGTTGTCTCCTTGATGTCACCCTTCATATTTCCCATGATCACCTTCATATCCGGCTTGCACAGCTCCACCAGCACTTGCCGGCATACCCCGCAAGGCGTGCACGGGCCTTCCGTATCGGCAACGATGGCAATGGCCTGGAAGCTTCCTGCTTCATGGCCATCGGCAATCGCACGGAACAACGCTGTACGCTCAGCGCAATTGGTAGGGCCATATGCGGCATTCTCTACATTACAGCCAAGATGTACCTCTCCGTTCGAATCGAGCAGGGCTGCCCCCACACCAAATGTCGAATAGGGTATGTAAGCCCGCGTACGTGCTTTAATCGCTTCCTGCATTAACAATCCTGCATCCATATCTAGTTCCTCCTATTGTTCAACTTGTCATTGATTGTATCCATTCCCATACCGGTTCATAGAAGACCAGAATGCCAATTACGACGGCAAACACCGCTGCAACTAACGCTGCACCGGCTGCTGTATCCTTAGCCACCCGAGCTAAAACATGTTCTTCTGGCGAGATCAAATCGATAACGGCCTCCACCGCAGTATTCACCAGCTCCGCGATAAATACAAGGGCAATCGCCAATAACAAAAACAACCAGCTCATTCGATCCAATTGCAGCAAAGCTGCTGCGATGAATACAATCAAGGCAGCAGCAATGTGGATTTTCATATTGCGTTCCGTTTGTACAGCCGTCAAGATGCCGCGTATCGCGCACCCAAATGCCCTGTATAACGATTGTCTGTGCGGCTTCACTATCTTGTCAATCCTACTTCTGCAAGTACAGCCTCCTGCTTGCCCATCATTTCAGCCTCGCTCGCCTCATCTTGATGATCATATCCGAGCAAATGCAGAAATCCGTGAACAAACAGAAAACCGAGCTCCCGTTCCAAGGAATGACCATATTCTTCGCTTTGCAGCTTCGCCCGAGGGACCGAGATAATGATATCACCCAGAACATCCGGCACGCTCTCCAGTTCTTCTCCCTCTTCAAGCTCATAAATGATCTCAAGCTCATCGTTCGTAATCTCATTCATCGCAAAGGAGAGCACGTCGGTCGGACGATCGATTCCCCGATACTCCCGGTTCAATTCATGAATCTGCTCATCATCGACAAAGGTCAGATCCACCTCTCCATCGGTTACGCCTTCAGCCTCTCCGGTCTTCTGAAGAATCACTTCAAGCAGGGCGATCAATTCCTCGCTAATCTGAAAATCCTCTTGTTCATTATTCCATGCCAGCTGCAGGCTCATTCTTATACGCTCCTTCTCTGTTCCTCACTCGTTGCGGATGTCTCGGAAGCCGTCGAGATATCGCCATTTGGCGGGGACGGCTTGGGACGCTTCACATCTTCCGGATATTCGATCCGGGAATGGAAAATCCCCATCACCGTTTCCTTTAATGTCTTGGCGATAATATCCAATTCCTTCATCGTTAAATCACAATCATTAAACTGATGGTCATCCAGGCGACCTTTGATAATCTTCTCGATCATCGATTCAACCTGTTCCACCGTCGGTTTGCGCAGTGAACGGACAGCCGCTTCCACGCTGTCGGCTATGCCGACAATCGCAGACTCCTTGGATTGAGCCTTCGGTCCTGGATAACGGAAATCATCTTCGGTGAAATCCGGTTCGATGCCCTGCTCCTCCGCCTGGCGAACCGCTTTATGATAAAAATAGTGTAAAAACGTTGTGCCATGATGCTGCTCTGCGATATCCCGTATCGGTTTAGGCAGCTTGTACTCCTTGAGCATTTCCACGCCATCCCTGGCGTGAGCAACGATAATGGATTTGCTCAGCTTCGGTTCAATGGAATCATGCGGGTTCTCCATATTGTTCTGGTTCTCAATGAAATAGATCGGCCGCTTGGTTTTTCCGATATCATGATAGTAAGAACCGACGCGGCACAGCAGTCCGTTGGCGCCAATCGCTTCTGCCGCAGCTTCGGACAGGTTTCCGACCATGACACTGTGGTGATATGTTCCGGGCGTCTCCGTCAACAGTTTGCGGAGCAGCGGATGGTTCGGGTTCGATAATTCCACCAGCTTCAGTGCCGACAGAATACCGAAGGTTACTTCGAAGAACGGCATTAACCCGATAACCAGGATGGCCGTTAACAATCCACCCGCGATGGCAAAACCGATCGAATACAGCGTTTCGCTCGTAGTCCAGGTATCGTTATTGATCAGCAGCATGATAAACACGATCAATGAGCCGAAGAGAGAAGCCATTATACCGCCCTTCAGCATCGTCGACCGCTGGCTCGCGCGGTGAATCGAGAAGATCGCCACGCAAGAAGTCACGGCTGCGAATAACCCGAACTTGAAGTCAAACAATTCGCCTTGCACGTTCAATATAACACTTGCCATGATGCTGAAAATGATGACGCTGAAATAGGCCAGCGAGGTTTCCAGCAGCAGGGTAATCAGAATCGCACCAATCGCGACAGGTGCAAGATATCCCACATACATCTGGGAATCGCTTTGCAGAAATGCGGTCAAATGCATGGGGATCAGCGTGATCACATACACCAGGACCAGCATTAGCAGCTGCGAGTTGTTATATTTGAATTTGCCGGGTTCCGATTGCCGGATGAAATTGAATATGCCAAGAGACAGCAAGACGGACAGAAGCAGAACGCCCAGCTCCGGCCAGTAATTAATATCGTCCTTCAGCAGGCCATTTTTACCAAGCAGCTCGTATAGCTCCGGTGTGATCAGCTGGCCCTTCGCTACGAGGATATCCCCTTGTTTGATAAATACGGGCGGGGTATTCTCTCTGGCCTCAACCTTCGCATTCTTTGTGGCAACCTCATCATAGAACTTGTTGGCTGTAATGGTTAAACTCGCCAATTCCTGAACAACTTCCCTGGCGGTCCGATCATTCAACGAGCTTGTGTTCACTCTCTCCGCCACGCGGGTACGGGCCGTATCGGCATCCACGATTTCGTTCAGCATCAGCCTGGATACAATCTCGCGAGCTACAGGCTTCATCTGAATAATATCTTCCGAATTTAACCTCGGTATCTTAATGAACGTTTCCTCAGGGATCCGATAGGTTTGTTCTTCGATGACCCGCTGCATTTCCTGAAGCAGCTCTTTGGAATAAGCTTCATTCGTGCTGTTGGCCGACACGAAGTTTTGCACGAATTCACGGGCCATCCTCGGAATTTCTCTGCGATAAACTTCCACCTTTTCCGCGGAGCTTATATCCACGTCCTGATTCAAACGTTCAATGCGATCCAGGATTTGCGTAACCAGAACGTCATTCCGCAGAGGAACGAGAGGGTAAATCGGCTGGACGTTCTCCGCCGCCGCCTCCTGTGCCTTCAGCGTTGCCTTGCTATCCTCAATTTGCACGGGGGCCACGATATTTTTTTCGCTTTTCGTATTGACCTGAATGTCATACCGCTCCGGCAAAAGCTTGGATGCTAGACTGATATAAAAGAGTAAAGCAAGCAGCAAAAACAGAATATAGCGTGTTGCCACGCTATATTTCCATCCGCTGTTTTTACCCCATATGGACTTGTCCGTCGATGGTTCTTTGGAGGCCATTGCGACAATCCCCTTTAATCTTGGTTTTCTGCTGCTTTATCATAAGCGACGATGATTTTTTGTACTAAAGAGTGACGTACGACATCCTGTTCGGCAAAATAGACGAATCCGACTTCCTCAATTTCACTTAATATCCTTTTAGCCTCGATAAGTCCTGATTTCTTGCCCCGCGGCAGGTCAATCTGGGTTACGTCCCCTGTTATGACCATCTTCGAGCCGAATCCAAGCCGTGTCAGAAACATCTTCATCTGTTCCGGCGTGGTATTCTGTGCTTCATCCAAAATAATAAATGAATCATCCAGCGTCCGCCCGCGCATGTAAGCAAGCGGCGCGATTTCAATCAACCCACGCTCCAGCGCCTTGGCCGTTTGATCCGGGCCCATGACGTCGTATAAGGCATCGTACAACGGTCTGAGATAAGGGTCAACCTTCTCCTGCAGATCTCCTGGCAGGAAGCCCAGGCTCTCTCCAGCCTCGACTGCCGGCCTTGTCAGAATGATCCGTTTGACAGATCCTTCCTTCAGTGCGGCAACAGCCAGAACAACGGCCAAGTAGGTTTTCCCTGTTCCGGCAGGACCGATACCGAATACAATATCCCGTTTCTTGATGGTGCTCACATAGTGCTTCTGACCGATGGTTTTCACACGAATAGGCTTACCCTTGAAGGTTGTCGTGATTTCGCCCTTGTACAGATCCAGCAATTGATCCGCTCTCAGATCCTTGGCAAGTTCTACTGCATAAAGAATATCACGCTCGGTCAAAATGTAGCCGTTACGCACAAGCTGGAGCAGCACTTCAAACAGCTGCTGAAGACTCTCCACATTTCGATGTTGTCCCCGAATGGTGATGACTGCTTCCCGTGAATCAATCGTCGCAGGAATTTCTTTTTCGATTAATTTAAGAAATGTATCTTGTGGTCCGAATAAGGACAGACCTTCTGACGCGCTTTGAAGTAAAATTTGAATGCTGGTCGTTTGCTGTGACAAATAGCCTCATTCTCCTTGATCATATACTATGGGAAGTTCTTTCGCGATGGTCTCTTCCACCTCAAAAAGCACTTTCATATAAACTTTACCATTCTCTTTCTTATCATGCAAAATTTTTTGGCTTACGAATTTGGAATCCGCCCCATATTTCACCAAAATATCCCGGCGTGCCCCCTCGATTCCCTCTTTCTTGGCTTCTTCCTCGGTAATCGTCCGCTGGACCTCGGTAACCTCCATAATCTTTTCCGTCATCCAGCCCAGCGGAAGCACGCGTGTCCTCCAAGTAAGCGGATCATAGAAGGTTAAGGTCTCCTGCTGCGAAAACGGAATATCCCCGTAGCCCCACAACTGGACGGCCCGATCACCAAATACGATATAGGAGCGCTTCTTCCCTTCCCCCGTATAAACCTTATGGGTTTTCACCAATGGAATCTCGATATCGTATTCATGCCATACAAGGCCCTTCACTTCCCCTTTGGCTACAATTCGTTCCGAATTTTCCTCATCCCCAAGGACACCGGAGATCAGAACGTCGCCCTTCTTCACCCGGCTGTTAATCCCTACTTTAGGGAGCCCCTTCTCAGCGTATATATGGGTGATGACAGCGTCCTGCGTACTGATTAGATGCCTCGGGCTCTGGAGCGGCGGTTTCTCCGGTACGGCCGCCTCTACGATCTGTATGCGTATGCGCGTCCCATTGCGCTCCACCCCTACCCATGAAGTTCCCGGGAGGCGGGCCGTCATATTCCCGGACAGCTTGTCCAGTGACTGCAGCTTGAATATCCATTGAAACGGGTAGATCCCTTCCAACTTGGCCGCATCTAGCACATCTTCTGAAGCGATGGTTTCATTCCCCTCTACTTCCACGTTCCACACCATTGAGGAAAGCGTCAGCAGGATCATAAAAAACGCAACAATACCGATAACAAACGCTTTGCGTTTCATCAGGCGGCGAGCTTTGAAGGGGTATCCGTAGCGCCCCTTAATACGCGTGCGGCAGCCTGTCCGTTTTAACAGCGGACGGAGCCCTCTGAAATCCTTCAGCAGCAGCTTAAGCTCCGCTGAGTGAGCCCCTGTCGGTGTTACATCCCAAACCGGAGTCCCCGCCTCCGCCAATGAATTGATGAATGCTTCCACATGCTCACCGCGAACAGCGAGCTTCAAATATCCTCGAAGATGAATCATCGTCGGAATCTTCACGGTTTCTCCCCCATTCCTATGTATTGAATATGATGAATGGTGCCAATGATGGTCACTTCTTGACTTTGAATAGCCTGAATCGCAAGTCCGGTCCCCGAAATCTCCAAAGAACCCTGCGTTATAGACAACACAAGTCGCTCCTCGGAAAAATGCCGGACTCCACGATGATTTTCGATATGCAGCTCTTTATTGCCAATCAGGGTCAACCGCGGCAAATCAAATAACAGGTCCTGTGGCAAATCAAGCACTTCTTGGGTCCATTTCTGCAGCTTGCGGCTGATGCGGGACATATGGAGACTTTCCCCCTTCCTGTACTGTACACCTTATGCCCCAAGAAGCTGTTTTATGAGATCAAAAGTAAAAAGACCGCCCCGTCAAAAAAATCTGACGAGGCGGTCTCCCGCTTCTATGAATCTATGAATTGAATCTGATTTACGTAAATCTTGTTCAATAAATCGGGTCGAATGTCCCGAAAGAATCCACTAATTTAACGACGAGGATTCATCGGGCGCTTGGCACGCGGAGTTCCCAGAATTTCGGCCCAAACAATGCCATTTCGAGCTTGTTCTGCAAGAAACGATCCACTACTCCTAGACTGTTCAGGATCTTCGTCTCTGCTTTCGACAACCGTTTCAGGTAATGCAATGGTCATTTGGTTCAAATTCGAGTGAATTCGGTTCAAATCCCTCTCCATCATCTCGAGTCTATGATCTATGCTATCAGGCTGAGACCTCATCTCTTCCTCACGTCTCGCTCGATCAATCTCTCGATGTTCAAGAGAGTATCCGTTTCCGGTATCCGTTTCTTCTTCATCCATCCGCTCGATCCGGGTGCTTTCCTGAACAGGTGCAGGACGGGAGACTTGCGGAGTCGTCTGTACCCGTCTTGCTTCAGTCCGCTGCTGCCCCGGTCTTGCAGGACGGTCCCCTTCGCCGCCAAAGGACGGCATACGGGGGTTTTTCCCCTCCTCAGGGTTCTTGCCGCGTCTTCCGAGGGCGGAGATAATGAAGAAGCCTATAACAGCTACAATGTAAATATTATCGAATAACCAGCTCACTATAGGCTCACCTCATCGTTACTTGGTTTTATTGTCACCGGGATTGTCATTATTCTCACCCATCTTACCGAAGGAACCCCTCATTTGGGTGTCGGCTTCGATATTCTTCAGGTTCATATAATCCATCACGCCCAGTTGGCCGCTGCGAAGCGCTTCAGCCATAGCCAGCGGAACTTGGGATTCCGATTCCACAACGCGTGCTCTCATCTCTACGACGCGAGCCTTCATCTCTTGCTCTTGGGCTACTGCCATCGCGCGGCGTTCTTCCGCCTTCGCTTGGGCAATGCGCTTGTCGGCTTCCGCCTGTTCAGTCTGCAAGTACGCACCGATGTTTTTGCCTACATCCACGTCCGCGATATCGATGGACAGGATTTCAAAGGCTGTTCCTGCGTCTAGCCCCTTGGACAGGACCGTTCTCGAGATCAGATCCGGATTTTCAAGGACATCTTTATGCGAATTACTGGAACCTACTGTCGTTACGATACCTTCACCAACACGAGCAATAATTGTCTCTTCGCCAGCGCCCCCGACCAAACGGTCAATGTTGGCGCGTACGGTTACACGGGCTTTAACTTTGACTTCAATACCGTCTTTGGCTACTGCTGCTACAACCGGCGTTTCGATAACGCGAGGGTTAACACTCATTTGTACCGCCTGCAGAACATCGCGTCCGGCAAGGTCAATCGCCGCTGCTCTTTCAAATTCGAGCGGAATATTGGCGCGTTGGGCTGCAATCAAGGCGTTGACCACCCGGTCTACGTTACCGCCTGCGAGATAGTGACTCTCCAACTGATTGATGTTAAGGCCAAGTCCTGCCTTGGTTGCCTTGATGAGCGGATTCACAATCCGGCTCGGGGTTACGCGCCGCAGGCGCATGGCCACCAATGTAATAATCCCGATGCGCACGCCGGAAGCGAGCGCCGAGATCCAAAGCATTAGCGGGAAGAAACTGAAAAACACACTAAGCACGATAATCGCGACAACCACGATCAACAAAATCGTTATCAAAGAACCATCCAATGCCATACTTACTTCACCCTCCATTTGAAAAATATTTACATCATATTCTGAAACCGATTAAACACTAGCCCTTTTAATACTACACAATTCCGTGATGAGGTTCACCCTTTTTCTTCCTCTACGACAATTCTGGTACCGTCTGTCTTGATTACTCGGACCGGGCGACCAGAATCAATGAATCCTCCCAGCGTGACCACATCCAGACGTCTTCCCTCGAGTTCCATCGTTCCAGCTGGACGGAGCGGCGTAATTGAAGTTCCAATGAGACCGATTAATACGTCCCGGTCTTCATTCGGAATATATCCCTGCTCCCTCGATAAGCTGTCACTAAGTATGAACTTCCGCCATATCCCCCGTTCCTTGAATACGAGAGCGACAACGATTACAGCTACAAGAGCCGAGGCGGCGGCAATACCAAGGGACAATGCGACATGCGATGTGCTATAGGCCGCCAGCACGACACCGGCAATCAAGCTGGCTGATCCAATGATACCCAGTATCCCGAAACTTGGCACAAACAGCTCCATCGCCAGCATCACGATGCCGATCACAAACAGCAGCCAGGTCTCCCAACCCGCGAATCCAGCAACCTGGTTACCGAAGAAATACAATACAAATGCGGTAACTCCTAAAATTCCCGGCACACCAAAGCCCGGAACAATGACTTCGATAATGACACCTGCAATACCAATGAAGAGCAGGAGCGCCATGACACCGGGATGCGTGAGAAAGGTAGCCAGCTTTTCCGAGAAAGTCGGCTCCATCCGGAATACATCCTGAGTAGAATAATCCATCCACGCGATGACTTCTTCCGTGCTGCTTGCAATCGTATCCGCATAGCCTGTCTTAAGCGCTTCATCATGCGTCAAAGATATAATCTCGCCTGGCTGCTTCGTCAAACCGATTTCAGGCATGTCGACCTTTAGATTGATATCGGCCATGCCCATGGCGATATTCTTGTTTCGCCCGCTTGCTTCAGCAGCGCCAGCCATCTTGCTCTTCCACCAGGAAACCAACTTAGCATCTTCAATTCGGTTGCCTCTGGCATCCACCATATAAGCCGCGCCAATCATGCTGCCTGGCGACATGGCAATCTTGTCTGCGTTCAGCGCAATGTAACTCCCAGCTGATGCGGCATCACCCGTAATGTAAGCCACAATCGGAATATCGCTGGCCTTCATCAAGGATGCAATTTCACCCGCTTGGTCGACCAGACCTCCCGGCGTATCAATTTCCAGGACGATCAGTCCTGCCGCCATCTTCTCGGCTTCCTTAAATCCACGCTCCATAAAGCTGGTTAAACCGCGCTCGATCTGCTGTTTGACCGGAATGACATACACCGACCCAACGTTAGCCGCCACCGCAGGCTTCGTCGGACCAAAATACATCCCAATGGATATCAGCACCATAACGGCGGCTGCCGTCAAAGTCAGGAACCTGCGCATCCAAATCTGTCTGTTCATCTTTTCCCCCTCCTTTTCGACTTAATCAGCCATCTGTACCCTTACTTCGACAAAAAGGGTTCAGCGACCTGCCTTTTGCATAAGCATATGTATCTACTTGCCCTCATATGGTAGTTACTACGAATCAGAAACGATTTCGTTTCAAAAAGTATGCCCATCCTTAGAAAAAACCATCGCAAAGAGGCCGTTCTCGAAAACATATCCACAAAAAAGAAAAAACACCCCTTGAGAAAACAAGGGGTGTTTCACTTATGTTGTTACAGAAATTGTTGAACAACTTGATTGACAAGCTTTCCATCTGCACGCCCTTTAACTTTCGGCATGAGAGCGCTCATTACTTTACCCATCTCGGCTTTTGAAGAAGCACCGGTTTCCTGGATGGTCTGCTGTACAATGACTTTAATTTCTTCTTCAGTAAGCTGTTCCGGGAGGTAGGCGCTAAGGAGCTCAATTTCTGCTTTTGCATCGGCGGCAAGATCGTCGCGTCCCGCTTTTTCAAATTCTTGGAGGGCATCTTTGCGCTGTTTGATTTCACGACTAAAAATATCAAGCACTTCGTTGTCATCCAAACTTCGTTTCAAATCTATTTCAAGATTTTTTATCGTCGAACGAACCATTCGAATCGTTGAGAGTTTGAACTTGTCCTTACTCCTCATCGCTTGCTTCATATCTTCGTTCAATCGTTCGCTAAGATTCATGCTAGTTCAGATCCTCCTAAAACTTTCTCTTACGAGCAGCCTCGGACTTTTTCTTGCGCTTTACGCTTGGCTTTTCATAATGCTTGCGTTTCTTCACTTCAGCCAATACGCCATCTTTAGCAATGGAACGCTTGAAGCGACGAAGTGCAGCATCAATTGTCTCGTTTTTGCGAACTTTAGTTTCAGACACCAGTTTTCCCTCCCTCCGACCAGACCGTCCAAGAGCATTAACACGGTTCATCAAACTTCATTATAGGGCAAACGGAAATAAGGTGTCAACCTTAGACGTCTATTTTACGATAGTGGCAAGAAATAGATCAACCCCGCTGCGACGCTCCCGCTGTGGGGCTGATCTATTTCTTCATTGGCCTGATGTTATGTATGAGCGGGTGAAATGCCTGTTAAAGCGCCCAAACGGCGACCGCCCATCAGATGATAGTGCACATGAAACACCGATTGTTCCCCATCGGGTCCGCAGTTGTTAATTAATCGATAACCGCTCTCCGCAATGCCCAGCTTCGCCGCGGCTTCTTTAGCCGCTTTGTGCATCTCGCCAATCAGCAGCAAATCTTCATCCTGAATATCGTTCATGGATGCGATATGCTTCTTGGGAATAATCAGGACATGAACCGGCGCCTCCGGGTTAATGTTTTGAAAAACAAGCACCTTATCATTCTCGAGTACCTTCGTGGAAGGAAGCTCACCCTCTACGATTTTACAAAAAAGACAATCCATTACGGTTACCCCTTTCATACGTTTACATGCTTTTATCATATAAGAAATCAGGCAGTGCGTCCAATTGATGACAATTAAACACACAAAAAAGAGAAGCACCCCTGGTACGTAGCTGTCCAGTAAGGAGGCGCTTGATCATGAGAGCAAGGAAATAGATAGGAATCTCTCATGATCAAGCGCCTGCCCGGTGCTTCTTACATATGTCGGCTTATCTGTACTATAACAGTGCCATGTTGCTGTTTCCGTGATCTAAATCACATCATCCATGTTTTGCTGTTACATCGATTCGATCGCAAGCTGCGATCCCGCTCCCGCTTGCTCCGCCGGCCGTACGACCAGCTTGCGCGGCAGACGCGCCCGAAGCTCGGGCACATGACTGATAATGCCAACGGTCAGCTTATCCGTATGGAGGCGCTCAAGCGCGGTAATGACCGTCTCCAGCAGCTCCGGATCCAGCGTGCCGAACCCTTCGTCGAGGAAAAAGAACTGCAGTGGATATTGCCCGCGCAGCTGAATTTGTGCCGAGAGTGCCAAAGCCAAGGCCAATGAGGTCAGGAATGTCTCCCCGCCGGATAGTGTGGATACCGGACGCCGGACGCCGCCATTGGCATCGTCCCGAATGACGAATCCACCCCCGGAGTCCACCTCAAGAGAGTAGCGCTGCTTGGTCAAATAGCGAAGACGCTGGGAAGCCGACTGACTCACCTGCATCAGCTGCTCCTCCGCAATGTATTCAACAAACGCGTTTCCGCGCAAGCAGGACTGCAATTTGGACAAGCGCTCGCTCTCTCGTTGAAGGCGAAGACGCTTCTCCTCCAATTCCATAAAACGGATGTGACGTTTGTTCAGGTCTTCCAAGTCTCGCTCAGCTCGAGCCCTCGCTTGAAGGGCCTCCTCATCGGCTGTACGGGCCGCCTGAAGCTCGGCTGAGCACCGTTCCCACTCCTCTTCATGAAAAGGGCTTGCGCCAAGCTTCTGTTCGACGTCGCGAAGTCTCAGCGTCCATTCCCGTTGTCCTTCCCGATGTGCTTTCACTAATTGTGCACATCGCTCGATTTCTTCCGGGGTTAAACAGGCTTCCATGACGGCACGCTCTGTAGCGAACGGTGAGCTTGCCAGCTGGTTCTCCCAGGCAAGCTTGGCAGCTTGATGCTGCTCCTGCGCAGCTCTCTCTGCCTGTTCTGCAAGAGCCGCTTCCTTGGCTGCATGCTGAGCCTTCTCCTCTGCCTTCCTGCACTCGTTTCTGGCTTGTTCCGCGGATTCCTTCAGTATCGTCATTCTGGTCCGGCATTCACCCAGCAGCTCCTCAGCCGACCGGTCACCGATCCATGCCTGAAGACGCTCTTCTTTATCCTTCAGCCCCTCCGCCTTGCCTTCACGCTGCGCATCCCATTGAATCAGCTGCTTCTCCAGCTCACGAAGCTGCTGCTCCAAGCGAAGGACAGCCTGCTTCTTCTCCTCAATAAATGGAACGCTGCGCTCAAGCCCTTCCTTGATCGACTCGGATTCCGCATCCTTCTCTTGCATGAGCTTAAAACGGCCGGCCGCCTCTTCCAGTGAGAAATCCGGCTTGACTTCCTGCCAGGAATTCAGAATGCCTTCAGCTTCTGCTTCCAGTCCTGCAAGCTGATCCCGCAGCTGGTTCCATGTCATTTGACCATTCTCAAGCGCGGCGCTCTGTTTCATAAGCTCCTGCTGGCATGTGAAGAGGCTCTGCTGTACCTTGGAGGCTTCCGTACGGCATTGTCCGATGGCAGCAGCCTGAGTTTCGGCTGCTTTTAGGAGCCATGCTGTATCCGAAGCAAGCCTTTCCACATCGTACGGTTTATCAGTGGCAGGTATGGCTGACACTGCCGCCTCCATCCATCCGCGTTCCTGTTCTTGCCCGTCGCGTGTGACGGCAAGCAGCTCGTCATCTGCGTACGACTCAATCTGCGAGCGTGTTTGACTAGCCAGCGCTTCCGCTTCGTTAAGCTGCCCCCGCAGGGTTAATCTAGCCTCCTGGATCTGATGCGTAATCTGCGTCAGTCGATCCATGCTCTCATCAAGATTATGTTCAGACTGCCCGGATGAGGCAGCAGGGCGAGGATGATGTTCGCTCCCGCAAACCGGACAAGGTGCTCCTGCCTGAAGTTCGGCGGCCAGCGAAAGGGACAGGGCATGAAGCTGTTTGTCGCGAAGCGATTGGCTCATCGCCTGGTTTACCTGAGCTGCCGCGGCTGCCATCCGATCGGCAAACGATGAGGCTTCGGCTGCATCACGCTGCAAGCTGTCAGCTTGCACGGAGAGCTGTATGTAGTGCCGTTGCAATTCTTGCTCCTGCTTCTGCAGGGCAATAAGCCTTGCCTCTTGCTCCTTCAGCTTGCTCTCCTGTGACTTTAGATCGAGCTCAGCCTTCTGCTTCTGTCTTCCGGCAGACTCAAGGGCTTGAACCTTCTGCATCGCCATATGAAGCGCCTGGCGCTCACCAGAGCGGGTCTCAAGCCCTTTCAGCTTGGCTTGCAGCTCCTCCTGCCGCTTTCGGCCTCGTTCTAGCAGCTCCTGCTCCTTCTGCAACTGGGCAGTTATCCCTTCAAGCTCTTTGTGTGCATCCACTCGCTGTGCATCCAGCCTAATCAGTTCGTCCCGTAATTCATCACGTTCCCGCTGCAATACAACAGCTTGCTCCAGCTGCTGCTCCCGAAGCACCAGCTTCGGCTCTTCGGCCCGAAGGGCTGCCTGGGCAGCTTCATCCGCCTTGACGGCCTGTTCCGCCGCCTTCTGAGCGGATGCAGCTTGGGCGGTGAGTCCTTCGGCAATCTGCCGCCGCTGATCCCAGGCTTTGCCCGATTCGCGCCATGCCTCAAGTGCAGGGAGAACAGCGGCTGCCGCCCCTGTCAGCTCAAGCTTTCGTTCCAGCTCCTTCATCTCTTCCTCATGAAGGGCAAGCTCGTCCAGTTTCCCCAGCAGCCGCCGTTTTTCCATATCCAGCTCACGGATTTTGCCCATGGCTTCATGGGCTTCAATGGCGGCCCGGAGAATATTCCGGGATGACGCCGCGTGTTTCTTGGCATCTTCCAGCACCGTAGTCGCTTCCGCTAAAGCTTCTTTGCCTGCACTGCCCAACCCTTGCTGTTCAGCTTCGACGGATTTCAGCGAACCCTCTGTATCCTTAACGCGGCGGCTGAGCTTGATTGCAAGCTGATCTCCGTACCGTTCCAAATGAAACAGCCGCTGAAGCATCTGCCGACGCTCACTCCCCTTCAGAGAGAGGAATTCGGCAAACTTTCCTTGAGGAAGAACGACCGCTCGGGTAAAATCATCCATTTTAAGTCCGATTTTCTCTTCTACGCAGCGAGTGACTTCGGCCAATTTATCCGCCATCACCTGATCCCCATCGGGGGTAACGTGGATAAATCGACTCACCGTATTGCTGATGGAGAGCTCGTTGACCCGTTTGAATCGGCGCTCTACCCGGTATCGCTCTAGCCCGGCAGCGGAAGACAACTCAAACGTAAAGGAGACGGACAGGCTGTCCTCCGAATGGTTCATGATGCCCTGGGTTCCGTTAACCGCGCGTTCCACTTTTCCGTACATGGCTAGAGTAATAGCATCCAGCAGCGTGGATTTCCCGCTTCCCGTCGGTCCGAAAATACCGAAGAGTCCGGTTTCGCACAACGTCTCAAAATCGATCTCCTGCGTATCTCGATAACTCTGCAATCCGGATAACTTCAACAAGATCGGTTTCATCTACGACTTCACCTCCATCCCGTCAGACTCCTCTTCCTCTACAAGCTCCAGAAACAAATCGACCAGATGATCCTCGGGCTCCGCCCCGCCCGTTTGCCGTTGATAGAACTTTCGGAACAGGTCCGGCAGCGGCAGCCTTGAGCGCTCGCTCTCCAACTCCAGCGCCTCCATCTCCGGGTAAACCGGACGGATGTGAACAATGCCGTCCCTGCTCTTTCGAAGTCGCTGAATATCGGCAAGCCCCATGGCCTCCGTTAGGGATACTTCCAGATCTATGAATGCTTCGGGATCACGCCCCTCATCAAGCCATCGATACACTTCTTCCAAGCCGCCCTTGGCCTTCCAGCGAACAAGCGGGCGGCCGCTGCTGAGAAACAGCTCCTCAATCACGGGGGCTCCTCCTGGCGATACGTCAACCAGGGTCACCGATTTGGCCTGTCCCGCTTCCGAGAAGCTGTAGGCCAGCGGTGAACCACTGTAGCGGATGATTCCCTCCCCTTTAACTGCCTGAGAACGATGCAGGTGACCAAGCGCCGTGTAGGATGCGCCTACAGAGAGTGCCAACGGATCAACCGTGTACGCTCCACCGACCTGAATCGGCCGCTCGGAATCGCTCTCGACGCCGCCAAGTACATAAATATGGCTCATGGCCAGATTGACCGTCTGCGGGGAAAATTCCCTTGCCATCTTCCTCATCAGTTGTCCGACTCTCTCGCTATAGGCACGCCGGAGCTGATCCTCATCTCCATCTATCGATAGCAGCTCATTGAGCCTGGCCTCCGACGGATAAGGGAGTGCTGCAATCTTGGCCGTTTCTCCGGTACGTGCCGCTGCAACAGTGATCGCATCGGCGACGGGAGTCCCAATCAGCGTTATGCCCCTGGTTGCAACAAGCGGCGTGACCGATGCAACCCGTTCCGGCTGATCATGGTTGCCTGCAATGACCACCATAGGGCGGCCCCCCTCCGTAAGTCTGGCGGCCGCATCATAAAACAACTGCTCTGCAGCCGCAGGCGGATTTACGGAATCATAAACATCCCCCGCCATGAGGATCAGATCGGCCTGCTCTTCATCTGCCAGCTGAACCAGCTCATCCAGAAAGCGCTCTTGCTCTGCAAGCCTGCTCCGGCCTTCAAGTGCGCGTCCCAGATGCCAGTCTCCGGTATGCAAAATACGCATCGCTAATCTCCTCTCCCGCTTCAAACTTCCAAATCAAACAAATCGAAACGACTATAGTTGAACGGCATGTCCCCCATCAAAAAAGTACAGCCATTTTTCATGTACGGGCTCGCCTAAAATATCCTCCAAGGCCTTTGCATACAGATCCAGCTGAAAACGATACTGCTCTGCCAAGGCCGAAACGCCGCCGCGATGCTCCAGCACCCGGTCCGTTTTATAATCCAGCAGCACAAGTCTACCGCCCTGCCTGAACAGGCAGTCCACAACCCCTTGGATCAGCACGGTTTCGTCCTGAAGGAGCTGCACATCCGGCGCTGCTTCGGCCGCTTGGTCCGAGATTTGATCCATGAAAGCGAGCCCTTGATAAGCTTCAGTTGCAGGGAGTGCATATGAAAACGGCATCTCGCGCCAGACATCCTCTGCGGTCAGCAGCTGCTTCCCTACCTCGCAAGCAAACAGGCCGCTGATCTCCATGGCTTCCACCGCGGCTGCCTGCTCACCGGTTAAGATTTCTTTTTCCACAAGATAGCGGATCGTGTCTTCGATCTCCGGCGTCGGTTCCGCGGCTCCCTCCAATCGTTGAAGAGGCACATGCTGCATGATCGTATGATACACGGTTCCCCGTTCCGCGGGTGTCAGCTTCGTTGACTCCATAAATTTCGGCCGCCGCAGGCTTAGTGTGAAGGATGAGCCTGCCCCGATATTTTCCTTGCTCTGACGTTTTACGGCCTGCTCCTCCAGCAGATCCAGGGAGGGGCTGTCCTGCAAGGCAAGCAGCTTCTTCATCTCCGTTACGGACGTTTTGGCGGAAATTTGGCTGACCGTTTCATAACGATATTTCCAAGACAAGCGCTCAAAGATGCTTGCACGCTCATCATCCGTACCCGTATCTTCCGCTTCGGCTATACTAGCCACCGGAACAACCGGCTCGAGCTTGTGCAGGGCTTTCAGCTTATTCATCCGGTCATCGCTATCCGCCTGCACGTCATCCTTAATGCCGATCATGACTTGCGCCAAGGATTCCGGCGTCTCGATCGAAAAAATCCAATGCGATCGATCTTCTCTCAACACGCGTGAGCTCGTCTCCCCGGATAAGCCCGCTTTCTCGCGGAGCAGACCTGCGGATGGATGGCGTATCACGGCCGGGCCGATCCAATCCAAGTAACTCCGGCCCCGGGCAAGGACGTAATCCGGCAGAAGAAGCTCCGGGTTAAAATCGGCTTGTGCCCACGCAGCTACCTTCTTCGGCAAATCCTTCACCGTGCCGACCAGAATCATCTTCTCTTTAGGCCGCGTAAGGGCAACGTAGAGCACGCGCATCTCTTCAGCCAACAGCTCCAGCTGCGACCTGCGCCGGATCGCCAGGTTAGGCAGCGTGGGATAGCTAACGCGCATGCCTTCATCCACAAACTTCGGTCCAAAGCCTAGCTCCTTATGCATAAGAAAAGGGGAATTCAAATCCTGCTGGTTGAAATTTTTGGACAATCCCGCTACAAAAACAACCGGGAATTCCAGCCCTTTGCTCTTGTGAATGGTCATCAGGCGCACCGCATTGCCCTGGCTTTCCGTACCGCCGGCAGTGCCGAGATCCCCGCCTCGCTCCCGGAGCCGGGAGATAAAGGTCAGGAAACGGAAGAGACCTCTGGAGGCTGTATCCTGTTCATACTGCACGGCCCGGTCATACAAGGCGGTCAGATTGCCCTGACGCTGCTTGCCGCCGGGCAGACCGCCAACCCAATCCAAATAACCAGTTTCGCTATAAATTTGCCAGATCAGATCACTCAAACTTCCTTGACGCGCTTCCTGCCGCCAGTGCTGAAGCCGATCCATAAACAATCCAAGTTTTGAGCTAAGCTCTGGAGATATTTCGATATTCTGACCTTCCGCTGATAGCGGAGCATCCGAAAGAAGGCTGCCTGCCACGAGATCATGACCTGCTGCTGCTTCAGCCAAACTTTCCAGCTCTACGCCCGGCGTCCATTTGCCATCCACGAAGCCCACAGGGCGCGCCGAATCCATGACCGACGGGACGACACTTAACGCGACTGCAGCCTTAAGCGCATCGTAATATGTTCCTTTGGCACACAGGCGCACCTGTGCCATCTCTTCCTCGGATAATCCGAGTATCGGCGAGCGTAATACGGAAGCCAAGGGAATATCCTGCAGGGGATTATCAATCACCTGCAGCAGCGACAAGATGATCTCCACTTCCGTCGCCTGAAAGTACCCTTTGTTCTGCTCGCCGAACGCCGGAATCCCTTCCTGCCGCAGCTCCTCTATAATTAACGGTGCCCATACCATGGCTGAGCGAAGCAAAATAACCATGTCCCCATACCCCGCAGGCCGCATCGATTTCAGTCCCTTATCGTACACCATGAGCGGCTTCCCGTTTTCGCCCGTCATCTCACGGATTCTGCGGGCAATGGCGCGGGCCTCCAGCTGGGCGGTTTCCATTTCAAGCGCCTCAACCTCAAGATGAACCCCGTCCTCTTCGGAAGCCGATTCTTCGGACTGCTCCTCCGTCCCTTTTCCAAGACGGTCGATCAGGAGCAATTCAGGCGAGTAAGGGTTTGTGCCGCCCTGAACCTCCTGCTCCGGAAAGGAAGCGCCGCATACTAGCTCCGCCCTTGCATCATAGGCAATCTCGGCTACGGATTCATTCATGATCTGTCGGAACAGCAAATTGACCGCATCCACCACTTCCATCCGGCTGCGGAAATTACGGGCCAGATCAATCCGTAAACCGGCTTGGGCCGTGCTTGCGTCGGAAGAAAACGTCTTATATTTATCGAGAAACAGTCCCGGCTCCGCCAAGCGGAACCGATAAATACTCTGCTTCACGTCTCCGACCATAAATCGGTTGCCCGGCATTTCCCGGGAGATCAATCGTACAATGTCTTCCTGTACGCTATTCGTATCCTGATATTCGTCGAGCAGCACTTCATCAAACTGCTCGCGGTACTCCATCGCCGCATCTGAAGGCATCATATGGCCCGGTACTGAATCGGGGTGACGAAGAATGTGAAGGCAGTAATGCTCAAGGTCGTTAAAGTCGACCATGCCTTTGGCCGCTTTGGCTTCCCGATATCGCTCGCCAAAAGCGATAACCGTCTCGGCCAGCTCCATCATCAGCGGCGCTGCCGTGTGAAGTTCCTGCAAAAATTCCGATGCCGGACGGCCAAACAATGCACTTTTCAGCTCATTGACGATTTTCTTCACGTTGTCGCGCAGTTCCTTAACCTGTTCCTGAAGCTCCGGCAGCACCTCATCCTTCCGAACGGATTTGAGCTTGCCGAAAGACGCCTCGCGGAATATGCCGTACAACGATTCCCACGGCGAACTATCGATGGCCTCAAGCAAGGAGGCGACCAGCCGCAAGTCGTCCTCCAGATTGTCCACATACGGCGCAGGCCCTCCCGGCTGCATGGCGATCGCCCTGGCTTGCTGCAGCAAGCCGGCCGCTCCGTTCAAAGCCAGACGGGCATCAGCCAAAATGCTTTGAACCCATGGCGTTTGTCCGAGAGCCTCCGTATCTTGTACCTGGAAGCCGGCAGCCGTTTCCCTGAGCCAGTGTGCCGGCCAGGAATGGCTGCGGGAGAAATCATAGAGGCGCTGAACGAGACGGTACAGCGCGTCATCCGTTCGCTCGCCGCTGAACCAGTCCGCCAAATGCAGAAACCGACTTTCCTGGTTGCCCTCGGCCTCGCCGTATTTCTCTTCGAACAGCTCCTCCAGCATGTCCTGCCGCATTAAATCCGCCTCATGTTCATTCAGAATGCGGAATCCCGGATCCAGGGGTATTAACTGATAATATCGCCGAATGACTTCCATGCAAAAGGAGTGCAGCGTTGTAATCGACGCCCTGCCAAGCAAAGCGAGCTGGCGCCGGATATGCTCATTGTCCGGATCCCGGTCCAGCTCACGGTCAAGCGCTTCCCGAATCCGTCCCCGCATTTCGGCAGCCGCTGCCTTGGTAAACGTAGCCACAAGAAGCCGATCGACGCTGAACCCCGCGGTATCGTCGAGGATTTTGCGAATGATCCGTTCAACCAGCACGGCGGTCTTCCCTGAACCGGCTGCGGCTGCAACCAGCATGTCATCACCCGACAGCGCGATGGCTTTCCACTGGTCGTCACTCCACATGCTGCCCTCGGGTTTTGCTATTCTCTCTCTCACCGGCTCTCTCCTCCCTTCGGATGTCCAAGCATATCCCAAACCTGATCTTTACCCGGTTTACCCAGCAGCTGATATTCGCTGCCCTCAATTGCGTCGTCGAACTGGCATACAGGCCGGAAGGAACAGTACGTGCAGGCGGTCTCCTGCTGAATCCGGTATGGCACAATCGCGACATCGCCCCCCGTAATTCTGGAGCCGATATTCAGCATGTTCTCCCGCACGGCGGACAACAAGGTCTCCCACTGGTCCGGCGTTGCCACTGCTGCGCTGCTGTAGAAGCTGCCGTCCGTTTTGACGGCTACAGGCAGAATGGCCGAGTGCCCTTTTTCAAGGAACGAATCCATAAGGGAAACCGCTTCGCGGTCTGCCAGCAGCAGGCCCTTCATTTTGTATCGTTTGAGCAGCTCCTCAGCCGCCTGCTCCGGCGTCATGCCGTTTGCGGATTGCAAGACTGGATCATGAACGTGGAAATACAAGGTTCCTGCTGGCAAAGCCTGTTCGCCGAGCCAGTCCTCCGCAAACGTCAGCAGCACGTCCAGATAGGTCAGCATCTGCAAGGATAACCCATAGTAGACCTCATGCAATCGCAGATCCTTCTGGCTGGATTTATAATCAATGACCCGCAGCATGATCCCATGCTCTCCGCGTGCCATGTCGACCCGGTCAATACGCCCGACAACCTCCATCTTAACCCCGTTCGGCAATTCAAACGTCAGGGGTGGCAGCGGCTTCCCAGGACCGAAATCGAGCTCGAGACCGATCGGCTCAAATTTGCCGCGCCTTGCTTGTTCACCCAAAATCACGGACGCTCTGCCCACGATGTTTTTCAGCTTGCGCGAAATATATCCGTATCGCTTGGAGCTAAGCAGGATTTCACCCTGCAGCATGGGAGCAAGCCGATCGACGGTCGCTTCCGCCTCGCGTAGGCATTCCTCCGCGGTCAGGTCTCCCCAGCTTCGATGCTGGGATTGAAACTTCACGGCCATGCTGCTCAAGGCAGCATGAAATAGCTGCCCGATGTCAGGAGCCTGAAGACGGTAAAGCTGCCGTTCTCTCAGCTTCAAACCATGGGAGGCAAAATGGGAAAACGGGCACGCAACAAAGCGCTCCATCCGCGACACGCTTGTCCGCAGCTTCGTTCCATACAACTGCCTGCTCGTTTCCTGCTTAAGCGGCCTTGCTTCATTCCGGTAAGACAAGGACGAGAGCAACGAAGAAAGACGCGACCTTAAATCCGGCCGTTCCGCGTACCAATTGTACACATGCCACCAAATGTTCGGGATCTCCTCTCCATTCCTCCAATCGCGAAGCCGACCCGTCAAGTAAGCCAACGTCTTATCAGGACGGGACGCATAACGCTCCTGCTCGCTGGCCGGTTGCCCGGCATGCGGTCTTGGAAACAAAGGCAGCTCTTCTACCTGAAACATCATCTTCAAATGGCGGATGACCTCGGATGGCAGTAACGTCTTGCCTTCATCGTCTGCCGCAGGATAGCTGACCCACAGCTGCTTGCTGGCCGAAGTCAGAGCATTATAAATAAGGAACCGTTCATCCAGCAGTCTTCGGGATATGCTTGGAGCTAGCTCCAAGCCGCGGTCTTCGAGCTGAACACGCTCCGGTTCTGTCAGGATCCCATCGTCCTGAAACTGGGCTGGGAGAACACCATCGTTAATGCCGAGCAGAAAAGCATACTTCACCCCGCCCGTCCGTGTCCGATCCATGCTGCCGATCAGCACTTGATCCAGAGACGGAGGCACCAGAGCCATTTTCATCTCCGTAAGTCCCGTACCCAGCACGCCCGTGAACAATTCGGCGCTCAACTTCTCCGCACCCATCATCTCCACAATCTGGTCGAGCAGGTCAAGCACAGCCCCCCATACCTGGCGATGCTCCCTGGCTTCCTCAGGACGCCCGGCATCCAGAGCAGCGCGGCTTAACAGCTCCAGCTTTTCGGGAACAGCGGTTTCCTCCAGAAGCCGATAGACTGCGGTGCTCTGATCCATTGCACTCGCAGCCTTTTTCATCCGCTTCTCAAACGCATGTAGCGGCTCCGTAATCACCTTTCTGGCATACTCAATCGCCTGCATCCCATCCGAATTGCGCACCTCACTCTCTCCATCCTCTAATGAGAGGCTTGGAATTCCCTTCCACGGGCGGCCATCCGTCCAGCGCGAGCCCTGGATTCCGGAAGCCAGCACATGGTTCTCCAGACGATCCATGTCCTCACGGGTAAGCGAACCGTCCAGCGGCAGCAGCAGATCCGTCTTTACGCAGCGGAATACGTCCTCATAACGCCAGCGGCGTCCAATGACATCAAGAGCAGATCGAATAAATTCGACCAGCGGATGTTGCAGCTCGCTCCGCTTCTGATCCAGAAAATAAGGAACGCCGTGTTCCCTGAACAAAGGACCTATCAGATGCTCATATTCTCCCATATTCCGGACAAACACGGCCATTTCCCGGTATCTTGCTCCTTCTTCCCGAGCGAGACGCACCATTTCACGTAAAGCCCCTTCGATTTCAGCCCGGCGGTGACTGGCAGCATGCAGAAGAAGACCTGTCCTGCTGCGGTCCGGATTGCTCACTGCAACTCCGTCCCCAGCAGCTTTCGTCCAACGTTTCTTCCGATCATAACCGCGCTCCAGGTGGGCAAGCAAAGGGGATTCTTGAAACCGTGGAAGAACATCGGGTTGCAGAATACGATGCTCCATATCCAACCCCATCTCATCGGCAATGCCTTTAAGCTTTATGTACGTCACTGCGGTAGGATGAAAGAGATCCAGCTCATGCGGAACATTGCCGTTCGTATAAGGCTTGTCCAGTGTCAACGCAATCGTTACATGGTTGGCATGCGCCATAATTTCCCGGAGCACCCGGTACTCCTGCGGCGTAAAACCATGGAAACCATCAATCCAAATGTCGGCGCGCTTCATATAGTCCGATTGGGTCACGCCCGCTGCTAATGAGGCCAGCGTGTCTTCCTCATCCATGTAAAACCGTGAAATCTCAAGCTCAAAATCGCGAAAAACCGTTACGATGTCCTCCAGCTTGCGCCGAAGCATCGGTGAATTCCCGGAGCCTGATACCATCTGTCCCAGCTGCTCCTCCACACAAGAAGCGTCAATGCAATAGCGCTTCATTTCCGTATACAGCTCGCTCAGCTTACCGACAAAACCATGCTGCTCTCCTGAAGCCCCGAACAATTGGAGCTCTTCTTTGCGCCTCCGCAAAATTTTGTACAGCAGCATGCGCTTTCCTTCTTCGCTGATCGCCACCTTTGCGGCCCCGCCGCTTTCCTGCATGACGCGATAAGCCAATCGACGGAAACTAAGCACTTGCGCGCGCATTATCCCGCGAATGCCTCCCGCATTAACGAGTGCATGCTCTGCTTCATAGGACCCTTGCTCGGGAACGATCAGTATCATCGGATTCCCCTTCGGATCTTGCTCCAATCGCTCGATCATCTCTTGGCGGATCGACGTGCTCTTGCCGCTGCCCGACCTGCCGATAACAAATTGAATGCTCATGCTATGCCCCCTTTACATCGTCTTTCGAAAGGGACTCCTTCACCTTCAAAACAAGCTGCGCGTCCGGTGAAATCATGCCCTTGAATCTATTAGTCAAATGTATCAAAATTCATGTACAATCCACGTTTTGGTTCGTTCTCTATCAAAAAAGATGTTGATTACTAGTATAGCATAAGTATCGTTTGATGGAACATATGTTTGGATTTCATTCCCATTCCAAAATCTTGCGGACATACAAAAAAGGATCCTGCCATCGTGGTTTACCCACCATGACAAGATCCTTCGCTTCAACCGCGTAGCTGCGGCAGTTTAAAGCTTTGATTTGCTGCGCACTTCAAACACGGCAAATTTCAAATAATGCCCCTCGTCGACCCCGAGAATTTGCGGGTGATCCTTGCCAGCCGCACGCCATTCCACGAGTCTTAGAATTTTGCCGGCATCTTTCGCCGCATCCTGAATCGTCTCCAGGAACAAATCCGGCCGCATATGGTACGAGCAGCTTGCCGTAACCAAATAACCGCCCTCGTTCACCAGTTTCATGCCATGAAGGTTGATGTCCTTATACCCGCGGCAAGCCCCTTTGACGGCAGACCTGGTTTTGGCAAACGCCGGCGGGTCCAGAATGACCACATCCCAGGAACGCCCACCTCCCGCGGTCAGCGGTTTGGAGGTATCCACTTTCTGATCCCCTTGCGCACGCTGCTCACGTTCTTCCAAGCCTTTTACCTGGTTGCGCAAATATTGGAAGGCGTCGTCCACTACAAACTCCACGCGATCCTGGAATCCGTTCAATTCCACATTCTCTTTGGCGCTTTCAATAGCATGCTCCGATATGTCTAGACAGGTTACTTTCTTGGCCCCATAAAGGCATGCGTGCAGCGTGAAACTGCCCGTATGCGAAAAGCATTCCAGCACCGTGGCCCCGTCCCAATAGGGAAACGTGACTTCTTTTCCGCTTTTGTTCACCGGCAAGGACTTCATCTCACCGTCCCGTTCCACAGTCTGGAGCGTGATCCCGCTGCGGTCTCCCCAACCGTTCATTAACGGTTTAATGGATGCCCGGTTTTCGCGCTGATCAAAGAAATATCCTGTCTTCTGGCCTTCTTCAATATCCACCTTGATCTTCAAACCGTTCTCCGTCACCGTTACGTGGCGTGGACACTCCCCGTAGAGAATACCTGTGCGCTGCTCCAGCCCTTCCAGTTCCCGGATGGATACATCGCTTCGTTCATAGATTCCTTTCGGCTGGACCACCTCGACAAGCGCGTTCACGATGTCCTCACGGCAGCGATCCATTCCCAGCGTGAGCAGTTGGATGACCAATACGTCATCAAACCGATCCACAATCAGCCCTGGCAGAAAATCCGCCTCGCCATATACCAGCCGGTAGGCGTTCTCATCTCCGATAAACCGTTCCCGGTGTTTCAGGCATTCCTGAAACCTGGCGGCAAAAAAAGCCTTGTCCATCGTCTCAACCGGCTCATACGAAACGGTGCGTACGGTGATTTGCGATTGCGGGTTGTAATAACCGGAGGCGAGAAAACGGCCTTGATGGGTTAATATCGATACGATATCGCCCGGCTTGGGTTCACCCTCGACAGAGGCAATCTCGCTTTTATAAACCCAGGGATGCCCCTGCTCCAGTCTCTTTTTTCGACTGCGCTCCAAAATTACCGATGGCACTGTATTTCACTCCTTAAGTTATCCCCTGGCCATTTCAATAGGCATGCATGTCCGCCAAGGGTCATATACGTAATTAAGAAAAAAAGTCTATCGACGGACTCTCTCAGTAGCGGATGCTTCATATCCCCACTTTATTTCACTAAAAGGAGAACATCATGCTATCCTCACTCTGGTTTCCCATCTGTTATGGTCTTGTCCTGTTCATGTTCGGCATGAAGGTCATGGAGGTTGCGCTCCAACGCTGGGCCGGTCCGCTGTTGCATAAGTGGCTCCATAAAGCGACATCCACGCCCCTTAAAGGCATGATCGCCAGCACAGCGGTCACGGCCCTGCTGCAAAGCAGTACCGCCGTTACCGTGCTGGCAATAGGTTTCGCCAATGCCGGATTATTAACCCTTGCCGGTACCTTGGGCGTTATTCTCGGCACGAACATCGGCACAACGGTAACCACCGAGCTCATCAGCCTGCAGATCGGACAAGCCGCCATGCCTTTGCTTGTCCTCTCGCTGATGCTATGGGTCGGGGCCGTACTCGTCAGCGAGCGCGTGCCTCCGAGCCATGACAAGGTAAAAAACAATTTGATCCGCAGCCAGTTTTTATGCCTTGCTGTCGCCGGATTCTCGCTGGTGCTGCTTGCCATACAATTCATGCAATCCATCGGCCCGACCCTTCAAAACCTCGGTTTGTTCCAATGGTTCCTGGACCACGCTTCGCGGAGCGTCCTCTGGGGCATAGCAGCCGGAACGATATTGACTGCTCTGATGCACAGCAGCGCAGCTGTCATCGCTATGGCTATGGGGCTTGCAGCCAGCGGTGCGCTGCCTCCGGAGATCGGCGTTGCCATCGTTCTGGGCTCCAATGTCGGCACGTGCGCAACAGCACTTATAGCAGCGATTGGCAGTACCCGAGCAGGGCGATTCGTGGCCTGGTCCCATATGGGGCTGAATATCGGCGGAGTTCTGCTCTTTATTCCGTTTATATCGGGCTTAACCACCGTATCCGGATGGTTAGCGGCGGATCCGGCCGGACAAATCGCCCATGCGCAAACCTTGTTTAATATCATCTGCTCCCTTATTGCGCTTCCCCTATGCTATCTGCCCTTCTGGAACAAGCGGGAACAGACCTAAAGTTTCATATCTTCATCCGCAGGAATGCTAACCTCAAGCAGCGTTAGCGCTTTACGCAGGATGATATCATTGTTGTTATATCCGTTGCTGCGCTGCTTCCTCCATGCGGCCAGAGGCTCAAACCAGTCCACCCCGTTGATTTCCTCGATTTGGGGTTTTAAGCTACCTTTTTCTGCTTTAACCAGGTAGTAGTGAACTTCCTTGTCCACCTGGCCGAATTCGGGATGATGGTATTTATATGCAATAATGTCCACTGGAGAGGTGATGGATCCGACTATACCTGTCTCCTCGCAAATTTCTCGAAGTGCAGTCTGCTCGACGGTTTCACCGGCTTCCATCTTACCCTTGGGAAGCGAGGTTTTTCCATAACGGTCCAAAATAAGCTGGATCTGAAGCGCCCCTTCATGATGACGGTATACCACGCCGCCTGCGGAAATCTGTGTATATGTCATGTCCTATTCCTCCTTCATGTACAACAAGGATTCCACTTCCGGTAGCCAGGAAATGAAATCCTTGTCTGGTATGGCCGCTATTGGAATTACTGGGCAGCTGCCTTTAGTCCATGATCTATAACGCTGAGGAGTTCGCCCTCGCATTCATTTACACCGGCTTTGGTTACTTTTACGCGGCACAGTTTGCCTTCGAGATCAGGCGATCCGTTGAATACAAGCTGCAGATAATTATCGCTATAACCCTGCATCTTTCCGCCATTAGGAGCACCCTTGTACTCACGCTCCGGTATCACTTCCAGAATCTGACCTACAAAACGTTCAGCATAAGCAAGCTGCAGTTGCTCCGACAAGTCAATCAAATCATGCACACGTGCATTCTTCACTTCCTCGTCCACCTGATCCTCCATCCGTGCTGCCGGCGTACCGGTACGCTTCGAATACGGGAATACATGCATCTCGGAGAACTGAATTGCCTTCATCAGGTCATAGCCGTTACGGAACATCTCATCGGTTTCGCCAGGGAAACCAACGATAACGTCCGTCGTAATCCCCACATCGGGCATCGCTTGACGAATCAAGCCCATCTTGTTATAGAACTCTTCGGTTGTATATTTACGGCGCATCCGTTTCAGTACCGAATCATCCCCCGCTTGCAGCGGTATATGAAGATGGCGGCACATTTTACTGGAGCGATTCAACACATCCAGCATCTTCTCATCGATCTGGCTTGCTTCGATAGAGCTGATGCGGATCCGTTCCAAACCGTCTACCCGGTCAAGATCCCACAGCAAATCGGACAATCGGTAATCTTCAAGATCATCTCCATATCCGCCTGTGTGGATACCGGTCAGCACGATTTCCTTATAACCCGCTCCAACCAGCTGATGCGCCTGCTTGATGATGCTCTTCGGATCACGGCTGCGTGACAAACCGCGGGACCATGGGATAATGCAGAACGTACAGAAGTTGTTGCATCCATCTTGGATTTTTAGAAATGCGCGAGTGCGTTCCGCAAAATCCGGAACGTCCATTTCCTCAAACACCCGGGTCTTCATGATATTGCGAACCGCATTAATCGGCTGGCGCGTCTTTTCAATATCATGGATGAAATCCATAATTTTATCGCGATCCTGGTTCCCGATGACAAGATCCACGCCCGGTATATCCAGAATTTCTGCAGGTGAGGTCTGCGCGTAACAGCCCGTTACAGCCACGATGGCCTCGGGATTGCGGCGAACCGCGCGTCTGATCATCTGACGGCTCTTCTTGTCCCCTGTATTGGTAACGTGGCAGGTGTTAATCAAATAAACATCTGCGGTTTGTTCGAAGTCCACCTGGTCGTAGCCTTCATTTTTGAAGTATTGCCAGATGGCCTCGGTATCGTAAAAATTGACTTTGCAACCCAACGTATAAAACGCTACGGATGGCATGTTCAAACGCCCCCCATTTCTCCAGATTCGTATAGTGCGCAGGCAAGCGCCGTCATGCCGGCAGTCTCGCAGCGAAGGATCCGCTTTCCAAGCCCAACGGATACGGCTCCTGCATCTTCGGCCGCTCGGCATTCCTCTTCCGTAAAGCCACCCTCGGGACCAACGACCAGCAGCAAGCTGGCCTTCTCAGCCGAATTCGGCAGCGCCTGCTCTACAAAAGGCTTCAGCACGTCCCTCAGCTGGGAGCCATGCTCTTTTTCATAACAAAAATATACGGCATCGTAGCCAGAAAATGCTGTAAGCAGATTTTTCCACGACAGAGGCTGTTCAACAGACGGTATCCGGTTACGATGCGCCTGCTCAGCCGCCTCCTTCGCAATCTTGCGCCAGCGTTCGAGCCGTTTTCCTTCCTTCTTGGCATCGTACTGAACAATCGTTCTGTCCGATAGGAAGGGCACAAAGGACACCGCGCCAATCTCGGTGCACTTTTGGATGACGGTCTCCATCTTATCGCCTTTCGGCAAGCTCTGAGCGATGCTCACTTGCAGGCGCGGTTCCTGCGTCATCTCCATGGGTTCAATCACAACGGCAATGACACTGGCCGCTTCAATGCTTTCAATCTCCACCATGGCTTCGCGGGATGCCCCATCGCTTACAATCAATTTATCACCAAGTCTGCCTCGCATGACCTTGGTAATATGACGGGCGTCATCGCCCGTAATCTCAACACGGTCTCCCTCGAATTGTGCGGGAGTGACAAAATATCGCTGCATCTTTATCCTCACCTAACTCCAAAATCGCCAAACCCCATCATACAACTTTTCGTGCCAACTGACCAGAGAAATCCGCGCCATTATCCCCCGAACATCTTAATGAACAGATTCAAAAAGTCGATGGATAATGCATGCGCCGTATCATATAATGGCTTAATCGTATATCTCTGAAAGGTTGGCAGCAATATGATCAACAAAAAAATAAGTATCGACCACTGCTCGAACTTCCGAATCCTCGCACTGACGCGCGGAGGAAGTACATTCTCAAGAATCCGGTAGCCGTCAAGCGGTGGCAACGGAATAAGATTAAAGAGGAAAAGAAAGAAATTGAGCAGTATAAAGGTATTGAAAAACAAATGTATCGCTTGATCTGTTTTGGTAACGCCAATCGGCTCGATCACACCGAACTGATAGAGTCCCGCATAGATCAGCGTTCCAAGTATACCTAGCATAAGATTGCTCAGCGGGCCAACCGCTGCCACAATGATGCTCATACGGCGGGGGTTGCTAAAGTTCTCGCGATTGATCGGTACCGGCCGTGCCCAGCCGAAACCCGCAATCAGCAAGAGAATAATCCCCAGAAAATCAAAATGCACCGCCGGATTCAGCGTGACCCTTCCCAGCAGCTTGGCTGTTGGGTCTCCGAATTTATTCGCAAAATAGGCATGCGAGAACTCATGCACGGTAAAGGCAATGATTAAAGCAATCAAATAAAATGGAAGTTGTTCCAGCGGATAAAATAACAGTCGATCCAAAAAATCCATAATCAGTTCTTCCTCGCCACGAAGGCAACCCAATCATCCTCGCGGGTGATGTCGGCAATCTCGAAACCGGAGGCAATCAGCGCCTTCTCCACGATCTCTTCTTTGTTCTTGTAAATGCCCGAGGCGATATAAGTTCCTCCCGGCTTGAGAGCCTGGTATACATCGTCTACAAACAACAGGATGACCTCAGCCAAAATGTTAGCCACTACAACTTGTACCGGCAGCGTCACGCCCAGATCCGATTGATCGGACGAATGGGTGAGTACCGAGAGCAGATCGCTTTCCTTCACCGTAATCCGATCTTCCAAGCCGTTAAGACGGGTATTCTCGATTGCACTGGATACGGCAACCGGATCCAGATCGAGCGCCAGTATCCGTGAAGCTCCCAGATGCGCTGCGCCGATGGAGAGAATGCCTGAGCCTGTCCCAACATCTATGACTTCCTCTCCGCCCTTGATCACCATCTCCAGTGTGCGCAAGCATAACGAAGTTGTCGGATGCGTTCCTGTACCGAATGCCATGCCCGGGTCCAGCTCAATAATCGATTCTTGATCGGATTCCGGCGTGTACTCTTCCCATGTCGGCTTGATCGTTAACCGCTCGGACACGCGGATCGGTTTGAAATACTGCTTCCAGGCGGTCGCCCATTCATTCTCATCAACCGTCTTCATCTCATACCTGACTTCGCCTGTATCAATCCCGAATTCCTTCAGTTCATTCACGCGCGGCGTTATCTCATCACGGATCGCTTCCAAGGTAACCGTCTCATCAAAATAACCTTTGATAACGGCCTGACCTTCAGGAATATCGTTAAACGGAACGATCTCATCAAACCACTGTCCAAGGGATGTGTCCCGCTTCTTGTTCGTTGTACCGGATTCTTCAATCGAAACGCCTCCGGCTCCCGCTTCATGCAGGAAATTCGTAATCATCTCCACGGCTTCCTCCGTGGTATGTATCGTTAATTCATGCCATAACATGTGCTACTGTTCCTCCTCGTTCATACATAAATATTATTGTACTATATTGAGGACCCCGGATACAAAGTTTGTACTAAAATACCAGGATGACTTTTCTTGCAAGTCGTTCGAATACGAAAAACGTTATCAACGAACTCTCTTCAGAAGACTGACCGCATGTGGCAGAAATTTTTCTTGCGAAATAAGAACAGTAAGCCTCCGAAGTTTAATCTTTCTTATCTCTTCAAAAAAAGCCCTGCTTACCACCTCCGTAACAAGAAAGGTAAGAGGGCTTTTCCATATGCTGCAGCCATCATGATTAATCTACATTTTTACTGGTTTCATCGAGAATTTTCTTCAATTGGCGTTCATCCGCTGCCTCGCTTCTGCGCAGTGCCTCCACATCATCGTGGTCGGCTTCCATAGCCGAAAATTCAACATCCTCCGCCTTAGCGGATTGAAGCGCAATCATCTTTTCGGTTTTGCTCGAGATTTTCCCTTTTTTTACGCGTCTCATCATGGGTGCTATTCTCCTTTCCGTATAAACGATCAGAGCTGTGCCTGTAACCTCAAATCATGCCGCCGGATTCTTCGATTAACCGCATGGCTTGCGGGAATACGCCTTCGTCCAATACAACCGTCAGCAAAATATCCCGGCCCTCGGTTCCGTCCTGGCCGCCGCTACTCATCCCGCTGGCTGACGGATCCGCCGCCCCAAGGATGCCGGCCCCCGGCCCCGAAATATCCGCATTTAAGGTCAGCGTTGATAAGCTTGTAATATTGCCTGTCAACGGATTCATCGGATTGTTAAGCTCCCCGCCGGGATCAGCGCTAAACCGATCGATGGACATATCGGCAACGCGCAGCGACTGCAATTTACGGGCTGCATGCTGGGCTTCTTCCGGACTTTTGAAATACGCCAAAATATTTTTCTCTGCCACTTCATTTCACCTGCATTTCCTATTCAAGATTGCATCTTCCAAAGATGGAACTTCCCTAGGTTGCTTCATCGTTAAGTGTTTTATTCTTGGAAAACGGGCCTGTTTAAGCTGGCAAACCCCTCCTGAAGCTCCCCCAACAAAAAACAGCAGGCCGAAGGTTGATCACCTTTAGCCTGCTGCTGTTCTTTATGCTATGAGGGGAGTTTAGCCCCATAAGGTTGTATTAGTCACCGCGGAATGCTTTTTTTACACGGTCAAAAAAGGACTGTTCCTGTTCATGGGTCTGTTCGCCATCAAGTGAAGCAAACTGTCGAAGCAGCTCTTTCTGTTCATCACTCAGCTTGCTTGGCGTAACGACCACAACCTTGACGTGCTGGTCACCCTGTCCCATGCCGCGGAGTCGAGGCACTCCTTTGCCTTTCAGGCGGAAGAAGGTACCCGTCTGTGTGCCGGCCGGGATCTTCAGCTTCAATCTCTCCGTCAACGTCGGGATTTCAATCTCGTCGCCAAGCGCAGCCTGAGCAAAGGTAAGCGGCACTTCGCAATAAATGTCGTCCCCTTCGCGTTCGAAGAAGTCATGCGGCTTCACGCGGATTACGATATACAAGTCACCGGCCGGGCCGCCGCGGAAGCCGCCTTCACCTTCACCTGTCATACGAAGTTGAGCTCCGTCGTCCACGCCCGCAGGCACGCGAACATGAATCTTGCGCTGCTTCTTCACTTTACCGTTGCCGTTACAGGTCGAGCAGCGGTCTTTGATGATTTTCCCTGTTCCGTTACAGTTCGAACAAGCGCGACGGTTTACCATCCGTCCAAACGGCGTATTCTGCACGACTTCTTGCTGCCCGCTGCCGTTACATACCGAACATGTATGCGGCTGCGTACCCGGCTTCGCCCCGGAACCGTGACAGGTATCACATGTCTCCGTTCTCGGAATGGTAATATCCGTTTCCTTACCGAATACGGCTTCCTTAAATTCAACTGTCATCGTGTATTGCAGATCGTTCCCCCGCTGAGGCGCATTCGGATCACGGCGTCCATTACCGCCAAAGAACATATCAAATATATCTCCAAAACCGCCGAAATCACCGGAGAAACCGCCTCCGCCCATGCCTTGGTTCGGATCGACATGCCCGTACTGGTCATAAGTCGAACGTTTCTGACCATCGCTCAATACGTCGTAAGCCTCTTTCACTTCCTTGAATTTGGCTTCCGCGTCAGCCGCTTTGTTCACGTCCGGATGATATTGGCGAGCCATTTTACGGTACGCCTTCTTGATCTCATCTTCCGATGCATCCTTGCCGACACCGAGCACCTCATAATAATCACGCTTATCAGCCACGGTTTCACCCCAATCTCTTTATTACTCTTTACATAAGGAAAGCCAAAGTGCGAAGATGCGCAGCTTTGACCTTCCCATACAATCTATTCAGATTAACCTTTGTTTTTATCTTCGTCAACAACCTCGTAATCTGCATCTACGACATTGTCTTTATTAGCCGCACCGGCGTCGGCACCTTCAGCACCCTGCTGCTCTTGTGCTGCTTGCTCATACAGCTTCACGGACAGCTGCTGTACGATTTGAGTCAGCTCCTCAACCGAAGCGTTAATCTCTTCGAGGTTATCGGATTCAAGGGCCTTCTTCACTTTGTCTTTTGCTTCGTTCGCTTTTTCCACTTCGGAAGCATCGACTTTGTCGCCCAGATCCTTGAGTGTTTTCTCGGTTGTATATACGAGTTGGTCCGCATTGTTGCGAGCCTCTACCAGCTCTTTGCGTTTACGGTCTTCTTCGGCATGAAGCTCGGCGTCCTTCATCATTTGTTCAACTTCAGCATCGCTCAAGCCGCTGGAGGACGTGATGGTGATTTTCTGGCTCTTGCCTGTACCTTTATCCGTCGCCGACACGTTTACGATCCCGTTCGCATCGATATCGAAGGTAACTTCGATTTGCGGCACGCCGCGTGGTGCTGGAGGAATATCTCCAAGCATGAAGCGTCCCAGCGTTTTGTTGCCGGCAGCCATTTCGCGCTCACCTTGCAGAACGTGAATTTCAACGCTCGGCTGGTTATCGGCATACGTAGAGAATACTTGGGATTTGCTTGTTGGAATCGTCGTGTTGCGATCGATCATTTTGGTGAATACGCCGCCTGCTGTCTCGATACCGAGGGACAACGGAGTTACGTCGAGCAATACGACGTCTTTAACGTCACCTGTCAATACGCCGGCTTGAACAGCTGCACCAAGCGCAACCACTTCGTCAGGGTTTACGCCTTTATGAGGCTCTTTGCCTGTCAATTTCTTAATCGCTTCCTGTACGGCAGGAATACGAGTGGAACCACCGACAAGGACGATTTTATGAATATCGTTAGCTGTCAAACCTGCATCGCTAAGCGCTTGACGAGTTGGGCCAAGCGTACGCTCTACAAGAGAAGCAGACAATTCTTCGAATTTAGCACGCGTCAGGTTGATCTCCAGATGCTGAGGCACGCCGTCAGCAACGGTGATGAACGGCAAAGAAATCGTGGTAGTCAGTACGCCGGACAGTTCCTTTTTCGCTTTCTCCGCAGCGTCTTTCAGACGTTGAACCGCAGCTTTGTCTTTGCTCAAATCAATGCCTTGCTCTTTCTTGAATTCGGCTACCAGATAGTCAATGATGACCTGGTCAAAATCGTCACCGCCAAGTTTGTTGTCACCGCTGGTTGCTTTTACTTCGAAGAAACCATCGCCGAGTTCCAGAATGGAAACGTCGAATGTACCGCCGCCCAGGTCATATACCAGAATAGTCTGGTCTTCGGATTTCTCCATACCGTATGCCAAAGCTGCTGCTGTCGGCTCGTTGACGATACGCAGAACCTCAAGACCCGCGATTTTACCGGCATCCTTGGTCGCTTGACGCTGGCTGTCATTAAAGTATGCAGGAACCGTAATAACCGCCTGGGTTACAGGTTGGCCCAGGTAAGCTTCCGCATCGGATTTCAGCTTCTGCAGAATGATGGCGGAGATTTCTTGCGGCGTATAGTCTTTGCCGTCGATGGATTCTTTGTGATTCGTACCCATATGACGCTTGATGGAGATAATGGTACGATCCGGGTTTGTGATCGCTTGACGTTTTGCTGTATCCCCAACGACACGCTCGCCGTCTTTCTTAAATCCGACAACGGACGGGGTCGTACGGGCGCCCTCCGGATTCGGGATAACTACTGCTTCCCCACCCTCCATTACCGCTACGCAGGAGTTGGTTGTTCCTAAGTCGATACCAATAACTTTGCTCATGTAAAATTTTCCTCCTTATTCATTCACACGAATCCTCGTATGATCTTCATCAATTTTTATATGATAAACGACTATCGAAAGTCGCTTACATGCTCACTTTAACCATCGCAGGTCTCAATACTTTGTCTTTTAGCATATACCCCTTCTGCACTTCCTCAACCACGATGCCTTCCTCGTATTCATCGCTTTCCACCTGCATGATCGCTTGGTGATACTCCGGATTAAACGGCTCGCCTACGCTCTTCATCGCCGTCAAGCCTTCGGTAGCGAGGACCGATTCCAACTGGCGGAAGATCATGTTAACTCCCTTGGAGAAGGATTCAAACTCCGGGTTCTCCTCGGATGCCTGAAGCGCACGCTCAAAGTTGTCGATGACAGGCAGAAGCTCTGTAATCAGTTTGGAAGAAGCGTATTTGCCCAGATCTTCTTTCTCCTTTTGCGTGCGACGACGGAAGTTATCAAAATCCGCCTGTACTCGCAGGGCACGCTGCTGATGCTCCAGCACCTCGGCCTGAAGTTTCTCAAGCTCGGCTGAACCTGCTTCATCCGCCGAATCCGTTACAGGAATCTCCTGTGCAGGATTTACGGATTCCTCCGCAGACCCACTCTCACCCGAGTTTGGCGTGTTCTCCAAGGTTTCTTCAATCGTTTCTTCTGTAACAGTATCTTGAACGGCATCCTTATGCTCATTATTCAAGACGCCTTCACCTCCTTCATATTCTAAAACAGACTGTCTGTAATTCATTTTATCCCGTAAGGGTTATTCGCCTATTTCTTTCATCTTGATGACGTGATGAATCCGCAGCACGGCTGCAGCAACTTCGCCTGCTGCCCGCAGGCCATGAAGTTTGACCGGAGCCGGATCCAGCACGCCCAGCTCCTCGTAATCAACAACCCGGCCGCTGTCGCAATCAATGCCCATGCAATCAGAATCTGCACGGATTTGCGCTGCTCGCACTTCTTCCATCTTCTCGAGCGGATTGTAACCGGCATTGAGTAGTATCTGCGACATCGGCTTGCGCAGCGCCGCCGAAACGGCTTCCATACCGAAGGCTTCCATGCCTTTCTGAGCCTCCCGGATCCGTTCCAATTCGTAGGACACCGCGAGCTCGCTTGTCCCGCCGCCTGGAAGTACCCCGCCGGAAACGGCAGCCTGCAGTGCCGAGGCCGCATCTCCCGCAATTCTGGCCGCCTCGCCTACGACTTCCGAAGTGCTTGCCCCAACAATGACCGTCACAATACGTTCCCTGTTCTGGCTGCCGCAGGCCAGTCGGATTTTCTCGATGCCTTCATCGTAAGCGACACGCGGGGTATCACCCAGAAGGGCCGCAAGCTCCTTCGAGTCTTTATGTAACGCCTTCCGGCGTATGGGAGTAGCTCCCGTCATGTCGCTTACCCGGCGCAGATCCGCACGTGACACGCGCGGCACAACCATCATGCCGTGATCCAGGCAAAACTGCTCTGCATCCGGATGGATGCCTTTTTCAAGCAGGATGAGTTTTACGGACAGTTCGGACAATCTCTCCAAATCGGAAGCGAACACTTTTCGGAGGTCCATATATTGGGCAAATCCGGCTTCGGTTGTGAGCGCCTCTTCATCGATCTCATCTGGTTCCAAGGAATCAAACAGCACCAACACTTTTGCATCGTCATACGACTTGGACTCGCGGGCGAAGATCGGCCGCTGCCGGAGCAGAACCCCCTCGAACACTTCATTCTCGGCATTCTCCAGAGCAATTATACTGTCTGCAAGCGAGTAGGAAGGATCCTGAAGACGGGTGATTCCGGCTTTCCGCGCAGCTTGCATAATCAGCTCCACGATGTCCTTCCGTTCACGCCCGGCAACGTACACGGTCCGTTCCAGAAGTGGATCATCCAATCCGTCAATCAGCCGAACCCGCTTTGTTAAGAGCTGCATCGACTTCTCGATCCCCTGACGCAGCCCCTCAACCACCTTGGACGCAGGCACCCCGCGGGTTATGCGGGAAACCCCTTCCTGTACGAGTGCGCCTGCAAGCACGGTAGCCGTTGTGGTTCCGTCGCCGATTTTCTCCTGCTGCGCTCTTGCCACCTGAATGAGAAGGCTCGCTGCCGGGTGGGTGACATCCATTTTATCCAGAATCGTCACCCCATCATTGGTAATGACCACTTCGCCGCGGGAACCCACCAGCATCACGTCGAGCCCCTTGGGACCAAGCGTGCCTTCAACAGCGGACGTGACGGCCCGGACGGCATTACTGTTGTTCAATAGCGTAGAATAACGTTCATCTCCGTCCACTTGGCTATGTTGTCCTTGGCTCATCTGTCTCACTCCTTTATTTGTACCAGTGTGACAGCAGCTTCGTCAGGTCATGGGATAACACATTCAAGATGCCGATCACCCGTGCATATTCCATTCTTGTAGGACCGAGAATACCAATCGATCCGAGCGCTTTTCCGTCTATTGAATACGTCGCTGTGATCAAACTGCAATTGGAAATCGCCTCATGCGTATTCTCCGTACCGATCTTCACTTGGACACCATGCTCACCGGGAGCGGGGGACATGAGTTTCAACAGTGCGGGTGTCTGCTCCAGAAGCTCGAAGATTTCCCTTACCTTATCAACATCCTTGAACTCCGGCTGATTCAGCATGTGGGTCGTGCCGCTGAGATATATGCCGCGATGGTCCGGTTCATTGTTAAGGGCGATATCCAGCATACTCATGAGATCTTCATAGTGTGAAATATGCCGCTGCATTTCCTCGCCAATCTCCGTATACAAACGGGTCTTGAGTTTATATAGAGGCACATTGACCAGCTTCTTGTTCAGAAGATTTACCACTTGCTCCAGATCCGAAACGGACACACCCTGCGGAATCGAAACAATTTTGTTCTCGACTTGCCCTGTGCTGGTGACGATGATGGCTACCGCTTGATCCTCATGGAGAGGAAGAAGCTGGAAATGACGCAAAGACGTATGAAAAACTTCCGGTCCCAGCAGGATGGAAGTGTAATTAGTCATCTGAGACAGAATGCCCGCTGTATGCTGTATCATCTGCTCCATCACGTTCAGCTTTTCTGCAAAAAAGGATTTCATCATATGCAGTTCCGCAGGGTTCAAGGAAAACGACGACGTGAGATGATCAACATAATAACGATATCCTTTATGTGACGGAATTCGTCCAGCTGATGTATGAGGCTGCTCCAGAAATCCGAGTTCCTCCAGATCAGCCATCTCGTTACGAATGGTTGCCGGACTGTATCCGACATCCCCGCGTTTGGAAATGCTTCTTGAACCAACCGGTTCGGCAGAACGGATATAGTCATCCACAATGGCATTCAAAATCATGCGTTGACGATCTGTTAACATGTCGCTCCCCTCCTTGCTGACTGCTTATTTTCTCTTTCGTTAGCACTCATCGTCATCGAGTGCTAACCGATATAACAAAAATACCAAACCGACCTGAGGATTGTCAAGTCAGTTCAGTACTTTAAGAACAGCTATTTCGTCACAAGCATGCTGCTTCTTGCAGTGAATGCAGTCGGTCCATACCTTCTCCGGGAAAATCTCCTTCTCCACGACGGCAAAGCCGTTTTTGATGAAAAAGGATACTTCATACGTCAAGGCCATTACTTTCTGAAGCTCACGGCGTTTTGCTTCCTCCAGAAGGGAATCCACGAGCATGGAGCCGATCCCTTGCCCTTTATAACCATCAGAGATGCCGAGTGAACGAATCTCCACCAGATCATTTCCCAGCTGACACAAGGAACCGCAGCCGATTACGTTCCCTTCGGACTCGGCCACAACGAATTCCCCGATTTGTTTCTCCAGCACTTTTTTGGACCGGGGCAGCATAATCCCCTTTTCCGCATATCCCTGAATCATCTGATACAGCGGCTCGACATCTTCTAACTTCGCCTTTCTGCATACCGCCGACATGGTTGTCCGTCTCCCCTTTACACGCTCCGTCATGTTATGAATAAATATACAACAGAGCGCATATAAGTTCAATAGATTAATTTGTCGTCAGACTGCCTATAAATGCAGCGAACACATCGTTGCCGAACAGAATGCCTTTACTGCTCAGTTTATATCCGTCCTCCGTAGAATCAAGAAGTCCCGAACCCACCATTTTATTCAGCGGGACGGCGAATACTTCTTCCATCGAAGTTCCGAATTGCTGCCGGAACCGGCTGCGCGAAACGCCATCCAGCACTCGGAGCCCGACCATGAGGAAATCCTCCATCGCCTCTTCCCTTGATACCTCAAAACTCTCCAATCGCGGAAGTCCTTGATTCGCCGCTTCATTATATGGGTTGACGCCCTTGATGTTCACATGGCGCTGACGACCGACGTAACCGTGCGCTCCTGCACCCAACCCATAATAATCCTCGTTGCGCCAATACGTCATATTATGCCGACTCTCAAAGCCGGGTTTGGCAAAATTACTGATCTCATACTGTTTATATCCGGCTGCCTTCATTCGCTCCATTAATAGAAGATACATATTCAGCTCGTCCTCCTCATCCGGAAGCGGCAGCTGGTTTCGCTGGTACATCGTATGGAACAGCGTATTTTCTTCTACCTTTAAGCTGTAGATTGAATAATGCGGAAGTCCAAGCTCTAGCGCCTTATCCACGCTTTCCGCAAGCATGTCCAGCGTTTGGTTCGGAAGACCGAACATCAAATCGATGGACATGTTATCAAAGCCTGCGATTCTGGCGTTCTCGAGACTTCGATACACATCATCCGTATCGTGAATCCGGCCGATGCCGGTCAACAAGCTGTTCTGGAAAGCCTGCACCCCGAAGCTGATCCGGTTCACGCCGCCTTCGCGCATGACGGACAGTTTCTCCAAATCCGTGGTGCCGGGATTCGCTTCCATCGAAAATTCAATACGATCGGACCATTCCGGAAAATGGCGCTTCACGCTTTGCAAGAAGTATTCCATTTCATTTGGCTTCAGCACAGTAGGGGTCCCGCCGCCTACAAAAATGCTTTTGATTCGTCCCGGCGGGTTGGCCTGAACGGTTAGCTCCATCTCCTTATCCAGCGCGCGCAGATAATCCATCACCGGCTGATCCTTCAACACATAGGAATTGAAGTCGCAGTAAAAACATTTATTAGTACAAAACGGAATGTGAATGTACACTGCTTCCGTCCGTTGATCGTTTGCCGTCATTCTTTTCTTGCCCCCTCATGTACACCTCTGGCATGACTTACTTTAAGTGCGAGTTCAAAAAGTCAGGTTTTCAGCACCGAAGCTTATGCTTCCGATGTGCGTTTTTTCAAAACGCTTTAGTTGGATGAAGCTAGGGACGTCAGGAGCGGAGCGTAGGCAAAACCTACGTGAGCACCGGAAGGCCCGGCTGAATTCAAGATTCGATGTCGATTAAGCTTCATGTGCTGCTTCGTGTTAGATATAGAATTTATACGTTATCAGCAAAGCTGATGAAATTCTATATCGCAAGAAAGCCTACCTTTGAATCGCGGTCGCTCATCCTTGAACTGACATCGATCAGGTTTTCTTATCAAAAGATGACTTTTTGAACAACCTCTTTAAGTAACTTCATGGAAGTTCCTTCTCTACTATAACGCGATGCCTCTTGGAATGAAAGAAAGGAAAGCCGAGAATCGGCTTTCCCATCATTTACTTCATAAGGCTATACACGAAGGACCAGCCCAGCCCATTAACTCGTGGGCCTGCCATTCCTGTGCTAAATTACTTGTCGTCAATTTTCAATACCGCCATGAAAGCTTCCTGCGGCACTTCGACACTGCCGACTTGTTTCATCCGTTTCTTACCTTCCTTCTGCTTCTCAAGGAGTTTCCGTTTACGGGAGATGTCGCCGCCATAACACTTGGCAAGAACGTTTTTACGCATCGCTTTAACCGTTTCACGGGCCACAACCTTGGTACCGACAGAAGCTTGAATCGGCACTTCGAACATTTGACGAGGAATCAGCTCGCGCAGCTTCTCGCAAATCAACCGTCCGCGGTGATAAGCACGGTCCTTGTGCACGATAAAGGACAAGGCATCCACTTGCTCAGCATTAAGCAAAATATCCATTTTGACCAGGTTGGATCGACGGTACCCGGATAGCTCGTAATCGAACGAAGCATAACCTTTGGTGCTCGATTTCAACTGGTCGAAGAAATCATACACGATTTCCGACAACGGAATTTCATAGGTAATGGTTACGCGCGTTGTGTCCAGGTATTCCATATTTACGAATTCGCCGCGTTTATTTTGGCAGAGCTCCATAATCGCTCCAACATAATCGTTCGGAACGATGATGCCTGCTTTAACATAAGGCTCTTCGACATAATCGACCTTGCCGACCTCAGGATAATGAGACGGGTTATCGATCTGGATCTGCTCCCCGTTTGTCAGCGTAATGCGGTAAATAACGCTTGGCGCGGTTGTAATCAGCGGTATATTAAACTCGCGTTCAATCCGCTCCTGGATGACATCCATGTGCAGCAGGCCCAGGAATCCGCAACGGAAACCGAATCCGAGCGCGCTGGATGTCTCTGGCTCAAAGCTGAGCGATGCATCATTAAGCTGCAGCTTCTCGAGCGCCTCGCGCAGATCATTGTAGTCTGACGTTTCGATTGGATACAGACCACAGAACACCATCGGGTTAATTTTGCGGTAACCCGGAAGCGGTTCGGCCGTCGGACGTTTGGCATCCGTTACCGTATCACCGACCTGCGTATCGCCAACACTCTTCATGCCAGCCACGATAAAACCGACATCGCCGACGTTAAGCTCGTCCACGATGGACATGCGCGGCTTAAACGCCCCCACCTCAATGACCTCGAAGGTTTTGCCAGTAGCCATCATCTTGATCTTGGAACCGGCTTTGATACTTCCGTCAAGAACGCGCACATATACGATGACACCTTTGTAAGGATCATAATGGGAGTCGAAAATCAGCGCTTTCAGAGGTGCTTCCGAATCGCCTGTTGGCGCAGGTACTTTCTGAACCACCTGCTCCAAAATTTCCTTGATTCCGATACCCGCCTTGGCGGAAGCTAATACGGCATCGCTGGCATCCAGTCCGATGACATCCTCAACTTCCTGCTTCACCCGCTCGGGATCGGCGCTTGGTAGGTCAATTTTGTTAATAACAGGCAGAATTTCCAGATTGTTATCCAGTGCCAAATATACGTTGGCCAACGTCTGCGCTTCAATTCCCTGTGCAGCATCAACGACGAGCAGCGCGCCTTCACAAGCAGCCAGGCTTCGAGATACCTCATACGTAAAATCGACGTGCCCTGGAGTATCAATCAGGTTCAATATATACTCCTCGCCGTCATCGGCCTTGTAATTCAGGCGAACCGCCTGCAGCTTGATGGTAATCCCGCGCTCTCGCTCCAGATCCATCTGATCCAGTACTTGCTCTTGCATTTCACGCGAAGTTAATGCACCCGTAAATTCCAATATACGGTCAGCAAGCGTTGATTTCCCATGGTCTATATGTGCAATGATACAGAAATTACGAATTTTTTGTTGTCTTGCTTGTACGTCTGTCATGCCTAACCCCCAACAACCACCAGATGTTTGAATCAACTTATTATACCAGTTGAGGGGATGCACAGCAATGCTGAGAATAAAGGTGAATTTATTCCGCGATCGATCCGAACATCGACACGACCCAGCGTATGCTTTTGTCAGACAACTGCTGGAGCAGTCCTGCCGTCTTGTCGGCAAGGACATCGGCAGGCGGTTGCGAGCGTTCGGGAAGCAGGATGTCGCTAGGCGTAGGCTCATATTCAGGCAGTATTTTACGAGCATCTTGTTCTAGAACAGCGGACTCTGATAAGGGAGGGTTCTTGCGTGTCCCTCCCCATCCGTTCCCTTGGGCAGCCCCGCCTTGCGGATTCTGAGCATGGTCTTGCTGCACAGTTTGCACGGCGCCTGTGCCGTCTCCCGGTACGGGCGCCTTTGCCCCGCCAAGCTGCATGCCGACCAATATGCCGATGCCTGTCCATATGATAAGAGCCACAAACCGTTTTCCCATTCTTGACATCACTGAGTCCCTCCCTGATTTACCCGTTCACTCTTGCTCCGTCGTTGCCGCCGAGCTGTTAGCCTGCTTTGGCTGCTTTATCCTCTGTGCCTTTTTTGCTTCCGCCCTTGGTTTCCGCGGAAACGGACTGCTTCTTCGTTTGATCATTGTCTTTTTTCACACTGGCTTTCTCCGTCTCTTGCTCCTGCCAGTACACATCTGCAATGATGTCCGCCAACGCTTCAGCTGTCCGCTGCAATTCTTCCTTCGTATTATCGATGCCGCCGATTTCGATCAGGATGCTGTTCGGCGACAGGGATTGATTATATTCTCCGTTCCCTTGATCCGCTGATTTACCCCACACGCCCCGAGACACCCCGGGATAGGACTGTTCCAGCTTGGCATTGATTTTGCTTGCAAACGCCTCGTTCTGTCTCCAGTTCTCGTTCGCATGTCCGATGATGAAGTAAACCTTGGCATAGTTGACGCCGTTTACGGTTGCCGTCGTTTTGTTATACCGCTGCGAATCCCGATGGATATCGATCAGATAGTTAATGCCGTCGTTCTGGGACATGGCCTCCATGACCATCTGACGCGAATATTTATAAGAAAAGTTGTAATTGTACCCTTCAATGGTAGATTGATAGTCACTTTTATCATGGAGGGTGCCAATTCCGTTGGCTTCAAGTCTTTTGCTCAGCAAACTGCCCACCAGCATGACGTTCTTGCTCGGGGATACCGCCCCCGGATTATCGGAAGGATGTGTCAGCAGCGGGTTATATGCTTCCTGCGGGTGTGAATGATAGATGAGAACGGCTTTCTTACCATTCGTAGATTTTCCATCCTTGGAGGTGCTTCCAGGATCGTTCTTACTGCCAGGCTCGTCCTTCGTGCCCTGATCCGGTACATCCTCACCATGATCCTCATTGCCGATATCTCCCCGACCGCCTTGTGGCGGCTCTTCCCCGGCATTAGCAGGATCGCCCTCTGCCTGCCCCTCCGCGGGATCCGGCCGGTAATCCGCCGGTGCCTCCCCATCCTCGTTACCGGACCCATGAGACAGCTGTACCGGTTGATTCGCCTTCATGCCAGGCAGTTCTCCTGCAAGAAGGCTTTTTGGATCCCTCGGGTTCACGCTCGTCAGCAGTTCAAAGACGAAGGTCGACATTTTCTCGCTGGAGAAGCTTGAGGTCTCTTTGGAAGCCGTCATATGCGGCATCTCCATGCCGATCATATCGATGAAAAAATGGCTGGATAACGATGCGGCCAATCCTTTCATTGATGATACGGGCGAGGAATTCATCCGCTGTTCCGCCATCCCTCCGAGCCCTAGTAAAATAAAAAATATAAGAGAACCTAGCATTAGTATAATGAGCGTTCGACCCATGCTCAGACCTTCCATAACCTTCCGTTTCAGTCTGGCAATATTCCAGATGCGAAACTTGCGATTGTTCATAACGATGCCCTCCTCGGTTCGATTGGGAGCTATTTCGGCCATCATACCGCCGTTCCCGCGACTTGTGTAATCTCTTATATTTCAAATCTATGAACCGGGGAGAATCGATAGAACTAGATCCATGAAAAAATATAAAAGCTCCGATAGATTCGGAGCTTTCATGCTGGGTTAGTGCGTGTACGCACCTACGTTGCCGGGATCCACTGCCTCATGCAGCGCTGCGTTTAGGCCGGTTGCCACGATATTGGCGATGTCCTCTATAAATTCGTCAATCTCCTTGGGCGTTACGATAAGGTCATGGCCCAGCGGCTCCAGAACCTCCTTCACCAGTGCGAGGCGATCACCTTCGGGTATATCATGGAGCATGCCCATAATTTTGCCCGTCTCGGGCGCACCTTCGCCAAAATGGGATTTCATGAGCTCAATGGCGTTATTGACGATGGTGGAAGCATAGCAGACGGTCGGAACTCCGATCGCAATGCAGGGGACCCCGAGAATCTCCTGGGTTAATCCCTTGCGCTTATTGCCGACGCCAGAACCGGGGTGGATTCCGATATCCGCAATCTGGATGGTCGTATTCACCCGTTCCAGCGAACGCGAAGCCAGAGCATCAATAGCGATGATCAGCTCGGGACGGGTTTGTTCCACGATGCCCTGAACCGTTTCGCTCGATTCAATGCCTGTCAGACCGAGAACGCCTGGCGCTACGGCACTAACCTGTCGATAGCCTGGGGCCACACGATCCGGCATAAGCTCGAAAAACTGTCGGGTTACCATCACGTTCTCCACCACCAGCGGTCCCAGGGAATCCGGCGTCACGTTCCAGTTGCCCAGCCCGACAATGAGCACGCTTGCCTTGGGACCGATCCCGATCCGGGACATGAATGCCTCAAACTCACGAGCGAAGACAACGGATACTTGATCCTGAAGCCCCGTATCACCCTTGCGCAGATCGGGCACCTCCAACGTGACGTAATGGCCCTTTACTCTTCCAATTTGCTTAGAGGCTGCATCGTTCTCCACGTCCAGCCTTGTAATCTTGATTCCGTCCTCCTGGACCACATCCTCCATCACACCAGGAATGGGCGCGCTGCCTTTGCCTCCCGCCAGTTCTCTTGATTCCACGGCCAGGTCCGTTCGGACCGAGTATTTTTGCAGATCCAGATCCATAGAAATTCACACTCCTCCTCATATTGCTAGTAGTGTGCGAGAGTATGGGAGAGATTATGCAGAAGTCCGAATGAGTATTGCTTTTTGTCCACCCCCATGCTAAAATATTTTAAGTTGTGAATCATTTCGCTCTATTGAAATGCCTTACAGGAGGTGAATGTAATGCCAAACATCAAATCCGCGATTAAACGTGTAAAGACAAATGACAAACGCCACGCGCTTAACATTTCTCAAAAATCCGCGCTTCGCACAGCTGTTAAAACTGCTGATGTAGCGTTGAACGGTACAGAAATCGAAGCTGCTAAAGTTGCTTTCCAGGCTGCTTCCAAGAAGCTTGATAAAGCTGTAACAAAGGGCCTGATCCATAAGAACGCAGCTGCCCGCAAGAAGTCCCGTCTGGCGAAAAGACTGAACGCTCTTACGTCGCAAGCGTAAGTAACGTTTGTTGAATACGACATGGAAAAAGCCCTGAACAGTTCACGCTGCTCAGGGCTTTTTGTGGTACGTTGATCGACGTACTCTTCTCGGTAGACAACCGCATATAGCGGACTTTTATCTTGGGAGATCAGGTGGGTAAGCCTCTGAAGTTCATGCTTTCTAATCTCTAAAGAAAAAAGAGCGTACGACTGCTTCCGCGGCCGTACGCTCTTAACTTGTTGCGGATGTGTTAAGCCCCAAGCCGCAGCAAAAACAATTCGATGCCGAGCACCTTATCCACGGCCCCGGTCTTCATCTGGTAATCCAGATTCGCCAGATGGTTCAATATGCCTTCAAGGCGTGCCGTCTCAAACTTGCGGGCTTGCTCGCCCGCAATCTTCACCGCATAGGGATGCAATCCGATCTGGGAAGCAATTTGCTGCTGCGAGTAGCTCTGGGTAGATAGCGTCTTCACCTGCAGAATAATCCGGAACTGTCTGGTAATCAGCGCCGCAATCTTGATCGGCTCCTCGCGCTGCTTCAGCAGTTCGTAATAGATTCCGAGCGCCTTGTCCAATCGGAGATTCGCAATATCCTCTACAAGCGCAAACACATTCTGTTCCGTGCTGCGCGCCACCAGCATATCCACGGTTGCGACATCAATCGCTCCGCCAGCGCCAGCATATAAACACAGTTTTTCGATCTCACCTGATAATGCCTGAAGGCTGGTTCCCGCATTTCGCACGATCGCCTCTGCCGCACCTTCTTGCAGCGCGCAGTCGCCTTTCTTCACCTGCTTGTCCACCCAGCGAAGCAGATCCTCCCCGCCCAAAGGCATGAAAGACAAGGCAACCCCTGATTTCTTGACTGCCTTGACTACCTTCTTACGTTCATCCAGCTTTTCTTGTCCAACCATAAAGACAATCACACTATAATCAGCAGGATTGGTCAAATAATCCAGTAAAGCCTCTGGACGATGATCCACTTTCCCGTTATCTTTTGCTGCGGTAAAAAAAGCCGTATCCCTGACCATGATCAATTTTTTCTGAACCATAAATGGAACCGTCTCCGCTTCTTCAATGACGGTTTGAATCGAAACCTCCCCTAAATCCATATGAACAAGCGCAAAATCACGGTCTTCTTTCGGGATCAGCTGGGCTTCCAGAAATTCGGCGAATTCCTTCATTTGAAATTTCTCGCTGCCATACAACAAATAGACGGCAGACACATCTCCCTGCTTAACCGCCTTGGCCGCCGCTTTGGCATCCATCGGCGTCCCCCCTTTCTACTCTGTACACTATACCAAAAAAGAGCGCCTGAATGCGATAGACGACAAGCATAAAAATGAAATCGCCCACACGAAAACAAAGAGACCTCGGCTTGGCAGCGGCAAGGTCCCTTCGTCCCAACACATCTATATAAACGCCGGCAAGTATGCTCTAGAAACACCTCGCCGTCGGTCATACGACGGTAGTTGGTATAATGCTCTCTCTAATATATAGTGTATTCATATCTCCCGGCATTGGTGCACCGATTGTATATATCTCTGAATATTTCTATTGTTTAGGCTGCTTCTGCCCCGTAGTCGCCGGTGGCTGAGATTTCTCAATGGAATAGACGGATTCAACCAATTCATTATTCGTCTGTACCTTGTACTTAAACGTCAAGCCGTCCTCTGACCATTGACCGGATACCCAGCTTCCGCCGAGCGGAATCGTCTCAACCGCCTCAGGCGAAGTTTGGTTTCCCGATGGCAGGCGATAGATAATCAGATGATCGGCCTCCAGCGAAGCACGGTAGAGACCGTCCGGGGACGCCCACTGTTCCGGTACCATCGCCAGTCCTTGGTACGATCCGGTTGACCTGTCGGATGATTCGGTGCTTCCCGTCCCTGCATCACCGGAAGGATCACTAATTGGAGGCAGCATCTCTGACGTGGCATCCGTCGAATCCGTAGGTGAAGTCTGGATATCCATAGTCTCAGACTCCTGCTCAGGTTCACTGGCCGGAGGGTTAGACGGACTTGCAGTATCGTTTTTCGATCCCTCATTGTTGCTCTTTGCAGGTTGGTCTGATGCTTGAGGTTCCCCTCCATCTTTCTTCTGGACCGTATTATCGGATGCGGTAACATCTTTCTTGGTGCCGTTAGCCGCATCCGATGGCTCCGGCGTTGCCTTCGTTTCATTCGGAGCAGACTTAGAATGGGCTTCCGATGACGATTCCGATGGCGAACTCCGCAGACTTGCGGATGAATCGTTCCCCTCATCCGATGCGCCACCCGTCTCCGTACCGCCATCGGCGGCAAACGGCTGAGCGATTTCCTGACTCTGCGTCGCAGCCGAGTCGTCATTCGCGCCGGCACTGGTCGTGCTTGCCTCTTCGTATGGAATCTCCGCATCGGATAGCATCTTCGGTTCATTATTTAAAATAGCTACGCTGAAAATAAGTACAGCGGCAGCGGCACCGATAGCAGTTCTCCCCGCAACCGTGCTCCACCAGCTCCCCGCACGTCTCGGACGCCGCAGTTCCGGCATCATTTCGGCGGGCTCCTGGCTTTTCACGGCTGGAGGTACGACAAGGTTCTGGCGTTCACGGTCAATGGCATCCAGTCTAGGCATGATAGCGTCTACCAGACTGACAGGCGGGGTTACGGCCGGGAGATCTTCAAGCTCTCTGTTCAATGATTTCAATATATTAAAGGTCTCCGCACACATGGGGCACACGGCAATATGCTGATACATTTCGGCCGTCTCCTCCGAAGTGAGATCCCGGTCCAAATACCGGTGCATACGTTCCACCACCTCTTGGCAATTCATCCTGATACACCACCTTTCTGATGCTCTTGGAGCATATTCTGCAGCTGCTGCCTGGCCCTGAACAAATAGGATTTCACCGTATTGAGCGGGAGGTTCAGACAATCAGCAATTTCGTTGTAGGATAGATCCTGCAAATACCTTAAGACAATGACCGTGCGATGATGATCCGGCAGTTGATTAATGGCTTCCTGAATATCCTGAGCCAGATATCCCGACATCACTTCCCGTTCTACATCGAGATTATCCCGAAACACCAGATCATGTTCATCGATGGAAACCGTCGGCTTCGTCCTGCGGAATTTATCAATGCATATGTTGGTGACAATCCGCTGGACCCACGTTTTGAACTGAGCCTTCTCCTCGTAGGAGTTAATCTTCGTATATACACGTATAAGTGCTTCCTGGGCTGCATCCATAGCATCCTGTTCATTGTTTAAAATGTAATAAGCAGTTCGGTAAACATGTTGCTCAATTTCTCGCAATAGGGTGATTAGAGCGTCGCGATCGCCCGATTGAGCGGCTCTTATGAGTCCCTGCTCCACCACAGTGGATCCCCCTCTCCCTGCATACATACAGACGGATAGAATAAAAAAAATGTTGCAGTATGTAACCTATTATTTTTTTAGGAAACTTCATCTAACTATACCAAATATAAAGATTATAGTCACCGCTGCATTTTCCTATAAAAGATCATACTACGAATCGATGTCCCAAGGACAGCGAGCTGCTTTTATGGAAGCTTCGTACGCGTCTCAATATGTCCATCCTTGATCCTCATCTGGATTTCACCTTGAAGGTTGGTCTGATAGATGAGAGTTGAGGAACGTTCCAACCGCCCTACCACATCCGGATGAGGGTGGCCGTACATATTGTTGACGCCAGCGGAAATAACCGCTGCCTTCGGCTTCCATGCATTCAGCCATAGCGCGGATGTCGAGGTTTTGCTTCCGTGATGGGCAACCTTCATGACATCGATCCGGTCTTCGGCAGCAGCACGCCGTGAAACTAAATCATCTTGTGGAGAACGTTCCTCCAGGTGCAGCAATATTTTATGCTCGGCAGCTTGGTCCGTGTCACCCGTAAATAAGAGCCGGCTTCCGTTCATCTGAAGGACAAATACTAGTGAAGCATGATTCTGCTCCTTAATCAACGGTAATGGTTTGATGGTTTCTCCACTTTCTGGGAAAGCAGGAGATAAAAATTGTATTTCCGTATGATTGTCAAGCTTCCATACTCCCCGATCAACTCCTGCTTCGTAAATGGGAATGCGCTGCTGAACGGCGGTTAACATCAGTTTTCGGAAGGAAGCGGAGTCGGTCAAGGTCCCATTGAACACAACCGATTTTACGGGGATTTCCTGCAGAACAGCCTGGAGACCGCCTATATGATCCTGGTCTCCATGGGTCATGATGACAGCCTCAAGCCGGTGCACGCCCCGTTTTTTCAACAAGGGAACCACCACTTTCGCTCCCACCTCATACGGAGACTTTCGTTCTTTCCAGATATCCTTTTCCTTACGAAAATTCACTGTGCCGCCACCGTCAATGAGAATATGCTTGCCCTCAGGTGTTGTTACCAGTATCGAATCTCCTTGTCCTACATCCAGGAATTGCACGAGTCCCGCTCCGTGCATAGATGGAGATTGATAGCCGGCGTACAATAGAAAAACCAAAACTCCGGACAGTAGGACGATCGTGGATCTCGCTGCATAGCGTTCGATATAATCACTGGGGCGAAGAAAACCTCTCCATCGCAACGCACCGGCCCATTGATCCACAAGCGGAAACATGCCGGTTGCCCCAGTCAAGCTTCTTCTACTATTCATGGGTCCGCGTCCTTCCAATGGAATTGTATCATCGGACCCGCTCCGCTCTCCTTCGTGATTTTCGGATCTCCTCTTCAGAATGGACAGCAATGCATACAGAACAACAAAATAACACAGAATCCAGGCTAACGACGGGGATGGCCACAATGTCATAAAAGCGGATGAACCATTCATCCATTCAACGATTCGGAACGTCAATTGGTTTAACCATTCCGTTACAGCTGCCAACCAGCCAGCTCCTCGCATCCATACCCACCCCACCAGCAAAGACACCATTCCTAACGGAAGGACGACAAGACTAATGACCGGAACCAGAATCAGATTAGCGAAAACAGATATCAGCGACACTTGGTTGAAATAATAAATGGTAAGGGGAAAGGAGATCAGCTGCGCTACGACCGTTATTCCGACGGTTCCCGCAAGCCAGCGGGGCAAAAATGTCAGCAGCGGCATCAGCTTCGGCACGAATATCATCAAACCCGCAGTCACGATGAATGACAACTGAAAGCTGACGTTTAAAAGAAAATACGGGTTCCACAGCAGCATGGCGAGCGCGGCAACACTAAGAATATGCAGTCCATCCTTCAAAAGTCGCCGCCGTGCGGCATACAATCCGATCATCCCCATGATGCCGGCACGGACGATAGAAGGACTCGCCCCGGTAAGCAGGACATAAACGGGAATCAGCCACATGACCACAGTCAGCGAGGTCTCCCTCGTCATTCGAAGGGTTGTGCATACGAATAAGAGGCATCCCACAACCACAGCCACATGCATGCCCGAAATCGCAAGAATATGAGTTAATCCCAAACGTGAGAACTCCATAAACGTATCGGGATCGAGATCATCCTGATTGCCAATGACAAGTCCCTTCATATAACCAGCATGGATTCCATCATACAATTGATCCAGCTTGCCCCCGAGCTTCTCGCGAACGGCATCAGTCCATCTTAAAATATGACTTAGATTCCAACTGTCAGGCGGGGTAACCTTCGCTTGTTCAGAGCCTTTCACTTTGATCATCCAATGAATTTTCTGGGTTCGCAAATATTGAGCATAATCAAATCCGTCAAAATTACGAGCTACTCCAGGTTTTTGCAACTCTCCCTTCAGTTGTATGCGGTCCCCGCGCTGCCATCGGTTAACCCTCTCAAGCTCCGTTTTGTCCAGCAGTTTTACTTGAACCCTAACCATATCATCTGTCTTCAGCATGGTGCCGTTATCCGGATTCGCTTGTTTTTGCGGTGCTGAACGCTTTACTAGCGTGAGATCAGCTTCGTGCAGGGCAACATTGAAATCCGCGCGGTCACCGTCTACTTCTAAAGGGGATGTGATTACACCGAACGCAGTAACCGGAACGGTGTCCGTCGATGTCGGCCCGGAGAGGAGCGACTCGAAGTCACTTACATTTGCCCCATCATGCCATTCCCAGTAAGTACCCGATACGCACAAGGAGAACAGCATGCAGAGCGTAAAAAGACGCCCCGCCCCCGCCCAATGACATACAGCAAGCAGTATAAGAATCAGCCCGGCTGCAATCAAAGCCAGCCTCCATCCATCGTACAGGCATGCAGTACCGCTGCCGATTACCCATAACACGGTAAACACAAGTAACGGCCTTCGCTTCATGATTTGAACAATCCCTTCATCATTAAATAAAAAAAGAACCCTCGCCTGCAGATCGCAGTCAAAGGTCCTTCCTCTGTGTCTTCCTATTTACTTTCTTCCGTAACCTTATATTCATGAATCATTCCGCTACTGTCATCAAGGTTTCGCGCGGCGGCTCATACGCTTTAAGCTGCCGGAACAAAATGCCCTTCTGTTCCATCATGCGGGACACCTTGCCCGAATCCTTCGGATAAGGACGGTGGAACACAACCTCGACAATGCCGCTGTTGGCAAGCATATTCGCACAGGTCCAGCAGGGCTCATCCGTCACGTACACCGTGCTGCCTTCCCGATCAATCCGGTCCGTGAATAACAGCAGATTCTGCTCGGCATGAATCGTCCGGATGCAGCGCTGTTTCTTCACCATGCTCTCCTTGCCGTCCTGTACGACCAATTCATAATCCTCAGCGATCATACAACCCGCTTCCGAGCAATCAGGCACTCCCATCGGCGCGCCGTTATATGCCGTTCCGAGCAGCTTCTTCCCCTGCACCAGCACCGCTCCGACATGACGCCGCGGGCATTGAGAGCGGGTAGAAACCATAAAGGCAATATCCATGAAATAAGTATCCCAATCTTTACGTTGATCTGCACTCATCATCTGTCACCTGTTCCTTATCAATATCCCCTTTATTGTAGCACATAGCTAAAGTCCAACGTAAGGTTTCATCTTCTCCAGCATTTTGGGACCGATGCCCTTTACGTTCATCAAGTCCGCCTGACTTCGAAATGGACCAAACTGATTTCGATAATCGATAATCGCCTTGGCCTTCGCCTCGCCAATGCCAGGCAGCTCCATGAGCGTTGCGGCATCCGCCGTGTTGACATTAATCAACCCGGATGAATCCGGAGCTGCTGGTTGCTGCGCTACACTGTTAACAGGGGCTTGCTGCTGTAACTGCTGACCGACACCTTCAGCCTGAGGTGGAACCGAGGCCGAAGCAGATTGGCCAGAGGTTGAAGATGAAGCCGTCTGATCTGCTGTACTGCTCCCTGCCGCTCCTTGGTCTTGGTTTGGCATGGGGTCCTCCGCGTTATGTGCAGGCTCGATCTGCCCAGCCTGAGCGGTCTTTGCAGCATTGTTCGAGTCCGCTCCGGGTTCAATAGATGCTCCAGCCGATTCCACGTCCTTATGCCGGGAATCAGCCCCAGATGTCTTCACACCCGAATTCTCTTCAACAGCAACCACCTGCTCCAGCTGATCGTTTAGCGGCTGCCAGTCCTCGATCCCCTGATTCGTACCGCCAGCAAACAAGATGAACCCGCAGCCTGCAATCGTGGCGGCAAGACTCCAACCTAAAGATACTCGTCTCATCTATGACCTCTCCTTAACATCAAAGTTCATTTTGTACAAACCCAGGAATATTCTTCGGTTTCCCTACCGAAATCGCATGAAAAACCGTCATGAATCGGCATCTTCCCTGCATACATTAAACGTAAGGACGGTACATTTCTGCCGTAAAGCGCGAAAGGAGGGAACATACACATGAAGGTCGGTTTTATCGGTACGGGCAGCATGGGTAGTCTGTTGATCGATGCCTTCATTCAATCGGGCGCACTCCTGCCTGAGCAGATTCGGGTCAGCAACCGAAGCCCTGAAAAGCCGCTGCAGCTGGCAAAACGTCATCCCGGTCTGACGGTATGCAGCTGTAACACGGAGACGGCTTCTCAGAGCGACCTGCTCTTCCTATGTATCAAGCCGCTTGAATTCAAATCGGTCATCAGTGAAATCAAAGACAGGATTGAAGCCCGGCAAATCGCGATATCTATCACGAGTCCGGTCCAATTGATCCATCTGGAATCATCGCTGCCCTGCAAGGTGGCGAAAATCATACCGAGCATCACCAACTTAACCGGAGGCGGAGCATCGTTATGCATGTATGGTTCCCGAATAAAAGAAGAAGACAGGCAGCTTATAGAAAGCCTCCTGTCTTATATCAGCAGGCCACTCGAGATACTGGAATCGCACACGCGAATCACTTCCGATTTCTCCAGCTGCGGGCCTGCTTTTTTAAGTTTATTCATGGAAAAATGGATCGACGCTGCCGTTGAAATGACCGGAATCGACCGCAGGACCCTTAATGCATTAGCCGGTGAAATGCTGCTTGGCACCGGCAAGCTGCTAACGGAGGAGGGCTTCTCCCCCGAACAGCTGCAAGAGCGGGTTGCGGTTCCCGGAGGCATCACGGCTCAGGCTTTGACACTGCTCGATTCAAACCTGAACGGATTGTTCTACCAATTGATCAAAACCACACACGACAAGTATGAGGAGGATTTGGCAAAACTGGATGCTGCCTTCGGTTTTACGATTAACCGGCCACGATATTGACCAGTTTACCCGGTACGGCAATAATTTTGCGAATACTCTTTCCTTCCAGCGCCTGCTTGACATTCGGAAGGGAGAGGCTATGTTGTTGCATGGTTTCTTGGTCCATGTCTTTCGAAATTTTGGCACGTTCTACGATTTTGCCGTTAACTTGAACGACAATCTCAACTTCGGCCTCTACAGTCCAAGCCTCTTCATACTCCGGCCATGGCACGTAGGTTACGCTCTCCGTGTAGCCTAAACGGCTCCACAGCTCTTCAGCCAGGTGAGGGGCCAGCGGGGAAAGCAGCTGAACGAAGTTCTCCATCGCTTTGCGCGGAAGCTCTTCCGTCTTGTATCCCTCGTTGATGAATACCATCAGCTGGCTGATCGCTGTGTTAAAGCGCATATGTTCAAAATCTTCGGTTACTTTCTTAATCGTTTTGTGCAGCGTACGTTTGAATTCGTCCGTACCCTCGCCTTCCACGATTTTCGGGTTCAATTGACCATCGTCCCCGATGAACAGCCGCCATACGCGGGAAAGGAAACGATGCGTTCCTTCAACGCCGTTGGTGTTCCATGGCTTGGTCGCTTCCAGCGGCCCCATGAACATCTCGTACACGCGCAGCGTGTCGGCACCGTATTCGTTAACAATATCATCCGGATTGATGACATTGCCGCGGGATTTACTCATTTTTTCATTATTATTGCCCAGGATCATACCCTGATTGACCAGCTTCTGGAAAGGCTCCTTCGTATCGACAACACCCAGGTCATACAATACTTTGTGCCAGAAGCGTGCATACAGCAAATGAAGCACCGCATGCTCCACACCACCGATGTACAGGTCAACCGGCAGCCATTCCTTCTGCTTCTCCTTGGAGCACAATTCCTCATTATTACGCGGATCGATATAGCGCAGGTAGTACCAGCAGCTGCCAGCCCATTGCGGCATCGTATTGGTCTCGCGACGGGCTTTCATGCCCGTTTCGGGATCTACCGTTTCCACCCACTCCGTAACGTTAGCCAGCGGCGATTCGCCGGTACCGGACGGTTTAATCTGATCCACATCCGGCAGCAGCAATGGAAGCTGATCCTCCGGCACGGTCTTCATCGTTCCGTCTTCCAGATGCAGAATTGGAATCGGCTCACCCCAATAGCGTTGACGGCTGAACAGCCAGTCGCGCAGACGGTAAGTTACCTTCTTCTTGCCCTTGCCCTCGTGCTCCAGCCATTCATTCATCGCCTGGATAGCCTCTTCATTATCCAACCCATTCAGGAAGCCGGAATTCACATGCGCGCCACTGCCGCTGTATGCTTCCTCCTCGACATTTCCACCCTGAACAACTTCAATAATCGGAAGACCGAATTGCTTCGCAAACTCCCAGTCGCGGCTGTCATGTCCCGGAACCGCCATAATGGCTCCCGTTCCATAGCCAGCAAGCACGTAATCCGCGATCCAGATCGGCACTTTAGCGCCGTTTACCGGATTGATAGCGTACGCACCCGTGAATACACCTGTTTTATCCTTGGCCAGATCCGTCCGCTCCAGGTCGCTTTTACGAGCTGCTTGATCTTGATAAGCCTTTACGGCTTCACGCTGATCGGCTGACGTAATCTTATCCACGAGGTCATGCTCCGGCGCCAGAACGCAGTAGCTTGCCCCGAACAGCGTATCTGGACGGGTTGTGAACACCTGCAGATGACCATCGTACCCTTCGATGCCAAAACGAACCTCAGCGCCTGTGGATTTGCCAATCCAGTTGCGCTGCATATCCTTCAGGCTCTCGCTCCAGTCCAATTCTTCCAGATCCTCAAGCAGACGATCCGCATATTCGGTAATACGCAGAATCCATTGACGCATCGGCTTACGTACGACCGGATGGCCTCCGCGTTCGCTCTTGCCGTCGATGACCTCTTCGTTCGCAAGCACGGTACCGAGCGCTTCGCACCAGTTCACCGGCACTTCAGCCACATAGGCAAGACCGCGCTTATAGAGCTGGATAAAGATCCACTGGGTCCATTTATAATATTCCGGATCGGTGGTGCTGATCTCGCGGTCCCAGTCATACGAGAAGCCGAGAGATTTGATCTGGCGGCGGAATGTATCGATATTCTGCACGGTAAACTCGCGAGGATGTTTGCCTGTGTCCATTGCATACTGCTCCGCTGGCAGACCGAAGGCATCCCATCCCATCGGATGAAGGACGTTGTATCCGCGCATCCGCTTGTAGCGTGACACGATGTCAGTCGCCGTGTACCCCTCCGGATGCCCTACGTGCAAGCCTGCGCCTGATGGATACGGAAACATATCCAGCGCATAAAATTTCGGTTTGGATGATGAATCTTCCGTTTTAAAGGTTTTGTTCTCATCCCAGTATTGCTGCCACTTCGGTTCGATGGCCTGCGGCTGATAGCCGTGGCCCGTTGGTTGATTGTCCGTCATACTTCATTGCTCCTCCTTCACAGTCGAGAGACAAGGCCTATGCCATTGCCCAAAAAACAAAAAAACCTCATCATCCATAGCGCTGATCGCTAGGGACGAGAGGTTTGATTCCCGTGGTACCACCCTAGTTAGCCAAAGGCATGCTTTGCCTTTCACTCCCTTTGCATCCTTATCGCGGATGAGACGACGATGCTTCAGCGGCCTAATCTGCCGGAATACAGCCCTCCGACGGCCGGGTTAACACCATTGCTCCGAGGCGAGTTCATTCCTATCGTCAACCGGTTTTCACCAGACACCGGCTCTCTGCATGATCGAAAGTGGAACGATTGATCCTCATCATCGCGTTCATATTACCGTTTTAATGTGGCTATTATACCCAAAAAGTGCGATCAAGTCAACGAAAGCTCTTCTCCGCTTCTGCGATAATATTCCGGCGTCGTCCCGACCATGGCCTTGAACATCCGGCTGAAATGAGCCAAATGCTTGAAGCCTGCCGCCTGGCTGATCTCCGTGATGCTGAGATGAGGGTGGAGCCTGAGTAAAATTTTAGCTTGGTTAATCCGCCGGTGATACAAATATTTAAACACGGTCGTACCAGTAACCTCCTTAAACAAGGAGGATAAATAATGCTTCGTAATATGCATATCGCGGGCAATTCGCTCCAACGTCAGATCCTGCATATAATTTTCCTCGACAAACGACACGACATGCTGGACATGCCGCTCTTTCTCCGAGATGGAATCCTGATCCTGCACAGCATCCTGGCACCAGTCGGCGATGACGTACATCATCTCCTGAATACGCAAGGTCATCCTTTCCTGACGAAAACCGGCCGTGGATGCCGAAAGGCGATGTATATCGGCCAGCATGCCTTCAAATTCGTCCCGGTTCGCCCCTGTCAGCGTCATGCGGTGATTGCGCAGCGTTTCGAACGGGTCCAGCAATATCGATCTGGCCGGCTCCGAAAGTCCCTTGCAAATCCAGGCCGGATCAAAATGCAGAATGCTTCTGACATATCTGGAATCAGGCTCTACATTCGGACAGTGAAGCGTAAGCCCGTTCATCAAGAGCAGATCCCCGGGCTTCAGCGTGAAAACGGAATCGCCGATCAAATAAGTGCAGCGTCCTTCATGGAAATAATAAATTTCATAAAAAGCATGCGAGTGAAACTGCCCTCCGGACAACGGCTGTTCATTGTAATAGGTCAGATCGAATGGCTCCTGCAGCTGCATGCGGTCAAAGCCTGGCATCATATCGGCAGATGAGGTCATCTAGAGAATCGCCCCTTTAGCGATTTTGGAGTTGTCTAATCCTCAACCCTCAACAATGCGGGGTTTTCTCTATTATAAATGATTTTATGAAATGCGCACGGCCTCATTTTGGGCGATGACGCACAATTCTCCGGCTTTGAAAGCGTGCTCCTGGGACATGGCATGCTCCGTACGTTCCAGACAATCCAGGATAAGCTCCCCGAAGAACGGGTAGCCCACCTTGCCTTGAAGCTCCATATGAAACTCTCCCTCGCCATTAACCAGGTAGAGATGATCGCCCTGCGGATGCCTTGCGATATCGATGTATTTGCGAAGCTCGATGTATCCTTCCGTACCCAGAATAAAGGTTCTGCCATCGCCCCAGGTGCCAAGGCCTCCGGGCGTCAGCCAGTCGACGCGGAAATAATTGGTGGCCCCGTTGTCTCCCACAAGCGTTGCATCTCCGAAATCCTCCAGCTCCGGGTAATCCGGATTTGCATAATTGCCCACCTTGCTGCTGAGCACCTTGGCATCGCGGCAGCCCGCAAAAAACAAAAATTGTTCAATCTGGTGGGAGCCGATATCACACAAAATGCCGCCGTACTGTTGATGACGGAAAAACCAGTCCGGACGGGAGGACGCATTTAAACGGTGCGGCCCTGTTCCCATCACTTGCACCACTCGCCCGATCGCCCCGTCCTGGATCAACTTCCCGGCATGGACGGCACTCTCCACATGAAGCCGTTCGCTGTAATAGACCATGTACTTCTTGCCTGTCTCCACGGCTTTCGCGCGTGCAGCGTTCACCTGCTCCAGCGTGGTGAACGGCGTTTTATCTGTAAAATAATCCTTGCCGTGCGACATGACCTTCAGGCCAAGTTCGCATCTCTCCGAAGGTATGGCGGCAGCCGCTACCAGATGTACTTCAGCATCTTCCAGCACCTGGGCCTCGGAGGAAGCAACGGTAACCTCCGGGTATGCCTTGCAAAAAGCCGCAACCTTGGCGGGGTCTGGATCATACACCCACTTCAATGTCGCCCCGGCCTCGATCAGCCCGTTGCACATGCCGTATATATGGCCATGCTCAAGCGACATGGCTGCAAACATAAATTCTCCGGGCTTGCACACCGGCTGGGCCTTGCCCACCGGCGCATAGAGCATTCCATTACTGCGGTCCATACCACGTGCCCCCTAAATGTTATTTAATAGGCTCCAAACGTTTTGCTCATATCCACCGGTCCGATCTCCTTGACCGTTTTCTGATTGGAAGAGTGTGTGATCCGTTCCTGCAGCATTTCGTAATAAAGCTCTTCGTTAAGAGGCAGATCAACCCAATTGTCGGTCCAGGTGGACAGATGCATGGCATTGGACAGCGTCAATCCATGAATTCCCTCTTCACCCGGGGCAATCAATGGCGTTCCATGCAAAATAGCATCCGCAAAGTTCTGGATGATGCCACTATGCTGCGGGTTATCCCCCGAGATCGGCACCTCGCATTTCCAGCATTCCGGTTCGCCGAAGCCTCCGGTATACTCCCGATTGAATTCCGGCTCTGGCACACGGAGGCGCCAGAAGGTGAGCTTGCCGTCCTCGATGACGATTTTTCCGCGGTCCCCCGTCACTTCATATCGGTTCGTTCCCGGCGCTTCACCCGTTGTCGTAATGAAGACAGCCGTAGCACCATTCTCGTATTCCGCATATGCCGTCACGTCATCTTCGACTTCGATGTTCCGGTACTTGCCGAAGGCGCAAAATGCACGAATTCTCTTTGGCATCATGCCGGTCGTCCACTGCCAGAGGTCCAGTTGATGCGGGGACTGGTTAATCAATACCCCTCCGCCTTCTCCAGCCCAGGTAGCTCGCCATCCGCCTGAATCATAATAGCTCTGGGACCGGTACCAATTCGTTACGATCCAGTTCATCCTCCGGACTTCGCCGAGTTCGCCGTCAGCAATAAGCTCTCTCAGCTTCTTGTATAGCGGATTACAGCGCTGGTTGTACATAATCGAGAACACTTTGTCACTGGCTTCTGCCGCGCGATTCATTTCCCGTACCTGCTTTGTGTAAACGCCTGCCGGTTTCTCGATCAGGACATGGAGTCCATGATTCAGGCACGCGATCGCCACTTGAGGATGGGCATAATGGGGCGTGGCAATAATTACCGCGTCAATCTCGCCCGATGAGATCATAGCGTCCGTATCACTCCAAATTTTCACGTCCGAAGGCAGCGTTGCCCTCGCTTCTTCCTGCTTGGCTGGATTCAGATCGCATATAGCGCTAAGCCGTGCGCCCTTGATCCGCCCGGACGCCAGCGATCTGGCATGCGAAAACCCCATCCCCAGTCCGATTACCCCTACTCTTACCTGCTCCATGTCTATAGCCTCCTTCAAAAGTGACCTACGCGTTTTGTTTCTGATCCGACCACAACTTCATCTGCTCGGCAAAACGAACAAGCATTTCCCTGGACTGGAACGTTCCGCTAAAATCCTCGATCCCGTAATAACCTTCGTAGCCAACCGATTGCAGATCCTGTATGACCTGCTTCCATGGCACGGCCCCTTGGTCAAGCGGAACCCATTCCCCGGACCACGCCGCCGAGGTGCCATCATCGGAAGGCGTTTTGCGGTAACCTCCGTTTTTCACATGGACATGAGCCAAATAGGGACCGAGCAGCTCCAAGCCCATCCGGTAGTTCTCGTAACCTTCATGGACCATGTTGCCCGGATCATACAGCACGCCGATATGCTGCGGATTGAAGTGGGATACAAGCCGGTGCGTCAATCCCGCGCTCGGAGTGATCGTAAGATGATGCGTTTCCACCACGGCCTTGACCCCGTAAGCCGCAGCGAGATCCTGTACCTCATGCAGATATCGGACCGCCTGGTCGTACAGCTCATTGTAATTGCGCTTTCGGTCATATCCCGGGATACCCACCCGAATAAAGGAGGCTCCGATTAGCTTGGCCGCTTGCATAACCTGCTCCGTCGCTTCCACGTCGCCGCATGTCAGATAAGGGACGACCGCAAGACTGCGCCGGCCATGCTTGTCGGCTGCTTGCTGAAACCTGAGCCAATCCTCCTGCGTGCCGTTTGGATCCATGGAGCAGCGGTTATGCCGCCAGAAGGAGGGCTTCTCCCCCGCAGCCTCTTCCGGAATCTCCTTGAAACGCCATTCGATTCCTTCAATACCGGCATCCGCCGCGGCTTTTGCTAACTCCTCAGGCTGTAAGTCAGGAGTTGCGACTGTAAATACGGACAGTTTCATGCTCATTCATCCTCTCTCGACCCAATAGATTAGCTTATGCATCATTTGATCATCATTGAACTCAAATACGGTCATCCAGAGCGTATCGAATGCATAGAAGCATCCCTTGAGATAGCGCTATCATTTCTTTTGATCCTATCTATCCCTCATCGTAGCACAGTCCCAGAAGCAAACCCATATCCCTGCTGCCAAACCTTAACCACGGTCAAATAAAGCAGAAAAGAAATGTCTTTGAATATAATGAAATCCATGATCAAGGAAAAAGAAGCACTTTCTTTCGTCGCTACAGACGAATGAAAGTGCTTCTCATACAAGGATTTTTTATTTTACGGCAACATAGAACAGCCGGGATGCATCCTGGCCCGCTTCCATCCACTCAAAATCGGCATAACATTTCACATCCCGGAATCCGGCCTTAACCAGCTCGACCTTCATCCATTCGGGGTCGTATCCCCGCTGCACATGCGTTTCCTCAAAGCGGCGGAAGACCGTAGGGTCTTGGTCATCTCGTGCAAAGATGGAGAGATGATGCTCTATCTCCATCCGGCGTTCGTCTAGGTCGCATGTCCAAATGTAGGACACTTCCCGTTCGTCCAGCACAAAGGGCTGCTCTTCATCGTATCGAAGCAGCGTGTTCGGGTGATGCACATCAAACAGGAACGTGCCGCCTTCCTTGAGACCGTTGTAGGTCCTTGTAAATGCGGAGCGGATGTCCTTTTCCTCCAGCAGGTAGTTCACACAATCACAAAATGAAATGACGGAATCCACCTGCTCGGGCAGCTCCCACGAACGCATGTCCTGTTGTACCCAGCGGACGCTGCCTTCCCGGAACAATCGATGCCCCTGGGGTGTACCCTCCAGCTTGCGTCTGGCAACTGAGAGCATATCTGCCGATAGATCAATTCCTGTTACCTCGAAACCGGAGTTCACGAGCGGAATGGTGATGCTGCCTGTCCCGCACCCGAGCTCAACGACGCTTTTTGGCATTCCGTGCTTATCCCAGGCGGTTCTCGCAAAACGAATCCAATCCGGGTACGGCATGTCTTCCATGAGTTGATCATATACGTAAGCAAACTTGCGGTAAGACAACATGATGACACCACTTTCCTTAGAAGCTTCCCCTACCTTGGCGGGTTATTCGTTTGAACCGGAGTTCTCCTCTTGATTGACCATATACGTCCAGCTGTCCTTTTGCGTAACCAAACCGTCCTTCATCAGCTTGCCAAGCGCGCGTTTAAAGGCGGATTTGCTAATGCCGAACCGCTGCTTAATGATGTCGGGCGGCGTTTCATCCGAATACGGCATCCCATGGCCCGGACGCTCCTTCAGAAAAGCAAGCAGCCGGTCTGCATCATCCGTCCGTCCGATCTCTTTTTGCGGAACCATGGACAGGTTGACCCTGCCATCTTCCCGAATATGGCTGACCCGGACCTTCACCTCTTCACCAAGCCGCAGCATACGCGTCCGTTCCGAGGAATGGATCATACCGATCGCGCCGAAACCGATCACACCGCCATCGATGATGACAAACGTGCCCATCTGGAGCGGCTTGTACACCAGAGCAGTGAACCATTGGCCCTTCCACGATTCAGGCGCATGGAACGCAAGCGGAGCAAGCTCTTGTTCTCCGGCGAGTTTCGCGCGAAGTCGTCCTTGCTTATCATGCTCCATGATGACAAACACATGATCTCCCACTTGGGGGTGAAGCTCCCGCAACTCCGGCAATTCTCGGATTGGAAGCAGAAGTTGCCTGCCGAGCCCCATCTCGAGGAAACAGCCGAGGCGCGGATGGACGTCCGCCACCTCAAGCTTAGCGGTTTCACCCAACGTAAGGTAAGGCTTCTTCATCGTAGCGGCCAGGCGGTCTTCCGTATCAAAGAATATAAAGACCTCTACCGTATCCCCCGGCTCAATCTTACCCGTGAGCTCCGAATAATGAAGAAGCACATCCCGATCTCCGCCATCCAGAAAATAACCATAAGGGGACACTTCTCTGGAAACGACGAGTTTCGTTAATGTGCCGGCAATCAGACTCATACGTTCTCCACCACTTTAGCATCTGACCACAATCGTTCGATGTTGTAATATTCGCGCTCATCGCGATGGAAGATATGAACGATCACGTCTCCGAGATCCATCAGCACCCAGCGGGCTGCATCCATTCCCTCCAGTCCGCGCAAAGCCACTCCTGCATCATGAGCCTGTTTACGAATTTCGGTTGCGATCGCTTGCACTTGTGTATCCGAGTTACCATGGCAAATGACAAAATAGTCTGCGATCAGGGAGATTCCTCTAAGATCCAGAACCACGATATCCATCGCTTTTTTATCTTCAGCGGCAGTCACTGCCACATTTAATAATTCATTCGGTTTCAACGTCATGAATTCGCCTCCAATTGCTTAATTAGATCGTTGCGGGCTAGTACCGTCAACGGAAAAATGATTTGTCTGCGCGAAAGCAGATGTCCGATCGTCGAATCAAAACCGGCTGCAAGCGCCTCTTCAAGGCTATGGTTGGCCAGTTCGCGAATATTATTCACGCCGGGGAAATCCCGTCCCGGCTCCATATAATCCGCAAGACAGACCACCTTGTCAAGCAGCGTCATGCCTATGCGCCCCGACGTATGGTAGCGGATGGCGTCAAGCACCTCAGCATCCGTCACGCCATACTCTTGCTCCGCTACGAATGCGCCTACCTCAGCATGCCAAAGCTGCTTATCGTAATGGAGCAGCTCTTCGGAGAGCGCATGCTCCACCATCATTTGATGAAGCTTTTGCACGGGCCAGTATTTGGCCACATCATGCAGGATGGCAGCCAATTCCGCCTTAACCGGATCGGCCCCGAACCTCTTTGCAAGGATGACCGCGGTTTCCATTACGCCTTTTGTGTGATCCCAGCGCTTGGCCGGCATCTGGGAGGATACCGCTTCAATGAGTTCATCACGGCTGTACTCCATAAATACCGCTCCTAACAATATAATCGTATACACGGTCCGGCACCATATAACGGATGGACGAACCTGATGCGGCTCTGCTCCGAATCATGGTGGAGGATATTTCGATCAACGGCATCTCCGCTGTCACTACCACCTTTTGCAGGAAATCAGGCAGATCATCCACCGATAGCTTGGTTCCGGGACGGTTAAGCCCAATAAACGTCAGCATGTCCGCCAGCTCCCCGATCCGATTCCACTTGGGAAGATACGCTACCATATCCGCTCCGATAATGAACGAGAAATCATGCTCGGGATACATATCCCGCAGTTCTCTAACCGTGTCTACCGTATAGGATACGCCGCCGCGCTTCACTTCCCAATCCAATGTACGAAAAGATGGATGGTCGGCTACTGCCTCAGCGGTCATCTCCAGCCTCATCAGACCGGTTACGCCAGCATCTTCCTTGTGTGGGGGGATATGGCTTGGCATAAACCATACTTCTTCCAGATCGTAAGCGTCCCGCGCGCACTCGGCTGCTAGCATATGCCCGATATGAATGGGATCGAAGGTTCCGCCCATTATCCCTACCTTCATTCGGGTTCACCTCCCCTAATAAGAGAGTTATTCTATATCCGATAAAACTGGAGCTATTAGGGCTCCCTTACGGCAATTCGATGGTTTTGTGGTCTTTCGATTCTTTATAAAGCACAATCGTCTTGCCGATAACCTGTACCAGTTCGGCTCCGGCACCTTCAGCAAGCTCCTCGGCGATTTCACGCGGGTCTTCAAGACAGTTGTTGAGAACGGATACTTTCATGAGTTCCCGTTTCTCAATCGCCTCGGAAATATGCCGGATCAGATGCTCGTTGCTGCCTCCCTTGCCTACCTGGAACAGCGGATCCAGATGATGCGCAAGCGAACGTAAATGTCGTTTTTGCTTTCCTGTTAACATGCTTGGTCATTACTCCTTAAATATTCAATTATTAAAGCTTGCTGCTTATCGAAAGCTATATTGTAGCTTTTGCATAAGCATTAATCAATAAACAAGATATTAAACCTCGACTTAGAAGCTGGTCAGAACCGCTTCCTTCATCGCCTGTACAGGCGCCGTCAGACCTGTCCAATACTCGAATGCATACGCCCCTTGGTTGATGAACATCCCAAGTCCGCCATGCACCGTGCATTGCCGAAGCTCACTTACCCGTAACAGCTCGGTCTTCAACGGATTATAGATCAGATCGCTGACAACGATCCCTTCCGGTATATACTCCATTGGAATGGGAAGCTCGGAAACCCGGGGAAACATGCCCACCGAAGTGGTGTTGATCACAACATCGGCATCCGACAACGCCTCTCTGGCATGATCCTCTCCGTATCCCCTCAAGTCGGCAAGCGAGCTCCACTCCTCGGCCAACGCCAGCGCTTTGGCGGATGTCCGATTCACAATGGATATCTTCTCAGGCCCTTCTCCGGTAAGGGCATAGATGATCCCCCTGGCCGCTCCGCCAGCGCCGATGACGACGATGCGCTTCCCCTTAAGATCGGGACAGGCTTCATCCTTTAATGAACGAACATATCCGATCCCATCCGTATTATAACCCGTCAATTGGCCATTGTCGTTGACGATGGTATTCACGGCACCGATGCGCCGCGCCCCTTCATCGACGACATCCAGATACTTCATAACCTCCACCTTGTGCGGGATCGTTACGTTCACCCCTCGGAATCCCAGCGCTTTGACAGCCTGGATGGCGTCACTAAGCCCTTCCGGACGTATATGAAGAGGCACATAGGCCCCTGACAATCCCAGGACGGTGATCGCCGCATGATGCATGGCCGGTGATTTCGAGTGACCGATCGGGTCCCCCATTACGCCAAGGAGCAAATAATCACGCTCGATCATTGGATTCACTTTCATTTCTCCCCTATCTCTCCCATGATAAACCGGACGGTATACCAGAGCGATTCATCAATTATATCAAGGATGGACGCGACAGAACTTTGATTCCTTTAGGGACATGAACCGCAACAAGCGCTCCCTGTTCACCATTGATCTTGATCCAGCCGAGCCCTGAGATAAACACATCTTGGCGGGTTCCCTTAGGAATACGGATTTCATGTCTTGTCCATTCCGGTAGTTCTTCAATCCGTTCTTTGGTCGGCGGTGAGAGCAGCTCTCCGGCATGCTCAGCAAATAACGAATCCGCTCGCTCCAGTTTGGTCCGATGAATCCCTAATCTGCCGCTAATAAAGCAAGTAAAGGATTGGTGCTCTCCTTGGAGAAAATCAAAACGGCCGAAACCTCCGAAGAATAGCGTCTGCCCTTCGTTCAACTGGTAAACCATCGGCTTCAGCGGATTTTCCGGCATAACCGTCCCCAAATCCTCACGGCTCACAAGCTCGCTGTAGCGCCAAGGGTACACGATGCCCGGCGTATCAATAATATACCGGCCGTCGTCCAGTGGAATATTGACCATATCCAGCGTCGTTCCCGGATAACGGGAAACGGTCAGCTCCTGATCTAAATCGCTGTAGTCGCGGATCAGGCGATTGATCAAGCTGGATTTACCCACATTCGTGGCGCCAACCACGTAGACGTCCCGGTCGCCTCGGTAATGCGCTACCGTCTCCAGCAACCGCTCAAAGCCTTGATTCTTCTTCGCGCTGCAGAGCACGATGTCTTCGGTTCTCAGGCCATGCTCCTTGCACTGCTTCTGTACCCAATTGAGAACCTTGTTCCAATTGGTGACCTTCGGCAGAAGATCCGTCTTGTTAACGGCCAGAATAACCGGATTGTTGCCGACAAACCGCTGCAGCCCCGAAATAAGGCTGCCTTCAAAATCGAAGAGATCCACGATATGAATAACAAGCGCGTTCTTGCCGCCGATCTGTCCCAGCAGCCGTAAAAACTCATCCTGGTCTACGGCAACCGAGGACGCTTCATTATAATTCTTTATCCGGAAACAGCGCTGGCAAATAACCGGGTCGCGGTCCCAAGCCTTCTCCGGCAAATAGCCCGGCTTGTCCTGTGCTGCACTCTGAAGCTGTATGCCGCAGCCGCTGCACTTCTTGATGTCTTCTCCGCCAGTAGGCAACGTCATGATTTCGGTTCCTCCTCCATCCATAATCCTTTTTTGCGCAAACGGGTCAATGCGATGCGCTCCACCCGGCGATTGACCAGGCGCGTAAACCATCCCTCATCGTTGATGGCGATGGGCATAACCAGTACCGTATACAGACCCAGCCGATTCCCGCCATATACGTCGGTCAGCATCTGGTCGCCGACAACTACCGTTTTCTCCGGCGTAAGCTCCATCATCTTCATCGCTTTGCGAAACGGGGTATTGCTTGGTTTGCGGGCTTCATGCACATACTGGATATCCAGCGGCGTCGCAAATTTAGACACGCGTTCCAGCTGGTTATTGGAGACGATGATGAGCTGGAAACCGATCTCCTTCACCCTTTTGAACCAAACAACCAGTTCCGGCGTGGCAACCGGTGCCTTCGCCCCTACAAGAGTATTATCCAAATCGGTAATGATCCCCCGATACCCCTGCTCATATAATTCCTCTAGGTTAATATCAAAAACCGTATTGACACGGAGCTTTGGAATTAACATTTCAAACAAGTTCGTCACCTCAATTTCATACGAAAAACTATACCATATTCCGGTTCCTTAGTAAAAATAATCACGAGCCTTTTTCTTCCCTTATACCGCACCGCTGACTTTACTAGCAAAAGACCACCCGGCGGCTAATTGGAAGCAGATCGGGCGGTCTTGAATGACCGGATATCAGAACGAATTCATATCGAGTTATCCTGATACACGCAACAACAACCACCCATCACGCGAATCTGTCTTCTTGGATTAGGTTGATAGACGTTTCTCGGATACAATGCGGACCTTCTTGATGGACTTCTTCAGCTTCTGAGCATCATGTTGGACGGAGCGCCATTGCTCCTCCTTCACTTCAGCCGGACTGTACCGAGCCGCTTCAAATTGCTGCAGCAGCGGCCTCAGCTCCGCTCCCAGCTCAGGATGTGCACTTACCCAGCGGCCAACCGATTCACGGAGAGTTTCATGTTCCTGCCTCACTAAGCCGCGGCGCTGCACGGAACGAATCCATCGTTCGGTTTCGGCAATGACTTTATCCGCTGCCGTCAGCGGCTTGCCCGCCCGAATGCGTGCCCCGGCAAAACGCAGGCTGATGCGCATTCTCCACACGATGTACAGAATCCACAATACGATAACAACCACGGCTGCCGTGACAACAACTTTAACCCAGACAGGTTGCTGATGATCAGAGGCTGCGGCTGGCGTAGCCTTGTCCTCTGCCTTCTCTTCTTCTTCAACTTCTTCCTCAATGACAGGCTTAGCGTCTGTGTCGGCCGTCAAAATCGGCATGCTGAAGCCTGGTGTTGCTTCAATCGGAACCCAGCCGTACTCACCGAAGTATACTTCAACCCAGGAATGAGCGTCAGCATTCGTAACGGTATAGTTTCCGGGCTCAATCGTGGTCTGACCATCGGCCGGAACGTACTCCGAAGCCGTCATTCTTCCCGGTGCGTAGCCTTTGACCCAGCGCGCGGGGATATCCAGCGACCGTGTCATCATCACCAAGGATGTAGAGAAATAATCACAATACCCTTCCTGGATTTCAAACAGAAACGCATCCACAAAATCATCGCTCTTCTTGCGCGTAAGATCCGGCGTGTTGGTATAAGTAAAGTTGCTCGTTAAATATTGTTGCAAGAGCATGACCTTCTCATACGGCGTATCTCCATCCGCGGTAATTTCTTCGGCCAGATCGGAAACGCGGTCAGGAAAGTTTCTCGGCATCTGGATATAAGCATCGTCAATCGAACTGGAATATAGTTCATCATAAGTCCTGGTGCTCAGCTCATCGATTGGAATCACCGGCACTTGCGACGTTAAGGTATAACTCTTCGGGTAGTCCGCATTACGAACGTCGTCCAGATGCATCTCCGCGCCTTCGGTCACCCAGCTGAGCCGATCCGGATCGATATCCTCATCCAAATTCTCCAACTGACGAACAGTGTAGGCACCAAACAATACCGGGTACACCGTATCACTCAGCATCGTTACCGATTGCTCCAGCGTTTTGGTAGGTACGGATGCGCTGGCTTCTCCCGGCAATTTCTCACCGATGCCCACGCCCGTACCGGAACGCCGGCTGCTGGCTCCGTCCGCCCAACCAGTTCCCGAGTAGACGGCTCTGGTCTCCCCTCGCCAATAGCTGCGTTCATCCGAGGTAATCGACATCACCGGTGAATAGTCAAAATTAAAACCGCCGCCAAGGTCATTATCCTCTCGTCCATACCCGGACATGCTTTCAGACGGTGACTCGATAAGGGTTCCGGTCCCGGTTGTACTGCTGCCGGATAACGGCACTCCGTTCCACTCTCTCCACGCCGTGTAAGGATCGGTTAATGTCGGCTTCACATGCGGCATATTCACGCCGGCCACAATGATCAAAGAGAAGATGACCAGAATGTTGGCGATAATCTTAAACGGATATTTCGATAAATTGACCCAACCCTGCGGAAAACGCCTGCGGAACCGGTTAAAATGGCTGGATACGAGCCAGCCCATCCCTGCTCCGACCACCCAGGCGATCTCATCCCACAGCACGATTTTCGTAAAGGAATCCAGCACGGCAAAACCGATGACGTTGATCCCGACTGCAAAAAGCACGCGCCCCTTGGTTTTGGCCCACCGCGTAAGGAACAGGAAAGCGGCCCATGCGGCGATAGCAAACCACAAATAAGGAAAAAGATACATGATTTCCTCGGTCAGAACGCCTTCAGCTCCGAAGGCGGGAACCGGATTACCGTAAGTTTTCAGCAAACTGTACACACAATACAAGATCAAAACAAACTGGATAAGCACCCGGTAACCTTGCTTGATCGGCAGCAGCGCTTCGGTAACCGCCGTAATGGTTAATGCTGCGATAACCATGGCTGTCGTTTCCGAGAGCCATATCGTTTCCGTAAAGGAGACCCACTGCATCCCGATGATCCAGATCCATAGCATCGTTAAGGTACTAAAGAAGGTAGTAGATAGTTTGTCCAGCCATAACTTCATCATGCACCACCTCCCAGCGCAGCCGGAAGCTCATCAAGGGAAGAAACCGAATAGCTTGAAATCCCCCGGGATTGCAGAAGCGATATGGATTCATCGCGTTTTTTCGTTTCATTGGAATTGTTTATTTGCAAGAAGCAAGGGTTCATTCCCCTGGTTTCTACCCAGCGCATGATCTCTGAAGCGTCCTTGCCGCTCATCGGGCTGATCAGCAGGAACAGGGCTCCTTTTGGAAAATGGCGATAGGATTTCTCCAGGGAAGCAATCAATTTGGTTTTGCGGTTATAATCCACGTCAACCAAATGCTGAATCATGCGCATCCGCTCTCCGGCGTGATCGGCAGGAGCGAATATTTGAGCTTCTCGGGTAGCCGTGAACAAGCCTGTACCCGCATGCTCCTTGGCCCCATACTCGATCAGCGACGCAGCAGCCGATACGGCCAGCTCAAATTGCTGGGCATGATCATATCCGTCCGCGGTGCAGTCCAGCACGATCATCGTTCTGGGAAACGATTCATGCTCAAATTCCTTCGACTTCCACGAGCCCGTCTTCGCCGTTGCATTCCAGTGAATCCGGGAGATCCGGTCGCCATATACATAATCGCGAACTCCGTTGATCTGCGTTGTTTCCCGTCTTGAAGCGGAAACCGTGGTATGCGTACCGCCCAATCTTGAATTCCGTATGTTTCGCTGCCATTTGGGAATATATATAGTTCTTGGCAGAACGCGGAAATCGGTCTGAACTTCAATTCGTCCCTTGTGCTCCATTAATCCGAAAATATCCTCGCTAATACATTCCGTCTTTGAAAAAGCGTACCGCCCCCGTTCAAGCGGAGGGGTCTGAAATACAAGCTTGCCCGCACCGCGAAGGTTCGGAATGACGCTATCTTCAAAAGACCAGGAATCGCCGTTGTGCCTTTGCAATACTTCACGCACGATCATATAGGGCATCGGCAGCAAACCCGGAACATGGACCTCCAGCTTCACGCGAACCTGTTCACCGGCGTGAAGAGGTTCTCCTTCATGCTCCGATCCTCCCAGCACTTTTCGCTGGGCTTTCACACGATTGACCCCGCCAAAGCCTGCACCGATCAAATAGATCGTCAGAAGGCTGACCATGGAGAAAAGCATGAGCGAGGTTTTGCCCCCCTGAAATAATACATACAAAAGACATAGGCACCATACCGCCAATACCGCTGCCAGTCTAGACGGCTGCATGCCATTCAAAAATAACGAAACAGCGCGGCGCATGCCTATCTCCCCATCTGAACAGGCACTTTGACCTGACGCAGTATAAACTCGAGCACCGATTCGGGACTCGCGTTGTCGAGCCTGGCTTCCGGACGCAGCATGATCCGGTGCGAAAGTACGTATGGAGCCAGCGTCTTCACATCATCTGGCAGAACGTAATCCCTCTCTTGCAAGAAAGCATAAGCTTTAACAGCATTCATAAATGACAGCGTTGCCCGGGGACTTGCGCCCAGCATAACGGAAGGGTGCTCACGGGTCGACCGGGTGATATTCAGCAAGTAATCGGCGACGGGGTCACCGATGAACACCTCGCGAATCTCACGTTGAATAGCCGAAATGGTATCCATATGCGTCACCGGCTGAAGCTTGTCCGCCAGTTGTCCGTCCCGCGAACGGTACATCAGCTGCTTCTCCGTGGCAGCATCAGGATAACCCAGGCTCAGCTTCAGCATAAACCGGTCCAGCTGTGCTTCCGGGAGCATATAGGTGCCTTCAAAATCGATCGGGTTCTGGGTCGCGCACAGCATGAAGGGATGCGGAAGCTCGTGGGTAGCTCCATCCACTGTTACGCTTCGCTCCTCCATTACCTCAAGCAGGGCCGATTGCGTCTTGGTTGTCGCTCGATTGATTTCATCCGCCAGCAAAATGTTGGTCATGACCGGACCTGGACGGAAGTAAAACATTTCGTCTCTCGGGTGGAATACCGAAACGCCCGTTATATCACTCGGGAGAATATCCGGGTTACACTGAATGCGGCGGTAGTCTCCCTGCATGGATTTCGCTAATGCTTTGATCAGTTGGGTCTTTCCTGTGCCGGGCACATCCTCGATCAGTACATGTCCGCCAGCGAGCAGCGCCGTAAGGAGCAATTGGATCTCAAATTCTTTGCCTAATAGGCACGACTCCAGATTGGTTCGCACCGAGGTAATGATTTTCATGGATTCTTGGCTTACGGGCATGTATGACTAACCTCCTGTAAGGGAATAAATACTTATTTTAGTACTATTGTACATGATCGAGGTCACGGAGTACATTCGAAGAGACATTTTGCCTATTCACCTTCTTGTCGTCCTTATAAACAGGAAAAGACCCCGGCATAATGCCAGGGTCCTCTCCTTCTTGATGATTTTAGTTTTATCCCTTCGGACGAACAAACAGAGCGGCCAGGAACGAGAAAATGATGGCCGAGGATATCCCTGCACTGGTGACTTCGAATATCCCCGTCACGACCCCGATCCAGCCGTCCCTCCCCAGCTCCGTCAAGGCACCGTGCACAAGCGAATTACCAAAACTGGTGATCGGCACAGAAGCTCCCGCTCCCGCGAATTTGACCAGCGGCTCATACAATCCGAACCCGTCGGCGATGGCTCCGGCGACCACTAACGTACTCATCGTATGTGCCGGTGTCAATTTAATAACGTCCATCATAATTTGCCCAATGACGCAAATCAGACCGCCAATAATAAACGCCCATAAAAACTGCATTGTGTTATCCTCCCATCTCTAAGGCTACAGCGTGAGCGATGCACGGAATGCTCTCACCCTGCTGGTAAGAAAGCGGCGACAGCAAGGCTCCGGTAGCAACGACCAGCACCTTCTTCAATTCGCCTTTAAGCATCCGTTTCAAAATATGGCCATAAGTGACAACAGCCGAGCAGCCGCAGCCGCTGCCCCCTGCATTAACGTATTTCTGCTTTTCCATGTCGTAGATCATTAAGCCGCAATCGGCAAATACCGTGCCGTCCATGATGACATCATTCTGTTTCAAGAGATCCTTGGCGATTGGAAGTCCAACCGAGGCCAGGTCACCGGTCACGATCAGGTCATAATCCTTCGCTTTCCGTCCTGTGTCCTTAAAGTGCTTCGTTATCGTATCGGCTGCCGCCGGAGCCATCGCCGTCCCCATATTGAACGGGTCCTTGATGCCCAGATCGACCACTTTGCCAATGGTGGCATACGTGACAGCAGGACCGTCTCCCTTGTCCGAAATGACGGAGCAGCCTGCTCCCGTTATCGTATATTGCGCATACGGCGGTTTCTGCGATCCATACTCCGTAGGATAACGAAACTGCTTCTCGACCGTACAGTTATGGCTTGCAGTACCGGCCATGACATACTTGGCCCCTCCTGAATCCACGAGCATGGAGGCCACCGCGAGGCTCTCCATTGAAGTAGAGCAGGCACCGAATACGCCGATGTAAGGCACACCCAACTGTCTTGCAGCAAAGGAACTGCTGATGATCTGGTTCATCAAGTCCCCGCCCACAAAAAACTGCAGCTGGTCTTCCTTGATGCCAGCCTTCTCTACCGCTTTGCTCGAAGCATCCTCCAGCAGTTTCCGTTCCGCTTTTTCCCATGTTTTTTCGTTGATCTCAATATTGTCGTAGACATAGTCGAAATCATTGGCCAAAGGCCCTTCGCCTTCCTCCGGGCCTACAATCGTTCCCGTGCCGATAATGACAGGTTTGTTCTCGAACTGCCAAGTTTGGCCGATTACCTTCATCTCTCGTTATCTCCCCTCGATGCCAAAAATAGCGTAAATGATACCGATAATAAACGCAGCCACGGTACCAAATACAATGACAGATCCCGCCAACTTAAACATGCTGGCCCCGACCCCGAGGACCAGACCCTCCGCACGGTGCTCGAGCGCTGCGGAGCACATGGAATTCGCAAACCCCGTGACCGGCACGGCGCTGCCCGCTCCCGCCCATTGCGCGATTTTGTCATACACGCCGAAGCTGGTCAGAACGACGGAGAGTATAATCAGCACGGCGACCGTCGGATTGCTTGCTTCGGTGGTGCTCATATGGAACACGGACATGAAAAACTTCTGAATGCATTGGCCGATCAAACAGATAAGACCTCCCACCAAAAACGCACGCAGGCAATTTTTAAGTATGGGGCGTGGAGGTTCATGCTTTTTTGCAATCGCCTGATATTCCCCCGAGCTCATTGTGGTGATATCAGACTTAGGCTTTTGGTTAGAGCCTGACATTTCAATACACCTCCGCTTTTATTTAAGTATGGAATCCTCTATAAACTAAACACCACTATGGATATCACTCGATATCATTATGCTTTGAATGAACTCCCTTTATGTTTGGAAAATCATCCTTCTCACTTGGCAATCACGGCTTGTCCAACATCAAGGTCCTCCCGCACGAAAATCAGCCTTCAGGAATATCCCTGAAAGCTGAAGTAAGACTCGCCTGCCATCATTGCTGAAGCCGATCATTATATAAGAATGTATTTCAGCAAAATGACGAGGAGGATGAACAGGACCATAATGAGCAGAAGTTCTCTGACTTCGGCATGATAGACGTTTACCTCAATCCCATGGTGCTTCATACTCTGCTCCTTCCCTCGAACAACAAAAATTCCACTTCGTTTCTACATCGTATTCCTTTCCCGAATGCAGGGTGCTTGTTCCATTTACTTTTAAATCACATAGCCTTAGCGGCACGGGTTTGTAGACTTTTCAGATATATAGGGGCATACTAGAAAAGGAAAAACTCTTACATACCTTTTCTAAAGGAGCGATTTCGTAATGAATGAATCAACAATGGAATTATTTCGTACTTTGACGGAATTCCCGGCTGCACCGGGCTTTGAGAGGGAACTTCGTTCCTGGTTGAAGAATGCCCTTTCGCCATATACAGATGAGTTCGTGCAGGATCGGCTGGGCAGTCTGTTCGCCGTTCTTCGCGGTAACGATGAAGGTCCAAAAGTCATGGTGGCCGGTCACATGGATGAAGTCGGATTCATGGTAACCGGCATTACCGAAGCGGGGATGGTCCGTTTCCAGCCGCTCGGCGGCTGGTGGAGTCAGGCCGTGCTTGCTCAGCGCCTACAAATTATTACAGACAACGGCCCTATCGTCGGGGTTGTCGGCTCCATCCCTACACACCTGCTGGATGAAGCGCAGCGCAGCAAACCGGTCGACATCAAAACGATGTATATCGATATCGGTGCCGACAATAGGGCGGAAGCCGAAGCGTTCGGCATTCGTCCCGGATTGCAAGTGGTTCCGATCTGTGAATTCACCCCGCTCGCCAATCCGAAAAAAATCATGGCTAAAGCATGGGATAACCGCTATGGCGTCGGCCTGGCGATCGAGCTGGTTCAGGCGCTCCATGGCGAGAAGCTGCCTAACACCGTTTACGCTGGTGCAACCGTCCAGGAAGAGCTCGGATTGCGCGGAGCACGTACTTCGGCCAACCTGATTCAACCGGATATTTTCTTCGGACTGGATGCCAGCGCGGCGAATGACATGATGGGTGACAAGAGCCAGTTCGGCCAATTGGGTCAAGGCGCACTGCTTCGCATCTTTGATCCGACGATGCTGACTCACCGCGGAATGGTAGAGTACGTTCAAGATACGGCGGAGACCAACAAAATCAAATACCAATACTTCGTCTCGCCGGGCGGCACGGACGCAGGCCAAGTGCATCTTAGCGGCATCGGCGTTCCGTCCACCATCATCGGCATTTGCTCCCGCTATATCCACACATCTTCCTCCATCATCCACACAGACGATTACGAAGCTGCTAAAGAACTTCTGATCAAGCTCGTGAAAGGTTTGGATCGCACCACGCTCCAGACGATTCTGGATCGGGCATAATCTTATTAAGGAAAGGGTATCCTGCAGGTCTCACAGAGACTCGAGGATACCCTTTTCTTGCTTCTTCCCTATGAAGATAACGTCTCCTTATGTCGTGCAAACCGAAAGGATATGATCATCGTTAAATAGACAATAACAACCAGCACCGTATTCAGCGCAAATATCATCCGGAATCCTAAAAGCCCCCCTGCCGAATGACCCGGGAGCGCCAGCATGGCACCCCCCGCCGCCGTACCAAACATCATCCCCAAATTTCGTGACAGCGCCAAAATACTGCTGATCAGGCCGAGGTCCGTTTTGGACGTCCTGCCCATCACCAGGGAATTGTTCGGGGGCGTAATGATGCCCATGGAACCGCCGAGCAGGACGATAAGCAGAATCAGGAAGAAGATCGGATATGCCGGCGATACAAAACCGAGCACAATTAACGCCGCTGTCATGACAAGCAGACCGGCTGATAGTAGCGGGAATGTCCCCAGCTTATCCGACAAGCTCCCGCTCAGAGGCGAGAATATGATCAGCGACAACGGATATCCCATCATGATCAGCCCTGCCGTGGCAGGTTCTACGCCCAGCTCGCTCAGCAAAAACACGGGCAGCACAAGCTGAGCGGAGAAAGCTGCCATATAGGTAATGATGGTGATGATGATTCCCACGCTAACGCCTGCATCCCGAAACAGGTCCAGCTTCATAAACGGGAATTTCCCTTTCCCTACTCGTTCCCACCGCGACGAAAGACACCACCCGATGAATGCAGCAGCTCCCGCACCGAACACGATGAACAGCACCGCAACCTGCCATGAACCCCAGCCCCACTGAGCTCCCAAATTCACGGCCGTAACCAGTCCTGTTAGAGATATCGCAAACAAGGCAGCCCCCGGCACATCCAATCGGCTTACGCCTTTTTCCGGTTCGTCCTTCGGAATGAAGCGCTGGGCGAACAACCATGCAATAAGGGAAATGGCCGTCAGCAGCCAGAAATTGCTCCGCCACGAAAACCATTGAATCAATATTCCGCCAAGGCTAGGTCCAACCATCGAGCCCGCGGCAACAAACGTGCTAATGAGCCCGAGCGCTTTGCCGCGCTGCTCCTTCGGGAATACGGAGATGATCAGCGCCATATTGGTGGCTTGATACATAGCCGCTCCTACGCCTTGTAGAATTCGCGAAGATATCAGCCCGTTTAATGAAGGAGACAAGGCGCAGCAGAGCGCCCCTGCCATAAACACAAAATAACCGATATTGTGGATTTTCCGCCTGCCCAGCATATCCCCAAGCTTTCCCATGACCGGAAGTAGTATGGAGATGACAAGCAAATAGGCGGTGACAATCCACTGGGCCGTAGGGATGGTGGAATCGAATGTTCTGGCGATATCAACAAGCGCAATGTTGAACATGCCGGCCGACAGATTGGACAGAAATGCCCCTAAACAAATGGTATATTGGACAATCATCCTTGATCTGTTATACATGCAGGACTCACCCGCTTTATTCATTAATTTCTGTGCCGTTCATAGAAAAAGCTCCCGCATGCGGAGAGCTTCCCTCTGTTTGAAGCATATTCAGACAAGCTAGCCGATGGCTGGCTGAGCCATCGACATCGGCCGCAGCGGTTCCTCAGGCGTTGGATCCATCCAATATCGATAAGCTGTGCTACCTTACTAACTTTCCCGAAATTGCCTTCAATATTCTGGAGCGCCATCTCATGAACCGTTGACGAATACGATGCGCAAGCATCCGCTACAAGCACGATATGATAATCCAGCATAATCCCGTCGCGGGCCCTTGAGCAAGGCAGAAGGATGTCCTTTTGGGGCATGTAGCCCGAAATCTCAATTTTGTGAGTCATGCCCCTTCCTCCCTCTCTTTTGATTTCATGATTTTTGAGATCCATCCAACATATATTTTCAAAGGCGGATGTAACAAAAAATCGCCAGTTCAGCCCCAAGCCGCACACATGTATGTGCCTTGGTACCAAACTGACGATCGGCCCGCTCTCTACCCGAGGTTGTTCAAAAAGTCATCTTTTGATAAGAAAACCTGACTTTTTGAACCCGTACTACAAGAGTCCGGCATGTCGTTCAGATATGTTTCTATCTCCTTCTCCAAGAATACGATGGTACCGGAAAACTTGGTCTCTGCATCATAGTCTTTAAGAATGGAGATGATTTTATATTGAAACTACTGTTCCAGGGAGAACCTTAATCTCTTGTTTGAACACCTGGAATAAAAGGGGGTCCAACTGCCGGGTAGAGAGGGGGTAATTCTCATCCAGCAGTTTGAGGACGGGGACTCTATTATTTCTCGAACCCATGATGATTTTGTTGCCAACGAAATCGACTTTTTGCCGCTTTACACCCACGTTAAATATTTTAATTATTTATCGCGGTGTAAACCCTCAAAAGATCCTGTTTGAGTTCGCCTGCTGTCATCATGGTTCAACACCCATTATGTAAATTAACATTACATTGACCGGGGTAGGTATAGGGTGATTATCGAGTTTTTTCTGTCCTTGGGTATAATTATAGGTGGTTTCGGGTAGTTGTCAATACATATACGTCAAATAAATTCACAAATATTTAATTTGCGTTATATTATATAACATAAAAATAACACGATTTGAATATGATTCCTTTTGTTTCTCGCTGCCTGTCTATTTAAAGAGCAGTCCTGAGCAAGCGTCAGGCCCAGCGCCTTCGCCCTAAATCTGTCACCATGTTCTATTCCCGTTAAAAATCCGTTCCAGGAACAAGACGCCCTCCCGCTTCTGGTACTCATTGACTTCATGGCCGGAGAACGGATAGTCTCTTATTTCTTTTGCCGCTTTCATTCGGTTGTATGCGGCATATATGGTTTCGGGCATGCAGACCATATCCTTCCAACCGACGGATACCATGACCGGCACCTGGATTCGCGGCGCCAGATTCAGCATGTCAAAATACGAGAGATGCTCCAGGATTTGATCCAATTGCTCCGGGTGCCGCTTGATGTATTGGGCGATTTCGTTCAGCGAGCTGACCGAATGCAGAATCCCGTAATCCATCCTGCACATGTTGGGAATGTCGGCCACAATGGCCGCGACTTTCGGATTCAATGCCCCTGCAAGCAAAGACAGTCCACCACCTTGACTGCCGCCAACCACGGCAATTTTTTTCGGATCCACTCCCGGTTGCTGCGATGCCGCATCCACCGCTCTCACAGCATCCATCACAACTGCCATGTAATAGGAACGACGAATATCCGTAATCCCCTGCGTCACCCAGCCCTTAACCACGCCGCTGTCCAATGGAAGCAGATTCCCCGTCTCCCCGCCCTGTCCCCTGACGTCCACGGCAAACACCGTATAACCCAGCATCAGCCAGTGAGCATACCTCTCTGGTAATCCACGGTCTCCGGAATAACCCGGGAAGGTTACGATACACGGTCGAGGCTTTTCGTCCGAAGAAGGTTTAGCCCGAGTTATATACCAAGCATGGATGGGCGTATCATCATAACCATGATAAGTGACCTTGGATACTTCCATATAGGGATATGGCGTCGCATCCGGTTGACTAACCATGTGGAGCGGCTTATCACCATACGCCTTCAATGCTTCCTCCCAAAATCGATTCAAAACCTGCTCGTTAATCGTAGGCTCGGGATACAAGTTGCCAAGCTCTTTTTTACGCAGCTCAATGGTATTCATTCTGAGTTAAATCCCCTTTTCGCGAGTAAAGTGGAAGTTCATATGACATGGTTATTTCGGCAAAACATCCGTAATCCCCTTCGAAACGGTAGAAATCATGCCGCTTTATTACAAATTCCTCTCACAATAACGATTCGGCCACAGCTTAAATCGTTATCTTTCTCTAAAAAAATAATAAGCGATCATAGATTTATAGAGTGGAACATATCATAATAGAAACTATGAAAAACCAAAGGGTTGATATAAACGAAGCGCCCGCCCCTAGCAATACGACATCTTATAGTGAATGGAGACGATGAATATGCTGCAAGGTTTAACAAGCGCAGGACTCGGAAAACTTGAAAGCGATTTACAGTTTATCGAACTCGCAGCCAAATATGAATTCCAATGCGTCGATATCGATGCCAAAGGTCTTGTAGACCGCCTTGGCGTGGAAGCGGCATCCAATATGCTGCAATCCCGCCAACTGGAAGTCGGGGCAATCGGTCTTCCCGTGGAATGGAGAGGATCGAACGAGCAGTTCCTAAGCGGCCTTGAGAAACTTCCGGCAGCCGCGGCAGCTGCCAAGGCCCTCGGCTGCACTCGATGCTGTACATACATTCTTCCTTCCACCGACGCACCCGCAGCTCATTTCATGGCGCTGGCCACCACAAGAATACGGGCTTGTGCCAACATTTTGGGAGCATACGGCATTCGATTGGCCTTGGAGTTCGTAGGACCGCATCATCTGCGCACCCAATGGAAGAACCCGTTTATCTGGACTGTACAAGAAACTTTGGATTGGATCGATGCCATCGGAGAGCCGAATGTCGGACTGCTGTATGATGCCTATCACTGGTACACGAATGAAATGACGGTCGCGGATATTCGGCAGCTGCGCGCCGAACAAATCGTTCATGTCCACATTAACGATGCGAAGGACATTCCCGTGGGGGATGTTCTCGATAATGATCGGCTTTATCCGGGTGAAGGCGTAATTAATCTGCCAGGGTTCCTTCAGGCTCTGAACGATATCGGCTATGCAGGCCCGGTTACACAAGAAATATTGACGCCTGCCACGCCGACCGGAACGCCTGAGGAATTGATCGCTAAATCACGGCGAGCCTTCGACACCGTATTCGGTGCTGCTGGATTATAGTAGAGGATCCAGACCACATAACGGAATGATTCCATCTGTTCAAGGGAACACTGATACGGTAGCTTAAGTACATTTTCGGGAGGTCCCTGGAATGAACGGATTTGAGAAGGAAGAACGGGATAACTTTACGGATCTAGCCACCGTTGAGTCACAGCGGAACGATCTGGTGGCCGAGGAATTTCCCGAGGGACCCTACGGTTCCGATCTCCGCAGCGACTCCCTTGGCAAGAGCACCCCATGGCGCAAGGATCAGCGCCCTCCGAATCGGTTTGATTACGAGGATCGCAACTTGCACATGGGCATCGAACGGGAGTATCCCGGTGAAGACGAGAGCATTCAAGCAGACCCGGGACAGCAGAAACCCGAGTAGAGCCGAACTAAAAACCAACCGTCGTGAACTGCACCCCACTTGTTAGACACCTTCTAACATTTGGAGGTGCAGTTTTTCTATGGCCAAGACGGTTGGTTTTTGTCGTAACAGGGCTTGTATCCTCGCTTGGAAAGCATAATGGCCTATAAAAATACATAAGATGGCATATGAAAAACGTCTAACTTCGTAGTCACTCAGAAGAAAGACCGCTTTAGCGGATGTTTTTCTTGCGAGAGCCTTGTACGATTCCAAGAAGGTAGAAATCCGTTGTCCGCAGTTACAGAGACGTGAAGGAGTGGGGGAGTACATCATGCCCATCATCAAGGAGCAGGATGAATTCGTGATTTATGTTGTCACATTATCCAGCGTAAAGCGCTACATGTCCATTGAATTTATCGGCGGGTCTTGCGGTTTCATCATCGCTCAAAAAGCGCTTCAATCCGATCTGTTCGGCATGATTGGCAGCATCATCGCGCCGATGGCCATTCGCCGCGTGCTGCAATGGCAGCAGTATAAATCCAAAGAGTCCTACGCGGATTGGGTTGCGTGCAATCAACAAGCTGAACGAGCTTAGCCCGATATAATCAAGCGAGCGGCATCCCACAGGCTGCCGCTCGCTTGATGTTTATCCATGTTCCGCTCATGATAATGATTTTGATCGAAGAATGATAACAGCAAAACCTCTGCTCAATGCGGAAATAATCATTCTATTCCCATGATAGAAGCCTCTTGCTTGGCAAGAGGTTCATTTTCTCGACCCCGGAAACCAAGCTAAAGCCACTTCCATCACAGGAAGTGGCTTTAGCGGCTCTATATCGACATTCCCGTTTCGGTCATCAGTGGTTAACACCGTTTCAGTTTTCTTCCTAACGTTTCTGCTTGTAAAACTCATGATACAGCTTCATCAGCGCCCGCTTCTCAATCCGCGATACATAACTGCGCGATATGCCGAGTTCCTTGGCGATCTCACGCTGCGTCCGTTCTTCTCCACCAGCTTCCAGTCCAAAACGACCAATAACAACTTCCTTCTCCCGGTCATCCAATATATCGAGGTTTCGGTAGATCTTGCTCTTCTCAATCTTTAACTGCACGGCATCCACGATATCATCCGCTTCCGTCCCTAAAATGTCAATTAATGTAATTTCATTCCCCTCTTTGTCAGTTCCAATCGGATCATGGAGGGATACGTCTTTTCGTGTCTTCTTCAAGGAACGCAAATGCATCAGTATCTCATTTTCTATACAACGGGCAGCAAATGTCGCCAGCTTCGTGCCTTTATTCGGCCTGAAGCTTTCAATCGCCTTGATGAGTCCTATCGTCCCGATGGAAATCAAATCTTCTAAATCCTCGCCGGTGTTATCGAACTTTTTGACGATGTGCGCAACCAGCCGAAGATTATGCTCAATTAGTTTATTGCGCGATTGAGGATCGCCTTCGGCCATACGCTGCAGATGTTTAGCTTCCTCTTCCTCGGTCAGAGGCTGGGGAAACGCGTTGTTTTTCACGTACGAAACGAGCAGGGTCAACTCTTTTATGAACAAAGCAATTGCGGTAAACAATCCAGGCACTTTAGGACACCTCCTGCGAAGTTACAATGCAACCGGCCCTTATCGCGCTCGGTCTCTCGGTCTTCTCATTCTATGTAGGCAACGGCCCAGAAGTGCCTGTACGTGGGAAAGTGATTCGTAAAAACGTTAAATCCCCGATATCTGTCCGACCATTCATAAAAGAAGGCGCGCAATGATACACCATTTGATATTTTAGCGGTCCCTTAACCAAACAACGGACAACCGCAGCTAAGGGTCGTCCTTTCACCACATAACAATATATCATGTTATAAAGGTAAGCTGTATAAAAATGATAAATTGCGTTGCCGCAACGATATATTCCTACTAAGACAAGCTTTTTGGTTCAAATCAATCATCCAAGATCCAGCATATCTGGCCCCATAACTAGAGAAAGTAACGTTGGCAAATATAAAACGATGGACCCACAGAATGATCGAAAAGCCATTCATTACACCAACATAATATAACAGCCATAATTTTTATCAATATAATATATTGACATTAAATTGGTATGTAATTATATTAAATGTAAGCGTTTTATATAATGACCTGACAAACATTAACACCCTGAAGGATGGAAGGGAGAAACTTACCATGTACACATTGGACTATTTTTCTGTATTGCATGATTTGAACCGCGCGATAACCGAAGGCACCTCAGCTTATCCGAAGCTCGGACATATGTTCAGGAGCATGCTGGACAACACGCTGGGTTCGACCATTCGACGGCAGCCCGACGGTACCACATTTGTCATTACCGGCGATATTCCAGCCATGTGGCTTAGGGATTCGGCTGCGCAAATCCGGCCCTTCCTCGTTCCGGCGGGCCAAGACGACAAGCTGGCCGATTTGATCGAGGGGCTCGTTCGCAGGCAAACGGCATTCATCCTGCTCGACCCATACGCCAATGCATTCAATGATTCCCCTTCGGGTCAAGGCCATCAGAACGACCGCACTGCCATGAATCCATGGCTATGGGAGCGCAAATATGAGATCGATTCGTTATGCTATCCCCTTCAGCTTGCTTACCTGTTATGGAAAGAAACCGGTAGGACCTCGCATTTGGATCACACGTTCCATTCAGCTGCCAGAGTCATTCTGGACACCTGGCGAACCGAGCAGCATCACGAAACCAATTCGCCGTATTACTTCGAACGCTTCGATTGTCCTCCAAGCGACACGCTGCCGCGGAGCGGAAAAGGGGCTGAAGTGGCTTACACGGGAATGACCTGGTCCGGCTTCCGTCCGAGCGACGACGCCTGCGCCTACGGATACCTCATTCCGTCCAATATGTTCGCCGTCGTTGTGCTTGGTTATCTGGCGGAGATTTGCCGTGATGTCCTGCACGATCCCGAGTTGGAAGCGGAGGCGGAGAAACTTGCCGATGAGATCCGTCATGGCATTGCGTCGTACGGCGTGGTCGATCACCCCGAATATGGCAAAATATATGCCTATGAAACGGACGGGATGGGAAACCATCTGCTGATGGATGACGCCAACGTCCCCAGCCTTTTGTCCATTCCGTATTTGGGTTATACAAGCGCTGATGACCCGATCTACCAGAATACCCGCAGGTTCGTGCTGAGCCACGCCAATCCGTATTATTATCAAGGCACTGCCGCCGCAGGCGTCGGAAGCCCCCACACGCCGGATCGTTATATCTGGCCGATTGCACTGGCGATTCAAGGCTTGACGACCACGGATCGGGAAGAGAAACTTAGACTGCTACGGCTGATGGCCGATACCGATGCAGGCACCGGTATGATGCATGAAGGATTTCTGGTCGACGATCCTGCCCGTTATACTCGCCCATGGTTTTCCTGGGCTAACATGATGTTTTGCGAGCTGATCATGGATTACTGCGGCATTCGAGTCAAAGCGAATGATATCGGAGGAGGTCATCGGGATCACTATGGGAACCAATAGGAAGCTTCGCGGCTGGGTCACCGGATATCTGTTCATTTTACCGTCCATTATCGGCTTCAGCGTTTTTGTCGCCTACCCTCTGTTGTCGTCCATGTATTACGCCATGACAGAATGGAGCGGGTACGATTCTCCCCGTTTTGTCGGATTTGAGAACTTTAGATACCTGTTCACCGAGGATCCGGCTTTTTGGCCTTCCATCCGGGCGACGTTTTACTTCGTGATGCTGAGTGTTCCTTTATCACTGATTCTAGGCTTGTTATTGGCCATGATGCTGAACAAAAACTTGACAGGCATCAAATGGTTCCGCACGATCTTTTATCTTCCCGTCGTCGTTCCCTCCATCGCCACGCTCACGTTGTGGCAATTTATCTATGAGCCGCAATACGGTCTGGCAAATTCGCTGCTAAGAGAGTTCGGATTGCCGCCGGGCACTTGGTTGACCAGCGAAACGACAGCGCTTCCATCGATCGTGTTAATCGGTTTATGGCAGGTCGGATCCAGTGTCATCATTTTTCTGAGCGGTCTGCAGTCGGTTCCCCAGGAAATGTATGAAGCGGCGGAAGTTGACGGCGCCTCCAGGTGGCGGATGTCGTTAAACATTACGCTGCCCATGATCACCCCGATCCTGTTCCTGCAGCTTATACTCGGCATCATCGGCGCATTCCAGGCGTTTAACCAGGTTCAGGTATTGACTGGAGGCGGCCCGAACTTTTCCACCTCCCTGCTGAATTACAAAATCTATACCGACGCCTTCAATGGCAGAATGTTTGGCTATGCAATCGCGGAAGTGTGGGTACTGTTCGTCATCATCATGATTTTTACCGTGATTTCTTACCGGTACTCCAACCGGTTCGTTTATTACGAAAGCGACAAATAAGGGGGTAAGAAGGGATGCAAACGGAAGTACGGCCCAAACAACAAGGAAATCTGAATGCGGCGGACATACGCGTTAAGCAAAGAGTACGATTTAACTGGATTGATGCCTTTCGTTTTATCATATTGGCTATCGGCGCCATTGCGATGCTGTTCCCCCTCTTGTGGATGGTTACCATTGCACTGAAGAGCAACAATGACGTGTTCAAAATTCCGCCCGAATGGTTTCCGCGGGAATTTCATTGGTCCAATTTTGTAACCGGAACGAAGGAAATCAACTTTTGGCAAACGTTTGGCAACTCCCTGTTTATTGCGATTACCTGCACGATCGGACAGATTATAAGCTCGGTTCTGGTGGGCTATGGTCTGGCACGGCTGAAGTTCCCGGGACGTAAACTGTGGTTCTCGCTTTTTGTAGGGAGCCTCATGCTTCCCGGATTTGTCGGCATGATCCCTATGTTTAACCTGTATACCAGCATCGGATGGTACGATTCCTGGCTGCCGATCATTGTGCCCGCCTTTTTTGGAAACGCCACGTTCTCGTTCCTGTTTGTCCAGTATATAAAAACGATCTCCGTCTCATTTGACGAGGCTGCCAAAATAGACGGGGCATCGGACCTTTATGTACTGCTCAAGGTGCTGGTGCCGATGTCCATGCCAGTCATCATGACCATGGTGATCTTTGCGTTCCAAGGGGCATGGAATCAATATTTGGAACCCCTGCTCTATATTATCGACCCAAGCAAATGGACGTTGTCACTGGCGATGGCTACCTATACGGGCACCTATGCGACAGCCTGGAACCTGTTCATGGCCGCGGATTTAATTTATATCCTGCCGATGCTGCTGCTCTTCTTCTTTGGCCAGAAGTTTTTTATGCAGGGGCTCGGCTCCATGAATTCCGCGGGTTTAAAGTAAAGCTTCCGACCGTATGGGAGGTGATGCCGATTCTAACTTGACTGAAGTAAAAAGCATGTGATGTTCAGTTCATTTAAATTTACCATTGGGGAGGTCTTTCAATGAGACAGGGTGTTAGAAGGTGGGCCAGCGGAATCATCGCTTTACTGTTATTTTCAAGTTTGCTAGCCGCTTGCGGCGGCAACGGCGGAGGCTCCGGTTCGGCGAGCCCAGGGAACACACCATCCGGAGAAGGTAACGCCGGGTCCAAGAAACCCGTCGAAGTCACGATGATTACTTGGGAGTCAGCGGCCATGAACGAAAAAATCATGGCATCCATGAAAAAATTCGAAGAGGATAACCCCGACATCAAAGTGAAACTCATCCCTACGCCATTGGACAATTACGGTGTCAAGATCAACGGAATGATCACGGCGAAGAAAGCGCCCGACATCTTTATGACCGGCAACGACATGCTGCTCGATAATGCCGGCAAAGGACTCCTCTATGACTGGACGGAGCTTGCAACACAGGACAAAGCGTTCATGGAGGGCTTTTACGATGGCGTGGTGGACAGCTGGTACTATGAAGGCAAGTTGGTCGGATTGCCGGGCCTCTTGAACACATACGGTATTTTTTACAATAAAAAATCATTCCAGGATGCCGGCCTTCCGGAACCGAAGATTGGCTGGACCTATGATGAATTCTTCACGGCGATGGATAAACTTTCGAGCAATCAGGGCGGCGTGCAGCAATTTGGTTATTACGCCCCCCTTGACCCCTTCCACGTCTCTCTCTATTCGGTTTCCGCAGGCGGCGCTCCCTTCGCTGATGCCATCATCAATCCAACGAAGGTGGAAATCAGCGACCCGTTCAGGGAAGGAGTCGAAAAATATAAATCCGCCATTGAAAACGGTTACATGAATCCCCCTACTTTTGACTTAACGAATGCCATGAGTTCGTTCAAACAAGGTAAAGTCCCGATGACCCTGCAAGGGCAATGGGTAGCCGATGACTTGATCCGTACGGCTCCGAAGGAATTGGAGTGGGGCTACGTGCCGATGCCGGTGGTAAACAGCCAGACCGAGATTTATGACGCTGTAGGCTGGTCCAGTCCGGCAACGCTCAAAAATCCGGAAGCGGTATGGAAAGTGCTCAAGTACCTGGATTCCAAAATGTACGAGGAAGTCCTCCCTTCAACCCCGGTGGCTCCTGCAGCCTATCAAGCATCTTCCGCAGCTTATTACGAAGCGCTGAAAGCGGCCGGACATCCTGAAGTGGGCGAAGGCCTTGATCATATTCTGAAATCCCAGAATACGCAGCCGGTTCGTTTCCTGTCGACATGGGCAGGCAAAGCGTACCCGTTCATCGAAGCATCATGGAAAAACATTCTGATGGGCAAAGCCCCAATCACCGAACTGGATGTGATGGCTGAAAAAATCAACAAAGTGATTACGACCGGAAAGTAGTAACCGGGTATCGCTAAACTTATGAAGCCGATCGTGAATGGAAAGGATCGGCTTCGATTTGAAAATAAAGGAGGAACATTCATGTCACTCAGATTAGGTCAACTTTTCAAGTTTCTGGCGGTGCCTCTGGCTATCGCGCTCATGCTCGGTTCCATGCCCGGCATCGGAACGTCCAAAGCCTACGCCTATACCGCATCGGACGGGGATACAGCGATGAGAGCTTTTAACGATACATTCTGGGATCCGAACGCCAAGATGTTCTGGAAGGATTCGAAGCGCGAAAAGCATCAAGACTTCTGGGTGGAGGCAGAGTTGTGGGAATTGGTCATGGATGCATATCAGCATACATCCGATCCTGTCTTGAAAGCCGAGCTTAAAACGCAGATCGACGATGTATATGACGGCACCGTCGCCAAGTACGGCCAAGATTGGACGAATAATCCGTTCAATGACGATATTATGTGGTGGGCAATGGGCAGCGCCAGAGCCTATCAAATCACCGGGAATCCAAGATATTTGGAGGCCGCAAAGGATCATTTCGATTTTGTGTACGATACGCAGTGGGATGAAGAGTTCGCAAGCGGCGGCATTTGGTGGCTGAACAGCGACCATAATACCAAGAATGCGTGCATTAATTTCCCGGCGGCGGAAGCTGCACTTTATCTTTACGATATTACGAAAGATGAGCATTATTTGAACGCGGCAACCAAAATATTCAGATGGGGCAAAACGATGCTTACGGACGGAAACGGAAAAGTGTTCGACCGTATCGAAGTTGAACATGGCTCGATTCCGGATGCCACTCACTACAACCAGGGTACATACATCGGGGCGGCCGTCGGATTGTATAAAGCGACCGGAAATGCCGTTTTCCTCGATGACGCGGTCAAAGCTGCTACATTCACCAAGAACCATCTGGTGGATTCAAACGGGGTATTGAATTACGAAGGCCCCAACGGAGATCTGAAAGGCGGCAAAACGATCCTGATGCGCAATCTGGCCCATCTGCAAAAGACACTGGATGAAACCGGCCAGCACCCGGAATTCAGCGCTGAATTCGACGAATGGCTTGCATTCAATGTCGAAATGGCCTGGAGCCATCGCAATCCGGATCATATCGTGGATGGCAACTGGGCAGGACAGCTGTTGTCCGGAACCTATGAATCCTGGTCCTCAGCCGCTGCCGTTCAAGCTTTAAACGTGATCAAGCCGATGGAAGCGGAGCTTCGTTATGCCGTCAAAAACCCCTTCGATAAAATCGAAGCGGAGCGCTACAATATCGGGGCCGGATTCGTGCTGGAGGGTTCATTTGAAGGTTCGCTGCAATTAGGCGGAATCCAGCATGGCTCTTATGCCGCTTACAAAAATGTGGATTTCGGCTCAGACGGCGCGATCGGCTTCATTGCCAGAGCGTCTAGCGGAACGGGCGGAGGCCAAATTGAGATCCGGCTTGATTCCAAGGATGGCCCCAAAGTCGGGACCTTGAACGTAGAGGGAACGGGCGACTGGAATCATTATATCGATGCCGTCACCCTCCTTAAAGATGACCAGGGAGCGCCAAGCACCATAACCGGCGTCCATGATGTGTATCTTGTCTTCACCAAGACGAATGACGATTATTTATTCAATTTGAACTGGTTCCAATTTACGACGACGGACCCGACCGAAACCGACGCGTATGCCAAGCTGAAGGCCGGAAATTATGACAGCAGCGAAGGACTTAGTAAACATGCCGAGTTCGGATATTTGGACGGAATCCATCACAATGCCTATGCCTCTTATGAAGGAATTGATTTTGGAACTGGCGCGGCTGGTATCACTGTGCATGTGGCAAGCGGTAATCAAGGCGGCACGATCGAGATTAAATTGGACAGTCAAGATGGACCTACCGCAGGTGTCGTTCAAATTCCGGCGCTGGGAAGCTGGGATAACTGGGTCGATATCATGGCGAATATTGATGACACCCTCGCTGTAGGCGTTCACGATGTATACCTTGTTTTCAAAGGAGCGAATGGCAGCGACTACCCCCTCAATCTGGAGTGGTTCACCTTTACCACCATGAAAGGAAAAGCAAGGGATGCTTACGAGAAGCTAGAAGCCGAGAACTATACGAACGGGGTAGGCTTCGGCAGAGAAACCGGCGGCGGGGAAACTTACCTAGCCGGGATGTTTGGTCCAAACAACCCTTATGCCATGTACAATTATATTGACTTTGGCAGCGAAAGCCCTACCCAATTCCATGTCAACGCAGCCAGCGCCACGGCTGGCGGGACGATCGAGGTCAGACTGGACAGTCTGGGCGGTCCGGTCATTGCAACAGCCACCGTCTCAGGGACCGGAGGCTGGCAGAATTTCAAAGTTTTCTCGACAGATGTAACGACCCCTGTAACGGGAAAACACATTGTATTCATGTCTTTTAAAGGTGGAGATTGGTTATATAACTTTGATAAATTCACTTTTGGCGATCCGGCTGTATTTACGGAGCCTGATGCTCCTACCCTGCCCGAAGAGGACGACATTGCCCCGGGTGAGGTAGAGAACGTGCAGGTGAAACGCGGCGAGGGCAACATAACGCTGATTTGGGATGGCCCCTATGATATCGATGCTCAAAAAGTACAAATTACGCTGCGGAGCGATGGACAACAGGTTGGCGACGTCATCGAGGTCAATCGGGGAGTTCAAACAGCGGTGATACAGGGAATCGAAGCTGGCAAGAATTATACACTCTTCATCCGGTCTAAAGATTTGTCCGGCAATGTTTCGCAGGGGGTCACCATAGAGGTCACGGATCTACCCTCCCTCTCTCTGACTGCCAATGGAAAGAGCTTGGAGGATGGCGATTCTTTGGAGGATTACATGGTCCTCAGCTTCAAAATCTTGGACACTGCCGCCATTCCATTTGCCGAAATAACGGTCAATGGCAAAGCATATGCGCTGGATCCATTGACCAAGGACGCTATCGACATCGATTTGGCTGGGAATTTGGGCGACATAACGGCAACGGTTATGACTGAAGATCGGTCCGGTAACAAGCTTCAGAAAACGTTCCAGTTCCGAGTCATCACCAGCGTGCCTTCCATGAAACAATTAATCGCCCGATTCGCGGATTCAGGAGATGTACGCGGAGCGATCATTCCCCAGTTGAGCAATGCCCTTAACCAGGTCCAGCATCATCTGGATAAGGGTAGACGGGAGCAGGCCGTGAAACATATGCAGAATTTCATCAAGCATCTGAATAAAGAGGCTATGGGACGCCACGTCAGCGATCAAGCCAAAACAGTATTGAATACCGATGCGAACTCCCTGCTCGAAGATTGGCAGGATGGCTTGGAGTAAACCTAAAGCGCTATAGCGGCAACCATGCTGACATGTGAAAAAGTGACTCCTGGTGATTCAGGAGTCACTTTTTGCTTTATTTTACCTGCACCCACGGTATCTTGGGGTCCGTACGTGCGATGCCTGTCACAAGAAGTACCTAATAAGAAACGGCTAGGTAGGATACCTTTCACAAGTCCGGGCTGCTTAATCGTTCAAACAGCCAATCGTACGAATACCGGCCGCTAATTTCATGTGATCCAGGGAACAGATCGGTTCGAAACTTCTTCTCCGCACCGGTGCGCCGATATATTTCCCTGAGCTCATGAGCTGCTGCTTCAAAGCCGGCAGCCGGAAATATTCGATCATGGGTTCCAGACTCCAGAAACAAGGGCCTAGGACAGATCAGTCCCATCCATTCCGGCAGCTCGGCATGGTTCAGGATGCCGGGGATGTAATTGCATACACAGTGCTGCACCGCCATAATGCTGTCCTTAAAAGTATTGGGGTATCCAGCAAGCACGGCAGCCCGAATCCGTTCATCCAGCGCCGCGCACAGGAACGAGATAAGCCCGCCTCCCGAAAAGCCCATGATGCCGATGTGGTCAGCCTGAACTTCGGGACGCTCGGCCACGTACTCCAATGCCTTCAGCGTCTCGGCTGCGCGGAGACCAGCGAGCGTCTTGCCATGCATCATCAGTTGGGTAGACAGCCGATGGCAGGAGTTCGGGGCATCCGGATTTAGTGCGAGATCCGCCGCAAGGCGGCGCTCACCGAAACCGGCTACATCCGGAGCGATTACCACCATGCCCCGCCGTACCAACTGGACAGCGAAATGCCGGTGTATGCCGGGCGTATCGGGATCGCTTGATCCGTCCTGTCTCAGTCCGACAATTTCCCTGCTTCCATAGCCATGACCATGAACGGCGACGACTGCTGGCATCGGCTTCATCGGATTCCCTTCCGGAATTAATACATATGCCGCAAAGGATACGCCCGGTATGGCGGACAGCTCCACCCTCTCCCGAATATATCCGTCACACCGCTCCTGTTCAAGCAGTACCGGCTTGTGCCCTTCATTGGATTCGAATTCGCCGATCAATTGCCGAAGCGTCTGCTTCAAATGCCCTTTGCGCTCTTTGGCACTCATGGAAACCTGCCTGTCTTTCGTTCGTCCCATAGCTTCGTTATACATGGACTCCAGCAAAGCATCTGCACGCCACATCCCGTACTCACCGCCTTCGATTTACTCATTGTTTTTAGACACGGCGTTTCCCTTGGATAACTTATTTCCCCTGTATGCCTGGGCTTCAAGGCCCCATATTCACCAGGACGGCTTCGGGCCCGGTCGGTCTCCGGCTCCCCCTTTGGGTTCCATGCTGACGACAGCACTGTCTGCCCGTCGTTTCCCTTCAAGCCTGCTGCTCGTCTGGCCGCAAATTACCGGACTGACCGCAGCAACGTTGATCTGCTTCGCCATCTCTTACGTCCTGTTCCTCCGACAGGAGATTAGAGGCCGGTCCTGATCTTTAGGTTATACGAACAAGCTCATCTGAATGATTTTTCAGATGAGCTTGTTTTTTTCATGAGTTCAATTTAGCTGCATCCGTCTACCTTCCCTGAACGACCGCTTGCGACGAAAATCCGATCTTCTGCAGCCAGCCCGCGCACAGACCCGTCCATTGCGAAACACTGGCATTTTCTTCTGCAAGACCAAGACCGTGCCGACCCTCCGGGAATACATGAAGCTCAAACGGGATGCGCTGCTCGCTAAGCGCTTTGGCATACATCAGGCTGTTTTCGACGGGAACCGCGCCATCGTCCGCGGTATGCCACAGAAAGGACGGAGGGGTCTCCGGTTTCACCGCAAGCTCGAGAGACAACGCATTTCTCAACACTTCCGGCGGTTCCTCTCCCAACAAATTGGTCATGGAGCCCTCATGGTAATAATCCTTAAATGAAATGACCGGGTAACAGAGAATGGAAGCGTTCGGGCGGGAGCTCTGCCGGTCCACAGCATCCACGGCCTCCGGATTGCCTTCATCGAAATGCGTACTGGCGCTCGCCGCGAGATGTCCGCCGGCTGAGAACCCGAGGATTCCGATGCGGTCCGGATCGATATTCCATTCCTTGGCGTGATGCCTTACAAGCCGGACCGCACGCTGGGCATCGCCCAGCGGATACGGATGCCGATAAGGGGCAACACGGTAATGAACGACAAAGGCCGATAGCCCAATCGAATTAAGCCACATGGCAACCGGATCACCCTCATGATCCGCGCGCCGCCCGTAGCCGCCGCCCGGAAGCACAAGCACGGCCCCGTGAGGGGTGTCCTTTTGTAATAGATAAGGTGTCATGTAGGGCGTGAATTTCTCTTCCACCGACTCATGTCCGGGGATATCCTGTTCCCAAAGCTTCATCATATCCATTCCTTTCTGTCTCTCATATCCAGTCGTTTATTCACTTAGTTCTTCATTTCCTTCAGCTTTCGGCACTCCGGGACCAAGCAAATCCAGTCTCAGGGGTGTAAACGCATCCAAAAGAGCGGAGGGTTCCAGTGCCTTCACCCCATGCTCTGCCCCACCGGGAATGACGATGGTATCACCCTGACGCACCAGGGTCGTCTCACCGTTGATATAAAATTCGATTGCTCCCTTCAGACAGTAGCTCATCTGCTCATGGGGATGGCTGTGCAGTGCACCTTGCGCCCCTTCTTCAAAATGTACCTCCATCATCATCAGGCCGATCCCGGGTTTAAACACCTTCCTCGTCACCCCGGGCTCCGCTTGTTCCCAAACTCCGATTTCCGCCATGATCCTCCTCCTCTGCTAATCCAAGTACCGAATTCCACGGATATCGACTCATTAAATTAAAAAACCTTCATAACTTCTTCGCCGAAGGATCTATGTATTCCTATTATCCATCTCATAAAAATTCAGAGAGTCATGTCGACTGATTGATCCTATATATTTAGAGTTCCTGACTCGTAAATCATCTCCCCGTATCTGCTCGTAAAGATGAGAACACAGAATCGGGAATATCCAGCTTTCGTTCCTGCAGCCCCCCAAGCTCACGCAGCGAATAGCGGATAAGAACTGCCTGCGTTCCCGCATTCATGTCCCCTTCAACCTCACCCTTGCCCAGCGGAACCGCCTCCGGCATGTCAGGGTAATACTCACCTTGCTTCACTTGGGCCACATTCGGTGCCGGCGGGGAATGATCAATTTCCCTGGAAAATCCGCCGTCCGCCCGCTTGAGCCGCGCCATATTCCACAAGGTGATTTCCGCGATCTCCAGAACGTCCTCTTCCGGGATGCGCAGCTTCATCGAGGTCAGGAGGCTGATCGGGTTCCGGATGTAACACATGTCAACGGCCTTCTCGTTCCGCAGAGCGTGCAGAAGGGACCGGTATATGTCCGGAGTCCGCGGCAGGGGAGCCTGAAATCGGTTATAGAACGTCAACAGTTTGAAGGTTCCCGATATTCGCACATAAGGGGTGCCTTCACCCCACAACCCCGTTACGGGGTCTTGAATACTCGCAAAATAAGACAAAGCTTCATATAAAAATGGCCCCCGCTCCTCCGGCGTCATCTGATTTAAATAAGGGGCCGAGTTGCACAGCCGGTCGCAGCCGCGCCAGCTGTTTGCAAGACTGATCGAATGCAGCCACTCCGCATAAGCTTCAGGAGAACGGCAATAGGCCGGAGCCATATTCCGATTGCCCGGCAGCGGATGCAAGGGTGATGCCCCCAACTTGCCAAGTGCTCCTACGCTGTAGCCAAGCGCGCGGCCCACCATCACATCGTCTTTTCTCATCTTGGGATCAGCATCATAAAAATAACCCGCCCTAGGGTCTTGCTTCGACTGGAAAAAACGCACGAAACCCGTCTTGATATCATCGGCCAGCCTTTGCTGAAGCCCGCAGCGCTCGATAATGCCCAACGCTTGCGCCGTCGATTCGATGTCCGGCGTAAACGCACCGGAATCCCTTGAACTGCGGGCATAATAAAAGCCGCCGGAAGCAGCGTCATATTGACCTTCGAGCCATTCGAAGAAACCTTCAAACAACCCATCGCCATCCGTCAGAATGTCCTCTAATCTCTTTGTCATTCCCTACCCCTTCTTTCAGCTGCTTATGACGTTATATGAAAAACCCCGAAAAATCACCCTGCCCTTACCGACGGCATCCAGTCCGATGCGGAGGCTCTGAAACCCGCCAAACGTGTTGTGATGGAATCCTGAAACATCCACCACTTTGTCATACCGGAGCCATTCCAACCCATCGAAGCTGTAATAGAATGAGACGATATGCGCATCGTTTACCAAACGCAAAAATGCCCTGCGCTGATCATTCGGCATCGTGCCGTAGCCCTTAAATGACCGGAAATGCCGGACCCCACGCTCGTTGACTCCCATCCCGAGATATGCCGCATCGTTATAATAGAGGAGCAGGCGGCCTTCTGCCGGGCCCTCCACGATGATCTCGACCTCTGCTGAATAACGCTTATGGCCCGCCATGTAGAGCAGCGGAGAAGCTTTTGCCTCCTCGGATGCTGCCTCGGCTACCAATTCATGATTCCCCGGATGGAACCGGGCGGAAGGCTCCACACCTTCACACTGCCAATGAAGTCCCAGCTCAGGATCATCAAAGGTATCCCTGAATGCGACACCTTGATTCACAGCATTGATTTCTCCTTCATCATGCGGCCGATCGCACTCGCCAATAAGTCCCTCACGGCCTCCCGCAGCACGAAACCATCCGTCCGAGGTCCATTCGATCGGTTCGAGCAAGGTCTGCCTGCCCAGCGAATGGAACCCGCCCGCATAAGCATGGTAGACTATCCACCACTGGCCGTCCGGGGAGTCGATCAACGAGGCGTGCCCTTTTGACCACCAGGGCTCATCCCTGGATTCCGTATGAACGATCGGGTTGTACGGAGAATGCTCCCAAGGACCCCATGGCGTTCTGGATCTTGACGACACGGCCATATGGCTTGTGGGCGGTCCAGCTGTCCCTCCGACTGCCACCGTCAGATAAAAATATCCATCGCGAACGGTAATTTTCGGCCCCTCCAAGCTGTATGCCTCCACGACCCAATCATCCGGATACCGCCAGCCGTTATACACATGTCTGACTTCGCCTGTGACCGCGAGTCCGTCCGCCGTAAGCTCTACAAAATCACCGCCGGACATATGTAAATAACGCTTTCCGTCCGGTCCTACCGTGTGCCCCGGATCAATTCCTTTGATCCCCAAATGAATCGGTTTGCTCCACGGTCCCGTCGGACTGGATGCCGTTACGACCCAGTTCGTTCGCGCTGCCGGATAATAAATATAATACATGCCGTTATGCGCCACGAATTCCGGCGCCCATACGTCCCCCTCGTATTGGGGCAATGCTGCCCCAATACGGCTCCAATTTAGCAAATCACGCGAATGCCAGATGACGAGACCTGGCGTCAGCTTGTAGGAGGAATGTGTCATGTAATAATCCTCGCCAACCCGGATGATCGACGGGTCGGCATAATTACCGGCAATGATCGGTGCATACTGTTTCTTTTCCAACACGATCCCTCGCTCCTCTCTATCCCTTGATTGAACCCAGCAGCGCACCCTTCGCAAAATGCTTCTGCAGGAACGGATATACGCACAGAATCGGCAGTGTGGCAATGACAATGACCGCCATCTTCACCGTCTGCTCCGGCGGCCGGACAAATTCGTCCATGCCGGAGGTGTCTGCCGCCAAACCGCTGGCAAGGATGACGATCTGCCGCAGGATGACCTGCACGGGCCATTTGGCCGCATCATTCAAGTACAAAATCGCCGACATATACGTGTTCCAGTAGGTAACCGCATAAAAGAGCGATATGGTCGCAATAGCAGGCATTGACAGCGGAATCACGATTCGGAACAGGATGCCCCAATCGCCGGCCCCGTCGATCTTCGCGGATTCCTCCAATCCCTCAGGCAGGTTCTGAAAGAAGTTACGCATGATGATGAGATTGAAGGCATTGATCGCCGTCGGGACAATCAGCGCCGCATACGTATCGATCAGCCCCATCTCCTTCACCACGAGAAACGTTGGGATCATTCCGCCGCTGAAGAGCATCGTGAACAGAACCATGAACATGATGAAATTACGGCCATCCAGATCCCTGCGCGACAGCCCGTATGCCATCAAGCAGGTTAACAGCATGCTGAACAAGGTACCCAAAAAGGTGACGCCCACAGAAACGCCCAGCGAGCGAAACACCGTATTGGTTGAAAACACATATTTGTAAGCATCAAGCGACCATACGGTCGGAAACAGGACAAACTGCTTCTGCGCCAGCTCCGTCACGGTTGTGAAGGATCCGGCGATGACGTGAAGGAAAGGCAGGATGGTAACCAGGCCAATGATCAACAGCAGCGTATAGTTCACGATATCGAAGATTCGGCTCGATATCGTTTTATCTTGTACCATAGCGGTCCACCTTTCTGTAGTTAATAGATGCCTTCTTCTCCCGCTTTTTTGGCCAACCAATTGGCCAGCATCACCAGAATAAGACCGATCAGCGATTTAAAGAACCCGACCGCCGTACTGAAGCTGAACTGACCTTGCTTCAGACCTGCGGTATAAACATACGTATCGAATATCTCCGCCACATTCCGGTTCATTGAGTTTAAGAGGAGATAGATATGTTCGAACCCAAGTTCCAGCACATCGCCGATTTTCAAAATCAACAAAACGACGATCACGCTTCGAATCGAAGGAAGCGTAATATGCCACATTTGCCGAAAGCGGCTGGCCCCGTCAATCCGGGACGCTTCGTATAAACCGGGATCAATCGCCGCCATGGCAGCCAAATAGATGATTGTCCCCCAGCCTGCCTCCCGCCAGATGATCTGCAAGACATACATTGGTCGGAACCATTCGCTGCTCATCAGAAAATTGATTTTTTCGAATCCGGCCATCACCAGCAACTCATTTATGATTCCGCGATCCATCGAGAGCATGACAAACGAAATGGATACGATGATGACCCAGGACATGAAGTGGGGAATGTACACCAGCGTCTGGATAAAACGTTTAAACACTTCGCGCCGAACCTCGTTGAGCATTAAGGCAAGAATGATCGGCACGGGAAAATAGAAGGCCAGGTTCAGGAAAAACAGCAGCAGCGTGTTGCCCAAAATCGTGAAGAACATCGGCTCGGTAAACAGCCGCTCAAAATGCTTGAGCCCCACCCAGGGGCTGCCCGTAACGCCTAGATAAGCCTGATAATCCTGGAAGGCTATAATCAATCCCGACATCGGGATATATTTAAAGATCAGGAAGTATAAAAATCCCGGAAGAATCATGAGGTAGATCGCCCGGTTTTTTATGATTCTCCTCATTCGACCGGACTCCGGTATTTTGGGGGCGCTCTTGCTCATCCCGGTCTTCACTGCGGTTTCGCTCATGATCTCAGACTTCCTTTCTATCCCGAAGCCTGCCGGAGACTGCAGCATCGCAATCCCCGGCCATTCGGGATGCTGGCATGTTCGTTATTTGGATGATTCGTAGGATACATTGAACTCATCGATGATTTGCTGACCGCCGCTCTTAAGCCAGTTATCCACGACCGCCTGGAATCCGGCCTCATCGATATCGCCAAGCATAAATTGATACGTGCCGTCTTTAATCATCTCCTGCAGCTGTACACCTTTTTCGTTAAACGTCTTGGAATCCAGTGATGCCGAAGGATCCTCAATGAGATAATCATTGTTCTCCGTGATCATTTCCTCCGATTTCGCTTTGACAGGGAGCATATGCTTCGGTTCATAAAAACCCTCGATCGTTAACGGCCCGCCGACCTGCATCGCTTGATAAGGCTTCACTTCGCGATCGGTCAGCTTGGTGTCTTCCGAAGGAATGACCTTGCCTTCCTCCAGCTTGTGGTGCTGTCCTTCAACCCCCCAGTAGATCAGGTTGCCAAGCTCCGGACTCATCAACTGATCCATAAAGGCCAGCACATCTTTCAGTTCCTCTTCTGATTTGATGGCTGTTTTCGGGAAGAGAATCACCGAGCCATAGCCGGGAACCGACCAGATTCCGAAGCCATTCGGTCCTCCTTCGATTTTATTCTGAACATCGAGTTCCGCATCCGGATTCACTTCAACGACCTTGGGATGCAGGCTGGATACGTCCCCCATCGCTCCGATATATACACCCGACTTGCCAGTAATGAACAGATTTTGTTGGTCCGTTTTGCTGGTAACCGGGAAATCCTGATTGATCAGGCCTTCCTGGTGAAGTTTCTTGAAGAATTTCATCGTCTCCATATATTCAGGGAACATAAATTCAGGAGCCAGCTTGCCGTCCTTCTCGCCCCAGTTATTCGGCGTGCCGAGCCACGAGCTTATCGTTTTGAACGCGCCGTAGATCAGGTCATTTCGATCCGTCAGCGGGATGGTGTCGTCTTTGCCGTTGCCATCAGGATCCTTCTCCTTGAACTGCTTCAACATATTATAGAATTCGTCCACATTGGTCGGGGCGCTGAGCCCAAGCTTATCGGCCCAATCCTTGCGGTAAATGATGCCCTGACGCGACAAAGGCACTTCACGGTATAACGCATAAATTTTGCCGTCCACCGCCGTGTTCTTTAACACTTCAGGTTTCAGCTTGCTGAGGTTCGGGTATTGACCCAGCAATGGCCCAATCTCCCAGAATTGCCCGTTGCGGATCGCATCACGCATATTCACAAGCGAGGCGGCATTCTTCAGGTACGTCACCTGCGGCAGCGTTCCGGTTGCAAAGGATGCATTGACCTTTTCATCATAAGTGCCGTCCGGCACCCACTGAATGTCAAGCTTGGTGCCTGTTTTCTCTTCCAGCAGTTTCTCAATCATGTCGGAGGGAACTTCAGGGGTATGGAGGTTGGCCATAATCGAGATGGTTACCGGTTCGCTCTTGTTCTGGCCTTGCGCTGAACTGCCATTGTCATTTGAGCTGCCGGTTGCTGCAGGGGCGGAGTTGCCGCCACAGCCTGCCAACACGGATAAAGCGGTTACAATTGCCAGGATAGTACTGGCTTTATTCTTCTTCATCATCTGACCTCCGTTTTAAATTTGAATATGGACTGACAAGAAACAGCTTAGTTGAGAGAAGCCCGGTACGTACATAATCCTTCGATTGGATATGGGGCGTTCGGCCGTGCCCGGCATAAGGAGCCGGGGGAATCAAATCTAATGATTACATAGGCAATGGGATCGCCGATGATGGCGCGACAACAAAAAAACCGCCGGGGAAATCAATCCCCTAGCGGTATTCCTCATGCAGATAAGGTCCCACCGTGCTTCGATACGAAGCATCATATTCCTCGATAATCTGGCTTCCCCCTTCTTCAAGCCAACGGTCGATCTCCGCCTGGAACCCCTTCTCATCGATCATTCCCAGCATGAATTGATAGGTGGCGTCCCGCATGCGTTCATTCAATCGGACGCCGATCTCGTTATACATCGGTGACTCTAACGGTGCGGTGGGATCATAAATGAGGAAATTCTCATTATCGTAAATCAGCCGCTCGGCCTTATCCTTAACCCGATTCGTGTTCACCGGCTCCAGCATGCCCGGTATGGTGCTAAAGCTTCCGGCCATCAAAGCCTGGTAAGGCTTCACGTCCTTTTCCCTCAGCTCAAAAGCGTCCACCGCCACCGCTTTGCCATCCTGTACGGTATAGTGGGTGCCTTCGATCCCCCAATACATCAGGTTCGCAAGCTCGGGACTCATTAGTGCATCATAGAAAGAGAGCACATTCTTCAGCTCCTCTTCCGTGGCGATCGCGGACTTCGGAAACAAGATGACCGTTCCGTATCCCTGCGAAGCCCATATCCCGTACCCTTCCGGCCCAAGAACCCGATTCTGGACATCGAGCACGGCCTCAGGGTCATTCGCCAGCAGTCTTGACTCCAGGGACAGTACGTCTCCCATCGCGCCGATATAGACCCCGGCTTTTCCCGTAATGAACAGCTCCTGCTGGTCCGTCTTGCTGGTAATCGGGAAGTCTTCATTCATCAGTCCTTCGCTATGCAGCTTCTTGAAGAACTTCATCGTTTCCATATACTGCGGAAAGACGAATTCCGGCTGCAACGAATCGTTGTACCATCCCCAATGATTCGGCGTTCCGTAATAGGAGCTGATCGTCTTGAAAGCCCCGTAGATCAAATCGTTGCGATCCGCCAAGCCGATGGTATCATCGATGCCGTTGTTGTCCGGATCGTTATATGTAAACCCTTTCAACATTTCGTATAAATCATCAAGCGTTTCCGGTGCCGATAGTCCTAGCCGTTCTGCCCAGTCCTTACGGTAAATGATGCCTGAACGGGCTAAGGCTCGTTCCTGGTAAAGGCTGTACAGCTTCCCGTCAATAGCGGTATTCCTTAAAACCTCGGGCTTCAATCGCTTTAAATTCGGATAGCCGTCAAGGTAAGGACCGATTTCCCAGAATAGCCCGCTCCGAATCTCATCCCTGAAATAGGACAAGGATGCGGCATTCTTAAGATACAGTGCTTGCGGCAAAGTCCCTGTTGCAAGCGAAGCAAATACCTTCTCATCATAACTTCCGTCGGGTACCCACTGAATATTAAGCTGAACGCCCGTTTTTTCCTCGATCGATTTCTCGATCCGATCGGAGGGAACCTTGGCGGTATGCAGGTTGGCCATGATCGAAATGCTGGTTGAACGGTCAGAAGACGTACTTCCGTCATCCGTTCCCGATGATCGGGCCATGCTGATGCACGCGGCCGACACCATCAGAATAGCAAGCGTAAGAATGACATAGTTTGACAGACGGGTCATCAATCTGTTCTACCTCCGTTCCCCCCATGTTTCTCGCGGATCCTAAGTATTTGGAATGATTTTAACATATGTACATCTTTTTTCATGACAAGTCATGATGATCAAATGCAGTGATTATTCTTTATGAAATGATTATTGAATGTAACCCGGGTTGCCCATACAATGATTATACACTTTGTTAAACAGGAAGGTGTGCCTATTGCATCCAAAAAGTAGCTTTTATTCTAAAATGATCCTGTTCGGCTGTTTCATCAGCATCATTCCTCTCGTGGCCCTCGGCTTCTTCTCGTTCATGAAATCATCCACCTCCGTGCAAAACCACGTCAACAGCAGCAATATCCAGATTATGAATCAAACGAACAGCAATCTCGAGCAGGTGCTGCGGACCGTGGACTATACACTGAATTACGTCATTAATTCCAATATTCTGCAAAGTGCGTTATATCGGCCCCTATCCTACTATGACTTCCAATTGTATAACAAGCTGAGAGAAGAGATGAGTCTGCTGCAATCTCCCGAAACGAAGGTCACGGACGTCATTCTTGCGAACACGTCAACCAACTGGTTGATCAATAACCGGGGCATGTACGAATTTAATGAATACGCTTCCAGGGATGCGTTGCTGACGCTCATGGAGCTTCAAGGGAACTCCAATTGGGTCATGCTCGAGACGGAATCCCTCGGGTCTAGCGATACGCTCAGTTATGCCTGCCCCTACACGATTGCGCTTGTGAAGAAAATGCCGCTCTCCTCCTCCAGCGCCCGGGGTGTCGCGCTCGCCACCATTCCCAGCTGCAGTCTCGCTGCCATGATGGACAGCCCATCCGAATCCCGGGAGGTGATGGTGCTGGACCACAATTACCGGATCGTTGTGCATCCGGAGCAAGGAAAGCTCGGGCAATATCTGACAGATACCGGTTATGCGGAGGCGGAGCTGGACCATTTTGACAGCAAATCGGGGCAGTTCGAGACGAAGATCGACAACAGGCAAGTGTCGGTTACGTACGTGCGGTCCGATTTTAACGGCTGGCTGTATGCCTCCTTTACCGAAATGTCTGCCATTACGAAGGAGTCTCGCTCCATCGGCTGGTTTACGCTGTATATCTGCCTGCTGATGATCGGTTTCAGCATTCTGCTTGTGTGGCTTGGCACGCGGAAAATGTATACGCCTATCCGGCACATTTTTGAAAATATCGTGGAGCGTCTGCCGGAAATCCAAGCCAACAAAAAGAGTGAGCTGCAAATCATCGACGAACATATTCGGGATATGTTCAATTCGAACACCAAGCTCCGCAGCGAGCTTCGGCAGACCAGCCAGCAGGTACGCACCTTTTTCCTCCATAAGCTGTTCCTGGGCAAGAGCAGTCCCCCCGAAGTGATGGAGCAGATCGAGCTGTTCGGCTTCAAAGAACAAATATCCGCTTGGGAGCACCTGGCGGTATTTACCCTTCAGATCGATATGCTGGACGAAACCCGCTATGAACGAAAGGATCGTGATCTGCTGCTGTTTGCCATCAACAATATCATCGAGGAGATGATCCCCTCCTCCCATCGTCTACCCTCCGTCATTATTGATCTCACACAGGTTACGCTCATCGGACGAGGGGGTATCACGTTGGAAGCATTCAATGACTATATCTATACGTTATCGGAGGAGATCCAGAAGACAACGCGCAGTTTTCTCGATCTGGAGGTCAGCATTGGCATCAGTTTATCATACGAGAACCTATCCAAAACGTCACGCGCCTACCAAGAAGGGCTCGAAGCCCTTAAACACCGCATCAAGCTGGGGACCGGTGTCATTATCCCTTATTTCAGCCTGAACTCAGGCAAGCACACCCGGGTCTATTTCTACCCGATGCAGGTGGAGAACGAACTGATTGATGCCATCAAGCTGGCTGATGAAGATCGGGCCGTAGAGCTCCTGAAGCAGTGGCTGCACGAAGTGTTTAGGAAAGATCGGACCCCGCATGATTATCAAATCTCGCTCATCCGGCTGCTAAATGATCTGATGATCATAATGCAGGAGAATGGGATCATGCTCGAACAGCTCGACATCCGGGACAGCTCTCTCGTAGAGGAGCTTCTTCGGCTCTACACGAATCACGATATCGAAAGCTGGTTTAAATCCCGCATCATCCGGCCGATGGTTCGTGTGTTTCGGGATCGCCAGGACTCTCAATACCAAAATCTCTCCGAGCAGATGATAGAGATCATCCGCAATGAGTTTGACCGTAATATTACGCTCGAGGAATGTGCTTCTCGACTCCATTACAACAATTTTTATCTAAGCAGCGTGTTTAAAAAAGAAACCAATATGTCCTTCAGCGAATATCTGTCCCAATACCGCTTCAAAATGTCCAAGAAATGGCTTGTCGAAACCGATATGCCCATTAAGGATATTGCGGAGAAGCTGAGTTACAACAATTCGCAGAACTTTATCCGGTCCTTCCGCAAGCTGGAGGGAATGACGCCCGGGCAATATCGCAGCAAATACAAAACCGGACAATAAACCTTGTAAAACGGCATCAGATTACCAAAAAAGGTCACCTGTGTCCCGTTCTTTTCCTGCGGGAGAGAATCTACAATTAGAATAGTCACTTGTTGTGCTGATCTTGTGGATCATTTATGAAACTATCCCAAAAGGAGAATCTGTCAATGATACGAGAAATGCAGGCCGATATCGTCATTCTCGGCGGCGGAACAGGGGGAACAGCCGCTGCGCTTGCCGCCGCTAAATCAGGAAAGACGGTCATCATGACCGAGGAGACCACTTGGATCGGGGGACAGCTAACCAGCCAGGCGGTTCCGCCTGACGAGCATCCATGGATTGAATCCTTTGGCTGCACGCGCAGCTACCGGCAGTTCCGGGAAGGTGTCCGCCAGTACTACCGTGATTTTTTCCCCATGACTCCCAAGGCTAGATCCAACGTGCAATTGAACCCCGGCAGCGGCATCGTCAGCCGGCTGTGTCATGAGCCGCGCACGGCCCTCGCCGTCCTACATCAAATGCTGGCCCCGTACATTCACAACGGACGGCTCACGATCCTGTACCAATATGCGGCGGAGTCTGCCGATGTTTCAGGGGATCGAGTGAACAGCGTAACCGTTCGCCATCTTGAGACGCAGGATCAAATTGCGCTTCACGCTCCGTTCTTCGTGGATGCCACCGAGCTCGGCGATTTGCTTCCGCTGGCGGGGATCGAATATGTTACCGGCGCCGAGTCCAAAACCCAGACAGGTGAGCCGCATGCCGTCGACGGTGATCCGCTGCCGCAGGACATGCAGGGCTTTACGTATTGTTTTGCCGTGGACTATCTAGAGGGTGAAGACCATACGATTGAGAAGCCCGCACTTTATGATTTTTGGCGAGAGTATAAACCCGATTTCTGGCCGGATAAGCTGTTAAGCCTGACCGCCGTCAAGCCGTCGACCAATGAGCCGATCGAGTATGGGATATTCCCGGGATACGGCAAGTTCCCGCTTTATCAATACCGTCAAATCCTGGACCCGAAGCATTTTGCCGAAGGTACGTTCGACAGCTCGGTGTCGCTTGTGAATTGGCCGCAGAACGACTACTGGCTGGGCTCCATTATCGATGTGTCGAAGGAAGAGGCCGACCATCATATCTATCAAGCCAAACAGCTTAGCTTGTCCCTGCTGTACTGGCTTCAAACTGAGGTCCCCCGGCCGGATGGCGGGAAGGGTTATCCCGGGCTGCGCCTGCGTTCTGATGTGGTCGGGACGGAAGACGGGATGGCCATGTATCCTTACATCCGTGAGTCGAGAAGAATTCAGGCCGAGTTTACGGTGCTGGAGCAGCATGTGGCAACCGAATCGCGGCCGGACGGCGTTGCGGAAACGTTCCCTGACTCCGTTGGCATCGGCTGTTATCGGATCGATCTGCATCCGAGCACGGGCGAGCGCCCCTACATTGATATCTCATCCCTGCCGTTCCAAATCCCGCTGGGCAGCTTAATTCCGAAACGGATGAAGAATGTGCTGGCTGCCAGCAAAAACATCGGGGTCACCCACATTACGAACGGCTGCTACCGGTTGCATCCCGTAGAATGGAACATCGGCGAGGCCGCCGGATATTGCATCAGCCATTGTCTGGATCATGACATTCTGCCGACGGACGTACGGAACGACGAAGAAAGACTGGCCAGTTTCCAGCAAAAGCTCGTTAGCGAAGGCATCGAGCTAGCATGGCCGGCACTGCGGCCTGTCTGATCACCAGCTACAATAGAAGTGCCAAAAAATCAGCTCAAGGGCATTGTCCTTAGGCTGGTTTTTCCTCGTTCCTCGTTCCGTTCATAACTCCTCAGCGGTTACGAATTGGACGTTCTTAGGGAAATGACGGCTAATGCCGCACACCGACAGCTTGTAACCTTCTTCCACCGCATACTGTTTAAAATAGTAAGTCTCCCCGTTCTCGCCAAGCACAGGTGCCCACTCCTCTCCCAGCAGTTCCAATGCAAAAGAATCCAACGGCAAATGCAGGCCTTTGCCGACAGCCTTGATATAGCTTTCCTTTAACGTCCATAGATCAAAGAAACGGGAAAGCCGGACAGAAGGATCACAGTGTAAAAGCGCGTTAAACTCGGTTTTATGGAAAAAGCGTTGGGCGATATCCATATCGATGGCTTCCATTTTCTCCACATCAATCCCAACCGGCTCGTGGCTAACGGCGCACACGATCCAATGCCCGGAATGGGAGACGTTAAAATGCAGGTTGTCATGATCCTTTAAGAATGGCTTGCCATATGCGTTCCTTATGATTTCTATACTCACCGGATCAAGTCCCAGCTTTTCCCGAAGGATTCGATGGACCATGGCATCACCAAGCACCGATCGCTGGTAATCGCTCGCTCTTCTGAATTTGGACACATAGTCCTGTCTTTCCGCTGATAACGTCTGGAACAAGGCTTGGAACGTCTCATCGCGAATATGGTCCGAATTCTTGATTGCATATACTTCGATATGGCTTGATTGGTCATCATGAAAAGTATTCATAACTCCGTCCTTTCAATAAAAAACATAGTCACGTGTTCACTTCGATATGTACGTTCGAATCCCCTGCTTGCTTTATTAGACTCCCTGCCCCAATTTGCGTATACACACAAATGAATCGATTGATTGACAAAGGAAAGAATTCCCGAACATAATGGATGAATATCATACAGGGTAAAGGTGGGGATTTCGATTGGACACGCAAGAAGTACTAGATCAAGCGGTCGACTTGTTTAAGGAGGAACTTGGAGGCAATCTGGTTGGCATTTACTTACATGGATCGTTAGCTATGGGCTGTTTCAACCCGGACACAAGCGATATCGATCTGCTGCTTGTCGTAGCGGACAAGCTGACATCGGATCATATGAGACGACTGGCCAAAAAAATCATAGCGTTCCACGATGGTATGCCTAATCAACAGGGGGTGGAGCTGAGCCTTGTCCTGGAATCCAGTCTGCAGGAGCTCGTCTATCCGCCTCCATTCGAGTTTCATTACTCCACCTTTCATCGCGAGAAGTACTTGAACGATGACGATTACCTATGCGGCGGATTCCAAGACGCCGACCTGGCCGCCCATTTTACCGTGATCTATCATCGGGGCATTACCCTGTACGGCAAACCAATTCAAGAGGTCTTTACCCCCGTTGACCGGCAGCATTACATACAAGCCATCCTCCATGACGTGGAGGGTGCGGTAGAGGACATCACTGACTCCCCCATGTACTACACGCTAAACCTGTGCCGGGTGCTGTACTATCTGAAGGATGGGGTGGTTTCCTCCAAAAAAGAAGGCGGTGAATGGGGCCTGCGCACGCTTCCTTCCAAATATCATCCGATGATTGAGCGTGCCTTGCTTCAATATAGTGGAATAGACCAGACTCCTGCGGATTTCTCTTCGAGTGAGCTCACCGCATTTGCCGGCGATATGCTGGAGTTGATACGGTCCAGTTCAGCCTGAACAACCTGAACCCACGGATACAAGCATTTGGTGTGACAAAATGCTTGCTACTGTCTAGCAGATGAATTATTAAGCTAACGGGCAGGATAGTTCAAAGAAGAAATATAGCTTCCTGTTGAAGAAAAGAGTTAAAACAATAGGAGGGATAATTTGAAGTTAGAAAAAGTATTAGAATATGATATAAGTAATGAATTAGAAGCAAAAATACAAGAATTATTAATTGATAGTTTCCCAGAAGTTTATCCTAGAGATAGAATTTATTTTAAGCAATTACCGCATGTTAGATTTCTAGCTTTCAACCAAGAAAATCAGCTGATAGGACATGTTGGATTAGATTACAGGGTGATGAATCTGAATGGGAAACCCATAAGAGTACTGGGAGTAATTGATTTATGTGTTTCACAAAGCGCACGTTCCCAAGGACTAGGTTCAACGCTTCTTTTAGAAATTGACAAGTTTTCTGTGGGACGAAATATTGACTTTACACTTTTATTTGCAGATAACATGACCTTGTATTTGAGAAATGGATATAAACCAGTGAAGAACAGGTGTAAATGGTTGAAAATTGATGATGAAACTCAGTTAACAAATGGAATAGGTTTTGAGGCAATAAATGAATTAATGATTAAGGAAGTAGGAAAGACCGATTGGAGTAAAGGAAATCTGGATTTTTTAGGCTATCTTTATTGAACTAGCGGGAAGAATGCCCTACGAAGCCGATGAGTATAAGACTGATATCTCTGATATACCCAACGCTGCTTTTCAATAGATAAGATATATCGTAGCGTTGGCCGTCTTATCAGCATGCAGATCCTCATGATCAATGCGTCGCTGTTTCGACATCCAATGGCCACGCCAATTGTTCTGAATTTTCTTCAAACTTTTCACCCTTGGAAATAGATCTCTTTGTCCCCATGCCATCGCCATTCCCCTCAATCCCCTTTATGCTATAATTATCGAGAGGAATATATTACCTATTGCCCCGCCCCGGCGAAGGATATGGGGGTCTATTTCTTTAAGTAAATATCGCTAAATCAAAAAAGAGGTGAGCCTTTGAAGCTTATTTCAAAATTGTATTCGGAGTATTTGATTATCCCCCGCCCCTTCCGTTTATTGATTCTGTGGGGCTGGATTATATTGTTTTTAGTCACCGGGATTAAACTTGATTGGTTCTTTTAACTAAGGCGCTATTCAAGTACATACGAGTCGCTATGTCTTAGCTTATCATTGTATCTCGACCACCTCCTATTTATTGGAACCCTCTTTCGGTCTTTAGGTAATGGTTTTTAAGGAGATGATTATTAAATGGTAATGATCATATTAGGTGTCATCATGATTGTTTTCGGCTTATATGACTATAAAAATCCAAATATCAAATTGCTCAATTTTCTTACTCGTACGCCGAAGAGTGACACTAATACACAAGAAATACGTTCTAATGGTGAAAGCGGAATAGTTGGCGGAATAATTTTTATTGTGATTGGAGTTATCGTTCTTTTATTAAGAGATTAAGACGATAGGTACAACTAAATTATGTGTGTATTGAATAAAAATCTTTAGCTGGCCTCGTCTTTGTTTGGCTAAAAATCCTGCTCGGGAGCTGCCCAATCCGCAAGCTTGATTAATTTCAAGAAAAAGAAAAAGACCGCCCTATAGGCAGCCTTTAACCACTACTCACAAATTGGATTATCCCAATGAGTGTCATAAGCAGAAAAATAACGAGTATAATGATTAAGCCTGTTCGAAGCGCTTTAACCCCCCTTGATCTCTGCTGCAACTCCTGCTCCACTGCATTCAACCGATCTTTAAGCTCTTGTATTTCATTCTCTTGTCCCATTTCAGCCTCCTTTATCCTTTCAATAAATACGGACAGGTAACCGAATAATGACGATACATACGGAGATTCGGGGACAGCAACCTGACCGCTCGTCACACCATCCCTTAAAATTCCCTTTATGGTATAACTGTCTATAGTAATATATTACCATATACTCCTACTTGACCGAGGATATAGGGCCAATGTTTAATCAATTGCTAACAATTATGTATTATGCTTATTCCTCTCACGAAAGGATGCCACTAATTGCAATTTAATCAGCACTTGTTCAAGGAGCTCTAATGGATCATCCGCGTCCTCCATCTGCTCACAAATTTCGATGGCCTCTTCTACTGCTCTATCGAGTTTGTCTGCACGTTTTTTCTCTTCTGCTGCTTGCTGGAGCCAGTATTTTAAAACCTCCGGCGAAATAAAACTCTGTCCTTTGTCATCTAACCTATTGCAATATTCCATATCCTCATGCCAATCTCTACTCATTTCACTACCTCCTGAACTTCTAATTCATTTCACTCAAGCTTTCTTCTACTGGGAACTCCAAAATTTACACTTGCGTATACATATACTACTCTCATTTTTGATATTATCCTCTATATTCCAAGAAAGGCCTTAAAACTGTTTTAATGATACTCCTTTCTCCCGGGGTATATCCGAAAAATAGCAGTACGATAATTTATCTATTACTTCAAAAGCCTTATGTATGGCAAAGACCCGTTCGTTATTAACGAACGGGTCTTCTACGTTTAACGGTTAATGAATTCTGCCATCTGCAGCATTCTGGTTAAGACGACCGCACCTTCGGCCCGGGTAGAATGGGCTTCCGGAACAAACCGATCAGAAGAACGTCCCTCCATCAACCCTGATTTGACGATGGCCGATACGGCCTCTTCGGACCAGGACGCAATGCGTTCGCGATCCTTGAACCCTTCTAAAATGGAGTCCGAATTTCCTGTCTCCAGATCCGTATCGGCAAGCTTCAGTGCACGGAGCAGCAAAACACTCATCTGCTCACGGGTAATCTCCTCGTTCGGACGGAACGTACCATTGCTGAAGCCTTCGATCAGCCCATGCTCCACTGCCGTAGCGACAGCGGCTGCATACCAATCGTTTACCTTCACATCCTGGAAGCTCGAATGCTCTCCCTGATCCTTCAAACCGAGCGCGCGAACGAGCATCGCTGTGAACTGCGCTCTCGTGATCGGCTCGTTTGGACCAAAACGCGTATCGCTTAATCCCTCGATCAATTGTTTCGAGGCCAGCAGCGAAATGTCCTCGCGGGCCCAATGGCTGCTTAAATCCTCAAACGTCTTCGCATGGGAAACTACGGAATAAACCCCGCTCTCCCTCCACTTAAACTCCGCTTGGGATTTGCCGTTCGACGTGTGAATGAGCGCCGGTACGAAGACCAGCTTGCCGGATGCTGAATCCAATCGCAGCACCGTCATTTGGGATGGACTGACGATACTTGACAGGGACCTGGTAAACTTCGCATAAGCTCCCTTCAGTGCTGGCAGTTCCGATAACTTGTCACCCTGTTTCCAGGCTAATGTAATGGTAAGCGCTGCATCCAGTTTGGAGGCTCCTGCCTCCAACGCTGCGTTCACCCGATCCTCTTCTTCTTTCGAAGCTAAACCGATGCGAATTTGCAGACTTTCCGCCGTACCCCGTTGTTGTAAAGCTTCCGTAAGCGAATGCAGCGGAATTTCCAATCGGCCAAGGGAGGATTCCAGCACGATGGAGCCCCCCGGCAGGTCCTTCACGGCAGCGCTCAGCCCCTGCACCGGCAAGTGAAGAACGACGGCATCCGAAGCGTCGGTCACCGAATACGTAAGCACGCGTGAAGCAGCGGGCAGTTTGCTGAGCCGTTCCACGTCGCCGAGCATGCCCTTTTCGCTCGCATCCGCTACGATGACCGTCCCACCGCCTGGTGTTGTCTCTTTCTTGATGCTCAACCGCTCGGGCTCTGATGGTTTAGGAGGTGGCGTTGTCGATCCTCCACCGGAAGAACCGGAGCCGCCGCCCGGAGTCCCCGGATTGGATCCGCCATCTCCCGTAGAGGTCCGAATAACCTCGAACGTTTTGCTGTTCGTTTTGAATTCGTCAACGAATACGTCCACGGTGATCGAATTGACGCCTGTTTGCAGCGGCACATCAGCTGTAAATTCACCTTTCGCCGACAGGGTCGCATCGGCACCGTTTACCTTCACGGCCGCTTTGCCGGGCCCGAGAACTTCGACCAGCCCTTTCAGCGCAAGCTGGCTGTCGCGCGTCTCCTTGCCCTCGTCGTCCATCAGCCCGCTTAATACGGCTGAACGAACCTGATCCCCGGTATTGTAGGCATTGGCAACGAGCTGACGTAGCGTTCTCGTGCCTGACGGGTCCAGGGTGGAAATGACGAAGCCTCCCTGCGGAATAACGCTGTTATTCTCTTCCGGCGCTCCCCAGCTCCATTTGATCGCTTGGTTCCGGTTGACCACGCGGGTCACGTGGCCCGTATTGTCCACCACCACTTCCACTCCAAAGCGGTTCGTGCCCGTAGAGTAACCGAAGGCTTCCGTCATTACATTAACGTTTCCCTCGATCCGGTTGATATTATAGAAATTGCCTTCCAGGAACGAATTCGGACTTCCCGGCAAGCTCATGCCTAGCTGGTAATCTTTCACCCACTCCTTATCTTGGAGAGCCGCCGCCGCGATCGGCCAGTTGACCTGGGATGCGTCAAACAGCATCAGTCCATTCGTGGACTTTAGCCCCGCCTGGAACACTTCGCGCTGAACGGCCGGGGCCTGCACATTGTTCATGGCAATGCCTGCATACAGCGGAATTTCCCCGTTCGTTACGATATTGCCGAGCGTAATATATTTCTGGATTTCCTGGCTCGTGGTTTGATAAGCCCCGATCATCAGAAAATCCAAATACTCGATATACCCAGTTTGATAATATTCCGGAGTATATACCGATTCGTCCGGCATGCCGAGTGCGGGATCGAACCGGAAGTTCTTGCTGCCCCAGTTCACGCCGTTCAAATAATACGTTTCATACCAGGATCCAACATAAGAGGATACCTCAATCTTTCTGCCTGTTGAAACTTCATAGGAATCCACCAGCGCCTTCACTTCGCCGAAGAAGCTCTGAATCGTGCCCGAACGGAATTCCCACCAATCCTGAATCAACGGGCCGTATTCCCTAACATTGTTTTCATAGTAGAAGATATCGTTTGGCCAATTGACAAGCTGCTTGCCCCGGGCCTGCAAAAACTGCTCGAACTTCACGCGGGTTTCGTCGCTGAAATCAGCCCCCTCGTTGTCGTATCGGCTCCGGTCATGGACAACGCCATCTACATCGTAATTCTTAATGATTTCCTCAAATGTTCTGAGCTGATAATTGCGAACCTCGTCATTGGACGGGTTGACGAAGGCTACCAAGCCCTGCTTTTTGCTTTCACGCAGACGCTTGATCTCGCCATTATTCTCCGCGAAATGTACACGTTCCTCCCAATCGAGATGATCGTTCAGAACCGCATACTCGTTATGGGCGATCGATCCTTCGGCAAACACATTGATCGCCGCATGAATTTCTAATCCCAGCGCATGACCGTGATCAATGAACTCCTGCAATAAGTCCAGATCTGGACTTGCGCCCGCTTTTTCGGGTGCCTTGATCTCGCTGACATAAGGTCTGCCCGTCAAATCGTTCTTCTTATACGAGACATAACCTTCAACGCCCTTCACATCAAACGCGACCGAGGTAACGCCCGATTCCTTGGCTTTTTGCAAGAATGCCAAAACATCCTCGCTCGTTTTAAACTTTCTGGCATTGGAAGCCTGGTCCACCCAGAGAATGACTTCTTTATCCGGGGAAAAATCAGGTCTTGCAAACACCGCAAGATGACGCACATCCTGCTCAATGTCATTTTTCAACACTTTGACCTCGATATAATTGGTGCCTTTTGTTAACGTGTAGTTATGGGAGAAGGTACCATCCTCTTTAAAAGGAATCTCGTTACCGTTCACAAGAAGTTTGATCGCGGTAATGTCGTCCATGTTGTCGATGCGCCCCGTGATAGCGGTGCTGCCTTCCGTTACGGTATACATCGTCTGATTATCCAGCGTAAGCCGTGCAATGAGGCCATTGCCACTCATGATGTCGCGTACCTGTACCACTTCCCCGTTCTTGCGCAGCTTGATCATGTCCCCGACCTTAAAATTCTCGGCCAAATAGCGCTTGATGTTATTACCTGCGTAGCTGTTGTCCTGTGCCATCAGCACATAACCGCCTTCGGGGATTTCAAGCTCGGTTGGTCCGGTCCATACCGGCGGCTTGCCGTTGATCGAGGGATTGATCACCCGTAATACGCGGTTATTGGCATCCACCTGCACGGCGACATTGGTCTGGGGAATCGTGATGGAGCTGCCGTAATCCCTTGTAAAAATCGCCACGATGTTCGGCACGCCCGTAACATCTTTGTCAACATAGTCCAGCTTCTTGCGCGGGCCTTCAATGTCGATCGTAATATCCTTCGGCGCCGCTTCGACTTCAATATAATCCTGGTTCTCAATTGGTTCGTACACGATGTTCAGTGTATCGACTGCCAGCTCGCCATCTCCCTTGTACAGCTTTACCGTAACCACGTTCGGTCCCGGCTCCAAATAAACATTGATCCGAAACACGCCGTCCGCCGTCAGCGCGGTCTTATCGCCATTGACGGTTACGCTTAAATCCTGATCCGCGGCATAGTTCGCCACAAAACCCGCAATCTCAATGACCGGAATATCCACAGTCGTATCCGTTTGCGTAATCAGATGCAGCTCGGGTGGCAGTGGGTCGGGCCCAGGACCCGGTCCCGGCGAATCCGGCAGGAAATCACCCGCAGTCACTTCTTCGCCCGCACGCATCAGCTTCACCGAATCCCCCGTTTTGTTATGATTGAAGAGAGGTTTCTGAAAAACAGATTGATCCCACGCATTGGTGCCGCCAGCCACTACAACGTAACCACCGGCTGGAATCGGAAGCAGCATACCCGGAGGCCAAGTAGTCGGAGGATCAGTGTCTGGTCCAACGAGCTCCAATACTTTACCACCAGCACCCACAGAGACCGCGACATGAAGCGTAGGCACCCATACCTCATTGGTATATACGGAACCCGTAACTGTTGCGCCGCTGGTATACAGCGCCAAATAATCATTTTTCCCTTCCACCGTGTCGCCTGCCACGTTGATATCCGTGAATTCCAGACTGTCTCCGCCTTGGGAGACCAAGGTAACAGGTTCGGGACCCGCGCTTTGGGCCGGGGGAATTTCGTTATCCGCGAACGCGGAGGAACCAAACGGAACGATGAGGGAAACGATCAGTGACAGACTGAGAAACAGTGCGATCCGCCTGCGAAATAAACGATACATCAAGGAATACCACCCTTCTTTTATTCAGAATGAACCGTTTGGTGCCATTTAAATTCAACCAACACCTCCCCTCTGTTATTTAATTTTGAAAAAAGCAGCCGCCAGCGCAGACTGCTTTTTCAAATGAATCATTTACTTCGTGGACTGAAACCATTCATTCGCTGCGTTCACCATATCGGTTCCACCATCGGCTCTCCATTGAGCCAGAAATTGATCGTAAGATTCAATCGGCTTCGCTCCGGAAATGAATTGCAGCACATTGTCATCGAGCATGGTCGTCAATTTCAACAGATTTTTGGATACAGCTTCAATTGGCGGTGCTGTCGACATCGGATCTACAACCATAATGCCTTCTGCATTTTTCTGGAACTCTTCAAAATGCGCCTGAAGAACAGGATCTTTACGTACACGTGCTTGCCAGTAAATCGGATACTTCTCTTCGTCTACCCCTGTCAGGAAACTGCTTGCATTATTCAATTCATCATTGAAAATCGGCAGAATCGGATAGTACTTTCCGTCCTTCACTTCATGATGAACGCCTTCTTTACCCAGCGCGATGCCCTTAAACGTCTCAGGCTCCATTTTTGCGTTGAGGAAATCCATAGCGGCTTCCTTATTCTTGGAGGATTTGAGAATAGCAACATACCAAGTGGTATTCGCTTTAACCCCGACCATGGCTTTGCCGTCCTTGCCTTTCAGATAAGGAATGACGGATGTCTTGGCTTCCGGGAAGTTCTTCTCTAGCGCAGCAAGCGTCGTCCCGGCATTCCACCAGGCCAGCTTATACATCGCTGCTTTACCGCCTGAGAACTTCTCAATCGATTTCTGTGCGGTATTAATTGGCATCTCCGTATCGAGCAAGCCTTCTTTATACAGCTTATTCATATAAGCAACATATTCTTTCATCTCGGGCTGTTCAGCTCGATGAACCAGCTTGCCATCGACTTCTTTCCAATCGGTCAAAACGCCAAATGTTGTGGCAATATCGCCATAAAGGGAAGTGGACTCTTTACTCATGGTGAGCGGAATGACATTCTTCTTTTCCTTAATCGTTTTAAGTACATTGTAAAGTTCATCGGTATTCGTAGGCATGGACAAACCCAGCTCATCCATCCAGTCTTGTCTGACGACGAGCGCCTCGCCGATGCTTACGCCAGCCCCCGTCTCTGGAATACCGAAGATCTTCCCATCGATCGTTGCACTGCCAAAGGACTCTTGTTTTATGGATTGTTTAATATAATTTCCATGAGACTCAAGTAGCTCATCGATTGGCTCGAGCGCTCCCGCAGAGGCCAGATTGTAGAACTGGGGTGCATTCAATTTCACCAAATCATAGTTATCTTTGCTGGATACGAGCAGGTTCAGCTTCTCATCCGCGTTTTCGGCCGGCAGCAGTTCGTAATCCACATTGAATCCGGTTCTTTCCTGGATGTACTTGGCCACGTATTCGGTCTTCGGATCAAACAATCCATATTGCATAATCATGCGCAGACCCGGTTTTTCAGACGTTGTGTCTTTGTTCCCATCGTCTTTCGGGGTGCTTGCCGGTGTGTCCGATGGCTGAGCCGCCGGCGTATCCGTCGTGCCGCCTCCCCCGCCGCCGCATCCGGATAGTGCCAGCGTGAATCCGAGAATCCCGGCCAACACCGCGGATTTTTTAATCTTGATCATGGATAACCCTCCTTGTGATTGAGAAATTCAATGAATTCTGCCATCTGAGCAATACGAAGCGCATCACCACCTTTATAAGATAACCCCACAAAGTGGGGCCTTGCTCCGAAGTCCATTCAGGTACTTGCGGGGACCCCAGAAATTATAGCTTCTATAATGTTAAGAAAAACGTCTATCGACGTACTCTCCAAGAAGACAGACCGCGATTAGCGGTAGTTTTTCTTGCGATATAGGCTGCAGATCCTCCAAAGTTTATACTTTCTGATCTCTTCAGAAAACCTGATGAAATCTAGCCTTTAACCGAACCTACCAGCACGCCTTTGACAAAATACTTTTGCAGGAATGGGTACACCAGCAAAATCGGGATCGTTGCCAGCAGGATCGAAGAAGCTTGTATGGACTGAGGCGTCGCGTTAATCGCGGCGTCGACATTATCCTTCAGGAAGTCCCCGCTGGACGAAACCAGCAGTTCCTTCAGGTACAGCTGCATCGGCTTGATTGCTGGATCGGTAATATAGATCATCGCCGCAAAATAGTCATTCCAGAAAGCGACCGCAAAGAACAATCCAATCGTTGCCATGACGGGAAGAGAAAGCGGCACAATGACCGAAACCAAGATCCGGATATTCCCCGCGCCGTCCAGCTTGGCGGACTCCTCCAGCTCATCCGGAAGCCCCTCGAAATAGTTTTTAATGATGAGCATGTTGTACACGTTCACCATCGCCGGCAGGAACAACACCGGGAAGGAGTTCACCAAATTCAAATTCTGCATGAGCAGGTACGTCGGGATCAGTCCGCCGCTGAAGAGCATCGTGAATACGAAGATCAACAGAAGCCCTTTTCGTCCCCGCAGCCGGTATTTGGATAACGGATAAGCCGTCAGCGTAGTCAGAAACAGGCTGCATGCCGTTCCGATCACCGTCAAAAAGATGGACACCTTAAGCGAATTCAAGAACATGGAATCCTGAAGCACATACTTGTAGGTTTCGAATTGAACCCCGACCGGGAGCAGTCCAACCTGGCCCGATATGACGGCTCCCTCACTGCTCAAGGATTTGGCGATCAAGTTCATGAAAGGCAGCAGGGTCGTTAAACCCATTACGATGAAGAAAACATAATTGAATACCGAGAAACATTTTTCCGAAAACGACGTTTGGATGACACCTCGGGTGGTGTTTGTTCCTTCCAAAGCTTTTTTGTGATCCATTTGCGCCACCCTTTCTTTACCAGATCCCGCGCTGTAAGTATTTTCTGCTCATGGCATTGCCAATGATAACCAACGTGAAGGATATAACCGCTTCGAACAAGCCAACCGCGGTCGAGAAGCTATAATCCTGGTTCCCGAGACCCTGCCGGTATACATAGGTTCCGATGACATCTGATACCTGGTACACCACCGGATTGTACATGACAAGAATCTGCTCCGTTCCCGCTTCCAGCACGTTCCCGAGCCGCAGAATAAACATCAGGACAATAATCGGGGCGATCCCCGGGAGCGTAATGTGCCACAGCTGCTTCCATCGTCCGGCCCCGTCGATCTTCGCTGCTTCATACAGCATCGGGTCGATCATTGTAAACGCTGCCAAATATACGATCGTGCTCCAGCCTGTTTCCTTCCAGCCTGCCGAGGTAATCAACACGCTGCGGAACACGCTGTTATCCAGGAAAAACGCAATCTGCTCCATCCCTAGGGATACCAAAACTTTATTAACGATTCCTCCGTTCGTTGAGAGGATATCGATAAACAATCCTCCAACAATAACCCAGGACAGAAAATGCGGTAAATAGATGACGGTTTGCACCGTTCGCTTGAACATCATATTCCTCAGCTCATTAAGCATCAGAGCGATAATGATGGGGAGTGGAAACAAGATCACGATTTTCAGGAAGCTGATGATGACCGTATTTTTGAATACCTGGGCAAAGTCCTGCGACGTAAACAGCTTCTCGAAATGCTTCCATCCTACCCACGGGCTGTCGGCAAATCCGGTGAATATGTTGAAATCCTTAAATGCGATCGTAATGCCGTACATGGGCGTGTATTTGAACAGTAAAATGAACAAGATGCCCGGTACGAGCAGCAAATAAAGATCCCACTCTTTCCATATGTCCGACCCTAAACGGCCCCAGTACCCTCGTTTTTTCTTCATCTCTTTATACGGTGCCGGCGATGGTTCTATCGTGGGTTTCATCGACTCGTCTCCCCCTTTCTATTGATTCAATCTCCTTGGTTACTACAAATTGTAATTCCCGCCGAAGCGACTGAGTAGGCGAGGATCATTACTATTTATGGTAATATGATGTTGTGTTGGGGCACGGACGTCAGTAATTATGTCATGAGGTTACGGCGGGTGTTTCATGAGGTGTTAACTTGTCACGATCGGCTAATCGCTGCCAACCGAAATTCACAACTGAGATTCAAAGCATACACTGCCAAAAAAGAGGCTTGTTCAGCACTCCGCATGCGGATTGTTCTTCCGATCCCTGTTACCCCCGGATTTCTTCTGAATGAATGAAACAATGTGGAAATCCGGGGATAAAGGGGACCGCTCACGCTTCTCCAGAACAATTCCGCCTGCTCCGTTGAAGCTTGCTCAAGAATGAAGTTGGCATTCGAGACACGGCAATGCCGTGCTTCGTCGCCATGGGGAGGCCTCGCTGCTCTAGCCACGCTTGGCCCCCCTTCCCCCCCCACCACACTGTGCGGGTGATTACTTCCGCCCTGCCGATGTTTGGGGCTGGAGGTAAAACCAAACGAGCCGTTCGGGATGTATGCCCCGAACGGCTCGTTTGGTTGGTTTATGTAACTGCGCACGCTCTGCTGCGCTGCGTTTTCACCCTTCCCCAACCATCAAGGGGGGAGTCTTTTTGGGGGGTGAATCCACGCGGACCAGCGGAGAGGGCGTATCGATTCCGGAAAAGCGTTAGCGGTCGGCTGAAAGTTTTCCATCGGAAAACTCACATCGGAAGCATAAACTGGAGCCGAATTTCTTCCTCTGTTATCATCATTCATGGAAATTCGGCGGCAACAGCGATTGAAGGAACGATACGACCGCAGCGGCTATCTCATCTCTTCTCCCCCACCATCAAAGGGGGGAGGCATTCTTGCGATGGGACCCACGCGGACCAGCGGAGAGGGCGTATCGATTCCGGAAAAGCGTTAGCGGTCGGCTGAAAGTTTTCCATCGGAAAACTCACATCGAAAGCATAAACTGGAGCCGAATTTCTTCCTATGTCATCATCATTCCTGGAATTTCGGCGACAACAGCGATTGGAGGAATGATACGACCGCGCAGCGGCTTTCTCATCTCTTCTCCCCCACCATCAAAGGGGGGAGGCATTCTTGCGATGGGACCCACGCGGACCAGCGGAGAGGACGTATCAATTCCGGAAAAACGATAGTGGTCGCCTTTGGAGCCGAAATTCTTCCGCTGTAATCATAATTCCAGGAATTTCGGCGACAACAGCGATTGGAGGAATGATACGACCGCGTAGCGGCTTTCAGATGTGTGCAGTAGTGCCGTACAGCCTCTCCCGCATCCTCATCCTTTAAATTCCCCCGGATTCACCCCCCAATACTTGCGAAACACCTTGGTGAAATAACTGACATCGCGGTATCCGACCAGCCGGGCGGCATCGTACACCTTAAGTCCTTCCTGCAGCAGTGACTTGGCCCGCTCCATTTTGCGTTCCAGCACATAGGTCGAGAAGACAACCCCCATTTCCTGCTTGAACAGCCGGCTAAGATAGGACGAATTGACATAAAGCCGGTCCGCCACCGTATGCAGCGTAATTTCCTGATCCATCTCCTCCTCAAGCAGGTTCAGAATATCTTTCACCACCTGATGGCTTGTCGTTTTCCGCTGCTCGCTCATAAACGAGACGATATGTTTCACCGTGCGCTCCAAGAGCGACCAGGTTTGCATTTTGGTGCTCAGCAGCTTGACGTTTTGGAAGAAATCGATATCCTCGCCGACGACTTTTTTTACCGTCCAGCCCTGCTTCTGGATCATCCGGGTAAAGAAGCTGTTCATGTATAGAACCGCCTCATGGAATTCATCCGAGGACTCGGATCTGGAGAAGGCTTCTTCCCATAACCCTTTCAGCGCCTCCAGGGCTTTCGTCTCGTCTGCCGTTTCCAGCGCGATCTCCAGCGTCTTCTCCAGATTCTGCTGCACGATCACACCCTGGATATCCCGCTTGTGCTGCTCCCGGTAAGGAATCGCGAGATCGTGTCCGTACACGATGCGGTCCTGAAGTGCCCGGCAGGCTTGCATATACAGCAGGCTCATATCTTCAATCGCACCGATGGAAGCGCAGATGCCGGCACTTGCCGTTAATTTCAGCACTTCCTTCGTCTGGGAGAGCAGCTTGGATACATCGGCATTCAGCCGCAGCATCGCCTCCTTGGCATCTTGGTTTTCCTTCACAAACAACACCATCAGCAGCATACTGCCGGAATCCGACGTGATCCATAGAGAGGGATGGGACAACAGCTCCTTAGCCAGGCACTGCATCGTAAACTGCAGCAGCTCAACATCACCCCGTTGAAACCGAGTCTCATACTCCAGCAGCGGATCCAGATCCACCGCGGCTACCGCAATGCGGTCGTCCTCCTTCAACGGAATATATAATTCCTTGCTCTTGTTAAGAACATCCTGCTTTGTATATTTGCCGCTCACCCATTGGATAAAAAATAGATTTTGCAGGTGCGGAAGATTGTCTTTCCATTTCTGTTCCAGCGCAGCCTTACGCTGCCACTGCTCCAGATCCTCCCGAAGCTGCTGCCTCGCTTCAAGCACCGCTTCGAGAATATCCTCCTCGCCGGCAGGCTTCAATAAATATTTGGACACCCCGTATTCCAGCGCAAGCTGCGCGAATTCGAAGTTATCATGTCCGCTCAGAATGATCATTTTTGTCAATCGGCTGATGTCCTGCCGGCTTCGCAGCTCGCCGAGGAGTGTCAGCCCATCCATTTCAGGCATCTGCACATCGATCAGCATAATATCCGGTTTCTTCCGACTTACAAGCTCAAGCGCCTCGACGCCATTGGAAGCCATACCGACTACTTCAATTCCATGTTTGTCCCACGGGATATTGTAAGCCAGTGCATTACGCAATCGGGGCTCGTCTTCCACAATCATGAGATTCATTCATGTCCTCCCTTTCGAGCGATCTATATATGAATACCTACTTCAAGCTAACTTCCTTGCAGCGATCCAGCGGAATGGAAATCGTGACGGTTGTGCCTTCGCTTGAGATACTGTGAACCGTGAGTTGGGCTTCCCTGCCATAATACAGCTTCATTCGGCTCAGCACGTTCCGAAGGCCGAACAAATCCTTCACATGCTCCTCATCCTGGGAAGATGCCGGCACGCTGCGGGAACCCATCATCTCCAGCTCATGCTGGAGATAACGCAGCCGTTCTTCCTTAATCCCCGGCCCGTTATCCTGTACACTGATGACCACGGTTTGTCCTTTCTCGATCTGGCTGGATATGACCAGGCTCCCTCCTGAAGATTTACCCTCCATGCCATGAATGATGGCATTCTCCACCAAAGGCTGGAGCAGGAGCTTGAGGAGCGGGACGTGCTTGCTCTCTTCCGAAATGTGATAATCCACGGTGAAATTGTCCATGAAACGAAGCTGCTGAATTCGTAAATAGTAGTGCAGATGGGTAATGCTCTCCTCAATCGTGAACACCTGCCTGCCCTTGTTCAGGCTCAACCGGAAAAACTTCGACAGATTCATTACCATCTCGCTGATTTCATCCGCATCATAGTTTTTGGCCGTCCAGTATATCGAATCGAGTGTATTGTATAGAAAATGCGGATTGATCTGGGATTGCAGAAACTTCAGTTCCGTCGTCGTTAATCGCAACTGCTGCTCGTAATGATCCTCGATCAGATGTTTCTGTACGACGGCCATCTTATTAAACGACTGAATGAGAAAGCCGAACTCGTCCTTCCGCTTGGTATCGACATGAATATTCAGCTCCCCGCTGCTGAGCCGCTTCATCCCGCGCGACAATTTCAACACCGGTGAGGCAATTCCACTGTACACCACCCATGAAATAATGATGGCCAGCAGGATGCTTAACCCGATGATCGCAACTGTGAACAGGCGCAACTGATCGGTCTCTTTGTACAGCTCGCTTTTCGGCTGAACCAGCGCGAGACGCCATGCGGAGTAATCCGAGTCAATGGTTACGGTCATATCCTTGTCAGAAATGGTATCCTCATGCACTCTGCCGGTCTCCACAACCACTTCTCCCTTTTCGTTCAACAGGGCGATACGGCTGTTCTCGGAGGGAAGCAGCGTCTTAATGATGTTTAACAGCTTGCTCTTGTTAAAAGACACCACCAACAGATTCGACTGCCGCTCACTGTTGTACAGGTCCATGGCCCGGATCAAGGAGACGCTGTCCGTATTCGTCATCTGCCCAAACGTGATGCCTTCTGCCACGGGGGATTCCGACATGACATAGGAAATCCCCGTTCCGTTCCTCCGTGCCGCTTCGACAAGCCATTCCTGCTGCGTCTCGCCCGTCAGCTCTTTGCCGCCGTAATGGGTAGAGATAATCCTATTGGACGCCCGATGATACACCGAAATATGGGATACAAACCGGTTCACCGATACGGAATTCGATAACTGTTCCAAAATATCCCTGAAATCCATGATCGATTGAGAAGAAAAGTTGGTACTGTTTTTGTTCAGCAGCTCATTCATTCCAGGGTCGCTTGCTATCAAGGTAGATATCTCCTCCACATTTTGCAGGGCGAGATCAAAATGGTTCATTGCTGACGAAAGCGCCATCTCTGTCCGCTCGACCGCCTGTTCGTAGAGAATATCCCGGGAACGTTCCACCGCAAACAAGCTGATGATGACCAGCGGGAGCAGGATCAGCAGAAAATAACCGGTCAAGCGGGTTTGAATATTTTGCGAAAACCGATCCCGGACCCAGCGAGTCAACGCCATCATTCGACTCCCCCCTCTCTTGGCGGCCGACATCATTGTTTGGAGTACCATTCATTCACTTCCTTCGTGATTTCATCTCCTCCTTCTTCCTTCCACATCTTCACATAGTCATCAAAGGCATCCAGCGGTTCCAGCCCCATAATGATCTTCATAAACACATCCTCCAAATTTTTAAGCTTATTGCTGTACTTCGTCATGGCAGGTGTGGGAACGCCATAGAATGCATTGGGAATAATATGCGAGTTAATCATTTGCAAGTTGTTGTATAGATTGAAATCGCCTAGGGAATCAAGCCGCTCCTTAAACAGCATTTGGTCCGGCACATCAACAAGCGACTGGTAAATGCCACGATACAAATGCTTGTCGTGAAGCGCAAAATCCGTAACGATCGCCCCGTCCTCCCAACGCCAGATTTCGTTCTCGAAGCCGAGCTTCAGCGTCTTATAGTCGCTGGCGATAAAGTCCAGAAACTTAATCACTTCGGCTGCTTTCTCCGATTCGGCGGGAATGACGTTGTAGCCGCGGATAATATCCTTGCCTTCCACGCCTTTAAGTCCGTCCGGTCCCGTGGGATACGGAAGCGGCATCCATACAGCCTCCGGGTCTCTGCTCATATTAGCCGCGATCGGTCCCCGCGTGTCGTACCATGCTGCAGAGAACAGGCCCACCGTGCCATTTTCTATTTTTTCAAACATATTATTTTGCAGGTTAAGAGGAAACTCCCGATCGAGCAGATTCTCCTGATACAGCTTGGCGAAAAACGCGAGGGTCTCCTTTGTTTCAGGCAGAATGCTTCCGTTCACCAGCTGCCCGTCCCGTTCAAACCATGTATTCCGCTGCGTGCCGAAGGCGCCGAAGAACGGGGAAGACCTGCCCAGATTCGATGTCAGGGTAAGGCCGACCGTATCCTGCACGCCGTTGCCATCCGGATCATCGAGCGTAAAGGCACGGATCACTTCGTAATATTCCTCCAGTGTTTCGGGCGGCTCCAGGCCCAGCCGATCAAGCCAATCCTTTCGGACATACATCAGCTCTGCCCCAGTCACCTCATTCAAGCTCGGAACCGCGTAGATTTTACCGCCATATCGAACCCGATCCCAGACCTCCGGCGGAATTTTTTCCTTTAGATGGGGACCATACTTGTCGATTAACTCATCCAGCGGCATAAATGCCTTTTGCTTGACATAATTGTCGAACCACACCGGTTCATACGTATGGAGCATATCCGGCAAGTTGCCCGAGGACATAATGACATCCAGCTTCTCGTTGTATACCTCAGGTGGCGGAAGAGTAACTCCGATCTCAAGCCCCGTACGCTCTTCAATGTAATTCAGATACGGATTGTCATTCTCGTCCATCCCGGCAGGGAACGTCATCCCGAGACTGGAAATGACGATGCTGATGGATGCGCTCTTCGGTTGATGGTCCTCTCCCATAGGATTCGTACTGTTACACCCGGCAGCAAGGAGCATCAGAAATACACAGACGGGAAGCAATAGAACGTTACCTTTAAGCAGCCTTGATACCCTTCGATTCCCATGTTGAAATAACTCATCATTACAGGCCTTGTTCATTGGCATATGTCCTCACTCCCTCAGCTAGTAAGCTAATATTACTATATAACGATTTTATGGTGAGTAAGCTCACCTTAATAATCATTCTGTAATGATTTGCGGCTTCCTTCACCCCGGACAAAAAGAAAAGAGCCGCCCCCAGTCATTCCCAAACCAGGGTGCGGCTCTATCTTTAACAAAAACATTCATCCTGACATCAAGGACCATCAGGTCCTTTTTACTGCTCGTGTTATTGTTTGGCACACAACAAACATGTGAAAACAAGATCCCGCTCCAATCGATCGGCCCGCCTAGACTAGTGAGGACAATTGGACCAATAACACTATTTCGGCTCCTCTTGTTCGTTGCCGTCTTCCAGAAGCGGAATTTCTTTACGCTGCTCTTCCGATTCCACCTGAATCACTTCGAACGTACGGCCACAGTGGGCACAAAACTTGGCGTTCATAGCGGAGCTGTTCCCACAACCTCTGCATACCTTCTCATCCGTAAGATTGGCGATATGAAGCAGATTTTGTTCGATTTCAAAATTCAATTGATGAATCTTGTCCACGTAGCTCTGAATACTCTCCTGATCAGGCGGCCACTTCCCAGCTTCGGTTGCGGCAAATACAACCTTGCCGATTTCCAGAAGCTGTTCATCGATGTCGCTTTTTTTACCGTTGTTTTGCAGCTTTAACCGATTGATCTCCACCAGCGTTTTAGCTTTGTTTCCAGCGTCGGACATACCGGCCTTAAATTTATCAAAAAAACTCAAGTATGTTCTCCCCTCTCTCTTCACCTGTTTGAAGCTGTTTTATTTTATTCCTATAAGGAGATTCTCAGAATTTTATCATGATCGGTATAGTTCACGCCAGCACCCAGGCCTCTTGCAAACACCTGAATCGGAACGTACGTTACGCCGTCAATCACTTTGGGAGCGACCGTAACGGTTTCCGATTTGCCGTTGTAAAAGACGGTTTTGCTGCCAATCGTGAGTGTTATCTTGTGATTGCCTCTTTGTACGCCAATGCTGGCCGCTTCGCGATTCCAGGTAACCTCAGCTCCCATTCCTTCGGCGATTTCCCGCAGCGGCACCAAATTGATGTTGTTATTCACCAACGGCTCACTGTCAAACTTCACCACGCTGCCGTTAACGTAAACTTTAAGACCAGACTTGGCATAGGTCGGAGCTGCCGGCTTCGGCGCAGTGGATTTTGTCGTACTCTTCTTCGATGATTTGGCTTTAGGCGTGGATGAGGACGATTTGCTGCCTGAAGAGCTTCCTCCGCCGTTATGATAATGATACTCGCCATAAGACAGACCCCAGCGTTCGCAATTGGTACGGCAGGTATGCCCTCCGTTGGCATCCGTTCTTCCCGGATGAGCAGAAACGACCGAACCTGACACCAGCAATAAAGCGATGGTGCAGCATAGCATTTTTTTCTTCATAACTCAAATTACCCCCTGGTATAATATTCCTCCAATACATTCTAGCATATTTCTTATATAGCAGATGAATATGTAGAGATACATTACATAGAAGGAAGACTATTGTCATGCTGATAATCGCTTGCATGGTTTCATTTTCACCCCTTTCGTTTATTCGTTACATATAACGGAACCTTTTGTGCCAAAATATTTCCAGAAAGGAATGAGACCCTAATGAGCAAAAAGAAACCTGAATATGACGGACAGTTCCCCGGCGTAGACCCTATTCCCGAGCCCGATCGTCCGGATCAAGCCGCAACCGACAAGCTCGATGATCTGGTTCTTGGCATTTTGGAAGATAAAGATACATCGAAAGTCGATATCGATCCCGATACGGAAAATTACGATAAACTTCGCAAAAAGTAAGACACGTCCCGCTTCAATATAATGTAAAAAATATAATCAATCTGTAAAAGTGTTCAAAAATAATTTATCGTTCTCATTTTGAGAACGATTATTTTTATGTTATGATTAACATAGAAGCTTGGGACGAAGGGGGGAGTCACCGTGAACCGTTTCTTAAAAACAGCAAAAATTCTTTGGATGCTGGTACTTGTTCTGGTTACGGCATTTGCCCTTTATATTCCCGTCCAGGAGTATTACAGCAGCGAAACCCACGATGAGCGGTATGTTTATAAGCACGACCTTCATCTGAAAGCAGCTGTTCTGAAACACTCTCAGATTCTCTCCAAACTTAAGGCAGCCGGCAATACCTTGCCACTGTTCTTATTGATGTCGGCCGTTCTCATGTTGCAGGCTCCCAAAACACGTCTGCCCTATCGGCCGATCATTCCGCTTCGGCTCCGGCTTTTATTATTATTCCCCATTAAATACACATCGAAGTTCGTTTAGATCCCTCCCCTTTTCGCATTCAAACTGACTGCGGTTTCTTAAATCCGCCCATTTTTCATCTCTCATGCAACCATACAATCAACCTGTGCTAGTTGACTTATGCACGTAGGTTTATTAAAGACTGTACAATTTCATCCTGATGGGTTGTTTTATTTGGCTGCGTATATTTTTGAGATCCGTGTGATCGGTCTGCAAAAAAACTAAAAAGTGTATTTTTAGGAGGAGTTTAACCTATGCATGTTCGTGAAACAGATTTGCCCGGAATCGGCAAGAAGTTCGTAATTGATACCCGCGGTGGCGATAAACTGGTCATTATCATTCATGACGACGGCCGCCGTGAAATGTACCATTATGAACATGACGATCCGGACGAAAGCATCTCCATGATTTCCTTGGATGATGATGAGGCTCGCCAAATTGCTGCCATCGTTGGCGGTCTCACTTATAAACCTAAAGCGCTGGAAACAATCGACATGGCGCTGGACGAATTGATTATCGAGTGGTATCGCATCGAGTCCCACTATTACGGGGCAGGTAAATCGATTGGTGATTTGGACGTGCGCCAAGCCTCAGGTGCAACCATCATTGCGACAGTTGATAAAAACAGTAAACAAATCAATCCCGGACCTGACGTTATCATTACACCGGACTCGACACTCGTTGTCGTTGGTGAACGTCAACAACAGCGGCTATTTAAACAAATCTTGATGAACGGACGTGGTTGATGAATGGATCATTTGGTTTTAGAAGTTGGACTGGCGATTTTCCTGATCGCCCTGGCGGGGTTGCTATCAGCTAAACTCCGGTTTTCCGTCGTCCCTTTCTACATTCTGATAGGGATGGCGGTAGGGCCTCATGCTTTTCATTTTGGATCATTCGATTTTCGTTTTATAGAAAGTGCTCCGTTCATCGACTTTATGGGTCGGATCGGCGTACTGTTCCTTCTGTTCTATCTTGGCCTCGAATTCTCGGTCGGCCGGTTAATTAAATCAGGGAAGTCCATCGTAGTTGGTGGCAGCATCTATATTGCCATAAACTTTACGCTTGGACTTATGATCGGGATCTTTTCCGGATTCCCCGTGGCGGAAACACTCATTGTTGCGGGAATTACCACCATCTCTTCAAGTGCTATTGTAGCCAAAGTGCTGGTTGACTTGAAAAGAACGGCGAATCCCGAAACTGAAATGATTCTCGGTATTATCATGTTCGAGGATGTGTTCCTTGCTGTATATATCTCTATTCTCTCCGGCCTCGTATTGAGCGGATCATCATCGCTGGGCGGAGTACTGATATCTGCGGTAATTGCCCTTGGATTTATGCTGCTTGTCCTTATAATTGGCCGTAAAGCCGTACCGCTTCTGAATAAGGTACTAAATATACGGTCGAACGAATTGTTTGCCTTGGTTGTTTTTGGCGCATTGTTCCTGCTCGCAGGATTCGCCGAAACCATTCATGTTGCCGAGGCCATCGGCGCTCTGCTCGTCGGGCTTGTCCTGGCTGAGACGGAGCATCGTGAACGCATTGAGCATTTGATTTTACCATTCCGTGATTTCTTTGGAGCCATATTCTTCTTTAGCTTCGGTTTAACGATTGTACCTTCCGAGCTTGGCGGAGCTGTGTGGTTATCGCTGATCGCCGTTATCATTACGCTCCTTGGTAACTTTATTGCAGGTATGCTTGCAGGACGCAGTGCTGGATTGTCCTCCAAAGCATCCTCCAATATCGGTCTGACCATCGTCTCCCGCGGGGAATTCTCCATTATTCTCGCTAATATGGGTAAGGCAGGCGGGCTTGCAACCTTCATTCAGCCGTTCGCAGCCTTGTATGTGCTGATACTGGCTATACTCGGACCGCTGCTCACCAAGGAGTCCAAGCATGTATATAACTTCTTGAACAAAATAATTAAATTTAAAGACTATAAGGAGAAGAAACCGGTTAAACCGAAGCTAAAGGATGAAAGTGCTAGCGGATAAAAGGAGGGTACATTGCCTATGGTTCAAGCCCCGGTTCGGGTAACGAACGGTTCGCAAGAGACCGTAAGCAAGGCAAGTACACGAAGAAGAATGAGCATGGCTGCCATCGGAGGCCTGATCGCGGCGTTCGGTTTAGATTTATTTCTTGTTCCCAGCGGCATCATCGCGGGCGGCATAACGGGAATTTCCGCGCTCGCCTCGCATCTGACGGGACTTCATACAGGCATGTTTCTGTTTGCATTAAACCTGCCTCTGCTCCTGCTGGCCTATCGTGGGGCCAACCGGGAAAGAGCCGTCATTGCCACCGTCGGGCTGCTTACTTTTTCCGTATGCTCGATCCTGTTCTTTCCGGTTCCCGCTCTCATCGACAGCAAGATCGGGAGCGCAGGCATCGGCGGCATTTTCCTTGGGCTGGGCATCGGTCTCGGCCTTCGTTACGGCGTCGTCCTGGACTCACTCCAAATGCCCAAGATTCCGCAGCAGATATCACATCTGCTAACCCGCTTGAAGCTGCCGTACATCCATATCATGGTCAATACATGCGTACTGACATTGGCAGGGCTGCTTCTCGGCTGGGAACGAGCGATGTACTCAGCGATCGCATGCCTGATGGCGCTGGAGACCGGACGTATTACAACTTCAAGCCTTCCGCTTAAACGCGAAGTCCAGATTCGCAGCGTGAGCGAAGCGGAAATCCAGCATACAATGAAAACCATCATGGGGTATGAATACCAAACTGCTGACGCTAAAGATGACCCTATGTGTGAAGGTGACACCATCGGTTCGACGCAGCTGATCTATCGGGTTCACATTCTGGAGATGCCCAGATTCAAATCCATCGTGAGAAGTCTGGATCCGAATGCCGAGATTACCATCATTCAGAAGTAAGTTTCGCTCTTCCATATAAACAGGCCGGCTAAGGATTTGCCCTAGCCGGCCTGTTTTTTTAAGATATCAGAAAGTATAAACTCCGAAGCTTAGGCCTTCCTGATATCGCAAGAAAAACATCCCCTAACCGTGTCTGTCTTCTGAGAAAGTACGCTGATAGACGTTTTTCTTATGAAATTCCTGCTATTTACGAAACTGCTGGACCAGAAACAGAATCAACGAGCCCACCACGCTGATGACGAGGCAGGTTACGATCGGAAAATAAATTTTGACATGGGGTTTATCCACCACGATGTCACCTGGCAGCCGGCCGAAAAATCGTCCAATGACAGGCCAGAGCAGCCCGATTACGATCAGAGCCCCGCCAATCCACAATAGAGCCCGAGTTACAGGATGCACGATACGGTCACCTCATTTATCAAATCAAACTTGAAACACGCAAGTTTCCTTGTATCATAAAGGATTTGAGATGCCGCATGCAAGGTCAGCCCCTTCCTATCGATCGAGCGATCATCCTTTCACCGCCCCCGCCGTCATCCCGTCGATAAAATACTTCTGGAAGGCCATGAACAAAATAAAGATCGGAATGATCGAAAAGAAGGAACCGACAATCAATAAATCATAATTGTTCCCGTAAGGGGTCAAGAGCGTCTTTAATCCGATCGGAAGGGTATACTTGCTATCGTCACTGAGCACAATGAACGGCCACAGAAAGTTGTTCCAGCTGTTCATGCCGTTCAGGATCGCCATGGCAGCGAAGGATGGCTTCATCACAGGCAAGATCAGCCGCACATAGATACCGTATTCCGTCGCGCCGTCCACCCGCCCTGCCGCAATCATTTCTTTTGGAACCCCTCTTAAATACTGCCTGAAGAAAAAGATCGTAGCCGCGCTTGCAATCCCCGGCAGCACAATCGCCGAGTACGAATTCATAAGGCCAAGATTGTACGTCAGAGAGTATAACGGAAGAAGAAGAATTTCAAAAGGAACCATCATAATCAGAAGCACGCATATGAACAAAAAGTTTTTGCCGATGAAATCATAGGCTGAAAACCCATAGGCAACCGTTGCGCTGACCAGCAGGGTTAACGTAACCTGCACCACCGTAAGGAGCAAGGAGTTAAAAAACCACATAAAATAAGAATGATCGCCCGTAAACAGGTAAGTGAAATTGTCCAGGCTCATCACCGACAGGTCAAATTTCAAATTCAGTCCATACCGGATCAAATCCTCGCCCGGTTTAAAGGAGGCAATGGTGACGGCATAAAAAGGGACCAGAATCAGAAAGCACAGTATGGAGAACAAAATGAAGAGGATTATTTTAACCAGCGTTTCTCTTCTCATCCTCAATCCTCCTTCTTGAACATGCCGGAGAGCTTCAGTTGCGTCAGGTTAATAAGCATGGTGATTGCCAACAGCACGATCCCTACAGCGGCCGCATAACCCAGATTGTTCTTCTCAATGCCTTGACGGTACAGATAACCGACAATCGTGAGGCCGATATTTTTCGGAGAGTTGTTGCCGTTCCAGAGCATCATGCTTTCAATAAACATGGCAAGCCCCGCATAAATGCTGATCGTTAACACATAAATCGTGGTTGGCTTTAACAAAGGCATCGTGATTTTGGTAAACCTCTGAAAGGCCGAGGCCCCATCGATGGATGCCGCCTCATAATATTCACCCGGGATGTTTTTGAGCCCCGATAAAAAATATAGCATATTGACGCCCGTCCACCGCCATGTGGCAAGCGCCACCAGAGCAATAAACCCGGTAACCTGACCCTTCAGAAACTTCACGGGATCGATCCCGAACCACCCCAGTAAACTGTTAATGAGCGACCCTTCCATCTCGCCGAACATCAACCGAAAAATGGTGCCTGCGACAACAACCGACGTCAGTGCCGGGAAGAAAAAGGACGACTTAAAAAACTCTCTTCCCCACATGAACTTATTGTTAATCAATACCGCGAACAACATCGGAAACGGAATCAGGATCAGGAGCGTCAGGATCATGTATATCGCGCTGTTCGTCACCGCCTTCAGAAAGACGCCGTCCCCCATCAACTTTCCGTAATTAGCCAAACCGATCCAATCTGCTTCCTGCCCCAATTGGGTCTTCTGAAAGCTCATGCTAAACGAGCTGCCCAGCGGAAATACCCAGAATATGAGGAATACCAGAATAAACGGCAGGACAAACACGTAAGGAGCAACTTTTTGCGAGTACAGAAATTTTTTAATCATGATTCTACTCCTTTAATGAGAGCCGCTCACCGACGATCCCATGAGCAGCTCTTCGTTTTTATACCGTATGAGCGAGTGTCATTTCAATTCCTGTTCGATTTGCTTCTGGGCATCGTTAAGAGCTCCGGTAATGTCCTTGCCATCCTCAAAAATCTCATTGAAGGTCGTTGTGCACAGGACGTTGTTGATGGTAGGTGATGCGGAGGTCGATTTGATTAACCGGATTTCATCCCGGATCTCATTCAAGACATCAAACGGGTTATTAACAAAATATTTGACGAACTGATTCTCGGCATTGTGCGTAACATCCTTCATATCCCAAACGTCCATATTGACCGGATCGAATCCAAGTGTGTTCCAAATCTCTTTATTGGCATCCAGGGACAGTTTGGCAAATGCCAGAAAGTCTTTTGCCAACTGAACGTCTTTTGCGGTCTTGGTAACAACCGTGCCGGTTCCGCCCCCGCCAACCGATCTTGGCATTCCTTCTTCAATGACCGGAATCGGCGCGATGGCTATTTTCCCAGACAAGTCGGACATGTAGTTGGTGTATCTGGACATTTGCCACAGCGGCATGAAGGCCGTAGCGTAATTTCCTGCATTAAACTCTCCATATGCTTCTTCGGTATCAGGCTGGCCGCCAGCAATGGTTGCTATGACATTGTTATCCTGAAGGTCCTTGAGCAGCGTCATGGCTTTCACCATCGCTTCCGAGTTCACGACTGGATTGCCGGAATCGTCCGTCAGATCCGCACCTTGCTGGGCCAATAGCATGGAGGCTTGCCAAGCTGCGCTAGTATCGGCCGTTCCCATGTATTTGCCTGTTTTTTCATACACCTGGATACCGGCCTTCTTAAAATCCTCCCAAGTCGCGATATCCTGATAGTTAACGCCAGCCTCCTCCAAAATCTCGGTATTATAGAAGGCAACGGATGCGCCAACATGGGTCGGGATGCCGTAATTCACATCTTCCTTGCTGTATAGGTCAATTCGGGATTTAACGATGGTGTCTCGGTATGGATCAATGACGTCATTGAGCGGTTCCAGCTGCGGTGTGCCGGACAGGAAATCCGGAAACTTCCCAAGCTCGATATCCGCAATGTCAGGTGCCCCTGTCCCCGATTGAACCGCTATAGATAATTTGTTATGCATGTCGTCATACGGCATGACTGTCACGTTCAGTTTAATCTGGCGTTCGGGATTCTCGGCATTCCACTTGCCCAGCATTTTCTCGAAATGCTGTCCGTGCAGCTCAACAAATGTCCAATAAGACAGCTCCGTAGCGTTTTCCCCAGCCCCTCCATCCAGAACCGAGGTTTCACCTCCGGCATTATTCGATTTTCCGCATCCCCACAGAAACAATGTCAAACATAACACCATGAATACAACCATCCATTTTTTCATCATCCAACTGGACCTCCCTTAATATTCGTTCATACAAACCTACACTTCAACAATCGGTACTTCTGCTATCCTCCAGAGCTATCCTCCAAAATAAAGCGCTTTCATAATGTGTGTAATTTGATATGAGTATTTGGGAGATGGGGCAGCCCATAGTGAGAACTGCCCGCTTTTCCTTAAGCTTTTTTCAAGCGAATAACATTCCATGATGCCTTGGCAAGCCTTGCGGTAACCATACCGTTATCGAGTTTAGCTCCGCCCTGATGATGTGGTTTGACTCTTTCCTCGGTTGCAGTATTCACCGCTTTCAGATCCTCATGCTCCATCACGATATGCTCCAGCAGCCGGTAGCCTTCAAAGCTGCGCACATCACATTCCAGCTCCAAGGCTTCCTCTAGATGACGGTTCACGGCAAAAATCGTAATTTCTTCATCCTCTTCATTATGAACGACCGCACTATCAAGATACGGAACATCGGTAAAATCCTTGGAATCATACTTCGGTGACTCGACGATAGGCAGCAGCGATACGCCCCGGCCAAATTTCGAAGCGTGAAGATACGGATAAAAGATGGTCTGCTTCCAAGAACGGCCGCCGTTCTCGGTCATAATCGGCGCGATTACGTTGACGAGCTGTGCCAGGCAAGCCATCTTCACCCGGTCGGCGTGGCGCAGGAAGGTGATCAGCATGCTGCCGACAAGAATTGCGTCCTCGAAATTATACACATCCTCCAACTGAGGTGGAGCGATGCTCCATGGATCAATCTGCCTGTCGGCGTCATTGGAATGGTACCAGACATTCCACTCGTCGAAGCTGAGATACATCGTCTTTTTGCTGCGTTTCTTGGCCTTGATGTAATCGCAGGTCGATTTGACGGTATGAATAAAGTGATCCATATCCAGGGAAAGAGCCAGATAGTTGGCGGTATCGTTATCACGGTTACCGTAATATTGATGCAGCGATATGTAATCAACCGCCTCGTACGTATGATCCAGCGTCACGGCTTCCCATTCAGGGAATGTCGGCATCCCGGTGCTCGAGCTTCCGCATGAAACCAGTTCAATGGTCGGATCGACGAGCCGCATGGCTTTTGCCGTCTCCAGCGCAAGCCGGCCGTATTCCGTCGAGGTCTTGTGTCCGATCTGCCAAGGTCCATCCATCTCGTTGCCAAGGCACCAGGTTTTAATCTTATGCGGCTGTTCATAACCATGACTGCGTCTTAGATCACTCCAGTATGTGCCTCCGGGATGATTGGTGTATTCCAGCAGGTTTCTGGCGGAGTCGATCCCCCGAGTACCCAGGTTCACGGCCATCATAACATCCGAGCCTACTTCCTTGGCCCAGGATATAAACTCATTCGTGCCGACATCGTTCGGCTCCAGCGTTCTCCACGCCAGCTCCAGCCGTTTTGGCCGTTCGGCTACAGGACCTACGCCATCTTCCCAGTTATAGCCAGATACAAAATTCCCACCGGGATATCTTATAATCGGGACATCCAGTTCCTTAATCAATTCCTTCACGTCGTTACGAAAACCGCCTGCATCCGCGGTTTCATGGCCAGGTTCGTAAATACCGCCATATACAGCGCGGCCTAGATGTTCAATGAACGAACCATATATGCGGTTATCAACTTGCGCGATCCGAAACGACTTATCCACGATCATTCGTGCTTTCAATTTCTCAGCTGCCAAGTCCTTCACCTTCCGTTGATATAATTATGAAACAATTCAAATAGTATTAAATGAATTCGTTTTCAAATATAAAATATCATATGAGAGGTTTGCTGTAAACACATAAATATAAAATGATTTATATAAATTAAAAATGAATTGATTAATTTTCTGGAAATCAGCTAAATGGTGGTGGAAAACACTGATTTCTCTGATATTTGAAATTATTATTTTTATAATAACTTGAAATAAAATGAATTTCAGTATTCAAATTCTTGGTTTTCTCATGAAATTTTTGAAGAATTAGATCACATCTTTATTTAACGCACATATTGATTTATAATTGTTTGAAATAAACCTCTTAACCCCTCTGTACCTATTGCCATCGTTATATAAATCCTTTAATCGGAAGAAGGTTTGAGATAAGATGATCTACATTAAAGATTTAATGAGCGGGCTTGATATCTTTAAAGCGCTCAGCTCGGAAATTCGCATTCAAATTCTGGAGCTGCTGGCCAAGAATCAAAGTCTGAACCTAAACGATCTCGCAAACAGGCTGAACCTCAGCAATGGCGCTATCACCATGCATATCAAGAAATTGGAAGATAGCGGTCTGATCGAAATTAATACCACGGGCGGGAAACACGGCATTCAGAAGATCTGCTACCTGAATAAAGACACCCTGATGGTTGATCTTCGCAGCAAGGATATGGATAACTTGTACGAGGTGGAGATCCAGGTTGGCCATTACAGCGATTACCAGGCTACCCCGACCTGCGGGCTTGCGACCAAGGACAGCATCATCGGAGATTTTGACGATCCGCGCTATTTCGCTGATCCGGAGCGGATCAACTCGGAGATCATCTGGCTTACCGAAGGTTTCCTGGAATACCGGATTCCGAATTATTTAAAGTCCAATCAATCGTTCCGCGAGATTCAATTCTCCTTGGAGCTTGGCTCCGAGGCGCCAGGATATTGCGACAATTATCCATCGGACATTTTCTTTTACGTAAACGGGATCGAGATTGGCAGCTGGACAAGTCCGGGGGATTTCGGGGACAAACGCGGTACTTTCAACCCTGAATGGTGGCCGCCTCATTTGAACCAATATGGCATGCTGAAGCTGATCCGAATTAATAAGGAAGGCAGCTTTATCGATGGATGCCGCATCTCGGATGTCGGTCTGGACCAGATTCAGCTTGATTACAAGAGCGAGCTTACCTTCAGGATCGCCGTTAACGAACAATCTGTTAATAAACGCGGCTTAACCATTTACGGCAAGCATTTCGGCAACTACAGCCAGGACCTGTTGGCTCGCGTACTGTATGATGTGAAGGAAGGCTAGAGACTCGAATGAATAAGTTGAACAAGATTCACTATAGTAGGTTAACATCTGCATGGGTTTGATACGTTTATCCACTAAAGTATGGAAAACAGCAGGAGCAGGGACACCCTGCTCCTGCTGTTTGTGCGGACATGCTGAATATTTAACGGACCGCTCGTCTCGACTTCATGATATGGTGATTGTCGATGACTTCCAGCACCTGAACTTAGACGTAGTTGCTGCCCGCGAATTGACCGAAAATGTTGGAAGCGGAAAACAATCAAGTCATTAAGCAGCATTAAAAAAACGCCCTCGCCGCGCATTTGCGCGACAAGAGCGTCTGTTCCTACAATCACAGAAAATAATTCGTTATCGATTGATCGCTTGCCAATATCCCTTCGCTGTCCAGCTTTTTCTTCAAATACTGTTTATCCGAGGAAATGAAAACGCTCATAATGAGATCGACGACAAACAGAAACGTGATATGGTTGGACATAAAGGCGCTGTTATTGACCGAGATTTTATCCGGCGCAATAATATCGACCACCGCATTTTCTGTAATCGCCGATGAGTCGTAACAGGTGACTGCCACGGTCTTGGCCTGATTGACCTGTGCGATGTTGACGGCATCGATAATCTCCCGGGTCGAACCCGATCGCGAGAAGGCGATGACGACATCCTCGGGACCGCATTGGGAGGCCGCGATTTTCATTTCCCTGCTGTCATTGATTGCATCGGCATGAACGCCGATAATCGCGAGCCGGTTCTTCAATGCCATGGCCGCGAGGAACGAATCGAACAAGCCGATGAGGAGGATTCGGCGCGCCCCCTTCAGCAGCTTGACCACTTGATGAAGCTGATCTTCCGCAATGAGTGCCGAAGTGTTGACAATCAGCTCGTTATAGTCGAGTGCCAGCGCATCAATGACGTTAATCTCGCGTCTCTCTTTCTTCTTGGCCTGCATATCCCGGTAAAACGCATCCTGGGCGAACGCGATTTTAAAATCGTTGAACCCCTTGAAGCCCACCTTTTTGCAAAAACGGTTGATGCTTGTCTCGGACACACCAATTTCATTCGCGATGGCCGTAATGGTGTTACGGGTGATGAATTCCGGATTGTGTATAACAAAATTAGCGATCTGATTTTCGCCGTATGTTAATTTTTGAGTTTGGGATACAATTTTTGCGATAACCGCCGGAACCTGTGAAGACATGGTACCTCCTCCTGACTGCCAATGGGAAAAATACGAATCCGGTAACTTTGCCAGTACACCCCATTATATCATATCAAGGGAAGCAATGATAAAATCAGACCACCATCATCTTCCATTGTTCCATCCGCCGGCTAAGCTCAGCTGCATCCATCACCCTCGTTTCTACAAGAAACGCGTAATCAAGCGCATTCGGCAAGCAGGGCAGGCCCAGTATCATTTTGCAGAACGTATGCGCCGCGATTTCACTGCATTTCACAATGCTTGATCTCTTTGTATACCAGCTTCCCAGCTTAAACAAATCAATCGGCTCCAGCGTCTCATTCGTGAACTGCCCCGCCCGGTATTCCGTATAATGAAAAAACTCATGCGCTAAATGAAGGTCGATCAGCCGCTCCAGCTCCTGTTCCCGTTCCTCGCATCCATTCCCCATCACCGTCCGGTACGCCTGCCGCATATCGCGGAGCGACGAGGCATAGATGATAATCGCCGGAGGGCTCTTCGCGAAATCAATCTGCGCGCGGAAGCTGACATTGTGGAAAGTGCCGGACCGATTCGTCACTTGATACTGTAAGCCTTCCATCTGACACAGCTCCCGGATCGACTTGCCCTTGTTCTTGTAGGCAGCCGCCGTCTCTCTTCCCCGTTTCAGCGACATGCTGACATAGTACGCCACTCGATCCTTCGGTATTTTATGGAACAGGGGGTCCTGCTCCAACTCCGCGCACGCCAGCAGCTCATCAGCCCCTTCCTCTTCCATCAATCGGCGGATAACCTCGCCCGGCTCCGGCATACCTTCCCCTCCTTACTGATAAACAACGATGATCAATTCTTCTTCCTGTGTCAGCATCTCCGTCTCGATCTCCAGAATCGACATCAATTGCTCCTTCGTCTGCATTCCGGTCAAGTCAAGCATCTTCTCCCGATAAAAGACGAATACCTTCGGTATCGTCGCGTTTGCATCGGAGTAGATCGTATTGTCATCCAAAAAATCTTGTAATCGGTCCCCGAACTGAGCCTTGGTCAGCTTCGCGAAGTGGACGTTCCCCTTCTTGAACCGGACGACGCCTTCCCGATCGAGCACGCTCACATAGGTCGTTTTCTTCTTGATCAGTCCGAAAAATGATTTCTTTGTCTCCTCGCAGGCGAATAGGCTCCATCGGCCGCACTGGGACGCCAGCTTCATGCTGGCCGCCGGCTGATCGACTGAGCTGGCGGCGATGGCGGCCATCTCCTCGACCGACAGCGCTTGCTGACCCAGATCTTTGGAGCGAAGCTCTGTCGAGCCGGTAGCGACTGCCCGCAAAATATTTTTCTGGCTATCGATCTCGATCGTTACCTCGACCGTATCCTCACTGGCGCCGGATTTGACGATGCGCTCGACGATCTCGGACCGAATGCGCTTGATATCCTCTTCCGTCGGATTCACGACGGTTCTTTCCAACTGCTCCTTCACCATCGCCAGGGCGACGCCTATGGTCGATACATAAGGCGCGTTATTCGCGATCTGGAAGCGGAACCGCTCCCGTTCCGCCATCGCCGGAACGAGCACGGCCCCGCTGCCTCCGCCGCCGACCAACGTCACGAACGAGCGATCCAGCTCATAGTCTTCGATCATCTCATTGACGGTTTTCATCGTCTTATCAATCGCAATATTCATAACCTGTCTGGCGGCCTCCTCGATGCTCAGGCCTACATGGTCGGCAAGGGCTTCCCATGCCCGCACGGCCGCTTCCTTGTTCCCTCGCGCGTAATCGCCCTCCGGAATATAGCCGAGAATGTTGGCCGCGCCGGCCAGTGTGTAGGAGAATTCCTTGCAGGTCTCACTCTCCAAAATAATATATTCGGCCGGATCCCCTTCCCGCGGGCTGACGAACTTGACCTTCGGATTAACGATCTGCTCCGCCCCGGCGAACGCCTCGTATTCCTGGCCCGCAATATGGGCGCTTCGTGGGCCGACATCGATGATATTCCCGTTCGCCACCTTAATCATGCTTCCGCCGGCAATGCCAAGCGTCCGGACATCCAAGGACTGCAAATAAGTCCGGTGGCCGCCGACTTGGGCATTCTTGATCATGACCTTCCCGTTTTTGATGACGGAAATATCGACGCTTGTGCCGCCGACCTCGAAAAAGATGCCATCCGACACCTTTTCATACATCAGCACACCGGCAACACCGGCGGCAAGTCCCGACAGCATCGTCAATATCGGACGTTTGCGCACCTCGTCGATACTCATAACGCCGCCGTCGCAGCGCATAATCATGAGCTGGGATTGAATATTCGCATGTTTGACGGATTTCTCCGTCATGTTCGCCGTTTCCATCATTTTCGGAATGAGAGACGCATTCACGACCGCCGTTCTTGTCCGTGTCTTTAGTCCATACAACTGGGAAATTTCATGCCCGCCGGTAGCATACATACCTTTGCGGCTCGCTATCTCGACGACACGAAGCTCATTGGCCGGATCATCAACGCTGTACGCCTCGGAAGCGACGATCACTTCCGCCCCCTGCCGCGCAAGCTCGTCAATCGCCGCTTCGATATCCTCATCCCGCAAATTTTTGGAATCGAGGTACGTATGGTACGTCTTCAAATATTTGCCCGGCGCCAGCTCGATGTCCCCGGGATTCGACTCCGAGCGCGCGCTCATGCCGTCAAGGCCTGAACCCATGCCGATAATGCCGACACGAGCCACATCCCCCTCCAGCAAGGCGTTCGTCGCTTGCGTCGTCCCGTGAGCGATAAAGGTCACATCATCCGGAGCAATGCCCTCGCTCTCCAAAATCCGCTTCAGTATTTGTACAATCCCTTTCGCCACGCCATCTTCGTCATGATGTGTCGTCGGAATTTTCATCTTCCCGATAACCTCATACGTCTCATTGTCAATGACGGCCGCATCCGTGAAGGTGCCTCCGACATCAATCCCGACTCTTACTTTTCTTCTCTCCATCGTTCTCCTCCTGCGACAACGGGCAGACACTCGGAAGTCTCCGCCCGGATTCTATCTGCTTCTAAAAGACCATGAATGAACCCAACACCATCGAAATCAGCACCGCAACCATCATCCAAGGAAGCGTCTTTTTCAAAATATCGTTAATGTCGCTCTTCGTAAAATCCGCGACCCACACATTATGCGAGTTCGTTGGGTCGGATACGGCCTGCACATTGCTGACGACGCGCAGTGCCAGCATCGCCGCGACCGGGGTCATACCCGCCGACACGAACAGAGCTGCAATGCCGCTGCCCAGGCCCCATACGTTCAGCGGCCCACGGTAGATGGCGAGCGGAGATAGCAGCGTGAAGAACAGAATATACATCAACGGGTTGGTCGGCAGTACAGCTTCAATCAACGGGCTGATCAGCGCCGACACCTGCGGCGCCATAACGGAATTCAACAGAATGCCGATGCCGATCATGAGCGCCATCGCGCCGGCAACGTCCTGAATCCCTTCCACCAGCGCACTGGACAGGACATGAATCGGCCGCTTCGGCCAGGTCAGCAGTATCGTAACCAACGCGCCGATGACCACTGCCGGGACAATGTCGAGCTTGAATGCAAAGACGAGAATGACCGGCACAAGCGGGCTAATGAGGGCAAAGGCAGGCACCTTTTTGCCTTCTCCTCCGGAAGCCGTCGGCATCGCCCACGCTTTGCGGCCTTTGCCATCCCGCTGGATGTAGAATATAATCATCCCGAGCGACACAAGAATGAGCGGCAGCGCGGCGACCAGCGTATAATCCGCAATCGTCTGAACCGAGAGGCCCAGCACATCGACATAAACGGCCCAGTTGGAGACGTTGAACAGCGCGCCGACGCCGACGGCGGATATGACGACGATGGATGCGACAAACTGGGAGATGCCTGCCGTCAGCATAATCGGAATGACGATCGTACCGACCAGGATGACCATGCCCAGTCCGCCGGCCGCCGAGAAAATAATGGATGCGGTTGCGAAAAACAGGACTGCAATCAGCATCGGCTTGTCGCCTGCGAGTTCGGCCGCTTTTCGAATAATCGACTTGGTAATACCGACTTTATTCAAAATTTGTCCGAACCAGGCCCCGAACACCAAGCCTGCGATGGCGCCCGATAACCTCATCGAGCCGGATGACAGAATCGTCTTGGCAATCGTGGTCGTCTCGGGATCGTTCGACATCCACGGCACGCCGGCAATGACGGCAAACAGAATCGCCATCAAGGGCAGTGCCAGAATGGTCGGAAGCTTCCGGGTCATCATTAACCCGACAAACACAAGAAAAACTAGTAAAATGCCGATGGCTTGAACCCACATGAAAGATGTCACGTTGTATTCTCCTCTCGAATCAAGTTCTTAATAGCCTTATCTTCATCTATATTTCTAAATAAGCGCCCTGTGCTTTCAGCACGGACTGCACTTCCTTGATGTCCACATCCCGGACGCGAATGCCTTTCTTCGCGGCCAACGCAGACGCTACCCCGCCGGCATGGCCGATCGCCCCCGTCGTCGGTGTCGTCCGCATCGCGGCCTGCGCTTCGAAGGTAGCCGAAATGCATCTGCCGATAACGATCAGGTTCTGCACAGAATCCGTGATCATACAGGAGTAAGGAATGCTGTACATACCGCCCCATTCCAGCTTCTGATGCTTCGTACCTTCGCCGTCCGGACTATGGATATCGATCGGGTAGCCAGAATGCGCGATCGTATCTTCGAACAGCCGCTGTTCCAGCAAATCATCGGCTGTCAGCGTGTACACGCCCTTAATCTGGCGGGATCCCCGAATGCCAATATTCGGACCGGTCGATTCCACGACCGCATGCTCAAAGCCTGGAATATACTTGCGCATGAACAGCTCTAGCTCACGGCACTGCTTCCGCCCTTCCATCTCCGCCTTGCTCAGACTGAACGCATCCGTCGGATCATGACCGAGGATCCGGGTCGTATTCAGGATGACCTCGCCCGGGTTATTCGTCTCGAAGAATAGCACATTCTCCCGGGGAATCGAGATCTCGCCCCTTTCCTTCGCCAGTTTAAACAGACTGTCGAACCCGCCTACCGACAAGCGAGGCGCCTTCTCGATGATGGACGTGTCGCCCTGATACAGTGGAAAGTCTTCAGGATGGGCGTGAATATATTGTTTTACCTTCGGAATGTCGACATTGTACATCTTCATCTTCAACGTCATCGGCTGCATGGCCCCATCGGATTCCCTGCCCTTGGTGAACTCGGCCCCTGCCCCGACGGACAAATCGCCGTCTCCCGTCCCGTCGATGAACACGGACGCCTCGATATCGCTCAAACCTGATTTATTGCATACTGTGATGCTGACGATTCGTCCGTCCTCGGTCTTCACGCCGGCCAGCATCGTATGATACAGAATCTCCCCTCCGCTCTCGGTGACCATCAGCTCCAGCTCATGCTTCATCGCTTCGGCATCGAACGGGGTAACCGAATACGTAAAGCCAACCGTATCGAAAATATGCCCCGGCGACTTGCCCTGCTTCTTCAGCCGTTCAATCAGCTGATCTGTAAACCCCTGAATGGCAAGCTTCTCTCCCGCATGGAATGTCATCATTGGCCCTACCCCATTCGCAGTAAGTGTCCCGCCAAGAAACCCATGGGACTCTACGATCAGCGTCTTCACCCCTAAACTGGATGCCGCTACTGCTGCCATTGCTCCTGATATGCCGCCGCCCATGACCACCACATCATACTTCAGCCTGTTTCCCATATCATCCTCGCTCCTTCTGATTTAGTGATGTATGATTTGCTACTTTATCCATAGACTATCAGACAGAAAGTTGAATGTAAATGCTTACAAGAAAATAATTTTCTGTATATCCGAAAATTATGTTTATTATTTTCCGAGGGTTCTAAAGCCATCTCTTACAGCATATGAACTAAAAATCACCGAAGCTTGCTCCGGCGATCTGCTCCGCGCGTCCAAAATATTAAACTGAAGTGCATAACACAAAAAAAAGGACTCTCAATGACCATTGAAAGTCCCCTTCTTCTTTAACAAAACATAATCTCTACTATAAGAATACGCATAGCAAAACCAGAATCGATCACGGTACAATCTTTAGTTCGCATCCTGCAATTTGCTTAAAATAACTCTCCTTATTACCTTACACCAACCTTTGCCTCGTTCAGAGCCCTCAAAATGGTATGCCGGTCGCGCAGCGAGTGGGCCTCCCGCAGGCTCTCCTGGAACAGCTCGTCATCAATCCCGAGCTCCTGCAGAGTGGACGGACCGCCGGCTTGCCGCAGCAGTTCGGCTATCTTCTCCTTCGAAGGGACCTTGCGCAGCCACTCCCGAACCTGCTCTCCATATGTCTCCCAATGTGTAGGCTTGGCATTAGGATACACTCCCTTATCGGCCGCGTCGTGATAGAGGCTCGATATTTCGCTGCAGGCTACCCCCACTTTGGCACCATGCAGCAGTGCCCGGTTGCCGCGGCGCAAGTACTCCATCTCCCAATAATGCGACAGATGATGTTCCGCCCCGGAAGCAGGGTGGGACTGACCGAACAGCAGCATCGCGATACCCGACTCGATCAACGCCGTCATCAGAATGCGTATGCCTTCCTCCGTGCGCTGGCCGATCGCCTCCACATGCTGAATGCATGCCTTAAGCGCCTTCTCCGTAATAGCCGCCACTTGATCATCATAGGGCTCGCCGGCCGTGGTCGAAGAGAATTTCCAATCCAGCAGCGATGTATACTTGCCCAGCATATCTCCAAAACCTGCCGCTACCAGCGGCTGCGGTGCCTTCGCAAGAATGTCCGGATCGGCGAATATCGCGATCGGAGCCGTGGCCGCAAAGGTTCGCTTGACTCCCCGGACCACGATCGGCGCGCCCGCCGAAGTAAAGCCGTCGACCGAAGGGGCCGTAGGTACCGAGATGAACGGCTTGCCGCTCCGATGACTCACAAAGCGCGTAATGTCATGAATGGTCCCGGACCCCACAGCGATCAGGCATCCTGTCCCTTCAGGCTCTACTTCGATAAACAGCTGCATCAAGGAGCGTTCATCCGCCACAACGTCGCCTTGCTCATCTGGCTGAATCAGACACAACCGAGGCTGCTGGCCATCGGCTTCCAAGCTCTCCACCAGCCTTTTCCCCGCTGCTTCATGCGTATTCGCATCGGCGACAACGATCGGTGAACCGAGGCCCTGCCGTTTAAGATACGAAGGCACGTCATGCATAGCGCCGGGCTCAAGCACCATGGTTTCTAGTCCGCGGAACGTGGGCTGTTGCTCCCTAATCCGGTTCATTAAACCTTTTGCCTCGTTCAAGTAATCCGTCACGTTCGTTCCTCCCCTTCTTCCCATCCTGCCGTATTTATTCAAAGCTTCTAGTCTATATTGGTTTCAAAAAGAGGGCTCACCCGCTTTATGAAGAGCGAAGCATTCCCTCTTTATGCCTAAAGCCCATCTGTCAGGGCTATTCAGCCGTTTGCTTAATCCGTTTCAGCCGCTTCATCACATCGTTTTCGCCCCGGCCGAAATAATCATGCAGCTTGCTGTATTCCTGATACAGCTGCTCATACACTTCCACATGCTCCGGAATCGGTTTGAAGGTCTCTTCCTTCACCCGCGCCATCTTCTCGGCGGCATCGATAATGGAATCATACCCGCCCCGCGCCCGACCCGCTGCGACTGCGGCAAACATCGCGGCGCCAAGCGCCGGCGTCTGTTTGGAGTCAGCTACCATGATTTCGCGATTGGTAACGTCCGCATAGATCTGCATCAAGAGACGATTCTTCTGCGGCAGTCCGCCGCATGCATACAAGACATCCACCGCAACACCGTTCTCGTGAAAAGCATCCACGATTTTGCGCGTGCCGAATGCGGTCCCCTCGAGCAAGGCGCGGTAGATTTCCTGCGGCTTTGTCAACAGCGTCATCCCTAACATCAGCCCGGTCAGATCCGTATCCACCAACACGGAACGGTTGCCGTTCCACCAATCCAGTGCTAGCAGACCAGTCTGACCCGGCTTGTACGCAGCCGCTTCCCGCTCAAGCCATTGGTGAACGCCGATTCCTTCTTCGGACGCAGCTTCTTTTACATACGCGGGAAGCGCTTCCTCGACATACCATTCAAAAATATCGCCTACAGCCGATTGTCCGGCTTCATAACCGTATAATCCGGGAATGATACCGTCCTCGACGACACCGCACATCCCTTCAACCTGTTTCTCTTCCGTACCGAGCAGCATATGGCAGATTGATGTGCCCATCGCCATCACCAGCTTGCCCGGTGTGACTACACCGACCGCAGGCACCGCGGCATGAGCGTCAACATTGCCAACGGCCACAGCAATCCCTGGAGTTAAACCCATCATCCCCGCCATCTTCTCAGTCAGACCGCCTGCGCTGCTTCCGAGGGAACGGACCTCTCCGCGCAGCTTCGTATCGGTCAGATCCTCCAACCTTGGATCCAGCGCCTTAAAATATTCCTTGCTTGGATATCCGTCTTGTTTATGCCATATTGCCTTGTAACCAGCCGTACAGCTGTTTCGGACAATCTGGCCAGTCATTTGGGAAATGACCCAATCGGTAGCTTCCAAGAACCTATCCGCGCGTTCATAGATCGCCGGTGCCTCGTCAAGAATTTGCCAGACCTTTGCAACCATCCATTCAGAAGAAATCTTTCCGCCATAACGGGGCAAGAAGGCTTCTCCTCGCTCGGCGGCAATCGCGTTGATCTTGTCTGCTTCAGGTTGCGCGGCATGATGCTTCCACAGCTTAACCCAGCTGTGCGGCTGGTCGGCCAGCTCCGGTTGGAAGCAGAGCGGCTCCCCAAGCTCGTCAACGGGCAGCATGGTGCAAGCCGTAAAATCAATGCCGATGCCAATCACATCCGCCGGATCAATACCGGATTGCTGGATAACGGCAGGCACAGATACCTTCAGAACCTCTAGATAATCCCCCGGATGCTGAAGCGCCCAGTCGTGCTCCAGCTTCTTCCTGGAACCTGGTAAAAACTCATCGATGACATGATGCCGGTAAGGCGTAACATGATCCGCTACTTCCTGCCCGTCAGCCAGATTAACCAACACCGCACGCCCGGACTGTGTTCCGTAATCGACACCAATGGTGTACTTATTCCCCATCTCATTTCCTCCTACAGATGAAATCATGAATGATGAATACAAACGTTACTTTTGACCGTAATAGGCATTAACTCCATGCTTCCGTAAAAAATGGCGATCCAGCAGCGTCTGATCCATCGGTTCAGTTTCCGGATTAATCTGCTGCATCCGGGCTGCAATCTTGGCGCACTCCTCCAACACGACCGCATTATGCACCGCGTTATGCGCATCCTTGCCCCACACGAACGGCGCATGCGAATGGACAAGCACCCCGGGTACCCTGTTCGGATCCAGGTCTGCGAATCGCTCGACAATGACGTGGCCTGTTTCCAGCTCGTAGGCCCCCTCGATTTCTTCGCGGGTCATGGGCCGCGTAACCGGAATCTCCCCGTAAAAATAGTCGGCGTGCGTCGTTCCGTAAGCAGGAAGCGCACGTCCGGCTTGAGCCCAGCTCGTTCCCCATGGAGAGTGGGTATGCACAATGCCGCCGATTTCTTTAAAGTTCTGGTACAGCACCAAGTGAGTCGGGGTATCGGAAGAGGGCCGCAAATCGCCTTCAACGACATTTCCCTTCAAATCCAGCACGACCATGTCGTCCGCTTTTAAATCCTCGTAAGGCACGCCGCTTGGCTTAATGACAAACAGTCCCCGTTCACGGTCGATGCCGCTGACATTTCCCCATGTAAAGGTAACGAGCCCGTGCTTCGGAAGCTCTAGATTCGCCTCAAGCACCTGCTGCTTTAAATCCTCCAACATGAACAACCGCTCCTCTCTATATTCGAAAAATATAGTTGTACGTACAAGTTGGCGGGCAAGGGTCCGAAACTTCGGACCTTTCACTCCCTTAATCTCTACCGTTTCTTCACCGATTCTCTCTCCACCAGCTCCGGTTGAAACACCGTATCCTCTATAACGGTATGATGCTCAATCATGCTGATCAATTGTCTCGCCGCCATGATTCCCATCTCTGTCTTTGGGTGGGTCATCGTTGTCAGCTTCACGCCGGAAGCTACGGCTAGCGTCGAATCATCGAAGCCGACCATAGACACATCCTGCGGAATTTGCAGCCCGCATTGTCCGGCAGCCTCAACTAAAGACACGGCCAGCTCGTCGTTATAACATACAAACCCCGTTGGTCGTAACTCATCCGGCTGCTTCAGCAATTGGATGGCCTGATTATACGGAAAACTTCCCTTCTGTTCCGTTGTATACGTAACCACCCGCTCTGGCGAAACGGGAATTCCCGCCTCGCGATGCGCACGCAGAAAGCCTTTCAGCCGGTTCACACCCTGAAGATCGTCCCGCTTGAAGAATCCGGCGATCGCCTGGTGTCCGTTCTCGATCAAATGACGCGTGGCCATATAACCGCCAAACTCATCGTCAAGCTTCAGACAAGGACATTCCAGCTCCCGATACTTCTCATTGATCATCAAAAACGGAATTCCCTTCTCCTGCAGGGACAGAAAATACGTCAGATTCGGGTTGCCTTCCGCACTCTTGGTCGGCTCGATAATCAGCCCGCTAAGCGGCTGGCTGGTCATGAGCTGAAGACTCTCCATCTCCTTCTCCTTGTTGTTATCGGTACTGGAGAGCAGCAGGCGGTATCCCTTGCTGCGCAGCTCCGCTTCCGCTCCACGAACGATATGCGGGAAGATATAATCCGAGATGTACGTTGTTATGATGCCAATCGTCTTAACCTGCTCGCTCTCCCGCCGCTCGGGGTTTCTAGCAAACGTCCCTTTGCCCTGAATCCGTTCCAGCCAGCCTTCCTTCTCCAGCTCGCCGAAGGTTTGGCGGACCGTCTGGCGGCTTACGCCGAACTGGTCAGCGATTTCATGCTCCGAAGGAACCTGCTTGCCTGCTTGAAGCCGGCCGGATTCAAACCAGGAGAGCAGTTCGTTTTTTAATACAATATATTTGGGTATCCGTCTATTATTCATCATTCACCTCTAGCCTCACGCACTCATTATGTTAGGATTACCTGCAATCCCAAGTTATCTCGCTATTGTAACACAGGCCAGGGGAATGCTGACAGAACCAGTTACCGCAGACGGTATGCGGCTTCACTCCAGCGGAGCTCGTTCTTGAAGCGCGGTATCGTTGTATCCTTATCAATAATGACTGCTTCAATGCCGACCATCTCCGCCCAATCGCTCAAATGCTCAGCCGTCATGGCATAAGAGAGAACGGTGTGATGCGCTCCGCCAGCCAATATCCACGCTTCCGCAGACTCGCGAAGGGATGGCTGCGGTTTCCACAGCACACGCGCTACCGGCAGCTTCGGCATCGGCTGCTCCACCTTGACGCCATCCACCACATTCACCAGCAGTCTGAAGCGGTGACCCAAATCGATCAGGGAAGCATTGACGGCCGGGCCGTCCTGGCCGTTAAACACGAGACGCGCCGGATCTCCCTTGCCTCCGATCCCGAGCGGATGAACTTCTAGCGTCGGTTTATCCAGTGCGATGGTCGGACATACCTCCAGCATGTGCGAACCAAGAATCATATGATTTCCCGGCTCGAAGTGATAGGTGTAGTCCTCCATGAAGGAAGTGCTTTTATTGCCCGCAAGTACCTTCAACACACGCGTCAGGGCAGCTGTTTTCCAGTCCCCTTCCCCGCCGAAGCCGTAACCCGACTCCATCAGACGCTGTACGGCGAGTCCCGGAAGCTGCTTCATCCCATGCAGATCCTCAAAGGTCGTTGTGAATGCGCCAAATCCGCCCTCTTCCAGGAAACGACGAAGCGCAATCTCGATCCGGGCTTGATACGCAATCGAATCGCGTACAGGACCGTCGCTAAGCCCTTCCTTGGTTATGGAATACAACTCCGCATATTCGTTCAGGAGCGCCTTAACCTCTTCATCGCCGACTTCATTCATGCACTGCACAAGATCACCGATGCCATAACCGTTCACGGACCAGCCAAGCTTGATTTGCGCCTCCACTTTATCCCCTTCGGTTACCGCCACCTGGCGCATATTATCACCGAAGCGGGCCACCTTCAGCCTGCGGCTTTCGGCATAGGCCGCGGCAGTCCGCATCCAGCCTGCTATGCTGTCGCGAACCTCCCCGTCTTCCCAATGGCCCACAACCACCTTGCGGGCGATGCCGAGACGGGCGCCGATATGACCATACTCGCGGTCACCGTGCGCGGACTGGTTCAAATTCATAAAATCCATGTCAATCGTTTCCCAAGGGATATCCCGGTTGAATTGGGTATGGAAATGAAGAAGCGGCTTCTGCAATTGGGATAGCCCCGCAATCCACATTTTGGCCGGGGAGAAGGTGTGCATCCAGGTCATAATGCCTGCGCAGGACTCGTCCTTGTTAGCTTCAAGAATCAGGTTGTATATTTCATCGGGTGTCGTTACGATCGGCTTGAACACAATGGGATAGGAAAATACAGGATCTTTATCAAACTCCGTTGCCACGATGCGGGAATGCTCAGCGACCTGCTCCAGCGTTTCGGGGCCATACAAGTGCTGGCTTCCGGTGACGAACCAAAAAGAATGCGGTTTCAAATTCATAATTATAACGCCTCCTGTATGAATGCTCACTCACAAATTTGTACATACCTATAAACAAAATAGACCTAGTTTCTTATAAATGTACGTACAAGTTGAATCACTCACATTCTACCCCCGCATCTCAAAAATAGCAAGATCAAAATAAAAAAAGCCTGGAAAACCAGACTTTCAGAGTATCGAGAAAGTCTAGAGGACTTTTCGACACTTCATTTTTTATATGGGGGGCTCATCTTTTAAAACAAAAATCGATTTAAAACGATCTGAGGCCCCTAGTTTAGGGACTATTAAGGCAAATCTTAACCCCCTGCAAAAAAACAGGGGGTTTCTCGACAGCCTGAAAAGCCTGGAAAACCAGGCTTTGCTTTTTTTATTTAATCGTATATTTGGCCTTGGGTACTTATGATACAGGACATACATATCACCCGATTCTTGGGCCAACTCCTTCACTCTCTGGATCTCAGCTTCGATAACCTTTTTTTCCTCTGCAGATATAGGCTTGGCTGCTTCGTCTGTTTTTACTGCGCCTTCGCCGCGAGACTTACGGAAGAACCCATTAATAAAATGCTGCTTAGTGTCGCGATCGCTACTTTCGTTGCTGCCTTCATTTGGTAATGCTCCTCTCCTATGATTTTTTATTTTTATAAACTACAACTGTAGTTAAATAATGTCAACACGGTTCGTGCAGATTTTTTTGTTTTCGTTGAATACAAAAAAAAAAAAAAGCTGCCCCTGCAGGTTAAAACGCAAACCCAAGTGACAACCCTTAATTATGATCATTTCATATAGGATATCGGTACCCGATCCGGATAATCCGTAATAATCCCATCCACATTCGCTTGAAGCACGTAAGGAAATTGCAGCATGTCCCGAATGGTCCAGACTATCGTTTTCATTCCGGATTGATGGATCTTTTGAACCAGCCCCTTAGAGACCAGTCTCAACGATATATTCACATATTCCGCATAGGCTTTCATATCCTCCAATCGCTGCTTGGATAAGTCGCCCGCACTGGTGATAATAACGCCCAGCGGGATATCGGGCATGATCTTGTGGAACCGAAGCAGCGAGTTCGTATCTGCAGACTGCACGATGATCAGGTCCTTGTACCGTTCACCACCATCAGCGCCGAAGATATGCCTACTCAAATCGTCTGCGACCTTTTGCTCGATACCCGGATACCGGGAGGGAGACTTCAATTCGATCAACAACCCGATACGCCCTGCGAAATGCTCAAGCACCTCCGCCAATGCAGGAATGACTTCTCCTTTAAACGCCGAACCGTACCATGAACCTGCATCCAGCCGACGCAGTTCCTCGAAGGTTAAATTACCTACCTCTCCTTGCCCATCCGTGGTTCGCTCAACCGTGGAATCGTGAATCACAACAACCTGCCCATCCTTACTCAATTGGACATCCAGTTCCAGCATATCCGCTCCCATATCAAACGCTTTAACAAAAGATGCCATCGTATTTTCCGGGGCATAACCCGACGCCCCCCGATGGGCGATATTGACCCAAGACTGGTCTCGATTTACGTCAGTGATATTTTGAGAACCGGTCATTGCAAGCACAACTGCTAAGATAAAAATCAATCTTTTCATTGGGCTATCAATCTCCTAGTCGTACCTTGTTCACTACATAGCTACCTCGTGAAGGATCATTTCAGGACATCCTGCCCATCTCCATCTGATGCTAATTCTTCCCGTTCTGCTTCAAGTTCAGTCAGAGATAAATGAAGAAGCTCGATGGTCCACCAGGTATAATTATTGTTCATTTTGTATTTGGCTCTTGTAATATGAACGTAAATGGAGTAATTTGTACATATATGAACATTATGAATTCATTAAAATACAATCTTGAGGAGATGAATGAACATGGAAAGACGTTACGCCTCACACCCGAACGAAGTGAAACAATTTGACACGGAAAGACTCCGCAAGGAATTCCATATCCCCGTCCTGTTTACACCTGACAAGCTGGAGCTTGTCCTGACACACGAAGATCGTATGATTATCGGTGGCGCCGCGCCCGTTCGAGAGCAGGTCAAACTGGAAACGGACCTTAAAGAGCTGGGTGTTTCCTCTTTCCTGGAACGCCGTGAACTTGGCATTATCAATATTGGCGGACATGGTACCGTGCTGGTTGACGGTACGGAGCATGAGCTGAACAACAAAGAATGCTTGTACGTTGGCATGGGCACGGAAGAAGTTATTTTTAAAAGCACGGATCCATCCACCCCGGCCAAATTCTATTTAAATTCTGCTCCGGCGCACCAAACATTTCCGACAGCCAAAGCCACTTTGGAGGAAGCTGATTCCAGCGCTTTGGGCGATATCAAAAATTCCAATGATCGCGTGATCTATCGTTTCATCCATCAAAAAGGCATTGAGAGCGCCCAACTTGTTATGGGTATGACCCTGCTGAAAGAAGGAAACATGTGGAACACGATGCCTGCCCATACCCATCCAAGACGAATGGAGGCTTATCTCTATTTTGATTTACCGGAAGAAGCTGTGGTCATCCATCTGATGGGCGAACCTAATGAAACGCGGCACATCGTTATGCGCAATGAACAGGCCGTGATTTCGCCAAGCTGGTCGATCCACAGCGGCGTAGGCACAAGCAACTATACCTTCATCTGGGGTATGGCCGGAGATAATAAACGTTATGATGATATGGACCCCGTGTCCATAAAAGATTTAAAATAGAGGGGATTATCCATTAACCCACGGAAGAGTTGAGATTCATATGAACCCGTTACGACGCTATGAAAAAATAATGGAGTACCTTCTAACCCATAAAGAAGTGACTGTCGCCGATCTAAGCCAGCAGCTTCAGGTGACCGGAAAAACGATACGCGAGGATCTGACCAAGCTGGAGGAACAGGGTCTAATCGTTCGTGTGCATGGCGGGGCTGTGCTTGCGCACAGCGATCAATTCGGCATCCTGCCGTCCAAAGAACCACTTGCCAAGCACCCGAATGAAAAGACCGAAATCGCGCTGAAAGCACTGAAGCATATCAATGCCGACGACATCATTGCCCTGGACGGAGGAAGCACCACGCTGGAGATCGCCCGCAGGCTGGAAGACGTACCCTTAACGGTCATTACGAACGATGTCTATATCATCAGCGAACTGGCGACCAAGAATCATATCCGTTTGGTAGTACCGGGGGGCTACCGGGTCCGGAACATGCTTGCAGGCCCCGAAGGCGTATCGTATGTAACCCAGTTGAACATTCAAAAGGCCTTCATATCCGCGACGGGCGTCCATCTTGATCATGGATTGTCCATATATACCGGGGATTTGATCCCTTTCAAACGGGCATTAATCGAAACCTCGCTGGAGGTTTATGCCGTTGTCGACCATCATAAATTCGGGCAAACGGCACTAAGGACTTTTTCATCCCTGCAGGAGATCAGCGGCATCATTAGCGATGCGGGACTGTCTCCCGAGACGATCAAGCAATATGATGGTGCCGGCGTTACTATGCTGTAACCGCTGCATGAACCATAACGACCGGCCAAGCTTCATACGAATCTAATAGAGAGCAAGTGAGAGGGGATTTACGGAGTATGAACAGGTTTGATTTATCAGGCAAAACTGCAATCGTCACCGGTTCCGCCAGAGGATTGGGACAAGGCATCGCGATAGCTCTAGCCGAAGCCGGCGCGGATATCGTTGCCGTGTCCATGAATACAAGCGCCGAAACGATAGATGCCATCACTTCACTCGGCAGAAAAGCTTCCGAAATTCAGGTCGATCTAAGCGACCAGAGCAAACTTCAGCAGACTTTTGACCAAGCATTGGAGCTAACGGGGCACGTGGACATCCTCGTGAACAATGCCGGCATTATCCGCCGGACACCGGCCAAGGATCATGGTACACAGGATTGGCTTGACGTGATTGATTTGAATCTGAATACCGTATTCTTACTGTCCCAACTGGCCGGAAGACATATGATTGAACGCGGTAGCGGCAAAATCATTAATATCTGCTCGATGCTGTCCTACCAAGGCGGAATCAACGTGCCCGGATATACGGCAAGCAAGCATGGTGTTGCCGGTCTTACGAAAGCATTGGCTAATGAATGGGCAGCTAGCGGCATCCAGGTGAACGGAATTGCTCCCGGTTATATCGAAACCGATAATACGGCAGCCATCCGCCAGGATGAGGAACGACGTACTTCCATTACAGACCGTATTCCTGCCGGACGCTGGGGTAAACCCGAGGATATTGGCGGACCTGCCGTATTCCTCGCTTCCGCCGCTTCGGATTATATGAACGGACATGTACTTTGTGTTGATGGCGGATGGATGGCCCGTTAAGATCTTAAAGCGCTGTATCAAAAGCATGTCAATCTAAGCTTCAATTCAATCTAGCGATAAGAGGCTGTGCTTTTCCGCTGCTGCTGCAGGCGGAGGAAGCACAGCCTCTTTTTTGTCCATTTTCCTCTTTCATCTGATTAGAGACCCTAAGTTCTTGCCGGGTACCGACATTTCACGAATATACGAACCATCCTTTGGGACATCCTAACTTTACGAAATGGGCCTCGAAGGACCGTGAATAAAGAAAGGATGGTTTCTGGAGTCATGCGCGGAACAAAATCGATACGTTGGATCAGTCTTGCCTGTTTATTCACACTGATCGGTTCAATAGTACTTACCGGATGCACCCCTAACAGCAATGACCGGGTGCCAACCCCCAATATGGGCGTAAACCCTTACCGGGTGAACACCGGCTTCCTGCTTCGGAATGCCGTGGAACGCGGAACCCTGCGAATTGCAACGGAACGGGATTATCCCCCCTTCAGTTACCATGGAACGGGCGGAAGACTTACGGGTTTCGATGTGGAAATCGCTGAAGAGGTTGCCCGTCATATGGAACTAAGAGCAGAATTCGTTGAGACCGAGTGGGAGAACTTGCTGCCAGGGCTGACAGAAGGCAAATACGATACCGTCTTCAACCAGATTGAAGACCGGCCGGACCGGCGGGCCCTTTATGACTTTTCCGTTGCTTATCTATCCTCTACTCCGGTTCTGCTTGTGCGTTCCTCAGGCAAAGATCAGATCCGTACCTTCTCGGATATCAAGGGTAAGCGTGTCGGCCTGAACCCCACCGGAATCTATAAGGATATGGCTAAGAAACATGGAGCGGACATCGTCCCGATCAAATATATATCAGATGCAGCCCACAAGCTCGCAAATGGAGAGCTGGATGCCGTCATTTCGGACCAGTTATCTGTGACCAACCTGAAGCAGCAGTTCCCGGATCTGCCGGTTGCTACCGCTGAATCCGCCAATCAGGTGTTCGAGATTTCCGCCGCCTTTGTAAAAGGGAATCCGGATCTCGTCGCTGCCGTTGATAACGCACTGGCCACCATGCAGCAGGACGGAACGTATTTGACCATTTGGAACAAATACTTTGGAGACGCTCCGGTGAGTTATAAAGGCATCCATGATCGAAAGGTTAAATAGAATTTTCAACATTCAAAATTCCTGACAAAAAGGCGCTTGCTTTCCTGAATACCAGCAAAGCAAGCGCCTTTTGAATTGTGCATATTATGATTCTTCGGCTGTCTCTCCCGCATTCGCTTCCTCAGCGTCCGCTTCATCCTCTGTCTCTGCAGCCTCAACGGCACGAGGCACGATGACGGTTGCGAGAACCTCCTCATCCGAAGCGTGTAATGTAATACCCTCCGGTACCTTAATATCTGCAACCGTAAGCTTGTCACCTATCTCCAGAGCCGATACGTCTGCTTCAAGGGTGGAAGGCAGTTTGCCTGGCAAGCCCTCTACTTCGATTTCGGTCACCTGGGTTTGCAGAATACCGCCAGATTTCGTTCCGACAGCAGTACCATGATAATCTACCGGAATGCTGACACGAACCGGTTTATTCATGGAGATCCGCAGAAAGTCCACATGGGATACAGTGCCGCGTCTCTTTTGAATGTCCTTAATCAAAACCGGAATTTTACCGGAGCCTGGAATATCAAGCTGGAATACCTCCGAACGTCCGGTGTGAAACAGCTTGGCCGTATCCTTGAAATTAACAGCAACCGGGATGCTTTCCTCTCCCGCGCCGTATACTACGCCGGGGATTCCGCCATTTTCGCGAAGCACTCGGCGAGAAGCCCGTGTAAATTCGTTACGAACATCTGCTTGGAGTTGAACTGTGTTTCCTTTTGACATGAGTGACATCCTCCTTTATCGAAAACAAAGTCTATCTCATTATTACCCTATTTACCTGCTAACTAATCATGAGATGCAGATGTTTTAAATTTCAATCCAGTGGGTAATGAATGGTACCCCTTTTGAAATATAAATAATGGGAGCCCCCCTTTCAGTACAAAAGGAGGGCTCCTTATTTTTTTGCGATACAATCCTCAACTCGCCATATCCCGCTGCTCTTGGCCCGCAGAGCCTTCATCTTTGTGACTTCGCAGCGAAACCCGTACCTTTGCTTCATCCGGCGGAATATCGATAAACCAGTCGTTCTCGCCTTCCCGATCCTCCCAATCATTCAACCTGACGATACAGCCGACCCGCCTGGTTCCGGAAGCCGCGTAGAAGACCGCTCGGGCTTTGCCGCCGTCCACCTTTAAGAATGGCACGCCGCCATCCTGCACGCCCGTTCCCCACACCCATACGTTCCAGCCATCATAAGCTTGATCACGTCTCTCATATTCGATCTCAACGGTAGTCAGCCCTTGCTTCTTCTGGGCCTGATCCTCGTGCAGCACCATCAGCGACAGCCCTGGGACGGCTATTGCTCCTTGGTCCAACGTCTCGATCGTATCCGTACCTGCTTGGCGATCATTCACCACGATGTTCCAGCGGTAAGGCGTAGGCGGCAGATCAACCGTCATTTCACGCTCATTCCCGTTCACGATCACAACGATCTGTCCCCAGCTATCTTGGGCGGCATGATGCGTTAAACGGTAGGCAATGATCCGATCACTGCTGAGCAGCACTTCCATATGTTCCTCGATCTCTTCTCTTGTGGCCATGCGAAATGCCGGATGGGCTTTGCGCAGAGCAATAAGGCCTTTATAATAATCAAACACGGGTTTAAATCGTTTCTTGTTCGACCAGCGGATGGCATTAACGGCATCCCCGCTGCGGTAGCTGTTATGATCGCCAAATTTCGTGCGAAGCAGCTCATCGCCGGCATGCAGCAGCGGAATCCCCTGAGAGAGCAGTACAATGCCGTTAGCCAGCAAGCTGCGGCGCACAGGCGCTGCCGACATCACATCTTCATCAGGAATAACAACATAAGGCTTCGATGCAGCGGTTGCCTGCCATATATCGCCGCCGTTAACCAGCTTCCCGTCCATCAGATGGAGCAGCCCTGCCTGCTCTTCCATCCCGTGTGCCACCAAAATTTTGTCCCACAGATTCAAATTATCGTGCACGGTGACGTAATTGACCGTCTCATCCGGATGCAGCGCAAAATCATGGATCGAGCCCATCATCCCTTCAACGACTGCACCCTCGTACCACGGTTCGCCCGTAGCAAACCCAAGGCCGCGCCCGTCATTGTCACCCTTAATGGCATGCCGGAAATGATCATTAAATACAGCAAAGCCTTGACCCTTCTGGCTTCCTTTGACGGTCTGCTCCGTTAACGGGCTCAAACCTCCTGTCCAGGGCTCACCGTAAAACAGAAGAGAGCGATCCACCTCACGACGCAGCTCGCTTACAATCTCTTTCATCGTGCTTGTATCGATCAGAGCCATCAGATCAAACCGAAATCCGTCGATGTGATACTCCTCGGCCCAGTACTTTAAGGAATCCTTGATATATTTGCGTACCATCGGCTTCTCCGTAGCCAGCTCATTGCCTACGCCTGAACCGTTTGATAAATTTCCATTTCCATCCTTGCGATAGAAATACCCCGGCGCTAATCGTTCAAACGGACCGTCATCCACCGTATACGTATGGTTGTAAACCACGTCCATGATGACACGGATTCCCCTCGCATGCAGAGCCAGAATCATCTCCTTCAGCTCCCTGATGCGCACAATAGGATCCGTAGGGTCTGTCGCATATGAACCTTCAGGAACGTTGTAATTTTGCGGATCATACCCCCAGTTATACTCGCGGTTCAAGCAGCCGGTTTCATAGCCGTCCAGCTCATTGACCGTTCGAAAATCAAATACCGGCAGCAGATGCACATGGGTTACACCCAATTCTTCAAGATGATCCAGGCCCATGGTATTCCCTTCGGAATCCCGCAGGCCACCCTCCGTGAATGCCTTATATTTTCCTCTATATTTCATTCCCGAATCGGTATGAATCGAGAAGTCGCGTACATGAAGCTCATAGAGCACCGCATCCGTAGGCTTCAGCAGCTCGGGTCTAACATCCTGCTCCCACCCCGGCGGATTGCTCTTCGCCAGATCAACAACCGCCCCGCGGCAGCCGTTGGCGGACACCGCTGTTGCATAGGGGTCAACGGCATAACACACGTCACCATCCACTGACTCAATTTGGTACATATAATACGTTCCATGAAGATCCCTGTTTACGACAGTCGACCATATACCGTCGCCACTATGTTCCATTGAATATAAAATACCGCCCTCGTGATCCGTTACGAGACCTTGCTCGTTATACTCTCCCGGACTTTCATACAAAGCCAGTCTCACATGAACCGCTTCCGGAGCCCATACCTGAAAGGCCGTTCCCTCTCTTCGGTAGGTTGCCCCCAGCTTAACACTAGTGCAGCTCTTGATCATGTCCATAGTCATCATCACCGTCACTTATAAGTAGATTTACTTCCTAGTATGGGCGCCTGAATCATAAGACAGACCTCTAGCACATGAATGTAGAACGCTTTCATATACCATGATATGCCAAAAGCCCTGATTTGGTTTGGGTTTGATGCCAATTAACTATATATTTAGGCTATTATACTAGCAAATATGCCGGGTGTCTTTCTTTTGACAAAAAAACATCTGCCCAAATGGACAGATGTTGTCAATGTATTGCTATCGTGGAAAAAGATTAGTAGAGTCCTCAAAACAAACGAAGTGCTTCATCAATTCCTAAGAGCGTTCGGGGCTTCTTCCCCTTACTCGCCTGTAACTTCTATAGATTCCACCAGAGCCACTACTTCCTCTGCGGTACCCATTTCAATTGCTTTGGCAGCGAGTGCCTGCATATCACTGCGGGACAGCTTCCCGATCTGGCTGCGCGCCGGAAGAATGGATGTAGCGCTCATGCTAAACTCATCCAGCCCCAAACCGAGGAGAATCGGAATCGCCGTGGCGTCACCGGCCATTTCACCGCACATACCAACCCAGCGGCCTTCGCGATGAGCGGCATCGATAACCATTTTAACCAGTCGCAAAATCGCCGGATTATAGGGTTGATACAAATAAGAAACCCGTTCATTCATGCGGTCAGCGGCCATCGTATACTGGATAAGATCATTCGTCCCGATACTGAAGAAATCAACCTCTTTAGCAAACTGATCCGCAAGCACCGCGGTGGATGGAATCTCCACCATGATCCCGAGCTGGATCTCCTCGGATACCGGAATGCCTTCGCTTACAAGCTTGGATTTCTCTTCCTCCAAAAGCGCTTTGGCTTCGCGGAATTCACCGAGTGTCGCGATCATGGGAAACATGATTCGCAGATTGCCATGGACGCTGGCGCGGAGCAGTGCCCGAAGCTGTGTTCTGAAAATATCCTGACGGTCCAGACACAGCCTAATGGCCCGGAACCCCAGGAATGGATTCATTTCCTTAGGAAGATCCAGATAAGGCAGCTCCTTGTCCCCGCCGATATCAAGCGTGCGGACAACAACCGGCTTGCCTTCCATTTTCTCCAGTACCGATTTATAAGCGACATACTGGATCTCTTCGGAAGGAAGTTTATCTCTGCCCATGTACAGGAATTCCGTGCGATACAGTCCTACCGCTTCCCCGCCATTCTCCAGTACGCCGGTTACATCGTTTGGTGTCCCGATATTGGCGGCCAGCTCCACATGGATCCCGTCCTTTGATACCGTCGGTTCGGAGCGGAGTTTCTTCCATTCCTCGACCTGTTTGGCATAAGCATCCTGCTTCGCACGGTATTGGGCTACGATAGCCTCAGTAGGATTAATGATGACATCCCCTTCCAGCCCGTCAACGATGATCAAATCCCCGTTTTGGACCGAAGAGAGCACGTTTTTCGTTCCGACGACAGCCGGAATTTCAAGCGAGCGGGCCATGATGGCAGAATGCGAGGTACGCCCGCCAATATTCGTCGTAAATCCTTTAACGTAGTTGCGGTTCAACTGCGCTGTATCCGACGGAGTCAAGTCCTCTGCAACCACGATCACTTCTTCGCTGATTTCGGATGGACTGACATAATTCAGGCCGAGCAGATGCTTAAGAATACGTTTGGTTACGTCGCGCATATCCGCTGCCCGCTCCTGCAAATAGGCACTCTTCATGTTCTCGAACATTTGAATGAATTGGGCTGCTGTTTCATTTAAGGCGTATTCCGCGTTAACCGAATCGGAAGCGATTTTCGCTTTGACCGGTTCAATCAATTCCGGATCATTCAGGATGAGAAGGTGAGATTCGAAAATCTCAGCCTTCTTCTCCCCGAGTTCCTGAAGCGTACGGGTTTTGATCGCTTCCAGCTCAGCCTGGGACTGAGCCAGCGCCGCATCCAGCTTCGAAAGCTCGGCATCCGTGTCTGCCACTTGCTTTTCCGTAACAGAGTAATCGGGATGCTCCAGCATAAAAGCACGTGCAATCGCGATGCCCGCGGAAGCTGCGATTCCTTTCAAATTATTCATGAAGCTCGCCTAACCCTTCGTTCACCATTACTTCTTGCAGTGCTGTCAGCGCTTCGCTCTCATTGCCGCCTTCCGTGATCAGTGTCAATGTATCACCTTGCTCCAATCCGAGGGACAGAACGCCCAGGATCGATTTCAACGTTACTTTTTTACCGTTAGCTTCGGCAAATGAATTGGTATCCTGGAATTTGTTCGCCGTATTTACCAATGCTGTTGCTGGACGTGCGTGAATTCCATCTTCGTCAATAATTCTGAATGTTTGTTGCATGTTCATCATCCTACTTTCGTATATTTTAATTTTTTAAAATCCTTGAGATAACCTTGAAGTTAAGGTTTCAATATGGTGATGATCCCTTGTTCACCGCTTTTTACTTCACCGGTCTTGTTCAGCTTCACAGAAGCTCCTTCCGGCAAATTCGAGAAGATCACAGGAGAGATAATCGATTTGGCATTCGCCTTCACATAATCCAGATCCACTTGCATGATCGGTTGGCCCGTAGATACCAGATCCCCCTCCTGAACAAGCACTTCAAACCCTTGCCCCTTCAGCTTAACGGTATTGACACCGATATGGACAAGCACTTCCTTGCCGCCATCGGACATAATGCCGACCGCATGCTTGCTGGGGAATACGTTAAACACGGTTCCGTTAACAGGAGAAGCGATCGTTCCGTTATGAGGTAATACCGCAAATCCATCCCCCGTCATTCGTTCTGCAAACACAGGGTCAGGCACGTGCGAAATATCCATAAGCTCTCCATCGACTGGAGATACAATCTCCTCCATGACAAGCGTTTCTCCGTCCTGACCCGCCTGCTGCTCCTCTCGAGCAGTCGGCATCGTCTCCACATCCGCTGCTGCAGGTGCGGTAGTCGGTGTTATACCCGACATAATGTCCTGGATTTGTGATTTAATCGTATCGGAACGTGTTCCGAATATCGCCTGGATATTATTCCCCACCTCCAGCACACCTGACGCACCCAACTGTTTCAGCCTTGTCTTATCGACATGACCCTTATCTTTCACCTCTACCCGAAGACGGGTAATGCAGGCATCCAGATGCGCAATGTTAGGTTGGCCGCCAAGCGCATTCAGAATGTTAAGCGGCAATTCATTTTTGCTGTCACCACTTGTTCTCTGGGAGCCTGATTCCGACTCCGATGCAGAAGCTTCCTCCCGGCCCGGCGTCTTCAGATTGAATTTCCGAATGACAAACCGGAATCCGAAATAATAGATTACTGCCATGATAGCACCAACAATGAGTACATTCCACCATGGCGTCCGATTCGGAATGACACCGAATATCATGTAATCGATCAGGCCGCCCGAGAAGGTCATGCCGATCTTGGTACCCAAAATATGCATGGTCATGAAGGATAGACCTGCGAACAGCGCGTGTACGACGAACAAGATCGGTGCGACAAACAGGAAGGAGAACTCAAGCGGTTCCGTGATCCCGGTCAAGAAGGAGGTCAGCGCTGCCGATCCCATAATACCGGCAACGAACTTTTTGTTCTCCGGTCTCGCTTCATGATAGATAGCAAGCGCAGCAGCAGGAAGACCAAACATCATAAACGGATATTTACCCGTCATGAAAGTGCCTGCCGTAAACTCGACGCCATCCCGAAGCTGAGCCATGAATATATTTTGATCACCGCGCACCATTTGACCTGCCTGATTCAAATATTCCCCGAACTCAAACCAGAATGGAGAATAGAAAATGTGGTGCAGACCGAACGGAATCAATCCGCGTTCCACAACGCCGAACACAAAAGCGGACAGCGTCAGGTTTTGCTCCAGCATAAAATGGGATGCAGTGTTAAGCGCAGACTGGATCGGTGGCCATATAAAGACCATTAACAGACCAAGCAAAACGGAAGTTGCAGCCGTCATAATCGGAACAAACCGTTTTCCTGCAAAAAAGCCCAGATAGGACGGAAGCTCTATTTTGAAAAATCTTCGGTACATGCTTGCCGCTAATATACCTACAATAATCCCGCCGAATACCCCGGTTGCCAGGGTCGGAATGCCAAGCACGCTGGCATATTCGTAATTCGTGCCAATCATCGATGGCGTCACACCTATAACGCTGCCCATGGTAACGTTCATGACAAGGTAACCGATGATCGCAGCAAGCCCGGCCACACCTTCGCCTCCGGCCAAGCCGACGGCAACCCCCACTGCAAACAGCAAGGATAAATTCGTGAACACGATTTGTCCCGCATTCATCATGACGGTGGCAGCTGCTTGTACCCAAGCCGCATCGAGCCACGGTGCATACTGAAGGAAATCGGGATTGACCAGCATATTTCCAAGACCAAGTAATAGTCCGGCCGCCGGCAATATGGCCACGGGCAGCATCAAGGCTTTACCGACCCTCTGCAGGACGCCAAAAAGCCGCTTAAACATGAAAATTCTCACCCTCTATCTAGTTGTGATCACAAGCTGAATGTAGAACATCATAAAACAACCAAATCAAAAAAAGGCATGAGTAACCACGGGAAAATGGATGGCTAATCTCATGGATTAGATTACCCAAAAATGGGTAATAACAACCAAATTCCTGCAATACTCATGCCTGATCGAATCAGTTACACGTTTGATTTGAAGTTTTATGCTTCATAACTGTTCGTATTGTAACATCGTTCATTTTTCGTTGCAACCACATGGTGCGGGACTTAATAAAATCTTCACATTTGCTAGTCCTGCTCTTTTCGCTGGACCAGCCGCTCCAGATGAATGGTCAAATAACCGGCTTCAGCGGGATATACGGGCTTCTTTAGTCGCTGCTCCATCATCTTTGTCAGTTTCCATGCCAAGGAATACGTCTCGGGATATTCACGCTTCAGCAGACCATCCAATGAACTCGTCTCGTTTACCGCTTCTCCCCGCCGAATCCGCTCCAACGCAAACCGGAGATGGGTTAGTAGACGGGAATAATCCAATGTACCCCTCGGGATGACATAATCCAGCTGCTGTTCAACGGTATGGACTAGATCCGCGATCAGCTCCGAATGTTTGCGAACCTCCGAAATGTGCTGGTTTGTGAGCGCGCCGTGAAAATGAAGGGCAATGAAACCGATTTCCTCTTGGCCCAAGTCAACCCCAAGCTTCTCCCGGATGGTATGGACGGCGTATTCCGCCATCTCGTACTCTTCTGGATACATCTCTCGGGTTTCGTATAAAAAGGGATTATGAATATAGAGTCCTTGGGCATGGCGTTTAATGGCAAATGCAATATGGTCAGTCAACGCAATGTGGATATGCTCATTCAGAGGAGCGTCGCTGGATTTGGCAGCATTCAGAATAATGTCATTCATCGCCTCAATCAGCTTCTCATCGATATGAGGCACCAGCTGCTTATACTGCTCCTGCTCCTCCGGTTTGGTCAAAATGAACATCTTCTCGGCAGCGGAGGCCAGGATACGGTCTTTATTCTTCCGGTTAAAGCCAATTCCCTTGCCAATAACAACAACCTCGCCATGTTGAGGATGCTTCGCTATGATTACATTATTGTTCAACACTTTAGCCACTTGTAAGCTGCTCACGTTTGCACCTCTTTTTGATTCATACACGTATACTCGGATATCTTATCAGAAATATCAGAACGCGGCAAAATCATATGTGGTTGCCAAAGTCTCCAAAGCGCCGTACCGCTGCCTGTGACCGCTATCCAATCCTACTTTGCCGCACGTTCTATTCTTCCTTCGCAGCACTTGTCTCAACAGGCACCGGTACCGGTACAAGCTCCTGCTCCACAGCTACCGGCTTTTGGGCTGGGGCCGACTTCTTGGTCAAACCTTTAATCAGTTCTTCCACATCAATCCCTGACACACTCTTCAGCATTTCAGGCGCCGTGGACATCAGCTCAGTCACATAATTGCTCACGCGAGCTGCTCCCTCGCCTTTGCCTGTATCAACAACCGTCAGCTTGTCGATGGACGAGATTGGCTGAGCAATCTTGCCAGCAAGCTCAGGCAGCATTTTTACAATGATGTCGAGCACCGCAGCTTCTCCGAACTTCTGGAACGCTTCGGCGAGTTTTTCTTTGGCATCGGCTTCGGCAATACCGCGCAGGCGAATGACTTCGGCTTCAGCCGTACCTTTCGCACGCTCAGCATCAGCGACCGCCATACCATCCAGGCGCTTCTGTTCGGCAGAAGCTTTTGCCTGTGTCTCGATGGAATACTGAACGGCATCCGCTTCGCGCATCTTGCGGGCTTTATCCGCTTCGGCAGCCTGTTCCACCGCGTAGCGATCCGCTTCGGCTTTTTTCTTCACGTCTGCATCATACTGCTTCTCGCGCACCATGATTTCTTTTTCCTGCAGATCGATTTCACGTTCCTTGCGAACGAGTTCGACCTTCATCTGCTCTTCAACCACTGTTTGTCTGGCACGGGCTTCCTGGATATGGTAAGCCTGGTCAGCTTCCGCCTTCGCCGTATCCTGCTCCTTCTTAAAGGAAGCGACCTTCAGTTCTCTTTCCTTCTCGGCTTCCGCGATATTGGTATCGCGAACGACCTCGGCCTTCTGTCCTTCTTCTTCCGCGCGCGCTTTCTGAATCCGCGCGTCACGCACCGCTTCGGCTTCGGCAATCTCCGCATCCCGCTTTACCGTAGCGATCCGCGGTTTACCCAGCGCTTCTAGATATCCATGCTTATCGCGAACGTCCTTAATGGTAAAGGAAACGATCTGCAGTCCCATCTTCTTGAGGTCTCTTGCAGCGACACCCTGAACCTCCTGCGCAAATTTATCGCGGTTACGGTAAACTTCCTCTACCGTCATGGAACCGAGAATGGCGCGAAGATGACCTTCCAGCACTTCCTGGGCTTCCCCCTTCAGCGCTTCAATCGGCTTACCCATGAATTGCTCGGCTGCCGTTGCCACATCTTCGATCGAGCTTCCCACTTTTATAATGGCTACCCCATCGGCCATAACCGGAACGCCTTGCTCCGTATACACTTCAGGAGTCATAACATCCAGTTTATGAGATAAGAGCGATACAAATTCGGAGCGCTGAAATACGGGGAGTATAAAAGCGCCACCGCCGCGCACGATTTTGATTTTGCGGCCGGATTCATCCTCCGACAAATTTTTGCTTCCCAAAAAAGAACCGGTTACGATCATCGCTTCATCCGGGCTCACCGTTTTGTAACGGGCCCAGAACGCAAGTCCTAACACGACAATGACGCCTACAACAATCGACGGAATTACTAAGAATTCTGGCATTGAATCAATCCTCTCCTTTTCGTTCTTCCAGTTCAGACACTCTCAGGACACCCTCAACAACATCGACAACCACCACACGAACACCTGCGGGGAGACTTTGGCGATCAAAGCTGGACGCGATGTGCGTCGTGTTGCCTGCACCAACCTTGACCATCACTTCACCGAATCCTTCTGCTGGAAGCGGTACGGTGACTACGCCGATCATGCCCGCGAGCTCCTTAATGGAGAAGCCCGTCGAGTTCTCGCTGTTCGCCATCGGTTTCACGTAGCCGAAGTAGACGAGAATCGAAATGACGATAGCCGCTAAGACAGACAGCGTTACATGGGCACCTGCCGCTAATTCCGTGTATTTCGTCAGCATGATTCCGGTACCGCCAAATACGGTGATTCCTCCAGCGATCACAACCGGATTGAAAAAATCCACTGACAAAAAGTCCAACAATCCGTCAAGCGCCGAGCTAAGTATGTCGCCAAGCACCACGGTTACGATGGCAAATATCACGCCGCCGATCAGACAGCCCCAATATAACGCTTCCATGTTGATTGCCCCCTCTGGAATTCCTTACTGTGTATAACAAGTAATACGGCAGAATGTTTGCTAAAGTTTCAATTATTTCCCTCAAACGTATGAAAATCTCTTCATATCTATATTCCACGTCCCAATTAAAAAGCCTGCACGGCATGAACCGGCAGGCTTTGAAACCATTTCTATTCCTTGTCATGTAACGACAGGACAACCCTTATAGCGACATTTTATAAATCTCCACGACGTCATCACGCTGCAGCTTGCGGAAGTTGCCAAAAGGACCAAACCGCATCGCCTTATCGGCCATAGCCTCGATCTGGCTGTCGTCAATATCGTACGCTCCCAGCGTGCTTGGCGCACCAATGGAAGTCCAGAAGCTGCGAAGCGCATCGATTCCTTCCAATCCGATGGCTTCATCGGTTTTTCCGGCCGGGTCAACTCCGAATACATTCACGGCAAGTGACTTGAAGCGCTCAGGATCCGCACTCCGATTATATTTCATCCAATTCGGGAATAGAATCGCCAGTCCGCCGCCATGCGGTATATCGTATACGGCAGATACCGCGTGCTCGATGTTATGGGTTCCCCAATCGCCGGCCATCCCCATATTGATCATACCGTTCAGCGCCATCGTTCCGCAGTACATCATCGTCTCGCGGTGCTCATAGTTCTCCAGATCCTCAACCAGCTTCGGCGCCGTATCGATAACGGTACGAAGAATTGTTTCGCAGAAGCCGTCCTGTACCGGCGTATTGGTATCTTGATGGAAGTAGTGTTCCAGCACGTGAGACATGATATCTACGATTCCGTACACCGTCTGATCCCGCGGAAGAGAGAACGTGTGCACCGGATCCAGAATCGAAAATGCAGGGTAAGCATGAGGGCTCCCCCAGCTCATCTTCTCTTGGGTTACTTCATTGGTGATGACGGAGCCGCCGTTCATCTCGGATCCCGTTGCAGCCATCGTAAGCACGGTTCCAAGCGGGAGACCCGCTTGCGGAACGGCTTTGCGTTCGACGAAATCCCACATATCGCCGTCGTATTTGGCACCAACGGCAATGGCCTTGGAGCAGTCGAGGACGCTTCCGCCGCCAACGGCCAAAATAAGGTCAATGTTATGCTCCCGGCACAATGCCACGCCCTTATGAACCGTCGAAAGGCGCGGGTTCGGTTCCACTCCGGCGAGCTCCGTCACTACTGCATTCGCTTCCTTCAGCAACGTGATAACCTGATCGTACAGTCCGCTGCGCTTGATGCTGCCGCCACCATATACGAGTAATACGTTCCGGCCGTATTTGGCCACTTCACTACTTAAAGCGCTCAGTTGGCCCTTGCCAAAAATCAACCGAGTCGGATTATGAAAGACAAAAGGTCTCATGTACATTACCTCCATTGCATCTTGTTCGCTTCTATTTCTATGTTGCATGCTTTTTCATTCTATACCATTCCCCTCATGCAAAACAAACAGCCGTCCTTCTCCAGAAAGATCGGCTGTTTGAATGATGATCATCGTTATCGTTAACTTCAATCCATCATATATCCATCAATGAATGTCTATTTGCTGTCTGGGACGTATCCCATGTGGCTCATAAATCGCTGAAATGCCTGTTGTCCTTCCGCCGTCTGTTTGTACACCCCGGCATGCTCCAAAATCATCGTAAATTTGTGGCCGACCTCCCGGCGAATCAGCTCGATCGCCTCGGCTTTATCCGGCGCGGCTGCTCCGTGGCCTCGCAGTTCCTCGATCCAATCCCCATGAATGGCAAGCGGATGGTCCGCGGCCAGGCTGTCTGCATACAGTTCCTCGTTCCCCGCCAGGATGTCGGCGATTAGATCGAGCTCTTCCTTAAGCCGGCCCGGCAGGATCGCCAGCCCCATCACTTCAATCAAGCCGATGTTTTCCTTCTTGATGTGAAACATCTCCCGGTGAGGATGGAAGATCCCTTCCGGATATTGCTCATTCGTGCGATTGTTCCGCAGAACCAGGTCCATCTCATAGATGCCCTCATCATTTCGGCGAGCAATCGGAGTAACCGTATTATGGCGGACCCGCTCTCCGTCCACTTCGCTGAACGCTTCAATGTCTGCTGAAGGATCACTGTAGATTTTCCATGCCTCGTATATGCTGTTCGCGCATTCAAGGAGCGAATCCCGATCGTTTGAGGATAGCCGGATCACCGACATCGGCCACTTCACGATGGCAACGGATACGCCCGGGTAATCCCGGTGCACAAATCCGGCCACCTTCGGTGCTTTCTGAATCGGGAAAGTATGGCGTCCCCCTTGAAAATGATCATGCGTGAGAATCGAGCCCCCGACAATCGGAAGATCCGCATTCGAGCCGAGAAAATAATGTGGGTAGGCATCGACGAAACTCAAGAGGCGGGCAAGCGTCGCTTTAGTCAGCTTCATCGGCACATGGTCATGGTGGAACACAATACAATGCTCGTTATAGTAAACATACGGCGAGTATTGGAAGAACCACGGTTCTCCGTTTAGCTCCAGCGGAATAATGCGCAGGTTTTGCCGCGCCGGGTGATTGACCCTGCCTGCATAACCGACATTCTCGCGGCAGAGCTGGCATTTAGGATATACCGGCGGAGGGAGCAGTTTAGCCATAGCGATTTCCTTCGGACTCTTCTCCGGCTTGGAGAGATTGATGGTAATCTCAATATCGCCATACGCGCTAGCATGCCGCCAGTATTCGTTTTTGGCTACGCGATCCATGCGAATGTAGTTCGAGTCGATGCACAGGTTATAAAATTGCCGGGTAGCCTCGATAATCCCCTGCTCCTGCTGAGCCGCTCGGAACCGAGCGGTTACTTCCAAAGGTCTTGCCATGAGACGGCCCATGATTTTGGCGTCCAGCAAATCCCGGTACGTATCGGTATTCTCGGGGATCATGCCCTGCGCCGCCCCGTAATCGATCATGATGTCGAGCATCGTCTGAGGCCCATCTGGTATCGGGTCGTTCACTTCGTCGCCGTACGGTTCGCTGAATCCGAAATCCTCCAGCAGCAGATTGCGGCTGTAATCAGCATCGGCTTCCTTAATCAAGCCTTTATGAAGTGCAAAACGCACCAGCATTTCAATCGCATGAAGAACCTGCTTAGATTCGGGAGTTCCTGATGTTGCTGCATTCATGGTCATCGTCCCCCTTGGATTAATTATCACCGTAACCGTCCGGACGGCTGCTGTGCCATTTCCATGCGCTCTCGATAATCTCCTCAAGCGTCGTTCGGGATGGTGTCCATCCGAGAACCGTTCGCGCTTTGTCCGATGACGCCACCAATACCGCAGGGTCACCGGCACGGCGAGCTTCCATGACAACCGGAATATCGGCACCCGTCACCTGCTTCGAGGTCTCAATCACTTCCTTCACCGAGAACCCGAGTCCGTTGCCGAGGTTAAACACATTGCTGGACTCTCCGCGGCGGAGGTACTCAACCGCGCGCAGATGCGCGTTCGCAAGATCGCTGACATGAATGTAGTCACGGACGCATGTGCCGTCAGGCGTTGCATAATCATCGCCAAACACCGAGATGCTTGCACGCTGCTTCAAAGCCGTTTGCAGGACAAGCGGAATCAGATGGCTTTCCGGCCGGTGATCCTCGCCGATCTTACCGCTGGCATGCGATCCGGCTGCGTTGAAGTAACGAAGGGACACATACTTCACGCCAAGCACGGTGTCAAACCAGGACATCATCCGTTCCATCATCAGCTTGGTTTCCCCGTAAACGTTCGTCGGCTGCGTCCGGTCCGTTTCCTCGATCGGCACCTTCTCAGGCTCGCCATAGGTTGCTGCCGTTGACGAGAAGACGATCTTACGCACACCCGCTTCATTCATGGCTTCCAGCAGGCACAGCGTTCCGTATACGTTGTTATCGTAATATTTCACCGGATCTTTCATGCTCTCGCCGACCAGAGAATTCGCGGCAAAATGGATAACGGCATCAATGTCGTTTTCCGAAAACAGCTGCTTCAGCAGCGCCTTGTCACGCAAATCGCCAACATACAGCTTTCCGCCGAGCAGCGCTTCGCGATGCCCCGTCTCCAGACTGTCGATCACAACAACCTCTTCCCCCTGCTCCAAGAGCTCCGCTACGGTGTGAGAACCGATATAACCCGCGCCGCCAGTTACTAAAATAGCCATATTATTCGCCCTCCTTCACTTCATGCACACCTTGACCTACGCCGCATACGTAGAAGTCCGGCTTCAGTCCCGTTCTGGCTTCGTACTGCTGTCCCACTTCCGTGATGAAACGTTCCACCGCATCCTCGTGTACGAGGGATACCGTGCAGCCGCCAAAGCCGGCTCCCGTCATTCTGGAACCGAGCGTGCCCGGAATCCGCTGGGCTTCTTCCACCAGCGCATCCAGCTCATCACCCGTGACTTCGTACAGATAACGTAAAGAGTCGTGGGACTGGTTCATATATTGTCCGAATGCTTCCAGATCACCGTTCCTCAAGGCCTCCACGGAATCATGCACACGCTGGTTTTCCTCAACGACATGCTGGGCACGTCTTCGGACCGTTTCATCGCGGATGCTGTCCTGCAAGGTTGCGAATTGATCCGGGTTCAGTTGAGCGAGATACGATAACGCTGGCAGCTCCTTCTGCAAAATTTCCAAAGCGCGGTCGCACTCGCTGCGGCGTTCATTATATTTGGAATCGACGAGTCCGCGCCGTTTGTTGGTATTCGAAATCACGATTTTGTACGCTCCAGTCCGGAAAGGCACCAGCTCATACTCCAGCGTATCGCACATTAACAGAATCGCATGATCCTGCTTGCCGTTGGCTACGGCGAATTGATCCATAATGCCGGAGTTGACGCCGACGAACAGGTTCTCCACCCGCTGCGAAAGCTTCGCAATCTCCACCGTATCGGTCTCCTTGCCTTCCATCTTCAAGAAGGCGTAAGCCGTGACCACTTCGATGGATGCCGAGGACGAGAGGCCTGCGCCGTTCGGGATATCCCCATGGTAGAGCAGGTCATAACCACTGCTAAGGTTGCAGCCGATTTTATTTAGCTCCGTTATGACGCCGACCGGATAATCCGTCCATTGATCGCTTTTGTGGCCATAATCATCATCCAGGCTGATCGTTAGTTCATAGGGGATATTCGTCGATGAAAAGCTCACCTTGTTATCGTCGCGCGGCCTTATAATCAAGGTGGTGCCAAACTCCAAGGCGGCTGGAAGCACGTAACCTCCGTTATAATCCAAATGCTCCCCGATCAGGTTCACGCGACCGGGTGCGTTAAATATGCGAACCTTATGCTGGCTCTCACCGTGCTTGTCCATAAATCTTTCCATAAGCTGTTGCGTCGTCACTGCCATCACTCCATCCTGTACATATGGTAGTTTTACTGTCTTCAGTATAATAGAAATCTCGTTAACCGATAATGAAATCTTGTGCGTTACATATGGATTTATGTGACTTCTGGAGGTACAATGAATTCATAAAATCAACGATGTGCCCGCAGTTCCTCTTTTTCCCAAACTTATTGTAAAGGAAAATGAATGATGAAACCAACCTATTCTGTTGCTTCCAATCCTGCACAGCAAGGCAGCGGTTCGCTCCACGTCCGATTCGCCGGTGAGAGCCAGACCCGGCCGGAGCATGCATTGGGGCCGAAAATATACGATCATTACTTATTGCATATCATCGAGTCGGGACATGGCGTATTTCGAAGCGAAACCGACAGGTATCAGCTCGGCCCCGGCGACTGTTTCCTGATCCATCCCGGTCAGATTGTCAGTTATGTATCCGATGCGAGCCAGCCCTGGCGTTACCGGTGGGTCGCCTTTGATGGAGAGCAAGCCGGTGAAGGGGTATCCCGTTCGGTACTCACACCCGAAAAGCCTGTCCTCCATCTCATGGAGAACAACCCGATTCCCGGCTATGTCTGTCTCATTCAAAGCCATTTTCAATCCAGGGAAGAAAGCTCCCATATCGCTGCCATCGGTTATCTGCATTTAATCTGGGCTGAGATCATGAATCGGAGTGACCGGCCGTCCCGTTTAACGCTGGCAGAACCGCAGGTTCAGCGCACGGTGAAGCAGATGATCAATTACATGGCTTCTCAGTACGCCCATCCCGTCTCGATTGAACAAATGTGCGCAAGCCTGGGCTACAACCGCGCGTACCTGTCGCGCATCTTCAAGCAGGAAACGGGCATGACTCCGATTACGTATCTGCTTAAATTAAGAATCGATCAATCCAAGCGGCTGCTGCGCGAACGTCCCGATTTGTCCATTGAACAGGTGTCCGCATCCGTTGGACTCACCGATCCACTCTATTTCTCGCGTCAGTTCAAGCGTCTTGTCGGTCGATCCCCGACGCGGTACCGAAAGGATATCCTCTCATCATCCGCATTAACTTAACTTTAATGAAATCGTCAGCCCGATTTATCTAAATAAAAAGGAGCGCCTGTCAGGTCCGTAATCATCCTGAGGCGCTCCATTCATGTATGTTGGAATCTATGTTATGTTCAGCATGCAATCATTAGTGGCAAATGATCATCCCTCTGCAGAAGAGGTGTTCTCCGTTTTCAGAATCGCTTCAATGCGATCCAGCTCTTCCTTCGAGAACTCCAGGTTATTCAAGGCAGCTACATTGTCTTCGATCTGGCTCACCTTGCTTGCCCCGATCAGGGCAGATGTCACCCGGCCGCCGCGAAGGACCCAGGCGAGAGCAAATTGGGCGAGACTCTGGTTCCGCGCTTGAGCGATTTGGTTCAAAGCTCTGATCTTGCGCAGCACTTCTGGCGTGATATTGCTTTCGTTCAAGAATACGGATGCGCTTGCGGCGCGTGAATCGCCAGGCACGCCGTTCAAATATTTGTTGGTCAAGAGTCCTTGAGCAAGCGGTGTGAATGCGATGCTTCCGACCCCGTTCTCTTCCAGGACATCAAGTAGTCCATTCTCCACCCAACGGTCCAGCATGGAGTAGCTTGGTTGATGAATGAGCAGCGGAGTTCCCAGGCTTTTCAGAATCGATATCGCTTCCCGCGTCTTCTCCGGCGAATAATTGGAGACTCCAACATAAAGCGCCTTGCCAGAACGAACAAGATGATCCAGTGCTACCATGGTTTCCTCAAGCGGCGTTTCCGGATCCATCCGATGATGATAGAAAATATCGACATAGTCCAGGCCCATTCGTTTCAAGCTCTGATCGAGACTTGCTACCAGATATTTACGCGATCCGAAGTCACCATAAGGTCCAGGCCACATATAATATCCCGCTTTGGACGAAATGACGATTTCATCACGGTAAGCCTTAAGATCTCTTGAGAGAACTTTACCGAACGTCTCTTCGGCAGAGCCTGCAGGCGGTCCGTAATTGTTCGCCAGATCGAAGTGGGTTATGCCCAGATCGAAGGAGCGCGTAATCATATTACGCCCGTTTTCATACGTGTCGACACCACCGAAATTATGCCATAATCCAAGGGAGATCGCCGGAAGTTTCAATCCGGATCGCCCCACGCGGTTATACTTCATTCCTTCATAGCGGTCTTCGCTAGCCACATAGGTCACTTGCAATCCCTGCCTCTCTAAGTGATAGATCCATTGCTAAATTCCATCTTATCGTGTTTGGTCGTCCTTTGACAAGAAAACGATTACAGTTATAGGTGCAGCAGCACGCCGCCGCTGTCACTGTTACGTGCTGATCAGCTTATCCACCTGCGTCATGACCTGACCGATCCGATCTGCAATCAAGAGGCCTGCCCGATGATCGTAAGGGGTTGGATCTGCATTCAGCAAAGCTACCTTGCTCCCATGAAAATAGGATATCAAACTCGCAGCGGGGTGTACCGTCAGGGAAGTCCCGCCAATAATCAATAAATCGGCCGTCGATATTTCCTGGATCGAGCGCATGATGGTGTTTTGGTCCAATTCCTCTTCATACAGCACGACATCCGGCCGCACCAGCCCTCCACAATCCTTGCAGCGCGGGACGGTTTCCTTGATGTCCAGAATATCCTGCAGGCTGTAGAACCGGGAGCAATCCATGCAATAATTGCGGTGCACAGAGCCATGAAGCTCCAACACTTCAGAGCATCCAGCAGTCTGATGCAAACCGTCGATATTTTGCGTGACCACCGCCTTCAGCTTACCGTCATGTTCCAGTCTCGACAATAGCCGGTGACAGCCGTTCGGCTGCGCATGCGGGTGAAGCATCTTGCTCCGGTAAAAGTCGTAAAACACTTCCGGATGCTTCATGAAAAAAGTGTGGCTGAGCATGACCTCCGGCGGATACGGAGATTGGTGCTCGCTCTGGTATAGTCCGGCAGCCGAACGGAAGTCAGGAATCCCGCTCTCCGTGGAGGTACCGGCTCCCCCGAAAAAAACAATGTAGTCGCTAGCTTCGATCCATGTTGCCAACTGCTCGATCTTTTCCCTGTTCTCCACTCTTTCACACCTCCGTACAGCCCTTAAAATAACACGTCTACCTGTGCACGTCTAATTCATTATAATCGGATATGATAACATCGGCATCTGTCAGATGTACAGGTTCCCCCTCATCTGTCGATAAACCCACAGCCAGAGCGGCGCCTGCCTGCTTCGCCATTTGCATATCCGCGTTGCTGTCACCGATCACCACCGCTTCCTCGGGCATAATCCCAAGCAGGCGGCATGCGGTCTCCGTCATTTCAGGGTGCGGCTTGCCGTTTCGAACCTGATCTCTTCCCAAAATGGCCGTAAAGGAAGAGTGAAGCCCCATCCACTCCAACTGTTCCTTGGCACTTGAGGTTTCATCCGAAGTAACCACGGCCATCTTCACGGAAGCCAAGCTGCACTTCTTTAGAAAATTTTCCAGCCCCGGCATCGGGAATGCCGGCTTCTGCTGACGAATTTCATACATGGCGTTTTTCGTAATTTGATGGACCTGCATAATCGCTTCGTTCCATGGCATTCCTGCAGCGTACAGCTGCCAAGCCAATAGCCCGTTTGTCTCCTCCACGGTGCCCATGGCGAGCGGACCCTGAAGATCGTAACCCGACACGCGCCCGCTTGCATCATGCTTTGTGCCTAACACCTGCTCTTTCGGCAGCGTGAAGCCGGCTCCCATTAATTCCAGCCGTTCCTCCATGAACTTGAGCACATAATCGGTCCACCCTCCCCACAGCGCCATGAAATGGAGCAGCGTTCCGTCTTTATCAAACAAAATCCCTTTGCAGGGAACGGTTCGTCCCTTCACTTGAACAAACGGCAATGTTAAAAAACCTCCCTATCCTAATCTTGATCATACTCTTATTAAACCATGAAATAAACTCTGATTTAAGCGTAAATAACGCTAGGACTCAGAATTCGATCCGAAATGAAAATTTTCCAATCTTTAGTCGAATGTTTTGATTCATGACAAATGAGCCGTGGTAAGTAACATATACGCATAGCAAATACGACGGTAAAGGAGTGATTTGTGATGGCAAACAGCACCAATCGAAAGATGACCCGCGAAGAAGCTGGACGTCTTGGCGGCGAAGCGACCGCGAAAAAGCATAGCCGCGAATTCTACCAGGAAATCGGCAAAAAAGGCGGCAAAGCGACGTCCAAGAACCATAGCCGCGAGTTTTACCAGGAAATCGGTCAAAAGGGCGGCGAAGCCACCTCGCGGAATCATAATCGTGAATTCTATCAGGAAATTGGCCGCAAAGGCGGCAAGAAATAGCATCATCACTCAAATAGGAGCCTGTTCCCACCTAGAGGAACAGGCTCTTTGCATGCCATCACAACAGGCCTCTTTCCATCGCTTCCTAATTAATATCATGTAGAAAAACCTACCTTTTTGTGATAGACTCATTTAAAACCTATTCGCTGTTTACAGGTACCCGGCTGCTTTGCCGGAAGACCGCGCTAAAGCGTAACAATTTTATAATAGATCTGGGGGGAAATCGACATCATGACAACTAAAAAAATGCGTTCAGACATGATCAAAAAAGGCTTTGACCGCGCGCCGCACCGCAGCCTTCTGCGTGCAGCAGGCGTTAAGGAAGAAGATTTCGGCAAACCGTTCATCGCCGTATGTAACTCTTACATCGACATCGTTCCGGGTCATGTGCATCTTCAGGAATTCGGTAAAATCGTGAAGGAAGCGATCCGTGAAGCCGGCGGCGTTCCGTTCGAATTCAATACGATCGGCGTGGATGACGGAATTGCCATGGGACATATCGGCATGCGCTACTCGCTGCCAAGCCGCGAGATCATAGCCGACTCCCTGGAAACCGTCGTATCCGCTCACTGGTTCGACGGTATGGTCTGCATCCCGAACTGTGACAAAATCACGCCAGGCATGCTGATGGGTGCCTTGCGCGTCAACATCCCAACGGTGTTTGTCAGCGGCGGACCGATGAAAGCCGGCGTGGACAGCAAAGGCCGTAAATTGTCACTGACCTCCGTATTTGAAGGCGTCGGCGCTCACCAGGTTGGCAAAATCAATGATGATGAGCTCCTGGAATTGGAACAATTCGGTTGTCCAACCTGCGGATCCTGTTCCGGCATGTTCACCGCCAATTCCATGAACTGTCTCGCCGAAGCGCTGGGTCTGGCTCTGCCGGGCAACGGCACCATTCTTGCCATTGCCGAAGAGCGTAAAGAATTTGTTAAACAATCAGCCAAACAATTGATGGAGCTCGTAAAAATGGACCTCAAGCCGCGTGATATCGTAACCGTAGAAGCCATCGACAACGCGTTTGCGCTCGATATGGCCATGGGCGGCTCCACCAACACGGTGCTTCATACATTGGCTCTCGCTCAAGAAGCCGGTCTCGATTACCCGCTGGAGCGAATCAACGAAGTTGCTGACCGCGTTCCTCACATCTCCAAGCTGGCTCCAGCTTCGGATTACTTTATCGAGGATGTGCATATGGCAGGCGGAGTAAGCGCGGTTCTGCACGAGCTTCTTAAGAAGCCTGGCGCATTGCACGGGGATCGCATCACCGTAACAGGCAAGACGCTAGCCGAGAACGTAGAGGGCTGCGAAATTCAGGATCAGAACGTTATCCATCCGATCGATTCCCCATATTCCGAGCGCGGTGGTCTCGCCGTACTGTATGGTAATCTGGCTCCTGAAGGTTCGATCATCAAAGTCGGTGCCGTTGATCCATCGGTTGGAGGATACCATAAAGGACCTGCCATCTGCTTTAACTCGCAAGATGAAGCGCTTAGCGGCATTGCCAACGGCAAGGTTAAAGAAGGCCATGTGGTTGTCATTCGTTATGAAGGGCCGAAGGGCGGACCTGGTATGCCAGAAATGCTGGCGCCGACTTCACAGATCGCAGGTATGGGGCTTGGGGCCAAAGTCGGTCTGATCACAGACGGACGCTTCTCCGGCGCATCCCGCGGTATCAGTATCGGACATATCTCGCCGGAAGCGGCAGAAGGCGGACCTATCGCTTTCGTTGAAGACGGAGATATCATCGAGCTTGACCTGAATAACCGGACGATTCAATTGCTGGGCGTTTCCGATGAGGAAATGGCTGTACGCCGCAGCAAATGGGTTGACTTCGAACCGAAAGTGAAGACTGGTTATCTCGCTCGTTACTCGAAGCTTGTTACGAACGCCAGCTCAGGCGGCGTATTGAAAATCTAATTCAAACAAAGCAAAGGGGTTATCCCTCGCAGGCATTTGTAAGCCTGCAGGGATAACCCCTTTTTTATATCCGAATTCTATCTAAGAGATGATCCATACATAATGACAGTAAACAATCGGTTCAATGAATTACATACCCTGCGATGCACTAGCAACGGCCAGGTCACCCGCATGTTCTTGTTGTATTTCCTGCTGCTCCTCGGATGGAGGCTGGGCCTGACTCTTCTTCTCAGCATAACGGCCGATCAAAACATCCACCGGCATCATGAGGATTTTCGGCTCCATGATCTGGCTGCCCTCTTTAAGACGGGCCTGCCCTTTCGGATGAATGACGCTAAGCAGCAGTTTCAGATACAGTCTGGACGAACTTGCAAACAGTCCCCGCGGTAAATCCAGGACATGAAATCCGAATTGCTCCGGTCCCCGTGAAATCATAGTAACAGCATATAAACCCTTGATATCCTTGTACTCGGGCCTTTCCAGCGCCATATTAGCCAGAGAAGGCAGGTCTTTCTGCACGGCACGTATCATTTTGATGGCGAGCTGTACTTCCGAACGGGAGCGGCTGCCGATCTCAAACAATTTTTTGTTATCAAAATGAAGTTCCAGCACCTGGTCTCCCTTTTCAAGCCGGCTGCCATCTTCCATCACGACCGTTTTACCGGTAAAAGGACGCTTCCGGAAATGCAGCATCGGATCTGCCGGAGTAACCGTTTCAAGCGAAAACACCGCATGAAATCCTTTTTCCCAGAGAAGCCACAACGAGACGATCATACGCTTGAAAGGAGACAGCTTCTTCGCTTTCACTTTGCTTTCCTTCGTTATCATGTCGTCGATTCGGACGCTGCTCATTCCCTTCTGCTCTGCGACTTTCAGAACACGTTCCAATGCGATCAGCATTTGCTCCGGTGCATCGGGGTTCGCCCCCACCGTCGTGCCGCAGTCATGAAGGAGCATAACCTCGCCACCGTTAAGCTTGGCAAGCATTCGCTGAGTCAGCTTGTCAGCGCCAATCTTGCTCCGCCAATCATTAAACATCGACGACCATAGAATAATGCGGCAGCCGGTATTCTTGGCAAAATCGAATAAATTCACGATTCCCCACGGCGGTCTGTAATAATTCGAGCGCTCACCGGTGATGGAATAAATAATATCATCCGTGCGCTTGACCTGTTTACGGACGGTGACCGGCCGCATGAACCAATTGCTCTTGTGAACATAGTTGTGAATCCCGATCAGATGACCTTCACTATGAATGCGTTTTACAACTTCTGGATGCTTCTCGGCATGAGAACCCACCAGGAAAAACGTCGCCTTCATATTATACTGCTTCAAGAGATCCAGCAGTCTTGGTGTATAGACGGGATCAGGACCATCATCAAAGGTCAAGGCAAAGTCGTTCGAACCTGTTCCCCTGCGAAATACTCGGAAACCAAATATCCGGGTCAAGATGCCGGGAATGAACGCATAAAAAGATGAAAGGTAAAACAACCATAGCAGTAATGTTTGCATGCTAACTCCCCGCTTTTTATTTCTTTTTCTAATGAACCCACTATTATTATTTTAGCATAGCACTTAAAGAAATAGGCTTTTTTTTCACAAATCGTGTACAATGATATCAATTAATATAGTATAAAGGAGCCGATATCCCACTATGCTTCCCTTGTATAAAAAATATTGGAGAACCGCCTTCGATATAGGTTTAATCGTGCTTACGGTTTACCTGATCATGTTCATATTCAGCAAGCTGTACCAAATTGCGGCTCCGGTGTTTTTATCTTTCCTCGTTTTCCTGATTATCGAGCCTTTCTCCAAATTCCTGCACCGCAGGGGGCTGCCAAAACCGTTTGCAGCCGCAATATCCGTTCTGCTCTTCCTGCTGGTCATCCTGGGCATCCTGTTCGGAGCCGGGGCGCTCATCGTATCGCAGTTCATGAACCTGCAGGATAATTTGCCGGGTTACACCAAAACGCTCCAGAGACATTTTTCAGAGAGCCTGACGTTCCTCCAAACCAAGCTCGACGCGCTGCCACCCGATCTGACAGACCGTCTGAACGGTTATTTCCAGGACATCACCACTTTTGCCCAGGGCGCTGCCGAATCGTTCTTCCATTATGTCATTGGGTTTATGGGGTCGTTCTCCTCGTTTATCGCCAATTTCGGTGTTGCGATTATCCTTGCTTTCTTCCTAAGCATTGAAATCGGCAGCTGGCGGAGAATTGCCAAAGACAAGACGCCGAAGACCCTCAAGACGGCTTTTCTTTTCCTCAAAGAAAATGTGTTCAAGGCGATTGGCTCGTATTTAAAAGCTCAGATGAAGCTGGTCAGCATTACCTTTGTCATTGTTTACATAGGACTTCTGATATTAGGTACGGGAAATTCCCTGTCCGTTGCGCTCATCTGTGCTGTGTTCGATGTACTGCCGCTGCTCGGCGTTCCCGTTATTCTTATTCCGTGGATTACCTACTTGTTCATCGTCGGCAACACTGGGCTTGCCGTTGGCTTGATCGTTCTGCTTGCCGTGGTTGTCATTTCCAGACAGCTGCTTGAGCCAAAAATTACAGGAAACTCAATCGGCGTATCCTCTGCATTTCTGATGCTGTCCTTTATGATGATCTCGCTGTCCATTTTTGGAGTTGCCGGTTTGATTCTGGCTCCTATCCTGCTGATTCTCATCAAGGAACTGCTTACCCAGGGATATCTGAAGCAGTGGATCCGGCTGCCGAGCGAAGAATTCGAGGTTTCTCCTTGGGACATGTCCCGCTCTTACGCAGAGCCGGAGGCCGATTCAACCGAAGCCAAGAAATCGGAAACCTGACCGAATATGTCCGTTGCCTGATTGTTGCTGTTGGGGCTCCGGTTCTCAACCAATACAGCCACGGCATAACGTGGCTTCTCCACTGGGCCGTACCCGACAAACCACTGGTTGTTGCGGGCACGGCCTTTTATTGTAACCTGTGCCGTTCCGGTTTTACCGGCAAGAGTCCATTTGCGATTTTTTAATGAGCTGCCTGTTCCCTCTTCGACGACATCCTCCATCCACTCGAGGAGGATGGAAGAGGTTTCCCGGGAAATACCCCTTCCAGATATCTGCTCCTTTAATGGATCCGTAGCCTGGAGCAGCTGACCGTTAGCATACCGGATCTGCTGCAAAATACGGGGCTTGGTCTTCACCCCGCCATGAAGAAGCGTGACCATCGCATTGGCTGCTTGCAGCGGGGATACGGCAGCGTCCCTTTGGCCTATGCCTGTCTGGACCCTAACACCTGCATCAGAGGTGTCCACAGAGCTGGAAAAAACCGTGCCCTTCTCTTCATGATCCAATGGCGCAAAGGAACGAAGCCCTAGAAACTGCCGGGATTTCCAGCCTACCGTTTGCCCGAAGCCCAGCGCGGAGGCCGCCTCCGCCATTTGCTGAGCTGACAGTCTCTCCGCTAGAGTAGCGAATACGACGTTGCATGACTCCGCGAAGCCTTCACGAATATCAATCGTTCCATGCCCTCCCTTTTTCCAGCAGGACATTCCGAACTTACCGTATTCGCCATCACAATGGAAGTGTTCGCTTTCAGAGCTTAAACCATTCTCCAGTATGGCTGCGGCCGTGACTAGCTTGAAGATGGAACCTGGCGTGGCTGCTTTCAATCCGCGATTCTCCCACTGGCCATCCTTCGGTTGAATCTGCTCCGGATTGTAGAATGGCCTGGAAACCATAGCCACGATATCCGCGTTTCGAGCATCCAGCACAACAACCGCTCCTTCTTTCATGCCCGCTTTCTCCGTAATTGCCTCAATCCCTTGTTGAATATCAAGATCAATCGTGGTGGATACCCTTAACGGATAGTACCGATTATTAGGCGCCTTCACCATCGGCTTAATATCCTGAATGACCTCATTGGTGCTGTTAACCGGAAAATAGACGATGGTCGGCCCTTCGCCACGTATCAACGAATCCATCGTTTTCTCCAATCCACTGGTTCCGATAACCTCCGGATCATCGTCAAAGAACAGGCTTTCCTTACGCTGACCTGACACAAAACCAAGCCACTGCATGCCCGATTGGCGATTACCGTACCGCTGCTCATAAGGAAGGACCTTAAGTTTGGGAAGATCAAGCTCTTGAATCTGCACAATCTGATCTTTGGTTAAGGATCGAGGAATGAGCGAATTATCTCCATGCCACAATTGAGGCTCCTTTAGCTTGCCCCAGGTCTGTATCAAATGATCCTTATTTGTTCCCAGTATACGGGCCAGCTTCACTAACTGATTATGGGAGCTCTTCAGTTCCTTCTCGCCTGCAGGAAACAACACAGCTGCCCAGATGAGCTTGCCCGTAAGCGGTTTTCCATTCCGATCCGTAAAATGACCGCGGCCAGAATCCAGCACAACGCCCCGCTCTCTCTGTATCAGCGATGCCTCTACCATTGTATGTCGGCTGCCGGGAACCCTTTGATGCTTCATCACGAGCTGTACCCATGCAAGACGCAGCGTCACAACGGCGATCAATAGCGTCAGTATCAGCCATCCGTATGCAATTCGATTATTTCGGATTAGCCTCATGTCTTGCTCCTCCAATACGGTCTATGTCTCATCATTATTTCCATATGCAGCTTGACTCAATCATGTTCACTTCTCTACCAAAAATGAGCTCTCCTGAAAAGACACCCACGATTAAAACGTTGACACTTAATCCGACTTCTTTGGCTGTTTCCAGGGCGGGTCACCATGTTTATGCAAGTACTGATTTATTTTGAATAAAGTGAACGGAACGAGGATAAGCAGGAGCGTGCATATCACTACAAGCGGATTTAACAAAAGGGCATAGCGAAGGTCCATCATATCTTCCTCTTTTCCTATTCGGTACCGGTAATGGTTCCTATGGTTCTGACTTTTGCGTCAACGTTCACTTGAATCTTACATTGCTTGTAACGCATCCATGTGGCATACTCCTGCTCTTGGCATTTTTTCCAAAATCCCATCCGGGGACCCCAAAACAATACCCCACAAAGTGGAGCCTATGCTTCGTTGCCTATTCCAAATACTTTGCGGGGACCCCAAAACCTAATGCGAATACAGAATAAAGCTTTCGCTTCGCTGAAAACTTATAAATGCTATAACCTGAAAAAAGGCTGCCCCATCAGCTTAAAACTGATGGAACAGCCTTTTGAGTTATACATTCAATCTTACAGTCTAAAACGTGACAAAGTCTCTTTCAGCTCATTCGATACATTCTCCAGCTGCGATGACAGATTTACCAGCTGACTGCTGACGCTTTGCTGCTCTGTGGAGAGAGAAGCCACCTCTTCCGAAGTTGCAGAGGATTCTTCGGCTACCGCACTCACATTACTCATCGCTTCCGAAAGTACATTCTGAGATTCATTCAGTTCATCAATCGAATGCGTCACCGAATCCAAGGACTCGATAAAGTCGACCATCTGCTGCTGAACGGATACAAAAATATCGTTCGTTTCCTTAACAGCAACCATCTGACCTTTGAAGAGTGGGTTCGCATCCAGCAATACCTGCACGGTTTCATTCATCTCAGTCATGATGCGGTCTGTAATCTGGCTAACCATATCAATGGATTGTCTGGATTGGTCTGCCAACTGGCGGATTTCATCGGCCACGACCATAAAGCCTTTACCAGCCGCCCCGGCACGGGCTGCTTCGATTGTTGCATTCAATGACAGGATGTTCGTTTGCTTCGTAATGTTCTGAAGGACGTCAAGCACTTTGACAACCGATGAGGTCGTCTCCTTCAAGCCATCGACCTTGTGCATCATCGAGCGGGTCATATCCTCGGTCTGATGGGTCTTATCCAGCAAATCACTCAAATGCTTCGTTCCAAGCTCGCTTGCGCTTTCCACGTGACGGGCCGATTTGCCCATCTCTTCGTTGGCTGAAACGACAATTTGCATCTGCTTGGAGATGTTGTTGGTCAGATCGCTGCCGCGTTCGGCTTCAACCGCCAGACTGCTGGCACCGTTGGCAATTTCCTCGGTAGCTACGGCAATTTCTTTGGCGGAAATAGCCGTCTTCTTCGAGGCATCACTTAACTCGGTAGCCGTTCTAAGCACTTCCTGAGCGGTATTGCTCGTTTGCTGAACGAGTCCGGTGATCTGCTCCATCATATCGTTAAAGCTTGCGGAGAGCTGACCGATTTCATCTTGGCTCTTATGGTCTGTACGAACATTCAAATTGCCTTTGGCGCCTTCCTTCATCAGCAGGTTAAGCTTGCCTAATGGACGGGCAATCATTCTTACCATCCAAATCCCGATCAGAATGGCAAAAATAACGTCGATGGCAGCCACGATAAGCGTGATGACCAGGATGCTTGACGCATCCTTCGTGAGCTCGCTGGTTTGGACAGAACCTACGAGTTTCCAATCGTTAGCGCTGAGCGTATTGTACACCGCCAGAACCTGACTTCCGTTCTCATCCTTAGTTCTTACATTATCCGTTCTGGAGTCCTCCGGAAACTCCTTCGCAAACGTCCAGGCGGTTTCCGAACCCACAATGGAGGACTCGCTGGAGGAGACAACGATGCCTTCCGGACTGATCAATTGCAGTTGGCCGTTCTCGCCCAGGTTGATCCCCTTCAGATGCGTATCCAGTACCGAGGCGTTGAGTTCAAACATGACCACATACGTTGAATTCAGATCATTCATAGACCCCAAAGAACGGGCGATCGTGAAATATGGAGCTCCGCTGTTCTGCATCGTTGGCAGCCATATTATCTTCTTGTCGCCTTCCTTCAGTTCAGTATACCAGCTTTGCTCAAGGACAGTTTTAGAGGATTCTGAGGTTTGTCCTGCCGATATGATCTTCTCTCCCTTGGAAGGGATCAAATAAATGGCTCTGATCGACGAATCCGATGTAATCTGATTGGATAGTTTATCGCGAATGCTGCGCTCCACCGTAAATGAATCGTAATCGCTTAACTTTTTATCCGTGTATTCAGACAATAACTTCTGCAATTCAATGTCATAAAAGATGGATCTACCGGCATTCTCATACTTCTCCAGAATGATGTCGATTTTCTCAGAAGTTTGAATGATCGTCTGCTGATTGCCGTTCGCAGCATTCTTCTCAATCGTGCTCTTCGCCTTATCGTACGACAGATACCCCAAGACGATAACAAAAAATACAATAGCTGACAAAAAGATCAGGAACAACCGAATTCCGACCGATTTCGCCGGGTTCATTGGCATCCGGCTTATAGCCGTTCCCACGTTTGAAAAGAACGACTTGGCAGTATGTATCCCTGTTGATGCCGAAGGTTTTTCCTTTTTCTCTTTAATTCCTCCGGGCTTCTTGCCCTTTTTCGGCTTCTTATCATGCTGCTCAACTTCTGACATTAGCTGTTCACCTACCACAATCATATTATTAATACGTCGGTCCAATCCCTTGAAACGTATTCGTTACTCTTTATTTCGACAATTGGAGGTGTTTTCCTTTGGCTTTTCGCAAAAAAATAATTCTTAATCCCTAATTTTTTTGCAAATAAAAAGAATCCAAGGTCCATCCACAGACCCGGATTCTCAATTGTGTAGTTCAAAGTGACTATATTTTTTATTTTCCTTTGCGTTTTCTCATCATATCAAAATGACGCACCGGCTGGTCCACCTTCATGCGAATAAGCTGCAAAGGATGGCGAGCTGCATCAAGTTCATTGCCATTCTCATCCCTAATAGGACCAACTGCCTGCTTAAAGAAAGTTCCTTCCGGACCAAAAAACTCGATTTCATCCCCAGGCTTAAAGTGGTTCCGCTGCTGAATGACAGCCGTTCCCGATTTCTCATCATACTCCATCACCAAGCCGGCGAAGTCATAAGGAACCGCCTTCTCTTCGGGTTCATAGATATGATCCTCATGATCCGGTGTATCATAGAAAAAACCGGTATTCAGAGGTCGATTGGCCGCTTTATTAATTTCCTCGATCCATTCCGGCTTCAATACATAATGCTCAGGGTCAGCCATATAGGAATCAATTGCCTGTCTATATACATTGACCACAGTCGCTACGTAATGGATCGATTTCATCCGTCCTTCAATCTTGAAGCTGTCGATTCCCACCTCAATCAGATCGGGAATATGCTCAAGCATGCAGAGATCCTTCGACCCCATCGTAAACTGGTTGTCTTCCGGCTGGAACAGCGGAATCTGCGTAACACCCGGTTTGAACGGGGACGGAACAGGGGCCGGCTGTTCTATCAGCTGCTGCTCTTCCGATACCCACTGGCCTTGCTCTTCTCTTCCATCCACAAACAAATCGTATTTCCAACGGCAGGATTGGCAGCATCCGCCCCGATTGGAATCACGATCCGTAAAATGATTGGACAACACGCAGCGACCGGAGAACGAAGAGCACATCGCGCCATGGATAAAGGCCTCGATCTCAATGTCGACATGCTCTTTAATCGCTGCGATCTCCTCCAGGCTCGCCTCGCGTCCCAGTACAACCCGCGGCAATCCTTCGTCCTTCCAGAACTTGACGGCCTGCCAATTCAATGTGGATTGCTGTGTGCTCAGATGAACTTCGAGCTTGGGTGCAGCACGTTTGGCCACCTCAATAATAGCTGGATCTGCAGCGATGATTGCGGCAATGCCGGCTTCCTCCAAACTTCTCAAGTAGGATTCAATTCCCTCAATGTCCTCATTATGCGCATATATGTTGGTTGCTACAAATACTTTAGCGCCGTATTTCTTGGCGAACTCCACGCCTTCTTTCATTTCTTCAAAACTGAAGTTGTCCGCATTTGAACGAAGGCCGTATTTCTGACCCCCAATATATACAGCATCGGCGCCATAATGCACCGCAAATTTCAATTTTTCCAAATTACCAGCCGGGGCGAGCAATTCCGGCTTGTCCAGGCGATAGCGTTTGCCCTTATACGTTGGCTGTGCCATTGCTTCCATGCTGTCCACTCCTTAATAAACTTGTTCCTTATAGAAAAATCCAAACGACAATTCACGTTCCGGATCCTGAATAGCCCGGATTCCGTCCATCCACTCTTCCTGAAATGCATAAGTTGAAGCATCTGCAGCATATAGATCCATCGCTTGGCGATAGGTTCGAATCACCAGCTCATTGTAATGCCGCGGCTTCAGCAGCGTCTCTACCTTAAAGCTGTCAATGCCTGCTGCCATTAAGAGATGAAGATCCTCCAGAATGCAAATATCCTCCGAACTCATAATATGGGTTCCGTTGAAATCCTCATAGATCGGATACTTCTCTTCTTGACGCTCAGCTTCAATGAGAAACAAACCACGCTCCTTGCCAAGGCTGCCTTCATTCACGGGTCTGCCCTGCTGCTGCATATAGCTGTTCACCAAGCGTCGTTTGGAATGATAGATGTTCGTCATGCCATGAACCTGAACCTGTGCTTCCAGCTGAAGCTGCGGCTTCATGTCGGTTACCTCATCCATATTTAATTCACGCGCAAGAATAACCCGAGATGCGCCTTTGCTTCCCCAATAATTGGCCGTCGAGTAGTTGGTGGCGGTCATTTCTGCATTCCAATGAAGTTTTACCTGTGGAGCCAAGTCTTTTACGGTAGTGAGTACCGATGGATCGTTAAATTCCACCGCGTCTACTCCGATCTCTCCGAGCGCCTTAACATAGGCAGGAAGCTCAGGCAGCAAATCATTCGTCATCAGATTGTTCAAGCTGACGTACACTTTACTTCCTCGCTCATGAGCAAGCTGTACGACTTGATTTATTTCGTCCAATGTCAGACTGCCGGGCAATCTCATGCCGAATCGATCTTCGCCGACGAGCAGTGCATCGGCTCCCGCTTCCAGATAAGCAGCGGCATCAGCTACGGACCCGGCTGCCGCCAATAATTCAGATTTGATACTCATTTAAAAATTCCTCCCTACTTAGAGGGTGTTCAACAAGACTCTTCTGAGTACGAAGCTGGATCTGTTCGTTGTCAGCAGCGTATCAGGGGAATTGCTAAACACGTAATATTATTATTGTTGTGCCATCTTCTTGCTGGTCTCGATATTCTTCAAATGCTCTTTATACGTTTTGGCAAACAAATGCTCTTGTGTACCGTCTTTCTTAGTCACATAGAACAAATATTCGGATTTCTCCGGATTCAGGGCAGCCTGAATGGATTCCAGGCTCGGGCTTGAGATGGGCCCAGGCGGCAAACCCTTTTGACGATAAGTGTTATACGGGCTCTCAACCTCCAGATCGGCATAAAGCAATCGTTCCTTCGGTTTATCTAACAGATATTGAACGGTTGCATCGATTTCCAGCCTCATATCCTCTTCCAATCGATTATAAATAACGCCGGCAACCAGGGCACGCTCCTGATCTGCGACCACTTCCCGCTCAACCAGTGAAGCGATGGTCATGAGTTCATGGAATGTCACGCCGCGAGCCTTTAACTGATTCTCCCGACCCGGAATTTCGGCCAAACGTTTCTCCGTTTCTTTCAGCATGGTTTCTACAATGCCTTTTGCGGTGATATCCTTCTTCGGTAACTCATAGGTCGCAGGGAACAAGTATCCCTCGAGGTGATGCCTGAGGTCTGCTTCTTGGGGAATTTCTCCCGCAATCGGAACATCCCAGCCGGTAGTCTGATCTACAACCTTCAGAAATTCCTGCTTATCGATTCCGCTCTCGTGAGCGATGGTCTCCGCCATCTGAAGGATTGTATACCCCTCAGGGATCGTAAAACGAACCATCTCCTCGGGCTTCACTTCGCCTTTATTCATCTTCGATAACAGTTCCTTGAACGGAGTACCTGGGGTTGCCTCATAGGTTCCTGCCATCAGACGGCTTCCTTCCCCGCTAAGCTTTAAATAACCTTTAAGTATAAGGGCATTCTTGATCAATCCCTTTTCCTCAAGCAGATCGGCGATAGAGGACGTGCTCATGCCGGACTCCACGGTGAATTCGACAGGAGTTTCCGAGCTGCGAACGGGCTGTAAACCATTCCATACGTAGAATATGGCCCCGCCCGCAACTAGGATCAGGACCAATACTGCTATTGCCAGTTTCTTCAATCTACTCATCCCTTCACACCAAAAGGGGCGGACAGCTCCGCCCCTTCCTGAACTTTCATTTGAAAATTAAGCATGTGCTCCTGTAGGAGGGAACTTAATCCTCGTCGCCTTCGGGAAACGTCAGCTCATCATAGAGCTCCGACACATTCTCCCATTCCTCGTCGTCATCAATGGTTGCCAGCTGCAATCCGCCGTCCTCGCCCTTGACGATACGAAGCACCTCATACTCCTCATCGGTTCGATCCGGCTGAACCAGAATGGCATACCCTTGACCATCCACTTCAAATTCGGCGGCAATATCATAAACCTCGATATGGCCTTTTTCGTCCTCAAGCTCTACACTCTCACCGAATGCTTCCTTAAGTACTTGGGTCCATACGATATTCTCAACCGAAAAATCAGACATCATTCGTCTCTCCCGTCCAGCTCTTCCACGAGCGTATTGAAGGTTTCTTCAACAATGGCCCATTCTTCATCATCTTCAATCATAAACAATTTCAAGTCTTCTCCGTCTTCCTCATAACGGAAGGCGTAGACCTCGTCTGTCTCTTCGTCGGCAGACTCCCTTGGTACAACCATCATATATTTAGCATCCGAGCCATCCACTTCGAATTTCATGATGACTTCGAATTCTTCCTCGTTGCCTTCATCGTCGGGAATATAAATAATTTCCGGTTCTTCTTCCATACCAATATGCTCATTAGCCATTGTAATCACCCTCACCTTTACCTTTTAGAATCCAAGTAGTTTTGCAAAATCAAGCTTGCCGCCATTTTATCTACAACCTGTTTTCGCTTCTTTCGGCTGACATCGGCTTCAAGCAATGTCCTTTCAGCGGATACTGTTGATAGCCGTTCATCCCAAAGGTGAACGGGTAAGGATAGGGACTCTCGCAATGTACTTGCGAATTCCATGCAGATTTCGCTCCGCGGACCAATCGTGCCGTTCATATTTTTAGGCAAGCCGACCACAATTTCACCGACCTCGTTGTCTTTGACGAGTGCGGCAATTCTGTCCAGTTCGCCTTCATCACGGCGGCGCTCGATAACTTCAACCCCTTGGGCCGTCCATCCGAACACGTCGCTTATGGCAACACCGATTCTGCGGTCCCCGTAATCTAATCCCATGATCTTCTTCATCCCTGTGTACTCCTAACGGTGACTGGCTAAGTAGAACCGGACCAGTTCTTCAATCAATTCATCTCGCTCTTTTTTCCGGATCAAACTTCTGGCATTATTGTGCCGAGGTATATAAGCTGGATCCCCGGACAAAAGATACCCTACGATTTGGTTAATCGGATTGTACTCCTTCTCTACCAGCGAATCGTATACCGAAAGTAGAATGTCCTGGGCGGAAGCCTCCTTTTCATCACCTTTTACATTGAACTTGACTGTCTTATCCATGGAGTCCATGTGTGACACACCTCGCTTCTTCAAAGAACATGTTTACCATGCTTCGTCGAATAAATATTTACCAGCTTGATCTAGTTATATCATAACATAATCCTGAGTCTCTACGGAAATCGAATGCGAAATATTTAGAGAGTGTTCCAAAAAATTCAGGATTGTGTACAGCAAAATGTTGGATCCTGCTTACTATTACTTGCTGTACACAATCTGGACAAATCTGTTACACGCCCCGGGCTATGAGATCCTCAGCATGCTGCAGCGCCTGGGCGAGCTTGGAAGCATCCTTGCCCCCCGCTTGTGCCATATCCGGACGGCCCCCGCCGCCTCCGCCGCAGATCGAAGCCACTTCTTTAACGAGCTTGCCGGCATGATAGCCTTGCTTCACCAGTTCCTGCGGAACGGCTACGACGAAATTCACCTTGTCGCCCGCTTTGGAGCCGAGCACGAGGATCGTCTCCGGCAGCTTGCCCTTCAATTCGTCAGCAATGCCACGGAGTCCATCCATACTGCCAGCCTGTACTTCAGCTGCAAGCAGCGACGTGTTACCGACCTGCTTCACTTTATCGGTCAACTGGCTGGCCTCAATGGCTCCGAGCTTGCCTTGCAGGGACTCGTTCTCCCGGGCAAGATCCTTCACCTGTTGGTTCAGGCCCTCGATCCGCTTCGGCACGTCCGCAAGATTGCTCTTCAACAAGCCGGCAGCTTGCTTGAGCAGGTCCATTTGCCCCTCCAGATGCTCATAAGCACAGCGTCCCGTTACGGCTTCAATGCGGCGAACGCCGGAGCCGATGCCGCTCTCGCCAAGCAGTTTGAAGATTCCGATCTGGGAGGTGTTGCCTACATGGCATCCGCCGCACAGCTCGATGCTGTAATCTCCGACCTGAACGACACGGACGATATCTCCGTATTTTTCTCCGAACAATGCCATGGCACCCATCGCCTTCGCTTCATCAATGGCCTTGCGCTCGATAACGACCGGAATGCTCTTCCACACCTGTTCATTCACGCGGCGCTCAATATCCGCCAGCTCCTCCTGCGTAATGCTGCCGAAATGGGAGAAGTCGAAGCGCAGACGCTGCGGTTCAACAAGCGAACCTGCCTGATTGACATGATCGCCCAGAACTTCCTTCAATGCTTTATGCAAAAGGTGTGTGGCTGTATGGTTCTTGACGATATCATTGCGCATAGCGGAGTCCACCTGCGCCTTAACCGTATCGCCCACTTTAAGCTCGCCGAGCTCCACGGTTACGAAATGCACGTGCTGTCCATGCGGAGCCTTGAAGAGACCTTCCACTCGGGCACGTACAGATCCGCCTTCCAAAATCCCCTGATCGCTGACCTGGCCGCCGCTTTCGGCATAGAACGGGGTAACGTCCAGAATGACCTGACAGGTCTCGCCTTCACTTACGCTGTCTGCAAAGCTGTCACCGGAAACAATGGCGAGCACTTTAGCCTCGCTGACGGTGTCATTATATCCAACAAATTCACTTTTAACCGTATAATCGGAAAGAACGCCGCCTTGGACCTTCATGCTTTCCGTTTCATGACGAGCCGCACGCGCACGATCACGCTGTTCCTTCATCGCGGCATCAAAGCCTTCACGGTCCACGGTCAATCCGTGCTCGGACGCATAATCCTCCGTTAAATCAAACGGGAAGCCATACGTATCATACAATTTGAACGCGTCGCTGCCGCTGATGACCGATTTGCCCTGCTTCTTCGCTTCTTGGCTGACGTCAGCCAAGATGTTCAAGCCGTCAGAGAGCGTTTTGTGGAACTGTTCTTCTTCCGTTGCAATAACCTTCTCGATAAAGGCACGCTTCTCAACGACCTCTGGGTAGTATATTCCCATAATATCGCCTACGGTTCCGGTCAACGTATACATGAATGGTTTGTCCAGCCCGAGCACCTTTCCGTAACGAACCGCACGGCGGAGCAAACGACGGATGACATAGCCGCGGCCTTCGTTGGAAGGCAGCACGCCATCACCTACCGCAAATGCAACCGTCCGGATATGGTCGGCAATAACTTTCAGCGCGATATCGTATTCCGTCTTCTCATTGTATTTAACGCCGGCAAGCTCTGCCGTCTTCTGGATGATCGGCTGGAACAGGTCAGTATCGAAGTTGGACGCCACATTTTGCAGAATGGAAGCAAAGCGCTCGAGTCCCGCACCCGTATCAATGTTCTTGTTTGGAAGCGGCGTATAGCTGCCGTCCTTGTTGTGGTTGAACTGGGAGAATACGAGGTTCCATACCTCGAGCCAGCGTTCATTCTCACCGCCAGGGAACATTTCGGATTCCGGAGCATCCGTGTCGTATCCTTCACCGCGATCATAAAAAATCTCGGTACAAGGTCCGCAAGGTCCTTCGCCGATATCCCAAAAGTTTTCCTGCAGCTTAATGATGCGCTCCTTCGGGAGACCGATTTTTTCGTTCCACAGCTTGTAGGCTTCCTCGTCTTCCGGATAGACGGTAACGGACAGCTTCTCCGGATCGAATCCGATCCATTTCTTGTCTGTCAGGAACTCCCAAGCCCAGGTGATAACCTCTTCCTTAAAATAATCCCCGATGGAGAAGTTGCCCAACATTTCGAAAAATGTATGGTGACGACGGGTTTTGCCGACATTCTCAATATCATTGGTCCGAATACATTTCTGCGAGTTCGCAATTCTCGGATTTTCCGGCTTCACACGCCCGTCAAAATAAGGCTTGAGCGGAGCCATACCTGCATTAATCCAAAGCAGGGACGGGTCATTGTGCGGAACAAGCGATGCACTTGGCTCAATATTGTGGCCTTTCTCTGCAAAAAACTCTAGCCATTTGGAACGGATTTCACTAGCTTTCATCTCTACACTTCCTCCAGTCATAATATAGGTCCGAATCACTTGTATTCGAACACAAAAAACGCCCCTGAATTGAATTCAGGGACGATGTTCTCGCGGTACCACCCTGGTTATCGTCCATTCATCCTCCAGCAGAAATCTCCTGGAAAAACATATGTAACGATCGCCTCGTAACAGCTGGATAACGGGGGCCACCCGGTGAATTTGAATCACACTCAAAAATTAGCATTCGGCTTAGGTTCGCTTCCAGGTTCTCGCAGCCAGCCGGAAATTGTCCGGGCAGGAACCTGTTCTCTGGGCAAGGTACACAAAGCCTACTGGATTTTCTCATCGATTTGTACGGATATAGGTTTATTATTTCAAGTATATATAGGGTGAAACTATCTGTCAATGCATGAGCAGTGCAGCTGTAGACTGGAACCTTCAGCCGGATTTCCTTCTGACATAATAGGCGAAAAAATGCTGCAGCAGCACTTTGATGACGGCAAAGACCGGAACAGCCAAAATTAAGCCCAAGGTTCCTGCCACCTGTCCACCGACAAGAAGTGCAAATATGATCAGGAGCGGATGCATATGCAGCTTTTTGCCCACCACTTGCGGCGAGATAACATTGCTCTCCAGCGTTTGGCAGACCATATTAACCGCCGCCACCAGCAGCACCATCTTCCAGGAAATCGTAGATGCCATCACAAGCGCTGGAGCCGCGCCAAGAAAGGGGCCCAAATAGGGAATGATGTTAAACACCGCCACGATGCTTGCCAGCAGCAGCGCGTACGGCATGCCCACGATCACATACCCCACATAAGCCAGTACGCCGATAATTAAGCATACCAGAAATTGTCCACGGACGTAATTCCCGAGCGCCGTGTCGATCTCTTTCAGCAGCGTGACAATCGACTTGCGGCGGCTCCGCGGCAGATAAGATACGGCGGTTCGCTGGAACACCTCGAAATCTTTTAATATATAGAAGATCAGGAACGGAACAATTAACACATTAAACAGGATGTTGATGGTGTTGCCGATATTGTCCATGAAATCCGAAATTCCCCCGGCCAGCCTTGATTCCATCTGCAAGAACCAGCTGTTGACGCCTGTCCTTACTCCCGGGGGCAGCAGCCTGCTGTCCAGATTGGTCATCAGGCTCTGGGCGTTCATCGATAATTCAGGCAAATGCTCGTTGAGCTCCTCCAGCTGCCGGATCAGCATCGGAATCATATTGATCAGAATAACGGTAAGTGACGTCAGAAAGACGGCATAGATGAGCAGCACGGCCATGCTCCGCGGAACTTTACGGTCGGAGAGCATGCATACTACCGGATTGAGCACATAAGATATGATCATGGCAACCAGAAATGGCGCCAGGACAGCCTTGAGAAATCGATAGACATCCAGAAACAGTGGACGCAGCAGCCAGACAAAGTAAAGAGAGATGAGTCCAAGCATTAACCATACCAACAATCGAAACCATTTGTTCTCGGTCAGCTGTTCCACACAGGCACCCTCCTTTTTTCGAAAGCTACCCTGTAGTATATGTACAAGCTTCCAGAAATAAACTAACATTTCCGCAGGCCAACATGAAAAAGACTCCCTGCTGCTCAGCCATATAGGCCTTCAGCAAGGAGTCGTTATCTAACTATATGTACGCGTTCTTAGGAAGACGCGTGCATAGGAGGGAAATCCGGCTGCATTTCATCACCGAAGAACAAATCATCCAGCGAGCTGAGCGTACCATCCTCTTCTACCTGGTATACGGACATTTTCTCTCCGTTGACTGTCAATTCGATAAAGCAACCCCAGCAATAAAACTGGTGGGAGCCGATTTTCCCGATATCTTTGGAACTACAGTTTGGACATTTCATCCTACCTCACCCTATCCGTTCACAGAATTAATGGCTTTTTCCAGACGCTGTTCGCTCATCGGGGGTACCATAACGGCACTTTCGCCGATAGCCATTTCCGCTGTGCAAGGCAGCCATTTGCGACCTTCGATCAAATCCGAGACAAATCCATCGGATATTTCCAACCCTAGTATTGTATTGCCCTGTTCCTGCTCAAAATAAACATCCGATATACGTCCGAGCAGGATACCGTCCTCTGTCAAGACCTGCATCTCTTTCAGTTTGCGCTTGCCCAAAAGGTACGTAAGCGGTATTTCATTGGCGCCCACCTTGCGGACCGCCTCTTGGCTCCGGATCATGACGGCATCTTCCCCGTATGCTACGATATCTTCCCATGAGACGCTTTTCACATGCGAGGAAAACAAAGCCTTGCCTTCCAGCTCCAACCCGGTAATCAACCAGTTCTCATCTAGTATAAAATCGTGGATTTTGCCGATTTCCTTACCGTTCTCCACGTCGAATACAGCCAGTCCAATCATTTCTTGAAGTTTCATACTGCAGTGGACACCTCCTCATCCTTCATGGTTTGAAATCAGCCGCCGGTCAACATTTTGTGAGCCTAAACGGGCGATTTCCAAGGATGAAATGGACGAACGCATACCCCCTATTCTCTAGAAGGAGAAATCCCTTAACATCTATTTACGTAACCGATTAAGGATGGTTCCAATTTTTTGGGCAGTGTGCTCCATTTCTTGAGTAGTATTACCCAAACCGAAACTAAAACGAATCGCGGAGCTCAAAACAGGATCAGAAAGTTTCATTGCTTGGAGTACATGGGATATTTCCAGAGATCCCGACGTACAAGCCGAGCCGCTTGCCGCCGCAATTCCTTCCATATCGAGGTTCATCAGCATCGTCTCCGTATTGGCACCGGGAAAGCTGATATTTAGGATGTGAGGTAGGTAATGTTCCGAATTTCCGTTAAACACAAAAGCATCCTCGCCAATCTCCTGACGAAACCCTTCAAGCAGCGTCGATCTCAGCTCGTGATAATGCAAAATACGCGTCTCCATATTCTTAACGGTCCATTCCACTGCTGCCGCAAAACCGGCGATGCCGGCCATATTCTCTGTTCCGGCACGGCGTTTCTTCTCCTGCAGCCCTCCGAACAGACGTGGAGAGACGCTGAGTCCTCTGCGGACAACCAATGCTCCGACGCCTTGGGGTCCGTTGATTTTGTGGGCGGAAAAACTCCACATGTCCACCGGCAGCTCGCGGCAGTTGATCGCCTCCGCTCCCAATGCCTGAACAGCATCGGTATGAAACACGATGCCCCGGCTGCGGCAGAGCTCGCCGATTTCGATGATCGGCTGAACGGTGCCTACTTCATTGTTGCCATACATGATGGTGACCAGCACCGTGTTGTCCTGAATCGCGCCCGCAATGTCCTCCACAGAGACACGCCCAGTAGAATCGACGGGGACATAGGTAACTTCACAGCCCCGCCGTTCCAGCTCATGGCATGTATGAAGCACCGCATGGTGTTCAACTGCTGACGTAATCACATGCTTGCCCTTCACACCAAGCGACTCCAGCAACCCCAGTATAGCCAAATTATCGCTTTCGGTGCCACCTGCGGTGAACACCAGCTCGTCCGATTGGCATCCCAAAAGGGACGCAATCCGATCACGCGCCCCGTTGACGATCTTCTTCGCTTCCCGTCCAAAAGAATGAACACTTGAAGCATTGCCATATTGGCTTGTCATCACATTCATCATCCGCTCAGCAACCTCCGGATGAACCGGGGTTGATGCGGCATGATCCAAATATACTGATCTCATATCCGTCTCACCCTTATATATAGAACATATAGTTGTCAGCAGCAGACTGTTCCTGGTAGTTGATCAGATAGTCCAGCGTCGTGGAATCGAGCACTTCAGCAATGCTGTCGCGGATACGAAGCCATAAATCCCGCTTCGCCGGATCGTCCTCTTCCGTGAAGTCCACAGGGGATATCGGTCCTTCCAGCACGCGGATTACATCTCCTGCCGTTATAGAGGCCGGATCGCGGGAAAGGATATATCCTCCGTATGCGCCGCGGATGCTCTTGACCAGTCCCGCATTCCGCAGCGGTGCGATCAACTGCTCAAGATAATGTTCCGACAGCTGGTTCTTCTCGGCAATGCTCTTCAGCGAAGTCGGCCCTTCACCAAACCTGGCGGCCAGCTCCATCATAATCGTTAATCCGTATCTTCCTTTTGTTGATATCTTCAAAGGTGACACCTCTTTCGGTAAATTGTATATTATGTCCATCCTGTACATGAATTGTAGGTGGAGGGTTTAGCGATAAATACGGCGTAATCTACGCATGAATCAGCTTATCCTGTATTTTTCTCCGTATTCCGATCATTACCCTCTGCTTATGGTAACATATCCTGGACCTCAATGGGTAATATTCCAGCCCGAAACCCGAAAAATGTTCACGCTGAGTGGACAAAATGATACGTGTGAACCTTGTTCCAATATGTTAAAATACCTCCATGGGCACAATTCAATATGAAAATGGTGATAACGATGTCAAAAGAAAAACATAACACTCGTATCGTTGTCGGCATGTCGGGAGGAGTCGACTCCTCCGTAACAGCACTCCTGCTCAAGCAGCAGGGCTATGAAGTGATCGGCATCTTTATGAAAAACTGGGATGATACCGATGAGCTCGGCTACTGCACAGCTGAAGCGGACGCTGAAGACGTGCGCCGCGTGTGCGAGCAGCTCGACATTCCCTACTATACCGTCAATTTCGAGAAGGAATACTTTGATAAAGTATTTTCCTATTTCCTCGATGAATATAAAGCCGGGAGAACGCCGAACCCCGATGTCATGTGCAACCGTGAAATCAAATTCGGCGAATTTCTGAATAAGGCAATGGACTTGGGAGCCGATTACGTAGCTACAGGACATTATGCCCGCGTCATCGAAGAAGACGGACAGTACCGGCTGCTGCGCGGCGTTGATAGCAACAAGGATCAAACCTACTTCCTTAATGCGCTAAGCCAAGAGCAGCTCTCCAAGGCGATGTTCCCGATCGGGCATCTGCCGAAACCGGAAGTTCGCCGACTCGCTGAGGAAGCCGGACTATATACCGCCAAGAAAAAAGACAGCACCGGCGTTTGCTTCATCGGCGAACGGAATTTCAAAGAATTTCTTGGACAATACCTCCCCGCCCAATCCGGCGATATGGTGGACATTGTCACCGGTGAAGTGAAAGGTCGCCATGATGGCTTGATGTACTACACGCTGGGACAACGCCAAGGTCTCGGCATTGGCGGCTCAGGCTCCGGAGAGCCTTGGTTTGTTGCCGACAAGGATTTAACTAACAATATTCTGTACGTTGTTCAAGGCGATCATCCGAGTTTGTATTCAACCGGACTCGTTGCCTCCGGAATCAACTGGATTGCAGGACAAGACGCTATGCCCAAAGACGCCTACACCTGCACCGCGAAATTCCGCTACCGTCAGCCGGATCAAGAGGTAACGATAACTCCGCGCGAAGATGGAACCGTTCATGTCGCTTTTGCCAAGCCGCAAAAAGCAATCACGCCGGGACAAGCCGTCGTCTTCTACCAAGGGGACGAATGCCTTGGCGGGGGAACGATCGAAACCGCGGATAAAGTACCTTATTAATCCGCTGCCTTAACGCGAAGAGCACACACTGAACACGGAAGTTTCCGTAAAGTGTGTGCTCTTTTTTACGTGCTAGCCAAGAACATATTCTACCGTTACTCCCCGTTCTAGGCTGGCGGCTACATCAACTAAGCGCTGATTCGAGCTGCCTCGAAAAGGTAGCGAAACATCCCTTTGCTCCAGCTGGAATTTGCCATCCACGATAACATCGCACTGTTTCGCCAATTCCCGCAGCTTCTGCTGCCTCATGAGCGCTTCAAAGGTGAAGCCCGTGTAGGCCCATACACTTTTCCCAGGACACAAGGTCCTGAGCTTGTGTACAAATGCCGTGCATTCCTCCGGCGAGAAGAACGGGTCCCCACCGCATAAGGTCACGCCATCCAATAAAGGGTTGTCGCTTATATCCTGCAGGATGGACGCAGACAATTCTTCTGTAAACGGCTCCCCCGCTTCAAAGTCCCAGGAATCCGTATTAAAGCATCCGGCGCAGGCATGACGGCAGCCGCTCACGAATAGAACTGCCCGCAGCCCGGGGCCTTCATTGATGCTCTCGGGGATATATCCGCACACATTCACAGATGTTTCACCCGATCCCTAACCTCAGCCTGCTTGGCCGAATTGAAGCGCTCCGTATAATTGCCCGTTAAATATCCCGTCACCCTGCGCAGCCGCTGGAAGTTCCCATTGTCTTCCGAAGCGCCGCATCCAGGGCAAGAGCTTCCGATGATCCCTTCGTAATTGCATGCCGGGCAACGATCGACGGGATGGTTTACGGAGAAATATCCGATATTCTGCTGCAAGGCAAACTGTACGATGTCCCGAAAAGCAGCCGTATTCTGCCGGGCATTGCCGTCGAGCTCTACATACGAAATCGCTCCTGCATTACACAACTCATGGAAAGGAGCTTCGGAACGGATTTTGCGGTATGCGGCCATCGGATAATAAACCGGAATATGGAACGAGTTCGTATAATACTCGCGATCCGTGACACCCTCGATCACACCAAAGGTTTGCCGGTCCAGCTTCGTGAATTTCCCCGATAACCCTTCTGCCGGCGTGGCAAACAACGTAATGTTCAGATTATATCTTTCACTGGCTGCATCGCAAAACTGACGCATATGCCGGATGATCTCGATTCCCAGACCACGGCTGGTCTCATCTTCTCCGTGATGCAGCCCGGTTAACGCCTTCAGGCATTCAGCCAACCCGATAAATCCAAGTGCAAGGGTTCCGTGCTTGATGAGCTCGCGAACCTTATCCTCCGGTGCCAGTGTCTCGCCGCCTTCCCACACGCCTTCCCGCATCATAAAATCGGACGCTTTGGCCGGTTGGTCGGCCTGCAGCTCGTAACGATGAATCAAACCCTCTACCGCAATCGTCAAATACTGATCCAACTGCTCGTAGAAGAGGTTCAGGTCCGGTATATCCCGTTTGCCTTCGATAATGCCATGCTCAATGCCGAGACGAACCAGATTGATCGTATTAAAGGATAAATTGCCTTTGCCGCTCAGGCGGTTTCGCCCGAACCGGTCTGAAATCGTCCGTGTCCTGCAGCCCATGGTGGCAATAATCGTGTCTGGCTCGTCCGGGTTATAGTAGACCAGATTAAACGATGCATCCACGTTGACAAAATTCGGGTAGAGCCTGCGGCTGGAACACTCAACGGCTTTCAGGAACAGATCGTAGTTGGGCTCCCCTTCCGCCTGATTAACCCCCTGCTTGCACTGGAAAATATGCTGCGGAAATATCGGCGTCTCTCCCCCGCCGAGCCCTCTCATCGTGGCATCCAGCAGAGCATGGGACACCAGCCTTCCTTCGGTTGACGTGCACATGCCATAGTTCAGCGATGTAAAGGGAATCTGCCCGCCGGCTCGGCTGCTCATCGTGTTTAGATTGTGGATCAGAGATTCCGCGGCCTGCTTTACTTCATTCACCGTTTCGTTATATGCATAGTGATAGATTCGCGGATAAAATTCTTTCAACTGCTCATTGTCTATGTATAATTCGTTATCCAGAAGAACTCGTGCACCGGGTCTATGGTCTCCCTGCTCCACCTCTCCGAAGTAGGCCAGCCCTTTGCGAAAATGCCGACGAAACGATTTACCGACATACGGGGCCAAATCCCAATCGATTTTATTTCCGGACACGCCGCCGAATTGACTGTTCTGCTGGGATTGAAAAATGATGGCCACCAGCGCCATCGCGGTCATGATGCTCTGTGGCGGCCTGACCGACCCGTTACCGGTATTGAATCCCTTGGCCAATAGTCGATCAAACGGAATGAAAATGCAATTCGTTGTTCCAAGTGCGTACTGGTCCAGGTCGTGCACATAAACATAACCATCCCTCACCGCTCTCATGAGATCTCCAGGGAGGATGAATTTGCTTGCCATCCATTTGGCGTACTCGGAGCCGATCCGACTCATTTTTCCACTGAAGGATTCCCCGTTCAGATTCGCATTCTCCCGCAGCAGATCCAGATTCGTTACCCCAATCACATCTCTGCTGATCTTGTAGAGCTCTCCCCGCCGCATCCGCTCCAGGTCACGGGTTTCCCTATAATGTTGATAAGCTGCCGCAGCCTCTTCATAATCTGTACTTTGCAAATGCTCGACAACGATATCCTGAATTTCCTCCACACTCACCTGCTCCATCCCCATGGTCGCACGAGCAACCGCCTCGCCAATCTGTAGGGAAGCCTCCATGCGGGACACACCCTCAACGGCTATAAACGCTTTATCCACTGCTTTCACAATCCGGTTTATCTCAAAATTCACCAGGCATCCGTCTCTCTTCATGACTTTCATGAATTCGATCAACTCCTTCTCCTTAGATCATCAACACACTATATATAGTTCCGTTTTATCAATTTACATCCATATATAGTTTGATGCTGTGAGATAGATCACGTGGTCAGTCTGAGAAACGGATCAGGCGATTCCTGAAAACAGCCTTGAGGGCCTTATACCCAACAAAAAGAAGGCACTCGAGTGATCCATCGATCACATCGGGTACCTTCTTTTTGATCCACAGTAGAATTAACTTTCGGCGGGCGGCATTGGGGTTGGTGTCGGCTTAGCATAGCCTGTGCTGTATTTCTCGTCGATTGTGGTCCGAATCTCCGTCAGGCTCTTGCCCTCGCTGCTCATTTTGGCAGATTCCACGGCAATGTCCAAGCACACCCCGCAGCGGGTGCCATGATCGTCCCACACCACGGTGCCGTCCTCCTGAATCTCATCAATAAAACAGTTCAGGTTGCTCTCATGACCGGCACTGTCTCCACAGCCGCAATAACAAGGAATAAATTTCAGGACATCACTCACCTGCGCAGACAAGGCATAGATCGTTTGCATCTCGCTTGTCTGGCTCTTCAAAAAGACAGGCAGTTCGTCAATCGAAGCCGTCGCCTCCTGGATATCCCCGTTGGACAGCTGCGTCTGATGCCCCTGCTCATGCACTGCCTCCGCGGCCTGTCCAGGGGAAACCTGTTCCTGGGCACTTCTTCCCGAACAGCCGCTCAGCACCATGCCGACGGACAGCAGCAGAATGGCAAACCGTTGTTTCCCTGTTTTCATCATTCGTTTCCTCCATTTAACTAAACTAGCGGCCGTAAATCACATTCTCCCTGTACGACCCTATTCTTCGCGTCGACCCTATTCTTCGCGTCGTAATCGCTGATTGTGCGCGATCTTGGCTTCGTTCCCCTGCTCCGTCGCCTGATAGAACACCCGGCGGGAGAGTTCCTTCGGCAAATATTCCTGCTTCACGTAGTGGCCCGGATAATCGTGCGGGTACTTGTAGCCGACATGTCCCAGCTTCACCGCCCCCGAGTAATGCGCATCACGCAGATGAAGCGGAACCTCCGCCGATTTGACTTCATCCATGGCGGACATCGCCCGGGATATGGCCGTCACAACGCCATCCGATTTGGGGCTCTCCACCGCAAACAGAATCGCCTGGGCAATGTTCAGCTTGGCTTCCGGCCACCCGTTATTCCGGTAGGCATCCAGTGCGCTTACCGCCTGTACCATCGCTTGCGGATTAGCTAGCCCGATATCCTCGCTGCTGGCAGCAATCAAGCGGCGGATGAACACCATTGGGTCCATCCCTAGCTTTTCGACCGCATACAGGAACCAGAACAAGGCCGCATCACTGGAACCTCGAATGCTTTTATGGAAGGCAGACAGCACGTCATACTGCGTGGACTCGTCCGCCTTGACGAGCGGCTTGCGTATCGATTCCTCGGCTACTTCGAGCGTGATATGAACCCTGCCTCTTTCATCAGGAGACGTGGTCATGGCCGCTAATTCGAGGGCGTTCAGAGCACGGCGGATATCGCCGTTCGCCATGGTTGCAATATGCTCCAATGCTTCCTCGTCTGCTTGGAGATCCATGAATCCAAGACCTTTGTCTGGATCGGATAACGCCCGCTGCATCGCGATCATGGAATGGTTCTTAGTCAGCGGCTCAAGCTGAAACAAAGTGGAACGACTCATCAAGGCCCCATTTACGTAATGAAAGGGGTTCTCTGTCGTCGCGCCGATAAATATAATCGTGCCGTTCTCCACGGCAGGCAGCAGCGCGTCCTGTCTTGAACTGTTAAAGCGGTGAACCTCATCCAGAAACAGGATCGTTTTGGTGCCGTACAGGCTGCGGTTGCTCTGGGCTTGCTCAATGACTTCCCGGACGTCCTTAACCGAGGCTTCCACCGCATTCAGCCGAACGAAGTAACCCTTCGTTTGCTGGGAGATGATATGCGCCAGCGTTGTTTTGCCGCATCCCGGCGGGCCGTACAATAAAATGGATGAGACCTGGTCTGCTTCTATGGCTCGTCTGAGCAGTTTGCCCGGTCCGATAATATGTTCTTGTCCTATATATTCATCCAGCGACGAAGGGCGCATCCGATCGGCCAGCAGCCTGGAATCCCGGTCCCCTTCACGCCCGATAGTGAATAAATCCATAACTACACTTCCTTGTCTGATATCAATGCAAAGATAAGCCGGTTTCAATCCAATCCGTCACACTCTATCATACCATATTCAATTTTGTCATGCCTGTAGCAAGCCTATGGGCATCCACTCTAGTGGTTCGGATATCCATCGATATTCTGCTCGTTTAACATGATAACCAACTTTTATCTTTCCGGAGCGTTACTTAATTATAGGAAGTTATAGAGAAGCTTTATCTAAGGAGAGTTTGCTATGACGACTCGCAAGAAGTCCAAACGCAATTTATCTAGAGGGGCTATGAATATGGGGATCAGTTTACTTGGACTCTATACCTATGTTAATCAAAACAATCTATTGAAGGAGAATTCTCTATGAGTATAAACAGGGCGTCCGCAGTGAGGAAGATGAAATCTCGTCAGACCATGAGAACTCGAAGGGAGGTTTTTGAATTGAAACGAAAACCTATGCGAAAAATGACCCTCTACATCTTGGCAGCTGCACTCTTCTTTCTCGCCGTTTGGACTTTGATCCGGTATATCGATAACCTTGGTTCTTCCTACCAAATGCTTGGTTAAGCGCGGGCACAGCAAAAAGCCCCGCAGAGACAAGCACATGCAGACATGTACCACCCCACGGGACATTTTATGTTCTTTCCTCTTCGCGCTTAGTAACACAATCCTATCTTACTCTGCGGGCCAGCCGATGGCTGTAATATCCGATGGGTCTGCCGTTACATAAGAAGGACGCGCTTCACCATGCAGCAGCCACAGCTCATGCAGTGCTCGGGTGCAGCCGACGTACATCAGCTTGGCATCCCAAGCTTTTTCCGCATAGTGTCCCGTATCTGCATCCGCGACGATGACCGCATCGAATTCGAGACCTTTGGACAAATAAACAGGAAGCACGGAATAACCACCCTGATACGTTCCTTTGCTGCCATCGATCAGATTCAGCATCGGCCATGCAGCAATTAATTGCTCATGCAGCGCTTGCGCTTCCCGTAAGGTTCTGGTGAGAATGGCTACCGTCCGATATTCCTTAGCGATGAGTGCCTCCATCGCCCGTCCCAAATCTCTTGTTCTGGATTTCTCCGACTCATAAGGAATGAGGCGAACGGCATCGCCGCTTCGGAATACGGGTACGGCGAGCAGATCGCTGCTGACACCCTTCTCCAAAATGCCATTCGCAAATTCGATGATCTCCATGGTCGAGCGGTAACTGCGTGTCAGCGCAAAATAGGCAGTTTCCTCTTCCTTGAACAACGAGCTCATCTCTTCCCACGCATGAACGCCGCGATAGGCATGAATGCCCTGCGATAAATCACCTAATATGGTGAAGGAATGTCCTCTTACGAACAGATCCAGCACAGCTACCTGAAATGGCGAGAAATCCTGAGCCTCATCAATGACGATGTGGTCAAAGCGCTGCTCCCCGGTAATATCATTCAACAAACAGTGGAAATACAGAAGGGCAGGCAAATCCTCTTCGCGGACCACGTTTTTCTTCAGATCTTTACGTGTTGCGGCGAGCACCTCGGACGGAATCAGAGCAGTTAGTTCTTCAAACATCGTTCCGGTCGCCTTTGCCGCACCAAACAAATGTTTATATAATGAGACCGGCTCAAATTTCGGCCATCGGTTGGCATAAGCTTTTTCTCGTTGAGCCGCTTTTTTCTTCCGTTCTTTCATCACGGCCGCTGATGGCGATTTCTTCAGCTCCATCTCGACCCAGCGATGCAATCTGGCAAGCAGCCGTTCCTTCCGTTTTGCCAGTGGATATGGTTTATATTCCTGGTAGAACCATTCCGCGATCGTCTCCTGTTTCAGTACGGCTCCATCCCATGGAGAGAAGTCCCCATCCGGCAGAGCCTTGGTTTCGATAGCCTCCACACAGCGCCGAATGATCTCCATCAGTCTCAATGAGCCTTTATAGCGTCCGCTGACATTGTCGTCAATATCCGGTGTCCCCTGGCCCGGGTCTGTCTCGAACCATAGATGAAGCGTTTGTGCATGATCATCCGAAGCGAGCTGAATATCGAGCAGCTCCGCTGCCCAATCGCCAAAGGTTCGCTGCTGTATATCGCCAACTCCGAGCTCCGGCAGCACGTCGGATATGTAATCCAGGAACATCAGGTTGGGTGCGAATATGATCATTTTCTCCGCGGTGACCTGCTCCTTGTACTGATAGAGCAAATAAGCCAGCCGATGCAGTGCCACTGTCGTTTTTCCGCTTCCCGCCACCCCTTGGATGATGAGTGCGGTATTTTTGGCAGCCCGGATGATTTTGTCCTGCTCGGCTTGGATCGTGGATACGATATCCCTCAGCCGATTATCCTTGTTCTCACCGAGACGGAAGACCAGAAACTCATCGGATACGGCAGGTCCGCCGCTTTCCCGATTGTACGTATCCGATACCCGTTCCAAAATTTGCTTTCGAATCACAACGTTGCGTTTTAAATACACGAGCCCCTCGATGATCCCTTCGGGTGCTTCGAACGATGCCGGGTCGGTACCGCCCGTAAACGAATAAAAAAGACTTGCGACCGGAGCTCGCCAATCTATCACCATCGGATGATCCCCGGCATCTTCCTTATCGAAGCCGATCTTCCCAATGTAGAGCGGTTTCTTCGCTCCGGTTCCGCTCTCTTGAAAATCCAGCCTTCCGAAATAAGGCTCCGGCAAACTTTTGGCGAGGGCCTGCCGTTTTTCTTCCCGTCCTGCTTCGAGCACCTGCTCCGTAAAATCATGGCCCGTATATACCGGAATGCCGCGCAAACGTTCAAGCTGACGGTCAATTTCAACGATTACCTCGTTTAGCCTTGACTCTTCTTCTTGATAGGCACTTTGAAAAGATTCTGACACTTTCAGTTACCTCCTAAGAAACATATTTTTTCGCATCGAAAGTCTGGCTTTAAGGGCCGTGACACAAAAAGGAGTTCCATTGTAGCACAACTGGCCCGGATATACTAGCAAAGCTCTGTCACGGGAATTCCATGGTGCTGGTTTGCCATCATAATCACTTCAGCAATGACCATAAAAAAACGCAGCGTCCCTTGCTTTGGACACTACGTTTTATTAACCACTCTAAGCTTTAGCCGAAGGCGCGCTGCTCCCTGCCTTCCGTTTGTCTATCGGTTACTCACAATTTGAGTTCGTCTGCTGGATGTCTCGTTACAACGAAACGCCACCCTTTTCGAGCAGTTCTTTCACCGTTACGCTGACCATAATCAGTCCGGCCACAGGCGGAACGAATGCATTGCTGGCCGGCGGCTGCTTCGCCTTCCGGATTTCAGGGGCATTCTCGGGTACAATCTTCTCCGTAACGTCCTGGCGGGGCTTCATCGGCTCCTCTAGAGAGAATACGACCTTGACCCCTTTCTTGATGCCGTCTTTGCGCAGCTTGGTGCGTACGATACGGGCAATCGGGTCCATGGAGGTTTTGGAGATGTCGGCTACCTGGAACTTCGTGGGATCCATTTTGTTGGCAGCCCCCATACTGGAGATGATCGGAATCCCGCGCCGCAGGCATTCCTTGATCAGATGTACTTTATAAATGATCGTATCCGATGCATCAATCACATAATCCAGATCGAATTTAAACAACTCTTCATACGTCTCTTCGGTGTAGAACATGTTCAGGGCAATCGCTTCACATTCCGGATTGATCAGTTTGACCCGATCAACCATCAGATCCGCTTTCTTCTGGCCTACCGTGGTCGTTAACGCATGGATCTGCCGATTGATGTTGGTGATATCCACCACGTCTTTGTCGATCAAAATGATCCGGCCTACCCCGGAACGGGCGAGTGCTTCCACCGCAATGCCTCCCACGCCGCCGATACCCAGCACGGCTACCGTGCTGTTCTTCATCACTTCAAGGCCCTCAGGACCAATGGCTAATTCCGTACGGGAAAATTGGTGCAGCATAATTCAAGCAACCTCCTTTATCAAGAACAACGGACTTACTTCTCGTCGCCCGGCTTCTTGGCGAGTTTGATATGCAGCTGCTCCAACTGTCCTCCGTCCACCTGGGAAGGAGCGTCCATCAACAGATCTGTTGCGCTTGCCGTTTTCGGGAACGCAATTGTTTCACGCAGGTTGGTGCGCCCAGCAAGCAGCATCACCAAACGGTCCAACCCGAAGGCGATTCCGCCATGTGGAGGAGTGCCGTACTCAAACGCGTCCATAAGATAGCCGAATTTGTCGTGCGCCACTTCTGGTGACATGCCGAGTGCCGCAAACATTTTCTCTTGGATCTCGCGTTTGAAAATCCGCATGGAACCGCCGCCTACTTCGTATCCATTCAGAACGATGTCATAAGCTTCCGCGCGTACGGCAAGCGGATCCGTATCCATCAATTCCAGATCTTCGTCTTTTGGACGGGTGAACGGATGATGCTCGGCCACATAGCGCTTCGCCTCTTCATCATAGCTGAACAGCGGGAAGTCCAGCACCCAAGCAAACTTGTATTCATTATCGTTGATCAGGCCAAGCTGACGTCCGATTTTCAAGCGGAGTGCGCCTAGGACATCGGCAACCACTTTTTTATTGTCTGCGGAGAACAGCAGCAAGTCGCCGTCTTCGGCTCCCGTTCGTTCTCTTACCGCTTCGATTTCCTGCTCGCTGAAGAATTTCACGATAGGTCCTTTGAACTCGCCTTCTTTCACTTGAATCCAAGCAAGACCCTTCGCTCCGTAACGGGCTGCATATGGCCCCAGATCGTCAATTTCCTTACGTGTCCATGTCCCGCAGCCTTTAGCGTTCAAACACTTCACTTCGCCGCCTTTTTCAATGACGGAAGAGAATACTTTGACGCCGCTGTTTGCAACGATATCGTTCATTTCGATCAATTCTAAACCGAAGCGAAGATCCGGTTTATCGGAGCCGTATTTGCCCATCGCATCGGCATAACTGATACGCTGGAATGGCGTTGCAAGTTCAACGCCGATCGTTTCCTTGAACAACTTCACCATTAGCTGCTCCATCATGTTCAGCAGGTCGTCGCGTTCCATGAAGGACGTCTCGATGTCGACCTGGGTAAACTCAGGCTGACGGTCAGCCCGCAAGTCTTCGTCACGGAAACAGCGTGCGATTTGGTAGTAACGTTCAAGCCCGCTCACCATGAGGAGCTGCTTGTAAATTTGCGGAGATTGTGGAAGTGCAAAGAATTCACCTGCGTGCACGCGGCTCGGTACGAGATAGTCGCGGGCGCCTTCCGGCGAGCTCTTGGTCAAAATCGGCGTTTCCACATCCACAAAGCCCTCGTCGTCGAGGAAGTCGCGGAATACTTTAGACGCTTTGGAGCGCAGCATCAGCGTTTTTTGCATCTCTGGACGACGCAGGTCCAGATATCGATATTTCAAGCGAAGCTGCTCATCCACTTCCACGCCGTCTTCGATAAAGAACGGAGGTGTTTTGGCTGCATTCAGCACTTCAATGCTTGTCACTTGGACTTCGATTTCGCCAGTAGGCAGGTTCGCGTTGAACGTTTCAGGATCACGCTTTACAACTTTACCGGATACGGCCACGACGAATTCGCTGCGGACCTTATCGGCAACAGCCAAAGCTTCGCCGGAGAAATCCGGGTTAAATACGATTTGCATGATGCCGCTGCGATCGCGAAGATCGATGAACAGCACGCCGCCCAAGTCGCGGCGGGTTTGTACCCAGCCGTTCAGTGTTACAGTTTCTCCAATGTTCGCGGTTGTCAGGTGACCGCATTGATGCGTCCTTTTCATCGTCTATCATTCCCCTTTAATATTATTAAGTCGCTTCATGCGACGATTAAACCAATTCTTGTACCAGACGATCCAATTTAACTGTACGCTGTTCGCCAGTTTCCATCGACTTCAGGGCAATTTCTCCGCGCGCCAGTTCGTCTTCACCCAAAATGGCGGTATAACGAGCTTGAAGACGGTCGGCGGATTTCATCTGGGCTTTCATTTTCCGGCCGAGGTAATCACGTTCGGCTGCTACGCCATTGCTCCGCAGTTCGTAGATCAATTTTGCCACTTCCTGCTCGGCGGCTTCACCCAGCGCCACCAGGTAGACATCCAGCGGCTTGGCCGCCGACAGATTAACACCTTGATGCTCGAGGATCAATAGGATTCGCTCAAGACCAATCCCGAACCCGATGCCCGGCTGATCCGGTCCGCCGATCTGATCGACCAGTCCGTTAAACCGTCCGCCGCCGCCTACCGTATCAATTGCGCCGATGCCCTGGGCCTTGAATTCAAATGCGGTATGCGTGTAATAGTCCAATCCCCGAACAAGTCTTGGATTGATCTCATACTCGATGCCCATGGCGTCCAGGTACCCTTTTACTTTCTCAAAGTGCGTGCTGCATTCCTCATCCAGGCTGTCCAGAATCGAAGGCGCATCACCGAACTTCCCTTGGTCCTTCTTGCAATCCAACACGCGCAGCGGGTTGCGTTCCATGCGTGACTGGCAATCCGAGCATAGGCTCTCTTTCATCGGTTCCAGGAAAGCAAGCAGTGAACTACGGTAAGCCGCCCGTACCTCTGGCGTCCCTACGGAGTTAATCTCCGCTTTTACCCCGTTCAGCCCAAGCTCCTTGTAGAAGCTGTAGCCCAGCGCAATCACCTCAGCATCAATAGCCGGATCTGCAGTCCCGAACACCTCTACGCCGAACTGGTGGAACTGGCGGTAGCGTCCCGCCTGTGGACGCTCGTAGCGGAACATGGGGCCCATGTAGTACAGCTTCGTAACGTCAGGCTCTCCATACAGCTTGTTTTGCACGTAAGCCCGGACGACGCCTGCCGTTCCTTCTGGACGGAGGGTCATGCTGCGATCGCCTTTATCCTTGAACGTATACATTTCCTTCTCTACGATGTCGGTGGTTTCGCCTACCCCGCGTTTGAACAACTCGGTCTGTTCAAAGATCGGTGTGCGAATTTCGCGGTAGTTGTATCTCCGGCACAAATCTCGTGCCTTCTCCTCGATAAACTGCCATTTCTCGACGGCACCTGGCAGGATGTCCTGCGTGCCTGTCGGTTTCTCGAATTTCTCGTTTGCCATCTTCATCCCTCTTCCTAAGGAGTCATTTCGCAAAAAGTCGTGAAAACTAAAAAATCTCCCGCCCCGCTGTCTTAAGACAACAGGGACGAGAGATATTCATATAATCACCCGTGGTACCACCCACATTCCGGCGTTGACACACCCATATCAGTGCGTTCAATCATCCGCTTCATCCGTTTAACGCCCGGCCGCGCAGTTCGGCTACTGTCTATCCCACCGGTAAACCGGTGCTTGCTTCGCCGTCTGTTCTCGGGGAGGTCATTCGTCCACTCATCAAGCGAATCCTTACAGCCAAGGGATTCTTCTCTGGTCTTGTGGGGATGGAGTACTTGTTCCCGTCATGAAATCCATTATTCATAAATATAGTATTCCCAAAACATTATATTTTTAGATTCTAATGAACTACCACATTAAAGTCAAGAAACTTTGTAGAAATTGCCCGAAAAAAGAAAAAAACCTACAAACAACGTTGTAGGTCCAAAACATATATTATATAAAAAAGGGGGTCATGCTGTTATTATAAACAGGGAATATTAAAGGAACATTGAACAAACATTACAGTTATGTTACAAGCGAGAAAGCGCTTTTATTAAATAAACCGCAAAAGGGCTGCTCCATCTGCAGAACAGCCCTTTTTGTGTACTAATGAATATGCCCTGTACGAATGATAATCTCCAACTTCTTAGGGAATCCAAACGCCTGTCAGGCATTTTTCGCTAATTAATCAAATCGCTCCACATAAGCGTTATTCGCCCGCAAATCATGTACGATCTGATCGTAATCCTTATCCCTTACCTTAACGGACAGCGTATATCTCAGATCATCATAGTCCCGGTCCGTCACGTCCGCTTCGCGCCATGCGTCTCCCAGCGTGTCATCGCCGTGCGGCCGATCTTGCGCTATATCGCGGCTGTCATTGACATCCCGGGAGCCCACGATGACCCCCGGAGCCCCAACGACTCCGCCTGGAGCTCCCATCGTTGTAGCCCCTGCAGTCGCTCCACCCGTGCCGGAATTACCCCATGGCACCAACGGCACAAGGATATTGCCTCCACCTCGAACAGGATCCTGAAGCTGTCCCACCTCCAACTGCTCTGTGTTGTACGTTAACAGCCTCGTCCTTGCGCCTTCAGCGTCATCTTCCGTTCTGAAGTAAGCTTGAATTTGTCTAGACATGTCCATTCCTCCTTTTTTCAACCCGCTTGTTTGAAAAACCGGTATAACATGGACAAACCATACGGCATGCTGCTACTCTCTTCTTACAGTGCCTTTAACAGCTCGCGCACGAAGGCTGGCTCGTCTTTCGGCGTCCGGGAAGTAATGAAATTGCGATCCACGACGACTTCCTCATCCTTAAAGTTTGCGCCGGCGTTTACCATGTCATCCTGAAGCGGAGGATAGGAAGTGATCGTACGTCCCTTCAGCAGGTCGGCGCTTGCAAGAATTTGCGGCCCGTGGCATATTGAGGCAATCGGTTTGCCTGCCTTGTCCGCTGATGCAACAAACTGCAATATATGGGAATCCAGACGCAAATTTTCCGGAGAAGAGCCGCCTGGAATAACCACCGCATCATAATCGTTTATATTGACGTCGGCAACGGCTTTATCCGTTGTATACGATGCCTTGCCCTGCTTACCCTTTACCTCTTGTCCTTGTTTCAATCCAATAATATCAGCTTGATGCCCCGCTTCCTTCACAGCATCATAAGGAGTTTTCATCTCGGAATCTTCGAATTGGTCAGCTAGTAGAAATGCAACTTTACTCATCTGGCATATCTCCTTTCATGATTGTCCTCGATTTGTTATTACCCTGAAATGCCTTTTTTATAACAGTGGAATGAACGGAAGCCCTATGATCTACACATTCAGTTACATGTCATAACAGGGATTGTTAGGACTCCCGACTGATGAGGAATTAAAAAAGAGCCTGAAATGTTCTCAGGCTCTGCTATGTAGTCACCGGAAGTGACTCAACACAATATCCTATTCAGTTCTACGATCTCGGCAGTTGCTTCCGCATATTTCCCTTTATGCTGATGAGCTGTACAGGATCTTCCGAAGCCGTAACCATGCGTTCTGTGCTCGCTGCTTCCCTTATGTCTCCGGACCCGAGCATCGTAGGCAAACTGCTCCATATTGAGAATTTGGGAGGTTGACGCATAAGAACACAGCTCCTTTTGTGTGAATACCTAGCAAGCGATTATCCACTCAGGATGCCCCATCTCTCCAATATGATGCATGCCGCCCGTCTTTTTAACCATTTAGGATCTGCTGTCAATGATCAGGGTTACCGGTCCCCAATTGGTTAGCGACACGTCCATCATAGCTCCGAATACCCCAGTCTCAACCTGCAACCCCTTCGCCAAGAGCTCGCGGTTAAACGATTCGTAGAGTGCATTCGCTTCATCCGGTTTGGCGGCGGCCATGAAGTTCGGACGTTTTCCCTTGCGGGTGTCGCCATAGAGCGTAAACTGGGATACCGACAGAATGGCTCCGCCCACGTCCTGGACGCTAAAATTCATTTTTCCATCCTCATCCTCAAAAATTCGCAGCCCCGCAACCTTCTCAGCAAGGTATTTGGCATCCTTCTCTTCATCCTCGTGCGTCACACCTACCAGCACCATCAATCCCGCTTCAATCTTGCCTACGATTTCATTGTCAACCGTAACTTGCGCATGCTTACATCTTTGAATAACCACTCTCATTGGTTTAGCTCCTTCTTTTCCAGAAAATAAAACGGCCTGTCTCCCGCAGGATAACAGACCGCATTCGTATAATCATCCGAGACTGTCCATGTCCATGAAACCCCAGAGTCCGTTAACCACGCAACCGTGCCATCACTGCATGATTCGATGAACGGTATATACATCCTTCACCCGCTTGATTCGTTCCACAACGGAATGGAGGTGATCCGTATTGCGGATCAAAATCGTCATGTGAATCATCGCCATTTTGTTCTTGTCAGATCGACCGGTCACAGCGGAAATATTCGTCTTGCTCTCTGATACGGCCTGAAGGACTTCGTTTAACAGTCCGTTACGATCATGGCCTGTCACTTCGATATCGACGCTGTAATTAGCCTCCACGGCCATTTCCCATTCCACCTCGATTACGCGTGCGGCCTCCTCGCCTTCATCCACAGTCGGCAGATTGGCACAATCCGAACGGTGGACCGATACGCCGCGACCGCGGGTAACGTAACCGACAATATCGTCGCCAGGCACGGGATTGCAGCATCTAGCGAAACGCACAAGCAGGTTATCAATCCCTTTGACGCGTACGCCGTTCGTCGGACGGCTTCGTTTCTCCGCCGGTTTGATTTCCTTCATCTCGGAGGTCAATTCAAGCTGATTCGCTTCCTCCTGCTCCTTACGGAGCTTCTCGGTCACTTTGGTACAGATTTGGGCGGCAGCGATCCCGCCGAAGCCAACCGCGGATAACATATCATCAATATCATTAAAGGCGAATTTCTTGGCCGCCTCCATTAATTTATCATCGGTCGTCCACTCGGACACATCAAGACCGAGGCGCTTGATCTCGCGCTCCAGCATCTCGCGCCCCTTCTCCACGTTCTCTTCCCGCTTCTCTTTCTTGAACCACTGCTTGATTTTACTGCGAGCGTGCGAGGATTGGGCAATCTTCAACCAGTCCTGGCTAGGACCGTACGAATGTTTCGATGTTAAAATTTCCACAATATCGCCGGTCTTGAGCTGATGATCCAGCGGAACAATTCTGCCGTTGACCTTAGCACCAATAGTACGGTTTCCTACTTCAGTATGAATTCGGTAGGCAAAATCGAGAGGGACGGAGCCAGAAGGCAGCTCGATCACTTCGCCTTTGGGCGTAAACACAAAAACCAAATCGGAGAAAAAGTCCATCTTCAGAGATTCTACAAACTCCGAGGCATCCTTCGTCTCATGCTGCAGCTCCAATATTTCACGGAAGAACGTCATTTTATTATCGAAGTTGCCTCCGGAACCTTCTTTGTAGGCCCAGTGTGCCGCAATACCGTACTCCGCCGTACGATGCATTTCCCAGGTCCGGATCTGAACCTCCGTCGGTTCCCCGTTGGGTCCAACCACCGTCGTGTGGAGGGATTGATACATATTCGTTTTTGGCATGGCGATATAATCTTTGAAACGGCCAGGCATCGGCTTCCACAGGGTGTGGATGATGCCAAGCGTAGCATAACAATCCTTAATATTGTCGACAATAATGCGGATTGCAAGCAGATCATAGATTTCGTTGAATTGCTTATTCTTCACCGTCATTTTCTTAAACACGCTGTAGATATGCTTGGGTCTGCCGGATAAGTCGGCTTGTATACCCATCTCGTCGAGCTTCTCACGGATACAGACTATGACATTGTCAATATACTGCTCACGTTCAGCCCGCTTTTTGTGCATCAAATTCGCAATGCGGTAATACTGCTGCGGATTCAAGTAACGAAGCGCAATGTCCTCCATCTCCCACTTGATCGCGGAAATACCTAGACGATGGGCGATCGGGGAAAAGATCTCTAGCGTTTCAAAGGAAATACGGCGCTGGCTTTCCTCGGACTGATACTTAAGAGTGCGCATATTATGAAGCCGGTCCGCCAGCTTAATCACGATCACCCGGATGTCCCGGGCCATCGCTATAAACATTTTACGATAATTTTCGTTCTGTTGCTCTTCTTTGGATCGGAATTGGATACGCTCTAGTTTCGTTAAACCATCCACCAGCAGTGCGCAGGTATCCCCGAAGCGCTCACGGATCTGCTCAAGCGATACAGTTGTATCCTCAACGACATCATGAAGCAACGCAGCAATAATAGACAACGTGTCCATCTGCATATTCACCACGATGTCTGCAACCGCAAGCGGATGAAGAATATAAGGTTCTCCCGATTTCCGCACTTGTCCGTGGTGGGCTTGCTCCGCAAATTCATAAGCTTCCTGGATGCGGAGAAGATCGGGTTCTTTTATATAGGCGCTGGCCTTTTCGAGTAATCGCTCTATGCCCATTTTGGAGTCCTTCTCTTCCCTTTCTATATAAAATGGAACCCGCCCTTGTCAAAACGTGCAGGTTCCCTCGTGATTGTTTTCCTATCATTATGACGCTTGAGACGTTATACGTCAACATGTCGAGCGTTCAGACACTTATAGTATGCCCGTTTCCGGCGCGGAGACATCAAAACTTGACATCCATTGGGTATTTTGACGAACTGTAAAAATTATTGTTGAAAAAACGAACGATTGTATTTAATCTATTAAAGATCGTACGCGAACGGTCCTATATTTAAAGTCCTAAGAGGAGTGAAATGGTTTGCAACGAGAAATTCAAGTTGATGAGAAACTTCCGTTTGGTCCAGGTTTTCTTCTGAGCCTGCAGCATTTGTTCGCCATGTTCGGAAGTACGGTGCTTGTACCGAACCTATTCGGTGTGGACCCCGGCATGATCCTGCTGATGAACGGTATTGGTACACTGCTATACATTTTCTTTTGTAAAGGAAAGATCCCGGCTTACCTGGGCTCCAGCTTTGCGTTTATCTCTCCGGTTCTGATCGTGCTCGCCAAAGATCCGGATGCCAACTATGGCAAAGCCTTAGGAGCCTTTATCGTTACAGGAGTTATCTTCTGTGCGGTAGCTCTCATTGTTAAATATGCGGGTACCAAATGGATCGACTTTGTATTCCCTCCAGCAGTCATGGGTGCCATCATTGCCATGATCGGGCTTGAGCTTGTACCAGTTGCAGCAGGTATGGCTGGTTTTTTACCAGAAGAGGGACAGTCCATTGATCCGAAAATCATTACGATTTCGCTCGTGACTCTTGGTGTCACCGTATTCGGGGCCATCCTGTTCCGCGGCTTCTCCAAAATCATTCACATTCTGATCGGGATTGTGGTCGGTTATGCTCTGTCCTTCGCTCTAGGCGTCGTAGACACCGAGAAAATCGCGAACGCGAAGTTCCTGTCGGCTCCGGAGCTGACCACCCCGGTATTCGATTATGGGGCGATCTGGACTATCATTCCGGTTGCGCTCGTTGTTATCGTGGAGCACATCGGGCATTTGCTGGTAACAAGTAATATCGTGGGCAGAGACCTTTCCAAAGACCCTGGCCTGCATCGCTCTCTTCTGGCTAACGGTATATCCACCATTCTGTCAGGATTTGTTGGCTCCACACCCAATACCACCTACGGTGAAAATATTGGTGTGATGGCACTCACAAAGGTATACTCGATATTCGTAATTGCCGGAGCAGCCGTTATTGCAATTGTGCTTTCCTTCTCCGGCACGTTCTCCGCTGTTGTAGCCAACATTCCTACCCCTGTAATGGGCGGCGTATCCCTGTTGCTGTTCGGGGTTATCGCAGCTTCCGGGCTTCGGATCTTTGTTGAGCAAAAGGTCGACTTCTCCAAGGCAAGCAACATGATCCTGGCTACGCTGGTACTGGTAACAGGGATTAGCGGCGTAACCTTGAAGTTTGGTACCGTCGAGCTGAAGGGTATGGCCCTGGCTACCATTGTAGGCGTCCTCATGGCTCTCCTCTTCAAGGTCTTCGAGATTACCGGCCTCTCCAATGAAAAAAATGATGAGCCGCTCGTAGAGAAGACGCCGGATTAATGCAAACCATCTTTATTGTACATTGAAAAACGCCCTGAGCAGATAGCTCAGGGCGTTTTATTATTTCCCGGGAAAATCCGGAAGAGTTTTGTCGTTTATTCGTATTGCATCAACGTAAATACATCGATTCCATCCAGCTTCGATCGGCCATTCAAATCAGCCAGTTCGATCATGAAAGCAGCTCCCACAACATTTCCGCCCAATTGACGAATGAGGTTGACCGAAGTCGAAATCGTACCGCCTGTTGCAAGAAGATCATCCGCAATCAATACATTTTGACCCTTCTCGATCGCATCGGTATGCATCGCCAAGCGATCTTTTCCATATTCGAGGTCGTATCCCACTTCAATCGTTTCATAGGGAAGCTTTCCGCTTTTACGTATTGGCGCGAATCCTACTCCAAGAGCATAAGCCAGCGGAGCACCTACGACAAATCCACGAGCTTCGGGACCAGCTATCACATCAATTTTGAGATCGGATACCATGACCTTCAATTCTTCGATGGCTTTGCGATACACCTCACCATTCTTCAGCAGTGTAGTAATATCTTTGAAGCTGATCCCCGCCTGCGGAAAATCGGGAACGACACGAATATAATCTTTAAAATCCAAAATAATCTCCTCCTGTATAGTTGCGGTTAAGATACGCCTTTTGTGCGGGACATCATCCATTGGGTTAACTGTTCGGTACCGGCATGCAGCAAATGCTGCTCCATATCCGCCAAATCGCTTAGCTCACGGAAGTGACGGGAAGCGTCCAGCGGTTTTTTCTCCGGCTTCGGTATAAAGGTAATCTGTCCCTGGGCACGCTGGATGAACGCCAGTTCCTCAAACACATCCAGTACTTTGATCAGCATGCGTGTAGATAAGGAAGTCTGCTTCTGCAGACGTACTACAACCTCATTCTCCGACATGGGAGCGGACGTCATCCCGGCAAGTGAAACGTACAGCTTTTTAAACTGTTCGCGGTCCGGAATTTGCAGTCGTTCGCGCAGGTTCCGGGTCGGATGCAGCATGAATATATTAGGAACGGAATGGAAGGCTGACATAAATGCATCCAGTTGTTCAGCCGTCTCCGGTACATCCAGTACGAACAAAACGGAAATATCTTTTTGACTGTTTTCAGCAATATCATTATCCGGCATGATGCCAGCATTCCTATCATATACCCAAAGGCACATATCATACAATTGACTTTTTATTTCCGGATGTGAATCTTTTGCGTACACCACTGCCGAACGAACTGCAGGGCAACGCAGATGCGGCTCCAGCTCCGCTCTCCACCGCTGAATTTCCTGTAACGGCTCTTTGATCCCGCGGTAGTCAAACACCTGTTGATAAGGAGCGCAGATATCCTGAATCATGAGCTGTGCTTTACGGCTCCCGTTCCATTCATTCACGGAAAGCTCACCAAGCACATCCACAGCCGTGCCTACCGGCAATATATCGGCAAGATGCCCCCATCCGAATGAGATCGCATCCATAACCTCCCGCTTCTGCTGTAAGCGAAGCTTCAGATGTTTTCCTTCTTTGCCGATTTTACGGACTTCCTTTATGACAACATTCCGGAAAACGATCTTCGGCACGGCATTCGCCATGCCAAACGGACCTAACTGTTCAATCTGTTCAATAACGGGCACCGATACCTCCGACAAGTTGGCCTCCAGGTCCGCTTCACAAATTGCGATCAGATGCTCTTCTTCGAGTGCTTCCTCAGCATATCGATGGAGTCCCTGTTCAAATTCCTCCAAGCGATCCCGATGGAGGCTCATGCCCGCTGCAGACGGATGGCCGCCAAAATGGTCCATGACATCCTTGCAGGAGTGCAGAGCCGCATAAATATCAAATCCCGGAATTGAACGGGCGGAACCTTTACAGTTTCCCGTCTCGGGATCAATCCCGAGGATAACGACAGGCCTGTAGAATCGCTCCAATATTTTGGATGCCACGATACCAACCACGCCAACATTCCAGCCTTCACCCGCCAATACGATGACAGGAGGAACCTCCTGTCCTCTCCAGCGGTTTTGAACCATGCCAAGCGCTTCCTGGACAATATTTTCGACCACTTGCTGCCGATCCTTGTTCAGCCCATCCAGTTCCCAGGCAAGCCGCTCCGCTTCTTCACGGTGTTCTGTTGTAAGAAGCGTAACGGCACGGCCTGCATGATCCAAACGGCCACTGGCGTTAATCCGTGGTGCCATGGAGAATGCCACATTTACGGCAGTCACCTGCTCCACATGGATCCCCGATACCTCCAGCAAGCATCGAATGCCTTCATACCTCGTATTCCGCATCGATTCAATTCCGTGCTTCACAAGCACCCGATTCTCCCCCGTAAGCGGCATCAAGTCAGCAATGGTCCCGATGGAAACAATCTGAAGCCATTCCTCCGGTGGTTCTCCAACGAGAGCCTGTGCCAGCTTGTAAGCCACGCCTACGCCTGCCAACCCCTTAAAGGGATATGGGCATGTAGGGATTTTCGGGTTGATCAGTGCATAAGCTTCTGGCAGCACTTCAGGCGGCTCATGATGGTCCGTGACAATCACGTCGATGCCAAGGCTGTTGGCATACGCAATTTGCTCGACTGCACTAATTCCAGTATCTACGGTAATGACTAGACTGACCCCTTGCTGATGGGCCCAATCCAGCGCGTGATTATGTAAGCCATAACCTTCATTGGATCGGTGAGGTATATAAATATCATAAGATGCACCCAAGTAGCGCATCAGATGAATCATTAATGACGTGCTGGAAACACCGTCTGCATCATAATCGCCATAGATCAGAATATGTTCCCGATCCTCCAGCGCTTTACGAATACGCGGGACAGCCTCCTGCATCCCCTGCATGAGATAAGGGTCATGCGTCAGCTCAAACGCTCCATATAGAAATCTCCGTCCATCCTCGGCTGATTGTATCCCCCGTGACGCCATGAGTGAAGCCACCATGGGTGGCAGCGCCAGATCCTGGGCCAGCCTATCGGTGATCGATGACTCTGCCGAGCGTATTCTCCATTCATATTTGGAATACAGCACAGGGACTCACCTTCCTTTTCCTGCCTTTTTCCTGTGGACTTATACCTGTTAGCTCCAGACGCTACTGCGGCAGTGTCGGCATATCGTTGTCCATTAAGTCATAGTTCGATTTATATGGATAACCCGGTTCATAGGGTACAACGTGAATTTTGGCATCCGTAACCTGAATAAAGCGATGGGTTAACAGCTTCCGGATTCGCTCGGCAATCTCTTGAGCCTCCAATACGGATGTCCGCGGATTCACGGTAATTTTCACTTCAATGTTCACATGACGGATCTGCCCGTATTCCTGAACCTTCAGTTCCTCGATCGTGATCACGCCATGCACTCGCTGAATCGTATCCATGAAATCGGCTTCGTGCTCATGCCGCTTCTCTTCCACGAGCGTTCCATAAACGGAATGAACGATTAGTATATACCCTTTGCGGACCACGAGACAAGCCACAATCAGAGCCGCAACCGAATCCATATAGAGCAGGGGTGTCCATTCAAAATAAGAGCCCCCCATAGCTAGTGACACGCCGATTAATACCGTAAGCGAAGAGTACAAGGCAAATCGATGATCTGCGGACAGCACCTCATACCGGGGATCCTTGTTTCTTTTTATCTGCCGACATTGGTACTGAAACACCGCTTCATTCACAGCGAGTGATATGAAAACGGCAAGCAGTGCCGATTTGGTTGGCGGCTCCAGGTCGCCTGATGCCATGGTCTGAATCGCGGATACCGCAATTTGAATACCGCCCATGATCAATAAAACGGCAAATAGAATCGAGATCACGGGCTCCGTCGTCTCCGAAACCTTCTGTTTGTCCCGAATGGAGCTTTTATTGCCGAATATACCCAGGCTTGGTAAACGGTCCACCAATAAAGTTACGGCATTTGCCGCAGAATGCAGAGCATCTCCGATTAGAGCCTTACTGCCGGATAAATATCCGACGATCCCTTTACACAAGGCTAATGCAAAATCCGTAACAATGCCTGTCCAAAGGACAGTCTCCGTATGATTCAAACGTTCATTGCTCACTTGAGGCCCCCCTCAATGTCACTATCGATCCTATATTTATTATCGCTGTTAACTTTAGAAAGCCGCGTCGCCTGCGACGCGGCTTTCTACTTGTATAGGACCCTCTGCTATCTAGACTGCTACGCCAACAGCGGCTGCATTAGATTTCAATCTTATCTTTGCTTGGCTTAGGTGAATTTGGTTTATTGCTGACATTGCGCCCCTTAAGGACGAGCCACAGCGGACTTGCGATAAAGATCGAAGAGTACGCGCCGAATATCAACCCGATACAAATGGCCAGCGAGAACATCTGAATCGACTCACCGCCAAGCAGGAGTATGAAGAACGCTGCAATAAACACGGACAATGCCGTATAAATCGAGCGGCCGAGCGTCTGAGATAAGCTTTTGTTCACCAGATCCTTAAGATCCGAGAATCGCTTGATCTTGGTAAACCTCAAATTCTCCCTGATCCGGTCAAAGATTACGATCGTATCGTTAATGGAGTAACCGATAATCGTCAGAACGGCAATAATGAATGTCAGATCCACCTCAAGACCGAGGATAGAGAAAATACTGATGACCACAAATGCATCATGCAGAAGGGCTACGATCGCTGCAATCGCAAAGCGCCATTCAAAACGGATGCTGACATAGATGATAATCCCGATACAGGAAATCAATACCGCATAAATTGCGTTTCGGCCCAGCTCTTTTGCCATTTCTGGGTCCACCGTATTGACCTCGAAGGTGGCTGTTTTATCCAGCTTCTCAATGCCGGAACGCATCTTCAGATCCTCATCCTCGGTCAGCACCTCGCTGAATCGAATATTCACGCGGTCATTACCAGGAGTTATGCTCGCACCTTCACCGATTCCTGCCTCTTTTAATACGGTATTAATCTGCTCCGTAGTCAGCGGCTTGGAGAGAGAGATATCTACGTTCGAGCCGGATTGGAAATCAACGCCGTAGTTAAGTCCACGAGTCAAGAGGAATACCAAGCCCAGAATCGTAATTGCAATGGATAGAATATAAAAAAATCTGCTTTTGCCTACGAAATCAAAGTTTTTAAAGCTCACGAATGTCACGCTCCTTTACGCCGTAATGGCTCGGTTTGCGGGCCCAACCAATATTCACAAGTAGATTGAGCAAGAAACGGGAGAAATAAACGTTCGTGGCAATACTTAAGATGATCTCCAGAATCAATACAAGCGCAAAACCTTTGACCGCGCCGGTACCAAATCCGAACATGACAGCGCCAACGAGTATCGTCGTCAAGTTGGAGTCCATAATGGCTCGCAGGGATGACTTACCGCCTGCTTTCACCGCTGATGGAACACTCTTGCCAGTTCTGATCTCTTCCCGAATGCGCTCATAGGTGATGATATTGGCATCAACCGCCATACCAATACCTAATATAAATGCTGCGATACCTGGAAGCGTCAACGTAAAGTCAGCCCATACGAAAATAAGAATCAGAAGCCATGTATGCAAAATAAGTGCAAAGCTTGCCAGCAAACCAGGTACGCGATATCTGATAATCATGAACAGCAGAATCACAACAGACGCGATAAGACCTGCTTGTACCGTTTTCGTAAGAGATTTCATACCGAGCGTAGCTCCTACGCTCTGAGAGTACTTCTCAACCAGCTTCAGCGGCAGGGCACCGAGATTAATCGTATCCCGGATCTGCTTTGCTTCATCCAGCGAATAGCTCCCCGTAATTTGTGCGGTACCGTCCGTTAATGCGGCCCGTACCGTCGGAGCTGACAGCAATTGATCGTCCATGAAGATAGCCAGCTCTTGACCGAGAAGACGTTGTGTAATTTCAGCAAACTTCCCTTTGTCCTTCACTTTAATATCTATCATAGGCTGATTAAGCTGGTCATAGGCAATCGATGCGCCGTTCTCGACGAAATCGTCGCCGCGGAGCTCAATTTTACAGAACTCCTCGCCTTCTTTACAGCCGTCATTGCTTCGGAATGTGAGGTTCGCAGGTTCTTTCATCGTTTTTCGAACTTCAGCCTCATCCGTTACGCCAGCCACCTTCAAGCGAATCCGGTTCGCCCCTTCCGGCGTAACCTCAGGCTCAGAGGTTCCCATTGCATCCGCACGCTTTTGCAAGCTCTTTGCGGTTTCCTGCAGTGCTTCTTTTGTGACTTGCTGCCCTTCCATCAAAGGCTCTGCTTCATAAAGGATTTCGAATCCACCCTTAAGATCCAGACCTAGACGGACGTCTTTCAGCAAGCCTGGAGTTGTAACGGCCATTAAAACAGTGATCACGAGTACGGTTCCGACGAAACTGATTATTCTCTTCATGCCGTCCTTTGTTCCCCCTTTTTACTCAATATTCCTATTATAGCGATGTCATAAAACCCAGTCAATTTATCAAAATTTGTCGGGTTTATGAATGAACCCTTATATCCGCAAGGCAAAAGGGACCTCTTCGATTAATCGAAAGAAGATCCCTTATATGCTGATATTGTCATAAAGTTCATTAAAGCTGTCGCCTTCAAGGACAGAACGTCATTGACCAGTTTGTGGAGGGAGGGGATGCCTTCCTTTTCATATTTGCTGCTGACACAGTTCCAAATATCGTCGCTAGTCACATATTCGTACCCAATCAAATGCATTTCCTCAGCCTTGCTCAAGCATACCATCTCAATGGTGCTCATCAAATCTTCCTCGCTCATTTGCTCGAGTTCCATGCATATGGCCTCCTCACTGACTCCCTGTTGTCCCTAAGTTACATTCGACATGATACATTGCTTTCCTTCTATTCCTACCATGTCCTGAAAAAAAAGTAAAGTCATCAGATGGGACAGGTAGGGCATATCCATAAGAATAGCCATGTCGTGTCACCGTATTCAGTCTTAACCAGGGAGTGGGATGGACAGTGAACAAGCAATCATTTATTAAAGGAACGCTGATCTTACTTGCAGCCGGCATATTAAACCGCCTACTCGGTTTTATCCCCCGGATCGCCCTCCCCCGGATCATTGGACCCGAGGGTGTCGGAATTTACCAACTGGGTTATCCCTTCTTTATCGTGCTCGTGACGATCATTACCGGCGGAATTCCGCTGGCCATTGCCAAAATGGTTGCCGAAGCGGAAGGCGCCGGAAAGCGTGATGCTTCCAAGCAAATCCTGCATGTCAGCCTGATGGTGACCCTTACAGCAGGCGCCCTCTTTACGGGACTTAGTCTGCTCCTTGCCCCTTGGGTAACCGGCGTGCTTTTGCCGGACGAGCGTGTATACCAAACCTTTATCAGCATGACACCCATGTTGATCATCATTGCCGTTTCGTCGGTCTATCGTGGATATTTCCAGGGCAAACAGAACATGATCCCCTCAGCAAGCTCCTCCGTGATCGAGACGATTGTCCGAATCATTTGCATGCTCTGGTTTGCGCATCTCTTGATGCCCAAAGGCATCGCTTACGGGGCTGCGGGTGCTATGCTCGGAACTGCCGTGGGAGAACTGATTGGCATGATAGCCCTGCTGCTGCAATATCCCGGAGAGGGACGACCTAGGAATAAACTTTTACCTAAGCCGCAACCGCAAGAAGTAATATCCGAAAAAACTGCAAAAGAAGGCGCTTCCTCGAATAAAGGCATCCTGAAACGTTTATTCGGTATTGCATTGCCTGTGACGGGGGGCAAGATGGTAGGTTCATTCTCCTACCTCCTGGAGACAATCCTGACCAATCGCAGCCTGGCCATGGCAGGTATAGCGACATCCGTAGCAACCGCTCAGTATGGAGCACTGCAAGGGATGATCATCCCTCTCCTGTTATTGCCCGGTGCTCTGACGGTTTCTCTGGCCATCTCTCTTGTACCTTCACTCTCGGAAGCTGCCGCCCGCAATGACCGGACGACCATCCACAAACGAATGAACCAATCTCTTCGGCTAGCCCTTGTCTCCGGAGCTCCGTTTGCCATCATTATGTTTGTCCTGGCTGAGCCATTATGCTTGCTCCTATACGACAACGCGGAGATTAGCGATATGCTCAAAATCATGGCGCCGTTTGCCTTGTTCCTGTATGTGCAGTCCCCGCTTCAAGCTGCCTTGCAAGCTCTGGACCGTCCGGGCCGGGCATTACTCAACACGTTATTCGGGGCGATCATCAAAATGAGCCTCATCGTGTTTTTGGCATCCAATCCCTCCTTCGGCATAATAGGGGCCGTCATTGCCATTATCGTAAACAGCATTGCAGTTACATTACTCCACGGTTTCAGCCTATCGAGACTGATCGGCTTTCGATTCCGTCTGTTGGATTATGTCAAAATCGGGGCGGTTATGATCATTATGGGTGCCTGCGTTCTCTATGGGTACAAACATCTTCCGTTTTCGACCGCGCCATGGCTGCAATTTTGGGCTTCCATCACAGTGGGTATTCTGGTCTATTTCATCATGATTTTTATGACCAAGCTGGTAACACCGCGAGATTTGGATCGTGTGCCTTTCGTCGGCACCTGGTTCAACAAATTCAGCCGTCGTTAGATCCTGTCTTTACGGTCAATGTAAATCCGGCCTTTATGGTCAATGGAGCATAGAAAAATATCCTTAAAATCCTTAGCACCGTAATTCTGTATCTCATTCTTAAGCCAGAACCGCGTTTTATCGATTAATTCAAGGTTCTCGTCCTGCACCTTTCCATCCAATATAAGCGGAATAGGCAGGCCTTCATACGTAATTTTATCGTAAGGAATATCTACGATTGTAGGATTTTCTTTTTCCGATTGGGATGAAGTAGATGAAAAATTGGTGGACCCTGAGGTGTTGGATGAGCTTGAAGAGTTATTCAAACTGCTGTTTGAGCTGTCCCCCGTATCCTTTGGAATCACGGTGAGCTGACCGGATGTTTCAAGTATCGCAAATTCAACATCCGACAGACTGTCAATGTCTTTGCCCCTTAGCTGCTGCATCAGATCATCCAGATTATAGCGAAGCTTTGCCATCTCCTTACGGTGCAGCCTGCCCCGGGACACCAATATGCTTGGCTTTCCGTCGGCAAACAGCCGTATTTTTCGATTCTTCAGTCCGATGTAAGCAAGAACTACCTGAATGGCAACCAAAACGGCGATAGGAGCAAGTCCCTCCCAAATCGGCTTTTTGACATCTTCCAGAACAAAAACGGCAATCTCTGCAATCATAACGGATATGACCAAATCGAAGATAGACAGCTTTCCGATTTCCCGTTTGCCCATGATTCTCATGGTGACAAAGATGACCACATACATCAGAATGGTCCGCAGAATCAGAATAGTCATATGAGACATAAACAATCCCTCCTAGCTTGTCGAACATTCTCATGTACAGCTATTCTGGCCTGCTATAGCTTTTCCCATTCGATTACAACGGATTAATTATTGGAAATCATGCAAAACCGAATGCAAAATGCTCAGTTTGTACTATATGTACAGGCTTGGCCATACAATTTAATGATCAAGATTAGTTAAGGGGGATGATTCATGGAACCGATCCGGCGAGTTTTCACTTTCAGGATCTCCAATCCGATTCTTTCAGGACTTTTGTATTCTTTTTTTTGGATGTTTCTTGGCGCGTTTGCGTTATCCCTACTTCTATGGGGCAGCGGACTAGCCGAAGATGATTTATCGTTCTACACGTTTCTCGTACATGCCATCGCAGCCTTTATCGGAGGTTGTGTGAGCGGCAAGCGCGCAGGAAACAAAGGTTGGTATTACGGCTGCCTGACAGGGCTGATATATGGCATTACGCTGCTCGTCATTGGCTTTCTTGCTTTGGATAGTTCCTTATCTCTCGGAGATTTGACGCTGATTGTCACGGTATTTGCTGCCGGCGCCATCGGGGGAATGTTCGGGGTCAACTTAAAAAAATAAAGTTTCACGCTAATGCTCCTGGCGAGCATCCACTGCCATGCTAAAAACCAAAGGCCGACTCCTAAAAGGAATCGGCCTTTGTTATAACGATTACATTCCATATGTAAGTGAAACGTAATTATGCATCCGCATTCACACTATGGCTGATAGAGTTGCGATCAAACGTCAACTTCGTTACATCGTTCACTTTCAAGACCACAATATCGTCGGTAATCTCCACAATTGTACCGTGAAGGCCTCCAATGGTTACCACTTTATCGCCTTTTGACAAGGCGCTAAGCATTGCGTTTCTGGTCTTCTGTTTCTTCTGCTGTGGACGAATAAGCAGAAAATAAAAGATGACAAACATCAAGACGAAAGGCAGAATCAACCCTAAAATACCGCCTCCGCTTTGACCTGTACCAGCTGCTAAATCAAATGAAGCTCCAAACATTCCTTTCCCCCCTTTCACAAACTTATCATGATGACCATGAACTTGCTTTAGAACCCTTTTTCATTATCATGTAGGCCGTACTTATCAAAAAACTCATCGCGGAAATCAAGCAGACGGTCTTCCATAATACTCTTACGCACGTTACGCATCAAATTGAGCAGGAAATGCAAGTTATGATACGTCGTCAATCTTAATCCAAACGTTTCATCACTCTTGATCAGATGACGCAGATAAGCACGCGAGTAGTTACGGCAAGTGTAGCAGTCACATTCCGGATCCAGCGGTCCGTAATCCCTGGCATATTGAGCATTTCGAACGACAAGACGGCCTTGACTTGTCATCGTTGTCCCGTTGCGAGCGATCCGCGTCGGAAGCACGCAATCGAACATATCCACACCACGAATCGAGCCCTCAATCAACGCATCGGGTGATCCGACTCCCATCAAATAGCGAGGCTTATTGTTCGGCAGCAGGGGCACCGTGTAATCCAGCACTTCATACATAAGCTGCTTCGATTCTCCCACACTAAGTCCACCAATAGCATAACCCGGGAAATCCATGGAAGTCAAATCACGGGCGCTCTGACGGCGCAGATCCTCATGCATGCCTCCCTGAACGATGGCGAATAGGGCTTGGTCTTCCGGTCTAGCATGGCTCTTAAGGCAGCGTTCAGCCCAGCGAGAGGTCCGCTCGGTTGATTGTTTAACGTATTCATACTCCGCAGGATAAGGCGGGCATTCATCAAAAGCCATCATAATATCAGATCCGAGCGCGTTCTGAATCTCCATCGCGACTTCCGGGGAGATAAACAGTTTATCTCCGTTCAAGTGAGAACGGAAATGTACGCCCTCTTCCGATATTTTTCTCATTTCTGCCAAGCTGAATACCTGGAAACCTCCGCTATCGGTCAGGATCGGACGGTCCCAGTTCATGAATTTGTGCAGTCCGCCCGCTTCCTTCACAATATCATGTCCAGGACGCAAAAAGAGGTGATAGGTGTTGCTCAATATAATGTGGGCATCCATAGCCTTTAGTTCTTCCGGGCTCATGGTTTTTACGGTTGCCAATGTTCCCACCGGCATAAATGTCGGCGTATCGATCACGCCGTGCGGGGTGTGCACTCTGCCGAGCCTCGCGCCCGATTGTTTACATGTTTTAATATGTTCATAAGTAACAGCTGCTACCATTGTATTAACCAACCTCCGAATTAATAGATAAACATCGCGTCGCCAAAGCTGAAGAATCGATATTCCTTCTCAACAGCTTCCTTGTACGCTTTCATAATGTGTTCGCGTCCGGCCAGCGCACTGACCAGCATCACCAGCGTGGATTTCGGCAGATGGAAATTCGTAATCAGCGCGTCCACAACGGTAAAAGCATATCCGGGATATATGAAAATGCTTGTCCAGCCGCTGCTCTCACGCAGTGGCTCGCCTTTCAGCGCCGATCCAACCGTCTCCAGCGTTCTGCAAGAGGTAGTCCCTACAGCGATAACCCTGCCCCCGCGCCGCTTCGTTTCATTCAGCAGCTCAGCGGTTTCCTGGGAAAGGGAATAGTATTCTTCATGCATGACATGATCTTCAACCTGTTCCACGGACATCGGACGAAATGTCCCCAGTCCCACGTGCAGAGTAATGAAGGCGATGTCTACTCCCTTGGCCTGAATCTGTTCCAGGAGAGCTTCCGTGAAGTGCAGGCCCGCTGTGGGAGCGGCTGCAGATCCTTCATGCTTCGCATACACGGTCTGATACCGATCGCGGTCATCCAGCTTCTCCTTAATATATGGCGGAAGCGGCATTTGCCCCAGTTCATCCAGGATTTCTTGGAAAATCCCTTTATACGAAAAGGATAGGATGCGAGCACCCATCTCGCCTTCTTCCTCAATGATCGCTTTTAATTTACCGTCCCCAAAGGAAATTACGTTCCCTTTTTTCAACTTCTTGCCGGGTTTCACAAGTGCTTCCCACCGGTCTTGCCCCATATTCTTCAGCAGAAGGACCTCTGCTTTCGCACCGGTGTCTTCCTTTGCACCGAACAATCGGGCCGGTATGACCTTGGTATCGTTTAATACGAGTGTATCCCCCGGATTCAGGCTGTCTATGATGTCCGCAAACGTTTGATGGCTTATATGTCCGCTCTCTTTGTCCAGCGTGAGCAGCCTGGAAGAGCTTCGATCAAGCAGCGGCGTCTGTGCAATTAAGTGTTCGGGTAATTCAAAATCATACAAATCCACATTCATGTCGGTCAGTCCTTCGTAATAGTCGTGTTGCGGTAATAGTGTTGGAGTATCTGCTTGTAATCATACCCTTCATCTGCCATTCCTTTGGCCCCCCATTGGGACATGCCCAGTCCGTGACCCAAACCTTTACCGGTAAATTTAAAGCCGAAAGAGTTTTCAATCACACGCGCTTTCCCCGTTCCATTCATCACAACGGTACCGGAACCTTTGACATTTCCGTTACCGCTCCCTGAGATAACGGATATCGTTTGGCCGCTTGAAACCGTTGATACCGCACCATTCGCGCTCAATACAGTATAACTTCCGGTCGATTCAATATCAAACAATGTGCTTGGCAGACCGTTAAAAGCCGAGCGGAACATATCCGGATATTTTACGTCCAGCACTTGACCGTTGGCTTTAACCGTAAGGGCACGTCCAGACGGGCCTCGCTCCGTTACATCCAGCGAAGTAATAGAAGCAGGCAGGCTGCTAGAGGTTTTTCCTTTTAGAGAGGACAGTAGTTGATCCGAAGTATACGGACCTCGAACCCAGTCATAGCTGTTGGATTCTGCCACTTTCTCAAGGACGACAGCCGTTTCTCCTGGATTCATCTTGCCTACAGGCTCAACGTTCGATTGGATCAATGGCAATGGGCGTACATTCGTGTCCTTGGCGGTAACGGTCATATACAAGAGTCCTGCCGATGTTTTGTTGCCGGTTTCCTTCACATTGTCCTCACGGACATAACCTGTAGCGCCACTCGGAAGAAGTACATGATACCAGGATTTAAGCGCTGCCTGGGATGTGGAATCTCCAGGGCTTTCCACCGCGGCAAACAGATCGTTACGGTTACCCCACACCTCGGTGGAGTCCGCCGTCATTCCTCCGCTATTGGAGGAAAACACGGTTTCCACTATTTTTCCATCTTTCATGACTACTTCGCCGTCGGTTGCATCCACTGCTTGAATAATGCTTGGATACTCATAGGCTGTCCCGTAATAGGCCTGGCTTAGCGTGGTGTCCACGACATGGGCTACCTCGAACTTATTTCCTTGGAAGAGCGCATAACTGCGTGCTGCCACAGCCTGTGCTTTCAGAGCTTCAGCCCCCCAAGTAGACGGCACCTCGGCTCCAACGACGGAATACAGGTACTGCTGGAACGGCAGTTCATTGACAAGATACAATTGACCGTTCTTTTGTCCGATCTCCAAAGCGCCGCGATACGAGCGATCCGATCGCTCCTTCACATTCGTTCCGGCACCTGAGCTTCCTTCTACCCGCAGAACCGACTGACCACCTGACAACATATAATGCTGTGTCTCTTGAGGAGTCGCCAGGTTCAGGCTTACATCTCGTCTCATCATCAGACCCGGGGTAGCGGCATTTATTTCAACGAGGGCGCCGGATATTGGAGCGGCTTCCTGTCTGACTGCAGCCAGATCGGTTGTGTTGGCTGCCTCGCCTACCCAAACCTCATAAGCGGATGCACCTCCGTTAGGTACCACAACATTGAAGGCATCCATGCCGGCATTTGCATACGTCTTACGTACAGATTCCGCCTCAGCCTCCGATCCGTACGATCCCGCAGACAAATGCAGCCCGCCTTTAACAGAAGGCGTATGACCATTCAGATAAGCAGCCACTGTCTTCGCAGTTCGCGTTGCCGCGTCAACGGCCGCTTTCTCTGTCCCATACATACCGGCATATAGTTTGTATACGTTGCCGTCTGCAAATAGCATCGGTTTGTCATTCGTCGCCTCCAGTTTTTTCGCCGCTTCCGAAGCCGTTTTCCAATCCGTGGTCTCAAGCACCTTGACGCGGTATGTATCCACACTCATTCGGACCTGCTGGTTTGCTGGAATGCTCATCAAAGTCTGCTGAGCACCGGATACAAGCAGCGATGTCGTCAAAACCTCAGCGGATTTCAGCGTAACGGCATTGGTTGTTGATTTATACTGACTTCCCAGCTCCAAAAACATCGCAACTCGAATCGTATCTATTGAAGGAGCCGCCGCATGTACTGCAGGCGCGCTCCATAAGGTTCCGGCAACAGCCAGTGACAAGAGTCCCTTGGTGGTCCAACTAAATAATGATTTCGTCCAGTTCCTATCCATTTAAGTCTTTCCTCCTGTAGCTATTAGGATTTGGTATGAATGTAATAATTCTATAATCTAACGACGATCCTCTGGAAAGGGAATACCTAAATGTTGATAAGCTGTGGGTGTTACAACCCGTCCCCGGGGTGTACGCTGCAAGAAACCGATCTGCAGGAGGTACGGTTCATAAACATCTTCAATGGTTTGGCTTTCCTCTCCAATGGTTGCCGCAATGGTATCCAGGCCTACAGGCCCCCCACGGAAACTTTTGATCATGGCGTTCAACATTTTATGATCAATAAAGTCCAGTCCCATCGGATCGATCTGCAGCATCTTCAGCGCTTCCTGAGCGATGCTTGGTGTTATCATGCCATCTCCTCGAACCTGGGCATAATCACGTACCCGTTTCAAGAGACGGTTGGCAATGCGGGGCGTCCCGCGCGACCTCAGGGCAATCTCTTCTGCTGCCTCTCCTAATATCTCGATCTCCAAAAGATCAGCATTGCGTGACACAATGTAACTCAGCTCGTCCACCGTATAGAATTCCAGACGGCTTACCACGCCAAAACGGTCCCTAAGCGGCGCAGAGAGCAATCCAGCCCGGGTAGTGGCGCCAATTAAGGTAAACGGCGGCAGGTCCAGACGCACCGAGCGTGCGCTTGGCCCTTTCCCGATCATAATATCCAGCGCAAAATCCTCCATCGCCGGATACATCACTTCCTCTACCGTCCGGTGCAGCCGATGGATCTCATCAATAAACAGGACATCTCCTTCCTGCAGATTAGTGAGAAGTGCAGCCAGATCCCCCGGTCGCTCGATTGCCGGACCGGAAGTCGTACGGAGATTAACGCCAAGCTCATTGGCGATAATATTGGCCAGCGTCGTTTTACCGAGACCCGGAGGACCGTACAACAACACGTGGTCAAGCGCTTCGTTACGCATTTTTGCCGCTTCGATATATACCTTGAGATTTTCCTTAACTTGATTCTGTCCTATATATTCAGCCAAATAGCGTGGACGCAGACTAAGCTCGACAGCCTGTTCGTCCATCATCAGATTGGCGGAAATAATTCGATCGTCCATCTAATAAACTCCTCTCCTGCAGCGATCCTCTAACCGGCGTACAGCTGCTGCAGTGCCCGTTTCATCAGCACATCGACGGATTCACCGCTTGCGGCAGAATCCTTAATTTTGAGCCAGACCTTGTCCAGTTCGCTATCCGTATAACCAAGAGCCTTCAATCCCTCACGTGCCTCAGACCACGCCGAGCCGTCAGCTTCCGGCTCAGGCTCCTGAATGGCAAAAAGACCGGTCATCATGCTCGCATTTCCGAATCCCTCAAGCTTGTCCTTAAGGTCCAGAATCATGCGCTGCGCTGTTTTCTTACCGATTCCCGGAAGTTTGATTAAGAAGGATACATTCTCCTGGTAGATCGCGGAAACCACATGATCCGGAGATCCCCCGCCCAATATGCCCAACGCCACACGCGGGCCGATTCCCGAGACTTCGATCAGTTTACGGAACAGCTTCTGTTCCTCCCGCGTCGGAAATCCAAACAGCAGGATGGCATCCTCACGGACATGATGATGGGTAAACACCGTGACGGTTCCTTCGGTTTTGGCAAAGGCATACGGATTCGGACAGAACACCCGATATCCTACCCCATGAACATCCAGTACAATATATTCACTCTCTAAGTGGACTACCTGTCCCCGTAAAAAATCGATCATTTTCGCAATACCTCATTTAACTTGGAATTCAGTGTATAGGAATGCGCGTGACAGATCGCTACAGCCAATGCATCCGCCACATCGTCAGGTTTGGGAATGCTCTGCAACTTCAGGAACATCCTGACCATCTCCTGTACCTGTTTCTTCTCGGCTTTGCCATAGCCGACAATCGCCTGCTTCACCTGCATCGGCGTATATTCTGCAATCGGGAGCCCGCGCTGGACCGCAGCCAGGATAAGAACCCCTCTTGCCTGGGATACAGACATCGCCGTGGTTACGTTGCGGTTAAAAAACAATTTTTCGAAAGCAACGGCCTCAGGTTCATATTTATCAATAAGCTGCTGCATGCCTTCGTACACGTGCTGCAGCCTCTCTTCATCCGGTGTATGGGCTTCCGTCTGGATACAGCCATACTGTACAGGTGTGACTTTACTTCCAACCTTATCTACAAACCCGAAACCTACAATCGCAATCCCGGGGTCGATCCCTAAAATGCGCAAACCAATCTCTCCTCTGATGAAGCGAACATATGTATCGTTCTCTCATTATAACAAAAGATCGACCTCTGTTGAGGAAAAACTTTGATCCTTTAAGCAGTCGTTACGTATCCACTATATTGAGACCGCTGATATCCCCCTCCAACGCAAAAAACTGCCCGGAAAATTTCCGGGCAGCAGCATTTTCGGTCACCAAGCGACAAAGCTGGGACAATTTTAAGGGGTCGGGTTCATGACATTCTCAGCCATATCCCGTGCATAATCGCTAAAGGTTGACAGAACACTGTTATACTCTTCCATATCTTGGATTCGAATACCTTCTTCAAGCTGCTTGATCACATCTTTAGGCAAAGAAGACTCCATCGAACCGACATCCAGCTGAAAGAAGGTTCGCATCACTTTCTCCTCTTCCGGTGGGCCGTCAAACAACGTTAAGTTTCCTTTGGAATCGATACTCATATAAGCTTGCCTCTTACAGGTGGGTGAAAGGTCGGATACGGTGTGCTCCAGCCAAACTACACCTTTGTTATCCAAGCGTCCCTGCCATAAAGGATTTTTATTCATCAGTTCATAAATACCGTCCGCCGTAAGCTTTCCCATATTCTGCTCTTCGATGCCACATACATAAGTGATGCGAACATGAACATGCTTCTTTCCCTTTGAGGTATTCAGCTTCTGCATGAATTCCCTCTGATCCTGCCTGCGTTCTTCCTGCTTCTCATCCTCGATCTGCAAGTAATGCATCGTTTCTACGGCCAGTGGCGTTTCGTCGGATGCAGCAGTGAGCAGCTTATTCATCTGATCCTTTATATTCTGGCCGGACCATATCATGACACCTGCGATCAATAGGATCGCACAAGACCAAATCGCGCGTCTCCAGCGTCTCCAGCGTTTTCTGAACAGCTTCTTAAAGAAATGAAAAACACTCAAGGTTATCCCCTTCTATTCAATGTTTTTCATATTGTGACCGGGAAGCTGCCAAATTATTCAGTTTCGTTTTTGCCATTAGCATCATTTTCAATCCATGACAAAGAAAGACTGCCTTCAGTTACACTGAAAGCAGTCTTTCGATTCGAATCGGGATGACACGATTTGAACATGCGACCCCCTGGTCCCAAACCAGGTGCTCTACCAAGCTGAGCTACATCCCGTTAATTAATGCCGGTGAAGGGACTCGAACCCCCACGGTTTCCCTCACGATTTTGAGTCGCGCGCGTCTGCCAATTCCGCCACACCGGCACAATAAAACTTCATTTAGAGTAAGTAATTTAGTTTAAAAATGGCACGCCCTGAGAGATTCGAACTCCCGACCTTTTGATTCGTAGTCAAACGCTCTATCCAGCTGAGCTAAGGGCGCAAAATGGAGCGGACGACGGGAATCGAACCCGCGACCCTCGCCTTGGCAAGGCGATGCTCTACCGCTGAGCCACGTCCGCAATGTAAATATGTATTCCGTCTCAAGCTCTCTTGGTAAAGATGGTGAGCCATGAAGGACTCGAACCTTCGACACCCTGATTAAAAGTCAGGTGCTCTACCAACTGAGCTAATGGCTCTTATTACTAAGAGGAAAGAATGGCGGAACTGACGGGATACTCTCTCTTCGTTCGAGACTGCGAAGTCTATGCTAATGAAGATGATGCTTCGACGAACCCATGATGGATTCTCATCCCTGAAGCTTGTAAGAATGGCGGAACTGACGGGATTCGAACCCGCGATCTCCTGCGTGACAGGCAGGCATGTTAGGCCTCTACACCACAGTTCCATGAGGCATTATCGCTATCGCGATATAAATTGGTTGCGGGGGCAGGATTTGAACCTACGACCTTCGGGTTATGAGCCCGACGAGCTACCGAACTGCTCCACCCCGCGTCATTATAAGGGTTGCTGCAATGGTGATAAATTATGGTGGAGGCTGAGGGGATCGAACCCCCGACCCTCTGCTTGTAAGGCAGATGCTCTCCCAGCTGAGCTAAGCCTCCATATTGTGGTGACCCGTAGGGGATACTCTCACTTCGTTCGAGACTGCGAAGCCTCTGCTTACGAAGTTACCCTCCGACGAACCGACGGGATTCTCATCCCCTGATGCAATTAAGAAAGTGGTGACCCGTAGGGGATTCGAACCCCTGTTACCTCCGTGAAAGGGAGGTGTCTTAACCCCTTGACCAACGGGCCATATATGCAGTCCTTGCTGGCGGAGAGAGAGGGATTCGAACCCTCGAGACGCTTTTGGCGCCTACACGATTTCCAATCGTGCTCCTTCGGCCAACTCGGACACCTCTCCATAAGTGGCTCCCCGAACAGGACTCGAACCTGTGACAACTCGATTAACAGTCGAGTGCTCTACCAACTGAGCTATCAGGGAATATGTATCGCTTGGCGACGTCCTACTCTCCCGGGACCCTTCGGTCCAAGTACCATCGGCGCTGGAAGGCTTAACGGTCGTGTTCGGTATGGGTACGCGTGGAACCCTTCCGCTATCGCCACCAAACGTATATTCAGGATCCGGCATCGCCAAATGCCGTGATCATCCTCCTTGCAAGTATAACTTGTACACTTACAATTCAGTTTTGATCACCTGAAAACTAGATACGAAACGAATTTGCGTGTTTTAGAATCCGTAGCATTTCCCCCATGTAATATCGGGGTCCCCGGAAAGTATTCGGCGTTGCTTCAAAACTTCGCTTCACTTTTTGGGGT
>NZ_JBCNHV010000011.1:0-56380 GCF_050482385.1 Paenibacillus lautus
AGTAGGACGTCGCCAAGCGAACAACCATAAAGACCGTTATCGAGTGATCGATAGCGGTCTTTTCCTATATGCAAAAACATGTATTTATGAAATCGGGACTATCTCGTACCAGGTTGGGTGATACTAAACGACAGCTCTTCATTGAACCTATAGGAAATGCCTTAAAGGATTGGCATATTGGCAGAAGAGGCTTAAACGTGGGTGATTCTCCATTTAATAGAAGAAACCCGGTCCGTTTGTCCATTCCTAAGGGACAGGATAACGCGCTGGATGGATACTTGTAAACTTCCGGCAAAGGGCGAATTTCAATCCTTGACAGCCTATGGGCCCTTTGCTAAGATGGCAATAATATATTTCTGAAAATACTTGAAAATGCCGTCCGGTCCAGCTCTGACAGTAGTTGTAGTCCGCAGGAAGACGACAAAAAGGAGGAATAACCCAGGTGTGGGAAGATAAGTTTAGCAAGGAAGGCTTCACTTTTGACGATGTATTGTTGGTTCCTAGAAAATCCGAGGTACTTCCAAAAGAAGTGGATGTTAGCACCAAATTGAGCGAGCATGTGAAATTAAACATCCCGCTCATCAGTGCTGGGATGGACACCGTAACGGAAGCTCCTTTGGCAATTGCCATTGCTAGAGAAGGCGGAATCGGCATTATTCATAAAAATATGACCGTTGAGCAACAGGCAGAAGAGGTAGATCGGGTTAAACGTTCGGAAAGTGGTGTTATTACGAATCCTTTCTCACTCCATGCTAATCATCTTGTATCCGATGCAGAGGAACTCATGGGTAAGTTCCGGATTTCCGGCGTACCGATCGTAGATGAGAACAATAAGCTGATCGGGATTTTGACGAATCGTGATCTTCGTTTTGTTCATGACTACAATACGGTAATCAGTGAAGTGATGACCAGCGAGAATCTGGTGACAGCTCCGGTCGGAACGACTCTTCAAGATGCAGAAATGATTCTACAGAAGCATAAGATTGAGAAGCTGCCTTTGGTAGACGATGATAATGTTCTTAAAGGACTTATCACCATTAAAGACATTGAGAAAGCAATTCAGTTCCCAAGAGCAGCGAAGGACGCTCAGGGTCGCCTGCTTGTAGGTGCAGCGATCGGAATCTCCAAGGATACCTTCGAAAGAGCAGAGGCGCTTGTGAAAGCTGGCGTAGACGTCATTACCGTTGACTCTGCCCACGGTCATCACATCAATATCATTGATTCCGTTCGCAAACTGCGCGAAGTATATCCGGACCTGACGATTATCGCTGGTAACGTGGCTACAGGCGAGGGCACAAGAGAGCTTATCGAAGCTGGGGCATCCGTCGTTAAAGTCGGAATTGGGCCAGGATCGATCTGTACGACCCGTGTCATTGCTGGGATTGGCGTACCGCAAATCACAGCAATTTATGACTGTGCAACGGTTGCTAAGGAGTACGGGGTTCCGATTATCGCAGATGGCGGTATCAAATACTCAGGTGAAATTACGAAGGCGATCGCAGCCGGTGCAAATGCCGTTATGCTGGGCAGCATGTTTGCTGGTACGGAGGAGAGCCCAGGCGAAGCTGAGATCTATCAAGGACGCCGTTTCAAGGCTTACCGCGGTATGGGTTCCCTTGCTGCTATGAAACAAGGTAGTAAAGATCGTTATTTCCAAGATGACGACAAGAAATTGGTTCCGGAAGGTATCGAGGGTCGTGTTGCTTACAAAGGGCCTTTGGCAGATACCATCCATCAGCTGATCGGTGGATTGCGCTCCGGCATGGGCTATTGTGGTACGCAAAACCTGGAGGAACTACGGACGGACACCCAGTTTATCCGTATCTCTGGCGCAGGACTTCGCGAGAGCCATCCCCATGATATCCAAATTACCAAAGAAGCACCTAACTATTCCTTGTAATTCATTCGAAAAAACAAGGATAAACAATATATGTTATTTATTTCCTGGACAGGCTGGATGAAATTCATCTAGCTTGTCTTTTTTTGATACCCCCCCTATGATAGAATAGAACAAGTTAATGACTTATTGAGAATTAGAGGGGAGTAGTTCCATTGATAGACATGTCTGTAAAGAAGAATAAGCGACAACGCATTCAAAGAACGTTGGCATCCTTGATGCTGTTTAATATACTTTGTTTCTCTGCTGCACCTGCGGTTTCACTTGCGGCACCTAATGTGCTGGCAACAGCGGATACAACGAAAGCCACAGAGGACAAAGCGACAACCGAGAAGGCGACAACAAATAATGCGAAGCCGGATAAAGTGCCATCGATTGATCAGCTTGGACTGGAAGTAAGCTCTGCCGTACTGATAGAGCCATCAACAGGACAGGTCCTACTATCCGTTAATGCTGATGAGGCATTACCACCGGCGAGCATGACGAAGATGATGACGGAATATATCGTGGCAGAGAAAGTAAAGCAAGGCGAATTAGCTTGGGATGACAAGGTCACTGTAAAAGAAAACGCAGCAAAAACGGTAGGCTCACGGATATTCTTGGCTGAGGGTGACCAACATACAGTGGAAGAGCTCTACATAGCCATGGCTGTTGGGTCAGCGAACGATGCTACGGTAGCATTGGCTGAACATGTGGCTGGTTCCGAAGAAGAGTTTGTTACCATGATGAACGATACGGCGAAAAAGATGGGCTTAAAAACGGCTTTTTTCATCAATTCTACAGGCCTCAGCCGTGCGGATATGCCTGAGAAATATCGTCCTGAAGAGGATAAGGAAACGGTTATGTCGGCAATGGATACAGCTTTGCTTGCCAAATTCATCGTCGAGGATCATCCGGATTTTTCGAGATTCACAGCCATTCAATCCCACAAGTTTCGGCCGCGCGACACGAATCCGATTATCAACTACAACTGGATGCTTGAAGCCAATAAAGATATTACCAACTTCAAGAAATATGCTTATGAAGGATTGGATGGTTTAAAAACAGGTCATACCAATGCGGCTAAGTATTGCTTCGCGGGCACCGCTGAGCGTGATGGCATGCGGCTGATTAGTGTGGTCATGGGTACGAAATCCGAAGGAGCCCGTTTTGTAGAGTCCAAAAAAGTCCTTGATTACGGCTTTGACAACTTCGAAGTGAAGGAAGTTCAAGCTGCCGGTGCGACTGTGCAAGGCTTTGAAAACGTCGAAGTAAAGAAGGGTAAAGGCAAGGAAGCTGCACTCGTAACCGATAAAGCAGTCACTTTTGTTGTACCCAAAGGCTCAACAGGCAAGAACATTACCTTTGAAGCCAAGCAGGACTCCTCCAGCTTGACTGCCCCTGTTGCTAAGGATACGAAGGTTGGTACGGTGACCTACACATATAAAATAGAAGGTATGAAGGACGCCCAGTCCGAAACGGTAAATCTAATCACCGCGGAGGAAGTTGAGAAGGCAGGCTGGTTCAGTTTGTTCCTGCGGGCGATTGGAGACTTTTTCGCTGATTTATTTGATTCCATCAAAAATCTTTTCTAACCGCCGATAAATTCCGAGTAAATGGGTTGTGTATTTGATTTTGATGCGGTAAAATATCAAGTTAGATTCATTGCAAGCATGCACCTATACAGGTACAGACTAGATCGCCAGGGAATGCTGTAAGGGCGATGAGATACAACATATAATCGGGAGGCTAGGGGACATGGAAACAGGAACATCAACTGTAAAAAGAGGTATGGCGGAAATGCAAAAAGGCGGCGTCATTATGGACGTCATGAATGCGGAACAAGCGAAGATCGCTGAAGCTGCCGGTGCAACGGCAGTTATGGCACTGGAGCGCGTACCTTCCGATATTCGCGCTGCTGGAGGAGTAGCACGGATGGCTGACCCAACCATCGTTGAGGAAGTCATGAAAGTTGTATCCATTCCAGTTATGGCCAAAGCTCGTATCGGTCATTATGTCGAAGCAAAAGTGCTTGAATCTCTTGGTGTGGATTACCTTGATGAGAGTGAAGTTCTGACACCGGCAGATGAAGTGTTCCATATCGATAAATGGGATTTCACGGTACCATTCGTATGCGGCGCGAAGGACCTTGGCGAAGCGCTTCGTCGTATTGGTGAAGGTGCATCCATGCTCCGTACGAAAGGCGAGCCGGGAACAGGTAATATCGTGGAAGCCGTTCGCCATATGCGCCTCATCAACAGTCAAATCCGTAAAGTTCGTAACATGTCGAAGGACGAGCTGTATGCGGAAGCGAAGAACCTCGGTGTTTCCTATGACCTCCTGAAGGGCATTCATGAGACAGGCAAGCTGCCTGTCGTTAACTTCGCAGCTGGCGGCGTGGCAACACCTGCAGATGCCGCATTGATGATGCATTTGGGCGCTGACGGCGTCTTTGTTGGATCCGGTATTTTCAAATCGGACAGCCCTGAGAAGTTCGCTCGTGCGATTGTTGAAGCGACTACGCATTATGATGATTATAAATTGATTGCTGAAGTATCCAAGAACCTGGGTACTCCGATGAAAGGCATCGAGATATCCAAGCTTAGTCCAGCTGAGCGCATGCAGGATCGCGGCTGGTAAGAGAGAAGGGGTAACATGAAGGTCGGAGTACTGGCACTTCAGGGTGCCGTTGCAGAGCATATACGGAGCATTACGCTTGCTGGTGCCGAGGGGGTGCCGATTAAGAAGGTCGAGCAGTTGGACGCCATTGACGGCTTGATCATTCCTGGCGGCGAGAGCACCACCATCGGCAAGCTGATGCGCAAGTATGATTTTATGAATCCGATTCGTCAGTTCTCAGCCCAGGGCAAACCGATATTCGGAACATGCGCCGGACTGATCGTGCTGGCTGAGCGAATTCAAGGCGATGAAGAGGCTCATCTGAAGCTGATGGACATCACGGTGGCGCGGAACGCATTTGGACGTCAGCGTGAAAGCTTCGAGACCGATTTGCCTGTAAAAGGGATCGAAGAACCGGTACGGGCTGTCTTCATCCGTGCGCCGCTCATTCTGGAGGTGGGTGCGGGCGTTGAGGTCCTATCCACTTATAAAGATGAGATCGTCACAGCCAGACAGGGGCATCTGCTTGCAGCTTCCTATCATCCGGAGCTGACGGACGATTACCGACTTCATCAATATTTTGTGGAGATGGTTCGATCGCAGTCTACGGCAGCACAGACGTAATAGTTACAGTAGAAGACATCTTGACTCTTTGGAATGTGGGAGTCAAGTTGTCTTTTTCGCTGAAATACAATAAGATGTATCGTATGTAATAACGTAAAATGCAGCCTTGTCCCAAGGCTTTTTATCAACATATAGGGCAGCTGCTTCGATATACTTGATGGATGTTTTACTTTAGGAGGGTTTCCCGTGTTAGACGTAAAAATATTGCGCAGCGAGTACAGTCGTGTAGAAGAAGCGCTGAAGAATCGAGGCAAATCGCTCGATCTGATTGCGGATTTTCCTAAGCTTGACGCCCGGCGCCGGGAATTGCTGCAGGAAAGCGAAAGTTTGAAGAATCGCCGCAACACCGTGTCGGCTGAAGTAGCCAAACTGAAGAAAAATCGTGAGAATGCAGATGATCTGATTCTGGAAATGCGACAAGTGTCAGACCAGATTAAAGCGATGGATGAGGAAGTTCGTGAGCTGGAAGCCAGCATATCCGAGCTTACTTTGGCGATTCCGAATATCCCTCATGAGAGTGTGCCGGTTGGCGCTTCGGAGGAGGAGAACGTGGAAATCCGTCGCTGGTCGGAGCCAAAAGCTTTCGATTTCGAGCCTAAGGCCCACTGGGAGCTTGCTCAGAATTTGAGTATTTTGGATTTTGAAGCAGGCGCGAAGGTAACGGGTTCACGGTTTACGTTCTACAAAGGTTTGGGTGCTCGTCTTGAGCGTGCCCTGATCAGTTTCATGATGGATCTGCACAGCGACAAACACGGCTATGAGGAAATGCTGCCTCCATATATCGTCAACCGGGACAGCTTGTACGGAACAGGACAGCTGCCTAAATTCGAAGAGGATTTATTCAAAATTAGCGATACCGACTATTATCTGATCCCAACCGCTGAGGTTCCTGTGACGAACTACCATCGCGAGGAAATCTTAAATAGTGAGGATCTGCCTAAATATTACGTGGCATACAGCTCCTGTTTCCGTTCGGAAGCCGGCGCGGCAGGGCGTGACACACGGGGGCTTATTCGTCAGCATCAGTTCAACAAGGTTGAGATGGTGAAGATTGTACATCCGGAAACATCTTTTGATGAGCTTGAGAAGATGACGGCGGATGCGGAGCGTGTGCTTCAGCTGCTGAATCTCCCTTATCGCGTCATGACTCTCTGTACCGGGGATATGGGCTTTGGATCCATGAAGACATACGATCTGGAAGTTTGGCTTCCAGAGAGCGGCGTATATCGTGAAATCTCCTCATGTTCGAATATTGGGGACTTCCAGGCTCGCCGTGCCAACATTCGATTCCGTCCGGAACCGAAGAGCAAGCCGGAATTTGTCCATACCTTGAATGGTTCCGGGCTCGCAGTAGGGCGTACGGTTGCGGCCATTCTGGAGAATTATCAACAGGCCGACGGATCCGTAGTTATTCCCGAAGTACTTCGCCCGTACATGGGGAACGTTAGTATCATCGAACAGAAAAAATAAGTTGATAAAATAGGTTGTCTTGTGGTATAATGATTTTTGCACGTGATTCATTTTGCATGAATCATTACCACGTGGAGAGGTACCGAAGCGGTCATAACGGGGCGGTCTTGAAAACCGTTAGGGTGCAAGCCCACATGGGTTCGAATCCCATCCTCTCCGCCATACATAATCAAACTCAAGCCGTTTCCTTTAAGGAATCGGTTTTTTTATTGCCTTTTTTACTAGAGGAATGCATGGAGTGTTCGGTTCTTCAGTAGGTTTCTGCTTTATGGAGGCGGCTGTATAAAACATCCCCTGTTATCGCAATTTATAGAGAAGGGGAGGTGTGAACATGAACTCAGAACTAAATGTAGATCAGTCGACGCTGGTCAATGCCTGGCAGGAAAGGCTGTCCACCATATTAAAGCCGGGAGATCGTGCAGAAGTGGCAGCAGACGAAGGGGATCCGAACGCCATCCGCATTCACATTGATGCAGCAGGTCGCCAGGATTATTCGTTTGATTTTCAATGCACGTATGTGGATTCGCGGGAAGTGAAGGTCGATCTGGTCGATGTAGAGCGTGAGGGTGCGACGACGGATGAGCGTAATGAGAACATTCAGGGCATGGTGGGCGATTATACGCGCCATATTCATGAGTGTGCCCAAACGCTGCAGCAAATCACGCATCACTAGTTCCATGAATGAGTGAGACAGTTTCCATACTGTCCTTCATGATATGGACATCAAAGGTAGGATAGGCGTAGGACATCGTTGTGATCATGAAATGGAGGGCTATCAGATGAGCAAACCCAAGGCGATTCCGGTACCGGAAGCACAGGAGCAGCCGAAGCAGCGCAAGGACCATGACCGTGGCGGCCAGGAGCCGCTGTCAGGCTCGCACAGAGCGAAGATCCGTAAACAGGATGGACATTTCAATCCGGAGGGCTAGAAGCCTGTATGAGCCAAATACGGAGAGGCTAGAAAGCAAGAATCGAGGGAACTTCCTGTATTTCGACAGGAAGTTCTTTTTTTCGATTTGAAACCTTTTGCGTCCAACTTCCGTATTAGTGTTCAAGTGTAATATTTTGGGGCCCCACCTTATTCGCATGTTAAGAAGTTTAAATTTAAGATGGATGGAAAAAGAAAGGAAATAAAATTTCAGTAAATATTCCAGAAAGTGTTTCTCATTTTGGTTAAATGGTTTATGATTAGAAGGTCTGTTATTTTTTTGACTGTTAGAGGGGAGAGAAATTTTAATGAACAAGAAGTTTGCAGCTATCATGCTGACACTGCTGCTCACAGTGACAGTTGTACTTTCCGGCTGCGCCAAAAAAGAAGAGCCTAAGGCAGCGATGACTAATGCTGCTACGAACGCGATGAAGATGACATCCTACGAAATGAAGAGTAAATTTGTCATTGAAGACCTTCAAGTTAACATACCTGCAGTTGAAGGCGATCCAAGCGTAACACAGGCGATGACGATGTTGAAGAATGCTGAGGTTACGCTGGACGGTATCTACCAAGCGGATCCAATGCAAACCGAGATGAACATGGGTATCAATTTGAAGGGTGACATGGCAATGTCCTTCAACATTGATATGGTGATGACGAAAGAGAAAATCTACGTTAAGATTCCAAGCATTCCAATGCTGCCATTCCCAGAGGACGTTGTTGGTAAGTTCCTCGTTATGGATATGAAAGAGCTTGCTGAGCAATCCGGTGAAACATTTAATCCGGAAAGCCTGGATACCGAGAAATCCCAAAAATTCGTAAACGAAATCCTTGAAGCTTTGCTGAGTGAATATGACCAAGCGAAATACTTCAAAGAGATCAATGTTAAAGATGCTGGCCTTCCAGAAGGCGTGGATGCCAAACAAGTGGTTCAATTCTTTGTAACCAATGATAACCTGAATGAAGCATTGGATATTATGGTAAACAAGGTTGCACCTAAGGTTGTTGACATTGCAGCTAAAGACGAGTACCGCGAAATGCTCGGTCTGACCCAAGAAGATATCGACGCTGCTAAAGCTGAAGTTTCCAACGTTAACCAAGACGAATTCAAAGCGGGCTTGGAAGAGATGCAGAAGTATCTGAAGATCAACACATTCAACATCAACACGGCTATCGATAAAAAGGATTTCCCTGCATATCAGGATATTGTGTTGAACGTTGATTTCAATGATCCAGAAACGAAAGAGAACGTGAAGTTGGCTGTGAAGGGTAGCACCCAATACAACAACATCAACGCTAAACAAGAGTTCAAAATCGGTATTCCAAAAGATGCTGATGTCATCACGATGGAGCAATTTGAGGAATCCATGAGCCAAATGGGCACTTATTAATATCATTCATCGAAGACAACATAACCCGGCCATCATGGCCGGGTTTTTACGTTTCTATACATATTACTCTACAAGGATTATATTTTCCCGCGCAAACGTCGGAAGAACTGAGTGAGTAGTGATGCGCATTCTTCCTGCAGCACGCCCTCAACCACGTTAGTCCGGTGATTAAAACGCGGTTCTTGAAGCAAATTCATCAGTGTGCCGGCACAGCCGGCTTTGGGATCGCGAGTGCCATAGATCATCTGTGGGACCCGGGATTGGACGATAGCACCCGCACACATGGGACAGGGCTCCAGCGTCACGTACAATCGGCAGTCGAGCAGCCGCCATGCTCCAAGATGTTTGCTTGCCTCACGGATAGCCACCATCTCGGCATGGGCGGTCCCATCATAAGTCGTTTCACGCAAATTGTATCCACGGCCAATAATCTCATCACCCCGCACGATGACAGCGCCGATAGGAACTTCGCCGAGTTCTTCGGCTTTCTGTGCTTCCGCGATGGCTTCTCTCATCCAGCGTTCATGATTATCGTTATCCACAGCCAGTGGGTCTATTGAATTTGATATCAAACTAAAGTCTCCTTTCACAGCCCGTTAAAACCCTGTATTTATACCCAATGTTCAACGAACATTTATTCGTTTGTTAACATGTTGTGGACAGAATTGTGGATAACTAAAATATTATACACAAAGTTATACACATTATCCCCAGATAAGTTGTGTATTTGTGCGCAATCTGTGGATACGTTGTTTGTTTTACCGGGAATGGCCTCTTTTATTGTAAGGATTCCCTATTTCAATAGCAATGCGATTGTAGAAAAAAACCATATAGTTGTAAAGCCGCTTGTCTTTTCAAACGTTCGTGATCAAGGTATCATGAGGGTATTAGATTCGCAAGTCGTCTATGTGACAGCAGAAAGGTGAAGATGCCACTTGTCGATTAAGACGAAATTATCGATGATCATGTCCGTATCGGTATTATTTATTCTTCTGCTCAACATTACGCTGAACTATTATACGACCCAGGAAAATTTGCAGCAGGATAGTGAAACCAAAATGGTGATGGCCGCTACTCAGATCGCCATCACGGTCCAGCAAACCGACTTTAGTTCTGCATATGTGGATAATATATTCGGTGATATGCTGAAGGTAGCCGCGATCAATGCGGCAAAGGCTTTGGATCCGGATATTAACAATATAACCAATCAGCAATTGGTGGAATTGAGTAAAGAGATCGGCGTCACCCACATTTCACTATTGGTCCGGACGAATGATGATGTCGTTGTTGCCCGATCCTCTACTCCAGATGAAATCGGCCTTTCAACAAAGAACTGGGGGTACTGGCATACGGCTTTTCTGGAATTGTTCCAGTATGGTAAAGTCGTCTCCGTTACCGAGGGTCAGCGCGCCGATCATTTTTGGTCGGGACCGTTTGAGTTTTCCACGTCCAATCCGGAATTTATTGATAAATGGGGATACTATTACGATAGCAAGCGCAACTATATCATTGATCCCTACATAAGGAATTCGAATATCAAGGACTTTGTGAAGATTACAAGTCCGGATACGGTTGTGAAGGAGACCTTGAAGTCGAATCCGCGAATATTGGAAGTAACAGGCATCAACCCTGAAACGTTTGGCAATGAATATATGAGAGAAGATGGAACGGATGATGTTCACCGCAAGCTTCGCAATCGACCGATTACATTCGGCACCTATGACTATGGGAGCCTGGACCAAGATGCGGAAGCTGTGAAGAGGGCCGTTTCTACCGGCGATAATGTGGTGTTTGTCAGTACTATCCATAACAAGAAGGTGCTAAAAAGCTTCATCCCCATCGTAACCGAAAATAAACCGACCAGTGTCATCAGTGTCGTCATGGATTATGAAGCCATCTCTTCCGTGATGAGGGAGCAGATGATCAGTCTTGTGGCCATCTCATTGGTTTTATTGGAAATCGTGATATTCGGCAGTTATATTGTTGCAGGGTATTTTACCAAGCCGATTCAGGCCATCCTGGGGACGGTAAACGATGTGTCGGATGGTTATTTCGATCGAAGGCTGGAGGTAAGCAGCCGGGACGAGTTGGGGCAGCTTGCGGGTCGAATCAATGCGATGACACGTAATCTGGGCAACTATACGAGCCAATTGAAGCAGATGGTCGATGAGAATCAGTCCGTTAAGGAATATCTGGAGTCGGTCATTAATCAGACAGCCGATGCCATTCATACAACCGATACCTATGAACGGGTTATTAGTGTGAATAAAGCGTTCGAGCAATTGTATGGTTGGAAAGCGCACGAAGTGGTTGGACGGAAACCTGCACTTGTGCCTCCGGCCAAAGAAGAAGAAGAAAAGGAACGCATCCGTCGTCTGCGGGCCGGAGAACGGCTTCCTCCGGTAGAGACGATCCGTCTTCACAAAGATGGAAGCACGATCGAGGTCAGTATCAGCACCTCGCTGGTGCGCGACGAGAACGGTGAGGTTACCTCCATGATCAGTGTGTCTCGGGATGTGACGGAACGCAATCGGATCGAGGAGCTGCTCCGTCGTTCGGAGAAACTCAATACCGTTGGCCAACTGGCTGCTGGCGTTGCTCATGAGATCCGGAATCCGCTTACGACCCTCCGTGGATTTCTGCAGCTTCAGCAGCAGACTCACAAGGTTAATCCGGACCATATTGATCTGATGCTGTCGGAACTGGATCGAATTAACCTCATTGTCAGTGAATTTCTGATATTAGCGAAGCCGCAGGCGATCCATTTCCAAGAGAGGGATGTACGACTCATCATGGGAGATGTCATTTCATTCCTCGACAGCCAAGCCCATTTGTACGGCATCGAGTTCAAATTGAAATTTACTGATGAACTTACCTTCGTACACTGTGAGGAGAATCAGCTCAAGCAGGTGTTTATCAATCTGCTCAAGAATGCGATTGAAGCGATGCCCGATGGCGGCAGTATCTGGATTGAGCTTTCAAGGCCGAAGGGCGAATGGGTACAAATCGATATTCGGGATGAAGGGCAGGGCATTCCGGAAGATCTGATGCCGCATCTTGGCGAACCGTTTATTACGAATAAGGAGACGGGGACAGGGCTAGGATTGATGGTAAGCCAGCGTATTATTCAGGGTCACCGGGGTATGATGGAAATCGAGAGTGAAGTGGGTGTGGGCACGAAGGTGAGTATAGTTCTGCCTGTGGTTCAGCCGAATGCAATTGAGAATTAAGCAAGAAGTAGTTACAGATAAGGGGATGGCATCTTGAGAATCAATAAATTTATCAGTGAAACGGGATATTGTTCCCGGCGTGAAGCGGATAAGCTGGTGGATAGCGGGAAGGTCACCATTAATGGGGTGGTTGCTGTCCTGGGAAGCCAGGCAGAGGAAGGCGACGATGTCCGGATCCAGGGAAAGCCGCTTCAGGATAAGAAAAAGCATGTCTATATTGCTCTTAATAAGCCGGTCGGGATTACAAGCACCACCGAGCCGCATATTAAGGGCAATATTGTAGACTTTGTAGGCCACAACGAGCGTATTTTTCCTATCGGACGATTGGATAAGGACTCTGAGGGTCTGATTTTGCTGACGAATGATGGAGATATCGTCAATAAGATCCTTCGCTCTGAGGGAAAACATGAGAAAGAATACATTGTGACGGTGGATCGCCCGGTAACGGAATCCTTCCTTAGAGGGATGTCCAGCGGCGTAAAGATTTTGGGTGAGATGACGCTACCTTGTGAGGTCACTCGAATGTCCGAGCGCGTATTCCGAATCATTCTGACCGAGGGGAAAAATCGTCAAATCCGCAGAATGTGCAGCGCTTTTGGTTATGAGGTCCGAAAGCTGCAGCGAATCCGGATTATGAATATCCGTCTTGGCAGTCAACGCATCGGTTCATGGCGTGATCTTAACGAGAAGGAGAAGGAAGATCTTGGTCAGCTGCTGAACTATAGGCTCGAGTAGCAGGCAGAAATACTTCTATAATCTTAAACAAAAACAACCGATGGGATCTGTAAGACCAGATGCATCGGTTGTTTATTGTGTGTTATAGTCTGTAGGGACCCGTTCCCTTTTGGGTTATTCATTCACGCTTGTAAAGGTGGCGCTATCCTGGTATTTACGTATAATGGATACCTCGACTCTGCGGTTCTTCGCTCGCCCAGCAGCGGTGTTGTTATCAGCAATCGGATGGTATTCGCCATAACCGATCGGCATGAACCGTTTAGGATCCAGCTCCGAGTTGGCAAGCAGAATCTTCATGAACTGCAAGGCTCGATCCGAGCTTAAATCCCAGTTCGACGGATATCGGCTGTTAGAGATTGGCACATTATCCGTATGGCCGGATACAATGATTTCATAGTCCGGGAACTTGTGAAGCATTTGCGAGATGGCCTTGGCCAGTTTACGGGCTTCCGGCTTCACAACGGCTTCGCCGGAAGGGAACAAGGCGTTATCCCGTATCGTAATGACAAGCTGGGAGTGGTTCAACTTGGTGCTGAGCTCCGAGGTTAAACCGTTATTTTTAATATAATTATCGAGCTGCTTCTTCAGCTTCTCCAGATCCTGTTGTTCCTGACGCATCAGCTCTGCACGCCGTTGGTCAGGTGTTGTTGCGGGAACGGAAGGGGATGTCGCTTTATGATCCTTAATATTGGGTGGATCATCGCTGGATTCCGTTTTGCTGTAATCCAGCACACCGGTTCCGCCGGAGAGAGCAACACTGAAGGCTTCGCTCATTTCTTGAAATTTGCGTGCATCCGTCGCACTCATGGCGTACAGCACCAGGAACAAGGCCAGAAGCAAGGTCAGTAGGTCTGCGTAAGGAAGAAGCCAGGATTCGTCGGCATGCTCCTCATGCGGCTCGTGCCTAGTCTTTTTGCTCACTAGCACCAGCCTCCCTCTCGCTGAGCTCAGCCCGTTCGGACGGTGTCAGGAACACGGAGAGCTTCTGATTGATTGCAATGGTGGATACACCGGATTGAATGGACAGCAGGCCTTCTACCATCATCAGGCGGATTTCAACCTCACGTTTGGATAGACGCTTGAGTTTATTCGCAATCGGGTGACAGAGGACATAACCGGTGAAAATACCGAGCAGGGTTGCAATAAACGCAGCCCCGATGGCATGGGCGAGTTCGCCCATATCTTCCATATGGGATAATGCAGCGATCAAACCGATAACGGCTCCAAGTACCCCGAGGGAAGGTGCATACATACCGGCTTGGGAGAAGATCAATGCGCCGGAACGATGGCGTTCTTCGGTGGCATTAATATCTTCCATTAATACATCACGTACGAATTCCTGATCGTTGCCGTCGATGATCATGCGCATCCCATTACGCAGGAAGGTGTCATCGATCTCATCGACTTTGGTTTCCAGAGCCAGCAGACCTTCACGGCGTGTGATCGAAGCCCATTCCATAAACAGCTTGATCATATCCGTTTTGTCCATCAGATTCTGTTTCACAAAGGTCATCTTGACCAGCTTCGGAATCTTTTTCAGCTCGACTAGCGGAAACCCGATGAATAAAGTTGCTGCCGTACCGCCAAGAATGATTAGATAGGCTGCCGGATTATACAAAGCGAGAAGGGAGGCACCTTTCAGAACCATGCCCACCAGTACCGCGACGATACCGATTATTAAGCCTATAATTGTTGAAATTTCCATACCACACCTCATCCGTGAGAAATAAAATAACGAATCCATTCGTCAGAACGGTTCTCATGGAGAACCGGGCCCCTTTTGTGGGGCGTTATCCTATTTATCGTCAGGTCGGGCTTTTTTTTTTAGTTGTAATTTCCGGTATAATGGAAGGAAGGGAAACGAAGCTAAGTACGGCAAGGAAAGGAGTGATGGAGATGGGCGTTAAACACGGAAGAGATTACGGCGAAATTCTGGCAGAATTGACCGAGGCGGTCGGACGAATTTCCGATAGCTATGTCTTCTTTGAAATGGAAGCTGAGGATTGGGGCAATCTGGGTGAAGCCGAGAGAAATGAGGTTCATGAAGCGCTGGCTGAGGATTTGTTCTATGCGCTAGGCACAGAGCCGGTGATTAACGTTGGCAGCGGCGTGGTCATGCATGATCAAACGAACCATCGAATACATATTTTGATCGGTGAAGAAGAGTTGGCCTTTGTGGCTCTTGTGTAATCACTCCAGTTATCAACAGATACAGGGCAGAATAGAATAGATGACAGAAAGACCATATTATGTGTAAGTCGGCTTTTAGATAGGTTTTTTTCGGGGAGGAAGATATAAGATGCTTTATACGCAGCAAGAAGTAGAGGCTCATCTGGAAAAGCTTGAGGGTTGGGAATTTGAACAAGGGAGATGGATTGTACGGAAGTATACCTTCTCCTCCTTCATGAAGGGAATCGCTTTTGTTGATGAAGTGGCAGCTATTTCAGAAGCTTTCGGACATCACCCCTACATCACCATAGATTATAAAGTCGTTACACTTCGTCTCACCTCTTGGGACGACGGTGGCATTACGGCTGTGGATATTAAGGAAGCGCAGCAGTTTAACGAAGCCTATGAGAAGAGTCGTTCGAAGGATGGCAAGGCGGCACAGTAGAAGGGGGGATGGTTGTGTTCCCCCGGAGGTCCCGAATATGTAAAAACACGCTTGCACCAGGAAGAACTCCAGGTGCAAGCGTGTTTTGCGTATAAGCTGATTTATTTTTTCTCAGCAAGGTATAGCGCGATGTTTGCGATTTCTTCAGGCTTAAGTTGATCTTTAAAGGAAGGCATTCCCTTACGTCCTTTGGTTACAACGTTGAAGATTGCGTCCGCATCCATGTGTCCGCCTACTTGATTCAAAGCCGGCCCAGCGCCGCCTTGAAGTTGGTCGCCGTGACAGCTAATACAGCTTGCTTTCATTGTGGCTTCCGCTGCGGCAGCATCGAGAGTCACTTCCGGCATGGTCGGCTTCTCTTCCTGAGCCACCTGTTCCTTACCTGGGAGCGTAAACATCAGCGCGATAGCCAACGCACATGCGACGAAGAACAATCCGCTCATGATCCATTTTTGCATCGTCATATCGTCCCTTCTATGTATACTGCACTTTTGCACTTGTCTCCATTATAAACCAACATCCATAGACAGCATAGCCAGTTGTGACAAAAAAAGCAACTATACGGCGTGGCTTCATAAAAAGTACACAAAATTGTGCTTTTTCATATAGACAAAGATTACTATTCCTCATTTGCCGGGGGCTCATACACCATACAGTGGAAAAGGGCATTTCCCGTGGGTGTAAGTCGCTCATACGTATCGGTGATATGAAAGCCTGCCTTTTGATACGTGCGGATCGCGCGCTCATTCCAGGTCAACACTTCAAGGTCGATTTCGTCGGCAGGCCGTCTCCGCCTGGCTTCCCGAACAATCGCCCCCATAAACCGTTTACCCATTCCGCGCCCGCACCAATCAGGCCGCATGCCAAGTCCGATTCGTGTTACCTCGTGCATCGGAAACAGCTGGGCAAATCCCCACAGGGCCTCCTGTTCATCCAGAATTGAGATGTACTGCCTCTGGCGAATGTCCGGATCGCCAAACTCGACCTCAAGCCCTTTTATCTGCTCCCAGGGAAGAAAGCCATAGATATTATAGGGAGGAGGATAGGTCCAGGCGCATATTTCCTTTGCGTGCTCTTCACGCATGACTACGGTGTGAAATGAAATCGGGGTTGCATCCATTGGTGAAGTCCTCCTATCGTATGCATTAATGATAACCCTATTACGAACATCCAAGTCGCATCAAAAAGCCCGTCAAAGAGAGGTAAAGGCTCCTTTAACGGGCAAGCAGTATGTATAGGGATGATTGCCTCTAAAGCTTAGGATGATTCACCAGCCGCTTCTTCATACGTATCATCGCTCATGATACGCTTTGCACCCACGTATCGCTGATCATAGTACTCCTCTGCAAGGCGGTTGATAACCACCCCGCGGTTGGACGAGGCATGGGCGAATTTGTCATCGCCGACATAAATGCCGACGTGGGAGATGCCCTGGCCCGATGTATTGAAGAACACCAAATCGCCAGCGCGCAGATCCTTACGGGACACGCTTGTCCCCATGTCGAATTGAGAGCCGGATTGATGCGGGAGCTTCAATCCGAGTTTGGCATATACATACATGGTGAAGCCGGAACAGTCAAATCCGCTCGTGGTCGTACCGCCGTAGCTGTATCTTGTACCTAGCACCTTATCGATTTCCTGATCCAGCGCACGATCAGCAAACACGCTGCCAACGCCCAAAGTGAACAACAGTGTGATACTTAGGGCTGCTGTTGATAATGTTTTCTTCAGCATGGAAAGCTCCTTTTCGCTGCCGCGAGGCATAGCAATCTATGTATTAAAGCACTTACATTAATGACAAAGTTGTTACTGCGTCCATTCTATCAGACAGCAAGCGGGATTGGCAATTATTTCTTGATGGATTTTGCTATTTTTCAATTGCATTAGCTGTCGAAGCGTCAAATAAAACCAATATTTTTCCAAAACGGTGTTTAATGAAGGGAGAGAAGGGTATATAAAGAATAAGAGGGGATCCGGATGGAATAACCAAACGAAGTCATTTCACTATCTTCATTTCATTTTTTTTTTGAAAAGTGGAAACTTTTTCGTTGTCTTGAACGTTATAAAGGTATACACACAATCAACAAAAGAAAAAAGCCGCTGGATGAGATCGGCACAATCTCATAAACCCAGGGCTTCTTATAAGAGTAAATCAATAAAGTTCCAACATTAATTGTAGTTCACAGCTACAGATTTGTACGTATTCTGACTCATAATTCTTTTAGCGCCTACATATCGGTTGGCGTAGTAGCTCTGGCTTAGCGGACTGATCATGACACCACGTGAAGATGAGGAATGAGCAAATTTGCCGCTCCCAACATAAATACCCACATGAGATATACCTCTGCCCGATGTGTTGAAGAACACGAGATCGCCAGCTTTCAGGTTGCTCTTGGATACTGCCGTTCCTACTTTGTATTGAGCTGCAGACGTACGCGGCAGGCTAAGGCCAAGCTTCTTGTAAACATAGCTGGTGAATCCGGAGCAGTCAAAACCATTCGTTGTGGTTCCACCCGTTTTATAAGAGACACCAATGGCTGGTTTGATTGCTGTATTTAATTTGGAATCGGCGAAAGCGCTTCCGGTCCCTAATGTGAGTGCGAGTGCGAGGCCGAGAGAAACAGCCGTTAACTTCTTTTTCAAAACAAAAAGCTCCTTCCATTGCCTGCGAGGTTAGCTTAAGGGTTCGGTTGAAAGGTCCCCTATGATCCCTCTCTTGCGAGATCAATTCACCCAAAACGGATCCCCCGCTTCCCATATCGTTATGGGAATTCGGCTCCTTAAAATGTTGATGAACCCATTCTTTGACGTCTGACGTTCCAACATAGTTAACGAATTTACATCGTTCCAACAAAAAAGTTACAGCAAAGATGACAAAGTTGTTACTAACATATTCGTTATTTTAGCAGAGTATTAACAATTTGGCAAACGAGGAAAGACCATTTTTAAACAAAAAAACCTGTCCCCATCTTGGGGAAACAGGTTTTTTTGTAATTTCGCGCTCAGAAATTTGTAAAATAGAGGATAAGTGAACGCTTATTCTTTGTAAAATCAAGCTCGGGATAGAAACGTGTCACTTCGGATTACAGCTTATTCGCGAGCGTGATTCACCATTTCAGGGTAACGAATTGTAATGATTAGGGATGCTGTGGGGAGGAATCTCTCCACAAATGATATTGGGCAGAAATTACCCAAATTTGGAATAGTCCATTCAGGAAATAAGAGGCCTGCTGAATAATTAAGCCGATCAATCCGGCCCAGAAGAGCGAAGCCGAGCTCAGGAGCAACAGAATGACACAGGCTGATCCGCCGATGGTGATGGACAACAGCACTGCCGTGCCCAAGCGGCGGAAGAGTGCCAGAATAGAGCGGATCATACCGAACCCCCCGGTGCGTCCGAATTGCATATAGAGCAATAACAGGCGGATCAGATAGGCGTACAAGAACCACCCAACTGCATAGGGCAGTGCATGAAGCAGCAGAACAGGCTCTTGAATCCCATTCAGCAGAATCGGAAGGATTTTGGGCAGAATCCAGTAACCGGGCGCAAAGGTGAGAATGAGCTCAATCAGATAGAATAGCGTTACAGGTTTCCACAGTTTCCGCATGCCAATGAAGAAGAATAAACCGCGCTCGCCCTTAGCTTCCTGATGAAGGTTGTAGAAGATGCCGGCCCGAATGAGCGGGGTGAGGATCATCCGGATCAACAGCAAACCGGCCAGAAGCCATCCGTAGGTGTGGACCGTGCTGCTAAGGGATAGGCTCATCTCGCCCTCGTAGAAGAATAAAAGACGGCTGAGCTCATTAGGGGCAGAATCCGGATATCGCATCAGAAGGGGAACGACTGCCGATTTTACGAGTCGGTACAGGCAATATCCCCACAGCAAACGGTATAAGAAGAGCAGAATCGAGACGTATAGCTGGTCTTTAACACTGATCCACCCTTGGCCTGCGTAACTTTTCATGTGCTCCCCCCTCACCATGACAGGCTGCCGAACAGCGTCTCCACAAGCTTGGTAATACTGAGATTCCAGCGTGTAACCACCTTCGGATCCATTCCTGCCTTCATATAGTTATTGATGTGTTTATTCTCCAGGACGATGGAGTATTTCGGATCAACCATGGCCCAGGCGAGCGGAGTACTGTACTCCAGGGTGTAAGTAACCTTACCGTCCTTGCCGCTCCAGGTTCGCTCCACCGTTTTGCCGTCCTCAAAGGCGAACACGATTGGCACATCGGTTATATCCCCGTCCTTGCTCGTTATTTTGACCGTAGATTCATACCGAGGATGGTCTGCCGTGCCTTTATTTTTGGTTTTGATCACGTCGATGGCAACGTCCGCCATCTGGCTTCCATATACATATTGGTCAAAATACGGCTGCCAGGACGTTTTGCTTACTTGCTCTACAACTTTTTGGAAGTCGGACGTGGTCGGGTGCTTGAAGCGGTATTTCTGGGCGTACGTATGAAGAATCTTCCCCATCATCTGCGGACCGACCTGCCGCTCGATGCCTTGCAGCACCAGCTTGCCCCTCGTGTAAACATTCAGTGCGTAGTTTTCGTGCGAGCTGTATTTCCAGGATTCCATCTTCAGCGGTGCAGGGGAAGTAATGGATGCTCCCTGAGCCGCCGTATTGGAGGTAATACCGTATTCTTTTTCCATCACTCGTTCTTCTGCATAGGTTGCAAAGGCCTCGTCCAGCCACGCCTCCTCAAATTCGTTACTTGCGATCATTCCGTAAAAATATTGATGGGCAATTTCATGAATGACGGTCCGCTCCAGCTCATATCCCGGCGAATCGTTTTTGGCCCCGAAGGCCGTGACCAGCGTCGGGTATTCCATGCCGCCTGCACCGTTGCCCGATTCCGGCGGAACGACGATGGACAACGTGGAATACGGATAGGTTCCGTACCATTTTCCAAACGAAGCGAGGGCCGACTGAGCGGCATCGAAGTAACGCTCCTTTAAGTCTTTATGGGCTGGATCGAGATACAGCTTGATGCGGACGCCCGGTACGCCTGGTGCGGAGAATGCTTCTTCTGCCGTGACAAAGTTCGGCGATGCCGACCAGGCAAAATCATGCACATCATCCGCATAGAACTGATAAATTTTTTCCCCGTTAATTTTTTGGGCAGGCTTGGTAGGGAATCCGGTCGCGGCAACAATGTAATTTTCGGGCACTCGGATGCGAACGCTGTAAATGCCGAAGTTAGAATAGAATTCGGAATTGCCATGGTATTGATGAAGATTCCAGCCTTCCTCTGTTCTTCCGCGAAGACCAACCGGTTCATAGACCGAAATTTTAGGAAACCATTGCCCAGCCATAATAAAATTCTCGGTGGTTCCCATGCGAGCAAATATTTTGGGAAGCTCGACCTCGAACTCCAAGTAAATGGTCACACTCTCCCCGCTCTTGATGGGTTTAGGCAATCGGAGCTTGACAAGGCTGTGATCCTTGATGTTACCGTCATCGGGTTGAACAAATTGAAGGCGATGGGTCAGGGCCAGGCCTTCGGTTGTTTTCACGCTGGTAATCGTCATGGAGCCGTATCCGTCGTCTGGCATGGGATCGGAACGAAGCCGGCCACCCGATTCCTTCATAAAAGTCGTATCATTGGAAGCAAATGCATTGGGATACAGATGAAAGTACAGCTCGTTTACGCTTTTTTTGCCTGGATGAGTCCAAGTGAGTGTCTGTTTGCCCTTAAGCTTGTTCTCCTCAGGCTCGTACCGAACATCCATATGATATTCCACTAGTCGGTCGCTTAAGGCTGGAGCGGGAATATTAGGCTGCACCTTAGGCGGTGAGAGAGGGGCCTTCTCCACAGCAGAGACGGAGGGCTTGCCCGCATTTGGGACAAGAGCAGACGCTGAGGACCCTGGATTCAGAAATATCGGCATCGTTCCTGCAAGCAAACCTATGGCAAGCAGGGATGATAGAAAGACTTTGGCACGTGGTGGGACCATATCGAACAACCTCCCGTTGACAAGCATCTAGTGCATGTATATGTTTGCTTTTAGGGGATTATTAGTTAAAATAAAATTATTGGGACAAAGGTTATCAATTTAGCAGCTGATACGTAAGAATCGGCTCTGATATAGGAGGTCGGCAGCAGTGGAAAATGAAGAGCAGAAGCAGGGTGCGAAGAAACCGATTGCTTTGAATATTATTAATAGTAAGAGTAAGCATAAAGGGTTTGGGTCAGGATCCATTGATCTGAACAGTCTGTCGCCCGTCATTATCGACGATGGCGAGGCCCGAGTGGATATTGGAGCCATGCATGCGAAGAGTAAGGTGGAGAAGGGTATCCGTTTCAGCATGAACCGGGATGAAGTGCCAAATGGCCGCCAGGTATGGATCGTGTGGGTGGCTGTAGATCGTACCGTGGAAGGACAGCATTATGCAGGCATGACCGCCTGTGAAATGTGGATCGACCAGGAGGCCCGCCGCGGCTGGAAGATCCTCGCCGATCATGTGAATAAAATGGATGCGGCGATGAAGCGCAAGATCATTCTGGATGGCCTTGGCGACGTCGAGAAGAAAGCACTGCGTGAGCTGCTGATTTCACGTAACGAGGAATGGTGGGATGCATCACCAGAGGAATTCAAGGAAGCCCTTCGAACCGAGGCATGATACAATAAATTAGATGCGAAAGTGGAAAGACCGGTTGGGATTCATGAACGAATCCCGCCGGTCTTTTTGTCATTGCGTATGGTTAGAATGGAAGGGTGTAGGTCCGTTTTTCTTTTTGACCGAGAAACGGATTATTGTATTGGAACGTCAGCTTGCCGCCGGCATATCCGATATACGTTAAACCGTCACCAATGAAGCCCACCTCGTTCGGCGGCATTTCCTCAATGACCTTGATGGTTTCCTCGTCTAGAAGTTCAGGATAGATAAGCTTCGCTGTCTTGCTTGTCGGATGAACGATATATAGGGTCGCCTTCGTGTAGGGTCGGACGAGCAGGAAGTCCTGTTCGATCGCTTCTACGATAAAATTATCCTCTACTCCCGTGAGTGCGGCCAGGTCATAAGATTTGACCGTTTTGCCTGTCGGATGAACCAGCGCAAGCGTACTGCCGTTCATCATGGCAATATTGCCTTTGTAACTGAGTTGGTCCGGTTTGTAGTTTATTCCGGCAAAATTGGAATGATTGGTTTTGGATAGCTTCAGGATTTTGTTGTCCTGAATGAGCACCCGATATCTTCCCTCATGAATATGAGGTTCGCCGTAATAATTGGACAAGTCGACGACATAGGTATTGCTGTTGATACGATGTGCGCTTAAGCTGACTTGATCGATCTCCTCAACGGGAATCATGCCAACTTGGGCTGGCATGGATCCAGCTTTACCCATGGACAGCATCCCATTCTCGCGATTTACCCAGAACAGCATATTGGCCTGGGAAGCATAGGCGTATTTTGACCAAGCATCGAAGGTCGTTCTAAGTCCGGATTTGCTGTCATACTTCAGAGGAATGCCGAAGGCTTTGGTAATCAGACTGGCTGGAACATACGTCACGCCTTTCTTCACAACCGGAGCGGCCTCGAGCTTTAGAGTGGTCCCCTTGGCATTGACTGCGCGCGACTGCCCGATGGTAATGCGAACAGACTGTATCGGGCTGTTAATGTACAGCTCGTTTTTTCCCGGGGTCGTCAAATGCAGCTGCAGCTGTTCAGAAACTTCCTTCAGTGGAACGAACACGACGCCTTTATTCGTATAAGGTTTATGTTTCACATCCAGCGTACTCCATGTTACCTTGCTCTGTGATGTGGAGGCCGCTGCCGCGTGGGCAGGAATTGTTGTGAGCGATGAGGACGTAAGCAATAAAGACATGGCTATGGATGCGGTACCTGCTAATTTGATGATTTGCACGGATTTCATATCATTTCCTCCTTCTGGTTTTCACTCCCGCCTATATAAACGGCTAAATAATGGAAAATGTTTCACCCCATCGCAAAATTATGTAAAAGATGATATACGCGATGGCGAAGGATTAGAGCTGGCGCGCCAAAGGTCCAACTAAAAAACCGGAGCTGCCCTGAAGGGGCGAAGCTCCGGTGATATCAATATCCTGATTTCAGTTCCTGATCCTTGCCAAGCAGAATGGTGAGACCCAACAAGGTAACGATAATGGTTGCGCCCATGTCCGAAATGATGGCGATCCACAGGGTCAGCCATCCCGGTATCGTAAGCAGCAAAGCAATGGCCTTCAGCGACAAGGAGAGTCCGATATTCCACTTAATAATCTGATTGACCCTTCTTGCGGTTTGGATGGCCCCCGGCAGCTTGCCAAGGTGATCCTGCATTAATACGACGTCGGCCGTTTCGATGGCACTGTCAGTCCCTTTCCCCATCGCGATGCCCAGATCGGCAGCGGCCAATGCAGGGGCATCGTTAATACCATCACCAACCATGCCGGTTTTTTTGCGGGAAGAGAGCTCCTTAATCTTGGCAACCTTCTGTTCCGGCAGGAGGCTTGCGAATACCCGAGATACACCGGATTGCTTCGCAATCGCCTGTGCGGACTGCTCGTGGTCGCCTGTCAGCATGACCGTATCGGTGATACCGGCCTCATGGAGCTTGCGGACAACGGCTTCGGTCTCCGGTCTGATCTCGTCGGCAAGGCCGAACTGACCTAATACGCGATCCTCGCTCACAGCGGCAACGATCGTATAGCCTTGGGCCTTCATACGCCGAATATCTTCCTCTACGGCGCTGATATGATCTTGCGGGCCGTTCACATGCTTCAACACTTCCTCGCTTCCGACCCAGAACAGTTTCCCACCAATTTCAGCCCGAATGCCTTCACCTGGCAATACCGTTATCTGTTGAGGTTCATTAAACATGCACTGCGGATTCTTGATCTCCAGATGCTTCATGACGGCTTTAGCCAACGGATGAAGAGATGATTGCTCCAGTGCGCCTACAACGGCATAAAATTTTGTTTCATCGTATACCGTCTCCGCATAGACGGCAGGCTCACCTTTGGTCAAGGTTCCCGTCTTGTCAAAAGCGATGGCTTCCAGCCGGCCAAGCTGCTCCAGATGGACCCCGCCTTTGATTAGAATCCCGTTGCGTGCCGCGCGGGTCATCCCGCTGACCAGTGCAATCGGAGAAGAAAGCACGAGCGAGCAAGGGCACCCGACAATGAGGATGGACAGCCCCTGATAGATCCAGGTCATCCAGGGCTGGTTCAGCAGCAGCGGAGGAATTAGCGTAACCGCCAGCGCGATGATCATAATCGCCGGAGTATAGTATTTAGCAAACTTATCGATGAAGAGCTCTGTCGGCGTCTTGCTGTCCTGTGCCTCTTGTACAAGATGCATGATCTTGGCCAGGGAGGAATCCTCATAGGTCTTCGATATGGCGATATAGAGAACACCATCGGTACTTACACTGCCGCCAAATACAGCATCGCCCTCCCGTTTCGTAACAGGTACCGATTCCCCGGTAATGGCGGCTTCGTTCACCGCCCCGGTTCCTTGGGTTATGGCCCCATCTGAAGGAATCTTCTCCCCGGGTCTTACGCGAACAACGTCTCCGGGAGTGAGGCTTTCAATCGGTACGCGCTGGGTTTGACCATCTTTCCATAGATCGGCTTCCTTCGGTGCTGCAGCCAGCAGCGCTTCCATCGATTGTCGGGCCCGATTCATGCCGTAGCCTTCCAGCAGCTCGTTAAGACCAAACAGAATGGCAACCAGCGTGGCTTCCCGCCACTCCCCAATGATGACGGCGCCCACGAGCGCAACGGTCATCAGAGTATCCATATTGAATTTGAAGCGGGTCAAATTGCGCAGTCCACGCAAAAATGTCGTATATCCGCTCAAAATCATAGCCCCTGCATATAATGCGATCACAACCGGTTCGGGGATTTTTCCTTCTAATAAAAAGGTTAAGAGATAGAAAACAGCGGAGATCGACAGCAGCCACTTCATGTTCCCTTCGCCGCCATGAGTGTGTTCATGCGCATGACCATGGCTATGTTCGTGATCATGTCCTTGTGCCGATTCGTGAGCATGCGACGAATGGGCATGCTGCGCTTCAGCGCCGGCGGCCGATAAGGCTGTCTGCGGAGCATGAACGATACGCGCACCGTCACTTTTCAGAATGGTTTCTACCCGGCTTAGATTCACTTGGGGAGAGAGGGTCAGTTTCCCACTGTTGTAACTCAGTCGGGCATTGTTTCCATGATCCAGCTTCTGGATCTCTTCCTGCATTTCGCGTGTACAGTTAGGGCAGGAGAGGCCCTGTACCCGGTATTCAATAAGTTCTCCGCTTGCCTCCGGAGATGATTTGGAACGTTGATGGTTGTCTGTGCTCATCTACATCTTCTCCTTCTGGTGCTCCAGCGTCATGTGAAGCAGTGTCCGGATATGGTCATCTTTGAGCGAGTAGTATACATTCTTTCCGGCTTTCCGCGATTTGGCGATATCTTTGTTCTTCAGCGTACGCAGATGATGGGAGGCTGTTGCCGTTGAACTTCCGAGTACTTCGGCTACATCGCAGACACATAGCTCGCCGCCACGGTCCAGCATGTAGGCTACCTTAACCCGCGTCGGATCGGCCAAAGCCTTGAAGATTTCCGCCATGCCGATCATATCATCATCGGAGATCGTTTCTTTTAACAAAGCAACCCTTTCGGTTGAAGGGCATTCCGTTTCACACAGCTCAAGGGAGACTTCTTCGTTCATCGTCCGGGCATTCATAGGAACAACCTCCTTGGATTAGGAGCAATAAGTGCTCTTTATTCTATATATTCAAACGTTGATTTGATTGTTAGTCATAATATACCCGATTTACACACAATATTCAAACGGATATTTGATTGTTCACAAGCATTTCACAGTCCAAGAATAAATCGACAAGTCCTATAGTATTAACCAATTCCAACGGTTAGGTGCAGCGTCGCTCCTCAGAAAATCCTTCCATTTCATATCACGTCAACTTATACTATTAGCAAAAAGATGTAAATTCGCATAGGAAGCATACCTGGATCCAGGACACCTCATGCGCTGCATAACATCTTTGCACGGGCCAAACGTTTCGATTCGAATGTGTACATTATCTAATACCTATCCTTCGATTAGCGGATGTGTATGAACAGGGGAGGCCAGAGTATGACTTGTCCAATATGTCGATATGAAACGGGAGATGGGAAGTATTGTAAGAAATGCGGGGCAAGGCTGATTGTCGAGGATTCACCCGTATTTGCCGCCATGAAAGAGCAAGCAGCAACGTCGGAGCTGTATAGTGTCACTAGACGAAGTGCCAGCAGTAAAGGGGAGATACCTCATGCACGCCAGATCGAATCGGCTCTGCCGGTGTATACCCCGCCGGATATTCCGTTCCGAGCGGCAGGCCGGCAGCAAGCCGAAGAAGAAGAGGAACCTAATCCTTATTGGACCAGCTTAAAATTGTACGGGCAGCTCTACGGGGATTATTTTCTGAAGGGGTTAAGACATCCCTTTGGCGCAGCAGCCGGAACGGAGAGCGGTCAGTTCTTCAATGCGATCGTGTCCATAGTGCTCTATGTTGTTCTTTTTCCACTCGCGCTGTATGCAGCGCTTCATCATGAACTGCAAGGGCTGCCCGAGGGGGCATTTGCAGATCTTGTCTTTAAGCCTATCATTTGGACTGCGATTTTCTTATTCTTGCTGAACGTCTTTACCTTCGCTGGGATTAAGCTGTCCTTCAACCCGGCTGCCAAGCTAAAAGAAGTGATGGCCAGATTCGGCGCTTTGCTGCCCATATTCCTCGTATTGTATGTGGTCAGTTTTCTGTTCCTGTTCCTGAATGGCGATATATCCAAGGTTATCATCCTTCTCTCGTTCATCAGCACTGTGATGACCGTACCGCTATTCGTCATGACCAGCTACAAGAGAAGGATGGGTGGTGGCCTGGATCCGCTGTATGCGATTCTACTGGTCTATGTTGCACTGATGCTCGTGATCGTGATTCTGGGTAGTTCCATGATCGAATATATAACCGTTTTATAATGAAGCCATCTACATAACCTATCGTGGAAAAGAGAAAAACAGCTAGCCTTCTTGCGGGAAAGTCCCGTAATAGGAGCTTGCTGTTTTTTTGATGTGACGGTTCGATCCTCCGAGCTACTCAACCCACCATCGTTTGAAATCCTTCCACCAGGAACGTTCTCCCTGTTTCTCGGCCGCATCTGCAGGGTCCGCCTTCTTCGCGGGCTCTCCGTTTCCGTGTTCGTCACAGTATTCGGTAGGCTCCGTACCCTTAACGAAGACCTCCAGAATTTTGCCAGGACAGTCGGCACCTGCAAGCTTCCCGGTCTTGGGATCCACATAAGCACTGATGACTTCATCCGGGATCGGAAAAATCTTGGGCGGTACATTCTCCAGCGCTTTCTCCGTATATTGCGCGAAAATCGGCGCTGCCCGCCGCCCGTCGACTTTACTGATTTCCCGCCCTTTATCATATCCAACCCAAACCGCTGTCGACAGCTCCGGTGTATAGCCCACGAGCCAAGCGTCGGAGTCGGTGGTGCCTGTCTTCCCGGCAACCGGTCGTTTCATTAGGGTAGAGACACGGTTGCCCGTGCCACCTGTCTCGAATACCCCCTCCATCATGCGAGTCATCACGTAAGCTGCAGCAGGTTCAACCACTTGTTCACCCGACGCTTCCGGCGCTGTATACAAGCTGCGGCCGGCGGCATCGGTGATGTTCAGCACGGCGACAGGTGAGACCCGTTTGCCGTTGTTAGCCATAACAGCGTAAGCGGAGGCCATCTCCAGCGGGCTGACGGGTGAGGTTCCCAGGGCCAGCGAGGGGACAGGCGCAAGCGGACTTGTGATGCCCATCTTTTTCGCCATGTCAGCTACTTTTTCCGGCCCAATCTTCATGATGGTATTCACAGCATAGATATTATCCGAAGCGGCGATGGCTTCCCGCATGGGAATTTCCCCTAAATATTTATCGCCGAAGTTGCTGGGCTGATACGTTTTGCGGTTGTTATCGTAATGAAACAGGGTGGGCTGGCTGTTGAACACGCTGGTGCTCGTCATTTCCTTGGAAGCTATGGCTGTTAAGTACATAATCGGCTTAAATGACGACCCGGGCTGCCTTGTTTTGGCCAACGCGTGGTTGTACTGATTCTCCCGGTAGTTCTTACCGCCGACCATGGCTTTGATGTGCCCGTTACGCGGGTCGACGGACACGAGCGCCGTTTCCAGCTCGCTCTTGTTGTCCATACCCTCGGATACAGCCTCTTCGGCTGCCTTTTGGGCCCGCGGGTCCAGGGTCGTATAGATGTTGAGGCCGCCCTGTTCGAGCTGCTGCTCCGTAATGTTCAGTTGGTTGGTGACGAGGCTCCGGACATAGTCCCGGAAATAGGAGGCAATCACTTTATTCTCCTGACGGTCCTGAGGGAGCAGGGCGAGCTTGGCCGAGGCAGCTTTGTCGGCCTCGGTCTTGGAAATGAATCCAGTATCCGCCATGGCATTCAGGACAATCTGCTGTCTTTTGAGCGCGTTGTCCATATAATTGTAGGGCGAGTAATACGTCGGACCCTTTGGAATGCCGGCCAGCATCGCGCTTTCGGCCAAAGTCAGTTTTTTTGCCGGTTTGCCGAAGTAGAGCAGGGACGCCGATTCGATACCGTAAGCTCCGTGGCCGTAATAAATTTCGTTGAGGTACATTTCAAGTATTTGATCTTTCGTATATTTCATCTCAAGCTGGGCGGTGAATTTGGCCTCCTTGAGTTTACGTGTCCATGTTTTTTCATGAGATAGGTATAAGTTTCGTGCAAGCTGCTGGGTTAATGTGCTGGCGCCCTGTTTGCGATCCATATGCTGCAGGTTGACCAATACGGCTCGGGCCATCCCCTTCATATCAAACCCCGGATGATCATAGAATTTCCGGTCCTCCACCGCCAAGGTAGCCTGGATCAGATGAGGAGATATATCGGCCAATCTCACTTGCTCGGATGTATGCCCCGTGGTCGAGAAGGTGGCGATTAAACCTCCTTGGCTGTCAAGCAGACGGGAGTAGCGGGATGTTTCCGCGACGGGCAGTGGCGTTATAAATAAATAGGCGAGCAGAATGCCGCCGGCGATGATAGAAATGCCAAGGAGTACGAACAGAAATGTAGCAAGCCGGACGAAACGACGTTTGCGCTTGGGTGATTTTTTTTGTCCCGGCATCAATGGTTCTCCTTCCAGTCCTTTTTGTAGAGTCGAGGCTTTTGCGCTGCCAAAAACGGAGATATGCTCAAATTCCCCTTGGTTGCCTTCTTTTTCTATATAGTATGGGGCTGCTGAGGGCAGGATATTCATCAAAAGCGATGATGTTTTTGCTTCCATTCGTCTGTGCCGGAAGTTTTGGTTGCAATTTGGGCTTGATTTAATATAATCTAATTTGTTTGGTACAATAGGAAAAGTGTGAAACTGTAAGCTAAAGGCATCTGCCCCGAATAAAGTTTTGCGGCTTGGATCTGGACGGCTGAACATTATTCTAGCGGAAAGAAGGTAGTGACGACGATGGAATTATGGTATACAGAGAAGCAAACCCCGACTTTTGGCATCACGGCTAAAATCCGGGAGACTTTTGTACATGAGAAGACGGAGTTTCAACAACTGGATATGATCGATACTGAGGAATTCGGGCGCATGCTCGTTCTGGACGGTATGGTTATGACTACAATTAAGGATGAATTCGTCTATCATGAGATGGTCGCTCACCCCGCGCTGAACACGCATCCAAATCCGAAGAAGGTTCTTGTTGTCGGCGGAGGAGACGGTGGCGTCATTCGCGAAGTAATCAAGCATCCGGGCGTAGAGAAAGCAGTACTCGTTGAAATTGATGGAAAAGTTATTGAATATTCGAAGCAGTATCTGCCTGAGATCGCTGGCAAGCTGGATGATTCGAAGGTCGAGGTACTGGTTAACGATGGATATATGCACATCATTGAGAATAAGAACGAATACGACGTCATTATGGTAGACTCCACCGAGCCTGTGGGCCCGGCCGCTCCATTGTTTGAGCGCGGATTCTATCAAGGGATCTACGAAGCGCTGAAGGAAGACGGTATTTTCGTGGCGCAAACGGACAACCCGTGGTTTAAAGCGGACTTGATTCAGCAGGTTAACAAAGACGTGAAGGAGATCTTCCCGATCGTCCGTGTGTATGGAGCGAACATTCCAACCTACCCAAGCGGTCTGTGGACCTTCACCATGGGCAGCAAAACGTATGATCCGCTTGAAGTGGACGAATCCACGATTGACGAGATGGATACGAAATACTATTCGCCTCGCCTGCACAAAGCCGCATTCGTGCTGCCTAAATTTGTTGAAGACCTGGTGAAATAAGGAGGAGCGATAAACTGATGAAACTGGATCAAGGTTACTCCGGCAACGTGTTTATTTTGAGTTCCGAGGATTATGAGGGGTCCAAGGCTGTCATTTACGGTATGCCGATGGATTTCACGGTTAGCTACCGTCCCGGCTCCCGTTTTGGCCCAGCTCGTATTCGCCAGGCTTCCGTAGGCTTGGAGGAGTACAGCCCGTACTTAGATAAAAGCATTGAAGACATGACGTATTTCGATGCAGGCGACCTGATGCTGCCTTTCGGCAATGCGGGCCGCAGTCTCGAAGTGATTGGCGATTATGTAGGCAAACTGCTGGATGACGGGAAATTCCCGATCGGACTTGGCGGCGAGCACCTCGTATCCTGGCCGATCATTCAGAAGGTGTATGAGAAGTACCCGGATCTTATTCTGATCCATATCGATGCCCATGCTGACCTGCGCGAGCATTATGAGGGAGAGCCGTTGTCCCACTCCACACCGGTCCGCAAGGCGGCGGGTATTATGGGCGGCAAGAATATTTATCAATTCGGTATTCGTTCCGGCTCCCGCGAGGAGTTCCAATATGGACGGGAGAACATTAACTTTTATCCGTTCGAAGTGGCGGCCCCTCTTAAGGAAGCCTTGCCTTCCATGGGCAACCGTCCGGTCTACGTGACCATCGACATCGATGTGCTTGACCCATCTGCCGCACCGGGCACCGGTACTGCAGAAGCAGGCGGCATCACATCGAAGGAACTGCTGGAAGCCGTGCATCTCATTGCGGGCTCCGACGTGAACGTGGTCGGCTGCGATCTCGTGGAAGTGGCACCGATCTATGATCCGACCGAGCAGACCCAGATCGTGGCTGCGAAGCTGATTCGTGAGATGTTGTTGGGATTCGTGAAGTAGTCCACCCACCCAAACCCTCCCTGCCAGGGAGGGCCCCAAGGGCGCTGCCCTCTGGACACCCGGAACTTTGGTGCTCGGAGTTGGTATGAGGATCTGAGCGGGGCTGGTGCTTGTGCCCGGCCACCGCTCGGTCCTCCCCTGCTGGGATGTCCTCGTGGCCTTTATAGCGTCCATATTTCAGCCGAGGCTTCGCTCCTCGGCTGAAGAAAAAGCAAGCCTCCCCAACCTAAGCCTGCGGCTATCGGGGTTGGCTTGCTTTTTCGCGTGGGCGCGGCCCCCTCGAATGGCTCCCCTCCGGGTGCTCGAGGGCCTGCACTGCGTGCATGAGTGCCGAGGCTTCGCCCCTCGGCTGAAGAAAAAGCAACCTCCCCTGTCTAAGCCTGCGGCTACCGGGGTTGGCTTGCTTTTTCGCGTGGGAGTGGCCCCCTCGAATGGCTCCCCTCCGGGGTGCTCGAGGGCCTGCACTGCGTGCATGAGCAGCCGAGGCTCCGCTCCTCGGCTGAAGAAAAAGCAAGCCTCCCCTGTCTAAGCCTGCGGCTATCGGGGTTGGCTTGCTTTTTCGCTTGGGCGCGGCCCCCTCGAATAGCTCCCCTCCGGGGTGCTCGAGGGCCTGCACTGCGTGCATGAGTAGCCGAGGCTTCGCTCCTCGGCTGAAGAAAAAGCAAGCCTCCCCAACCTAAGCCTTCGGCTATCGGGGTTGGCTTGCTTTTCCAGCATTGAGCAATTGAGAAGAAATTATGTGTGGTCATATGTTATAAACTTAAGGGAGTTTAAATCCGGATTTTGATGACGCCAATAAGGAGGTTAACATCAATGACAGATTCGTCCAGTAAGAAGAGAATTGACTCTGCTTCGAGAATGATTAAGGCATCGCCCCAAACCATTTATCAGGCATTCACTGACCCCAAGGCTTGGGTATCGTGGCTTCCGCCAGAGGGGATGTCAGGTCAGATCGACACCTTTGATGCCCGTGAAGGCGGGACTTATCGAATGGTACTCACCTATAATGGAACGGGCCAAGTCAACCTCGGTAAATCATCGGAAGGTACGGATATCGTCCAAGGTAAATTCCTGGCGTTGGTGCCAAACAAGAAAATCGTGCAGTGCTTTGAATTCGAGTCGGAAGACCCCGCTTACGGGGGCCTGATGACCATGACATGGACGTTGACAGCACTTGCGGAAGGCACGGATGTGACGATTGTTTGCGAGGACGTTCCTGAGGGCATACGGCAGGAAGATCACGAAGAGGGCTTGAATTCTACGCTTGAGAATCTCGCGGTCTTTACTGAATGATAGCGGACAGGCTGCGCGCCTCACAACGTCCCTTTAACAGTAAAAAAGCAAGCAACCCTGCTTAAGCCTAGCGGCTAATAGGGTTGCTTGCTTTCGTGTTATTTCAGGGTGATATCGAATGCCGAGCTTGGGGCACCGGCAAATACGACAGCTCCATTAGCTGGGAGCTTCACTTCATTACTGCCGCTGACGATGCTGTAGTTCACAACGGCACCTTTTTCGTCATACACGGCGAATGCGCCTTGAGCCGGGAGGGTTACTGTCATGGTTTTGCCTGCAACTTGTTTAGGGACGGTGTACCATTTGGCATAGCCATCCGCTTGCAGGGTGACGGTTGATTTTTTACCTTTATAAAGCGGCTTAACGTCCTTACCACTCACAAACAGGGCACCTGCCCCTTCGAGATACTCTACGCCTTTTTCCTTATAGAAGCGGAATTCGGACGTATCCCGGCCGCCCATAGCCGGAATCTGATGCTGGCTTACTGCGGTATCCGGGTCGATGATCTTCTTTTCGATCATATAGCCTTCCAGACCGCTCTTGCTGTTAATCTCTATTGTTGGTTTCGTGATGAAGTACATCAGCGATGTGTATTTCTCGTTCAACGGATAGAACGTCTCGCCTTCCCGCTTCGCCCATGCGGCAGCGGTCTCTTTGGACAGCGGGTTCGCTTCCATTTTTTCGGCCGAATATTGCGACAAGGCCGTCTGTCCCAATCCAGGAATCGAAATATATTGTCTTACCCATAGGTAGATACGGTCATTCTTTTCCTTAACGAAGCTGACCTTGATGCTGCCATCCGCGCTGACAAACGTTCCGTCCGCGGTGTATACATATTTCTCGGCAGGATAGTCCGGCACCATCGGTACGGTAATGGACAGTTCGCCGTCCTTGATGTCGACTTTCATCTGTTGATTCGTCACGCCGTAATAACCGGCAAATTTCGCGATGTCGCTTGGCATATCGGCCTTCACCGGCTTGCCGAACGATTTTTCCGGCTTGAATTCCTTGATGGTGCCTTTTTCCTTAAGTGCATTCAGCAAAATTTCGTTCGCCAGCATTTGGTTGGTCATGCCCGAACCGCCGGAAGATAATACGGCAGCTGCCATGTTCTGCTCCGGAAGCACAACAAGGGAAGCGTGGTATAGAATGGTGTCGCCGCCTTTAGTCACGGCTTTCATGTCATATTGGGTAAACGGGAACAGTCTCACGCTGTCCCAGCCAAGTCCATAATCTACCGAGTTATCGGCATCTTCTGGCCACAGGCCTTTTTTATATTCTTCCTGCTCCATGGCTTTAACGGATTTGTTGGAAAGAATGCCTTCCGCTTCTCCGGTGAAGATCTGCGCGAACTGCACCAAGTCTTCAGCCGTAGAATAGATGCCGCCAGTGCCGATTACATTGACCGTCTCATTCGGAAGCTGTCCTTGGTGAGTAGGATAATACAGACCCGCCATTTGGCTTAACTCCAATGTATCCTGGGATGTCTTCGTGTGGTCCATATCTAACGGCTCGGTAAAATATTGATGAATGAATGCGGTAAAATCCTTGCCGCTGACTTTCTCTACCAGTATCTCAGCTAGAGTGAATCCATCATTACAGTAAACGGAGAACGCGCCCGGATCCGCTTTAAGATTTTGGGTGGACAATTGCTTGAGGAGCGTGTCATGTGCATGAGTGTCATTATCTTCGAACAAAAATGCATTGTTCAGGCTTGAGCCTTGCAGTCCGGAGGAATGGTTAAGCAGCATGCGCGGCGTAATTTTTTTGTAACGTTCGTCTTTCATCGTGAATTCGGGTATGTACTGAACTAGAGGCGTATCCAGGTTGACTTTCCCCTCATCCACCAATTTCATGACCGCAGCGGCGGTGAACACTTTACTCGTGGAGCCGATGCCATACATCGTATCCTTGGTCAGCGGTTTCTTTCCTTCGATATCATTGACGCCCGCTTGCCCGGACACGGTAATCACTCCGTTGTCGATAAGGGCATATTGAACGCTTGTCGTTCCATACGTCCCGGTAAGCAGCTTGGCTTTCTCTGCGGCGGTTTTCTCAAGGCTTCCTCCAACGGCAGCTTGGCTGTTATCTGCTGCCATTACCCCAGCCGGAAGGATCATCGTAACGGCGAGTAGGGTAACCAGCATCCGTGATAGTCTTTTCTTCAATGAATAAATACCTCCTTATTATGAATGTACTTAGTTAGTACGATTTACCAGCCCAAATGGTTCAATCTTTTTTCGGGAAATTTACAAAGTGCGGGGAGGAACAAAAAAACAGGCATCCCATCCATAGCTGTAAAGCCATGTGGGGATACCTGTTTTTTAACTGAGCACGATAAGCAGCGCCGAGGTGGTTCCGACGAAACAGCCTGCCAAACAATCCGAAGGATAGTGAAAGCCCAGATAGATGCGTGACAGGCTGACCGTAAGGGCCAGCAGGATCAAGAGCAATGACAGCCAAGGCGTTATGAACAGAAACGGCGTGATAATGGAAAAGATGGCCGTCGAGTGTCCGGAGGGGAACGAATGGTCCTTCATCGGTTTTTTTTCGAACCGTACCTTTTCAAGTGCCAGATAGGGCCGGATGCGCCGCATCTTCCTTTTGATGAGGGCCGTAATCAGGAAGCTGAGGGAAAGTGCAATAAAACTCTGCCACCCCATCGTATTCCATGGCTCAGGTGCAAAAAACGCTATCGAAAGTGTCAGCACAATGGTAAAGATAGCACCCCCCATATGGGTGACCAGCGCGAGCATCGAATCCACCGTTTTGTTGCTGATCTTGCGGTTTAACCAGCGGAAGATAAGGTGGTCATGTTGCTGAAGCCAATCCATCGAACGAGTAATCATTGTGAACAGAACACCTCACATTATAATTTTGTAAGCAGTCAGCCCAAAGTTAAATAGGCTGCAATATATGCTTGTAAGGGCCGAGATTCATAGTAGACAAGAGGCTTACATACGACAGTATACAGGAGAATTGTTAAGCGTGGGTATGAATGACATGTATTTTTTCATAAATTGAACTTTCTTTGTCGCAAGTGGATTTAATGATAACCGTTTAAGTGTGTTTGGAGCACGCTCCGCAAGGTTATGGTTTCCAAGAGATGATGACTTCATGTCCCCATGTTCTCGAAGCCCGGAATCCGATATAATGAAAGCATCTAACCATGCCTAAGGAGGAGAAGCATGAAATTTCGCGTTTCTGCCGTGCAATATCATCTGCACACCATTCAATCCTTTGACGATTTTGCCCGTCAGTCGGAGCATTATATCCGGACGGCGGAGGAATTTGAAGCCGATTTTGTGCTGTTTCCGGAATTTTTCACGACCCAGCTGATGTCCATCGGGGATGATCAGGGCAGGGCATTGACGATCAACGATCTTCCGGATTTTACAGACCGTTACCGCGAGCTGTTTCAAGGCTTTGCGAAGCAATATAACATGCATATCATTGGCGGCACGCACGTCGTTCGCCGTGAAGGGAAGCTGTACAATGTAGCGCATCTGTTCTATCCGGACGGCCGCATTGCAGAGCAAGCCAAGATCCATATCACGCCTTCGGAGATTAGCGGATGGAATATGGGAGCGGGTGAAGGACTCGAAGTGTTCGAGACGGAAAAAGGCACCATTGCGATGCTGACCTGCTATGACATCGAATTCCCTGAGATTGTGCGCATGGCCAAGGCTAAAGGGGCCGACGTCATTTTCTGTCCGTCTTGTACGGATGATCGTCACGGGTTCCACCGCGTGCGTTACACCAGCCATGCCCGCGCCATTGAGAATCAAATCTATGTGGTGCTGACCGGTACCGTTGGCTCGCTGCCAACCGTGGATCTGATGCGTGCCAATTTCGGACAGGCGGCCATCATTACCCCGAACGATATCCCGTTTCCTCCGCAGGGCCTGCTGGCCGAGGGAGAGCTAAACAACGATATGATCATTACCGCCGATCTTGATCTGGATTTATTGTATCAAGTGCGCGAGAAGGGATCCGTCACGACATGGCGCGATCGCCGCACGGATTTGTATCCGGATTGGGAGTAAGTCCGTATATCATCCCTTGAGGAAAATAGGACAAAGGCGGTGCTGAGGAAATGGCCCGGTTTCATCAACAGTTTTATGTATTTGACGACGCCCGGCCGGTGCCGGTTGTCATTCGAAGCTACACGGAAGCGGATTTTGACGAGCTGATCGTCATTCAATCCGAGACGTTCCCGCCCCCATATCCGCCGGAGCAGTGGTGGGACAAGGAGCAGCTGAATCAGCATGTCGCCTTGTTCCCTGAAGGTGCTCTGTGCGTTGAAGTGGGCGGGACGCTCGCCGGGTCGATCACCTCGCTCATTGTGGATTACGATCCACGGGAGCCTGCGCACTCCTGGGCGGAGACCACGGATAACGGGTATATCCGGACCCATAAACCGGACGGGAATACGCTATACATTGTCGACATTTGCGTCAGGCCGCGCTTCCGTAAGCTTGGACTCGGCAAATGGCTGATTCAGTCGCTGTACCATGTAACGGTGAAGCAGGGATTGGACCGACTCCTTGGCGGCGGACGGATGCCCGGCTATCATCGGCATGCCCATGAAATGTCGGCTGCGGAGTATCTGGAAGCTGTGGTCCGGGGAGATCTCAAGGATCCAGTGATTACTTTCCTGCTGCGTTGCGGCCGGACGCCCGTCGGGGTGGCAGCGGAGTATTTGAAGGATGAGGAATCCTGCAATTATGGGGCTCTGATGGAATGGAAGAATCCGTTCAGTGGATGAAGAAGTTTCGCTTGAACAATAATGAATGGACTTCATATATAAGGATGGATTTTTTGATTACATATATAAGGAGGCTTTTATTTGATGGAATATATCCGTATTACAAGCATCGACGATCCCTTGTTCCGCAAAATGCACAATCTGATGAAGGACGTGTTCCCTCCAGAAGAGGTGCTGGAATTCAGTCTATGGAAAGAACCGCTGGAGGATCCGGGTATTCGGGTGTTTGTTGCCCTGCATGAGGACGAAGTGGTGGGTACGACGGAATACCGCTATTACGAGGACTGGAATGTAGCGATGACCGATTTTACCATTATCGGGCGCGAAGGGCTTGGCATCGGCCGATTCCTGGCACAGCATCGCTTGAAGGATCTGAATGAACTGGCGGCAACGAACGGTAAAGCGTTGTTCGGCATGTTTGCCGAGATCTACGATCCATATCGGGTACAGGACTATGCATTCGGTGGGGTAAAGCCGATGGATCCGTTTGTTCGCCGCGAGGTGCTGTCCCATCTTGGCTACAAACGCACGGATATCCCCTACGTGCATCCTTCCTGGAATAATGATGGCGAAGCGGTGAGCGGGCTCGACTTCTGCTTCATGCCGGGCGATGATACTGTCAATGAATTGCCTGCAGAGCTGATCGTGAACTTCCTGAAACGTTACTATTCGGTGCTGCCTGAGAAGCCACAGGCCTGGAACGACATGGTGGCCAAGCTGGAAACGCAGGAGAAGGTATCCCTGCTCCCGCTGTAACTTATATGATAGTTCATGCCTGATTCGTTACGAATCAGGCATATTCTTGTCGGGTTACGCCCGCAGTGTGTGATATTTTGGTATTCTGATCGTAGAATGACCCTTATATTTAAACATGGAATGTGCAGAGCCATGATCCATCAGCTTATTTTGGCAAGGAAATCACAGGAGCAAGTTATAGTGAGTGGCACAAGCAATGGGCCGAGAAATACGGGGATTGAGGATGCGGTCGGTCTTCAGTATAAGCACGTGGATAGACTTTTTCTTCACATTTGCTAAAATCCTCATTTGAATTGCAAGGCTATACTGGATATAGTAATACAATAGGTAAGGAAAAGAGGAACGTACATGAACGACCGAAAACAAGTGAGCATCCGTCTTCAAAGCCTTCACGAAGGGGAGAATACGATACAGGAGCTTCCGGCGGAGGCGTTTATTAAAGGGAATGTCCTGTATGTTCGCTATACAGAACCAGCGCTTGGACCGCATCAAGGGGAGACCCGGGCGATGCTTAAGCTGACGGAGGACGAGCTGAAATTGATCCGTCACGGCGAGGTGGAGTCCGAGCAGTCGTTTCGGTTAGGCCAACGAATGCCGGGGTATTACCGCTCCCCGTTCACTTCATTTAATCTTTCTACGCACACGCAGCGTCTGGAGCTAGCGCTTGAAGGCGTGTCCGGACGAGCGGCATGGGCGTATGATTTATATGTGTCGGGCGAGTTATCGGGACACTTTTCTATTAGTTTGACTATTCAGGAGGCACATGAATCATGACAATGAATCCATTAGATCACATTAACGGGCTGGTTGCAGAAGCGGTGGCTGACGCTGCCGTTGCTGCAGGACTGGTCTCCCGTGAGGAATTGCCGGGTATAACGCTGGAAGTTCCCAAGGATAAGTCGCATGGCGACTTGGCTACGAACGTAGCGATGCAGTTGACACGAATCGCCAAGAAGAACCCGCGGCAAATTGCGGAGGCTATCTTGGAACATTTGGACATGGCGAAAGCTTCCATTGAAAAAGCTGAAATAGCCGGACCAGGATTCATTAACTTTACTTTGGACAAGGGGTACCTCTATCCGATCGTTGCATTGGTAGAAGAACAGGGTGACAACTACGGACGGATTGCTACGGGCGAGGGGCAAAAGGTTCAGATGGAGTTTGTCAGCGCCAATCCCACCGGAAGTCTGCACCTGGGACATGCCCGCGGAGCAGCGGTAGGCGATGCCCTCTGCAATGTGCTTGATTTTGCAGGCTACGAGGTTACGCGCGAATACTATATCAATGATGCTGGCAACCAAGTGGTGAACCTGATTAAATCCCTCGAAGCCCGTTATTTGCAGGAGCTCGGTCAGGATGCCGAAATGCCGGAAGATGGATACCATGGCGAAGATATCAAAGGGTTTGCCAGAGAGCTTGTAGCTGAGAAGGGCGAATCTTTGCTGTCCATGGATCCAGGCGAGAGAACGGCATTCCTTCGTCAGTTCGGACTTGAGAAGGAACTGGATAAAATCAAACGCGATTTGAATCGATTCCGCGTTCATTTTGACGAATGGTTTAGTGAGACATCCCTGTACGAGAATGGACTCGTGGAGAAATCCCTGGAAGAGCTGAAATCGAAAGGCGAAGCTTATGAGAAGGATGGGGCTACCTGGCTTCGTACAACCGACTATGGGGACGACAAAGACCGCGTCCTCGTGAAGAATGACGGAACCTATACTTACCTGACGCCGGATATTGCATACCACCGCAATAAATACGAGCGCGGCTATGACAAGATTCTTAATATTTGGGGAGCCGATCACCATGGTTATATTCCACGGATGAAGGCTGCTATGGAGGCACTCGGCAATGATCCGGACAAACTGATTGTATTGATCGCCCAGATGGTCAGTCTGTTCCAGGATGGCGAGAAAGTGAAGATGTCCAAGCGTACCGGTAAAGCGGTCACGATGGAAGATCTGATGGATGAAGTCGGCGTGGACGCAATCCGCTATTTCTTCACCATGCGCAGCATGGACTCGCACCTGGATTTCGATATGGATCTGGCGGTATCTACGTCCAATGAGAATCCGGTCTTCTATGTGCAGTATGCCCACGCACGCATTTGCAGCGTATTCCGCCAAGCCGAGGAGCAAGGCGTTAACCTCCTGCCACTTTCCGAAGTGAACCTGAGCGTTCTTACAACTGAGCATGAGTACGACATTTTACGCAAAATAGGAGAGCTCCCGCAGGAAGTGTCGCTTGCTGCTGAGAACTATGCTCCGCACCGACTCATTCGGTATGTATATGAGCTGGCTTCCCTGTTCCACAGCTATTATCGAGCCGAGCGCGTGATTACGGAGGATGCGGATCAAACGCAGGCTCGCCTGGCTTTGCTTGGAGCTGTTCGTACGGTCATCGCTAACGTGCTTCGCCTGATGGGTGTATCGGCGCCGGAACGGATGTAATGGATTTTGCTTTAATATGACAACAGCCGTCTTTTCGAGGAAAGGCGGCTGTTTTTAATTTATAAACGGACGTTCTTATATTGTTGTTGAAGAATCAGTTTATAATTTCATGCCCTCGCGCAAGAATTTCAAGGCATTTACCTCTCCATCGGAGACGCTGTGTCCTTTTTTGAGCTTAAGGGGAGAGGAGGTACGTCGCAGCAGGGCCTTAAGGGTAGCTGTTTTTTTCAGGTCAGGCTTTTGCGCAAGCAGCAGGGCAATCGCTCCGCTGACGTGTGAAGTCGCCATGGAGGTCCCACTCATTTCGTGGTATTTTCCCTGCAGCCAGGCGGACACGATTTTGTCTCCGGGCGCATAAATATCTACAAATTGCCCGCGATTGCTGAAAGCAGGAATTTTTCGGTTGCGATCGGTAGCTCCAACAGATATGGTTTGGGGATAGCGGGCGGGATAGTCGGTTGTACGGCGTTTGCCGTCATTGCCAGAGGATGCAACTATAATGACGCCTGCTTGGTTGGCCTTGCCTACGATATCCAGCAGTGCGCGGCTTCGGGTCTGCATACCGAAACTCATATTGATGATATCGATCTCGGCTCGTACGCACCAGTCGATGGCCAGAATGATATCCGACACAAAGGCGGATCCGTTATGATCAAAGGCTTTGACTGGATACACTACAGATCTTGGAGCAACGCCAATCATTCCTTGCGTGCTGTTCGCAGCAGCGATGGTACCCGAAATATGTGTTCCGTGCCCATTGTCATCATATGGCGGTATGTTTCGGTGGACGAGGTTAACCCCTCGAGTAAGCGAATACTTCAGATCGGGGTGAGTAAAATCCACCCCCGTGTCGATAACGGCAATCTTCACGCGATGTCCTGTCGAGATAGACCAGGCTTGAGGGGCTTTAATTTGCTTGATACCCCATGGGATTCCGGTTAGCGTTCCAATTGTCCCTTGTGTGGCTTGGATATGAACATGGTCATCCTCTTCAACCATCAGTTCATTCCGAAACTCCGCTTCAAACTTCGCGGTTTGGGGAGCTGGAGCGATGATGGTTTGGGTAAGCGGCGAACAGCTGACTGAACTCGGAAAACGCCTTTTCCCGACAAGCCGATTCCATTCGCGGATACATTCTTGGTACAGCTGAAGGTCATGAAACGTAAGGAGCCGCCGGTTCATTTCCCGGACGTTCCGCATAGGGTTCGTCTCTGTAAGTAGTGATTGCATGATCCGGGTGTAATCCATATGTGGCAATCTCCCTTCTCGATGAACCGTTGCTTCAGTATTGTATGAACCGGGGAGAGTGCCCGAATGGGATGTTGCCCTTTTTCCGGGAAATAGGCCCTGTTTACCGTGTCAAAGCAGCAGGGCTAACATAAGATACATGAAGAGAACATCAAGGTTCTCTTATCTAATCCCGTAAGGAGTCGATCCTTGGGGCGGGTACAGTCAGAAGACGGGGACAATTGTCTCCGTCTTTTTCCTTTTTGGTATCTGATGGGTAATGGTGCATAAAAACTTGATTTTTATTTCCAAATAGGTTTTACTTAGTTTTGATAATGGATATGTTGAGGGTATAACGTGAAGATTGTGTGAGAGGAAGTGTGCGTTAGTGAGTAATCCGCTCAATTTAAAGATCGATCCGGAGAAGATTCAGGAAATCCCAATGGTTGACCTGGCTTTTATGGTTCTGAAGGCGGCGAATACGCCGTATTATTACCGTGACCTTATGAATGAGGTGGCCAAGCTTCGTGGCTTTACGGAAAAGGAAATTAACGAAACGATTGCCCAGTTATATACCGAGATCAATATAGACGGACGTTTCGCATGTGTAGGAACGAATCTGTGGGGACTAAAACGCTGGTATCCGCTGGAGAAGTCCGAAGATCCGATTGCGAACGCCAAGCGTCCGCGGATCATCAACGATGAAGATGATGATGACGATGACTTCACCGATGAAGAGGAGACTTACAGCGGTGACGATGCCGAGGAGGATTTCGACAGCATCGATGACGAAGATGATGATCACGACGATCTCTTCCCGGATGATGACGATGCCGAGGACGATGTTGACGAAGAGGTTGTTCTGGATGATGACGAATTGGATGACGAGGATTCGGAATCCGAAGAGGAAGATGATCTGGAAGAGGAAGCCTTTGAGGAAGACGATAAGGATTAATCCGTCAGGAAGCAGGGTTTTTAGGACCTATCTGCACTGATTAAGACCGTGTTTTGCAGTGTCAGCCAATTGGGCAATTTTGAGGTTGCTTCTTCTCTTGACAAGCAGACAAGGCACAGAGTAAACTATTGCTTGGGCTTATGATTGTGGATTAAATATGTTTAATATAAAAGTGCCCCGTTATTTTTTCGGGGTCACTTTTTTTGTTTTTAAGGCTGTAGAAAGTGTAAATGACGCTAGCTTCTGGACCTAATAATGCTAGAGAAACTACCTTATCAAAAGCGGTCTGTCTTCTGGAAGTTTGTCGATAGACATTTTTTCTTTGGGCTGTGGGAGCATCCTTCCTGTGTGGACTGGACTTTCATGGTTTCTTGCAGTGAATATTCCAAGTTGTTTAAGATGAGGTATGGGAACCGTGGTCTGGATACCTCATAACGTATGCCGGGTTAAGCGGCTCGATATGAGGGTCATTTAAGCGTCAATATATGCGGTTTGTAATAGGTCGGAGGTCAGCTCGCTCACCATTTTTGGAAGCGAGCGATGCTTTTTGTTGGTCCCTCTGATGAATCAGGGGAAAACGGGTTAGGATAAACATCATATGTCGCCTGAAGTTATGGAGATTATATAGGAGGGTTTTTAACAGTGACAAAGTATATTTTTGTAACAGGCGGGGTCGTGTCATCTCTTGGTAAGGGAATTACCGCCGCTTCGCTCGGTAGATTGCTTAAGAACAGAGGGCTCAAGGTAACGATTCAGAAATTCGATCCGTACATTAATATAGATCCGGGCACCATGAGTCCCTACCAGCATGGCGAAGTATTCGTTACGGACGACGGTGCGGAAACCGACCTGGACCTGGGACACTATGAGCGCTTCATCGATATTAACCTGTCGAAGAACAGCAATGTGACAACAGGGAAAGTATACTCTTCTGTTATCAGCAAGGAACGTCGGGGAGAATATTTGGGTGGTACCGTACAGGTGATCCCTCATATTACGAACGAAATCAAGGAGCGCGTGTTCCGTGCAGGCCGTGAAGCGGGTTCGGATGTGGTTATTACCGAAATCGGCGGTACGGTTGGCGATATCGAAAGCCTTCCTTTCCTTGAGGCGATCCGTCAGATTAAGAGCGACGTTGGCCGTGAGAACGTGATGTATATTCATGTAACCCTCATTCCATATATTAAGGCAGCCGGTGAAGTGAAAACGAAGCCGACCCAGCACAGCGTAAAAGAACTCCGCAGTATCGGCATTCAGCCGAATGTTATCGTGTGCCGTACGGAGCATGAGCTTTCAACCGAGATGAAAGCAAAAATCGCGCTCTTCTGCGACATCGACCCTAACGCGGTTGTAGAATGTCGCGATGCCTCCTCGCTGTATGAGGTACCGCTGAATCTGCGTGAAGAAGGCCTTGATGAAATTGTTGTCAATCATTTGAAATTGACCACCCCTGCACCGGATATGAGCGAGTGGGAGGATCTGGTCGAGCGTGTATCCAAGCTGGAGAAGACCGTTGAGATTGCGATTGTCGGTAAGTATGTCGCACTGCACGATGCCTACCTCAGTGTTGTTGAATCCCTGTCTCATGCAGGCTTTGATGCTAATGCCGACGTGAAGATCCGCTGGGTGAATGCCGAAGAAATTACGGCAGACAACGTGGAAGAGGCGTTGAGTGGCATTGGCGGCATTCTTGTACCGGGTGGATTTGGAGATCGGGGTATCGAAGGCAAGATCAGCGCGATCCGCTATGCTCGCGAACGCAATATTCCGTTCTTCGGTATTTGTCTTGGGATGCAAGTGTCCGTTATTGAATATGCCCGTTCGATTGTCGGCCTGAACGGCGCGAACAGCTCGGAAATTGATCCGGCTACCGAATATCCAGTCATCGACCTACTGCCGGAGCAGAAGGATATCGAGGATCTTGGCGGAACGATGCGCCTGGGTCTGTATCCATGTAAGCTGGTTCCAGGATCGCTTGCAGAGTCCTGCTACCAGGACGAGCTGGTTTATGAAAGACATCGCCACCGGTATGAGTTCAACAACCAATACCGCGAAGATATTGAAAAAGCTGGCCTGCGTATATCCGGTACTTCTCCGGATGGACGTCTGGTTGAAATTGTAGAACTGCCAGGACACCCTTGGTTCCTTGCTGTGCAATTCCATCCGGAATTCACTTCCCGTCCGAACCGTCCGCAGCCGCTGTTCCGTGAATTTGTAAAAGCCTCGATCCAGCATCAGGCATAATGGGAAGAGCCTCTTTTGAAGAGGCTCTTTTTTGCGTATAAAGCCGTTGTCATAATTGGGGACAGGGTAAGCTGAACGTTCAGATCGGATGTTCGGAGCTGTCGCTTTCGGATACAACCAATTCATACATCTTTTTTTTCTTACTTTATTTTAGGACAGGAAGGAATTCGACATCTACAGGCGAATACAAATAATGGTCGGTTTATGGGAAAGTTAGGAACTTTCGAGTTTGCATATACTCATTGTACGATTTAAGTATCGGGGAGGTTGAAGGGATGAGCAAAGAAAGCAAACACAAAGTGCTGATTGTGGATGACCAGAATGGTATCCGCATCTTGCTTGTAGAAGTGTTCAGCAGTGAAGGATATGAGACGTTTCAAGCGGCGAATGGCAAGGCTGCACTTGAGATTGTGAAGATGCATGCCCCGGATTTGGTGCTGCTGGATATGAAAATTCCTGGAATGGACGGGCTTGAGATTTTGAAGCATATTAAACAGATGAATCCGGACATTAAGGTGATCATGATGACTGCCTATGGAGAGCTTGACATGATCAAGGAAGCAACCGATCTTGGTGCGTTGATGCATTTTACCAAACCCTTTGATATTGATGAGATGCGGCAAGCCGTCAATATGCAGCTGAAAGGGACCGCCAATAATATCGGTTGAATGATGAATTCTGCTCAAAGGGCGGAATTCTTTTTTTTGCCAGAATGTGAGGTCCTTCGCAGCATTTTAGGAAATGCTTGTTTAGTATTTATGACGCGATGTGGTATAATAAGTCCGTGTGTTATATCGGCTAAAAACCATAGACAAACTAAGCATCTATAGGAGGATGAAACCATGCCATTAGTATCAATGACAGACATGCTGAACAAAGCACTCGAAGGTAAATATGCTGTTGGTCAATACAACATCAATAACCTGGAGTGGACATATGCGATTCTTGAAGCGGCTGAGCAAGAGAAATCACCGGTAATTCTTGGTGTTTCCGAAGGCGCAGCTCGTTATATGGGTGGATTCAGCACCGTCGTACACATGGTAAAAGGTTTGATGGAGGACCTGAAAGTTACAGTTCCTGTTGCCATTCACCTTGACCACGGTTCAAGTGTTGAGAAATGTAAAGAAGCAATCGATGCAGGATTCACTTCGGTTATGATCGATGATTCCCACAGCCCGATTGAGACGAATATTGCAACAACGAAACAAGTCGTTGAGTATGCTCATGCCAAAGGCGTTTCCGTTGAAGCTGAAGTCGGCATGGTCGGCGGACAAGAAGATGACGTCATCGGTGATGTAATGTACGCGAAGCTTGACGATTGCGTTCGCATCGTGAACGAAACAGGCATCGACACATTGGCACCTGCGCTTGGTTCTGTTCATGGTCCTTACAAAGGCGAACCAAACCTTGGTTTCAAAGAGATGGAAGAGATTCGCAATGCTGTGAAACTTCCGTTGGTGCTTCATGGTGGTACAGGCATCCCAACGCATGACATCAAGAAAGCTATCTCCTTGGGTACTTCCAAAATCAACGTGAACACCGAGAACCAAATCTCGTTCTCTAAAGTTGTTCGTGAAGTGCTTGCTGCTAAACCAGAAGCTTACGATCCACGCACATTCCTGAAACCAGGCCGTGAGGCAATCAAGGAAACCGTGGTTGGCAAAATCCGTGAGTTTGGTTCCAACAATCAAGCTTAATAAAGTCGCTTGTAGTCCTAGTGGCCACAACATGATGATTGGAATCACCTAAGATATTTAGGCTGTCTTATGCTGTATACAATGAAATGGAAAGCACACCGCATAGCCGGTGTTTTTCCATTTCATTTATTAAGTATCAAAAGTACAAGCGGGTTGTGAGCTTCACAACCGGATAATCGAGAACAAAAAAGAACGCTAAATGCGGTCTGTCATCCTTTAGGAACGTCGATAAGACGTTTTTCTTGTATGACGGCCATCAGAACCATTTCCGGCTGCGAAGTGATGTAGGGGGACCCGAAAGCTTATGGAAAAATTGATGATCAGCGGTGGACGCCCACTGCGAGGTACTGTAACAATCAGTGGTGCCAAAAACAGTGCTATTGCGTTAATTCCCGCCGCAATCCTGGCGGAATCGGAAGTCGTACTTGATAATTTGCCGCTTCTCAGCGATGTGGCTGTTTATGCTGAGATTTTGGAAGAATTGGGCGGGCAAGTTTCATGGGAAGGCAATCAGATGAGAATTGACCCTTCTGATATCAAATCTATTCCGATGCCTAACGGACCCGTCAAGAAACTGCGCGCGTCCTACTATATGATGGGCGCCATGCTTGGAAGATTTAAAGAAGCCGTGATCGGCCTGCCGGGCGGCTGTAATTTTGAACCTCGTCCCATCGATCAGCACATCAAGGGTTTTGAAGCGCTTGGCGCAACCGTCACCAATGAACACGGTTCGATTCATCTGCATGCCAAAGAGCTGCGGGGCGCCAAGATCTATCTGGATGTGAGCAGTGTTGGTGCAACGATTAATATTATGCTGGCGGCTGCTAAGGCCAAAGGCTCCACAATTATTGAAAATGCGGCGAAAGAGCCTGAAATTATAGATGTTGCAACACTTTTGAATTCCATGGGGGCTGTCATTAAGGGAGCCGGAACGGAAACGATCCGGATTGAAGGCGTAACTGAGATGCATGGCTGCCGACATTCCATTATTCCAGACCGGATTCAGGCCGGTACATATATGATTGCTGCCGCAGCTACACGCGGCGAAGTTCTGATTGACAACGTCATCCCGAAACATCTTGAAGCTCTTACGGCCAAGCTGATCGAGATGGGTGTTGGTATTGAGGAGCTGGACGAAAGCATTCGCGTGATCGGTAAGGACCGATACCAGCATGTGGACGTCAAGGCGCTTATATATCCTGGATTTGCAACGGATTTGCAATCACCGATGACCAGCCTGCTTACCCAAGCCGAAGGCGTCAGTGTCCTTAGTGATTTTGTATATAGCAACCGATTTAAACATGTTCCGGAGTTAGTTCGCATGGGTGCCAAAATCCGCGTGGAGGGACGCTCTGCTATTATAGAAGGTGGTCCGCTGAACGCAGCCAAAGTCAAAGCGACCGACCTGCGCGCAGGCGCGGCACTTGTTATTGCTGGACTAACCGTACCCGAAGGGGTAACGGAGGTAAGTGGCGTAGAATTCATTGATCGCGGCTATGACCATCTGGTATCCAATCTGCGTATGCTGGGTGCCGACGTATGGCGTGAGACTGAGGAAGAATGATTTTTTTACCAAAATGAGGGAAATATGTGATTGAAACTGCATATCTCCCTCTGATTTGGGTAATGCTCCTAGTAAAGCTCTCATAGAATAATAGACTACATGCAGCAGGGACTTGCTGTGACAGAAACAAATAATTGAATAGGTGGTTATTGAATGGATTTACAAATAGCCGATTTGGAAGGCATGAAGCTGACGGATCTGTATAAGCTGGCCAAAAAGTATCAGATACCTTATTATGGCCAATTGAAGAAAAAAGAATTAATATTTGCCATTCTCCGGGCGCAGGCCGAACAGAGCGGCTTGATGTTCATGGAGGGTGTACTCGAAATTTTGCCGGAAGGTTACGGTTTTCTTAGACCGATCAACTATTTGCCGAGCACGGAGGACATCTACATTTCGGCCTCCCAGATTCGTAAATTTGATTTAAGGACCGGAGATTTGGTTTCGGGCAAATGCCGGACACCTAAAGAGAACGAACGTTACTTCGGGCTGCTGCAGGTCAACGCCGTGAATGGTGAGAATCCTGCCGTCGCAGCGGAACGATTGCACTTCCCAGCCTTGACTCCTCTATATCCGCAAGAAAAGCTTGTTCTTGAAACATCCCCTAATCAGTTGTCAACCCGAATTATGGATCTGCTTGCACCTGTAGGTTTAGGACAACGCGGTTTGATCGTAGCACCGCCAAAAGCAGGGAAAACGCTCCTCTTAAAAGAAATCGCCAACAGCATCTCAACCAACAATCCAGAGATTGAACTGTTTGTTTTACTCATCGATGAACGGCCTGAAGAAGTAACGGATATGCAGCGTTCCGTTAAGGGCGAGGTGGTTGCTTCTACTTTTGACGAGCTTCCGGAGAACCATATTAAAGTGGCGGAACTGGTATTGTCCCGTGCCTTGCGGTTGGTGGAGCATAAGAAAGACGTTGTTATTTTGCTGGATAGCATCACTCGTCTTGCCCGTGCGTACAACCTGGTCATTCCTCCGTCCGGCAGAACGCTGAGCGGTGGTATTGATCCTGCGGCATTCCATCGTCCGAAACGTTTCTTCGGTTCGGCGCGTAACGTGGAGGAAGGCGGAAGTTTGACGATTCTGGCTACAGCCTTGGTTGAAACCGGGTCCCGGATGGATGATATCATTTATGAGGAATTTAAAGGAACAGGCAATATGGAGCTGCATCTGGACCGCCGCTTCGCGGAACGTCGTATTTTCCCGGCAATCGACATTCGTCGCTCCGGTACTCGGCGTGAAGAGGTGCTGCTGAACAAGGATGAATTGGATACCATTTGGGCGATCCGTAAAAATATGAACGACTCTGCTGACTTTGTGGAAGGATTCCTCAAAAAAATGCGTGACAGCAAGAATAACGCGGAGTTCTTGGCATCATTTGATGTGAATGCCAATAACGGGAGCGGAACCGGGACTCAGAGCCAGACAGCCAGACGCCCATCGCGCGCATCTGCTGCGACGGCCCCTCAGACGTAAAGCCCTGAACAACCGGAGAATAGGAGATCAACATGTATTTGGTTTATGCAGATGAACAAGGGAACGTTTACGACCATTCTGAGCTGTACGGGCTTGCCCGCAGTGGGGATATGATCGTTGAAATATTGGATGATGAATTGATACCTCTGCCAGATGGGGCTACGCTGGTCGGCCTTCCGAGTACCCGAGCCATCGGGATGGATCCTGAGACCGGTGAAATGATGCCTCTTGAAGATGGGTATACAGCTGTCGGAGCGCTTTTGCCGCAAGGTTATACCCGGTTGTGCTTGCCAGGCTATGTGAAGTCAGACAAGGAATATAAGCTGCCGCTCTTCGGTTATTCGGCTGTCGTGTGGAAGAATGGCGCATTCTACACAACTGCCCGCTTGTCCGATGACCCTGAGAAGTGGAATCCGATGAATTGCGATTTGAATGATCTTGAGCTCGGGGTTAAGTCTCTGAAGGAGAAATATCCGGAGAACCGGCTCTATGAGCATCTGTCTAACTGTGCATTGGGATACGAATGCCTCACGGCATCGAACACGTTCCTGAATCGCTGGGAGGGTGCGGTTCCCGTATCCTATTCCTGTAATGCAGGCTGTTTCGGGTGTATCTCGGAACAGCCGGATGACAGTGGCTTTGTCGCCCCTCAGACCCGGATGAATTTCCGCCCGAGGGTAGATGAGCTGGTACAGGTCATGCTGGAGCATCTGAAGACACCGGAGTCGATCATCAGCTTTGGCCAAGGTTGTGAGGGAGAACCCTCCACGCAGGCGAAGATCATTATAGAAGCCATGAGAGAAGTTCGGGCACAGACGGATATGGGATACATCAATATTAATACCAATGCGGGACTGACTGATTTTATCCGTGGTATCGTGGATGCGGGTCTTGATCTGATGAGGGTCAGCACGATCAGTGCATTGGATGATCATTATAACGCATACTACAAGCCAAGGGGCTATACGCTGGCCAATGTGGAAAAATCTCTTCGTTATGCAACCGATCAAGGTGTATATACCTCCATCAACTATCTGATCTTCCCAGGCGTAACTGATCGCGAGGAAGAGCTGGAAGCCATGATTGAGTTTGCCCGCCGCACGGGTCTTAAATTGATTCAGCTCCGCAATCTCAACATTGACCCTGAGAGCTATCTCGAGCTTATTCCGCCTGCACAAGGCGAGATTCTGGGGATGAAGCAGGCTATTGAAATTATGCAAGAGGAGCTGCCAGATGTGGTGATTGGCTCCTACACGCATGTGCCGCCTGTAGGACAGGCAAGACCGAAGAAGAGACCATCTATTATTTAACAGAACCGTACTGAATATCGGATGTGTTAAAAACAGGTTGAAATTCCAATTGTGGACTTGTCTGATGATTTGTGTATGAGCTATTGCGCATTCATTTTGCTCGTGATATACTCCATTTATGTGTCCATATAACTCTGGGTCCGCATGAGGCTCAGGGCGGAAAGAGGTGAAAGCTACAATGAAACAAGATATTCAACCGAAATATCACGTTACTACAGTTACTTGTGCTTGCGGTAATACGTTTGAAACAGGTTCTGTAAAACCAGATCTTCGTGTAGAGATTTGCTCGAACTGTCATCCGTTCTTCACAGGTAAACAGAAATTCCTGGATGCTGGCGGTCGTGTTGATAGATTCAAGAAGAAATACGGTATCTAATAAACAAACCCTTCGCCCTTGTGGCCGAAGGGTTTTTGTCTGTTTACAGGGCTGGTAGAGTATGCAACTTCTTCCGTCGGTTGCTTTTTTGATAGCCATGCGATATACTAAAGTTCGCCGTGCTAGACGGGGAGGTAGCGGTGCCCTGTAACTCGCAATCCGCTGTAGCGAGGTTGAATTCCTGTTAGAGGTATTGTCGATGTGAGGCTGGTCCCTGCGCTCAACGTTGACGGTTGGGTCCTCCGCAATGAGCACTTGTGAACCTGGTCAGGTCCGGAAGGAAGCAGCCATAAGCAAGATCGCTTTTGTGCCGGAGGGGTGCCTAGCCCGAGTTGTTGCTCAGGATTGCCGCTCGGATCGCAATTATCAATAACAGGTGCACGGTATACATATCTGCACATAACACCTTTGCCATATTGGCAAGGGTGTTTTTTGTCGAAACGGCTATATATTCAAGCTGACCCCTCATGTGCACTTTGGATAAAGTTTTCCAAGTAAACGTTTTGCTAAGGCAGGGGAAAGTAGTATAGAATGTAGTATAATATAACCGTTAAACTCACGCCTTTTCGGCTGGGATTGACTATGAATGCAACAGTAAAGCACGCGAGGATCGGGTTTAGTACAAACTTAAGGTTTTCTCGATCTCGTGAAGTGGAAGTTGAAAGAGGGTAAAGCACAGTGGAACATATCGCGTTATATCGTGCTTGGCGACCACAGTCGTTCGGCGACATGGTGGGCCAGCAGCATATTATCCAGACCCTGCAGAATGCCATTCGCGAGCAGCGGGTTTCCCATGCCTACCTGTTCAGCGGTCCACGGGGTACGGGCAAGACCAGTGCCGCTAAAATTTTGGCCAAAGCCGTGAACTGCGAGCATGGTCCGGCTGAGGAACCCTGCAATGAATGCGAGGCCTGCCGGCGTATAACGTCCGGAGCCGTCATGGATGTTCAGGAGATCGATGCTGCATCCAACCGCGGTGTCGAAGAAATCCGTGATTTGCGGGAGAAAGTCAAATACGCACCGACCGAGGTGCGGCGTAAGGTTTATATTATCGATGAAGTACACATGCTGACGACGGAAGCGTTCAATGCCTTATTGAAAACGCTGGAGGAACCGCCGGCACACGTGATGTTTATACTAGCGACAACAGAGCCGCACAGGCTTCCGGCAACAATCATCTCACGCTGTCAACGGTTTGACTTCCGGAGGGTTTCCTTGGATGAACAAACCGGGCGTCTGGAGCAGATTTGCGGAGAAGAAGGCATTACGGCAGAGCCTGAAGCGCTGCAGTATATCGCACGTCTATCGGATGGCGGTATGCGGGATGCACTGAGCATTCTGGATCAGATTGCTTCCTTCACGGGAGGCACGGTATCTTACCAGCAGGTCATGGACATGACGGGCGGTATTGCCTCGGAGCAGTTTGGCCGTCTGGCCAGTGCCGTGAAACAGGGGGATGCCGGACTTGTGCTGCAGATCGTGGAGCAATTCATGCAGGAGGGAAAAAGTGCAGATAAATGCATGGAGAATCTCCTGTACTATTTCCGCGATTTGCTAATGATCAAGATGGTTCCTAGCGCTGACAAGCTGACCGATCGGGTTTTGAATCCGGCAGAGTTTCAGGAGATGGCGAATGCCTTTAGCCGAGACGAACTATTTCAAATGATTGATACGCTGAACCGGTATCAGAGTGAGATGAAATACGCCTCGCAGCCGCAGACTCTGTTTGAGGTAGCATTGCTCAAGCTTTCCGGTATAACTCAATCAGCAGGTGGGGACAGAGCTCAGAATACGGCCGATGCGGGGGAGCTCGCTCAGCTGAAGCAGCATGTAGCCTCACTTGAGAAAAAGCTGGAGCGACTGATACAAAACGGTGTTCCTGCATCTGGTCAACGTGAACCGGCCAAGTCTACCCGTACACCGGCACCGAAAGCAGCTTCATCAGCCAAGATCCCGCAGCATATGGATCAGTATATATCTTGCCGAACCGGGGAGGATTATACCTCTGTTCATCGGCAGTGGGCCCAAATTCTGCAGAATGTAAAAGAGGAGAAGGTAACGGTTCACGCTTGGCTGATGGATGGAGAACCTGTGTCCGTATGGGAAGATAAGGTTCTTGTCGCTTTTAAAAACAACATCCACCGCGAAACCACGGAGAAACCTGCCAACAAACAGGTGATTGAAGGGGTTCTTGAGTCTACGCTTGGCAAGCCGTATCATCTGGTTACCATGATGCTTCGTGACTGGAGTGACGCGGTAGAAGGAGTGGGCAAGCCTCAGGCAGAAGAGCTTAAGCTTGAGCATGAAGAAGCGGAGGCCGGTGGGGAGAAACCATGGATTGATGAGGCGATCCAGTTGTTTGGAGAAGACCTCGTTGTCATAAAAGACTAGCACGTCCCTACGTGCACCCTATTATAAGGAGAGATGAATCATGAATAATATGAACCAAATGATGAAGCAAGTGAAAAAGATGCAGGAGCAAATGCTGAAGGCTCAGGAAGAGCTCGCTACGAAAACTGTAGAAGGAACTTCCGGCGGTGGCGTGGTTACCGTGGAAGCGAATGGGCATAAACAAATTTTGTCCATCAACATCAAGCCTGAGGCGGTTGACCCGGATGATGTGGAAATGCTGCAAGATCTGGTACTGACTGCGGTTAACGATGCACTTGCCAAGGCTGAAGAAATCGCAAATGCTGATATGGGCAAATTTACAGGCGGCATGAAAATTCCGGGCTTGTTCTAATCTAACCTAGAAGGAGTAGTTACATTTGTACTATCCTGAACCGATCGCGAAGCTCATCGACGCCTTTACGCGACTGCCGGGTGTGGGGCCGAAGACGGCCGCCCGCCTGGCTTTTCATGTTCTGAACATGAAGGAAGATGACGTTATTGATTTTGCCAAAGCGCTAGTCAGTGTCAAAAGGAATCTGCATTACTGCTCCGTCTGCTGCAACATCACCGATACGGATCCATGCCGGGTATGTCAGGACAAGACCCGGGATGCTTCGACCATCTGCGTTGTACAGGATGCCAAGGATCTTGTGGCGATGGAGCGTACGAAGGAATTCGATGGCTACTATCATGTCCTCCATGGAGCCATATCTCCGATGGAAGGGATCGGACCGGATGAAATCCGTCTGAAGGAGCTGCTGACGCGTCTTAGCGATGAGAGAGTGAAAGAGCTGATTCTGGCCACGAATGCCAATATCGAAGGAGAGGCAACGGCGATGTACATATCGCGCCTGGTCCGTCCTTTTGACATTAAGGTGACCCGAATTGCCCATGGACTGCCTGTTGGCGGTGACTTGGAGTATGCTGATGAAGTGACATTATCCAAGGCGCTTGAGGGCCGAAGAGAGCTGAACTGATATTTTGTGATTCCTGCAACATCTGTTTTGAAAGCATATATACGAGAACGAGCATCGGAAGAGATTCTGATGGCTCGTTTTTTTATTTATTACATCGTGCAAAAGTAGAGGGTGGAAGAGTTCTTTTGGTTCTAAGTTTGTCCCTCTCTCGATATGAATGTTACAGACGGTCTTATTAAGGGCAGTATCATTCATATTCATAGGGAGTGAACGTGATGAAGATATGGTGGAAGCAGTCGAAGAAGCAAGAGGAGGAAACATATATCACGGCAGAGGATCAGGAACGGATGTGGAATGTATTCCTGGATGTCCAGAGGTCCCAAATGGAGTGGGAGCGGGCGCACTTGATGTTTCAAGAGGCTACGGGGCAGGATCAGATTGATTATGCGATTTATATGCTGGAGGCAGCGGAGCGCAAATACCAGATGAATCTCAAACAGGCCAAGCAGCTCAATCTGGATGGAGCGAGGATGCAATATATCGAGCAAAAAAGGGAGAACGGCTAAACGAGAGATGAGAGAATTCGTAATGACATAAAAGGAGGGTAACTATGAAATTAATTGTTCTGGGCACGCTTTGCATATCGCTCTTACTGCTTATCTATGTTGTGTTTAGAAAAAAGCTCGGGCTAGGATGGTTAACCGTATTCGGTGCCCATCTTGCTCTCTCAGCAGTGGCTATCTATGTTGTGAATTTCTCGGGATTGGCGGCCGAAACGTATATCCCTCTGAATCCGATGACCATAGGAACCGTCATGGTTCTGGGCTTGCCGGGCGTGGCCCTTCTTGTTGGATTAAAAATAACGATATTAGGTAGTTGACGCCAGCTTATATTCTATGATACATTAATGTTCGCCCGTTTGATTCTGGGTGATAGAGATTCATCGGTCAGGTAGACAATTGATTGAAAAAATAATCAAAAAAACTTCTTGACCAACAGCAAGCTAGTATGATATATTATAAAAGTCGCCGCTGAGATGCGGATGACAAACAAAAAATGATTGATCTTTGAAAACTGAACAACGAGTGAGTAAGGATTTCACTAGTGAAATCCATTGTGAAATCATCATGTACAAGCCTTGGTTTGTTGGATGATGGAGCATAAAGAGAATTGAACAAATTCTCGTCAGTTAAGAAATGAGCAAGTCAAACACTTTATTGGAGAGTTTGATC
>NZ_JBCNHV010000012.1:0-290093 GCF_050482385.1 Paenibacillus lautus
TATCACCGCGAAACAAAATGACTTGGGAAAGGCATCGGGTTGGAGAAAGAATAGCGATCCATATGAGAAATACAGGGCCCTTTGTTCCGCTGTACAGCGGAACAAAGGGCCCTGTTGTTAAGATAGATCTTTAACCGCTCGCATGGGTCTGCACCACATGCTGCCGGCGGTAAGCGCCCGGCGTCATGCCCGTTGCCTTCTTGAACGTCCGGTTGAAGGAGGTAATGTTGAGATAGCCGACACGCTGGCTGATCTCATTGACGGTCAAGTCTGTGCACGCCAGCAGTTCCTTCGCTTTGTTCATGCGGATGCCAAGCAGATGATCGCTGAAGTTAAGACCGGTCTTCTCCTTGATATAGACGGAGAGGTAGGCGCTCGACAGGTTCAGCTTGGCTGACAAATAGTCGAGAGACAGATCATCGGCATACTGGTTATGGATAATGTTCATGAACATGGCGATGAGCGGCTCTTCCCCGGTATCCTTTTTCTTGCGAATGAGGGCGCAGGAGGCTTCGACGAGCTGACGGAATACTCCCTGGTAATCAGATAAACAATGGCACTCTGCCAGCCTTGCGCTCCACTGTTTCAAGGATTGGACAGAAGTTTTGTCTATCTGGGCCATCTCCATATAACTTAGAATCTTGGAAGCGACCGAATCGGCGAAGAAACGAAATTGCGCGATGCCCGCCTCCTTACGCTGCATAGCTTCGAGCGCCTGGTCGATGATCTGCAAGGAGCGGCTGTCGCTGCCGGATTGCAGGGTGTCGAGCAGTCCTTTTTCCTGTGACGGGCTCAGATTGACGGTGGTTGGAAGCACCCGCTGCTTGGTTACCATCTGTGATTCCTCCAGGAGTTGTGCCTGCGCGGCCAGTCCTTTGACCTGATGGTAGGCTTGATTGAATTCGGACGAATGGCTCACCTGGGAACTGACGGCGATGGTGACCAGGAACAATTCCTTTTCCTCGTTTAACATGATCTTGATTTCCTGTAGAAGATCCTCCAGGCGGGCGGCTTCCTCCCGTTTAAAGATAGATACAATCTCGTTCTTCTCGATCTGGAACGTATGAGACCCCGGATATCGCTCAGCCGTGATCAGATGAATATGCTCCAGCATATGGCGGACAGCCTGATCGGTCTGGAGGGGAAGCTCATAGACCGGATTCATCCGGAAACGGATGTGATACAGAACCACGATAAAGCTTCCGTCATCCGACAGGAAATCCTCCCACTCACTGATATCGGTATTGATGCTCTTTAGCTGACTGATATAAGAGTAACTGGTTAAAACCGATTTATGCTTGTTCATGCGCTCCCGTATTTCTTCCTTCTCCCGGAACAGCTCTTGAATACGGTTCTGGATCAGATCGTATTCCGTGATGCTACCGGATTCCGGCATGGATGAATTGTTGGCTCTGTTCAGAACAGTGGTTAGAATCTGCTTCACCGGCTTGTGCAATCTGCGGCTGAGGAAATAGGAAGCGGCAAGGGCCACGCCAAGCGACAGGCAGAAGATGAGCAGCAAACCGCCGGTTAACCGGCTCAGCTGAGAAGTGACATGACTGTAAGGTACGGCCGAGACATAGGTCAGTCCGTCGGATCCGGCTTCGGCAAAATAGTAGGTTCCATCCTTCAGCACGGCTTTCTGTCCGGTTTCGAACGGCGGAAGCTGATCTTGGTTCATGGTGCCTAGCGTATACAGCACTTGACCTTCGGCATTCAGAATGGCGAGAGCACGCTCAACCGACTCGCCGAAGAAGGACTGGGCGGCCTTGTCGATATCGATGAGGGCAATGACCTTATAAGAACTGTCCGGCTGCTTGTAAACAAAAGGCATCAGTGTTTTCTCGGACAAATCGTTGTTGATTCGATAGGTTGACGCCGGGAGCAGCTTGAAGGACTCCGGATTGTTCGTATAGCTGCTCCAGAACGAATAAGGATACATTGGGCTTGTATAGGAACGATTGAACATATAGGAAGCATCGCCGCTTCCGGATTTACTCAGTACAAAATCAAACTCCCGAAGATAAATCAGGGTGTCTTCCAGAAAGAATAGCGGGTTATAGATATCGCTCCGCATCTGCATCATCACTTCACGGGCCTTTAAGTAATTCACTTCGCTTCCGGCCTGATGGCGAAGCTGATTATTGAAGCCGATTAAATCGGACTGATTGTAGATATCGAACATCAGCACCTGAAGCCTGCTGAATTGATTGGTGAACCGTTCCGCCGTATCGTGAACCGCCTGCTGGCTTGTGTCGATGATTTCTTTTTGCAGGCTGGTCTTAAAAAGCTGGAATATGACCATATAGAACAATCCGAATAACACGATGATGGCTAGAAAGCTCAGAAAAATCTTAAAGAATACACTGCGGCTTTTATGTCTGATCCAATTCACAGTCTTCCCCCCTTTATATTTTTCTGACGTCCAAGGTTTCACAACATTATATAGGACAAGTGTTAAGGATTGTGCCCGATTCGTGTTAATCGTTCGTAAAAAATGGATAGTCAATATTTTAGATTTTAAGCAATGCTTTAGGTAAATGGCGCTTCTGCCCAGTCATCCAATGAAAGGCGAGACATCATTAAAATGGTCAATACCCCTGATGCGTTCGGGTCGTTTATGATGCAGACGTGGACCTTGGGACACACGAAGATGCAGAGACGAAAGAGAGGGGATTGCCGATTGTGCAACGTCAGTTAAGCAACGTGGAAGCGCATTCAAAAATTCAGAAGAAAAGTGTCTGGCGGAGATCCATGATGCAGATGCGCAGAAACTGGCAGCTATACGCTTTATTTGCACCGGTTCTGCTATACTTCATTGTATTTCATTATGTACCCATGTATGGCGTCCAGATTGCATTCAAGGATTTTATGGCTAACAAAGGGATCGTGGATAGTCCATGGGTGGGCTTCAAGCATTTTGAACGCTTTTTTGACAGCTTTTATTTTTGGCGCATTATTAAAAATACGATGGGTATCGGGTTATATGAGTTGGCGGTCGGATTTCCGATTCCGATTATTCTGGCCTTGATGATCAACGAAGCCAGATCGGGCCGGTTCCGCCGATTCGTACAAACGGTAACTTATGCACCTCATTTCTTGTCCACGGTCGTTGTTGTCGGAATGATCATGATGTTCCTATCGCCGGTAAGCGGCCTCGTCAATTTGATTATCACCTCCTTCGGCGGAGAGCCGATCGCTTTCATGACAGAGCCCTCCTGGTTCAAGAGCATTTATGTGTGGTCTGGCGTGTGGCAGGGCATGGGCTGGAGCTCCATTATTTATTTGGCGGCACTCGCCGGGATTGATCCGCAGCTGCATGAGGCGGCCAAGGTGGATGGTGCGGGCTGGCTCCGGCGAATCTGGCATATTAATCTGCCGGGGATCGCGCCCACAATGACAATTCTGCTCATTTTGAACATCGGTTCCGTTCTTGGCGTCGGCTTTGAGAAGATCTTCCTGATGCAAAATTCACTCAATATGGAAGCGTCTGACGTCATCGCCACGAACGTATATCGGAGCGGTATACTGGGTGCCCAGTACAGCTTTTCGGCTGCGGTCGGCCTGTTTAACTCCATCGTCAACTTTATCATGCTGATTACCGTAAACCGGATTGCCCGAAAAGTCAGCGAGAACAGCCTATGGTAAGGAGGAATGATGGCATATGCCGCAAAGCCGCAGTGAACGAATAGCCGGAGTATTTATTTACATTATACTATCTTTTATTACGCTCCTTGTACTGTATCCTTTATTTTTTGTTCTGATTGCTTCCATTAGTGCTCCGGAAACGGTGATGCGGGGGGAAGTATGGTTATGGCCGAAGGAACTGTCGTTTGTCGGCTACGAACGGTTATTTGCCAATTCGGAGCTCATGCGGGGATTCCTGAACACGCTGCTCTATACCACGACGGGCACCGCACTGAATGTACTGATGACGATCGCAGCGGCTTATCCGTTATCCCGAGCCGATTTTAACGGCCGCGGCATTTTTACGGCGATTATCGTATTCACCATGTTCTTCAGCGGGGGAATGATCCCCAATTATTTGCTGGTGAAGGAACTGGAGATGCTGGATACGATTTGGGCCATCATTATCCCTTCGGCCGTATCGGTGTGGAACATTATTATCATGCGTACCTTCTTCCAAAGCTCCATTCCGAAGGAGATGCAGGAGGCGGCGTTTATCGATGGGGCTTCTAACATGCGGGTGCTATGGCGCATTGTCCTGCCGTTATCCGGTCCGATTCTGGCCGTGATGGTGCTGTTCTATGCCGTGGGCCACTGGAATTCGTATTTCAGCGCGCTGATCTACTTGTCAGACCGTGCGAATTATCCGATGCAGCTGTTCCTGCGTGAAATTCTGGTTCAGGGACAAATGCAGGAGATGGTGGATATCAGCGACGATTCACTGGCACGCAGCCTGATGGATGCGGAAGCGATCAAATATGCGGCGGTCATCGTGACGAATCTGCCGATGCTGCTGCTGTATCCGTTCCTGCAAAAGTATTTTGTGAAGGGTGTTATGATTGGCGCAATTAAAGGTTGATTACGGACAATCGATGAGGGGGATATGAAATTTATGGTGATGAAAAAATGGACTTCGCTTACATTGGCTGCCGTGCTGGCCGCCGGATTGCTGGCTGGTTGTGGAAGCAAGAGCGGGGAAGGCGCAGCCGATAAGGGCGAAACGCCGCAGGCTAATTTTAACGAGACTGGAATGCCGATTGTGAACGAGCCCCTCGACCTTACGTTCTTCACAGGGAAGTCGCCAACAAACGGAAGCAAATTCGAGGAAACCCTTGTATGGAAAACCTACCAAGAAATGTCGAATGTGAATGTGACCTGGAACCTCATTCCATTCGATACGCTGACCGAGAAACGGAACCTGGCGCTTGCAGGCGGAGATTATCCGGATGTATTCTATTCCGCAAGGGTTAGCTCAGCAGAATTGACCCGTTATGGAGAACAAGGGGTATTTATACCACTGAATGATCTGATCGATCAATATGCACCGAATTTCAAAAAGCTTATGGAGCAGTACCCGGATATTCGAAAAGGACTGACCATGCCTGACGGCAATATTTATTCCCTGCCTTCTTTCTACGATCCTGCGCTGCTCTCCATGTTGATTGGTACACCGATATGGATTAATCAGGAATGGTTGGATCAGCTCGGGATGAAAGAGCCGCAGACGATCGAAGAATTCTATGCGTATTTGAAGGCGGTCCAGGAAACCGATCTGAATGGTAACGGAAAGCATGATGAGATTCCATTCTCTTCAACAGGCATTACTGGGATCATCGATCAATTGAAGGGCTCTTGGGGACTTGGCACAAGCGGACTTGGCCATAAACTGGTGGATGTAGATCCGGACACAGGGAAACTGCGCTTCACCAAAGCTTTGCCGGAGTACAAGGAAATGCTTCAGTTCGTGAACAAGCTGCACCAGGAAGGACTGCTCGATAAAGAGATCTTCACGATTGAAGGCGGCGCATTGAATGCGAAAGGGCAGGAGGGTCTGCTCGGTGCCACGATTGTGCCGAATCCGGAGATGGTGATGGGACGCAAAGAATACATCGGGCTCGGGGCGCTTAAGGGACCGCACGGAGATCAGCTCTATTCCCACGTCAAAGTGCCGATGGTTCACGTGGGCGCATTTGCGATTACGGATAAGAACCCGAATCCGGAAGCTACAATCCGCTGGATGGATTATTTCTACGGGGATGAGGGAGCCCAGTTCTATTTCATGGGTAAAGAAGGCGAGACTTACACGGAGAACGCTGACGGTCAGCTGGAATATGTGAAAGAGATTACGGAGAATCCAAACGGATTAACGCAGGATCAGGCGTTGGCCAAAAATTTCACTTGGCTTGGGGGCAGCTATCCGGGCTTTGTGCGGGAGAAATGGTTCAAAGCTTCGGAGACACGCCCTAACGCAATGGCCGCAGCTAAAAAAGCAGAGCCGTATGCCGTGAAGGAGATCCTATACAACTTTAACTTTACACTGGAGGAAACGGACGTCATGACCTCGATCGGTAAAGATATCGAGGATTACGTGAAGGAAATGGAAGCGAAATTCGTGAATGGCTCGGCCTCGTTCAGCCAATGGGAAGAGTATGTAAATACACTCAACAAGATGGGACTCGACCGATACATGGAGGTTTACCAGGCTGCATATGAGCGCTACCAGGCGGAGTAAACGGAACATATGAAAATCGAAAGACGCGGTGCGGGAGGTTCCCGTATCGCGTTTATCGTATTAGGTGCCTTCAAAGGATTAACTCCAGATCAACGGATGAGTGCTGAAAAAATCCAGCGGTTGTATACAGGTTATATGATGAAGCGGCCCGTTCAAGGAAACCTCCTTCCTTACGGGCCGCTTTTGTTATGGTTTAATCAGATGGGGATCAGAGTTCTTCTACATGGATGGTACAGAACAGCAAGGCGGTTCTGCCGGGCTCCAGCACCTGCATGCCGGTGATTTCCGGATCCAGTTCCAGGTTGAAGGCATTGGTAGCACATGTGTAAGGCTCGGGGCATAGATAATCGCTTGCTCCATCGCCATTGTGCAGTACCCATTGCTTGAATGCGTCATCCGCACGGTATGTAATCCGGAGGCCTGCCGCCGAATCAGTTAGCACGGTTTCGTTACGGTCTTCCGGCATGGCAAGGAACAGATCATCGAGCGGAAACTGACTGACGGAGATGCCATCCCGTAAGCCTCTGCTGCGGAAATCATGGGCGAGCTCGCCGGTCGGCAGCATGCGGTCATTTAGAACCCATCGTTTCCCGACAGGGGCCTGCAGCGTGCAGCGCTCCTGACCGTCTACATTCCCGAAGGGAAAGCGGAAGGTGGTATGATATCCAAGCCCCCATGGAAAAGAGCTTGTGCTTTTATTGCGAATTTCCGCGGTCTGCCTGAACGAGGCTCCATCGATGCTCATGCGCAAAAGGATCGTGAACTCATGCGGAAATTGAGACATGACCGATGGACGGCCTCTTGAAGAGAACACGGTTTCGATCACGGCCCGATTCCCTTTTGTCCAGCAGCGTCCGACTTCCCATGCCTCGTCATGAACAAGTCCGTGCGCATGATTATGATGCTGCGGCTCGTTGATCCGGAATTGATAGGGTTGGCCTTCAAAAGTGAAACTCCCGTTTTCGATCCGGTTGGGCGGAAATAAAACAGGAATGCCATATAACAAGGGCGTCCGCTCATATTCCGTCATGGAAAGGGGCATACGCAGCAATTCGGTGTTGGATGGTTTCCACCGCAGCGAGATGACTCTGCTCCCCCAGCCCGGAACCACCGTCATGGATAAGCGATCATTCTCAGCCCTAACTGCAGGCATGTCAAGAAATGTACATCGTTCAACCGCTGGACACGCCTCCATGTCACACCTGCTCAATCTGTCCGCTTAAGACGGAACGATGGATGGCATGTACCAGCTTGGTATTCAACAAACCGGCAGCTGCGCCGGATTCCGGCATCGTATCCAGGCGGATATGATCAACGAAGGAATGGAGCATATAATGGGGTGCTGCGGTATATTGGCCGTTGATCGGTGTACCGAGGGTATGGACATGGCTGTACACGCTGCCGCCTTTACGGACCATTTGATCGGATAAATCGACATACAATGCCCCGTCCTCGCCGATGATCTCGACCTTGAAGTCGTAGATAAGCGGCATCGATTCAGGCAGCACCCAACTGCTCGTAAATGTAGCGTGCGTGCCATCATCGAAGGACACGATCGTTTGCATGGAATCGTAGGTGTCGATCCCCATGCCGGCTAATTTCTTCTTCGTGCCTACTGCGTACACGCTGACCGGCAGAACCCCGCTTTTCAGCCATAAGGCAATATCCGTGGCATGAGGGAAAAGGAACCAGCCCGGCGTTGATTCTCCGGCCCATTTCAGCATTTTGGTGGGCACGTAGATCGTGTCATTCAAGCGGGTGTTGATGGTCAGAATGTTGCCTATGTCACCATTTTGGACCGCTTCCTTAACCGCAACGAATGGAGAATTCCAGCGATTCTCGAATGCGACAAGGCACTTAATGCCCGCCTTCTCTACCGCAGCGTACATGTCCTCGGCTTCCTCGACGGAGGTGGAGAAGGGCTTTTCAACCATGATATGAATGCCTTGCCGTGCCGCAAGCATAACGGGCTCTTTATGCAGGAAATCCGGCGTGGCAATCACGATGGCGTCCAAAGCCTCGCTTGCGAGCATATCTTCAACCTGCAGATAACCGGGAACCCCGTATTTATCCATGCTGGCGTTTCGTGTTGTTTCATAAGCATCGCTGATCGCAGCCAACTCCGCATAGGGATTTTGGCTAAGGGTATCGGCAAACATATTACCGCGAATCCCCATGCCTACAATTCCGAATTTTATCATTGTGAACCCTCCTTGAATGGTTAAATTATTTAACTGCTCCGGCTGTCATTCCGCTGACCAGATGCTTCTGCAGCAGCCAGAACGCAATCACGATCGGAAGCGTGGTTATGACGGAGCCCGCCATGAGGTAATCCCAGTTGACGACATATTGCCCCTGAAAGCTGGCGATGCCGACCGACAGCGTCCATTTGTCGTAATCGCTGATGAACGTCTGGGCGAACATAAACTCGTTCCAGCTGGTTAAGAAGGAGAAGACGCCGGTTACCACGAGCCCGGGAAGCGTGAGCGGTAGCAGGATCCGAATAAAGGTTGTCCACCGGTTGGCCCCGTCTACGCTCGCAGCTTCGTCGATGGACTGGGATACGCTGTCAAAGTAGCCTTTTAGCATCCATGTACAGAACGGTACTGCAAACGTGGTATATGCGATTACGAGACCCAGATGGGAATTCAGCAGATTGTAATCCTTCATGATCAGGTACAGCGGAATAATGAGCAGTGAGCCGGGAAGCATCTGCGTCAACAAGATGATATATCCGAGCGACATCCGTCCCCGGAAGCCGAACCGGGACATCGCATAACCGCCAAAGGCGGAGATGATAAGGGAGAATATCGTTGTTAGCAGCGAGACAACAGCCGTATTGCCGAACCATTTCATAAAGTTGGCGCTGTCATCCGCATGGGGATTCAGCATTCCCTTGTAACCATTCCAATTAAGTTCATGGGGCAGGTACGTCAGCGGCGTGCTATAGATTTCGGCCTGAGGCTTCAACGAAGTCAGGATCATCCATAGAAAAGGAGACACGGCAAACAACGAAATAAGAACGGCGCATACATATACTAGAATCTTGTTAGGGCCTTTGCTCATGACATTTCACCTGCCTTCGTCGCTTTCATGTACATGACGGTGAACACAATGGAGATCGCCAGCAGGATCATCCCTGCAGCGGAGGCCAGTCCGAAGTCAAACGATTTGAAGCCTGCTCGGTATATGAAGATGGTCAGAATTTCGGTTACCCGGCTCGGCCCGCCTCCGGTGAGGACGTATACGATGCCGAAATCCTTAATGGTCCAGATGATAAGCAGCAGGAACACGATGACCGATACGGGCTTCAGCATCGGGAAGGTGATGCTGAGAAACTGGCGCCATTTCGAGGCACCGTCGATTTCCGCCGCTTCGTACAAGCTTTTGGAGATGCTCTGCAGACCGGCGAGCAGCATGATGGCGGCAAACGGGAAGCCCTTCCATACATTGACGAACATGGCTGCCCACAGCGCGGTGTCGGCTTCGCCGAGGAAAGCGACCGGATTGGACAACAGGTTGAGCTTCAGCAGCAGATCATTGATCACACCGAATTGATAGTCATACATCAGAATAAATACGAGACATGCAACGACTTCAGGAACGGCCCACGGGATAATAACCAGAGCTCTTACAAGCCCGCGGCCCTTGAAGGGAATATTCAGCAGGACGGCCGTACCGATTCCGAGCAGGAAGCGCAGAGCCACCGTTACGATAATGTATAGAGAGGTAATGCCTAACGATTTCAGGAAATAACCCGACTGGATCGCTGCTGTATAGTTGTCTAAGCCTACAAAGGGATTACCTTCGGCAATCGGTTTGGCAACCTTCCAGTATTGGACGCTCATGAGTCCCGATTTCAAAATCGGGTAGAGGAGTACAAGAGCAACGGTAATGACCAGCGGTGCAATAAACAAATATGCGGCTATATTTTTTTTGAAATGTCGTTTTTCCTCTAGCCATAAACGCTTTGCCCTCGATGGTCTTTTCAATGGCAAGGGAGATTGCCTGCTTGTCACATCCGTTCGCGTTGGATTCATTCCCCTACCTCCTTATGATGTAAGTGCCGCCTGGCCATGAAGCCAGGCGGCTTCGATCGTTTGATGTTCCGAATGTCTCTTAATGCATCGTGTCTTTCATCTGCTCAGCCGCACTGTCCAGCGCCGTCTTGGCGTCTTTCATGCCAACGAACATCTCTTGCGCGGCATTGATCAGGATTTGGGACAGGGAGCCAAGTTCAGGGATGGGCGGGTCCATAACGGCCGGGGCGTATACATTCTCCTGGAAATCGAAGAATTGGGCAGCCAGCGGATTATCCGTCTTGTATTCTTCGGATTCGGCATATTCCTTGCTGCTCGGAATCATGCCGGAGCCGGCGATAATCTGCTGCGCCTCCTTGGACGTCATCCATTCAAGGAACTCCCAAGCTTCATCGGGATGCTTGCTGTCTTTGGAAATCATCGACACGATCGGATAATTGTGCGGGTTCGGTTTATAGGTTTGGCCTTCGTATATGACGGAAGGCTGCGGAATGAGCCCCAGGTCGTCCATTAAAGCTTCATCGCGTTCTTTGGTCATGCCGATAAACCAGGGGCCATCCATCATCATGCCGGCTTGCCCATTCCAGAACATCTCGCGACTGACCTTCTTGTCACGGGTTCCTGGGGGCGTGGCCTGCGGGTTCTTGATTAGATCCTGCCACCACTCCGCTGCCCAAACATTGGGTGCAGAATTGACGTTAATCCGGTCGGCTTCATAAGGGCCTGCCTCTCCGTCCGGGAAGTAAATTCCTCCTGATACCGGACGAGCGAACAGCCTGTACCATTCCGAGGCGATAAAGGGATGCGTGCCGATGACGCTGGAGAACCCGTATTGCCCGTCTTTAACACCACCAAGTTGAATGGCGGCTTCTTTGAAGTCGTCCATGGTTTGAATAGAGGCAGGATCAATTCCGGCCGCTTCGAACATCGATTTGCTGTAGAAAATGCCAGTTGATCCCCATGCGTAATTGGACAGCGCATAATAAGAGCCGTCAACCTTGCTTAGTTCCTGTCCGACAAGCTTGTCCTCGAGACCGCTCGCTTGAATCTTTTCGTCCAGATTGACGAAGGTGCCCCCGCTCTGCAGCGCATTATAGGTGGCGATGTTCTCTGGATATACCTGAACGATGTCGCCCTGCGTGCCTGCCAGAATCTCCGTGGTCAGTTTATCCCAGTAATTCTCGTAGTCTGTGCCGTGAACTTTAATGGTGACGTTGGGGTGGGTTTCATTGTATTTGGCAATGAGTGCATCGATTGCCTTCTTATGTGGTTCTTCCGCATACACCGACGTCTCGAACGAGATCGTAATTTGATCACCGTCTGACCGGTCGTTGCTTGCCGATGCCGGATCTTTGCCACCCGAGCATGCGCTTAATACGGTTGATAACGTAAGGGCTGCAGCGATCAGAGCCGTCCATCCCTTTTTCTTTCTGTTCTTGTCTACCATGCTAGTTCATCCCCTTCTGGCTTTTTAGTATTGTGGAAAGCGCGGTGAGGCGCGGTTCCTATGCCCTTATAAAAACACCTGCTGCCAGGCCAGGACAACAAACACTTTTCGCGAAACAAACCGAAAGGTGAATACAGTGTTAGTGTAAACGTTACCGCGGTGGCAATTTAAATAACACTGGAAATTGTATGTAATATTAATCACAAAAAACTTTTCTCTACGAGAAACTATTTTCTACTTTGCGGTGAAGGGCATCACTGTGCGGGTAGGAGCAACCAAGGCATAGACGGGAGAAGGCCGAGGGAGACTTTTATGTCTTCCTCGGCCTTCATTTGATATCAGGGTTTGCCCCGTTTTATTTGCCTTTACGATAATCCATGGGAGGTACGCCAGTAATTTTTTTGAAAGTCCTTGCAAATGAGATCGGGCTGCTGTAACCGACCCTCTCCGTAATTTCTTGTACAGACAATGCGCTTTCCGTAAGGAGCCGTTTCGCTTCCTGAATTCGTAAATCGATCAAAAAGTCCACGAATTTCAAGCCATACTCTTCCTTGAATAATCTGCTCAAATATTTACCGCTGATCCCGAAATTGTCTTGCAGGTAATCAAGGGATAGTTCCGCCTTCGTATAATGCTTTTCAATATAGGCCTTAACCTCTTGGATGAGGTTTCCCTGGCTTCGCAGATTCCGCTGCGTATCCAGCCGTTCGGCAAATTGCTCCAGAAGCTGAAGCACCATCTGCGTCCAATCTTCCGGCAGGTCGATTTCTTTTTGAACCCGGTCGAGAGCCGGCATCGTTTCTGTTTTCCAGAGCAGATAGTATTCGTCGTTCATTCCGGAAGCCGTCTTGTTCAGATGGTACGTTAGGTAATGCAATACGCTGCTTGCGCCCCGGCGGGATATGCCTTCTTCCAGCATGTTCTGAAAGAGCGCCTGCATCTCCGTCTTCCACTTGGCTTCTTGCAGTCGGAAGGCGTCAACGATCCGGTCAACCTTTTGAAAATAATGAAAGCTATGGTCCTTCGACAAGGTATCGGACGAATAAGGAATGATCATGGCACTTCGGTTTACGGGCTTCGTTTGCAGCGCATCCAATGCCTCATGATAGGAATCACGCAGATTATCCGGATGCTCAACCGGCTCCCCGAGGCCCATAGATACGGTGAACGATAGCTTATCGGCAAATCGACGCTGGCATTCTTCGGTGAAGGAGAGTGCCTTGAATCCCTGTTTCTCCGCACGTGACGATATGACCAAAATGCAAGCAAGCTGGTGCAAGGAGACCCAGAGAAGCTTCACCTCGCAGGCGTGATCCGACGCCGCTTCCAGGATGACCGTTTCAATGGCTTTTTGCTGAGAGCCATGTTGTTTCTGACCGTAGTGCGCACTCCACTCTGAACGGTGATCCACTTCCAGGACAAAAACCAACTGCTTGCCAAACAACACAGGCAGGCCGTGCTTGGCCGCTTCCTTCTCCCATTCTTTCAAATCGAAAGAGCGCGTCCCTTCCAACAGCTCGTACATGAAAAAATTTTGCTGAGCTTTCAAATCCTCCTCGAACTGAAGCTGGAACTTTTTGTTCTGATCAATCATATTTTGCAATTTGGAGTTGATGAACTTGAATTCATTTTTATGGATTTCCTCCACGGCGTCATCCTTGGAGGATAGTTGTTGCAGCTGGTTGACCAGGCGCTGAATGGGTCTGTAATTTTGCAGCGTCACGTAGACGATCCAGGCAACCGAAACAGCACACAGAAGCAACCCGGCAATAAACCATATATTCGATAGGCTAATAATGAAATTGAAGGTATCCGCCCCTTGAACTCTGCTAACGATGCGCCAGCCCGTATACTCGGAATTCGCTTCCGACAGAAGGGCACCGTTGCTGGTTTCAGGCCTGCTTGCGGCTGTTTCCGATTTTGCCATATCCAATACGCTATTCCCTTGGGTATCATACAGGCTTAGTATGCGAGATGACGGATCATGCATTTGAAGAAGCATTCCCTGCAGAGCGTCAGCGCTTACATTAACGACGATGAACCCATGGTGCTTCGAGAAGATGGAAACGCTGCGCGTCAACGAAACGACGGGTACCCCTTTGTCGGACGGCAGCTCCTTGTACGATCTAATATCCGACCAATGGCTGTTGGGCGCCTCCAGCTTAGAGCGAATGAAGGCGTTATCGGCATATTGATCCAAGGGATAGCTCGTGCTTTCATTGAGGACTTGATTATGATCGGCTTGAACCATATAGATGGAATGAATCAGAGGGTTGGTCATTTTTAGATCACGCAAAAGATTCATCACGTCCACCTGAAGAGGCAGATCCCTTTCCGTACTTTTGGAGAAAAAGGATATGACCTTTCGATTGCGCAGCATCTCGAGCGAAATTTTCTGATCCAGCGAAGACAACGACGTATCAATCATCAGCATCGCTTGTTGGGTTACGAAAGCATTGGAGCGCTCGGCATCTTTTCGGTTGCTTTCGCTCAATGACTGGGAAAAGACAAAAAATAAAAAGGCGGGGACGATCAGAAAGACAGGGATATACAGCATGAGCATCCGCGTAAACCAGTTACGATTCATGTTAGTTCCTCTTTCTTAGGCAAACATAAATGATATTCACACGTTATGGCCTCGAATAGTCATGAATAGATCTTCGGCTGTTATTCTTGTGAAGTGTTTGTTACAAATAGCAATTCTTTATGTTAGTTTATCAGACATCACGTCGATTTGACTACAATATTGTCGGAAATGTGACAAAGAAACATGTGGAATGAGCCGAAGACGACATTCAGAGATATTCCCAAGGGGTTCGCGATGAGGCATTTTGGTACAGAAGCCCGACATGGCTGTCGCGGCTTTTTTGCTGTTTAGCATCCATTTTACACAAACCGTGACCTTTATTGAGGATGCGTTAACACTTCTTCCTTACACTTGAAATTAAATAAGGATAGAAGAGGGGATATGGAGTTGAAGCATAAAAGCATGAAAGTAGTCTCGCTGTTAATGGCGGCGGAAATCACGATGGCCTCTTTATTTTCGGCAGGCACCGTGATGGCTGAAGAGGGACAGGAGATACTCCAGACGGCCAGCATGGAGACAGCATCACAAGATGCAGCTATCGCTGCCGTTGATTTCGGCATTACCGATAAGATCTTTCCGGATGCACATATAGAAGAAGCATATACGGTAACCGTTGAAGTGTATGGTGGACAAGCACCGTATACCTTCTCGGCGACAGGTCTACCGGCAGGCTTGGACATTAAGTCCGATACAGGATTCATTACGGGTACGCCTGCTGCTGGGCAAGAGGGCGAACATACGGTTGAGGTAACGGTACAAGATAGTGCAAGCATACCTGCTACGGCTCAATCGATTGTGAAATTGCAAGTATTGGGGAAACGTCCTGAGCCTGTGACTGACAAGCTGGCCATGAGGATGATCGGGCATTATTCCGTAGGTACCTCCAATAAGGATGGCGGCGTTGCGGAAATTGTAAAATACAACAAAGATAACGGGAAGCTCTATTTGGTCAATGGTTCAACCCATCCGGCAAGTCTCGAAATCGTGTCGCTTGGCGCTGACGGCAGCTTGCTGAAGGACAAGCAGATCAATGTGGAAGACTTGGCAGGCACGGGCGGTTTTCTGTATGGGGACCTGACCAGCGTGGATATCAACACCAAGACGAAGCAGGTGGTGGTCGCTGTACAGGAGCAGGATCACGCAAAAGCCGGCAAGGTTCTGGTACTCGATTATGACGGCGGTTTGATCGGATCTTATGAAACCGGCATCCAACCGGACATGGTCAAGTATACTTCCGATGGCCGTTATATCCTGACAGCGGACGAAGGCGAGCCTCGTACGGAGACGGCTCCTGATCCGGAAGGAAGCATTACGATTATCGACACCTTATCAGGCGAAGTAAGTCATCTGAAGTTTGATGACCCGTCGATTATTGACGATCAGGTACATATTCGCGGACCTGTGGAAGCGGACGGCCAAATTCGCAGCACCGGCACCAAAGGCGAAGCGATTCGTGATCTGGAACCCGAATACATCTCCTTGTCCGAGGATGAGCGGACGGCATATGTCGCCTTGCAGGAGAATAATGCGATCGCCGTGGTGGATATCGCTTCGAAGCGTATTCAATCGGTCAAGGGACTCGGGTATAAAGACTTCAATCAACCAGAGAACCAGCTGGACCTCCTGAAGGATGGACAAATCAAGTTTGAGAACGTTCCTTTTTACGGAATGTATATGCCTGACGGAATCGCGACCTACAGCGTGAACGGACAGCAATATATCCTGTCCGCGAACGAAGGGGATGCTACCGGCTGGGATGACCGAAGTAATGAAAGCAACATTGGCAAAATGAAACCGAATCTGGATCCGTTGTCTCCGGCCGCACAATTTTTGGCAGACAAAGGCACCACCTACGACAAGGTTGAAGTTGCCAGCGATATGGGCAATGAGGGACTGTACCTGTACGGCGGTCGTTCATTCTCCATATGGAATGCAGCTGACATGTCCCAGGTATACGACAGCGGCAGTGATTTTGAGAAGATTACGGCCGAGCGCTTGCCGAATCATTTCAATGCCAGCAATGATAAAACTGATCTGGACAGCCGCAGCTCCAAGAAAGGTCCAGAGCCCGAATATGTAACGGTAGGCAAGGTCGGACAGAAGACGCTGGCTTTTGTCGGCCTGGAACGCATTGGCGGGGTGATGACGTATGATGTAACGAATCCATCCGATCCGGCGTTTCTGAACTATATCAATACACGGGATTTTAACGGCGGAATTGCGTCGGATTCCGGCCCGGAGGGACTGGACTTTATTCCGGCCGCAGACAGCAAGACAGGACGCCCGCTGCTGCTGGTTGCGAATGAGGTCAGCGGAACGGTGGCACTGCTGGAACTTCAGGTGACCAAAATTACGCTGGATCACTCTTCGCTCACGCTGAATCCAGGCGCTTCCCCGGTACAATTGCAAGCGAGCGTTGAGCCCGCTCAGGGCGGATCCAACGAGCTGGCCTGGAGTTCCTCTGATGAATCGGTAGTTACCGTAGATCCGAACGGTCTGGTTGCACCGGTATCCGTAGGTGAAGCCGTGATCACCGTTCTGAGCAAGGATGGCTATGGATCAGCGGAAGTACCGGTTATGGTAACGGATGGTTCGCCAGAAGGAGAGCCATGGAAATTAACGGTGATGCATACGAACGATACGCATGCGCATCTGTCCGAAGTGGCCAGAAGGGCTGCACTGGTTAAGCAGGTCCGCAGCGAGGGCGGAAACAGCCTGCTGCTGGATGCAGGGGATGTATTCTCCGGCGATCTGTATTTTACCAAATGGTTTGGATTGGCCGATCTGGCCTTCATGAACTATATGGGTTATGACGCGATGACGTTCGGTAACCATGAATTCGATCAAGGCACCAAGACGCTCGCAGATTTCGTGAGCAAGGCACAATTCCCACTCGTCAGCGCGAATGTGGATCTTAGTCAGGATGCTAACATTTCGCACCTGATCCGTAAGCCGGCGGTGATCGATACCGATCAGCCTAAGACAACGGCAAATAGCGGGGTATATCCATACGTGACATTGTTAGTTGACGGCCAGAAGGTCGGCGTATTCGGCTTAACCACTGAAGATACAGCCGAGACGTCCAGCCCGGGTAAAGATGTGGTATTCAATGAGGCGGTAACCTCAGCTCGTGCAACGGTGGAGGCGATGGAGCAGGACGGACTTAACATCATTATCGGTCTGTCGCATCTGGGCTACGCCAAAGATCAGGCGCTTGCCGAAGCGGTCGAAGGCATCGACCTCATTGTTGGAGGCCATACGCACACAACGCTCAATGCACCGGAAGTGGTGACGGACAACGAACACGGTACACCAACCGTCATCGTGCAAGCGAATGAATGGGGGAAATACCTCGGCCGGGTCGACTTGCAATTTGACAAGGAAGGCAAGGTCCTCGTCGGGGAAGGCGAGCTCGGCGGCAAGCTGATTCCGGTGGATAGCAATGTGGCGGAAGACAAGCAGGCCAAGAATATGCTAGCCCCTTATAATGCCGAATTGGAAGAGCTCATGAAGCAGGTTGTCGGTATAGCAGATGTTCTGCTGGACGGTAAGCGGGAGAATGTCCGCTCCAAGGAAACGAATCTCGGCAATCTGATTGCGGATGGCATGCTGGCAAAAGCCAAGGAGCTTAAGAATGCCGATATTGCCCTCACCAATGGAGGAGGTATTCGCGCCGCTATTGATGAGGGTGAAATCACGATGGGCGAGTTGCGCACGGTGATGCCTTTTGGAAACACGCTGTTTGTCATGGATGTCACAGGACAGCAGCTGAAGGACGGATTGGAAAACGGAATTAGCGGTGCCAAATTGGCAGATCTGCCAGGGAAATTCCCGCAAATTGCCGGGATGAAATTCAAATGGGATCCTAGCGCTCCGGCAGGAAATAAAGTGTACGATGTACAGATTATGAAGGGAGGAAGCTATAAACCTCTGGTATTGACCGAAACGTACCGGATGGCAACCAACAGCTTTGTGGCCAAAGGCGGGGACGGATATAAATCATTTGCCGAAGCGATTGCCGAAGGGAAATATAACGAGGATCTGGGTTACCCGGATTATGAGATCTTCATGGAATACGTGACCAAGCTTGGCGGAAAGGTTTCGCCCAAGGTCGAGGGACGAATTACGGAACAGAAGAAACCGGTGAATCCTGGCGACGGCTCCTCTCCGGGATCAGGCTCAGGATCAGGTGGTTCGGGAGGCGGTTCTGTAACACCGCCGACAACGCAGCCTAACCCTCCTTCCACTGGTGGAAATGCATCATCGTCCAACGTAATGACAGGCAAGGATCTGAATATAAGCGCTGCAGGTGGAGCAGTGGACCGCATTACGGTGAAGGAAGAGGCGTGGAAGAAGGCCGTTGCCGGATTGTCTGCGAACGGGCAGCAGGAACTCATTATTCGGGCTCCGGAGTTGAACCGTGCCGCTGAGCTATCCCTTTCGGCAGCAGGTCTGAAGCAGGCGATGGAACGGAATTCGAATACGACTCTGGTGCTGGAGACCGCACTTGGTGCGTTCCGTCTTCCGGTAACGGCTCTACATTTGGATGAGGCTTTGAAGCCGGCACAAGGCACCGGCAGCATCCAAGTGAAAATATCGATGACCCCGGTTGGTAGCAGCGTGGGGGATGCAATGACAAGCAAGGCAGCTTCCATGGGCGCCACGATGGCTGCGAACGGAGCAATTCAGTTTGGTGTAGCGGTTGGAGCACCGGGCGCAGAGCAAGAACTGAAGGATTTCGGGAAACATGTCAGTCGCATCCTGCCGCTGCCGGCAGGAATAGCACCGAATTCGGTCACTGCTGTAATCTATGACGCAGAAGCAGGAACCTTCCGATTTGTACCGGCTGCAGCGACGACATGGAACGGCAACCCAGCCATCGAAGTGAAGCATGCCGGAAACGGCATTTATGCACTGCTGCAGTACAAGAAAACCTTTACGGACCTAAACGGCCACTGGGCGAAAGCGGAAATCGAATCTATGGCTTCCAAGCTGCTCGTGAACGGAGTTAACACTAACTCGTACGCACCGGGCAAGGTAATCACGCGAGCAGAGTTTACGGCTATGCTGGTCCGTGCGATGGGACTGAGTCCAGTCGCCAGGAGCGGAGCATTCAAGGATGTCCAGGATGCCTCCGCGTATGCAGGTGAGATCGGTGCAGCGTTGCGTTATGGCCTGATCGAAGGCGGCACAGGTGGTGTTTTCTCACCAAATGCCGGCATGACCCGGGCAGAAATGGCTGTGATGATTACCCGGGCTATGGAAGCGGTAAGTCCGACAAGCCTACCAAACCAGGGTGCGAATGCCGGTAATGAATTCAAAGATCAGGCATCCATCCCTGTCTGGGCGGCTGCCCATGTAGCCAGTCTTAATGAGCAAGGCATCGTGCAGGGTGACAATCAGGGTAATTTCGGAGCACTCGATTCGGTTACCCGCGCACAAGCAGCACTTGTTCTGAAGCGGACTTTGGCAGCATTGAAGTTTATGAACTAAGCGAAGCGAGAATACATTAGAAATTATAAGACCGTCCTTAAGGTTGATCAGAAACCTTTCGGGCGGTTTTTTATATCTAAGACATTTGTGAGCGATTAAAGAGAAGTGTCCAGGCATCCGATATTTGAAGTAAAGGTTAAAATAACAATTGGATAAGGATGTGAGTTCATGCGCATTGAGTCTGCATATACATACTGGAGTCCTGTGAAATCGAAGAAAGCAGAACCAGCCCAAGAAGGATTTGAACAGCTGCTCCAGAAGAACAAGAAGGAAGAAGAGGGCAAGGGAAAGATGGTAACCGTTAGAGAAGGCGGTTATTTGCGTCAGTATATGGTTCGGCCGGATGGAAGCAAAATGCTATTAAGTGAGACGAAGCAGTTCGAGAGTGAATCCGCCGCCAGTTCAACAGATCTATCAATGTCGTTTCCTCGAGCAGGGGGAATGAGCCTCAATACCAAGGAAGCTCTCGATCTGTTATGCCTTCAGGCTGGGGCGGTCGGTACCCGTTCCATCTATAAGGTATTCGATATAAATTAAAAGGAAAATGGCAAAAAATCATACTGGTAACAAATCGATACTTGCTGTATAATTCTCAGTAAGTCTTGGTTGAACGTGAGATTTTTCATTGTATTCAAGTCTAATTTCATTTATCTTGAAAATAGATGTATTTACATGAAAGAATTCATGTTATAATTCAATACATTAACTAAGCTTATAGGAATTATCGGTTAATTAGTATGGATGCATCACAAAAATAAAACATGAATATGGATCTTCGGGGTAAGGTGAAATTCCTGACCGGCGGTGATGGTTCGTTCCTTCGTGAACGAAACTCAGCCCGCGACTCGCTGCGTTCTGGTATGAATCTGAATGCAGCGACTGACTTGGTGCAATTCCAAGGCCGACGGTAAAGTCCGGATGGGAGAAGATCAAAGATGAGTTTGCCGTGGATGCGAAATTTTGCATTCGACGCAGGCTTATTTGATCAGCCCCCGTATAAGTCGACACATGTCGACAACGGGGGCTTTCTGCTAGTAAGACCTCCGTATTCAAGACAGGAGAGGGCAAGATGAGTAATATGAATACTGGAGTCAAGGTGAAACCCTATGATTCCGACGCACAGGCAAGTCGACGCTTTAAGGGAGGGTTCTGGCTCGTCGTTTTGGGAGCCGCCCTGTGGGGCGTAGACCCGTTATTCCGGGTCATTCTGCTCAAGAATCTGACGTCAGCTCAGATCGTTTTGCTTGAACACATCATTATTTCTCTAATCGCAATCCCTGTATTGTGGAAGAACCGCGAGGAATTAAAAAGCCTTGGCTGGAATCATGTCGGCGCGCTGTTGTTTATATCCTGGGGCGGCTCGGCATTAGCAACCGTCTTGTTTACGATGGGGCTGTCGAGCGGCAATCTGAATGCCGTCCTGCTGCTTCAGAAGCTGCAGCCGCTGTTTGCCATCATACTAGCTAGTTTGCTTCTGAAAGAGAAGCTTCCGCGTCATTTTGGGATTCTGCTGATCATCGCTTTGGCGGGCACATATTTATTGACCTTCGGCTTAACCCTGCCGATTGGCCATTGGAATGAGTTTATTCAAGTTGGCAGTCTCTTGTCCTTAGGCGCAGCAGCGCTGTGGGGCGGTTCAACCGTGATGGGACGCCTGATGGTAGGCAAACTGAAATACGAGACGGTAACCTCGCTGCGTTTTGTGCTTGCATTGCCGCTTCTGACCGTCATTACGTGGAGTGAGGGGGCAGCATGGAATATGCCGGCATGGAATACCGGAGCATTTGCCCTGGTATCGCTGAACCTGATCGGCCAGGCACTGCTGCCGGGTCTTCTGAGCTTGCTGGTTTATTATAAAGGATTAACCACGACCAAAGCCTCCGTGGCAACACTTGCGGAATTGAGTTTTCCTATGGTGGGCGTGCTGATCAACTGGATTGTGTTCCAGCAAATCGTGACAGGGCCTCAACTCCTTGGATTCCTACTGATCTGGATCGTGCTGTTTATCATATCGAGACAGCAATCCGAAGCTTCTCCACAATTAACATAATTTCATTAATGCTTGCAGAAAAGTCGATCCGAATGGGATCGGCTTTTTTGTCGTTACAAAGCTGTTCCAATGGGTCTGTCGCCCTTGCAAAGGGATCATTTTTTCAAAAGATGTGTAGGGTTTCCGGAATTAAAGGTGTCTTATATAGTAGCACGGGATCTATGACTTGGTTCAACCAAAAGAGATGGTTATAAAGGGGGGAGGATCCATGGAGGATCAGACATTGCTGGATGGGCTTGCGAGGAAAGATCCGCGATGTTTTGAAATATTGGTTGACCGCTATTCACGCTACATAGCCGCGGTGGTCGCTAAGGTGGCTGGTGGACGGTTTAATTCCTACGATGTGGAGGAAATCACCGGGGACGTGCTGGTCAAGTTGTGGAAAGACGGGACAAAAATCATACTGCGCGGAGATAGTCTCAAGCCTTATTTGGCCATAGCCGCCCGTAATCATACCTTGAATGCATTGCGAAAGAGGCAGCGGGTCATTGAATCCGAATTGGAAGATGACGCCGTTTCTTGTCCCTCTGCGGAGGCACTGGCTATTCTACGGCAGGAAAAGGAAACGATAAGCGGCATGGTACAGGGGATGGGCGAACCGGATCGCGAAATATTCATCCGCAGGTACTTCTATTTAGAGAAAGTCCGCGATATTGCAAGCCGGCTGAATATGGAGGAGAAAGCCGTCACCGCCCGGATCCGCCGGGCAAGGGACAAACTGCGCATACATTATGAAACGGAGAATCCGTAGGATTTCTATAAAGACCGTGTCTATAGGAGTGAAGCTTCAAATCGATAGCGAAAGGGGATGGATGCAAGTGAAGCGGCGAATTGTAGATATCATGGCCAATATCGACAATCAGGAGCTGGACAACCTCCTCCTTACGGAGGAAGAGGAACGCGAGTTGACGCAGCAGATCAGTATGGAACGGATCAAGACCCGAGCGATGAACCGTATTCAAGAGGAGGAAACGATGGTGTTTAAAAACAGGAAAGTGAAAAAATACAAAGCCAGTATCGTTATCGCTGCCGCGATGATTATGATACTTAGCACGACCGCTTTTGCGAGCCAATACATGGATAGCTTGAAGCAGTTCTTCGGTCAATCCGCGTCCATTGCGGAAGACGAACGGTCACCTATACAAGGGACGGATACAGCGTCCGGGGTAACCATGAATGTTGAAGAAGGCATATACGTCGGCAACAGCGGTTATTTGGTGGTCAGTTTCATGAAAGAGGATGGCATGCCATTCCCCGAGGGTGCTTCGATCCCCCTACTCGAACTGAAAACGGAGCAGAATGTGAATTATATGGTGGGGCAGCAGCTTCTTGACGATAACAAAAAGCTTGTCGGCGTATTTGAGATGGATGCGATGAATGACCTCGAGGGGCTGAAGGCACGGATCACAGCCGATCGAATCACGTCAGCGGACAACACCCAAGCCGTTGAAGGTCCTTGGAATGTGCATTTCACCATTTCTCCCGGCAAGCAAAGAGAACAGAGTCTGAATCTGGCGATTGATGAGGGTGAGGAAGCACTGTCTCTCAGCACCATTAGTGTTTCATCCATCGGCGTGGCCATCGAAGGCAAGCGTACCGACGGTGAGTTGGATGAACTGCCGGATTATACGCCGGAGGTTAAGGTCATCGCCGCGGACGGATCAGAACTGATCCTTCATGCTAGCTCGACAAGTACGACAATGAGAGGGTTTCAATGGCTGTATAATCTGGACAGCAAGCATAACCTTGTTTTTCTGGGGGATATGGATATCAAGAGTATCAGCATTGACGGCAATGTGACGGAGTTGAAGTAAATATAGATATCCAATAGCCGTGAACGCAGCAGGGCCACAGCCTGAATGCGCTCACGGTTTTTCTGAGACTTCGGCTCGAAATTTTATAAATAAGAAAAAAATGTATTGAAATTGGTGAAAACGTCCATTAAAATGTAACCAACTACCATACTAGTTATACTAGTATGGTGAAATATGACTCTCTACATAGGTGGGAGAAGCAGCTGGTTCACTTTGTCAGTCTAACGTTCATGATACGGGAGTCTATTTTTTGAACATTATTGTAAGCGCTTAACATTAGAGGGGGGATCAATAGAGGCCGGATATTACCGATTATCCTGGCGCAACAGTTGCAGCCTGCTTATAGCCGTAATAGTTGTAAACGATTTCATTGTATGTATTGAGATGAATAATGAAATACGGCCGTATTCCGTGAAGGAAGAGGTATGCGAAGAGGCCATACGGATTGGAGTGAATAACGTCGATGGAGCCAAAAGTTGCAAATCATTCCTTGCCAGCCGTGAAAGCGGCCAAGAAACCACCCAAACTTAAAACCGTCGCTGCCCTGGTCCGGAAGGATTGGCAGCTGTATTCCCTGTTGATTTTGCCGGTTATGTACCTGCTTATTTTTAAATACGGACCGATGATTGGCAACGTGATCGCGTTCAGGCGATTTATGCCCGGAGGCAGCATCTATGGGGAGAAATGGGTGGGACTGCATTATTTCAACATGTTTGTCCATGACCCTGCGTTCTGGAACGTGTTCAAGAACACCCTGCTTCTCGGTGCGTTGTCCCTGCTCTTTACGTTCCCGGTTCCCATCATCTTCGCGCTGCTGCTGAATGAGGTGAAGAGCAAGCGATTCAAGAAATTCGTCCAGACGGCTTCTTATCTCCCGCACTTTCTGTCCATCGTCATCGTTGCCGGGATGATCCTGCAATTGACATCGGTTAATGGCTCTATTAACTCGCTTGTTGAGTTCTTTAATGGAGAACGAATCAATTTCATGCAGCGCGCCGAGTGGTTCCGGACGATCTATATCTCTTCGGAAATCTGGCAGGGCATGGGCTGGGGCGCGATTCTGTATCTGGCGGCATTAACGACGATTGATGAATCCCTGTACGAGGCGGCAAGGATCGACGGGGCCAACCGCTGGAAGCAAACGCTGTTTGTCACGATTCCGGGCATCCTCCCGACGATTGTGACGCTGCTGATCCTGAATATGGGAGCGTTCCTGGCGGTAGGGTTCGAGAAAATATTGCTGCTGTACAATCCGGTCATCTATGAGACGGCTGACGTCATCTCGACTTACTTGTACCGGGTGGGTCTCGTATCAAACAACTTCAGTTATGCCACAGCCATCGGACTGTTCGAGTCCGTGATCGGACTTATATTGGTCTTCTCCGTGAACGCGATCTCGCGAAGACTGACGGATCGAAGCTTATGGTAAGGAGGGAGCCTATATGAAGGAGTCAAGATCTTATAAGGCATTCAAAGTATGCAATGCCATCATCCTGCTGTTCGTTGTCTTCATCACGCTGTACCCCTTCCTGAACGTGGTCGCTCAATCCTTCAGCAGCGAGTCGTACATCAATTCAGGGAAGGTGAACCTGATTCCGAGGGGCTTCAATCTCGATACCTACAAAACCGTGACCAAAGACGCCATGTTTTGGACGAATTACAAAAACACCGTCGTTTACAGCGTGGTCGGCACCGCGATATCCATGTTCTTAACAACGATTTTTGCTTACGCCTTATCCAAGAAAAGGTTAGTAGGCCGAAAGTTTCTGACGATGTTTGCCGTGTTCACGATGTTCTTCAATGGTGGGTTGATCCCGAACTATGTGCTCATTAACAGCTTGGGCTTCAGCAACTCGATCTGGGCCATTGTAATCCCGGGAGCCATCAGCATCTATAACATGCTCATCATGAAATCCTTTTTTGAAAATATGCCGGAAGAGCTGGAGGAAGCCGCGGCCATTGACGGCCTGAACACCTACGGCATGCTGCTCCGGATCGTGCTGCCCTTAAGCAAAGCGGTGATCGCTACCATGGTTCTCTTCTATGCAGTCGGGCACTGGAACTCATGGTTTCCAGCCTTTCTGTACCTGGATCAGAAGGAGCTTTTCCCGGTTACGATCTATTTGCGGAACATGATAGCGGGCGCGACGGGCGTAACTTCCGCAGGCGCCACCTCTGCCGATAACCTGACGCAGATATCCGCCAATATCAAATCGGTGACCATGGTGCTGACCATATTGCCGATATTGACGATTTACCCGTTCGTGCAGCGATATTTCGTTACCGGTATTATGCTGGGCTCCGTAAAGCAATAGGATCATCCATCGATTGGCCATTATTGATATTTTGGGGGGAATAGGAAAATGAAAAAAAGTCCTCGTTCGTTTGCTGGCAAAGCTTTATTGATATCGATGATTGTTGCGGTATTGGCGGCGTGTACCGATAAAACAGGCGGCAAAGAGGCCGAGATTCAAGATAAGGGCGCCATGGAAACTTACGCGGTAGGCGATATGTTCAAGGCGGCGGAGCCGTTCGATCTGTCCATTCTTTACAGTGACCAACCGGCTTATCCTTACAAGCAGGACTGGATGCTTTTTGCTAAACTAAAAGAAATGACAAACGTGACCTTAAAGCCGACGATCGTGCCGATGAGCGATTACAGTCAAAAACGCAGTCTGCTGATCAGCTCCGGTGACGCTCCGCTGGTCATTCCGAAGACTTACCCCGGGGAGGAATCCGCGTTTGTGGCTTCCGGTGCGATTCTGCCGATTAGCGATTATATTGATCTGATGCCGAATTTCAAGGACAAGATCGAGAAATGGGACATGGAGAGCGAACTGGAGGGACTTCGCCAGGAGGACAAGAAATATTATGTGCTTCCGGGCCTGCATGAAGCGGTGTGGCCGGACTATACGCTGATCGTGCGCACGGATATTTTCGAAAAGCATAATATCGCGATTCCGACCACCTGGGATGAGCTGTATACGGCCATGAAGCAGCTGAAGCAGGAGTACCCGGACGTTACGCCGTTCTCCGACCGCTTCAAATTCAACAGTACGCTGAACATCGCAGCTACGGGTTTTGGCACCAAAGGCGGATGGGGCTACGGCAGCGGACTTACGTATAAGGAAGACACGGATGAATTTGTGTATACGGCAGCAACAGATGAATATAAGGATATGCTGGCCTACTTCCACAAGCTGGTGGATGAAGGACTGCTGGACAAAGAGAGCTTTACCCAGGATGACGATCAGGCTGTGCAAAAGTTCGTGACCGGCAAATCCTTCATCATTAACGGCAACTCCCAGACCGTGGTCCAGCACCGCAATGATATGGACAAAACGCTGGGCGAAGGCAAGTATGCGATCAGCAAAATCACGGTTCCCGGCGGCCCGGCAGGCCAGCTGATGTCCGGCAGCCGACTCGAGAACGGGGTGATGATCTCCTCCAAAGCGAAAGAGAGCGAGCACTTTAAAGCCATCCTGCAGTTTATCGACTGGCTCTATTACAGCGATAAGGGACAGGAATTTACGAAGTGGGGCATCGAAGGCGTGACGTATACGAAGGAAGGCGGCGTGCGCAAGCTGATGGACGATATTAACTACAACGGACTGAATCCGAAGGGCACAAAGGATTTGCGGATCGAACATGGCTTCTCGGGCGGGGTATTCGCATACGGCGGTACGACCGAGCTGCTTCAATCCATGTTCAGCGAGGAAGAGCAGCGGTTCCAGAAGAGTATGAGCGAAACGAAAACCGTCGTGAAGCCGGAGCCGCCGATTCCGTACTCGGTCGAAGAACGCGAGCGAGTGACGCTTTTGAGCACGCCGCTTAAGGACTACACGGATCAGAACACGCTGAAGTTCATTCTGGGCGACCGCGATCTCGCCGAGTACGACAAGTTCGTGAAGGAGCTGGATAGCCAGGGCGTGGGACAATACCTGGAGATTGCGAATAAGACTTATAAAAATTATAAAGAGCAACAATAACCAACGGATCGACAGACTGCCGTTTCCTTAAGGAAAGGCAGCCTGTTTTCGATTCGGATGGTCGCGATGCGCCTGCAAGGTTGGCGACAAGGAGGTTGATCTAATTTGAGTGTGACCGTTCAAGACGTAATCAACCGATTAACAGAACCGGCGGGAAACCTTGAATCCACGGTGGACAGGATTGTAGCTGGAAGCGCGGATACCGTCGTTCACGGCATTGCCGTCACGTTCGCCGCCTCGCATTCGGTTTTGCAGAGAGCCATACAAGCGGGAGCAAACCTTGTGATTACCCATGAGGGGGTCTTTTACAGGCACCATGAGGATGGAGTGGAAGGGATGCAGAGGAGTCCTGTCCACCAGGATAAAAAAGATCTGATCCAATCCGCCAATCTGACGATTTACCGGTTTCATGATACGCCTCACAGGTACGTACCCGACATGATTACGCAGGGATTAGTTCAGGCGCTGGACTGGGAACACTATATCGATAAGTACCTTCCGACAGCAGCCATCGTCACAATGCCCGGAGAAATGACGGTTCAGGATGTTGCCGTAGATATAAAAAGAAAACTGAATCTTCCTTATCTTCGTTATATCGGGAACCCAAGCGGAACATGCTCCAGAATCGGCATAACCGTTGGCTACCGGGGCGGCGGAACGCACGCCATTCCCCTCTGCGTGAATGAGCGGCTGGATCTTCTTATCGCCGGCGAAGGCCCGGAATGGGAGACGCCCGAATATATCGGCGATGCAGCGGCCCAAGGCCGGAACCCGTCCATGCTCCTGCTTGGCCATGCCGCCAGCGAGGAACCCGGCATGGTCTGCGTGGCCGAGCGGCTGCGAGAGCTTTTTCCGAAGATTCCCGTACATGATATACCGTCCGTCCCCTTGATTCAGGTAATATAGAGGGAGGATAACGTAAGCAAAGAGAACATAGAGCATAGGAGAAAGAGGTAACGATATATGTCAACAGAGCAAAAGATTAAAGGCTCTACCAGGGAATATTCATATCAGCTGCTGAAGGACCGGATATTCCATCTGGAGCTGGAACCGGGTACGAAAATCTCGGAAAAAGAAATTGCGGATGAATTGAACGTCAGTCGAACGCCGGTCCGGGAAGCGTTTATGAAGCTTGCCGAGGAGGAACTGCTCGACATCATTCCGCAAAGCGGGACAATCGTATCCCGTATTAATCTCAGGCATGTTGAGGAAGGCCGATTTATCAGGGAGAAGATCGAGAAGGAAATCGTGGCGCTCGCCTGTGAGTTTTTCCCTGAAGAGTTCCGTTTCCGACTGGAAACCAATATTGCGCTTCAGGACGTATGCGCAGGCAACCACAATTTCTATAAGCTGTTTGAGCTGGACGAGGAGTTCCATCAAATTCTGTTTGAGGGTACGGGCAAAGAACGGACCTGGAAGATGCTGCAGCAATTGAATATTCATTTCAACCGTCTGCGGCTGCTTCGTCTGTCCAAGGACTCCAACTGGGATCATATTATCTCGCAGCATAAAGAAATATATCAGCTGATCGTCCATAAACAAGCGGAGCAGGCCATGAACGTGATGGAGCGTCATCTGCGCCTTGTCGTTGTGGAGCAGGATATTTTACGCGAGAAGTATCCGCAATATTTTATTTAACAAGCGATATCATTCATTAAAAATCAATGACCCGCAGGAGAGTCACTTGGGATCAAGTGAGCTGCCTTGCGGGTCATTGTTCATTAGATCGATCTGCGGATGACACGGTCAAGCATTTGGGCCACGTGGGATGGACCTTGATCCAGATCCTGTTGATCCAGGGTTACCCAGGAATGCTGTTCATCCATATCGAGTGATCGCTGGAGCCAGCCTGAAACGCCTCTGCCTCTGCGGTCGACTTCGACCAGAATGGAAATCCCGTCCTGCTCCGGATAGAGGATCAATTCAAGCTCTGTGATATGGCCGGCATAGGAGGAGCCAGGATAAAATTCAATTTCTTGCACAAATGGAACACCCCGGCCTAATCTCGGATGATATTCGCATGTTGCTATTTTGAAGCTGAAGCCAAGCGCTTCCACGGCGTCAAACACAACGGATGCGTCCGCGTTCGGTTCAACGTCGATGAAATCACGATCCTTCGGATCGATGGCATTATCAATATCGAGTCCGGTATGGATCCATACCGGCTGCCGTGAAATGGTGAGCGGCGTTTCCAGCGGCAGGGGAAAAGAGAATGGTATTTCCTGTTGATCGCCAGGCTTCAACGTGAGGCGGCTGGAGACATTGATTTTGGCAAGGGTATAGGATTCTATGTATTTCTTGTCGTCGCTTTCCTTGGTATATTCCGTCATCACTTTCAAGTAAATGCGGTCGACTGTCTGCTCTACGTTGCCTCCCTTAATGTGAATGATGCCGCGTACTTCTTCACCCGGATAATAGGAGGATTTCTCGAGATGCGTATCGATCTGGGCTGCTCCAATTCCTACACTGGCTAGCATTTTGTTAAAAAACGACATAAAAGATACCTCCATAAGAGAATGTATGATAATGGAATTATACGCTGGGGGTTCACCTCTGGTTTCCGAATTGCAAAAATATTTTTTTGCGGTTTTACGCAGTGAAGATGTTGACGTCAAGGAAGCAGAAGAACACCGATGAAATCGGGAAAAAGAACACGGCCCGTTAGCATTCGCAGGTTCGGCGTGGTATATTGGACACGATACCATTAAGGATGGAGAAATCAAGGCATGAGTGAACAACGACGTTCTGGACATGGAACCAAAAACAACAAATCAACCGCATACGGGAAGAAGCCGGGTGAGCGGACTGCAGCGAACCAAGCTGGGGCCAAGCCGGCTTTTAAGCATGAACATAGGAAGAACAAGGATTCGTTATCGGCTTCATCGTATTCGAAGGCGAAACCGTCCGATAAATATAAGCAAGAAGTACGCGGGCCAAGGCTTTCATCTGGACGTGAGCACGCGGATGAGCTGCAAGCCGGGGACGTTATAGTCGTTACGATCAAACGGCTTGGGATTAACGGCGAAGGAGTCGGTTATTACCGCCGCAAGGCGGTGTTTATTGACGGAGCGATCACGAACGAAGTGGTCAAAGCCGAGGTGAAAGAGGTCCAGCCTAAATTTATTAAGGCACAGCTGGTAGAAGTGGAGAAGCGTTCCCCTTACCGGATTGAACCCCCTTGCCCGGTATTCGGCATCTGCGGCGGATGCCAAATTCAGCATATCTCTTATGAGGGACAACTGCAGGCCAAGACGGATATAGTACGTGAGGCGTTCAGTCGGTATGCTGGACGGGACGATGTGAAGTTTAAGCCGATCCTCGGCATGGAGCACCCATGGGATTACCGGAATAAAGCGCAGCTGCAGCTGAAACGGAAGGGCCATGAAGTGATTGCAGGGCTCTATGAAGCGGACAGCCATACGATTGTGGACATTAGCGGCTGCCCGATTCAGCATCCGAAGGTGAATGAAGCGGTGGAAAAGGTCAAATCCGTCCTCGAAGAATTGCGGATTCCGCTGTACAAAGAGAATGGAAGCAAGGATGGCGTACGGACGATTGTGGTTCGCCACGGCTTCCAATCCGGGGAGATTCAGGTGACGCTGGTCACGGCCGGAAGCAAGCTGCCAAGGCAGGACGATCTTGTTCGCATGCTGCGCCTTACCATTCCGGAGCTGAGCGGGATTTCACTCAATATCAATCCGAAGAAAACCTCGCTCATCTTCGGAGACCGAACGATCTCGCTGTGGGGAGCCGAGAGCATGCAGGAATCGCTGAGCGACCTGCAATTCTCGCTATCGCCCAGAGCGTTCTTCCAGCTGAATCCGCAGCAGACGGTCAAGCTGTACGAGTCGGTCCGGGGGGCAGCCGGCCTGACGGGAAAGGAAACCGTCATCGACGCCTACTGCGGAACCGGCACGATCGGGCTGTGGCTTGCGCCTTATGCCCAGGAAGTGCGCGGGATCGAGACGATCCCGGAAGCCGTCGAGGATGCCAAGGCCAACGCGCAGCGAAACGGACGTGCTAACGCGAGCTTTCACGTCGGCCAGGCAGAGGAGCTGCTGCCGCGCTGGGTTAAGGAGGGCATGAAGCCGGACGTCATCATTGCCGACCCGCCGCGCACCGGCCTGGACCCGCGCTTCCTGGAGACGGTGCTTCGTACCAAGCCGAAGCGGTTTGTGTACGTATCCTGCAACCCTTCGACTTTGGCGAAAGATTGCAAGGTGCTTCTTGACGGCGGTTATGAGCTCGAATGGGTGCAGCCGGTTGATATGTTCCCGCAGACGAGTCATGTGGAGGCGGTAACGTTGTTGGTGAGGAAAGAATAGATGAGATGTGATAGTGTTGCTCAAAGTTATACGGCGTGGTGGGTATCGCACATAACTGTATGAGGAGGAATCTAAATTGGCAAAGGAATTGTCAACAGAACAACGTGAAGAACTACTCACAACATTGAAAGCTCGTTTTGAGAAGAACATGAATCGCCATAAAGGCCTTGAATGGGCTGACGTACAAGCCAAGCTCGTAGCAAATCCTGAAAAACTATGGTCGCTCCATGAGATGGAAATAACCGGCGGAGAGCCGGATGTTGTAGGTCATGACAACAAGACGGGCGAATACATTTTTTATGATTGTTCAGCTGAGAGTCCAAAAGGCCGCCGAAGCCTTTGCTACGACCGTGAAGCGCTGGAATCAAGAAAAGAACACAAACCGAAGAATAGTGCCGTTGAAATGGCAACCGCTATGGGCATAGAATTGCTATCGGAAGAACAATACCGGGAATTGCAAAAGCTTGGAAATTTCGATTTAAAAACATCGAGCTGGGTGGTAACACCTGCCAGTATTAGAAAACTCGGCGGAGCCATTTTTTGTGATCGCCGCTACGACACTGTCTTTGTGTACCACAATGGAGCGGAATCATACTATGCTGCCAGGGGATTCCGTGGCTCGCTAAGGGTTTGAATTTTGAAGGGGTTTTCGATAAATGTACGGTAGGACAAATAGATGAGATGTTTTGATGGAACTACACAGAGGGGCGGAAAGCTCCTCTTTTTCGTATAATCATAACCACTCGGAATTCCTTCCTGTAATGGACCCCCCATACCACCGCGGTCGACAACCCCCCTTTTCTATGATATGGTAGCAAGTAATTAGGCATTTCGTTCCCATGGGACGAGGTGCCTTCTCGCATATATAAAAGCGTTTTACATTAAATGTCTATCTGGAGGTGATGCAATGGTGCTCCTACTTTCCCCGCTACGGGGGGAGAAATCCGTAGTTCATTATGGATGATTGATGGTGAGTACACCCAAAATAACGATAATCTGAGGAGTGTTGTTGAGATGAGAGTAAATTTACGAGCAGAAACGCGCGCCGCGATGAACAAAACCGGACTTAAGCAGCTTCGTCTTTCGGGGCGAATTCCGGCAATTGTATTTGGCACAGGGGAAGAGAATATGATGATTCAACTGTCCGCCAAAGAATTCGGCAAATGGGCAAGGAACGGCAAAGGAGGAATCCTTGAGCTTCGTTTTGACGATCGGGAGCCGCTTCCGGTTTTGCTGGAGTCGGTTCAGCGTGATCCAATCACTCGTGAATACATCCATGTCGACTTTTTACGTATTAATATAAATGAAGTTGTGCGCACGAGAGTGAATCTCGATTACATCGGTACCGCCAAGGGAGCCAAACTTGGAGGAGTCGTCCAAATACAAAGCACGTTCATCGAGATTGAGTCCTTCCCGGACCGTATTCCTGCCACCATTCCTGTTGAAATCAGCGAACTGGAGATTGGGCATTCTTTACATGTCGGGGACCTTAAACTGCCTGACGGCGTCGTGCTGATCTCTTCGGCAAACGAACTGCTCGTGTCGGTGGTGACACCGAAAGTCCAGTTGGAAGAACCGGAGGCTATGTAACTTCTGCTGCCGGCGATTGCTTCCCGATATTCCATCGGGAAGCAATCGCCGTTTTTTTTGCTGAAAACCTTGAGCGTAATGTTATATTTTCCATCAGGGAGGACTAGGCTTGGCCGGCATTATTATTGTACACTCAAGTCATGTGGGGTGCGGCTTATTCGGCAGCTGCATACTAAGCCAATGAAGGAAGTGTCAAACCATGAATGCAGAATCCGTTATGTTGGAGCTTGAAGCACTCGGCAAGGAACGGCTCAAGAAAATATACCTGTCCAATGGAGCGCGTGAACCGCTCTTTGGCGTGGCGACAGGCGCCATGAAGCCGATTGCCAAGAAAATCAAAATCAATCAGCCTTTGGCTGAGCAGCTTTACGCCACCGGAAACTATGACGCCATGTACTTTGCCGGCATCATTGCAGACCCAAAAGCGATGACGGCAGCGGATTATGATCGCTGGATGGATGCGGCCTATTTTTATATGCTGTCTGATTATGTGGTTGCCGTAACGTTGGCAGAGGCGGATATCGCGCAAGACGTTGCCGATCAATGGATCGCAAGCGGTGAGGAGCTTAGAATGTCGGCGGGGTGGAGCTGTTACTGCTGGCTGCTCGGGAGCAGACACGATCGTGAGTTCCCGGAAAGTAAAATCTCGGCCATGCTCGAACTGGTGGAAAAGACCATTCATGAGTCTCCGGACCGAACGAAATCCGCGATGAATAATTTCATGTACACTGCAGCCGTATCTTATTTGCCGCTCCATGATAAGACGGTTGAGACCGCAAAGGCCGTAGGACCGGTAGAAATGAAGCGGGGTGACAAGAGCAAGTTCCTGAACGCTTCCGAAAATATTAGAAAAGAAGTCGAGAGAGGGAAGCTTGGTTTCAAACGCAAGTATGTGAGATGTTAAACCATTCGTTCGTTTTAATCGGCAAAGCAAGCGGGATTCTGACGGAACGTTTCGATTGGTGTGCGATACAGGCGATAAACGGCTGGGAATGAACGCTGATCTCGTTTATGAAACCTATTAACCTGTGAAAGGACGTTATCTCATGAAAGAGGATAAAATCGTTTACGGGTCGATCGATGAATATATTTCAAGCTTCCCTCCCGAGGTTCAAAGCATTCTCCAGACATTAAGACAAGTGATCAAGGAAATGGCCCCGGAAGCGAAGGAAAAAATCAGCTATCAGATACCAACCTTCGACTATCACGGAAATTTGGTGCATTTTGCGGCATTTAAGAAGCATATCGGTTTTTACCCGGCCCCTAGCGGCATTGAGGCGTTCCAAGATGAGTTAAAGGAATATCATAAGTCCAAAGGTACCTTGCAATTTCCCATCGATAAGCCCTTGCCCTATGACCTGATACGCCGAGTCGTTCAATATCGGGTCGAGCAAAACCTGCATAAGGCAAACAGCAAATCAAAAGGGAAGAAGTCGGTGGAGAGCTGAGATGGAAGACCAGAGAAGGCGGTTTTACTGCCTTCTTTTAAAGTTCCTTCTTCATATAGTAATGCGTATGCCGTCCGGCATTCTCGATCTTGCCATATACCTCATAACCCTGCTTGATGTAAAAATCCAAGGCTTGAAAGCTAAGTGTATCCAACTTTGCGAACTCGCATTGATTCTCTATCGCTATTTTTTCCACCTCGTTTAACAGCCTGGCTCCGTACCCCGATTTACGGTATGGTTCATCCACGAATAAGTAGTGGATCTCCAGCCAGTTCCAGCATATTTCCCCCACAATTCCGCCCAAAATCTGACCGTCCGCATTCCTCAACAACAGGTTTACTTCCTGGTACCGGTCTTTTAAGTCGTCCGGGAAGTGCATTAAGTTAAACTCGATCAATTGATTTCTTACGTAATGGCTATCCTCGCTATTTGACGCTGTGACTTCATTCGTAAAATAGATTTCCATATCGGTTTGCTCCTTCTAGTATGCCGGTACACTGATATTCATTAGGATTCGGAATCATAGAACCCTATCTTCCTCAACATACCATACCCAGCGCATGGATTGACGGTAAAAAATATTTTTAAAAGAATGTACCCGTGAGGCAGGGGAATGCCTATGCTATACTGTGGTTGTTATTTTATCCGTTTCATCTAAGGGAGGATTGTCCTAACATGTGTTGCATCGCATTCATACGTATTCGTTAATGAAGGTACAGAACAACTAAATCCATCCATTTTCATGTAAAAATGCGAAGGATTATTTGTGCTGTGCCTTTTTCATTACTATACGAATGAATGAGGTGCTTTTTTGTGTCCAAAAATAATAAAAATCATCGGGAAAAGTTGAAGAAACCGTCTAACTTTTCCGCGCAGCATTTATTAATCAGTAAACGGCTGATTCATGATATGATCGATTTGGCCCAGATCCGATCCACCGATACCGTTCTCGATATCGGAGCAGGGACAGGGGCATTAACCTTTCCGCTGGCAGAGAAGGCGGCACATGTGCTTGCGATCGAGACAGATCCGGCGTTTGTGGATAAACTGTTCAGCAAGATAAAAGATGGAAGCAACATTCGCGTCAAGCAGTCCGATTTCCTGGAGGTTCCTCTTCCGAAACGTCCGTTTGCCGTCGTGGCGAATATTCCGTATTCGATCACCACGCCGATCATGGCGAGGCTGCTGGATCATCCCGGCGTGCCGCTGCAGCGAGCCGTGCTGCTTGTGGAAAAGGGTGCAGCCAAACGTTTTACGGCAGTTCCTGTTCAAGATCCGCGTATCTTAAGCTGGAGGATGTATTATGACATTCGGCTTGTGCGAACCGTATCGCCTCAGCATTTTGCGCCGCCTCCCAAAGTGGTGTCCGCTATTCTAGCTATCAACCGGAGGAAAAGGCCGCTCATTGCCGCACAGCATCAGCCGAAGTTTACTGCGCTGGCAGCCTACGGATTGCAGGACTCGCGGCTGCCGTTATTCGCGTCTCTGGCGGGCGTGTTCACGCCTCCCCAGATTACGAAGCTGGTCCGAGTGCTGGGGGTGGATCGAGAGCTCCCCATCGGTAGGCTGAACGAAGAGCAGTGGGGAACTGTATTTCATACGATGCTCCAGCATGTGCCGCCCGATCGTTGGCCCAAACTTTCTACAAGCTCCAAAGGCAAATCCAAGAAAAGAAAATAACATTCGATGGAGATCTCCGTCGTTTCTAATATGTTCACTTTTAAAATATTCGCAGAATTCGCTTGACCCTGACACTAGTGTCAGGGTTTACAATGATATCGAATCGTTCATCAAGGAGGCATAGAAGCATGAAAATCGGAGAACTTGCAGCCCGTACCGGAGTCAGCATCCGTTCGCTTCGATACTACGAACAGCAGGGATTGCTTATGCCGGTTCGCAACGAGAACGGATACCGGGAGTATTCGAGTCTCGCAGAAGAACAGGTGCGTACTATCCAGTTGTATTTGAATCTGGGGTTGTCCACCGAGCAGATCGCCGGTTTCCTGCATTGCGTCTTGAAAAATAAAGAGGCGTTTTGCGCGGAGGTGTTCCCGATTTTCCGTCAAAAAATTGCCGAGATCGATGCGCAAATTCACCAGCTGAATCATATTAAGATGAATCTGGAGGAACGCATGCAATCGATTCTGGATGAACGAGAATCGGAAGAAGCGGAGGAATGCAAATGAGTTTACCACGAATAGATGCAGCCAGCTTTCAAGGCGCGATTAAACAGAATGGAGTCACGCTTGTTGAATTTGGAGCCACATGGTGCCCGCCGTGCAAAGTGCTGCTTCCCATTCTGGAGGAGCTGAGTCAAGAAGAAACGGGTCGCCTGGATGTCTATCAGGTGGATTGTGATGAATCTCCGGAGCTTGCCGCTCAATTCGGCATTATGTCCATGCCGACGGTGATTGTGTTTCATAACGGAGAACCGGCAGACAAACTGATTGGACTTCGGCCTAAGAGTGTGTATCAAGCGGCGCTAGGCCGTTATGTATCATAGAATTGAATAATCGATGAATGAGCGAAAACGCCTCTGATGTTTGATGACACAGAGGCGTTTTTTATTGATGTAGAGGGCATTATTCGCCGTGTATCGAATTCTTATATAGCAACCGTAATAGGCTGCAGAAGGAGATTCTTTCATGAGATCAAGAAGGAAAATCGCATCACTTCTGATCATTATCGTACTAAGCTGTCTTGCCATGAGCATGGTAGACGCGTGATCCGTCCGGATTATGGCTGTTCACCTTCCAGAGAAAACACATCCTGATGTCCTTGCTGCTGGGATTCGGCGTATTCACTTTCATACTCGGCGGATACTTTTTGTTGCGTCCTTTATTTGATTTCAACAACGTAATGGGGGTTCCATAATCTTAAGGGAGGTGTTTTATTTGACAACAGAGATCTTTCTCTCAACCAACCCCATCGGCCATGTAACGGATGAGCAGCTTCAAGCTGTGCTGAACAGGCACCATCTAGGGAACCTCATATCAGCTGAGAAAACGTCTAAGGGAGTAGGAAATCAGACGTTGTTCATTAACTCAAGCAAAGGAAGCTATGTATTGAAGGGAAATCCCCTTTATGCAGGACAGTTCGCTGAAGAGAAATTTTATACGGACTATTTGCAAGAATATACATCACTGCCTTTATCGGCCCCATATCTGCTGGATGAGTCCGGCGATATTTTCGGCTGGAGCTACGCGATCATGCCCCGTCTTCATGGCGTACATATGAATGATCCGCAATTTAGAGCAAGGCTTGGTGCAGCCGATCGAATCGATATTGCCTCTTCAGCAGCTAACATTTTAAATGAAATGCACCGCTGGAAAGTGGATCAGTATGGCGAGCTTGATCCGAGAACGCGAAGAATTCGCCCGTTTGAGGGATCTTATAAAGAGTGGCTCTACCATCGGATTCGGTTTTGGTTGCAGGATGCCAAGCAATATTCCCAGATCACGCCAACCGATACGGAGTGGGTGGAAGAGGTGCTGCGTGACTCTGCGGATGAATTCGATAAGCATGGCTCACCTATTTTTGTTATGGGGGATTTTAAGGCGGAAAATATGCTGGTAGCGTATGATACGGTTTGTCAGGAGTGGCGAATCAGCGGCATTTTTGATTTCACGACCGGATATTTTGGGGATGGAGTTGCGGATTTGCCTAAGATGGTGATTATGTATTGGGATTTCGAGGAACAGGAAGTAGCGAGGCATTTTATACAGATGTACTTACAGGGCTCTGCAAATAAGGAAGGCTTTGTTGATCGATTTAGGGTGCATATGCTCCATCAGCGTTTATTGGATTGGGGATGTGCCAAAGCGATTGGTGCAGTCACTTGGGATCCGCAGCTTGCCTTTTCAGAATGGGCAAAAGATTATGTTTATGCCATGGACGACTTGAAATAATGGAGTGCATCATGTGCTGAGTAGAATAACCTGAACGAATTGTCAGGTCCCGGATAAAAGGACAGAGCAGTCATTACAGACTTACGCTCCGTCCTTTTTTAGATATCAGAAAGTATAAACTTCGAAGCATGGCCTACCTGATATCGCAAGAAAACAACATCTAAACGCGGTCTCTCTTCTTTGAGAGTACGTCGATAGACGCTTTTCTTATATGATTCTGGAATTTCGGATTGACCTTCACATGATGTGATGGTTTACAATGCGGTTAACCGAATGAGAAAGGAGCTGCTGCGTGTGTATATTCGTGAATTGTCACGTAAAACGGGCGTAAGTTTGCGTTCCTTGCGTTATTACGAGGAGAAGGAACTATTGTCTCCGGACCGTCAGGATAATGGCTATCGTGAATATAAGGAGACGGATATTGAGCGGGTTCGGCTGATCCAGATGTATTTTAACCTGGGATTGACGGTGAAGGAGATTATGAGCTTTTTCCAATGTGCGTTTGATGAGCAGCTCAAAATCGAATGTCTCCCGAATGCGGTTGAGGTGGGTAAGCGGAAGTTGGATGAAATTCAGCTGCAGATCGAGCTGCTGAAGCAGGCGGAAGCCCATTTGCAGGAGAACATTACGGCATGGGAAGCTATTTTAGACAAGGGGGATCAGCTTCATGAATAAGGTTGACGGACAGGATGTGAAGCGAGTGGCTGTCGTGACGGGGGGCAACCGCGGAATTGGAAAAGAGATTGCGAGACAGCTCGCTGCCAAAGGGCTTCAGGTGCTGATTACTTCCCGGGACGAAGAGAAGGGGAGGCTGGCTGTTCAAGAATTGTTTGCGGACGGGCTCCATGTGAAGTTGCATATAGTGGATGTCCATGAAATCAACGATGTGGCACGGATGATGGAGCAAATACAGTCAGACTACGGCCGCCTTGACGTGCTGGTGAACAATGCCGGGGTGATTTTAGACCGGGGGGTTTCTGTGCTGGATGTAGAGGAGTCGGTGATGCGCGCAACGCTGGAAACGAATTTTTTTGGTGTTTTGCGTATGACGCAAGCGGCGATTCCTTTGATGAAGCTGCATCATTACGGGCGTATCGTAAACATCTCTTCCGGTCTTGGAGCCTTCGAAGTGATGCAGGGAGGATACGGTTTAAAAGGGTCATCCTCGGCTTATCGTATCTCCAAAACGATGCTGAATGCGTTAACCTGCCTCGTTTCTCAGGATGTAGCGGGTACCGGTATAAAGGTAAACGCGGTTTGCCCGGGCCGAGTTCAGACCGATATGGGTGGTGCAGATGCTCCGTTAACCGTTGCCGAAGGGGCTGATACAGCTGTATGGCTGGCGACGTTGGAGGATGATGGACCGAGCGGGGAGTATTTCCGTGAGCGGCAGGTCATTGCTTGGTAATGTGGTGGGATTTTCGGTATGCAGGGGAAGACGTCTATTGTTTGGTTTACCGATGATGACGCTGCTAATGATTAACTGTATAAAAATACTCTGAAAAAGCCCCATTTCGAAAATGCTGATGTATAATAATCGGTATCAGGAGGTGCAGAGTATGAGTGATATCAACATTTTTGGCCATCAGGCTTTGTTTGAACATGTCTACAAAAGTGCTCCCATAGGCATTGCCCTGGTTACGATAGAAGGAAATTGGATCAGCGTAAATCCTGCGGCTTGCAAAATGTTTGGCTTCACGGAAGAAGAATTGATGTCACAGCCGGCAACCGATTATATTTATTCTGATTGCATTAACAATAAAGATAAATTGTTTCAGTCTTTGGACGAGTCGTCCTCAACCATTGCGGTGGAAAAACAATTCGTACATAGAGACGGTCATGGCATCTGGGCATCGATGCATGTTTCTCTGGTTCGTGACGAAAAGGATCAAACCCCTTTATTTTTCATTTCGCAAATTGTTGATATTACCAAGAGCAAGATAGCCGAGCGAAAGCTCCAAGAGAGTATTGAACGCTACACTTCGCTGAAGAAGTATAACCATGATGCGATCATCTCCTTCAATCTGGAGGGGCGGATCATTAACGGGAATCAGATGGCAGAGCAGCTGACTGGTTATACAATTCCGGAATTAATTGGAACCAAGATCTCGAATTTGATTGGTGAACGTAATCTTGCCCGCGTACTCTCTGCTTCAGCCGATTATGTTGCTGTCGAGAAGGGCATTAACGTCATCCATCACAAAAACCGACATACGGTTGAAGTGCTCGCTACACTGGCACCCATTGTTATTCATAACAAGAATGTGGGTTTTTACATTATTGCTAAGGACATGACGGATCAGAAGAGGCTCATCATTGAGAAGGAAGCAGCCGAGAAGACAAATAAAGCCAAGAGCGAGTTTCTGGCGATGATGAGCCATGAGATCCGTACGCCAATGAATGGTGTTATCGGGATGACGGACCTGATACTTGAGACGGAGCTTGATGAAGAGCAGCGGGATTATGTACAAATCATTAAGAAAAGCGGGACAACCCTTCTGAACATCATCAATGATATTTTAGACTTCTCCAAAATCGAATCGGGCAGAACGGAACTGGTGGAGGAAACATTTAACCTGAGAACGGCTTTGTCCGAGACGTTGAACCTGATTCTTCCGAAGGCGCTGGAGAAGAATATTGAGGTAACCACATCCGTAGCTTCGGACGTTCCGAATCAGGTTTACGGGGATGTGACGAAGCTGAGGCAGGTCTTAATGAACCTGCTTAGTAATGCCATTAAATTTACGCCTAATGGTGCCGTCTCCATCTCTGTGCAGTGTGTCGAGAACCAGGGGAACTCGGCCCTTATCCAATTCTCCGTTATGGATACGGGCATTGGCGTGCCGAGTGAGAAGGTTGCGCAGCTATTTGAACCCTTTTACCAAGTGGATCATTATATGACCCGTCAGGTGGAAGGGACGGGGTTGGGGCTGGCGATCTGCAAAAAACTCGTTCAGTTGATGGGCGGAGATATCTGGTACGAGAAGAATCAGAACAAGCCGGGGTCTGTCTTTACGTTTACGGTTGATTTTTCGTTTAAGTCGAATGCTGGAAATAATCAGGAGAATGGGGCCGTTCTCAAGAATCACTCCATAGGAAACGATCTGAAAATTTTGATTGCCGAGGACAATGAGGTGAATCAGTTAGTCCTCAAAAAAATGATTGAGAAATTGGGATACAATTCGACCACCGTCCAGAATGGACTTGAGGCGGTTGAAGCCTTCGAGCGTCATGCGTATGAGATCGTATTCATGGACATTCAGATGCCCTTCATGGATGGAACGGAAGCGGTCCGCATCATAAAAGAATCGGCATCATCCGAAAAAGAGCCTTATATCGTGGCCGTCACGGCCCATGCGATCAAGGGCGATCGCGAGAAATATTTAGGGATGGGCATGGACGAGTATGTAAGCAAACCTGTCAGCATGAACGTTATATCGACGATTATTGATAAGTTTCTGGCTGAGCGCGATATGCCTCAAGCCTAAACAGGATGAAAGCTCAAGTGATGTCGCTTGAGCTTTTTTTTCATTCCACTGCTGAATAATTAGGAATCAAAAGAGCTGTCCCTCATGGTCAAATTGACCGAGGGACAGCTCTTTACGTTAGAGAATGTTAATATTCTACCTTTGACTAAGGTTTTTTAATTAAAACAAGCGTTTTGGATGCTTCGGATAAAGGTGTTACGGATTGAGCACTCGAAGCGATTTTCTTATCTTTCCCCAGTACGGACAGGACATAAACGGCGTATTCCGCATTGTCTTTAATGTCTTTTCCGTAGGCATCTTTGGCAGGGATATCAATCAGAGTCGAGATATCTTTGCCATCGGGATTTATTGTTGCGTTCTTATCCTCTTTGGCAGCGGCTGCTGTTGCAGCTTTAAGATCGAAGTTCTTGATGTTGTCTTTCTCTACAAACAACAGGCGGTATGCCGTAATGCTGCGCTCATCGATCGCCTTCTTGAAATCGACTTGAAGCTTCCCGCTTGCATCCAGCTTGGCTGTAACGGCTGTTGTTTGGATACGGTTCAGAATTTCAAACTCCGCAGAAGAATTGGAGATGCTGTTGTTGGTAGAAATGGTTCCATCAGCAACAGCAAGGATGTAAACCCTATATTTAGTACCAGTTACGATAGCTGCACCGTTGACGTCCGCTAAACCTGCGGACAATTTATGCTCGATTCTGTTAGGAGATGGAGCTACCTTCGTATACAATTGTTCTTTAGTGATTTTGTTGGCATCGTCTAATCCAAAACTTTGGTTAGCAGGTACAACCATGATTCGATATTCTTTAACACTTCCTGATGAAGGATTGAATTTGACCACAATGTCACTGCTATTCCCGTTGGTGCTTTCAATCCCGGCATATACATCCGAAGGAACCGTTACAGCGGTACCCGTAAGCTTAATCGGCGCAGATGGTGCCGACAGGGCATTGCTTATTGAACCATTGTTGCTTACGGACAATACGAATACTTGATAATCCACCAAATTTTGAATCGGTTGACCGTCAACGTCGTTTGTTCTAGGTCTCAGAACATCCTCAAAATTGGAGCCGATCGGTACTCTGTCGTAGTTGCCAGAACGTACATTGATAGCTTGATCTACTTTAAAGTTACCAGCGTTGGCTTGTTTCACGACCATGATCCTGTACTCGCTAATATTGGTTTCATTTGCAGCCTTGGTAAACGATACTTTCAAGTCGCTTGCGTTATTATTGTCGCCCACATCCGCTGCCGTAACGTTCGCAGCCTTACCAACTTCCGTCACGCCTTGAATCGTTACGTCACGAGAGACGGATGAAAGTGCTTTGCCGTAATTCGAGTAGCCTACCGACAAGACATACACCCGGTAGCTTGAACCTCTTTGAATGAGATCCCCATCAGAATCCTTGGTCGTGTTGGTCAAATCTCGAGTGATAGTTCTGCCGGTTTTGTTAACCGTGGTATAATTCCCGTTATCATAAGCTTGGGACACAGTCAGGCTCTTGGAGGACTTCACAACGAGAATCCGATAATGGTCGATGAAGTTTTCACCATTAGCAGGATTGAAGGCGACTCTAAGGTCGCTTCCGTTACCATTATTGCCGATAATGGACAATGTTGGCGTGGAAACTGGGTTTACATTGCCCTGATTGTTGTTTCCAAGCGTAATCGATGAGTAATTGGATAATGCATTGTTATTGCCCGATCCTACAGACAGGACATATACGCGATAGCCGATGCCATTGCGAATCAGCTCTCCATCGATATCACGGCTGTTGGAATTCAGGGTTTGAGTAATGTAGTTGCTGCTGTTGTTCTTATTGATTTGAGTGTAATAATAGCTGTTGTTTAAGTTATTGGCTCTATTCAGATCAAAATAACTATCAGATGATTTTACAACGAATACCTGGTAATAGCTGATGTTAGAACGATCAGACGGCTGGGTGAATGACACCTGCAAGTCGCGTCCATCATTGTAGTTGTTCACATCGGTAACGGACAGACTGGTAACAGCACCGACATTGTAGCTGGAACTCAAGATGATGGAGCTCGATGGAGCAGACAGCACGTTGTTATTGGAGTTACTGTTGTCCACGGCCATGACGAATACGCGATAGTACACACCGTTGCGAATCGTTGCTCCATCTACATCTTTAGCACTCGATGACAGCGTCAAGTTGTTGATGTTATTGCCGGTTTTATTGACATGAGTATAGTAGTTGTAGTTGGAGGCCGTATTGGCTTTGCTTAAGTTGAAGCTGCTGTAATTGCTGTCCTTCACGACAAACACGCGATAAGAGTGAATGTTGGATTCGTTGGATACCTTGTTAAAGCTTACGCGAAGATCGCGGCCATCACCATAATCACTGATATCCGTCACCTGCGTAATGGATGGAACCGTTGCATTGCCTGTGCTGAGGGTGATGGAAGACGAACCTGATGACAGGTTGCTTGCAAGCACGTTCTCATTGCTGCTGACAGACTGGACGAACACGGTGTAAGCGACACCGCTACGGATGAGCTCGTTTGAAGTATCACGAGCAGAAGAACTCAGCGTCGTGGACAGCGTTGTATTCGTCGTACTGGTTTTGCTCACCGTCGTATAATTCTGGCTTGGGACGGATTTGGCTGCCGCCAGATTAAAGTTGGCAACATCCTTGGTTTTTACCGCAAATACGCGATAGTTGGTTACATTGCTCTCGTTCTGGGCACGCGTGAAGCTGACCTGCAGATCACGGCCATCGCCGTAGTCGCTCACATCGCTTGCCTTCACGTTGGTTGCTCCGTTCACCGAATTGGTGTTGGTCAGCGTCAACGACGGCGAAGCCGAGGAAAGGGCATATGTGCCGCCGGTGTTGCTAACTGCCAATACGTAAGCTTTATAAGACTGGTTATCGCGGATAAGCTCATTATCCACATCCCTTGAACCCGACGTGAGAGTCAGAGTCTGATCCGAGCCGGACGGGTACACCGTTGTATAAGCTGCGGAGGACACGCGCAGTGCCTCTGATTGGTTTAACGTCTTGGACTGCTTCACAATCATCACGCGGTAATGCGAAATTAATGATTCGGTCGACGATTTGGAGAAGCTGACCTGCAGATCGCGGCCGTCGCCGGCGTTGCCGATGTCCCGAAGGGTCACATAATTCACCGGCACGATACCGGTATTATTTCCGCCGCCGCCTGAATTGTTCGTTGTTTTGACGGTGACCGTTTTCGTTTTGGAATTCCAGCCGATTTTTTGGCCGAGGGCTTCACTTACGAAGCGTACTGGCACCATGGTATTTCCTTTTAAGTTTTTCGCCGGAACATCCAGCGCTACCGTCTTGTTATTGATGGTGGCCGTCTTGGAGTTGATTTTTAGAATGACGGTTGTGCCATTTTTGGTCGCTGTGACGGTTTGCGTTTTTTGATTCCACTTGACCGATGCATCCAAGGCTTCGAAGATGGATCTCATCGGAAGCATGACGCGTCCTTGGATCATGATAGGTGCTTGAGGCGTATACAGCTTGACACCGTCAATCAAGACGCTGATGTTCACTGCCGCCTGTGCCTGCGATTGGAATGTCATGGGGATTAACAGTATAGCTGCTAGCAAGGCAGTCCATATTCTTTTCACACACTCAACCTCCTGAAATTTAGCTTTGTTATTATTTTCCTCTACAATATGACGCATTGGCGTAGAATAAAGTTTCAACTATAACATCGGCAATGCAAAAATATTTTTTAGTACCTAATCATAATAAGGGAAGAAACAGGGAGTATTCGCCGTTTCTTCCCTAGCTGATGTTGATCAATATTGTTTAATGATTCCAGTTCCGCCTAGGGTCGATCGGGTAACGGCATCATATATATTCGGCGGGTACCCGGCGATGCGATGTTTGTTCAAAGATCGCGTCCGTTTCTATATATAACTTTACAGGAATATAACTTAATAGTAATATAATAAACATGTTGAACGATAACCTTTTTGAAGTATTGGCAGAACCGAACCGCAGGACGATACTGGATTATTTGCGTGTGAAAGAGTGCACGGTGGGCGAGATGGTAGATCTCATGCAGCTCAGCCAACCAGGCGTATCAAAGCATTTGCGCATCTTGAGGGAGGCTGGTCTTGTCTCTCTGCGGAAAGAGGCCCAAAGGCATGTGTACAGCCTGAATGCCAAGCCTCTGGAGGAAATCCACGACTGGTTGGAGCCTTATCGTCAGTTCTGGATGAACAAGCTGGATGATCTGGAGAGACTACTGGATGAGGATGAATCTCCTTAACATCGTAATGTGGTTTGATTTGAATAATGATTCTTGAATAAAACATGCATGAGGAGGGAGAAAAATGCTGGCTGTTGTGCAGCAAGACGAGTTCGGAACGACCGTCCGATTTGAACGCCGCTTTAAGCATTCGGTTGAGAAGGTGTGGTCTTATCTGACAGATAATGACAAGCTGACGCAATGGTTCTCGGAGCTGAAGGTGGAAGATTTACGCCAAGGCGGCAGAATTACTTTTGACATGCAGGATGGAACGTTTGAAGAGTTTGAAATTACGGACTATCGGGAGTTATCGGTATTGGAGTATACATGGGGAGAGGACCGGGTGCGTTTTGAGCTGTATCCCGAGGCCGAAGGCTGTCGTCTGGTGCTGATCGAGACGATAACGAAAATTACAGATCATACACCGAAGGATATTGCCGGTTGGGATGTATGTCTGGACGTTATTAAAGCACTGCTTGAGGGCAGGACGCTGGAATCACGCAAAGATGCCTGGTCTGAAAAATATGAGCAATACGTTCGAATGTTTGAGACATTGCCCCGCGCCTAAAAATCTGCTCCTTCCAAGCATGTAAACATGCCGGGATGGAGCTTTTTTATTGGAAGATGGATGAATTGCATTTATAATCGGGTAAGGGATATATTCCCATATGAAATACCGCCGGGGTGGAGGGGTTAAAAATGCCGAATTACACGGTAAACATCTTGCAGCTTAGAGAAGATAACTATTACAATGGGCTGAAGCTGGGTCGCAGCCTGCGAAATCAACCGATATTAAAAGCTTTTGAAGCGGCCACCAAACCGGAGATCGATACGGAACAGTTGAAGAGCATCTATAACGAGTTTGCCCCGCAGCTGCTATCGGAGCTTGAAGGACTGGCGGAAGGTTTGGAAATGCCGTTTCCCAAAGCCGCCGCTCTCCTAGGGGGATACGATGTTCCAAAGATCACGGCCATGGGCTGTTCGGCGATGATTACCCCTTCGTATTACGTAAGAAATTACGATTTTACGCCTGCGTTTTACGATGGTTATTTTACCGCGGCCCAAGCCGACAAAGGCTTGGCGACCGTAGGTTATAATTTGCAGGCCATAGGTCGGCATGACGGGGTTAATGAAAAGGGACTTGCCGCCGGGCTGCATTTTGTTAGCTTTGACGGATACGAGGCGGGCCTGTCGCCATGGGTCGGCGTTCGGATGATATTGGAATCATGCGGTACCGTAGAAGAAGCGTCTTATATGCTGCGCCATATTCCCCATGCGGCTTGCTATAACTTTTCAATAGGGGATGCACGAGGGAACATGGCCGTTGTGGAAGCAAGTCCGGATCAAGTCATTACCCGTGCGGGCGGGGGGGCGGCAATCGCCTGCGTTAACCATTATGAAGCGTTGACGGGCAAGAACAGGCCTTCCATCGAGCATTCCCTTCGGCGTAAACGTTACATCGATAGCTTGGATGCCACACAGTTGACCCATGCCGAAGCATTCGGTTTGTTTAAGGAGCGTGAGTCCCCGTTGTTTTTTACGGATTACGACGATTTGTTTGGAACGCTGCATACTTTTTCGTACTCCTTCGAAGAAGAGAGGGTCATGACTTCGCTTGCTCAGGGCGGCGTGCTCGATTTTTCGTTCAGGGAGTGGGCCCAGGGCAAGGATCTCCAGGAAGCGACGTTGACCGGGCATATCAATTGACAATAAATCCTGTAGAGAAGCGCTTCCTCCTAGGTGAAGAAGTGTTTTTTTTGTGTTGCTCGGGCATTTTCCAATTTGGAACATTCTGTGACATTGCCATGGCGGGGGATGCTGCATTATCTTTGGCCGATTTGTTTATGCTACACTGGTTTAAAGAACGATTTCATTGAATGAACGCAAGTAAACAAGGAGTCTAACAACAGAGAATGCACAAATACGAGGCATAGCACAATGGCCGCGGCACATGCCGCAGGACGTATCCGTACGATGCCAATGGACATACTCGTACAAGCGGTGATCAGCCCTACAGCTAGAGCACCGGACAAGCTGCCTTGGATTACAATACATAACGATTCAAGCCGATATTGCAACCATGAGTTGGGAGTGGAGTACACATGGCTTTTGTGAGCATGAAGGATGAATATAAGCGCTACCGGATGGGAGAGACCACCATTGTAGCCAATGATGGAATCAACTTGGAGATCGAAAAAGGCGAGTTTGCGATCATTGTCGGTCCCAGCGGTGCAGGCAAATCCACGGTGCTGAATATATTGGGCGGCATGGATACGGCGGATGAGGGACAAGTACTCGTGGATGGAACGGATATTGCCAGGTTTAACAGCAAGGAGTTGACCGGCTATCGGCGCAATGACGTCGGATTTGTGTTTCAATTTTACAACCTGGTTCCCAATCTGACGACCAAAGAAAATGTGGAACTGGCTTCGCAGATTTCTCCCCGGGCTTTGGATGCCGAACAAGTACTGCGGGATGTCGGCCTGGGTAATCGTATGAACAATTTTCCGGCACAGTTGTCCGGCGGGGAACAGCAGCGGGTAGCGATTGCCAGGGCACTTGCCAAGCAGCCGAAGCTGCTTCTCTGCGATGAACCCACGGGTGCGCTTGATTACCATACAGGAAAGCAGGTGCTGAAGCTGCTCCAAGACACCTGCCGCCATACCGGAACGACGGTTATCGTCATTACACATAATTCTGCCCTGACGCCGATGGCGGATCGGGTCATCGAGATCAACAATGCCAAGGTTCGGAACATGGTTTTGAATCCGGCCCCCGTTTCTGTAGACAACATCGAGTGGTAGGGAGATACATATCATGAAGAAAAGAGCGCTGTGGACTGATATTTTCCGGGAAATATCGCGGACAAAAGCTCGGTTTCTGTCCATTTTTGCCATTATTATGCTCGGCGTCGGTTTTTTTGCGGGGATCAAAGCGACGGGTCCTGACATGCTGGATACAGCAGATCACTACTATAACGATTTTAAGCTAATGGATCTTAAGGTTCAGTCCACCTTAGGTCTCGAACAAACCGATATAGAGAAGCTAAAGTTGGTTCCAGAAGTGGACGAGGTTCAACCTGGCTACAGCGCAGACGTATTCCTCGGTGACAGCGGGCGGATCGCGAAGGTGTTCTCCTATGACCCAGGAAATAATCTGAATCAATACGTGCTTACAGAAGGCCGAATGCCGGAGTCCGCAGGGGAAATCGTCATCGATGCGGGAGATCGAGGAAACGAATTTAAACTGGGGGATCAGATTACCTTTACCAATACGGATCAGGAAGTCAACCTCAAGAAAACGTTTGACCACCTAACTTACACGGTCGTGGGAAGGGCGAAGAGTCCGCTGTTCATCAGCAGCATGAGCCGGGGAACGAGTGGCATCGGCAAGGGGACGGCGGATGTGTTCGCCGTTATACCGGAGAAGGACTTTAAACTATCTGTATATACGGAAGCCTACCTGACCTTTCAAGACACCGCTGAATCAGCTCCCTATACGACTGAATATGACGAGAAGATCCAACGGCATAAAGAAGCGGTAGAACTGGAACTGGAGACCATGCCGCAGGAGCGGCTGACAGAGATTCGTGTCAACGGTCAGAAGAAGCTGGATGAGGCCATGGACAAAATCGAGGATGCCAAGAAACAGCTGACCGATGCGGAGCAGAAGTTAAATGATGCTAAGGTCAAGCTGAATGAAGGCGAGCAATCCTATCGAGATGGCGTCAACAAACTTCAAACCGAGCTGGACCAGGGGCAAGCCAAGCTGGATTCCGCGGCCAAAAAACTTGCCCAAGGCAGAGCGGAGCTGAAGCAGAATCGGCAGCAGTTGGAGCAAGGACAATCCCAGCTTAAGATGGGTCAAAGTCAACTGGATCAACAAAAGTCGGAGCTGGCGCCAAAGCTGGCACAAGGACAGCAATTAGCGAAGGAGCTGCAGCAAATCTCCGGTTTAGATCCGGAGGGCATACCGGAAGAGCAGAAGCAAGAACTACTCTCGGCGGCTCAGGCGGCCGATCCGAAACTAGGAGCAGCTGCTGCGGGTTTCATGGAAGGCGCATTGGATGGCGCTGCTTTGCAAAAGGCTGCTTCTTCGTTCCAGAGCGGTTTAAACGAAGCTTCCCTGCAGCTGGATAACGCTCAGCAGAAGCTGCATGCAAGCCGAGCAGAGCTGAAAGAAGGACAGGCCAAGCTTCGGGAAGCCGAGCGTCAGCTCGTGCAGGGTGAAGCTTCGTTGAAGCAAGGGCAGAAGGAGCTTGCTGCTGCCAGAGAGGCAGGGGAAGCCAAGCTTACGGATGCGAAAGCGGAACTTAGCCAAGGGCAGGCGGATTACCAGGAAGGTCTAAAGAAATTTAATGAAGAAAAAGTAAAGGCTGAACGGGAAATCGCCGATGGCGAGAAGGAAGTGGCTGAGGGACAGAAGGAGCTGGATCAGCTCGAGCTGCCCAAAGTCTACGTCATGGACCGCAGCGTCAACCCGGGGTATACCGAGTACAGCGATAATGCGGACCGTTTATCTTCCATTGCAACGGCATTTCCGGTGTTCTTTTTCCTGATCGCCGCCCTCGTCAGCCTGACAACGATGACCCGGATGGTTGAGGAGCAGCGGCTGCAGATCGGAACCTTGAAAGCACTCGGATACAGCAACCGGGATGTGATGAAAAAATTTCTGGTCTATTCGACGCTGGCCAGTGTTGCGGCTTCAGCAGCCGGGCTGGCTATCGGCTTCACCTTGTTTCCCGCCATTATCTATGATGCTTACGGCGCTTTATATAATCTGCCGGATGTACGAACCCGTTTTTATCTCAGCTACAGCATCATTTCGATTGTCGTGGCTGTGCTCTGTACGACCATGACAGCTTATGTGGCAACCCGGGTGGAACTTCGAAGCAACGCTTCGGTCCTGATGCGCCCCAGGGCGCCCAAGAACGGATCGCGCATATGGCTGGAGCGAGTGCCTTGGGTGTGGAACCGACTCGGGTTTATTGGAAAAGTCACCGCCCGCAATCTGTTCCGCTACAAGCAGCGGATGTTCATGACCGTCTGCGGCGTTGCCGGTTGCACGGCTCTGATTCTGACTGGTTTCGGTCTCAAGGATTCCATCGGAGATATCGCACCGCTTCAATACGGAAAGATCATGCAGCACCAAGCGACCGTTGTTTTTCAAGACGATAACGGCGATAGCGGCATGCTGGAGGATTATAACAGGCGCATTGCGGATACGCCGGAGATTACGGGGATTTTGAATGTGACCCAAGAAGCGATGACCGCGACCGCCCCCGGGGTGAACGCCCAGGATGTGAGTCTTTTCGTGCCGCAATCGTCGGAGGAGATCGATTCGTTTATCGTCCTGAAATCTCGTGGGCAGGAGCAGACACTGTCACTGACGGATGAGGGCGCGATCATTACCGAGAAGCTCGCCAAGCTGTTTGATCTCAAGATCGGCAGTACTTTCACCGTCCAGAACAGCGATAACGTTCCCTTTGAGATACGTGTAGCCGGGATAACGGAGAACTATGCCATGCACTACATCTATATGACGCCGCTGTATTATGAAGAGATTTTTGATGCAGCGCCGGAAGTGAACAGTCAATTGCTGACGTATGACAACAACAATCACGATCCGGAGTGGGAAGACCAGCTTGGAGAAACGTTAACCGCAAGCGAACGGGTGGCGATGATCAGCTTCACGAGCGGAGTAAGCAATGCCTTTAGTGACACGATGGACAGCATGAACGTCGTGGTGGTTGTCCTGATTGTATCTGCAGCGGCGCTCGCGTTTGTCGTTCTGTACAATCTGACGAATATTAACGTATCCGAGCGGATACGGGAGCTGTCAACGATCAAGGTGCTTGGCTTCTATGATAAGGAAGTCACCATGTACATTTATCGCGAAAATATGATTCTGACCGTGCTGGGTATCATAGCGGGCAGTCTGGGAGGCGTGTTCCTGCACCGGTTCGTGCTCCTGACCGCGGAAGTGGACGCGATGATGTTCAGTCCCGCCATCCATGGAATCAGTTACGGCTATGCGGCACTGCTGACACTGCTGTTCTCGGCCATTGTCATGGCCTCCATGCATTACAAACTGAAGCGGATTGATATGATTGAAGCGCTGAAATCGGTGGAATAGATATAGGTTTCAACAAGAGAGCCCTATTCGAGAGGAGACAATCCTGAAGAATAGGCTCTTTTTTTCTTCTCCGGTGTACAGCTCCGTACACATGCCAGCAGCTGCATTTTGGAATGTGAATTCCCGCGATATTTTTAATCAGCCGGTAAGTTCTAGGAGAAAATATATTATAATAGACATATCCAGCTCTTGTACGAACTAATATTGCTACTACATGAAGACCAGTGGGTAATTGATGTTAGAACAGGATAAAGGTCTTCAGCCTCGGAGGAATGCATATGGGAATGGTCTTCTCGATCTTGAAAAAGTACCGCGTAGCGGCGATTGCGGCACTGGTCATGATGCTGATTGAGCTCACCGTTGAGCTGATTCAGCCGCTGCTCATCTCTAAAATCATTGACGACGGGATTCAGAAACAGGATTTGTCCATTGTATGGATGTGGGGAGCCGTTTTAACTGGAAGCGCTATTATTGCCTTTATAGCCGGAATATCCAGCTCTTTTTTTGCGGCGCATACAAGTCAGGGACTCGGTTATGATCTGCGTGATCAGCTGTATGAAAAGGTGCAATCCTTCTCCTATTCGATATTTAACCGGTTTGCTACCTCATCATTGATTACTAGACTTACGGGTGATGTCACCCAGATTCAGGATACGGTGTTCATGGGCTTACGGTTTATGACGCGCGTTCCGCTTGTTGTGTTAGGAAGCATTATCATGGCATTGGTCGTGAATGTGAAGCTGGGCTTGCTGCTTGTCCTTACCGTGCCATTGTTGTTTATTTTTATCGCATGGATTATGAAGCGGGCAGCTGATGCGTTCCGCAATGTACAGCAGCGACTGGATGCGGTGAACGGCGTCATTCAGGAGAATTTGACCGGGATCCGGTTGATTCGCGTATTCGTGCGCATGGGTCACGAAATTGAACGCTTTGGCCGTACCTCGGGCAAGCTGATGAGCACCACCGTCTCGACCTTGCGGTTAACGGAGACAACGATGCCGTTTATTCTTCTCATTATGAATGCCGGGATTATGGCGGTCCTGTGGTTTGGCCGCAAAGACATCGCGTCTGGCAGTGCCAGCGTCGGCGAAGTGGTTGCCGTCGTCAATTATTCTCTACGTTGTATTGGTGCCATGTCCGCCCTGTCATGGGTTGTCGTTGCCTTCTCCCGGGGGCGCGCTTCCGCCCAGCGGACGCAGGAAGTGTTAAAGACCGAAGAGGATGCAGCAAGCGCGGGTAAGGAAAAAAATAAAAAGGTTGAAATTCAAGGGCGCGTGAAGTTCGAGCAAGTGAGCTTCAGTTACCCGGGCAGCGACATCGACGTGCTGACGGATATTTCCTTTGAAGCGAGGCCCGGAGAGCGGATCGCGATCATGGGAGCAACAGGTTCCGGCAAATCTTCGTTAGTACAGCTAATTCCACGGCTTTACGAGGAAGAGAAGGGGACTGTACTCGTAGACGGAATGGATGCCGGATCGATTGATGAGGTGAATCTGCGCAGCAGCATCGGTTATGTGCCGCAGGAAGTGCTGCTCTTCTCCGGTACGGTCCGGGATAACATTGCCTGGGGACGCGAGGATGCTTCCATGGAGGAAATTAAAGAAGCGGCGCGCAGGGCCCAAATCCATGATACCATCAAGCATTTGCCTAAGGGCTATGACACGATGCTGGGCCAGCGGGGAGTTAACTTGTCCGGCGGACAGAAGCAGCGCTTGTCCATTGCACGGGCGCTCGTGCGAAAGCCTGCCATCCTTATTCTGGACGACAGCACCAGCGCCCTTGACGTCCGAACGGAAGGCGCTCTGCTGGATGCCCTGAAGGATTTGTCCTGCACGACGTTTTTGATCACGCAGAAGATCAGCTCCACCACTTCGGCCGATTTGATCCTGCTTCTGGACGATGGTCGTTTGATTGGAAAAGGGAACCACGACGCTTTGATGGAAAGTTCCGCTCTGTATCGACGTATCTATGAATCCCAATACGGAGAGGAGGCCCAGCAGCATGCTTAAGGCATTCACTGAACCATTTCGTCATCCAAAGCCGAAGATCGATCTTGACAAAAGCAAGGATAGCGGCTCGGGCCGCAAGCCCAAGGCAAAAGCCAAGAACTGGTCGGGCACCCTTTCGAGAATATGGGCTTATCTCGCCCGCCGCAAAGGGAAGCTCACACTTGTGCTGCTGATGGTGATGATCAGTTCGGGGCTGGCGCTGCTCGGTCCCTATCTGCTCGGCGTCGGGGTGGACAAATTTCTGGATGATGTACGTAATCCGGACAGCTCTATCGACTCGGCCTGGTTGTATTTTCTCGTAGGCCTGGCCGCCGTCTATATCCTTCAGGCTTTAACCACCTGGCTGCACAACGTCTGGATGATCGGCATCGCCCAAGAAACGGTGTACCGGATGCGGATGGATCTGTTCACTCATCTGCACCGGCTCCCAATTCCGTTCTATGGCAAGCGCCAACAGGGTGAGATCATGAGCCGTCTGACAAACGATATCGAGAACGTGAGCTCAACGCTGAACAGCTCGGCCATTCAAATCTTCTCGAGCGTGCTGACCTTAATCGGCACATTATCCGTCATGTTATGGCTTAGCCCGCTCCTTACGCTGCTAACCTTCCTGGTTGTGCCGCTGATGATGATGGGGATGCGCTGGATCACCCGACGGACCGGCCCCTTGTTCAAAGAGCGTCAACGCAACCTGGGGGATCTGAACGGTTATATTGAAGAAACGCTGTCGGGGCAGCGGATTATTAAGGCATTTTCGCAGGAAGAACGGGTGGTCCGCGAATTTGATGAGCGCAATCAACGGATTCGTCTATCGGGCTTCTGGGCGCAGAGCATATCAGGCTTTATACCGAAGCTGATGAACGGGCTTAACAACCTGAGCTTTGCGATCGTAGCGGGAATTGGCGGCATCATGGCGATCCAGGGACATATTACGATCGGCGTCATCATTATATTTGAGAGTTATGCAAGGCAGTTTACGAGACCGCTGAACGATCTGGCGAACCAATGGAATACGCTACTGTCAGCCATCGCGGGTGCGGAACGTGTATTCGAAGTGTTGGATGAAGAGGTTGAGGCGAAGGATGAAGGAGCTGCGGTCACGTTGAAAAGCGTGGAGGGTGCGGTGAAGTTCGACAACGTATCGTTTTCTTATGAAAAAGACGGAGATACCCTGGAAGGAATCACCTTTGAAGCGAAGCCTGGCGAGATGATTGCGCTGGTCGGTCCGACGGGCGCGGGGAAGACTACCTTAATTCAGCTTCTCTCCCGGTTCTACGATCCGGACAGTGGAAGCATTACCCTCGACGGGCGGGATATTTCCTCGATTCGCAGGGAGAGCCTGCGCTCGCAGATGGCTTTTGTGCTGCAGGATTCCTTCCTCTTCCAGGGCACGATCCGTGAGAATATCCGCTTCGGACGGCTGAATGCCACCGATGAGGAAGTGGAAGAAGCCGCGAAGCTGGCCAATGCCCACTCGTTTATCGTGCGGATGAAGGACGGTTACGACAAGAAACTCAAGCCTGACGGCAGCGGCATCAGCCAAGGCCAGAAGCAACTGCTTGCGATCGCGAGGGCGATTCTGGCCAACCCTTCCATGCTGGTGCTGGATGAAGCAACAAGCAGCATCGATACCGTAACGGAAATCAAAATCCAGGAAGGATTGCAGCGATTGATGAAAGGGCGGACGAGCTTCGTGATTGCCCACCGTCTAAACACAATCCGCTCGGCGGACCGCATCCTGGTGCTGAAGGATGGGCGCCTGCTGGAGCAAGGCTCTCATGATGAACTGCTGAAGCAGGGAGGATTCTACAGCGACCTGTATTACGGCCAGCTGAAACGAGCGGCTATGTAAACTTGCACCCGTGCCAAGGTGGAGGAGTGCACCTCCAACGTCCGGCATCATTTGCTGCGGCGGTTGCCGCAATGAGGTTCCTCGGCAGGCATAGACTATGGTTGTCTGTTGAGGGCGTATTACCTCAGATTGGAATATGCATTAAAATAGAATCAAAACCACCGGAGAGGTTTGAAACCAAGCGCTGCTCCGGTGGTTTTTTTATTGACCTGGTTGAATTTCGATGCTGTATTACCTTTAGCCGGGCCTCATGTCATGTCGTGCTGTGCCGTGTAAACAATATACAGGAAAGCGTAACTTTTACACTAATCATATCTGTTGTTTTCTCCTTATTTATAGCCTGTTGTTTGAACCTGCAGCTCACGCTGCCCCACTCTGCCAAATTGCAGCATAAACAGCAGGAGAACTGCAGCTTGCAAGGCTAACAGGACGATATAGATGTTGCTGTAGGTGGAGGCTCCCTGGAACAGATTTAGCGGATTCCAGGAACTTCCGGCGCCAAGATCGACGGCTTTGCCGTATACCCCAGTGGCGATCGCACCTGACAGGAAGTTGAGCAGAGAGAACAATCCCATACCGACGCCGGTTTGTTCTTTCGGCAGCGACAAGGAAATCGTCTTGGAGAGCGAGATTTGCATAAACATTTGCCCCACATTGCCGAAGACCAGAAACAGCGCAATGAGGAATGGCGATACGCCCGCGAAGGTGGACAAGAGGGCGAAACAGACCAGAAGCAGGGTGGACGCAATATAGAATAGATAACGTGTTCCCTTGGTATCCGCGAGCTTGCCGCCTCTTCCGCCAAGCATGGCCGTGACGATGGCTCCCGGCACCATGACAAATCCGATCCAACCCGGAGCCAAACCGTTAATATTCGCCAACAGCTGTGGAGTTAGAAAGGGCAGGGCGTAACCGACACTCACGATGAATATGGCGAGCACTAGTCCGACTGAGTAGCTTTTGTTGCTGAATAAACGGGGCTGAACAAAAGGCTCTCTAGCTGATCGAATGCGCAGGAGGAATAACAGGAACAGCATGAAGCTGCCTAAACCATATATCCAGCTTCCCTGTGTCACCGCAAGGAGCAGCAGCGCAACCGTCCCTGCCAAAAGACCGCCGCCGAGCCAATCAATCCGTCCGCCCTGGCCTTGTTCATTGCCCAAATATTTGCGGTACAAGGGCAAGGTGACGAGGATCAACACCGGGATGCAGAAGAGCCATCTCCAGTGGAACATACTGACGATCAAAGCCGAGACTATCGGCCCAATTGCGCTTCCGATCGCGAGTCCGGTAGCGGTTATGCCAAGCGCGCGGCCCCGGCTTTCTGCCGGGAAGTAACGGACGGGTATGATCATGGCTGTTGCCGGAATGACGGCTGCCCCCGCAGCCTGGAGGATCCGGCCCAGCAGGACCATCCAGTAGGCTTGTGCCGATAACCCTGTAATGGAACCGACAAAGAAGAGGAGCAAACCGAAGGTGAGCAGATTTTTGAGTTTATAGGTGTCAGCCAATTTTCCGTATATGACAGAGCCTATGGCATATATCAGCATGTAAATCGAAGATACCCAACTGACCTGGGCAAAGGAAAGCTGGAATTGCTTGCTGATTTCCGGAAGTACGATATTAAACATGGTTGCGCTCATCGATGAGAGAATCATTGTAAAAGCCAGAATGCGTATTAATTTTTCAGCCGATGGTGGTTGTTGCTGATGTTCGTTCATGTTATTCCCCCTTTCCTTTGGTTACGATTTATTCTACAATCGATAGTTAATAAATAAAAATATATATTATGACATGCATTCATATACTTTGGGTTATCGATAAAGGAGGAAGTTACCGTGGAACTGCTTCAGCTGCATTATTTTCAGACGGTGGCCAGAATGGAGCATATGACTAAAGCTGCAAAGGAACTTCGAATTGCCCAGCCTGCGCTCAGCAAGACGATTGCCCGGTTGGAGGAAGATTTGGGAGTACAACTGTTTGATCGGCAGAATCGGCAAATTAAGCTCAATTCATTCGGGAAGGCTTTTTTGAAAAGCGTAGATACGGCACTTTCGGCCATAGAGGAAGGCAAGAGAGAGGTGTCCGATTTAGCTGGCATGGAGCGTGGGAGCATTCGCATTGCAACGACGGCATTACCCCGGCTGTCCAAAGCCCTTGGTGCTTTCCGCACACGGTATCCTGAAGTAAATTTCCGCATTGTCCAGATTGCGCCCGACTCGATGATGGAGATGGTTCAGATGTTGGAGAACGGAGAGGTCGATCTATGCTTTACCGCAGCGGCATTGGATGAAGACCACATTCGGGAGATCCCGGTCCTCCATGCCGAGGTGTTCTTGGCGGTGCCTCACGGTCATCGATTGGCGGGACGGACCAGCATAACCCTTCAGGAGGTAGCGGGGGAAGCATTCATCGAATATAAAGCAGGCCACCCGTTTCGAAAAATGAACGAGGAGTTCTGCCGTTTGGCTGGGATCAGCCGGGATGTCGTCTGTGAAGTGGATGAACCTGCAGCTTTGGCCAGCCTCGTATCCGCCGGACTTGGAGCGGCATTTGTACCCGGGTGCAAAGGGGATGAAAAGCCGTCCTTCGCGATGGTGCGCATCGAGAAGCCTTCCTGCTACCGCACCTTCACCGTAGCTTGGCTGGAGCGGCGATATCTGTCTAAGGCCGCCAGGGAGTTCCAGTCCTTCCTGATAGAGTATTTCGGCGAGTTTCAAGAGCCGATGAAACATAGGGACGTGATCTGACAACGTGTACCAGCGTATATATGATGATGCCGGAGCAATTTCATATTCCAACAACGAAGTCTTCAAACTCTACGCCAGGTTTGTTTCGGAACCGACGCCGGGAGGAGAAGGCTTCTTTTGTATTATCAGGTTAGCCAGAATCCTTCTGGTTGGCCTTTTTGTATGCCGAATCCCTTCACGATTTACCTCCCGAAAAAAGTCTTGCCTGAAATGGAACGTTCTGGTATGCTATTGTCCTTCTCTCATTTTCGCCTTGTCTGAAGTGGATGGGTCTGCCATCTAAAATGCTTATCGGAGGTGCTTCATGCTTTATTTCACATTGGCTTCCAAAGCCTATGCCCGCAATTTGCAGTACCGCGGCGCTCACATGGTGCACAATATCGCCAGCGCGATGTTCGGCTTCATGTATGCCTGTATCTGGATCGGTCTCGGTGCAGACTACGCGCTAGGAGATTACGGAACGCAGGGAATGGTCGGTTATATCGCCTTTACGCAAGCTGCGCTCTGGGTTTCCAGTTTCGTCACGAATGGCCTCGGCATTCCCCAAGCCGTGCGAACCGGCCATATCTCTCTGGATTTGATGCGCCCCGTTCACTTGTTCAGTCATTTGATGGCCAAGGAATGGGGGCAAATCGCCTACCAATTCGTTTATAAATCGATCCCGATCTACTTGGTGTATTACTTTGCTTTCTCGCTCCATTTACCCGGAAAAGCTTCAACCTTCCTCTATGTTGCCATTGCGCTTGCAGGTGCCGCCTACTTATCGATCTGCATCAACTATCTCATCGGCGCATCCGCATTATGGACAACGGAATCGTCTTGGTTGTATTGGGGCAACCATGCGATGATCAATCTTCTTGCAGGCTTCTTCATTCCGATTGAATGGCTGCCGGGCTGGCTTCAGACGATGGCCTGGTGGTCGCCGTATCCTTATCTGCTCTATGTGCCGACCCGAATCTATCTGGGGTTTGATGACGTTTCCTATCTATGGGGTACGCTCCTATGGTGTGTGTTGCTCACGCTGGCTAGCCTGCTCGCAACAGGCTTCCTAAGACGGAAAGTGGAGGTGCAAGGAGGATGACCACAAGATCCTGGCTATCTCTGTACGCGCTGCTGATCCGCACCAGCATCAAAAGCCGCATGCAGTACAAATTTAATTTCATATTGGCTTCGTTTCTCGCTGCTCTGATCCAAATTTCCGAATTTCTTATGGTCGCTATCGTGCTCTACAAGTTTGGGGCTATCCAGGGATGGTCCATGCATGAAATCGGGTATTTGTTTGCCGTGATGACCTTATCGAAGACCCTCTACCGGACGTTTGCGGATGAAGTGCATCATCTTGAACACTACCTGGTTAACGGGGAGCTTGACCAGCTGCTGACCCGTCCCATGCCGGTGCTGCTGGCGCTCATGCCGCAGAAGTTCCGGATTATGCTGGGCGAAGTGCTGCAGGGCGGTTTTCTGCTCTGGTGGTCGCTGCATGGCATGATGGCAGCAGGTCAGGTCGGATGGAGCGCGGTGCCGCAATCGCTTTATATTATCGTCACGGGAGCGGTCATTCTGTTCTCGATCGGCCTCGCAACCGCAACGTTCGGATTTTGGACGACCCGGATCACCGAGCTTCAAAATATTACGGAGGACGCGGCCCGGACGGCAGCTCAGTATCCGCTCACGCTGTATCCCAAATGGATGTCGTCGCTCTTACTGATCTTGGTCCCGGTCGGTTTAGTCAATTACATCCCGTCATTATACATACTGCGGGGTGAGCTCGGAGCCTGGGTGCTGCCTGCATTGGCTGGAGCGGCTCTGGTATGTCTCGCTTTAAGTCTGAAATTCTGGCAGTTTGGTTTGACCAAATATCAAAGTACAGGGAGCTAAAAGGAGGAACGCATCAATGATTGAAGTCCACAACATACGCAAGGAGTTCAAAACGCCGATTGTGAAGGAGGGGCGCTTCTCCGGGCTGCGAACCCTGTTTACGAGAGAATACCGGACGAAGGAAGCCGTAAAGGGAATCAGCTTTCAAGTGGAGCAGGGGGAATTCGTCGGTTACATCGGACCGAACGGGGCCGGGAAATCCACAACCATCAAAATGCTGACCGGCATTCTCCACCCGACCTCGGGTCACGTATCGATCGGAGGCATGAATCCGCACAAGGAACGGCGCAGCGTCGTGAACAACCTGGGCGTCGTTTTCGGTCAACGGAGCCAGCTGTGGTGGGATTTGCCGGTGAAGGATTCCTACGATATTTTGACCAAAATGTACAGCGTGGATCAGGCGAACAAGGAGCGCAGGCTCGGTCAGTTTGCTGAACTGCTGGATTTACAGGCGTTTTGGGAAACGCCTGTGCGCAAGCTGTCGCTCGGGCAGCGCATGCGCGCCGACCTCGCCGCCGCGATGCTGCATGATCCGGACGTGCTGTTCCTGGATGAGCCGACGATCGGCCTGGACGTGAACGCCAAGCGGAACATCCGCCATTTTCTCAAGCTGATCAACCAGCAATTCGGCAAAACCATACTGCTCACGACACATGACATGGATGATATCGAACAGCTGTGCAATCGCGTGATGGTCATTAACAACGGCGAGCTGTCTTATGATGGAACGGTAAAGTCTTTACGCGACACCATCGGGCTGCCTACCGTGATCACCGTCACTTTCCGCGGTCCTTTTGTCATTCCCGATCCATCTTTACGCGAAGGCGATCTTTCCATCCCGATTCGGGTGACAAGCACACTGGATAACACCGTCACCATTGAGGTGAACCGCCGCGAGATGAACACGCTTGATATTTTTAAAGAGCTGGGCCGCTGGGGCGAGCTGGATGATATCGATATGGAAGATCCCGATTTCGAAGATGTGATTCATAAGGTGTATTGAACAGAGTTGCAGGCTTCACCGCATATTTAAACTAAACTTAAACTTCAAGTCATCTGAATGCTCTTTTCGTTAAGTATGATGAGCTTGAGGTGATTGATATGAATCATTCAAGAATGAAAAAAGCCGGGTATACGGCTTGCTTTGCCGCAGTTCTGTATGGCCTTCCCCATTATTGGTGGGGACTTGGCATCGGATTGGCATTCCCGGGGGATTTCCAGGAAGCGCCTGATGAATTTTGGACGCACGTGATCGGTTACTGGGGAATGGGTACCCTCGCCTTATTGGCAGCCGTATTCGCGCTTGCTTTTGCCAGACCGTGGGGGTTACGCATACCGAAATGGTTGCTAATTATACCAGCTGCCATTGGTTCTGTTTTGTTGTCATTATGGGGATTTACTTACTTCGTCCTGCAGTATTTGTTAGCGGTTGGCCGCGTTCAGTCGGCCCCAATGTATGCCACTCAAGATGCAAGCCCCATGGCGGTGTGGGGATACTTCTGGTACGCACTCTTTCTGGTCTGGGGAATTTCACTGGGTGCAGCAGCATACTATGCAGTAAGAGTCCGTAAGCAGCATAAAACATAAAACAAATCATTTCACTAAATAACGTTTGTATTCCTTTTGATTGGACATTTTTGGGAACCTCGTACAATATAATAGGATACACACCTAAGAGGAGCCTGCAGGGTTCCTCTTTAATTTGGGTGCAAATGGACATAGAGGAAGTATAATATAGAGATGAGGGGAAGGAAGCCTTTGCTCTAATCATACGAGCCCAAGAATAACATCTACATATAAAGGATGAGCCACCATGAAATTGATGAAGCGGATTTGGTTCCGTATCGGTAACCATTACCGGAAGAAGCGGGACTTTGAACAAGCCCTTAAATATATGCGAAAAGGCGAAAGTGCCATTACCAGTTTCAATGATAAGCTGCACTATGCGGAACTGCTGCACAACAGCGGCCATTCGGAAGAGGCCGTAGCTTATTTGGGGCGCGTGATCGATACGAGCGGAAGCCATCGCGCTTATGAGCGGCGCGCTCATATTTTGCGTGAGCTGAACCGGGAGCGCGAGGCTATTGAGGATCTGAATGAAGCGATTCGGTTGAATGCCGACAATTATATGAATTGGTATACCCGGGGGATTGCCCACAAGGATTTGAACCAATATGATGAGGCGATCCGGGATCTGAAGGAAAGTATTAAGAGAGAGGACGACAGCACAGTTATTTCGACTTACTATGAGCTGGGCATGACCTTTTATGAGAGCGGCAACCCGGCGGAGGCGGCGCACTATTTTCGCCTAAGCATCCAACAGCCGGGACGCGCCATCCCGATGTATTATTACATGCTGTCCGTATCCCTGGACCTGATGGATCATGTGCAGGAAGCCGTGGGTGTGCTGCAGGAGGGTATCCAGCTGGCCGATCGGTATGAGGCGGAAGCGGATGGCGGATATGCGCTGTTCGCAGATAGCACCAATTACAGCTATGGCGCATTTCAGACGTTTCAGCGGCAAGTTCGGGAGGCGTATTCCTTTCGGAAGCCCATGGCGGACCTGTACGTGCAGCTTGGGGACATGGGACAGGCCGAGCACTATTTATCGGAGGCCATTGAGCGGTATCCGGATTCATACGAGCTTTACTTAAAGAGAGCGGAGGTCTTCAACCGGTCCGATAACAAAAATGCAGCCAAAGCGGATTTGGAGTGGGCCATTGAAGCGGAGCCGGACGATTACCGTGCGTATTTCGACTTGGCTCGGATCTATCGCGAGGATGGTCTGGAAGAGCAAGCCTACGAGCTGATTTCGAAACTGTATGCAAGACAGCCGGACTCCCCGCTGGCCTGTTATTGGATGGCCGATTGTTACTACCGGCTGGGTCGTCAGGAGGAGGCGCTCGCGATCAATGACAAGCTGCTTAAGCTTGAGAATGATGATGCCCCCAACTATGTGCAGCGCGCCGATATTTATATGGAGATGAATGATCTGCCATCCGCAGAGCAGGCTCTGAAGGAAGCAGCCGCGCTTCAGGACGGGACCGAAATCCGCAACAAGCTGAGTTATGTGCTCTATCTTCAAGGACGCAATGAGGAAGCGCTGCTTGAGCTCCAGGAAGCTGTTAAGCAGGAGGAGTCCTTCTCCGAGCATCCGACGTATCTGGCGGCCAGCGGTCATATATATAAGGAGATGGGCATGTGGGACCTCGCCATCGACGCTTATTCCCAGGCAATTCAGGCGCATCCGTCGAATCCGAGATTTTACGAGTTTCGTGCCGTTTGCTTTGTGGAGACCGGCCAGTTGGAACGGGGATTAGCGGACTGCGCTCAAGGGCTCAGCTTGAACCCGGGACAAGGCAGCCTGTACAGCCTGCGAAGTGGAATCTATTATACGATGGCGGATTACGCACAGGCGAAGGAAGATACGCTGCAAGTGCTGGAGCTTTCGCCGGGTCATCCGGGTGCTTATTTCAGACTGGGACAGATTTATTACAAGGATCAGGACGAGGATGCGGCATTGGCTGCTTTTGACGAGGTATTGAAGCTGGTTCCCGAGCATGCCGACAGTTATTTGTACAAAGCACATATCTATTACGGCCAGTTCGAGCATGAGGATGCCGTACAGGCAATCGTGAACTGGAGCTTGCATCTTCAGAAGGAGATGTCGCCAGCGGATAAAATCCAAGCCATCGAAGGCTTGGAGGGTTTTGAGGAGAGTTTGCTGAATAAGGCGGTGGAACGGTTAACGGGCATGTATGGGCATCAGCTTTATTTGTCCTGAGAACTTGCACTTTCTGGCAGCGAATAAGTGTGTCACATTTTGTCCGAAATTGTGGTATGATTCAATAGTTGTTGCAGCATAACATGCTCGCAGGCGGTATAGCCAAGCGGGCTTTCTTCATGTGCAAGGAGGGCGATATTGATGATCTCACTGCAAGAGGTCAGTAAAAGCTTTGGCAGCGGCAGTGACCGTTATCAGGCGATAGACGCTGTCTCTCTCCATATTGAGGAGGGGAGCATACACGGAATCATCGGCACGAGCGGAGCCGGGAAATCGACGCTGCTGCGCATCATGAATGTACTGGAGCGACCGGATTCCGGCCGAGTTGTGGTGAATGGTCAGGAGCTGACTTCCCTTGGCGGCAGGGAGCTTCGGGAGGCAAGAAGATCGATTGGCATGATCTTCCAGCTATTCCAACTCGTCAGCAACCGGACGGTATGGGGCAATGTATCCATGCCGCTTGAGCTAGCGAAGGTACCGAAGGCCCAGCGGGCGAATCGTGTCCAGGAAGTCCTGCGTTTTGTTGGGCTGGAGGATAAAGCGAAGTCATATCCTGCTCAGCTAAGCGGCGGGCAGAAGCAGCGGGTAGCGATTGCGAGGGCGTTAGCCAATTCGCCGACCGTCTTGTTGTGCGATGAGCCGACCTCCTCCTTGGATCCGCAGACAACTGCGGACATTCTGGAGGTGCTCCGGCATATCAACCAGACGCTGGGGGTAACCATCGTGATCGTTTCCCACGAGATGGACGTGGTGAACGGCATTTGCGACCAGGTGTCCGTGATGGAGAACGGACGTCTGAGTAGCACGTACCGTAATCAGCGAAGCGATAGAGAGGCTTCTCGAGGTTCTGGATCTTCAACTGACAGTGCAGGGGAAGTGGGGGGATTTTTGGTTCCATGAATGACATCATTTCATATTTGATCGATTATTTCGCCTATGTCCTGCAGTATCAGAATGAAATATGGCGGGCGATTGGCGAGACGTTCATCATGGTGGGCATATCGATTGCTGCCGCTATAATACTGGGTCTTCCGGTCGGAACACTGCTATTTTTGTGCCGAAAAGGCCAGCAGTATGAGAATCGCCTGTTATTCTCCATTCTGAATGCCTTGGTTAACGTCATACGGTCATTCCCGTTCCTGCTTCTGGTTGTCATTATGATTCCGGTCACGAGGTGGATTGTCGGCACATCCCTCGGGACGCTGGCCGCTGCGGTGCCTTTATCCGTCGTTGCGGTGGCTTACTATTCAAGACTGGTAGAGCAATCCTTGCTAGAGGTGCCGAAGGAAGTGATGGAGGCTGCCGCTTCTATGGGGGCATCCACACTCCAGATGATATACAAATTCCTGTATGTGGAGGCCCGATCGGGCCTTGTCCTCGGGCTGACAACATCCACGATCAGCTTTATCTCGTACTCCACGGTGATGGGAATCGTGGGCGGGGGCGGCGTCGGGGATTTCGCAATTCGCTACGGGTACCAGCGATTTGAAGGAGAGCTTATGTCATTTACGATCATCATTATGATCATTCTGGTACAGTCGATCCAGTTCGGCGGGAACCTGGCATCCAGATTGCTAGATAAGAGAAAAGTTTAATTATGTTTTTGAACACATGTACACAGATTATATTTTACCTGGAGGTAACCTACGATGAATAAGAAATTAATACTGCTGATGCTGACCCTCTTGCTGGTGCTGGCAGGCTGCGGACAGCAGTCTGCCAAGGACGAAACCCCGGAGAACACGGCGCCCGAAGCGAAAGAAGAAGTGACGCTAAAAGTCGCAACGCTCATTCCGCCGATGACGGAGGTGCTTGACCTGGTGAAGCCGATGCTGAAGGAAGAAGGCATCAATCTGGATATCCGGATCTTGTCCGATAACGTGCAGCCGAACAATGCGCTGACCCATAAAGAGGTGGATGCAAACTTCTTCCAGCATGTACCGTACATGGAAGAATACAATGCGAACAACGGCTCGGAATTGGTTCCGGTCACGCCGATCTATAATGCCGTTTTTGGAGCTTACTCCAAAAAATATAAGACCATTGAAGAGCTCCCGGACAGTGCGACGATCGCGATTCCTAATGACCCTTCCAACATCGGCCGATCCTTGGTGATGTTCGAGAAGAACGGCCTGCTTAAGCTGAAGGAAGGCGTTGGCATTAAAGCGACGCAGGCGGATATCGTGGAGAATCCGCATCAATACAAGTTCACCGAGGTGGATCTGCTCATGCTGGCCCGTACGCTCGACGACGTCGATATGGTTGCCATGACGCCAGCATACGCGAAACCGCTGGGGCTTACCCCTAAGAAAGATGCTCTTGTAACCGAAGGCAACGACTCCGAGTTCACCATCACGCTGGTGGCGCGTAAAGATAATGTGGATTCCGAGCCGATTCAGAAGCTTGCGAAGGCGATGACCAGCCCGGAAGTGAAGAAGTTCTTCGAGGATAACTATTCGGAGATTGCACTGCCAGCTTTTGAATAAAGCGCGAACTGTATGGTTCGCAGTAACCGTTCTCCGAGGTTTGGGGGAACGGTTGTTTTTTTGAGCGCGGCCAAATATGGTATACTCTTGATGATTTGAGAGGTACATCTTACATACCCATACGTATTGGAGTTGAGAAATTATGAAAAAAGAAGTAATCGACAGACTCATTACCTATGCACAAGTGGATACGCAGTCAGACGAGAACAGTAATACCTGCCCTTCGACGCCGGGCCAGCTGACGCTGGGCCAACTGCTGGTGGACGAGCTGAAGGAAATCGGTATGCAGGACGTAACGATGGATGAGAATGGTTATGTGATGGCTACACTTCCGGCAAACTCGGATAAACAGATCCCGACCATCGGCTTTTTGGCACATATCGATACGGCTACCGATTTTACGGGTGCCGGTGTCAAGCCGCAGATTGTCGAACAATATGACGGACAAGACATCATTCTGAACAGGGCGCAGAACGTGGTGCTCTCTCCGCGGGATTTTCCGGAGCTGAACGGCTACAAGGGACATACACTCGTAACAACGGATGGCACCACCTTGCTTGGAGCTGACGATAAAGCTGGAATTGCCGAGATTATGACGGCGATGGCGTATTTGATCCAACATCCGGAACTGAAGCACGGTAAAATCCGGGTTGCTTTTACCCCAGACGAGGAGATCGGGAGAGGACCGCACAAATTCGACGTGGAGGCTTTTGGGGCCAAGTACGCATATACGATGGATGGGGGACCGCTCGGGGAGCTTCAATACGAAAGCTTTAATGCAGCAGCGGCGCTTGTAACCTGCAAAGGGAAGAATGTCCATCCCGGAACGGCCAAAGGTAAAATGGTCAACGCGGCGAAAATTGCTATGGAGCTGAACAGTTTGCTCCCTGCGGAAGAAGCGCCTGAGCATACGGAAGGGTATGAAGGCTTCTACCATCTCTCCTCCATTGAGGGCGATGTGGAGCTGACCGAGCTCCGTTATATTATCCGCGATCATGATCAGGAGCTGTTCGAAGGAAGAAAGGCCAAGCTGGCCTCGATCGTAGAAGAGCTTCAAGACAAGTATGGAGCCGAGCGGATCATGCTTCAGATGAAAGATCAATATTACAATATGCGAGAAAAAATCGAGCCGGTCAAAGAAGTGGTTGACATCGCCCAGACAGCAATGGAGAAGCTGGGAATCAAGCCGATTATCGAACCTATTCGCGGTGGCACCGATGGTTCTCAACTGTCGTACATGGGCCTGCCGACACCGAATATTTTCACGGGCGGGGAGAACTATCACGGGCGGTATGAGTATGTATCCGCGGACAATATGGTATTGGCTGTTCAAACGATTATTGAAATCGTGCAGCTGTATGAGGCTCAGGCTTAAGGAGATACTGGGGAATTTCTTTCTTTTCGTGTCAAGAGTTGCCCCATTCTTTTGTTTTAACGCCTCGTTTGTTAGCTAGAGATTGAGTTCTCAATCTCTAGCTAATGATTGCGGATAACAAGGGAGATTCAAAACTCATGCATGAATCATGAAGATGGCCCCTTGGGAAATAAGCTGGGCCATAGGGGAGGTGAAGAACGGTGCAGGAGCGTTACTCCAGGCAAATGTTGTTTGAACCGATTGGGGAACGGGGTCAACGGAACATTATGAACAGTGCTGTACTGATTGTAGGAATGGGAGCACTGGGCACAGTGCTTGCCAATCATATGGTGCGGGCAGGTGTGGGGCGAGTCAGAATTGTTGACCGTGATTTTGTGGAAATGAGCAATTTGCAGCGGCAGTTGCTGTACGATGAGGAGGATGCAAGAAACGTTTATCCGAAAGTGGTTGCTGCTGAAAAAAAGCTGCGAAAAATCAACTCCTCCATTGTCATCGAAGCGGTTGTGTCCGACGTCACGGGCTGCAATATTGATGCGATGTTAGAGGGGATGGATCTTGTATTGGACGGTACGGACAATTTTCGGACCCGTTATTTGCTGAATGACGCCTGCTTCCGAAGCGGAATTCCCTTCATTTATGGAGGCGCGGTGGGTTCTCGGGGAATGAGCGCGGTATTTGTACCTGGCGTCACCCCCTGCCTCCGCTGTTTTATCCAATCTGCAGATACGGCCGGAGAGACCTGCGATATGATTGGTGTTATCGCTCCGGTTGTTGATATGGCTGCTTCCTACCAGGCGGTTGAAGCGCTCAAACTGTTAGCGGATGTCGGCATGAGCCGTCGAAACGCTCTGGTGTCGTTCGATTTGTGGCAAAATCGCTACTATGAGATGAAGTTCGGTGACCCTAATAGAAATTGTCCCTGCTGCCAGCTTAAGGTTTATCCTGCGCTCCATAGCCATGAAGAAGACATACTCACGATGTGTGGAAGGGATTCGGTGCAATTTTCCGGGGACGGACCTCTTGACCTGAACCTATGGCAAGGCAGACTGGAGGGGGCCTTACTGAAAGTAAAGGCTAATCCATATTTGCTGCGCGCGGAGCTGCCCGGCGGGGAACGGCTTGTTTTATTTGCTGATGGACGTGCGTTGGTGCAGGGCACGGATGATTTCGCCAGGGCCAGAACGCTCTATGACCGGTATGTCGGAGCATGAATGAATGAGTATCCTGAATAAAAAAGGACCTGGGGCACTTTTCGTCCATGTTGATGTTGTATAGGAGGGGAAGGCATTGAAAGATTTTCGATTGTATGCCATTACCGGAGAACAATTTCATCCCGGCCGCGATATGCTGGACGTGATGGAGCAAGCGATTCTCGGCGGTGTGGATATCGTACAACTTCGCGACAAAAAAAGCCCAAAAGCAGAAGTGCTGGCCAAAGCCAAAGCGCTTCGTAAGCTGACCTCTCGGCATGATGTCACTTTTATCGTCAATGATTACGTAGATATCGCAATGGAAGCGGACGCTGACGGGATTCATCTGGGGCAGGGGGATATGCCGCTTACGGAAGCTCGTAAGGTAGTCGGTTCCAAAATCATCGGTATTTCCACACATGCTATGGAGGAAGCGCTGTTGGCTGAGTCGCAGGGCGCAGATTACATTGGCGTCGGCCCCGTGTACCGTACGGCGACAAAGGAGGATGTGGTCGACCCGGTTACGGAAGCATACGTGAGAGAAGTAGCCAATGCGATCACAATTCCTTTTGTGGCTATCGGCGGCATTAAGCTGCACAATGTGGACCAAGTACTGGTTGCCGGGGCGTCGCGTATTTGTGCAGTAAGTGAAATTGTTGGCAGCGACAATGTGAAGGAAACCTGCGAGGCGTTCATTTCAAAGCTGGAGGCAAGATACAGGAAGAGGTGGGAATAGGGCGATGCTGCTTAGGATCAATGGCGTGGAGCATGAGCTTCACGATGTAAGAACGATTCTGGACGTTATTGAGTTTTTTGATTTATTGGGCAAACCGGTTGTTGCGGAAGCTGATGGTAAGGTGCTGACGGCCGAACAGTGGGCCGATACCCCGGTAACCGCGAATATGTCGATTGAGCTTGTTCATTTCGTTGGAGGAGGATGAGGCATGATGAAGCCGGATTTACTGCGTATTGGTGGTTACGAGCTGCGATCCCGATTTTTGATCGGCACGGGTCTGTTTCCGAATCCCTACGTGCAGATGGAGGCCATTAAGGCTTCGGAAGCCGAGGTGCTCACGTTTGCCATTCGGCGAATTAATCTGGAGTCTTCGGCGGACGATTCCATTCTGCAGCATGTAGAAGAGGGCAAACATATATTTTTGCCTAATACCTCGGGGGCAAGCACGGCCGACGAAGCCGTTCGAATTGCGCGCTTGGCACGCGCATCCGGTCTTAGCGACTGGATCAAGGTCGAAATCAGCGCCAATGAACGTACGCTTATGCCGGACCCGATCGAAACGCTCAAAGCAACGGAAATTTTGGTCAAAGAAGGTTTCACTGTCCTCCCTTACATATCGGATGATCCGGTGATCTGCAAGCGGCTTGAGGAAGCAGGTGCGGCGGCGGTTATGCCCGGTGCTGCTCCGATCGGTACTGGTCTTGGCATCCTGAATGCCTATAACCTCGGGCTTATTGTTGAAGAGGCCAATGTGCCGATCATCGTTGATGCCGGCCTCGGTTCAGCGAGTGACGTGGCACAAGCGATGGAGCTGGGTGTCAGTGGCGTGCTAATGAATACCCCTGTTGCAAAAGCAAAGGACCCCGTTATGATGGCATCAGCGATGAAGTTGGCCATTCAAGCGGGAAGGCAGTCTTATTTGGCCGGCAGAATCACGAAGAAGCGATATGCTTCCGCAAGCAGCGGCTTTGACGAATTTATACTAAAGTAAACGTTAATTTGAAGAGAACTGAGGTAGAGATGAGTCAGAACATTATCATTATGGGCGGCGGAATCGTCGGTTTATCCTGTGCATACGAGCTTCGAATGCGGGGTTTTGATGTTACTGTATTGGAGGCGAGGCGCTGCGGTGGACAAGCTTCGGGAGCGGCGGCAGGCATGCTTGCGCCATTTTCAGAAAATACAGAAGGACCTGACGCATTTTTTAGATTATGTCAGAAAAGTTTGCTGCTGTATCCGGAGTGGCAAGAACAGGTCAGAGCTAGATCCGGCGTGCATTTCGAATATGCAAACACGGGCAGTTTGTACATTGCCTATCATGCCGCTGATCTGCTGTCTCTCGAGGGTCGTCAGTTGTGGCAACGTCAATATGGGTCATCCGGAGAGATCGTAAGCGGAGCTGAGCTGTTCCGTATGGAGCCGACATTGTCGCGTGACGTCATTGCCGCATTATATACGCCGGAGGAAAGCCATATTTACGCTCCCGATTTCATCCGAGCGCTTGAGCAGGCCTGCCGAATATCCGGAGTCCTTATTAAGGAAGAGCTCGGAAGCGCGCAGCTTGTGGAATGGGATCGCCATGTCGCGGTGTCCGTTGCGGACGGTAGTGTCTTTTACGGGGATCGGTTGGTCGCAAGCACGGGTGCTTGGGCGCAGGAACTGTCGGAGCAGCTCGGCACCCCGTTTCCGGTTTATCCAATCAGGGGCCAAATTTGTGCCTACAGGTCGGAAGCGCAGTTGCCGGTGAATCATATGGTCTTTTTTAACCAAGGTTATTTGGTCGCAAAAGCGAATGGCACGATTGTGTGCGGTGCCTCCGAGGATGTTGCCGGATACGATACATCGGTCACGGAAAGGGGAATTGCACGGCTTAGAAACTGGAACAAAAAAGTGTTTCCGTTTCTGGAAGGCCAACTGCCTTTTCACGGCTGGGCAGGGCTTCGGCCTGCCACCCAGGATGGTTATCCGCTCATAGGTCCGTTGGAAGGCACAGAGCGGGTCGTGATGGCCGCAGGGCATTACCGCAACGGGATTTTGCTGAGTCCGGTGACGGCTAAGCTTGTCGCGGATTTCATCGAGAATCGCAGCGTGCCTTCCGAGATACGCGAGATGTTTTCCCCATCTCGATTTGCAAGTGTACAGATGTAAAGGATAATCAATCACTGGGGATTCAGCGGATCTTCACACCTTCTAATGTCAACTCTGTCGCTCCCCTTTCTCCAGACTGCATTTAAACTCGCTTGGGGTCATGCCTGTCCATTTGCGGAACTGCTTGGAGAAATAGAGCGCATCATTGAAACCGACAGAGGAGGCAATCTCATGAATGGAGAAGGACGATTTCATGAGCGATTTGGCTTTTTCGATACGTACTTTCATGAGATACTGCATGGGGGACAGGCCAGTATGCTGTTTGAATATTTTGGACAGATGTGCCCGGTGATAGCCAAGTGTCTTGGCCATCTGATCAATGGATAGCTGTTGGTGATACTGGGTCGAGATCCATCTTTCGGTCTGCCTTACGCCCCGCTCGATATCAGGCACGTCATTGGAGTTCGACGGAAGATGCTCACGGTTTAACATCGCCAGCTTATAGAGCAGCAATCGGAGCCATCCGGCAGCCTGAAGATCCTCAAGCCAAGGGTGATCCGATTGGTTAAAGCCCTGACGGAGGTGACGGTACATCTCGACCAGGGAGCTTAACTCAGCTTCATCCGTACAGTGGATAATCGGCTTAGCCGGCGTAACACCCATATCGGCCAGCAGCATCTTGGTGCCTTTTTCTTGTAAAGCTACCCAGTTATAGTGCCAGGGATTCCGATCATCGGCTTCATAGCTGAAAAGAACACCGGGAAGGATCACGAAGGTATCGCCTGCCTGGCAATGATGTACGATGCCGGCACATTCAAATATGCCTTGGCCTGTCAAGACGGTATGAATGAGGCAGTAATCATGAATGATCGGACCGATTTTGTGGCGCGGTACGGGAGTCCCCTCACCGCTGAAGAGGATGTTCAGGTCATGACCGCCCGGCGAAGGATTCATACCAATCGTGTACAGTGTATGGTCCGGCAAAATGGACATGCGTTAGACCTCCTTAAACGGGTGCGATATCAATCGATGAAGTGGATGCTGTGTTAGGGTTAGCTTACCTAATGAAACAACAAATGTCCATATCGCACTTGTTTTGCTCCATATTCAAAAAAGACCGATTATCATATAGTTAGTCTTGTGAAAGCGTATTAATTCATGGAGTTTAGGGAGGGAATTTATTGATGTCTAAGATTACATTTATCGGAGCAGGAAGTACCGTATTTGCCAAGAACGTTCTGGGGGATTGCATGCAGACACCGGCTTTGCAGGGATTTGAACTTGCTTTGTATGATATTGACCCGATCCGATTGAAAGACTCGGAGAACATGCTGAATAATATTAAGAAAACCAGCGGCAGCACCTGTGTCGTCAAATCATACAGTGATCGCAAGGAGGCCCTTCGCGGAGCAAAATATGTCATCAATGCCATCCAGGTCGGAGGATACGATCCGTGTACGATTACGGACTTTGAAATCCCGAAGAAGTACGGACTCAGACAGACGATTGCCGACACCGTGGGGATTGGCGGGATTTTCCGTAATCTTCGCACCATCCCGGTCATGCTGGATTTTGCGGCCGATATGCGGGAAGTTTGCCCACAGGCGCTGTTCTTGAACTATACGAACCCGATGGCGGTGCTGACCAATGCCATGAACACGCTGGGCGGCGTGCAAACGGTAGGTCTGTGCCACAGCGTACAGGCTTGCATTCCGCATCTGTTCGATAATCTGGGGATGGATAAGGAAGGCGTGCAGGCCAAAATCGCTGGCATCAACCATATGGCATGGCTGCTTGAGGTAACGAAGGATGGCGTAGACCTGTATCCGGAAATTAAGAAGCGCGCGGCCGAGAAGCAGAAGGAGAAGCATCACGACATGGTCCGTCTCGAGATGATGCTGAACTTCGGTTACTACATCACGGAGTCATCCGAGCATAACGCCGAATACCATCCGTATTTCATCAAGCGTAACTATCCGGAGCTGATCGAGCGCTTTAACATCCCGCTGGATGAATATCCACGTCGCTGCGTGAACCAAATCGAGGGATGGAAGGCAATGCGCGAGGATCTGGTAAACAACCAAGATCTGAAGCACAACCGCTCGCATGAATACGCCTCCTACATTTTGGAAGCGATCGAGACCAATGTTCCGTTCAAAATCGGCGGCAACGTGATGAATACAGGGCTGATTACGAACCTTCCGAAGGAAGCCTGCGTTGAGGTTCCGTGTCTGGTCGATGCCAGCGGCGTAACCCCAACCTATGTCGGCGATCTGCCCCCGCAGTGTGCCGCACTGAACCGCACCAATATCAATACCCAACTGCTGACGCTGGAAGCGGCGGCAACCGGGAAGAAGGAGCATATCTATCATGCAGCGATGCTCGACCCGCATACGGCCGCCGAGTTGTCCATCGATGACATCAAGAACCTGTGCGACGACCTGATCGAAGCGCATGGAGACTGGCTCCCTAAATACCAATAAGGCTGATACACCTTAAGTAAAAACAACAGAAGTTTTGAGGCTGAAGAAATTATGCTGCTGCAAATCCAATAAAAGAGAGACGCTCTTTCACTGCGAAAGACGTCTCTCTTTTTCGTTAACGGACTTCGTGCGTCATCGCCTACGGGTTCAGATTCGCACGCGGGAGCGTGATGAGAAACACGGTTCCCGATCTTGGCGAGCTTCGTACCGAGACGCTTCCGTTCATAGCGCGGATGGCTTGATAGGAGAAGGTGAGTCCAAGTCCGGTGCCACTCATTTTAGTGGAATAGTAGATCGAACCGAGACGGCTTAACTGCTCAGGGGTCATGCCGACCCCATTGTCCTTGATTTCGACGGCCACCTGCTCAGCATCTTCATAGACGGTAATGTTGACCATGCCGTTGTCGACGTCTTTACAGGCCTCTATCGCATTCTTAATAAAGTTGACCAGCAGCTGCTTGAGCTCTGCGGGACTCCCCGTAATATAGAGATGGGACTGAGGGGAGTCCGTGCTGAGGGCGACGTTACTCATATTGGCATATGAAGTCATGAGCTCAACGACTGAGTTGATTTGGACGGTAAGCTCGATTCGCTGCTGAAACGGCAAGTGAGGCTTGCTGATCGAGAGGTATTCGGACAATATCTGTTCGGTCCGGCGAATTTCCTCCATGCTGATCTCCAGAAAACGTTCGGTTTTTTCCTGAGGAAACGTACCGCTCTTAATCAATTGCAGGAATCCAAGCACGGTGGTCAGCGGATTGCGGACCTCATGGGCAAGGGATGCGGCGACATGATTCACGGCTTCGGCTTTTTCATTTTGGATATATCGCAGGTAAAGCTCCTTGTCGGATACGGATTTGTTAAACAGGGTAACAAGTAGCCATATGCCGAGCGAGTTAGTAACGGGAATAGCTAATATATTAAAAAGAAGGTTATTCATGATGTAGTCTGGTTTTGTAATATAGAGCACCGTGAGCGGGATGAATGAGAAGCTGATGCCGGCTACGAAAATGATCCAAAGCTTGTGTTTGCTCCGATGGTACAGAAATGACAGCAAAACGGACAACGGGTACGTGAAGATCAGGATAATAATGGCGTCGGTCATGCCGGATCCGCCGATGTAGAGCCGATAGATTAGAAATTCCACAAGCAGGATTGCCCCCGTCACGAACCCTCCGAACAGCATACCGAAGAACAGAATGACATACCGCACGTCAAAGATCAGCCCGCTTTGGACGGACGAAGCAAAGGTCATGGACAGCAGCATGCACAGCGAACAAATGACAATGATGAAATTACGGGAATAGTTGACTGTCAGTTTTCTGTAATAGATGTTGTATGCGACAAAAGGCATCAACGCAAACAATAGCTGCAGCAAAACATCTTTAATCACAGGCAGTAGGCCCACCCCTTTGAAGGATATCGAATCGTCCGCTAGATTAACCTTGTCCATTCAAGTTCGACGTCCATTCGGAAAAATCCTTGAAGCTCGAATAAAAATAACAAAATTTATTCGTACTCAGATTGTAGGGAAGAACATATAAATCCATCAAGAAAGCGCTTGCAGACAACCGATGTTTGACTCGGATATTCAGCACTTAAGTGAGAACACATTTCCATGAATGGAGGGTTCACAAGTGAAGCTGAAAACAGTTTTGAGACCCATGTTCATTCTATTGTTGGCCGCGTCTTTTTTTGTTGCCGGATGCCAAAGCGTAACGCCGCCGCCGACAGCATCAGATCCGCCGCCGCCTAAAGAAGATGTAAAGACACCCGGAGGCAGTGATGAGCCAGCACCGCAGGGCGATGCGAAAGCGACGCCGAGAAATGAAACGCTTTACGTGAATGGTTTGCAATGGGGGGCACCTACGAATTTTAACCTGCTTAGCGGAAACCCGGCGTTTCCGATTAATTACGGAAACTCCAGGGAACTCGTCTATGAAACCTTGTTTATGGTCAATCAGCTGACAGGCGAGTTAGAGCCGCTGCTGGGTACCAAGTATGAGTGGACTGACGATCTGACCTTGAAGATCGAATTGAACAAGGATGCCAAATGGAGCGACGGCAAGCCGTTCACTTCCGATGATGTCGTCTATACCTACCAGCTCGGCAAACAGTATGACATCAACTGGAGCAGCTTCTGGACGTACATCGAGGACGTAACGGCAGATGGTCCGCAAACGGTGAACATTAAGCTGAATAAAGACAATCCGAACAAATTGACGGTTCTCGACAGCATCGAGGTCATGCCGATGCTGCCTAAACATGTATGGGAAGAGGTCGAGAAGAAAGCCAATAACGACCTTGCCACCATTCGTAAAGAAGTCAACGAGGACCCGATCGGAACAGGGCCTTACAAAATGTATTTTTACAATGATCAGAAGATCACGATTGTACGGGACGACAACTACTGGGGTCAGGCACTATTTGGCAAGCTGCCGGCTCCCAAATATATCACCCATGTTATCTATAAAGACAATGCAGCGGGCGATCTGGCATTCAAGAGCGGTCAGGTAGACGTATCGCAGCAGTTTATTCCGCAGGTGTGGAAAATGTGGGAGGGCGGGGCTCCGGTTAAAACCTACATCAAAGACGCTCCGTATTATGTGCCAGGCTCCATGCCATCGATCTTCTTCAACTTGTCGAAAGAAGGACTCAACAATGCGGATGTCCGAAGAGCAATCGCCATGGCGATTGATTACGGCAAAATTTCGGAGCTGGCTATCAGCGGCTACTCCGCACCGATGGAGCCATCGTTAACGCTGAATACAGAGGCCGAAGCGAAGTATGTAGACCAGGCCGCCATCAAACCGCTCCAATGGACAACGGACGTAGATGCGGCTAATGCACTCCTCGATTCCATCGGTGCCGCGAAGGGCAAAGACGGCATCCGCGTCCTGAACGGAACCCGCCTCGGCCCGTTTGAAATCGAATGTCCATACGGCTGGTCGGACTGGAATGCGGCGCTTGAGATTGTAGCCCAGAACGCGAAGGCTATCGGTATCGAGATTCGAACCAAATTTCCGGAAGCGCCGGTATGGACCAATGATCTCCAGACCGGCAAGTTCGATATCATCATGAACACGCCTGCTGGCGGGGTCAGCCCAAGCCAGCCGTGGAACCGCGCCATGACCATCATGTACTCCAAGGGTGTTGCGCCAATGGGCGAAATGGCATTTTACAACTGGGGCCGGTATAAGAACGATCAAGCAGATGCCATCATCGAGCAGATTCCAACCATCACAGACGAGGCTGAATTGAAAGTACTCTACACCGAATTGACCCAAATCTGGTTGAAGGAGATCCCGTCGATTCCGCTTATGTATCGTCCATGGGTATTCGATACGGTCAATGAATCTGTATGGAAGGGGTTCCCGACCGAAGGGGACGGCAGCAATATCCCGCCTCAAATTTCGATGGATGGGGCCGGCATCAAGTCGCTGTATCAGATTCATAACTGATGGATATAACTCAATGAACCAAGACCTATATTGGCGGATTTGCACCCCTGATATAGGTCTCTTTTCCACCAAATTCAGGGTGTGATCCTTGGGGGTGAGCTGCTTGAGCGTTTACGGAAAATATATCGTCAAGAAGTTTTTCTGGTACTTTCTGACGCTGGTGATTGCGGTCACGCTGAATTTCCTGTTGCCCCGGATGATTGAGGGAAATCCGGTTAGCATGATTGTATCTGAGATGACGCAGGGGATGACCGACAGCGATACGATCAAACGGGTCTATGAGACGTTTCTCGTTGAGTTCGGAATCGACAAGCCTTTGTGGGAACAGTTCATCATCTATCTGAAGAATTTAGCGACCGGTAACCTGGGCACTTCATTCGGACTTTATCCGAAACCGGTAACGGAGATTCTGGCCTCAGCAGTTCCCTGGACGATCGGGCTCCAGCTTCCAGCCATTCTGGTTGGCTGGATCATCGGCAACGTGCTGGGCGCCGTGGCGGCCTACCGCAAAGGCGTGTTCGATAAAGTGATATTCCCGGTGGCCTTGTTCGTGAATTCCATTCCGTTCTTTACCCTAGCCATTATTATGCTGTATGTGTTCGCCCTGTCCCTGAACTGGTTTCCGCTGCACGGGGGCTACGATTATCAAATGGTGCCGTCACTCAGCTTTGAATTCTTCGCTTCCGTGCTTCGGCATCACACGCTTCCATTTCTATCAATCGTGCTGGTTACGATTGGCGGCCAAGCCATTGGCATGCGGGAGATGTCCATCTATGAGCTGAATTCGGATTATGTGCTGTACAGCAAGCTTCTTGGGATTCGGGATTCCAAAATCGCGAGGTATGTATTCCGGAATGCGATGCTGCCCCAGATCACGGGTTTGGCGTTATCCATCGGCACGATGGTGGGCGGTTCGCTGATCTGTGAGATCGTATTCAGTTATCCGGGAATCGGAACCTGGATGTTCACGGCGATCCGTCAGCTGGATTATCCGTTAATTTCGGGCTGTACCCTCTTGATCGCCCTGGCTGTGCTGCTGGCCAACTTTACGATTGACCTAATCTACGGCTGGATTGATCCAAGAATTAAGGCCGCTCAGATGGAGGATCAGTAATATGAATAGTTCCTTTCGCATATTGATCAAATCGCCAAAGTTTATGCTCGGAGCCTGCATGCTGCTGGCTATGGTCGGCATGGTACTGATCTACCCGCTCTTTAACCGCAATGACCCGCTGGAGATGATCGCCCTGGCGTACCAGCCGCCGGATTCGAAGCTGCTGCTGGGATCGGATAACTTCGGCAGGGATTTATTCCTGGAATTGATCTATGGCATTCGGACTTCCTTGCAGGTGGGCCTCATTGCCGGCGTATTTGCTACCGTGATCGGTCTTGTGATTGGTTTAGCCTCAGGCTACATCGGAGGCTTGATCGATAATCTGTTGACCGCGATCACCAATATCTTCATCGTGATTCCTTCCTTTGTCATCCTCATTCTGATCTCGGTTAGCATCGATTCGCGCAGCTCGTTTGTCACGGCGGTCATTATCGGCATTACCAGCTGGCCCTGGACAGCCAGGGCCGTGCGTGCGCAGACATCCTCGCTGCGCAACCGGGATCACGTGAATATCGCGAAAATATCCGGGTACAGCACGCCGCGCACTATCATCTCGGAGATTTTGCCATACATCGCTTCCTATGTTGTCATGGCCTTCGTGCTGCAGACGGCATCGGGCATTCTGTCCGAGGCTTCCATCTCGATGCTGGGGCTGGGACCGTATAACACGATCTCCCTTGGCATCATCATGAACTGGGCGCTCGTATTTGAAGCACCGGTTGCTGGCGCTTGGTGGGCCTTCATCCCCGCGGCGATCTCCATCGCCATCATCACCTTCTCCTTGTACATGATGAACACCGGCATGGATGAAATATTCAATCCGAAGATTAGGAGCTGATGGGTGTTGTGAGCACAAATATACTGGAAGTGAACGAATTGAAAACCTATTACCGTACCCGGTTGAAGGAGCATGTCTATGCCGTAGACGGCGTGAGCTTCTCACTCGAGAAGGGGAAGACGCTTGGTATTGCCGGTGAATCCGGCTGCGGCAAATCGACCCTTGCGCTCAGTTTGATGGGATTTTATTTTCCACCGCTGCATTATGGCAGCGGCTCGATTGTCATCAACGGTACGGACATCATGAGGCTTGGCAAGGAACAGCTCCGTTCCCAGGTGTCCGGAAGAGAGATATCATATATCCCGCAAGCTGCTATGAATGCCCTGAATCCTACGCTCAAAATCATTCATTTCGTCGAGGATATTATGAAGGAGCATCGCCCTGAGCTGAACAAAAAGCAGGTGTGGGAGATGGCGGCGGACCGGTTCGAAACTTTGAATTTGTCAACCAAGGTGTTGAACTCTTATCCGAACGAGTTGTCAGGCGGCATGAAGCAGCGGACGGTGATCGCGATATCCACCATTCTGAATCCCAAAGTGCTGATTGCGGACGAACCGACCTCGGCGCTGGACGTAACCTCGCAGAAAGCGGTGATTAAACTGCTGAAGAGTCTGCTGGATCGGGGCTATATTCAGTCTCTGGTATTCATCACGCACGAGCTGCCGCTGCTTTATCACGTAACAGATGACATCATCGTCATGTATGCAGGGGAGATCGTGGAGCGCGGTACCGCAGAGCAAATGATTTTTGACCCGATACACCCGTATACGAAAAAGCTGATGGGTTCCATCATTGTGCCCGAGGAAGGTATGAAAGGCCATAAGCTGGCCGCCATCCCGGGGACCCCGCCTAATTTGAAGAACGTGCCGGAGGGCTGCCGATTCGCGGATCGCTGCTCCTATGTGCAAGACGCCTGCCGGAAGGAAAAGATTGCGAGCCAGACCGTGGAGGATCGAATGTATCGCTGCATCGTAGAACCGGGTGTGCTTAAGGAGTGGTATGCGAATGAAGAAGAATGATGTCCTGATTCGGGGAGAGCATCTCACCAAGGTATTCGGTTACGGGAAGCAGAAGACAACCGCCGTGGAGGATGTCAGCTTTAACTTCCATGAAGGCGAAATCATATCGATTGTCGGCGAGAGCGGAAGCGGCAAAACGACACTGGCCAAAATGATCATGGGCCTGCTGAAGGAGAGCAGCGGTACCATTGAGTATATGGGCAAGCCAAGACAACTGAAGCGGCACAGAGACCGCAAGCGTTATTGGAAAAACATCCAGGCGATCTTCCAGGACCCGTTCTCTTCGTTCAATCTGTTCTACAAAGTTGAGAAACTGCTGCTCGATTGCATCAAGCTGCAGGGGGATAAACTGACGAAGGAGGAGCAATTCCGCAAAATGAAGGAAGCGTGCTCCTTCGTCAATCTGAAATTCGAAGAGCTGCACAATAAATACCCGTTCGAACTGTCCGGCGGCCAAATGCAGCGCCTGATGATCGCCCGGATCTTCATGCTTCATCCGAAGCTGCTGATTGCGGATGAACCGACCTCTATGGTCGATGCGTGCTCGCGATCCACGATACTGGATATGCTCTTGAAGCTGCGGGATGAGAACAACATGACAATTATTTTCATTACCCATGACGTAGGGCTTGCTTATTATGTAAGCGATACGCTGTATATTATGGAACAGGGGAAAGTCGTGGAGCGGGGACCGGCAGAAGAGGTGATCTTGAATCCGCAGCATCCTTATACCCAGCAGTTAATTTCAGATGTGCCCAAGATCCACTCCGAGTGGGATTTGGCATGAGCGATGTGTACGATGGAAATCTCATGATGGAAATGCCCGAAGCGAAACGCCGCTTCGGGCTTTACTTTTTTTAGAACCCCTTTTGCTTCGTTTATTTTCGTGGATATGACACTCCGAATCGCTGCGCAAAATTTCTCTGTACTTGATCTTCGCATTTGTGAAGGATCTGCCGATAAATGATATGGCTGCCATTTGCTTCGATCCCGCAGCTCGCATTCGGTATACCGCAAAGCATCTGACGTGACTGCGTGTATGCTTCATAAGGAGACCATCAAACAACATGTGTATTTACTTCTTGGGGGCAACCATCTTGGTATTAGTCGCCCTCACCATCACATTCTGGATTTTCTTGTTCAAAAGGGCATATCAGCGGAAGTTAAGCCATCAGGCCTTGGACATGGCCGAAGGCAGATTCCGACTGCTTGATGAAATGCTGCTTACGCTTGATGTGGGCATTTGGTCATACGATCTCGCCACAAGGAGTATCCAAAATACTTCTTTGGCTTTTCATAAAATCACAGGTTATTCACATCGTGATTTCGCGGACGGTCTTTCCTGGGAAGAGCTGATCCATCCAGAGGATATGACGTTGTTTCGATCATTGGTCGACAGAACTCGACAAGGTGAGACCGTTCATACTGAATTCCGGATTATTCATGCAGAGGGCGATATTCGCTGGGTCCAAGTGAAGATGATTCCGATGATGAATGAATCCGGGCAAATGATCCGTACAGATGGTATTGCCGTTGATATTAGCACCCGTTTCCGCATGGAGGAGGTGCTGTATGATATTACGGAATGCAAGAAGATGGAGCAAGCGCTTAAGGAAAGCATGAACCGGTATCGCAGGCTGGTGGAGCTATCTCCTATTGCCATCGCGGTGTGCAAGGAACGCAAGCTGGCGTACGTGAATCCCGCCGGACTTCGGATCTTGGGAGCGGATGGGCCCGAAAACATCCTGGGTACCGACCCGTGGGACTGGGTGCTTGATCCCTATGAGGAGCGGGCACGCAAACGGATCATGCGCCTTATTTATGAAGGCGAGGTCGTTCGCGAGGAATTATCCATAAAACGAGTGGACGGAGAGCGGGTCGATGTCATGGCAACGGCCCTCTATGATGCGGAATCTGACGCCATTGAGATTTTTTTCGAGAATATTACCGCCCGCAAATCAGCGGAACGAGCCCTTATGGAAAGCGACCGTATTAACCGTCATATCCTAGATATCGCTCCTGTTGCGATGTTCCTGCACTCCGATTTTTCTTATATTTATGCGAACCCCGCGGGTTTTTCCTTATTGGGAATATCGGATATCGCACAATTAGCGGGAACTTCGCTCCAGGACATCGTTCCCTCGGATCAAGTCGAGTTCGTGATTTCGGAGGTTGAGCATGTTTATGAAACCGGGAATACCTCGGAGCTCGCCGGGAACAAACTGGTTCGGATGGATGGAACGATCATCGATATTGAGGCAATTACCACGCCGATCCCATATATAGGGCGCAATACGGCGCTTACCATTATTCGGAATGTCACAGAGCAGAAGCGGGCAGAACGGGAGCGAATTGCGGCAGAAAGGCTGGTTCGGGAGAGCGAGGACCGGTATTTCAGGCTGCAAATGAGTCTGGATCAATTCTCTTCTGACCTTTTTGGGATAGTGAAGATCAGCGAGTTGAATGCCCGTATCGTGCGGGAAATCAAGAAGGTACTGGGGACGGATCGAGTGAGCCTCATCCAGATCAACCACCACAGCCTGCATATCAAAATCCAAGGGGGCCATAAAGAGCCGCCACAAGGGGTGCTTCAGGCGATCCATACATGCGGTCCCGAGCATATTCCGTTCTGTAAACTGTTTGAGATGTCTGACGGATATTTTGTCAAGATTGGAGAAATGAACGGAGATAGCAGCATTGTCTGCATTGGCGGGGAGGTTCCCTTGCTCAAGATTCAAGCCAAAAAAATATGGCTGGAGACCATTACGCGCTATGCAAGTGTTCTGTATGATAACTTCCGCGTCATTGAGGATTTGACGAGGGAGCTGGAGAAGCTGGGTTCATCCCAGCAAATCATGCCGCTGTGGCTGCTGCGACTCATGCTGCATTTATCCGAAAATGAGCGGAAGCGATTGTCCCAGGATCTTCATGATGCCGCCCTCCAGGAACAGATCATATGGTACAGGAAATTAAATCAGATTACATCGGATTGTGAGCTGCCAGAGCATCTGCGTCTGCAGCTGGAGGAAATCGAGCAGGGGCTTCTGGATGTCATATATCAGATTCGGATTACGTGCAACGAGCTTCGCCCCCCGCTGCTGAAGGAAGAGGGGCTGGAGCGATCGCTTGAAGCATTGTTTGAATTTACCCAGCTCCGCACCAATTATTCCATACAGTTCGACTGCTCAAACTTCGACAATGATATCAGTGACGATCATTTGATCGGACTGTACAGAATTGTCCAGGAGCTGCTGGCCAATGCCACGAAGCATTCCAACGCGACGGAGGTAAAGCTCCGTTTGTCCACTCAGTGTGATGAGGTCAATCTTAGCTATGAAGATAACGGGATTGGGATTGACCCCAGCCAGCAATCGGATCAATTCAGCAGCATGGGGATCGGCGGCATGAAGGAGCGGGTGAGAAGCATGAACGGCAAAATCCAGTTCGACTCATCGGATAGCGGAGGGTTGGCTGTCTATATATCCATAACGGCAAGGTAAATTCGCCAGTAGTGAAACATGCAAGATACCAGATTGAAGGAGTCATGAGTGACGATGATCGAAATTTTATTGGTGGATGACCATCCCTCGGTGATGGAGGGGACCAAGGTGCTGCTTGAGCAGGAAAAGGATATGTTCGTGAAGCTTGCCAATACGCCGGAACGTGCACTGGAGCTGGTGGAAACGCTGCATTTTGACGTGATGCTGATTGATATGCATATGCCGGGCATGAACGGAATTGATTTGGCCAAGCAGATCCTCGGGATTGCTCCGAACGCAGTGATGCTGATTTATACGGGCTTTGAAGTCAGCAATCATTTTAATTTGATTATGGAGGCCGGACTGGCCGGTTTTATCTCGAAAACGTCGGGCAAAGAGCAGTTGGTAACGGCTGTTCGGTGTGCACTGCGAGGGGAAGTTGTTCTGCCGCTGACACTTGTGAAGCAGCTCCGCCGTGTTACCGCAAATGGTCCGGAACGGACAGCAGGGGCGCCGGCGGCCCAGTCTATAACCGATAAAGAATATAGTATTCTCAAGGAAATCGCTCGCGGAAAGAGTAACAAGGAGATTGCAGGAATGGTGATCATGAGCCAGCGTTCACTGGAGTACTGCATAACCAATCTGTTTCAAAAGTTGAATGTGAAGTCACGCATAGAAGCTGCACTGAAGGCAAAGCAGATGGGAATCCTTTCGGATTCGGATTTTGTCCAGCTGGGCTGACCGGCTAGCTCTCTTTAACGTTTCAGATCAAAAAGTAGGTTCACCTCGACATGACACGAGATAAATTCGCTATCATTCGACAATATCCGCAAGGTAATCCGCAAAATTCTTGCGTGAGCACGCAAGAGAATTTCGGTTACGAACGGTAAGTAAGTGTATATGCTTATGTTACTGGATGGATATAGTCTGTAAGTAGGAAGGGTGGTAACCTGCGGCATGACAAAGGACCTATTTGAATATGGTGTCGATGACCTCTTGTCACCGGAAGAGATTGAGGAAGTTTTGGCGCAGCTTGAAGAAGAGTGGAACGAATTTAACAGCCGGAAGAAGCGAGGGTGACTCATAATGAAACGATTGAAGTCTTTGAAATCTCTGTTTGCAATGAAACTCCAGAGTCGTATGCTGTTTATTATTTTGGGGTCGATTACGATTTTTCTAGCTGGCATGATGACTTATATCAGTATGACTACAACGGAGGAAGCTCTGGATTCGGCCAAGACGCTTGCGGTGACAACGAGTGAGAAGATTGGCGCGCTGGTACAAGCAGAGCTCGACGATGTCATGAACTCCGCACGTACATTAGCTGTAAGCTTTGTTGGAATGAAAGGGACCGATACCACGAATCGCGCAGCCGTTAATGAAATACTGAGAAGAAATCTGGAAGACAATCCGTCCTGGAAAGGGATCTGGACCTTATGGGAGCCGGATGCCTTTGATGGCCGGGACAACGAATACAGAAACAAGCAGGGCAGTGACCAAACGGGGCGATTGATGTCCTACTGGGCAAGAACGGAATCCGGCCTCAAACGCTCCGTAATCGAGGATTACGAGCACGAAGGGGAAGGCGACTTCTATCTCTTGGCGAAGAACAGCGGGAAAGAAATCATTATGGATCCGTACGTCTTCAAAGTAGGCAATGAAGATGTCATGATGACATCGCTCGTTGTTCCGATTATCGATAACGGAAAGACCGTCGGCGTGGTTGGCGTCGATATTTCCCTGGCTCATTTGCAAAGCGTAATGGAGCAATTCCGATTGTTCGACACGGGGTATGCGCATATTTTTTCGAATACCGGCGTGATCGTAACGTCGCCGGAGGACGGGGTGATGGGGCAGACGTTGGAGGAGACCTATCCTGGCAAGACGGTTCCCCTTATCCTGGATGCGATTCGGGAAGGGGATGTCTATACCGAGGAAGATTCCGAGCTGTACAAGCTATATACCCCGATTAAGACCGGATTGACCGAAACGCCATGGTCTGCCGCTATCATTATCCCGATGGATGAGATTACGGCAAATTCGACTGCGTTAATGATCTCCATCATCGTTGTCGGACTGATCACTCTGGCGGCCATGGCGGCTGTCGTGGTCCTGTTAACGAGATCCATCGTGAAACCATTGGGCATTTCCGTTTCCATCGGAGAGTACATGTCGAAGGGGGACTTCACGCAGGAGGTTCCTGCAGCCTATCTCCGAAGAGCGGACGAGATCGGCACGTTGTCCAGGGTATTCGCGCAGCTGCTGGAGAGCATGCGGGAGATGATCGGCAAAGTGACCCTGAACGCATCATCGGTAGCCGCCGCTTCACAGCAGCTGTCGGCTGGTGCCGAGGAACTGGCGGTTGGAAGCAGCAGTCAGGCTGAATCCGTGCAAACGGTCAGTGAATTGTTTCATGAATGGTCCAACGCCATCAATTCCGTTGCGAGCGATGCATCAGCAGCATCCGAACTTGTAAACCAGACCTCAGGCATTGCAACGGAAGGCAGCGACATCGTTCAGAAGTCGGTGGAAGGCATGAATCGGGTACGAGAGCAGGTTGCCAAACTCGAAGCGGATTCCCAGCGGATTGGCGAGATTATTGAGGTGATCGACGATATCGCCAAGCAGACCAATCTGCTTGCCCTTAATGCCACAATCGAGGCTGCTCGTGCCGGCGATCAAGGAAGAGGTTTCGCTGTGGTGGCGGATGAAGTGCGTAAGCTAGCCGAACGCAGCGGAGGAGCTACGAAGCAGATCGCCGATATCATCAAAGGCATGCAGAAGAATACGGCCGATAGTGTAGAGGCGGTGAATCTAGGCGTCATCCACACGGAAAAAGCCGGTGAAGCCTTTGCCTACATTACAAGCATGGTGAATGAGTCTGCCGGTAAAGTAATGGATATTGCAGCTGCCAGCGAGGAGCAGGCTGCTCAGGCTGCCGAGGTGGCGACCGCAATTGAAACCATATCTTCGTCGACGGAAGAAACGGCGGCTACAAGCGAAGAATCGGCTGCAACGGCACAATCGCTTGCCGAGCTTGCTGAAGAGTTAAACCATACCGTATCGGCCTTCAAAATCTCGTAGCACCACTGGCATATTGATGATAAGCTTGGCCTAAGGGCCAGGCTTTTTTTCATGCATGGCATTGGTGTTTTATGTTCGGTGAGATTATATTTCCCTCTGTGAAATTACGGCGATAGATGTTTTTGCTTTAAATTAGATGCTGCACGGCTCGGACGAAGGGAGGAACATGTGTAGTGAATGGCAGCTTGTTTCAGCAGATGTTAGAAGAGGGGGATTATGTCCCGCGCTTTTACGCCTATTACTATAAGCAGTGGATGGATTATGAAATGCCTTACCATCAGCATGATTCAACCGAGATTATGTATATGATCCAAGGGGTGTGCCGGATTGACGTGAAGGTAGGCGATACGGAAAAGAGCGTCACGCTGAAAAAAGGGGAGTTTATGGTACTGGATGCCGATGTTCCGCATCGGTTAATCGTTGAGCAGGCGGTCTCCTGCCGAATGCTGAATGTGGAATTCGGGTTTATGGAAAGTGAAGGGAGGACGCTTTCTCTCAGGCAGATTGCAGGTGAGGAGCAAGAGGTGTCTTATTTCCTGAATCGGCCGTTCCCCTACTTGGTGCTAGCGGATCAGGAGGAGGTATATCCGGTGCTGCGGAGCCTCGTGCTTGAACTCGATCAGAGAGGGACGGAGGGTAGAATGATGACGCATATGCTGTTTATTCAGCTGCTTGTCTGTATCGCCCGTCTGTATGAAGAAAGGGAACGCAGCGAAGTGCAGCAGAGCGAGTTCTATATTAAACGAAGCGTCGATTTCTTGCATCAGAACTATGATCGCCATATTCAGGTAAAGGACGTTGCCGCCGAGGTGAATCTGCATCCCGGCTACTTGCATCGGGTATTCCGCAGAGGGACGGGCAGGACAATAACGGAGTATCTGACCATGATTCGAATGGAAAAGGCCAAAATGCTGCTGGAGCAGACGGATATCCCCATAGATGAAATATCGGACTATGTGGGTGTTGGCAGCAGGCAATATTTTCATATGTTGTTCAAAAAGAATACGGGAACCACGCCGGTGGAATATCGGCTGCGGAAGGATCGGAATGCCTGGAAATACGGTGATCAGAATGCCAGATCAGATAAGAAGTGAGGATTTTTGACTCAGAAGAGTCCAAAAGGTCATGATTTTGATAACGCTTTCTACCATTCGATTGCTACAATAACTACAATCTAATTTGCAGCTAGGGAGTGGATAGAATGTCGTTTAAGGTTGCTTTTATCGGCGCGGGCAGCATCGGCTTTACCCGGGGAATTCTGCGTGACCTGTTGACTGTACCGGAGTTTAGGGATATCGAGGTCGCATTCACCGACATCAGCCAGCATAACCTGGATATGGTCACGGAATTGTGTCAGCGGGACATTACCGAGAACGGACTGTCGATTACGATTCAGTCCACCACGGATCGAAGACAAGCCCTGCAGGATGCCCAATATGTCATCTGCACCATTCGCGTGGGCGGACTGGAGGCATTCCGTACGGATGTGGATATTCCGCTGAAATACGGCATCGATCAATGCGTGGGCGACACGCTCTGTGCAGGCGGCATTATGTATGGCCAGCGGGGAATCCCTGAGATGCTGAACATTTGCCAGGATATTCGCGAGGTGTGCGCACCAGATGTCCTGCTGCTGAACTATTCGAATCCCATGGCTATGCTGACATGGGCATGCAATCAGTATGGCGGCGTGCGGACGATTGGATTATGCCATGGCGTACAGCATGGGCATCACCAAATCGCCGAGGTTTATGGCTTGAAGAAACAGGAAGTCGATATTGTCTGTGCCGGCATTAATCATCAGACTTGGTATATTCAAGCCTCACATCAAGGCAAGGACTTGACTGCTGGACTGCTGGAGGCGTTTGAACGACATCCGGAGTACAGCAGGACAGAGAAGGTTCGCATCGATATGCTGCGACGTTTCGGATATTACAGCACCGAATCCAACGGCCATCTAAGCGAATATGTTCCTTGGTACCGTAAACGGGCGGAGGAAATTACGGAGTGGATTGACCTCAGCAGCTGGATAAACGGAGAGACAGGTGGATATTTGCGAGTCTGTACCGAGGGACGCAACTGGTTCGAGACGGATTTCCCGAATTGGATGCAAGATCCGGCTATGGAGTACACGCCGGAGCACCGGGGAGAAGAGCATGGCTCCTATATTATTGAAGGCTTGGAAACCGGCCGGCTATACCGGGGACATTTTAATGTGGTGAATGAGGGCATTATCGCTAATCTGCCGAATGATGCAATCATTGAGGCGCCGGGTTACGTAGACCGCAACGGCATTTCCATGCCGCATGTAGGGAATTTGCCTTTAGGGCCGGCTGCGGTGTGTGGCGTAAGCATATCCGTTCAACGGTTGGCGGTTGAAGCGGCGGTTCATGGAGATGACAAGCTGCTTCGACAGGCATTTATGATGGATCCGCTGGTTGGAGCGGTATGTAATCCGAAGGAAATCTGGCAGATGGTCGATGAAATGCTGGTAGCCGGTGAAGCATGGCTTCCTCAATATGCGGTTTCGATCACCGAAGCGAAGGCACGTCTAATATCCGGCAATCTGATCCCCACCCGTCCGTATGAAGGAGCAGCCAGACTCAAGGTGAAGACGGTGGAGGAGATGCAGCTCGATCGGGAGAAGGCGAACAAAAACGCAGGTGAATCCGACAAAGGGAAGGATCGCGAAAAAGTTTAAGCTGGTTGCACAATAACGAAGGTATCAAACAACAGAAGTACTTAGAGTTTTCATGAATACGCATGATACAAACACTTTGGCGAGGACGGTATAACGGACAAAAATCCGTTATAATCCCTCTGCCAGAAGTGTTTTTTTCTGCATGCAGTTCATCTTTTATCTGCATATACTATGGATACATAGAGATAAATTCGGATGGACAATCCCTGACCTTAGACAGGTACACAGTTTGGGTAAAAATGGTTACAATTCAATTAGATAGGCAAAGTTGACCATTAAGGAGGCATGGGGATGATCATTGGGGTTCCCAAAGAAATCAAAAATAACGAAAGTCGTGTAGGCATGACGCCGGGTACGGTCGTCAGTTTTAGAAATGCCGGGCACGAAGTGCTTGTACAATCCGGGGCAGGCCTTGGGATCGGTTTTACGGATGAAGCTTACAGAGCGGCTGGAGCCAAAGTGGTTGCATCGGCTGCTGAAGCGTGGAAAGCCGAGATGGTTGTGAAGGTGAAGGAACCCCTGCAGGAGGAATACGAATACTTTCAAGAGGATATGATCCTATACACTTATCTGCACTTGGCCCCTGAGCCGGAACTGACCAAAGCACTGGTTGACCGTAAGGTGAGTGCCGTTGCTTATGAAACGATACAATTGACGGATGGCAGCTTGCCGCTGCTGACACCGATGAGTGAAGTGGCAGGAAGAATGTCCATTCAAATCGGGGCGCATTTCCTGGAAAAAGCGCATGGCGGCAAGGGCGTTCTTCTAAGCGGCGTACCCGGGGTGGCACCGGGCAAGGTTGCCGTTATCGGCGGCGGCATCGTCGGCACCAATGCGGCAAGAATTGCGCTGGGTCTTGGTGCGGACGTCAGCATCCTCGATATTAATCCCGGTCGGCTTCGTCAACTGGATGATCTGTTTCAAGGGCGGGTCAAAACGATTATGTCCGATCCGTATCACATTGCGGAGACGGTGAAGGCCGCCGACCTTGTCGTGGGCGCAGTATTGATCCCCGGTGCACGGGCCCCGCGCCTCGTAACGGAAGAGATGGTAAAGGAGATGAGTCCGGGATCCGTCATCGTGGATGTGGCGATTGATCAAGGGGGCTCCATCGAGACGATTGACCGGATCACCACGCATGACAACCCGACCTACGAAAAGCATGGTGTTATTCATTATGCTGTAGCCAACATGCCGGGCGCCGTAGCCAGAACCTCCACCATGGCACTGACCAATGTAACGGCACCCTATGGGCTGAGAATAGCAAGTAAAGGACTCCGGTCTGCCGCACGTCATGATCAAGCACTGGCCAAGGGCATTAATGTCATCGACGGCAAGGTAACCTATGAAGCGGTCGCGGCGGCTCATGGGTATGCGTATACCCGCATTGACGATTATTTGCTGGCATAGAAATAATATGGTTTAAGCATGTAGAGCCATTTTTCAAATTTGACACGATATCGGGGTTTATGACGTAAACCTTAGGAGTGGCTTTCGTTGGCCGGCGTGGACAAAGTTGAAAAATGGCTTTTGCTGTTCCTACCGCGAGTTCACCTTCGCCTAGTTCAACATGATTAGGAGTTTATGTAGTTCGGCTTCCTGCAAATGCCTCCACTTCCCCCGTTCCAGTTGATCCAGTGTAATATTCATAATCCGAATACGCTCCAGTTTCAGCACTCTGTACCCCAAGGCTTTACACATTCTGCGGATTTGCAGATTAAGGCCCTGTGTCAAAATAATACGAAATACATCTTCGCTTTGCCTATAGACCTTGCATGGTTTGGTTATGACGTCCAGGATTTCAACACCTTGAGACATCGCTTGCATAAATTCGTCCGTAACGGGTTTGTCCACAGTCACCACATATTCTTTCTCATGATGATGTTCTGAACGCATCATTTTGTTCACAATATCTCCGTCGTTCGTAAGTAAAATCAAACCTTCAGAGGCTTTATCCAGCCTTCCAATGGCAAAAATGCGCGATGGATAGTTAACAAACTGAATAATGTTTCCCGCGACATGTTCTGCTGCCGTACAGACAATACCGATAGGTTTATTGAGAGCCAGGTAAACCGCTTCCCTATCCTGATGAGGAATTTCCTTCCCATCTATTAACACAATATCGTGCAGTTCAACGTCCGCCCCTTTTTCACACACCTTGCCATTGATCGTGATGCGTCCGGCTGCAATCAATCGGTTGGTTTCTCTGCGCGAGCAAAATCCCGTTTCGCTTATATATTTGTTAATTCGCATGCTCCACCGCTTCTCATGTGTAATATTGCCACAGGTTCATTTCTTATATAAGGTGAACTAAAGATTCTTAGTCTGAGCATCACTACGAATGCGGATTATTCTTACGATCGCTGTTGCCCCCAGATTTTTTCTATTCATCCGTATCATGGTTGAAATCCGGGGGCAGTATATGCTTCCGATGCGAGCTTTCCTTTGGAAAGCTTTCGGGCGACCTCTTCGTTTCTCCAGAATAATTCCGCCTTCTCCGTTGAAGTTCTTCTTTCTTTAGTCCATTCTATATAGTTGAAATTTTTTTTCTTCATTTTTGCGAAATGTGGCATAAAATGATTCATTTCGATCATCCATCCGAGAGGCGGACTTATGTCGAAAATATTTAATTTTAAGCTACGTCCGGGGAGCACAAGCCTAGTAAAAATCCTGCGACATGTTCTCTTCGTCTGCAACAGCCTGTATCTCCTCCGAACCGATGCTGATGAAGCGGTAACCGTCCGCTGCCTGCTTCTTCAGCGCACGTTCTTTGATGAACTTGGGGCTGGCTTCGCCGCCATCTTCGTCATACACGAGCAGAATGCCATCGGTCTTGCGGAGTAACAGATCGTCTCTGGCCGTAAATTGCCACGGCCCCTGATAGGGGCTCTTGCTGACAGGCGCATAGAAGTCTACCCCCTTCATCAATTCCTGAAAATAAGCTTTTTTATCGTCGTTCCATTGTTCCTCGGGATTCTGATAGGCCGTCAGAATGGAGCATTTCAGGTCGGGGTATTGGGACTTTAGTTCTATAGATGTTTCAATGGCCCACAGGTCCACGCCATACTGACCGGGCGTGATAACCCACTGAAGACCTTCCTCGAGCAGCGGAATCAAGCGGTTGGCAATCGCTTGACGTATATAAGGAATGCCTTGGTGTTTGTTGTTGTAAATACCGAGTTCATGAGCTCGATATCCGGTAACAAGAATGTTTTCCAATTGTGCACACTCCCTGACAAAGAATAGGTCTAGTGTACCGTTTTCTGAAAAATTGATCAATATTTGTAGCAAATCGTATAGAATGGGATGAGTAATCTTGGAATACATATTTTAGGAGGAAATTCGATTGAAGAAGTGGACAGCAGTCTTACTAGGGGCAATTTTGGTAATGAGCATGACAGCATGCGGAAAGGACAACAAAGCAGCAGACGATGCCGCAACACCGCCAGCAACGGAACAAGGGACGAGCGAGACGCCGCCTGCTAAAGAAGAACCGAAGAAGGATGCTCTTCCAACTGCTGACGAGCTTCTTCAGAAGTCGGCTGAAGCTTCCAAGAATTTGAAGAGTTTTGCGATGAAAGCCGATGTTAAACAGCATATCGTTGTTGAAGGCGAAGAGAAGCAGGAGCAAGATGTTAATATGGCGCTTGATTCGGAACTTACGCTCGAGCCGGTGGAGATGATGCAGAACATCGTGATGGATTCTCCGGAAGGCAAGATCGAGATGAAGCAGTATATAACGGAAGACGGTATCTACATGCTTATGGATGGTCAATGGATGCAGGTTCCGAAGGAATCGGAGCAGGAGATCCGCGACAGCCTGGATCCGAGCAGTGCAAGTCCGGAGCAGCAGGTAGAGCAGTTCAAGACCCTCGCTAAGGACTTCAAAGTAACGGAGGACGGAGACTCATACGTTCTGACGGCGGATGTCTCCGGCGACAATCTGAAGGAGCTTGCCAAGTCTATGATGAGCCAAGCGGGCAACGATCCGCAGATGGAAGCCATGATGGATCAAATGGATATCAAGAGCATCCATATTGTTTATGGCGTACAGAAGGAATCTTACCTGCCTGTAACAACCGATTTGGACATGGTAATGGCAATGGAAGCCGAAGGTCAGAAGGTATCCTTGGATATGAAAATGAAGAGCACTTACTCCAAGCATAACGAAATCAGCAAGATCAAAGTGCCGAAGGAAGCATTGGACGCGAAGTAATGCTCTTTAGCATATGATATAAGAGGAATCTGAAATAACGATATATTCCTCATGAAAAGGCTGCCCCGGTTCTGTAGATGCCTACAGACCGGGGCATCCTTATTTGATGAACTTCAGTCTCGGATAGAAGTTCTGATAGGTTAGGGTGGTGAAAGCTTAGTCTTGAGGTTTATCGACTTCAACAATGACGCTGCCGAACAGTTGACCGTTAATGGAGACCATAATGCGCCATAGTCCTGGCGAAGGCAGCGACATGGAGGTTGGTATTGCTGCATCGGCACCGTTATGAGGATAAGGACTGATACGAGTTTTAAATACATCAACGAGCTCGGTAGTACCTTTTTTCACGGCGGTGATCAGCAGATCCCCCTTCAATTCCTCGTCACGCCCCCAGAAATGCCACATGTATTTGTTGGGTTTATTTGCAACTAAAGGAGGATGGATAAATCCCAAACGACCTTCCACGCCGGTCATGGCATAATTACCGGATCTAAAGCTCGGGCTTAGCTCCCAACCGCTGTCCGGCACATCGACCACGATATCGCCGTATTTCTCTTGATCCACCATCACATCGAAACGCCATAACCCGGAGAGCGGCAGGGCGAAGCGGGAAGATACTCGCGTAAAGTCATTGTATGCCATATCGGAGGTAATCTTCGTCTCAGCGAGTTCTTCAAGGGTAGTTCCCGTATCCCGGTGTAGGGCGGATATGCGGATCGTTTTCCCTTCAAGCTCTTGAACCGGGGTTAACAGATTCCACCAGGCACCAGCCGGAGAACCGGCGGCAAAATCACCACCTTGTACCCCCTGAAGTTTATCCACGCCATTCTCCATGTATACGTTGCGGGGAGCCCAATCGGCACTGTTTCCCCAGCCTTGGATCGGGATCATGCGTTGAAGCGCAGGGGACTCGCGCCATCCCCATATCGCCGCTATTAGAAGAATGATGAATGCACTTGCGGTTGTTATAAGCAGACGTGTTGGAGACCTCCGTTTTTTGCGACCCTTCTTTACAGATCCGTTAGCCGCATTGTTCAATACACTGGATTTCATCTTCTCGGTGAACATCGGCTCGTTGAATGGAGAAGAAGCGAGTTCCTGTATCCAATCGGGCTGCAGCTCTTGTTCGGTCTTCACTGGCCATCCTCTCCTTTCAACATCTTTTCCATTCGGGTGCGAGCTCGGTGCAGTCTGGATTTGATCGTTCCTTCGGATATGCCGAGCAGTTCCGCCATTTCTTTTCGCGGCAGCTGGTAGTGGGATTCAAGGATAAGCACCTCGCGGTATTTGGGCGGCAGCTCCATCACGTACTTCCAAATCTGCGAGACGGCAGCAGCATCCATAAACTCCTTTTCCGCGGAGGGTTCAGTCTGCTTGGAGATTACCCAGCCGGTTAAAGACACCCTTGTCATAAAGGAAGATTTGAGATAGTTCAGCGAAAGGTTGCGGGTGATGGTTAACAGCCATGTTTTGACAGAGCTTCGGCCCTGAAACTCATTCCAGTGCTTAAATGCGCTCAAGAATACGTCCTGACTGATATCATCAGCCGCATCTTTGCGTTTGGTTAGGAAGAACGCATAGTTCCACACGTCCTGGCCGAAGGACTCCATCAAATCGCTCAGCACCGTGCTTGCTTCATTTACGGCCACCATTTGTTTTAGATACTCCAATCGCATCACCTCAAATATTAGACAATTGAACATAGGATTGGTTCCCAGAATCCCTCAAAAAATTCGAAACAATTTTACGTTCAAATCGTTGTAATGAGTAACAGGTATACAGGGAATCGAGGAAGGGGAGAAGGCGTATGCATTTATATTTCAAGGATAACTTTTTTAGCTCGGGTATAACAGATATTATGGATAGGGAAGGCAGTGTAATAGGAAGTCTGGATTTGAAGAGCGCTTTCGGCTCCTCGCTGGATGTGTATAACGCTTCGGGAGATCCGGTATGCAGCGGTTCGTTCCGTTTCTTCTCCAACAAGTGGCATATCGTGAGCGGTAGCGGGGAAGAGCTGGGCGTGCTGCGTATGCGTATGAGCTTTTTCACGAAAAAATTCGAATACAACGCCGGATCGCGTGGCGTATATGAGATCACTTCGCCTGCTTTTTCCAATGAATATGAAATAACGGATGATGCCGGAAGAGGAATCGTCCATTTTTCCCGCATTAGCGGCTGGCTTCAGGCCGGAGCTTATCTGCTGGAGAATGAGAGCGACGTACTTGGAGACTGGGAGCTCGTGACCGTGGTGATGGGCATTCACCAAATACGCAAACGCAACAACAGCGCTGCCGCGTCGAGCTCTCATTAAGTTCAGGGTTAACCCAGAATAAGACGATGATAGGAGGAGTCAGAATGAACGAAGTCAGCGATCATCTCGATTATGGATTGACTGTTGTTTTTATCGGATTTAATCCTAGTTTGCGATCGGGGGAGGTCGGACATCATTATGCCAACCCCCGCAACAATTTTTGGAGGATTCTGCATAAATCCGGGTTGACCCCTCGCTTATATGAAGCCTCGGAGGATGGGGAATTGCTTAAACTGGGGTATGGATTTACCAATATTGTAGCCAGACCCACACGGGGGGCCGAAGATATTACCCGCGAAGAGTACAAACTCGGAAGAGAGACGCTGCGGGAGAAGCTGGCGGAGTACAGACCGGAGGTTGCTTGTTTTGTCGGCAAGGGCGTGTATACCGAATTCAGCGGTAAAGCAAAAGCGGATTGGGGAATTCAGCCGGACCCTGTCGTGGAGGGCGTTCATGAGTTTGTTGCTCCTTCTTCCAGTGGACTGGTACGAATGCCCATAGATGAGATTATCGACATTTATCGGCGATTACATGATTTTATATCGAGGCATGAGTTCTGAACAGAGGAGTTGGACAAGAACCATTCATGAGGATAATGAAAAAGAGGAGCGTCCGGGAGACCCGATTTGTCGGACTCCTGGTGCTCCTCTTTGAACATAGAATACATAAGCTTTCAGCGGAAGCTAAATCTTCCGATTACCGCAAGAAAACTCTATCTGTGATTTGTCTTCTATTGAAAGTACATCCATTGAGAATATAATTAGCGGTTAGGTCGCCATATTATGGACGCTTCAGCAGCGCGGGATCGATCCGCGGCACAAGCCCTTCATCGGCTGCACGGTTCAGCAGGGCTGAAATCGCGGCATAGCCGTCTTCGCCCAGCTCTGCGGTAAATGGATTGACATACAAGTCGATGTGGGCATCGGCGACATCCGGGTCCATTTCCTGAGCGTGTTGGAGGATATAGGCCCGAGAGTCCTCGGGATGTTCCCAGGCATATTCGACAGAAGAACGGATCCAGTTCGAAATGCTTGCCAGATCCAGCGACCTCCGGGCCACAATCGCCCCTAGAGGAATAGGCAGGTTTGTATCGGATTCCCACCAGCTGCCCAGATCCGTCATCAGCTTCAATCCATAGGACGAATAGGTAAATCGTGCTTCGTGAATGACAAGCCCGGCATCGATCTTTCCATCCCGGACAGCCGGCATAATCTGATCGAACGGCATCACCACGATTTCACCGAGTCCTCCAGGTACATTCTGTGCGGCCCACAGACGGAACAACAGATAAGCGGTGGAGCGTTCACTTGGAACGGCTACCCGCCGGCCGGACAAATCCGCAGGGCTGGCTGGTGTTTTTCCGTCCGTGAGCTTGTCCGCTGTCAGAACGAGCGGTCCGCATCCGCGGCCAAGTGCTCCCCCGCAGGGCAGGAGAGCATATTCATCCAGCACCCAGGGCAGCGCGGCATAGGATATTTTTAAGATATCATGTTCTCGATCTTCGGCCGCCCAGTGATTGGTGATATCGATATCCGCGTAGGATACATCAAGCTTGGGAGCGCCTGGAATCCGCCCGTGAACCCAGGCATGAAATACAAATGTGTCGTTGGGGCAAGGGGAAAAAGCGATTTTCATCGTAGCACCTCCGGTAGTAATGAACTTGCGGTCTCAAGCGCTTGCAGCGCCTCCTTGATCTTCCATGCACTGCGGTCCCGCGGACCGACCTGATTGGATATGGAACGGATTTCGAGCACGGGCACACCGGCTGCAGCGGCAGCTGTTGCCACGCCGAATCCCTCCATCGCCTCGGCTGCGGCGTCTGGCACCCGATGGAGGAGGCGTGCGGCCGTAGCTGCTGTTCCCGTCGTGGTGGAGACCGTCAGGACAGGCCCGAGGGTTACGGCGGCGCCAGCAATCTTTAAGGCCTCCGCAAGTTTGCGGGCAAAGGCTGGATCTGCCTGCACCCGATCCATTCCGAAGCCAAGCTCCTGGACGCTGCTGAAGCCGTCTTCGGTTTCAGAACCGAGATCAGCGGCAATGATGGTGTCCGCAATGACGATGGAGCTAACCTCAGCCTGGCCGGCAAATCCTCCGGCGATACCTGCGCTGACCACGAAATCATAGGTGCCTTGAATCAGCTGGCGGGCAGTCGCAGCAGCGGTAGCCGCGGGACCGACTCCACCGGCGATGACATCAAATCCATGTGCGCGCTTAAGCCCGCGTTGCACGGCTTCTTTTTCGGCATCGACTGCCGTAACAATAAGCACGCGCTTGGAAGAGGGGTCTGGCAAGTTATGTGACTCGGTCATATCCACCGAGTTGGGTTGGGTATGTTTCTGCATGTTATTAATCTCCTTATTGGCTGTAACGATAAACATCGTTATCCTTTTACGTTATAACGTTCTTGAGGTGATGTAAAGTCTCGTGCATGTTAAGACTGGACTTTATGTGTAGCAGTAACTTTCCGATATAGAGTATAATGGACGGTAACTTACATACACCATGATTAGATTCGGAGGTTGGATAGCTTTGCGTAAGAAGGGTGCGAACGGACAAGAAAGCCGAGCTAGACTACTGATTGTCGCTGCCAATGAATTTGCAAAGTCAGGATACCATCAGACTAAGATCAGCACCATCGTTTCCCGGGTTGGATTGACGCAGCCGTCATTCTATTTGTATTTTGAGAGCAAAGAAGCCGTTTTCAAGGAGTTGGTGGAGAAATTTCGCTCTGAGCTCAAGATCCTGCTCGAGGGAAGCAGATTGGAAGGCGGAATTGATGAGGAGCATGTGACCGGTCGTTTGCAGAGCGTGCTGACGGGGTTGTTCGCGTTTCTTGGCAAAGATCCGGATCTTACACAAATTGGTTTTTTCATTGGGGATGACGCTGTCATCGTAAAGTCTGAAATGGTAGCCATGATTGAGCAAAATCTGAAAGCTGAGCAGCGGGACGGGTACTTTGACGGAGATTCCGATATGCACATCGTTGCGGAGTGCTTGGTCGGCGTCATTGAAAGACTGACCTCACAGCAGCTTCTGACAGGCAAGCGGACTCCTGAGGATCTTGCGCGTCACGTGGTGAGTTTATTTATGCACGGTATCAGCATTTATCCGGCTAAGCGGGCTACATAAGGGCAATGAAATGTAATGTACAAAAATAAGATAATTAAAATATCAGAAACAGGCTGTGTGACAGGGTTAGGGTTAACCGTGGACGGCCTGTTTTTTTGCTGTTGACCAGAGCCAAATTCCAGCAAGGGTTTGATCTTTTTCAAAGAATTGCAGTATATTCATTATACGTTATGTAACCGATTGCAACTGGAAATGGCAAACGCGGGATCAAGGATCGGGGGATTTAATCATGAAGAAGATGATGCTGGTGTACGGTGCGCTTCTATTGGCTTTTCTTACCTATGTGTTCATGTACAGGCTGGAGGACAAGCGTTCTTCCGCTTGGGAGGAAGGCGGCCTGCACGGCAGCATTGGGGAGAATTATGTCATGGTGACTTTTCAATCCGGCATGGAATATTGGAAAAATATTTTAAAGGGCTTCGAGGATGGAGGGGATGCTCTGGGCGTAACTGTCGATTACCGAGGCTCTACACAATATGACGTGGAGGAACAGATCACCGTTCTGGAACAAGTGATTGCCAAAAAGCCTGCCGGTATCGCCTTGTCGGCCATCGATTCCAAAGCGCTGACGTCGACGATTAATAAAGCCGTGGAAGCTGGAATACCCGTCGTGCTGTTCGATGCGGATGCACCTGACAGTAAGGCCTATTCTTTCCTGGCGACCAATAATTACAACGCTGGCGTTGCGGCCGCGGACAAAATGGCGCAGCTTCTCGGCCGGGAAGGGGAGATCGGGATTGTTACCCAGCCCGGGCAGCAGAATCATGATGACCGTTCCGAAGGCTTCAGGGACACTTTAGCACAGCGATATCCGGGCATGTCCGTGGTGGAGATCAGGGAAGGTAAAGGGGATACCCTCGTTGCCAAAGAGGCTGCTGCAGACATGCTGGACAAGCACCCGGATCTCAAAGGGATCTTCGTAACGGAGGCCAGCGGCGGAATGGGCGTGGCGGATGCTGTTATCGGCGCGAATAAAACGAACCGGATTACCATCATCGGATTCGATACAAATAAAGGGACGCTGGACCGGATTTCCGATGGAACCATCGCGGCAACGATCGCTCAGGGGACGTGGAACATGGGCTATTGGTCGCTGCAGTATTTATTTCATCTGCATCATGGTCTTACCGTACCGGCCCCGACGCTCGGCAATGACGTGTCTCCACTTCCGACAAGGGTGGACACCGGGATCTCGATTGTGACCCGAGAGAATGTGAATGATTATTATGCAAAATAGAATCAGAGCGGAATCCTGGCGCGAAGGCATCTCGCGGTGGCTGCGGTTCGGGGATTTACCGCTGAGATACAAGCTGGTCATCTTGTTCCTTATGGTTGGCATCCTGCCCTCAATTGCGCTGGGCGTCCTCGTCAATTGGACGGTTAACCGCATTGTGGATCAGCAGGTAACCTCGAACACCATTCAATTGATCGGAAAGGTCAATCAGACCTTGGGCAATGATATGGAGAATCTCCAGAACATTACGTATTTGATCGGATTTGACCCGCGCACGGAGCGGTTTCTGCAAGGGGAAATCCAAGGGGATAAGCCGGCCGCAGGAACCGAAGATACGGGGAATTCCAGCCTGCAGGCGTTCTCGGTGAAGCAGGACAATGAGGAAAACTACGAGATTAAGCGGTATCTTCAAGGCTTCACGACGCTGTACCCGGAAATCGCCTCCATTCTTCTGGTCAATCGCGACGGGGAATACATCAGTAACGAAATGTATGCGCGCGGTCCCGCCAGCTTGACGGAGGAAGCTTGGTACCTTGAGGCTGCTTCAAATGAAGGAATCTTTACAGTGCTCGGGCATCCGGCAGATCGTAATGTCACCACCCATGTTCATTATGGCAACGAGGAGCTGGTGTCGGTCGTTCGCTCGTTTGTGAATCCGGATACGAGGGAAGTAACCGGAGCGGTATTGATCGATTTGAAGCTGCGGGCGGTTGCGAGAGCGGTCCGGGATGTCACGCTTGGAAAAAGCGGATATTTGATGGTGGCCGAATCCGGCGGCTCCAGCATCTATAAGCCGGAGGATTCGATCATTCCGTCCATACCGCCTTCGTGGTTTCCGGAAGAGGACAGCGGTGCTTTCATCCGTGAGGTGAACGGAGAGCGGCTGCAATTGATATACGGCACCTCCTCCTTTACCGGCTGGCGGACGATCGGCGTATTTCCAACCAGCGAATCGGTGTATGAGGTCCGGGAGATTCAATTTTATATGATTTGTTTCTTGTTTGTGGTGTGCTTGTTTGGCGTAGCTGCATCCTACACGCTTTCACAGTCGATATCCAGACCGATCTGGCAGCTCATGTCCTTCATGCAAAAAGCCGAATCCGGGGATTTGACGACCCGTTACTGGGGAAACCGGCAGGATGAGGTAGGCATGCTTGGACGCAGCTTTAACCGCATGCTTCTGCAGATTCGCAAGTTGATGAAGCTGAGCGAGTTGCGGGAGAAGCAGAAGCGCGAAGCGGAGCTGCGCAGCCTGCAGGCGCATATTAAGCCGCATTTTCTGTACAACACGCTGGATACGATCCATTGGATGGCCCGCAAGAAAGGGGCGGACGATGTATCGGACCTGGTGGAATCCTTGTCGCGGTTGTTTCGGATCGGGCTCAGCAAAGGGGATGATATCATCCCCATGTCCGACGAATGGATGCATATCAGCAGTTACTTGCAGATACAGAAAACGCGTTACCGCGACAGGCTGCAGGTTGAGATGGAGCTTTCGCCTGAGGCAGAGAGAATGTACGTCCTGAAGCTTATTCTCCAGCCGATGGTGGAAAACGCGATATACCACGGCATTAAGGCCCGGAGAGGCCCGGGGCGAATCTGGATCAAAGCTGATGTCGAAGGGAATGTGCTGGTGCTTGCCGTACAGGACGACGGGGCAGGTATGCCGAAGGAGCAACTGGAGGCGCTTCGCAGACAGCTTGCCGATCCGGTAACGGCGATGGAGACAACTCCGGGAGAAGGCCTGGGCGGAAGCCGCAGCTACGGCATGCTGAATGTGCAGGCCCGTATCAAGCTAACGTTCGGTGATGAGTACGGAATCGCAATTGACAGTATAGAGAACGAGGGAACCACGGTAATGATTACGCATCCGCTGCTGCATACCGCCCCTTCGTCCTCCAATCATGATGGGAGAGACAGGCTATGAATAAAGCGTATCAAGTCCTGATCGCTGACGATGAGCCGATTATTCGTGAAGGCATTCGGGATGCGGTGGATTGGGAGGCTCTTGGCATGGAGGTAGCTGCTGAAGCGGAGGATGGTGAGGAAGCGCTGGAGCTTGCGCTCGGCCGGCCGATCGACATTATGCTGGTCGATATGAATATGCCGTTCATGGACGGCATCGGGCTTATGAAGCGTATGAAGGAAGAACGCCCCGAATGCCGGTTCGTCATTATTACCGGCCATGACGAGTTCGCTTACGCGCAGGAAGCGATCCGGCTCGGGGTTAAGGATTATATATTAAAGCCGGTGAATGCGGATCACCTGATCCGAGTGCTTGGAAGCGTAAGGGATGAGCTGAATGACCGGCATATCCAGGAGAATTATCTGAAGAAGGCCTCCGAGCAAATCGAGAAGAATATTCCGCTGCTGCGTGAACGGTTCTGCCTGGAATGGATGCATGGTCTGCTGGATGAGGAGGAGGCGCTGGAGCAGCTGGAATTTCTCGGGCTTCCTCCTAGTAAGCCGACCCGGGTCGGCATCGCAAGATGGCCGGAGATAACGGCTCCGCAGCCTTTGATGAAGGAAAGCGACCGGCAGTTGTATCTGTTCGCGATGGAGAATATCATTTCCGAGCTGATCCATTCCGCTCCTTGTGTTTTGTTCCGCGATCATACGGGATGGATCGGCATCTGTATATGGGGAGAGACGGATTTGAAAATCGGTGCCGATGCCGAGCAGTCCATTCAGAAGTACTTGAAACTGACTGTCAACGTTCATATGGAGTTTGTATCGGAAGGAACGGGGGCGGTTGCGGCTGCCTATGAGGCCTGCCGGGACGGGGTGTTCCAGGAGGCGCAGTTGTCTCCGTTAGTACGGCGGGCCAGGCAGCTCATTCAGGAACGGTATGCCGTTCGGGAGCTGACGCTGGAGTCCTTTGCCCAAGCTTTGCAGGTTTCGCCGGTCTATCTGAGCCGGACGCTAAAGAAAGAACTGGGCACGTCCTTTATTACGCTCATGACCCAGACGCGGATTCAAAAGGCGATCCATCTGCTTAACTCCACCGATCTAAGCATCCTGGACATTGCGGAGCGGGTGGGGTATGACAGCCAGCATTATTTCAGCACGTCTTTTAAGAAGGTCATGGGGGTATCACCGAACCGGTACCGCAAAGGGGCGACGGTTCAGGAAGAGTAGACGGTTGGGCGAGGATCATGAAGTGGGCATCCCGAACCTATACCATTTCCTGCTGAGTCTCATATTTTTGCAAACGCGGGAGCAGATCTTTGCGGAGCGATCGTATCGCTTTTTTCAGTGGTTAGCGCTGACGACCCGCCGAATTCGACGAGGTCTTGTCTCCTTCGTTCATGTTCTTCCTGTTTCTCGGTCTCGGCGATGGTCGAAAACAATTGTGTGTAAGCGTAGACGATGACTTTGGTGAGCATCTTGGGACGGTAGCTGTCTCGACCGCCTCCGGGAAAGCACTCGCAAAGATTCGGTCGTCTGGCAGATAGAGTTGGTCCATGGCTTATTGAATGTACAAAAGAAACCGTTCCTTCCGTAAATGGTTTGGGTAACACCTCCATTACCAAGGAACGGTTTCTTTGTGTCTAAAAAAGTAAGCCATCTGCACGGCGTAGCGGAGAGGACGAATCGATTCCGGACAAGCGTCAGCGCTCGCCTTTGCCCCCACATTTCGCCCTTGCTCAGAACCATTCCAAGAAATGTGGGGGCAACAGCGATGGTAGGAACGATTCGTACATGGAGCGTCTTCTAACAGCAACCAAGGGCCTCCCGCAAGATCTAAGATCTTTGGGACTCCCCCTTTTTTTATGCAGGCAACCGTTTGAGACATGCTGTGAACGAAGCCGGAGCATTAAACAGCCATGCACACTCCACGCGAATCCCCAACAACAAAAGTATGAAAATTATAAAAAAGGTTGTTTTCGTGGAAAGACCCCTACACCCGATGGGATGTATCCTTTTAAGTACAGAGAGGCTTTTCGAACCTTCGGTTGTAAGCGCTCTCGATTCCATTTTTCGGAAAGGGGAACTACCGATGAAGAGAGGATTGCTAGGGTTGCTGATCGCGGTGCTGCTCCTGGCTCTGACAGCTTGCAACCTCGCCGAAAGTAAAACCGGCGATGCTGATAAGGGCTACGTCGGCCTTGCGATGCCAACCAAATCATCCGAGCGCTGGGTGGCTGACGGGAAGAACATGGAGCGGCTGTTTCAGGAAAAAGGATATAAAACCGACCTTCAATTTGCCGAGGACGTGATTGAAAACCAGATTTCGCAAATCGAGAACATGATTACGAAAGGGGTCGACGTCATCGTCATCGCTTCGATTGACGGCAATACGCTGACCGACGTGATCAAGAAGGCTCATGATCAGGGAATTAAGGTTATTGCCTACGATCGGTTGATCCGCAATACCGAGCATTTGAGTTATTATGCTACGTTCGACAACTTTCAGGTCGGTGTTCAACAAGCCTCTTATATTGAAGAGAAGCTCGGCTTGAAGGAAGGGAAGGGGCCGTTCAATATCGAGCTGTTCGGCGGATCGCCGGACGATAACAATGCTTACTTTTTCTATGATGGCGCGATGTCCGTTCTGAAGCCTTACATGGATTCGGGCAAGCTTGTGGTTCGGAGCAAGCAGATCACGATGGCCCAGATCGCAACCCTGCGCTGGGACGGGGCCTTGGCCCAGTCGCGGATGGATAACCTGATCAGCGCCAACTATTCCAGCGAAAATCTGGATGCAGTGCTGTCTCCCTACGACGGGATCAGTATCGGCATTATCTCCTCGCTCAAGGGTGTGGGCTATGGGACGGCAGGTAGGCCCCTGCCGATCATTACTGGTCAGGATGCGGAGCTTGCCTCCATTAAATCGATCGTAGCCGGTGAGCAAACCCAGACGGTGTTCAAGGATACACGCCAGCTCGCCGAACAGGCAGTCAAGATGGCGGAGAGCGTGCTGAAGGGAGAAGAAGCCGAGGTCAACGATACCGAATCGTACGACAACGGCATCAAGGTCGTGCCTGCCTATTTGCTCCCTCCTGTATCCGTAGATGTTTCCAACGTGGAGAAAGAGGTTGTCGAGACGGGCTATTATTCCAAGGAAGAAATCGGTTTGAAATAGTCTTAAGACAGCGAACACGAAACGATAGGAAGGTGAAGCCAGATGTCAGAGTACATTCTTGAAATGCGGAACATTACGAAAGCGTTTCCCGGGGTGAAGGCGCTGGATAACGTGAATTTGAAAGTTCGCGAAGGTGAAATCCATTCCCTGTGCGGGGAGAACGGAGCGGGCAAATCCACGTTGATGAAAGTGCTGAGCGGCGTGTATCCACACGGCTCCTATGAGGGAGATATTTTGTTCAAAGGTAGCGTCTGCGAATTTAAAAATATCAAGCAAAGCGAAGACCTGGGCATCGTCATCATCCATCAGGAGCTTGCGTTGATTCCTTATCTGTCGATTGCCGAGAACATTTACTTGGGGAACGAGCGTGCCGAGAAGGGCATCATGAACTGGAATGAGACGATGATGGGAGCCAAAGCGCTGCTGGATAAGGTGGGGCTCAGCGAGAATCCGAACACACAGGTCGGCAGTATCGGCGTCGGCAAGCAGCAGCTGGTCGAAATTGCGAAGGCCTTATCCAAGAAGGTGAAGCTGCTTATTTTGGACGAACCGACGGCGGCGCTCAATGAGGACGACAGCGAGAATTTGCTGGAGCTGATGCTGGAATTCAAGAAACAGGGAATCTCCTGCATCCTGATTTCCCATAAATTGAACGAGGTGTCGAAGGTATCGGATTCCATTACGATTCTGCGTGACGGTCAAACCATCGAAACGCTGGATATGAGGGGCGGCGAGGTGAGCGAGGAACGGATCATCCGCGGCATGGTCGGCCGGGATTTGACGAACCGCTATCCGGAGCGGACACCGAAGATCGGGGAAGTCATTCTGGAGATTAAGGATTGGACGGTATATCACGAGCTGCAAGCAGGCCGCAAAGTGATTGACAACGTGAGCATGAATATACGCCGTGGGGAAGTCGTGGGCATTGCCGGGCTGATGGGTTCGGGCCGGACCGAGCTTGCGATGAGTATTTTCGGTAAGGCTTACGGCCGGAATATTACCGGAACGCTGCGCAAAGACGGGAAGGAAATCCGGAATCAATCCATTACCGAAGCCATTGATAACGGCTTAGCTTACGTGACCGAGGACCGTAAGGAATACGGGTTGATCCTCATGGACGATATCAAGCGCAACATCTCGCTTACCGGACTGTCCAAGCTTGCGAGGAACATGGTCATTGATGATAAGGAAGAAATACTCGTGGCGGAGGACATGCGGAAGAAGCTCAAGATCAAAACGCCGAACATTCTCCAGAAGGCGGGAAACCTCAGCGGGGGGAATCAGCAGAAGGTCGTCCTAAGTAAATGGATTTATGCCGAGCCGGACATTCTGATCCTGGATGAGCCGACACGGGGGATTGACGTTGGGGCCAAATACGAGATATACGCGATCATTAACCAGCTGGCGGATGAGGGGAAGGGCGTGCTTGTCATATCCTCGGAGCTGCCGGAGATTATAGGGATCTGCGACCGGATTTATGTCATGAGCGCGGGACGGATAACCGGTGAGGTTAGCAGAGAGCAGGCTTCGCAGGAAACCCTGATGAGATACATGACCAAGAACGGAGGGGCTTAAGCATGGAAACACTCAAAAAAATGTTCAAAAACAACATCCGCCAATACGGGATGATCATCGCCCTTGTTGTTATTATGATATTTTTCCAGATCATTACGGGCGGGCTGCTGCTGGAGCCGATCAACATCACAAACCTGATTCTCCAGAACAGCTATATCCTCGTACTTGCCATCGGCATGGTGCTTGTCATTATTACGGGGCATATTGATTTGTCGGTCGGTTCGGTAGCTGCTTTCGTCGGTGCAGTGGCCGCGATTATGATGGTGGATATGCAGCTGCATCCGGTCATTGCGGTGATCGTGTCTCTGATCGTCGGGGGCCTGATCGGTGCTTGGCAGGGGTTCTGGGTGGCTTATGTAAGGATACCGGCCTTTATCGTAACTCTTGCGGGAATGCTGCTGTTCCGTGGTCTAACCATGATTGTGCTGGAAGGTCAATCGATTGCGCCCTTTCCTTCAGGTTTCCAGAAACTGAGCTCCGGCTTTATTCCGGATTTCGGTAACACCGGCACCAATCTGATCGCGATTCTGGCTGGGATCGTCTTTACGGTTATTTTCCTGATCAATGAGCTTCGCGAGCGAAAATCGCATAAAAAATACAACTTCGAAGTATTGCCAAATGGCTTGTTCCTCTTGAAGCTTGTACTTATTGCGGCGGTGATCAATGCCTTTACGTTCATGCTGGCCAGTTATGCCGGCCTGCCGAACATTCTGATTCTGCTATTGGTGTTGATCATCATCTATTCCTTCGTGATGAACAAAACCGTGATGGGCCGTCATATTTATGCGCTTGGCGGCAACGAGAAAGCGGCGGCGCTGTCCGGCGTGAAAACCAAGAAGGTCACGTTCTGGGTATTCGTCAACATGGGCGTGATGGCAGCGATCTCCGGGTTGATCTTTGCCGCCCGCTTGAACGCGGCGACGCCAAGAGCCGGCACGAACTTTGAGCTGGATGCCATCGCGGCGAGCTTCATCGGCGGCGCTTCGGCTACCGGTGGGATCGGTACGGTCTTTGGCGCCATCATCGGCGGTCTCGTCATGGGTGTGCTCAATAACGGGATGTCGCTTGTAGGTCTTGGCATCGACTGGCAGCAAGGAATCAAGGGCCTGGTTCTCCTCGCAGCGGTAGCCTTCGATATTTACAATAAAAAGAAGAGCAGTGCTGCTTAATTTAAAACAATGTACATGATAAATGGCTGACTCCGGGGTAGATCTGTTGCTCCCCTTGGATCAGCCATTTTTCTTTGTTGCTTATCTAATTTTAATTGTAACTCTTCGGGTGATCAGTCGAATCAGAATCAGTGCAATCAGGATGATGGCCACGGAGCCTGCAAGAGAAACCGGCAGCGTGACGGAAAAGGCTGTTGTGACCGGTAGCCACTGTTCCCATATGGAAGCCAGCTCGAATTGCCACAATGCATCCATGAAGCCGATCAACACGAGGGCTACGGCGATCCACCCCAAGCCCGGAATCCAGCCAAACCGGTAAAATCCGGAGCCAATCATCCATCCCATCAGATAATAGGTAAAGATTTGGACGCCATAGGAGACAAGTGTCAGCAGCCAGTTGTTATCAAACTCCTGCAGCAGCGAGGTGTTGCCGGCATCATGGGAGGTAACCATCCCGATGATCCAATTGATTAGACCCACCACGACGGGAAAGGCCAATGACAGATAGACGGCAGCCACAGCGGCTCCATTGAAGAAATCTTTGCGCGTAATCCCGTGTCTTACATAATAGCTTAGAAAGCCGTAGGCCGAAATGATGCCGATGACAAGCATAAATCCTTTGGTTGAGCGGTAAGCGATGGAGAAGAAGTCCTTCTCTGCGATTCCTTCGCGAACATTGACACCAATGCTGTTGCCGATGCCGACTCCAAAATAGATCAGCAGCACAATCGCTAGAAATCCCAAGGCCCAGCTGCCTTGCTGAATAAACATGTCCGTCGATACTCTGGTTACGGCCGATGACGTCTTTTTCATGCGGAATATTCCTCCCCCGTCAGATGGATAAACAAGTCCTGGAGCGAGATCGGCCCGATCTCAAGGCCTGCCCGATGTGCGGCTAGCTGGGATGCCTCGTTTAATTCCCCATAGACCATGACGGCTTTGGTAGAACCGAGCTGCTGCACGTTGAGCACCTTCATCCCCTGGATGAATTCATCTACCTTTGCCGCCGGGCCCGTAACGGAAACGCCTCGGGATGTGAGGCTTTCATAATCGTCTTGCAGCACGAACTGGCCTTTGTGAATGATAATGACTTCTTCAAACAGATAATCCATCTCCGAAACCAGGTGGGTGGAGAGAATGAACGTACGGGGATGGCGCTCCTGGTCTTCCAGCAGTTCCCGGTAAAAAATTTCGCGTGACGGCGCATCCATGCCGAGATAAACTTCATCCAATATGGTAACTGGCGAGCGGCTGGCAAGTCCGATGCATACGTTAAAAGCGGATTGCATCCCTTTGGAAAGCTGCTTCAGCTGTTTACCCAAGGGTAAATTGAATTTGCGTGCGAGCTCAAGGGCGTACCCGGTATCAAAATGGGGCCGGTGCCGGGCTACGGATTCAATCGCTACCTTGATCTTATCCGTCTCGTCTTTATAGTCGACATCGTAGATGAAGGAGACTTCTCTCATGATTTTGGCATTTTCGAACGGCTGCTCGCCGCCAATCGTAACCGATCCCGATGAGGGTTCACGAAATGAAGCAAGAACAGACAGTAGTGAGGTTTTGCCTGCTCCGTTACGCCCCAGGAGACCATAAATTTTGCCGGCCGGGAGATGAAGCGAAACATTGCGGACGGCTTCGAGGTCACCGTATACCACCGAAAGACGGTCAAACTGAACATCAAGATTCATGGAGGTCACTTCCTTTTAACTGGGTTATGATTTGAAAAAGCTCATCCGTGGACAAGCCGAGTTTGTCTGCTTCCTGTACCATAGGCATCACATAATGTTCCGCAAATGCACTCTTTCGGGTCTGGAGCAGCATTTCCTTGGCCCCCTCTGCAACAAACATGCCGACACCTCGCTTTTTATAGATAAGTCCGGAATCAACCAGCAGGTTGATGCCCTTTAACACCGTGATGTGATTGATTTTGTAAAATTGGGAGAGCTGCGTCGTGGAGGGAACCTGCTCACCTTCAAGCAGTAGATCATTTACGATCTGGTCCTCGATCTTCTCCTTGATCTGGATGAACAGGGGCTTATTATCTGGATGCACGGTACCGCTCAATAAGAATCACCGCCTTATCTTCATGTCCTGTTAAGGTTATATACTCATATATATAACTATATAACCAAAAGGTGAATCGAATGTCAAGCATTTGGTTGGATGTCACAAATCCATTAAGACGCTTTTCCAGAGAACAACGTCAAAAAGGCCGACCAGAGGATCTGGTCGACCTTGATCTAAACGCTGATGCGTAAGTCATTATCTTGCGTATAACTAAAGAATGCGAACCTTGATGCTCAATAAAAGATGATGCCTAATACCAAAATTCCACTAATTCTTACGGACTCAGAATACGTTATTTCGTTAGAAACAGACTCTGTTCTCACCGTAACGGACATGGGAGCTCTTATTTACGATTAAAGGCGGAGATAAACTATATTTTTAGTAGAATAGCGACTTTGGTGTCCGTTCTATTCTGAGAATACGGCATAAAAACGTAAATAACGTCGATGGTGTCCGTTAATATTCTAGATATAGGATCCGGCTGTGCTTATCTGGACATACCGTACCTATCGAGTTCTTCAAATTGCTATAGCCGTTCACTTTGCTTCCAAAGTCTCGGAAGCGTCCATGGGAGGGAGCTTTCCCCGTTTCAAATCACGGATCGTCAGTCCAAAATCGATCTGTAGATGCGGATAATCCGGGAAGTTGGCCCAATCCCCGCCCCACTGGAAGCCTAAATCTTTGGCAATCTCCACAACCTCCATCCAGTCGGCCTTGCCGTTTCCGTTCCCGTCATATTCCATATCCCAGATGATGCTTCCATCCTTTAGTCTTAGCGCAAAATCAATCGCAAGTCCATAGTTGTGGAGGGATTCTCCTGCCTTGGCATTCGTCACGATATCTCCCTCGGTGCTGCGGCCCTGATTGTAGATGCGGGTCTGCTCTTCATGGCTGCGGTAACCATCCGTTATGATGATCGGTATTCCTTTTTTCTTGGTGAGACGGACAAGCTCGTTCTTTTGCTGCAATACATACGGGTGGAGTTGGGAGACTTCAGGGGTTTCTTTGCTATTAAAATCAAGATCGTTGATGAATCCCGGTATGGAGGTTTGCAGCTGCATATAAAATATGGCGAGTAATAAGGCAGCAATTAGGAAAAGTGTCGTTTTTTTGCGTTTGATCATGCGAATTCTTTAATCTACCTACTTTCATATAATGGCTTACTCTATTATATCGGCATCCCGCCCTGTATTCCAACAGACGGGGGCCTCCTGACCAGATATCGACATGAATAGCAATCCATGGTTTATCGCATCCTAATCATTAAAATGGTCGCTATCCGAAAAAAGGGGGGATTGCAATGAGCGATATTCAAAATATGTCGATGAGACTCAACCAGCTATCGGGCCAATTGACTACGGCAGCGCAAAGCGGGGGAATGAACGAAGTTGGGATGATCGTAAGCCAGCTCAGCCAGATCCAAGCCGAGCTTCAAAGCGCCCAGGCTGCGGTTACGCCTGAAACTTCTGCTGCCGTCCGCCAGGAACTGGTGAATTGCCGGATGGTTTTGCATGGGATGATGAACGCGGTGCAGGATATCCGAACCGCTACGGCGGAGCAGTACCGCCAAGTGCTGGGCGAGAACAAAACGGCATTCGAGCAAATGGACGAGACTGCGCAGCAGAGCGAGTACGCCGAAGCTTATCAACATCGTCAGCTGTTCCAGCAGATGGACCAAGTCAGCCAGCAGCTTCATCAGTTGGATGGTTCGATGCTGGATGCAGGTTATCAGATGGAGCGGGGACAGGTGACCGGCGACAGTCTGAATGGAGCGGTAACGATTGAAGGGCTGACTTCAGGTACAGACGACACTGGAAGCATGATGTAAGACTGCTCGATCGGAGGATCGGAAGAGGATAACAGTTAACAACGATGATCGAAGCTGCAGATCCGATTCACAGGATGCTGACAGCTTCTTTTTTAAGAGATAAGAACGTATAAATTCCAAGAGCTTACCTTCCTTATCTCGTAAGGAAACCTTCTGCTATATGTGTCTGTCTTTAGAGAAAGTGCGTCAAAAGCCGGTTTTTCGTGATTGAAAGAAAACTCCTTTTTAATATATAATTAAGGAGAAAATATTCTTTTTTTGCCAGTTAGAGAGAAATGAGGGATGTGGAATGGGAAGAGTTGGCCCAAGACTGAATCAATCCAACTCGCTGCTAATGATATCAAGCATTTATTCTTCCCTGACCAAGACGGAGAAAAAAGTGGCTGATTACGTGAAAAGTTACCCTGAGGAAACCGTGCTCGCCACCGTAACGGATTTGTCTGAGAAGGCAGGGGTCGGCGAGACATCCGTCATTCGATTCTGCCGCAAGCTGGGGTTTCGGGGATTTCATGAATTCAAGCTGTCCGTTGCACAGGATTTGGTGGACCGTCCTCCATCTGTAGTGGATACTGCCATCGATGAGCAGGATGACATGATGACGGTGGCGCGCAAGCTGACCATGCAGCATGAAATTTTACTTAAGAATACGCTGGATCTGGTTAACACCGACAATCTAAAGATGGCGGTGGATAAGCTGCTGGCCGCAAACAAAGTGTATGTCTATGGCGTGGGTTCTTCAGGCATAACGGCACTGGATTTGCATTACCAGCTGATGAGACTGGGGCTTAATGTGGAGGCGCACCGGGATTCGCATATTATTGCCATGTCCGCTTCCTTGGTCAAGAAGGGCGATCTCGTATTCGCCATTTCCACTTCCGGCAGCACGCGTGACCTGGTGGATCCGGTGAAGGAAGCGAAGCAGAATGGAGCGGACGTCATCTGTTTGACCGGACATCTCCGTTCCCCGATTGCTACATACGCGGATACGGTTCTTCTTGTATCTTCCAGGGAAATGCCGACAGAGGGCGGAGCACTGGCAACAAAGTTCATGCAGACATATATGTTGAACATTCTTACAACGCTCTTAACGATGAAAAAAGAGGATGCCTCGAAGTCGTTGGAGAAAACCGCGAGGTCCGTTGTGGATAAGCTGTATTAGGGAATCGATCCTTGGGAATCGATTTCATCTTCGGGCGGAGCACGGGATGAATCTATCATCCGTTTTATTGATCACTGAAGGGAGTGTTTTCATACCATGAGTTACGCGATCGGCGTTGATATTGGGGGAACGAAAGTCCAGTTTGCAGTCATTGATAGAGAAGGAAAGATCATAAACCGGCATTTGATGCCTACCGAGGCCGGCAAAGGGCCGGAGCAGCTTATGAACAAAGTCCTGCTTGGCATCGACATGATGATGGAATCCGTCGGTTCAGAGGAAGAGGTGCAGGGGATCGGCATCGGCAGCGCAGGCCAAATTGATTTTCGGGAAGGGACCGTTCTATACGCGGGAGATACGTTGCCGGGTTGGACGGGGATGGAGATTAGACGACAGGTATCCGATCGTTACGATACCCGGGTGCATGTTGACAATGATGTTAATGTTATAGCGATTGCCGAGAAAATGTACGGTGTTGGCAAGGATTGCGATAACTTTGTATGTCTTGCGCTTGGCACGGGGATTGGTGGTGCCGTTATCGAATCAGGACGTCTTCTTCGAGGCGTTTTTGGCGGGGCAGCGGAGCTTGGCCATGTCAGTATTGACATTAACGGTCCTCGCTGCAGCTGCGGAAATAACGGCTGCATTGAGCTGTATGCTTCAGGCAGCGGCATTGCCAGATTAGGGCTTGAGATGCAGAAGAATGAAAGCGTTTCATATGAATGGAAACCTAATGCCCGGGATATTATTGAGGCCTGGCACCGGGATGATCCGTCGGCCACGGAGGTGATGCGGGTTGTCATCCGAGCACTGGGAGCGGCTGTCGCCGGTTATATTCATGCATTTAATCCGGAGGTTGTCGTGATCGGCGGCGGCGTGGCGGAATCGGGTCCTCGTTTTTTGCAGGCGCTTGACCAGGAGGTCGATGTCAGGACTTCTTCGTATATGAGAAGCTGCTGCCGGATTATGCCTGCTAACTTTGGCAGTGATGCAGGTGTCATCGGCGCAGCTGCCCAAGTGTGGCGTTACGGTGAGATAACTTCTACGCAGCATGTAATTTAAGAGGATTATTCCTCCATCAATTATAAATATAATAAATTATAAAATTCACTCGTCGGATATGATCTGGTTAACCACTTCTCTGTTTCGGACAATAAATCCCGGTAACGAATGCTCGGTAGTAATAATATTAGATGTGAATCTAACAAAAGGCGGCCGTTATCAAAAATAAATAAATGGAGTCAGCCTAAGGCGTGACTCCATTTATCATTTCATTCCCGATCTTGTGAATTTTTATGCTTTCCGCAATTTCTCGACAGCTTTATGCAGGCGAGACAACGCCTCCTGAACAGTGGCGCGCGTGCAGGCCAGGTTCATGCGCATGAAACCTTCGCCTTCCTTGCCAAAGGCGGCACCGCTGTTTAATCCCAGCTTCGCTTCATGAACGAGGAAGCGGTTCAACTCTTCGTGGGACATGCCCATTCCGCGGAAATCAATCCACAGCAGGTAAGTCGCTTCCGGTATAACCACCTTCAGCTCGGGCAGATGCTCCTGGGCGTAATTCGAAACCAGCTCCATGTTCTCGCGGATGTAAATCAGAAGTTCATCCAGCCATGGTCCGCCCTCACGGTAAGCGGCCTCGGTAGCGGCGGCGCCCATCGGTGTAATGGAGCCGATGGCGTAACGGTTCAGTATTTTGCGGAACTTGCTGCGCAGCTGCGCATTCGAGATGATGATGTTCGCCGTGTTCAGACCGGCGATATTAAAGGTCTTGCTTGGGGCGGTGCAGATGATGGAACGCTCGGCAGCATCCTCGGACAGAGCGGCGAATGGCGTATGCGTACCGGATTCAAACACCAGATCTGCATGGATTTCATCGGATACAACAAGCACATCGTATTGCTGGCAGAGGGAAGCCAGACGATCCAATTCCGTTCTGGTCCACACCCGGCCTACCGGGTTGTGCGGACTGCACAGAATAATCATTTTGACTTTACCGGTAGAAAAACTCTTCTCCAAGTCCTCGAAATCCATCGAGTAATCGCCATCCTCACTTCGAAGCAGCGGATTATGCACCAGCTCACGGCCATGGTCCTGAACGACGCTATAGAACGGCGGATAGACCGGTGTCTGGATGACAACTTGATCTCCTGGCTCTGTGAATGCATCCACGATCAGGCTGAGTGCCGGAACGACACCCGGACAGAATTGAATCCACTCCTGCTGAATACTCCAGCTGTGGCGTTTGTTCATCCAGTCGCAAATCGCTTCACGGTAAGCGTCGGACGGGAACGTATATCCGAATACACCATGCTCCACCCGTTGATGGAGCGCCTTTACCACGGCGGGCGGCGCGGCAAAATCCATGTCAGCCACCCACATCGGAAGCGCGTCGGGCACGCCGAAGATGGTGGGAACATTGTCCCACTTCTGACAGTCGGTACAGCTTCGGTCTATCGCAAGATCAAAATTCATATGTAAATTCCTCCTTGTAGAGATGAGTTAGCGCTAAGCTACAAATTTAGCTAATGTGATTAAGCCGGTAATCGTAATTACGTTTAGTATGGTCGATATAAGGACAGTTTGTGCAGCAAAATCAGGCTCATTCTGATATTCTTCCGCCAGGATGGATGAATTTACGCCAACCGGCATGCCTGAAGCAATGATGAGCGCTTGAGCCGGGATGCCTTTTAAGCCGAGCAGCAGCACGATCAGAATGCCGATGGCCGGCGCGACCAGGAGACGCAGCAGCACGCTGAGGTAAACATCAAGCCGGCGCAGGCGGAGCGGATATTTAATGATCTGTGCGCCGAGCGTCAGCAGGGCGATCGCCACCATGGACTGGTCCGCATACATCAGCGGCTGCGAGATAAAGACCGGAAGCGGCAGCGCCAGGGCATGCAGCACAATGCCGATGACGAGGGCATAGGGAACGGGCATTTTCAGGAATCCGATGATGGCCTGTTTGTATAATCCTTCGGTCTTGGCTCCCTGAATGGAAATAACTCCGTACGTGAACGTAAGGAGGCTCTGAAAAGACATGATGAGCGCTTGTACCGAGCCGGCCATCGGATCACCCTTGAAGGCCAGATCATTGATCGGAAGGCCGTAGTTTCCCGAATTATCGAGCAGAAGGCTGTTGGTAAAAGCTGCTTTCATCCCCCGATTGAACTTGCGCTGCTTGGCAACCAGCATGCTGATCAGGTAGAGGACGCCGATATAGAGCGCATAGAATAAGGCCACCATGCCCAGCAGCTGCGGTGACATTTTGGACTCGTACATACTCATAAATACGGCTGCAGGCGTAATGTAGTAAAAGTTAATTTTGGCGAGTGTGTACAAATCGAGTTTAAAGGCATATTGCATAATAATGCCAAAGCCTATCAGGACAAAGATGGGAAGTACCACTTCGAGTAAAATGTCGGCGATCATGCTGTTGTCATCTTCTTTCCATGAGTGTAGCTTAAGGTAAATATCTGGCTGTCGTATGACGTCATGTCATTATATCATGACAAAGGATAGTTGACACTTGATTCCGTATGGAAAAAAGAACAATTGTCGCTGGCCACAATCAATCGCTTTACACCCGGGCTGCACGCAAAAAGGGTGTTCCCTTGGCCGACGCCCAGGGAACACCCTTGAATGGTTATAGCAATAGGAGCGTCTGTCAACGAGTCATTATTGCGGGTTGGTTGTCCAAATTCCGGCCGTTTTGACAAATACACGCTGCGGCAGCTTCAGTGCAGCGAGCACAAGTTCAGCTACGTCTTCCGGCTGCAGCATCCGGTCCTCGTCCCCGATCTTCAGGCCGGCATTGACGGCAAGATCCGTATTCACGGTGCTTGGGGTCAGAGCGGTCACGCGAATGTTGTGTTTGCGAACCTCCTGCAGCACGGCTTCGGTCAGTCCCATAACGGCAAATTTAGAAGCGTTATAGGCAGAGCCTGTGGCGAATCCGCGCTCTCCGGCCGTAGAAGAGATGTTGATGATATCGCCCTTGTTATGCTCGATCATGCCCGGCAGTGCCGCGCGCGTCATGTAGTACGTCCCCATCAGGTTCACGTCGACGATACGTTTCCAGGCTTCAGGTTCCATCTCCAGCAGATTGCCGAATTGGGCAATGCCCGCATTGTTAATCAGAATGTCCACCGAGCCCAGCTCCATGTTTACCGCTGCAAAAGCAGCCTCTGCCTCGCTCTGTACGGAAACATCGGCAACTGCGGCCACGGCTCTGACACCATATTGTTCAGCGACCAGGGCGCTCAGCGGCTCTAGATCAGCAGCCGTACGGGCGACAAGCCCGACGTGCACACCTTCCTTGGCAAGCGCGATCGCCAGGGCACGTCCAATCCCTTTACCTGCACCCGTGATGAGGGCTGTTTTATTTTTCAGGCTCATGTACACTCACTCCTTCACATCAATAAAAAAATATGGTTTCGTTGACCAGTATACCCTGTAGCATCGGCTATTACCAAATGCTTGCGATCCATCGACAGGAATTTGTTATAATCGTAGCAGCGAAAAAAACATAAGCGTGTTCATTATTATTTCGAGAAGTGGAGGAACAATCTATGCTGCACGCGCTGGACATCATAACCGCTTTTCGGCAGGGGGATGAAGCGGCTGCCAAGAGACATCCATGGTTAATGAAACTGGTATCGGCCGAAGAACGAATCGTGAATCTGGAACGGATTACGTCCATCGGCCAATTGGCCCATGCCAACCCCGTGTTGGATTATGTAGAACGCACGTTGAAAATACTGGATTCGCTCCCTGTCTCCTATTGGATCAAAGAACTGCTGGAGGAAGTACTGGTATGGGCAGAAACGGCCAAGGGCGGAACGATGCGGGAGCGTCTCCACTGGCAGCAGTCGGGTATCAACTTGTTCCTTCATAATATCGGGTCCGCCCAGCTATACGAGAGACATATTCGGGACGGTAATGAAACCCTGTCTCCGCATGAAGAGATGGTACACACACTCATACTTACCCATGGACTGCTTGGGCAACACATTCGAGGGGAAGTCGCTTTCGAGGAAAATTTGCCGCTGCATAAGCTTACGGAGGAAGGACGGCTGACCGCAGATGAGTTGATCCGGCTGCTGATCCCTTTGAATCACTGCATCATCGGTGGCGTATCGGAGGAGCTTTGGCATTCCGTTCAGGAAGAAATAACCCAGCTTATTCGCAATCTTGCTGAAGGGACCGTACCGGATCATTGGACTTACGAGGAGAGGCTGCGCCGTCTTCGGTCCGTTTCGATTGCCCGGGGAGAAGACTTCGATAAGCAGCTTCAAGGGATTCGTGAGCAGAGTGATCTGTCAGCTGCCCTGCATGGATTTCAGGATATGACGCTCTGGTATGTGGAAGCTGCCCTGCAGGATTTCTCGTTGGAGGAGTTCGTGAAGGTTCTTCTGCTTGCTCTCCATTCGGAGAAGCAGAGCCCGGATCAGCAAGTTGCGGAGGGGCAGCGAGATCAGCTGCTACCGGATTCGGTGAGTCACTTAAGCTTTGAGCCGCTGATGAATGATATGTATTACGATTATAAAGGTGTCAAGAAGCTGAACGTATATAAGAAGAGAATGATTGAGCAATATTTGCGCCAAACGGATTGGACGGCTTGCCTTCACGGGCCGGTGATGGCCAACCCGCATCTGAGCCATCGGATCGAACGGAAGCCGGAGCTGCCGGATACGGTATTCTTTACCTTCGAATTCTCGCAAGCTGCGGAGAAATTAATTGAATTTTGCATCGAAGCGGAGAAGTCGCCGCTCTATGAGAAAGCGGTCCTGCTCTTGTTTGACCTGTTCGGTCTCCGCCGGGACGCCTACGACAGGTTTCATAATGAAGAGAGTTATTTGAGTGATATGAACAGCACGGGGGATTACAAAAAAGTGATTCTGGATTATATTACGGGAACGGCGGTGCTGGATATCGGTCCCGGGGGCGGCGTGCTGCTTGACCTGATCGAGGAACGGCTGCCGCATGTGCGTCCGGTCGGGATCGATATCTCCTCGAACGTGATTGAAGCGCTGGAGAAACGCAAACGTTTAGAGCACAAAGCATGGGAAGTGATGAAGGGGGATGCGCTGAATCTCAGGGACTACGTGAAGCCGGGAAGTGTCGATACGGTCATCTTCTCCTCGATCTTGCATGAGTTGTATTCTTATATCGAGATGGACGGATCCCGCTTCAATAGGGCCACTGTGGAGGCCGCGCTGACCAGTGCCTACGAAGTACTCGCACCCGGCGGCCGCATCATTATCCGTGACGGGATTATGACCGAGCCCGGGGACATCTGGAGAAGGATTCGCTTTCTGGAGGCGGATGGGCTGGAATGGCTGACCCGGTATGCCTCCGATTTCAAGGGCCGGGTCATAACATACGAGCAGCTGTCCGAAACGGAAGTGCGCATGCCTATAAACGATGCAATGGAGTTCCTGTATACCTATACTTGGGGGGCCGAGGCTTTTGTTCATGAGGTGCAGGAGCAGTTTGGCTACTTTACGCCTACGCAGTATGCGGAATGTATACGCAGGACGTTAGGTCCTGAAGCGATCATCGGCGTGCAGCGGCATTATCTGCAGGAAGGATACGCCGAGGCATTGGCTGATCGCATCGAATTCATGGATGATGATGGGAAGCCGGTGACGCTGCCTGACAGCACTTGCTTGTACGTCATCGAGAAGCCGGCCCATACCCAGAAGAGACAATAACAGGCTGTACGTAAAAAAAGAGGACCGGCACGCTCGTTATAGCGTGCCGGTCCTTGTTCGTTGGTGTTTGTTTAATCTGCCATGGTCACTGTGTACACAAGTGGTCCGGCATGTGTTTCGTTGCTAGAATTTGCGACGCCGTCCTAGTCCCAAAAGATGCTATTCCTGCTTCTTGGGGTCCGGATAATCCTTGCCGAGTGTATCAACCGTCACTTTCTTCATGACGGGCACCTCAAGCGGTTTGTCCATCTGGTCCCGCTCCAAGCCCACGATCTCCTCAGCCGTTTCCATCCCCTCGATCACCTTTCCGAAGGATGCGTACTGGGCATCCAGGGAAGGCGCATCCGCAACCATGATGAAGAATTGCGATCCGGCGGAGTTTGGATCCTGTGCCCGGGCCATCGATAATACGCCTGTCGTATGCTTTAGGTCATTCTGAAAGCCGTTGGACGTAAATTCGCCGGGAATAGCGTAGCCGGGTCCCCCCGTTCCGTTACCGTCAGGGTCGCCTCCCTGAATCATGAAGCCGGGGATGACGCGGTGAAAGCCTGTCCCATCGTAGAATCCTTGTTCCACGAGGGAGATGAAATTGTTCACCGTATTCGGCGCAACCTCCGGGTAAAGCTCCAGCTTTATCGTTTTGCCGTTTTCCATCTCAATCGTGACAATAGGGTGGCTGGCGTTCGGGTCCGGTACGTTCTGCTTAACCTCGGGCTCCTTCGGGGGTTCCGCTTCGGGTGCTGTTGCCCCGTTTGTCGAGCCCGTTCCGCCGCCTGAGCCGCTTTCGGCTCCCTTGTCATTCTGACCGCATGCCGTCATGACGAGCAGCAGCCCAAGAATGACAAATAGGGCGGGCATCCAGCGTGTTCTGCGTTTCAACATCATCGATTCCTCCTGTGTTATTCCTTATCAAGCCTTAAGTATTTAATCTGTATCATATTTTATCACAGGTTGGACAAGTACTGAAAATTGAAATAGCGGAGTATACATAACTAAAGCTTTCATCGATGAAATGTCACAGAAACCAGACCACATATAGAGGATGTTTTCCTTGCGATGATCGAGTCGGTTCAGCTTCCTGCACTATATCAAAAAATAAGCTTCCGGACTTGTCGCAAGTCTGGAAGCTTAAGGGAAAGAAAACTTTGAACTGATTCTACTTCGCCGGAAATATGCCCTCCACTTTGTTTAGAGGGAGCAGAATCCGGGAACGGTTCTTATCCTTGGCAAGCAATTCAATAAAATCGGCTCCGATTCTGACCAGACGGATCCGCTTAAAGGCACCACGGGTAGGGAAGGTGGTACGCACACCTACCAGCACCGTTTTGCCCGGCGGCTTGACATCAAATACCCGAACCGAGTTGAGACTGGACGATACAAAGAGCTCGCCATGTACCTTGATGAAATTTTTCGGAAATACCCGCTGTAAACGTCCGGGTTCTAAACCGGTGTTCGGTGCGTTGACTTCAACCAGATGACCCGTTAAAGAGGCCAGTCGCTGCTGCAGCGTGATTTTATGTCCGCAGGGATGGAGCGGCAATCCTTTCATATCCAACATCATCCTTCCAGGGTCGTATAGTGTAGTGTATGTTGGAAGGTATGACATGGGTGAACGTAGAGGTTCACATTTCCGGCGTGAAGGATTAAAGAAGATGAAGAGTTTCCACGGTTGCTCGTTTCACTGCCATCCGGTTTCTCGTGTTTAATGCTGCCTTGGTATCGGGATACTGTCAGGATATGAATCCTCGACAAAGAGCCCAAAATCCTCGTCAATATCGCGTTCGCTCACTAAACGTTGATTCTCGTCAGAATGCTTCTTCATCGGCGGTTCCTCCTAGTGAATCTAGTCTTTGAAATGGTTGGCTAGTATAAGAACTGATAGCTCGACCCATACTGTTTTACTATAAAGATGTTGTATGGGAGGCATAGGCATGGAAAGAAAGGGAAACATATTAACAGCACTCATATGGGGTACCTTGATCGGCATCCTGCTGTGGATGTCATTTCTCGGCTGGCTGGATATCATATTCGGAAAATAGAGGATCGAACCTATATAAGTATAAGACCCGCCTTCCTATTGGAGAGGCGGGTTTTGCAGGTTTAGTCGTCTCCACCATGGCTGCCGTTTAGTAGATCGATACCGTGCATCTGTTCCGTCGGCGGGGCAGCGGGGTCCACCGGGCTATTGGCCGCAATAGCGTCCGCATCCGGTACATCTTCCAGCGGCTGGTACTCATCTTCTCCGGACGGGTAATCTTTAAAAATATCCTGGTTTAAAAATGCAGTCCCGCTGCCGGTTAATGAAGCATCAGCTGCAAGCCGCCGCTCCGTATCGCCGGCGTATTGACCGATAATTTCGTCTCCGGGGCGAGAAGGGGGTTCACCTTCGACGGCTCGCCATTCCCGATCCGTTACATCATCTGCGACATCGCCAATGAAGGTTTCATCGACTGGTCGATCCCGCTCTATCCGGTCTGCTTCTGCCTGCCCTGAGGGTGAGGAAGAAAAGGTTCTCTCGTCAGCAATGGTCAGCTGTTCGGGATCGGCACCGGTAGCTTCCCATGCCTCAATGGCGCTGTGATCCGGGTTCATACGTTCTTCCGGTTTTGCATCCGCAGGCGCTGATTCATTCTGATCGTACGCGATATGGTCCGCATCTTCGCTGCTTAAGCTTTGCTCCGTGTAGGTGTTGACGTCTCTTAGATCATCTTGCGGAATCAGCTCGGTATCCTCAACTCTCCGTTTGGCTTCGAATTCCAAATATGTCAAGTCCGCCAGCGTATTCCGATTGTTTTCGTCTCGCATATTGCCCATCTCCTTCTATGATTTCAAATACATTTCAAAATACAACAGGTTTCTATACTTCGACTTTACCCGCTGAATCAAGAATGAATCCCGGGTACCTTCAGGCTAGGATGAACCAAACAAGTTCTATCTTTCCCTGTCACTTGCCGCATTATGAAAATTCTAAAATAAGAAAAACGGACGAAATCCAAAACAAACGGGAGAAAAGGAAATGATTTCGTGGAATAGTCCGCTAAATAAATAATGAAATTTTGAAATGATCCCGTTATAATCGAAAAAGTGACTATCGGACCGGGACAATCCTGAGAGTGGATTGTCAATCTACTACAATAGGACAGGAAGTGATTAGAACTTTGTTTCAACGGATTAAACAAGGCTTCTTTGGCAACTCACGCAGAGATATTTTGTCAGGATTGACGGTAGCGTTCGCTCTCATACCGGAAGCGATCGCATTCTCCATCATGGCGGGTGTCGATCCCATGGTAGGACTCTATGCTTCTTTTGTGATTGCTGTCAGTATTTCATTCTTCGGTGGCCGTCCCGGGATGATCTCCGCAGCGACAGGGGCCATGGCATCATTAATGGGACCGCTTGTGGCGATGCACGGGATTGAGTATTTGTATGCGGCAACCATTCTTACAGGAATATTGCAATGGTCGATGGGGGCGCTCAAATTCGGGCGGTTTATTACGTTTGTTCCCCAGCCGGTCATCACCGGATTTGTGAACTCGCTGGCCATCATTATTTTTCTGGCCCAGCTTCCGAATTTCAAGGGTGAATCGTGGCCGATGTACTTGATGGTCGTCGGAACGCTGCTTATTATCTATTTGCTGCCGCTGGTTACCAAGGCGATTCCCTCGGCGCTTGTTGCCATCATCGTGATGACGATCATAGCGGTGTGGTTCGGGGCCCCTGTGCACACGGTGGGAGACATGGGCAACATTACGCAGGCTCTTCCGTTCTTCCACATTCCGAATGTAGCCATCAGTTTGGATATGATCATGACGATATTGCCTATTTCTCTAGCTCTTGCTGTCGTCGGGATGACGGAATCGCTGCTGACGGCGTCGCTAGTGGATGAGCTGACGGATACCGGCAGCGACAAGAACCGCGAAATCCGCGGTCAGGGTGTTTCCAACGTGATCACTGGATTCTTCGGCGGCATGGCCGGTTGCGCTATGATCGGACAGACGGTGATTAATGTGAAGTCGGGCGGTCGCACCCGGTTATCAACGCTGGTGTCCGGTGTGTTCCTGCTGTTTCTCATCATTGTGCTCGGCGACGTCGTGAAACAAATTCCGATGGCAGCGCTTGTCGGGGTGATGTTTATGGTTTCCATCGGTACGTTTGAATGGGGATCGCTTCGCACACTTCACCGTGTTCCGCTAGGTGATGCCATTGTCATGCTGGCAACGGTGATCATCGTGGTGGCAACGCATAATCTGGCCATCGGGGTCATGACCGGTATTATGTTAAGCGCGCTGAATTTCGGCTGGAAAATGGCAAAAATCCAGGCCGTACCGCATGTGCAGCCAAACGGTACGAAGGTATATGAAATCCGGGGGCCGTTATTTTTCGGAACAATGATGTATTTTACACACCTGTTTGACGTGAATGAAGACCCTGAGCATGTCGTGATTGATTTTTCCAAATCCCATGTATGGGATCAGTCAGCCACGAATGCCATTTCCAAGGTATTGAATAAGTACAAGGAAGCGGGTAAAGCCATTACGCTCGTGGGGTTGAACGACGAAAGTCAGCGGATGGTTGATAAAGTTGGCCTTGCTTCAAGCTCCACACACTAGAAACGAAAAGGGATTGCTTTTTAGCCTTAGGGTTAAGGGCTATCCCTTTTTATTTTGCCTTTATGTAATAAAAATTTTACAAACGGAACAGACGTTTCATGTTATATTGATTGTAAATGAACACGAAGTTTGTCGAATCAGCCGGACGGTGAAGATGCGGACTTTTATTGACTATAGACGGTTAGAGGTGCTGACTAGATGAAGGATATGCCCAAATACATATTCCTGCTTCTGCTGGTAGTGCCGCTGCTGCTGCTTATATCGATCCTATCACCGGGAAAATCGGACGCAAAGAATGCTCAAACCGTGATACCCGATTGGCAGTTTATGTGGGATGACGAACAACAGGATGTTGTTTCGCCGATCAACCTGCAGGGAAGAAGTTGGTTGGCGGGAATACCAGACAAGAAGGGACCCCCAAAGTCAGATGGGGTGTATTCAGCATGGAATCGTTTTACTTTGCCCGCTCTCCCTTGGAAGCATTCGGCCATCATGATTGACCGCATTAAGGGTCAGGATGTTTTGGCTTTTTTGGATGATGAACAGGTGTATGAAGCCAAGCGAGACTATATGTATACGAGTCATTCTCTTCTGCTTCCGATCCATTCGGATGATGCTGGCAAGACTGTTTATATATGGACAAACGGCGTCAGGGATATGACGTTAGGCATCGATGGCGATATTATACTTGGCGAATATGAGCATCTGCGTGGAAGCTTTATTAAGAATGACCTGGAAGATTTCATATTGGGCAGCTCGTTTCTGTTTATTGCGGTGGTCATGTTCTTCTGTTGCTTGTTCCTTCCGAAACATACGGTATCCAGCTGGCTGTCGCTTAGCGTGATTATTCTGGCAAGCGGGGCTATGCTTATTACGTATTCGCCGTTCCTATACACCTTCTATGGAGACCTAGGCGAGGTGTGGGTCGCGGTGTTTGATATTTCACTCTTTGCCGTGCTGCCGGCGCTGTATTACTATTTTGAGAAAATATATGGTCCCGGGCCCTATCGAGTCATTCGCTACTGCCGAAGATTTCAAATAGCCTACTCCATAATGTGCTTGATATTTCTAGTTGTGCACGTGGTCAGCCATCATTCATTTTACGAGATTTACTATCTGGTTTCGGTGAAGATCCTAGGTATTCTCATTATCCTGCAGATGCTGCTGCTGGTCGGTACCACGATTCTGTATGCTTCCAAGCGAAATAAAGACGCTTATATCTTTTCTGTTGGTTTCGGGATGATGGCGTTAGCGGCGCTCGGAGACCTGCTGGCCTTTTATTACCATGACGGGCAGTATCATTTCTTTCTATGGAAATGGGGCATCATCGGACTGATTGTCTCCCTGATCGTCATGCTGGGCCGTAAATTCGTCCGCAGCCATGAGCAAGTGCTGCAGTATTCCAGGAAGCTGGAGATGTTTAATAATGAACTTCAGCGATCGGAGAAAATGGAGATTATCAGCGAGCTGGCCGCCTCGGTTGCACACGAGGTTCGCAATCCGCTGCAAGTGACACGCGGCTTCATGCAGCTTCTGGCACAGAACTCCAAGCAGGCGGAGAAGGAGTATTTTGGACTGGCGCTGAAGGAGCTGGACCGGGCTTCGGGCATCATCACGGATTTCCTCACGTTTGCTAAGCCTGAATTGGAGAATGAGGTCAAGCTGAATGTGTATGAAGAGCTGAAGCATGTGAAAGGCATCCTGCTGCCACTGGCCAATCTTAGCGGGGGCACGATCGAGCTGGATGTCGCGAAGGAATTATACATGACCGGTAATTCTTCCAAACTCAAACAAGCGATGATAAATATCGTCAAGAACAGTATAGAGGCACTGGATGGAGAAGGTGTTATTCGCATATGGGCCTATGCCAAGAACGAAGATGTGTTCATTCACATCAAAGATAACGGCATCGGAATGGATGCTGCGGATCTTGAGAGACTGGGTGAGGCATACTTCTCCAATAAATCCAAAGGGACGGGGCTCGGCTTGATGGTTACCTTTCGAATCATCGAAGCGATGCATGGCACCATTCATTTTGTTAGTGAAAAAGGGAGCGGGACCGAGGCTATTATCCGCTTTCCGGCCGTACCTGCTTTGCAGGAGGGGGAAGTACAAATTTAAGAGGGATGCCATAACGGTATCTCTCTTTGTTATATTTTTAATAGAAAATTTTATCATTTTTCCGAATATTAGAAGGTGGAAGGTTTTGTTGCATCGAATAACACAGTAAGAGTTTCACTCATTATAATGTTTGAGGTGCGTCAATGAGGTCTGGATGGAGAATCGCTGTGTTCCTGATCATCGTTTTTACTTTAAGCCAGGGGTTTCCCAGGTTTGTCTTTGCCACCGAAGAAACGGCAGCTCGTGCAGCGATTAAGGAGTGGAGAATCCTCTGGTCGGAATCCCGAGGGATTCCGGAGAGTGTGCCCGTCCACATCAATGACTGGATGGAAACTTCGGCCGGTGATTCGAAGCCTTTTAAGCCGCATACCAAGACATCCGCGTGGATTCATATGAGGATTCCCGAGATCGCCTCCACATCCCCTGGTATCTTGATTGATAAGCTCCACGGGCAGAAGGTTGCGGTTTATGCGGACCATGAGAAGATTTACGAATCTACCCGAACGTACAATTATGAGCTTAATTACATTTTGCTTCCTCTGCATCAGGATATGCTCGGCAAGGATCTTCACATCTGGCTGGAGACCGCTAGGGATCATGTGACGATTGAAGGGAAAATCCTTGTCGGCGATTATCAGGACATGTTTAATCGGTTTGTTCAGTCGAATTTGATGGACATCATTCTCGGGAGCGCCTTTATATTTATCGCATTGGTGATGTTGATCTGCGCTGTTTTTCTGAACAGGAAATATTTGGTCGCTGTATTATCCCTATCTTTAATAATTTTATCTGTAGGCATCCTGGTGTTTACATACTCCCCGTTTCTTTATACGATTTTTAATCAATATGGCAATATGTACACTCAATTATATGATATCTCATTATTTATCTTACTTCCTTCGTTCAGTCTCTTTTTTGAAAAAATCTTCGGGCCCGGCTGGAAGGGTTCGCTGCGTAAACTCCGCAAGTTCCAGATCGTCTACTCGCTCTTTTGCGGGCTGTTTCTGATTGCTAATCAGTGGGGTTCGAATCAATGGTTCGACCTGTATTATTTCTTCTCCGTGCATGTCATGGGTGTTGTGATGATCGTTCAATTTGTATTGCTGGTCGGAAGCTCCATGTATTATGCCGTTAAGGGAAATAAGGACGCTGTTATTTTTAATGCAGGCTTTGCGGTATTCGCCGTTGTGGGCTTAAGTGAGCTGCTGCAATTTTTCCTCACCCGGGGCAGCTACAATCTCTTCCTTTGGAAATGGGGGATTGTCAGCTTCATTATTGCCCTGATTGTCATTCTCGGGCGGCATTTTGCCAAAAACCACGAACGGATCCTTCAATACTCCAAGGAGCTTGAGATGTTCAACAATGAACTGCAGCGTTCGGAGAAAATGGAGATCATCAGTGAGCTTGCAGCATCGGTTGCGCACGAGGTTCGTAACCCGCTGCAAGTAACGCGGGGTTTCCTACAGCTTCTCACCGGAAAAGCCCAAGCCACGGAACGCGAATATTTGGATTTGGCTCTGGTGGAGCTGGACCGTGCTTCCGGCATTATTACGGATTTCTTAACCTTTGCCAAACCGGAATTCGGCAAAGACACCGTGCTTCGGGTTTCGGAGGAGTTTAAGCATATCGAGGGCATACTTGGCCCGCTTGCCCACCTCCAAGGAGGCAAGATCACCGTAGATATTCCGGAGGATATTACGATTCGGGGGAATTCCTCGAAATTCAAGCAGGCTTTCATCAACATTGTTAAGAATAGCATCGAGGCGCTGGGCGAAGAGGGATTGGTCCATATCCGCTGCTATCGCCAGCAAGACCAGGTATATATTCATGTTGTGGATAATGGAGAAGGGATGGGGCCGGATGCGTTGGCACGGCTGGGAGAGCCTTATTTCTCCAACAAAACAAAGGGGACGGGGCTTGGCCTGATGGTGACCTTCCGCATTATCGAGGCGATGGATGGAGACATTTATTTTACGAGTAAAAAAGGAGTGGGGACGGATGCCGTCATTACGCTTCCCGCAGCTGGCGAATAATTCGCTAAGCTGCGGCAGCGATGACGGTTATCGTCCCCACTCTTTGTACCGAGTACTTCTATTTATGAAATGTCCACGCTGTTATGTAGTCTTTACCAGATGGCTCTTTCTTTGGCTTCTGACTTGATCACGCCTGATGGATTCGGAGGAATGACCAGATACAGCTCGTTAGGGTTCTCTTCAAGCGTTCGTATCTCGATGTGGTCGGGAATCCGTACCCCAAGAACTTCCTTGATGGCGGATTTCGGATCGCTGAGCAATTTTGCCTTAAAGCTAGGATCCTCCCAAGCTTTCTGAATCAATTGTGTTTGAAAGATGGCTTCTGTCGTCATAAGAATCACCCTTTCAAATAAATTGGTTATTTTTTACTCTTAAAGAATACCATGGAACAAATATAAAATCTATTATTTTTTGCTTAGAATAGACAAATAATAGTTTAACCCGCCATAAGAAAGGGTTTTTTTGCTGTTTTCGATATGATTCGCTTCGGTTTGAAGCTCATCCACCATCGTTTGATGAAAGGAGATGAGATGGGGGGCATCTATATCTATCGATAAGAGATGGGTGTGGGTCGCTGCAGCAATGTCGGCATAGGGCTTCATCATATTGTTGATATAGATGGCTTCTTGAATTTCGGGCAGCGTCAGATTCGCGCCATGTGGTCGCCCCAATTCCGATTTTATGAGAGACAGCAGGCAGTTGTAGCTGCCATCCGCAAGATCCTGCCTCCAATCGGTCCAATCGTCCATCATCTGCAACGTGAGCAGAACATGGTTCATCACATCATTCGTTCGTGGAATGAGGCCAGCTTGATCAGATAACAGTAGTGCGGCAGTGCTACCCAGCTTTACGGGAGCTGCTTTTTTGGCAATCATGGCTCTGTTGTGCTTGAAGTAATCGTCCCGGGTTTCGTGGAGGACGCCTTCAGACCATTCATGCGTGTAGTTTTTGAAATAAGACCAGAAGTCGGAATTCGCTGGAAAGTAGGGCTGATAGGATGTGAGAAATTCGTAATACAGCAGGTTGGCAAGTGCGAGATGGTGTTTCGGATCTATGGGAGACTGACTGTCATAGGGCGAGTCCATGATGTCATCTTGAATGAAGTAGTACAACATGCCGATAATGTTGGCTGCTGAGAGGTGACGGTATACATCGGCGGGGAGTGAGGTCAGTTCTTTCATCCAGAAGGGAAGCAGATAACATATGTAATTTTTGGAACTGTCCTGCTCGAACACGTCAAACTTTCTCAAGTATGAAAGACCGATTTCATTCAAGGGAGCAGGGAGCTCGGATAGCCTTGCTTCGCAGGCTGAGAATGCGGCAGCAAGATCGACCTCGAATGGCTTGAACCAGTTCATGGAATCACCAACCTATTCTATTTTTAAGGAACCAAGTGCTTACTTGCTATATTAACATGAATCATCATAGAGTTAAATATTACCAGCTAAATTCAATGGGTAATTATGGGAATTTTTGATGTTGTGGTGGGTTCTTTTGCAGACGGTACATCGGTTTTCTTGTTTGATTATGGCGACTGACGTTTAAGTTAGGGATGTACAGCGATAATTCGAAAATGACCATGAGGAGGAATTCATATGACTCAGAAAATTGTAGGAGCTTTTCGGACGGAGCAGGAAGCAACCCGGGCCATTGAGGAACTAAAGCGGCAAGGTTTCAGAGCTGATGAAATCTCGGTTATTGCCAAGGATCGCGGTGAATCTTCTCATATTCAGGACGAGACCGGCACCAAGGCACCTGAGGGCTTGGCATCCGGAGCGGCCACAGGCGGTGTGTTAGGCGGTGTAACCGGATTGCTGGCCGGCTTAGGTGCATTGGCCATTCCGGGCATTGGTCCGATCATCGCGGCAGGTCCGATTGCGGCAACACTTACAGGAGCAGCTGTAGGCGCTGGGGCGGGCGGATTGGTAGGTGGTTTGATCGGCCTCGGAATTCCGGAAGAGCAAGCAGAGGAATATGGGGGCTATGTGGATGAAGGCCATATTCTGGTCATGGTGGATGCAGATGAAACGAATGGTGGCCGGGTGTATGATATATTCCGCAGCAATAGCGCCATTAATGAACATCATTACCGTGAGGAAGGCACTTATAGCGATACCGGTGCGCCGGTAGACTCACGCTCTGAAGCCGCGGCTGCTACCGAGGATGCAGTTCCAGACCCTAACCTGTATCATGGTTATGGTGATGGTAATGGCGGTGCCATAAGTCCGGATCGGGATGAGATTTCGAAGAGACGGTAAAGGTTATTCTACAAATGTATGCAGCGCGAACAAACCGCCCGGTTCCGGGCGGTTTGTTTGTGCGCGAGCATCCGGGTCGCGCAGTTTTCGAGTGTGTACCGCTTACTGCGCTGTCTCTGCGTTCCCCTCGGCCCGTAACCGGGATCGCTATGTCCGTGCCCGTGTCCAGGAAATCCGTGGCCACCGGGATATCCCGGATAAAACGGAGGGTACGGCTAGACCGGATAATAAGGTGGATAGTATGGATAAGGATAGAACGGGTATCCAGGGAAGAAACCTGGAATACCAAGGCTTGTTAGGGATTGAAGGCCTCTTTTAGGATGATGACTCAAGCCATGCACCTCTTTCTATCAGATAGGTTATTTCATCCTATGTGAAAGCGGAGATGGAGGGCACATATCCTGTCAAAAATAGGCGGACGGCCATCGTTGGTTATGAATATCAGCGCTGTGCAGCCTGGTAGAACGATTCAGATTAAAACCTAGCAAATAAAAAGGTGCAAATGACCTCCCCGCTAAGGGGAAGGATCAAATGCACCTTCAGTGTCCACCTAAAGTCAAATATACTGAAGACCTGCTGTGTATGGGAGAGGAATAGGATCAAAGGTTACGCTGCCGTTTGCCCGATAAGATGATTCCGGATCAAACAGGAGCGAGAGCAACCCCTCATCATCCAGTTCCAATACTTCATTGTTCAGGGTTATACGGTAAGGACCATGTTCGCTATCTGCCTGAATGACCCCCTCAGGCAGCACAGGAGCCAGCTGACGGAGCAGTTCCGGGCCGCTAACCAAATAAACGGTCCCCTCATTCTGAATATATTCAGGCGTGACGCCGGTAGATTGGATTAATGCTGCCAGCTCTTTATCCTGCCAAGGCAGCGGAACCGTTAGCTCTGAAAGGTTGAAGGACGAGATCGCCTCGGCTATGACCAGTGCCGCCGCTTCAGGGCTGCCCCCCCATTCTACAAGGGTAGACTCTCTCGAAGGAGTCATCACGGCTCCGGGTACGGCGATGATGGCAAATGCGGTCAGCACGCCGTCTTCTTCGGCGACAAGCACCTGCTGCTCAAGGCGGATCACGTTGGAGTAGGCGCTTGCATCCAGCAGCTTGTTAAGCTCCGAAGCCGTGGTAACATAACCGGCTTCCCGCTGCTCCATTAGTCTTTGGAGGTGGAATAGATCCTGCGGCTGCATCGCCCGAATGCGCACTTGTTTTCCCGTCACCGTCCGTAAGGGTTCAATGGCGCCCTGGTCAAGTCGGAACCGGAATGCACGGCCGAACAAACGGCTTCCTGCCCGGGTGTACAGGGATCTGCCGCCGGAAATGAGGATTAAGGATGCCCCGGACGCTTCCCCATGACGGATACACTGTTCCAGGAGACTGCCTGCGAGTCGCTGACCCCGGTAATCCGGATCCGTGCAGACGGAGCCGATGGAATAGACATTTAACCTTGCACCGCGAGTTTGAATGGTAAATGGTACGAATCCCATGAATGAGACGAGTTTGTCTTGATCCCAGGCGCCGTAAGAATGGCTGATTCCCGGCGAGAATATCGGAGGAAAAGATATCCCCATAGAAGGCTGTTCCGGCTGCTTCAGAAAAATACGGTCGGACAGCTCGACAGCTTGATGTAGTTGATCGCTTTTCATAATAGAAATGTTCACTCGATTGACGCCTCCCCTATGTATGTCGCTTGTTACCAGTATAAAGTCATTGGGTGTAGAATTTCCAGTAAACGTTTGCAACTTCTTTGTCTGTCCGGCTGCCTCGTTACCATGTGCTCGATGAGTCACTTGGTTTGTGCGAGGAAGGGATGATTTTCGGGTAATATAATGTACGAATCTGACTCCGGAGGGATGAGCTTGCCAAGTTTTGTTGATTCCATGATTTTATTATGCGGCGCTTTGCTGCTCACAGGCGTACTGACAACCAAGTTTTCTTCTCGCTTCGGCATGCCCGCCCTGGTGCTGTTTATTGCCATCGGGATGATTCTCAGCCGCTTCATTTATTACGATAACGCGGAGCTCACCCAACTGGTCGGGATATTTGCGCTGATTGTTATATTGTTTCAAGGCGGGATGCAGACCGATTTCAAAGAAATTAAGCCGGTTCTGGGGACGGCCATTTCACTTGCCACGCTGGGTGTCTTGTTGACAACGGTTGTCGTCGGAATATGCGCCGCATTCATTCTGGATATTTCGTTACAAGAGGGGCTGTTAATTGGTGCGATTGTTGGTTCGACGGACGCGGCGGCCGTTTTTTCGGTTCTCGGCGGAACGAATCTGAAGAAACGGATTCGAATGACGCTGGAGGCTGAATCCGGAAGCAATGATCCGATGGCGGTGTTTCTAACCGTGTCCTTAATCGAATGGATCGAACACCCGGAACTACATTTGATCGGTCTTATTTTTTCCTTCGTGAAGGAGATGGGATTGGGCTTGGTTGTCGGTGTTCTTATTGGAATGCTGGCTGTATATGTGATCAATCGCATCAATTTCGATTCCTCGGGTTTATATCCCGTGACGGCATTGGGATTCGCCGTGCTGACTTATGCCGCTGCCGCATGGCTTGGTGCCAGCGGTTTACTGGCCGTATACGTCATGGCTTTGCTGCTCGGCAACACCGAGCTGACGTATCGCAAGACAATTCAAGCATTTAACCAAGGTTTTGCATGGATGATGCAGATCGTCATGTTTGTGCTGCTCGGGCTTCTAGTTTTCCCGAACGAGCTGTCGGAGGTCGTATGGCAAGGACTGTTATTGTCTTTGATTCTCATATTAATTGCCAGGCCGATCGGCGTGTTCAGCAGCCTGTTGTTCACCAAATTTGCCATGCGGGAGAAAATATTAATTTCATGGGCGGGCCTTCGCGGGGCCGTACCGATCGTCCTGGCTACATATCCCGTTCTGGCCGGCATTAGGCATGGAGAATTATTTTTTAATGTCGTATTCTTTGTTGTGTTGACCTCAGCGGTGATCCAAGGTACCACGATCTCTCCCCTCACGCAAAAGCTTTCGCTGCTAGAGAAGGATAGAGCCAAAGCGCCGACTTTATTAGAGTTAATGGCTCTTGGACAAGTGGATTCCGAAATCAACCACATTCTGGTGGATGGGGATTTGCCCATCGTCGGCAAGGAGATTCAGCAGCTGAATCTGCCAGATGATATCCTCTTTACGGCTATTATACGGGAGAAGCGGATCATTACGCCTAAGGGGAGTACGGTCATTGAAGCAGGGGATACTTTATATGTAATGAATTCAAAGCAAAAGCGGAAGGAAATGAAAACGATCTTGGGGTTGTCTTAGAGTTCCTCGCGGCTGCAGAGATATGATGCCTGTCATTGCAGTGGATCTTAAAAATAAATTAGCATAGGTATAAATGAGAGGTAATTTCTTCATCCTATCTTCATCTGATAAGTTTCGATTTCCTTTGCAAAAGAGACAAGAATCTGTTATGATTAATACAAGGATTTAGAATAAGTCTAAATATAATAATGAAGGAGACGATATAAATGAGTAACTTAACCCAACAAGCACACGGAACGTCAGCCGATGAGCTTCAAGAAATTTTGAACACGCAGGTAGCTAACTGGAGTTTGCTTGGCGTGAAGCTTCACCACTATCACTGGTATGTAAAAGGTCCTCAGTTCTACGTGCTGCACGAGAAATTCGAGGAACTGTACAACACAGCAGCAGGTTATGTGGATGAACTAGCAGAGCGGATGCTGGCCATTGGCGGTAAACCGGCAGCCAGCATGGCTGAATATCTGAAGCTGGCTTCGCTGCAAGAGGTTTCCAATGAGAACACGGCTGAACAGATGGTCGGACAGCTGGCTGCGGATTTCGAGCAGCTTGCCAGCGAACTGAAGGCGGGCATCGAAGCCGCGGATCAAGAAGGGGACGACGCTACATCCGATCTGTTGACCGGGATGGTCAGCAATGTACAGAAGCATACCTGGATGCTTAATGCCTTCTTGGGAAAATAAATTTCACATCGGTATGCTTGCCGTCTCATGACGGATTGTGAAAATAGAAGAGAGAGATCGACCTCAAAGGGGGTTGGTCTCTTTTTTTGTTAACCTTATGAGTGATGTTATAAGATTGAATTTGAAATTTATTGCGTCTTTCTTCCAGGCCCTGCGTATACAGTTTATAGTTATTTTTATTTGCAGATAGGAGTAGTGAGGATGACCGAGATGGAATCACGACAACAACTGGAGTCGCAGCTTCAAGAGATTTTGACATGGGAGAAAGAGCAGAAGGACGTCATGTTCTGGGAGAAGCTTGGAAGAATTCCCTTCATGCTGCTGGATCGCCTCACGCCGAAGGCTGTTCAAGAGAAAATCGGAAGCGCCTTGAATGAGGTAGGCGGATTTATTCAGAGCGGCGGGAAGCACCTGGTTCGCGAGAAGTCGGTTATGAACGTTCTGGCACAGACAGCGGGATTGGACGGTCCGAATGCGGTTTCCGGCCCTTCCGTCAAGTCCGCTCAGGAGGAATACATGGAAGATGAGAACGGAGAGGAGGCGACGGCTTCCGGGCTTACATTGGCATCTGCCGCGAAGTTGCCGCTCCAAGTCATGGATACCGCAGCGGATACGCTGACGGTAAAACGCGTTAAATTCGCTGCAGCGCAAGGAGCCGCAACGGGAATCGGGGGTATATTTACGATTGCGGCCGATCTGCCGATGGTGCTTGGTCAATCGCTCAAGGTGCTGCAGGAGATGGCGCTCTGTTACGGGTATGATCCGAACGATCCCCGGGAGCGGGTATTTATCGTGAAGTGCTTGCAGTTTGCATCAGCCGATATTGTGGGAAAAAAAGCGGTGCTTGAGGAGCTCGCCAGTTTTGATGATGAACAAATGACGGAGCAGGTATTCTCACAGCTGCAGGGCTGGCGTGAAGTCGTTCAGTCGTATACCGATAACTTCGGGATGAAGAAGTTGTTTCAACTGATTCCGATTGCCGGGATTGTATTCGGTTCAATCAGCAATAAAGGGACGATCAGCGATGTGGCCGAAGCGGGGAAAATGCTGTACAAGAAGCGGCGTCTAAATTACCGACTTCGGAATACGGAATACCCTATGTAATCGTTTATTCCTCCTGTTGAAATGGCGAAAAAAGGGTTGCCCACCATAGACGGGCAACCCTTTTTATAATCATTTCGGAAAATGGAACTGACGTATTCTGGAAATAGGCTTCAGCTTCCTATCGGTTGTCCACCTTTTCCGGATACAGGTCATGGTTCATCAGACGGTTCGCGGCGATCTCCTCGTATTTGGTTCCCGGACGACCGTAATTGCAATACGGATCGATGGAAATGCCACCCCGCGGGGTGAATTTGCCCCATACCTCGATATATCTTGGATCCATCAGTTTGATAAGGTCATTCATGATGATATTGACGCAGTCCTCATGAAAATCCCCGTGATTGCGGAAGCTGAACAGGTACAGCTTCAAGGATTTGCTCTCCACCATCTTAATATCCGGAATGTAGCTGATATAGATGGTCGCAAAGTCCGGCTGGCCTGTAATCGGACACAAGCTTGTAAATTCGGGACAATTGAATTTAACGAAGTAATCCCGGTAGGGATGCTTGTTGTCAAAGCTCTCCAGAATGCCGGGATCATATTCAAACGTGTATTTCGTGCCTTGGTTGCCGAGCAGGGTAACGTCTTCCATTTCTTCTTTTTGTCTTCCAGCCATAATAGGATAGCTCCTTTAATATATTAATAAATGCTCAATCAGGTGTAGCGCATTTTTTAGGACAACCGTCACACTCCGCGTTTATTGCCCCAGACGAGCGTGTGCAATTGCGGCAAGACACGCACATCGTTCAACCGGTCGGATTGCATGACGGCATCGACAAGCAACTCATACCGATCCAGTAGATGGGAGACCAGCGAAGTAGTATCACCAGTACCTACATCGGGATTACCGGTCTGCAAGTAAAACGGCACATTCGGGTATCGCTCATGAACCGTTTCCGCATAGCTCAAGTCCTTATCGTCAAACACGACAACCTTGAGGCTGAAGGATCTTCCGGGCGCCCGAGCGGACAGCCGGGAGACGATATCATCGAGCTTGCCCCAGTCCGTATCCATACCTGAGCTTGGCGGCTTGGGGGAGATGGTGACTTCATCGATATCATTCAGCCAATCCTGCCAGCGTGAGCCTTGGGTCTCCACGGCAACGGTAATTCCGTGCCGGTGCAGCTCATCCACCAGCGTGCCGAGCTGGGAGAGAAGAGCGGGATTCCCGCCGGACAGCGTGACATGATCGAAGCGTTCTCCGCCCAGCCGGTACAGCTCTTGCCAAATCTCGTCTGCACTCATGAGCGAAATGGTGTCCTTGGCGGACCCGTCCCACGTAAATGCGGAATCGCACCAGGAGCAGCGATAGTCGCAGCCCGCCGTACGAACGAACATCGTCTTGCGGCCAACGACCATGCCTTCACCTTGAACGGTAGGACCGAAAATCTCCATCACGGGAATCGGACGGTCCACCGCGATGACAGGGGAGGAGGCATTTAAATCGTTCCCAGGCTTTACATGCACATTATTCATCGATCATCCACTCCCGTCTGACCTCAGCGTAGCTGGTCGGCGTCTCGAACAGGCGAACGAATTCGGTTCGTGTGCCTTGTTGCTCGTGCGACTCTTTGCTGCGGAGGGCTTCCTCCATTTTTTCATACAGCCAGACCACCATGTTTTCCGCTGTTGTGTTCATTGGCGGTAGGGTCTCGTTTAAGTAACGGTGATCCAGATAAGGTTCGATATCTGTTTTCCAGCAATCTTTAATGTCGCCAAAATCCACGGTAATGCCGACTTCATTGGGAAAACCGCTGATACCAAAGACCACTTTGTACGTATGGCCGTGCAGGTTCTTGCATTTTCCCTCATAGCAATGCAGATGATGGGCAGCATCAAAGGTAAACTCTTTGGAGACAAGTACCCGTTTCCGGTGGTAACGCAGGCTTCCGGCATCGATGTCTTCGCCAAGCTTCTGCAACTGCTCTACAATGCGGAAAGCTCCGGGCTCGCGGCTCATACCAGGCGCCCCCCTTCAGATACACGGTTACGGCGCTGCATATAGTTGTCGAGCCCCGCTTTTCTCAGCTTGCATGCAGGACATTCCCCGCAGCCGTCTCCCTTGATGCCGTTGTAGCAGGTTAGCGTATGGTCGCGAATGTATTCGAGTGCATTCATCTGGTCGGCGAGCTCCCAGGTTTCCGACTTGTCGAGCCACATGAGCGGCGTGTGAATGACGAACGGATAATCCATGGCCAGATTCAGCGTAACGTTGAGCGATTTGATGAAGCTGTCCCGGCAATCGGGATAACCGCTGAAATCCGTTTCGCATACGCCCGTGATCAGATGTTTTGCGCCGATGCCCTTGGCCAGTACAGCAGCAAAGCTGAGGAACAGCAGGTTCCGTCCCTCCACAAACGTAGTAGGCAAACCGTCGCCTTCGGCAATGTCGATATCGCTGCGCGTTAACGCATTCGGCGCCAGCTGATTAAGCAGGCTCATATCGAGCACGGTTTGCTTCACGCCCTGTTCCTTGGCGATCTGTGCCGCGCATTCTATTTCAAGCTTATGGCGTTGGCCATAATCGAAGGTTACGGTTTCGACTTCGGCGAAGCGTTCCTTCGCCCAGAACAGGCAGGTGGTGCTGTCTTGACCACCGCTGAAAACAACGACCGCTTTTTCATTTTTAAGCATAAAAAAACCTCTCATCCTTCATAAATTAAGAACAGCCGAAAGGGCTGAACCTGTAGAAGAAAGAGAAGTTCATTGAACTGAATCCGTAAAAAAACAAGCCTTATTCTTAGGTGTAACACCAAATAAGACACGATAGTTTTTTATAGAGGGAGTTCACGAACCTCTCCCACACACCGCGATAGGCGTATGGATTGTCTTCTGTTTGTCCTTATGACCGTTGTGGGTGTTAGACCCAGCATACAGTCTGATCACGCCCTCCATTATAACACGGCCCGATTATTTGATAAACACTCCGCCAAAGGGAATTGCTTCCCGCAGAAAACGCTTGATGATGCCCTCGTCATTTAATTCGTCCACGAGCCGCTGATTTTGGCGTCCTGCTTGAAACAACACATAACCGTCACCGGTCAGCTTCCAGTGATAGTTCATATGCTGGCTGGCGAGATGATTGCCATATACGGTCAGGTCCAGCTTGGCCGCTTCGGGATAGGCGACGATACTCCCGGCGTCCACATACAATGGCTCGGTAGGATGCAGCTTGGCTTTACATACGGGACCCTGGGTCAAAATGCCGATACTGCCGTTTCCCGAAAACTTCATCTTAATGGCGTCTCGCGTGACCAGCATGTTTTTGATCTTAAGGATTCGTGTCTGCATCGTAACATGTTTAGTATAAAAGAAAACATGCCGAAAATCATAGAGCATGTCCTGTTCGCCTTCCAGCTGAATTTCATGCATATTGAAGCCTGGGGGGAGCGCAGTCGTAAATTGACTGGGCCCCGTAATATCGGCACGAATTAGTTTTTTCTTGCGGTATATGCCTTTTACGTTCATGAGACGGTCGCTGCGTCCGGAGGAGGGACCCCGATAGGCAACGATTTGCTCAGGATGAAGGACGTGGGCTGTGTCCCCTTCAGTCAGGGAGAACGTGACCGCTTGTCCCGCTCCGCTGCCGGCTGCATCTTCCATTCGAATAATCATGGCCGCGCCTCCTTTTGCCTGGGTTGAATGGTGGGGATCTGGATCAGAGCTTGTCCTATTTAGATCGGTTCGTTCGGCGCATGCCGAATCGCAGGGCGCGAATGATGACAAAGTATCCGGCAGCCAATGCCACGGCGGTGATCGCCACGGTCTTTAAACGTTCCGCCCCGCGATTTCGTGCGGCTTCAGCCTCTTGAAGCTGGCTTACCATTTGGGTTAATTGCTGGTTCTGTTCCGCGAGATTGGAGTTCTGTTCCGCCAGGGTTAGATTTTGCTGCTGCAGCCGTTCGGAAGCGATCATGGCTTTATCAAGTTCCTGCAGGGCTTGGTTATAGTTGTTCTTGAGTTGGTTTATTTCATCGGGCAGTCCGGAGAACTGCTGGATATCATCATACATATTGTTAAAGTAATTGGCGCTAGCGGTCCGTCCACCGGCCGGCAGCGCGATCCCCGCCACTAGCAATATGAGAGAAAGTTGAATTAGCTTGGATTTTGTCGGCTTATGCAAGAGGGATCACCACCATTCGATTATTTATAGTAAATACGAATTAGATTCCGACAGGTTCCTATTAATATATATTACCCACATTTGCGGTGGAAGTGAATCTATTAGCAGGGCAAGTTGTTTAACTTGCTCATGTAAAGGGTAATGTATGTAAGTAAGCGCCCATAAAGCCATCCCCTACAAATGATCATAAATGAACTAGTAGATAAAAGGAGATTTCGATCATGATGAAAGATAATAACGTGAAGAAAATTATGGTTACAGTGAATGGAAAACCCGTGGGTAACGGATTATTAATTGATAAAGTAACGTACGCTCCCATTCAATGTACACCAAGACATATGGGGAATACGAAGCCCGTTTCGGCAGCAGAAATAGGTTAATAGACCCTTTGTATGAAAACAAAGCCTTTAAAATCCGGAGAACGCCTCCGGTTTTTTTGCGTTAAAAAACAGAGAATTCGTCTGAATATGACGGTTTATGGAAGATTTCATTACAAATTCATACAATTTTCCTTTATACTAGGTTGTAACATGAACCAATATACATAAACCATAATATGTGAGAAGGGGTTTTGAAGAAATGGTATTTTGTACACATTGCGGCAAGAAATTAACGGAAGGCGTCGCACATCAATGCATTGACGACATCGCAGCGAATTCTATGAAATACACGGCGTCAGCGGCGGAGCCGGGACAAGAGCGTACAGCGTCCTCATCATTTGGAGCTTCAGATGCCAAGACTGCCTCAACCATTCAAGTCGATGGCCAGGTCCTGAAGAACTTATTGAAAAATCCGATGAGTGCTTTGAACATGCGGGGAGATCAGGCTGGTTTAATCTACGGTCTCATCGGGATGGCTTCCAGCATCATCGGCTTTTGGTTGTTCGGCCTTGGATTTAAGCAGCTTATCTATTCCGGCTTGGGCATGATGTCGGCTGTGTTAAGTAATTTCGGCATGGGAAACCGTGCACTTTTAATGGGGTTATTCTCAACCGTTATTTTATTGGGTTCCTTCTGGTTTACGGGCAATATGGTTACGAAGCAGAAGCTTGACATAAAGGAATTCATAGCGAAGATCGGCTCTTTTCAGCTGCCGTTTGGAGCGGCGCTTATCCTAAGCGGATTGATCAGTTTCATGTCGTTAAAGCTGGCATCTCTCATCCTTGTATTTGCTTTAATGACGGGCTTGGCAGCGAACTGCGCAGCCGTTATCGAATTGTACCGCATTGGATCAAGCCAATTGATTAAATTTATAGGGATTTCTTTAGGCATTTATGTTTTAATCCTTGCCATTGTACAGACCGTTTTATTGTAGGAATAAGTCAATTTCGAGGTAGTAAATGGCTTCCTTATCCGACATCTGACCATAATCTGCATATCTAAAAGACCACAGCTGCTAGGGCTGTGGTCTTTTTTTGTCGAATTCATAACGGGAACATATGTTCCGTGACAGTAAGGTGTCCATCTGTATTGGTACATTATTAGAAGAAGAGGAAAGAGGTGGATGTATTGCAGTCTGGCTTGTTTTCGGATTTTACATGGAGTCACAGCCATGTATTTGCTGGGGGCACTAGTCAGGTCTTTCTGCTGATCGAGTGGAGGGCTGGTGTGTTAAAGCAAAAAACGCAGTTCCATGGCTTTAATCAGTGCATGGCTGAAGATGTCCAGCTACACCTTCAATTAGGGGAACGCGTTCAAGTGGAGCATATGTATGGATGCCATGGTGAGATATTGAATGATCGTAACATTTCGTTGTCTTTAGGCTCTTTGTCGGAAGGAAGATCCAAACAGTTGGTTCTTGAGCTAAGTGTCGGAGCTAGGCAATCGGGGGTGTATCCCATTATTACCGCTCTATGGACATATATGGATGTCCAGAAGCGGAAGGTGGTTTTGCAGCCGTCCCGAACGATTCCGCTCCAATTCAGCAATCATACGGCATTGAAATACCGAAGGGCAGATCATCGTGTGGAGAAGGTGCTGAAATTATACCAGAATGCTTCCATTCTGGAGCAGGCTAGAGGAGAGATGGAACGGGGAAAGCTGGCTCGAGGGGAAGAAATGATTCGTAGACAGGCAGATGAGATGCTTTTATACGCAATCCGATTTCGAGACGCGGAATATTTGGAGGAGGCAGAGACCCTTTATCAACTAATTGGTTTGTATCTGGATACATATCAGCAATTATCTTCTGGAAATGCGAATAGGAAGAGGGACTTTAGACTTAAAAATTAACTAGGAATGAAGAATCTGTATATAAAAAAGGAAAAATGATTTCAGGGTCGAATGTACTATTTAGCAGTCAAGAAAAATATGTCTAATTTACTAGAAAGATAGGGAGAATGCCATATGACAGACCGACTGATCCGACTAATGAGAATCATTACCCTTGTACAAGCAAGACCAGGCATACTGGCTCGCGAGCTAGCCGAACGTTGTGGAACCAGCGAAAGAACCATTTATCGGGATATGGATGCCCTCAGTGCCATGCATATTCCCATCACTCACCAAGGCCGAGGCCGAGGCTACACTTTTATCGGTCATTTTGCAATGTACCCGCTTGGTTTAACGGAAGAGGAGGTACAGGCGTTATTTAAACTGTTGACCATATTGGAACAAATTAAGCCGATGCTGCCCGATGAATTTGAAAGCGCTTATGAGAAGGTATTGGCTGCTGTATATAAGCAAAGCGCTGAAAAAGCTGAAATTCAGGCCGGGGACCGGGATGAATCCTCCACTGGTTTATAACGGTTCCACTACATGTAACAATTAAACCTCGAACGAAGGGGCACATTTTCATGTGACTATCGTCGAGGTTTTTATCAGTCTAAGAGGAAATAACCACTGTCATGTGGAGATGCAAATGTAATAGTGAATTAGAATCAGGATAGGAATATTATACCAAAATAGATGATTATATGATAATATAACTATAATTTCTCTCATCCATCCAAAAATGTAATTGATGTGCAATTATGAGAGACGGCGGTAGATGTCCCTAAGCAAGGGCGTAGGAAGGAGATATGGAGCAATGGCATAGGTTTTATTCCACAACTTGTATAGGAGGATATTCATGAAGAAGATCTCGATCAGTGTATTAACGGTATTGTCCCTATTTGTCGGAAGCTTCTATCTGAACACGGTGGAGGCAGCGCAAGAGAGCAAAGCAGACAAAATCGCGGAGTCTCCTGAGACGAAGATGAGCCATTTTACGGATATTCAAGGCCACTGGGCCCAGACGGCTATTCAAGATGCAATACAACGAGGTTATGTCGATGGTTATCCGGATAAAAGATTCCTGCCTAACAAACAGGTAACTCGAGCGGAATTTATGAAAATGGCGGTTTCGGCCATGGATATTGAGGTGGCTTCCTTAAGTTCAGGTTCCTGGTATGCTCCTTACGTGGCTGCCGCAGAATCGGCAGGAATCTATAAGGCCGGCGATTTCGGAAACAGTAACTTGACGGAACGAATGACGCGTGAAGAGATGGCTAAGCTAGCGGTAAAAGCGCTGGGATATAAGAATGTGGAGGACAAGCAGTGGATGTATCTTGCATCCAAGGATGGCATCATATCGGGGACCGCGCCTGGCGTAATATCGCCTACGGGCACTACGACAAGGGCTCAGGCCATTGCGGTTATAGAGCGCTTGCTTCAGGTAAAAAGCGGCAAGGAGCTCCCCGTTGATAAATATGCCGTAGCTGCGGCTGAAGTGTATTGGCATAAGACGAATATTTTCTCGGTGGCACCAGAGATTTTTAATGGGCCGGATAACAATAACAAAAATGTAGGTATCGATTCTTGGAAGCTTTCGAAGCTGCAATTCGGTGCACCGGATGGGTCCGTTGTAGCGCAAGTAGATGAACTAATAGCTATTGATTGGAACGACCCGAAAGATCCAAATCGTAATCTTCTTCCTAGTAAAGAGAAGCTGGTTTGGGTATTTGGAGCGAAAGAAAATGTATTCAGCAGTGATCTCCAAGCCTATGTTATCCTTTTAAAATCACATTATGTTGTTAATAAGAAACCTAAATTATATCCGTTTGACCGATTAAGTCTATCAATAACCGGTTATAACGGTAAACCCAATTTTACAGAACTTAATATGGCTTATCCAATAGAATCAAAGGACCATAGGAAACAAATTTATGGTCTTGTAATTCCTAAGTCAGGGTTCAGTACAGCGGGATCATTAAATTTATTAGTATCAACCATTTCAGCTGGTGCTCCCTTATATCAAAGTACTCTTTCTAGTTCAATTCTTATCCGCTAAGGACCACAACTATGAAGAAAATAAAGATGCTAATCGTATTAATATTGATATCTCTGTTATCATGGTATATTCCTATTGAATTAGTAGTAGTCAATGCAGCTAATGATATTACACAGGAAATAATCTATGATTTCAATACTGATTCTAAAGATTATGAGTACAGCGGTTACATATTTTCTGCTAAGAAGGAATTAGAAACCAAAAATATTACTGTGAATGCACCTGCAGGAAAAGTTATTAAGAAAATTGAATGGGTCAACAAATCAACAAATACGCCTATTAGATCTATAAAAGGTTTTACGCCGGGCTCAACAACATGGACTGGGAAGGATAAGTTAAGTGGGACAAAATTAAAGGTACGCTCAAGAGATAACTCAAATTATGGAGGAGTATATTATTGGGATAGATGGTCTGTAAACGATGCGGGGAATGGCTATGGGCAGATTTGGAAAGCATCAAGTACAACAGGATTAATTATGGATAATAATGACCCGAGATGTAATGTCGTCGTTGAAAAAGAAACCATTCAGGGGCGTCAATTGCCGAAATATCCAGGATGTACTGATCCAAAATTGGAAGCAAAAATTAATCGTACAGAAGCATTTCTAATAGAGGAACCAGGAAACTCTTTGCATAGGACCTGGATTCGTAGTGGAGCTATATCCAATGAAGTATCGGCTTCCAATACGCGAATTGACTTTACAACTGAGATTCCTGACGTTCATGGTACAACTGGAAGAACAGATCCAAGTACTGTTGGTGGAGAAGTTGCAAAAGTAGAAAATAATAATAGCGACCTAGATGTGATAATTATTAATTTCTCCCAGACATTCAATAACGACACCTACAATCGATACTGGGCAAATCCTGGTGCGAAGCAAGTTTGGTACTTCTCGAAGTTTTTCGTCGATTTTGATTCTTACACTTATATGTACAAAGACAAACTCCTTCGAGCCACCTTTGCAGATGGAACATCAGGCTTAGAAATCACAGGCGCGACGTGCGTGCCACCGTCGGGTACCATTCAGCTCACAGCGAAATTAACGAAGGTGGACGGAAGTACATACAATCTGCAAAGACACGACAAGTTGACCTGGCGAAGCTCGGATAGCAGTGTCATGACTATCAATGCTTCAGGAGTAGTGACAGCCGTAGCAACGACGGGGCAAGCGACGATTACGGCTCATTTTAAAGATACAGCCCAGGCACTGGATGAAACCGACGATACCTCAATTCAGGTTGGGACCGGCTCGTCTTGCGGGAATACCGGTGGAGGGGATCCGGGTGGCTTACCCAACACATGCGGAATCCAAATCGGTGCGGCGAGAAAGGGAACTGTCACATCGCATACGGTTATGGACCCCGTAGCAACGGGCGTAATTAAGGCGGACAATCGAGACTCTGAAAAGTTTGATGTTCTGGACGGGATACCGACTTCGGAATCCCTGTACGTCAATGTGTTCGGACTCAATTATCTGTACAAGAACCAATGGGCGAACATGTTGGGGGACGTTACCTACACCGTTCCCGTCAAAAAGACGTACATTCTCACTTGGACGATACCGGGTGAACCAAGCTCGGGTCCGGATGATCCCGGCACGCCTGATGAACCCATGGAAGAAGAGGTTCAGGTAGAAGAACAAGTTACGATAACGAGGCCGTATTCCTACTGGCAAATCGATAACCTGGAGGTTTATAAGTTAGCCAAAACAACCGTTAGCAATTATGCATTACCTGGCGGTTCAGTGAGCCTTACTCCAACCGGTTACACCCCTCCTGTCCTTACATCCGATCATAGCGCGAACGTTGACGATCATGTGGAGCCTGCATCATGCGAAGAAGTGGATTTAGGGACAGAAACCGTTTCAGGCGGCTCGAGTAGGCCAGCAGTACCGACAACGGATTTTACATCCGTAGCAGAGTCGGCTGTAGGTCAAAACCAAGTGAAAAACGATAGAGTCCTGTTTAACGGATCTACCGTAATGAGTGACAGCTGGGCGCAAGGGACGGCACCCACACCAGGGATCATTCCTCCGGCAGCGACGATTCAAAGAGACGTCCTATACGGCAGAAACTATCTCATTAGCAATACGTTATTGAATAAAGCGAATACGACGAGCACAGGGACGATTGATTATGATCTCATACCCGGCAACATTAATGGCGGGTCTAATCAATCATTTCCGGTCAATGCCATTAACACCGTCACCGTCCATACGCCGGTAGTCAATTATTCCTCGGTAACGGATGATCAGGCCCACAATCAGAAGACGACCCCGAACCCGAACCGGTCTGCATTCATCTTGGATCGGCCGTTTACGGTACGTATTCCTACCTCGGGTCAGCATCGGAATATCCAGGGATACGGAGATCGAGACTATGCAAAATATGTAAGATCGAAGCAGGTCTATTTTCCATTTGATGTCTACAGCAGCGACAGGAGCACCTTTTATCCCAAAGACACCTGGATCACAATCCCGACGGCTCAGCTGGACACGGAGTTTTTCCTGCCGGTATGGGTGGATGAGGGCGATTATCAGGTATACTTCCGTACGATTGCGGAGAACGCTCCATCCGACTTTACGACACAGCCAGGCGCGAATCTGGATTTGGCTAACCATGTGGCTACGGATATAGAACCGGTTGAAGTGATCGGGCGCGTATATGATTTCCATATCACAGATATTGCCGATTATAACTGGGAGACGGTCTTCCGCAAACAAAAAGGGAATGCGACACCAAGCGGTGCGTCCTATTGGACAGGACTTCGGGATATTGACGGTGGAGCACGCGGGAACTCGCTGCCGTACACACTTCCCATCGCACCGGGTAAACATCCGGCACAGGGATATAAGAATGCGGCCGTAAAGACAGGCTACCACTTCAAATTCGATTTGAAGACGAAGGGCAATATGTTTGGTGTACAAGACGGCATTTCAATTACACCGAGTTTTTATTTCGTTAATCCAGACGGCAGCGGACGGCAGCCCGTTGATCTGTATTACCACAGCGGAAACCGGAAGTTCATTCGGATCGGTTCCCCGCAGGACACGGAGAAGCGATATGTCATTCTGAATGACAGGCTGCGCAATGTTCCGCAAGGCGAGCTGCTGGATACCGCATCGTATTTGTACAACCGCGGCGGAGCCCCGGCGGGGATGTCCGCACCAGCCTACATGAAGCAGTACTTGGAGAAGATCAGCAAGGGCAAGACCTGGGTAGGGCGGCTCGACTGGATGCTGCTGCCATTCGAAATACGCACACTGATCGGCCCGAAGTCAGGATTGCCTGCCTCCGTTGATACGGAGCGGGCCAACGCGGCTGTACAGCGCTGGTATGGTGAATACAGTCTTCCTGCCGATGTGTATGTGGTGAAGAAAGGGACCGACCTGGCCGCTTATGGACGGACGAACCGACTGGACGAGAAATCCTCGATTCTTCTCAAAAAAGGGTATATCGTGGTCAATTTCAACATCGAGACGATCCGGGAGGGCAATACGGCCAAACCCCATCTGCAATACATTCATGGTCCGCTCATGAATCAATGGCAGCTTGAAGGGTACAGCCGCACGTATAACGATCCGTATGGTAAGCGGTTTTCTCTTATGGACGGGGACGTCGTATTTTATCATGCCGATAAATCCAGTAAAGGAGATTTTAAATCCCAGGTGCCTCATTAAAATCGTGAAAAACCAGCTTCTCCCTGATCTTTAGGGAGAAGCTGGTTTTTGCAATTCAATAATGCGGCCAGACACCGTTATCATAGAGATAACGGGCAAAGGCCATTGGATTGTGGTATGAGCATTTCCATGCATCTGCCATCCCAGCCTCCAAAAAACCATAACGTTGATCGCAGCCATTGCATTCAATGAAATAGAGCTTTCCATCCTCAGTAATGCCAATATCCATTCCAAAATCAGCGGCAAACGGAATAAACAAGGATAGCGTTTTGGCGATGTGGAGGGAAAACTCAGCGATTCTTTCTATGGTTGGCCCGACAGGCACACCAGGCAAACAGCTGGATAATATGTCCGGTACCCGATAAGCTGAGCCGCCTTGAGCAATGTTGGAGACGAACGTTCGTGGGGCCGATGTTTTTGCAAACATGCCGGCGACCTCCCAGCGCCCGCTTCCCCCGCGCTGAACGGTAACTCTGATATCAAAGGGGCGGTCATCATATTCGGCAAGCGGAATGCGCTGCTGTACAAGGAATGGAGCTTTCCTGATCCGCTGATAGATCAGGGGATGGAGCTTTCCGGGCGGCAGGGTAACCGTTCTCCACCCCTTAGCCGATGGTAATGAGCGGGAGTAAGTGAATTGACTGCGTAGGGAGTTACCTTTCAATCGCATAATACCAACCCCGATGCTTCCATTGCATGGCTTTAGAACGAGATCCCCGTGCTGACTAAGCATGGAGTGAATCGAGGCGGGGGTAGCTTTAACCGTATGAGGCAGGGATGGTGATATCCCCTGGTCCTGCTCCAGCATATGATGAATGACGTTTTTACCGTAGCGTGTACGCCCGTTATAAATAAACATCCCGCGATTGATTAGTTGATCAATCAGCGCCAGCTCCTGTTTTTTATGATAAATAGCTCGCATATGAACAACACGCGGGAGGGGGATATGCACTCGTGAATATCCAACTGGAGCCGGAATATAACCAGTCACCTTTCCAGTCTCTAGTGAAATATGATGAATGGTAAAAAAACAAGGAATCAACCCGTTCACGGCAGCAGCTTCTTCATAATTGGTCAGTGATTCAGTGCCGGTTTCCCCGCTGGAAATTCTGCGATACGTATTGTTGTTGAGTAGAATGCCGACATATTCCAGATGCATGGTCATCCTCCTTGTTACCACAGATCATGTAGTCTTTGTACCACATCGTATGCATGCAGGAGATTGTCCCGGATGGACGGGTGTCGCCCGTGGTTGGCCTATTCTTTACTAGATAATAGTCACCAATAGACCCTGATCCGGTATATGTTAAGGTATCAGACCATACAAATGACAGGTATGCGTTTATTTTGAATAAGGCAACGAAACGCTACTGGTACAAGGGGATTGATACCTTTGATATATCAGCAGGTGTTTTTCATATAGATATGATGTGAGAAGGATGTGGAGTTATGGGTTTGCGGAAGGTGGCGGTTGTGACGCCGGGATCATTTGTTATTCCATCGGGGAGGAGCAGCTCCGTCGAGCGGGTAGTGGAGCAGACCATTCCATTGGCACAGGATACCATGGATGTGCGCATATTCGGAGTGCTGGGAAAAGGGCTCCCTTCAAAAGACGCGATTAACGGCGTTCCGTGCTACCGCCTGCCATCTGGTACGAATTATTATCCTTCCTTGCTGCGGAGACTCCAGAAATGGAGACCGGATATTATTGAAGTTCACAATCGGCCGCTGCTGGCCCAGCGCCTCAAAATGCATCTGCCGCATGTGAAAGTCGTACTTAATCTCCATTCCAATACATTTATTATGCCTCCATATATGAGCGAGAAGCGCTTTGGGAACATTGCCCGCTGGATGGACGGCATTGTAGTAAACAGCCGTTTTCTACTGGAGGATATTACTTCAAGACATGCTTGGCTTTTGGAGAAGATCACGATTAATCATCTTGGTGTTAGTCTTGATCATTTTACTCCGGCATTCAGCCCTGCTGCCAAGGCACTAAAAGAGGCAAAGCTTGCTCATTACGGATGGAGTGGACGCCGTATCATCCTGTTTGCGGGACGGCTTATCCCTGACAAAGGGGTTCACCATCTGATTGACGTAATGCCACATATTATTGACAAGCACCCAGAGGTTTTATTGCTTATTATCGGAAGTGCAGGTTACGGATCCGATCGGGAAACCGCCTATGTCCGGGAACTGAAAAAAGCTGCCGGACCTTATTTGCATTGGATATACTTTCGACCCTTTATCCCTTATCCAGCGATTGCAGACTGGTACTCGCTTGCTGATATTGTGGCTGTCCCCTCAGCGCCGAGGGAGGCCTTTGGACTCGTAAATGTTGAAGCAATGGCAGCTGGGGTTCCTGTCATCGCTGCGAACGCAGGCGGTATCCCGGAGATCGTGGAGAACGGTGTGACGGGTTATCTGGTTCAAAGAGATGATTTTCCTGGCGGACTCGCTGAACGGATTAACGGATTGCTTCAAGACGAGAATCTGCGTACACAAATCGGAATGGCCGGTCGTGAAACGGTACGTCAACGTTTCAGGTGGGATCATACAGCAGAACGATGGGCTAACCTGATGCAAACCATCTAACCGACAGTGGCAGTAGCCCTATCTCTTGAATAGGATGAATGTAACGATTAGAAGCAGAGGAGAGAGCCGACAGTGAACAAAGCCAGAAGGATCACCAGGATAAGAAGGGGAAGGCCCTTTCGGCGGTACGATGGCTATTATAAGAAGATGGCCATCAGAGGAACTTCCGCCAACTGGTCAGATTTAGAGAAGGATGTGATGGATCACGCCTTGACTGATGATGTAATCAGTGCTTCCCATCTGCAGCATCGTAGTGTAAGAAGTGAGGCAATTGAGGATTATGCCATACACAGTATTCATTTGTCATCCGAATCCATCATTTCTTCCAAACTAGCACTTGAGTCGGTTCAACCGAGTCATCTCTCATTTAATCCGGTCCAAGGGATACCTGACACACCTTTACTTCAGCAGTTTGGATATATCCCCTTTACCTTTCCCGATGAACATGAAGCGATCGAAATTACAGTACCACTTCAGACCTCTTATCAAGATGAACATTACGTAGTGGTGGCATCGTGCAGTGATCCAGTGTTTCAAGCTGGCATTCGAAAACGGCAGCATAAGGAGGTGGCCATCGGAATTACACGACCAGCAGGTACATTGATCTCAGAAGGCTGGTTGTACTGGATTTCAATAGGCCGGATGGAAACATAAGGGAGTAGAAGGATGGGGGAAGCGAGATTCCACCCATCCTTTTTAGTAAGCAGGGAGGATCAAAATCGTAAACATGCTGAAGATGCCATCCCGGAGATTCAAGTGCCAATCATCCGCGGAAGTGATTTTTAAGGAGTTCCCCGCATTACTCTCAGTATTCGCGTAATGCTGCTCCAATCAAGTTGTATACATAATTACAGATTATGATGTGTCTAGAGGATAGAATGGTCCCTGCGGATGCCGTCACGGAGCGAGAATGTCAACATACAATAGAAATGAATTGCCAAAAGATTATTCGGTCCTCACGCAGTGATGAGAAACGGGAGGCGGAATTTATATGAAGGACTTTTTACGATGAGGAGACGAGGCGCTCGCTTACGGACATCTTTATCGGCGACTCTTCCCAAAGCTGATCCGGTTGAAGGACGGAAGGATGGATTTATCGTTGGCTATTCTTATGGCGTTCAACACGGACAAAATAACGGAGATTGCTCATTTGACGGAATCAGCATCATTATCCCCATTCATGATCAAAATGAAGATGCCATTGGCAAGATCAGAAGAATCGAAGCCTTAACGCCGCATCCATATGAGCTGCTCATCGCTGATGCCGGATCCTCGGAAGGAACAAGGCAATATGTACGCGGCCGTATCGGAGCGGTACGACACATTGTCGGGAGAAGTGATCAAGGCATAGGGGTTGTTCTTAATAAGGCTCTTCGTGCTGCACACGGGAAGAAGTTAGTTATTCTATATGGCTGTACACCTGTTATGGATAACTGGATTGGCGGTCTGACGGATGAGTTGGAACATGCCCCCGCTATCAAAACGGTTTGTGTGAGTTTTGCACAGTCAGGAACCCCCATACTGCCTAGGGATGAAGTGGATACTCATAATCGGTTAAATGCGTGCTGTGCTCTGTTCCGCCCGGAGCTGTTATCGGATGTTGGAGGACTAGATGAAGGGAGTCCATCATTACAGGAAAGCATAAGCGAATGGTTAGGACGTGTTCCACAGCAATATAGAACGATGCTGCAGGCTAAGGATCTATTCACCTGATTCGAAAGACGGCATTATTCATGGCACCAGAAAGCTTGTCGAAGCATATGTTGAAAAATATGATGAGCGAAGGAGAGTTATGTCGTGGAGAAAAAAATTGATGATATGGTCGAACACCTTTCGCACTCCCAGCGGCAGTTAGCGCGCATTCTAGAAGCTCAGCGTCATGCAGCAGTCCGCATGGCTCAAATTATACATTCATTACCCAATCATGAAATCCAAACCTCCGAAGAACCAAATTCACGAGAAGGACCATCGTTAGGGGGACAATTATTAGGAAGCCGATCGTCAGGATCCCAGGTGGAACAAGTCAATAGCAGCATTACTGCTTATTTGAACGCCATGGCCGACCTACAACAAACATCGGCAGACAGTTTGGAAATCGTAATGAAAGAGCTTAAAGCGACCGAGCAAGGTGAAGAATAATGGGATCCGACTTCGTTGGCTAAGGGGGAATGTATGTGAGTAAAGAGGAATCGTTCATGCGGATTCTCGAAGCATCCGTTACTATTCAATATAATACCTATCTCATTCTTCAAGGGAAAGCGGTAGAAGCCGAAAAGGTTTGTCAATGGGTCCTGACTCAATATCCTCGTTCCAAGGGAGAGTTGAAGGATTCGTTATCCATTCACGAGCAAATTGTTGAGCAAATCGAGGGCTTGACGAAAATAGGCTCCGGTCTGTGCCGGAATCTGCGAATTATCCTCGGAACGGAAGCTGAACAAGATGACGCCATGGGATTTGATGCATTCGATTTCGGAGACACGGACTCATGATCGCGCGCATACAGCGGGAACATGAAGCCAAGATTGCTATGGTATCATCCATTGCTAGAAGTCAGCAAGCGCTGGCAAGTATTTTGGAAAGTATCGCAGAGGTTACGGCACATTCTGAAATAACCACGCGCACTCTCGCGGAGAATATTCGGCTGCTTGTCGGCTATCAATCCGTGATGGCTGAAATGTTGACAGGCATTCCGTTAAATCGGTACAAATTAGGCAGTCCGGCATCGCCCTGGATAACATCCGAGTGCCAGCTATCTTACAACGAGGCCGGGTTAGAAGCTACGAACTGAACCTTGTAGGAGGATTCGGCATGAACATGGCATTATCCGTTAGGAATCATCGAAAGACTTCAGAAATGGCACGGAAGAAATCATTCGCAAAGGGGCTGCGTAGCCTGAAGTCATCAGGCAGTAAACGCCGTCATGGCAAGAAAGGCAAGCGCCATCGAGCCGATGGCCGTTACAGCTCCAGGCCTGGGGTCGGCAGATCCCGGCCTTTATCTCAAGTCCATGACCATGGGTATGATCATTCCTACATGGAAGACTTTAAAGCTGGATTTGCGAAAGGTTATGAGGATGGCAGACAGGCGGATGCCTCTCCATAACGACTCTGGTGGCATTCTATGTAACTTGAGCTGAAGAACGCTCTATCTTATATAGAATCAAAATTATTGAAGAATCTACCGTGGCTAATTGGAGAACGAGCACAGCACACCTCCGTTTGTTAGGCAAATGAATGGATGCGCATCTCTATGTTCGACATACAATGCTTTAAAAGCGAAAAATGGAGTGAGGACTAATGAGTCCAACCAGCAGAATAGACAAGCGATTCATTCGAAAAACATGGCGTAAGATGGAGTTTTCCAAATCATTCAAGTTCTTTAGCACCGAAGTGAGATTAGATGATCAAACCATGGAATGTTTAAAAGACTCATACAAAAGCAGTATATGGAAACTTGAAATCAAACATGAAAAAAAGTGTATTCCCATCATTCTTAAAATTTCGAAACCGCTCGAAAAAGACCGGCCGGAAAGCACGGTTGAGAAAAATATATACCGTAAAGGAAAAAAAGTACTTCAGCCGTTCATGCCACTAGTTTATAAAACCAAAAGAAATGTAAACGGACGCGATTTGTGGGTATTCATGGAATACATCGAACCTCTTAGAGGACGGGTGCAGTATAATCCGGATCACTTTGACAAAATCATTCCCACGTTAGCGAAGCTTCACTCCTCTACGATGAATGAACGCTTTAAACAACATGAGCGATTATTCGGTGATTGGCTGCCTCAATTTAGCTCTAATGTTATGAGAGAAGAAAGAAAATGCATAAATAAGTTAACCTTGTATTATTTAGATGAAGCGATGAAAAAGAACCATTTAAAAGAAATGATAAATCCATATTACTCACTCGTGAAGGAACTGCTGCAGAGAGGGCCAGATTATTTCCCGGAGGTAGTTGATGAAGGCTGCAGCATTATCCACGGAGATCTTCACACTGCAAACATAGCGGCCTACAATGTTAAGGAGAAATCGTGGAAAATCAAGTTTATTGATTGGGAAGGCGCAAAATATGCTCCGTGCTGGTTTGATCTCGTCAATTTGATCGGGGTTTTCTTGGCATACCGCCGAGAGTGGGAAGATCAGGAGGAGGTTATAACCCGCCGTTGTGTTCAGTTATATTCGAATGAGATGAGAAGGCATGGAGTTATCTTTAAAACCGATCCATTCAAACTGTATCAGATGGCATTCCTAAAACGAATACTTGAGAAGGGGCTGTATCTGCAGCTGAATTGGGCTGTTACCGGTAAAAAAGAGGCGAAGCTACTGCCGGTGTATTTAGAAAAAATCAAAGTTTTAGGAAAAAAATTGGAACTTTAGTAGTACTTATTCGATTCAATGGATATTAAGTTGAGTACTACTCGGATAACCCGCGTGTTCAGCGGGTTGTTCTGCGTTGTTTTTGATGAATCTATCTCACAATCGCAGCAGAAATTCTTGGCTAATCGTTATCCAATTATTCGAGGAATGTTAAATCATGTGTGTGGAATGTTAAATCGCATTTTTTTAATGTCATGTCGGAGGTCCTCCACATAGGATATAAAAGGAATACGGAGTGGAGGAACGCGGATATGACAAAAATGGGTAGTTCGGAAGGATTCGAGCAAGGTCGTACGGATGGATTTAGAAAGGGAAAAGAAGATGGATATAATAAAGGGCTTGAGGATGCACAAGCCTTATTGGTAAACCCACCTCTTAATGATATCAGTCTGAAATGGCGAGAGCTTCGATGTGCTGACCAGATGGCAAGCCATTTCGGATCTTCTGTTGTTTTAAACGACAGAAATATGGAATGTTTGAAAGAAACATTCAAGAGTGCAATCTGGAAACTCGAAATTACGGCAAACGGACAAAATTATCCGATGATTTTAAAGATATTCAAAGCACCTGTGAACGAACAGAAATTAATCGAGTTAAACATGTACCGGAAAGCAACCAGTATTCTACCGGATTTGATACCTACCATATATTTGATCGTGGAAGGTATGAATGGTGAGGACGTATGGGTATTCATGGAGTTCGTCCCTCAAGTAAAGGGTCAGGTTATCTTTACACCCGATTATTTCGACCGGATTATCCCTTCGTTGGCGAAGCTTCATGCACTAACCTATAACGACAATTTTTATAATCATTGGGAAACATTCGAGGAATGGCTTCCGCTTTACGACTCCGAAACCACAACGCAAGAACGCCGGAAGAACCATCAAAAAACGATGGAATATCTGGATAAGGCAATGGAACGTCCTGAATTAAAGCAGAGACTGGAGTCTAGCTACGCTAATGTCCGTACCATGTTACAAAAGGGACCTATTTATTTTCCCGAACTTCTCCAGGCCGGTAAAAGTATCATTCACAATGATCTTCAAACTCCGAATATCGGCTGCCACAATGTAGCTGAAGAGACCTGGAATATTAAATTTATCGATTGGGAAGGAGCACGTTTCTCACCATGCTGGTTCGATATGTTTAATTTAATGGGTGTGTTTTTTGCATACCGAAAGGACTGGAGAGGTGACGAAAATGCCGTGATTGAGCGCTGTGCGCCTTTGTATGCCGCAGAAATGCTCAAATATGGAATCCGGTTCGATACGGACCCGGTTACGTTATACAAAATGGCTTATTTGCAGCGCGTTTTGGAACGCAGCTTGCTCCAGCAGCTTATTTGGGGAGTGGAAGACCTGAAGTCGGTTTATTTATTGGATCATTATTTAGAGAGAATCAATGTGTGGGGCAAGGAGCTCGGGTTATATTAATGCCAATGATTTTAGCAGGATAGGATCTAGGAGTATCAGAATCATTGGAAGAATGGGCAGGTCAATGCTCTAACAACAGGAGGGAGGTATAGGAATGAATCATGTGTTAACCTATCTAGATTTAGCGGATTCTCTGCTGTGCTCCCTTCCCTCCAGAGCTCGGATTGTAGGAAGCCCTAAGCTCCCGTGCAATCGAACCTTCCGAATACGAGTCGACAGAACGATGCCCTTTGAGTTTGTTGCCAATTTGATGCCTCCATTTTGCGGATTATGGGAGGCTGATGTCTGTTTTGATTACTCTGATTATGATAGCGCTCTGTCGGGTATTGGAGGGGGAACTCAAGCGGATGTATATATCATCTGGTTAGATTGGCGGATCTACGCCAGCTCCATGAGCGCACAGGAAGCTGCACATTGGCTGAATGAACGGATCGTTAAACTGCGTATGGTAACGGATAAACCGATCTGGATAAATAACTGGCCGGAATCCCTGGAAGACGCAAATAGGGTGCTTAGCTTCCGGGCCAGTGACCGTGGATGGTTCCGAAAGTTAAATTCGTATTTGTTGGAGTCCGTTGAGAACAACACCGGATGTGTTCTGATCGATTTAGCCGAATTGGCCCATGAGGGTACCGGGTCCTTCTATGATTATCGGAACGAGGAAATCAGCAACTATCCATTTTCCAATCAGGCAACGATAATTATCTCCCGTCACCTTGGTGTACATCTCCTACCTGCTTCCTGTGTTCCGAGACTTAAAGCGATTGCTCTTGATCTTGATGATACGCTTTATAACGGGGTATTGGGAGAGGAAGGGGCTGAAGGGGTAACGTTAACGGAAGGTCATCATCGGTTGCAAAAGCTTCTACTCAAACTGAAACAATCAGGAGTGCTGCTCACGTTATGCAGCCGTAATGAAGAAGAAGATGTTAAGGCTCTGTTTGATACCCGGAGCGATTTCCCGCTGAGATGGGACGATTTTGCCGCTGTCTGCGCGAATTGGCAGACAAAAGCAGAAAATCTGAATCGCTTGGCTCGAATACTGAATATCGACCCGTCTGCTTTCGTGTTTGTGGATGACAATCCGGCAGAGTTGGTGAAGATGGCAGCTGTTCTGCCAGAGGTTCGTCTTCTTCGAGCAAAGCAAAACGGTGAAGAAACGATGTTTGGATTATGTCATTTTCCCGGATTATATCAACTTCACCAGGATAACATGGCCGTATCCAGAACAACCGATATTCAGGCCAATCAGACAAGGGAGAAGATTAGACAATCAGCATCGGACTATCGTTCCTATTTAGACAGCTTGAACATGGTTGTAACCATCTATGAAAACGAAGCTTCCCATGTCACGCGGCTGCATGAATTAAGTCATAAAACGAATCAGTTTAACCTGGCATTAAGGCGGATGACAGAAGTGGAGGCGAATGACGTTATGGACGCCTCGAAATACGTTACGATTACGGTTGGCCTATCGGATATACTGTCAGACAGTGGAATTATCGGCGCTTTTATATGCCGGTTGGATGGTGAGCAAGCGCATTTAATCGAAACGCTTTTTAGCTGCAGGGCGCTTGGCCGTGAGATTGAAACGGTAGCCTTTGCCTGGATCTTGGAGAAATTAATGGATCGAGGGGTGCAGCGTATCCATATCGAAATGGCTCAGGGGCCGCGAAATGCTCCCGCCTTGGACTGGATAAAGCGTTTTGTTACGGGCTCGCCTGAACAACTGGCGCTTAAAGATCTCTATGCACGTGTAAAAGCTGCTTGCGGAAGTCATCCTGCTAGAGTGGAGGTAAATCGATGACTACAGAATTACGCAAACAAATCGGGTCGATCTTATCCGAGGTATTAAACACTGCATTACCGCCTCATGATAATCCAAAGCGGGAAGAGCTGGCGAATTGGGATTCTTTAAAACATATGGAACTCATTCTTCGTCTTGAAGAACAATTTGATGTTCGCTTCTCCATTAGGGAAGTAGCGGGAATTCAAAGCTTGGATGACATCGCCAAGATCATTGAGGTGAAGTCGTGAAGCACAACATCAAAGTTGAACGCTTCGGGATTCGATTAAGACCCATTACGATGGACGACGCTGATTTTATTTTTAAACTAAGAAGATCCCCTGATTTATCCAGGTATATTGGAGAAATCGACTCTCGTTATTCTACTCATGAATCATGGTTGAAACAATATTTTCACAGAGAAGGCGACTATTACTTCTGCATTGAGCTTCTCTCGGGCGTACCTATCGGAACCATAGCGATCTATGATATTGATGGTCAAGCCGGGAATTGGGGAAGATGGATTATTTCCGATTCGATCCCTGCCGCTCCTGCCAGCGTATGGCTTATTTTTCACGTTGCGTTTGATATTCTGGGTTTGTCCAGTGTGTTCTCCAATACGGTTATTGATAATGCGAGTGTCGTTTCTTTTCATGATAACTGCGGTTTGCCCCGGACCGGCATTGAACGTAATGGCCTTACCATTAGAGGCGTTTCCTATGACATGGTTATTCATACGGCTACGAAGGAGAACTGGCCCATGATTCAACAAAGATTAGAGAAGCCTGCCATATTGGCGGAGCGTCTGCTGAGGGAGAATCCGGAAGAATAATTAACATACTTTACGGAATGAAAGAAAATATGACTTGTTTACTGACGACAGCGAAACAACTCGCTGTCTTTTCTGTATATATCAAACGAAAAGAATGACATGGGTAATATGTCTGGTGAATTCGCCGTTGCTTCTCTCAGGCGTATTTCATATTTTATCAGGAGAAGGAAATTTATGATGGCCCGGTAATTTCATCATGGGTGTTTGTTGAACAATGACTTACTCTTCAAGAAAGGATGGACAACCAGGATGAGCGAAATCTTGCATAAAATAGAAACCAAGACGGCAACGGTGGCCGTGATCGGTCTTGGTTACGTCGGACTATCTGTGGCAGTGGAGGCGGCAAGAGCCAATTACAGGGTGTACGGAATTGACATCGATAAGAATAAAACGGAACAGCTACAACGCGGAAAATCGTATGTTACGGATATAAAGGATGAAGATATCGATTCTTTGATCCATCAGCGCCTGTATGCCATTCATGAGTTTTCAGTGCTGGCTGAGGCAGATATCATCGTTATTTGCTTGCCCACTCCGCTTAACATCAACAAAGACCCTGACGTTTCCATGATTCGGTCAGCGGTTGATTCCATCATCCGGTATGCTTCGAGAGATACGCTCATTATTTTGGAAAGCACCACCTATCCCGGAACGACCGAAGAATTAATTAAGAATGTGATTGAAGCCAATACGGAATGGGAAGCGGGTAAGGATGTTTTTGTATGTTATTCTCCGGAAAGAGTGGACCCTGGAAACCGTAAATTCAATGTAAAAAACACACCTAAAATCTTAGGTGGAATCACGGAGGAATGTACCCATCTCGGCCTTCAATTTTACCGTTCTTTTTTGGATAACGTGATACCAGTAAGCTCAACGGCCGCGGCCGAAATGGTTAAGTTGCTCGAGAACACGTTTCGAAGTGTTAACATTGCGCTTGTGAACGAGCTGACGCTCATGTGTGATCGAATGGGGATTAACATCTGGGAAGTGATCGACGCTGCTTCGACCAAGCCGTTTGGTTACATCCCCTTTTTTCCAGGGCCGGGGATCGGCGGCCACTGCATCCCGATCGATCCGACCTATCTGTCATGGAGAGCTAAAAAGTTCGGCTTCTATAACAAATTTATTGAATTGACCAGCGATATCAACAGCAATATGCCCCGATATGTCATATCGCAGATTACGGACATACTCAATGACAATGAAAAGCCGCTAAAAAACTCAAATATTATATGCATTGGGATGGCTTATAAAAAGGATGTCAACGATATGCGGGAATCGCCTGCACTCGAAGTGTTCAGGCTTCTACAGCAGAAGGGGGCTGCTGTAACCTATTATGACCCGCTCATTCCATGGTTTATAGACAATGGCCACAGGATATCCTCCATAGAACTTTTGCCGGATCTGATTGCCTCCGCCGACCTGGTCGTTATTACGACCGATCATAGTACGATCGATTACCAGTTTATTGCTGAGCATGCCGCTTTGCTGTATGACACGAAAAATGTGACTCGGTCGATTAAAGGAAACATCGTATTGCTCGGCGGACATAAGCGATTGGAGAAAAGTTTATCCCCGGTTGTGTCGATCAAAGATAACGGGGAAGGGAGGGAAGGGATTGATTGATGTTGTCATTTGTGTGCATAACGGTTTGAATGCGGTAAAACAATGTTTGAACTCCATTCAAAATAATACGACACAAAAAATGAATGTAATTATCATAGATGATGGAAGCGATCAAACCACAAAGCAATATTTGGAGCAGCATACACGGAGATTTCACTATAAATTAATTAGACACGATAAACCGCAAGGCTATACGGCTTCTGCGAATGAAGGGTTAAAGCAGTCAACATCGCGATACTGCATCCTTCTCAACAGCGACACGATCGTAACCAGTCAGTGGTTGGAAAGGCTGACGGAAACCATGGAATCCGATCACAGGATCGGTATCGTCGGTCCGCTGTCTAATGCAGCCAGTTGGCAATCCATTCCCCATCGGGACTGGAACCGTAATGGATTGGAGCCCAACTTGACGATCGAACAAATGGCCGAGCTTGTCTATCAATCCTCCGATAAGAATTTTCCGAGAGTCATGTTTTTGAACGGCTTCTGTTTAATGATCAAGAAGGAAGTCATAGACAAAATCGGGTATTTCGATGAAAAGAACTTTCCGATAGGTTACGGGGAAGAAGATGATTATTGTCTTCGTGCCCGTGCGGCCAACTTTAAATTAAAGGTTGCCACTCATTGTTATATTTATCATCAAAAGTCGGCAAGCTTTGGAAAGAATAGAAGGAAGCGATTAGCACAGAATGGGAAAGCTGCCCTCATTCGCAAACACGGCGTGGAAAGGATTAAGCAATCGATACAAAAAATGGTCGATCATCGATTGCTCAAAGAAACAAGGGCAAAATTAAAATGGCTATTAGCTTGCAGACGACAAATCATCACAAGTAATCAACGAAAAAACGTAATATACACAGCGATAACCGGTAATTACGATAAGCTACAGGATCCTTTACAAACGAGCAAGCATTGTGATTACTATTGTTTCACGGATAATCCGAAATTAAAGTCCGGAACCTGGAAAATGATTAAGTTAGATAAAATATTCGCTGATACGGCGCGTCAAGCTAGATGGGTAAAAGTTATGCCACATTTATTATTCCCGACCTACAAACACAGTGTTTGGGTTGACGGGAATATCCGAATTGTCGGAGATATCGATCGGTTTATTGAAAAATATAGCGCCTCACCGCTCGTGTTCTACAAACATTCACATCGGAATTGTATTTATAAAGAAGCTGAAGCTTGTATTGCCTTGGGGAAGGATAACAAAGAAGTCATATTAAAACAAGTAGCCTTGTATAAGAATGCGGGATATCCGAGGGATAACGGACTAATTGAGTCCGGCGTGATCCTAAGACGCCATAATGATCCTATCGTTACGGGGGCAATGACCACATGGTGGAGACAAATCATAAGTTATAGTAAAAGAGACCAAATCAGCTTTAATTATGTTGCCTGGAAGAATAACGTTCCATTTACCGCGATCAATGGTAATATCCGTAATAATGAATTTTTTAATTGGAGCAAGCATCACAATAAGCCGATTATGAAAAGATTGAAACGCTAATATGTATCTTAGGGGCTGTTATCGTACAACGGCCCCTTCGTCATGTCTTTAAAAATGGCGGTGGTTAGTGTGGTGGAAGGAAAAATGTTTTATTTAACGCCACCCAAATGCCTGCTTACGATATCATCCTTCTTCAGTTCGTCTAATACAATCTCCTGTACCCGGGAACTCTTCAGGGGGAGTTTCATTTGCCTGATCGATCCGCCGAGGTAGTAGTAGAGGCTGTAAGGAAAAATCGCGTCTATATAGTAGAGTTCTTCAAAGGACTTCCCTTCAGGAAATCTCGCAAAATACTCTTTATTATATGAAGACAACACAATCCTCGGTAATAAATAACGGATATCCTTGATGGGAGAGTCAATTCTTGAATGCTCCAGGTCAATAATCCATATATCTCCTGATGTTGTTTTTATTGCGTTTAGATGGGTTAGATCCCCATGTACGACCCATCTTCTTTTGCTCACGGCTTTGAGATGGTCAGCGAGGAGGGGCGCTCTCCGGGAAGAAACTCTTATACATTTCTCAGCTAATTGTATACATGGTTGAATATGCTTCAAGGAGTACTGACCTTTCCATTTCAACAATTCTTTTAATTTTAGTTGATATTCAGATATCCACCTGTTTATTCCGACCTTCAAGTCGTCCGGATTTTGTTTGGGTGTGAGTGAACTTGGAAACCTGGCGTGTTGATGAAAATCTCCGATTACCCTTACGCGGTCAATTATCGATGCAGGACCGCCGGAGATATATTTAGACAAATAATAACGATGCTCACCTTGTTTCGTACATAGTTTCCGTTGATTCGTGGCGATTACCTCAGGAACCTTTAACCCCTGTTGGGATAGCGCGTATTGTAGAGTGATTGAAGGGGTGAACGTTTTACTTGATCTATAGTCCGACTTAAGGATATAGGTTTCGTTGTTATTGATTACCTTCCACACCGCTTTATCCGGCTCGTTCTGAATCCATTCGATTTTCGGCTTTTTGATATCATAATACTGGTTAAGAACCAACATTGCATCTTGAATTGTAGGCATGCCATCACCTCTCCATCGAGATCATAGGACAAGATCATCATCTAATCTATTAGAGGTTCTATGGTACGTCGAGCAGGCCTTGAAAAAGAGCCCTCCAATTTTCCGCATTCTGTTTGACCGTAAAGTTCTTGGTCACGGCCTTTGCGGCCTTTTGTGAAATTTTTTTCCGAAGTTTGGGATTTTCGATCATTTCTCGAATCCCGACGTACCAACCTTGCTCTGTTTGAGGAACAAAATAACCCGTTTTTTTGTGGAATACCCAATCACGGTATATGGGGGATAATGAATAAATGCCGGGAATGCGGCAGGATGCGTAGTCGCGGAATTTCACATTACTTTTGCAGTGGTAGAACAGATCATCATCCATGGGTGCAAGACCGATATCCCAATTGGCCCGATACAGCCGCTGCATGAACTGGCTGTAATTTTCATTATGTTTACAATGCGAGACATTAGGATGACCCTTCAATTCTTCAGGACAGTACCCATAGAACTCCAGTCTGACAAAATCTCCGTATTCCTTAAGTATACGCTTCAACGCGGGAATAACGGGTCGGAAAGAACTCTCTTTTTTTGCACCTTCGTATCCGATCACGAGTCGATCTTCCTTTCTCGGACCTCTGGACAATTTTGTAAATGAAAGATCGATACTCCCTGGAAAATAGATCACTTTAGGAGTGAATTGCTTCTTAATCACTTCGCGAAAGACGGGTGATTCTACTTTGACCATGTGTACATTTCTTAGAAAGTAAGTATAGGTTTTTTTATAAGCGGGTTTTGCGTATATCTGGCCAAGACGAGTGGTTTGAGGGATCGCGAGAAAGTGGTCGTCAATGACGTATACGGTCTTCTTTCCCTCACGGTGTGCCCATTCTAAACATTGGAGCGCTGCTGGCTCAATGCTTCTTAGAAACAAAATAATATCGTATGAAGAAATGATAGATCGGGTTACCTGTTTATGAGGAAGGATCTTAAAACTGCAGTATCCTTGTCCTTCCAGATAACGGAGAGGTGGGAGAAGAATGATTTGGTACGATGCGGTTCCCTCTGAGCCGACCACAAGAATTCTTCTCATTTAGTGACCCCCAATCAACAATGATTACTGGATGCCCTTGCGGGTAACTCAGTTGAAAAATAGTGCTTGCCCTCACGAGGAGAGCAAGCGTAAAAGCCATACGTGAAACAAGGAATTTAGAACAAGTTATTATCTGTACCTGTTACGGAGATTTGAGTTGGAGTGTTACCGGTGAACCGATTTCCGAATGCGGTGTTTTCATCGCCAGAAATGAGGAGTCCAAAATTCTTATTGAGCTCCATCTCGTTGAATTCCACACTGTTAAAATCCGTGGCAATTGCGATACCGGTTTGAGTGTTACCATCGGAATCGTTGGCTCCAAGATATCCGTTATCCCCGGTTGTGATCGAAACGCCGATCCCTGTATTATTTTCCACGTTGTTGCGTATCAGTACGTTGTTTGCTGCTGCAACGGTGATTCCGCTTGTTCCGTTTTGCGAGACCGTGTTGCCGAATAACAGATTGTTCGCTGCGGTGCTCGAGATGCCGATCGTGCCGTTTTGCGAGACAGTATTACCGATAGCCGCATTATTGGCGCCGGCCAACAAAATACCCACACTTGTATTGCTGAAGGATACATTCTGCACGATCCAGCTGTCGGTGCTTACTACGTTGATTCCTGCAGCGCCGCCTGCGTCTTGAACACTGTTTCTCCACGCTACATGACCGGTACCGGCAGCTAAATCAATGCCAATACCAAGCGTGTTGTTAATGGTATTGCCAATAATGCGGTGATTGGTACCAGCGGTAACATCAATCGCATCGGCCGTGTAGTTTTGAATCTTAAATCCGTTAATTTCAACCCCCGTAGCTGCCGTGACAATGAACGCACTTGCCGCAGCGTTGAGTCCTTGGCGTATCGCCGAACCTTCATTTTTAGCTATAACTTTTACGTTGGAAGTCGCTACAGTCACCGCCGGCTCTGGATACGTTCCATCATTAACCAATACGACATCACCAGCGACAGCTGAAGCTACCGCAGTTGCAATTGGCGTCCCTGTAGGTGAAGGGAAGACCGAAATAATGGCCATCACGTCTACCTCCTTATATAGAATTGATTAAGGTTTTGTATTCTTAATCTAGTAACAGTTAATGCAATGGAAGAAAGTTATGTTAAGGCAGATGAATGAGATAAAATGCACATTTTTGAGAGGTTGAAAGGACAGATAGGTTAAAGCCTACGTTCCTACTGCCAAGACGTGGATCGTTCTCGAACGAAGTTGTTATTCCATTTGATGATGTGCTTCTATCGGTGAACCTGGCCGCGAATTTCCTCATCCGGATTTTGGATCGTGTGAACAGGCGGTACCTCGTTTCTTCCTAATAATAAAGCCTGGAATGTTCTGATAGGTCTTCACCTTCTTTCTTTTTAATGTTCTAGTTTATTCAATGTAGATAGAGTTGGTATGTTTATTGGTCTATAGCTCAACCCAATTTATTTCGCCTCAGGTACGAATGCCGTTACAGTAAAAAAACCTATACATAAAATGAGGGGGAAGTCTTCTTAATCCAAACTTGGCAGGTGAGAAACATGAAGAAACGAAGTCCTTCGAGTCCCGTTAACAGAACAAAGAGGAGAAGATCCCTGTCCTCGATCAAAAATGCGGAGCTTCCGAAGGTATCCGTCATCATTCCTGCTATGAACGAATCGAAGACCATTGCGGCAGTCATTCGGCAAGCCTATCAAGTGCACCCCAACACGGAGGTTATCGTTGTTGCCAATGGTTCAACGGACGGTACAGCCGAAATTGCTCAAAGCATCGGAGCGAGGGTGATTCACCTGCCCTTTCCGCTCGGTCATGATGTGGGACGAAGTATCGGCGCTGCATCGGCTAGAGGAGACATCTTGCTGTTTACCGATGCAGACATTGTTATTCAAGCAAGTGATTTGACGCCTTTGACGAAAGCTGTGGAAGAAGGTGTGGATGTAGCTTTGAACAAGTACTTGGGTCCAACCGACAAGCATCACGTTCACAGCGTGATCCTCGCCAAGCATACGTTAAACATTTTGGTTTCCAATCCCGAATTGAAAGGAGCTTCTTTAACAACGATTCCACATGCAATGAGCCGTAAAGCCGTAAATCTGATTGGCATCGACAATTTGGCTGTCCCCCCGAAAGCTCAAGCAATGGCCATTTATAATGGTTTGAAGGTACGAGGGGTCCATTACGTGGATGTGGGAAGAAGAAACCCCAGAAGGGGTAGAACCAGAGGAAATGATCCCCTTGAAACCTTGATCGTTGGGGATCATTTGGAGGCGATAGATTGGTTAATCTCTAAATCCGGCATGCGGGGAAATCGGTCGGATCTCACACGAAAAAGAGAAAGCGTGTGGTGATGGGATGGTGCGAAGAAAGCAGAGACGAGTTATGATGCCAGCCTCATATTCATTTCGTAGAGCAATGAAGCCAATAAGTAAAAGAACAAGTGCTAAGAACAAACGCAGCCGCCATAAATTAGGGGCTCGGATGTTCAAGAATCGTCTGAGTTCAAACGGAGTTATCGACTATTGGAAAGAGAAAGCATACACTGTCGGTTATCAACAAGCAGTCCATGAAGATATTGAGCGTGAAGATACTGACCCCCATATCAAATTGAATGAGAGTTGGAACCGCTGGTACCATTCAGTTAGGCCGCTACCATGGGCGATTTACCACGCGGCGGCCTCTAAATTTGTGGAAGGACACCGTAAGCATTCTGGAATCTATCCAGGAAATGCAGTACTCCTGCCAACGGACAAAAGAGTAGCGGCAATTGTCTTGGTGATGAACGAGAAAGATACGATTTTACAATTGCTGGAACAGCTTCATCGGCTGCCACTACATGAGATCATTTTTGTGGTGAACGGATCAACCGATGAAAGCTTTGAAATGATCCGTAACCAATCGAAAGCGATTATTGTGCACTATAAACAAGCGTTGGGACACGATGTTGGCAGAGCTGTTGGGGCGAAGTTGGCCGATTCTGATATTCTGCTGTTCCTTGATGGAGATGTTCCGATATTAGCCGAGCATCTCGTACCGTTCATCGATGCCATTGAACAGGGTAGCGATATTGCCTTAAATGATATTTCTCCATGGATCGGGATGTTTTCCAAAAGGGACTACGTAACCATAGTTAAGGAGTTTATTAACCGATCCATGGGCAGGGCGGACCTCGAAGCGAATTCGCTTACGGCGGTGCCTCACGCGATCAAGAAAGAAGCAGCGCAGATCATTGGGTACGCCAATTTATCCGTCCCACCGAAAGCGCAAGTCATCGCCCTTGAAAAGGGTTTAAAAATAAATGCACCGGCCAGTGTAGACGTTATTACAAAAAATCGACTCCGGGCTCGAAATGTCGGACTACAGAATGCCGTTTCCGATTTGATCATTGGAGATCATATCGAAGCTCTAAAAACAGCATTCGATTTAAAGGGATCACGGCTATCTTTTTCGGATCAGATTAGACAAAGGCAGCTAACCAAGGTTTAGAAGGTGGAAGCTATGCAAAAAACAAGTATCATTATTCCAACGTTCAATGGAAAGGATCTGCTAAAAGATTGTATTTATTCCATTAAACTTCATACGAAAGAGCCCTATGAGATCATTGTTGTCGATAATGGTTCTTCCGACGGTACCGTTGATATTTGCCGTCAGGAGGGGATTACCTTCATTTCATTGGCAAGTAACGTTGGCTTTCCGGCAGCATGCAACAAGGGATTAAAAATCGCAACCGGCGATACGATACTTCTGCTGAATAATGATGTCATTGTCACCCGCAACTGGTTACAGAATATGTTGAATTGTTTGAACAGCGAAACGAATATCGGCATCGTCGGACCGCTTACCAACTATGCGAGCGGCAAGCAACAGATCGATATGCCTTATACCAGTTTAGAAGAGATGTCGAGCCAGCTGAATGAGCCGGATGCGAAAAAGTGGCTACAGGTGGAACGAATCGTCGGAATGTGCTTCCTGTTTAAACGGGAGTTAATGGACCGCATCGGACTGCTGGACGAACGTTATTCCCCGGGTCATTTTGAGGACGATGATTATTGTCACCGGGCCAGGAATGCGGGATATACGTTCAGGATAGCTGGCGATGTCTTTGTTTTTCATCATGGGAGTGCCAGCTTTGCCAAGCAGGACATGAGTAAAGTGAAGCATCTTGTTGATATAAACAGACAGAAGTTTATTGATAAATGGGGCGTCGATCCAACGATCTATGTATAATTATATAGTTTGCGAAAGGAAGGGTTATATGAAAGGCGTCATTCTGGCAGGAGGTACGGGCACCCGTCTTTATCCATTGACCAAAGTCATAAATAAACATCTGCTGCCTGTCGGGAAAGTACCGATGATATGTCACGGAATAGAGAAATTCAAAAAAGCGGGTATTGAAGATATTCTCATTGTGATCGGCAAGCAATCTGCGGGTTTATATATAGACCTGATCGGCAGTGGAAAAGAGTGGGGAGTAAATGCCACGTTTAAAATCCAGGAAGAAGCCGGGGGGATTGCCCAAGCTTTATACCTTGCCGAACCGTTCGTAATACCAGGCGAAAAGTTCGTTGTACTTCTTGGGGATAATCTGTTTGAAGATCATCTAACCACTTATGTTCAAGATTTTGAAAAACAAGCCGATGGAGCGCGTGTACTTCTGAAGAAAGTTCATGATCCAAAGCGATACGGAGTTCCAGTCTTGGAGAAAGACAACATCGTAATGATTGAAGAAAAACCGGAGGAACCCCAATCTGATTATTGTGTAACCGGTATTTATATGTATGATTCGACTGTGTTTGAAACGATCCGAGCCATTAAACCATCGGCACGAGGTGAATTGGAAATAACAGACGTTAACAATGTGTACGCGTCGAAGGGGAAACTTGCCTATGACATTTTAGAGGGATGGTGGACGGATGCAGGAACCTTCCAGTCCTTATACCAAGCCAGTGGCCGATTGTAGAGAACTCAATATTTGGAATGAATAAGTCCGGAGGCATGACTGCATGAGAATAATGAATGATCATTTGTTCCTTCAGGGAGAGGAACAATCGGCTCACATGGAAGGATACAGAAACGGTTTTACAGAGGGGCGGAGAGAGGGGTACCGGATTGGTTTTTCCGATGCAGTTATACGATCTTTACCCAAGGAAGAGGAGCCGATCCGGGATCTCCGAATTCTCTATGTCACCACAGGCATTGGCGTTCCGTATCCTGCGCTTGATCAAGCGGTGGCTGATGCTTTAAAGGTACTGGTTCGAAGTCTTTCGGTTGCAAATCCTTCAGATGATATCGTTCTTTTGGCTAAGAAATTTCAGCCGGATCTAGTACTAGCGTTAAACGGAGTTGTTTTGGAAGCTGATACGCTCAAGGAGCTGCGGGATAGCGGATTTAAAACGGCCATTTGGTTTACTGACGACCCGTACTATACGGACTGGACGGTATCGATCGCTCCCCGTTACGATTACATTTTTACGCTTGAATCAAACTGCGTATCTTTTTATCGAGATTTAGGTTGTGAACACGTCTATCATTTGCCTTTTGCAGTTAATCCTAATGTATTTTACCCGAAGCATGTACCCACCTCATATCAAACCGATATCTGTTTTATTGGAACAGCGTATTGGAACAGAGTGGAGTTAATGGATCATCTCGCCCCGATTCTGAAAAATAAAAAAGTGGTTATCTCCGGATGGTGGTGGGACCGGATGCAGCATTACGCCCAGCTGTCTGACAAGATCAAACTCGGAGATTGGATGACGCCAGAGGATACGGCCACCTATTATAATGGTGCCAAAATTGTGATCAACCAGCACCGTTCATCCGATGATGATACGATCAATGCCAACAGTAGAAAAGTACAGGCGCTTTCCGTTAATCCCCGCACTTTTGAAATATCCGGCTGTGGCACACTTCAGTTATCGGATATCCGCCATGATATGAGCCAGTTATATTCCCCTGGATCGGAGATAGAGACCTATGGTTCTTATGGTGAATTGATGGATAAAATCGACTATTATTTGCGTCATGAGGAAGAGAGACAGCGAATTGCGTTGAACGGCTTGATGAGAACAAGAAAGGATCATACCTATCATAAACGTTTGGGTTTGATGCTTCATACTATTTTCCCCTAGTTGTCGGGTCAAAATGGATTGTTATACCCGTTTCCTAATGAATTCTAAAGAATATATTGTGCGTAAGACGGGGTGATTATCATACGACAGCACTTGGAAAAAAAAAGAAAAAGGTTGGTAAAGAGGCGACCTAAGCGGAAGTTAACTCTTCAAAGAACAAAAGTCCATGCACAAAACGAGTGCACCCAAAAATTGCTGGAGCAAGCTGCAGCTTCTTTTAATGAAGGCTTTGATACCGGTTATGACGAAGCCATGATGCGGTCGCAGCATTCCGTACCCGAAACAAAGGTCAAACCAAGCTCGGGAGAGGGGTACGCTAAGGGATACTATGATGGAGGAGAAGGGATTGTGGACTCGATTCTCCCGGAGCTCGAGGTTCTCCCCGAAATTTCGGTTCGCCAGGTTATTGAAGAAGGGATGAAGCAACTGAGTTCTCAGTATTATCGTCTGATGAGCGCGGCGGAAGTTGCGGAAAGGATTAAAGAAGCCTTAGATTCAAGTTCCCCGCTGTCTGTAATCCGATTAGGGGATGGAGAACTGCTTACGCTTGCGCAAGAAATGGTTTTGAACGAGGATGAGGTGCGAAAAGAAGGCCATTTTTTAAGCTATGCCGGTGTTAGTTTACCTGATCTAAAAGCAAGGGATATGCTGGCAGCCTCTGTGAGAAATGCAGATATTGTCGGAATTCCCAAATTAAGATTGTCAAACTTTCAACCTCTGTGCTTTTCCGTGTTTAGAGCTCACGGCATTGATTATCGAAAGTTACAGCTAACGTTATCGACAGTCAACTATGCATTACATTTGGAAGGTTTGTTGCCTGGGATCCTAGCAGGACGTCGAGTTCTCGTTGTGGGCAATTCTGCCCCTGGTCTTTCACGGGTGTTGTTAGATCATGGAATCAAGGTGACTGGCACGGTTGCTCCCGTTGAAGGAATGAACGATATTCCCAGAACAATGGATGAAATTCGAGGTCGTCCATTCGACATCGCACTTGTGGGTGCCGGCATTCCGGCTGTCGTGATTACAGAGCGCATAGCTTCCGAGCTCGGGAAAGTCGCTATGGATTTCGGGCATTTGGCTGATTCCTTGTCCAGTGGAGAATCAACCTTATGAGCCACATTAGCAAACATAAAAGAAACGGTTACAACGACGGAGCTAACAAAGGATTCAATTCCGGCTACAAGGCTGGATACACCCGTGGACGGCATGTGGGAATAACCCAATTCACAAATGTCTTCGAAGGTACAAGTATCATTGTGCCGACCTATAATCAGCTTGACTATTTAAAAGAATGCATTGAAAGTATCCTCCACTATACGGATGCGCCGTATGAACTCATTATTATTGATAATGCATCTGATGACGGTACAGCAGAATTTCTCAAATCCTCCCAAGGACTCCGCTTTCAAATTAATGAAGAAAATTTAGGCTTTGCAGGTGCTGTCAATCAGGGACTTATGATGGCAAAAGGAACAACGTTGATGATCTTAAATAATGATTCCGTAGTAACGACCAACTGGCTCTCGAATTTGCTCAACTGTTTGCAAAGCGACTCACGGTTCGGAATTGTAGGACCGGTGACAAATTATATCAGCGGAGATCAACTGATCCATGTAAGCTACCAAGATATAGCTGAGATGCAGCAATTCTCCAAATCATACAATCAATCTAATGCGAACAGCTGGATCGTGACAGAACGATTGACGGGTTTTTGCATGTTGATGCGGCGAGATGACTTTAACCGGTTGGGTTTTTTTGACGAAGGTTTTGAGATTGGAAACTGTGAAGACGACGATTATGGGCTGCGTGCCCGGCTTCTTGGCATGCAGCTAGTTATAGCAAAGGATACGTTTATCCATCATTACGGCAGCGTCAGTATGAAGACGTTAAATTCCAAATTCGAACAAGTGTATGCAAATAATCTTACGTTCTACTCCAGTAAATGGGGAGATCCCCATGAAATGTTGTTCCTGAAGTGGCAGCAAAACAAGAACAGCGGTATGAAGCTGCGTACCATTGATTTGTATCCGACATGTATCTTCGTGAGAGGCGCCAATTCGAAAACGTATTGGATAGAGAATGGGTTCAGGTATCCGGTTCATGGTGCCAGCGGAATTCAGCCAGTCCGAGTTTCACAGGTTGATCTGCGTTGCTGGCCGCTTGGGGATGGTATTTCTGCGGAGGACGCCATTGGACGTATGAAGACTGTATATTTCTCATCGGATTCATGGGAGCAAGAAGGCAGGCTGATCAAACTTAAGAATGGCAGTGTTTATCAGTACAAGGGGAAGAGACTGCACCGATTCATGAATCGGCTCGCAGTGGCCGCTTGGCACCTTGATTCTTACGAGCTATTGCTAGTGAACGAGCAAGAGGTTCAGAACTATGAGGAGGAAGCTCCGATCATTTCTCCTCCGGTAATTAAGGCAGATAACATTTAATAAAGAGCAAAGGATGAGATGAATGAAAGCACGGAGAAAAAGTGGCGGTGTATCGCTGAGATTGAAAAGAAAAGGTATCCGTGGAAGAGGTTTAAGAGGCAAGGGGATAAATAGAACTTCCGGAGGAAAGAGAAGGAGGGGGCTGGGAAGAATAGCTCCGGTTCAAAATGCAGTCGACTATAACCAATCTTATGATGCGGGGTTTGATAAAGCGTATAACGAAGGATTTAACGTTGGTTATGCGGAGGGTATGGAGGCCGGTCATCAAGAAGCTTATAAAGGAGAAGGATAAGATGGCTTTAAGAAAAAAAACAAGGCCTCGAAAGCGAGTTGGAAAAGGAAAACGCCAACCTGTTCGTCTTAGCGCATATCAAATAGGGAGTATGGATGGTTTTCAGCGAGGAAAAGAGGAAGGTTTTGCACAAGGGCGTGCGGAAGCCCAGAAAAGGTCTCATAACGCTGTGGCCGTTATCGAGTCGGAGCTGCCAAAGATGGATGTTCTCGTTATCGCGGCAGGCATGATACCTTCGCTTGAAATCGGCGTTATTCAGCCCCTTAGCGCACTGAAAAAACAAGAGAATCTGCAATTCGACGTGAAATTGGAAACCGATGTGACCCATGAAATGGTTGCTGCCGCAAACACGATCGTATTTGTTCGTAATGTTGAGCCAGCCGCTTATGCATTACTGGAGATGGCCCATCAGCTGAAAAAAAGGACGGTATATGTTATTGATGATAATTTCTTGGAGATTCAGCCGACGACTTCAGTGGGGGAATATTATAACGATCCGATCCGAAGAGAGACGTTTATTAAGTTTTTGAAAAACACGCAAATCATTAAAGTAGATGCGCCTGATCTCGGCACCTATATTCATGAGCGATACAATAGACATGTCATTTATTTTCCTGCCAGCATTGATTTTGAATGGCTGGATCAGCACGACAGGGGAGATAAGAGTCAGGAGCAAGTTGTCATCGGTTATGCAGGAGGGGACAAAGAGGAAGATTTCGTTCCCGTCATTTCCGCACTGAACAAAATTCTGGATTACTACGGGGGATTTGTGAGACTGGAATTTTTCGGCTACCTGCCGCCTTCACTTGCGGAACATCCAAGCGTTAAGTATGAAGGTGGGGGGATGGAATACAAGGAATTTATGAAGAAATTAAATCAAAGCAACTGGAACATCGGGATTGCGCCGCTTGCCAACAATTCATTTAACAAGGGGAAAACGAATACCAAATTCCGTGAATACGGCGCCTGCGGTATTCCGGGTATATACTCGAAGTCTCCTGTTTATATGCATTGGGTCGAGCAGGGCGAAACAGGCTACCTGGTCGAGCATAACGAGGAGCATTGGTATGAGGGAATCAAGGCCATGATAGAAGATCCAGCGATGCGGCAGCGAATCAAGGAGAATGCGCAAAGGGCAGCCCGGCAGCATTTTGCACTTCAGACATGCATCGATAACTGGAAGAAATTTATATTCAAAACGTAAAATCGGGGGAGAGAGCGGGAACATGGGGAAAAGAGGGGATATAAACGTTCTCATCATCGGATCGGATAAAATCGCTTCCTATAAAATCGGCATTGAGCAGCCGCTTCGCCATCTGCAGAAGATGGGAGTCTGCGAATTTGACGTCAGATCCGATAATGAGATGGACAGATCAAGGCTGGTTGATGCGGATATCGTGCTCTTCTTCCGAACGGTTCAGCCTGAAGCATATAAGTTTCTGGAGATGGCCCGGGAGATGGGAAAAAAAACGGTGTATGTTATCGACGACCATTTTATCGCGATGTCTCCGGGGTCGGATATGGGAAGATACTATCATGATTCCTCACGAAGAAAGACGTATGTTAAATTTCTGAAAAACGCCCAAATCGTAAAGGTAGCTTCCGGTTTTTTTGCCAAACATCTTGATACGCATTTTAGTCCCCAGAAATTAGTCTATTTTCCGGGAAGCGTTGATTTCGCTGCTATCTCCGGGTTGAGAAAGAAACGCAAGGAAGAAGGTAAAGTTGTGATCGGGTATGAAGGCGGAAAAAAACAGGCGGCTTTTGAACCGGTTACCAGTGCATTGATTAAAATCATCGAGAAATATGGGGATAAAATCAAAATGGAGTTCTGCGGGTATGTTCCTGATGAACTCAGAGAGAAGCCACAGGTCTTTGCGGAATCCTACGACGAGAACTATAAAAACTTTCTAAAGCGTCTCTACCGGTCCAACTGGGATATCGGGTTGGCGCCGTTGGAACGAACGCTGCTGCATGATTGCAAAAGCAACAATAAATTCCGTGAGTATTCCGCCTGTAGGATTCCGGGCATTTATACTTCCTCTCCAGCTTACGAAGAATGGGTGACCGGAAACGAAAATGGTCTGATTGTTTCCAGTACTGGTGATGATTGGTATGAAGCTATGGTCCAACTGATAGAGCAACCGGAACTGCGCCAGAGCATTGCAGACCATGCCGAACAAGTAGCATGGGCAAATTTTTCAGTGGAAGCTTGCGCCGAACGATGGCGCTCACAAATTCTAATGTCGGAATAACGAGGGATAAACGAAAGGGGAGGTTCACTTGGACCATAAGCTGATACCTGTTCTTCAACCGAGTATAGGTCAAGAGGAAATTGACGCTGTGTCGGATGTTTTACGGTCCGGATGGCTTGGTCTTGGCCCTAGAACGGAACAGTTTGAGCAAGAATTTGCCAAGTATGTCGGCAGTCGTTTTGCGGTTGCTCTTAACTCCGGTACGGCTGCGCTCCATCTAGCCATGGACATTTTAGGGATTGGGCCCGGTGACGAGGTAATCGTTCCTTCCATCACGTTCATATCCACTGTCCATGCCGTTAGTTATGTGGGAGCAACGCCGGTTTTTGCGGATATTGAACCCGATACGATGAACATATCTCCGGCAGATATCAAGCGGAAGATTACGGATAAAACAAAGGCAATTATCGTTGTTCACATGGGCGGGCATCCCTGCGACATGGATACGATCCATGAGTTGGCGAATTCCAGAGGCATCAAGGTAGTGGAAGATGCTGCGCATGCGTGCGGCGCGGAATATAAAGGCAAAAAGATTGGCTCCATCAGCGATATCACCTGCTTCAGTTTTCACGCCGTCAAAAATTTGACGAGTGGTGAAGGCGGGGCGATCACCTGCAATACAGAGTGGATGAATCGTAAGCTGCGTGAGAAGCGGTGGGTTGGTATCTCCCGGGATACGTGGATACGATCGTCGCATGAAAAGGTGTATGCATGGCAGTATTTCGTTGATAACGTAGGGTATAAATATCATATGAATGATATGCAGGCTGCCATCGGGCTCGTTCAGTTAAAAAAGCTGCACCAATTGAACGGAAGACGAAAGGAAATAGCGGCTCACTACCAATCCGAATTAAATGACTTGGAATGGCTGGAACTTCCTCAGGAACAAATGTATGCTCATAGCTCCTGGCATTTGTTCCAAGTTAAATTCAGCAAAGAAAACTCGAGAGATCGCATGATTGTCCACTTGCAGGAACACAATATCGCGACGGGTGTTCATTACTATCCATGTCACCTGCATCCTAGCTACCTGCATTTAAAAGCCATCGTGCCGCTATCCTCAGAGATCTGGAAAAGAATTCTAACTCTTCCCATTCATCCGAATATCACAGAAGAGGATATGGATCGGATCATAACCCGTATAAGGGAGTTTAAGCCATGAGAAAACTGTTGGTTCTAGGTGCAGGAATCTCTCAGCTTCCATTAATCGAAACTGCGAAAAGAATGGGGTTGTACGTCATTGTTGTGAGCCGCCAAGGAAACTATCCCGGGTTTGCCAAGGCAGACAAGGTTTACTACGAGGATACGACCCATATGGATGAGATTGTCGAAATCGCCCGGCATGAAGGAATTCATGGAATCTGTACAACGGGTACGGACGTGGCCGTCAAGTCGGTTGGCAAAGTCGTGGATGAATTGGGAGTTAGCGGATTGAGTTATGAGTCCGCTCAACTCTCCTCAAATAAATGGAAGATGAAACAGGCCTTTATGAAACATGGCGTAAGAACAGCCCGGTTTCTAAAGGTCACAACTTTAGAGGAAGCTTACAGCGCTTTCGAAGTATTGTCGCCGCCGCTTATCTTTAAGGCAGTGGACGGGGGAGCAAGCAAGGGCATTGTGAAGGTTTCGGATATCGCCCATGTGGAATACGCATTTGAAACCGTGCGCAAGGATACGAAACTGGATTTTTTCATCGTTGAAGAGTTCATTGAAGGAACCGAGTTCGGCGCACAGGCATTCGTCTACGATAACCAAATTCAATTCATCATGCCGCACGGGGATTTCGTCTTTTATGGGGATACCGGTGTTCCCATCGGTCATTATGTCCCATATGAATTGCCCGAAGAAGTGCAGCAAGATCTGTTTTTCCAGTTGAAACAAAGTATCGAAGCGCTGGAATTAAATCATTGCGCAATCAATGCGGATTTTATTTTGAAAGACGGGCATGTGTATGTTCTTGAAATCGGAGGCAGAGCAGGAGCTACATGCTTACCCGAACTGGTATCCACTTTCTATGGATTCGATTACTATGAGCAGATCATCAAGGCTGCTCTTCGTATGAATCCGTCTTTTCCCTCTCATTCTTCACAGCCTTGTGCGTGTGAATTACTGATCTCCGATAAAGATGGGGATATTACTGGACTTGAGAACGGAAATGATCAGCATGAGAATATTATTCAAATATCATTTGATTATCATATAGGCGAGAAGGTAAATAAATTCAGGGTCGGCACAGACCGAATCGGCCAGATCATCGTGAAAGGGGACCGCTTGGAAGAAGTGCTGAGCCTGCTGGAAGAAGTTAAAGAGAAGATAAGAATCGACTTAGGATAGATCTCATATATATCGTATCGAAATCTCGATCTGCAGCGGCGATCGGGATTTTTGCATGGGGGAGCGCATTGCCTATATCCTAATTTGGGATTAGACATATAAATAATTGAGAGAGCGGCAACCGACGTTTTCGGTGAAGCTCTCTCTAATCCATGTACCGGAGGCAGCAGATGAAAATCACGGATACAAAGCTCCAAGGCGTGAAACGGATTGAACCGGCCGTTCACCAAGACCATCGGGGATTTTTTATGGAAAGTTTCAATGATCGAGTTCTTAAAGGATGCGGCATTAACGACCATTTTATTCAGGACAATCACTCGATGTCACGTGAGGCGGGTGTTATTAGAGGACTGCATTACCAACTGTCTCCCGAGGGACAGACGAAATTGATCCGCGTTGTAAGCGGGGCGATCTATGATGTGGTCGTTGATATTCGGTCGGGCTCTCCTACCTATGGACAATGGCAAGGTTTTATCTTATCCGCAGCCAATTGCCTTCAACTTCTCGTTCCCAAAGGATTTGCCCATGGTTTTTGTACCCTTGTTCACGAGACGGAGGTCATATACAAGGTCGATGCCTACTATTCGCCAGAGCATGATCGAGGTATAGCCTGGAACGATCCGGATCTTAATATCGATTGGCCCGTGAACAAACCTGTTCTCTCAAACAAAGATTCAAAGCATCCTCGATTGGCTATGGCAGAAAATAACTATATATACGAGGGGTGAGGTGGCATGAAGATCGTTGTTACAGGCGGTGCGGGATTTATAGGCAGTAACTTTATACGATATATGCTGTCTCAACATCCGCATGACGAATTTATTAATGTGGATAAACTAACGTATGCCGGCAATTCAGAAAATCTGAGCGAAGTGCGGACGAATCCTAAATATCGTTTTGTGAAAGCGGATATCAGAGACCGAGCAGCTTTAGACCCCCTCTTTAAGGAGGGGGTCGATGCGGTAGTAAATTTTGCAGCTGAGTCTCATGTCGATCGAAGCATAGTGCAGCCTGAATTATTTTTCATGACGAATGTGATTGGAACTCAGACGCTCCTCGATTTGTCCAGGCAATATGGTGTCTGCAAGTTTGTTCAGGTTTCTACGGATGAAGTTTACGGAACGCTTGGAGCCAATGGATTATTTACCGAAGAATCACCGCTTCAACCCAACAGTCCTTATTCTGCAAGCAAAGCAGGCGCTGATTTGCTTGTTCGAGCTTATTATGAGACGTTTGGATTACCGATCAATATCACGCGCTGTTCAAATAATTACGGCCCATATCAGTATCCTGAAAAGCTAATACCGCTTATCATTTACAATGCTTTGCATAACAAGCCCCTTCCGGTATATGGCGACGGTTTGAACGTTCGCGATTGGCTGTACGTAGAAGATCATTGCCGGGCAATCGATCTGGTTTTGCGCCGCGGCGTTGATGGAGAAATATATAATATTGGAGGACACAATGAAAGGAATAATTTGCAGGTCATCCGTACGATCTTGACTGAACTGAACAAACCTGAATCATTGATTCAGCACATTGAAGATCGCCTAGGACATGATCGTCGTTATGCGATTAATGCTGATAAGATAAGGAAGGAGCTTGGTTGGACTCCCCAATATAATTATGAAAGCGGCATTCGTGCGACGATCCGATGGTATCAGGACAACATAGCTTGGCTTGAACAAGTGCGAACACCGCTTGAAGAGGGTGATTAACAGGGCTTGCCCTGATTTCGTTTAACTGAATAAACCAGGACATTATAATGGAATGAAACACCGATGCTGAATGCTTTAATCGGCGTTTTTGGTGCATAAAAGGTCTAGTCAGCATTTATCTTCCATGTTAAAACCTTTCAGCATACCGGCTCTGCTGCAAGGTCATCCTATACGATGTTAACACACTCACTATAGAGATGGAGGATGAATCATGATTAAGTCCAAAGCCCTCAACCTGACCGTCTCCACAGCATTGCTGCTTAGTATGGCTGCGGTAGCAGGGTGCGGTAACACTACTGACGGCAAAACGACGCGTACCCAAAGTGTGGACGGTGGCCGTGTCGGTGTGAAATCCGTGCGGAATAATAACCTGCACGTGCGAAGCACGCAACAGCATGACCTGACGAACCTTAAGTACAGCAAAACGTTGTCCAAAAAGGTGTCTGATCTTGGCGTTGGTACAGCACATGTATTTGTGACCAACCACAACGCCTACGTTTCACTGTCCAAGGATGGCGCGCACACCAATAACATTGACGGTCATGTGACGGGTATGAGCACTCCAAACCGTTATACAGACGGCCGGACGACGACAGGCATGAACAGAACAAATGTTAGGAACCGTACGTTCGGAACTTCAAGCACGGGCAGCGTTGGCCTTCTGAACAACATGGCTAGGGGTACAGAACGTGTCGTGGGAAAAACCACACGTGCTGTAGAAAACACAACAGGCCTTGGTCGCACTGCTGATAACCGCGGCTTCGGTGTAAACGGAACGACCACCCATGGCGGATTTGGCGGCAGCAATTATAATACGTTAAACGGAACACGCACGAATGGACTTATGGGTACTAACGGCACACGCACTGATGGACTAATGGGAACACGTACTGATGGACTTACGGGAACACGCACGGATGGACTTACGGGAACACGCACGGATGGACTTATGGGTACCGACGGTATACGAACCAACAGCCTTACAGGAACTAGGGGAACGACTAATAACACTTATATGGGAACAGGCATCAATGGCGTTCCTTATGGAACTTACAACAACATGGGTACGATGAGCACTCGTGAAGAGGTTCCTCAGCATGTTCGTCATGAAGTTACGAACAAGATTCGCAAAACCGCTCCACATATCAGTCAAGTATATGTTTCCACAGATGAGGGATTTTATCAGCATGCCCGTCGTTTTGGAACGGATGGTCATGCGGCGAACACGGTTGGAACGCTTTCGCGCGATTTCGGCACATGGATTAACCGCGTGTTCCCACTTCATGTTAGCGGTCGTGACGGTATGAATGATACCCGCGGCAACCTGATAAAGAATGATACGGATGACGGTTGGTTTGGCGGTAATCGTAACAGCCGGTAAAACCTCTATACAAAAGGAGCTGCTCTTTAGGAATGAAATCATCCTAAAAAGGCAGCTCCTTTGCTTTGCTTGTTATAGGCAATAATCAATAGATTAATGTTTGCGTCGTCCTTGAATCCAAACGCCTTGAAGCTCTAGATCACTTGAAAGGATTAGCACGTCGGCAAGTTTGCCGACTTCAAGAGAACCTGTAAGATCAGCGATGCCGATTTTTGTGGCGGGATTAAGGCTTCCGACGCGGGAAGCCTGTTCAATGCTCAATCCAACCTCTCGGACCAACAGCTGAAAGCCTTTGATCATCGTCAGCGTACTGCCAGCCAGACTGTCTCTGTTGCTCTTGAGCGTAGCGATGCCGTTCTCCACAACGACCGGCAGGTCACCCAGCGTATATTCGCCGTCAGCCATACCGGTAGCGGACATCGCATCGGTAATCAGAATCAGATTTCCGTCTTGCTTCATGCGGGCTAGAATCCGAATGGCAGCGGGGTGAACATGGATACCATCAGCAATAATCTCGCAGCTTAAGCGATCATCACTCAGCATTGCGCCCACCACGCCAGGCTTGCGGTGATGCAATCCTGTCATCGCATTAAACGTATGCACGCCATGGCTAAGACCTGCTTCCACGGCGGCCTCGACTTCCTCGTAGGTGGCATCCGTATGCCCCAGAGCGGCTATGATCCCGTGGTTGTTCAGCCAAGAGATGGCCTCTAGCGCTCCCTCACGCTCTGGTGCCAGCGTCACCTGGCGAACCAGGTCAGGGTAAGTGGATACCCACTCTTCCAACCAATCGATATTAGCATGAACGATATGCTCCGGATTTTGTGCGCCAGGCCATTTTGGACTGATAAAAGGGCCCTCCAGATGTACGCCTACCAGTCTTGTGTAAGGCATGTCTTGTGTACGGTAGTCGTTAACTTCTTGCAATACATGGTCGATGGCTGCCTTAGGGGCCGTCATCGTGGTAGCAAGCATGGCCGTCGTGCCCTGAGAGCTGTGAAACGACGTGATTTTATCCAGGACATCCTTGGTGGCATCCATGAAATCTTCACCGTTACCCCCATGTACGTGGATATCAATAAAACCGGGAATAATGTAGCCATCCGGTTGATTGATCACTTCCGCTGCTGCCTGCTTCAGATCGACAGGGAGTCCGGAAGCATCACCGGCGTATGAAATGACCTCTCCTTGAATGGCCAGCACGCCGTCTTTGCAGATGCCGTTTGGCGTCAGGACTTGACCATACAGCAGTTGGACAGATTCTTTTCGTTCGCCACTCATACCAGAAGTCTCCCTGCGCCTTGATCCAGAAGGACAACCACGTTCGGATGACATTGAAGCAGCGATGCCGGACACTCTGTGGTAATCGGTCCTTGCAATGCGCGGTGAACAGCTTCCGCTTTATCCTCACCGCGGACAAGGAGAAGGATTTGACGTGCTTTCAGGATCGTAGCAACACCCATCGTAATCGCATGGGTTGGCACATCATCCAGGGTAGGGAAGAATCGGGCGTTGGCGTTACGTGTTTTCTCCTGCAGCTCAACCACATGCGTACCCCCGCTTAAGGACTCGCCAGGCTCGTTGAAACCGATATGTCCGTTATGTCCAAGGCCTAGAAGCTGGAGATCAACCGGGCCGAATTCTTCCAGCATTTTATCGTAATTCAAGCATTCTTCTTCCGGATTGGCGGCATTGCCGTTTGGTACATGGGTCCGTTCGATCTGGATGTCCACATGATTGAAGAACTTCTCATTCATGAAGGTGCGGTAGCTCTCCGGATGATTCTCGGGAAGGCCTACATATTCATCCAGATTATAGGTTGTGGTTTGGGCGAAGCTGACCAGGCCTTGACGGTTCATTTCAATCAGCTTGTTATAGAGTCCGACCGGCGTGCTTCCTGTAGCCAGTCCCAGTGTGGCGCGCGGATTCGTATGGAGCAGGCTTGAGATCAGGTTAGCGCCTGTTTGCACAAATTGTTCTTCATCGCGGAATGTGTAAATATTCATTGGTTATTGTCCTCCTCGGCTTTTGCGATAGTTTTGAACATTAAGATATGATTGCTCCAGACGGGGAACATACGTAGAGAAGTCCCGACTGGCCATACCCATGAACAGGATGTCAATAATGTGAAGCTGGGCGATACGCGAAGCCATGTCTCCCCGGCGCATTCCTTCTTCTAATGAGGAGGAATACAGTGTGATGTCTGCCAGAGCGGAGATGGCACTGCTTCGGTACGACGTGATGCTGACCGTGAAGGCGCCGGCGTCTTTGGCACAATTCAACGCATCGATGGTCTCCGGCGTTTCGCCTGAGTATGAAACAGCCACGGCAACATCGCTTGAAGTCAGTGTGGAGGCTGATGTGATCTGCATATGCGAATCTGCAAAAGCCGTGCAGTTTTTTCCGATCCGGATCAGCTTCTGGTAGAAGTCCTGTGCCACAATGGAAGAGGTAGCCACTCCGTACAGATCAATGCGCTTCGCGCGGCATAGGGCATCCACGGCACGCTCCAGCTGTCCCAAATCGAGCAGTTCTGTCGTATCCCGTATCGAAGTCAGATGATTGGATTCAATCGCCTCGACGATGCCGGCAAGCGGGTTGCCGGCAACGATATCCTGGTAGCGCGTATTTCCCGTGCGCGAAGCCATTTCAGCATGAGCGATTTCGGCGGCGAGCTTGAGCTTAAAATCAGGATACCCCTTACACTGAAAGTTCTTACAAAAACGGGTTACAGTGGCAGCGCTGACCTCACACTGCTCTGCAAGATCTTTAATGCCCATATGCACAATCTCGGATGGAGCTGTCAAAATAAACTCTGCGAGTCGTCGTTCCTGACGGGGCAGACTTTCCTTTTCGACAGAAATAATATGCAAGATTGGTGTCATCAAAAGCCTCCTTCAAGGTTCCCGGGTGAGCTTATTGTTGGGCATAACGAATGGGATTCCAGTTTTGAAAATAATTTTTAAAAAAATGAAAAAATAAAGAAAATAATTTTTACACCCCCATCATAGACCAACATGCGGTGGGAAGCAAGGACAAAAATCGCCAATACGGGCTAATCGCCCAAATTGTTCGCCTCTTTCGCACCTTCCCCCCTGGTCTGACATAAGATGAGTTGACTGTATCCCTTACCCTTGTTAGACCACACATACCCGGGCAAGGAGGGGTGACACCATTGAAGGGGACCGACCATAACAGCAAGTTCTTGTTGACCCACCGTGAACGCGAAGTATTTGAATTGCTAGTACAGGATAAAACGACTCGCGATATCGCCGGGCAGTTGTTTATTAGCGAAAAGACGGTGCGTAACCACATCTCCAATGTCATGCAGAAGTTAAACGTCAAGGGCCGTTCGCAAGCTGTCGTTGAGTTGATAAAACTCGGTGAGTTGAAGATCTGACACCATGCCGGTTGCATGAACGAAAGCACAGCGAAAGCCTTCCTTCCCGTAGCAACGGGAGTGAGAAGGCTTTTTTGTGTTTTCATTCCGGGAACCCGGTTGTATTTTGTGATTGGGAATGTGCCCGCACCGCCATTACAAATAGAGATATGTTAAAATGTTCGCAGCTGGTATTAGATGTAGCGACGTCGTTTATACGTGATCATGGGGTGCGAATCTGCTAATCGTTTAGTAGCTATTTTGTACAAATAGCCTTTACATGTCGGAGGTGAAATAAACATGGGATGGATGATCGGGATGATGGCCGGAGTGGTTTTTGTTTTTCTTGTATTTGTAGGGTTCAGGCGCAAGAACAGCAGCAGAAGTGAGCGTAATGTCATTCATTTGAAAACAAAAACGCGAACCCGCAGCGGACAGGATGGACAAGCGTGCAGTAAATGCCGCCGCAAGCGTCAATTAATCTTTTACGCGGATGACGCAGGCGCTGTAAGAGGGCTGTGCTCCGATTGCAAAAGAGAGCTTGAACGGCATCAGGAATTATACCCCCTATAGTGAATAATAGTTCTAATCGAAAGGGAGTGCAGGCCTTGAACAGGTTTGGCAGGCTGAATACACTGCGGAATCAAATTTTCCTTGGATTTATGCTGGTGATGGTTATCGTATTGGCATTGGTCGGGGTGTTTGTATATGATCAGGTTTCGGCCTTGCTGCGCAACAGTGCAGAGAAGCATATTCAGCAGACGGCCGTGCAGGCCACCGGTAAGCTGGATGCGCTGCTTAAGCAGGTGGATACATTGACGGCTCAAGTCTCGACAAACGCGACGGTTCAGCGCTTTCTGGCTCAGGAGACCGCGGGTAAGCCGATTACATTCGGAGAACGGCAGTCCCTTCAACAGGAGGTTCGTAAATATGAAGCCTATGCTACGGGCATTCGGTCGCTGGAATTATATACGAAGGACTATCGGCGGCTGTTTCCGCTGGATGAAGGCAGTCTGACCAGCCGGGTTAGGGGCGATTGGATTGCTGCGGCAGACCAGGGCATGGGGAAGCTGGTATGGTTCGGTCAGGATCCCCGGGATCCGGATGTGGTGGTAGCGGTACGGAGAATCCGGCTGATTGATCATTCCTTTGCCCACGGCGGGTACTTGCTCGTGAAGCTGGAGAAGGACTATTTTGCGCTGGCGGATTCGGCTGGCGGCATGGGCAGCGATTCGCGTGAAACGATGGGACTGTTCGATCAGGCGGGAAATGAAATCTCGTCGGATTTTGTTACCCCGGTGGATTCGAAGGAAGTTTTGCACCGCGAAGGGGAGACGGTTACGCTCGGTCATGAAAATTACATTGCCGTACAGAAACAGTCTGAGGCCACGGGCTGGAACTTGGTCATCTTGACACCTGTCGATTATACGACTGAGGGGATATCGGTGCTGCGAACCGCGATTATCGTATCTGGGGGCGTTGGTGCGCTGCTGTTTCTGATTTTAAGCTTTATTCTGACCACGATGATCATCCGGCCGATTTTGAATCTGATCAAAGCCATGCGAGGCGTGAGGCTGGGGACGCTGAGACCCATTGCTGTCACCTCGAAGACGATGGAGATCAACGAGCTTAACAACTCGTATAACCAGATGGTAGATTCGCTGAACGAATTAATCGAGGTTGTGTACCAGAAGGAGATTATTCAGAGCCGCACAGAACTTAAAGCGCTGCAGGCACAGATCAATCCGCACTTTCTTTTTAACACATTGGAAGCGTTTTACTGGGCGCTGGATGATCAGGGCGAAGAAGAGCTGGCCCAAATCGTGGTTGCGATGTCCGGCTTATTCCGTTACGTCATTAACCGCAAAGACGAGGATGAGTGGGTAACGGTCAGGGACGAGCTGGATCATGCTGAACGGTATTTGATGATTATGAAAATGCGGATGCTGGACCGGTTATCTTGGAAAATCGAGGCGGATGAAGCCAGCAAAAGCGTGCCGATTCCGAAGCTGCTGATTCAGCCGATCGTGGAAAATGCGATCCTGCACGGGGTTGAGCAGCGATTGGGGCCAGGCACCGTCATTGTACGGGCGAATGCCTCCGATCGCTCTGGATTTACGATCATCTCGGTTACCGACGACGGCCCCGGTATGGACGAGGAGACGGTGGCCTCTCTTTATTCCTCCATGGAAAAAGGATACGCGGAATCTTCCAAAAAAAGCGGTGTCGGCATTGCCAATGTAGAACAACGAATCCGGTTGTATTACGCTTCGGGGCGAGCGGGCCTACGTATTCACAGTGTGGTGGGTCAGGGAACGACGGTCTCATTTCAAATTCCGAATAATGTTCAGGCTAACGATGCCGAGGGGGAGAAGCATGAAAACGATACTGATCGTGGATGATGAACCGAGAACGAGGGAAGGAGTAAGAAAGACACTGGAGGCATGGTCGTCGGGCCGATGCAGAATCGTGACGGCTTCAAGCGGCGTAGAGGCGCTGGAGTGGCTGCAGGGCCAGGTGGCTCATCTGGTGGTGACGGACATCCGCATGCCGGAAATCGGGGGACTCGAGCTCATGGAGAGATTGCATGAATTAGATCATCCGCCGGTTATTATTGTCATATCCGGTTATTCGGAATTCGACTATGCACGTAAAGCGCTGCAATACGGCGTCGTGGATTACCTCCTGAAGCCGCTGGATAAGCGGAAGCTGGTAGCTGCGGTCGAATCGGCCCTGGAACGCCGGGAAAAAATAGATCGGATTGAGCGGATGGAGAAGCTGGTGGATCCCAAACTGCTGGAGGCGTCGCAGCAGGATAGGCGCTACAGCATCCAGGTACAGGAAGCGCTGAAGTTCGTGGATCAGCATCTTCAGGAGTCGGTATCGCTTAAGGAAGTGGCAGAAGTGCTTCATCTGAATTCCAGTTATTTCAGCGTATTATTCAAAGAGCAGACGGGGGTCACCTTCAGCGAATATCTGACGCGCCGCAGGGTGCAGCGGGCCAAGGAGCTGCTGGCGGGCACATCGCTGCCTGTCGCGGAAATTGCAGAGAAGGTAGGATACCAAACGGCAAAATATTTTGTGAAGGTGTTCCGTGACCTTGAGGATGTAAGCCCGAGTCAATACCGCCATAGCGTATCCGATAGCGGAGCGGAAATCTAATAAAAGTGGAATTAGTCCCAATCATTATGACCTTATACAATCATCCCCTCACTGATAAAATTTGATTAAAGCGGTTTCAATACGCGAACAGCATACTAGAAAAGGGGTTGTAAACGTGTTCAACAAAAAATGGACGGTTCTGCTTTTAACATTGTGTCTCGCTCTGGTTGCGGCTGGTTGTGGATCGAGCAACAGTACGGGGGATTCAAGCAGCAGCGGCAGCGAAGGCGAGAAAGTTACGGTGAACTTCATGCACTTATGGCCGGCAGGCGTTTCTGCAGGACAGAACAAAATTGTGAATCAGATCATCGAAGAATATCAAAAAGAGAATCCGAACGTGACGATCAAACAGGAAGTGCTGGATAATGAGCAATACAAAAATAAATTGAAAGTGCTTTCCGCGTCGAACGAGCTTCCGGACGTAGGGGTGACCTGGGCAGCCGGATTCCTGAAGCCATATGTAGAAGGCGGCTTGTTTGCACCGGTAGATGATTTGCTGGGTGGTCAGCTTAATGGCAAATTCGTAGCCGGCACGACCGAGGCTTATGCCATTGACGGCAAAACGTATGCGCTTCCACTCGAGTTCAATATCGCGCCGGTATATTACAACAAATCGATATTCGAACAGCTTAACTTGGAAGTGCCGCAAACTTACGAAGAATTCAAGAATGTTGTGAAAACGCTGTCCGAGAACGGGATTGCTCCGATCGCACTTGGCAACAAGGATCGCTGGACCGGTTCGCTCTGGTACATGTACTTGGCAGATCGAATCGGCGGACAAGAAACGCTTGCCAGTGCAATTAGCGGTTCGGGTTCCTTCAAGGATGAGTCGCTTGTAAAGGCAGCCGCCGAGGTTCAATCACTGGTGGATAGCAATGCGTTTGTCAAAGGGTTCAACGGCTTATCCAACGAGGAAGCAAAATCCGAATTTCTGAACGGCAAAGCGGCTATGTACATGATGGGTACCTGGGAACTGCCTAACTTTACGACCAATGAAGAGATTCCGCAAGAATTCCGCGACAGCGTCGGTTTCTTCAAATTCCCGACGGTTGAAGGCGGCAAAGGCGATATTAACAGCTGGGTAGGCGGACCTGGTGTTGGCTTGTTCATCGGCGAGAATTCCAAGGTGAAAGATGAATCCAAGAAGTTTGTTGAGTATTTCGTAACCAAGTGGGGCGAGCAGTCCGTTACAGGTGCCGGTGTCATCCCGGCAACGAAGGTGGATACCTCAACGCTTGAGCTTCCGCAGCTGTACATCGATCTGTTTGATGAAATGAATCAGGCAAGCAGTATCACCTTGTTCGCGGATGTGCAGATGGAGGCGAATGCCGCCGAGACGCATCTGAACATGATCCAGGCGCTCTTCGGCAAAGCCGTGACACCGGACAAATTCTCCGAAGAGCATGATGCAGCGATCTCCAAAGGGAACTAAGACTCTTTAGGACAACAAAGAAACGGGACCCTGGTTTATCCGGCAGTGATGCCGGATAAATCTTTCCTCTAGACCACATGGAGAAAGGAGTCGGACACTTTGGATAAAGTGATGTCCAACAAAAAAATCATCGCGCTGTACGTGCTGCCTGCACTGCTTGTGATTATGGCCGTCGTCTATATTCCAATTCTATTGACCGCTTATTACGGACTGAACGAATGGAACGGCATCGGTGCAATGACCTTTATCGGATTCGATAATTACCAGGCACTGCTCTCGGACGGCAAGTTCTGGGATAGTGCATGGCACTCCCTGCTGTTAGCCGTATTCTCGGCTGCAAGCCTTGTGATCTATCTGGCCGTGGCGATGGTGCTGGCCTCCAAGATCAAAGGCGCCAACCTGTTCCGCAAAATCTATCTCATACCCATGCTGCTGTCCTCCGTTGCGATTGCACAGCTGTGGCTCCGCATTTACCACCCGACAAACGGGATTGTGAACAGCTTCCTGGAGTCCATCGGGATCATGAACCCGCCGGCATGGCTCGCTGAGTCGTCGCTTGTCTTGTTCGCTTTGTTTATTCCGATTCTGTGGCAGTATGCCGGTTTTTATATTTTGATCTATTATGCAGCTCTGAAGAACATCCCGGCATCGCTGGTTGAAGCTGCCAAGATTGACGGGGCAACCTCTCTGCAAATTGCGTTCCGGATCAAGCTTCCACTCATCATGGAAGTGATTAAGGTTACGATCGTGCTGGCGGTGGTAGGTTCCTTGAAATATTTCGACCTCATCTTTGTTATGACGGACGGGGGGCCTAACGGCGCGAGCGAAGTGATGGCATCCTACATGTATCATACGGCTTTCCGCGCTTATGATTTCGGTTACGGCAGCGCGATCGGGTTCTTCCTGCTGGTGATCTGTCTGATTGTAACGTGGGTCATCCGGAAATTAACGGCATCAAAAGAAACGATCCAATATTCATAAGGAGGGAAACTTCATGATATCCGGAGCCACAGGACAGCTCCAAGACGGGCGCGCCCGGTCCGGAAACGGAGTGGGAGGCAAGTTGGGTTACACGCTGCTGTATATCGTGCTGATCGGCGTAGCCGTATTCCAGCTGTTTCCGCTCGTATGGCTGCTGCTGTTCTCATTAAAAAACAATCAGGAGGTATTCGATCTTCCTCCGCTGTCCCTTCCGATGAATCCGCGCTGGGAGAATTACGAGAAGGTATGGAGTGCCGGGAACATCAGCGTTTATTTTCTGAATAGCGTCTGGATCACCGTCGTAGCAACAGCGCTAACGGTCATATTAGGGAGTCTCGTAACCTTTGCGATTACAAGAATGAAGTGGAAGGGCAGTTCCTTTGTCCTCGGCTTGTTCATGGTTGCCATGATGATCCCGGTTCATTCCACCTTGATCCCGCTGTTCAGCATGTTTAACAAGGTCGGTTTGACGGATCACCCGGTTTCTTTGATATTGTCGTACGTGGCATTCAATATGCCGATTACGATTATGATTCTGCTTGGGTTTTATTACACGCTGCCGAAGGAAGTGGAAGAAGCGGCGGTGATGGACGGCTGCTCGGTTCACCGGGTTTTCTTCCGGATTGTGCTTCCGATGACAGGCTCGGTGCTGGCGACAACAGCCATCATTAACATGATCTACAACTGGAACGAGTTTATTTTCGTGAATACGTTCATCAGCTCGGATATGTTCAAGACGCTTACCGTCGGCGTGCAAAACTTTATCGGACAATATACGACCGATTGGGGTGCTATTGGAGCAACGTTGATGATCAGTATTTTGCCAATTCTGTTGATGTTCCTTTTCCTCAGCGATCGTATCGTGGAAGGCATCGCTGCAGGGTCGGTGAAAGGTTAAGTAGAACTCATCCATTTCCGCATAAAAAAATATCGAGCCGCTTTAAGAGACTTCTTAAAGTGGCTCGTTTGTTTTATATACATTTCTATCTGCAGCATGGCTATCAGAAAGAAGAGGTGGTTAAACCCATCCCAATGCCCGGGCCACCTGAGTAACAAGGAAGGTAACGCCAATTGCGATAGCCGTCGGGATGGCAAAGGACAGAAATGTCCACTTCGCACTTTTGGTTTCCTTCCAGATATTGACGAGCGTGGTTCCGCAAGGATAGTGGAGCAGCGAGAACAGCATCATGTTTAACGCGGTCAGCCAGGTCCAGCCTTGATCCAGGAAGATTTGCTTGAGGGCAAACATATCGGTAACCTCGGTCAGGGAGCCAGTAGCCAAATATCCCATCAGCAGGATTGGCAGCACGATTTCATTTGCGGGAAGTCCGATGATGAAGGCCATCAGAATGAAGCCGTCGAGTCCGAGCGCCCGCGCAAACGGATCAAGGAATTCAACGAAATGAACCAGAATGCTGGCATCGCCAATATAGATGTTGGCAAGTACCCAGGTAAGCACGCCTGCAGGCGCCGCTACGATAATGGCTCTGCGCAGGACATAGATGGTTTTATCCAGGGTTGACCGGAGAATCGTATTCAGAATCTTCGGTTTACGGTATGGCGGCAGCTCCAGTGTGTAGTGGGAAGGAATGCCTTTCAAGGCGGTTTTGGATAATCCCCATGATACCGCGAGCGTGACAACGACACCGATCAGCACCATGCCCATAACAACGGAAGCCGTCACGAGCGTCTGGGCTCCCCCCGAAAAACCTGCAGCCATAAACAAGGAGGCCAGCAGGATCAGGGTCGGCCAGCGACCGTTGCAGGGTACGAAGTTGTTGGTCAGAATGGCGAGCATTCGCTCCCGCGGCGACTCGATAATCCGGGTCGACATAATGGCCGCCGCATTGCAGCCGAATCCCATCGCCATGGTAAGGGACTGCTTGCCGTGCGCTCCCGTTTTTTTGAACAGGCGGTCCAAGTTAAAGGCTACCCGAGGCAAGTAGCCATAGTTCTCAAGCAGCGCAAAGGCCGGAAAGAAGATGGCCATGGGAGGCAGCATGACACTGACGACCCAGGAGGTACCCCGGAACAATCCGAGTATCAGCACGCCATAGAGCCAATCGGGAGCATGGAGGGCTTGAAAGGCCATTGTCAGGTATCCTTCGATCCAGCCAAAGAAACTTGCCAGCATGGAAGAAGGCACGTTAGCCCCTGCGATCGTTAAGTAAAAAATAACGCCGAGCATGGCCAGCATGATTGGAAATCCCCACAGCTTGGAGGTGAAGATGCGGTCCAGACGCTCGGAACGGTACAGAAGCTCCCGGTTGGTCACGGTGACGGCGTCACTGCACAGCTCGCGGGATTTTTTGAATAACTCGCCCACGATGTCTTCCCGAACATCCTCTACCTGCTCAGCAGGAATGATGGCTGTTAGAGCTTCCAAGCGTTTTAGCTGTTCCAATTGAAATCCCCCCTTTATCCGAAGCCTTTAATCGGTCTTTCAGCGTCGCAATCAGCTTCCGGTCTCCATCCAGAAAGCGGATGGCCAGCCATCTGGCTGGATATTCATCGCCGAAAATGTCTCGTAATTCGGACTCCAGGCCGGAAATCTGCGATTCCAGTTGTTCGTTATATTTCATCCGGTAAGGCGTAGTCGAAGTCTGCCCTGTGCACATCAGAAGCAGCTGCTCGGACAGGGTATCCAGCCCATCGTTATTTCTGGCCGATATCGGAATGACGGGAACACCGAGTTGATCCGTTAGCTTGCGTGCGTTAATCTTGATTCCTTTTTTCTTCGCTTCATCCATCAGATTGAGGCAGACGATGACCCGGTCAGTCATTTCCAGCACTTGAAGCGCAAGGTTAAGACTTCTTTCCAGCGCCGTAGAATCCAGAACCAGCAGGGTAACGTCCGGTTTCTCAAAAATAATATAATCGCGCGCCACTTCTTCATCGGCCGAGTTGGAGAACAAGGAGTACGTCCCGGGCAGATCGATAAATTGGAAGCGGGTGTCTTTGTATTCGTAATTGCCGCTTGCGAGACTGACCGTTTTGCCGGACCAGTTGCCGGTGTGCTGCTTTAGGCCGGTGAGGGCATTAAAAAGCGTGCTTTTGCCCGTGTTCGGGTTGCCAGCCAGTGCGACCGTAAAAGTTCTCATGATGACATCACCTTACCCCAGATTAACTGACTTTCTTCTTTTCTTAATGCAATGACGGTACCTGCTACTCTATAAGAGGTGGGGTCACCGAGCGGGCTGGCTTTCAGCACTTCGATAACGGAGCCCGGAACGAATCCGAGGTCAAGAAGCCGCCGTTTATGCTCTCCGCGGATATCCACCTGTTCAATCAGAAACCGCTCGCCGAGCGCTGCCTGATGCAAATGCTGCCTATTCTTTGTCTCATCCATAAAGTTTAACCTCTCCCTACTAAATTGGGCCGAGCATATAATGTTTCCTCGAAGCAACTTTATGCCTATAGTATGACTGAATGTGTGTGTTGTCAACTGAATCATCAGATATTTATTCGAGTTTCATGCAACGTTTGACGATGCTATCACCATTTTAGGCTTGAAGTGAGAGCAAGATTCATGTTATATGTATATATGAGCAATTATTCATATAATTGGAGTGATATCTATATGATGTGGGATGTAATCGTTATCGGGGCGGGGCAAGCAGGATTGGCAGCCGGCTATTGGCTGCAGCAGGCGGGGATGAAATTTCTGATGTTGGACCGAGGGACGGAGGCAGGTGATGCATGGAAGACTAGATATGATTCCTTGAAGTTGTTTACGCCGAGGACTCATAGTGCATTGCATGGATTGAGGATAGAGGGGGATCCGGACGGCTTCCCGGATAAAGATGAGATGGCTTCCTATCTGAAATCCTATGCAGCACGGTTTGAGCTGCCCATTCAGTTTGAGACGGATGTGAAGTGTGTCCGCAAGGAAGAAGACCGTTTTATAATCGATACGCCTCAGGGAGAATATCATGCGAAGACACTAATCATCGCTACAGGGCCGTTCCGAGAGCCTCAAATTCCGGCGTTTGCCGCATCGGTTACAGGGGACATTCTCCAACTGCACTCATCCGATTACAGGCGACCTTCCCAGCTTCAGGAGGGCGGCGTTCTTGTCGTTGGCGGCGGGAACAGCGGGGCACAGATCGCGGTCGAACTGTCGGGTGGCCGGGAAACGTATTTGGCCCTCGGACAGCAGCCGCGGTATTTACCCATGACACTTGGGGGAAAGGGCATGTTCTGGTGGTTGGACAAACTCGGCATTTTATCTGCCAGCGGTTCCTCATGGCTGGGACGTAAACTGAAGCGCCGGGGAGACCCGATTTTTGGATATGAATTGAAACAAGCGGTCAAGTGCGGTAAAGTGGTGTTGAAAAAGAGAGCCGTTGATGCCAGCGCTTGCGGAATGCGATTCGAGGATGGAACGGAGCTCAAGGTTCGGAATATCATCTGGGCAACCGGCTTTGTTTCCAGTTATGATTGGCTTTGTGTGGATCAAGCGCTGGATCATAAGAAGGCTGTTATTCATACACGCGGTATCAGTCCGGTGAAGGGGCTCTATTATGTAGGTTTGCCTTGGCAGACGCACCGGGGCTCCGCACTCTTGGCAGGAGTTTCACGGGATGCCCGCGAAATCGTTCAAGCCATTATGGAGAAGAGGGGATTAGTTTATGGAAAAAGAGCACCATGAGCTGCTGCACGAAGACCAGGCCATGGAAGCGTCACGACTGCTGAAGGCCATTTCGGATCCGACGCGGATCCGCATTCTTCATTTGCTCTCGCAAGAAGAATGCCCCGTCGGCCATATTGCCGAGGTGCTTGGCATGAGTCAGTCGGCGGTATCCCACCAGCTTGGCTATTTGCGAAGTTTAAGACTGGTCAAATTCCGCAGGGACGGGAATACCTATTTTTATACGTATGAAGATGATCATGTCATCGGGATCTTGCGGCAAGTGCTGGATCATATCGCTCATTAAGTATGCCTGTTCTTTTCATGCTTGACATTCTGAACGTCCGGCTGTAATGTATTGGAAAATGAATTTCCCGTGAATAACGATCATCAAGGACATGAGGATGCAAGATTCGGCGTGACAGAAAAGAAGCCCCCGGCTGAAAGGCTTCAACCCGCTAGGCTGCGTCCTTCCTACCTTGTAGTTGCCCGCTGTGAACAAGCGGAGCCGGTTCGGTCCGTTACCGCCTGATAAAGCATCTTGCAAGGAGCGTCTTTTGCGTCCCGCAAAGATGGAATCAGGGTGGTACCACGAGCACATTCGTCCCTAGGAGCGAATGTGCTCTTTTTGCGCTCAGGCAGGTTCATTCATGGATATAAGAAGGAGTATGAGGAAGATGCGGCAAAGCCAATTATTGATGACAACGATGCGTGATGTGCCTTCCGAGGCGGAGGCACTAAGCCATCAATGGATGCTCCGTGGCGGCTACATCCGTCAAACGGCGGCAGGAATCTATTCGTATCTGCCGCTGGGCTGGCGGGTCTTGCGGAAGATCGAGGCCATTATTCGGGAGGAAATGGATGCCTCTGGCGGGCAGGAGATGCTCATGCCCGCTGCCCAGCCCGCCGAGCTGTGGAAGGAATCGGGCCGGTACGATGTTTACGGATCGGAACTCATCAGGCTGCATGACCGCCATAACCGGGAGTTCGTGCTTGGGCCAACCCATGAAGAAGTGATTACGTCTATCGTTCGCCAAGAGATTTCTTCCTACCGAAAGCTGCCGGTGAACCTGTACCAAATTCAGAGCAAATACCGGGATGAGCGGCGTCCGCGTTTCGGTATGCTGCGGGGTCGTGAATTCCTGATGAAGGATGCGTATTCCTTCGACCGGGACTGGGAGGGGCTGGATGCGTCCTACCGGAACATGTATGAAACGTATGAACGAATCTTTAGGCGCTGCGGTCTGACGTTCCGGGCGGTGGAAGCTGATGCGGGTGCCATTGGTGGGCAAGGGGAGACCCATGAGTTTATGGCGTTGGCGGATATAGGCGAGGATACCGTTGTTTCGTGCAGCGATTGCAGTTATGCAGCAAATCTGGAGCGTGCGGAGTCTGCGGTTCCGGCTGAGCAGGCTGATAGGAAGTCTGCGGCGGCTGACGGTCATTCTGCCATAGAGCAGATATTGACGCCGAATGTGAAGAGTATTCAGGAATTGACTAAATTCCTCCAAGTCGGCCCGGAGCAATTGATCAAGACACTGATTTACCAAGTGGACGGAGAACAGGTTGCGGTGCTTGTCCGGGGAGACCGTGAAGCCAACGAGGCAAAGGTGAAGTCTTACCTAGAAGCAGAGCTCGCGGAATTAGCGAGTGCCGAAGAGGTGATGCAGGCGACGGGAGCCCCAGTCGGGTTTGCGGGACCGGTAGGCCTAACCCTAAAGGTATTAGTCGATTACGAAGTAGCGGCTATGGCAGAGGGGATCACCGGTGCCAACCAGGGGGATATGCATCTGAAGGGAGTCCGTCCAGGACATGATTTTCCGCTGGACTATACCGGTGATTTCCGGAATGTAATCAAAGGAGAACCTTGCCCGCGCTGCGGAGCGCCGCTCGAATTTCATCGCGGGATTGAGCTTGGACATGTGTTCAAGCTGGGTACGAAATACAGTGACGCCATGAACAGTATGTTCCTGGATTCCGATGGACGGGAGAAACCGCTGATCATGGGCTGCTACGGTATTGGCGTCTCCCGCGTCATGGCCGCCATCGCCGAGCAGTGCATCTCGGATGAGCGATTGGTCTGGCCGATGTCCGTCGCTCCGTTCAAGGTGCACATTCTCCCGGTTGCGGTTAAGGATGAGGCCCAGATGAAACTGGCTGAACATATCTACAGCGAGCTAAACAAAGCTGGCCTGGAGCCGCTGTTGGATGACCGGGACGAACGGGCCGGCGTCAAGTTCAAGGATGCCGACCTTGCCGGCGCTCCGCTGCGTCTGATCGTTGGCCGCGGAGCGGCTTCCGGAGAGGTCGAATGGATGGGCGAGGACGGAATCAAGATCAACCTGCCTGCCGAGGAAGCTATCCAGCGCTCACGCGAGGAGGCAGCCCGGCAGTGGAATGGATGAAATCCGAGAAGCCCGGGGAACTGTTGCCAAACATCTCTGAAATGAACGATTTCTGTGAGGAAACGATACGTTCGAATGAACAACTGTAAATAATGAACACCCCTGTAATAGAAGGAAAGCGAATCCCAAAGGTTCGGCTCTTTCCTATCATTCAGGGGTGTTTTTTAGCATCGGCGAGGCTATCCTTTTACCGCTCCAGCCGTTATGCCCTTGGTCATCTGCTCGGTGAACAGGAGATAAATCAGGATGGTGGGCAGGGCGATGATGGTCATAACAGCAAATTGCGCTCCGTAATTGGAGGAATATTCCCCTGCAAACTTCATGATGGAGAAGGGGATGGTCTTGATGTCCTCGCTGGTGAGGAAGGTGTTGGCCATAATGAATTCATTCCAAGTGCTGATAAAATTGAGCACGCAGATCGTGGCGATCGCCGGCTTAGTGATCGGGAAAATAATTTTGAAGATGACGTCGAATATACCGGCACCGTCTATAACGGCAGATTCCTCGATCGCCCTCGGGATGGTCTCCAGAAACCCGGTCAAAATGAACATGCTGATCGGAATGACGATGGCCGTGTACGGAAGAATCAAGGTGAACAGGTTGTTCAGCATGTCCAGCTTGTGGAATAGGATGAAGTTCGGCAGCAGCGTGGCATGAATCGGAATGATCATGCCGAGCATGACGAATGCCAGGAAGAAACCGCTCAGCTTCCATCGCATGCGCGTAAAGGCATAACCCATCATCAGTGACAGCACGGCAGAAGCCGCAACCGTGATGACGGTGACTAGCAGGCTGTTAAAGAAGAACAGAGGCACGCGGCCATAGGTAAACGCATTTTTGTAATTTTCCCACTGCGGCGGGTCCGGCCACACCAGAAAGTTTTTTCCAAAAAAATCCCCGCTTTTCAGCAAAGAGTAATCCATCAGCCAGATCAAAGGGAAGAGCTGGATTAGGGCAACGATGATCATAAAAGCAAACAGCGCGATTTTAGGCCAGAAGCTTCGCCGGACGAGCCGGCTTGAAGCGGGAACGGCTTGTGGATTGCGGCCTGGCGGCGATATCGGTAATGACAAAGGTAAAACCCTCCTTTTTATGCTTAAAACTCTCCGACGTCTTTTTTCAAAGCTTTATTCAGCACGACCGTTAAAATCAGACAGAATACAATGAACAGCACCGAAATGGCATTTCCGTATCCGTAGAGGGATGAGGAGAACGCGACCTTGTAAATGTAATTGCCCAGAAACTGCGTGCTGTTGGCGGGTCCGCCGTTGGTCATGAGAAACACGGTTTCCATCTGTTTCAGACAGGTGGTGACGGCAATGATGATAGCCACCCGCATCATGGGAGCCAGCAGCGGAATCATGATCCGGGTGTACAGCTGTGTATGGGTGGCGCCGTCGATTTTGGCCGCTTCGCCCAAATCCTTGGGAATCCCCTGAAGACCCGAGTAGTACAGCAGCAGCGCATAGCCGAAGCCTTGCCACATGACAACCACGATAATGCACCAGATGGCGGTGTGGGGATCGCCTAGCCAGTCATGCTTCAGCATGCTCAGTCCGATGCCCTCCAGAAATTTGTTGAGCAGCCCGTAATTGGGATGGAAAATCCCGCTCCACAGTTTGGCGGTCACCACGATGGAGATGACAGCTGGAATGAAAAAGATGGTACGGAATACTTTTTCATATCTCCCGCAATGGGTAAGGAAGATGGCGAGCAGAACGGCGATCGGATGCTGGATCACTAGGGTAGCGGCCGTGAGCAGCAGCGCATTCCGGAGCGAATTCCAAAATACGGGGTCCTCGAACAGAATCTCCTTATAATTACTCAGGCCAACAAAGTTGTATTTGCCGATGCCGCCCCAATCGGTCGAGCCGTAATAAGCGCTCATGATGATGGGGACGCAGATCATGAATACAAACAAGATCAAGCCCGGAGCAATGAGCAGAAAAATGGCTTTTTTGTCGCTAAGTACTTTGTGCATGGTGTTCAACATCTCCGTCCTTCATAAACTGGATGGGGCCAAGCGCCTGCGCTGGTCCCGAAACTCCGACTAAAGCTATCGTATCCGAGCGCTGATGACAGGAACATGCCGAAAATTTACGATGAGCGTATTCATTTTTTCGAGGTTGTTCATTCATGTTAGGGAAACGTGCCGTAAAATCTCGATGATTTCGGCATGTAAAAAGAGCATCCCACGGTCCATGTAGACCCTATCGGGATGCTCCTTGAATTTCCATGTTATTTGGCGTTGGCCTTAGCAGCCGCGGCATCCAGTTCCTTCGCGAATTGCTCCGGTGTGATTTTGCCAGACAGCAGCTGCTGATGGATCTCCATCGATTTTTGCTTGAACTCGTCGCTGGATATGTCCTGAAGCGGCGTGCCAGAGGACGAAGTCATATTGGTGAAAATATCGATCAGCTGCTTTTGCAGCTCCGTTTCTTCACCCGTTAAGTACTGGTCGAATTTTTGCGCCGGCGTGCCTGCGCCCGATTGCCATACTTTTTTCGGCCAGTTGTCCGGCGCGAAGAAGTATTTCATGAACGCAATGGCGGCGTCTGCATGCTTGGTGCTTTTGGAGATGGCGTAACCGCCGCCATACCATGCCGCAATGTCCGTTTGCGCACCCTTCTCGGATGCCGGGAAAGAGATCGCGCCGACGCTCTGGCGGAATTCCTCGGAAAAGTTCTCATCGGTAGCCAGGCTGGCTTCCCAGTTCCCCATGAAGAACATCGCTGCCTGACCTTGTCCAAATAGGTTTCGCGCCGTGCCGTAATCGGCTGTCAACCAGCCGTCCGCAAAGCCCTTGGCATCGGCAAAAGCGAGCATATCCGCTGCGCCTTGAACCAGACCGGGGTCCGTGAAAGAGATTTCACCGTTAAACGCTTTGTCCATCAGCGTAAAGTCGCCGCTTGCACGCTGTGCGTAATAATCGAACATGATCGGCAGCGTCCAGCCTTCCATTCCGTTAATCGCAACAGGATTAATATTCTTGGCGCGCAGCTGTTTCACGACATCCAGTAGTTCCGCCACCGTCGCCGGCACCTTCAAGCCGTTATCGTCAAAAATCTTCTTGTTGTAATATAGGACGGCATAGTCCGTATTCCGGGGAATTCCGTACATTTTTCCGTCCTTGCTGAAGCCGTCAACCGAGCCCGCCACGAAATTGCTGCCGCTAAAGTCATCCGGATTCAATTCGAGCAGCATGTCGTTGTCCAGCAGCGGGGAGAGGAAAGAAGGCTGTCCCCATGCCTGAATGATGTCCGGCAGCTGGTTGGTGGACGCATACACTTTGATTTTTGCTTTGTAAGGCTCATCCTGCAGAGCTTCAACCTCGATTTTGACATTCGGGTTCTCCTGCATGTAGGCATCGATGATTTCCTGCTCTATTTTACCTGGGCCGTTCGCGCGGTCGGCATAAGCCGTGAACATCTTCAATGTTACCGCTTCTTCCGTTTTCGTGCCTGGATCTGTCCCGGATTCATCCGGCTTCGGGTTCGATCCGCCGTCCGTTGCGGTTGTTCCGCCGGAACCACCGCAGCCTGCCAGAATGACGGCCATGATCACCGTCAGCAGCCATAATCTCATAGGTTTCATTTGGTTAACCCACCTTTATTGATATTTTTCAGTTTGCAAGATTCATCATACCGGGTCAGGGAAGCGGGCAACATGCCGGAAATTTCAGATGGATGTATGCATTTTTCAGGTGTTGGGACGGAGCCGATCTTTTTGCAGAAAGAATCCGCTATAATAACAGTAATTTCAAACCTTCACATCTTCTTCTGAAAACAGGTGAATGCATTCATGAATGGAGCACCACGATATAAGCGGTGGTACACCGGCATGCCGATTCGATTCAAGCTTCTGTTCTGGTTTGTTCCGCTGCTGATGGCAACCATTGTTGCCATGGGGTGGATCGCCTATGAAATATCGTCCAATGAAGTGATGGACAAGATGAAGCAGACCCAGAATCAACTCACGCAAAAAACGGCCGATCAGATTGACAGCATTGCCAAAGAAATGCTGTTTTTCTCCAACAACCTCTTTCTGGACGATGAAATCCAGAGATTGCTGGAATCGGGGTATCAGCCTGCGGAAAGGCAAAAGGCTTTCAAAACCGTCTCGAATATGATGGTTGCCAGCGATTCCATCCAATCGATGATATTATACACACTCAAGCCGGGCTACGAGCATTTGGAACCGTTCGCAGCGAATCAGGCGGGTATCACGAGCGCGATGACCTTATCCCGCTTCATGGAGGGTCCTTACTTCGATGCCGCGCTCAAGGCCAAGGGCAGTCCCATCTATGGTCTAGTCAAGCCGTCGGACGGCATTTTTGTCGGGGATCATTACCATAAAATCGTGCTGTCGCGCGTCATCGGCAATATCTACGACTTGAAGCCGGCAGGCTTGATCATGATCGGCGTGGATGCGGCCCGGATCGGCCGATTGTATCTGGGCCAGCCTTCGCTCGCGACCGAGATGTTTGTCATTAGCGAAGACGGGCTCATCATCACGGCCACGGACCAGCACTGGATCGGAAAATATGATACGGAGCTTCCCTATAATGGAGCGAATGGTGCCCATGCCGGATTCTCAACGGAAGAGAGGCTTGGGCTCTGGAAGGAATCACCGGATTGGATAATAACCCAGACGGTTTCGCCTAGCACGGGCTGGCATGTTGTCGTGGTCAATACTAGGGAGAAGCTGGTGAGAGAGCTGGGACGGATCGGACAATTGACGGTGGCTGTAGCCGTTGTATGCTTCATCATCAGCCTTGTCGTCACCTGGCTGCTCTCCAACATGATTACGAAGCCGCTCATGAAGCTTTCCCGCTCCATGCGCAAGCTCCAGACGGGCGACTTCACGCAGCGGGTGCATTTTACCGGAGAGGATGAGATCGGAGAGCTCGGGAGCGGCTATAATGCGATGGTCAAGCGCATCAAGGTGCTGATCGATGATGTGTATGCTACGCAGCTGAAGCAGAAGAAAGCGGAGTTGAAAACATTGCAGGCGCAGATATCCCCTCATTTTCTGTACAACACATTGAATACGATCAGTTGGACGGCAGAGAAGAAGGGGGAGAAGGATATAGCGGACATGGTGTACTCCTTGTCGCAGGTATTCCGGCTCAGCCTGAATGACGGCAAGGACTTTTTTACGATTCACCAGGAGATGGAGCTGGTACGGAACTATTTGTTTTTGCAGAAAAGCCGCTTCATGGACCGGTTTGATTTCTCGATTGAGATTGAAGCGGAGGTAGCTTCCTTTATGATCCCCAAGCTGATCCTGCAGCCTCTGGCTGAGAATGCCATCATCCACGGAATCGAGCCGATGAACGGGAGCGGCTTCATCACCCTGCGGGCATACGGGCTGGAGGATTCCGTCGTGCTGGAGGTGCTGGATAACGGGATCGGGATACCTGAGGCGAAGCTGCACAAGCTGACCTCTGGCTTGCAGCGGGTAGAGAATCGAAGCCTTGAGGCCAGGGAGGACGAGTTGCGGACCGGTTTTGCGCTGCTGAATATTCAAGAGCGCCTGCGATTGTTTCAAACCGGGGCTTATCTTGAACTGGACAGCAAGGAAGGCAAAGGCACCCGGGCTGTCATCCATCTAGAGAGGAAAGGGGATTAACCTGAATATGAAACTGCTTATAGCGGAAGATGAAATATCGGTGAGAGAAGGAATGGTCCAGTTAATTGATTGGGAATCCCACGGGATCGTCATATGCGGCGAAGCGGGAAGCGGCAGCGAGGCCTTGTCGATCATGGAAAGCTGCCGTCCGGATATTTTGCTGACGGATATTAGGATGCCCCATATGGATGGATTGGAGCTGATTGAAGTTGCCAAGGCCCGCGGGATGACGTTCCAGCCCATCATTCTTAGCGGTTATAACGAGTTCAATTATGCGAAGCAAGCGATCCGGCTTGGAGCGGCGGATTTCATCCTGAAGCCTTGCCGGCCGGAGGAGATTCTCAGGACCGTGCTGGAAGCCAAGAAGGCAGCGGAGTTTCAGGAGGCTCGCGAATCCAGGCTGAAGGAGATTGACCTGTCCTGGAACCGCAACATTCCATTAATGAAGAGCCATGTTCTATCACAATGGACGCGATATCCGGCCGTCCCGCTTGAAGACAGGCGGCGTCTCATGTTGGAGCTGCAGATGGATATTCGGAATATCGGCGTACAAGTTGGGTTGATTCGTGTGGATACGTCTCAAATTCCGCTGGATGAACGGGATGTAGTACTCCTGCGTTATGCCGCTGTCAACATTGTGAAGGAAACGCTGGACAGCGTCTACGGCGGCCGCATCGAAGCGTTCCAGGAAGGGGACGACCTGTTGTGGGTAGCCAGTATGGCCGAGAAGGGCGGGCGAGGCGGAGCTAAACTGACGTCCGGCTCGGCGCCATCACAAGAAAGACTTGAGCCGCATATCCGGGCATTGCAGGGGAATCTGGAGAAGTATTTGAAGATGACGGTCAGCATTGCCCTCGGGTCTTGGAAGGGATCCATCAATCAGGCCCATGACTCGTATCAGGAAGCGGTTCAAGCGATGGAGTCCCGTTTCTTCCAAGGCAGAGGAGGCGTGTTCTTTTACTCTGACAAGCTGCGCAGAGAAAGTACCGGACAAGAGAGCGGACCAGCGTCTTCATCCATATTGGATAACGAGCGATTCGAGGCATGCGAACGGGAGATGCTGGATGATTTGCGGCATGGAAGCTTTGAGCAGGCTCTGGATCATCTAGATGTGTGGCTCGATATGTTCAAGACGCAGTCCGGTTACAGCAAGCAGGAGGTGAACCTGCGGGCGACAACGTTTATGATCAGCCTGCAGAGAATCGCCAAGGAGCATCGGATCGGGGCGTTTGAATGGAAGAACCGGCTGGTGAATTCCATGGAGCAGCTTCCGCAAGTGGAGACATTGGAGGAACTGGCAACCATCGTGAAAAAAATCATGCAGCATCTCGTGGAAGCCTGTTCTTCCAACCGAACCTTGCACCGTACGGTGCAGTCCGTGCTGAAGCTGATCAAGGAGAAATACAATACCAACCTGACGTTGGAGGCGGTCGCCCGCGAGGCCTACATTTCCAACACGTATTTAAGCTCCTTGTTCAAGCAGGAGCTCGGCGTCAATTTCCTTGATTATTTACATCAGTACCGAATCGAGAAGTCCAAGAATCTGCTTCAGCAGGATCTCAAAATCTACGCCGTCGCCCGTCTGGTCGGCTATCAGGAGGAGCGGCATTTCAGCTCCACGTTCAAGAAATGGACCGGCGTTACCCCTTCGCAGTATAAGTCGAGCATCCATTGAGTTGCGGAAGGAAGAAAGCATTGTATGGGTCGACTTGTTTACACCCTGCAGGTTTTTAGGAATGAACGCGCAGCATTTTCCTGGGAAGGGCTTTGTGATATGGAACGGAACGTAGGAACTGTGCAAGTCCCTTTAAGGGACTTAGGAAGGAAATTCCTGGATATACAGCCTTTAGGGGCGCCTTCCATTTTGGGGAAACGAGAGTTGTTTAATGAAAGATAGGCGTGTGAGGAGCCAATTCAAAGGTTTTCAACTAATCGTGGACAAGCACGAAGCAGCGGAGCGGACGAATCGATTCCGGAAAAGCGGCAGCGGTCGCCTTTGCCATCGGATTTTTACAATGGATAAATACAGTAAGGAAAATCCGAGGGCAACAGCGATTGAAGGAACGATACGTACGCGCAGCGTCGAGGCGAACAAAGTGTACTCCCACTTTTGGATACTTATTTGAATACTTCAACACTCATAAAATCGAGCATCTACTCTCTTATAAAACTTTAACACTCCGGCAAATCTAGGAAACAAACCATCCCAGCCTGCTATACTTATCCCGATTACAAGCTTATGATGAAAGAGTCGGATTTGAAGTCATAATGCGGATGGAGGTTGCATCTACAATGAATCAGGAAGAGAAGGGACCAAGCCCGGACATTCATTATATAGAAGAACATCAGCTCAGTCAGGTGAAGATTACATTGTCCAATCCCTTAAGATGGGTGAACAGCTATGTGCTGCGCGGAGATGACGGTATGACCGTCATCGATCCGGGGCCGCGTACGGCTGCCTCGGAGCGGGAATGGCTGGCGGCGATGGAGCAGCTCGGGTTCGGTTTCAGCGACATCGCCTCGATCGTGCTGACTCATCATCACCCGGACCACTATGGGCTTGCCGGGTGGTTTCAGGAGCGGTCGGGCGCCAAGGTGTGGATGTCAGAGCGGGCGTATCGGGAAGCGATGCTCATGTGGGGAACGGATTCCACGATGGATCACGAGCTCCCGGCGTTCTTCCGGCAGCATGGCATGCCGGAAACCAAGCTTGCCCTGCTGCCGGAGCATCTGAATGGCTTCTTCCCCCAAGTCACGCCGCAGCCGGATGTATCGTTTATCGGGGAGGACCTGCCGTTCCGGATGGGCAACCGGATTTGGGTACCGGTGCAAACGGCCGGCCATGCTCCGGGACATCTGTCGTTCTTCCATGCGGAGAGCGGCGTTCTGTTATGCGGCGATGCCGTGCTGCCGCAAATCTCGCCCAACGTGAGCCTGCTGCCCGGCAGCGACGCTGAGCCGCTGGCGCTTTTCCTCGCAGGGCTGCGCCGCCTGCGCGAACTGCATGTCCGGACGGCGTATCCCGGACACCGCTACCCGTTCACGCATTTCCGTGAACGGATCGATGCGCTCCTCCTCCATCACGAGGAGCGCCTGGCCACCATCGCCGGCATGCTGAGCGCTGCCGGTCGGCTAACCGCCTTCGAGGTCTGCACCGCCCTCTTCGGCGAGAAGCTCGGCATCCACCAGCTGCGCTTCGCCATGTGCGAAGCGCTGGCCCACCTCGCTGAGCTGACCCGCCGCGGGGAAGCCAAGATGATCGAAAACGAGGATCGAATGTGCTATTTTTCTGTACGGAAACAGCCGCATTCCTGATATAATCAAGACATGAATAAAACCGTCTGCTTGTACGTTGACTTCCATCATGCGTAGAAAGGACGGTTTTTTGTTTAATAGATTCAGAGGGTTACAATGTGGAGCATCCGTTATCTGATGCTGACCAGATCGTAACCCGCATAACCGCCGCAATCAGGATGCTTGGCAAGCGTCACCACGGCCCTTTTTCTAGAGAAGAGAAGGCGCCTTCATACCTGAGAAGGGGCGTTCCCCTGATTAGAGTCAGAGTTTCTCTCTACCCCGCATATAGTTGATATATCTTGCTGTTTAAGCAGGGCATTCCCTCAAGCTTTTTTTCTTAATCACTCATCACCATGATCCACTCCACCATATTCGCATCGAAGCGTTCCCTTGGTTCTGCAATTTTCATGTTATAGGATTCGTATCTTATAAAGCCCCTTAAAGGAGAATCTGTCATGAAGAAAAAAGATGTGGTCGCCATGCTGCTCGCAGGAGGTCAAGGCAAACGGCTGAAAGGTCTGACGAAGACGCTGGCCAAGCCGGCTGTTTATTTTGGGGGTACATACCGGATCATTGATTTTCCGCTGAGCAACTGCTCCCATTCGGGAATCGACACGGTCGGGGTGTTAACCCAGTACGAACCTCTGGTCCTGCATTCTTACATTGGCGTAGGAAGCGATTGGGATATGGACCGGTTGAATGGGGGCGTATTCGTGCTCCCTCCCCATGAACGCGAGGACGGGACGACCTGGTACCGCGGGACAGCGGATGCGATTTATCGGAATCTCAAGTTTATTGATCAGTACGATCCCGAGCACGTTTTGATTTTGTCAGGAGATCACATCTATAAGATGGATTACGACCAGATGCTGACTTATCACAAGGAGAAGGATGCCGATTGCACCATCTCCGTCATTGAGGTGAGCCTGGATGAAGCGAAGCGGTTCGGCATGGTGAATACGGATGAGAACTACCGGATTTTCGAGTTCGAGGAGAAGCCTGCGCACCCGAGGAGTACGACGGCATCCATGGGCGTTTATCTGTTTCGCTGGAAGCTGCTGCGATCCTATTTAATGCGGCATGCGGAGCTTCCGGATACAAGCCATGATTTTGGCAAAGACATTCTGCCGAGCATGCTGGAGGACGGAAGAACGTTGTACGCTTATCCGTTCGAAGGGTACTGGAAGGACGTCGGCACCATCGAGAGTCTATGGGAAGCTAACATGGATCTGCTGAGCAAGCACCCCAAGCTGGACTTGAACGATCCGTTGTGGCGCATTTACACCCGGAACCCCAATCAGCCCGCAGAGTATATTTCTCCAACCGGCGTCGTCCGGAACAGCATGATTAACGAGGGCTGCACCGTGTGCGGCGAGGTAGAGCATTCGGTCCTCTTTTATGGGGTGGAGGTAGGGGAAGGCAGCGTCATTACCGATTCCGTCATCATGCCCAAGGTGCGCATCGGCAGTCAAGTACGCATACACCGGGCGATTGTGACCGAGGACATGGTTATTCAAGATCATGCCGTTATCGGCCCGCCTGAGGAAGATCCATCCCGGATTGTGCTTGTAAGCTATCAAGATGAAGACGTCCTGAAGCAGCTTCAATCGTCGTCTTCGTCCCATAATAATCAAGGTTAGGACGGGATTCGCAGATGAGAGAACTCATGGGTATCATTAATTTGGAGCATGAACGGGATGTGCTGAGTGAATTGACGTATTACCGGTGCGGGGCTGCTGTGCCATTCGCGGGAAGGTATCGCCTGATCGACTTTGTAATGTCCAATATGATGCATGCGGGCATTGAGGATATTGCGCTGTTCGTTCGCAGGAAATACCGATCCCTGATGGATCATCTGGGTGAAGGCAGGCCATGGGATATGCACCGCAAGCGGGGCGGCCTATTCATACTTCCGCCGGATTGGAATGATGAAGCGGATGTGTCCGCCGGTGAGCTGCGGCATATTTATAACAATCTCGATTTTTTTGAGCGGGGAGCTGCAAAGCATATCGTGCACTCCGGCAGCCAGCATATCAGCACGGTCGATTTGAACGAGGTGTACGAATACCATCTGGAGCAGGGCGCCGACGTGACACTTGTTTATACAAGGGTAAATGCGCCGAGGGAAGAGCATCGTTCCTGCACCCGGCTCGATGTCGATGGGGACGGCATGGTCACGGATATTCATTACGATCATAAGCAAGATGCGGTTTACATGGAGATGTTCGTGATGGAGAAAGCGTTGTTTCTGGAGATGGTCGATCATTGCATCGCCCATGGGGGCAATCACTTCTTCCGGGATTCGATTATGCGTAACCGGCACAAGCTGATCATTGCCGGATACGAATACGTTGGGTATCATGCGGTGATCAACTCGCTTGAAAGCTATTACCGTACCAGCATGAATCTACTGAATCCGAAGGCATACAACAGCTTGTTCCGCAAGCAGGCGGTCCACACCAAGATCAAGTATGAGGTTCCCGCCAAATATTTGAATTCTGCCGATGTAAGCAACGCGCTGGTCGCCAACGGTTGCCAAATCGACGGGGAAGTAAAGAACAGTATTCTGTTTCGCGGAGTACAGGTAAAACGAGGCGCAAGCATCCATAACTCCATCATCATGCAAAAATGCATCATTGGCGAGAACGTGAGGCTGGAGAACGTCATACTCGATAAAGATGTGATGATCTCGAGGGATCATAAGCTCCAAGGCGATTTTCGCAAACCTTTTGTCATAGCCAAGGACATCTCGATTTAATCGCAAAATAATACGAATCCGTCAGGAGGAACTTTCTTTTGTTTAACAACAAGGAAACATTCAAGCAGGTCTTTACGGAGCAGTTGGTGAGTCGGTTGGGGAAGGGACTTGAGGAAGCGACGGCTGAGGATGTATACAAAATACTCGGTGGCATGATCCGAGAGTATGTCGGACGGGAATGGGCGGCAGCCAATCGGATATACCGGGATACCGGTCAGAGGCAGGTGTATTATTTCTCGCTTGAATTTTTGATCGGGCGACTGCTGGGAAACAATCTACTAAACCTGGGTGTACTGGATATGGTCCGCAGCGGCCTCCAGGACCTGGGATGGAATTTGGAAGAGATTGAGGAGCAGGAACCGGACGCGGGGCTCGGCAACGGGGGGCTTGGACGCCTTGCGGCATGTTTTCTCGATTCATTGGCATCGCTTAGCTATGCAGGTCATGGATGCGGCATCCGTTATAAGTACGGATTGTTTGAACAGAAGATTATTGACGGCCATCAAGTCGAGCTGCCGGACAACTGGCTCCAGCGGGGTAACGTCTGGGAAGAGCGGCGGGCTGACAAGGCGGTGGAAGTCCATTTCTGGGGTCGCGTGGAAGTGGATGTGCAGGAGGGGCGAACCGTATTTCACACGGTGGATTATGAGCGTGTTCAGGCTGTACCATACGATGTGCCGGTGATCGGGTATGGCGAGTGGCAGGTGAACACGCTGCGGCTGTGGAGCGCCGAGTCCGCTTCGGATATATCTAGAATCCGTTCGGCCCATCAGCACAACAGCTATTATAAATTTTTGGAATATAACCGTTCGGTCGAATCGATATCGGAATTTTTGTACCCGGATGATTCGGCATACGAAGGCAAGCTACTTCGGCTGAAGCAGCAGTACTTCCTCTGTTCCGCAGGCGTTCAAAGCATTCTCAGAACGTTCGACAAGCTGGGACGGACCTATCATGAGCTTCCCGAGCACGTTGCCATTCATATCAATGATACCCACCCGACGCTGGTGATTCCGGAGCTGATGCGGATTCTGATCGATGACAAGGGCTTCGGCTGGGATGAGGCCTGGGACATCGTGAGCCGAACCGTATCCTACACGAACCACACCCTGCTTAGCGAAGCGTTGGAGAAATGGCCTGTCGGCATGGTTCGTGAGCTGCTGCCGCGCATTTACATGATGATTGAAGAGATCAATAAACGCTTCTGCGGCATGCTGCTGGAACGCTATCCAGGGGACCATGAGCGCATATCGCAGCTCGCCATCATCGAAAGCGACCAGATCCGCATGGCCAATCTGGCGATTGTGGGTAGCTATCATGTGAACGGCGTAGCTGCGCTGCACACGGAACTGCTGAAGACACAGGTCATGAAGCCGCATTATGAGCTGTATCCGGAGCGATTCAGTAATAAAACCAACGGGATTACCCACCGGCGCTGGCTGATGCACAGCAACCCCGGCCTGAGTCAATGGATCTGCGATGGTATCGGCACTTCATGGATCACGGATCCTCATCAATTGATCGAGCTCAAGTCACTCAAGACCGACACCGCCTTTCAGCAGGGGATTCAGCGGATCAAACGGAGCAATAAAGAACGGCTTGCCGAATACATTGCGAATAAGCAAGGGATCGTGATCAATCCCGATTCCATATTCGATGTCCATGTAAAGCGGCTGCATGGTTATAAGCGGCAATTGCTGAATATTTTACGCGTCATGCACGTATATAACGAGATTAAGGATCAACCAAGCGCGGATCGTGTTCCCCGCACCGTCATTTTTGGGGCGAAGGCAGCACCGGGTTACTATCTGGCCAAAAGCATCATCAAACTCATTAATGTCGTTGCCGAAGTCGTGAATAAGGATCCGCAGGTCAATAACAAACTCCAGGTGCTGTTTCTGGAAAATTATTCGGTGTCTCTGGCGGAGAAGATTATTCCCGCAGCCGATGTGAGCGAGCAGATTTCCACGGCTGGCAAGGAGGCATCCGGCACGGGAAACATGAAGTTCATGATGAACGGTGCGTTGACCATCGGCACGCTGGATGGGGCTAACGTGGAGATGTTCGAGCTGCTCGGCAATGAGAATATGTTCCTGTTCGGTTTGAAGCTGGAGGAAGTGCTCGAGTATTACAGGACGGGAGCTTATGTATCCAGGGAACGGTATGAGCAGGACCCGAGAATCGCCCGCGTTCTGAATCAGTTGATATCCTCAGGACCGTTCTGCTATCACGAGTTGGAGTTTGGTCAGATTCTTCAGTCCCTGCTGGATCATAACGATGAGTTTTTTGTATTGGCGGACTTTGCCAGTTATGTGGCAACCCAGTCGGATATCGATGATGCTTATTTGAATAGTGGATCCTGGACCGAGAAGTCCATTGTTAATATCGCACACTCGGGACATTTCTCCAGTGATAACACGATTCACCGTTATGCATCCGACATCTGGAAGGTTTCTCCAGTTAAGGTCGGTGTGAATAGATAATCTATCTCTATCGCAAACTCAAAAAAAAAGAACCCCGCCATAGGTTTGGCGGGGTTTCCATAGGTGCTCTATTGGAATGTTCTTCATGATAGCATATGATGGATGCTTGCAAAAATGACTAGATAGATTTACCGATTTACGTGAATGGACAGCCCGTTTTTTCATAGGTGAGAGGAGCCTTCTTATTGGTTAGCAGAGCCTGCTTATTTATAGAAGAAACTCATCGTTCTGGTCCGAAATGCTAAAATGCTTTCTACTGCAATCGTCTATCATTTTTGGAAATCACCCAGTTCGGATTGGAATGGGTTCGGTGAGTTCCTTCCTTCTGATAGGCAGGAAAAAAGGAGATTCGCATACTGTGCGAATCTCCTTTTTTGGAGAGTGGTTTATTCTTTGGGAAGCTCTTCGGTCGTTCCGAACAGTTCGATCTCCCGCTCCGCTTGCTTGCGATGGGCGATCCGGCTGCTGGCGGCCGCGGCAACCGCGCCGACGATATCGTCGAGGAAGGTATGTACACGGCCGCTTGATTTATCATTCAATTGCTCGAGAATGCCGGGTTTGAGCTTGTCAATATACCCGTAGTTCGTGAAGCCGATGCTTCCATATACGTTAACGATGGAAAATGCCAGGATTTCATCCACGCCGTATAACCCTTCGTCATTGGCCAGCATTTCTTGAAGCGGGGATATGAGATTGCCTTCCTCCGCCAAAATATCTAATTGAATTCCGGTTAACACCGCGTTTTGGACTTCGCGTTTGCTAAGTACGGCATCCACATTCTCCATGCATTCTTCCATGGTCAAATTCGGGTAGTATTTTTTCTGAAGGATCATCACCAGTTCAGCGATTTCCTCCAACTTGATTCCACGCTTATGCAGCAGGCTCCGTGTCGCTTCCGCTACCTTCTTGCTGTTCAGACTGTATGGAATGTTTGAATCGTTTTCTGCCATGATGGAACTCACCTCATTTTCGTGGTTGATGAAGATGCTTACGACGATTGTACTTTTTCCACCCCCCCTTTGTCCAGAAAGGACAAAACTGCGAGTTATTTTTTTGGAAAGGGCTCGTATACATAGGAGTACAACCTGTACAAAAAAATGTTAGGGAGGAACAATACATGAAACGTAGTAATCGTAATCTTCGCAGGCTTTCCGCCGCCGGGCTGCTTGCTGTTCCGATCGTGTTGTCCGGCTGCGGCGTGTTTTCCGGGAAGCAATCGGAGGGGATTGACCCGCCGCCTGCGCAAGTGGAGAAGCAGATGCTGAACACGGCCGGATCCACAGCGGCACAAGGAGACATTGGCATGCAGACAACGGTTTATCTTTCGGATGCGCGGGGAATGCTGGCACCTGTAACCCTGGGTATTCCGAAGGTAGAAGGCGCAAGCGCCGTGAAAGAATCTCTTGAAGTGCTTGTGAACGGAGGCCGCTATGCTGGCTATGTTCCGCAGGGCTTCCAGGCGGTATTGCCTGCCGGTACGCAGATCCATAATGTAACGGTCGATCCGGAGAGCAAATTGGCCGTTGTTGAATTCAATAAATCATTTACAGAGTATCAAGCGGCAGATGAACGAAGAATCTTGGAGGCGTTGACGTGGACGCTGACGGGACACGAAGGCATCGAGTCGATGCAGGTATGGGTGGACGGAGTCAAACTGACGGAAATGCCAGTCAACCACACGCCGCTGGACCGTCCACTTTCTCGTGCGATGGGAATTAACCTTCAAAAGGCGGATGACGCATTGTACACTTCCTCTTCGCCGGTTACCGTCTATTTCTCTTCCGTGACGCCTGAGGGCATTCAGTATTATGTACCTGTTACAAGACTTGTTCCGACAGGACAGGATGCCGTTAAGGCTGCCTTGAACGAACTGATCCGGGGACCGCATTACGGTGATGGGCTTGTCGAGGTCATTCCGGACGATACCACCGTTGCATCGGTCGAAAAAGGTGAGGACGGCGCTGTTACCGTATCGCTTCAGGACAGCATGTTTGAGCAGGGAGAGCAGGTTCCAACCGAATTGCTGCAGGCCGTCGTGCTAACCGTAGCCGAGAATTCGGATGATGCGAAGGTGAAAATTCGGATGAACGATCTCTCTGAGGTGGTTGGAACGGATAGCCGCAATTATAGCGAACCTGTCGGCCGTCCGGAGTTCATTAACGAAATTTCGATTTGACGCTTCACCGCTATCTTTGAAATATGCGCCGGAAAAGGTGCTTTTGTGCCTGCACTTTGGTAGAATAGGGAATGCTAATCAGGATTGCGATAAGAAGTAGGAGGCAGAAAACATGAGATCTAACGGACGTAAGAGCGATGAGCTTCGACCGATGAATTTATCGACCCATGTGAATAAATATGCGGAAGGCTCCGTGTACATCGAGATGGGAGACACCAAGGTGCTGATTACGGCGACCGTGGATGAGAAGGTTCCCCCGTTTCTGAAAGGACAAGGAAAGGGCTGGGTGACGGCTGAATACTCCATGCTGCCGCGCGCAACACAATCCCGCAACCAACGGGAAGCCAATCGCGGTAAACTCAGTGGCCGGACGATGGAAATTCAGCGGCTGATCGGCAGAGCGCTTAGGTCTGTTGTGAATCTGCATGCTCTTGGCGAGCGGACAATTACGCTGGACTGCGATGTAATCCAGGCGGATGGCGGAACGCGGACCACCTCCATTACAGGAGCATTTGTAGCTTTAGCCATAGCGGTAAATAAAATTGCAGAACAACATAAACTAGCGGTATTTCCGATAACGGACTACCTGGCCTCCATTAGCGTGGGCATTGCTGGCGGACAGGCGCTGCTGGATCTGAACTATGAAGAGGATTCCAAAGCGAAGGTAGATATGAATCTGGTCATGACCGGAAGCGGCAAATTCGTTGAGGTTCAGGGGACTGGCGAAGAGAGCCCGTTTTCTCGTGAGGAGCTGGATCAGATCCTGGAGCTTGGGGAACAGGGAATCCGCGAGCTCATCGAGCGTCAGCAGGAGGCACTTGGCCCCATCGCAGCTAAAATCGGTTCCGTGAATGCGGGTACTGGAGTATAGTCCCATGACATTGACACTTGGAGACACGCTAATTGTAGCTACCCGCAATCAGGGGAAAGTCAAGGAATTTGCGCATGCTTTTGCTGCTTTCGGTACGGAGGTCAAGAGCATGTACGATTACCCTGATCTGCCGGATGTCGTTGAGGATGGAGCAACGTTCGCAGCCAATGCATTTAAAAAAGCCAAGGCGGTAGGCGACGCGCTGGGATTGCCTGTCCTGGCTGATGATTCCGGATTATGCGTGGATGCGCTGAATGGCGCGCCCGGCGTTTATTCCGCCAGGTATGCCGGCGAGCACGGCGCGGACGAGGACAATAACGAGAAGCTGCTTGGGGAGCTGGAACAATTAAGGCTCGGTGAGGATACAGAGCAGCCCTTGCTAAGTCCGGCCCGATTTGTTTGTGTGCTGGTGCTGTATGATCCGGTCTCGGGAGAAAAGCTCGAGGCTGAAGGGAGCGTTGAAGGCTGGATCACGTCGGATCCGTCCGGAAAGGGCGGATTTGGATATGACCCGCTGTTCTACCTGCCAAGCCATGAGAAGACGATGGCCGAGCTTTCCCTGGAAGAGAAGCAGGAGATCAGCCATCGGGGAAAAGCACTGCGTAAGCTTGTAGCGGACCTGCAGGCACGATAACCGAATAAGATGCTATAAAAAGAAACCATACCGGCCTACTGCTGGTATGGTTTCTTTGTTTTTTTAGAACAATGAGGACTTAACGTATGGATACGTTATACTCTTTGAGCCAGAAATGCACCTGGGCCAGGTAGGCGAACAGCTGCGGACCGGACATCAATTGACCGAACCAAGGGAGATTGGAGGAGGCATCCGGCGAAGAAGCCAGCTCCCGGATCCGCGCCGTATCGATGAGCGGCAGCAGCGGTGAAGAAGGATCGTCCAGAATGGACAGCACCTGCGCTTTGACGGCAGTCAGATAGTTCGGATTGTGAGTTTTGGGATAAGGGCTTTTTTTGCGGTACAGGACATCGTCCGGAAGCACACCTTCAAGCGCCTTGCGCAGAATGCCTTTTTCACGGTCGCCTGTCGTTTTGATGCTCCAAGGAATATTCCACACATAGTCGATCAATCGATGATCAGTATAAGGTACGCGGACCTCGAGTCCAACGCCCATGCTCATTCGGTCCTTGCGATCGAGGAGCGTGGGCATGAAACGGGTAATATTGAGATAGGACATGACCCGCATTTTGGCCTGCTGCCCGGTCTCCCCGGCCAGCTTCGGCACTTCGGCTACCGCATCGGTATAGCGGTCTCCAAGGTAATCCAGCGGCTTGATCCAGTCCCGGATCTCGGCAGACAACAGCCCGGCTCTCATATCTGGGGCAACAGACCATGGGAAAGTACCGGAATTCAGCATTTCTTCCCGGTGAAACCAAGGGTAACCGCCGAATATTTCATCAGCGGCTTCACCGGATATGGCGACGGTTGCGCCTTTTTTAATCTCACGGCAGAAGAGGAGCAAGGAGGCGTCAACGTCAGCCATTCCCGGGAGGTCCCGCTTCTGCGTAGAGACATCCAGCGCTTCGACCAGTTCGGGGGTGTCGAATTCGATCCAATGGTGGTTTGTGCTGAGCTCCTCATGCATCCGTTTGATCCATGGCGCATCCGCACCCGGCTGGAAGGAATGGGATTTAAAATGTTTGTTGTTGTCTACATAATCGACGGAGTAGGTGTGCACTTGTCCTTGGCCCGTCCGCTTGTAGTAATCGACGGCCAGCGAGGAAAGCGCGCTGGAATCGAGCCCGCCGGATAATAGCGAGCAGACCGGTACATCGGATACCAGCTGGCGTTCAACGGTGTCGCGCAGCAGATCGTGCAAGAAACTTGCCGTCTGATCCACATCATCTTCATGGGGCTTGCTTTCCAACTTCCAGTAAGTATATTTGCGCAATCCTTCCCGGTTAAAGATCATGGCCATACCCGGACGAAGCTCTGCGATATCCTTGTAGACACCGTGTCCCGGGGTTCGTGCCGGACCGATAATAAATACTTCCGCAAGCCCCTCAGCCCCGACCACAGGCTCCACTTTCGGATGCTGAAGCAATGCTTTCGGTTCCGATCCGAATACGAGCGTTCCGTCAATGTAACTGTAGAACAGGGGTTTTACCCCAACCCGGTCCCGTGCCAGAAATACCTGTTCCCGTACGCTGTCCCAAATGGCGAATGCAAATATTCCATTGAGGCGTTCCAAACAATCGGGGCCCCATTCGATATAGGATACTAACAAAACTTCCGTGTCGCATTTGGTATTGAAACGATGACCACGTCGTACCAATTCGTCTTTAAGCTCCGCAGCGTTATATAATTCCCCGTTATATACAATGGCATAGACTTCCTCTTCCTGATGAATGATCATCGGCTGAGCGCCATTTTCGGGGTCGATCACGCTGAGTCTTCGGTGACCGAATGCGCACGGGTTGGAAATCCAAGTGCCGGATCCGTCAGGTCCGCGGTGAGCCAAACTTTCTGTCATTTTTACCAGCAGCTGCGAATCCTGCGTCAAATCGCCGCTCCATTGTATAAAACCGGTTATTCCGCACATGACGGTTCATCCTCTCTTTGTCTTTGTCATACGCTGTCCCATCTTTTTAATCCTACGTCGCCAAAGTGATACAGATATATGCCGAAGGAAGGCATAAAATGTCTGTCCTTTTACGAAAACTAAGAAAGAGGACGAATATTCAAAGAGAAGGAGAGATGCGTCCATGAATAAGTCGACCTACTATGTTTCCGTACAGAGCCGCTCTGTGTTGACTGAACAGGGAGCGAGCGCTTATGAATGGGAGATCGAAGCAACGCCGGAAGAGGCGGATCAAGTTCGGATTGAGCTGGACATGATGCAGGAGAAGGACGAAGAAGCGATAGGATACATGTTTCCTTGGGCGGATACGCCGCAACAAAGCACCAATGCCCTGTTTCAATCCTCCCTGGACAAGGTGTATCGAACGATTTATCAATTGGGTACGCCGGCCACGCGCCAGCAAATGGAAGAGCTGCGATTGCTCTCCGATTTGACATGAACATAATAAGGATTGTGCAGTCCCTGCACATCTTGATGAAGGAGAATGTATGATGTATGCAATCAGAGATGCAAAAATCCGCCGCATTACGGAAGTGAACGGCGCCCCTTGTGCTGAGGTTGAGGTTTATCCAGCAGTGGAAGGAGAAAGTGCATTGCTGGCTTATCTGACGCCATCTTCCCCGCTGGGAGGCTATGAGCTGGTGAAAATCGTCCGCAGCAATGCCAGCACGGAGGTGGATTGGTTCGACAACAGCATGCATGATGCATTTGTTGACGCCACGGACGAAGCTTTCGAGAACAACGTTCAATCCACCGCGGAGGAAGACCGAGATGCATTCAAGCAGCAGCTGCTTTCTACAGGCCAGCTATATGAGCAGCTGAATCATAGGCTCAGTGAAGGACCCCGATATTTCTAGCGCCTTGATGAATGAAGAGATCTGTCCGGCACCATCGGCAGATCTCTTTTTGTATGCGCAGGTGCCATTTTGGCGATAGTGCCTCATGGCTTTCGCAAAATCTTCGAAGCACTTCGAGAATAGGGGATACCTGACTGCCCTGATTGCAAGTGACCGCAAGGGTCTACCCAGATCACGCTGAAAATGGGCTCCAAGCAAGTGGTCGTTAACGAACATAATGCAGCACTGGATTCGGCGCCACGGATGGTGAAAGGAACCGCGATGGCACCGCCGCGTTTTTACGGCATCCGAGCGCTGGGTGTGAAGTGAAGTGGAACGGCAATGAGAAAATGGTACGGATTACAACAAAATAACACAAGAAGGACCATGCGGTTAAGCGCATGGTCCTTTTAGGATAAGATGTTCAATAAGCATACTCCCTCAGCACTTGAATGCCCATGATCACGTTATAAACAAACGCCCCGAAGTAGAGGATGCCGAACAGGATAAGGTATCCAATGATGGAACCGAAGGAACCTGACGTAACAGCCATGTAAATCAGCGGTATCGCTGCTATGACGGGGAATACGTGCGAGAACAGGGCGCGACGGGCGTGCTTGGCAACATAGGCGTCCGGGGAGAAAATCCATACGAGGAGAGGAAGGAGGAAGGGGGCAAAGAAGATACTGAAATACGATAAAGAGGATAAAAGCTGTCTCATGATATCACGCTCCTGAAGTCATTTTCATGATATACATATTACCCAGTAAGCCCACTCCTGATTCGGCTCTGAACCAATCCGAAAAAAAGTTCTTTGAAAAATACAAAAGATGCGATATAATATACTTCGTTACTGTTTAAAGGATTTCCCTACATATATGTCCCAGTAGCTCAGCTGGATAGAGCAACGGCCTTCTAAGCCGTCGGTCAGGGGTTCGAATCCCTTCTGGGACGTAAAAGAAAGAAGCTGCCAATCCTGGCAGCTTCTTTGCGTATTCCAGAAGGGTGATGAACCCCAAGTGGGGTTCGTCGGAGCGTAAACTTCGTTAGGATTACATCGCAGTCGGCCCGAAGGGCCGTATCCCGACTGGGACAAAACGTCCCGTGAGGGTGATGAACCCCAAGTGGGGTTCGTCGGAGCGTAAACTTCGTTAGGATTACATCGCAGTCGGCCCGAAGGGCCGTACCCCGACTGGGACAAAACGTCCCGTGAGGGTGATGAACCCCAAGTGGGGTTCGTCGGAGCATAAGCTTCGTTAGGATTACATCCCAGTCGAGCTGGGGTTTGCCCCGATCGAACCGTTTGGTAAGCGAATATAGTTTATGTTTTGAGAAGTGTCTGACATCCTAGCGGTTTCGTCTTATAATAGAAGAAAAAAGTATTCTTACGAACCATATTGAGGAGGCATCGAGCATGCAGCTTACTAAAATATCACAAAATACCGCCATTTTATTGGAGCATGCCAGAAAATCGGGGCTGACTTCCTCCGAACTGCTGGAGGCTGTGCGCTCGGGTGAGGTAGAAAGATTCCAAGTCGCGAACAATGGTCATTTTCACTACGAGGAATTGTTTTCTTATGCCGGAGAGCATGGGGAAGATTTGGAGAAGGCCGTTAGCGAGGGATACAAAATTACGTTTAACACCCGCAACGGGTTGAAGATCTGGCTGGAGGAAGCCTTCCGCATCAGCTCGGAATCCGATTTTAGTGTAGGTGAAGGCATTATTGAAGAGCTGAAGCTCCAGGAGGAGCAGGTCGCACGCTTGAAGGAAGCGTTGGCCGTCAATTGGACCCTGCAAGAAGAACCGGCAACAGATGGCGTCCGGGTCAGACTGACCGTCAGAGGTCTGCAATAACATGGGATAGCCACCATCCTTATTCTACAAGAATAAGGATGGTGGCTTTTTACATGAATATATCTCAAGGAAAAATTACGTCATACTTATGAGAGAACCGCTCTCGGCTTAAATGCCGGAAGCGGTTTTTCATTTCTAACGGTATATAGTACGTACTATATAAAGCGACAAACCCTATAAATAACACTAATAAATAAATAATGTCTAAAATATATGTTATTTGTGCGTATTAATTATTGATTTTGGATTATATATGACGTATTATATAAGCGAGAACAGGAGGTGCTTGTGACAAATGTATAAACGACTCGGTATCAGCGGTATGGGAAGAATCGGCAGGTTGGTTATTCGCAGTATGTTTATGAGCGGGGAGGGTCCTTCTATTGGTCTTATAAATTCCACATGTTCACCGGATCAATTGGCACATCTCCTTAAATACGATACGGTTCATGGGCGCTGGGATGAGCAGATTCAGGCAGAAGAGAAAAGCCTCATTATCCGTGGGCACCTTATCCCTGTTGTGAATGAACGAAATCCAGAGTTTTTGCCCTGGGGAGAATATGGAATTGATGTGGTGGTGGATGCGACCGGGAAATTCAAAAGCCGATTAGAGGCTTCTCGTCATCTCAAAGCGGGGGCGAGCAAGGTTGTCGTCACTGCACCGGGCAAAGAACTGGATTGCACGATTGTGATGGGCGTCAATGAGCATATGTATGATCCCAAGCGGCATGACCTTGTATCGACCGCATCTTGTACGACGAACTGTCTGGCTCCCATCCTGCACGTGCTGGATCAGGCTTTCGGTGTTAATTGCGGGTGGATGACGACGGTCCACGCTTATACGAATGACCAAAAGCATCTGGACAACGCCCATTCCGATTGGCGCAGAGCCAGAGCGTGCGGCAGTTCCATCATACCGACCTCAACCGGGGTTGGAAAGGCACTGAAAGAGATCCTTCCGCATTTGGCGGAAAGCGTTCAGGGCATCTCCTTGCGCGTACCTGTACAAAATGTTTCTTTAGTCGACTTAACTGTGCAATTGCGTTCCCAAGCAACTAAAGAGGATGTTAGCCGTGCATTTAAAACCGCGGTTGATCGAGGATTGGAACCGTTTATGGAGTATAACGAAGAACCTTTAGTATCTTCTGATTATATCGGTAACAGCAAATCAGCCATTATCGACGGGTTATCCATTCAAACCATGGGCCAGCAGGTCAAGCTGTTGGCATGGTACGACAATGAGTGGGCATATGCCTGCCGGGTGAGAGATTTCGTAAGGCAGATGTTAGTCCAATCCGAAAAGGAGGAGTTATTATGCGGAGCCAAGTCCATGAATTAATTCATGTGTCAGTACAGCCGAATGACCTCGGAACGATTATATGCCGTCATTGCAACAGCATTATTGATACATTGCCAACGAACGGCGTGAAAATAAAGTATATGGTTTGTGATCGGGAATCGTGCCGCAAACAAGAGGGGAGTGCATCGGTTTGACAGTGCAGAGAGTGAATTTATTCCGGAATGGCGGGAAAGAACATCTTGAACTTCTGGGAGGCAAAGGTGCGCACCTTGCCGAAATGACCAAGACAGGACTTCCTGTTCCTCCAGGATTCACCATCACCACGGATGTTTGCAGGAGCTTTTACAGCACCGGCTGCCAGTTGCCGGCAGGACTGATGGATGAGGCAATGAAGGCGCTAACAGAGTTGGAAAAAGAACAGAGACGGACATTCGGCAGTCCACAGCATCCGCTGCTTGTCTCGGTTAGATCTGGATCTGTAACATCAATGCCGGGAATGATGGATACGGTACTGAATCTGGGGTTGAATGACGAGACCGTGGAAGGATTGGCACAACTGACAAATAACCGGCGGTTTGCCTACGATTGTTATCGGCGTTTTATTCAAATGTACGGATCTGTAGTATGCCATATCGAAAACATTCACTTTGAACGCATATTGCAGAAGGAAAAAAATCAGTCCGCATACGCGGATGACGGGCAATTGTCCGAAGAGTCGCTTGCAGCGATCGTTCAGCATTTCAAACGAATGTTTGAACAGAAAACAGGGAAACCGTTTCCGCAGGATGTGAGGGAGCAGTTGCAAAGAGCTATCGAAGCGGTATTCTTATCCTGGTCGAGTCCCAGAGCGAAAATATACCGGCAGGTCCACCATATTCCGGATCATCAAGGCACGGCGGTGAATGTGCAGGCCATGGTCTTTGGCAATATGGGAGAGACAAGCGGGACCGGCGTATTATTTACCCGTAATCCTTCCACGGGTGAGCGCGTCATGTTTGGCGAGTATTTAATGAATGCGCAGGGAGAGGATGTCGTCGGCGGAACCAGGACGCCGAGTCCGATCGCGGAGTTGGAAAGAGCCATGCCGCATGTCTATGAAGAGCTCTCTTTGAGTGCCATACAGCTTGAACAGCATTATAAGGACATGCAAGATATTGAATTTACGATTGAAAACGGCAAATTATTTCTGCTACAGACCCGCAATGCGAAGCGGAATGCAAAAGCCGCTTTGAAAGTGGCCGCCGATTTCGTAAACGAAGGCTTGATTACCAAGGAAGAAGCCTTGATGCGAATTGATGTGCAGCATCTGAATCATCTCCTGCACCGTTCTCTTCAGGTGGATGACGACCATGTTGTTTTGGCAGCCGGGCTTCCAGCTTCTCCGGGCGCAGCCTGCGGTCAGGTTGTGTTTGAAGCCGATAAAGCTGATGAATGGAAACGTGCCGGAAAACAGGTGATACTGGTACGGATGGAGACGACTCCGGAAGACATTCATGGCGTTATTGCCGCGGAAGGAATACTAACGCTGAGGGGTGGCATGACAAGCCATGCCGCGGTCGTTGCCAGGGGGATGGGCAAACCGTGTATATGTGGCTGTGAGGTTTTGAACCTGGATGAAGAACAGGAGCAGTTAATATCCGGAAATATCGTTATCCAGGAAGGAGATTGGTTGACGATTGACGGCGGCAGCGGAAAGGCTTACCCCGGTAAAATGGAGCTTAAAGAAGCGGATATCTCGCCTGAGCTCCTGCTCATTTTGCAATGGGCAGATGAGATTCGTTCAATGAAGGTCATGGCAAATGCGGATTCTCCTCTTGACGCACGCAAGGCCAGAGAATTCGGAGCAGAAGGCATCGGGCTGTGCCGAACGGAGCATATGTTTCTGTCACCGACGCGAGTCCCCATCGTGCAGCAAATGATTTTGGCCGATAAGGAGACGGACCGGCAGTTAGCGTTAGATCGGCTGCTTCCGATGCAGCGCTGCGATTTCGAAGAGATGTTTGAAGAAATGGATGGCTGTCCGGTCACGATCCGTTTGCTTGATCCGCCACTGCATGAATTTCTCCCCAACGCGGAGGAACTGGCGGAGCGTCAGAATTCGCTGCATTCGGATGAAGCGGCGGACACGGATCGTCAGGAACTTGAACGCATGATACGAAGGGTACGGGAACTGCAAGAGACTAACCCGATGCTGGGTCAGCGGGGATGCAGGCTTGGGATTATGTTCCCTGAAATATATGAAATGCAAATCGAGGCCATATTCAAGGCTGCTCTCTGCTGCATTCGTAAAGGAGTAACCGTGCTGCCTCATGTGATGATTCCACTGGTTGGTCATGTGAATGAACTGCATCTGCTTCGCAAACTCGTCGATGAGGTGGCTGAGCAGGTGCTGGGTGAAGAAAGAAGGAATTGTCCTTACAAGGTAGGGACCATGATCGAGGTGCCGCGTGCCGCGTTAACGGCCGGAGATATTGCGCGCTCTGCTGATTTCTTCTCTTTTGGTACGAATGATTTAACCCAAATGACGTTTGGATATAGCAGAGATGATGCCGAAGGCAAGTTCTTAACGCATTATATCGAGAACAAACTGCTGCCAAACAACCCGTTCCAAGTGTTGGACACCGACGGGGTAGGCAAACTGATCGAAATGGCCGTGATCCAGGGACGTTCTAGAAATCCGATGCTGACAACGAGCATTTGTGGCGAACACGGAGGGGATCTGGAGTCCATTATGTTCTGCCAGCGTATCGGTCTTGATTATCTCAGCTGCTCGCCATATAGACTCCCGGTGACGCGGATTGCGGCGGCACAGGCCCATATCCGTATGCAATGGGAACGCCAGCTTCAGGAGGCCGCTGTCTGAAACAGTTAAACAGCCGGGCGGAATGTACATAGCCCTCTCTTAGAAGGGGGGGGGGGCGTGCATACCGCCCGAAAATGCTATAATCTACTCCATATAATGCGTGTTCAAAAAGGTCGGTTTTCAGCACCGAGGCTTATGCTTCCGATGTGCGTTTTTTTCAAAACGCTTAAGTTGGATATCAGAGCGGAGCGTACGTTTAGGTACGTGAGCACCTGAAATGTTTCCGAAGGAAACATACGTCGTAAGCATAAGCTTTGGCCCGGCCGAATTCAAGATTCGATGCCGCGCCCGCTTCCTGATTCACTTCGTGTTAGATATGGAATTTATAAGTTATCAGAGGAGCTGATGAAATTCTATATCGCAAGAAAACCTACCTATGCATCGCGGTCGCTCATCCTTGTAGTGACCTCGATTAAAGGTTTTCTTATCAAAAGCGGACTTTTTGAACAACCTTATATAGACCGGATGAAGCGGAGGGATGTGCCATCGAACTGACAGCAAGGCAATTGGAGATTATAAATATCGTGAAAAAGCATGCCCCCATAACGGGAGAACAAATAGCCGAGATGCTTAACGTCAGCAGACCGACGATCCGTTCTGACCTGTCCTTGCTCGTTATGTTGGATTATATAGCCGCTAAGCCCAAAGTGGGCTATTTTCTTGGGGAGAAGGAGAAGAAGGGGGCGAATTCTTACATCCTTGGGGACATAAAGGTTGAAGAAGTTCAAGGCATGCCAGTAGTGGTAGACGTAAAAACAACGGTACAAGATGCGGTTGTTACGTTGTTTCTGGAGAACATCGGCAGTTTGATCGTGATCGACGAAGAGGGGAAACTGGCTGGAGTCATATCGCGCAAAGATCTGCTTAAGGTGACGTTGGGGAATCCGAATGCGTCATCCATGCCTGTCAGCATGGTCATGACGAGGCAGCCAAATATCGTGACGATCACGCCGGAGGAATCGGTCTTGGAGGCCGCGCGCAAAATGATCCATCATCAGGTGGACAGCCTTCCGGTCGTCTCGTGTTCTGATATTTCTTCTGATTCGGAATGCCGTATCGTCGGGCGAATCACGAAGACAACGATCATTAAGCTGCTGCTCGATCAAATCGAGCAGGATTAATCAGGGGGACTGTAATCGTATGGGTAAACCGTCATACACGATAACCGTATGTTCAGACTCGGTCGGGGAGACGGCCGAAGCGGTGGTAAAAGCCGCAGTTCGCCAGTTCGAAACCCCGCAAATCAAAATTAAACGTTACATGAATGTGCGTAATGAGGAGGAGCTTCAACTCCTGTTGGAGGAAGCCTCCGAATCAGGAGGCTTTGTTGCGTATACGCTTGTCCAGCCCGAATTAAGAGAAGCAATCAGGGAGCACGCTATACGCTTGCATGTTCGCGCAGTGGACGTGATGGGACCGATGATTCAGGCGTTTATCGATACATTTGCCGACCAGCCGAAGCGAATGCCGGGGCTGCTTCACCGTCTGGACGATGATTATTTTAAGCGGGTGGAGGCAGTGGAGTTTGCCGTGAAATGCGATGACGGAAAGGATTTGAACGCCATCCTGAAGGCGGATATCGTTTTGCTAGGCGTGTCCCGGACCTCTAAAACGCCGTTAAGCATCGTTCTGGCCCATAAAGGGAAGAAGGTGGTCAATTATCCGGTTGTGCCTGAGATTAGTCCGCCTGATCATTTATACAGCATATCACCTCGTAAAATTATCGGGTTGACGATGAATGCAGAGCATCTGTTAAAAATTCGCTCGGAAAGACTAAAAACGATGGGACTTCCGGTACTGGCAAGATATGCTTCTTTGGAACGCATTGTGGAAGAATTGGAACATGCCCGTTCGCTATTCGACCGGTTGGGCTGCCCTGTCATTGATGTCACGGACAAAGCCATTGAAGAAACGGCCGGCATCGTTATGGATTTCTTATAGCGTGATTCATTGATCTCTTTAGTTTACATGCGACTTGGCGTGGGCAGTCCCAGCACTTCCAACGCTTCGCGAAGCGTGTTCTTGAATAAGGAAGTGAGCCATACACGGAACTGGAGCACATCATCCGCTGCCTTCAGAATTGGACATCCCGAGTAAAAATTGTTGAACAAGGAGCACAGCTCATAGGTGAAGTTGCAGATGGCGCTTGGGGATAGATCCCGTCCGGCGGCATATAGGGTATCATGCCAGGTGCTGATATGCCTAAGCAGAGCATGCTCCGCTTTTTCCATGGCAGGGAAATGGGCGGGCACAGACGGCAAAACACCGGCATCTTGAGCTTTATTAAGAACGCTGAGTGCACGCGCGTAGGAATAGAGCAGATATACCCCTGTATTCCCTGATATTTCAGTGGCCTGCTTCAGATCGAACACCACCTCGGTTTGCAGCGCAAAGCGAAGCAGATAGTAACGGATGGAGGCGGCTGCGATCGTATGGCTGGACAAACCGCTTTTATCGGAACGGGTGTCTTCTATGACCTTGGCTACTTGCTCGATAAGTTCGGTAATTTTGATGCCGATTCCCTGACGTCCGGACATCGCATAGGACGCCTTTCCGTCGGAAGTATCGATTCCGAGATCCGCTGCAGCGGAAGGGCTTAGCGAGACTACGCCGTAGCTGACATGACGAAGTTTCTCGGCCTCTTTATGGAATCCCAAGCTTTCCAGCGCCTGCTTTACCATCGCCTGCGGGTACTGCTGTCTGTAATCGATGACGTTGATAACCATGTCTGCTTTGCCGAAAGAGAGCTGCTCGCCATGGGTACTCGTCGTCCAAACCTCATCGGTGAATTTTTTATATACAAAATCGTTGGAGAGCACACCGTATTTCCACAAGTGGTAGGCGATGTCTTTAGCCGTGTAAGTCAGTATGCCATTGGAGCGCACGAGCACTTTATCCATACTGTGGTCGGACTCCGGATCGTCCACGGCTTCCATTCCTGTTTGCTTGAGCACCCAGCAGCCTGCAAGTTTACCCTCAGTTTCCTGATGGAAGAGCGGCGTATTCTTCAACAACTCGAAAGCGGACGCCCAGAACCCCTCTCTGACAATGCTGCTCTCCCATACAAGCAGATCATAGTCAATGCCGAACTGCTTCATTTCTTCAAGATGCTCTTTGACGATTCTTTCCGCAACGAGCAGTCCGATCCAGGATAAATTCTGGTTACCCTCTTCCAGTGCGTGCAGAACCTCGATCCGATGCTGAACCAGCCCAGGCTCCCTTTCGTAGGCCTTATTGGTGCTTGAATACACGTCCCAGCAGTAATCGCCGAATCTGGCATGTTCCTTCGATAGCGGCGTATGGAGCATCCCAACCACCGTATCTGCCAGTTGATTGCCAAGGTCGTCGATATAATTATGAACCTCTACCTCGTAACCAAGCTTCCTCATCAGCCTGACCAGCGTATCCCCGATACAGGAGTTTCTTAGATGGCCGATATGGGCGGATTTGTTCGGATTAATGGAAGTGTGCTCAATGACAATCTTTTCGTTAGTTGCCGGAGGCAATTCAAAATGATGTCCAGCCCAATATGCCCAATCGATACGCAGATTCATAAAGCCTGGGGCAACAATCTCCGTGGAATAGACCAGCTGTTTATACGACGCGTCCTGCTCAAGCTCGGCTTGAATCAGCTCAGCAATGTGCAGCGGAGCCTTACGAAGCAGCTTCGCAAGCTGCATCGCAATGTTGGTGGCATAATCCCCATGCTCCATGCTGGCAGGCTGCTCAATCCGGATTGGAGTGGAATCCGGCAGTTTGGCGCCCAGAGCTTCACACACCTGGTTTACAGCCTGTTGAAGGCTTGAAGTAATCAAATGACTCAACACATTAAATCCCCCTTTTGAAAAAAACACGTCAGAAAAATCAAAAAAGCCCTCATCTCCTAAAGAGACGAGGACTTGTGCTCGCGGTACCACTCTTGTTGTTAAACCGAAGGGTTTAACCACCTTTATACGATAACGGTGTAAGCCGGGGCTTCCTACAGTATTTCACTTCGGAAGACCATCTCATGGGTCCGTTTCACAGCCGACTTTGTACCGGTTTCCACCCTCCCGGCTCGCTTGGACTAAAGTCAAGTGCAGTTACTCTCCCAATCAACGAAAATCACATGTTCAAGTTTTTTTCATATTATTAACCATTCTATTTAGAAAATCAACCCTAAAATTACAAAACCTTCTCTGCAAAGACACGCAGGCGCCTATAATCTCCGTAAAATGCATCCTCATGCCAGAGTGTCGCTTGGGCAGCTCGGCTGATGCGGGCAATTGCTTCGTCCTTCTCTTCAGCCGAAAATCCAGTGAAGAAACGATCGCCAAAATGCAGCAGCCAATATTTCACGCCGTTCTTGCCTTCAGGCAGCTTTGTGGGCCGGTCGAAGTGATGGGCGATATGCACCCGGAACCCTTGGGATTCAAGCAAGGCGGTATACTGGCCAAGACTTGGAAAATACCACGGATTTCGGCTGTCGGCATCAATTCCATAATCATCGGCGAACACCGTTTTCAAGGCTTCGTAAATTCCGTCGATATTTCCCTTGCCTCCAAACTCCGCGACGAATCGACCACCGGGCTTGAGTGCGCCATGGACGGAGCGTACCACACCGGCAGCATCCTTCATCCAGTGCAGGGCGGCATTCGAGAAGACGGCATCATACGGCGTTTCGGTTTCGAAGTTCTCTCCGTCTCCGGTCATAAACGTCAGTTCAGGATATTTGCTTTTGGCGCGCTCCATCATCTCGGCCGAATCATCCATGCCGGTTACATGTGCACCCGAAGCGGATATTTCATAAGCCAAATCACCGGTTCCGCAGCCGAGATCAAGAATCCGTTCTCCGGGTTGAGGCGCAAGAAGCTCTACGACTCCTTTTCCGTAAGCCGAGACAAACGATAACTGTCGATCATAATCGTAAGCTTTCCATACTTGCTCTGACATAACAACACTCCTTCACCCATGAATTATCTTCATTGTGACATGTTTAGCTTATAATTAGAAATATATAAACTCGATAATACTGATAGGTTTTAGCAATAAATGAGCGAACAAAAAGCCGCTGAGCAGCGGTTTTATGTAGAACATTATTTAACGGCAACAAGAAGAGCGCCAACGGCAATGAGTGCAACGCCTGCTGCGTTAATCCAGGATATCTTTTCTCCAAGAAAGACAAAGGCCAGAATGACCGCGATGACAACGCTTAATTTATCGATAGGTCCGACCTGCGATACTTTGCCATATTTGAGTGCGAGAAAATAAAACAGCCAGGATAATGCCCCCGCAATGCCGCTGAGCACAATGAAGCTTAATGCTTTCTTCTGAACCAGAATGTCACCGAGTTCTGAGAATTTGCCCTGGACCCCCACGACCCCCAACAGAAACAGTGCCATGATGACAGAGCGAATGGCCGTTGCTGAATTGGCATCGATATTTTGCAGGCCTATTTTTCCGAAAATGGCGACAAGTGCCGCCGTGACTGCCGACAGCAATGCGTATACAAGCCATAAAGGCAATGCAGATCTCTCCTTCCTGACAAAGATAAAGTCTCTGATTAATGTACCGGATTCCTTTATAATAGTATAGAGCAATTTTACCAATATCATGAATTTCTATGAGATTGAACAATTTGGAAAGGAATGGATGAAAAATGACGTGCTATATAGCGCCTTACGCAGAAGAGTATCATGATCAGTTGGTGGAGCTGTGGCATCGTGCCGTATCCCAAACCCACGATTTCCTGACGGAGGAAGACATCCGTTTTTATTACGGCATGATCCAAAACGGAGCGCTTAGAGCCGTGGAGATCTGGGTGTGCTTGAATACGGAACAGGAACCGATTGGATTTATGGGGCTGGATGGCTCCAAAATCGAAATGCTGTTTGTGGATCCCCTCCATCACGGCCAAGGGACGGGAACGAAGCTGATCCGGCATGCCGAACAGCTGAAGGGGCGGAGGCTGCAAGTCGATGTGAATGAACAGAACCCTAAGGCCCATGCCTTTTACAAAAAATACGGATTCGTGCAAATCGGCCGCTCCGAGCTGGACGGCTCCGGGAAGCCATTCCCGCTTATTCACATGGAGCTGCAGTAAGATGATGGATCAGCGCAGCTGAGCCCATTGATAATCGTAAGCATAACATTCTCAGCAAAAAACTCTGCGAGTAATCTTGCAGAGTTTTTTTCGTGGGAAGCGGGGCGCCTCCAGGTGCCGGCCATGATAACGGCAGATGGTCACTATTTTCGTTGAACGAGCTTTGATAGTCGTAATAGCCTAACTAATCTGATGAAAAAGGGAGGTGCAGCCAATTGGAGGAGTCTAATCTGAGGAGTCAATGAAGTTTTTTCCAAGTAACTTGTCGTTTCTCTATCCTTGGCTCATCTATCAGAAGAGGGTATCGGGCGGGCTGGAGCATCATATGAAGAATCGCTACAGCAGGTGCTGGATCTGATCGAGGACCCGTAATATCTTCTATATAGTGAATCCCGATAGAGTGAACCTCGCCGCTGGTTTGTGACCAAACGGGATTACCATACCGTGTCGGAGGAAATCGGACGCAGTAAAGAGCATGTAGAGCGCCTTACCCAGCTGTGGTCCAAGCATGTCGGCCCGGACGAATTAGTTTACCTATACCCCCGATGGAAGGGAAGTATTTTTGACCGTCGCGACATTGGGCAACCTCTCCGAGCGAGAGCGTTGTCCTTTATTTTCGTGAAGAAATCGGAGCGGGGGAGTGCTTGGCGGTAGTAAAGTATTGTTTGCAGCAGGTGTATAGAGTTGTGTGGTTGCGTTGCCTTAACGGACTCAGAGGCCGTTAATTGAGGAAAAAATACTCGTACAGATATGGTAACGGACCTGAAGTCCGTTATTTATGACAAAAGAGGGTAATTTGCCTGTGAATTAGCTAAATACACGGCTGTGGTGTCCTCTAAATTCTAAATTAGGCCGTTTTTTCTGAAATAACGAACCTACGGTCCGATAGAGTTTGTGTTCTGTGCGCGATGTTGGGAATCTGCTATTGGAAGTCATATCCACATTGTACCTCAGAAGGGATACGGCCTTACAGGCCGACTGCGAAGTAATCCTCCCGAAGATTAGGCTCCGACGAACCCAATTATGGGTTCTCATCCCCATGAACGCAAAAACACCGCCCCGAAGGGCGGTGCCTTTTACGTCCCAGAAGGGATACGGCCTTGCAGGCCGACTGCGAGGTAATCCTTCCGAAGCGTAAGCTCCGACGAACCCATTTTGGGTTCATCACCCTTCTGGAATACGCAAGGAAGCCGCCAACTATAAGTAGTGGCGGCTCCTCAAATTGTGTCCCAGTCGGGGTACGGCCTTACAGGCCGACTGCGAAGTAATCCTACCGAAGCGTAAGCTCCGACGAACCCAATTATGGGTTCTCATCCCCATGAACGCAAAAACACCGCCCCGAAGGGCGGTGCCTTTTTACGTCCCAGAAGGGATTCGAACCCCTGACCGACGGCTTAGAAGGCCGTTGCTCTATCCAGCTGAGCTACTGGGACATAGAAATTTTTCAAGCAAAAAATATATTATCACATACGCTGGAGAAATTCAATCATTATTTTAAGTTGCAAAGTTTTTTGGTTCTGCAAGATTATGAGAGCAGCATATCGGGTTATATTGATAAAATATAAGCTGGAATATATAAAGATAGTTGTCAACCCGTCGCCGGATGCGGCAAAGTACAAGGGATGTCAGCCCTTTTTTAAACTTGGCAGTACATATGCTATAATCAACCAATACGAAAAACAGGACTAGAAAGGAGGTGTCCTTATCAAGGACTCTTACTCCCAAGAACAAGAGGATAAGAACATCATCCTGTTTCCGAAGACGCTGGATTATTACCAGATTCAGCTTACGGTTATGCTCGAGAATGAACGTTACGGTGAAGCGATGGAGGTTCTGCGCTTTCTGCTGAAATGCAGCGGACAGAATGAACGGCATTATGAAGAGTGGAATTCGCTCCTCGACTGGCTTGAAGCCGCATTTCCGGAACAGGCTGTCCCCCGTTCGGTTGATTCCGAAGGAGAGCCCGAGGAGGATGATCCAGACGAAGCCGAAATGGCGAGGCAGATGGTTAGGGACAAAGTTGCCCAGGATGCCGGATATGCCGACAAGCTGCTGGCTTCGGTCATGAACGGACCGCTGACAGAGCAGACCATTTTGGCGCTGGAACAGCTTGCTTATTTGGACCGTCCGGAGATCGACGCTATTTTAGTCGAGTGGCTGCATAATACGCCGCTTCATCCGCTGCTGCAATTTAGGGTACTGCAAACGCTCCGGAGAAGAGGGATGGAAGGGCATGTGAGCCTTTATCGCGGGCAGGAAGCCGTCGAGATTGAGATCGATTCGGTTCCTTTGGATCCGGGAGGTTTCCCGGACGCCATTTCGAGAATTTTGGAGCGTGTGGCCGATCAGACTGAGATTCATGAACCGACACTGTTTTATTTTGCACAGGAATTATGGTCTCAGTTCATCATGGCGATTTACGGCACCGAAGATTACCATTCCATGCTGGATGAAGAAGAAGCCACGCTTGACATATGGGCGGCTGCGCTGCATGACATTGTGTCGGAGAGTCTGAAAGGGTTTCGTAATGAGGAGGAAATCCGCCCGCTCTACGGCATAACGGACACCATGCGGTTCCGCTATGAGGGAGCCTACCGATCTCTCAAGCAATTTGTCGCTGCGGGCGTGGAGGATTAGCCAGAGTTGGAAAACGTTTACGGTGTCGCAGCATAAGGGTTCGCCCTTGAAAAAGAATTTAATGTTGTTTATACTATAGTGGTTATTCGGTACGTGATACATTATTGCGTCGACCACGTGAATTATTTTGGAGGGGAAAGCATAAATGAAAGCAACTTGGGAAAAAATAGAGAAGAACCTTGGCGTTCTTGACGTTGAGGTTGATGCGGAGCGCGTTGCATCCGCCCTCGACAAAGCTTTTAATAAAGTAGCTAAAAAAGCAAATGTACCTGGATTCCGTAAAGGTAAAGTACCTCGCTCGATCTTCGAAGCTCGCTTTGGCGTTGAGAGCTTGTACCAGGATGCAATCGACATCCTTCTTCCAGAAGTATACAGCGAAGCTGTAGAACAAGCGGATATCTTCCCTGTGGATCGTCCGGAAGTGGACATTGAGCAATTCGCTAAAGGTGAAACTTTCAAGTTCAAAGCAAGAGTAACGGTGAAACCAGAAGTTAAACTTGGCGAATACAAAGGTGTTGAAGTTGCTGCGGTAGCTGCTGAGGTTTCCGACGAGGAACTGAGCGAAGAGCTCGAGCGTCTGCAACAACGTCATGCTGAGCTTACTGTAATCGACGAAGGTGCTTCCCAGTCTGGCGATATCGTTGTGATTGATTTTGACGGTTCCGTTGACGGCGTTCCTTTCGAAGGTGGACAAGCTGAGCGTTATTCCCTTGAGCTTGGAAGCAACTCTTTCATTCCAGGTTTTGAAGATCAAGTCATCGGAATGGCTACTGGAGACTTCAAAGACGTGGAAGTGACATTCCCTGAAACTTACCATGCTGAAGAGTTGGCTAACAAACAAGCCATCTTCAAAGTGAAAGTTCACGAAATCAAACGCAAGCAGCTTCCTGAGCTGGATGATGAATTCGCTAAAGACGTAAGTGAATTCGATACGCTTGATGAGTATAAGGAAGATCTGAAGAAACAATTGCTGACTCGCAAAGAGCAAGAAGCACAAGGCGTTCGTGAGAACGAAGCCGTTGAAAAAGCAGCAGCTAACGCTGAAGTTGAAATTCCTGACGCTATGATTCAATCCGAAGTTCAAAACATGATGCGCGATTTCGACAACCGTCTTCGCCAGCAAGGCATGAACCTGGAAATGTTCCTTAGCTTCTCCGGCCAAACGAATGCCGATCTGGAAGGTCAAATGAAGGACGATGCTGCAAAACGCGTTCGCAACAACCTTGTACTCGAGCAAATCGCGAAAGAAGAAAAACTCGAAGTATCTGAAGAGGAAATCAACAAAGAGCTGGAAAACATGGCTGACACATACAAACGTCCTGTTGATGAAATCCGCAGCATCTTGGGTGCTAACGGTTCCCTTGACAGCCTTCGTGAAGAACTGCTTCTTCGCAAAACCATCGACTTCTTGTTGGAAAACAGCGTAGAAGGCGCTCCTGTTGAGAAGAAAGAAGCAACTGAAGAATAATAAATAGGCGGCTGCGAAAAGCTGCCCTCACATTAGATAAGGCACGTACATTTCATGCGTGCCTTATTTTTAACTAAGAATAGCCAATTTACTACTAATTGTGACATGAATTGGTTATTGATTTCGACATACATAATGAGACAAGTTGGCAGGATATAATTCTTGGCAAGTTCATAGAATGTAAGCAGGCTTAAAAAATGACATCGTGCTGTGAACATGTTAGAATAACTTTTGTAACGTTGTAGTATATTTTTCAAGGAAAAGAGGTTGGTCGCATGAGTCTTGTACCTATGGTTGTGGAACAAACCAGTCGAGGCGAAAGATCTTACGATATCTACTCAAGATTACTGAAGGATCGCATAATATTCCTCAGCAGTGCGATCGATGACGATGTTGCCAATCTTGTCATTGCCCAGCTTCTGTTTCTAGCTGCGGAAGATCCGGAAAAAGACATCTCTTTGTACATCAATTCCCCTGGCGGTTCGGTTACAGCTGGGATGGGTATATATGATACGATGCAGTTGATCAAGCCTGATGTATCCACGATTTGCGTTGGCATGGCTGCCAGCATGGGATCACTGTTGCTTACTGCAGGAGCGCCAGGCAAACGCTATGCTCTCGAGAACAGTGAAGTGATGATTCATCAGCCGCTCGGAGGCATTCAAGGTCAGGCATCCGATATCCAAATCCATGCAGATTGGATCATCAAGACCAGACATAAGCTGAATCAAATCTATGTGGAGCGCACGGGTCAGCCCCTTGAAAAAATCGAACGCGATACAGACCGCGACTTTTTCATGAGCGCGGAGGAAGCGAAGGCGTACGGTATTATTGATGATGTTCTGTCTTCACCGACCAAATCTTAAGGGGTGGTAATAGCATGTTTAAATTTAACGATGACAAAGGGCAGCTGAAGTGCTCCTTCTGCGGTAAATCGCAGGAGCAGGTCCGCAAGCTGGTTGCGGGGCCCGGTGTTTATATATGTGACGAGTGTATTGACTTGTGTTCAGAGATCGTTGAGGAAGAACTCGGCCATGAGGAAGAAGTGGATCTGAAGGATATTCCGAAACCGCGTGATATTCGTGATATTCTGGATCAATACGTAATCGGACAGGATCAAGCGAAGAAATCCCTTTCCGTTGCTGTTTACAATCACTATAAGCGCATCAACACCCAGAACAAAATTGAGGAAGTTGAATTGCAAAAGAGTAATATTTTACTGCTCGGACCTACAGGTTCCGGTAAAACATTGCTCGCACAAACTATGGCCAAAATTCTCAACGTGCCGTTTGCTATTGCAGATGCAACTTCACTGACCGAAGCTGGTTATGTGGGTGAGGATGTTGAGAACATTCTGCTGAAGCTGATCCAAGCAGCGGATTATGATGTGGAAAAAGCAGAACGCGGCATTATCTATATTGATGAGATCGATAAAGTGGCTCGTAAATCGGAGAACCCGTCCATTACCCGTGACGTTTCCGGTGAAGGGGTTCAGCAGGCCCTGCTGAAAATTCTTGAAGGTACCGTTGCTTCCGTGCCGCCGCAAGGTGGACGCAAGCATCCGCATCAGGAATTCATCCAGATCGATACGACGAATATTCTGTTCATTTGCGGTGGAGCATTTGACGGATTAGAGCAGTACATCAAACGCCGGATCGGTAAAAAGGTCATCGGCTTTAATGCATCCGGAGAAAACCAGAAGGATCTTAAGCCAGGTGAATACCTGACGATGGTTCTGCCGGAAGATCTGCTGAAATTTGGCTTGATTCCGGAGTTTGTTGGTCGTCTGCCAGTTGTGTCTACGCTGGAACCGCTGGATGAGCCAACATTGGTACGTATTCTGTCCGAGCCGAAAAACGCGCTGACAAAACAGTACCAAAAGCTGCTTGAATTTGACAACGTAAATCTCAAATTTGAGCCAGGCGCGCTAGAAGCGATTGCCCGTGAAGCCATTAAGCGCAATACCGGTGCCCGCGGACTGCGTTCCATCATTGAAGGTATCATGCTGGACGTGATGTACGAAGTACCATCCAGAGATGATATTAAGGATTGCGTCATTACGGAGCAAGTCGTTCGTGATAAAGTGATTCCTGAACTGCAAGCCAAAAGTAACGAAGACGATAAGAAACAAGAAGAAAGCGCCTAATGTGCTCTAGCGCATTAGATGTGGAATAAATCTACGCTGACTCTCCACTTCCAGTTATACCCAATCGGGTTGATTGGAGTGGAGCTTTGGCGTTATATGGGAGAGATCGTACCATGTTTTTGAGACAAGACACACGGCCCGTCAAGGTGGGGAATCTCACGATTGGGGGAAAGAACGAAGTCATTATTCAAAGCATGTGCACCACCAAAACAGCAGATGTGGAGGCGACCGTTGCCGAGATACTCCGTCTGGAAGAAGCGGGATGTCAGATCGTACGGGTTACTGTGAACAATGAGGAAGCAGCTGCGGCCATTAAGGAAATCAAGAAACGCATTCATATTCCGCTTGTGGCGGATATTCATTTTAACTACAAGCTTGCCCTGATGGCGATCGAGAACGGTATCGATAAAGTCCGGATCAATCCCGGAAACATCGGGAAGCGCGAAAAGGTCGAAGCTGTCGTGAAAGCATGCAAAGAGAAGGGGATTCCGATTCGGATCGGGGTTAACGCCGGTTCCTTGGAGAATCACCTCCTTGAAAAATACGGATATCCGACACCGGAAGCCATGGTGGAAAGCGCCTTGTTTCATATCGGCATCCTGGAAGAACTGGATTTCCATGATATCATCGTTTCGCTTAAAGCGTCTGATGTACCGATGGCAATTGCGGCTTACACCAAGGCGGCGGAAGTTATACCATACCCGCTTCACTTAGGGATAACCGAAGCAGGCACCCTGTTCTCGGGTACCGTCAAGAGTGCTGCCGGACTTGGCGCGCTGTTGTCCCTTGGAATCGGCAGTACGATGCGTATTTCCTTGAGTGCCGATCCTGTGGAAGAGATCAAGGTGGGCCGGGAGCTGCTAAAATCATTCGGTTTGATCTCGGATGCGGCAACCTTGGTATCTTGCCCGACCTGTGGACGTCTGGATATCGATTTATTCTCCATTGCCAATGAGGTGGAGGAATACATCTCGAAGATCAAAGTGCCGATTAAGGTTTCCGTTCTGGGCTGTGCCGTAAACGGCCCCGGCGAGGCAAGAGAAGCCGACATTGGTATTGCCGGCGCACGGGGTGAAGGTTTGCTCTTCCGTTATGGAGAGATGATCCGTAAGGTACCGGAAGAGACTATGGTTGAAGAGCTTAAGAAAGAAATCGATCATATCGTGAAGGTGTACGAGGAAACGGGTGAAATCCCGGGCCGCAAGCACAAATCCACGGTCTGAGCTGGATAACTAAATTATCATAAATGCAGTTCCAATCTAATAAAAACGGCAGTCTCTGTTACAAGAGACTGCCGTTTTGTTTGTTGTTTTCTAAGGAAGTAAAAGGTCCAAGGAAGTCCAAGGTCTGTTTCTCACATTTCATTGAACGTATTTTGAACGTATATAGCAGTGTGAACCAAGACAAGTGGTCGCTTATTAGTATAAAGTTGCAATAGTGCGTTCTGTTGTTCCAAGTATCATCGCTCCTAACCGAGCATCCTTTTTATGGAAGATCAGCTCTACCCCCACTCCACCCCCACGATGAAGAAGGATGCACATGCGCCGCGGCAGCGGAGCGGACGAATCGATTCCGGAGAAGCGAAGCGGTCGGCTAAAAGTTTTCCACAGGAAAACTCGCATCGAAAGCATAAGCTGGTTCCGAATTTCTACATTGGTACTCGTCATTCATGAAATTCGGAAACAACAGCGATCGGAGGAACGATACGTACGCGGAGCGTTTTACTGGAGCGTCTCACTTAAGAGCGTCACTTAAGCGTCTCCATCCACTTTTTGATACTTTTCCGCCTCCAGCGTTTTACCATCCAAGGAATCGGCAATACTACCATGTATTAACGTTTGGATGAAGACATAATGGAGTACAGGAGGAATGACTTGTGAATTTAAGTATCGTGATTATGCTGGTGCAGCTGTTTTTTGCGGTCATCATCGGCATTTATTTTTGGAATTTATTGCGCGGGCAGAAGACAAGCAAAACAGCAGTGGATCGGGAATCGCGCAAGGAGCTCGATAAACTCCGCAAACTCCGGTCGATATCGCTAACGAAACCGCTCGCTGAGAAAACAAGGCCGCAAACGATGGATGACATTGTGGGGCAAAAGGACGGTTTGCGCGCCTTAAAGGCAGCGCTATGCAGCGCGAACCCTCAGCATGTCATCGTTTACGGACCCCCGGGGGTCGGTAAGACTGCTGCTGCCCGCGTAGTGATGGAGGAAGCGAAGAAGAACCCGCAATCGCCGTTTAAATATGACGCGAAATTCACGGAAATCGACGCAACGACGGCCCGTTTCGATGAACGTGGAATTGCCGACCCGCTCATCGGGTCAGTTCATGATCCGATTTATCAAGGCGCCGGTGCCATGGGGGTTGCAGGCATTCCTCAGCCGAAGCCGGGTGCGGTGACCAAGGCCCATGGGGGGATCCTGTTTATAGATGAAATCGGGGAATTGCATCCCATTCAAATGAATAAGCTTTTAAAAGTGCTGGAGGACCGCAAGGTGCTGCTCGAAAGTGCATATTATAATTCGGAGGATGCCAATACACCTGCCTATATACACGATATTTTTCAAAATGGCCTTCCGGCAGACTTTCGTCTGGTGGGTGCTACGACACGTTCGCCCGAAGAGATTGCTCCTGCACTTCGCTCGCGCTGCATGGAGATTTTTTTCCGTCCGCTTTTGCCTGAAGAAATTGGGAGAATTGCAGAGGATGCCATTCAGAAAATTGGTTTAAATGCAGCACCTGAAGCGGTAGAAGTTGTGAAGCAGTACTGCTCTAACGGGCGGGAAGCGGTCAATATGATTCAATTGGCTGCCGGTCTTGCTTTGACGGAGAAGCGAGATTCGCTGCGAGCGGCGGATGTAGAATGGGTAGCCAGCAGCAGCCAGCTTCAGCCAAGGCCCGACCGGAAAATACCGGAGAAACCTCAGATTGGCGTAGTAAACGGATTAGCTGTTTATGGCCCGAATATGGGGGCACTGCTTGAAATTGAAGTATCTGCGGTTCCTGTCGAGGAGGGCCGGGGTACCTACAATATCACCGGGGTCGTGGATGAAGAGGAATTTGGCGGAGGTTCGCGCAAGCTGCGTCGCAAGAGTATGGCCAAAGGCTCGATCGAGAATGTACTAACCGTGCTGGGTTCGATGGGTTTTACACATAAAAACTATGACCTGCATATCAACTTTCCCGGAGGAACACCGATTGACGGTCCTTCCGCTGGTATTGCGATGGCCACAGCGATCGTATCAGCCATCAAAGGGATTGAAGTCGATAACAAGGTCGCTATGACCGGCGAGATGAGCATTCATGGTAAAGTGAAACCGATAGGCGGGGTCATCGCAAAAGTGGAGGCGGCATTCCAGGCAGGTGCTACCCGCGTGATCATCCCTAAAGACAACTGGCAGACGCTGTTTCAGGATTTGAGCGGCGGTTTGCGGGTAATTCCGGTAGAGTCGGTGGATGAAGTATTCAGCCATATTTTTGGTGGATCGTTCGCTCCGGAGGTGGTACAGCTCCCTGCAAACGAGGGATTTCCATCCGCTTCCGCTTCATTGCTGCAGGCGACGCCTCCGCGCAACGGCAAAATAACGGACGCCGGAGGATGTTAAGCTTCGTTTGGTTGGTTTTTTATACGCAGATTTGATAAAATAGGAATAGTGTCAACATTGAGAGCCATTGGAGGTGCGAAAGCGATGGGACCCAGTAAATCCAAAGGTCGTCGTTTTCCTTTACTGCCTTTGAGAGGTCTGTTGGTCTATCCAAGCATGGTGCTTCACTTGGATGTAGGCCGGGAGAAATCGGTAAAGGCTTTAGAAAAGGCGATGGTTGAAGACAATTTGATTCTCCTATGTTCTCAATCGGAAGTGAACATTGAAGAACCGACGCAAGATGATATTTTTCGGATTGGCACAGTTGCGAATGTACGCCAGATGCTTAAGCTTCCTAACGGTACCATACGTGTGCTAGTGGAGGGTATGGAACGGGCGGAAGTTATTGAATATACGGATCAAGAGGAATACTATGAGGTCATCGCTCGGGAGCTTCCCGAAGAAGAGAATCACGACCCTGAAGTTTCCGCATTAATGCGAACCGTACTGTCTCAGTTTGAGAATTATATCAATCTGTCGAAGAAGGTGACACCAGAGACACTGGCGGCCGTTTCCGATATTGATGAGCCGGGCCGACTGGCAGACGTCATCACGAGTCATTTGTCACTGAAGATCAAGGATAAGCAAGAAATTCTCGAAACAATTGATGTTCGCAAACGCCTCGAGAAACTTCTAGATATACTGAATAACGAGCGTGAAGTGCTGGAGCTGGAGCGCAAGATCAACCAGCGGGTCAAGAAGCAAATGGAGAAGACCCAGAAGGAATACTATTTGCGCGAACAGATGAAGGCTATCCAGAAAGAGCTTGGCGACAAGGAAGGTCGTGCCGGGGAAGTAGAGGAACTTCGAAGTCAGCTTCAGGAGCTTGAGCTTCCGGAGCGCGTACATGAAAAGGTAGAGAAGGAAATCGACCGACTCGAGAAAATGCCGGCAAGCTCTGCAGAGGGTGGCGTGATTCGAAACTACGTCGATTGGCTATTGGCGCTGCCGTGGACGAACAAGACTGAGGATGTTCTGGACATTGTCAAAGCGGAGCAAGTGCTGGATGAGGATCATTACGGTCTCGAGAAGCCGAAGGAACGCGTGCTGGAATATCTGGCGGTCCAAAAGCTGGTGAAGAAGATGAAGGGGCCTATTCTATGTCTGGTTGGTCCTCCAGGGGTCGGTAAAACATCGCTGGCCCGGTCCATTGCCCGATCTTTGGAACGCAAGTTCGTTCGTGTTTCATTAGGCGGAGTAAGAGACGAGGCGGAAATCCGTGGTCACCGGCGCACTTATGTTGGGGCTATGCCGGGACGTATCATTCAAGGCATGAAAACGGCGGGTTCGATGAATCCTGTGTTCCTGCTGGATGAAATCGATAAGATGGCCTCCGACTTCCGCGGCGACCCATCTTCCGCACTGCTTGAGGTACTTGACCCTGAGCAAAACAATACGTTCAGCGATCATTTCGTGGAAATTCCTTTTGATTTGTCTAACGTCATGTTTGTAACGACGGCGAATGTGCTTCACAACATCCCAAGACCGCTCCTGGACCGGATGGAAGTGCTGTACATTCCAGGCTATACGGAGCTGGAGAAATTGCAGATTGCCAATCGTTATTTGCTGCCCAAGCAGAAGAGTGAGCATGGGCTTGCACCGGAGCAGTTGATTCTTGACGAGGAAGCGCTCATGAAGGTGATCCGGGAATATACCCGTGAATCCGGGGTGCGGAACTTGGAGCAGCAAGTGGCTGCGCTGTGCCGCAAAGCCGCCAAACAGATTGTGACCCATCAATCGGAATCCATTGAGATTAAGGCTGACGATATTAAGGAATATCTCGGTATTCCGAAGTTTCGTTATGGCATGGCCGAGCTTGAAGATCAAGTAGGCACAGTAACAGGGCTTGCGTGGACGGAAGTGGGCGGAGAGACGCTGACCATTGAGGTTACCGTGGTGCCTGGTACCGGCAAGCTGACCTTGACGGGTAAACTGGGGGATGTGATGAAGGAATCGGCTCAAGCCGCCTTCAGTTTTACCCGCTCGAAAGCGGTAGAACTGGGCATTGATCCGGATTTCCACGAGAAGCTGGATGTCCATATCCATATCCCGGAGGGAGCCATTCCGAAGGACGGCCCTTCAGCCGGCATTACGATTGCGACGGCTCTTATCTCATCTTTAACCAAACGGCATGTAGCCCGTGATGTGGCCATGACGGGGGAAATTACACTTCGGGGACGCGTTCTTCCGATTGGTGGCTTGAAAGAGAAATCCCTGGCAGCCCACCGTGCCGGCTACAAAAAAATATTACTCCCTAAGGATAACGAACGTGACTTGCGTGATATACCTGACAGCGTGAAGAACGACGTTGAGTTCGTTCCGGTATCCCATATGGATCAGGTTCTGGAGCATGCGCTCGTTGAACAAACGGGAGTGCACTAGAGAGGAAAGTCTAATTATGAAAGTTACGAAAGCCGAGTTTGTCATCAGTGCTGTCGTACCTGCTCAATATCCTGAAGACGCCTTGCCGGAAATTGCTCTGGCAGGGCGTTCCAATGTGGGCAAGTCATCACTGATTAACCGTATGATATCCCGTAAGAACCTGGCCCGTACCAGTGCAACACCAGGGAAAACCCAGCAGCTCAACTATTATCGGGTGAACGACGACCTGTACCTGGTCGATTTTCCTGGCTATGGTTATGCGAAGGTATCCAAGACCCAGCGTGCGGCATTTGGCGAAATGATTGAGAGATATTTGCTCAGCCGGGAAGAACTGAAGCTTGTATTACTGATTGTGGACATGCGTCACCCGCCCTCAAAAGACGACATCAGCATGTATGAATGGCTGCAGCATTATAACCGGCCGGTATGCGTGGTTGCGACCAAGGCGGACAAAATTCCGAAAACGCGCCGCGAGAAACATGTAAAGATCGTGAAGGAAACACTCGGTTTTAAACCCTATCACTCTTTTGTGATGTTTTCATCCGAGCTTGGTCTGGGTAAAGATGAGTTATGGGCCATCATGGAGTCCCATATGGGGACTAAGGATGAAGAGGAAGAGCCATATCTGGATTCGGAAACGGAAGGCAATGAGCAAGCCTGATCCGGTTCATTTCGTGATACCTTTTTCAAAGGTAATATAGGGAATCGGTGAATTCTTTACAGGAAAGTGAGCATCTTGCGGGAAATATCGCTCTGATTCCGGCTAATTCCGTTTTTTTATGAAATATGATGGATATTCTCATTCGAAAGACAGGAAATACCGCTTGGATCTGCTGTATAATGGTAGTAAGTTAAAAGAATTGAGGGAGATTTTTATGGCTCAGCGGTTAGCCACAGAATATGTGAATGCCACAATGCAAATGACGGATATTCAAATGGATCAATTTCTGCAATATACCCAAGCTTTCCGGGTTACTAACCGGGTAAAAGTCATGGATAGCGGAGAGCAGGTGTTCGTGCTCGAAGATGAAAGCGGGGAAGAAGTTCATTTGCCCTTTGAACGCAAGAATGGCTTGTACGTCTGTGAGCTGTCGTGCCGATTGGTTACTCCCCATCTGACAAATGCCGTACGCAAACTGTTTGCGGCTTTTAAGGGATCAGGTAAAGTGAATCGGATTTATCGCGGCTTTACGATGAGCTACGACTACCATGCGGGAACGGTGCACAGAATTACGCAAGTCGCCGGGAACGACAGCATTGTCATTTATGAGTACAAGAATACGGCAGGAGAGCTGCAGCGACTCTTCAACAGCAATGAAGCAGAGAAAGAGATCGAATCCATCCAGCATCATATTAACGTGCTTCTGGACCAACGGATTGCAGCAGGGAATGATAATCTTATTACAAAGACCATAGATGAGCGGCTGCGACGGTTTAATCAACGCCTATTCGTACTAGAGGCCTAAGGAGGCTGCCCTGTAACAGGGCGCCTTTTTTATTTATGGATCCATGACACCAAGTGGTTCAAACGCACATATATTGAGCTGTAAAATATTTATGGGTTATTTTCGAAAAAGGTGTTGCATTTAAGCGTCATAGATGTTATTTTTAATCTCGTTGAAAAGAATATAGGAACCAGGATTCACTCAGGACATGTAATGTTGCGAGAGATTATTCCCTCGGGAAGTGAATGACGTAGGTCCTAGCGGATGAAATTTTCAAACATTTTATTCCTAGGAAGGGGGAAACCGGAAGATGGAATACTCAACTTTCGGAAGACACGTTGCTGTTGATACTTGGGGAGTCGATTTTGAACTATTGAACAGTGCAGAATTTTTACAAGCTCAGATGGTGGAAGCCGCTGAAGCATGTGGAGCAACGGTAATGTCCGTCCAATCCAAGCAGTTTGAACCACAAGGTGCGACTGTGCTGGTGTTGCTGTCGGAAAGCCATCTCTCGATTCACACATACCCTGAGAGAGGTTTTGCTGCGATTGACTGTTATACCTGCGGGGAGACAGTAGATCCGCAATTGGCTATTGACTATCTGGTATCCGCTTTGAAACCTGAAAAATGCTATGCTAAGAAACTCGTGCGCGGACTCGGGGAAATGACCGTGGAGACGCCTGAGATGAACCAGGCTGAACTCGTTTAATCCAGCCTTCTTAAAAAATGCCTATACTGATAACCATGGAGGTTTCCATGGTTATTTATTTTGGGGATATGAGAAGTACGACGATTTCCAGTCCGTCGTTCTCTGAAATCAGATTTCGTAGAAAATAATACGTATATCTAAGGTGTTCTATATCCACAATAGTAAGGTACGGTCTATAGTTAGAAATCTTCATGAATGGCATGAAGAAGTATGGGGATTTCATAAACATTTCATAAAATAGACAAGGGTGCTCAGTATACTGTGATATAATGAACAGGGTCAAGACAGTCCGTTGTGAACGGCAAAACTACTCGGAGAAATAGGCAGGTGAACATGCAATGCACATCGTCGTTGTTGGGTTGAACTATCGCACGGCGCCCGTGGAAGTCAGAGAACGTTTTACATTCTCGGAAGAAGACATGCCGAAGGCGTTAGAGCAGCTAAATTCGACCAAGAGCGTATTGGAGGGCGTCATTGTCGCTACCTGCAACCGTACTGAGATTTATGTTGTGGTAGACCGCCTTCATATGTGCGGCTACTTTATCCGCAGTTTTATGGAACAGTGGTTCGGCATTAATCGTGAAGAATTTACACAGCACCTCTATATATATGAAGACGAACAAGCAATTTCCCATCTGTTTAAGGTTACCTGCGGCTTGGATTCCATGGTCATTGGAGAGACGCAGATTCTGGGACAGGTGCGCAATGCTTTTTTGACGTCACAGCAGCAGAATGCCACAGGTACTTGGTTTAATATGTTGTTTAAGCAAGCCGTTACGCTCGGCAAGCGGGCCCATTCCGAGACATCGATCGGAGAGAGTGCTGTTTCTGTCAGCTACGCTGCGGTGGAACTGGGTAAACGGATTTTCGGTACGTTTAACGACAAAAAAGTAATGATTCTCGGCGCAGGCAAGATGAGCGAACTAACCGTGAAGCATCTTTATGCCAACGGTGCTGCGGAAGTAATTGTAGCCAACCGTACGCTTGGCCGTGCGGAGGAACTTGCACGCAAGTTCCAAGGGACGCCCTGCGCCATAGCCGAAGCCATGAATTTGCTGCATGAAGTCGATATTATTATTAGCTCTACGGGCTCAAATGAATATGTTCTGAATGCGGAGCGGGTTAAAGAGAGCATGAAGAAACGTCAGGCCCGCCCGTTGTTCATGATTGATATTGCTGTGCCACGGGACATCGATCCGGCGATTGGGGAACTTTCCAATGTGTTCTTGTACGATATTGATGATCTGGAAGGCATTGTAGAGACCAATATGGAAATGCGCCGGGTGGAAGCAGCGAAGATTGAAGTGATGATTCAAGAGGAGATGGATGCATTCCACACATGGCTGAAGACGCTCGGTGTCAGACCGGCGATTCGGGCCTTGCAGGAGAAGTCGAATACCATTCATGAAGAAACGATGGAAAGCTTGTTCAACAAGCTTCCAGAACTGGATGAACGCCAGCGAAAAGTCATCCGTCGTTTGACCAAGAGCATCGTTAACCAGATGATGCATGATCCCATTAACCGGATTAAGGAAATGACGGGCGGCAAGCAGGGCGGTGAAGCACTGGATTATTTTTCACAAATCTTTGCGCTGGAAAGCTTGATCCATGAGAATGAGCAGGAAGCCCGCAGCCGCAACAAGAAAGCAACTGCATCCGTTAAAGCTGAACGGACGAAGAATGCTGTAGATCAGCAGGCAGAAGAGAAACCACTTAAGGTGTCTCTAGCCCCAGCCACCCTTTGAGGAGGGTGAGTACAAACCCATGCTGTTAAACTTAATTTATATCACCGGCATTTGTATCTATGCCCTGAGCCTTCTGTTTTATATCTCGGATTGCGTTTCACGCAATTCGGTGGCGAAGCGGATAGGCACAGGGCTTCTTGTTATTACTGCACTATTACAATTCACCGGAATCAGCATCAGAGCGATGGAAGGCGGACATTTCCATTTCCCGGTATTTACTTTGTTTGATTTCCTGCTCCTGCTGGCGTTCTGCATATCGATTACTTCGATTGCCCTGGCGTATATGAAGCGGTCGGAATTTGCCGTCCTGTTAATGAACCTCGTCGGGTTTAGCGTCATGCTGGTCAATCGTTTATGGTTCACGGCGGGAGACAATGCATTGTACAGCTGGGAGACGGAACATCGTCTCTTGCTTATTCATATTGCCCTGGCGAGTGTCAGCTTCGCCGCTTTGACCGTCGGGGCTGTGTTTGCGGCGATTTATATGTTCCTTCACCGGAAACTGAAGCACAAGCAATGGAATGATACGATCCGCAGGCTGCCAAGTCTGGAGAAGCTTGATGTTTATTCTTATAAAGCGCTGATGACTGGAACGATTATTCTGGTCATGTCGCTCATCTTGGCCGTGATATCGGTGGCCATGGCTGGGCGATGGACCTTGTTCTTGGATATCAAAGTCCTGTCTACATTGACGGCTCTTGCGATGTATTTGGTTTATTTCATCAAACGCCGCCTGTGGAGAAGGTCAGGCAGGGAAGCAGCCATATGGGCCTTAATCGGGTATGGATTCATTATTTTGAATTTCTTTCTCAATACGTGGTCTGCTTTCCATAGTTGGTCAGGAGTGTGATGGCAGATGGTATATGATGATCATTATGTGCCCGTCCTGCTGAATTGCAGGGGACGTCTATGCTTGATTGTCGGCGGCGGCAAGGTGGCGGAACGTAAAGCCGACACCCTGCTGAATGCCGGGGCAAGCGTACATATTGTAAGTTCCATATTACGAAGCGAGAAACTGCAACGTTTGGCCAATGAGAAGGCACTTCAATGGACGAAGCGGAAGTATCAATCAGACGATCTGACAGGTGCGTTCATGGTTCATGCGGCAACGGACGACAGCAAGCTAAACCTGAAGATAGCGGAGGACGCTGATCGTCTTGGCGTGTTGGTTAACGTAGCCAGCAACGGCGAGGCCGGGACGTTTATCAACCCGACGGTGCTGCGGCGAGGGAGGCTTACACTGGCGGTATCAACATCAGGAGCAGGGCCGATGGCCGCACGGGGTATACGCGATGAGCTCGAAGAACAGTTCGGGCCTGAGTATGAGGATTATTTGGATTTTTTATATAGGATGCGTTCGATAGTCAGGGAAGAGGTGAAGTCCGCTGATGCACGCAGGCGGCTGTTGCACAAGGCATACCGCATGGATATGCTCGGAGAGATTCGCCGCGAAGGTTATGTGCCCTGGAGTGAGGACAAAATCAAGCAGTGGATTGCGAATAATCAGGAGGAATGAAAGATGCGCACAATCGTAGTTGGCAGTAGACAAAGTGCTCTGGCACTGACACAGACAGGACAGGTTATCGATGATTTAAAGCGTTTAGCCAAGGAGCACGGTCTGGACTATGACTTCACCGTCAAGAAAATCGTCACCAAGGGTGACCGCATACTGGATGTTACCCTCTCCAAGGTAGGCGGTAAAGGATTGTTTGTCAAAGAAATCGAGCAGGCGATGATGGACGGTGAGATTGATATGGCGGTTCATAGCATGAAGGACATGCCCTCGGTTCTGCCCGAAGGCTTAGTGTCCGGCGCGGTCCCCGCAAGAAAGGATCCTCGTGATTGCCTGATCTCCAAAGAAGGGACAACGCTGGATGACCTTCCTACAGGTGCCAAGGTGGGGACAAGCAGTCTGCGCCGGTCCAGCCAGCTCAAGGCTTATCGACCGGATCTGCAGATCGAATGGATCAGGGGGAATATCGATTCTCGCATTCGCAAAATGGAAGATGGTGAATTTCAGGCCATCATTCTGGCGACCGCCGGTCTTCAGCGCATGGGCTGGGAGGACCGGATCACATCGTACTTGCCGGTTGAAATTAGCCTGCCTGCCGTCGGCCAGGGCGCACTCGGGATTGAATGCCGCGAAAACGATGGTGAGCTGCTGCATTTGCTCTCACTTTACAATGATGAGGTCACTGCACGAACCGTTGCGGCTGAACGCAAGTTTCTGAGCGAGCTGAACGGAGGATGCCAGGTGCCTATCGGGGCTTACGCTGTCCTGAAGAATGTGGATGCCGAAGATTCCCGCGGAGCACAAAACGTTATACAATTAACAGGAATGGTTGGCTCTCCTGACGGCGAAATCGTATTGAAGGAAAGCGCCGAAGGAACCGACCCTGAATCGCTCGGAGTGGAAGTGGCTGCAAAGCTGAAAGCTAAAGGAGCGGAGAAGATACTGGCACAAGTTAGGGGTTGAGGGGATGGCAGGCAAGGTTTATCTCGTGGGAGCAGGTCCGGGCGATGCACGCCTGATTACGATTAAAGGCAAGGAATGCATTGAGAAAGCGGATGTCGTGGTGTATGACCGATTAGCCAGCCCTCGGCTGCTGCGGTGGATGAAGCCCGGAGCGGAGAAGGTCTATGTAGGCAAGCTCCCCGATCGGCATACGATGAAGCAGGAGCAGATCAATCAGCTGCTGGTTGATTATGCTTTGGAAGGCAAGACGGTCATCCGTTTAAAGGGCGGCGATCCAACCATCTTCGGTAGAGTAGGCGAAGAAGCGGAGCTGTTATACCGTCATGGCATCTTGTACGAGATTGTACCGGGGATCACCTCAGCGATCAGCGTTCCGGCTTATGCCGGGATTCCGGTGACGCATCGTGACCATGCTTCATCTTTATCTATCATTACCGGGCATGAAAGTCCCGAAAAGCTGGATCGGATGATTCAATGGGATAAGGTGACCAATGCAACGGGGACTTTGATTTTTATGATGGGTGTGGCCAAGATCGGCTATATCAGCCGTCAGCTGATCAAGCACGGCAGACCGCCGGAAACCCCGGTGGCTCTTATAAGATGGGGAACCCGGGCGGAGCAGGATACGCTGACGGGGACGCTGGCGGACATCGAAGACAAAGTCAAGGCAGCGGATTTTCAGCCGCCTGCCGTCATCGTCGTGGGACAGGTGGTGCTTCAGCGGGAGCACCTGAAATGGGCAGAACGGCTGCCTCTGTTCGGTAAACGAATTCTGGTCACAAGGGCCCGAAGCCAAGCCAGTGCATTGGTATCCCAAATCGAAGAGCTGGGCGGAGAGCCTTATGAATTTCCCGTCATCGAAACCGTCATGCCTTCGAAGGACGAAGTGCTTGCTGGAGTTCAACAAGCACTGGACAAGCTGAGTACGTATGACTGGGTATTCTTCACCAGCGTGAACGGAGTCGAATTCTTTTTCCGCCACTTGAAGGATAATGGACGGGATATTCGTTCCTTAGCCTCTGCCCGCATCGTCGCGGTTGGCCCAGCAACAGCCCGTGCTCTTGGTAATTACGGTATAGCCGCTGAAGTCATTAAGGAGCGGTACCAGGCGGAAGGTCTTATCGATGCTTACGGTCCAGAGCTCAAGCCTGGTCAGCGTGTGCTGCTGCCTCGCGGCGATCTGGCACGCAAGTGGCTGCCGGAGAAGCTGACGGAAATGGGACTGCTCGTGACGGAAGCGGTGACCTATGAGAACGTGCTGTGCGGTGAGAACGATGATGAGCTGCTGAAGCTGCTTCATGATGGCGGCATTCACGCGGTTACGTTTACCAGTTCCTCTACCGTTACCAATCTGTTGAAGGTGCTGAAGGGGATGGGCGTGGCAGATCCTGCCGAACTGTTAAAAGGATCGACGATTGCTTGTATCGGACCTTTGACCGCCCAGACGGCAGAGGAAGCCGGTCTGCACGTATCCCTCCTCGCCGAGGAAGCGACGATCGACAGTCTGGTGAAGTCCTTGTGCATTTGGAATGAGAACGATCCACGCCGCGTTGCGCCATAATATCCTTATCATTTAAATCCATGATCAAAAATTACATCATCTGGAGGTATACGTCATGAGTTTTCCAATCGTACGTCATCGCCGGCTGCGTCAAAATGCCGGCATTCGCAGCATGGTTCGCGAGACCGTGCTTCATACGGAGGATCTGGTTCAGCCGATCTTCGTTACCTATGGCAGTGGTGTGAAATCCGAAATTTCCTCGATGCCGGGGGTCTATCATTTTTCGCTCGATACCTTGAAAGAGGAAGTAGACGAAATCGTAAGTCTAGGGATTCCTGCTGTGCTCCTGTTCGGAATTCCCGAGACCAAAGACAGCGTAGGCACATCCGGTTTTGCGGAGAACGGGATTGTTCAAGAGGCAACCCGTCTCATCAAGTCGTGGTATCCCGATCTTCTGGTGATTGCGGATACGTGCCTGTGCGAATTTACCGACCACGGTCACTGCGGTATGGTGCATACCTTTGAGCGTGATGGTCACACCTGCGGCGATGTATTAAACGACGAGTCGCTGGAGCTGCTCGTTCGTACAGCGGTTTCCCAAGTGAAGGCGGGAGCCGATATTATTGCACCTTCCAACATGATGGACGGTTTTGTCCAAGCTATTCGTTCCGGACTTGATGAAGCCGGATTTTATAATGTGCCGATTATGTCTTACTCGGTTAAGTATGCCTCAGCCTTTTATGGACCCTTCCGTGAAGCTGCCGATTCTGCTCCGCAGTTCGGGGACCGTAAAACCTATCAGATGGATCCGGCCAATGTGAGAGAGGCGCTTCGCGAGGCGGAGACGGACGTGCTGGAAGGCGCCGATATGCTGATGGTGAAACCAGCGATGGCCTACCTTGACGTTGTCAGATTGCTGAGAGACCAGTTTGATCTGCCGATAGTCGCTTATAACGTAAGTGGGGAATATTCCATGATTAAGGCGGCTGCTCAGCAGGGATGGATCAGTGAGCAGGCGATTGTGATGGAACTGCTGACGGGGATGAAGCGTGCCGGTGCAGACATTATCATTACGTATTTCTCGAAAGATGCAGCACGCTGGATGCGCAGCAAGTAACCATTAACGACTAAAGAGTTAGGAGTGCATAGGATGAGCCAAGATATGCGGAAAGAAGAATTATCGCGTTCTGCTTTTGAAGAAGCGAAGTTATATATTCCCGGCGGTGTCAACAGTCCGGTACGTGCGTTTAAATCTGTGGGACTTACACCGATTTATATCGATCGCGGAGAAGGCAGCCGCGTATATGATATCGATGGCAACAGCTTTATCGATTACGTAGGTTCTTGGGGACCGCTGATTATGGGCCACGCGCACCCTGAGGTTGTTGAAGCGCTTCAGGAGACCGCTGCGAAGGGGACCAGCTTTGGTGCGCCAACCTTGTTGGAAACGAAGATGGCGAAGCTCGTCTGCGAGCGCGTGCCATCGATGGAGGTTGTGCGAATGGTGAATTCCGGTACGGAAGCTACCATGAGCGCCATCCGGCTGGCACGCGGTTATACCGGGCGCAGCAAAATCATCAAATTCGAGGGCTCTTATCACGGTCACGCCGATAGCCTTCTGATCAAGGCGGGATCGGGCATCGCAACGCTTGGTCTTCCCGATAGTCCGGGTGTCCCTGAGAGCGTGGCTTCCAACACCATTGCCGTTCCTTATAACGACTTGGAATCGGTAGAGCTTGCTTTCGAGCGGTTCGGCGAAGAGATCGCCGCAGTCATTGTTGAGCCAGTGGCCGGCAACATGGGCGTGGTACCTCCACAACCAGGGTTCCTGGAAGGACTCCGCAAGGTCACTTCCGATTATGGTACAGTGCTTATTTTCGACGAGGTCATGACCGGGTTCCGCGTAGACCTGAACTGCGCGCAAGGACGTTATGGCGTTACGCCGGATCTGACATGCTTGGGCAAGGTGATCGGCGGCGGTTTGCCAGTCGGTGCTTATGGAGGCAAGCGTGAGCTGATGGATCAGATTGCACCGGCAGGGCCGATCTATCAAGCAGGAACGTTAAGTGGAAATCCGCTCGCCATGGCGGCCGGCTACACGACCCTGAAACTGTTGACGCCTGCTATCTATGAACAGCTGGAGGAGCGGGGAGCCCGCCTTCAGGCCGGATTTGAGCGTAACGCTCAGGAATTTGGGATCCCGCTTACGATCAACCGGATCGGGTCCATGGTATGTCCTTTCTTCACGAATACGCCGGTTGTCAATTTTGATACGGCCAAGACAAGTGATCTGGATCGATTCCGTCAATATTTTGCAGCGATGGTACAAGAGGGAGTCAGCGTACCTCCTTCCCAGTTCGAGGGCATGTTCATCTCGGGAGCGCATACGGTTGAAGATATCGATGCTACCATAGAAGCCAACTACAACGCCTTCAAGAGCCTATGAGTTACGGGGGCAACTGGAGCAAACGCGGCGAATGGCTGGAGATGACGCCGGGCAAGGCGCTGCTTAGTCAGGCGGATCGGAACGAGGCTGCTGCCAAGTGGCTTATGGAAACGGTCGGTATGCCCGAGAAGCTGTATCGCAAGCTTCGTCATGAACAAGGGATACAATGGAGAGGGGATCGGCTTCGGCTGGTCCTTTTTCCTTATCGGGATTACGGCATCGAACCGAGATGGCATGAGCTAGATGTATTGTACGAGGACGACTTCTGCCTGGTCGTGAACAAACCGGCCGGCATGGCAGTCCATCCGGACAACGAGAGCACGGAGACGACGCTGAATCATGTGGTAGCTGCATATTACGAAGCCGAAGGCATTCATACGGCAGTCCGGCATATTCATCGGCTGGATAAGGATACAACAGGTCCCGTACTGTACGCCAAGAATGAATATGCGCAGCTAAAACTTGACGAGGCTATGCGGGAGAAGAAGATCGTCCGGATTTATGCTGCTATCGTTCAGGGGAGGATCCCACAGGATCTGAAGAGAATCGATTTGCCGATAGGCAAAGACCGATATCACGCAAGCCGCCGGAGGGTTTCATTAACCGGGCAGGCTGCGATCACGCATATTCTCTCATCCGAAGTGTATCCGAAGGCCAGCCTGCTGCAAATTCGTCTGGAAACCGGCCGTACGCATCAGATCCGGGTGCATCTAAGTCATATGGGACATCCGCTTCTGGGAGATTCCTTATACGGAGGACGCGGCGCCTTTCCGCGCCAGGCGCTGCATGGCGAACGTCTGTTGTTTACGCATCCTCTCTCGGGCGAGAGTATTGAGGTGAAAGCGCCCTGGCCTCTGGATATGTTGGAGTTAAGAGAGCAAATCATAGAGTCAGCGGGCCGTTAAGAAAATTTGCAAGATCCTGAATGTGTCGGTAACTTTCACGCACAATTCGCAAAAAAGTCATGCTCTCCTATTTTCGGCATATAGATAAATTGAGTGGCAAAACTTAGGCTCATGCCGTGTTAACAGATCACGGATAGTATATGCCAAAAAGGAGGACATTCCCGTGTTTGACCAGTCCTACGGATTGCGGTTTGATATTTACGAGCGTATTAATTTAACGGAAGATTTGCCGGGAATCGATGAATTGGAAGAGGCGGAGTTGATCCCGCACATTCAGGTGATCAGTCAGCAGGACCAGGCCACGCTTCGGGGTCATCTGCTTCTTGCAGGCCTGTATAAAGGTGACACCGAAGCTGGAGAGACGGAGCCGCTCGAACACTGGATTCCGGTCGAAATCACGGTCCCGCTGAACCGGGTATCATCATTGGATGACATCGCGGTCGAAATCGAGAATTTCGACGTGGATTTGTTATCTAAGCGCAGCTTGAACATTACAGGGGTTCTGTCACTCAAAGGAATTCAGGCAGCGGCTCCCGGAGCCCGTGACCAAGTATGGGCCAATGAGGAATTCACAGTGGTACATGCTCCTGAAACGACAGATTATTCGAATGAGGAGCAGCAGTTCACAGCCAACCCGTATGACCAGTTTCAAGGCGGAGCTAACACTGACGAGAATTCGGCTTCACCTTCTTACGTCAACGAGGCTCAGCCCAGAGCCCAAGAGTCCGGGACGGATGCGCGCACACAGCAGTATCTGGCATCCTGGGCGCAGTACGAGAACCAAACTCGGGATTCACAGGCCTCGGACAGCACCATAAGCATCTCCGGTGCGACTGAAGCCCAGGATACGGTCGAATATGCCTTACATAGCGAGACGGAAGCTCAGGCAGCTGAGCCGTCGATTCCAAGTGTATGGCAATTCGAACGGGCTGCCTCCCAGCCGGATCCGGTGCAGGAAGATTCAGCAGCCGGTTTCCCTGGTGTCACTGAGCGTAAGGGCGAAGAAGTTGAAGTCGTACCGGTACTGGAATCACTGGAATCACTGGAAACGGAGGAAACCCAGGCTGTCTTTGCTGAGGAAGCAGTACCTTTGAAGGATATGGATGATATTGCGGAGGAGGTTGCCGTTAAAGCCGAAGAGGTTCCGACCAAGCCGGAGTTAAAGGTGGCCTTCAACACGAAGAACAGCAGCACAAACAGCACATCTGGTGTAGGCTTATCTTCATTGCTTCAATCGAGCAGAACGGTTCAGGATCAGGATCAAGCCGCTCGGGACGAGGAAGAAGAGACGGAGGAATTGGTTGATTCCGCATCGGCCGAGGATGAGGAGTGGAAGAGTCTGTTCCTGGGTAACCGCCGCGAGGAAACGCCGTTCCGCAAGGTCCGGATGTGCATTGTACAGCGTGAGGAGACACTCGACGTGATTGCCGAGCGTTATCAACTGACGCCGCGAGAGCTTTTGTTATATAATCGCATGTCCGAGCAGAATGTGGAAGAAGGACAGGTATTATACATTCCCCAGTAATCGGTGGGTGGAGCAATTGCGTAAGAAAAAGCAGGTCAAGGTAGGACATCCTTGGCCTGCTTTTTCAATGTTTAGATTTATTTAGATCGGCAGGTATGATGTCTAAATCGTTCGGAAACACTCGAAATATTGACTATATGCAACAACCACGGTATATTTGAATAGAATATGTACAGGTATTTCATATGCTAGAACAACGTTGAACGGGAAGAGTAGGAAGGTATGGCCTTCAGAGAGCGGAATTGCTATCAAGCGCTGTGAGATTCCGCAGGAACCAGCTTGCCGAAGTCACCCCGGAGTTGCGGACTTGAGATAGAGTAGGGATCGATTACTACCCTGGTTAGAGTTCGCCGGCCGCAGCCGTTATCTGCGTAAAGTGTCGTGCTTAATCGTAAGCCTTTCATGTTCTTCATGGGAGGACACGGTTGATGAATTATTATAAGCACGAAACAAAGGTGGTACCGCGAGAGAACAGTCTTTCGTCCTTTGAGGACGAAGGGCTTTTTTTGTTTCATGCTAAACATTGCTATTTACGGCCACGCCCGGAGGCTAAAACATTTCGGGTTGGCAAAACTGATTAACAGCATCGGAGGTACGAAAATATGGATCAAAAACAAAACCAATCCCAGTTAGAAATGCCGACGACGTATGATCCGAAGGCAGCTGAACAAAAATGGTATCCGTACTGGAATGAAGGCGGCTTCTTTGAAGCTGGCAAACGACCGGACGCGGAGCCGTACACGATTGTTATTCCTCCACCAAACGTTACGGGAATGCTTCATATCGGCCATGCCCTTGACTTTACGCTGCAGGATATCTTGATTCGCGTAAAGCGGATGCAGGGTTATGATGCGCTGTGGCTGCCGGGCTCTGACCATGCGGGCATCGCCACGCAAACCAAGGTTGAGCAGAAGCTTCGCGAAGAAGGCGTTACCCGATACGATCTGGGACGTGAAAAATTCCTCGAGAAAGTGTGGGAATGGAAGGATCTATATGCGAATACGATCCGTGACCAATGGTCCAAGATCGGCCTGTCCCTCGATTACTCCAGAGAACGTTTCACGCTCGACGAGGGGTTGTCGGAAGCGGTTCGGGAAGTATTCGTTAAGCTCTATGATAAAGGGCTCATATATCGCGGAAAACGCATCATCAACTGGGACCCGGCTGCCCGCACGGCTTTGTCCGATATTGAAGTGGAGTACAAAGAGGTCAACGGCCATTTGTATCACTTGCAATACCCGCTGAAAGACGGCAGCGGCTCCATTACCGTAGCAACCACCCGTCCGGAGACCATGCTTGGCGATACGGCGGTAGCCGTTCATCCGGAAGATGAACGCTATAAAGACATGATCGGCAAAACATTGGTCCTGCCGATTGTTGGCCGCGAGATTCCGGTTATTGCCGATGAGTACGTTGAGAAGGACTTCGGCAGCGGAGCGGTTAAAATTACGCCGGCGCATGATCCGAATGACTTCGAAATGGGTCAGAGACATGACCTGCCGCAAATTATCGTGATGGATGAATCGGGGACGATGAATGAGTTTGCCGGCAAGTACCAAGGTCTTGACCGGAGCGAATGCCGCAAGCAGATCGTAAACGACATGAAGGAATCGGGCGTATTGCTCCGCATCGAAGATCATGTCCATCAGGTTGGCCATAGCGAAAGATCCGGTGCGGTGGTTGAGCCTTATCTGTCGACGCAGTGGTTCGTTAAGATGCAGCCGCTTGCGGAAGCAGCCGTTGCTGCGCAAAAATCCGGTAAGGGCGTAAACTTCGTGCCTGACCGGTTCGAGCGAACCTACCTGCATTGGATGGAGAATGTTCGCGATTGGTGCATTTCCCGTCAATTGTGGTGGGGCCACCGGATTCCGGCCTGGTATTCCGAATCCACGGGCGAAGTGGTTGTTGCCATGAATGAAGAGGAAGCGCGCGCGAAGCTTGGCAAGGACGATCTGAGACAGGATGAGGATGTCCTGGATACCTGGTTCAGCTCCGCATTGTGGCCGTTCTCAACCATGGGCTGGCCGAATCTGGACAGCGAGGATTTCAAACGTTATTATCCGACAAGCGTTCTCGTAACGGGTTATGATATTATTCCGTTCTGGGTGTCGCGGATGATTTTCCAAGGGCTTGAATTTACGGATCAAATGCCGTTCAAAGATACGCTGATCCATGGTCTGGTCCGGGATAGCGAAGGCCGCAAGATGTCCAAGTCGCTCGGCAACGGTATCGACCCGCTTGAGGTTATTGAACAGTATGGCGCAGATGCCATGCGTTATATGATATCGACCGGCAGTACGCCAGGTCAGGATCTTCGTTTCCGCTGGGAACGCGTGGAACAAGCGCGTAACTTCGCGAACAAGATCTGGAATGCGTCGCGCTTTGCGCTTATGAACCTGGAGGGCTTCACGGCCGCGGATATCGACATTTCCGGCGAGCTGGGAACGGCCGACAAGTGGATTTTGCATCGTCTGAACGAAACTTCCCGCGACATTACGCGTCTAATTGATGCCTACGAATTTGGCGAAACCGGTCGACTGCTCTACAATTTCATCTGGGATGATCTGTGTGACTGGTATATCGAGTTTGCCAAGCTGTCCCTGTATGGCGAGGATCAAGCGGCCAAGAAAAAGACGCAGTCGGTGCTTGCCTATGTGCTTGACCGCACGATGCGTTTGATCCACCCGTTCATGCCGTTCATCTCCGAAGAGATCTGGCAGCATTTGCCGCATGAAGGCGAGACGGTGATGTTGGCTTCATGGCCGACCTATGATGAGGCGTTTGAGAATACGGAAGCTGTTACCGAAATGAACCTGCTGATGGATGTCATCCGCGCTGTACGTAACATCCGGGCGGAAGTAAACGTACCGATGAGCAAAAAAGTGGAACTGCAATTGAAGCCGGTAAGCGAGCAAATAGCCAGCATTATCGAACGCAATGCGGATTATATTTGCCGTTTCTGCAACACGTCGGAGTATCAGTCTTCCCTTGCGCTTGAGGCGCCGGATAAGGCGATGACCGCTGTGGTTACAGGTGTTGAAATGTATCTGCCGCTTGCCGGGTTGATCGATATCGCTCAGGAAATCACGCGTCTGGAGAAGGAAATTCAACACTTGAACAGCGAAGTCGAGCGTGTGGAGAAGAAGCTGAACAATCCTGGTTTCGTATCGAAAGCACCGGAAAAGGTGATTGAAGAAGAACGGGCGAAGCTTGTGGATTACTCGGACAAACGCAGTAAAGTGATCGCACGCATCGAAGAATTGAGAGGCTGAGGGCAAGATGAACTTGGACCAGAAGGTGAGAACGATGGTTGATCATTCGGCAGCAGCAGCTGTAGCTCCGTTCCATACCTATGAGGAAGCGGTAGCTTGGATCAATGGGCTGATTCCGTTTGGAATCCGCCCTGGCATGGATAGAATTCAGCGATTGATGGAGCTGCTCGACCATCCGGAACGGCGGTTGAAATTTATTCACGTGGCCGGAACGAATGGAAAAGGATCCACATGCGCTTTTTTAACAAAGGTTTTGCTTCAAGGGGGATTCACGGTTGGCACCTACACTTCTCCCTATATTACGAAGTTTACCAATCGGTTTCAGTATAACGGCGAGGACATACCGGAAGAAACGCTGCTGGCGCTCGCAAATCGCTTAGAACCGCTTGTAGCCGAAGTAGCGAGCTCCGGGCTTGGATCGCCCACGATGTTTGAGGTGTCCACCGCCCTTGCGATCCTGTATTATGCCGAGGTATCTTATCCGGATGTAGTGGTATGGGAGACGGGACTTGGCGGTCGCCTGGACGTGACCAATATCGTACATCCCATCATTTCGGTGATCACGAATATCGGAATGGACCATACCGACGTTCTGGGTGATACCATTCAGGAGATCGCCACGGAGAAGGCTGGTATTATCAAGCCTGGAGTCCCTGTGGTGAGTACGGTAACTCAACCTGAGGCTGTCGAAATTCTGAAACAAGCGGTAGAAAAAAACCGTACAAGTCTGTATCTCGTAGATGAACAATTCTCCTATGAGCGACTGCGCGGGGATGAAGAAAGCCAGACTTTCCGCTTTAAGGGCCCGTTCCGGGACATGGATCTGGACATCTCGATGCAAGGCGAGCACCAATGCGCCAATGCTGCGCTTGCTATGATGACGCTGGAAGTGCTTCGCCAGTACATGGCTTTTATCGTGGATGAAGAAGAATTACGTACAGGGTTTAAGGATACTTTCTGGGCGGGAAGACTGGAACAAGTACAGTCCTCCCCGCGTGTTGTTCTCGATGGTGCGCACAACCCCGAAGGGGCTGAAACCTTGGCCAAAAGCTTGCAGCAGATCTACAAGTATCGGAAACTGAACTTAATGATGGGAATGCTGGCAAATAAGCATCATGAATCGTATTTACAGCATATACTTCCAATAGTGGATACGCTTATCCTGACTGAACCGGATTTCCGGAAGAAACTGGACGCCAAGGCGCTTGGTGACATCGTAGAGCAGGTAAGGGAGAAATACGCCAAACATACACTGCAAATCATCATAGAACCAAATTGGAAAAACGCACTTGAAGAGTTGAAGTCACGGACGGAAGCGGAGGATCTTGGGGTGGTGTCGGGCACGTTGTACCTGATTGCCGACGTGCGTTCCAACCTCCTGGGCCTTTCCGATTCTGAAAAAGGTTGGTGATATCTGTTGAATACATTGGAACATGTTCATTTTATAGGAATTGGCGGATACGGGATGAGCGCCATTGCAAGAGTTATGCTGGAGATGGGTTATAAAGTCACGGGTTCTGACGTGGCATCGCAAGAATTGACAGAAAAGCTGGCGGCCAAGGGCGCCAAAATATACATTGGACATACCGCCGAGCAAGTCCAGGGCGCGGACCTTGTGGTTTACTCGACGGCTTTGTCCAAAGACAACGTGGAGCGGGTCGAAGCAGAGAAGCTGAACATTCCTGTCCTTCACCGTGCACAGATGCTGGCGCGTCTTTTGAACGAACGCAAAGGGGTCGCCGTAGCGGGTGCGCATGGTAAGACAACCACTTCATCCATGATCGCACTCGTGATGGAAGAATGCGGAGTCGATCCGACATTTATCATCGGCGGGGAAATCATGAACGTTGGCACGAATGCCAAAGCCGGTGAAGGCGAGCACGTGGTGGCCGAAGCCGACGAGAGCGACGGTTCATTCCTTCAGTATCACCCTTGGCTCGGCGTTGTTCTGAATATTGAGGCCGATCACCTGGAGAATTACGAAGGGGATTTCAATCGTCTCAAGGCAGCTTATGTACAATTCCTCAGCCAGATTAAGGCAGACGGGACGGCCGTGGTTTGCGCGGACGATAACAACATTCAGGCTATTTTGCCTGACCTCAAATGCAATGTGACTACCTACGGCATTCATGCGGATGCGGAGTATACTGCAACGAATCTGGTGCTCGGCGACCGTCACGTCAGCTTCACGATGCTTCATAACGGAATGGAGCTAGGCACCGTGGAACTATCCGTACCGGGTAAACACAATGTCTACAACGCAATGGCTACGGTGATATGCTGCTTGAAAGGCGGCATTTCGTTTGAAGCGATTGTAGAGGCCATTGTTAAGTTCAACGGCGCTAAGCGCCGCTTCCAGGTGCTGGGTGAAGCAGAAGGCATTCTGGTGATTGACGACTATGCGCATCATCCGACGGAGATCGAGGCTACGATCAGTGCTGCTAAAGCTACGGGCAAACGGATTATTGCCGTATTCCAGCCGCAGCGGTATTCGAGGACCTTTTTCCTTCTGGATGCGTTTAGCCGCGCGTTCGGAGAAGCCGATGAGGTGATCATCACCGATATTTATTCTCCTGCCGGCGAGAAGCAAATCGAGGGTATCAGTTCCGGTAAGCTGGTGGAGCTGATTGTCCAGAACAGCAATGCCGGTGCCCGCTATTTGCCTACCAAAGAAGATGTCCTGAGCGATCTCAAAGGTCGCGTAAAAGAAGGCGATCTGGTTCTGACGATGGGTGCGGGCGATATTTGGAAGGTCGGCGCTGCTTTAGCAGAGTCTATTAAAGGCAAGAAGTAAATGGATTGCGCGCTTGCTTTGCCGCTTCGCTGCAGTAGGGGATTGCATGGGCTTTTGTCTCCAAATGGAGGCAAAGCGAGCGGAATCGATAAGTATAACAGGCTGATCAAGAGGCTTTCTTGATCAGCCTGTTTGTTTTGTTTTTCGCACACTCATAAGTTGCCAAGCTTGATCATATAGCTAGGTGTAGAAGGACAAGTGAGGTGTGTGGATATGAATAAAGCACGGATGACGATTCGTTTTGATCACGATCCGCCGAAGGACAGTCATAAGGATCATATGCGTGAGGAACGGGATCCGTATCAAAAAGTTCCAGCAAGACGCAATGACCAAGTTGATGACCGCCATCTCATATTCGACGAGTTTGACACAACGGCGGCAGATCGGTTTACCGATGCGGGCACTTCGTTCGAACCTAGGGGAAGTATGCAGTATGATCATCTGCGCATCGTTCCGCCTCTCCGGGAGGAGGGGGAGACCCCGAATGTGAACGGTCAAGAGTGGAGAACCTCGCGTCATAACCGGTCCAGGGGCCGATTAGCTGAGGAAAGACGGCGTCTGGATCATATCGACGGCGGGTCGTTCGGTGACGGACCTGAACATACCGATACATATGACGATAGGCATGAGCGTGAGGAACTCTATGATCTTCATGATGACGTGTATCCCGGAAGAGTGGACCCCGAAGCGAACGACTCCAACTGGAATCTCGGGCCCGAGGCGGATCTATATGAGTCATCTGCTGATGACTACAGTTATTATCGCTCACGCAAACCTACCTCCTTCTGGAAAATGGCTTTGTCCGTGACAGCCGCTGTTGTTACGGGTTTGCTGTTTGGGTACATGGTGCTGTCTATGTTTAACGGCGGTAATGCAGGTGAGGATCCAACATCGGGACAGCTTGAAACAAATGATGCAGTTAATCAAGCATCGGCTGATATCTCTGGTGGAACGGGTGCATCCCTCGCACCTGATTTAACTGAATCGTCTGTTCACATTCCAGGTCAAATCTTTTATATGCTTCAGTATGGTGTGTTCAGCACGCCGGAACGGGCTGAGCAAGCGAAGGGGGAGCTGCTGCAGTCCGGTATTGCCGCCGGCGGAGATTCGGATGAGGAGAACCGAGTGTACGCGGGCATTTCACCAGACCGCGAGCAGGCCAAGCTGCTCAGCAATCAGCTTAAGGCCGAAGGCGTCGAATTATACGTAAGAGAAATCGCGCTCCCTAATATAGAGTCAGCTGTCTTTGCGGGCGAGGAGCAGACGCTGACGGATTATTTTACGATAAGCGGGCAGCTGGTATCGGAGTTGAGTACGCTATCGGCATCGCTGCTGGGGAAGCAGGAGGCGGTCGCGGTGGCGTCGGAGAATATGACTGCGATCACAAATTTGCACCAGCAGTGGACCCAATCGTTGAAGTTGCTGGCTGCCGGCTTGGGTCCGGAGACCGGGGCAGTGCTGCCGGCGATGGAGCAATCTATGAACAGTTCAATCACTGCGCTCTCCGAATATAACAAAAATCAATCCAAGGGGCATTTGTGGGAGATTCAAACGGGCATGATGAACTATGTCATGGGCCAAAAGAAACTCCTGGATGGCCTATAAATTCAAATTTACGTCAAATCCGGCTTGGAACTGGAAATAGTTCCCCCTGCCGGATTTCTGTTTGTATTGCTTATCGATTCACCGTATAATAATTAGGGTGTCAAAATATGGCGAGGGAAGAGGATGCATGAAGAAAAACAAAGGAATGCTCATCTTGTTTTTGCTGCTGGGGTGGCTAACGGGAACATGGCTTGCTAAGGCGCTTCAGCCTGTCAAAGCTTTGTCGTTTTTAACGTCTACTACACCGATTAAGTGGTCGCCTCGCGCTGATTTTGACATTATTCGTTATGATATTAACCTTGAACTTAACTTTTGCCTGCTCAGTCTGCTTGGCATTATAGCAGCGCTTTGGTTATACCGCAGGCTCTAAGACATGACAAAGGAGATTATCCCCCTTGAATGAGAAGAGAAACCGCCGTATCATATTGGCCTCAACCTCTCCTCGGCGTCAGGAATTGATTGCCTCCCTTCGTATCCCATTCGAGATTATGCCTAGTGAAGCTGATGAGAACACCCCGCAAGGGTGGTCGCCAGAGCGAATTGTGGAGTCACTGGCACTACGTAAAGCGGAAGCGGTTCTCCGAAAGCTGACGGATGATCCGGGAGATGGTATCATTGTGGGAAGCGACACGATTGTAGTTGTCGATGATCATGTTCTCGGGAAACCGGAGGATCATGCTGACGCGGCAAGGATGTTGTCCATGCTTCAAGGACGGGCTCACCTCGTGTACACGGGCGTGGCTTGTGTTGACCGGGAATCTGGTCGTACAAAGGTTGCCCACCGTGTGACAACCGTAAAGATGAAATCGTTAAGTGATGATGCGATCGCGGCTTATGTAAAGAGCGGGGAACCTGCTGACAAAGCAGGCTCGTATGCGATTCAGGGCTTGGGTGCAACCATCGTGGAAGGAATCGAAGGCGACTATTTTAACGTTGTCGGCCTGCCGCTTTCTCTGCTGTCGGACATGCTGTCTGAAATGGGGATGGATGTACTCACCGATTCATAGATATAGAACAACGGCATGCGAAATGTAGGGGAGTCCTGAAGTTTCGGTGACCTGCTGATTTAAATCTTAGAAAAGAGGGGAATATATGGAGTCGCCAACGCTATTGCTGCGCGACATCCCCCATGATGAACGACCTAGAGAGCGCATGATGCAATATGGGGCGAGCGCTTTAAGCCATGCAGAATTGCTGGCGATATTGCTTCGGACCGGAACCCGCCAGGAATCTGCCGTACATATAGCCCAGCGGCTGCTGGGTGAAGCAGGCGGCATCCGGCAGCTTGTTGATCTTAGCATTGAGGAAATTACGCAAATCAAAGGAATTGGAACCGCTAAGGCTGTTCAGCTGAAGGCTGGCATAGAGCTTGGACGGCGCTTAGCCGCATCGAGACATGTAGAGCCAGTTATTATTCGCAGTCCGCATGACGCGGCAGAACTGCTCAGTGAACAGATGCGCTATTTACAGAAAGAGCATTTTGTCTGTGTATTTTTAAATACGAAAAATCATGTCATTGCCCAGGAAACGTTATCGATGGGAAGCCTTAATGCTTCCATCGTTCATCCCCGCGAGGTGTTCAGAGCGGCCATCAAATGCAGCAGTGCATCCCTGGTGTGCGCGCATAACCATCCTAGCGGAGATCCGACGCCCAGCCCGGAAGACATATCGCTGACTGCCCGCTTAGTAGAGGCAGGACAGATTGTCGGGATCGACGTGCTGGATCATCTGATCATTGGGGACGGATCGTTTGTAAGTTTGAAGGAACGGGGCTTGATGTAATATAATAGTTCAGATTGACGAAGAAAGGGAGATACATCATGTTAGGTGGTTTTACGAAAGATTTGGGAATCGATTTGGGGACGGCAAATACGCTGGTTTATGTTCGTGGGAAAGGGATTGTCGTAAGAGAGCCTTCCGTGGTTGCTCTGCGTACAGATACGAAGAGCATTGAAGCCGTCGGAGAATCGGCTAAGAAAATGATTGGACGCACACCAGGCAATATTCGTGCGATTCGTCCGATGAAAGACGGCGTCATCGCTGATTTTGATACAACAGCTACGATGATTAAATACTTTATTCGTCAAGCGCAGAAGCAGCGCTCCATATTCCCGCGTCATCCGAACGTGATGGTATGTGTACCTTCCGGCATTACGGCGGTCGAGCAGCGTGCGGTTGAAGATGCGACCAAGCAAGCGGGTGCACGTGAAGCTTACACGATCGAAGAACCTTTTGCAGCTGCAATCGGTGCAGATTTGCCTGTGTGGGAACCAACAGGCAGCATGGTCGTTGATATCGGTGGAGGTACGACCGAGGTGGCGGTCATTTCCCTTGGCGGTATCGTAACCAGCCGCTCTGTACGCGTTGCAGGCGATGAGATGGATGAGTCTATTATTTCCTATATCAAACGCCAATATAACTTGATGATTGGTGAGCGCACATCCGAGCTGCTCAAGATGGAAGTCGGTTCTGCCATGCCGCTGGAGACCGTGGAAACGATGGAAATTCGCGGCCGTGACTTGGTGACGGGTCTGCCGAAGACGATTACCATTACTTCGGATGAGATTAGCGAAGCGTTGGCAGATACCATTAATGCGATTGTTGAAGCTGTTAAGGTTACGCTTGAGAAATGTCCTCCGGAGCTTGCTGCGGATATTATGGACCGGGGCATCGTGCTTACGGGAGGCGGCGCATTGCTTCGCAACCTGGACAAGCTGCTCGCCGAAGAGACCGGCATGCCGGTGATCGTTGCAGAGAATCCGCTGGATTGCGTAGCCATTGGCACAGGTAAAGCGCTCGAGAACATTCATTTGTTTAAATCCCGGAGCAGCTCTGCCGTCCGTTCCAGACGGTAGACATCTGAAGATAAGTGTAAACCCCTAATGTTGGGAGAGAAAACAGTAAGTTAGAGGGTGTTGCAACTGTTTAAGCTGCTAGGTAATAAGCGTTTGTTTATTATGCTCATCGGGCTGGTAGCGTTTATCGCTATTATGGGGTTTACGCTCGGCCCGAGAGCTTCTTTATCTTGGCCTGAAAAATTTGTCAAAGATACGGTCGGTTTTGTGCAAAGTGTGTTTTATAAGCCCGCTGCCTATATAGCGGGTTTCTTTGAAGATGTACGGAACATGAAGGAGATCTATGAAGAGAACGAGGAGCTGCGTAGAGCCGTAGCCCAATATTCTCGGGAGAGTGCGAATTACAATAACATGAAAGCTAATTTCGAAGCGCTGACGGATCAACTTAATTTTACAGAGAACCAGAAAAATCGTGACAAATATGAGTATCGTACTGCCCAGGTGCTTAGCGTCAACTCGGATCCGAATAACCGGACACTTGTCGTCGATCTGGGCGAGCGCGATGGGGTTCGCCCCAATATGTCGGTCACGACAGTGGACGGCATGGTCGGCATCATTAGCAGCGTAAGCAATTTCACCTCAACGGTGAAGCTGTTGACAACGATGGACGCCCAGGATCCGAATCCGCAGCCGATTTCGGTAACGGCCATCGGGAAAGAGGATAAAACGTTTGGCGTGGTTGAGAGCTATGATGAGAAGACCAACACGCTGCTCATGACGCGGATTACGGAAGATGATCCGATCAAGAAAGGCGATAAAATCATTTCATCCGGTGCCGGTGGCGTTATACCACAAGGCTTGATCATTGGTAAGGTGAAAAGTGTTCAGGTAAGCCAATATGGCCAGAGCAGAACGGCTACGATCGAACCAGCGGCCAAGTTTGATGATTGGAAGTATCTGATCATCGTCTTTACGCCTGAGGAGCCGGAATAAGATGGCACGTAAACAGATTCTGGTCCTGTTGCTGTTCGTGCTGTTTATCCTGCAGGGCACGGTGGTTTTCTGGTTAACGCCAAGCTCGCTGCAGCTTCAGATTTATCCTAATTTTGTATTGGTCTGTTTGTTTTTTGTATCGATTTATTATCATCGCCATACGGGGCTGGTGCTCGGACTCCTATTCGGCATGCTTCACGATATCGTGTATTACGGCGAGATGATTGGCACTTATTCATTTGCTATGGGCGTATCCGTGTATCTGGTGGGACTTGTCTTCAAGTCCCCGCGGGCGCCGCTGCCCGTGATGATGACCGTTGTCATTCTGGGGAGCTTGTTGTTTGACAGTACGCTTTTTGGCATATATAAGGTGTTTCGACTCAATCCGACTTCTTATAATTGGTCACTGCTTCATCATATGCTACCCAATCTCCTTGTTCATTTTGCCTTTGCTCTGGCGATTTACGTTCCTCTTCGCAAGCAGATTGAGTTGGTTACGAAGAATCAGAGAAGGAAGGCATCCTGAACCCTCCATTATGACATTTTACTAGACTAGCAGGAACTTGAAGGTTTGAGCGCGAAATGTATAGGGATGGGAGGGACAGGCTTATGGCTGTAAAATCCAATCATGTAACGATTAAGGGCATCAAAGATGGCCTGGTATTCCTGCTTGATGACCAGTGTGAGCTGGAGGAGCTGCTCGGCGAGCTGCGCTATAAGCTGGAGCACAGTCATCAGAATATTTTGACCGGACCTATCATTCATGTGGATGTGAAGCTGGGTTCCCGGAAAATTTCCGAAGAAGAGAAGCAGACGATTCTTGACATATTGAAGCAAAAGGGCAACCTGCTAATACGTAATGTGGAGTCGCCGCCGCTTGAGTCCGAGCTCATTCCAGAGGAGAAGCTTAAGCTTAAGACGGGAATGGTGCGTTCCGGACAGGTGCTGCATCATGACGGTGATCTCTTGTTCCTCGGCGATGTGAATCCCGGCGGGACCATAACGTGTACCGGTGATATTTACATATTGGGAGCTCTGCGTGGAACCGCTCACGCCGGTGTAGAGGGCAACGAGGAAGCGATTATAGCGGCTTCGTATTTTGCTCCTACTCAGCTCCGTATCTCCCAGATGATCAGCAGACCGCCGGATGAATGGGAGACGCGGGAAACGGTCATGGAGTTTGCGTATTTGAAGGACGGAAGCATGGAGATCGATAAGATCAGCAACATCTCACGTTTGGGTCGGGATTTTAATGTGTTTAAAGGGGTGTAGAACATGGGAGAGGCAATCGTCGTAACTTCAGGTAAAGGCGGAGTCGGTAAAACGACGACATCGGCGAACATCGGCACAGCTTTGGCACTGCTCGGTAAAAAAGTGTGTCTGGTTGATACGGACATCGGTCTTCGTAATTTGGATGTCGTGATGGGCCTGGAAAACCGGATCATATACGATTTGTGCGACGTTGCAGAAGGGCGATGCCGACTTAACCAGGCGCTAATCAAGGATAAGCGCTTTGATGAGCTGTATATGCTTCCTGCAGCCCAGACCAAAGACAAGAATGCCGTTTCTCCGGAGCAGGTGAAAGATATCGTACTTGAATTGAAAAAGGAATTCGAATACGTCATTATCGATTGTCCGGCTGGAATCGAGCAAGGATTTAAGAATGCCATTGCCGGTGCAGATAAAGCGATTGTGGTTACAACACCCGAGAATGCGGCCGTGCGGGACGCGGATCGGATTATCGGCCTGCTGGAGAGCTCGCATGTCGAGTCTCCGAAGCTTGTGGTGAACCGGATTCGCCCGAACATGGTGAAATCTGGCGACATGCTGGAGATTGAAGATGTGCTGCAGGTGCTGAATATTGATCTGATCGGTATCGTGCCGGATGATGAAATGGTCATTAAAGCGGCCAACATCGGGGAGCCTACGGTGATGAATCCGGACTCCCAGGCAGCCATCGCCTATAGAAACATCGCCCGGCGTATCCTGGGTGACACCGTTCCTCTGATGCAAATTCATCAGAAAAAAGGAATGTTCACCAAATTCAAAAAGTTTTTTGGAATGGGTTAAGGGCTTTTAACACGAACCGGTGCCGGAAGGCATCGGTTTTTTTGTTTGCTTCATCAACGCTGTTTTGATCTGCATACATTCTGCTAGCCTCTTCAACAGGGCTTGTTCTAAATATCTTTCATCTCCTCATAGGATAGAGTAAGAAAACAAGCCCCAAGGGGGAAAGAACAATGGACATCAAAACTTCAGTCAAGAACCGAAGAGAAGCCCGCATTCGCGAGCTGCTGGAAGGGGAACAGTCGCCGGCGCCGCATGATAAGTCGTCATGGACGCCCGTTTCCGAGAGAAAACCTGCCAATCTTAATCTTGACAAGACAGGCTTTATGCAGGATCACAGAGCGAACCCTTCCCCGCGTTTCGCAGAGAGTGAACCTGATCCTGAGCGGCTTTGGAAGCAAGGGCACCGTGGTTGGCATGGTACGCTGGATCCCGGTGATCCAGGAGAACCGCCAAGAAAAGCTTCATTCTTGTCGGGCTTGGCACGCCGCATAATCGTCAGCGCGCTGGTGTTTGGATTGGCATGGGGGGTATTTTCGTTTCAGCAGCCGTGGGCTCTTCGTACGCAAGCTTTTATTGTTGAGGGACTGAGCCATGAGATGGATTTCCAGGCAGCCCAGGTATGGTACGAGGAGCACTTTGGAAGCGCGCCTTCCTTTATTCCGATTTTTGGACAAACTGATGAGCACTCGACGAAGGTCAATGCCGGGACTTCTTTAGTTTCTCCGCTTTCCGGAAAGGTGGTCCAATCCTTTGCCGTGGATCTTAAAGGCATCGTTTTGGAAGCCGGAGGGGGTTCTTTAGCAGACCGAGCGGTTAAAAGTATAGAGACCGGACGCGTGCTTGAGGTCAAAGAACATCCTGAGAATGGGATCACCATTCTCATACAGCATACAGGACAGAGAACGGCGATATACAGCAGGCTGGCAGAAACGGGACTTAAGGTAAACGATTGGGTCCAAGGTGGAGATATTATCGGCACGTTGGCGTCTTCAGGCACAGGCAGCCCGCCCGCCCTTTATTTCGAACTGAAAGAGGGGAATCGTGGTGTCGATCCGGCGGAAGTGATTCCGTTTGATTAAGTTTAAGGGAACGGTATTGTCGCTGCATCCTCTCTTTGTTATTGTCATGCTGGCCTCTGTATTCACCGGTCGCTTTTTAGAATTGCTGACCCTGTTTATTATCGTGTTTATTCATGAATTGGGACACGCCGCCGCAGCGGCAGCGATGGGGTTCAAGGTACGAGCCATTCAGATGCTGCCGTTCGGCGGCGTTGCTGTCATTGAAGATGACGGCAGGATGACCGCGATGAAGGAGATAATAATTGCGCTTGCGGGTCCGCTGCAAAATGTCATCATGATTGGAATTACCCTGGTGTGCAGATGGGCGGGGTGGGGAGATGAGCAGCTGTTATCTTATATCATTCAGGGGAATCTCATCATTGCGCTGTTTAACCTTCTCCCGATACTGCCGCTGGACGGCGGCAAAGTGCTGCAGGCTCTCATGAGCCTGCTCGCCCCATATCATGCAACCTTGCTGTGGGCTTCCCGCGCTGGCATTTTGTGCAGCTTGATCATGATAGGATATGGCTTGCAGCCATTATTCGCAGGCGGCGGTATCCGTTTAAATGTGCTGATGATCGGTCTCTTTTTAGCGTATTCCAATTTTGAAGACTATCGGAATGTGCATTACCGGTTCTTACGATTTTTGGTTAATCGGAGCGAGATTTATGAACGGAATTTGGATGGACTCGGTCCTGCCCAGCCAATCGTTGCAGATTCTTCGAAACCTTTGGATGATATCATGCGTCTATTTAAACGAGAGAAGTATCATCTGATTTATGTCATGAGCGGACGAGGCAGCCTGCTTGCCGTCGTTCCGGAGCAGCATGTGATCTCTTCTTATTTTGCATCAAATGGTCCGCCCTGGTATGCGTAAATCGTAAACACCATGAGGAAGACGCAGGGCGGGCCATGATTCTTTATCCATTCATATCATCTGAGATTGTGTTAGGATAAAAAAATAGAATATCGTCTTCCATTTGAGGGGTGAAGCCATGAGGCAAATGATAGTTCATTGTGAACATGAGACCATTCAGATGGCCCTCATCGAAGATGGGAGGTTAGCAGAATTCGCCGTTGAGCGGAGTCGTGAGGAAAGTGTAGTCGGTAGTTTTTATAAGGGCAGGGTCGTTAATGTGCTGCCGGGGATGCAGGCGGCTTTTGTAGATATCGGGCTGAAGAAGAATGCATTTCTATATATTGATGATGTGCTCCATCCTCATTTAGAGAAGCAGCCCAAGCAGAAGCCGTCAATATCGGAGCTGCTAACAGTAGGCCAGGAATTGATTGTGCAGGTGATGAAGGAACCGAGAGGTGGCAAGGGGGCGCGGGTCACTACCCATTTCTCGCTTCCCGGTAGATGCATGGTGTACATGCCTACTGCGGATTATGTTGCCGTCTCCAAGAAAATTGGACGTGATGCGGAAAGAGCAAGGCTGAAGAGTATCGGCGATCAGCTCCGCACAGACGAAGAGGGGATCATTATCCGCACGGTATCGGAGGACGAGCCTCTAGAATTCCTTAAGGGAGATCTTGAATATCTGCGAAAAGAGTGGGCGCGAATTCTCGACAAGGGCGAATCTTCTCCTGCTCCGACGCTTCTTCATCGTGATTTAGGTATGCTGCAGCGTTTTCTCCGCGATGCTTTTGATCCGCTTCATGACGAACTTGTGATCGACAGCAAGCTTAAAGGCGAGGAAACCAAGAGCTATTTGAAGGAAACCGTTCCTGGGATAGAGCCTAAGGTTACATATTACTCGGAAGGAAGTCCGATTTTTCAAGCTTACGGGCTGGACGAGCAGATGAGAGCCGGCTTTGCAAGGAAAATCACGCTTCCCGAGGGTGTGACCATCGTTGTAGATCAGACGGAGGCCATGACCATCATGGATGTGAATACAGCCAAATATATCGGTGGCGATAATTTCGAGGAAACGGTACTGAAGACAAATCTTATGGCGGCGCAGCAGATTGCAAGAATCCTGCGGCTCTGGGATATCGGAGGCATTATCATCGTTGATTTTATCGATATGGATCGTGAAGAGCATCGGGAGCAGGTTGTTTCAGCCATGGAGGCTGTGATGCGCAAGGACCGCACCAAGAGTTTTGTGGTGGGTTGGACCAAGCTGGGACTGCTGGAAATGACCCGCAAAAAAGCCAGAGAAAGCTCTTCGCTCCCATTTGCCAAGCCCTGCGGAGCTTGTGGGGGCAGAGGCGTGATTATCGAACAATGATGTTGACGGTGAACATGGGATATGATATTATCATTGGGTATGTGTCTAGTATGAATTGCTGCACATGCTGTAACCGCTCCGGTTGGGTTAGCAAGGACGTTTCTACTTAGGACGGACACCTTAAACTAGGCGAGTCTGAGACATAGGGAGGTGCAAGCAAATGTACGCTATTATCGAAACAGGTGGTAAACAATACAAAGTTCAAGAGGGCGACGTATTGTTCATCGAGAAGCTGACTGCAGGTGACGGCGAGAGCGTGACTTTCGACCGTGTACTGGCCGTATCCAAAGAGGACGGTTTGGTAGCAGGTACGCCGGTTGTTTCCGGTGCGACTGTAACTGCAAAGGTAGAGAAGCACGGTAAAGGCCGTAAGGTCGTTGTATACAAATACAAGCCGAAGAAGAACTACCACAAGAAGCAAGGTCATCGTCAACCTTACACTAAAGTAACCATCGAGAAAATCCAAGCGTAAGTAGGTGCGGTAATTGATTACTGTACAAGTACTGCGCGGGGGAGATGGACGGATCCATAGCTTCAAGGTAACGGGGCACGCGGGATATGCCAATCCTGGAGAAGATATTGTATGTGCTGGAGTTTCCAGCATTACAGTGGGAACGGTCAATTCCATTGAAGTGTTAACCGGAACTGTTATGGAGACCCGGATGAAGGGCGGCTTTCTTAGCGCGAATCTTCCGCCGACGGCAGACGATTCCGTTTCGGGACAAGTTCAACTGCTTCTCGAATCCATGGTTGTTATGTTACAGGGAATTGCCGATTCATACGGCAAGTATATAAGAATACAAGAATTGACTACTTGAAGAAGGAGGTAGACAACATGTTGAAATTGGATCTTCAGTTATTCGCATCGAAAAAAGGTGTAGGTTCCACAAAGAACGGTCGCGATAGCGAATCGAAACGTCTTGGTGTGAAACGTGCAGACGGTCAAGCAGTGACTGGCGGCAGCATCTTGGTTCGCCAACGCGGAACGAAAATTCATCCAGGCACGAACGTAGGTATCGGTAAAGATGATACTTTGTTTGCGAAAGTTGACGGCGTTGTGAAATTTGAACGTTGGGGTCGTGATCGCAAGAAAGTGAGCGTCTACCCGGTTGATGTCGCTCCAGTAGCGGCTGCAGTAGAAGCTTAATCGTTTCTTATGCTGCATACAGAAGAAGCCTTTCGGCATCGTTGCCGGGGCTTCTTTTTTTGTAAATTGCGCAAAGATCATCATCCAGGGGATGAACCGTCCTGAAGGTCTATGATATACTGGGATTTGGTGAATGTAACCAATTGCTGTTGAAAGACGAGGAGAAGCGATGAAATCCTGGAAATGGATAGCAGCTGGGGCGGGGTTAACCTCCGTAATACCCGTAGCATGGATGGTATGGAAACCGACTTTGGCTGCAGGAGCAGTGTTGACGGTTTGGGCTGTCGCTGCGTCTGCCTGCGGTGCATGGCTTGTCCGAAAATCGGACGAGCGCAGACAGCAAGCCATCATTCGGAACATGGAGCAGACGGCGATTCAGATGCTGAATCACCATCGTCATGATTGGATGAATGAGCTTCAAATTTTGTACGGCTACATTCAACTTGGAAAGCTTGATAAAACAGTGGGTTCTGTGGAAAGAATAAAGGACAGGATGGCGACGGAGAGCAGAATCTCTAAGTTAGGCATTCCTTCGCTGGTTTTTTATTTACATTCATACCGTACGTACAGCAACAATCTGCAGCTCGACGTTGAAGTTGTGGACCAGGTACAACTGGAAGACAAAGTATCGCCACAAACGGCGGAGTCTTTTACCGAAGCAATCATTCAAACGGTGAGAGCCTTTCAATTGAGCGGAAAAGCGTCCTGGGGAGATACCCGGCAATTAACATTAACATTTATGCAGAAAGAACAAGAGCTGATGGTATGGGCACAAGGAGAAGGATCCTTTGGAGACCCGGACAGCTTGAAGCTTCAGATTGAACAATCCGTAAAAGGCGAAGGCATTCGGGTGGAGCAGACGGAGCCGGGGGAGACCTCGTATCGTTTGTATTTGCCGTTTGTGACTTGAGGAAGGTGATTTCATGTTTGTAGATAAGGCAAAAGTATATGTAAAAGGCGGAGACGGCGGAGATGGTCTCATTGCGTTCCGTCGAGAGAAATACGTTCCTGAAGGCGGACCTGCCGGCGGTGACGGCGGTAAGGGCGGCGACGTGATTTTCCGGGTGGACGAAGGACTGCGCACGTTGATGGATTTCCGTTACCAGAAGCATTTCAAGGCCAAGCGCGGAGAAAAAGGCCGCAATAAAAGTCAGCATGGCGCCAATGCGGATAGCATGATTGTCCGTATCCCACCGGGTACCATCTTAATGGATGATGATACCGGTGAGGTGATTGGCGATTTGACCCGGCACGGTCAACAGGTTGTTGTTGCCAGAGGAGGCCGTGGAGGGCGTGGAAATATCCGCTTTGCTACGCCGAACAATCCGGCGCCTGAACTTGCCGAGAACGGTGAGGAAGGCGAAGAGCGTTACGTAACCCTGGAACTTAAAGTGATGGCTGATGTGGGTCTCGTCGGGTTCCCTAGCGTAGGCAAATCCACCTTGTTATCCGTTGTATCTGCGGCTCAGCCGAAGATCGGCGCATACCACTTTACAACCATAACACCGAATTTGGGAATGGTTGAGGTTGGAGACGGTCGCAATTTCGTAATGGCTGACTTGCCTGGTCTGATTGAGGGTGCTCATGAAGGCGTGGGACTTGGTCACGAATTCCTCCGGCACGTGGAAAGAACACGCGTCATTATCCATGTTGTGGATATGGCAGGCACGGAAGGAAGGGATCCGTTTGAGGACTGGGAAAAAATCAATGATGAAATTAGGCTTTACAACCCGGTTCTGGTCGATCGGCCGCAAATCGTAGCCGCTAATAAAATGGATATGCCGGAGGCGGAAGAGTATTTGGCAGCCTTCAAAGAGAAGGTGAAGGAGATCCGTCCGGACATCGAGGTCATGCCGATTTCCTCGCTGACTCGACAGGGTATTCAGGAACTTCTTTATCGCACGATCGATGTACTCGAAAGCATTCCGGATGAGCCGGCGATTGAAGAAGTATCCGAGGTTTCCGAGCGTAAGGTGTATAAATTCAAAGCGCAAAACGACAACTCCTTCACCGTCACTAGGGATAATGAGATGTATGTGGTGCATAGCGAACGAATTGAGCGGATGCTGAAACGGATGCAGATGAATTCACATGATGCCATTCTGAAACTTGCAAGAACGATGCGTCATATGGGCGTTGATGAAGAGCTCCGGAAACGGGGCGCGACAGAAGGCACCATTGTACGGATTGGCGATTTCGAATTCGAATTTGTTGAAGGCAGCAGCTACTATTAATGCATGACAAATACGTTTTGAAGAAAAATACCGCAAGGTCTGTGTAACAGCAGGCTTGGCGGTATTTTTTTTATGAATGAAGTTGTATCTGCGTGAATCGATAACACGTAAACATGCGCAGTGATTTATGGTATCTGCTGTGAAAATGTTCCGCTATGCCTTTTTCCATTTAGCTTTCCAAATTTTGCATCCACATATCGGGTAAATCGTATACAATAGTAGTACAATAGTCCTTTTCCATAGACCATCGGGATGGAAGGAACGGCGTAAAAAGGAGAGTAGAACTATGGCTATTATTGAAGTTGTAAAATACGAAGGGCCGCCGGATGTGTTTGCATGGCGTTATCCGAATCAGGAGTTAGGGACTTGGACCCAGCTCATTGTTCATGAGACACAGGAGGCAATCCTGTACAAGGGCGGTCAGGCCCTGGACTCCTTCTCGGCGGGGCGGCATACGCTGAGTACAGCGAATATACCGATTTTATCCAATGTGATCAATCTTCCGTTCGGTGGGAAGTCTCCCTTTACGGCAGAAGTCTGGTTTGTGAACAAACTTCGTTCACTGGACGTGAAATGGGGAACCAACTCGCCGATCCAGCTGCAAGATCCGAAATACAATATTATCGTATCGGTCCGGGCCTTTGGCCAATTCGGCGTACAGATCAGCGATCCGCGAAAGTTTCTGGGGACCATGGTCGGTACGCTGCAAACTTTTGACCAGAGCACCCTGATTAAATATTATCGCGGCGTACTGATGTCCAATATTACGGAAATCATATCCTCCTATATCGTTCGCAAAAAAATTAGCGTTGTGGAGATCAATGCTTACATAGCGGAAATATCGAAGCATATCATGGAAGCGATTGCGCCTTCATTTGAAGAGATAGGGATCACTCTGTTGAATTTCTATGTAGATTCCATCAACATACCGGAGAATGACCCCGCTGCGATTCGAATCAAAGAAGCGTTGGCAAAAAAAGCGGAAATGGACATCATCGGGTATACCTACCATCAGGAAAGAACCTTTAATACGCTTGAGGGGGCAGCGAAGAATCCCGGCAGTCCGGCAGCGGTCATGGGGACCGGGCTGGGCATGGGACTTGGGATGGTCGGCCCGATGTACGAGACCGCCCGGCATATGTTTGAGAGTTCAAAGGCACTAGAGAAGGATGATATGCCAATCAACCAGAAGGCATGTACCAAGTGCGGAACACGGAACGGGGAAGAAGCCCGATTCTGTTCGGGATGCGGCCAGTCGCTTCAAGCGCAAGCCGAGCAAGAGCTGGCGAGAACCGTCCGGTGCAACGATTGCGGGCAGCCTCTACCTCCGAATGCCAAGTTTTGTCTTCACTGCGGAGACCCTTACCATGCATGCCCTAAGTGTGGCCATGACCACCCGGCTGGTGCTGTTGAATGTCCGGAGTGCGGTGCACCGCTGCCTATGCCTTGCCGGGCATGTGGTGAATTGGTGGATGCGGAAGCCAAGTTTTTCCCGCACTGCGGGTCGAGCCATGAACTTACATGTCCTGGGTGTCATCATGAGATCAAACCGGGCCAGAAGTTTTGCATGGAGTGCGGTCATAAATTGATGTGAAGTGAAAGCGGGGGAATAGAGTGAACACAAGGACCACAAGTCGAAACAGATTATGGCTGGCTGCCGTAGCGCTTCCGGTCGTAACCATCCTTCTGTTCGGATTGATCGGTGGGATCGTTCAGCTGAATTCTTGGATATCGGGCATAGCCCTCGGATGCGCCGAGGCGGCCATTCTCGTATTTATCGGTTTTGTCATGCACCAGCGCAAAGCGGCTTCGACAGGAGCTCCTTTTTATATTGCTTCAGGCGTTATTATAGGAATCTATGCAATCTCCGTCTTGCTGGAAGTTATTCTGCTGGGATATTTATTTAAGCTGCCTGAATCTTCGTATTTGATGATTCATCTGATAACCTTCCTGGGGTTTTCGGTTGTTTTGGGACTGATAGCTTTGGCGGGAAAATATGCAGGAGCTCATGAACGGAAGGAAAGTGGCCATCTTTCGGTTAAGAAAGAGACGGTGGCTTGGATCGGGGGAATCCGGAGGAAACTAGGGGAGATGCCAGGAGAGAACATTCAATCGTTAGACCGGCAGATGGCCGAACTGGAGGAAACGCTTCGGTATAGCGATCCAATCACACACACCTCGTTATATGAAGTGGAGCATATGATCCAGCAAAAAATCGCGATGTTGGAGGACCAAGTGGCGCTGATCGGGGAGACACGGGCGGAACAACGCGATGAGCTGGCAGAGCAAACGGTTCACATCATCCGCGATATCCTTAGAACGGTACAGGATCGCAACACCGAACTTCTGAAAGCAAAAGCGGGATCAACCTAATGCAGATGATAGAGGGGATAGAATATGGAAGCTTCTGATCTCAAGCGCTTTAAACAGAAATTCACGACAGTGGATTATTCCATTATTGCGCTGGCGGTTCTGTTTTTTCCGCTGGCCATTGTGCTGGCAGCTGTTCGGGTGCTTGTCACCCACCGCCATAATCACTGTAAGGGACGAAACAACCGTCTCTTCGGGTGGGTTTTGGTCATCACCTATGGAATCTTTGAACTGCTTATGATTCTGGCGACTATTGATGATAAAGATGTCGATGGCCTCTATTCGGCTTCCATCGTGTGGGGCGTTATTATACTGGTTCCAGCTATCATCATGCTGTTGATTGCCAAAAAGGAAGACAAGAAATTCAACAGTTTGCTGCAATTTTATTCGAATGCCATTATGAAAAGAGGGCTCGTCCAGATTGAACATATCGCTCGTGAGGCAAGACAAACGCCGGCACATGCCGTTCGGGATATCACGTTCATGTTTGAACGGCGTATGCTGCCTAACGGAAAGCTCGACAATGGAGTCGTCGTCATCCCGTCCTTGCAGAGGAGAACCCAATCCCCATTCCAAGGGGAATTTGTTTCGCGCAGTGGACAGAGAATGCAGTATTCACTGGGCGAAGTTGCGGCTGAACCAGCGCCATTAACCCGGAACGAAGCGACGCCCGATCCAGCACCGAAGTCTGTGGAATGCCCGGGCTGCGGGGCGAGGTCGGTCGTAACGCATCTGGAGAAAAAAGAATGTGAGTATTGCGGTACGGTGATTGTGGCTTAATCTTATTCATGCGTCCGATGAAGAACAAAATTGAGGAGATCTTGGTATGAGCGTTCCAGTGAAGCCGTTTAAATCGCGATTTACAAAATTCGATTATTTTATTATCGGTCTGACGTATGTGTTTTTTCCATTAGCTTTGATCATCGCGGGGTTTCGTATTTTACCCACGCAACAACATCACAGTTTCAGGGGAAGAAACGCAAGGCTGATGGGGTGGGTATTCTTCGGTTCGTACATTATGACCTCTGTGATCTTTTTACTGGCGAGTGAAACCAGCGAGGAGTTCTTAAACGACAATTTAGCGATGGCTTTGTGCCTATTAGTCCCTGCCATGCTGCTGCTTGTTGCGGCTGAGCTAGCAGACAAGAGATTTCGAAAGCTATTGAGTATTTATACAGAGGCCGTCTTGCAGCGGCGCCTGATCTACATCGATCATATTGCGATTGTAGCAAATCAAACCCAGGCCCATGTGATCCGGGATTTGAACTTTATGATCAAGGAGCGGATGCTTCCTCATGGAAAGATTGAGAATGGTGTGCTGATGATCCCTGCATTGCATAGAGAGTCAGTAAAACCGGCTGAGACTCAACAGGATATTGGATCGAAATCTGTGGAATGTTCCGGCTGCGGTGCAAGGACTGTGATTTCACCCCAAGAGGAAAAAGAGTGCGAGTACTGCGGCACGATCATTGTTGCTTAGCCGAGAAGGGAGGTTTAGCTTTGGCAACTCAAATAAAGGAGCAAAAACATTATAAATATGAACCAAAGATAGAGGTAATTGATCTTATTTTGATTATGGGCAGCTTGATTTTGCCGTATATATTGATTCCATTGACCATTTGGAGGGGGGCCTCTAATCAGCTTAACTATCGAAAAGGCTTTACCTATAAATTAATTTCATTTCAATTAATAGCAAGTTTTGTTTCGTATATTCTTTACGGTTTTTTCTTGAATTCCATTTTTTCTTACATTCTCGCAGTGTTTGCTATATCCTTTGTTTTGCTGGTAGTCGCGGCCGGATTCTACTCGAACCGAAGTGAACACTATTTCAAGCTGGTGGATCAGTATAGGCAGATAATCTTTATTCATCAGATCCATCATATACATGAAATTGCAGAGCAAGTAAGACAAACGGAATTAAGAGTAGCGAAGGATTTAGAGTATTTAATGGATAATAACCATTTTCCGCGTGGAACTATCGTTGACGGCATGTTGATGTTTGAACGGAATATGAATGAGGTTGGGGCCGAGCAGATCCAATCCACTCAGGTTGCGGGTTCCGCGAGTCTCCGAGAAAGTGATCGTAGAAACGTACTTAGAACCATCAAAGCACCACCAATACCTTCACAGCCGAAAAACGTGAAGTGTTCGGGCTGTGGTTCCAACGTTTTGCTCAACCATATGGAAGCCAAGGAATGTGAATACTGCGGGATCCTTCTTAATAACGGATGATATTAAATCACTGTGAGAAGAGGGGAGGAGGATGAATAGAAAGTGAAAGAAGATCAACAGTATGAGCTCCAGCCAACCGGTTGGGATGCTTTAATCTTGTTTGGGAGTTTTATATTGTTTCCGGTCATTTTATTGCCGGTACTATGGAGTTTTATCAAAACGACCCATATGAACTATAGGAAGGGCTATAGTTACTTTCAATTAACCAATTGTCTTATGGGTGGTTACATATTTATTGTGATGTATTACTTTTTTGTTCCATATCGTGAGTTTGAACCTAATCAACGAGCTGATAAAGCTATTGGCTTGGCATTAGTAGTAGGCATTATAGCTTTATTGATCGTTGCTATCTTGTATGGATTAAGGTTAAGCGCAAATGCGAGGTTTTATAAACTTGCAAAAGAGTATGAAACCTTTGTCCTAAGCGGTCATCAGAGCATTGAAGATATTGCATTACATGTTCGTCATCCACTATCCACAGTGCTAAAAGATTTGCAGTATCTGCTCAATCACAAACACTTTCCGAACGGAATCATAAAGGATGGAAGGGTGCAGCTAAATGTTTTTAAACAGCCTTCAAATAATCATCCCGCGGAAGACAGCAATAGTATGATGAATACCCATACTTCATTCGAGCAATTACCTATACCAGCCGCGTCACTGGGACCAAAAAGTCATGAGTGTGCTGGCTGCGGAAACAGAATCATGTTAAACCCAAGCGAATCGGTACCATGCGAATACTGCGGGTTGACCTTGAGTTACACATCGTCAGTATAACGTTATCGGCAGTCTCCGCATACCGGAGACTGCTTTTTCTTACGCATCATTTACAATTTTGACGTGAATATCGATGTGTTCTGATTCGAATTGCGATATAGTATAGGCTATAGAGTTGACATAAGAAATATCGGGATATCTAAAAAAACTGGACACTTATGTATTGCCCTTACTTGGTATATCCAGTATAATGTCCACTATACGAATACAGTAGTCTTTGAGGAGAGGACGTTTGTGAAGGAACGCTACTATTTGGTCCGGGAAGACATCCTTCCCGAGGCTGTGGTTAAGACGATGCAAGTGAAAAAATTGCTGGCGTCGGGAGACGTTAGGACGGTCCACGAAGCCGTTGAGCAGGTTGGGCTTAGCCGAAGCGCTTTTTATAAGTACAAGGATGGAATCCATCCTATCAATCAACTGGAACGAGATGAAATCGTAACGATTTCTATCGATATGGAACATCGCTCCGGGATGCTATCCGAAGTGCTGGGGCTGGTAGCGGGTGAAGGCGGGAATGTGTTAACCATTCATCAGAGCATTCCGCTCCAGGGAATCGCCAATGTCGTGATTTCTGTCGAAGTTTCCCGGCTTAATGAGGAGCTGGATGATCTGCTCGACGGATTGAGACGCATAACCGGAGTAAGAAGAGTGCAGATGATAGGCCAAGGTTAAGTTATGATGAATAAATAGATATCTATGCGATGGGATACAGGAGGTAGAGTATTAATGAAACCGGTCAAAGTAGGACTTTTGGGATTAGGAACCGTAGGGACAGGGGTTGTCCGCATCGTTGAGGGGCATCAGGAGGATTTGAGCAGCCAGGTCGGTTCGCCGATTACGATAGAACGCATCGCTGTCAAACATTTGGAGAAGTACCGCAGTGTTAATGTGGACCAGAATAAACTGACGGAAGATCCATGGGCGGTCATCCGCGATCCCGAGATTGATGTCATCGTTGAAGTGATGGGCGGGATTGAGCAGACGAAAACCTATATCCTCGAAGCGCTGGAGCGCGGCAAGCATATCGTTACCGCGAATAAGGATCTCATGGCTCTCCATGGTGCCGAAATATTAGCCAAGGCGCAAGAGAAGCAGTGCGACGTGTTCTACGAGGCAAGCGTTGCTGGCGGTATTCCTATTATCCGCACGCTGATTGAAGGCTTCTCCTCGGATCGAATCATGAAAATCATGGGGATCGTGAACGGTACAACCAACTTCATTTTGACCAAGATGAGCCAAGAAGGCGCATCGTATGAGGATGTCCTGGCAGAAGCTCAGGAGCTGGGTTATGCAGAAGCCGATCCGACCTCCGATGTAGAAGGCTTGGATGCGGCCCGCAAAATGGCGATACTAGGGACACTTGGCTTCCGCACGAACGTTGAGCTTCAGGATGTAACCGTTAAGGGAATCTCGCAAGTGACCAAAGAAGATATCGCCTATGCGAAGCGTTTGGGCTACGAGATGAAGCTGCTGGGTATAGCGGAGCGTCAGGACGATGAGTTCAGCATCACTGTTCAGCCTACGATGGTTCGAAAAGGACATCCTATCGCGGCCGTGAATGGGGTATTCAACGCGGTTTATGTATACGGAGAAGCTGTAGGTGAAACGATGTTTTACGGAGCCGGCGCCGGCGAGATGCCAACCGCTACATCCGTTGTTGCAGACTTGGTTGCGGTCATCAAGAATCTGAAGCTCGGCGTTAACGGGCTCAAAGCCATCGTTCCTTACAAACCGAAGAAACTCAAAACCGATGAGCAGATCATGTACAAGAACTTCATTTTGCTTCATGTCGACGATAAAGCAGGTGTACTTGCCCAAATTACGCAGGTGTTCGCCGAATATAACGTCAGCCTGGAATCCGTTGTTCAGCAGCCGAACGAGCATAATCCGGACGCAGAGATTATCATCGTCACGCACAATGCGAGCAAAGCCAATATGGATGAAGTGCTGAATCATTTTGAAGGCCTGGAAGTCATTCGCCGGATTAAAAGTGTTTACCGTGTTGAAGGATAAGGGATTAGAACTCATTAAATAACCCGATATAATTTTTTCATAAGAAAAGGAGAACAAGAGAGATGCCGTATGAAGGATTGCTTCAAACCTACAGAGAATATTTGCCGGTGAATGAGCGTACTCCGCTTCTAACGCTAAAGGAAGGGAATACCCCCCTGATCAAAGCTGTGAATTTATCCGAAGAGCTCGGAATTGATCTGCATTTCAAATTTGAGGGGCTTAATCCCACGGGTTCATTTAAAGACCGCGGGATGGTAATGGCCGTAGCAAAAGCAATGGAAGAGGGAAGCCGCACCATCATGTGCGCTTCAACGGGTAATACGTCTGCAGCAGCGGCTGCTTATGCCGCTCGTGGCGGATTAAATTGTATCGTTATCATTCCGAACAATAATATAGCGCTGGGCAAGCTCGCCCAGGCGATGATCTACGGAGCGAAGGTTATTGCGATTGAGGGCAATTTCGACCGCGCGCTGGAAATTGTGCGCGAGATTACGGCGAAGCATCCGATTGCGCTTGTGAACTCCGTGAATCCTTATCGAATCGAAGGCCAGAAGACGGCTGCATTCGAAGTTGTTGACCAGTTAGGGAAAGCTCCGGACGTGCTGGCGATTCCGGTTGGCAATGCGGGGAACATCTCCGCTTACTGGAAAGGATTTAAAGAGTACCACGCAGCGGGTAAATCATCTTCACTACCGAAAATGCTAGGATTTGAAGCGGAAGGTGCTATGGCGATCGTGAAGGGAGAGCCTATTGCGAACCCGGAAACGGTAGCGACTGCCATCCGTATCGGGAACCCGGCCAGCTGGAAAACTGCGGTTGCCGCCGCAGCGGAATCCGGTGGACAGATTAACTACGTGACGGATGAAGAAATTTTAGAAGCATACCGCAAAATCGCATCGCGTGAGGGCATTTTTGCCGAGCCAGGATCGGCTGCCTCCATTGCAGGCGTTTATAAAATGAAGCGAGAAGGATATTTTAAAGGTGGAGAGTCCGTTGTCTGTGTGCTGACAGGGCATGGGCTCAAGGATCCGAATATCGCCATTTCTACCGTGAACGCTGAACCGCTCGTCGTATCGGATACAGAATCAGCCGTAATGGATGCTATTGCTAAGCTTGAAGGAGCTGCACGGGTATGAGTTTGTCTCAAGGTGTCCGGGTGAAGGTTCCGGCCAGTACGGCTAATTTGGGACCTGGATTCGATACACTCGGCATGGCATTGTCTTTATATTCCTGGATCGAGATGAAGGCGTCGGAGCGGACCGTATTCCATCTTCATGGTGATGAGATGGGTGGTCTGCCGACGGATAAGAGCAACCTGATCTACAAGGTGGCTCAGATGGTTTTTGAAGAAGCGGGACAGGCTGTTCCTGATCTCGAGATTTCCATGTATTCCGAAATTCCGCTTACCCGCGGTCTTGGCAGCAGTGCATCTGCGATTGTAGGTGCGCTGGCGGCTGCCAATGCGCTGATCGGTTCGCCGCTGCCCGATTCCAAGCTTTTTGACATGGCGACGGATCTTGAGAAGCACCCGGATAATGTAGGGGCTTCTTTATTTGGAGGGATTATTACGGCGGTATGGGACGGAGCCCATGCGGATTATATACGTATTGAACCTCCAGCAGACCTCGGCACGCTCGTCGTTATTCCCGATTTCGAGTTGGCGACATCCAAAGCAAGGGAAGCGCTGCCCGCCCAGGTCAGTTTAGCGGATGCTGTATATAATATTAGTCGAACCTCCTTGATGACTGCGGCTCTTTCGGCAGGCAGACTGGACTTGATTCATGCCGCAATGCAAGACCGGATTCACCAGCCCTATCGGGTACCGCTTGTGCCTGGGATGACCAAGATTTTGGCTGAAGCGACAAGACACGGAGCGCTCGGTATTGCACTAAGCGGAGCGGGCCCGACGATGATTGCGTTGGTGGATCGGAACGTTTCGCGGGTGGAAGAATTGAGCGCATATTTATTGGAGACGATGAAGGCGGAAGGAATCTCGTCTTCGTGTTACCCATTGAATCCAGTTGCAGAAGGCGTCCAGCTCTTGGATGATATAAACAATAGATCCTTTTTGGATATGATTAGAGGGGAAGTTACCGCATGAAAAAAATAGCCTTGTTGCCCTCAGGATCGGTATCTCATGAAGCGATACTTTATCTCCTTAACGGTGAGCCGGTGGAGTTTGTCCACCATAAACTGATCTCTGATGTATTTATGTCTACAGTAGAAGGAAAAAGCGATTACAGCGTGATCCCGATTGAGAATACCATCGAAGGCTCCGTGAGCCTTCATATGGATTGGTTGGTCAATGAGGTGGATCTGCCGATGCAGGTAGAGTGGGTTTATCCTTCCATTCAAAACCTGATCGGAAATGCTGCCGAGTTCCGTTCAAATGACGGTACGATGGATTACAGTAAAATCACAAAAATTTGGTCTCACCAAGTAGCAACGGCCCAGTGCCGTCAGTTCCTCGCGAAGGCCGCACCACAGGCTGAGCTGGAGCAGGTAGGCAGCACGTCTGAAGGGGTTAAGATCGTAAAGGAAAATCCCGGTCAGGGCTGGGCGGCGATCGGCACTTCACTTGGCGCAGCCACTCACGGATTAAATCTGCTTGCCGAGCGGATTACCGACCATGATAACAATTACACCCGGTTTGTCCTGATCGGACGCGAGCCGATTTCAGTCAACCGTTCGCCGGAGCATATCAAGACCAGCATTCTCGTGACCCTCCCAGAGGATGTGCCGGGAGCGCTGCATCAGGTGCTTTCTGCTTTTGCTTGGCGGCGCCTGAACCTGTCCCGGATCGAATCCCGTCCGACGAAGAAGAAACTCGGTAATTACTATTTTTATATCGATGTCATGGCCGCAGCCGATTCCGTTCTATTGCTCGCCGCCATGGGAGAGATTGAAGCGCTGGGATGTTTGGTTCGTGTGCTGGGCACTTATCCGGGCTACGCGTACGAGAGTGAGAAAATGGAGGTTAAGTAAATGTCAGAGCAATGGATCTATCTGGATGGAGAATTCGTCACAAAAGAGAATGCAAAAGTATCCGTTTTTGATCATGGATTTTTGTACGGAGACGGCATATTCGAAGGCATTCGGATATATAACGGCAACATCTTTAAGTGCAAGGAACACTTGGATCGGCTGTACGATTCCGCCAAGTCCATCGATTTAGTCATCCCACTGGCATATGATGAGCTGCTGGAGGCTATGGCCGAAACGATTCGGCGCAACGATATGCGGAACGGGTACATCCGTATCGTGGTATCCCGAGGCGCAGGCAATCTGGGTCTGGACCCGCGTCGCTGCCCTAAACCAACGGTGTTGATCATTGTGGAGCAGTTGGCGATCTACTCTGAAGAAGCCTATCTGAACGGTTTGAAGGCCGTTTCCGTAGCCCAGCGCCGTAACATTCCGGATGCACTCAATCCGAAAATCAAGTCTCTGAACTATTTGAACAATATTCTTGTGAAGATCCAATCCAACTTTGCGGGAGCGGATGAAGCGATCATGATGAACGCACAAGGATATGTGACGGAAGGCTCCGGGGACAATATTTTTGTCGTGAAAAACGGCGTGGTCACCACGCCACCGTGCTACCTTGGTGCGCTTGAAGGCATTACACGTCAGGCGATTATTGATTTATGCGATAAACTCGGCATTAAATTGAAGGAAGAGCCTTTCAGCATGCATGACGTATATATTGCAGACGAGGTGTTTTTTACAGGAACCGCCGCCGAGGTTATCGCCGCTCGGGAAATTGACGGACGGATGATCGGAAAAGGGCAGGCTGGTCCAATTACGCTTCAACTGCTCCAGGAATTCCGCAGAATTGTGGATCAAGACGGTTATAAAGTGTGGGAATCCTAACGTTTTAGGACAGCTAAATAAACGACTTAAACCATCCTTTCATGTCGATGAAAGGATTTTTTTTGCCCAGAGGGATGTCAATCGCCTATTCCGTGCATAGGATGTATTAACGAAAGCGGGCGAATTACATGACGCCTAGAAGAGTGTAGGAGGTTTTAGCGGCGTGAAGATACACATCGTCAAGGAAGGCGACACCCTATATGAGCTGTCCAAAAAATACGACGTTCCTTTAGCGAAAATCATCGATGCCAATCCGCAGCTGGTGGATCCGAATAAGCTCGATGTCGGTGCCAAAATCAAAGTACCGACAGAGCCTGTTCCGGTACCAGGCGGCAGCCAACCCATTATCCATAAGCATACGGTAAAGCAGGGGGACTCCCTCTGGAAACTGTCGAAGGCATGGGGCGTAACCCTGAAGGAAATCATTGATGCCAACCCGCAGCTTAAAAATCCGAATGCCCTGCTGGTGGGAGAGGTCGTGAACATCCCTTCATCAGGCGTATATTCGGAGTCGGGGGCAGATGACGGGGGTTCGATGAGCAGTGGCAGTGGTTCGAACCCGGGCAAGAAGAAGCCGGGGAGCAAGGATTACACAGGAGTAAAGGAAGAAATCACAGCGCCGATCGAGCAGCCTCCGGTTGTTCCGGAAGTTAAGAAGGAGCCCGAGCCGCCGATTTTGCCGAAACTTCCTGAGATTTCGCCTTTTCCCGAGGAGCCTAAGAAATTCGAACCGGAGTACAAACCGGAGATTTTACCTGAAATCAAGAAACCGGTCATCCTGCCGGAAGTCAAGAAACCGGAGATCCTGCCGGAAATTAAGAAACCAGAGGTTCTGCCAGAAGTAAAAAAACCGGATGTCATGCCTGATTTTAAAAAGCCTGCAATCATGCCTGAATTCAAACCTGAATATAAACCAGAGTACAACCCAGATTTTAAAATGCCATATAAACCAATAGAACCTGAGTATACGTACCCTGTTAAAACCATGCCGTTACCTCACCCAATCCATCCCATGGCCGAACCATGTCCGCCATTTATGGAGATGCCGCTTCATATGATGCCACATCCATGTCCGGAATTTCCTTTTAAAGAAGCGCCTGCATTTATGATGCCTCCATACGGTGGTTTTCATGAAGGACCATGTGGTTGCCATGAATCTAAACATTGGCATGGTGCCGATTACGGCACAGCCATTCATCCATATCACCATATACCGCAGGAAGCGATGCCGGTTTCCTACAATGAAGGCTGGGGAAATGTAGCTTCAGGATATCCGGGAGTTTCCGAACAGCCGATGAGCTTGGAATATTCCCAGTTCTCGATCGCGGAATCGTATACAGGGAATATGGGTTCCGATTACCATCCATATCCTGAGCATCATCATACAGCCGCGACATATGGTTATGTTCCGTCTCCTTGCGGATGCCACGGGGGAGAAGTTAGTCCGCACTATAACATGCCGCAACATGGGCATTACCAGCATGCACCGGACATGGCGGTACCGTATCAACCTTGGCAGGATGGCTACAATCCTAGGCCATACGGATATCCGTCCGAACTCATGGGAACTCAAGGAGCATATCCTCCATTTGTAAATCCATATGAACAGAACTGGTATGATCGGCAAAATGACCAGCAGCTCGATTCGGCATTCAATCCGTCGGCTCCATTCGAAGCCATGCAATCTAATGTGTCGGTCAGCAGTGACGTTGAGAACGATAAGGAACCATCCGGATCCAGAGATACCGCCATTGAAGAGAATGCTAAGGAAAGAGCCAAAGTCCATCGTCAGCAAGCTAATAAAACAAGAACAGAAGCCAAGAAATCACGAAAGCCTCAAGTCTCATCAAAAGGCAAGCGCCACAATCCCTGGATCAAGAGTTAAGACATCATCAATGAATGCCTGGTTATAGTTAAACAAAAGGGACCAAGATGTGGTCCCTTTTGTATGCTCGTCCGATATACTGTCTATGAATCTACTGTATGAAATACTGCTAACAGCTATTTATAAAAGAATAATCATTTGGAAGAATTTATATATTGCTATCGGATCGAGAAATATGATACATTATAAATCCAGTCGCGATAAGCAAGATTGCGATGGGTTAGAGGTTAATCGAAAGAAATGAAGAACTTAAAAAACTTTCTAAAAAAACCTCTTGCATTATCGAAACAAACATGATATATTATAAGAGTTGCTGGTGCGAACGAGATTCGCCAGTAACGAAGAAGTTGATCTTTGAAAACTGAACAACGAGTGAGTAAAACGAACCACTTCGGTGGAACGTTGA